>JBJBDL010000003.1:0-2116227 GCA_047285305.1 Synechococcus sp.
TACCCTCTCTTTTTCGAGCCTTAAAATGTAGCGATGAAGCTGCGGTAATTAATTCTGTGGAAGCGATAACAAAAATTGGAGCACCGTTAACAGAAGCAGATCATGAAAAATTATTGGGAGCCCTTGAGGGCGAGGATATTCAAAAGCGAGCTGTCATACAAGCATTTAGTCGTTTAGGGGTCCCCTCTGTGATCAACAGCATCAGCCCCCTCCGGGATGATTCCAATCCCTTGGTGGCTGGTGCGGCAAGGGCATACATGTCGAAAGTTGCTCAACAGCCAGAGGGCCTTGATGTCCTCATCCCGCAACTTGTTGATCCAATCGCAGGACGGAGGCGCTCTGCCGTGATTGATTTGGGCGATGCAGGTGATGTTTCAAGGCTGGAAGCTCTTGTCACAGCTCCTGTGTCGATGTCTTTGCGGGCTAGAAGTGCATTTCAGTTGGTCGATCCTGATAAGAAATGCCAGATACCGGAAGAATATGCTGAGCTAATAACACAACTCTTACAAGATAACCCTCAACAACTCAAACTTAGGAAAGAGTGGATTTGTGAAATTGAGCCTACAGAGATCGAAAACAACCTTCAACATCGCGACGAAGCACGCCAATACGGTGGTGCTTCAAGCTTGATGGCCATGCCTAAAGCAGAGAGAATGATATTAATTAACGAAATTAAAGAAAAATTATGGAGTGATTACGTTACGCACTATTACCTAACCGCCGTCGTCAGCCTTCAGGGTTTGGAAGAACGAAGCGATCTAATCAGGCTTGCCCTAGCCGAAACAATCCCTCAGTACACCAAGTCCCGGATCGCTGCTGCATGGGGTTGCCTCCGCTTGGGCCTTGTGGACCAAAAGCCGCTCCTGGAGGAGCTTTCAGCCAGTGCCTTCTGGTTACCACTGAAATGGACCTGCCAACGCGTTCTTAAACAGTTGTCATACAAAGACGAGCCATAAATAAGGTGAACTGTCGGACATTGATTGAAGACGCGGCCTTACTGATTGCGCCTTTGTCAACTTGTGTGTCCTGACGTCCTCCTTCAGGAAGACGACCTGGGTAGCAGGGGTAGTGTCATTCGTGATGCGGAATGCATCTCCCCAAACAACGTATTCCACAACCCCATGCTCGACGCATTCTCCCGGGCTGCTGTCTCGGCCGATTCCAGCGGCTCCTTCATTGGTGGCGGCGAACTGGCTTCCCTGAAGTCCTTCATTGCTGATGGCAACAAGCGCCTGGACGCTGTGAACGCCATCACCTCTAACGCCAGCTGCATCGTGTCTGACGCCGTTGCCGGCATCTGCTGCGAGAACACCGGCCTGACCGCCCCCAACGGTGGTGTGTACACCAACCGCAAGATGGCTGCTTGCCTGCGTGATGGCGAGATCGTTCTGCGTTACGTCTCCTACGCACTGCTCGCCGGCGACGCTTCCGTGCTGCAGGACCGCTGCCTGAACGGTCTCCGCGAGACCTATGCCGCTCTGGGCGTTCCCACCGGATCCGCCGCACGTGCTGTTGCCATCATGAAGGCCGCTGCTAGCGCCCTCATCACCAACACCAACAGCCAGCCCAAGAAGATGGCTCTCACCTCTGGTGATTGCGCCAGCCTGTCTGGTGAAGCTGCTAGCTACTTCGACATGGTGATCAGCGCCATCAGCTGAGCCAGGTATCGATTTTCTGCACACCTGAACACCCTTCTTCTTAATCATGAAGTCCGTTATCACCACCGTCGTCGGCGCAGCCGACAGCGCATCCCGCTTCCCCACCGCCTCCGACATGGAGTCCGTCCAGGGCTCCATCCAACGCGCCTCTGCTCGTTTGGAAGCTGCTGAAAAGCTGGCCAGCAACTACGACCAAGTTGCACAGGAAGCTGTTGATGCTGTCTACGCCCAGTACCCCAACGGTGCCACTGGCCGTCAGCCCCGTAAGTGCGCCACCGAAGGCAAAGAGAAGTGCAAGCGTGACTTCGTTCACTACCTGCGTCTGATCAACTACTGCCTGGTCACCGGCGGCACCGGCCCTCTGGATGAGCTGGCCATCAACGGTCAAAAAGAGGTCTACAAGGCCCTCAGCATCGACGCTGGCACCTACGTGGCTGGTTTCTCCCACCTGCGTTCCCGCGGTTGCGCCCCTCGCGACATGAGCGCTCAGGCTCTGACCGCCTACAACCAGCTGCTCGACTACGTGATCAACTCCCTCGGCTGATCAACAGTCAAGCTGAGTGATTTTTTGATCTAACCAAGGGGTGGGCCAAAAGCCCACCCCTTTTTGTTTAAAAAGTCAAAAAACACAACTTCTTGACAATCGAGAGTAAACAATTCTGGAATAACCCAGGAAAATTGCGGCAGGTCAACAAACGATTTAGCCACAATTACAGACGCAATGTTTACTCAAGGTGACATTGAGTGAAACATGAGGGCAAAATCAATGCTCACATTTCACAAAAAAACCTCTATTAAGCCTACGAGTAACAACAATTTGTTGCCTTAGGCATGTAAGGAATAGTCACCGCAATTCACCTCCCCTCACTAACCTCATGCTCAGTACACAAACCAGCCCGGCTGGAATGGCTGCTGCTAGCCGCACCAAACCAGCGTCTTACGCGATACCCAGCAAAGCTGGCAAAAACACCGTCCATCGGACTGTTGCTGGAGCCATCGCTGAATTTAAGCGCAACACCTGTTCCCAGATGGGACTTGGCATTGGCCCAAGGCTGCATGGTGAATGTCCGTTTGCGGTGACTTTCGACGAATATCACCCAAGCAGCAGTGCAGCACTAGAGCGGACAATCATTTCCGCCTACAGGCAGGTGTACGGAAACCTGCCTCCCACTGAAAACGAGCGTTGCACATCCCTTGAGGCTCGCTTGATGAACGGAGAAATTACCGTTCGCGACTTTGTGAATGGACTGGCAAAATCTCCTTTCTACAAAGAAAATTATTTTCATAGTGTCGCCCCTCAACGTGGGATTGAACTGAACTTCAAACACCTGCTTGGACGGGCACCCCTCACTCAAGAAGAAGTTCAAAACAGCATCAAACTTCAAGCAGAAGAGGGATTTGATGCTCTGATCGACAGCCTCACAGATTGCGCAGAATATGCCGAGGTATTTGGATCAGACATCGTTCCTTACATGCGAGCAGGCGATTCCTACGCAGGGATGATGACCAGCTCCTTCAACATGATGCGCGAGCTTGCCGGCACAAAGGTTGCCGTTAGTGACAACGCACAAGGACGTCGGAGTCGCACCACGACGCAACTGGCGGCAGCAGCGATAAGCATGATGAAGCCGATCTTCAAGGGCGCACCAACGCTGCCCCAACAAAAGTACGGCGGACATCAGCCTCCCAGGAGAACCGGCGCTGCTCCCTTCCGTCCCTTCGGCGTTAAGCCATTGCCATATTGATGAAAATGAGTTGGGCACCGAAATGCCATCACTTCTGCCCCCTTTCCAGGAAGGGGGCATTTTTGTGTCCAGCAGCGACACTGCAAAGCCCCACATGCCGATAGGTGCCTGATCAGAGTCGCTTAGATTGCGACTCAACGAAGCTGGACGTCCACCGTGCTACAGGATTTCACCGATATCTCATCAATCAGCGAAAGCCAACTCACGGAAGAAGAAGCTCTCCAACTCGCTGATGAGCTCAGTGCAAAATTAAGCGAAGGTGAGATCCCTAGATCTGACGGCGAGTCACTCAAGCGTATGGTCGCCGGACTTGGGGATGCGAGAGGCGCTTTACGACTCACCTTTGCAAAAAGTCTTGGGGCGGTAGGTGACGAAGCTCTACCCATTCTTTGTAAAGCACTTCGCCAGCATCAAAATGTGATCGTAAGACGAGCATCAGCCAAAACACTAAATTTGATTGGCAACAAGGACGCGTTGCCTTATCTGCTTGAAGCCTTTTTAGAAGATAGTGATCCAGTTGTACTCGGGTCGTCTGCTGGAGCGATGGCCACCATTGGACCCGACGCAATGGATTCGTTGCTTGGAATCCTCAAAAATCCAGATTGCACACCATTCCAGGTTGGTTTGATCAACCTTGCTCTGAGTTTTATCGGTGCCAAAGCACCGGAGGCATTGCTCGAGGCTGCCGATTCAGACGTAGCAGAAGTTCGAGTTGCTGCAATTTCAGCCTTGGGAGATCAAATACAGAAGAGTGATGATGTACGGGCACAAAACAGAGTCTTTAAAGCGCTCGATGACATCTCAGCAGAAGTGAGAGCAGAAGCGGTCACTCTCATAGGAAAATCATGTGATGCCGAAGATGTTGAACACATGCTTATCAAAAAATTAATCGACACAGACACTCAAGTACGCAAGAATACAGCAATGGCGCTCATGAAACTCGAAGCAATCAACAGCATCGAAAGCATAGAAAAAGCGAAATCAAAAGAATCAGATGAGTCAGTCCAAGAAGTATTCAATGTAGCAATTAATATACTAAGTCGAGATTTATAAGCGCAACTAAAAATGCAGAACGCCAAGAAAACAATTCAAAAGCAGGCTGCCACCCTAGACACAATTAAGTCCATAACATAAGCAGAGACAATATCTACCAAACTGATAAGATGTGGATACGAATAAGAGAAAAAGCAATCTCTCAGCAAAACATTAAGCGTTACACACACAAGTCAAGGAAAACAATAGAGTACATGAATACGCGGAAGAAGTTTGCGAAAAAAACGATCGCTAAATTATGTATTTTCGGATACGCTCGAGATGGAGGAATTTTGCAAAGCACATTTCGAGGAATATCACTCAACAGCCAGCTTCGGATGCAATGTAACTCAGTTAAGCACCGGCATTCTCGAAACGAAGACCACTTGCTCGCCAATCCAAGATGTACATCTTGAAATTTTTAAATCAAACCAAACTCTGCTCTACGAGGAAGAAGCCAATACAAAATCAGTATCATTCTGCTGGCTAGAAACATTACCGATAAATAATACGGAGGCACAGACAATCATCAGCGGCCACCAAATGACAAGAAATAGCATTGCTGGCTTCAATAGAATCAACAAAACAGGAGGAAATATCTGGGACATTGTGGGAGCAAACGAAGAGCTTTGCTGCATGAGCCTGAAATGGAATAAATTACAAGAAAGAATCAACAAATTGAATGCATTTAATGCCTATGCGAGGCTAGAGGAATGCATTGGAATTGACTCGCATGATCATGCATGTGCTCAGCTCAAAAAATTATTTAACCGACATTTTAATAGCCAGCCATCAACGAAACCAAATGCATTTTACGATCTAGCAATCATATTCCTAGACAACGAAAATAATGAATCGACCTATGATTCACATCGATGCGAGGCAACGGATCTAATAGAAGACATGGTTAAACTAATTCACGAAGATAGGGCTGGAATGCCACCAATAACACTTGACGAAATTACTGAATACTTGAATTCAAGAACAGAGTCTCTCAATACTATATGCCGAAAAATCTTTAATATGGATGTGATTGAGCTTGTAAGAAGAGTACGCCTGGAACAGACCCGAAAGGCTTTTTTAACTCCACATTCCTCAACAGGTCTCAAAGATTTTACAAAAAAGAGAACAGCACTTTACTACGGTTTCAAGAACTGGAAAAAATTTGAAGCCTCCTACTCAACATACTTTGGAGAATCACCCAGCCAAACAATAGATCGATCCAATAAAAATTTATATTCATTTAGTGCATGGCAGGGAGAGTAATACATGAAAACATCTATTGAATATCGTGATCCACTGGAGCTCTCTGAAGAGCTTGCAAAACTCGGTCAGCTTACAAAAATAACGCAACTGGAAGGTGGCAGTGGTTTCTATACTATGCAAGCAGCAAATACTAATAAAGTCGCACTTGCAGAAATATCTGCCAACAAAACATTATTGTACGAGGGGTGGGGAAATGGTATAACTATTGATTTTAATTGGATTACGCCAAAAGCGAATACTCAAGGAGCCTTTGGCTATTGTGATGGATTTAAGATGACAAAAAATAGCCTGGCTGGATTTGGCACGATTAATTCAGTACCAGGAAATGCATGGGGAAAATATAACAACGAATGCTCTAGTACTGGTTGCATGCTTGAAAAGCAGCTCCTATTTGAATTACTCGAAAATTGCAAAGCGTATGATGGACTTGAACGACTCACGGGTGATCAGGGGATTTATTGCAATAATAAAGCTCTAAACCAACTTAAGAGATTAGCTGCCAGAGAAGTATCTGCTGGAATTCAGAACCCCGAAAAATATTTCGATCTTGTAATCGCATGTCTAGAAGAGCCAATGACTGCGCAAAATAATCAAGATCCAAAACATATCGATCAATTACGAGAAATCATTAATCTTGCACATAGCGAGAAGACCATGGAATCGCCTCTATCATTGCATGAAGTATGTAAGTATATAAATACAAGCCAAGCATCGTTATATCGTATATGTCAGGAGTACTTTGGAATGGGAATCATTGAATTGATGACACAGATTAGACTTGAGGAATCCAGAAGAATTATGCTTAACCAAGACGCTCGTCGGAAACTAAATCTATATTCAATTCGAGATATTGCAATTAAATATGGGTTTAAACATCAAGGGAGATATGCACGGCGCTATTACACTGCATTCGGAGAACTTCCAAGTCAAACCATCGAAAAATCGCGAAGATATAGATTGCCAATATAGGTGCATTGCATCCAGAAATAATTTTCTATAGTTCACGTAAGACTTCCGCGCATGTCCATCGTAGAGGCTCCCAAGTGGATTTTAAAAGTAGATTTTCAATATCACTACGACATTCCGTTAAACCTAAAGTTAAGCATCCCCAAGTCGCAGCTATCTTTGATTTTGCATACTGCGGAGCCGGCTCCAATAATGATTCCTTTATTATATAAGACAATTCTTCTAAGCCAAGTTGAGACACCAAGCAATTTACTTGATAGTGAACACCATAATCAGAGCCATGATTGTCCCAAATAGACTTAATTGCGTCAGTTACAGTTGAAGCTGGCCAACTCAATAAGGTCTTAGAACCAAAGTACTGGCGCTCTTCATCTCTATGCCTAAGTAAATCGCAAACTTTTTCTAAATCATTTGGCGCATCAAATTTCTGCGTAAAATACAAATATCGAGAATCATCCTTCAACATTTGATTGATTAATGTTCTTTGCGATTTAGTTTTAATTTTAGAAGTGATCTTGAACGCACTTTTAGCTCTCAACGGCATTGACACCGCTGCTTTCGAAATACTTGACAAAAGAGAAGGGTCTCCAGCGTCCCCAATATCAATAACGGATGAACGTCTATGTATGACATTCAAATCGTTGAGATGATTTTCAAGAATATGCAATTTACGCTTTTCATCTTCAACCCTTATTGAATAAGCGATTGATGCGCCATTAACCAATATATTTGGATTACTCTCTTGCTCGTGAATAATGCCATTACAGTCATGCATCTCCAAACGAGTGAAGCATTGAATGGCAACACGCTTGAGTACATCGGAGCCATTTTGAATAATCTTTAGAAGAGATGATTTAAACTGAACATCAAGAGGTATGCCAAAATGAATTAGCGTATCTACTGAATTCACAATCGTCTGCTCATCACTACTATGCATAGCTTCATAAATGGTTGGCAGAGTACTAAGGTCGCGACGACGTCCTAGCGCTTCAATGGACTTACGACGAGTAATGGAATCGAAGATATTATCTCTATCCCCTGTAGCAGCTACGACTAGTGCATCTAAAGAATCTCGTGAAGAACAAGCTCCCAACCGCGTTGCTGCTATATATTTTATGCCAGGATTATCAAGAGTACTAACATTTTTCGAAAGCAACTCAATTGCTTGCTGTTCACCCATCCATGAAAAAAGATTATCAAATCGCTGTGAACTTGGCACCATGTAATATGCGTATATTCAATTTTTACAGCAAAATTAATCGTCAAATCAGATTTGGTAAGAAGTGACCCATTCACTCCAACAATTGAGAATTAGTGGACATCTATTTTAAGAAAAACAAACCACTGCAAGTAAGCAGAAAAAACAAGTCATCGCTAAAGCAATTCAGGTCAATAAGATTTATCCAATCACTAATTTATACCTGATTAAATTTTGTTGTTTGCAGAGGATCCTCGCAAGAAAGATGCGGTGGCATCTAAAGCTATTGAAGGCCCGCTCAGCTCTGAATAAGTAAAACAACTCTGATAAGAAACGGATAGTTGCTGATAAGATATGGATATGATGCTGATTCTTCATGTCACGTGCTGAGTTTATACGCTTTCTTCAGGTTCTAGAAGAAGACTTGCCATTTAGATCTCTTTTCCAAGAAGCCGAGCCCGAGGAGATCCTCAGGCTTGCAGATCAACATGGATTTATCTTTTCAGATGAAATAAAGGGGCGTTTCTTGAATCGCTGGGCAGGAGTGTACTTCTGCCCGTTCGCCAATGATGTCGGAAGACTATGCCCCAAGATGGTGCCGGAAGGATTCAGCACACTGCTCCATTATTCGCAGACGACTTGTGCAAAAGAGGACAAAGTAGAACGTTTTGACTTCCGCGCTGGAGGTTATTACGAAGGAGTAGAAACTGTACCTCGATGAAGGAATATCTAATTATTTGAGTTGAGTAGATTCTGAAGTCGTGCCAATGCAGACTGTGCAGCCTCCTGAATCAAGGGATCATCATTATTATTCTGCAGTGAACGTAAAGCGTCTTCTGCCAAAGGATTGGGAATATCGGCAAGAGCCTGAGATGCACTGAAAATCAAAGCAACATTTTGGCTGCTGAGGGACTTGGCCAAAATTTGGATTGCCTCTTCAGACTTAAATTGTTGCTTACCGATCTGACCAAGACACATCAGTGCACCCTGCACGACAACCATATCGGAATCATCTATTCCTTGTTCCAGCATTTCCATGACTGAATCAGGAAACGGCTGATCTGGGAAGTTTTTGAACACCTGCACAAAGGCCTTAGGGCAGCAACGCCTTGCAGTTTGATTCTCTGTTGTTGCATAAAGTTCGATCAAGGGATCAAACGCAGAGCTTCCAAAAAAACCAACACCTTTAACAGCTGCTCTGTAGACTTTAGGATCATGATGACAGAAGAGATCCAATAATCTTGGCAACGCCTCTTCCCGATAGTTCTCAGAAAGAATCAAACAAGCTTCTTCTTGAATCCTAGGGTTGGGATGCATTAGATCTTCAAACAATGCATCAACTGAAGGAATGTTAGAATCGCCGCTCATTAAAAAGCCTAACTCATTATTGTTCAATATTAGCATTTCAGGTCATGGGCATGAGGAATTGCCACTTAGTTCTCAACCACGATCCAGAATGCTCTGTGCTTTTAGTTGAAGCAAACTGTCGCCGTCAAATTCGACAAGCTGTTGTAGTTGATGTTGATATCGAAGTTGAAGATGCTCGGTCTGATCAGATTGGATCAAGAGGAGGCCTGCATAACGCATATCCCAACTAAGGTTATTCTCTAAAGACAAACAATTATCCAGAAAACAATCGTATTGGCCAGGAAATAGCTTGGCGAATGACAGCAAAGCAGCTGGGGGTGATTTTCTAAATTGAGGCCGCTTATCTGTAATAGCATCTGAGAGAATTTTACGAATATGAAGCAGTGCTTCGTTTGTCCAATCCTCAACAAGGCCAAACAATCGCATCAAAAAATAGTGTGCACCATAGTCATTGTGAGCTTTATCTTGCCAGCAATCTTCAATAGCACTCCAAATCTCTTGGGCATCACGTTTTATTAGTTCCTGCATAGCAAGATAACAACGACTAAAATCGGGATGAAACAAGCCATCAATCAGTAGCTCTGTAGGCAAAGGATCGCCGTAATGATGGAGGACAGTGATCAAACGAGGATCGTCAAACAAAATTTGATCCACCGCTGATAGTGCATCATTATTGGAGAGTTTGTTTGACGGGTTATTCAAGAGAGATCTCACAGCTCGCATCCGAAATGCAGGCGATATTGGTGCTTGCATCAAATCAGACAAAAGCTCAACAGCATTCGCATCGATAACATCCTGCACAGCTGACTGGCGATCCATTTGATTGGCGCCATACAAATGATCTGAAAGATCAGCCAGATGGGATTGATCTCCAGATAGATGAATCATGGCAGCGATGGCAGCACCACGGACCGAAGTCTTTTCATGGGCTGTGTGTACTGAAATAGTCGAAATTGCTGCTTTAACAGAAAGCTTTGAGAGACTTTGAATTAAGACTCTTTGATTCTGGCTAGCATCATCTAACAAATCGATCATATGTTGGTGCACTTCAGGATCTTGACAGTTCAAATGAGACAATGCCCAAGCAGCATTCTCAACCATATACACATCAGAGCTACTTAAAAAACTTGCAATTTTGGACGTAGCCTCTGCAACACCTAATCGCGCAAGAACTTCTACAGCTTTTCGTTGTGCAAGACCTACAGGTACATCCGCAGAACACTTATCCAGAAATGCCAATAAAGCTTGGCTTGTTTTTGGGCCAGGAAAATTAATCAAATGAGAAACAGCCATATAATAATCACTCTCACTCTCCAGAATACCAACTTCTTTAGACAAGATATCAATTGCTCCCTGTTGATCCAAGCCAGCATGAATATTATCGAAAAGACCAGTCATCAGTAACGGTCAACATTCGGACGATTCTACTTGAGGTGCGTAATTCAATGGGGTCTGTTGGAATAAGAAAGTAATAGCAAGCTTGCCATCAGACGATACCGGAGGCAAAATTCTTCTGAGCCACTACAAAAAATATGGGACCTTTCCCCGGACGATTGATCCATGTTTCCACTGGTGTGATGGACGGCTGCAGGCCCTCAACTTCCCACACAGTTTGCGTGGACACCCGGTTCATGGCGCAATGGATGAAATCCTTTAGAAGTTGCAATACACTGATAACATCTGTGGGCTGGAGCGCAGCGGATCAGCCTTTAATACCAGCACCTAAAAAGCAACCGTCTACATCCAAGGTTCGGAAACTAGTGGAGAAATTAACACCCCAAAAAGAAACTAGTTCTAACAAGCAAGAAAAAGCAGACTCAGACAAGCCAGAGGCCAACAAACGTAAAAGTACCTCTAGCCGCCGTAGGAATCGCCGGAAACAAGCCTGATCAAGATCTATGAGGCTCTCGATGAGACTTCAAAAATCGCATCTTCGGATCGTCCAGCCTTAAGAGCTTCCCAGTTGATCGCTTGAAGAAAAGTGCTTTCATCAGGCGTTTCAACCAAATCAACACCCCAATATCCCTCCTGGAGTGGAGCTCCAGGAGAAGCTTGGGAATCTTTCCTTCCACCAAGTGCCAGGACAACGTGGTTCATGTCATGTCCGAGTTGACGACGGTATTCAGACCAAGTTCGCACCAAATCAACAGCCATATCTTGCGGAGATAAATCAGACGATATAGAGAGTTTCCAATGAGGATGATTTAAAACTGTCGTTGAAGAAATATTTTTCGAAAGAGATTTAAGTTCTTGAGCAAGCAGTTCAAAATTCAATGCAGGCACGAGATCTGATTGAACCTGCAAGTTATGAGATAGAACAAACGTCGTCATCAAAAAAACACACCTACGATGAATCTAATGGAATTTCAGCCTGTCTGCGATGGATGATCAGTGGTCTTCCATCTGGCTGACACAAAAAAAGGGGGAGCAACTGCTCCCCCTTTCCCTAAAATCTTGAACTGATCAAGACAGAGCGTTGATCGCGTAATCAAGGTAGCTCTTGAACTCGTTAAGAGCCTGAGGGCTCATATCGCGAGGGGCACAAGCACGATCGCGAGTGTAAGTCAGAGCTTCGATGTATGCGTTGGTGGGAAGACCCAAGGTGCGATACACCTCACGTGCTCCTGCAATACCCCACTCATCGAGAGGGCCAGTACCACCCACGATGAGGCAGTAGTTGATCAAGCGCAGGTAGTGACCGAGGTCGCGGTAGCACTTGTCGACCTTCACTTGGCTATCACCGGCTTCACCGGGTTGCCGCAGATAGGCATACTTATTGAAGCAAGCATCACCTGCCTCGCGGGTGACATTGTCCAGACCGGCGGCCAGCTTTTCGGCAGCTTCCAGACGAGCAGCTGCACGCTGGATGTTGCCCTGAACAGCTTCAAGATCGTTCTGGGAAGGGAAGCGACCGGCTGCATCAGCTGCGGTCACAACGGTGGTGACGACGGATTTCATTTGAGATCCTTAGATAAAAGGTGCTGAGAAGGTAAGGAGAGAAGACTTGATCGTCCGTAGATCAGCTGATTGCGCCAATCACGCGATCGAAGTAAGACCCTGCTTCAGCCACCAGTGCAGAGCAGTCGCCCTGAGTGGTTTCCATCTTGCGGTACTTAGCACCACCGCTAGCAGGAGAGTTGGTCTGACCAATCAGAGCCGTAGCAGCGGATTTCATGATCGCGACCGCACGGGCAGCGGACTGGGTAGGAACACCTAAAGCGATGTAGGTTTCCTTGAGGCCATTCAAGCAACGGTCATCCAGCACGGAAGCGTCACCAGCCAGCAGTGCATAGCTGATGTAGCGAAGCACAATCTCACCATCGCGAAGGCAAGCAGCCATGCGACGGGTGGGATAGCAGTTGCCGCCAGCCTGGATCAGACCTGTGTTTTCGCAGATCATGCCGGTGACTGCATCAGAGACGATGCAGTAGGCGTTGGAAGTAATGGCATTCACAGCGTCCAAACGCTTGTTGCCATCTTGCACATAGGAGCGGAGGCTAGCGAGATCGCTACCACCAACAGGTGCAGTTTTGGCGTCAGCGCTGACGACTGTGCGGGAGAATGCGTCGAGCATTGGGGGCCAGACAGTTTTGGGGATGCAGTGCTTCGGAAACCGCCGGGTGAACAGGCCTTAGAAGCCCGGAGACCCAAGGGTGATGGAAGCGCTGACCCAGGCTAAACTCAGTTGCCAGCAGGGTTCGTCAAACAGCCCCCTTTACGCAAAAGTTTGTCACCTTGGGCCAAATACCCCGGTTGGCACCCCCCGGAATTAGGCCGATCCGAGGGCAATCTCTCCTTTATTGACGTAAACCTGAGCAAAGGTTCACAAAAGCCTTGAGCAGCCATCGAGCAGGCTTAGGATCTTTTGGCTCAATCAGAACTACATGGACAACGCAGCGTCCGATTTACCAAGCCTCGAAGAGTTGCAAGAGTCCATAGATGAATTGGCTGCCTACAGGGAAAGACTGTTCCAAGATGTAGTTGGTTTGGGCAAAAAACTGCGCTTATCCCAAAAGAAGATTGATGCCACTGTTGCAGCACATCCAGAGCTCCAAAGACTCGACGAAGTGATGTCACAGCTCGTTGCACAGAGAAATGCACAACAGAGTCAGCGTTGAAGTGCCAAAAGTAATACTTTACCGGTTCGCCTGTATTAATTAATTTTCTTCAAAGCGCAAACCAATGGTACAGACACTTTCCCCGCCGATGAAAATGGCGGATTTCTTTGAAGCCAGCCGCGGGACTTGGTTAAACAGGCGCGCTGTTCATCACCACGACTATCAAGATGACGAAGCTGCGGATTCCAATCTAGTCATTGAACCATTTAGTGCTGATGATCCAGTCGTCACCAAAATCTGCGATTCTTTGAACATCAAAACCGAAGATAGCTCCGGTGGGGCCCGTTTTTGGTGGGAAAGCAATATTAAAAAAGGCGTCCGTAACGATGATTACGCTGCAGTGGTCATCGACGTTCCTAACTGTGAAGATCCCCGCAAGGGATTTCTACTTCGTGATGTTGGATATGTTGAAAAGCAATCCGTTTTAAGCACTTACAGCTTTGCAGACGACGGCGTCGTGACGATCACGACGCGATATGACACCAATATTGGAATTGAACGCTGTTGGTTTGTGACCGATCAAATCAGAATGAGAGTTAGTTCTGTTCAGTGCTTGGATGGTGTTGCAATGACCACATATTGCACCGAGTTTCGGTGCCCTACCGATGCTGAAATTTCAGATATCACCCAGCGGGCACAGCAACTGGCCATGGCGTCTTTAACAGGTAGCAACTGATCACCATGTTTGATCCATTTCTTGAGGAATTGCTTTCAGGAATCAAAGCCCGAGGCGCAGTACCAATTGAGGTTCCTCATGGACTTGAGCACAATCAATCATCCAAACGCTCTAGCACCATCAAGAGCTGGCTATGGGACGTGCCTGGCTTTCGGAGGTGGCGCGTTACCCGATTGGATGCAGGCGACAGCTTGCAGGTCCTGAATTCCGTTGCCTATCCCGACTACACCTACGACCATCCATTAATGGGAGTTGATCTGCTCTGGTTCGGTGCAAAGCAGAAGTTGGTTGCTGTTCTTGATTTCCAACCACTTGTTCAAGACAAGGACTACATGGAGCGCTACTTCGATGGACTGAAATCACTCAACGCTCAATTTCCGGATCTCAACGGTGAAGAGACCATGCGTTCCTTTGATCCAAATCAATACTTTTCCTCATGGCTGCTGTTCTGCCGTGGCGGCGCAGAACAGGCGACCACATCGCTACCCCCAGCTTTCAGCGCTTTTCTAAAAACCTACTGGGATTTACACGACGAGGCAGTTAAAACCCCTTCTTCCATAAGCCCCATCGAAGTGGAACAACTTCAGAAAAATTATGATATTTACAGTGCAGAGAGAGATCCTGCACACGGCCTATTTACCAGCCATTTCGGAAGTGAATGGTCTGATCGTTTCCTGCACGAATTTCTCTTCCCCGCCAGCCAGCCCAAATGACCCTCCCTCTCCGCACGACGAGTCTTGATCCTGTCCAGATCCCCGGATGGCGCTGGCAGCCTTTTCTCGACACCGCCGTTGCGGCGCTGAGCTCTCTGCAGACGAATCCTTATCCAATTGCGGAACGATTTCTGCAGAAAGAGGGCAGCACAGGATCCAAGGCGAAACCAGTCCCGGTCAGCACTGCAACCTGGGCCTGTTCGACAGAAAAGCTGCGCCAAGTGCGCTGTGCCTGCGTTGAGGCTGGTGCGGCTGCATCGGTGCTCAACTTCGTGATCAACCCCTCCAGTCGTTTTGATCTTCCTTTCTTCGGAGCCGATCTGGTAACACTGCCCAACGGGCACCTGCTCGCTCTGGATTTGCAGCCTGTCGACAAAACAGATCCCGATCACACGGGTCCGGTTTGGCAGCGGCTAATGCCGCTGTTCGAGCGCTGGCGCGCCGAACTGCCCGATGGGGGGCCCATTCCTGAAGAAGCACAGCCCTATTTCTCACCTGCTTTTCTCTGGACCAGGATCCCGCTTGGGGAGGAAGGCGATGCGCTGATTGACCGCGTGATCCGGCCGGCTTTTGCGGACTACCTCCAGCTCTATCTGGCGTTGGTGGAGGAGGCGCAGCCCGTTGACCATGAGCGTGCTGCACACCTGCTCTCAGGCCAGAAGCGCTACACGGCCTACCGCGCCGAGAAAGATCCAGCCCGCGGCATGTTGACGCGCTTTTACGGCAGTGAATGGACGGAGTCGTACATCCACGGCGTGCTGTTTGACCTCGAAGCAGCCACCGCCACTTCCTTGTCGCCGCAAGGGAGTTAAGCATTATGAACAGCTTTCGGGACGCTCCCGAGCTGTTGGCCAGAATCGCGGGCGACGGGATGGAGGCAATAGCCTCCAGCCATCCCTTTCAAGTCTGAGATTCCCGCTCCAGACGTAGTTCACAGGAACAACAACCATGTTCGACGCCTTCACCAAGGTTGTCGCCCAGGCCGATGCCCGGGGACAATTCATCAGCACCAGCGAGATCGACGCCCTCGCTGGCATGGTTTCCGACAGCAACAAGCGTCTGGATGCCGTTAACCGCATCTCCAGCAACGCCTCCAGCATCGTTGCTTCGGCCGCTCGTCAGCTGTTTGCTCAACAGCCTTCTTTGATCTCCCCTGGCGGTAACGCTTACACCTCCCGTCGTATGGCTGCTTGCCTGCGCGACATGGAGATCATCCTGCGTTATGTCACCTACTCAGCTTTCACAGGTGATTCTTCCGTGATGGAAGACCGCTGCCTTAACGGCCTGCGCGAGACCTACCTGGCCCTTGGCACTCCCGGTGCTTCGGTTGCAGCTGGAGTCAACTTAATGAAAGAAGCCGCTCTGGCACTCGTTAACGACAAAGCTGGCATCTCAGCTGGTGACTGCGCCTCGCTGAGCAGCGAAATCGGCACCTACTTCGACAAAGCCGCAGCTTCCGTCGCCTGATCGACGCGTTGATTCGACGTCTTACTTCTCCTAACCAATGAAAACCCCTCTCACCGAAGCTGTTGCAGCAGCTGATTCTCAGGGACGTTTCCTGAGCAACACCGAGGTTCAAGCTGCCTCCGGTCGTTTCAATCGCGCCAAGGCCAGCCTCGAAGCTGCCAAGGCTCTCACCAGCAAGGCTGATTCCCTGGTGAACGGCGCTGCCCAGGCCGTGTACACCAAGTTCCCCTACACCACCCAAATGGCTGGGCCGAACTACTCAGCCAGCCCCGAAGGCAAAGCCAAGTGCTCCCGTGACGTGGGCTACTACCTGCGCATGATCACCTACTGCCTGGTCGCTGGTGGTACTGGCCCCATGGACGACTACCTGATCGCCGGTCTGGACGAGATCAACCGCACTTTCGAGCTCTCCCCCTCCTGGTATGTGGAAGCTCTGAAGCACATCAAGGCCAACCATGGCCTCAGCGGCGACGCTGCTACCGAAGCCAACAGCTACATCGACTACGCCATCAACGCCCTGATCTGATCAGTTGACGTTGTGTTCCAAGCCCCCCTTGGGGGGCTTTTTTTATTGTTCTTTTTCGGCCCCATCAGAGCGCTGTGATCACCCCCAACGTTCGGCGTTTTCTCAACCTGCTCTGTGGCGAATACAGCAACCAGCAGCAAGCCTTCGACAACCCTCCCCTGTATGCCCACATCTTTCTGAGGTATCGCCCGCTTGTACAGCTACGTCCAGGATCAATCCTGCTCGAGCAGACCTATGCCGTTGATCCCAAGCATCCCTACCGGTTGCGCATGATCCGCGCTGAAGAGCAGGCCTCCGGCGCCATCAAGCTCTGGAATCACATCTTCCGTGACCCGGAACGCTTCGCCGGAGCCACGTTTGATCCGCAACTACGCCTTGCCATTCAGGACAGTGACTTGATCAGCCTGGATCAGTGCCACTACCAAGTGCTCGAACAGCCAAACGGCTACCACGGCGCAATGGAACCGGGATCCAAGTGCATCGTGCAACGGAATGGCCAAGACACAGTGCTGGTGAGCAGCTTTCACTTGGAGGGCGACTCACTTTCGACCCTCGATCGCGGCCATGACCCGGAAACGAATGAGCGCTGCTGGGGCTCGGTGGCAGGCCCATTCCGGTTCAAGCGAACTAAAAGCTGGACGGCCGACATGGCATCGGCCTGGGTGTGATGGAACCGCTGAGTGAAACGCAGGTAATCAGGAACCTCCGCCAAACGAAGGATCCTTCGGCGCAGTACTACGCCGCCTGGTGGCTGGGGAAGATGCGCAGCCAGCACCCTGATGCCATCCCTCTTCTGCTCAGAACTCTTGAGGCACTGGATGCCGCGCCGATTGATCCAGAACAACGCGGTGTCGCACTCAACGCGATCCGTGCTTTAGGCCTGCTCAGGGATACGAGAGCAGAAAAACCTCTTCTGGCGCTGCTGCACTCCGACGACTACACCGTGCGGGAGGAGGTGGTCCGCACGCTTGGTGCCATAGGCAGCTGTAGGGCTGTTGAGGGCATTCGCGCTTTGCTGGCCAGTGGATTGCAAGGGGCAGGAGCTGAGCAGCCCTCATCCCCCTTGCTCAACGAGCCCTGTGAAGCGCTACTGGAAGCCCTCGGTGAAATTGGTGATGGCAGCAGCAGCACTCTCGACGTGATTCGGCCGTTCACAGAGCACCCTCGTCCGTTGATCCGTTCAGCGGCCTGCCGAGCACTGCTTCAGCTGACCGGTCTTGATCACTGGGGTATGGAACTGAAAAAGCTGCTGAACCATCCAGAGCCCCTGGTGCGCCGTGGCGCGCTGCTCGACCTCGGCGCCACCGGCTGGACCGCAGCCGTGCCCTCGATCCGCACCGCTGCGGTGGAACCCAGCCTCAAGCTGGTTGCACTCCGAGAGGTGGCGGAACGCAACGACGACCCCAACGACGTTCTCGACGCAATGGACGAACTGCTCTGATGACCACAACAGCATTGGACCAGGCGCTTCAGACGCTCGAGCGGGCCACCAGCACCCCTGAGCTGGTCAAAGCCACGCAAGCCCTTTGTGCACTTAATGACCTTGAGGCCGCCAAGCCGCTCGTAAAGGTGCTGGGGTTCAACAATCCAGCGGTGGCAGCTGTGGCAACACAGGGGCTGATTCAGCTGGGACGAGACATCGTGCCCATCCTTCTGGTGAGCCTGGATGCCCGCAATTACGGCGCACGGGCCTGGGTGGTGAAGGTGATTGCCGCCCTACGGGATCCACGGGGTCTTGACCTCCTGGAGCATGCCCTTCAGGCCGACATCGCTCCGAGCGTGCGGCGCTCTTCAACCCGTGGCCTGGCGGACTTGGAGTTCAGTGAAAACGCAGAGCAAGATCAGCTTGAGCGCTGTTTCAAGGGACTGTTCAAAGCCGTGCGAGACGACGAATGGGTGGTGCGTTATGCAGCGGCCTACGGACTCGAGCAACGCTTGAACAACACGGCGGTATCAGCACACCTGACCGAACAGAGCCTGGCCGCACTGAACCAGCTCGCATCCGATGGGGAAGGTGTCAGGGTGGTGCAGCTGCGGGCTCTGAAAGCCCTCCAACGCCTCAACGCCGGATGACCCAGAAACTGTTGTTCGTCTGCCTCGGCAACATCTGCCGCTCACCAGCGGCCGAAGGCGTCTTCCTGCATCTGCTTGAAGAGCGTGGCCTCAGTGATCAGTTCGTGGTGGATTCCGCCGGAACGGGCGGATGGCATGTGGGCAATCCAGCGGACCGACGCATGCAGGCTGCAGCCAACCGTCGCGGTATTCAGCTGCCCAGCCGCGCACGACAGATCAGCCTCGACGATTTCTCGAGTTTCGATCTGGTGCTGACGATGGACGACGACAATCTCACGGCCGTCCAAGGACTGGCTCGCGAAGCCGGGCCTCGAGTAACGGCCAGCATCAAGCCCATGCTCAGCTATGCCCGGGGATTCTCCGAAACGGAGGTGCCTGATCCCTATTACGGAGGCGAGGCGGGCTTCGAGCATGTGCTCGATCTGCTCGAGGATGCCTGCGCCAACCTGCTCGACGAACTCAACCCGCCGGCGTAGGCCAGGCTTCTTCGGCAACCCGAGACCGGAACTGCCCCACCAGGGCATCGATCACAGCCTCAATGCTCATGCCATCGGTTACGAGCTCCACGGCATCGCCCGCCTGCACCAGAGGAGCCTCCTCACGGGTGCTGTCGAGGTGATCCCGTTCGGCGATCTGCGCTTCGAGCTCAGATCGCTCGGGCACCGGGAAGCCCCGCTGCTCCAGATCGAGAGCACGGCGCCGGGCCCGTTCGCTCACTGTGGCTGTGAGAAACACCTTCAGATCAGCATCCGGGAAAACAGCGGTGCCGATGTCGCGGCCTTCTGCCACCAAGCCACCTTTGGCACCCATCGCTTTCTGTTGAGCGGTCAACGCTTGCCTGACGCAACGGTGGGCGGCCACTGCCGAAACCGACGCTGTGACCTCCGGCGAGCGAATCGCGTCACTCACGTCCTGCCCATTCACCAAAACCTGCTGGCCGCCACCAGGCAACGACTTCAGCTGAAGGTCGAGGTCGTTCAACAGCGGTGCAATCGACGCTGCGTCCTGGGGGTCCACACCGTTCTGTTGCACCAACCAGGTCACCGACCGGTACATCGCGCCGGTGTCGAGGTAGACCAGCCCCATCCGCTCAGCAAAGGCGCGAGTAACGGTGCTTTTGCCAGCACCGGCAGGGCCATCGATGGCAACAAGAGGCTGGCGGGTCATCAGGAAGACGTGATCAATCAAACGGGTCGTCCCGCAACGCACCGCCGCAGCCAACAGTGAGATGGCCGTTTCAGAGCCACAGGGCTGGAGGGTGAAAGGGTCGACCCTCTCTACATACTCCACTTCAAGCCCTGCTTCACCGAGGCTCTGATGCACCGAAGTCTCGGGATCGCTGTGATCGGCACGACACAGTGCCGCCTGCAGAGCAGCGGCTCGAGCCCGATCAGCGGAGGACAGGTATTGGTTGCGGGAACTCAAGGCCAGACCATCGGATTCACGAACGGTGGGAACGCCCTTCACCGCGACGTCAGGATCAAGATCGGCCACCAGCCGGCGCAGGATCACCAGCTGCTGCCAGTCCTTTTCACCCAACCAAAGGCAAGACGGCTTCACCAGCTGCAGCAACCGGGCCACGACCGTGACCACACCATCAAAGTGACCGGGACGGGAAGCTCCACAAAGATGGGTCTGCAGGTCTGCAGGTGCTGAGCGCGACACCGCTGACGGGAGCCCACTCGGATAGATGGCATCAACACTCGGAGCCCAAAGTGCGTGAGCACCACAACGTTCGGCCAAACCCCGATCCGCTTCAAGCGTTCGCGGGTAGCGATCAAAATCTTCAGCTGGCCCGAATTGGAGCGGGTTGACAAACACACTCACCAGAACAGGCCCCTGTTCTGAGGCCCGGCGGATCAGCTCACCATGCCCCTGGTGCAACCCCCCCATAGTGGGCACAAATTGCAGAGGTCCACTGAAGTTGGACCGGAAGCGTTCCAGCTCGGCCTGGGTGGAGAGAACGAAGCAGCTCAGCGCAGCACCTCAAGCTTGACCTGAGCAATTCCAGAGACAGTCAGTCCCAGTTCAGAGGCGGCGCCGTGGCCCAGGTCAATCACCCGGTGATCAATGAAAGGGCCGCGATCGTTGATGCGGATCACGGCCGTGCGCCCGTTCCAGAGATTGGTGACTCGCACTTTCGTTCCAAAGGGAAGCGTTCGATGGGCCGCAGTCATCGTGCCGGGCTTGTAGACCTCACCATTGGCCGTGAGGTTGCCGTAAAAACCGGGGCCATACCAACTTGCCTCACCAGTGATGACCTTTACAACTTCGGGAACAAGCTTCAGCTTCGGCTTGGGGAGTTCAAGGGCAGAAGGTGCAAGAACCGGTTTGACCTCCGCCGCAGTGAATATTGCCTGCAGCGCAGGGTCCTGGGGATCGACCAGCAGATCCATGGGGTCAGGGGACTCTGCACCATTGACCGAAAGGAAATCGCTTGCCACAACAGGCATGAGGGCCGCACTTCCTGAGATCGCTCCGGAGAGCGTGGCCAACGTCAGGAGGACTCGCATGCAGAGCGGCGTGGCCAAGATCTTGGGACTGAACGGACAGTTCCAAGAGATTTGCAGGCCTCGCAAAAAATAGTGTTGTGAACTTAAAAAGGGCGCTCTTGGAAAGAGACTGGGCACCATCGCCGCGACCGGGACAGCCACCCAGGCCCGCCTCTACCGCTAAACCGCGTGCCGACTGGCAGATCAACACCGGAAAGCAAGCCCCCGGACATAAGCCGAGAGAGAACAGCCAATAAGCACGGCCAATCAGATGCTGTGCCAACGAGCCAATCAGCACAGGCTCCGCGGCATTGCAGGATCAATGCATCGGATTCGTTCCATGGATTACAAAAGCGCTGGAGTTGACGTTGAGGCCGGTCGCGCGTTCGTGCAACGCATCAAGGCGTCTGTGGAAGCCACCCACCGACCGGAGGTCATCGGCGGCCTTGGCGGTTTTGGCGGGCTGATGCGTCTTCCAGCCGGATTGCGCAAGCCCCTGCTGGTCTCAGGCACCGATGGCGTCGGAACCAAACTGGAGCTGGCTCAGGAGCATGGCAGCCATCACGGAGTGGGCATCGACCTGGTGGCGATGTGCGTCAACGACGTGATCACCTCAGGAGCCGCGCCACTCTTCTTCCTGGATTACATGGCTACCGGGGCCTTAGCTCCATCGGCAATGGCCGAGGTTGTCGAAGGAATCGCCGATGGCTGCAGGCAGAGCGGCTGCGCCCTACTCGGCGGCGAAACGGCCGAGATGCCAGGGTTTTACCCGAAGGGGCGCTACGACCTCGCCGGCTTTTGTGTGGCCGTCGTCGAAGAAGACGAACTCATTGACGGCCTGCGCATCCAGCCTGGCGATAGCGTGGTAGGGGTGGCCAGCAGTGGAGTACACAGCAACGGCTTCAGCCTGGTGCGCAAGGTGCTGGAGAAGGCCAATGCAAATGCGAACACGCTGTATGGCGACGACCAGCGCCCTCTCATCGACGACCTGCTGGCGCCAACAACCCTGTATGCCGACCTGGTGCAGCACCTGCTGCAGAGCGGATGCGAGCTCCACGGCATGGCCCACATCACCGGCGGAGGACTCCCAGAAAACCTGCCACGCTGCCTGCCGGATGGCTGCTCGGCACGCATCGATGCCTCCAGCTGGGAAAGGCCCCCCCTGTTCCGATGGCTGCAGAAGGCCGGAGACATTCCCGAAAGAGACCTTTGGCACACGTTCAACCTCGGCATCGGTTTCTGCCTGGTGGTGCCGGCCGGGATCGAGGCTGCCGTGATCGAGCATTGCCACGGCAAGAACCATCCGGCTTGGGTGATTGGCCACGTGACCTCCAATACCCCAGACAGCGCCTCTATTCTGGAAGGTGTCCCCGCCTGATTGCGTCAGTTTCAGTCGGGTTTGATGCAGTCGACCACCGGCCCAGAAGGGATCGAATAAGCTTCTTTCAAGCACATCGGAACCTTTTCCGATAGCGGCGTCAATACATTTTTTTCAATGCCTTTTGATAAGCCTCAGCGCATTACGCGTCGTCGATCGTCTGCAGGTCCTGTTCCACCGAGGCGTCCTTTGCCTTCAGGCCAGGACAGGCAGCAGGGCTACAGGCAGGGTGCACGACCAACTTTTCTCACGCTGCGGGATCACGGCAAAGTGTTCGTTGCCGACATGCCCCACCTTTCGGATGGGCAACTGGCTCACATCGGCAAGGAAGCCCAGGAGGTTTTGGAAAGCCTTGAACGGCGGATTCAAGACATGGAGCAAGAACTCAGTCACGGTCCTCAGGAGCGCGACACCCTGATCAAGGCTTCCACCAAACGCGATGTCACGCGCAGGTTCATCCGCGCCATTCAGGACGAGCAGGAGCATCGCCAAAACAACCCCGCTCTGAGGAGCGCTGCTGGCGAATCGCTTCCGCGCACCTTTCTGGAGGTCGCCCGGCATCGACTGCCTGGGGCAACCTTTGATTCTTTGCTGCAGGAAGCCCTCGCCGCCTGTGCCCAGCAACAGGACACTCCCCCAGCCCCCACTCGCCTGGAACCCTCGCAGGAAAAAGTCGTTCCGATTCGCAATGACGGCGACAGCCTCCCGGTGGTCGTGAGCCCAGCCCCTGAATCCGCCTCGGAGGCCTGAGCACAACACTCAGCGGCTCTGGAAGGGATTAGCCGGCATCCGCTCGCTGCAATGGAGCCGAGCCTCACCCAACCGCTGAAACTCCTGCGGCGACAATGACCACTGCAGTGCAGCGGCGACATCCCTGGCCTGCTCAGGAGTTCGCAGCCCCGGGATCGGCGTTGTGCCAAAAGCTCTGCACCAGTTCAAAGCAACTTGAACCATCGATGCCCCGCGCTCGATCGCGATGGCCTGCATCGCACTGCGCAACTCAAGACTTGCCGGAAGCAAGCGCTGGAACAAGCGTTGTCTCAACCAGGTGACAGGACGCCTCTCCTCAGACCCGGGAGCACAACCCAGCACGCCGAAAGCCAGAGGGCTATAGGCCAACACCTCCACACCAAGGTCCCTGCTGATGGCGACCAACTCGCTCAGCTGATCCTCCGCAGGTGCCAAGAGCGAGCACTGCACCTGAACGCTGCGCAGGGAAACGCCCCGCTCCAACAGACGGCGATGAATCAACACCAGGCGTTGGGGGCCCAGGTTAGACAGGCCCAACTCGTCCACTCGGCCAGACAAAACAAGATCAGCCAAGCCATCAAGAAGGCCTGTCTCCTGCCAGGGCGCGTAGCGCGCTGTGCTCCAGTGCAATTGCACACGCCGAAGCTGCCCTTTGAGCCGCGTTCGACTGGCCTCAAAGGCGGCATCAAAGCCCCGACGCCCCCATCGCCAGGGGAATGGGGCCAACTTCGTGGCCACCGTCAACTGTGATAGGCGCAGGGCTGGCAACTCGGTCATGAAGTCACCAAGCAACGCTTCACTGCGTCCACTCAGGCTTCCCGTGCCATAGGAATCCGCCGTGTCGATCAAGTTGAGCCCAGAGCTGAGGGCCTGTCGAAACGTGGCACGAAGTCGAGCGTCGTCGCGCTGGGCGTCATAACCCCAAACCGACTTGTTGCCCCAGGCCCAGGTGCCGAAACCAATGCCGCTCAACCGGGCGATGCTGCTGCCAGCCATGATCGCCAACAGCCCGTCCCGTTGCGTCATGACCGCATCCCCCGCACAGGAACCTGCAAGATCGATCGATCAAGTCGTGGAGCGATCGACTGCCAATGCGGAGCGCATCCTCTGCAACCACTGCCGCAGAACCGCCAGCAATGGCATTCGCTGCCTGGGCATGTGCGTTGCCGACAGCGATTACTGATGATTCTTCTGTGGATAGCGCCACTGCTGCTTGCCGTGCCGGCAACGGTCAATCCAACCTTGGCTTTTGGTCGTCTAGAGCACAGGCCTGCGCGATGCCGCATCGTTTTCGGTGGGCGTTCTTTGGCCTGCGAGCGCCTGCAGATCAGCGCGAACGGAAGCCGTGGCCTGCGGCTTCGATTCATCGGAGACGATCAAGAAACGAGGGGCAGCTACCAGTTGAGCTTCGTCAGTCTTGATGGAGATCAAGTCAGTCCGCTCAGCTGCGACACCTCAGGCTGCCGCGTGAATTCACGCCGCTGGAGCGCAAACCTGCTCAGCACATCATGGGTTCGCTTTGATGCCAGAGGCCTCCCCAAAGGCCTTCCTTCAACCCGCATGGCCCAGGGGCGTTGCTGGATTGATGAGGACACCGTGAGCTGCGAGAGTCACTCACGCAACGTTGTCGTCATGAGCGCGGAGGCTCAACTGTGATGAGGATGCAAAGGCGGCACCCAGATTCGAACTGGGGATAAAGGATTTGCAATCCTCTGCCTTACCACTTGGCCATGCCGCCGCCCGGGAACAGCTGTTCCCATCGGGGGATCGTATCAGCCGTGCTCCTGGCTCTCTGCTGTTTCTCTGCAACGGCCACGGCGAAGACCTGATCACCCTGCGGATCATCCAGTCCGTGCATCGGCGCGCACCGCGACGCCCCCTGACCGTGCTTCCTCTGGTAGGTGCCGGACGGGTGTTTGATGCTGCAGTTCAGCAGGGATGGCTGACACGCCTGGGGCCAAAAGCAGCCCTGCCCAGTGGTGGCTTCAGCAACCAAAGCCTGAGAGGGCTTCTTGCAGACGTCAGGGCTGGGCTCCCCAGCCTGAGCTGGAGTCAATGGCAGTTGGTGCGCCGCCTGGGACATGAGCGCCAACCCATCGTTGCCGTAGGTGATTTGCTGCCACTGCTGATGGCCTGGAGTAGTGGCGCCCCCTTCGGCTTCATCGGAACCCCCAAAAGCGACTACACCTGGCTCAGCGGTCCCGGACGGGCCAAAAGCGACTGCTACCACCGGCTCAAAGGCAGTGAGTGGGATCCCTGGGAATGGCGGTTGATGCGCTCACGCCGTTGTCAACTGGTGGCCATGCGTGATCGGCTCACGGCCCGAGGCTTGCAACGCAAGGGCGTGGGCGCCCTTGCGCCGGGCAATCCGATGATGGATGGCCTTCAAATCCAACCGCTGCCATCGGCCCTGGAACGCTGCCGCCGAGTGCTCCTGCTCTGCGGAAGTCGCATGCCGGAGGCCCAGCGCAACCTGCAGCGGTTGGTTCGCAGTGCCATGGCGCTGCCCGACCGTGTGCCGATGGCACTGCTCGTGGCCGTGGGCGCTCAACCCGATGCAGAGGCCCTGAGCGACAGCCTCGAACACCTGGGTTTTCGACGCAGCCTTCCGCCTTCGGACCAACTGGGTGCCGAAGCGTGCTGGGTGAAAGGAGCTTGTCTGGTGCTGATCGGGCGAGGTTGCTTTGACCAATGGGCCGGCTGGGCAGAAGCCGGCATCGCCACCGCCGGAACGGCGACGGAACAACTGGTGGGGCTGGGCATTCCGGCCCTGTCCCTCCCGGGACCAGGACCGCAGTTCAAGCCGGGCTTCGCCCGCCGCCAGAGCCGCCTGCTGGGGGGAGCGGTTCGTCCCTGCTCTGATGAATCAGAGCTGACCACACGGCTCGAAGTCCTTCTGGCTGACCCGGCACTCCGCTGCCACCTGGGACGGATCGGTACGCAGCGGATGGGGCCAGCAGGGGGAAGCGATCAGCTGGCACGCCTGATCCTGGATCGCTTCAACGGATACTGAAGATCCCCGGTTGGTTGCGATGGCCGCGATTCAAGACCCCACACTCGTCAAACTATGTGCCCAGTTGGCGAGTCGACTGAGCATCAGCCTTGCTAGTGCCCGACGCCAGGTGGAACAGGCCGCGGCCCGAGAAGGTCATCGCGATGTAGAAGGACGGCGAGCAATGGCTGAATCCATGCTGGCCGCCCTCGACAAGGACAACGGTGACCACGCCCGTCAGCTGGACGCGTTGCTCGAGAACAGCGAAGGCGACGGCAACTTCATGCTGGAAGACTGAGCTCCAGCCTCAGTGCTCAAAGATCTGGTGAAAGCGCAGCCGATCCAGCTCGGCAACCACTGGAACGCATTGAAAGCAGCGTTGCGCCAGATCCCAGCGCCCTTCCCGCCGCAACATTTGCTCCAGGCGCTCGCGGGCTGGCAGCAGATAGCGCACATCGTTGGCGGCGTAGGCCAACTGGGCATCCGTGAGTTCGTCCACCCGGCCCCAGTCACTGCTCTGGGCGCCCTTGTCCAACTCAACACCGACCAATTCCATCACCAGATCCTTGAGGCCATGGCGGGGGGTGTACGTGCGGCCGAGCCGACTGCCGACCTTGGTGCAGAACACGGGGTTCACTTCAATTCCCAAACCGGCGGCAAGCGCAGCCACATCAAAACGGGCGAAGTGAAACACCTTCTCCACCGTGGACGCCTCAAACAGGCGCTTGAGATTCGGTGCCTCGGTCTGGCCCAGGCCAATGCGGACGCAGGCCACACGGTCCTCGGCGTCGGCGATCTGAACCAGGCAAAGCCGATCACGCCCATGGATCAGCCCCATCGCTTCGGTGTCAACGGCAAGCCGCGGGGACTGCAAGTAGCGCTCCGTCCAAGCTGCATCGAGATCGCGATCAAAGACGGCGAATTCCGCTGGGGATGACGACTTCTCAGCCATGACTTCAGGAAGGGATAGGGCCAGTGTGGCCAACCACCTCCACAGCAAGTCTCAAGACTCTCCTCTTGAATCTCTAAATGAGATCGTTTTTTATTGGTGAAGTCATCTCGCGCCTGTGTTCTCTCGCAGAAAGCCTTCGCGCACCTGTCTGGCAGACATCGAGCAGTACTTCCATCAGCCGCCGCCGCAATTCCTCGACCTGGAACTGGCTGTCTGCTGGATCCTCGAGTGCTTGCTCAAAGACGACAACTACCCCTCCGGACTCCTGCAGAAACTGATCCGGGAGGAGCCGAAACTTCGGCTATCTGAAACCGTGCTGCAACAGGCCCTGGAGTTCCTTGAGCAACAGGGCTCGATCAGCAGTTACACACAGCGCTGCCCGAGTCGCGGACGGCCACGGCGCATGCTGCACCTTGAATCCGATGCACGCGGCGAAGCCGAGCGACTGATGCACCCCTGGCGCAGCTGGCTGGACTCCCACCGGTTCGCCTTGAACTAAGCGATTCAGCCGGCGCAAGGCTTAAAAAGGTTGGACACAATCGGGATGCCATGCCTGCAGGATTCCAATCCACCCTCCTGCTGACTGTTCTGCTAGCGATTGGTCTGGTCTTCTTTCTGCGTGCAGCCAGCAAAGACCGAACCACAGTGGTGGACGTGATGTCCCCCCAACCCCCCATCACCGTGCTTGACGGGCTCAGCACTTGGCTGGAAGACCGTGGGTGGAGCCGGGATGGCGGCGATGCTGCGCGCCAAGTGCTCCGCTTCAAGGGGAAAGTGGCCTCCAGCCAACCCCTTGCGGTGTTGCTGTCGATACTGGCGGCCATTGGCTCTGCCTGCTTCGGTCTGGTCCTACGTCAGCTGGCACCCCAACTGCACTGGTGGCCTCTGCTGCTGATCGGTCTCGGCCCTCTGGCGGGAGCTGTTTACACGCGGCGGGCTGCTCGCACAGAAGCCCTGGAACTGCAACTCCTTCCTGCTCCCGAGGGAGACGGCAGCGCCATTCGTCTGCGGGCTCATCGGGACGAATTGATCGCCATCGAACTGGAACTGGCTGAGACCCTGCAACTCGCCAGTGATGGATCCCTTCTCTCCTCCCCCATCTGAACCATGCGTCTGCCGGCCTGGACGCGACGGCGTCGCTTTGCCTCAGGGCTTGCCATCACAGGCCTGTCACTGGCAACCCTGGCGATGACCAAGGCTGCTGAACAGCACAACTGGCTTGGCACAGCCGAGCCCAGCAAAAAACCGGCACCGAAACAGCCAGATCCCTGCCCCTCACCGGCCACCCCAGATCCCCTGCTAGGCCAACGCACAAAGAAACCCGGGAGATGGGTCGGGAGAAGCCCTGTGCAGAGCAACCTGCCAATCGTCGTCATGGCAGGACATGCCGACTCCCAGGGCACCGCCAGTCCAGGAACCCCTGGATATGCCGTGGATCAGCAGAAGCGACCGCCGATGCAACCGGGCATTCGCGATGAGCTGTTCTGGAACCGCGAAGTTCAGGCCGCTGTGGTGAGCCAAGGCCAGGCCCGTGGCCTGAACATCCGCGCCTACACCCCGCCGTCAATCAGCATCTCGAAGGATGACAACCCCAGCACCAACTGGTCGAAGGCAAAGGTCTTTTCTGAGCGTGGTGAATACGTTCTGGAGATCCATTTCGATGCCTACCGGCCCTATGGCTTCGGCTCCGGGCTGATTCCGGTGCTCCCAAATGTGCGTGAACTGAATGTCGTCGATGAAAGCCTTTCGCAGGTATTTGGGCGCTACCCACGCCTGTTCCGCGGAGGTCTTGGCGGCCCGCGGCGCGGCATCGGAATTCTTGAAATCGCCATGCTCGAGCCGCCTCTCGAGACGAAACTGAGGGATCCAGGCTCAAGAGAGCACACGGTGAATTGCCTGGCCGAGCGCGTAGTGAACGCGCTCGTTCAAGGCGTCAGTTAGTTGATTGCTCCATGGGGGCGGCAGCGCTCATCCAGCGAGGCATCACCGAGCCAGTCCTGCGGCTTGGTGAACAGTTCGGTCAGCAGGGCCTCCCGTGATCCAGCCTCGGCGGTGTAGCCGTACTCCCAACGCACCAGCGGGGGCAGAGACAT
Source organism: Synechococcus sp. (assembly GCA_047285305.1). Lineage (GTDB taxonomy): Bacteria > Cyanobacteriota > Cyanobacteriia > PCC-6307 > Cyanobiaceae > Parasynechococcus. The sequence goes on from JBJBDL010000003.1 coordinate 29,464, forward strand.
CAGGATCGACTCCGTCCGTCCATTGGTCTGCAGGCCGAAGATCGTGCCACGGTCCCAGACCAGGTTGAACTCCACATAACGGCCCCGGCGATAAAGCTGAAAGTCCCTTTCGCGATTGCCGTAGGCCATCTGATGGCGCTTCTCCACGATGGGGGCATAGGCGGGCAGAAAGGCTCTGCCATTTGCCTGCCCCAAGGAGAACAGCTGCTCCCAACTCAACGGCCGAGCCCCCAAACGAGCTGACACCTGAGCCGCAGGCCCGGAGGGATCCTGACCCTTGTAGAGGGTGCCGTTGGCATCTTGGTAGTCGTAAAAGATGCCGCCAACGCCGCGGGTTTCACCGCGGTGCTTCAAATAAAAGTACTCATCGCACCAGGGCTTGAACACCTTGTGCAGATCCGGGTGAACCGAATCACAGGCCGCCTGATGGGTGCGATGAAAATGACGGGCGTCGTCGAGGAACGGGTAGTAGGGCGTGAGGTCGGCACCACCGCCGAACCACCACACCGGGCCCGCCTCGAAGTAGCGGTAATTGAGATGAACCGTGGGGATATAGGGGTTGCGCGGATGCAGAACCATCGAGGTTCCCGTGGCGAACCAGGGATGCCCCTTCGCCTCAGGACGCTGCTTGAGGATCGACGGGGGCAGTTCTTCGCCTTGAACCTCGGAGAAATTCACGCCTCCCTGTTCAAAGACGCGGCCCTCACGCATCACCCTGGAGCGCCCCCCACCCCCTTCAGGCCTGACCCAACTCTCTTCAACGAAGTGACCTTCACCGTCGAGGGCTTCCAGGCCCGCACAGATTTCGTCCTGCAGCCCCATCACCATCGCCCGGGCCCGCTCTCTGGAATCGCTCGGGGGCAGCTCGAGGGGAGCCTTGCTGACACCCATGTCCTGGCGTCCGAGGACGCGGCGAATCAGGGAGCGGACCATGTGTCAGAGACTGAAGACATCGAAACCTAACCAGGTCACCCCAGGCCTGGACAAGCATCCGTCAGGGACTGTCACGGGCGGCGCCCCTAGGATCCGGCTTGCATTTATGAAACGGATGACCCCGGTCGAGCAGGCCAACCAAGCCCTCCAGCAAGTCAAAGATGCCGGCAGTGGCAAAACGGCCCTGGAGCTCGGCTGGATCGAACAGATCCGCATCACCCCGCCGCGGGCTGTATTTCGCCTCAGCCTTCCAGGCTTCGCACAAAGCCAGCGTGACCGCATCGTGGCTGAAGCACGGGGCGCTCTGATGACCCTCGATGGCATTGACGACGTGCAGATCGAGATCGGCCAACCGCCAAGCCAAGGGGGCATTGGCCAGGCCGGCCATGGTCAGCCGGCGGAACGCCAGTCGATCCCCGGCGTCCGTCAGGTGATTGCAGTGAGCAGCGGCAAGGGCGGCGTTGGCAAGAGCACCGTCGCGGTCAATCTGGCCTGCGCCCTCGCCCAGACCGGGCTGCGGGTCGGACTTCTGGACGCCGATATCTACGGGCCGAACGCACCCACCATGCTGGGCGTCGCTGACCAAACACCTGAGGTGCAGGGCAGCGGCGATCAGCAGCGGATTGTCCCGATCGAGACCTGCGGCATCGCCATGGTGTCGATGGGTCTGCTGATCGACGATCACCAGCCTGTGATCTGGCGCGGCCCGATGCTCAACGGCATCATTCGGCAGTTCCTGTATCAGGCCGAATGGGGTGAGCGGGACGTTCTCATCGTTGATCTGCCGCCAGGCACCGGTGATGCACAGCTCTCCCTGGCCCAGGCGGTGCCGATGGCCGGCGTTGTGATCGTGACCACCCCACAACAGGTGTCGCTGCAGGATGCGCGACGGGGTCTTGCCATGTTCCGGCAGATGGGTATTCCCGTTCTGGGCGTGGTGGAGAACATGAGCGCCTTTATTCCTCCGGACCGTCCCGACTGCCGCTACGCCCTCTTCGGCAGTGGCGGCGGAGCCCAACTTGCCGCCGACTATGACGTTCCCCTTCTGGCTCAGATCCCCATGGAAATGCCCGTGCAGGAAGGCAGTGACACGGGACGACCGATCGTGATTAACCGCAGCGACTCCGCCAGTGCCGCCGAGTTCAAGGGCCTTGCTGAAGCGGTACTCGAGGCCGTCACCCAGCCCGTGTGACGATGTTCAGCCGACGTGACCGCCGCAGATCGCACCGGGAGTGGGTGCTCTGGGGGGTTCCGCTAGGAATGATCGCCATCGCCGGGGTGCTGATAGCCAGCACCCAACGCCAGGCGGACTATGCCGACTGGTATCACCACTGGATCACCGCGGCCTTCGGAGTGCTGCTGGCGCTGGGACTGAAACGGCTGCCGCTGCAGCGTCTCCGGCCTCTTTTGGTTCCCGTCTACGCCCTCACGGTGATCAGCCTGGTGGCAGTGCGCGTGATTGGAACCACAGCGCTGGGCGCCCAACGCTGGATCAGTATTGGCGGGGTTCATGTTCAGCCATCGGAATTCGCCAAGATCGCGGCGATCCTGCTCGTGGCTGCAGTCTTGTCGCGACACCCGGTGGAACGACCGGTTGATCTGATGCGGCCGCTCGGGGTGATTGCAGTGCCTTGGCTGTTGGTGTTCATCCAGCCTGATCTGGGCACATCGCTTGTGTTCGGCGCCCTGATGCTCACGATGCTGTATTGGTCTGGGATGCCGGTCGAGTGGGTGATTCTGTTGTTGTCACCGCTGGTGACGGCCCTGCTCTCAGGCCTTCTCCCCTGGGCCATTGCCCTCTGGATCCCGCTGATGGGAGTTCTCACGTACCGCTCCCTGCCCTGGAAACGTCTGGCAGCCACAGCAACCCTGGCCATCCACGGCGCCATGGCTGCTGTGACGCCATGGCTCTGGATGCATGGTTTGAAGGACTATCAACGGGATCGTTTGGTGCTGTTCCTCGACCCCAGTCAGGATCCATTGGGCGGGGGCTATCACCTGCTTCAGAGCACCGTTGGCATCGGTTCAGGCGGCGTCTTGGGCACAGGTCTTCTTCAAGGACAACTGACAAAGCTTCGTTTCATCCCTGAACAGCACACCGATTTCATCTTCAGCGCCCTGGGCGAGGAAACCGGTTTCATTGGCTGCTTATTGGTGGTTCTTGGCTTTGCCGCGTTGATGGCACGGTTGCTCCAGATCGCGCGCAATGCCCGCACCGACTTCGAATCACTCGTGGTGATCGGGATCGGCACGATGCTGATGTTCCAGGTGGTGGTCAACATCTTCATGACCATCGGCCTGGGCCCCGTCACAGGAATCCCCCTGCCCTTCCTGAGTTATGGGCGCTCAGCCATGGTGGTGAACTTCATCGCGCTCGGCCTCTGCCTGTCGGTGGTCCAACAAAGCCGTCGCTCCTTGGCGCACCTCCGTTGACCAGCCCCTCCTTCACCGACCTGCGGCAACGGTTGGCACAGGACGTGCCCCAGGGCCGCTGCGATGAGATTGGTGTCCGACGGCTTTGGTGGGCTGCCCTAGAAACCCTGCAGCAAGACCTGCTTGAGCGAGGCCTGGAACGAGGCATCTGGCTGGCTGCCCCCCTGCCAGCTCTCTACGAACCGGAATTACTGAAACATCTGCAGGGATGGGTGTGGGCTCCAGATCAACTGGATCAACTGGGTCCGCATCCAACAGCACTGCCGGGACGGTCCAGCAGCGATGAGCCCAGTTCCCTGAGGGGATTCCAACGCTTGTCCCTGGACCCTGACGACGGGGATGACCCACTGCTGCTGGTGATCACACCCGAGGTCCAGGTGGCCCTTGCCCTGCATGGGCCGGCCCAGAAGCGTCAGCTGCTGATGCGATGCGACCCGGCAACGCTCAGTGATGTGCTGGTGCAGCTAGGGGGGCGGCTGGAGCACCAGTCACCAGCGCAGGCCGAGCAGCTGCGCAAAGCGCTCGAATCGATCGGCTCCCTGCAGAGCAATGCAGCCTGGTCAGAACAGTTCTGGCCCCGTCTTACGGAGCGGCTCACCGGCACAGCCCCTGGGCTGATGCTGCAACCCATCCAGGCTGAGCGCCCACCGGAAGCGCCCAGCCATGGAGATCTGAATTTGCTGGAAGCGATCACCCATGAGGTGAGAACCCCGCTGGCCACGATCCGAACATTGATCCGCTCTCTGCTGCGGCGGAAGGATCTGGCTGATGTCGTTGTGAATCGCTTGCGGCAGATCGATGTGGAATGCAGCGAGCAGATCGATCGATTTGGCCTGATCTTCCATGCCGCTGAACTGCAACGGGAGCCCAACGAGGCCAATCTGGCCCGCACCGATTTGCAGGCCATGCTGAGCGCCCTTGCACCCAGCTGGACGGAGCAGCTGAACCGTCGCGGGATCGCCCTGGAGCTGGATCTAAGCGCTGACCTGCCCGCGATCCTCAGTGACTCCCGGCGACTGGAACCGATGCTGGGAGGTCTGATCGACCGCAGCACCAGGGGGCTCCCCTCCGGCAGTCAGCTCACGCTTCACCTCCAGGCAGCGGGTCCGCGGGTGAAGCTTCAGCTGCATGTGGAGCATCCCGACAGAAGCCAGGCCGCGGAGGCCGGCACGTCTACCCAGCGCGAGAACGTGGGCACCGTCCTGAGCTGGGATCCCAGCACCGGGAGCCTGCAGTTAAGCCAAGATGCGACCCGCCAGATGATGGCCAGCCTGGGAGGCCGCTATCAGCCCAGGCGCGATCGCGACATCACCGTTTTTTTTCCGGTGCATACGCCCGGAGAGTGATGGGTTTGTTGACGGGTGTGAAGCTTGCTGTCTGAGCTCAAAACAGGTCCCAAGAACGGTGCTACTTTCCAGCCATAACGGCTCTTGTGGATTCTTTCAGCCATGGCAGCAACGGCGTTGAACGGTCAGCTTCCCCAGCACATCGCCAGCACTGGCGGCCTTCTTAATTCAGCGGAGACTGAAGAAAAATACGCAATCACCTGGACCAGCAAGACAGAGCAGGCTTTTGAGCTGCCCACTGGTGGCGCCGCTCTGATGAATTCAGGCGAGAACCTGATGTATTTCGCTCGTAAAGAACAGTGCCTCGCCCTCGGCACACAGCTGCGCACGAAATTCAAGCCCCGGATCGAGGACTACAAGATCTTCCGGATCTACCCCGGTGGTGACACCGAATTCCTGCATCCCAAGGATGGAGTGTTCTCCGAAAAGGTGAACGAGGGTCGTCCCATGGTGGGACACAACCCCCGTCGCATTGGCCAGAACGTCAACCCTGCCAACATCAAATTCAGCGGCCGCAACACCTTCGACGCCTGATCTCTCAAAACCGACGCCCGGAGGTCATCATCTCCGGGTCCCGGCTGCGATGATCAGGTCATGTTCAGTCCCGATCGCGACGCCTTTCATCAGGCTGTTTGTAGTGGCGCCAATCTGATCCCTCTGGCTCAGAGTTGGCCCGCAGATCTTGAAACACCCCTCACCACCTGGATCAAGGTGGGTGACGGAAGACCTCCAGGAGTGCTGCTGGAGTCCGTTGAGGGTGGTGAAACCTTGGGGCGTTGGAGCGTGATCGCCTGCGATCCGCTTTGGACGGCGTCAGCCCGCAACGATCGTCTGACACGCACCTGGCGAAATGGTCGTGAAGAGACTTTCAACGGCAATCCATTCGAATCCCTGCGCGACTGCCTCGCGCCGTACTCCTGCGTCAACCTGCCGGGCCTCCCTCCGCTTGGGCAGCTCTATGGCGTTTGGGGTTACGAACTGATCCAGTGGATCGAACCCACCGTCGCCGTTCATCCCCGCGCTGCTGCCGATCCCCCGGATGGGATCTGGATGTTGATGGACGCGATCTTGATCTTTGATCAGGTGAAACGACAGATCACCGCTGTCGCCTTCGGCGACCTCTCCAACGGAGCGGATGAGGATCAGGCCTGGCAAACCGCTATCGGACGGATCGCGGCCCTGCGCCAGCGGATGGACGCACCTCTGCCCGCCGTCAAACCACTGAACTGGGATGCGAGAAGCAGAGAGCTTCCCGAGGTGCGCTCTAACCGCAGCCGCGATGAATTCGAAGCCGCCGTCGACACCGCCAAGGAACACATCGCAGCCGGCGATGTGTTCCAACTAGTTATCAGTCAGCGCCTGGCAACCGAGGTGCCTCAATCGCCCCTGGAGCTGTACCGCAGTTTGCGGATGGTGAATCCTTCCCCGTATATGGCGTTCTTCGACTTTGGGGACTGGCAACTGATTGGCTCCAGTCCGGAGGTGATGGTTCAAGCCGAACCCGCTGCTGATGGCATCCACGCCAGCCTTCGCCCCATCGCCGGAACAAGGCCCCGCGGCGCCACGCCCCTCGAAGACCGCGAACTGGAAGCTGACCTGCTGGCCGATCCCAAGGAACGGGCTGAGCACGTGATGCTGGTAGATCTGGGCCGCAATGACCTCGGCAGGGTCTGTCAGCCCGGAAGCGTGGCAGTGCAGGACCTGATGGTGATCGAGCGCTACTCCCACGTGATGCACATCGTCAGCCAAGTCGAAGGACGCCTCGGCCCGTCACACGACGTGTGGGATCTGCTGATGGCGGCGTTCCCCGCAGGCACCGTCAGCGGCGCACCAAAAATCCGGGCGATGCAACTCATCCACGAACTTGAGCCCGATGCCCGTGGCCCCTATTCCGGGGTCTACGGATCCGTTGATCTGGCCGGGGCCCTAAACACAGCGATCACGATCCGCACCATGGTGGTGCAACCCCGTGATGGCGGGGGATGCCGGGTGAAAGTGCAGGCCGGAGCCGGCGTTGTGGCCGATTCACAGCCGACGGCGGAGTTTGAGGAGACCCTCAACAAAGCCAGGGGAATGCTGACCGCACTGGCGTGCCTGAATCCGCCGGGATGACAGTGCAACCCCTTCTGCTGAAAGGCTTCGAGGTTGAACTGTTCACCGGTCGAAGCAACGGAGCCAACGTGGGCGTCGCCCACGACGTGGCCAGGGACCTGCCTGGCTTCGTGACGGAACCGGACCGTCGCAACCTCGAATACGTCACCGACCCGATCCGGGATTACGCCGAACTGCCCGAGGCGCTGCTGGCTCCCCGGAGGACACTGCGGCGGTGGCTGCAGAAGCGAGAGCTAACGCTTCTCCCCGGCAGCACCATGAGCCTTGGTGACAGCAGCCGATTCGAACGCTCCGACCCCGAGAACGGATATCACACGCTGATTGAACAGCTGTATGGCACCAAGGTCGTGACAGCCAGCATCCATATCAACCTCGGGATCACAGATCTCAACTGGTTGTTTGCAGCAGTCCGGCTCGTGCGCTGCGAAGCGGCTCTGCTGCTTGCCCTGAGTGCAAGTTCTCCCTTCTTGGATGGGCGGAGCACCAGCCACCACTCCCAGCGCTGGCATCAATTCCCTCTCACGCCCGCTGCGGTTCCTCTTTTTAGGGATCACGAGCACTACATCCAGTGGGTGGAGGAGCAACTGGCCACGGGTGCCATGCGCAACGAGCGTCACCTGTGGACGTCGATTCGGCCCAATGGTCCGCGGCGCCCCTACGACCTCAACCGGTTGGAATTAAGGATCTGTGATCTGGTCACTAATCCCGATGAGCTGCTGGCGATCACCTGTCTGCTGGAGCTGCGGCTGCTGGCCCTCAAAAACAACATCGAAAGCCTCGATCCACTCAGCAGCAGTTCGCTGAGCGCCGCTGAACTGGTCCAGCTCGCCGACAGCAACGACGCCGCCGTGGCCCGATCCAGCCTGAATGCTGAACTCCGACATTGGCGGGATGGCCGTGTCATCAAGTGCAAAGAGTGGCTGCTGGAGCTGATTGATCAGCTGACTCCCCTAGCCGAATCGCTCCAGCTCAGGTCATGCTTGAAGCCCTTGGATTCCCTGCTTGTCCATGGCAATCAGGCCATGCGCTGGGAAGCGGCCCATGGCCGGGGCCAATCCATCGAAAACCTGCTTCAGGAAGGTATTCAGCGGATGGAGGAGGAGGAACAGATCTCCACCGGGGAAGCCTGTTTGGGATGATCATGTCGAGTTCGTCGCAGCGTGGAGACTTCATGCCTGAGTCCACCACCCCTGTCTCCGAGCAAGAGACTGCACGCTTGAGCGGTGGCGGATCCGGCGCAGGACAGCTTCTTCAGCACCGCCTGGACCTGATTGAAGACCTATGGAAGTCGGTGCTGCGCAGCGAGTGCCCACCGGTGCAGAGCGAACGCCTGCTGAGGCTCAAACAACTCAGCGATCCCGTCTCTTTGGAAGGTCGAGATGGCGACAGCACGAGCGAGGCGATCGTCGAGCTAATCAAGGCCATGGACCTTTCGGAGGCCATCTCGGCGGCCCGTGCCTTTTCGCTGTATTTCCAGCTCATCAACATCCTTGAGCAACGGATCGAGGAAGACAGCTATCTCGACAGCCTGAGACCCAATTCCAGTGCTGACACGGCCCAACGGGACGCCTTTGATCCCTTCGCCCCGCCCCTCGCCAACCAGACCGATCCGGCCACCTTTGGAGAGGTCTTCGAGCGGCTGCGGCGGATGAACGTCCCCCCCGCGCAGGTGGAACAACTGCTGCGGGAACTGGACATCCGGCTGGTCTTCACCGCGCACCCCACGGAGATCGTGCGGCACACGGTGCGGCACAAGCAGAGGCGGGTGGCCAACCTGCTCCAGCAGCTTCAATCCGACGCCCCTCTGGCGCATCAGCTGCGTGAGGACTGCCGCGACCAACTGGAGGAGGAAATCCGCCTGTGGTGGCGAACCGATGAACTCCACCAGTTCAAGCCCACCGTGATCGATGAGGTGGATTCAACCCTGCACTATTTCCAGCAGGTGTTGTTTGACGCGATGCCGCAACTGCGCAGAAGGCTGATCTCCGCCCTGCATCGCCACTACCCCGATGTACAGGTCCCCCAGGCATCGTTCTGCACCTTTGGCTCCTGGGTGGGTTCCGATCGGGACGGCAATCCTTCGGTCACACCCGAGATCACCTGGCGAACCGCCTGTTATCAGCGTCAGTTGATGCTGGAGCTCTACATCAGTTCTGTGCAGTCGCTCAGGCAGCAGCTGAGCATCTCCATGCAATGGAGTCAGGTGGCTCCATCACTGCTGGAGTCGCTGGAGATGGATCGGCTCCGGTTCCCGGAGATCTACGAGCGCAGAGCAGCGCGGTACCGACTGGAGCCCTACCGGCTGAAGCTCTGCTACGTGCTCGAAAAACTGGAGCGCACCCTCGCCCGCAACAATCAATTGTCGGAAGCGGGCTGGCAGATGCCCTGTGAGGCGCTGGCCGGTCCCCAGGTCGGGCTGAGCGGCGCTGAGGTTCTCCACTACACCTCGGTGGACCAGTTCCGCAGTGATCTGGAGTTGGTGCGCAACAGCCTCGTCAGCACCGAATTGAGCTGCGAACACCTCGACACTCTGCTGCACCAGGTGCACATCTTTGGGTTCTCACTGGCCAGCCTTGACATCCGTCAGGAGAGCACCCGCCACAGCGATGCCATCGATGAACTCACCCGCAGCCTTGAACTGCCCCAGGCCTATGGGGACATGGATGAGACGGAGCGGATGGCATGGCTCCTGCAGGAACTGCAGACCCGTCGCCCCCTGATCCCGCCTGCCGCCAGCTGGTCGGCAGCGACGGCCGAGACGCTGGCGGTGTTCCGAATGCTGCAGCGCCTCCAGGAGGAGTTCGGTCCGCGGATCTGCAACTCCTACGTGATCTCCATGAGCCACACGGCATCGGATCTCTTGGAGGTCCTGCTTCTCGCCAAGGAGGCGGGTCTTGTAGACCCGCCCAACAAACGGGCCTCCCTGTTGGTGGTGCCGCTGTTCGAAACCGTGGAGGATCTCCAACGAGCCCCTGAGGTGATGGAGGGACTGTTCAAGACGCCTCTCTACCGCGAACTCCTCCCAGTCGTGGGGCAGCAAAAGCAGCCGCTGCAGGAGCTGATGCTGGGCTACTCCGACAGCAACAAGGATTCCGGCTTCCTCTCCAGCAACTGGGAGATCCATCAGGCTCAGATCGCCCTTCAGGAACTCGCCAGCCGCCAGGACGTGGCGCTTCGCCTCTTCCACGGCCGCGGTGGATCCGTCAGTCGTGGTGGTGGGCCGGCCTATCAAGCAATCCTGGCCCAACCCAGCGGCACACTGCAGGGCCGGATCAAAATCACCGAACAGGGTGAAGTGCTGGCCTCGAAGTACAGCCTGCCCGAGTTGGCGCTCTACAACCTGGAGACCGTTACCACGGCCGTGGTGCAGAACAGCCTGGTGACCAACCAGCTTGATGCGACACCCAGCTGGAACCAGCTGATGAGTCGCCTCGCCACCCGCTCACGGGAGCATTACCGGGCTCTCGTTCACGACAATCCCGATCTGGTGGCGTTTTTCCAGCAGGTGACACCGATCGAGGAAATCAGCAAGCTGCAGATCTCCAGTCGACCAGCCCGACGCAAAACCGGCGCCAAGGACCTCTCCAGCCTGCGGGCGATTCCCTGGGTTTTCGGCTGGACCCAGAGTCGGTTCCTTCTGCCGAGCTGGTTTGGCTTCGGCACGGCGCTGTCGGAAGAAGTGGGCGGCGACTCCGAACAACTCGACCTGCTGCGGCGCCTCCATCAACGTTGGCCGTTCTTCCGGATGCTCATTTCCAAGGTGGAAATGACCCTCTCCAAGGTGGATCTCGACCTGGCTCATCACTACATGAACAGCCTGGGGCACCCCGAACAGCGGGAAGCCTTTGAAGCGATCTTCCAGGTGATCGCCAAGGAATACGAACTCACCCGCCAACTGGTTCTGGAAATCACGGGACAAAACCGACTGCTGGGCGCTGATCAAGGGCTTCAGCTGTCTGTTGATCTGCGCAACCGCACCATCGTTCCCCTGGGCTTCCTTCAGGTTGCGCTGCTGAAGCGGCTACGGGATCAGAACCGGCAACCGCCCATGAGCGAGACGCCAGGCGCCCCCGAAGACACCCGCACCTACAGCCGCAGTGAACTGCTGCGGGGGGCCTTGCTCACACTCAACGGCATTGCAGCCGGCATGCGCAACACCGGCTGATCCACAGTGCTGTCCTTCCTTCAACAACCCTCGATTCCACCCTTGCCCGAGGGAACGCGACTCGAAACATCAACCCCTCCCACCTCCCAGCAGCTCAACACGTTGCTGATGTCCTGCGGGGAATCAACCCACCCTGAGGAACGCTGGGAGCTCGCCCTTCAGCGCAGCCTGTGGCAAATCAGCATCCTGGATGAATCAACTGGAGAACTGATCGGATTTGTGCGGGCCACCAGTGATCTGGCCCTCAACGCCAATCTTTGGAACCTGGCCGCCAAGCCAGGACAGAACCAAGGTGCTCTTTTCGCCGTTCTAGTGCACCGAGCCCTACAGATTCTTCGCCGGGATCTGCCGGGCTGCAGCCTTTCAATCTCAGCCCCTGCGGATGCGTTGGAGGCTCTCAAACAGCAAGGTTTCCTGATTGATCCCAATGGCATTCGCGCCATGGGCCTCAGCCTTAGCTGAGACATTGAGTTCAAACACGAGCATGGAGGGACTCGAACCCCCGACCCTCAGAACCGGAATCTGATGCTCTATCCAACTGAGCTACATGCCCACTGATCGGCGTTAAGCCGCAGTGATATCGAGCGTCAACCGTCCCGATACAGGTACCTTACTCACTGGTCGCCCCAGCACCCATCCGGCTCCACAGGCTCCAACTGCAGGGCTTCCGGAACCACACCGTTCTGCAGCTGGAACTGACGCAGCCACGCCTTTTGGTGATCGGGCCCAATGGCATTGGCAAGTCCAACCTGCTCGAAGCGGTTGAACTGCTGGGCAGCCTGCGCTCCCATCGCTGCAGTAACGATCGCGATCTGATCCAGTGGGACGCTCCACAGGCCCTGATCCGGGCCGACGTGGGGGATGGGGATCGTCTGGAACTGGAACTGCGCCGGCAGGGAGGTCGTCAGGCCAAAAGGAACGGCAAGCTGCTCGATCGGCAGCTAGACCTGATTGGCCCGCTGCGCTGCATTGGCTTCAGCGCCCTGGATCTTGATCTGGTGCGGGGCGAACCCGCCTTACGCCGCCAGTGGCTGGACCGCGTCGTGCTGCAGCTCGAACCGGTGTATGCCGATCTGATGGCACGGCTGAACCGGTTGCTGCGGCAGCGCAGCCAGCTCTGGCACCAGAGGCAGGTCTCCAGTGCCGAACGCCATGCGCTGCTCGATGCCTTTGACGTTCAGATGGCGCTAGTGAGCACCCGAATTCACCGGCGACGGCAACGGGCCCTGCATCGGTTGGAACCGATCGCCCAACGCTGGCAGGCCCACCTCAGCAGGGGTACAGAAGCCTTGGAACTGCACTACAAACCCGGCAGCAAGCTCGATGGGGAGGATGCCGAAGAGCCCTGGCGACTCGCCATCGAGGAGCAACTGCGCGAACAGCGGGGAGAGGAGGAACGGCTCGGCAGCTGCCGTGTGGGACCTCACAGAGATGAGATCGCCCTGCTGCTGGGAGGCAGCCCGGCACGACGGTTTGGTTCGGCCGGTCAGCAGCGGTCGCTGGTCCTGGGCCTGAAGCTCGCCGAACTGGAGCTGGTGACCAAGCTGTGTGGGGAACCTCCACTGCTGCTTCTCGATGACGTGCTGGCCGAACTGGATCCCACCCGCCAGCAGCTCCTACTCGAAGCTGTGGGTGAGTCGCATCAATGCCTGGTGAGCGCCACTCACCTCGAGGGCTTCGGCGGCGGATGGCAGCAGCAGGCCCAAATTCTCGGAGCAAGAGAGCTGAGACCCGACCTGAAGATCGGATAGGGTGGCTGACTTGTTTTTCTCTCATTGCCTGATGGAGCAGACCCTCTCTGAATTGCACCCCAACCCGGGATGGGGAGCAGCTGAGATTCATTCCACCGACATGGTCGGCAAACACTGCATTCTCGAGCTCTACGACTGCGATCCGAGCCGGCTCGACGACGAAGCATTCATCCGTACAACGATCACCTCAGCAGCCAAAGGCGCTGGTGCGACGCTGCTGAACCTGATCACCCATCAATTTCAACCCCAGGGCGTCACGGGCCTGGCCCTGCTGGCGGAATCCCACATTTCCATCCACACCTGGCCGGAATCGGGCTACGCGGCCGTTGATGTGTTCACCTGTGGTGACCACACCATGCCGGAACATGCCTGCGCCATTCTCTGTAGCGAGCTTCAAGCGAAACGGCACGCGCTGAAGAGCTTTTTGCGAGAAACGCCTGCAGCCATCGCCACAGGGGTGAGAGAACCCGTGGAAACGCCAAGCCAGCTCCCCAGCTGAACAGGCCCATGGAAGATCAGCGGCGGTTCAACTTGCCGCTGACCAAACCTTCAAGATCCAGGTTGACGGAGGTGAAGCCAAGGGAGCGAAAGGCCTCGACCAGAGGTTCGCTCTCCGCGAACTCGAGCAATGTGCGAATTTGCTCTCTGGGCACCTCAATCCGCGCGGCGAGACCGTGGGATCGCACACGGACGGTGCTGAAGCCCCTGGCGATCAACCAGGCCTCCGCCTGACCCACCCGCTTTAACCGCTCTGCGCTGATGCTTTCGCCGTAGGGGAAGCGAGAGGCCAAGCAGGGCTGTGCCGGCTTGTCCCACCAGGGAAAACCGAGGGCCCGGGACAAGGCACGGATTGCTGCTTTGTCGATTGACAATTCAGCCAGGGGGGAGCGAACCCCCGCCTGTCGGGCCGCATCAATACCAGGCCGATGATCACCCAGATCATCGAGATTGACCCCATCAATCACCAAGGCATCACCCGCAGCCGCAGCAATTGGCTGAAGGTGGTGGTGCAGTTCACGTTTGCAGGCAAAGCAGCGATCCACCGGGTTGCTGCTGTAGTCGGGGTCGTTCAACTCGGCCGTTGCACATTCCCGATGCGCAATGCCGATCCAGGAGGCCTGATCACGAGCTTCCCGCAACAGATGCGGCGCCAGGGCCGGGGAGACCCCCGTCACCGCCATGGCGGCATCGCCCTTGGCTTCGTAGGCCATCGCCGCCACCAGAGTGCTGTCGACCCCACCGGAGTACGCCACACACAGGGCTGACTGCGCTGACATCCAGTGCCGCAGGTCCGCCAGCAGCTGCTGCTCTCGATCCGCCAAAGGCTCCTGCAACCGAAACATCAGCGGGGAAAACCAGTTGAGCTAGGTAGGCTCCAACGGTAAGAGCTGTCCCCATGCCTCGAAGCATCGGCATTGTCACCGCAGCGGACAGCCGCGAGCGCAGCCACGGACAGCTGCACATCTATGACGGCGAGGGCAAGGGCAAAAGCCAGGCAGCCCTTGGGGTTGTGCTGCGCACCATTGGACTCGGCATCTGCGAGCAGCGGCAGACTCGGGTGCTGCTGTTGCGCTTCCTGAAGGGCCCAGGACGGGCCTACGACGAGGATGCGGCCATCGAGGCCTTGCAACAGGGGTTTCCTCATCTGATCGACCACCTGCGCACAGGAAGGGCCGATCACTTCACCGCCGACGAAGCCACACGATTCGACCGAGATGAAGCCCAGCGGGGCTGGGTGATTGCAAAGGGTGCCATCGCCAGTGCCCTCTACTCAGTGGTGGTTCTAGACGAGCTGAATCCTGTGCTCGATCTCGGCCTGCTGGACCTGGAGGACGTGGTCCGCACCCTCAGCAACCGGCCGGAGGGGATGGAGATCATTGTCACCGGTCGGGCCGCACCGGCCCCCTTGGTGCGTGAGGCCGACCTGCACTCCGAGATGCGGGCCCATCGCCGTCCGGGCATGAACGACAACCGGGTGGTGCCTCTCAATGTGAGCAGCGGTGTTGAGATCTACACCGGTGAAGGCAAAGGCAAATCAACCAGTGCACTGGGGAAAGCGCTGCAAGCCATCGGGCGGGGCATCAGCCAGGACAAGAGCCATCGGGTCTTGATCCTGCAGTGGCTCAAAGGCGGCAGCGGCTACACCGAAGATGCAGCCATCGCCGCCCTGCGCGAGAGCTACCCTCATTTAGTGGACCACCTCCGCTCCGGCCGCGATGCCATCGTCTGGCGTGGCCAGCAGGAGCCGATTGATTACGTGGAAGCCGAGCGAGCCTGGGAGATCGCACGGGCAGCCATCTCAAGCGGCCTCTACAAGACCGTGATCCTCGATGAGTTGAACCCCACAGTCGACCTAGAGCTGCTGCCCGTCGAACCGATCCTGCAGACCCTGCTCCGCAAACCGGCGGAAACCGAGGTGATCATCACGGGGCGCTGCAAAAACCCTCCGGCCTATTTCGACCTGGCCAGCATCCATTCAGAGATGGTGTGCCACAAGCACTACGCCGAACAGGGCGTCGACCTGAAGAGAGGGGTGGATTACTAACCCTGAGGCTCAATAGCGTGGCATTGCTGGATCCACCTGCTGAGACCAGGCATCAATTCCTCCGGTCACATTCGTGGCCTCGATGCCCTGCTGAGCCAAAAACTCAACAGCCCTAGCAGAGCGCCCCCCGAGCTTGCAGTGCACCAAAAGGCGCCGTCCCTCTGCCAATGCACGAACACGATCGATCGCTTCTCCACTCTCCAGCGAGGCCAACGGCACCAAGTGGCTTCCTTCAATCGAAGCCACCTCTGCTTCAGCAGGATTGCGCACATCAACCAGCGCAATCTCGTCTGGAGCGGAGTCGAGCAGGGCCTTCAGCTCCGTAACAGTGATGGCTTCCATCTCTGATGACACCGGACGGCAGAACTGGCGGTAGTCAATCAGTCTCTCAACTTTCGCTCTGTCGGAATCAACGCGAAGGGTGAGTTCGCGAAATCGCATCGCCAGGGCGTCAACCACCAGCAGCCGACCATCCAGGCATTCGCCAATGCCAGTGATCAGCTTGATCACTTCGGTGGCCTGAAGCAGACCGATCAGTCCCGGCATCACACCCATCACCCCCGCCTCCGAGCAGGACGGAACAGCGTCAGGCGGAGGTGGTTCCGGCAGCAGATCGCGGTAATTCGGGCTCGTCGGCGTGCGGTTGAACACGCTCACCTGGCCGACGAAGCGCTGCACGGAGCCATAGACGAGGGGCTTCCCAAGCAACACACAGGCGTCGTTGATCAGATACCGGCTGGGGAAGTTATCGGTGCCGTCACAGACCAGGTCGTAGTCAGCGATGAGGTCCAGGGCATTGCCCACATCCAGCATGTGTTGATGCACCTCCACCTGGCAGTGGGGGTTGAGGTCGTGGATCCGCGCTGCGGCTGAGCGGGCCTTGGAGCCGCCAACCCCGCTGGTGCTGTGAATCACCTGGCGCTGGAGATTGGACAGCTCAACCACATCACCATCCACGATTCCGATACGGCCGACACCTGCAGCGGCCAGGTACAGCAGCAGGGGAGATCCAAGCCCCCCACTGCCAACACAAAGCACAGAAGCAGACTTCAACCGGAGCTGACCGGCCGGACCAACCTCGGGAAGAATCAGATGGCGGGCGTAGCGCCCCCGCTCATCAGCACTCAGCATCGGTTGGTCTTGCATCGTTGTGAGTGTCCCAGAGCTGAATCGGGATTTCATCGACACTGCGGTCCCCATGCAGCCACCAGGCCCGCAGGCCAAGCGAGGCAGAGAGGATCAGCATCAGGCTGTTCGTTTGTCCCAAGCGCCGATCCTGGGGCGAGGGAACGGGCGCGGACGCCGGATGGGAATGGGCCACCCCAAGACAACGTTGATGGCGATCCCGCGCCCATCGCTGGGCTGCCAACTGCTCCCTTGGATCCACAAGAAACCTGCTGCACCGGTCGTGGACAGGCTGCTGACGGAATGCCCCCCGTCCCCAGACATTGCAACAGGGCCAGGTCGTGGTCAGCCTCAAACACCCTGAATTAGTCCGTTGTCCAAGCAGCAAAGCGCAGCCTTCTTCGGGGTGGGGCGCCAACAAAATCCGGCCCAGATGCGTGTGACATCGGTGATCAATTTGAAGCACGGATGGCGTAGACCTCGTCGCACCGATACGCTCAGCTGAAATTGTGAAGGATTTAGTCGTTCTCATGAGTGACGCCCCCACTGAAGTTAAGGATGCCGCCACAACTGTGACGACACCGCTCGAAACCCCTGCTCAGGAGGACACCACCTCCTTCGCTGAGCGCTACAGCGACGTGCTGGGCAAGGTGAACGACACGCTCGATCAGGTCGACTGGAGTCAGATGGGACGCATCGGCAAGATCGTCGGCATCTTTGCGGCCGTGATCATTGCCCAGATTCTGATCAAGGGAATCCTTGACACGATCAATCTGCTGCCGATCGTTCCGGGCCTGCTTGAACTGCTCGGCGTGGTCGTGGTGGGCCAATGGAGCTGGAAGAACCTCACCACCAGCGACAAGCGCAGTGCCCTAGTTCAGCGCGTTCAAACACTACGGAAGGAGTACCTGGGCTGATCTTCAAAGCCGCCGAGCCAGATCTTTGAGACTGGCTCGGCATTGGCTCAAATAACTCCCCCCAAACAAATTGGCGTGGTTAAGCAGGTGGTACAGGTTGTAGATCTCCACCCGACCGTCAGCGCCTGCAGCTTCGGGGATCACGTCCCGATAACCCGAGCGGAAGGCTTCACTGAAACCGCCGAACAACCGGGTCATGGCCAGATCAACTTCCCGATCAGCCCACCAGCTGGCGGGATCAAAAATGCTCCCCCGTCCATCGCTCAGGCTTGCAGCATTCCCACCCCAGAGATCACCGTGCACCAAAGCAGGACGCGGTTGATGCTCGTTCAGATGCTCTGCGAGGCGCAGCAACAACGGGTTGAGGTCCGTTGAATCCTGCTGAAACACATCAAGGATCTCGAGTTGAGGTCGCAGCCTGAGCTCCACGAAGGCTGATCCCCAGTCATCGCGCCACCCCCCCGGTTGAGGTCCAGCGCCAATGAAGCCGTCACGGTGCCAACCAAAACGAGCTGGGCTGGAGGCCATCGACGCCTGATGCAGCAGTGCCAAACCCCGTCCGAGAGCTGTTTGGTCGTTGCCACCGCAATCCAACCAGGGCAACAGCAGCACCGAACCATGGGGCAATGCCGCCAGGGAGATGGGCTGCGGCACAACCAAGAACGAGGCATCGGCTTGGGCATGCAGGGCCTCAAGGGCCTCCGCCTCCACCTCAAACAGGGGCAGCGCGCTGGCGCCACCACTTTTGGCAAACAGCACCTGGCCATCACCGAGGCACAGTTTCCAGGCCTGGTGGATGCAGCCCCCACCAACGGCGGAGACATCCGTGATGACAGCCCCCGCTAAAGGCCCATCCGCCGCAGTGAGATCCCGGCGCAGTTGGCTGTTCATCCTCAGCAAGCCCACTGTCTTGCCAGCATGACCCCGATTCATCAGGACGTCGTGAGCGATTCCAGCGTGATCGTGGTGGGCGGTGGGATCGCTGGCTTAACGGCAGCGGCACTCCTGTCACACGATGGCGTCAACGTCACGCTGCTGGAAGCGCATCAACAACCGGGGGGGTGTGCCGGAACGTTCCGGCGTGGTCCATGGGTGTTCGATGTTGGGGCGACCCAGGTCGCTGGGTTGGAACCCGGAGGCAGCCATGCACGACTGCTGAAGCATCTGAACATGCCTCTTCCCAGCGCAGAGCTTCTGGACCCAGGCTGTGTGGTCGACCTCGGCGATGGCTCCCCTCCCATTTCGCTATGGCATGACCCGGAAGCCTGGGCCGCTGAACGTGAGCGTCAATTTCCGGGCAGCCGCCGCTTCTGGAGCCTTTGCCATCAGTTGCATTCCAGCAACTGGCAGTTCGCCAGCCAGGACCCCGTAGTGACACCGCGTTCCCTCTGGGATCTCGGCACATTGCTGGGGGCCCTGCGGCCCGCAACACTGGCATCGGGACTGTTCACAGGTCTGACCATTGCCGATCTGTTGCAGCTGTGTGGGTGCGGTGACGATCAACGGCTGCGGTGCTTTCTCGACCTCCAGCTGAAGCTGTACTCCCAGGAAACGGCCGATCGCACGGCGGCGCTGTACGGCGCAACCGTCCTGCACATGGCCCAAGCACCGCTCGGGCTCTGGCATCTAGAGGGATCGATGCAGGTGTTGAGCAATCAGCTGGTGGCCGCCATTGAGCGCGACGGCGGGACGGTGCTGATGAAGCATCGGGTCACCAAGCTGCAGCCCAGCTCATCCGGTTGGCAGGTGACGATCAGCACCGGCAAAGGCACGGAACACCAATGCAGCAGCCGGGATGTGGTCTGCAGCCTGCCCCCCCAGTGTCTGCTGGAGCTGATCGAACCGGATCAGCTGCCGAAGGGGTACCGAAAGCGACTGGACAATCTGCATGAACCGAGTGGTGCGCTGGTGCTCTACGGAGCGGTGCGGCGTGATTCGCTCCCACATCCCTGCCCAGGCCATCTCCAGCGGGGCTGCGCATCCCCGGGGCCTCTGTTCGTCTCCATCAGCCGCGAAGGCGATGGGCGTGCGCCCCAGGGGCAGGCCACCTTGATTGCCAGCGTGTTCACCCCAACGGGCGACTGGTGCCGCTTGCCGGAGCCGGACTACCAACAGCGCAAAACAGAGATGCTGAACCTGATCCAAGCCGAGCTGAACCGCTGGCTGTCGCTAGAGGACGACGCCTGGTTGCACGCTGAACTGGCAACACCACGGGGCTTCGCCGGTTGGACGGGCCGTCCCAATGGCATGGTCGGGGGCCTTGGGCAGCATCCAAGCCGGTTCGGCCCCTTCGGCCTGGCAGGACGAACGCCCATGCCGGGTCTTTGGCTCTGCGGCGACAGCCTCCATCCTGGCGAGGGCACAGCAGGGGTGAGCCTTTCAGCACTCAATGCCTGCCGTCAGCTCAGGGCCGAGCGGGGACAACCGCTCAGCTTCCGGAGCTGACCTCCCCCGGTGCCCTCAAAAAATCCGGGCGCAGGGTCTGCGTTCGGCGCAGTTCCAACTCGAGCTGAGACCAATTTTGCTGGAGCACGGCATCTTCGAGCTGCTCCAGGCTCCAGCGGTAGGCCGCCAAGCCGCGCAACACCGCATCCCTATTCGTGGATGACATCGCCACCCCCAGCTCGGGATTCCCTCCACCCACACGACTGGTGTCGGCAAAGCCACTGGACGCCAGCACCATGGCCAGCTGCCGGATCTCCGGATCCCGTTCATCGCCCACTGCCCGCAGCAGTGCAGCACTCACCAGCACCGGCATGTGGGAAATCAGCGCCACAGCCTGGTCGTGCTGGGACGCGGTGGACGTCAACCAATGGCCACCCACACTGACGGCCAGATCGCGAATCTGGGCCAGGGCAGCGGGGTCTGTTGCCGCATCAGGAGTCGCGATCCAAGGGCGACCACGGAACAGATCCACCACCCCGGCGTCAACGCCCGCCTGAGCTGTGCCTGCCATGGGGTGACTGGCCACAAAGCGTGGATGCCGCTGGCGCCAAGCCTCCAACACAGGCTGTTTGACCGAACCGACATCCGTGATCACCGCTGCTTCAGGCAGGGCGGCAATGAGTTCATCCGGCGGGTTCAGCAGCAAGGGAATGGGCAACGCCAGGATCACCAGGTCGCAATCCGAGAGGCAGCTGGGATCGGTCGACACCGCTCCCACCAGCCCTCGGGCCATGGCGCGATCCGCCGTGGCCTGGCGATGCACGAGGCCCTGCACCGTCCAGCCCCGCGCCTGAAGATCCAGCCCAAGGGATCCCCCGATCAAGCCAAGGCCAACGATCCCCACACGTCCCGGTTGCACCGCCATCCCTCCCGCAGGGTCGTGAAGCCATGTTGATGGATGGATTGCCATGAACCAATCGCCAGGGGAGCCCTGCTTAGGGTTTAACGATGTTGGAAGCCCAGGCCCACCACCAGATCAAAACCCTGCTCCGTCAGGAGGAATCGGACTGGCCCCACCACCTGACACTGAGCCGGCTGGTGGCACGAAGCCTGAGGCGTCGCGACACTACCCTCGTCCAACTCCCCCCCAGCAGCAGCGAACGCTGGTGGCTCGGTCTGCTGGTGCCGCTGTGTCTGGCTCCCGAAGCGGGGGCACTGGTTCTGACGGCCCCCCAGCGCCGGCGTCTGCTCCAGCTGGAATTGCCCCGACTCCGCAACCAGGGCCTGAGGCTCCCCTGCTGGCAGGGAGCGACGCCTCCGCAGGGTCCACAGCTCTGGCTGATGGATGTTGGCGAGCTGATTCAGGCCCATCGCGACGGGCACTTGGGCCAACGGCAACTGCTGATCCCGGAGATGGATCAGTTGAACCGGCGGATGCGCAACGCTCTCACCTTGGAGATCGAGCATCAGCACTGGGATGAGCTGCGCCAAGCCTGTCCCCAGGCGGAATCCGGATTGATGGAGCTGCATGACCGCATGAGCCGCCAGCTGTTCGCTGATGCCACGAGGCCAGATGGCGCAGTGCGACTCGAAGGCTCAGCCGGGCAGGCCCTGCGTGACCTACTCCAGCTGATGCCAGCCAGCCCTGAACCGTGGAACACCCTTCGGAGCATCAATCCAGCGGAATGGAGTCAGTGGGCCGAACTGGATCACCGGCTGCTCCAGTGGCGCTGGAAGCTGGCCCCCCTCGAACCACTCCAACTGCTGCGAGGGGTGCTGCGGAATCACCCCTGCCTGATGTTCAGCAGCAATGGAGACAACGCCAGGATTGATCTGGAATTTGAACAGGCCGGCGTTGTCCCGGACGTGCGGGCAACACTGCGGGAACGGGAGCTGAATGAACCGCTCCCCCTCTATGCCCCGCGTCGCCAGCCGCTGCCAAACACCCGGATCTACGCCCAACATCTCCTGGAGGAGAGCAGAAGGCTCATCCTTGGCCAGGCGGGGCTCACCCTTGTTCTGATCAATGACGACCAGCTGCGTCGGCAGCTGACCAGCTCCCTTGCTGCGGAATTTGGACGCCGTGTGGTGCATGAGTCGACAGCACCCGAAAGCAATGGCGTGGTGACCTGCACTTGGGACTGGTGGCTGGAGCATCAAGAGCAGCTGCCAGCCCCAGCACAGCTAATTGTCGGCATGCTCCCCATCGCCAGCCTGGACAATCCGCTCACCTCGGCTCGAGTGGAGCGGTTGAAACAGCAGGGAGAGGACTGGTTCCGCACCCTGCTGCTGCCGGAAGCCCTGAGCCTGATCCCTGCCACCATTGCGCCGCTGCGCCGCAGTGGTGGTCGCCTGGCCATCCTCGATGGCCGCCTCCGAGGGCGCAGTTGGGGGGATCAGGTGCTGAATCGACTGGAACCTTGGATTCCGTTGCAACGACTGCTGCCGGAGTGAACAACACCTAACCTCCCTGCAACGCTCTGAAGTGAATGGGAGAAGCACGCCGCCGAGCTGCCCAGGGCTTACCCCCTCGTCAGCCCAAGGCCAGCACCAAAGCTGTGGACACCTCCCCACGGGTGGTGTCCTGGCTGCCGCTGACCCGCAATCAGACGCAGCAGTTCATGGCGGTGACCACCCGCGGCGCCTGGATCGGAATCGGAGGGATGGTGGTGCTCTGGATCACGGTGCGCTTCATCGGCCCAGCGGCCGGTTGGTGGACGCTTGCAGATACCCCCTGAGCAACCGGCTCAGCCGAACAAACGAAAACAAAAGAAAACCTTTAGACTGGGTCTCAATGGAGACTCAGTTATGTTTCCGCGTCTAGCCGAGCACTATCGATCCGTCGTCGAAGACCTGGTGATGAGCCTGCAGGCCCTCGCCAGCAGCCTCCAAAGCGCGGGCTTCACAGCCACTTGTTACTCCTGTGGCGACGGCCGCGATGGCCATGGAGCTTCGTTTGTGGCTGACATCGGCGATGGCCACATGGTGCGCTTTCTTGTCTCCGACTTCGGCATCAGCTGGGTGGAATCCCGCAACGGCCGAGAACTGGTGAAACTGGAGGGAGCCGAAGCCATCCAGGAATTGCAGCGGATGGCCGATTTGGCCCAGGAGGGCCAGGTCCGCGCCATGCAGTCCCTGGCCCAGGCGGCCTGAAATCAGGCCGCCGCCTCTGAGGCCTTGGCCGGAGCCGACTTATCGGCAGCAGCCGCCTTCGCAGCGGCGGCCAAAGGCCGCATGGAATTCGACTTCACCTCAGAGCCCTCCGTCAGCTTTTGACGCACCAGCGTTTCGATGGTGGCTGTTGCATCCAGGTTCTCCTCCATCCAGGTGATGGTGTTGTCGCGACCCTGACCGATGTTGTCTCCCTCGTAGCTGTACCAGGCGCCCTTACGGACAACAACACCCGTTTCTTCAGCCAGATCCAGCAGACAGCCCAGGGTGCTGATGCCGCGGCCAAAGAGAATGTCGAATTCGGCAATGCGGAAGGGTGGCGCCACCTTGTTTTTCGCCACTTTCACCTTGGCCCTGATGCCGAATTCCTCTGTTCCCTTCTTGAGGGTCTGAATCCGACGGATGTCGAGGCGAACCGAGGCATAGAACTTGAGCGCGTTGCCTCCAGTGGTGGTCTCTGGATTGCCGTAGGTCACACCAATCTTGAGACGCAGCTGGTTGAGGAAGATGACGGTGCAACCCGACTTGCCGATGTTGCCGGTGATCTTCCGCATCGCCTGACTCATCAGACGCGCCTGGGCGCCAACCGCCAGATCTCCCATCTCACCTTCGATCTCAGCGCGGGGGGTGAGGGCAGCCACCGAGTCGACAACGACCAGATCCACCGCCGCCGATCGCACCAGTTGATCAACGATCTCCAGCGCCATCTCGCCGGTGTCGGGCTGAGAGACCAGCAGGTTCTCCACATCAACGCCCAGAGAAGCGGCATAAACGGGATCCAGGGCATGCTCCGCATCCACGAAGGCCGCCACACCACCACGCTTCTGCACTTCAGCGATCGCGTGCAGCGTGAGCGTGGTTTTACCGGAACTTTCCGGGCCGTAAATCTCCACCACGCGGCCCTTCGGGTATCCACCACCCAAAGCGAGATCAAGGGTCAGCGCACCGGTGGAAATCGTCTCCACCCGCATGCGGGAGGCATCGCCCAGCCGCATGATCGATCCCTTGCCGAAGTTGCGCTCGATCTGACCCAGCACCAGATTCAGCGCCTTGTCCCTCTCGCCGGAGGAACGGGGATCGGAAGCGCCGGATTTCATATCTGCAGGCATGAAAAGGACCTGAAACTAAGGAACGAGAGATCCAATGCCACAGAAGCGCCGAATCGTCTCAAGTAGTACAAGCGTACCGTAACGAATCAGGGCCATTGCGCCAGGGGGGCCCGAAAACGATCTGGATGGAGCAGGGCAATGCCTGAGGGAAGACCGCTCTGATCCTGCGGGCGAAGATAGCCCCAACTCACCAGAAAACAGGGCAACTTTTCTAACCCTGGGGTTAAGCGCACCGCCTCCAGCGTCGGCCGGCGGTCTTCCACGAAGCCACACAGCCTTCGCTGCTGCTGAAGCTGACGCAGAACCTGAGGCTTGGCGCCAGCCTCACGGCCATCCAGGCGCCAAGGATGCAGGCCAAGGCTGTTCAGCAGTTCAGCTGTGAAGGCCTGGGTTTTGGTGGTCAGAACAGACCAGTCCACCCCCTCAGCCTCCAATCGCTGCAGCCGCTCCACCAGACCGGGGAAAGGTCGATGCAGCGCCAACCAAGCCGAACGGTTCTGCTGAACGGCTTGATCTCTGGCGTCATCGAGGGCCGCCTGAAGCTGCTCCGGCCGCCATCCACGCCGTTGCAGTGCCGAGGCCTGCGCCTCCCCATAGGAGTCCAGCCAATCCTGAAGCTTCAGCACCGGCAGCTCCGCGGCCAGCAGAACCATCTCCCAACCGTGATGCACCCACGGCCGCAGCTGTCGGAAGGCGTCAGGCACCCGATCAGGCGTCAAGCCCTCTGGAGCAGCCTCAAGGCGACGACAGGCATGCCAGGCACTCCACCAGTACTCCGCCATGCCATCAACGATGACCCCGTCGAAGTCGAAGACCAGGAGGGGGCGATCATTCATGGACAAAAACTGGGCCGCTAGGATTCGAACCTAGGAATGGCGGGACCAAAACCCGCTGCCTTACCACTTGGCGACGGCCCATCGATCCGTTTGAACCGCGACCTGCGGATCACCGGAGTACACATAGTTACCCACAGCAGCCAACCCTTCGTCAATCCACCGGGCGAACCAACCGACGGCCGATCAGCGGGGGAAAACCCTCAGGCGTGACATTTCAGCCTCACCGAAGACATCACTGCGCAGTCGGTAACGGCGCACAAGGTCGGCCTGCATCCGGAGAACACGCTCACTGCGGGGCAGCAACTCCACCGGCCTGCCTTGCGGCATCACCACCTGTTCCACCGCAAGCCGGCATTCCTCGAGAGCAGCCAATTCATCGTCCTGAGAGGCCCGATCCGGCGGAGTGACCTCTGCGGCTGTTTCGGTGGCCTGACGGCGCAGAAGACGGGCCATGGCACGGGTCACCTGGGGCAGGGTGTCGGACTTGATCACCAGGATCGGGATCCCCAGATCCCTGACCTGACGGCGCAGTGATGGTTGACGACTTAGGCCCAGCCGAACGCTCAACACCACATCAGCCTCACTCAAGTCCTCCACAACCCGCGCCTTCCAACCGTGGGAACGGATGGCCTCCTCCACAACACGAGGTGGAACCCCGCAGCAGAGAACCTGCAGATGCTCGGAGCTGGTCTCCGGCGGAGGTGGTTCCTCTGCCGCACTGGCCCCTCGGGCACTGGCTGCAGGCATGGGCACGGGAGCGGAAACCGGCTGATCCGCAAACGACCGTTGAGACGGAGGCCGCAGCAAACCGGAAGCCTGCGGCGGGTCCACCAGCTGAACGCCCCCCTCAGGCGTCAGCTCGCGCTCCTGAACCCTTGGCTTTAAGCCCCGGAGCAATTGATCCACGGTGGCAGCAACGTCGGTGTGCACGGCCCAGCGCTGCCGGCTGTGCATTTCAACCGCCACCGGAAACGTTGGTTCGGCAGCGCGCTCCAACACCGTTTTCTGACTGCGCCGCCGCCGGGCCTCCTCATCCCCGAGGGTGACCGCCTGAATCCCCCCCACCAGATCGCTGAGGGTGGGGTTCTTGATCAGGTTGGCCAAAGCATTGCCATGGGCTGTGGCGACGAGCACCACGCCACGTTCAGCGATGGTGCGCGCGGCCTGCGCCTCCAGCTCCGTGCCGATCTCATCGATCACGATGACTTCGGGCATGTGGTTTTCCACCGCCTCGATCATGGTTTGGTGCTGCAGCTCAGGCCTGGCCACCTGCATGCGGCGGGCCCGACCGATCGCGGGGTGCGGGATGTCGCCATCACCGGCGATCTCATTGCTCGTGTCGATCACAACAACGCGCCGCTCCAGCTCATCGGCAAGCACCCGGGCGATCTCGCGCAACGCCGTTGTCTTGCCCACACCCGGGCGCCCCATCAACAACAGGGACTGCCCTCCATCCAGGAGGTCCCGCACCATGGCAACGGTGCCGAACACGGCTCGGCCCACCCGGCAGGTCAAACCGACCACCTCACCCTGACGGTTGCGAATCGCGCTGATCCGGTGAAGCGTTCGTTCGATTCCCGCCCGGTTGTCGCCACCGAACTGACCGAGCCTGGCCACCACAGCCGTTAGATCCTCGCGGGACAAAGGCGTGGAACCCAGCGCCAGGGCACGGCCTGGATAACGGGCTTCTGGAACCCGACCCAGATCGAGCACCACCTCAAGCAACTGCTCTCGCGCTTCTTCCGGCCGCAACTGCTCCTGCACGGCATCCGGCAGGAGCTCGAGAAGGCGATCCAGATCGTCGGTGACCCGTTGCGTGCCCATGGGATCTGCGCGTTTCAGCCTTCTAGCAAGAGCGCTGCAGCCATGGGGCAACCAATGGACGCGCGAGGGAGAGGGCACGCTGCCAACCCTCGGGCCATTGCCACAGAGCAAGACCACGGGTTTGCGCCTCATCCAGCACAGGCATTAGCAAGCGACGGGCCACACCACCAAAGGCGATGCCAGCCGGCCGCTCCGTCGGACGCAAGAACTCCAGCGTTGCGGCGTTGGTACCACCGGCCAGCTGCAGCGGGCCCGGTGGAGCCAGACTCCGCATGGCACGCCAGAGCTGAACTGCAGCCCGCGCGGTGCCAGCCCCCACATCGCCGCTCATCGGACGCCCATCCAGCTGCCAGAGGGGTCTGTAACCGGCTTGCCGCAGGCGGGAGTAGCGACGCCAAAGCAAATCAGCCAACTGATCGGCCTTCACGCCGTGGCCCTCCAAGCCGGAGCTCACAGCCAAGCGCCGCAAGGGAACCTTGTGCTGCTGAAGGCTTTGGATCAGCGTTGCAAAGCCCTCGTCATGCCCAGATGCGGTGTGAATCTCCACGGCATCGGGCTGAATCGATTGGAGCAGGGAGATCACCTGCTCGGGCGCCAAGCGGTGGTCGCGCTCCTCGATCAAGCCATGGGGGCAAGCCGGCAGGCAGCGGCCGCAGCCATAGCAACGCTGCTGGTCGACGCCAGCAGCGGGCGGAATCGCTGCCGCCGGACAGATCCTTTCGCAGGGCCGCGGGCAGTCTGCAGGGCAGCGGCCAGGATCGAACCAGGCCTTGCGGAAGTGAGCATCGGTGCCATCGCTGAGGCTCACCATCAGCCAGGGGCGACGCCCTGTTTGCGCCTCAGCCCAGTCCAGGCCGCGACGCGCAGAGAGGACAACCGCTGGATCGGCCGCCACATCAACGCAATGAACACCAACAGCCGCAAAGACTGCGGTCAGATCGGCAATGGCCGGCAGATCCTGGTTGCTTGCGCCACAGATCAGCTTGACCCAGCGGCCCTGAACGAGGGCGTCGTCAGGCGTCAGGCCTTCAGATATGTGGTCATCGGTTCCCACTTCAGGCTGCGAGCACCACCCATCTCCACGATGATGCGTAAACGCGGTTCGCGCTTGCACAGATCGCAGAGCGAAAGAAGCTCGGAGCGCGAGAGCACCTGGCCTTCCAGCAGCCAGAGAGCCACAGGAGCATCACCTTCAAACAAGTCGCCGAGCTGGGGAGCCACCTCCTGCACTTCTCCCACAGCAGCACCACGACCAACACTTTGATGGCCGAGATGGGGCGGACGAATGCCGTGCTTCTGGGTGAGAAACACCTCCGGATCACCAAGACCACGGGCCGATGTCATGCGGGTGCTGTAACCGGCGCCGCGCAGACGTCTTAATAAACGGGTTTCTGCACCGCCTTCGAGCGGAGCCTGCACCGCCAGACAGCCATTGGCTTCGAGATCACGGCGAAATGCCTGACCGGTGAGAAGCAGAGGCATGGCAGCTACAGGGATTGGAAGGGATTCTGGCAGCAGGTAGAGGGATCAGGGGAGATGGAAGGTCGGTGTTGTAGGTTCGTTGTTTGTTCTGTGTTTCTGTGCCCGTCCGCTAGCCGGGCCTCCAGTCGGCAGAACAGATTCGACGATTGCGTCGAATCCCCAGGCCAGTACGGAAGCTTTCTTCGGAGATCTCCGTCGGGAAACTGCAACAGCACATCGTGCAGATGCAAGTCCCAGCCTCGCTGAATCGTTCGCTAGCCCATTCGAATCCACTCCTTCGGGAGTTCCGCTTCGAACCACGTCTGCGTCCAATCGATCAGCACCTGACCCCATGCGGTTTTCCGCCTGGTGGTTGTCCACGCTGGCGCTTCCTCCCCATCCATGTCCATCGGCATCCTCGGGAAGAAGCTGGGTATGTCCCAGTTCTTCGACGAGCAGGGCAGAGCTGTTCCGGTCACCTTGATCGAAGCCGGCCCCTGCCGCATCACCCAACTCAAAAACGACGACACTGACGGTTATTCCGCAGTGCAGATCGGCTTTGGCGAAACCCGCGAAAAGCTGATCAACAAGCCCGCCCAGGGTCACCTCAGCAAATCCGGTGAGGGCCTGCTGCGTCATCTGCGCGAATACCGCGTCGACAGCGTTGAAGGTCTCGAACTCGGTGGCGCCATCACCGTCGGCGATTTCGAAGCCGGCCAGAAGGTGGACGTCAGCGGTGACACCGTCGGCCGCGGCTTCGCCGGCTACCAGAAGCGCCATGGCTTCAGCCGGGGTCCGATGACCCACGGTTCGAAGAACCACCGCGAGCCCGGTTCGACAGGTGCCGGTACGACCCCAGGCCGCATCTATCCCGGAAAGCGGATGGCCGGTCGCTATGGCGGCAAGAAAATCACCACCCGCGGCCTGACCATCCTCAAGGTGGACAGCGAGCACAACCTGCTGGTGGTGAAGGGATCCGTGCCCGGCAAGCCTGGTGCGCTGCTCAACATCCGCCCGGCCTTGCGCGTGGGCGCCAAGCCCGCCAAAGGAGGTAAGTGATGGCCAGTTGTGTCGTTCGTGATTGGCAGGGCAAGGAAGCCGGCAAGGCAACCCTGGACCTGAAGGTGGCCAAAGAGACCACCGCCGTTGACCTGATGCATCGGGCCGTTCTGCGTCAGCAGGCCCATGCACGCCAAGGAACCGCCAGCACCCTCACCCGCTCAGAAGTGCGCGGTGGTGGTCGCAAGCCCTACAAACAGAAAGGAACTGGTCGGGCCCGTCAGGGATCGATCCGCACTCCTCTGAAACCCGGCGGCGGCATCATCTTTGGACCCAAGCCCCGCACGTACAACCTTGCGATGAACCGCAAGGAGCGTCGTCTGGCCCTGCGCACTGCGCTGATGGCCCGCATTGACGATGTCACCGTGGTGAAGGACTTCGGTGCTTCGCTGGAGGCCCCCAAGACCCGTGAGATCACAGATGCTCTGGGTCGCCTCGGTGTTGCTGCCGGCTCCAAGGTGCTCATCGTTCTGACGAACCCCTCCGATGTTGTGCGCCGTTCCGTGCGCAACCTGGAGAAAGTCAAGTTGATCTCCGCAGATCAACTGAACGTCTTCGACCTGCTCCACGCCAATGCTCTGGTGCTGGGCGAGGAAGCTCTCGCAACCATCCAGGAGGTCTACGGCGATGACTGAACGTTTCCAAGGACGCCTGGCGGATGTGATCCGCCGTCCCCTGATCACCGAGAAGGCCACCCGCGCCCTCGAAATCAACCAGTACACCTTCGAGGTGGACCACCGCGCCGCAAAGCCCGACATCAAGGCCGCCATTGAGCAGCTCTTCGATGTGAAGGTCACCGGCATCAGCACCATGAATCCCCCGCGACGCTCCCGTCGCATGGGTCGCTTCGCCGGCAAACGTGCCCAGGTGAAGAAAGCCGTGGTGCGCCTGGCGGAGGGCAACTCGATCCAACTCTTCCCTGAGTCCTGAGGGGTCTGAATCGTCATGGCAATCCGTAATTTCCGCCCCTACACCCCCGGTACCCGCACCCGGGTGGTCACTGATTTCAGTGAGATCACTAGCCGCAAGCCGGAGCGGACCCTGGTGGTGGCCAAACACCGCCGCAAGGGCCGCAACAACCGCGGTGTGATCACCTGCCGCCACCGCGGTGGTGGCCACAAGCGCCTCTATCGCGTGGTGGATTTCCGTCGCAACAAGCACGGTGTCCCCGCCAAGGTGGCCGCGATTCACTACGACCCGCACCGCAACGCGCGTCTGGCACTGCTCTTCTACGCCGATGGCGAGAAGCGCTACATCCTTGCTCCTGCAGGAGTTCAGGTGGGCCAAACCGTGGTCTCCGGCCCTGATGCCCCGATCGAAAACGGCAATGCCATGCCGTTGTCCTCGGTGCCCCTCGGTTCGGCGGTTCACTGCGTTGAGCTCTACGCCGGTCGTGGTGGCCAGATGGTCCGTACCGCTGGTGCCAGTGCCCAGGTGATGGCGAAAGAAGGCGACTACGTCGCTCTGAAGCTGCCCTCCACCGAGGTTCGCCTGGTTCGCCGCGAGTGCTACGCCACCCTCGGCGAGGTCGGTAACTCCGAGATGCGCAACACCAGCCTGGGTAAGGCCGGTCGTCGCCGCTGGCTCGGTCGCCGTCCTCAGGTTCGAGGCAGTGTGATGAACCCCTGCGACCACCCCCACGGTGGTGGTGAGGGTCGTGCACCGATCGGCCGTTCCGGCCCGGTGACCCCCTGGGGCAAACCCGCCCTCGGTCTCAAGACCCGCAAGCGGAACAAACCCAGCAACCAATACGTGCTCCGGAAGCGTCGCAAGACCTCCAAGCGGAGCCGTGGCGGACGCGATTCCTGATGCAAACCATCACTTATCCGCTTGCTTAAACCGTTATGGGACGTTCACTCAAAAAAGGTCCGTTTATTGCCGACAGCCTGCTTCGCAAGGTTGAAAAGCAGAACGACAACGACGACAAGTCTGTGATCAAGACCTGGTCACGGGCCTCCACGATCCTGCCGATGATGATCGGCCACACGATCGCGGTTCACAACGGCCGCACCCATGTGCCGGTGTTCATCACCGAGCAGATGGTGGGCCACAAGCTGGGAGAGTTCGCTCCCACCCGCACCTTCAAGGGCCACATCA
Source organism: Synechococcus sp. (assembly GCA_047285305.1). Classification (GTDB taxonomy): domain Bacteria; phylum Cyanobacteriota; class Cyanobacteriia; order PCC-6307; family Cyanobiaceae; genus Parasynechococcus. Next base: position 60,733 of record JBJBDL010000003.1, read on the forward strand.
GAGACAAGAAAGGAGGCCGCTAAACCATGACATCGTCAACCCAAACGGCACCCACCGCCCAGGCTCACGGTCGCTTCATCCGAGGCTCCGTGTCGAAGGTGCGCCGTGTGCTCGACCAAATCCGTGGCCGCACCTATCGCGACGCGCTGATCATGCTCGAGTTCATGCCCTACCGCTCCACCGGCCCGATCACCAAGGTGCTCCGGTCTGCGGTGGCCAACGCTGAGCACAACCTCGGTCTCGACCCCTCATCTCTGGTGATCTCGAGCGCGACCGCTGACATGGGCCCCTCCATGAAGCGCTATCGCCCCCGCGCCCAGGGCCGGGCTTACCAGATCAAGAAACAGACCTGCCACATCAGCATTGCTGTGGCGGCTCAGACCGATTCCTGACCCCCGAGGACTCTGACCCAATGGGACACAAAATCAACCCAACCGGTCTGCGCCTGGGGATCACCCAGGAACACCGGTCACGCTGGTACGCCTCCAGCAAGAACTATCCGGCCCTCCTCCAGGAGGACGACCGGATTCGCAAGTTCATCCACAAGAAGTACGGCTCCGCCGGCATCAGCGATGTGCTGATCGCCCGCAAGGCCGATCAACTGGAAGTTGAACTCAAGACCGCACGCCCCGGCGTGCTGGTCGGCCGTCAAGGCAGCGGCATCGAAGAGCTTCGCTCCGGCATTCAGAAGACCATCGGCGACTCCAGTCGTCAGGTGCGGATCAATGTTGTCGAGGTCGAACGCGTCGACGGTGATGCCTTCCTCCTTGCCGAGTACATCGCCCAGCAGCTGGAGAAGCGTGTGGCCTTCCGCCGCACCATCCGCATGGCTGTGCAGCGCGCTCAGCGTGCCGGCGTTCTGGGTCTGAAGATCCAGGTCTCCGGTCGCCTGAACGGTGCTGAGATCGCCCGGACGGAATGGACCCGCGAGGGTCGGGTGCCCCTGCACACCCTGCGTGCCGACATCGACTACGCCACCAAGGTGGCCAGCACGACCTACGGCGTGCTCGGCATCAAGGTTTGGGTGTTCAAGGGCGAAGTGCTGAGCGAACAGGCTCAGCCCATGCCGGTGGGTGCTGCCCCCCGGCGCCGGGCCAGCCGTCGGCCCCAACAGTTCGAAGACCGCTCAAACGAGGGTTGAACAGGAGGCCTGAACCATGCTGAGTCCAAAACGCGTCAAATTCCGTAAGCAGCAGCGAGGCCGCATGCGCGGCGTCGCCACCCGGGGCAACACCATTGCCTTCGGACAATTCGCGCTGCAGGCACAGGAATGTGGCTGGATCACCTCGCGCCAGATCGAGGCCAGCCGTCGTGCCATGACCCGCTACGTCAAGCGTGGCGGAAAAATCTGGATCCGGATCTTCCCCGACAAGCCGGTCACCATGCGCGCTGCCGAAACCCGGATGGGTTCCGGTAAGGGCAACCCAGAATTCTGGGTGGCGGTGATCAAGCCCGGCCGGATCCTGTTCGAGATGGGCGGTGATGAAATCACCCCCGAAATCGCCAAGGAAGCCATGCGCCTCGCGCAGTACAAGCTTCCCGTGAAGACCAAGTTCATCCAACTGGATGAGCAGGAGAAGTCAGCTGGTGCCAAGGCTCCGGCAGCTTCTGAAGCCGTCACCGTGGAGTCCTGACCATGGCCCGTCCCAACGCCGCCGATGTGCGCAGCCTGTCCGATTCGGACATCAACGAACAGATCGACGGCCTGCGCCGCGAGCTGTTCCAACTCCGTTTCCAGCAGGCCACGCGCCAGCTCGCTAACACGCACCGTTTCAAAGAGGTCCGCATCAAGCTGGCCCAGCTGCTGACGGTGCAGTCGGAGCGCCAGCGCTCCACCGCCTCCTGATCCCCCACTCCGTAACCATGGCAGTCAAGGAAAGGATCGGCACCGTCGTCAGCGACAAGATGGAAAAAACGGTGGTGGTCGCGGTGGAAAGCCGCTTCCCACACCCCATCTATCAAAAGACGGTCAGCCGTACCACCCGTTACAAGGCTCACGACGAAGACAACACCTGTCGCGTCGGTGACCGCGTTCGCATCACTGAAACCCGTCCGATGAGCCGCCAAAAGCGGTGGGCCATCGCCGAGGTTCTCAGCCACAGCCCGAAAGCTGCAGCTGAGGAAGCCAACAAGGCTGAAGCTCAGGAGGTGAAGCAGTGATCCAGCAGGAGTCCTATCTCACCGTTGCCGACAACAGCGGCGCCAAGCGCATTCAGTGCATTCGCGTCCTCGGCACCAACCGTCGCTATGCCCACGTGGGCGACGTGATCGTTGCCGCCGTGAAGGATGCCGCCCCCAACATGGGCGTCAAAAAGTCCGACGTGGTGAAGGCCGTTGTGGTGCGCACCAAAGCCACCATGCGTCGTGAAACCGGAAACTCGATCCGTTTCGACGACAACGCCGCCGTCATCATCAACGACGACAAAAACCCGAAAGGCACCCGCGTCTTCGGACCGGTGGCCCGTGAGCTGCGTGAGCGCAGCTTCACCAAAATCGTGTCCCTCGCTCCGGAGGTGATCTGACCATGGCGACTGCAACCACCAAGGCCAAGGCCACCGAGCGCATCAAGATGCGCATCCGCAAAGGCGACACCGTTCAGGTGATCGCCGGCAAGGACAAGGGCAAAACCGGTGCCGTTCTGCGCACCCTGCCCAACGAAAACCGTGTCGTCGTGGAGGGCGTGAACATGCGCACCCGCCACGAAAAGCCCACCCAGGAGGGCGAGACCGGCCGCATCGTGACGGAGGAAGCATCCCTGCATGCCTCCAACGTGATGCTGTATTCCACCGACAAAAAGGTGGCCAGCCGCGTTGAAATCGTCGTCGAGAAGGACGGCACCAAGAAGCGCCGGCTGAAGAAAACCGGTGAAGTCCTCGACTGATCCCGACTTCTGACCACGCCCAGAAGCACCCCAACCCGTTATGTCACTCAAGAAGCGCTACCGGGAGACCATCCAGCCCAAGCTGCAGAAGGATCTCTCCCTCACCAACATCCATGAAGTCCCCAAGGTGGTGAAAGTCACCGTCAACCGGGGGCTCGGCGAAGCCGCCGCCAATGCCAAGTCCCTCGAGGCTTCGGTGAATGAGCTGGCGCAGATCACCGGCCAGAAGGTCGTTGTGACCCGTGCCAAAAAAGCCATCGCCGGCTTCAAGATTCGGCAAGGCATGCCGATCGGCTGTGCCGTCACCCTCCGTGGTGATCGGATGTATGCCTTCCTCGAGCGCCTGATCAACCTGGCGCTGCCCCGCATCCGCGACTTCCGCGGGGTCAGCCCCAAGAGTTTCGATGGCCGCGGCAACTACACCCTTGGGGTGCGCGAACAGATCATTTTCCCTGAGATCTCCTTCGACAAGATCGATGCGATCCGGGGCATGGACATCACCATCGTGACCACTGCCCGTTCGGACGAAGAGGGCCGGGCCCTCCTCCGCGAGATGGGAATGCCGTTCCAGAGCAACTGAGCCCTCCCCGTCGACACCTATGGCCAACCACGACCCCATTTCCGACATGCTCACCCGCATTCGCAATGCGAGTGAGAAACGTCACGAAACCACCAAGATCCCCGCTTCGCGAATGACCCGCAGCATCGCCAAGGTGCTGCAGCAGGAGGGCTTTATCTCCGAGATCAGCGAGCAGGGCGAAGGCGTTCGCACCGAACTGGTGCTCGCCCTCAAATACAGCGGCAAGCACAGGCTGCCCACCATCCGCTCCATGCAGCGGGTCAGCAAGCCCGGTCTCCGCATTTACAAGAACACTCGCGGCCTGCCCAAAGTCCTCGGCGGACTGGGCGTGGCGATCATCTCCACCTCCAAGGGTGTGATGAGCGACCGCGACGCCCGTCGTGAGGGCGTCGGTGGCGAAGTGCTCTGTTACGTCTACTGATCCGGAGCTGAACCATGTCACGAATCGGCAAAAACCCTGTTCCCGTCCCTGAAAAGGTCACGGTTTCCCTCGACGGTCTCACCGTCAAGGTAAAAGGACCCAAAGGCGAACTGGAGCGCACCCTTCCTGAAGGCGTCAGCGTCAGCCAGGACAACAACACCATCGTGGTCTCTCCCACGAGCACCAAGCGCATCTCCCGTGAGCGCCACGGCCTGAGCCGCACCCTCGTCGCCAACATGATCGAGGGTGTCAGCAACGGCTACAGCAAGGCTCTCGAGATCGTTGGTGTGGGCTCCCGTGCCCAGGTCAAAGGCAAAACTCTCGTAGTGAGTGCTGGATACAGCCACCCCGTCGAGATGGAAGCCCCTGAAGGCATCACCTTCAAAGTGGAGAACAACACCAAGGTGATCGTCTCCGGCATCGATAAGGAGCTGGTGGGCAACGAAGCCGCCAAGGTCCGCGCCATCCGTCCCCCCGAGCCCTACAAGGGCAAGGGCATCAAGTACGAGGGCGAGCGCATCCTGCGCAAGGCAGGCAAGTCCGGCAAGAAATAAGCCTTGTCCTGACGTTCCTTCCCTTCACCCACCATGTCCCAACTGTCCCGCAAACAGCAGACGCAAAAACGCCACCGGCGTCTGCGTCGTCACATCACCGGAACCTCAGACCGTCCGCGTCTGGCAGTGTTCCGCTCCAACAACCACATCTACGCCCAGGTCATCGACGACGCGGCACAGAGCACACTCTGCTCCGCCTCCACCGTTGACAAGGAGCTGCGCGCCGGCCTCAAGGCTCCGGCTGGCAGCTGCGACGCCTCTGTCGCCGTCGGCGAACTGGTCGCCAAGCGCGCCATCGCCAAAGGCATCCAGCAGGTGGTGTTCGACCGCGGCGGAAATCTGTACCACGGCCGGATTAAAGCCCTCGCCGATGCCGCCCGGGAAGCGGGCCTTCAGTTCTGATTCCTGCTCAACCCATGACAGATTCCTCCCCCCAATCCAATCCCAACGCCGTGCCGGGTGCGGCCGACGTTCCAGCGGCAGCCGAAGGGCAGCAGCAACAGGAACAGCGCCGCGGCCGTGGCGACCGTGACGGCCGTCGTGGCGACCGGCGTGGTGGTCGTCGCGGCCAGGAGCGCGACTCCGAATGGCAGGAGCGCGTGGTTCAAATCCGCCGCGTCTCCAAGACCGTCAAAGGCGGCAAGAAGATGAGCTTCCGGGCCATCGTGGTCGTCGGCAACGAAAAAGGCCAGGTCGGCGTCGGCGTCGGCAAGGCCGGTGATGTGATCGGTGCCGTCCGCAAGGGTGTTGCCGATGGCAAGAAGCACCTAGTCAAAGTGCCGTTGACCCGCCACAACTCCATCCCGACCCTCTCCAATGGTCGTGATGGTGCTGCCAGCGTGCTCATCCGCCCTGCAGCCCCTGGTACCGGTGTGATCGCTGGCGGTTCCATCCGCACAGTGCTCGAACTCGCCGGCATCAAGAATGTCCTGGCCAAGCGCCTGGGCAGCAAGACCCCCCTGAACAATGCACGGGCTGCCATGGTGGCCCTGTCGCTTCTCCGCACCCACAAGGAGACGGCGAAGGAACGGGGAATCTCCCTCGAACAGATCTATTCCTGATTCGCGATGACTCTCCGACTCGATTCCCTCAAATCCAACAAGGGCGCTCGTCGCCGCAAATTGCGCAAGGGCCGCGGCATCGCCGCCGGTCAGGGTGCCAGCTGCGGCTTCGGCATGCGCGGCCAGAAATCCCGTTCAGGTCGCCCCACGCGTCCCGGCTTCGAGGGTGGCCAAATGCCTCTGTACCGCCGGGTCCCGAAGCTCAAGCACTTCCCCCTGGTGAATCCCAAGTCCTTCACCGTGCTCAACGTTTCTGCGTTGAACGACCTGAAGGACGGCAGCACCGTCAACTTGGATTCCTTGGTCAAGGACGGCATCGTGACCAGCCCCAAGCATCCTCTGAAGATTCTCGGTAACGGTGAACTGAAAGCCAACAAGCTGACAGTACAAGCTGCGGCGTTCACCGCCTCGGCTCGCACCAAGATCGAAGCCGCAGGCGGAACCTGCGAAATCCTCGACTAACCAAGGGCTCGTCCCCAAGTCAGCCCTAGGGTCTGAGCCGTCCGTCGGATTTCGATCCACGGGCGGCTTCTTGGCTTTTCGCCCAACTTCACTTTCTTCCAGACATGCTCGTCAGTCGGGGTCGCAACCCCAACGCCTCCGAAGTGATCGGCCAGCTGATCACCAACCCTGGGCTCCGCAGTCGCGTGCTCACCACACTCGGCCTGCTGTTGTTGGTGCGTCTTGGGATCTATATCCCAATGCCCGGAATCGATCGGGAAGCGTTCAAGCAGTTCATCGATCAAGGCGGACAGCTGATCGGTTTTCTCGACATCTTCACCGGCGGCGGGATCTCCACCCTGGGCATCTTTGCCCTGGGGATCCTGCCCTTCATCAACGCCTCGATCATCCTCCAGCTGCTGACCGCAGCGCTGCCGCAGCTGGAAGATCTCCAGAAGAATGAAGGCGAGGCCGGCCGACGCAAGATCGCCCAAATCACCCGCTATGTGGCGCTGGGCTGGGGTCTCGTCCAAAGCGTGGTCTTCGCCATGATCCTGCGCCAATACGCCGTGGAAGGCCTCAGCGAAGTGACCTTCGTCGTGCAGACGGCACTGGCCCTGGTCACCGGCTCGATGGTGGTGATGTGGCTGAGTGAAGTGATCACGGAGCGGGGCATCGGCCAGGGCGCTTCCCTAGTGATTTTTCTGAACATCGTCGCCACCCTGCCGCGCACCCTCGGCGCCACGATCGAAGCCGCTCAAACCGGTGACCGCGACACCGTGCTGGGCATCATCGTTCTGTTGCTGGTGTTCCTGGCCACGATCGTTGGAATCATCTTCGTGCAGGAGGGGGCTCGCCGTATCCCCATCGTCAGTGCCAAGCGCCAGGTAGGTGGAGCAGGTGTTCTCCCCACTCGTCAGAGCTATCTGCCGCTCAAGCTGAATGCAGGCGGTGTGATGCCGATCATTTTCGCCTCAGCCCTGATTTTTCTGCCGGTCACCATCGCCAACCTCACCAAAAGCGAGTGGTTGATCCGTGCAGCCAGTGCCCTGAATCCCGGGGCAGCGAACCCCTGGCCGTACGCACTCACGTTTTTTGCGTTGATCCTGGGCTTCTCCTATTTCTACGCCTCACTCACGGTGAATCCCGCTGACATCGCCACCAACCTGAAACGGGGTGGCGTGGCGATTCCAGGCGTCCGCCCTGGCAGCGCCACGACCACCTATCTCTCAGGAGTCCAGAACCGTCTCACCTTGTTGGGTGGTCTGTTCCTCGGCGCCGTCGCCATCATTCCTGCGGCCGTCGAACGCGCCACCAATGTGCAGACCTTCCAGGGGCTTGGCGCCACCTCTCTGCTGATCCTAGTCGGTGTGGCCATCGACACGGCCAAACAGGTGCAGACCTATGTGATCTCACAACGCTACGAAGGACTCGTTCGCCAGTGAGTGCTTCTGGGCAGCGCACCTTCCGTTCACTTCACCTCACGCTTACGCAACCATGAAAAATCGCTTGCTCTTCCTTGGCCCTCCCGGAGCCGGCAAAGGCACCCAGGCCGCCCGACTGTGCGATGCCAACAGCATGAAGCATCTGTCCACAGGAGATCTGCTGCGCTCTGAAGTGGCAGCCGGCAGCGAACTGGGCCAAGAAGCTGAAGCGGTGATGAACCGTGGCGAACTGGTGAGCGACGCCCTCGTGCTGGCGATTGTGGAAAGCCAGATGAAGGCCCTCACCACAGATGGCTGGCTGCTGGATGGGTTTCCCCGCACGGTGCCCCAGGCTGAAGCACTCGAACCCCTGCTGGCCGAACTGGAGCAACCCATCCAAGCCGTGGTTCTGCTGGAGCTGGATGACGCCGTTTTGATTGAACGGCTGCTGGCCCGCGGACGCGCCGACGACAACGAAGCGGTGATCCGCAATCGCCTTGAGGTTTATCGCGAGAAAACCGCACCCCTGATTAGCTTCTACAGCGATAAGGGGCTCCTGGTTTCCGTCCCAGCCCAGGGCACAGTCGAGGAGATCACCAAGCGGATCGAGTCCGTTCTCGGTTGACCGGCATGGTAATGTTGCCGTTTGGAAATTTGGAGAGCCACGCCTCATGAAGGTGCGCAGCTCAGTGAAAAAAATGTGTGACAAGTGCCGGGTGATCCGTCGCCACGGCAAGGTCATGGTCATTTGCGCCAACCCCAAGCACAAACAGCGCCAGGGCTGATCCCCCGCTGTTCTGAAACATTCCTCGCCTCCAGGACTTCGGAGGCATCTGTCCTTTTCAACTAAACGAACGTGGCACGGATCGCCGGCGTTGACATTCCCCGCGACAAGCGGATCGAAGTGTCCCTCACCTACATCTACGGAGTTGGTCTCACCCGCTCACAGGCCATCCTGGCCAAAACCGGCGTGAACCCCGACATCCGGGTGAAAGATCTGGAGGACGGAGATCTTCAGAAGCTCCGCAACGCCATGGAGGAGTACACCCTCGAAGGCGATCTGCGCCGTCAGGAGGGCATGGCCCTCAAGCGCCTGCAGGACATCGGCTGCGTCCGTGGCCGTCGCCACCGCATGAGCCTTCCCGTTCGTGGCCAACGCACCCGCACCAACGCCCGCACCCGCCGCGGCGCGCGGAAGACTGTGGCCGGCAAGAAGAAGTAAGTCCTCTACATCGTTATCCCTGACTGCATACGGCCATGGCTAAAACCGTCAAAAAATCCGGCCCCAAGAAGGCCAAGCGCAACGTCCCGAACGGCGTCGCTCACATCCAGAGCACCTTCAACAACACCATCGTGTCCATCACCGACACTGCCGGTGAGGTGATTTCTTGGTCGTCTGCAGGTGCCAGTGGCTTCAAAGGTGCTCGCAAAGGCACCCCCTTCGCGGCTCAAACCGCTGCAGAAGCAGCAGCACGTCGCGCCCTTGACCAAGGCATGCGTCAGATCGAAGTGCTGGTGAGGGGTCCTGGCTCAGGCCGTGAGACCGCCATCCGTGCTCTCCAGGTTGCTGGCCTCGAAATCACCCTGATTCGCGACGTCACCCCCCTGCCCCATAACGGTTGCCGCCGGCCCAAGCGCCGCCGCGTCTGAACCGAGCTGATTTCCGTCCGGTTTCTCCCCTTACCCCGATTCAGACCGTGTTGCAGTACCAGATTGATCGCATTGAGCATCAGGTGGCCGAGGATCGCGCCCAGTCCGGCGTTTTCCTGATCGGTCCCCTCGAGCGTGGCCAGGCCACGACCCTGGGCAACGCGCTGCGCCGCGTGCTGATGGGTGGTCTGGAAGGCAGTGCTGTCACCGCCATCCGTATTGCCGGTGTCAATCACGAATACGCCACGGTTCCTGGGGTCCGTGAAGACGTTCTCGACATCCTGCTGAACTGCAAGGAGCTCACCGTCAACAGCCGTTCGGCCGAACTCGAGATCGGTCGTCTCGTGGTGGCTGGTCCCGCTGAAGTAAAGGCCGGAGATCTTCAGTTCTCCTCTCAGGTGCAGGTGGTGGACGCCGATCGTCCGATCGCCACCGTGGCCGACGGCCACAGTCTCGAGCTGGAAGTGCACGTTGAGCGCGGCGTTGGCTATCGCCCGGTGGATCGTCACAACGAAGAAACCAGTGCCATCGATCTGCTCCAGATCGATGCAGTGTTCATGCCCGTGACCCGGGTCAACTTCACCATCGACGAAACCGCCGTTGCCGAAGGCGGTTCGGCCCGCGAGCGCCTGCGGATGGAGATCGTCACCGACGGCTCCATCACCCCCGACGACGCCCTGGCTCAATCAGCCAATCAATTGATTGAGCTGTTCCAGCCGCTGGCCACGGTCACTCTCGTGGAGGAAGTTCCTGCTGAACCCGAACCCTCGGCGGAAGCACAGATTCCTCTTGAGGAACTGAACCTTTCGGTTCGGGCCTACAACTGCCTCAAGCGGGCCCAGGTCAACTCAGTGTCTGACCTGATGGGCTTCAGCTACGAGGATCTTCTGGAGATCAAGAACTTCGGTTCCAAATCCGCTGATGAAGTGATCGAAGCCCTCGAGCGCATCGGCATCTCCATCCCCCAGAGCCGCACTTCTGCATAACTGCAGAACGGCCTGAACGTCCTTTTTCGTCTTCGTCACCGACAGAACCATGCGTCATCAATGCCGAGTTCCTCAGCTGGGACGTCCAGCTGACCAGCGCAAGGCAATGCTGCGCGCCCTGACCACCCAGCTGATTCGCGAAGGTCGGGTCACCACCACCAAGGCACGGGCCAAAGCGCTTCGCGACGAAGCCGAGCGCATGATCACCCTGGCCAAGGACGGCAGCCTCGCCTCCCGTCGCCGGGCCATGGGTTACATCTACGACAAGCAGCTGGTGCATGCCCTGTTCGACAAGGCTCCCAACCGCTACAGCGATCGCAAGGGTGGCTACACCCGCATCACCCGCACCGTTCCCCGTCGTGGCGACAACGCCGAGATGGCCATCATTGAACTGGTCTGATCAGACCTCACGTCAGTTCTGACGTTTGAACACCCAACCCTCGTCTGCAGGTCCTGAGCAAGCGTCCCTTCAGCGGATCGCGCTCAGCCTTCAGTACGAGGGTTCTTCGTTTTGTGGGTGGCAGCGCCAACGCAACGGTCGCAGTGTTCAGGCCGTGCTGGAGGACGCCATCGCCCAGCTTGATCCGCACCGACCGGTGCAGACCTTTGCCGCCGGTCGCACCGATGCCGGCGTTCATGCCGCCGGTCAGGTGGTGCACTTCGACTGCAGTGGGCCGATCCCAGCTCGCAAATGGGCCCCGGCCTTGAACGGACGCCTGCCGAGCACCATTCGTGTGCGCGAATCCGTCGCCCGTCCCCTGGATTGGCATGCCTGTTACTCCGCCACCTACAGGCGGTACCGGTACACGATTCACAACGGGCGCCGCCCCAATTTGTTTTTAAGCCCCTGGAGCTGGCACCGTTACCAACACAGGCTGGATGAGTCCCGCATGCGGGACGCTTTGAGCAGCATGCTTGGTCTGCACGACTTCAGCGCCTTCATGAAGGCAGGCAGCCGTCGCGCCCATGCCCGAACCACCGTGCAGGAGGTGCTCGTGGAGCGCCAAGGCGATCTTCTGCGGGTTGAAATTCAGGCCAGTGGTTTTCTGTACGGCATGGTTCGCCTGCTGATGGCCCAGTTGGTGGCCGTTGGCGAGCACCGTCTCAGTGTTGCCGCCTTTGAACAGCGCTGGAGGGAACGACGACGCCATGAGGTGAAAGAGGCGGCGCCGGCCACGGGCCTCTGCCTGCTTCGGGCTGGCTATGCCGAGCCCATCTTCACCAAAGCCGGCTGGTACGATTGTCAGCCGTGGTTTTTTCTGGCCGAGAGCGATCCGCCTCCGGATCCACCCTCAACGCCGGGATAAACGGGCCTCTACTTCGAAAGCTGCCCAACTCACTGGAGCTGGAGGGCCGAAGAGTAAGCTCGATCTTTAGCCCCGTCAGGTCCAGTTCTGGACCGACCCCTTTGCCCAGTTCCGCTTCTTCAGGCGGGACATAACCGAACCGGCATGCCGGCGCGATGAACAAGACCTCTCTCCCCCCGATTGATTCGATCGACCGCCAGTGGTACGTGGTGGACGCTGAGAATCAAACCCTCGGCCGTCTGGCCACTGAAGTGGCCGCCGTGCTGCGTGGCAAGAACAACCCCAGCTTCACCCCCCATCTGGACACCGGTGATTTTGTCGTCGTCGTGAACGCCGAGAAGATCAAAGTCTCCGGCCGTAAGCCCCAGCAGAAGCTGTACCGCCGTCACTCCGGTCGTCCCGGCGGCATGAAGGTGGAAACCTTCGAAGCTCTGCAGGAACGGATCCCAGAGCGGATCGTGGAGAAGGCCATCAAAGGCATGCTGCCCCACAACGCCCTGGGCCGCCAGATGTTCCGCAAGCTCAAGGTCTACAAAGGCACCGAGCATCCCCACGCCGCTCAGAAGCCCCAGCCTCTTCAGCTCAACCCCTCCGCATCCGCCCAATGAGCAACAACTCCGTCGTCTACTGGGGCACCGGTCGTCGCAAGACCTCTGTCGCCCGTGTTCGTCTCGTCCCCGGCAATGGAACGATCACCATCAACGGTCGTCCCGGTGACAACTATCTGAACTACAACCCCTCGTACATCGCAGCGGTGAAGGCTCCCTTGGAGACCCTCGGCCTCAGCAGCGAGTACGACATCCTCGTCAACGTTCATGGTGGTGGACTCACTGGTCAGTCCGGCGCCATCAAGCAAGGTGCAGCCCGCGCCCTGTGTGAACTGTCTGCCGACAACCGCAAGCCGCTGAAGACGGAAGGTCACCTCAGCCGCGACCCCCGTGCCAAGGAACGCCGCAAGTACGGCCTCAAGAAAGCCCGTAAGGCTCCTCAGTTCTCCAAGCGCTGATTTTTTTTTACCGATGCCAAAGCCCGACATTCATCCCACCTGGTATCCCGACGCCAAGGTGATCTGCAACGGCGAAGTGGTCATGACCACAGGCGCCACCCAGCCGGAGATCCACGTCGACGTCTGGAGCGGCAACCACCCCTTCTTCACCGGCACCCAGAAGATCCTCGACACCGAGGGGCGTGTGGACCGCTTCATGAAGAAGTACGGCATGGGCACCAAGAAAAAAGGTGCCGACTCTGCCAAGGCCGAGTCCAAGGCCTGAGGGTGAGAACGGGGCATGGACGCCTCGACCTTGTTCACACGGCTGGAAACAGCCACAGCCAGCTTCCGCAACCTCGAGCGGCAGCTGGCTGATCCTGATGTGGCCGCTGATCCGAAGCGGCTTGAATCGATCGCACGGGAGCGATCAAGACTCGAGCCACTCGTGCTCGATTTCGAGGAACTCCAGAAGCTCGAATCCGAGCGTGATTCCGCACGTCAGCTGCTGAAAGACAGTCGCGGTGACGCTGCGATGGAGGAACTGGCGCAGGATGAGTTGGCCAGCCTCCAGGAACAGCACGCAACGCTGACGGAGCGGCTCACCCTGGCTCTGCTGCCGCAGGATCCCCGCGATGAGCGCAGTGTGATGCTGGAAATTCGTGCCGGCGCAGGCGGCGATGAGGCCTGTCTCTGGGCCGGTGATCTGGCACGGATGTATGAGCGTTACAGCCAAAAAGTGGGCTGGGCCGTGCAATCCATCAGCTGCACCGAGGCCGACCTGGGCGGGTTTCGCGAACTGATCCTGTCGGTGCGTGGCGACAGCGTCTACAGCCAACTGAAATTTGAAGCGGGAGTGCATCGGGTGCAACGGGTCCCGGCCACGGAATCCCAGGGTCGGGTCCACACCTCAACAGCCACGGTGGCCGTGATGCCCGAAGCCGATGCCGTGGAAGTTCAGCTCGACCCGAAGGATCTCGATATCAGCACCGCGCGTTCAGGCGGTGCTGGGGGGCAGAACGTCAACAAGGTGGAAACAGCTGTGGACCTTCTCCACAAACCCACGGGCATCCGCGTGTTCTGCACCCAGGAACGCTCCCAGCTGCAGAACCGGGAACGGGCCCTGGAGATCCTGCGCGCCAAATTGTTGGAGCGGGAGCAGGCGGCTGCCGCAGAACGCGAAAGCAGCGACCGACGCGCCCAAGTGGGCAGTGGTGACCGCTCCGAAAAAATCCGCACCTACAACTACAAAGACAACCGAACCACAGATCACCGGCTGGGCCGAAACTTCACCCTGGAACCTGTGTTGGAGGGCCAGCTAGAAGACCTGATTGGTGCCTGCATCGCCGAAGAGCAACGTCAGAAACTCGAAGCGCTGAGCGATCAAGCCGAGGCCTGACGGTCAAGCACCGATCACGTACTTCGCCCATTCCTGGTGATGACCGGAATGGATCTGGCGCCGGGCTTCAAAACTGAGGCTGCTGGCCGGTCGCCGCGGGACATGGCGCAGAGGCATGGCGGCTTCCTTCGGAGTTCGATTGCCCTTTCGCACATTGCAGCTGAGGCAAGCCGTGGTCACGTTCTCCCAGGTGTCACTACCTCCCCGACTGCGGGGCATCACATGGTCGATGGACAACTGATGGTCACGACTGCCGCAGTACTGGCATGTGTGGTTGTCCCGCTGAAAGAGGTTGCGACGCGTCAAGGGCAGCTGACGAAAGGGAACGCGGACGTACTGCCGCAGGCGAATCACAGTCGGCAGCTGGGTGCCCTGACGCAGTTGCCGACAGGGGTCGTGTTCCAAGCTCTCGGCCTTGCCCTTCAGCATCATCACCACAGCCCGTCTCCAGGTGGTGATATTGAGCGGCTCGTAGGACGCATTGAGAACGAGAACCTGGCCCATGCCAGCTCACTCAATAATGGTCATGCTATCGGCAATGTGAAGCTGTCTCGGTAGCGCCGAGCACCGCCTGTGATTCCGGAGCTGAATCCACGTCAGCGCGCCTGGGTGGAGGTTTCACCTGCAGCGATTCGGGCCAACGCCAGGGCTCTCTGCCAGCACCTCGGCCCTCGCACCCAACTGATGGCGGTGGTGAAGGCCGATGGCTACGGCCACGGCGCCGAGACAGTGGCACGGGCTGCCCTTCAGGGGGGAGCCACCAGCCTTGGCGTGGCCACGCTCCAGGAAGGCCTTGAACTGAGGCGAGCCGGCCTGGAAGCACCGGTGCTATTGCTCAGCAACCTCAATGAACCGGAGGACCTGCGCACCTGCCTGCACTGGCGGTTGATGCCAACCCTGAGCAGCATCAGGGATGCTCAGCTCTGCAACGCTCTAGCAGCCGACAGCGGTCGGTGTTTCGACGTGCAATTGAAGATCGACACCGGCATGGCACGGCTGGGCTGCTCCCTCAGCGAGGGACATCAGACCGCAGCGGACCTGCAGAGCCTGGAACACCTCAATCTGGAGGGCATCTACAGCCATCTGGCCTGTGCCGATGAGCCGAACGATGCCTTGACCAGCCTCCAGCAGGAGCGCTTCGTAAACATGCTTTCGGCCCTGCCCCAAGGAGGCGACGGCATCACCCGTCATCTGGCCAACTCCGCAGGGACCCTGCTCAACCGGGAGCTGCACCATGACCTCGTGCGGGTTGGGCTGGCCCTGTACGGCCATGCCCCTGCAAGTCATCTGAGCAACATCATTCCTCTACAACCCGCCCTGGCCGTTCGTGCCAGGGTCAGCCTGATCCGTGAGGTGCCCGCCGACACAGGGGTCAGCTACGGCCACCGCTTCATCACCCAGCGCCCCACTCGGCTTGCGGTGGTGGGCATCGGCTATGCAGATGGTGTTCTGCGGTCCCTCAGCGGGCATATTCACGCCCTGCATCGCAATCGCCAGCTGCCTCAGGTGGGAGCCATCACCATGGACCAGCTCCTGCTGGATGCCACCGATGCAGCTGAGCTGAAGCAAGGCGACATCGTCACTCTGCTGGGCCAGGACGGTGACCTGGAGTTAAGCCCTCAAAGCTGGAGCAACCACTGCGGCTCGATTCCCTGGGAGATCCTCTGTGGTTTCAAACGACGTCTGCCCCGCGTTGAAGTCTGACCAACTGCCGAGCACTTGGTACTCTGGATGCGCCGCTGGAGAGGTGGCTGAGTGGTTGAAAGCGGCTCCCTGCTAAGGAGTTACAGGAGGCAACTTCTGTCGAGGGTTCGAATCCCTCCCTCTCCGTTCCAAGTACTTGAACTCAATCCGCCGGCTCCTCTGAGCTGGTGAACAGATTGAGTTGACGTGCCAGCTCCGGCAAAAGGGATGCGTCCCTAGCACGATCAGGCCCCGTGGTGAAGACCACCAGCAAGCTGGGCGGCTGCTGTTCGGACGACTGGAACCAGGCGGCGTCATGACGGGCCTGACTCATCCAGCCGGCCTTACTCCACAGCAGCGCATCCTCAGGCAGCCCCTCGCCCAGAAAGCCATCCACCTGGTTTTCAGGATCAGCACGACGCTGCTTTTGATCGAGCGAGCGCCGCAACAGACCCTGCAGCCGACGACAGGCCGGTGGCGACACCACCGCACCGGTCATCACCGCCTCCAGCATCCGGGCTGTCGCAAGTGTGGACAAGCCATTGCGGTTGCCGTTGTCGGCCCCATAGAACATTTTTTCCCGGCCGAAGGGACCATCACCCCAGGTCTTCTGGCAGCAATTCACCGCCTCAAGTTCCGGCCAAGCCAAGCTCTGCAACCAGCCATTGATCAAGCGACGCTGCTGCGTCCAAAACTCCCAGCGTTCGCCATGGAGGACAGGGCCGCTGGTGGTGCCTGTGAGCAGATCAACCACAAGGCCCGTGGCATCGTTGCTGGAGTCGGCGATCATGTCGCGCATCGCGCGACTCAATTCGTCGCTGTCAGGAATCAAGTCCCGTTGCAGCCACTGCTCAACGGCGACGGCATAGAACAGCTTCACCACGCTGGCCGGATAGAGGATCCGGTCTTGGTTCCAGGAAGCACCACGGCCCTGACCCGCCTCCGGTGACGCGTCGTCGTACCGCACCCAGGTGATCGCCAGGCTGTTGCGCAGCCCCGGGCGACCGTCGGCATCGAGCCCATCGAGGGCCGCCTCAAGCCGAGCCGCCATTGCGGGATCGGGACGGTAGAACGCCATAGCGATTCGATTGGGCCATGGCGACGTTAGGCACCCTGCTGGCCCCGGACCTGATTCAGACAGGCTCCTGTTGGCAGCTGTGCGCTGACGTGAATGGTTATTCGCGATCTGACGGCGCGATTCTGACCACCCAGGCCTGTCGTGGACGCCGCTTTCGCATTCTGGAGAGGCAGCGCAAGAGGATCGCTGTTCAGCTGCTGGAGGATGGCTACCGCTGCTGGCTCGAACTCGAGGCGGTTCTGGGGCGAGCTAAGCGATGCGCAGGCTGGCGACCGTCGCCGCTGAGCTCCTCGGAGATTGATCGACGTCTGCCCGGCGTTCTCGCCTGGAGCGAAACCGCCCAGCAGCATCCCAATGTCTACCTCTGGGGAGGCACCACAGAACCGGACATGGATTGTTCCGGTCTGATGCAGATGGCCTTCGCCAGCCAGGACATTTGGATTCCGCGAGATGCATATCAACAGGAGCGGTTCTGCCAACCTGTTGCCGCTATCCCCGACGATCACAGCCTGCTGCGCCCGGGAGATCTGCTGTTTTTTGGCACACGCCAGCGGTGCACCCATGTGGGGCTCCATCTCGGCGATGGCCGCTACCGCCATAGCTCAGGCCAGGACCATGGGCGCAATGGGATAGGCATCGACAGCCTGCACAGCAGCGATCAACACCCGGTGGCTTGCCATTACAGGGCTGAATTCCGCGGTGCAGGCCGTGTGGTGCGTTGCCATGACGGATCGCATCTCTCCTGACGCTGTCAGCCGGATTAACCGGGCCCCGGCTTAAGTTGAGCAAATCGCAGCGCGACCGGCATGAGTGCACCCCTGAATCTCTCGGTGGTGGTGCCCCTGTACAACGAAGAGGAAAGCCTGCCTCATCTGGTTGAGCAGCTCCTTTCGGCGCTGCGTCCAACCGACGAAGCGTTTGAGCTGGTCCTGGTCGACGACGGATCCAGCGACGGCACCGCGAAAGTGCTGGCCAAGCTCAGCGCAGAAGTCCCCGAAGTGGTGGCTGTGCTGCTGCGAAAAAATTATGGCCAGACAGCTGCCATGGCGGCAGGGTTTGATGTGGCTGGCGGAGAGGTGATCGTCAGCCTCGATGGAGATCTGCAGAACGATCCAGCCGACATCCCCATGCTGCTGGCCAAACTGCGAGAGGGGTACGACCTCGTCAGTGGCTGGCGCCATCAGCGCCAGGACGCCGCCCTCCAGCGCAAACTTCCCTCCCGGATCGCCAACCGCTTGATCGGCCGGGTGACTGGGGTACGGCTGCATGACTACGGCTGCTCTCTCAAGGCCTACCGCCGCGAGGTGCTCTCAGACATGCGGCTTTATGGGGAGCTGCATCGCTTTCTTCCCGCCCTGGCCTTCATCGAGGGTGCACGAATCACCGAAGTGAAGGTGAACCACCGGGCGCGTCAGTTCGGCAGCAGCAAGTACGGGATCGATCGCACCTTCCGTGTGCTGATGGATCTGCTCACCGTCTGGTTCATGAAGCGTTTTCTGACCAGGCCGATGTATGTGTTCGGTTTCGGTGGGCTGCTGGCCATCGCCGCCAGCCTGATCACCAGCACCTATCTCCTGGTGATCAAGGTGATGGGAGGCGACATTGCAAATCGCCCATTGCTCACCCTTGCGGTGGTGCTTTGGTTGGCGGGCATTCAATTGTTCTGCTTCGGACTGCTAGGCGAACTGCTGATCCGCACTTACCACGAAAGCCAAGACCGACCGATTTATCGCATCCGCGAAACATTGCGCGGCGGCCGAGCCGGCTGACGGATCGGGGAAGCGGCCGGCGCACCGCGGAACGGTGAGATCGCAGCGGCAGCTTCTTCCACCACACGCGCATCGCTGTCACGCAGCGCTTGGCGCAGCAGGGGGAGAGCCGAACGATGTCCCCATCGAGCGGCCAAACGAACGGCGCGCAAACGCTCCTCGGGTCCAGCCTCCATATCAGCCTTGAGGCGACGCTCCAGGGCAAGACGCTCCAGGGGACTGCTCGGTGCCGTCCAGGACTCCAGGGAAATATCGGCTGATTCCCCATCAGAGACAGGCTCGATCACCAGTTCCAACTGGGCACGATTGATCTGTGCGACACGGCTGGCATCCGTGCTGGAGAGCATCGGCTTCACCGGCTTCCTGCGCAACCAGAGCACCACCGTGAGCAGCACGACGGCACCAGGGAGGAGAACGTTCTGCATGCGGATTGAACTTTTATGTCGCCGTCGGGGCCTAAAGCAGGCCGTCAGAACGGACCTACTTACAGTAGCTGCGAAGCTTTTGGCCTCGACATGACTGGAGATTTCGCTGCTGCCTGGCTGCCTGCGATTTTCGTACCCATCACAGGAATCGTGTTCCCCGCAGTGTTCATCGTCCTTGTTGGTCGAGTGATCACCGCTGCCGAGTGAACGCGACCTGCGGACCGTTTCAACCTCTCAGCACTCGTACCTCATGACCGTCACTCCTGCTGCTGATCCCTGCGTCGGCAACCTTGCGACACCCGTCAATAGCGGCTATTTCATCAAGGGCCTGATCAACAACCTGCCCCTCTACCGCCCAGGGATTTCCCCGAACTTCCGTGGTCTGGAAACCGGTGCAGCCTTCGGCTACCTGCTCTACGGCCCCTTCACCATCTGTGGTCCCCTGCGTGCCACGGAGTACCAGCAAACCGCTGGCCTGCTGGCTGCCATCGGCGCCGTGCACATCCTCAGCCTGCTGTTCCTGCTCTACAACCAGCCCGGCAAGCAACCCAACATCCCCCCTGCAGATGTGACGGTTGAAAATCCCCCCGCCGACCTCTTCACCCGCACCGGTTGGGCTGACTTCACCAGTGGGTTCTGGCTCGGTGGTTGCGGCGGTGCCGTTTTCGCCTGGTTCCTTTGCAACACCGTTCACGTGCAGGAGCTGTTCAAGATCGCTGCTGGTGTCTGGAGCGTGGGCTGAAGCCATCCACTGAAACAGCCAACCAAAATCATTCATCCCCCGATTGCCTGATTCCAGGCGATAGGGGGATTTTTCCTGGCAGGATTCATTCACATTTGAGACGTCCCGGTGCGGTCGATCTCCCAGCCGTTTCTTCGGCGGCCGGTTCTGACGGTCGTCTGCAGCCTGCTGATCCTTTTGGCGGGCTGCAGGGCATTGTTCGGCCTGGGGCTGGAGGATCTTCCGCCCCTAGCTCCCACACGCGTGAGTGTGACCGCCAGCTTCCCAGCGGCTTCACCGGAGGTGGTGGAGCAGAGCGTGACCCGAGTATTGGAACAACAGCTGAATGGCCTTGAAGGGGTCGAAAGCATCAGCTCAACCAGTAGGCAGGGCGGCGCCAGCATCTCGTTGCGGTTCAACGCGGGTGATCCTGAGCTAAATGCGATCAAGGTTCAGAACGAGGTGAACCTGGCCAGCCGCCGGCTCCCACTGGCCGTAACGCGCCAGGGGCTCCAGGTGCGGCGCTCCTCGGAAGACCTGTTGATGATCCTGGGGTTCAGCCACCCTCCGGATCAATACATCCCCACCTTTCTCATCGGCTGGCTGGACCAGACCCTGCGGGACGCGCTGCTCAGCACACCAGGCATCGGTGATGTGCGGATCTTCGGGAGCAGTGAACTCTCATATCGCCTTTGGTTGAATCCGCAACGCCTCGAACAGACCAAACTCACCCTTGGCGATGTCAGCCGAGCTCTGGCTGAACAGAACGTTTTGGCTGCCATTGGCAGCATCGGGGCTGCCCCAGTTCCAGCGGGCCAAGTGCTGAGCCTTCCGGTGGAAGCGGAAGGGCGTCTTCGCAGCCAATCGGATTTCGAGAATCTCGTCTTGCGTCGGCTCGACAACGGCGGGCTGCTGCGCCTGAAGGATGTGGGACGGGTTGCCCTCGGACAGCGCAACTACGGACGAGAGGCCATGAATCTGGCTGGCGAGCGTTCGGTGGCCGTGGGGATCTACCAGCGCGATGGGGCCAATGCCCTAGAGGTGAGCAGGGCGATCAAGCGCAAGCTGAAGCAGTTGGAAGCGAGCTTTCCCCCGGGCATCGAGCTCTCAATGATCGTGGATGTGGCCGACACGGTTCAGGCCAACCTCGATCGCACCTTCATCACCTTGCGCGATGCCGTGCTGCTGGTGCTAGTGGTTCTGGTGCTGTTTCTGGGCCGCTGGCGTCTCGCCCTGATCCCTGGTCTTGCCGTGCCGGTGGCGCTGGTGGGAAGCCTCAGCCTGGTGAAACTGAGCGGTTCCAATCTCAACAGCCTGATCCTGTTTGGACTGGTGCTGGCCACCGGGATCGTTGTGGATGACGCCATCGTCGTGAGCGAAGACATCGCCGGACGCATCGAACGGGGAACACCCCCCGAACAGGCGGCCGAAGACGCCATGGCCGAGCTGGCGACGGCCGTTGTGGCCACCTCATTGGTGCTGGCAGCCGTGTTCCTACCCGTGCTGCTCATTCCCGGATCGATCGGACGCCTCTATCAACCGATCGCCCTGGCCATCAGCGGAGCGATTCTGTTCTCCACCTTGAATGCGCTCAGCTTCACCCCGATGGCCTGCGCCCGGGTGTTGGGGTCACGGGGCGGCCGTCTTCCTGGGGCCATCGGCAAGCTCAGCCGCTGGCTTCGGCAGGGCATGCAAACCGTGCAATCCCACTACGCGAAACAACTCGAGCACTGGCTGCAGCGCAAGCGACGCATCGCCCTCGTGCTGCTGAGCGGCCTTGTCATCACGGCCTCAGGATTGGCGGTGATGCCGACGGCGTTCATCCCCGATGACGACCAAGGCCAGATCCGCGGCTACTTCACCCTGCCCGACGGCGCCAGCCTTGAGCGCAGCGTGGCCGTGATGGACGACATCCGACGCATCGTCAGCGAAGAGCCCCTGGTGCGCACCGGCAACTTTTATGCCGGCAGCTCCTTCGGACAGAGCGGAGAAGACCGTGGATCGTTTTACTTGCGCCTTCAGCCACTCAAGGACCGACCTGGCAAAGAGCGAAGCAGCAACGCCATCAAACGCCGTCTCAATCGCAAGATTCAGCAACGGGTTGGTGAGGCCAGGGTCGTGCTGATCACCCCACCAACCGTGCGGGGCTTCAACAGTGAATCAGGACTTACGCTGGAACTGCTGGACCGCAGCGGAGGGCAACTCAGCCTGAAGCAATTCGGCCAAGTCGCCCAGAATTTCATCAAGACGGCCAAGGCGACAGACCGATTTGAACGGGTGAGCACCCGCTTTGATGCCAGCTTCCCCCGCTGGCGGCTGGAGCTCGACCGCGACCAACTGGCTGCTCTCGAGCTCGACTACGGCACAACGCTGCGGGAGATCGGCACCGCCTTCGGCGGCCGCTACATCGATGACACCTACGAGGACGGTCGAATCCGCTCCATCGTTCTTCAGCTGGAAGGCAGCGAGCGACGTCGGCCGGAAGATCTCACCGGGCTGATGGTGCGCAACCGCAGCGGTGAGCTGGTGTCGGTAGCCAGCGTGGCCAACCTGACCCTCGAGGAGGGCGTCAACAACATTCGCCACTTCGGACTCAACCGGGCCATCCAGATCACGGCCATCCCCGCGCCAACGGTCAGCAGCGGTGAAGCCATCGATGCCCTCACCCAGGCCGGTGATCGCATTGGAGGCAGCAACATCGGCCTGGCCTTCACAGGCCTGGCGTTAGAGGAACAACGGGCTGGGCAGGTGACCTGGGTGCTGTTCGCCCTCGGCGTGACGGTGGTCTATCTGCTGCTAGCCGCTCTCTACGAGAGTTTCATTGACCCGTTGATCATCCTGCTCACGGTGCCGATGGCCCTGCTCGGAGCTCTGATTGGCTTGAAATTGCGGGGCCTTCCACTGGATGTTTACGGCCAGATGGGACTCCTGGTGCTGGTGAGCCTGGCGGCCAAGAACGGAATTCTGATAGTGGAATTCGCCAACCAGCGGATGGCGGCTGGCCTGGCCCTGCGCGACGCCGTTGTGGATGCGGCCGTGAACCGGATGCGCCCGATCCTGCTGACAGCGGTCACATCCCTGGCGGGTTTTCTGCCCCTTCTGTTCGCCCAGGGCACGGGAGCCGCCAGCAGGGTCAGCATTGGCACCGTGGTGTTCAGCGGACTGCTGATGGCCTCGTTGCTGTCCCTGTTTGCCGTCCCTGCCGTTTATCTGATGCTGAAACGCGATCGAAGGCCCACCGCGTAGGGTGCGCTCTCGATCCAATGGTTCTGCTGCTGGAGGGAACGATGAACATCACCTTGCGGGCGACGACGGCAACCAGTTCCCAGGCGCAGTTCTTCGATTACGCCTCAGCGGCCAATCCCCTGCAGCAGGGGCTGATCAGCACAATCCCCTACCGCAGCTTTTCGGCCAGTTTTTTTGATCAAGCCGGAACGGCCCTGCAACCTCTTGATTTAAGTGCCGACTTGCACTGCGAAGGCCCAGCCACCGGTCCATCGCTCTGCGGCAACTTCATCCGACTGGATCAGGGATCCCTGCGCACCCATGCGGATGCGACCAGTCAGCTGTTCTTCGTGGCCCGAGGCCATGGACAAACTGAAGCCTGTGGTCAGGTTTTTCACTGGAGCGAGGGAGACACGTTCGTGCTTCCGGCGGGCGGTGAAGCCATTCACAGCAGCGACACCCATGCAGGCCTGTATTGGGTGCACGATGCCCCTTTGCTTCGTTATCTGGGGGTGAGCACCGTGAAACCGGTGTTCGAGCCCTGCTTCTACAGCCATCAGGATGCTCGCGCGCAGCTGGATGCCATCGCCAGCAATCCCCGCGGAGCCAACGCCAATCGCGTGAGTGTGCTGTTGGGAAACAACGCCTTCCCTCAGACGCGCACCGTCACCCACACCCTCTGGGCCATGTTGGGAATCCTCCCCGCAGGCCAGGTGCAGCGGCCCCACCGACACCAGTCAATCGCCCTTGATTTTGCGGTGGCCTGCCAACCGGGTTGCTACACGATGATCGGCACCGAGCTGGATGAGAACGGGATGATCCGCAACGGGCACCGGGAAGACTGGGCAGCCGGTGCAGCCTTCGTGACCCCGCCCGGCTACTGGCACTCCCACCACAACGAATCCGGCGCCGACGCCTACGTGCTGCCCATTCAGGATGCCGGCCTGCACACCTATCTGCGCACGCTCGACATTGCCTTCAGCAACAGGGGCCGGGCTGACTTAACCAACACCCCATAGCCAACCCAACCTCAACGGGTGAGCAATTGGTGGTTCACCGAGCTGAGGGCACCGTGTTCTGAATAGCGACGTGAAATGCGCTCGAGGCGCGTTGGACTCGACAGCCAAAGCGCTTCGATGTTGAAGGGCTGGTGCGGATCAATCTGGGCCGGCGCCAGAAAAGCGCCTCCATCCGGCAAAAAGATCCAGCGATCAAGATCGCCTGCGCCAAAACAGATGTTGTCCCCTGGCGAAGGGTGGTCGCAGCGCCAGTCACCGATCAGCTGATCTGGCTCCAGGGGTGGACGTTCCAGGGCTGAACTTCCGGCGAGAAACTCACGGATCAGCACAATCCGATCCAATTGCCCCGCACCATCCCAAAGCAGCACCAAGCGATGACGGCGTTGCTCATGCAAGAACCCGAACTCGGCATAGAGCTTGGTCCAGGTGGAGCGGTGCAGCGTCCCCCTGGAAAAACTGCCGGTGCCGAAGACCCCCATGTCGGGATCCAGCCGCATGAAGCTTTGAACGATCCGCTTTTCAGGCTCGCCGGCAGGCGGTTGATGGGGAGAACTCGATCCCGCTCCCTCAGGCCAGAGCAGCAGGGTCAGATTCAGTGGCACACCGGAGGGAGCCGGTTTAAGCGTGAGCAGGGAGGGCTGACTCTTGGTGCGTTGAAGCGTCCGGTCCATGCTGTCGAACCAGCCGCGCCACTCACCAACGTTGCGCTGCAGGTGCTCCCATTCGCCCACGTTCAGCCCGATCCCGATGGAGGCCTGAGGCTAGGCAGAGCCCAGACCGAGACGAGAACAACAACGCGCTCCAACAGAACCACTGCGAAGCACAGACAACAAAAATCCCCACCCGGCGAACCGGATGGGGACGTTTGAAACGAGGAACGACTCGTCGCGGGTTAATTCAGGAAGGAATCAACCAAATTTCCCTGAAGTCGAGGCAATCAGGAAGGCGGCGTACGTCAGGACATAGCCAACCGTGAAGTGAGCCAAGCCGACTACACGGGCCTGAACGATGGACAGTGCCACAGGCTTGTCGCGGTAACCCATCATGTTGGCGATGGGGCTGCGCTGGTGAGCCCAGACAATGGTCTCGATCAGTTCCTGCCAGTAACCCCGCCAGGAGATCAGGAACATGAAGCCGGTGGCCCAAACCAGGTGTCCGAAGAGGAACATCCAGGACCAGACGGCGAGGTTGTTGCTGCCGAACGGGTTGTAGCCGTTGATCAACTGGGAGGAGTTGAGCCACAGGTAGTCGCGGAACCAGCCCATCAGGTAGGTGCTGGATTCGTTGAACTGGGCCACGTTGCCGGACCAGATGGCCAGGTGCTTCCAGTGCCAGTAGAAGGTCAGCCAACCCACGGTGTTCAGAGCCCAGAAGACAGCCAGGTAGAAGGCGTCCCAGGCAGAGATGTCGCAGGTGCCGCCACGGCCGGGGCCGTCGCAGGGGAAGGAGTAGCCGAAGTCCTTCTTGTCGGGCATCAGCTTGGAGCCACGGGCATCCAGAGCACCCTTCACAAGGATCAGGGTGGTGGTGTGCAGACCCAGAGCAATGGCGTGGTGAACCAGGAAGTCACCAGGGCCGATGGGCAGGAACACATCGGTGTTGCCATTGATCGCGTCCAGCCAGTAGTGCTCACCCGGAATGTTCTGGGAAGCAAGGCTGGCGGAGCTGGAGGCGTTGGAGAGCAGCACGTCCATTCCGTACATGGCCTTACCAGAGGCGGCCTGAACGAACTGGGCGAACACGGGCTCAACCAGGATCTGCTTCTCGGGGGTACCGAAGGCAACGACCACATCGTTGTGGACGTAGAGGCCGAGGGTGTGGAAACCGAGGAACAGGGAGACCCAGCTCAGGTGACTGATGATCGCTTCCTTGTGCTCGAGCATCCGGGCCAGGACGTTGTCCTTGTTGGCTTCGGGGTCGTAGTCACGGATGAAGAAGATCGCACCGTGGGCGAAGGCACCACACATCAGCGCGATGGCGATGTACTGGTGGTGGGTGTACAGGGCTGCCTGAGTCGTGTAGTCCTTCGCGATGAAGGCGTACGACGGCATCGAGTACATGTGCTGCGCCACGAGGCTGGTGACCACGCCTAGGGAGGCGAGAGCCAGTCCAAGCTGGAAGTGCAGGCTGTTGTTGATGGTGTCGTAGAGACCCTTGTGGCCAGCGCCGAGGTCACCGGGGGTGCCCTTCGGGGGGTTGTGGGTTTCGAGGATCTCCTTGATGGAGTGACCGATACCGAAGTTGGTCCGGTACATGTGGCCGGCGATCACGAAGAGGCAACCGATGGCCAGGTGGTGGTGGGCGATGTCCGTCAGCCAGAGGGCTTCTGTCTGAGGGTGGAAGCCACCGAGGAAGGTGAGGATGGCGGTGCCTGCACCTTCGGAACTACCGAAGACCTGATTCAGAGAATCGGGGTTCTCGGCGTACACACCCCAGTTGCCGGTGAAGAAGGGTCCAAGACCGGCGGGGTGAGGCAGAACGTTGAGGAAGTTGTCCCAACCAACGTGCTGACCGCGGGCTTCGGGGATCGCAACGTGAACCAGGTGACCGGTCCAGGCGATGGAGCTGAAGCCGAAGAGGACAGCGAGGTGGTGGTTCAGGCGCGATTCAGCGTTTTTGAACCAGGCCAGAGAAGGACGGAACTTGGGCTGCAGGTGCAACCAGCCGGCGAAGAGGGCCCAAGCCGACAGGATCATCATGAAGATGGAACCCTGATACAGCTCGGCATTCGTCTTCATGCCGATTGTGTAGAACCAGTGATAAAGGCCTGAATAGGCGATGTTCACCGGGGAGGAAGCACCCGCTTGGGTGAAGGCGTCAATGGCGCCTTGACCGAAGTGGGGATCCCAGATTGCGTGAGCGATGGGGCGCACGTGCAGGGGGTCGGCGACCCACTGCTCGAAGTTGCCCTGCCAGGCGATGTGGAACAGGTTTCCCGAAACCCAAAGGCCGATGATCGCGAGGTGACCGAAATGGGTGGAGAAGAGCTTCTGATAGAGGCGCTCCTCCGTCATTCCGTCATGGCTCTCGAAGTCGTGAGCCGTGGCGATCCCGTACCAAATACGGCGGGTTGTCGGGTCCTGGGCCAGACCCTGGCTGAACGAAGGGAATTTCGTTGCCATTAGAGGGAGAGGTCAGGTGAGGTCAGCCGACCACAAGAATGTGGGCGTGGAAGAAGGCCCACGTGGTCGCAATTCCGCCCAAGAGGTAATGGGCAACACCCACGGCACGGCCTTGGATGATGGAAAGAGCACGGGGCTGGATGGCGGGAGCCACCTTCAGCTTGTTGTGAGCCCAGACGATGGACTCGATCAGTTCCTGCCAGTAGCCGCGGCCACTGAAGAGGAACATCAGGCTGAAGGCGAACACGAAGTGGGCGCCGAGGAACATGATTCCGTAGGCGGCTGTGTTCGAGCCATAGCTGTTGATCACCTGCACGGCCTGAGCCCACAGGAAGTCACGCAGCCAGCCATTGATGGTGATGGCGCTTTGGGCAAAGTTGCCATTGGTGATGTGCGCGACGGAACCGTCGGCATTCACCGTTCCCCAGATGTCGCTCTGCATCTTCCAGGAGAAGTGGAAGATCACAACAGACAGGGAGTTGTACATCCAGAACAGGCCCAGGAACACGTGGTCCCAAGCGGAAACCTGGCAGGTGCCACCACGACCAGGACCATCGCAGGAGAAGCGGAAGCCCAGGTTGGCCTTATCAGGGATGAGGCGGGAGCTACGGGCGTACAGGACACCCTTCAGCAGGATCAGCACCGTCACGTGAATCGTGAAGGCGTGGATGTGGTGAACCATGAAGTCGGCGGTGCCGAGCGGCATGGGAGCAGCGGCAACCTTGCCGCCGACGGCGACAACAGAACCGTTGAACACTTCACTCACACCCGCGAGGGCGTTGGGAGCTGTGCTGCCAGCAGCTGCGGCGTGCACGTTCTGAATCCACTGAGCAAAGATCGGCTGAATGGAGATCGCCGAATCGCTGAACATGTCCTGGGGACGACCCAGGGCACGCATGGTGTCGTTGTGGATGTACAGGCCGAAGCTGTGGGCTCCGAGCCAGATGCAGACCCAGTTGAGGTGACTGATGATGGCGTCGCGAGCCTTGAGCACCCGATCCAGCACGTTGTCGATGTGCTTGGCGGGGTCGTAATCGCGAACCATGGCGATGGCGGCGTGAGCGCCGGCACCAACGATCAGGAAGCCGCCGATCCAGATGTGATGGGTGAAGAGCCCGATCTGGGTGGGGTAATCGATCGCTTGGTACGGATACGGAGGCATCGCGTACATGTGCTGAGCAACGATGATGCTCACTGAACCGCCGATGGCGAGGTTGACCGCCAGCTGGGCATGCCAGGAATTGGTCATGAAGTCGTAAAGACCGTCGTGACCGTTGGTGGCAGGGAACAGCAGGGGATCACCCTTCTGACCTTCGTGGATCTCCTTGATGGAGTGACCGATGCCCCAGTTGGTCCGGTACATGTGACCGGCAACAATGAACATCACGGCAATCGCCACATGGTGATGGGCGATGTCGGTCATCCAGAGGCTTCCCGTTACAGGATTCAAACCACCCTTAAAGGTGAGGAAATCGCTGTAGGCAGCCCAGTTGCCGGAGAAGAAGGCACCGACACCAGCACTGAAGCCGGGATACAGCTGCGCCAGCAGGTCCTGATTGAAGAACTCGTGGGGCAGCGGAATGTCTGCAGCCGAAGCGATGGTCTTGCCATTCAGCACCAGCGGTTGGCCGGCGTCGATGGCATCCATCAACTTGGTGACAGGGGCAGACACGTGGATGACGTGACCAGCCCAAGACAGTGAACCGAGACCCAGCAGACCTGCCAGGTGGTGGTTCAGCATCGACTCAACGTTCTGGAACCACTCCAGCTTCGGCGCAGCCTTGTGGTAGTGGAAAACACCGGCGTTGAGCATGAGGCCGGCCATCACCAGGGCACCGATGGCCAAAGCCATGAGCTGGGTTTCGCTGGTGATGCCCCAGGCCCGCCACATCTGGAAGAGGCCTGAGGTGATTTGGATGCCTTGGAAACCGGCACCCATGTCGCCGTTGAGGACTTCTTGGCCGAAGACGGCCCAGACCTGCTGGGCGCTTGGCTTCACATGGGTGGGATCAGCAAGCCAACCGGAATAGTTGGAGAAGCGGGCGCCATGGAAGAAGGCACCGCTGAGCCAGATGAAGATGACGGCCAGGTGGCCGAAATGGGCGGAGAAGATCCGCCGAGAGACCTCTTGAAGGTCGCTCGTGTGAGCGTCGAAGTCGTGAGCGTTGGCGTGAAGGTTCCAAACCCAGGTGGTGGTTTTGGGACCTTTCGCGAGAGCTCGGTCGAAGTGTCCGGGCTTGCCGAACAGCTCGAAGGTTGCTGGATTGTCAACCTTCTCGACCTGGCTTTTCGCGTCACTCCCACGCTCAGGTGGGCTGATGGTCATCGAGTCGTTCCTCGAGGGACGGGTTTCGAGGTGGTGGGCCACCCCTCCGAAGGGCCGAAGCCAATCGGGGCCCCGAACAAGGATTCACAAGGAATCGGTGTTCGGGCGTCAGTACGACAGAGGGGTCGAAACCCCTTGTCTGCACTGAAGCTGGGGCCCCAAAGAGGGGACCGCTGGCGGAAGCATAGGGGCGGAGAAGGGGGTTAAAGGGCCCTGAGTTACAAAGGTTCAATCCCGTGGCGAGCCAGTCAGCGACAGGCGTCTGCAGAAGGCTGCGAATCAGCGAAACAACCAAGATCTCAGGCAGTAAGCAATACAATTTCACGCATATTTACTTCCTAAATAACTAAAACTCTGCCAGTGAAGGGCGGATTGTTCAGAATGATCGGATCTGTTCATGCCCGATGCGTCGCCCTGGCCTGAAGTCGATATGGGCTGTTCTGCTGGCAGCAGTGCTGCTTCTTGGTGCCGGCTTACCTGTTCATGCGCGCCCTGGATTCTTCAATCGCGATGCAGGGTCCGCTGCCAAACCGCTGCCGAGTTCAGCCCCCAGCGGGAAGCTCCAGGAAGTGGCTCCTCCAGGAGCAGTGCAACAGCTGCGCCAGAACCTGCAACAGCACCGCCCCTCCCTGCGGCTGATCGATCCAAGCAACGACAGCATCGTTTCTTCTGACGCCCTTGAGCTGCGTTTCGAAATCGACGACTGGCCCCTCAGCAGCGACCCCGAATTGGGCCTGGGGCCCCATGTGGTGCTCCAAATCGACAACCGCGCTCCCCTACGACTCAGCAAAAGCGATGGAAACCGCCTGAAGGTCCGCATCGATGACCTGGAGGCGGGCAGTCACCGGTTCAGCGCCTGGGCCGCTTACCCCTGGGGAGAAGCCGTTCAAGCACCGGGAGCCTCAGTCCAGGGACGCGTGCACCTCTGGCAAAAACTGCAGGGCACACAACCCGAACGTGATGCCCCCTGGCTGGTCCCTGTCTCACCAACCGGAGAGCAGGGCCTGCAACCCCTGTTGGTGGATTGGCTGATCTGGAATGCTCCCCTGCAAAACCTGCGGGAGGGCGATGGACGCTGGCGACTCCGCATCAGCATTGATGGAGACAGCTTTTTGGTTGATCACCAGGAAGCCCTTTGGCTCAAAGGATCGAACGGCTCAGGCAGCCACGACATTCAGATGGAACTGCTGAATGGGCTGGGCGAGCCAATTACACCGGTCTTCAACAACCAGCTAATTCATCTGAAAGCCGCATCCGGTGCCAAGCCGGGCTGGATGCGCCCACGCCTCAGCGAAAGCCAGCTCGCGCGCCTGAGCGGCTCCCCTGAGCCTGACGTTCTGGAGGTGGTCGAATCCTCGCCAGAGCCTCCCCAAAAGACTGAGGAGAAACAACAGGAGAAGACAGAACAGCCCCGAGACCTTCCTCAGGCTGAGCTCAAAGCCGAGGCCGTCGTCAAGGACGAGGTTGAAACCAAGCCCGAGGCCACCCCCCAGCCCGCGGCACCAGAGGAAAACGAAGAGCAGGATCCTGAGCCACCCCTTGTTGAACAGCCGCTTGCTGAGCAGCCACCTGCTGAACAGCCATCCAAATCAGAAGCTGCTCGGCCCACTCCTCCCACTCCCGCCCCGAAGGAGCCAGCGGAGCCTCAGCAGCCAGACGACGAGGAACCCAAGCTGAAGCCAAGCAGCAGCCTGGGAGGATCAGCCCGTGAGTTGCTCAACAGCGATGGGCACTTGCGCAAGCCCTGATCCGGATTTCCTGCCCTGAACCCCACATCTGCCGCTCCCGCTCTGGGCCTAGGACTGAGCCCCAGCGCCATGCCGCTGTTGGAGCGTTTGCTGCTGCGCGGCCACATCGACCGGATCAAGCCAGCCGATCAAGACATCAGCATCGCCCTTGATGGGCAATGGACGGCAGAGAACGTTGTTTTGTTCGTGGGCGCCGTGGGAGCAGTGACGCGCCTGATTGCAGCTCGGATCCAAGGCAAGGAGAAGGATCCAGCCGTTCTGGTGCTTGACCCGAAAGGAGAATTCATCATTCCGCTGTTGGGAAGCCATTCCGCAGGGGCCGAACAACGCGCCCGGGAAATCGCCATGGATCTCGGCGGGCAGGCGGTGATCACGGGCGCCTGCGCCCATGAAGGACGTCTCCCCCTGGATGCCTTTGGCGAAAGCTGGGGCTGGAAACGCAGCGGATCGGTGGCCCATTGGCGAGATCTGATGGTGCGGCAATCCCAGGGGTCCAGCATCAGCGTTCACCAGAGCAGTGGATCCACCACCTGGCGAGGCCCTGAAGGCCATCCCTTGCTGCACAACATCGATCCCAAGGGTGTGCCAGACGCCGCTGATCTCGTGATCGGCGCGCGCCGTCAGGGTGATTGCCAGTGGCATCCAGCCACGCTCTGGATCGGCATCGGCTGTGAGCGCAACACCAGTGTTTCGCTGGTGGAGAAGGCCATTGCCGAGGCCTTGGCAACAGCAGGACTGGCGGAGGAGGCGATCGCCGGCATCGCCAGCGCAGCGCGGAAAGCCGATGAGCCGGCCCTGCAGCATCTGAGCCAGACCCGGGCATGGCCGTTCCGAACCTTTGCGGAGCATGCCCTTGCATCCATCGACGTGCCCAATCCCTCCGAAGTGGTGCGCCAGGAAATGGGGACTGCATCTGTGGCTGAAGCAGCGGCCTTGCTGGCTGCGGGCGAACAAGGCCATCTGATCCAGCCCAAGCGAATCAGCCGTCCGGCAACAGGGGAGCAGGGTGCTGTGACGGTGGCCATTGCCGAGGCGGCCCTCCCCCACGCGCCAGAGAGGGGCGAACTCCATCTGGTGGGGAGCGGTCCAGGGGATCTGTCCCTGCTCAGCGGAGACGCCAAAGCGGCCCTCTCCCGTTGCTGCGCCTGGGTTGGCTACAGCCTCTACCTCGATCTTCTGGAGCCCCTGCGCCGGCCGGATCAGGTCCGACTCGATGGCCAGCTCACCCGGGAATGGGACCGCTGTGCCGAAGCGCTGCGCTTGGCCCAACAAGGGGTCAAGGTTGCTCTGATCTCCTCCGGCGACAGCGGCATCTACGGCATGGCGGGATTGGCCCTGGAGCTGCTGCTCCAGCAACCCGAGCAGGAGCGGCCCAGCTTCGCGGTGCATCCCGGCATTTCAGCCTTCCAGCTGGCCGCCGCCCGGGCCGGAGCGCCACTGATGCATGACTTCTGCTGCGTGAGCCTCAGCGATCGCCTCACGCCATGGGCCGTGATCGAAAAGCGACTGGAGGCCGCCGCCGCTGGAGATTTTGTGCTCGCTTTGTACAACCCACGCTCCAAGGGCCGGGACTGGCAGCTGGGACAGGCCAAGGAAATCCTGCTGAAACACCGCCCCCCCACAACCCCGGTGACGCTGGCGCGGCAGCTGGGCCGCGCAGAGGAATCCCGTGAGCTCACGAGCCTTGAGCGCTTGAAGCCGGAATCCGTGGACATGCTCACGCTGGTTCTGATCGGGAACAGCAGCAGCCGTGCAGAGGATGGCTGGATGGTGACGCCGCGGGGCTACCCCGGGGCGAGTCTCCAATGAGCGCCAAGTCTTTTTCGGCCTAGCTCAGGCCTCCATCAAGACCAGGCAATGCCATTCAGACCAAGAATCGGGATGACAGGATTCGAACCTGCGGCCCCTTCGTCCCGAACGAAGTGCGCTACCAAACTGCGCCACATCCCGGCACCGCAATCCTAAAAGATCGCAGTGAAGCGAAATCCAGGCGGATCTCGGCAGCGACTAGGGTCATGGATTGAAGATGCTTCGCCGTGCTCAAGCCGGAGTGGTTGCGCGTTAAGGCTCCGCAGCGCGAGCGAATCGGCGCCGTGGCCGACCTGCTGCTGGACTTGAACCTGAACACGGTCTGCCAGGAGGCAAGCTGCCCCAACATCGGCGAATGCTTTGCAGGCGGCACCGCCACGTTTTTGATCATGGGGCCCGGCTGCACCCGCGCCTGCCCCTACTGCGACATCGACTTCGACAAGAGCGTGCGCGAGCTCGATCCCACCGAGCCGCAACGGCTTGGGGAGGCAGTGGCCCGTCTGGGCCTGAAGCACGTGGTGATCACCTCAGTGAACCGCGACGATCTCGCCGATGGTGGAGCGTCCCAGTTCGTGGCCTGCATCGAACAGGTGAAGCAACGCTCACCGCTCACCACGATTGAGCTGCTGATCCCCGACTTCTGCGGCAACTGGGATGCCCTGGCAACGGTGATGGCCGCCGCCCCCCACGTGCTGAACCACAACATTGAAACGGTGCCGCGGATGTACCGCCTGGCGCGGCCCCAGGGCATCTATGAACGCTCCCTCGAGCTGCTGCAACGGGTGCGGGACCAGTGGCCCAAGGCCTACAGCAAGTCGGGCCTGATGGTGGGGCTCGGGGAAACCGATGAAGAGGTGATCGAGACGCTCCGGGATCTGCGCAAACACAAGGTCGACATCGTCACCATCGGTCAGTACCTCTCACCTGGCCCCAAGCACCTGGCCGTCGACCGCTTTGTCACCCCGGAGCAATTCGAGACCTACAGAACCGTGGGCGAAAAGGAGCTGGGCTTCCTCCAGGTGGTCAGCACACCACTCACACGCAGCAGTTACCACGCCGGCGAAGTGCAACGGCTCATGGCCAGCCATCCCCGCTGACGGGGATCCATTCCTGCACCTGCCAGTCCACGAGGCCATCGCGGATCATCGGGTCGTTCTGCACCCACGCCAGGGCATCGGCATAGGACGACGCTTCAAAGATCAACAAACCCCCGCCGCCCGGATGCCGATCGCCATCCACCAGGTAGCCGCTGCGTAGACGGCGGCCTGCTGCAGCTTCCTCTGAAACCCAATGGCGGTGAGCCTCCAGGGTGGGTCGCCGCTGCTCAACGGAGAGAGCGGCGGCGACGGCCGTGAAGGTTTCGGTCTTGACGAACCAGGCCACGGACTGGGGACGGCGCTAGGCCGCCACAGCCTGCTTGTCAGCCAATCCCATCGCCTCCCGCTCACTGGGGGGGACCAACACCTTGAAGCGACCCTTCGCCGCAGACCAATCGGCCAGGAGAGCAGCAGCTTTCTCACTTCCCGTGAGCGCCACATGCCGTTCCAGCAGACCCTTCAGCAGCGACTCCTGCTCATGGGTGGTGATGGTGCAGACCTCAACAATCTCCGGGTTCACCCGAGGAGCGACACGCCCCTCCTCATCCAGCAGGAAGGTCACTCCACCGGTCATACCAGCGCCGACATTGCGGCCTGTGCTGCCAAGAACAACGACGACGCCACCGGTCATGTACTCACAGCAGTGGTCACCAGCTCCCTCCACAACCGTGCGGGCGCCGCTGTTGCGAACACCGAAGCGCTCACCAGCCCGGCCATGGGCAAACAACTCACCGCCGGTGGCCCCGTAGAGACAGGTGTTGCCGAGGATCACCTGGTCACCGGGAGAGGCACAACCGTCTGATGGCACCAGGGTGATGCAACCACTGTTCATGCCCTTGCCCACATAGTCGTTGGCTTCGCCTTCCAGACGAACCTGCATGCCCTGCACCAGGAAGGCCCCGAAGCTCTGGCCTGCTGCCCCCCGGAAGGTGAGATCGAGCTGTCCCTTGAAGCCGCGGTTGCCATGGCGCTGGGCGATTTCACCGGCCAGACGGGCACAGACACTGCGATCGGTGTTGATGATCTCGATGCTGCGGCTGATGGAACCGTGGTTCTCCAGGGCAGCCATCAGTTCAGCGTCGGCGAGGAGCTGATCCTCAAGGATCGGTCCATTGCCGTGGGCCTCGTCGCTGTGGCGCAGCCAGGAGCGATCTTCGGCGCCGCTGATCGGGGCCAGCAGGCTGGAGAGATCCACACCCTTGGTCTTGGCTAGATCAACCGAGCGGGCCTGGAGCAGATCGGTGCGACCGATCAGCTCCTCAAGGCGGGTGACGCCGAGCAGGCTCATCAGCTGACGCACTTCCTCGGCGACGTACCAGAAGAAATTGACGACGTGCTCAGGAATGCCGGTGAAGCGCTTGCGCAGGTTCTCCTTCTGCGTGGCCACACCCACAGGGCAATTGTTGGTGTGACAAACGCGAGCCATGACGCAGCCCTCGGCGATCATCGCGATCGAGCCGAAGCCGTATTCCTCGGCCCCCAGCAAGGCAGCGATCACCACATCCCAGCCTGTTTTCAGGCCTCCGTCGGCACGCAGCAGAACCCGATCGCGCAGACCGTTCTCCACCAGGGAACGATGCACCTCGGTGAGGCCCAATTCCCAGGGGCTGCCGGCGTGCTTGATCGAACTCAGGGGGGATGCACCGGTGCCACCGTCGTGACCGGAGATCTGGATCACATCGGCGTTGGCCTTGGCCACACCCGCAGCGATGGTGCCAATCCCGATCTCGGCCACCAGCTTCACGCTCACGGGAGCAGCGGGATGCACCTGATGCAGGTCATGGATCAACTGCGCCAGGTCTTCAATCGAATAAATGTCGTGGTGTGGCGGCGGTGAAATCAAGGCCACACCTGGCTTGCTGTTGCGCAACCAGGCGATGTACTTGTCGACCTTGGGCCCTGGCAGCTGACCGCCTTCACCGGGCTTGGCACCCTGGGCCACCTTGATCTCGAGCTGCTTACCGCTGCGCAGGTATTCCGCCGTCACACCGAAACGTCCTGAAGCCACCTGCTTGATTGCCGAGCAGGCGGTATCCCCATTGCGCAAACCACCAATGCTGGGGAATGAGGCGGAACGGCCCTCGCCATCCACGTCCTTGAGGATCTGGAAGCGGGCAGGGTCTTCACCGCCTTCACCGCTGTTGCTCTTGCCGCCGATGCGATTCATCGCCACGGCCAACACTTCATGCGCTTCGCGGGACAAAGCGCCCAGGCTCATCCCGCCCGTGCAGAAGCGGGTGCAGATGCTCTCGACGCTCTCCACCTGATCCAGGGGGACTGGGGTGGGAGCCAACTTGAACTCCAGCAGGTCCCGCAGGGCCATCACCGGTCGGTTCTCCAACAAGGCCTGGTAAGTGGAGAAATGGTCGTAACCAGGGCCCTGAGCCACCGCCTTGTGCAGCGCCTTCGACAGCTCGGGATTGTTGCGGTGGTACTCAGCACCACTGCGGTACTGAACAAAGCCCATGAATTCGAGCTTGCTGCGGTTGAGCTCAGGGAAAGCTTTGGCATGCATCGAGAGCGTTTCGTTCGCCAGCTCGGCCAGCGTCATGCCGGCAACACGGCTGGTCGTTCCTGTGAAGGCGGTCTCCACCACATCCGCTCCCAGGCCGATCGCTTCAAAGATCTGAGCGCCGTGATAACTGGCCAGCAATGAAATTCCGATCTTGGAGAGGATCTTGCGCAGGCCGTTCTCCAGCGACTCACGAACGTTGGCCTGGGCTTGATTGGCATCCAGGGCGGGCAACTTGCCCTGTTCGATCCGCTTCTTGGTCTTGGGGTGATCCAGCCAGTGGCGGGTGGTCTCCCAGGTGAGCCAGGGGCAGACGGCACTGGCGCCATAACCAATCAGGCAGGCCATGTGATGGGTGCTCCAGCACTGAGCCGTATCGACCACCAGAGAGCACTGCAGCCGAAGCTTCTGGCGCAGCAGATGGTGATGAACAGCACCCACGGCCAGCAAGGCCGGCATCGCCACCGTTGTGGGGGTCAGTGGGGCAGCCGCCCCTGTGCCATCGACCCGGTCGGACAGCACCAGAACTTGGGCTCCGTCACGCACCGCCTGTTCCGCAACGCTGCACAGCGCCGCGATGGCCTGTTGCAGGCCTCCCGCACACGACTCCAAAGCCACCTGGGTGGACACCGTCTTGACGGGCAAGCCCTGCTCACTGATGGCCGCCAGTTCCGCCTCGTTCAAAACGGGCGTCTCCAGATGGATGACGGAGGCAGCTTCGGGCTGGGGCTTCAGGGCGGGCCGGCGCTCACCCAGGTGCATCTCCAGGCTCATCACCAACTTTTCCCGCAGGGGGTCTATCGGAGGGTTGGTGACCTGAGCGAAGCGCTGCTTGAAGTAGTCGTAAAGCAGGTGGGGCTTGTCGGAGAGCACCGCCAGTGGGATGTCATCGCCCATGCAGTAGGTCGGCTCCTTGCCGAGGGCAGCCATGTCCTCGATGATCAGATCGAAGTCTTCGGCGGTGAACCCCATCGCGGTCTGCAACCGCAGCAGATCGAGTTCACCCACCTGCCGGTCCTGGGTCCAGGGCTGGGGGGCCACGCCGCGGCGATGCTTCTGCAGCCAATCGGTATAGGGGAAGCGCTGCGCCGCGTCTTCCTTCACCGACCAGTTGTCGAGCAACTCGCCGCGTTCAAGATCGACGGCCACCATCTGACCAGGGCCAAGACGACCTTTCTGAACAATCGTCTTGCCGCTGAGATCCACCACGCCGGTCTCCGAGCCCATGATCACGAAGCCGTCAGAGGTGGTGCACCAACGCGCCGGACGCAGCCCGTTGCGATCGAGCGTTGCACCCACTCGCTTGCCGTCGGCAAAGACCAACAGGGCCGGGCCGTCCCAGGGTTCCTGAATGCCCGCGTTGAATTCGTACATCGCCGTCACATCAGGACGGCTGTCGAGATCGGGCTGATTGCGAAACGCTTCGGGCACCAGTGTGATCAGGCTGTCGGTGATTGACCGCCCACTGCGCACCATCAATTCCAAGGTGGCATCCAGGTTGGCGGAATCGCTGAAAGCAGGGTTCACCACCGGAATCAGGTCCTCAGCCGCCTCACCCCAGACGTTCTCGAGGCTGGCTTCTGAAGCCTTGGCCCAGTTGAGGTTGCCCAGCAGTGTGTTGATTTCGCCGTTGTGCCCCAGAAGCCGCATCGGCTGCGCCAGGGGCCAGCGCGGCAGGGTGTTGGTGCTGAAACGGCGGTGATACACCGCAAAACTCACCTCAAATCGGGGGTCCTGCAGGTCGGCGAAGAACTGCGCCAGCACCTCGGATCGCACCATCCCCTTGTAAACAACCGTCCGGCTGCTCAGGGAGGCGACATACACGTCCTGGGCGACCTCAACACCCAGAGCGGTCCGCAGACGGGCACCGATGCGACGCCGCAACCGCAGCAGCTGGCCATCAAACGTTGCGTCGTCGGCATCACCATTCAGCACCCACTGCTCGATCACGGGAGCTGTGGCACGAGCCAAGGGCCCGAGAACCGCAGGGTCGACGGGCACCGTTCGCCACCCCAGAGGCTGCACGCCAAGGGCTTTGGCCTCTTCATCACAAAGGCCCCGCACCTCAGCACGACGGCTGGCATCGGTCGGCATGAACATCATGCCGAGGCCCCGTGCTGCAGCCGCCTCGGGCCAGACGGCTTTCAAATACGACCAGGGGATCTCACACAACACCCCCGCTCCGTCTCCGGAGTCGCCATCTCCCCCGCAACCGCCGCGGTGCTCCATGCATCCCAGACCACGCAGGGCCTGCTCCAGCACCCAGTGGCTGGCCTGCCCCTGGAGCTGGGCCAGGAAACCAACGCCACACGCATCCTTCTCACCCGCAACAACCTCGGGTGCAGGGCTGTCGCAGTAAGGCCAGACAGCGGAACGGATGGCGTCAGACATAGGGAACTCAACCGGACGATCGCATGGGCCTGCAGCTTCGAGCTCTGCAGAATCCATCTCGAGGGACGATCCTAGGCAGGCGCCTCTCCGCCAAGGCATTTCATGCTGGCCTTTGCCCCACTTCCCGCGCCACCGCCTGAGCTTCGCCCTGTGCCGAACCAGAGCGGTGAAGAGGTGCTGATCGGGAGAGAGCGCAGCAAAGCGGTTTGGCTCTGGAGGGGCAGCGACGCAGAACCCGAAGAACTTTGGCTGCCCTTGGAGGTTCTGGAATCCCGTCTGGGTTTCCGGCGGGTTTCCCGTCTCGATGGAGAAGCACTGGAATGGTTTGGCCGAACGGTCTCATTGACCGTATTGGCGACCCGTTCACTAGGTGATGAAGTCGGCCTCGAAGTGAGCGACTGGCTGTCCGCAACTGGCGTCAGCGCCCAAGTGAGGGGAAACACTTTGGAGCTTCGGCTGCCCCTACCAACGGTAAAAAACCTGCGCCGCGGTAAAGGTTCAACCGCCGATCGGTTGGTGCTGGACCTGAACGGCCCCGCCCTGGTGCAGCGCTTGAACGGCGACCTGTTGCTGGAGCTCAAGCTGTCGCGTACCCAGCAACGTCAACTCAAGGCATGGGGGCTCTCCCCTCAGCGGCATCGCCACGGTGGCCTTGTGCTGAAGGGACAAGCCACCAAGCTGAGGAGCCTGAGCCTGGCGTCCCCTTGGCGGGTGGTGCTGGATGGTGTGCAGACCGGTGGTCGCCGCCCGGTCCAGAGCGCACGTCTTCCCCTCCACAACCCAGCTGTGGCCGAATGGCTGAGGCGGGGCTTCGTCTTGGAGCAACGCACTATCAAGGTGGGTGTGAAACCCATTCAGGTGTTCCGTGCCGGCGGGCAGCTGAGCCGTCTCGGCATCACCCTTCAGCCCCTGGTCAAAGCCGAGCAGCAACAGGGTCTTCGTTTTCTGCCTCAGCTCTCCCAACCTGCAGGGGCACTGGTCGCAGTGAACGGAGGCTTTTTCAACCGGATCAACCAACTCCCCTTGGGGGCCGTGCGGCATCAGGGGATCTGGCTGTCCGGTCCGATCCTGAACCGCGGCGTGATCGCTTGGGGAGCCTCAGGGGATCTGCAGTTCGGCCGGCTGCGTCTGAATCAGACGCTGCAAGTGAACAACGGTCGCCGTTGGAGCCTCATGACACTCAACAGCGGCTACGTCCAGAAGGGGCTGAGCCTTTACACACCTGCATGGGGGCCCCGCTACCGAGCCCTGAGCAACGAGGAGGAAGCACTGTTGATTCGCGGCGGCCGCGTCGAGGCAACGATCGACAAGAGCAGCCTGCAACGCGGCATCGCCATCCCCAAAGACGCTGAATTGGTGGTGGCCCGGGGAAGCACGCCGCTGCCTGCAAGGCCTGGTGATCGGATCCAGGTGACATCAAGATCCCTCTCCTCCCTCGCGCAACAACCCAATGTTCTGGGCGGTGGTCCACTGCTGATGCAGAACGGCAACGTGGTGCTGAACGGACGCCAGGAGGGATTCAGCCCTGGCTTCATGAGCTTGGCGGCACCAAGAACGGTGGTGGCTCAGGGGCCGAGCGGTCAGTGGCTGATGACCTTGCGTGGCGCCGCCGGCAGTGATCCCACCCTTGTGGAAACAGCCCTGGCAGCCCAGCAGATGGGGCTGCGCGATGCCTTGAACATGGATGGCGGCAGCTCCACCACCCTCGTGGTGGCCGGACGCACCGTGATGAATGGCCGAAGCAGCACCCCGAGAGTCCACAACGGCCTGGGGCTCATCCCGCTCTGAGACCTGCAACAGTGGGGGCCCCGAGGAATTGAGCATGGCTGCCAATCTGCGGCTGACCGCTGCCGCTGCTGCCGAGCTAGGGCGACAGGCGGCCGTGGCGGGAACACCGGGGCAGATGCATCTCGATCTCGCGCCCGGCGAGTGCGCACAACATGTGTTGCGCATCCGGGCAGGACATCTGGCCGGCGTTGCGATCGCAAGGGCCGACGGCGTGACCCTGCACGCCCCTGCAGAACAGCTCAAATTGCTTGAAGGCCTTTGCCTGGACTACCGCGGGGACCTCAGTGGTGGTGGTTTTCTGATCCGCAACAGCGATGGGGTTGAACCCTGTGCCTGCGGCAGTGCCTTCAGCCGGTTTTAAGGGGGGACCGTCACCCGGTATCGTGGTCGATTGTCGAATCAGGTCGGGAGTCCGACCGCTCACCGACCATCGATGCCAACCATCCAACAGCTGATCCGCACTGAGCGCTCACGCCTCAAGGCCAAGACCAAGTCCCCGGCTTTGAAGTCCTGCCCTGAGCGTCGCGGTGTTTGCACCCGCGTTTACACCTCAACGCCCAAAAAGCCCAATTCGGCGCTGCGCAAGGTGGCACGTGTGCGCCTGACCTCGGGCTTTGAGGTCACTGCCTACATCGGCGGCGTGGGTCACAACCTGCAGGAGCACTCGGTGGTGTTGATCCGCGGCGGTCGTGTCAAAGACCTCCCTGGCGTCCGCTACCACATCATCCGCGGAACTCTGGATACCGCTGGCGTGAAAGACCGGCGTCAGTCCCGCTCCAAGTACGGCGCCAAGGCTCCGAAGGAGTGATCACCGGTTTCTTCCCCATCCCCATCAAGTTCTGATCCCTAATGTCACGCCGCAACGCCGCTGAGAAGCGCCCGATTCTTCCCGACCCGCAGTTCAACAGCCGCCTCGCCACGATGATGGTGGTGCGCCTGATGCAACACGGCAAGAAGTCGACAGCGCAACGGATCCTGTCCGACGCGTTCGGCCTGATCAACGAGCGCACCGGTGGAGATCCGCTCGAACTATTCGAAACAGCTGTCAAGAACGCCACCCCATTGGTTGAAGTGCGCGCCCGCCGCGTTGGTGGTGCCACCTACCAGGTGCCCATGGAAGTGCGCCAGGAACGCGGCACCGCCATGGCACTGCGCTGGCTGGTGAGCTTCTCCCGCGCCCGCAACGGCCGGAGCATGGCCCAGAAGTTGGCTGGCGAACTAATGGATGCCGCCAACGAGGCTGGCAACGCCGTTCGCAAGCGCGAAGAAACCCACAAGATGGCCGAAGCCAACAAGGCTTTCGCCCACTACCGCTACTGAGCCTCGCAGGCCAGTCATCAACACAGATGTTCATGGCTGGCCTGTAGAGTCACCCCGCCTTTTCACGCCCCACCCCCGGAGAATTTCCTGTGGCCCGCGACTTCCCCCTGGAACGCGTCAGAAATATTGGTATCGCTGCTCACATCGATGCCGGCAAAACCACCACGACAGAACGAATCCTGTTCTATTCCGGTGTGGTGCACAAAATCGGCGAGGTGCATGACGGCGCCGCCGTGACCGACTGGATGGCCCAGGAACGTGAACGTGGCATCACGATCACCGCAGCTGCCATTTCGACGTCCTGGCAGGACCATCGAATCAACATCATCGACACGCCTGGCCACGTGGACTTCACCATTGAGGTGGAGCGCTCCATGCGTGTGCTGGATGGTGTGATCGCCGTCTTCTGCGCCGTTGGTGGCGTTCAGCCCCAATCGGAAACCGTCTGGCGTCAGGCCGATCGCTATTCCGTTCCCCGGATGGTGTTCGTGAACAAGATGGACCGCACCGGTGCGGACTTCCTCAAGGTTCACGGCCAGATCAAGGAACGCCTCAAGGCCAATGCTGTACCGATCCAGCTTCCGATCGGTGCTGAAGGCGAGCTGAGCGGCATTATCGATCTCGTTGCCAACAAGGCATACATCTATAAGAACGATCTCGGCACCGACATCGAAGAAGCCGAGGTGCCGGCTGACATGGCCGACGAGGTCGCCGAATGGCGGAACACCCTGATGGAAACCGTCGCCGAAACCGATGAGGCGCTGATCGAGAAGTTCCTCGAAACCGGCGAACTCAGCGTCGACGATCTCAAGAAAGGCATCCGTGAGGGCGTGCTCAAGCACGGTCTGGTGCCCATGCTCTGCGGCTCCGCCTTCAAAAACAAAGGTGTGCAGTTGGTGCTCGACGCAGTGATCGACTACCTGCCTGCTCCCGTCGACGTTCCCCCCATCCAGGGTGTGCTTCCCGACGGCAGCGAAGCGGTGCGTCCGTCCGACGACAACGCCCCCTTCAGTGCCCTCGCCTTCAAGGTGATGGCGGATCCCTACGGCAAGCTCACCTTCGTGAGGATGTATTCCGGCATCCTCGAGAAGGGAAGCTACGTGCTCAACTCCACCAAAGGTGAGAAGGAGCGCATCTCCCGCCTCGTGGTGCTCAAGGCTGATGACCGTGAGGAAGTCGACGCACTGCGTGCTGGCGACCTCGGTGCGGTGCTCGGACTGAAGAACACCACCACGGGTGACACCCTCTGCACCCAGGACGATCCGATCGTTCTCGAGACCCTGTTCATCCCCGAACCGGTGATCTCCGTGGCTGTTGAGCCGAAGACCAAGGGTGACATGGAGAAGCTCTCCAAGGCCCTAGTTGCTCTGGCTGAAGAGGACCCCACCTTCCGCGTCAACACCGACGCCGAGACCGGCCAGACCGTG
Source organism: Synechococcus sp. (assembly GCA_047285305.1). Classification (GTDB taxonomy): domain Bacteria; phylum Cyanobacteriota; class Cyanobacteriia; order PCC-6307; family Cyanobiaceae; genus Parasynechococcus. The sequence continues at coordinate 103,882 of JBJBDL010000003.1, forward strand.
ATCGCCGGCATGGGCGAACTCCACCTGGAAATCCTGGTGGACCGCATGCTGCGTGAGTTCAAGGTGGAAGCCAACATCGGCGCACCTCAGGTGTCCTACCGCGAAACCATCCGTGGTTCAGCAGGTGGCGAAGGCAAGTTCTCCCGTCAGACCGGTGGTAAAGGCCAGTACGGCCACGTTGTGATCGAGATGGAACCGGGCGAGCCCGGCTCCGGCTTCGAATTCGTCAACAAGATCGTGGGCGGTGTCGTTCCGAAGGAATACATCAAGCCCGCCGAGCAGGGCATGAAGGAGACCTGCGAATCCGGTGTGATCGCCGGATACCCCCTCATCGATGTGAAATGCACCCTGGTGCATGGCTCCTATCACGACGTCGACTCCTCGGAGATGGCGTTCAAGATCGCCGGATCCATGGCCTTCAAGGACGGCGTCAAGAAGTGCAACCCTGTGCTGCTTGAGCCGATGATGAAGGTCGAGGTCGAAGCTCCCGAGGATTTCCTCGGTTCGATCATCGGCGACCTGTCCTCCCGTCGAGGTCAGGTTGAGGGCCAGTCCGTCGAAGACGGCACGTCCAAAATCTCGGCCAAGGTGCCCCTTGCCGAGATGTTCGGTTACGCCACCGAGCTCCGCTCCATGACCCAGGGCCGGGGCATTTTCTCGATGGAATTCGACAATTACGCCGAAGTTCCTCGCAATGTGGCCGAGGCCATCATTTCCAAGAATCAGGGCAATTCCTGATCTCTAAACTCCTCCAAATCCAACCCTCGATTCTTTAAACACCCATGGCACGCGAGAAGTTCGAAAGGAACAAGCCCCACGTCAACATCGGCACCATCGGCCACGTTGACCACGGCAAGACCACCCTCACCGCTGCGATCACCAACGTGCTCGCCAAGAAGGGTCAGGCTGAAGTTCAGAACTACGCCGACATCGACGGCGCCCCTGAAGAGCGTGAGCGCGGCATCACCATCAACACCGCTCACGTTGAGTACGAGACCGAGACTCGTCACTACGCCCACGTGGACTGCCCTGGCCACGCGGACTATGTGAAGAACATGATCACCGGTGCCGCTCAGATGGACGGCGCCATCCTGGTGTGTGCCGCCACCGACGGCCCGATGGCCCAGACCAAAGAGCACATCCTGCTGGCCAAGCAGGTGGGCGTTCCCGCTCTGGTGGTTGCACTGAACAAGTGCGACATGGTCGATGACGAAGAGATCATCGAACTGGTGGAGATGGAGATCCGCGAACTGCTCTCCAGCTACGACTTCCCCGGCGACGACATCCCCGTGGTTCAGGTCTCCGGCCTGAAGGCCATCGAAGGCGAGGCTGAGTGGGAAGCCAAGATCGAAGAACTGATGGCGGCTGTTGACGCCAGCATTCCTGAGCCTGAGCGGGAAGTGGACAAGCCCTTCCTGATGGCTGTGGAAGACGTCTTCTCCATCACAGGTCGCGGTACCGTGGCCACCGGCCGTATCGAGCGCGGCATCGTCAAGGTCGGCGAGGAAATCGAAATCGTCGGCATCAAGGACACCCGCAAGACCACCGTCACCGGTGTGGAAATGTTCCGCAAGCTGCTCGATGAGGGCATGGCTGGCGACAACGTTGGTCTGCTGCTGCGCGGCATCCAGAAGGAAGATATCGAGCGCGGCATGGTGCTCGTGAAGCCCGGTTCCATCACCCCTCACACCAAGTTCGAGGGCCAGGTGTACGTGCTCAAGAAGGAAGAAGGCGGCCGCCACACTCCCTTCTTTGCTGGCTACCGCCCGCAGTTCTACATCCGTACAACGGACGTGACCGGCCAAATCACTGCCTTCACCGCGGAAGACGGTTCCAACGTGGAAATGGTGATGCCTGGTGACAACATCCAGATGACCGGTGAGCTGATCTGCCCCGTCGCCATCGAACAAGGCATGCGCTTCGCTATCCGCGAGGGCGGCCGCACCATCGGTGCTGGCGTGGTCTCCAAGATCATCGAGTGATCAGCGCAAGCTGAACAACACGTCAGGAGATGGAGGGGCTCAGCCCCCCATCTCCTACATTTCTCAGAACCTCGACAACTGAAGTCCTGCTTCGACCTCGAAGCTTTTTCGCTCCCTTCCCATGTCAACTGCCATCGCTCAGCAGAAGATCCGCATCCGCCTGAAGGCGTTTGACCGCCGCATGCTCGATCTTTCTTGCGAGAAAATCATTGAAACGGCCGATAACACCGCTGCAACCGCGATCGGTCCGATCCCCCTGCCGACAAAACGCAAGATCTACTGCGTTCTGCGCTCTCCCCACGTGGACAAGGACTCCCGCGAGCACTTCGAGACCCGCACCCACCGTCGCATCATCGACATCTACAGCCCGTCGGCCAAAACCATCGACGCGCTGATGAAGCTTGATCTCCCCAGTGGTGTGGACATCGAAGTGAAGCTCTGATCCGTTCGATCAGAGCTTCATTTTCCTAAGATTAGGTTGCCTACAACACGGCGTTCGTGGCCGATTTTTCTGTGAGGGAGCTTCCCCTGTTCCCCCTGCCGGACGTCGTGTTGTTCCCACAGCAGCTCCTACCGCTGCACATTTTTGAATCGCGTTATCGGATGCTTCTCCAGACGGTTCTGGAGACCGACAAGCGATTCGGCATTGTTCGCATCAACCCTGAGAACGGCGAAATGGCCGAAATCGGTTGCTGCGCTGAGGTGCTTCAGCATCAAACAACGGAGGACGGTCGCAGCTACATCGTTTCGTTGGGCCAACAGCGGTTCCGGCTGCTGAACATCACGCGGGAAACGCCCTACCGAACAGGAATGGTGAGCTGGCTGGAGGATGAGCCCGTGGCCGATACCGATCAGCTCAACAACCTGCGGGACAAGGTCAGCGAAGCCTTGAATGACGTCGTTCAGCTGACCAGCAAACTGCAGAACCGAGAGGTGGAACTGCCTGACGATCTGCCTGACCTACCGCGGGAACTGTCCTTCTGGATCAGCGCCCATCTGGATCAGGCCGCACCGGAGCAACAGAGCCTTCTCGAACTGACCGACACCCACGAGCGCTTGAGCCATCAATTTGAAATGTTGGATCACACCCGACGCCAATTGGCGGCCCGCACTGTTTTGATGGATCTGAAGTGATGTTGGGATCACTGCTGGTTGTGGCCGGAGCCGTTGGTGCCACCGGAGTTGCACTGTGGCTTCGCCGCGACCGGCGCTACGAATCGTCGGAGAGTGTCGCCTCCGCCTACGACGCCTGGACAGAAGACCGTTTGTTGGAGCAGCTCTGGGGAGAGCATGTCCATCTCGGTCATTACGGGACCCCACCCAGCTCCTGTGACTTCCGCGAAGCGAAGGAAGCCTTCGTCCACGAGCTGGTGCGGTGGAGCGGTCTGGACCAACTCCCCGCCGGTAGCCGGGTGCTGGATGTGGGATGCGGCATCGGTGGCAGCGCCCGAATCCTGGCGCGGGATTACGGATTGAACGTTCTCGGCATCAGCATCAGTACTGCCCAGGTGGAACGAGCCACACAACTCACCCCATCAGGCCTGAGCTGCCGCTTCCAGGTGATGGACGCCTTAGATCTTCAACTGCCCGATCAGAGCTTTGATGCGGTCTGGAGCGTGGAGGCCGGTCCCCACATGCCCGACAAACAGCGTTATGCCGATGAATTGCTGCGGGTGATGCGCCAAGGAGGTCTGCTTGCTGTGGCCGACTGGAACCGTCGAGACCCATCTGACGGCGGCATGACGCGAACCGAACGCTGGGTGATGCGTCAGCTGCTAAACCAATGGGCTCACCCTGAATTCGCCAGCATCAAGGGGTTCCGCAAGAACCTCGACAAAAGCGTCCACCACCGTGGCGAGATCATCACCGGTGACTGGACCCAAGCCACGCTTCCCTCATGGATTGACTCCATCGTTGAGGGCGTTCGCCGTCCCTGGGCGGTGCTCAGCCTGGGGGCGAAAGCGGTCCTGCAAGGCCTGAGAGAAACGCCGACGTTGCTGCTGATGCACTGGGCATTCGCCACCGGTCTGATGCAATTCGGCGTCTTCCGGATCAGAAAAGACTGATCCTCAACAGCCACTCAAATCGCTGCTTGGGTAGGCACCGAAATGGGCGAGATGCTCACACAGAGGCTGCAACTGGGCAATCAGATCCTGCAGAGCCGTTGACGGAGCCGGAGGAAGATCCACATCCACAAAAAAGACGTATTCCCCCAGCTCCCGTTTGGACGGTCGCGATTCAATCCGACTCATGTTCAGGCCCCGCGCAGCCAAACAGGCCAGAGCCTCCAGCAAGGCCCCCGGCGCATTGCGATGCAGCGAGAACGCCAGACTGGCCACATCGCCATGCTCACTGCGCTGATCACGACGCAACAGCAGAAAACGGGTGCGATTGCCCGCAACATCGTTCACCGGGAACTCCAGCTGATCCAACCCATGTTCCCGGGCAGCGGTCTGGGAGGCGATCGCAGCACGGAAGGGACTGCCCGCAACCATGCGAGCTGCTTCAGCCGTGGATGAGGTGGGCAATTGCAAGGCATCGGGCAGATGCTGGGCCAACCAGCCACTGCACTGGGCCAGGGCCTGCGGGTGGGAGAGCACTTCGGTGACTCTGCTGAGCGGCCCACTCCCCAGCAGAGCGTGCTGAATCGGCAGCACCAAAGCCCTGCGGATACAAAGCTCCGGATGGGACCACAGCGCATCGAGGGTCGCGGTCACCCCCCCCTCAACCGAGTTCTCAATCGGGACAACGGCTGCATCACACTGCCCTCCGGCAAGCTGTTCCACAACCGATCGGAGCCCCGCGCAGGGAACGAGGTGGACATCCTCGAGAGCGTCCTGTTCGATCAACACCCTGGCGGCCTGCTCGCCATAAGTCCCGACTGGGCCAAGGAATGCGAGACGCGTAGGCATCGAAGCCGCACTGGATGGACTCGATAAGATCATGCCGCGTCAGGTGAAGTCCATGCCCCTGGCCTTTGAAGCCAGTCAAAAGCTTGATCTGTCTGTCCGAACCGGCGCAGAGCGGCTTCCCACTTACCTGCTGGAGGAGGAGCGTGTCCTTGGAGCCTTGCTGGACGCCAAACAGCTCACCCACCTGCAGCCAGGGCGTTACCGCTATGTGGTCACCAGCCTGCAGGTCTTCCAGCTCCACGTGAAACCAGTGGTGTCCCTCCAGATCCACATGGAAGGCAACACACTGGTGATGCAGGCCCTCGACTGCGAATTGGAGGGCCTGGGGATCGTTGACGACTTCGCCCTGAACCTGGAAGCACGGCTGACGTCCACAGCCGACGGACTTCAGGGACATGCCCATCTGTCGGTGAGCGTCAGCCAGCCATCGCTGCTCAAGCTGATCCCCAAACGGGTGTTGGAATCGACGGGCGAATCAATCCTGAGTGGCATCCTCATCGGCATCAAAGCCCGGGTTGGCCAGCAGCTGATCGACGACTACCGAAGCTGGTGCCGTGAAACCGACGGGCGAGGCTCAACCGAGCAGACGCTTCAAGAACGTATGCCGATGCAGGGGAGTGGGGCCTGAGACCATCAAGCTCTGACGATGTTGCGAAGTGCCGTAGCCCGCATGGCGCTCGAGGCCGTAACCAGGGAAGCGAGCCGATAAGCGCCGGATGAGTGCATCCCTGGCCTCTTTGGCCAGAACACTCGCCGCAGCAATGGCCGGTGATCTGCTGTCCCCTGCTATCACCGTGCGCTGCGGGCCCTGCCACAGCCGAAGGGGAAGATTGCCATCCACCAGCACGAGCCCAGGGCTCTGCGGCAATCGCTGCAGAGCCCGCAACATGGCGCGTTCAGTGGCAACGCGGATGCCGCAGGCGTCAATTTCGCGCGCTGACGCCTGGCCCAAACCGGATGCCACACACAGCGACCGAATCACGGGGACCAGAGCAGCCCGACGCTTGGCTGACAGTTTTTTGCTATCGGTAAGCCCTGCCTTCAACAGACACTCCGCCGCTGATCCTTCGAGCACCACAGCGGCCGCAAAGACAGGACCGAACAAGCAACCTCGACCGACTTCATCCACACCAGCCACGTCCCTCCCGAGAGGGAGGGACTCCTGCGCAGTCATCCTGCTCAGACCGTGGCGACAGCCGAGGAGCGGCGACGGCGACGGCGAGGCTCTTCAGGCTCAGCTGTTTCCACCACCGCCACAGGCTCGGGCTCAGCCGGTTCGCTGATGGGGTCCGGTTCTGGTTCGGTGATCGTCAGGTTGGTCACCGCCTCCAAGGGGGTGATCTCAACCATCAGGGGAGCCGAATCATCCGGGATGGATGAGGTAACAACAGCGGGCGTCTCAGCGGAGGGGCTCGCAGTGGGCTGACTCGCCCCATTGCGTGAGCCTGAACGACCGCCCCGTCCGCCGCGACGACGGCGCCGTCCGGAGCTGGCCGCCAATTGCTGACGCGCCTCCTCCAGCACCTCCTGCTCGTCCTCGCCAGGGCGCACGACCCGGACCACGACATTGTCGGATGCAGGGGGCTCTTCCAGCAAAAGGGCAGGGTTCAACCCCAGCCAACCAAACAATTGCTGTTGCTCGTCCGTCATCGGGACGGCAACCAATTCAGGGTCCTGACGACGAGCTGTCGCAGGCTCCTGAGCCTCTTGGGTCGAGACCTCAGGGGCAGTGGTGTCGGACGTCTCGACCGGAAGAACGGCATCCTGACTGCCGCGCCCTCGACCACCGCGCCGCCGCCGGCCATTGCCACCATTTTCTCCAGGCGCAACAACTTCGGCGCGGGCAGAGGCCGCCGAGCGAACCAATCCCGTTGCCGTCGCGAGAGGTTGAAGCAGGTCTTTGCCGGGGAGAACGGCCACATGGCCCAGACCACCACAGCTGGGGCAAGCCCGACCGAACAGTTCATAGATGTTCTGCCCTTGACGCTTGCGGGTGAGTTCCACCAGGCCCAGTTCGCTGAGCTGTGCGATCTGCGGGCGGGCTGAGTCGTCACGGACGGCTGTCGTGAAATGCTCCAGCAGCTGGAGCTGATCACGACGGGAATCCATATCGATGAAGTCGATGATGATCACCCCACCGATGTTGCGAAGCTTGAGCTGGCGAGCAATTTCGATCGCCGCCTCACAGTTGGTCCACAGAACGGTTTCGCGCGCATTGGCCGATCGTGTGAACGAGCCCGAGTTCACATCGATCACCGTGAGCGCTTCGGTGGGCTCGATGATCACGTAGCCACCTGACGGCAGATCAACCCTTGGCTTCAGCGCATCGCGGATGGCGGCATTGACCTTGTAATGCTCCAGCAACTCGCTGGGTTCGCTGTGCGCTTCTACCAGCACATTGCCGGCTTCGGCACCAAGGAAACTGCTCACACGGCCCACAGCGGCGGCATCCTCCACCACAACCCGGGCCAGATCTGGGCCCATGTGGTCCCGCAGAATCCGATGGATGAAGTCTTCGTCGCGGTTGAGCAGCACCGGAGGTACTGCCGTTTCAGCGGCTTGCTGAATCGCCTCCCACTGGCGCAGCAAGGATTCCAGATCCTCAATCAACAGCTCTTCGCTGATGCCGTCGGCCTCCGTACGGATCAGCAAACCGGCTCCAGGCGGCTTGATCAGAACACCAAGGGCACGCAGTCGGTTCCGTTCTGCATCGGAACTGATGCGCCGGGAAATATTGACCCCCTGGCCATGGGGCTGAAGCACCAGATAGCGACCTGGCAGAGCCAAATTTCCCGTCAACCGTGGGCCTTTGGTGCCGGTCGGTTCTTTCATCACCTGAACCAGAACCTTTTGGCGAGGCTCAAGAAGTTCAGTGATCCCGGCTGAGCCTTTCTTCAGACGCAGCGGCCCAAGATCGGTGACATGGATGAACCCATTTTTCTCACTCTCACCAATATTGACGAAGGCAGCATCAATGCCCGGCAGAACATTTTCAACCGTTCCTAAATAGACATCTCCGATCTGATAACGACCCTGCGCGACGATGAGTTCATCAACACGTTCATCGGTCAGCACTGCTGCGATGCGCAGCTGCTCCGCGATGACAATTTGCTGGGGCATAAGAGGACTGGTTGAGCCCGATTGAGGGCCAAATCCGTTGAGGAACCTGCCGGTTCTCCCTCACGGGTTGATTAAAAGATCTGAGCTGGTCAGCAAGACCAAAAGGTTGCGGAGCAAAAACTCCTATGACTCAGGCTTGGGGGTTCCAAAAAAGACCGCCATTCAAGCCGTGATGTGGACCTCGATATCCGTGTTGGATCAGACAAGACCGGAGCAAGGTTGGTCCCGACGGACGAAACACTTGTTCTGTAGCCAAATTAGCACTGCGTACTGAGGAGCAGGGCCTCTCGCGCCAAGCGTTGGACCTGCAAGGGCTGACCAACGGTCTCAGCCAGCCAGTGCTGAATCTGAGCAGGGCGCAAGCTTCGACCCATCTCGTCAACCGCCGCTTCCAAGCGAAGCCGAACAGATCCATTGGCGTTCTGATCCATCACCTGCAGCGCCTTCAACGCGGGGCGGCAATCCCGCTCCCGAGGGCGGCCCTTTTTATCGGTGTCGTTCCACACCAAGGTTGTTGCCTGCAGGAGCTGATCCACCGCCGCATTCCAATCCGATGGCATCGGGGCCTGCTCCTGTGGCATGAGATCAAAACACCAAACGGCACCCGTCAGTTCTTGGGAGAGGCTTTTGCCGCTGACGGGAACCTCGGCTACCGCCAGCAGCTGGATCCCTTGCGGAAGCAGCGGCTGCAGCGTCTTGCGGAAGTGGTTGGGCTCCAGGGCCTCGGTGAATTCCAGATCCATCCACTCGCTCTGGGCCTCAGCGCCGAGGGGAAGTGCCAAAGCGATCTGAATCCGCGGCAGTGGATGAAACCCACCGGTGAAGCTGATCGGGAGAGCACTTCGACGCAGGGCCCGCTCGAGCATGCGCATCAGATCAAGATGGCTGAGCAGCGCCATCGATCCCGTTTTGGCGAATTGCACGCGGATGCGACACACCCGTTCACTGGGCGGTGCCTGAGTCGGCACCTGGGTTGGCACCTCAGGAGCGGGAACCACCACGTTGTGCCCGAGATCCGGGCCGCAGACCCCACAACTGCTGCAACCATCAAAAGAGCAGTCGGGTACGACCGCCGCTGCCAGAGCCCGTTGCAGATCGTCCGCCAGCCAGGCTTTGTCGATGCCGGTGTCGATGTGATCCCAGGGGAGCGGCTGAGCACAGAACGCTTCCAGATCCTCCCGATCCAGCGCAGCCACAGCACTCCAGCCCCCCACCTCCATCTCCCGGTAACGCCCCTCCAGGCCGGCATCCGCGATAGCTCTGGTCCAGGCGGCGTAGGTGCGATCCAGCGACTCGAACCAGGCATCCATGCCGGCACCGGCCCGCCAGGCCGCCTCGATCACCGGGGCAAGGCGCTGATCGCTGCGGCCCACAAAATCCTCCATGGCCGACAGCCGCACATCGGTGAAATTCACCTTCACGCCGCGCAAACGCCTGAAGGCCTCCTTGAGCAGGGCCTGGCGGCGCTCAAACTCGACCGTGGAGACGCTGTGCCACTGAAAAGGGGTGTGGGGCTTAGGCGTGAAGTTGCTGATCGTGATGTTCAGGTTCAGCCGACCCAGGTCACGGCAGCGCTGCTGGAGCATCACGCAGGTCTCGGCAATGCCGAGAACATCGGCATCCGTCTCACCAGGGAGGCCGATCATGAAGTACAGCTTCACCTTGCGATAGCCGTTCTGCATGGCCGTGCGGATGCCGTGCAGCAGGTCTTCATCGGTGAGGCCCTTATTGACGATGTCGCGGAGCCGCTGTGTTCCGGCCTCCGGGGCGAAGGTGAGACCCGCTTTCCTCGTGCCGCCAAGGATGTGGGCAATGTCTTCATCGAAGCGATCCACCCGCTGACTGGGCAGCTGAAGCGTGACGTTCTGATCGGCAAGGCGGTTGCGCAACTCAACTCCCACCGCCGGCAGCGCCAGATAGTCGCTGCAGCTCAAGGAGAGCAGCGAGAAATCGCTGTAGCCCGTTTGTTTCATGCCGGTCTCCACCGCCTCGATCACGGCCTCGGGTTCCACATCCCGAGCCGGACGCGTCAACATTCCTGGCTGGCAGAAGCGACAACCCCGGGTGCAACCGCGGCGAATCTCCACCGTGAGACGGTCATGCACCGTTTCCACATGTGGCACAAGACCCATGGCGTAGTGGGGCATTGGCGTCGCCACACGGCGAAGAACCCGCGCTGGAAGATCGGGGTGAAGCGGCTCAAGGGTGACCCCATCGGCGCCCGTTTCATAGAGCGCAGGCACGTAAACGCCGGGAACCTGGGCCAGATCCCGCAGCAATTGCGATCGCGTCAATCCATCCGCTTTGGCTTGCGCCACCACCAGACCGATTTCGGGCAACAGCTCCTCACCGTCACCCAAAGCGATGAAGTCGAAGAACGGGGCATAGGGCTCTGGATTGCTGGTGGCGGTGGGCCCGCCAGCGAAAATCAGAGGAGGTGCTGCAGGATCACTCAGGGGCAAGTCGCCCCGATCAGCGGCGCGGATGGGCACCTGCGCGAGGTCCAGCATCTCAAGGATGTTGGTGGCGCCCAGTTCGTAACTTAGGCTGAAACCCAGGATGTCGAAGGCTGGCAAGGGCCGACGGCTTTCCACGGCAAACAACGCCTGGGAGCGTTCCCGCAAGCGGCCTGCCAGATCAGCCGCCGGAAGATAGGCGCGATCACACAACTGCCCTGGGACGGCATTGAGGATCGAATAAAGAATGATGTGGCCCAGGTTGCTGGAGCCAACCTCATAAATCTCGGGGTAGGTGAGCGCCCAGCGAACCGACGCTGTCAGCCAGTCCCGTGGTTCAACCCCTAACTCGTGCCCCATGTAGCGGGCCGGTTTGTTGATGCCGCTGTCCACAAGGGCATGAAAATCAACCGGGTGATACAGGGATGAGGCGACCACGTCGGATGTCCTGACTCCTGAGGTAATCGTATGGAGCTGCCGACACGGCAAGATGCCCGGCAGAAATAGCTTCCGATTCCGTGGTTCAGGTCAACGGCAATTACCTCAAGCTCAAGGCGGGCTACCTGTTCCCTGAGATCGGTCGACGTGTCAAAGCGTTCAGCAGCGCCAATCCCGACGCAGCGCTAATCCGCCTGGGCATCGGTGATGTCACGGAGCCCCTGCCTCTAGCCTGCCGTGAAGCCATGAAAACCGCTATCGATGCGATGGGCACCGCCGAAGGCTTCCACGGCTATGGCCCGGAACAGGGCTACGGCTGGTTGCGGGAGGCCATCGCCAAAAACGACTTCCAAGCCCGAGGCTGCGATATCAGTGCCGAGGAAATTTTTGTTTCCGACGGCTCCAAGTGCGACAGCAGCAACATCCTCGACATCCTCGGCGAGGGCAACAAGGTGGCCGTCACGGACCCCGTCTATCCGGTGTACGTGGACAGCAACGTGATGGCTGGCCGCACCGGGGAAGCCGGAGAGATCGGTCGCTATGCGGGACTGACCTACCTACCAATCAGCGCGGACAATGGCTTTGCAGCGCAGATTCCCAGTGAACCGGTCGACCTGATCTACCTCTGCTTCCCCAATAACCCGACCGGTGCCGTCGCCACCCGGGAACAACTCCAGGCCTGGGTGAACTACGCCCGCGCCAATGGCGCACTGATCCTCTTCGATGCTGCCTATGAGGCCTTCATCCAGGATCCGGAACTCCCCCACTCCATCTTCGAGATCGAAGGAGCCCGGGACTGTGCCATCGAATTCCGTTCCTTCTCCAAAAACGCTGGCTTCACCGGCACCCGCTGTGCCTTCACCGTGGTGCCCAAAGGGCTGAAAGGCAAAGCGGCCAACGGCGAAGCGGTGGAACTCTGGGGGCTGTGGAACCGACGTCAGAGCACCAAGTTCAACGGTGTGAGCTACATCATTCAGCGTGGAGCTGAGGCTGTTTACTCCGAAGCCGGTCAGGCGGAGGTGAAGGCCTTGGTGAGCTTCTACATGGAGAACGCCGCGATCATTCGCCGCGAACTCAGTGCTGCAGGCCTCTCCGTCTATGGCGGCGAACACGCTCCCTACGTCTGGATCAAGACCCCTGAGGGCATGGACTCCTGGGGCTTCTTCGACCATCTGCTCAATAAAGCCAACGTGGTGGGTACACCCGGCAGCGGTTTCGGCGCCGCTGGCGAGGGGTATTTCCGCTTGTCGGCCTTCAACAGCCGCGCCAATGTGGATGAAGCCATGGCTCGCATCAAGGCGCTGTGAGCCGCTCCCTCTCCCCAATGCCTTTAGATTCGAAAGGCTTAGGATCAATGGTCATGGCGGCGGAATCTCCAAGCCAAAAACCAGGTGGTGCAGCTGTTCTGGACAAAGCGCCAGAGCGGGTCCGCAAGCGTTCGCCTCGCTACAAGGTGCTTCTGCACAACGATCCGGTGAATTCCATGGAATACGTGGTGGCCACCTTGCAGCAGGTCGTACCTCAACTGAGCGAACAAGACTGCATGGCCGTAATGCTGGAGGCCCACAACACCGGCGTGGGCTTGGTGATCGTGTGCGACATCGAACCGGCTGAGTTCTATTGCGAGACGCTGAAATCCAAAGGTCTGACAAGCTCCATCGAACCTGAGGAGTGAGGCCCTACTGGCGAGGCACTCTTCTGTATCCGGCGTCATTGGTGGCGTTGTTTCTCAGCTTGCAAGGACTTCTTGGCCTCGCAGGTATTCCCTCGGCTCAGCAGGCTTCTTTAGCGGCGGGCCCCAGCGTTGCAGCAATGCTGATTTCACTGCCTTGGCGGTTGCGACGGACCTGGGGCGTTGATCGCCCTTGGCAGCAACTTGGAGTGGTTCGACCAGTCGTCAAAGCCCTGCACGCATTCCTGCGTGGATTCACAAAAGCCGCAGTCCTTCTTTTCGGAGTGGTTGCTGTCCTTCTGCTCAGCGGAAACGGCCTATGGCAGGGCCAAATCACCACAGGTGATCTTGCCAATGCCATTGCCCTAATGCTTCTGGTGGGTTTTGCAGAGGAGCTGCTCTTTCGTGGTTGGCTCTGGGGTGAATTGGAGCTATTGACAGGTCGACAGCAGGCGATCGGGATTCAGGCAGCTGTATTCGCCCTGGTACATCCCTGGTACCAGCTGCCTCCCGTCGAAGCCATTGCACTGCTCATGGGCCTGGTGTTGCTGGGTTTTGCCCTAGCCCTGCAACGCAGAGCCGACAACGGAGTGCTCTGGGGATCCATTGGCCTGCACGGCGGGCTTGTTGGTGGGTGGTTCGCCCTTCAAGCCGGGCTGATCACCCTGCCTGGAACGAGCCCAACTTGGCTGCTTGGGGCAGGTGGCGCCAATCCCAACCCGATTAGTGGTCTGTTGGGTTGGGCCGGACTGGGGGGATTCATCCTGATCAGACGCCGATGGTGGCGATGAGTCAACGTGTCGCCGTTGCCAAGGCCTTGCGGCCCTCTACCGGAGCACGAAGAGCCTCCTGAAGCGACGTCACTCCGTAGTCCCGTTCGAGGAGTGACATCACTGTGCGACCGAAATCAGCAGGATTGCGGTCAAAGGCTTCGAGACACACACGACCAAAGGTGCTCCCCATCGGCTCGGGGTTCCAGAGAAGTTTTCGCGCTGTCCACGGCATCATGCTCATTGGGTTGTAACCCGGCTTGATCAAACCCTGATCGAACCCGTACTGCTCAAGGTGGGTGTGGGGCTGCAAACCGATGAAAAAGATCGCTGGCTCGACCAAATCAGCGCCAAAAATGGCCTCCAGCTCTCGGTGATAAGCCACGGTCTGGCGGATCGTTTCCGGCCGCTCGTCGATCACGTTGAAGGAGTAATTCACCGAAACGTGATCTCGGAAGCCTGCCTCCGCCAACATCCGACAACTCTCCAGAACGGTGCGAAGGTTGTAGCCCATGCGCATCTTGCGAACGAGCTCCTGAGAGCCGGATGTAATGCCGATCTCGAAATAGCTCATGCCCGTCTCCACCATGAGCTGAGCCAATTCGGGATCCAGATTGTCGGCGCGGATGTAGGCGGCCCAACGAATGCCGGTCAGCCCTTCAGCCTTGATCGCCCGCAGCAGTTCCTTGGCATCTTCGATGTAGCGCCGCGCGGGTATGAACTGGGCATCGGTGAACCAGAAACCACGAACCCCACGGTCATACAGCTGTCGCATCTCTTTGACCACCTCATCGACTGGATTGAGGCGCACCTGCTTGCCTTCCACCACCGTGTAGACGCAATAACAACAGTTGTGGGGGCAGCCGCGCTTGGTCTGAACTCCCACGTAAAAGTCGCCACCTTCGAGATACCAGTCGAGCTGGGGCCAGATCGAAGCGATGTAGTCGTAGTTGCAGGCGGTTTTGGGCCGACTTTCCGGCTGCTCATGGATCAGGCCTGAACGTGGCTTCTCGCCAACCACGAAGCAACGTTCAGCTTCGAGGGAGTGACCGTGGATCAACTTCTCCAGCAGCGGCTCACCCTCACCGATGGAAACAACCGTTCCTTTGGGGAGCGACTTGCCGAGTTGCTCGTAAAACACACTGACAGCTCCACCGCCAAGCACTGCTCTGGCCGCCGGCTGGTGGCGGCGCGCACGTTTCAAGCCTTGACGCACCAGACGCTGGTTCCTGCGAAGCTCGCCGTAATGACTGCTCATTAACTGAAGCCCACCCAAGGCTCCATGCAGACGCTTCAGAGGGTTACGGGCGTAGAAGACCTCGAACGAATTCTGAAGAGGGTTGCCCCCCCGCCCATCGACCGGCGCGTAAATCTGGATGTCTCTCCACGAGAACACCAGCAGCGTCGGCTGGAACTGGTCAACAGTGGCGTCCAGCACGCGATGGACATCCAGCACCGGCAGAGCCGCGAGGTCGAGGATGCGCTGAGGCATCTCCGGGAAGCATTTGTGGAGATGGTCGGCGAGATAGATCGGCCCTATTGGAAAGATCGGATTGCAGGGCAGCCGCACCAGCAACACCCGTTCTTGTTGTGGTGCCACGTCAGCTGCCATGAGGCTTCCGGGACGCTAACAAGCGCTGCCGCCAAAGGGGCCGAGGACCTCTTGGCAACAACTTCATCAAGCCAGCGACACACAGCGCAAACTTCCTTTACAATCACGATCAGGCAGGGCTCTCCTGCCCTTCCTTAAACCGTTCCTTCGGGAACATTTCTTTCCGTTCTCATGACCACCACCCTCCAGCAGCGCTCCGGCGCTTCCAGCTGGCAGGCCTTCTGTGAGTGGGTCACCTCCACCAACAACCGTCTGTATGTCGGTTGGTTCGGTGTGCTGATGATCCCCACACTGCTGGCTGCCACCATCTGCTTCGTCATCGCTTTCGTCGCCGCTCCTCCGGTCGACATCGATGGCATTCGTGAGCCCGTCGCTGGCTCCCTGATCTACGGCAACAACATCATCTCTGGTGCTGTTGTTCCTTCCAGCAACGCCATCGGCCTGCACTTCTATCCCATCTGGGAAGCTGCTTCCCTCGATGAGTGGCTGTACAACGGCGGCCCTTTCCAGCTGGTTGTTTTCCACTTCCTCATCGGCATCTACGCCTACATGGGTCGTGAGTGGGAACTTTCCTACCGCCTGGGCATGCGCCCCTGGATCTGCGTTGCCTACAGCGCACCTGTCGCTGCAGCCTCCGCTGTTTTCCTGGTTTACCCCTTCGGTCAGGGTTCCTTCTCTGACGCAATGCCCCTGGGCATCTCTGGCACCTTCAACTACATGTTGGTGTTCCAGGCCGAGCACAACATCCTGATGCACCCCTTCCACATGCTGGGCGTCGCAGGTGTTTTCGGCGGCAGCTTGTTCTCCGCCATGCACGGCTCCCTGGTGACCTCCTCCTTGGTGCGTGAAACCACCGAGAGCGAGTCCCAGAACTACGGCTACAAGTTCGGCCAAGAGGAAGAGACCTACAACATCGTGGCTGCACACGGTTACTTCGGTCGCCTGATCTTCCAATACGCCTCCTTCAACCACAGCCGTAGCATTAACTTCTTCCTGGCTGCCTGGCCTGCTTTCGGCATCTGGTTCACCGACCTAGGCGTGTCAACCATGGCCTTCAACCTGAACGGCTTCAACTTCAACCAGTCCATCCTTGATGGTCAGGGCCGCGTCCTGAACACCTGGGCTGATGTGCTGAACCGTGCCGGCCTCGGCATGGAAGTGATGCACGAGCGCAACGCTCACAACTTCCCCCTCGACCTGGCTGCTGCTGAGTCCACTCCTGTGGCTCTGCAGGCTCCTGCCATCGGTTGATCTGGAATCAACCTGTTCCATTCGGAACAGCAAAAACGATTCAGATCAACTGAATCGGAAAGCCCCCTCCTCGGAGGGGGCTTTTTGTTGTGCTTTCAGAATTGAGCTCAGATCAACCAGCCATCAATAGCGAGGAGCCATCTGAGGTCCTCACTGCACAACTCGGTTCGATGTTCAGGTTGAAAAACCTCAGCAACGCTTTACTTCGACTCAGCAGTGTGGAAGCGAGGCAACCTCGACATCGCAAGAACCAACCGCTTTTGCTGGTCAACATTCACTGAACAGTTTTATGGATGAGCCGGGCATAGCAGCAACTGAAAAGCATGAGACAACGCGCCGGAGTGCCATGAGAAAAACGCAAACCCTGATCCAGCACCTTGGCTTGATGCCTCATCCGGAGGGGGGCTGGTACCGCGAGTTGCATCGCAGTCCAGACCAAGTTCAACGACAGGACGGTGCCGAGCGATCTGCCTTGACAGCCATTTTGTTTTTGCTGCCCGCCGGTGCCGTCAGTTGCTGGCATCGGGTGATCGGTGGAGACGAAGTCTGGACGCACATTGATGGGGCAACGCTGGAGCTCTTTCAGTGCCAGGGCGATGGCACAGAGCTGAAACGTGATGCTTTGCATGTGTCCAACCCCATCCAGGTGGTGCCCGCCAACATCTGGCAGGCGGCGCGGAGTCTTGGTGACTACTCGTTGATGAGCTGTTGTGTCGGGCCGGGATTTGAGTTCTGTGATTTCGAGATGGCCCGGCAGCATCCCGCGACAGAACGTCCGAAATTGCCCCATCCGGAGTTGATCTGAACCGATGGCTTCGTAGCCTCACCACATCGATCAATGGCCATGGGCAGCAGCTTCGGCGATCTCTTCCGGATCAGCACCTTCGGTGAATCCCACGGGGGAGGGGTGGGTGTAATTGTTGAGGGGTGTCCACCACGGCTCAACCTCAGCGTCGAGTCGATTCAGGCCGAACTGGACCGACGCAAGCCAGGCCAAAGCCACATCACAACACCGCGCAAGGAAGCGGACCAGGTGGAAATTCTCAGTGGCCTGCTCGACGGCGAAACCACGCTTGGCACCCCGATTGCCATGGTCGTGCGGAACAAGGACCAACGGCCCGGGGATTACAAGGACATGGCGGTCGCCTTTCGGCCCTCCCATGCAGATGCCACCTACCAGGCCAAATATGGAATCCAGGCCCGCAGCGGTGGTGGGCGTGCATCAGCGCGGGAAACAATCGGCCGTGTCGCTGCAGGTGCGATCGCCAAACAACTGCTGAAACAAGCAGCAGGAACTGAAATCCTGGCCTGGGTGAAGCGGATCCACACCATCGAAGCCTCAGGCATCGACCCCCAGCAGGTTCAGCTCGGTGATGTGGAGGCCAACATCGTTCGGTGTCCCGAGCCAGCGATCGCCGAGCGGATGATTGAGCGCATCGAAGCCATTGGCCGCGAGGGTGATTCCTGCGGCGGGGTGATCGAATGCGTGGTGCGCCATCCCACCATTGGGCTGGGCATGCCGGTGTTCGACAAACTCGAAGCCGACCTCGCCAAAGCTGTGATGTCGTTGCCGGCCACCAAGGGATTTGAAATTGGGTCTGGTTTCGATGGAACGCTGTTGAAAGGCAGCGAGCACAACGACGCCTTTATGCCGAGCGACGATGGACGGCTGAAGACCGCCACCAACAACTCCGGGGGCATTCAGGGAGGGATCAGCAATGGTGAGCCGATTGTCATCCGAGTGGCCTTCAAGCCAACGGCCACGATCCGCAAAGAGCAGCAGACCATCGATTCCGATGGCAAGGCCACCACACTCGCTGGGAAAGGACGGCACGACCCTTGCGTTCTGCCGCGGGCCGTACCGATGGTGGAAGCGATGGTGGCACTCGTTCTGGCTGATCACCTGCTGAGGCAGCAGGGGCAATGCAGCCTCTGGTGAGCACCACCCTTCAATCAGTTCAGACGGAACCCACCGCTGAGCTGGAGCTCACCGCCGCTGCGGCCGTTTTCGTCTTTGCCGCGGTGCGGGTGCGGCGGGCGGGCTTTTTGCTGGCCTGAGTCTTGGCTGAGGCTGGCTTTTTGGCAGCCATCGTTTTCTTCACCGTCCGGCGTGCACGAGCGGTGGTTCCACGGCTGCGATGACTCAACACCAGGGCCCACTCCTCATCACTGAGAGTGGATGGCTTGCTGCCATGGGCGTAGGAGAGCTTGGCCGCCTTTTCAATGTCCTTGATCAGATTCGTCCAGGACGTGGCGAAACGCTTGTCAGACTGCGATTTCGCTCCGCTCTCCACCAGGGTCTCCACGACTCCAGCAGCCGAAACCTTCTTGCGCCGACGATTGAAAATCTCCTTCTGAAGCTGAGCGATCAGGGCATCGGCCTTGTCGCTGAGCTTGATCGTGAGCTGCGACATGACGCAGTTGGATAGCTATCTCATCTGTAGCATTTTGGACGCATGTCGACCAGCTGTTGGTATCAACGCTGGCTTGTCGATTGGTGCAACCAGTCGAGTAGTGCCTGGAAGGCAGGCGGCGATCCCACCACCCTGCGGCCGAGGGCAACGGCACCATGACCAGCCTCCAGCCATACGGGGAGATCGCTCACCTCGAGACCACCAGCGGCAATCACGAAGGGCAGGGGGCCGAGGGGCGCCTGCAAGCGGCTCCAGTAGCCAGGCCCCAGATTGGCGGCGGGAAAAAGCTTTACGACACGACAGCCGAACCGTAAGGCCTGATGAACCTCCGTGGGGCTGAAGACCCCAGGCACCAGCAAGACTCCAAGCCCTCTGGCCTGCTCCACGAGCTCTGGGCACCAGCAAGGTGCCATGGCATAGCTGAGATCCAGACGAGATAGATCGTTAAGCGCCTTGGAGACCGTCACCGAAGCCGCCCCCAGATTCAGTCCAGGGCAATGGTCCTGAACCCGTTGCATGAACACCATCCAGCCTGGCTGGTCAACCCACGCCACTTCGAGGTGTCGAAGTCCTGCGGAATAAAGCTGCTGCACCTGCTCCAACAAAACAGAGCGAGAGCCTGAAGCCACGAGGTCCTCTAGCTCAGGCCGAATCACCAACAAAAGAGGCTGATGCTGCAGGGATGCCACCAAGAGCTCCTGCCGCACCTGCCAAGGGTTGGAGGACGCATCGAAATCAGACGTATTCGGCGACCCGGACGTCACGTTTGATCAGCAGCTCCTGAAGCTCTTCAGCATCAACAGTCTCCTGCTCAACGAGCATCTCGGCCAATTCATCCAGAACCTCTCGGTTGTCAACCAGAACTTTGGTGGCACGCTTGTAGGCCACATCCACCAGCTCGGAGACCTCTTTGTCAATCATGGCGGCGGTTTCCTCAGAGAAGTCACGCTCTGCCGCGATATCGCGGCCAAGGAACATGCCACCCTGCGCGCGCCCAAGGGCAACCGGACCCAGCTCATCGCTCATGCCGAAGCGGGTGATCATCTGACGAGCCGTTGATGCAACCTGCTGGAGATCGTTGGAAGCACCAGTAGTCACCTCATCTTCTCCGTAGACAATCTCTTCAGCGACCCGACCGCCAAGGGCAACGGCCATCTGGTTCTGGAGGTAGGCCCGGGAGTAAAGACCAGATTCCATCCGCTCCTCACTGGGGGTGAAGAAGGTCAGACCGCCGGCATTACCGCGGGGGATGATGGAGATCTTCTGAACCGGGTCATAGTCCGGCATCAGAGCGCCCACAAGGGCATGACCAGCCTCGTGATAAGCAACCAGGCGAGCGCGGCGCTCGCTCATCACACGGTCCTTCTTCTCCGGACCCGCCATCACACGTTCAATGGCATCACTGATCTCGTCATTGCTCACTTCGGTGAGCTCACGACGGGCCGCAAGGATGGCGGCTTCGTTGAGAAGGTTGGCGAGATCGGCACCGGTGTAACCAGGAGTCCGGCGGGCAACCTTGTCGAGATCGACATCCTTGGCGAGGGTCTTGCCGCGAGCGTGAACACCGAGGATTTGTAGGCGTCCGGAATAGTCAGGCCGATCAACGGTGACCTGACGATCGAAACGTCCGGGGCGCATCAGAGCGGCATCGAGCACGTCCGGGCGGTTGGTGGCCGCCACGATGATGATCCCGGTGTTGCCCTCGAAACCATCCATCTCTGTCAGGAGCTGGTTCAGCGTTTGCTCACGCTCGTCGTTACCACCTCCGAGGCCTGCGCCCCGCTGACGACCAACGGCATCGATTTCGTCGATGAACACGATGCAGGGAGCGTTTTTCTTGGCTTGCTCGAAGAGATCGCGAACGCGGCTGGCACCAACGCCAACAAACATCTCAACGAACTCAGAACCGGAGATCGAGAAAAAGGGAACACCTGCTTCACCAGCCACGGCCTTGGCGAGCAGAGTCTTACCAGTGCCGGGAGGTCCCACCAACAGAACACCCTTGGGGATCTTGGCGCCGACGGCCGTGAAGCGATCGGGGTTCTTGAGGAAGTCGACCACCTCGGTCAGCTCAAGCTTCGCCCCTTCAATGCCGGCCACATCGGTGAAGGTCACCTGGGTGGAGGGCTCCATCTGAACCCGCGCCTTGCTTTTGCCAAACTGCATAGCTGGGTTGCCACCACCACCGCCCTGGGCGCGCCGGAAGAGGAAGAACAGACCACCAAGTAGAAGCAGAGGGAAGATCAGACTTCCAGCGGCCTGCTGCCATCCAGGGGTCTGACGGGAGGGCTGAACGGCGATATCAACGCTGTGTTCTGTCAGCAAACCGAGCAGCTCACGATCGGGAGCCAGATTGACCTGGGCACGACGGCCGTCGTTTTCCACCACCTGAGCGGTGCCTTGATCCGGAGAAATCAGCACACGGCTGATTTGGTCATCCTTCACCGCCTCAACAAACTCGCTGTAGCGGATGGTGTTCACCTGGGGCTGGCTGCCACCGCCGCCACCAAAGAACGCTGGTGCAATCACAACGATCGCCAGAACCAAAAGGGCCCCGAGACCGATATTTCGCCAACGCTTGTTCACAGGTCGTCTCGCAGATGAAGGAATGTTAAACGGGTTCTCAGTCTTCAGGCGGCGCGGAGCACCTCAACCACGCTCTTGAAGGCGAACCACTCGGGAATCTCCTCACCACCGCGCAGCATCTTGCGGAACTGGGTGCCGCTCAGCTTCTTCACGTGCAGGCCACGGGCTTCAGCATGCTCGGCCGTTACATACCCCTCTTCTTGGGTGTAAACGAGGTTCAGGGAAGGAACGGTTTCCATCGTGAGCTCGGGGGCGCACTCCTTGGCGAAGTTCTGAGCGTCGTAAGGGCCGTAGAAATCGTCACCGGTGAGAGACGATTTGCAGCCGGCCATATCCCGGCCAATGATGAAGTGGGTGCATCCGTAGTTGCGGCGGATGATCATGTGCTGAAGCGCTTCACGCGGACCTGCCATGTGCATGGCGTAGGGCAGGTAGGCCCAGCGAATGCTGTCGTTGTTCACTTCTGCCGCCAGACGTTCATAGGTCTGGAAGCGAACGGCACCAGGGATGTCGTCCTGCTGAGTAGGACCACAGGTGGGATGAACGAGCACCACAGCGTTGTCACTGACGTTCTGTGCATGGAGAGCACGGGTGAACAGTTCGTAATGAGCGCGGTGAATGGGGTTACGGCACTGGAACGCCACCACGTCCTCGCCTTCGGGCAGGCCTGCACGCACCTCAGCAGGGGTCTTACAGGGGAACACCCGCTCGGGCAGAACAAGGCCCTGGAGTCTTCCACCCAGATAGAAGCGCTTGCGCTCCATCGTGATCATCCGAACCGCAGGGTGCTCGATGGAGGTGGTGCCGTAGCAGCCCTTGGCTTCAGCCACTTTGTTGGGTTCCCACTTGTCCTCCACTTCGAGAACAGCCAGCTCCTGGCCCTTGTAGGTGAGCAGCAGCTTGTCGCCTACCACCACGTCATCGCGGTCGGTGTCCATCACGATCGGCAGACCGAACAGCTGGCCCGCAGCCAGACGATGCCCACTGACCACGGCGTCGTAGTCCTCCTGGTGCATGAAGCCACGCAGGGGAGAGAAGCCACCAACACAGAGCAGCTCCACATCACAGGCGTTGCGATCGGAACACTCGATCGTTTTGGTCGCCATGGCTTTCAGAGCGGCACGATCCGCCTCAGCCGCCATGAGATCGACCAGCGTTCCGCCGTAGGGAGCAATCACGCCGGATCGCTGGGCAGGAGCTGAAGCACTGGCGGTCATGGCTGCATAGAAAGATCGGGCGATTCTCCCAGATCGCAGGAGGATTGCAATGGGCCACAAAAAAGGGGGCCTAAGCCCCCTTGCAACCTGTTGTGATGACCTAGATCAGGCCTCTTCAAGACGGCCGTAAAGATCACCAGTGATCTTGATGTCGACCACTTCACGACCACCCATGTCGGAGTCGGAGGGCTGGATGGCGCTGAACACACCGGCAAATTCTCCGGTTTCAGGATCAACCTTGGTGATTGAGAGGCTCATGGTTCCAACACCATCGATGTATCGCTTGTTGTTGTCCTTCTCGAGCTGCTCGTCATCACCACCAAGTGCCACCAGACCCTGGGCGTACTGAACACCGGTAGTCAAAGCCCGACCCTTGGGATCGATGAAGTTGCTTGTGCGGTAGCTGGGGGTGCGATAGGTGCCCTCAAAGTCGGTGCTGGTGGTCAGAGCCGAGCCCTCAGCAGTGGCGTTGAGCGACTTGCTGGAAAACGTGAAGGGGAACTCTTCGCCACCGGGCACCAGAACGGTGATCGGCTGGAAGTCAATGCCACCTTTCTCCTGGAATTGCAGGCCGGATTCCGTCACCTTCAGATCGCCGAAGACTGAATCGAGACTGGAGGTGTACCGGGTGAGGATCTTGCCCTCAACAAACTCGGCTTGCTGACGAATGTTCTTGGGCTCCTCCTTGGCATAGACCTGCACGGGGTGCATGCAGATCTCACGGAGCTCGTAGCTGCCACCGGCCGTCAGAGGAATCGAGCCCCGGGCTGATTCCCCAATCGTGGGGCAATCGTTGGCTTTGCCGGTGTTGTGGATGTCGTCGTAGGTGACGTTGGATCCACCACGCTGGACTGCATCACTGTCGCCACTGCAGGCCGTGGTGAAGAACGCGAGGCAGAGCGCCAGCACGACGGCCAGCAGAGGACGAATGCGCATGGAAGGAGCCGATCGGCTGAACGCTAAAGGGGACG
The DNA here is from genome assembly GCA_047285305.1 of Synechococcus sp. Classification (GTDB taxonomy): domain Bacteria; phylum Cyanobacteriota; class Cyanobacteriia; order PCC-6307; family Cyanobiaceae; genus Parasynechococcus. Next base: position 127,283 of record JBJBDL010000003.1, read on the forward strand.
GAGTGCCGTCAGATCTGGATCTTACAGGGCGAAAAATGACGTCAGGGCTAGCCTTTTGCAGCTCTCAACAACTTGTCGAAAGCGCGTGACATCCAACGATCCCGATTCGACCCAGGCACGGATGGCTCCGGCACTTGCCGCCCTGGGCGAGCTGGCAGAGGAGTTGAGGGGAAATCCCGAAGCACTGCTCACCCTGCTGCGTGAGCTTGAAGCCCTGCATCGCGACGTTCAGGACGGTCCGTTTCGTCAAAGCCTTCCTGAAAACCGCCAGAAATTGTTCACACTTCTGCAGGGGATGGAGAAAAACGGAGGCTGGCCTTACATCCCTCGTCTTCAGCTGCGCACCTTCATCGACCTGCTCGGTCAAGACTCCATGGACGCCGCTGCCTGATCCCGAGCCTCAACCAGAGCATCAAGCAATTGATGAGCTAGAGAAAGCTTTGCCGTCACAGGCAGCTCTCGTCTCCAGCCATCTCCAAGCAACCAGCCTCCATTGGGTTGGTCCCCGAAACCCTGACCGTCACGGTCCACGGGATTCACCATCATCAGATCGCAGCCCTTCGCCAGCCGCTTGCTTTCAGCCCGCTCCAGCAAATTGGCATCGCTGCCTGTGAGCGCTGAGAAGCCGAGAACCAACTGTCCGGGACGGCGTTGGCGGGTCAGGTTCGACAGCAGATCAGGCACTTCGGCCCAACCGGAGACAAGAGCCTGCTGAAGGTCCTGCTTGGCCAGTTTGATTGGAGGAGCGGCATCGCGCCGCAGGTCAGCGACGGCAGCAGCCATGACGAGCACATCGGATCCGGGCTGAGCCAACTGCAGAGCGGAACCGAGTTCGGCGGCACTCTGCACCGCAGTGCACTGCAGGCCTTCAAGCCAGGCGTAGGGGAGCTCCAATGGACCATGCACCAGATGAACGGTGGCACCCCGGAAGCGTGCCGCCTGCGCCAGCAACACACCCATGCGGCCGCTGCTGCGGTTGCTCAGGAAACGGGCCGGATCAATCGACTCTTGGGTCGGTCCAGCCGAAACAAGAACAGATATCCCCGAGCAATCAAGGGTTACGTCAGGAGTGCCCGAACCGCGGCTGAAAACAGACGCAGCCGCCAACTCAATCAACAGCGGATCGGCCATACGCCCATCGCCGACGCGATCACAGGCCAAAAGACCGGACGCCGGCACGAGGGGGATCACCCCAGGAAAGGATTGAATCTGCTGCCAGTTGCGTTGCACCGCAGGGTGGCGCCACATAGCCGTGTTCATCGCTGGAGCCGCGATGACCGGAGCTTCCATGGCCAGAAGAACGCTGGAAAGCAGACCGTCGGCTGACCCTTGGCTCCAGCGGGCCAGGCTGCTGGCACTCAGGGGCGCAACGATGGCCAACTCCGCCCACTCCGCCAACTCGATGTGCAACGGCCTGGATGAGGCGGAGTCCCACTGGTCGGCCTCGAGATAGCAGCGATGGCGACTGAGGCTGGCGAGCGCCACGGAACTCACCAAGGCAGCACCACTGGTGGTCACAAGACAGCGCACCTCAGCGCCGGCTTTGATCAGCGCGCTGACGAGCAAGGGCGTCTTAACAGCCGCAATGCTGCCGCTGACGGCAACCAGCACGCGCCGCCCGCACAGTGGCGATGCCTGCTCAGTCTTCATCAAAAGGTTCTTGATCCACCAAATGGTGGTACGGAAGGATCAGTTCGGGCCGGTGGATGGCCAGCGCCCGAAGAAGGTGCCAATCCGAAAGGCTGTCGAAAGGGGAGGGGTAATCGTCCTCTTCAAGCCGGCGGGCGAGTTCGGCCGTCGAGGCCTCGTCAAAAGCTTCGAGCCGTTCCTGCGTAAGCATCGAGCCGTCCTCAGACGCCATTAATGGCAGTTTGACGCAGGCCGTGCCGGCTAGCGTTGGCTACCCGGGGAATTAGCTCAGTTGGTAGAGCGCTGCGATCGCACCGCAGAGGTCAGGGGTTCGAATCCCCTATTCTCCACCACTCTTTTGCAGCGTCGCCTGCCACAGATCGGCCTGTTTGCACTTGTGGTGTTCAGCACCGTGGCACGACCTTCAGCATTGCTCACCTTCACACTCCTGGCTGCAGCCGGTGCGATAAGTCGCGCCCCATCACGCCGCAACTGACCCCCCATGAGGTAAAAGAGGTGTTGAACTTCCCCGTAGCCGATGTCGCAATCGAAGCGCGAGCAGGTCGTGAGCCACCTGCGCTACATCCGCCAAGAGCTGCGCGAGATGCACCAAGGAGTTATGGAAGATGGCCTTCTTCCCGAAGCAGGCGAAGTTCGGGGTGTGATGGCACAAATGGAAGCTCTGCTGGAGCTTCTCGAGGGCAAAGCGTCCAGAAAAGCGAAGGCTGAGTCCAAATAACTTTCAGCGCAAGCCGTTGTCAAAGCCCTGAGCTCTGGCTTTGCTGCGCCAATCCCCATCACCAGGCCCGGGCTTGCCCGGGTTTTTTATTGAAATCTCCTATCCGTAGTGTCTGATGCCTGCAGATTGCCCAGGGGTGGTGTAAACAATGGATGGCAGGGGTATGGCTGGGTGATGGGGATCACTGGTTACGACCCTGCCTCTTCCCCTGAAATCAGTGCCGTGCAACGGCTTCAATCCACCCGGCTGCATACCAACGTTGGAGCAGCACTTCAAAGGCTGGATCGATGGGCGCGCAATCCTTGGCGGCGATTCTCCTTACTGGCCCTCGCCGGACTCATTGGCTTTTTGATCGGTAGCGCCATCACATCAGTCGCAGGCGTTCTAGGGCAGATGGACCCCGTGGCTGCGCTTGTGGTGGTTCTTGGCACTGAACTCACGATTCGGCGCCGACGCAGCTCCGAACCATCACTAAAGCTGCCCCAACAGCTCCTGGATCTTGGTCGTATTGGCTTTCTCTACGGCCTCTTTCTCGAAGGGTTCAAGCTGATCTGAAGCAGAACCGTTCATCAAAACAGCCAACCAAGATTGCGATTCATACCTAGGGGAGAGTCTGATGGGCTGCAAATGGCGAGCAACCATTACTTTCTGGAGCTTGAACCCCCAGCGGAGCGGTTACTTCATTCGCCGCATATGGTCATCGTCGGTGGCGGCTTTGCAGAGGTGCACGCCAGTGCAGTCGCCGACCTGCATGGCTTCAAATTTTTCTTACGCTTGGGCCCGCCGCTGTAGGCCATCGTTCACCTGGCCTTGATCCCCAACCGAGAGAACCGGATCACCTTGAGCATCAAATGGCTGTAGCCCTAGCGACCCGGCAACGGGCCTCGATTCTGCTAACCGGAATGCCCAGCCAGCATCTGGCGCTTGATACTGAGGATGCCCACTTCCCGATGGCAAGCGGCAAAGATCCCTCCATCGCCGAACCCGATGTCGCCCTCCAGGCTGCGATGGATTACTACGCCCATCAACACAGTGGCCTCACCCACACTCAGGAGCTGCTCGACAGCAAGGAAGCCTCAGTTGCGGATTCGGAAGCTGCCATCAAATAGAGCAAGGCCATCCGGGTAGGCACGCCATTCCTGACCTGCTCTTCCACAAGGCTGACTTGCGGGTCATCCAGAAGCGAGCCACTCAATTCGACGCCGCGATTGACCGGGCCGGGATGCAGTACGGGAACGTTCTCCCCGCAGAGCTGCATGCGCTCATGGCTCAGCCCGAAGTCACGGTGATAGCGCTCCAGGCTGGTGAGCAACTGCTGGCCCATCCGTTCCTTCTGAAGCCGTAGGGTCATCACGGCATCGGCGCCAGGGAGCGCATGCTCCAGGCGCCGCACCACGCTGACCTTGCCCCGTTGCGGTACCGGATCCTTAAGCAGACCCGGGGGCGGAGCATCCACGAAGGCCGAAAAATCCTTGGGGACAAGGCTGGGAGGACCGCACAACACCACATCCGCGCCGCAGGCCGTCAAAGCCCAGAGATTGGAACGGGCCACCCGCGAGTGAAGGATGTCTCCAACAATCACAATCCGGCGTCCTTGCAGCGCTTCCGGCATGGGGTATTGGGGCGAGAAATGCCGGGCAAGAGTGAGCAGATCCAGCAGTCCCTGACTGGGATGACTGTGAAGTCCATCGCCCCCATTGAGCACCACGGTGCGCTCACCCATTTGCTGCAGATCCAGCGCCAGTTGCTGCGGCACACCGGTGGAACGGTGGCGCACCACCAGAACGTCGGCGCCCATGGCCACGTAGGTGCGCGCTGTGTCGAGAACGCTTTCCCCTTTGCTGAGTGAGCTGCTGGAAGGTGAAAAGCTCATCACGTCTGCCGACAGACGCTTGGCCGCCAACTCAAAACTGCTGCGGGTTCGGGTGCTGGGCTCGAAGAACAGCGTTGCCACCAGACGGCCCTGCAAGGCGGGCAGTTTTCGGGCACCAGTGATAGGCAGCGAACGAAACCGCTGGGCCAGCTCAAGCACGGCAGCAAAGTCTTCCCGCGAAAAGGATGCGAGATCAAGCACGTGTCGATGCGGCCAGTCACTCATGACGACGACTCCAGCGATGGCGACCAGCACTGTGACTGAGGCGGCATGCGATCACCCCGAGCTCGCCTGCTGACACTGCGACTGCTCCGCAGGTACCAGCGCCATGGTGTTGCAGCGCCCTGGGAGATGCCGATCCGGGTGGTTGTCACAAGATCCTGGCTGGCAAATGTGTCTGACCTTGGGGCCATCCACACGTCATGTTCGCCCGTCACCGGACGGCTGTCATCACGGCGATCAAGCCCAAAACGACGTGCCAGCAGGCCTGGCCCTGCCGCAATCCGCTCCGGTTCATCGGGAAGTGCCACGGCACGCAGCAACACGCCGTTGGCCCAATCGGCACGATCGGTGACCACGTTCACGCAGTGGTGGATGCCGTAGCTGACATACACATAAAAACGCCCTGGCTCACCGAACAGGGTTTCGTTTTGCGGTGAACGGCGGCGGTAACCGTGACAAGCGGGATCGTCCTGGGAATAGGCCTCGGTTTCAACGATCACGCCCCAGAGCAGGCTGCCGTTGTCTTGGCGTTTCACCAACCTGCAGCCCACCAATTCGGGGCCCACGATCTGAGCCGGACGGGCAAAAAAATTGAGCGGAAGCAAAACGAAATCGATGACAGGCTGCCGGCTGGCGGCCACGCTTGTTTCAGCTTGAACGTTGCAGGCTGTGGACAGCAACCTCCAGGCACGGCGTGATGGGGTGTTTCTGGTGCTGGCGGGTTTGTTCCTCGGGACCCTTGGCATGCTCAACATCCTGGGCCTGACGCGCTTCCTTCAACTGGGCAGCATCGGCGGCTGGCCGATCGTGGTGGCCGTTGGCGCACTGCCTTACCCGATCACGTTCCTCTGCACTGATCTGATCAGCGAACTCTGGGGAGAACAGAAAGCCAATCAAGTGGTGTGGGTCGGGCTGCTGCTCAACGGCTGGGTGCTGCTGATCCTCTGGCTGGGGGGCGTTCTGCCGGGCATGAGCGGCAGCGATGACAGCACCTTTCACACCATTCAGCAGCTCAGCTTCGGTTCGGTTGGCGCCTCGATGGTGGCTTACCTCACGGCGCAGTTCGTGGACGTGCGGCTGTTCCATTTCTGGAAACAGCTCACCAAAGGCAAAGCGCTCTGGCTGCGCAACAACGGCTCCACCCTGGTGAGCCAGTTGGTGGACACCAGCGCGGTGGTGCTGATCAGCCATTACGGCGCCCATGTGCTGCCTGTACAGCCGGAACGATCCGTGTTGCCCCAGCTGATCAGCTTCATTGGCAGCGGGTACCTGTTCAAAGTGCTGGCAGCGTTGACCGACACGCTTCCCTTCATCTGGCTCACAGGATGGCTGAGGGAGTGGCTGGACATTCCTGAAGAAGAAGGCGAACTCACAACAGAAGCCACGTCATCGATGCATAAAGGGCGCATCCACTCCAAAATGAGATGAGTTCAGGCCAGGTGATGGACGCAGCCACCCCCAGCTTCAACCTCGGCACTGTTCTTCTCGCCAGCATTGTGCTGTTCCCCTTGGCCTGCCTGTTCTTCGGAACCCGCGGCGGCTACTACAACACCGATCAGTACGACGGCAACGGCACCGCCCACTGATCGGCTGGAGTTGAGCGATCATCAGGTCACTGGTTCAGCCTGAATGACCGCTGCAACACCCGGTCCTGTCGACAGCACGGACTCCATTCGCCTCGCCCTGCGCAGTTGGCCTGAAGTGGAGAGCTATCTCCAAGGCTGCAAGGGGGTGATCATTCCCCTGGGATCCACCGAGCAGCACGGCCCCACAGGCGCCATCGGCACCGACGCTCTCACCGCAGAGGCGGTGGCCCTTGAGGTGGGTCGTCGCACAGGTGTTTTGGTCACCCCAGCTCAAGCCTTCGGCATGGCGGAACACCACCTTGGTTTCGCGGGAACGATGAGCCTGCAGCCGGCAACGCTTCTGGCGGTTCTGCACGACCTGGTGTTGTCCCTGGGCCGGCATGGCTTCGAACGGGTGTTCGTGATCAATGGCCACGGCGGCAACATTGCAACGGCCAAAGCCGCCTTTGCCCAGGCCCACGGCACCGCCACCACCCGCAATCTCCCCGTTGCCCCGCAGCTGCGTTGTCGGCTGGCCAACTGGTTCATGGCCGGCCCCGTGATGCGCCAGGCGCGCGATCTGTATGGCGACAAAGAAGGCCATCACGCCACGCCCAGCGAAATCGCTGTCACCCTCGCGGTGGAGCCGAGCCTGCAGAGCAAGCAGCGACCGCTGCCCGACCCTGCGCCGGCAGGCCCCATTCATGGACCGGACGACTTCCGGCGCCGTCACCCCGATGGACGCATGGGGTCCCATCCCTCCTTGGCTACCGCCCAGCATGGTGACGCCTTGCTGGAGACAGCCGCCACCGCGTTGAGCGAGGATCTGCACACGTTCCTCGGCGAGTCATGAGCCAGATTTCCAGCGACGACGTCCGCAAGGTGGCCCAGCTCGCCCGCCTTGATCTGCCCGAGAACAAGATTGCGACCTACACCGGTCAGCTTGAGTCCATCCTCGAGTACGTGGGTCAGCTCCAGCAGGTGAACACTGAAGGGGTTCCGGAAACCACTCGAGCCGTGGAGGTGACCAACGTCACCCGGGCCGATGGCGTGCAGCCGACCCCCGTTCGGGAAGACATCCTGAACCAGGCACCCCAGAGAGAGGGTGACTTCTTCCGGGTTCCGAAAATTCTGGCCGACTGAACCCAGATCAGCGGGACAGAGAACGCTTGGGCTCGGTTTTGATCGCGATGCGGTCAACAAAACCGAGCCAGTGGCGACGCAACCCCCGTCCGGGCATGAAACGGGCTGCACGCCTCATCTTTCCGCTGCGGCGCTTGTGGCTGCGCACTCCCACAAGTATGTCGTAGAGGAAGTTGTAGCCATCCTGGCGGGTCTCAAAAATGCCCAGCCTTTGGGGAGATCCCTTGGAGTCGAGCAGAGGCTTGGTGGCCTCATAGGCCGGTTTGTATTCGAACCAGGGAATGGATGGCCAGAGGTGATGAACCAGGTGATAGTTCTGCCCCATGATCAGCCAGTTCATCAGCCTGCCTGGATAGATCCGGGCGTTCGTCCAGCGGTTGCGGGAGGTGAAGGGCCGATGCGGGAGGTAGTCGAAGAACAACCCCAGAGTCACGCCCACCATCAGGGCAGGAGCAAACCAGCAATTGAAGATGAAAGGCAGGAAATCAAAGCGTGCCGCCGCCAGCACGATCACCATAAAAATGGTGCGCTCGAGCCCCCACTGCATCAACTCCCAGCGTCGCCAGAGGCGACGCTGAAAGAAAAACCACTCGTGATAAAAAAACCTCGGGGCGATCAGCCAGAGCGGCCCGAACGTGCTGACGATGTGGTCTGGGTCGTTCTTCGGGTCATTTACATGGGCGTGATGCTCAAGATGCACCCTCGTGAACACGGGAAAGCTGAACCCGAGCAACAGCGCCGAGCCATGGCCCATGGCCTGATTGATCCATCGATTGGGATGGGCTGCGTTGTGGCAGGCGTCATGAATCACCGTCCCTTCCAGATGTAGCGCCAGAAAGCCCGTGCACAGCAGCACCGGCAGGGGCAAGGCCGCCACAAACCAGCCCCAGATGGTCAGAGCCGCCAGGGCATAACCGCCAAGGAAGAGCCCGACGGTGGGGTTCCAGAAGGCCGGCGGGTCAACGAATTCGCGCGGAACCGAGCGATAGCCCACTCCAACCGGACGAGGCTGCTTTTGTTGAGCAGTGCTCTGGTGCATCCGGAGGTCAGGCAACAAGTCTGTAACGATCCCGAACCAAGGTAGGGAAAGGAATGCCCACCGGGGGACTTGAACCCCCACGACCAAAGCCACTGGTACCTAAAACCAGCGCGTCTACCAATTCCGCCAGGTGGGCAATGCTCCGACTCTAAAGATCGCACCAGAATGGAAGCAGACCGTCACACCATGGATGCTTGCAACCCTCAGCGGCGATCTCTGCCTTCTGCTCGGCCTGGCACTCCTGCTGCTTCCCCTTCTGGCCGTTGAACTCAGTCGTCCCCGCGATGGTGTTTGGGGCGCGGTGGTCTTGCTGCTGGGTCTCGTTCTGGTCACCAGCACAGACCGTCTGCGGGGAGCGCCGATGCTGGCGGTTCTCTGCGCCGGCCTGTTGATCGCACGCTTGGGATCCGAGGTCGGACAGGCCCGCTGGAACTGCCTCAGCGAAACCGAGCAGCAGCGGTTCAACTCACTTGATCATTGGCTCACCAGCCTTCAACAACTTTTGATCACCACTGGCCGAGTGGGCGAAGGCATCAGCGGGATCGCCAAACAACTCAAACCGGCCGGGAAATCAGGGGTTACGGGCAAAAAATGGGTGCGTCCCGAGCCTCCTGGAACCACTGACGCAAGCGACACCGAAGCAGCCGAGGTCACATCTCCAGAGGGCGAAGACTGATAATCCCGAGGCCAGAGCAGGGACCCCGTGAGCAAGGAGACGCGCGACGCCGCCGCTGAGGAACGTCCCTCCTACAAACAGACGCTCAATCTGCTGCAGACGGGATTCGGCATGCGCGCCAATGCCGTCCAACGCGAACCTGAACTGCAGGGCTTCTGGAAAGACCACGGCATCGACGGCGAGCTGGGCCTGAAGAACAGCGGCCCAACCTTCACCCTCCATGACGGCCCGCCCTACGCCAACGGTGCTCTGCACATGGGGCATGCCCTCAACAAGGTGCTGAAGGACGTCATCAACAAATATCAGGTGTTAAGTGGGCGGCGAGTGCGCTACGTACCGGGCTGGGACTGCCACGGTCTGCCGATCGAGCTCAAGGTGCTGCAGTCGATGGATCAGGACCAACGCAAGGCGCTGACACCGATCAAGCTGCGCAAAAAGGCTGCCGCCTACGCCCGCAAACAGGTTGATGGCCAGATGAAAGGCTTCCAGCGCTGGGGCATCTGGGCGGACTGGGAGCAGCCGTATCTGACTCTGCAAAAGGAGTACGAATCGGCTCAGATTCGGGTGTTTGGCGAGATGGTGCTCAAGGGGCACATCTACCGGGGTCTGAAACCGGTGCACTGGAGCCCGAGTTCACGCACCGCTTTGGCCGAAGCCGAACTGGAGTACCCCGACGGCCACACCAGTCCCAGCGTCTACGCCGCCTTCCCAGCCGTGGAGCTTCCCGCGGCGCTGCGGGATGCATTCGAGGCAGAGGGCCTGGACCTTCCCACGGAGACGGACGTCCTTGGGAAGGCCCTGCAGGTGGCAATCTGGACCACCACCCCCTGGACGCTGCCTGCCAACCTGGCGGTGTCGGTGAATGAAAGGCTCGATTACGCCCTGGCCGACGACGGCGAAGGCCGACTGCTGCTGGTGGCTGCCGATCTGATCGAGACGCTGAGCGGCACCCTGGCGCGCCCACTGAGCCGGCGCGTCACCGTCAAAGGCGCTCTGCTCGCCGGGCTGACCTACCGCCACCCGCTGCTGGATCGCACCAGTCCGGTGGTGATCGGGGGCGATTACATCACCACTGAATCGGGCACAGGCCTCGTGCACACCGCACCTGGTCACGGCGTCGACGACTTCCACACCGGCCAGAAGAACGGCCTGCCGGTGCTCTGCCCTGTGGACGAAGCAGGCAACCTCACGGAAGAGGCCGGGCCGTTCGCGGGCCTGAATGTTCTCAAGGATGCCAACCCCAAGATCATTGAGGCGCTGGAGTCCGCGGGCGCTCTGCTCAAGCAGGAGGCCTATGGCCACCGCTACCCGTACGACTGGCGCACCAAGAAACCAACCATCTTTCGGGCCACGGAACAATGGTTTGCCTCCGTGGAAGGGTTCCGTCAACAGGCCCTTGATGCGATCGCCGCAGTGGAGTGGACCCCTGCTTCCGGTCGCAACCGAATCGAATCGATGATCAAGGAGCGGGGCGACTGGTGTATCTCCCGTCAGCGCACCTGGGGGGTGCCGATCCCCGTCTTTTATCACCGCAGCAACGGCGAGGTGCTGCTGAACGCCGACACCCTGGAACACATCCAGGCGTTAATCGCCGAGCACGGTGCCGACGTCTGGTGGGAGAAAGACGAAGCGGATCTGCTTCCGCCCGCCTACGCCGACCAGGCCGACCAGTGGCGCAAGGGCACCGACACCATGGACGTGTGGTTCGACTCCGGCTCAAGCTGGGCTGCCGTCGCCAGCCAGCGGGACAACCTGAGCTATCCCGCCGACCTTTACCTGGAAGGGTCCGACCAGCACCGCGGCTGGTTCCAGAGTTCACTGCTCACCTCTGTTGCCGTGAATGGCCACGCTCCCTACAAACGGGTGCTCACCCATGGCTTCGCCTTGGATGAGAAGGGCCGCAAGATGAGCAAATCCCTCGGCAATGTGGTCGACCCGATGGTGATTATCGAGGGGGGCAAGAACCAGAAACAGGAACCGCCCTACGGCGCTGATGTGCTGCGGCTCTGGGTGAGCTCGGTGGATTACTCAGCCGATGTGCCTATCGGAGCCGGGATTCTGCGCCAGCTGGCCGATGTGTATCGCAAGGTGCGCAACACAAGCCGCTATCTGCTGGGCAACCTGCACGACTTCAATCCGGCAACCGACGCGATCCAGATTGCGGAACTGCCGTTGCTGGACCGCTGGATGCTGCAGCGCACGGCCGAGGTGATGGACGACATCACAGAAGCCTTCGAAAGCTTCGAGTTCTTCCGCTTCTTCCAGCTGCTGCAGAACTTCTGCGTCACCGATCTGTCGAACTTCTACCTCGACATCGCCAAGGACAGGCTCTACGTGAGCGCCCCCGCCGACCAGCGCCGGCGCAGCTGCCAGACCGTGATGGCCCTGATCATCGAACGCCTCGCCGGACTGATCGCTCCTGTCTTGTGCCACATGGCCGAAGACATCTGGCAGAACCTGCCCTACCCCGTGGAGGAGACCTCGGTCTTCCACCGCGGCTGGCCGAAGGTCCCAACCGAGTGGCGTGATGCTGGTCTCAGCGCTCCGGTTCAAGAGCTGCGAGAGCTCCGCGCCGCCGTCAACAAAGTGCTTGAAGATTGCCGCGGCCGTCAGGAACTTGGCGCATCGCTTGAGGCAGCCGTGCGGATTGATGCCCACCGTCCAGAACTCCAGGCCGCTCTCTCCTGGCTGAGTAAGACGGGGGATCCCGAGGTGGACGGTCTGCGGGACTGGCTGCTGGTTTCACAACTGCAGATTGGCGGCGAGCCCTGGGCCGAAGTGCTGGCCAGCCAGGACGACGAGCTCGCATCGATCGAGGTGAGCCGAGCGCGGGGAACCAAATGCGAGCGCTGCTGGCACTACGAGGGGGATGTGGGTCAGCACCCGGAGCATCCCCACATCTGCGGACGCTGTGTTGGCGTTCTGGAACGCCGGACTCACCAGTTGGCCTGAGCCAGGAGATCGTTCGGCGGCATCGGTCCAGCCAGGACAACCTCCTGGCCGGGCGACAAGGGCCCCTGCAGCAGCTCAGCCTGATCCAGGCTTGTTCCCTTAGGGAGAACAGGGGAATCGGGGTCAAAGGAAGTTGGATGGGTGGTGCTGCTGCTAAATCCACGGAAGATGAGTAACTCAAACGGCTCATTCCCGACCTGACCCAGTAGGCGGACAACCCGCTGGGGCTGAACACGCGTTCGCTCCTCCAGGGCCTGAACCAGCACCTGGTCAGTCATCAGAAATCTCCCGCCACGCGGCCGTAACGGGGAAAACGCACCAACAGCCACTGCAGCAGACCAGCCAGGTAAGCCACCAGGGCGACGTACCCCACAAAGGCAGCAACGGCCTCGGTCCACAAACCACCGAACAGAAAATTGAACACCGTGGCCGCCAGACCATGGATGCCCTGAGGAGCTTCCAGCCAGGTGAGGCATGCCGGGGACTCCAGCTGTTGCATGCAGCCCAAACCCGTCACGCTCATGCCCAGGCTGAGGAGAGCAAACCCACCGAATGCCCAACGCCACACCTTCACGGCAAGGGGCAGCGGACGCCAGGACGGCTGGTCGGCCAGCTCCTCATTGATGTCAATCCAGAACCACAGGCTGATCACCATCAACACCGGTGCGACAACCGCCATGGCGTAGCCGAAGGGCCGCTGATCCGTCAGCAGCAACAGGCTGATCGCCATCAGGCTGGCCACTTTCCAATAGATCCCGAGCAGCCGCAGCACCAATGCCTCGCGACGCCAGGCCGACCAGATCAACAGGACCAAAGGCACACCAACGGCGAAGGTGGCGGCCAATCGATAGGTCAGCCACACCAGAGCGCGGTACGTGAGCTCGTTCACTGGGGACTGTCACAGTGCCGCCATTATCAACGTCCCGAGCTGTGCTCCAGGGTTGATAGGGTCCGCTTCATGGCACCGTTCGCACCGTTCAGCTGGTTTCGCTCCGGGGGCGCTGAAGCCAATTTCCGGACAGGATTGTCTGGCAAAGCGTCCCTGGATGAAGCCGTCCGGGATGTGGTCGAGCAACTGGGCCGATGTAAAGGCGAAGCCGATCTCGCCCTCGTCTTCACCTCCACGGGTTACGCCACCGACCTGCCGCGCCTGCTGCCGATGCTGCGCGCCCTGATCAGCGCGAAGCATTGGATCGGATGCACAGGTGGCGGCGTGGTGGGCACCCGCGGCGACGGCAGCGCCTCGGAACTGGAGCAGACACCTGCTTTGAGCGTGACGCTGCTCTCCCTGCCAGGTGCATCGATTGCCACCCAACACCTGAGCACAGAGGACCTGCCTGATCTGGATGGAGCCGCCCAGCAATGGCAAGACTGGGTTGGCATCACCCCCGAGGCTGCCCGCAGCCAGATCCTGCTGATCGACCCCACCAGCAATGGAATCAATGACCTGATCAGCGGGCTGGACTACGCCTATCCGAGTGCCGAAAAGATTGGCGGCATCGCCGCACCCCACAACAGCCCGCACGGATCGCTGCTGCTGGATGACCACGTCGTCACCGGCGCAGTGGTGTGTTCCATCGGAGGGAGCTGGCGGCTTGAAACCGTTGTGGCTCAGGGCTGCCGCCCCATCGGCCCGGTCTTCTCAATCGAGCAGGTGCAGCGCAACGTGTTGATGCAACTGAGTGATGGCAGCACCAAAGCCAGCCCCATCAATTGCCTGCAACGGGTGCTAGCCGACCTCAGCGAACGGGAGCGCGAACTGGTGCGTCACTCGTTGTTCCTCGGTGTGGAACGCAGCAGCCTGCGGCTGAACGCCAACGGAGGAGCCTCAGAAGCGAGCGCCTTCCTGATCCGCAACCTGATCGGAGTCGATCCCAACAATGGCGCCGTGGCCGTTGCTGAGCGGGTGCGCGCCGGCCAAAACGTGCAATTTCACCTGCGCGAAGCCACGGCTTCCCAGGACGAAGCCGTTGCCCTGCTCAAAGCAGCGATAGCTGATTCAAGCGACACGGTCTATTTCGGACTGCTCATGGCCTGCCTGGGACGGGGCCAGGGGCTATTTGGTCATTCCGATGGCGACATCAGCCTGGCGCGTCAACTGATGCCAGACCTGCCGGTGGCGGGAGCGTTCTGCAACGGTGAGATCGGCCCCGTCGGCGGGACAACACATTTGCATGGCTATGCCGCCTGCTGGGGCTTGCTGCGACAGGACCCCGACAGCTCCTCTGGCAGTGGCTCTGACAATCTCGATTGAACCGGATCGCACCGCTTCAGAACCTTGCGTCAGCACGTCAATCCCCTCAGCAGCTTCTTCCAGTTACCGCTGGAACTACCACCACCCGAGCAGCTGTTTCGCGTTCCTGATCAGCCGATCCACCTTGATATCGGCTGCGCCCGTGGACGGTGCCTGCTGGGCCTGGCCAAGCGTGATCCCCACTGGAATCATCTCGGCGTTGAAATCCGCCGACCGCTGGTGACGTCTGCCGATCAAGACGCGCTCGCCTCGGAGCACGGCAATGTTCGGATCCTGTTCTGCAACGCCAACATCAGCCTGGAAGGCTGGATGAAAGCCCTGAAGCAGGACCGACTGCAACGGGTATCGATCCAATTCCCCGATCCCTGGTTCAAACGAAGGCACCACAAGCGCCGTGTCCTGCAACCCGCGCTGCTCCTGGCCATCGCAACGGCCCTCCAACCAGGCCGTGAGCTGTTTCTGCAGAGCGATGTTCTGGACGTGATTGAGCCGATGGTGGCTCTCACCGAACTCAGCACCTGTTTTGACCGCCCCGCCAAGGACCAACGTCCCTGGCGCGCCAGCAACCCGCTTTCGGTTCCCACGGAACGGGAGCGCTACGTGCTTGAGCAAAACATCCCCATCTACCGGGTGCTCTATCGACGGAACCAGAATCCACTTCCTTCCGTGTCAGATCTGGAACAGCACTGGCAGGAGATCGATAATCCGGCGGAAGCACTCACCACCTGAAGCCCCACGATGGCCTCTGCGGATGCAACCCGGGCGGCGAGCGGTGGGGCCTTGTTGGTGCGCTGGCAGGGGTTGATCACTCCGGATCAGGCGGTGCTGAAACGCCTTGAAAGGCTGGCGGGACTCCTGCTGCTGGCGTTGTTCACGGGTCTTCCTTTCTTCACACGCACAGGCCTGGCCCTGGTGATTGCAGCCTGCGGCGTTCTGTGGCTGCTCTGGTGCCTCTGCAGTCCGCCACCACAGCGCATCGGAACCATCTCGCGCTGGCTGATGCTTTTTCTTGCCATCGCGATTGTGGCCACGGGGTGTTCTCCAGTTCCAATCGCCGCCAGCAAAGGCCTGATCAAACTGCTCAGCTACCTGGGCGTTTATGCCTTGCTCTGCAAACTACTGCTGAGCAACACCCGATGGTGGGACCGGCTGATCGCCGGACTGCTGAGTGGCGGCCTGTTCAGCAGTGTTCTGGCTTTGCGACAGCTGTATGCCTCCAGCGAGGAACTGGCAGGCTGGGCCGATCCGAATTCCATCAGCACCGGCACAATTCGGATCTATGGCCCCCTGGAAAACCCCAACCTCCTGGCGGGTTACCTGCTGCCGCTGATTCCCTTCGCAGCGATCGCACTGGTGCGCTGGCGTGGTGTGGGAGCCCAGCTGTTTGGCGGAACCACACTGGTGTTGGCAGCAACAGCCACACTGTTTACCTACAGCCGCGGCGGCTGGCTGGGGACGGTTGCTGCCTGTACCGTGCTGCTGTTGTTGCTGCTGCTTCGCTGGACACGCCACTGGCCTCCGATCTGGAGACGTGTGGTGCCTCTGGCCGTGCTGCTGATTGGAGCAACTTGCCTTGTGGTGGCGGGCACCCAGATCGATCCGATCCGCACACGCATCACCAGCCTGCTGGCGGGACGGTTGGATAGTTCCAACAATTTCCGCATCAACGTCTGGATGGCGGCCATCCAGATGGTGCAAGACCGTCCCTGGTTGGGCATCGGCCCTGGCAATACGGCGTTCAACAGCATCTATCCCCTATATCAGCAACCGAAGTTCAACGCCCTTAGTGCCTACTCCGTTCCCTTGGAAATCCTGGTGGAAACAGGCATTCCCGGGCTGCTGGCCTGCCTGGGATTGCTGGCCAGCTGCCTGAGGCAGGGCCTCAGGCAGCTCAATGTCGATGCTCCAAGCGCCCTGGCATCCATCTCCAGCCTCGCTGCCATCGCTGGCCTGCTGATGCAGGGCAGCACCGACACGATCTTCTTTCGCCCCGAAGTGCAGCTGATCGGCTGGCTTGCTCTGGCCAGCCTGGTGAGTCGAGCCAGAGAATCATGAGACTGCTCGCTGGATTCGATGCCGGACAGACGCACACCCGCTGCCGCCTCAGCGTGGTTCAAAACGGCTTGCACCAGCCTGTTGGGGAAGGCAAGGGCCCCGGAGTCAGCCACCTGGATGCCCCACAGGGTGAACGTCGTTTCCTCGAGGCGATCAGCACTAGTGCGCAGCAGGCCCTCAACAATCACCCCGATGGCGTGATCCAAGCGGCCGTTGTGGGAGCCAGCGGCATCGAACACGGAACAGCGTTGCAACAGCGTGCTGAACGTTTGGTGGGGCAAGCCCTGGCCATCAGTGATGACACAGGGTTGACCAAGGTGCTGGTCACTGGAGACGAACGCACCGCCTTGCGAGGTGCGATCCCTGAAGGCGCAGGAATCCTGGCGATCAGCGGCACCGGAATGATCGTGCTGGGCCGAGACGAGTATGGCCATGAACACCGCTGTGGCGGCTGGGGATGGCTACTCGATGGAGCCGGCTCGGCCTTTGATCTCGGCCACCAGGGATTGCAGCTGACCCTGCGCATGGCCGATGGGCGCCTACCCGACCATCCGCTGCGCCTGCAGATCTGGAATCAGATGGGCTGCGACAGCCACGCCGAAGTGAAAACCCGGGTGGTTCAGCAGGACTTCGGCACGGCGGACGTCGCGGCCTTGGCTCCACTGGTGGTGGAAGCAGCAGCCAAGGACTGCCCGGGTGCGGAGGAGATCGTTCAGGGCTCGGCAGCAGCCCTCTCCAGCTGCATCAGCACCGTGGCCCAGCAGCTTTCCCTGCACTCCCCCCTGGTGGTCTGCCATGGGGGAGCCGTCACCCATCTCCAGGGGTTCCGCACTGCCGTGCAACAGGCCATCCATAAGTCGATTCCCGAAGCCCGATGGGGCAAGGCCAAGGGCGATGCCTGTGATGGCGCCCTCCTGATGGCCGAGGTCTTAAACCTCAGGCCGCGTTGAGATGGCCCTCGGCAACGGCGGCCAGATGCCCCGTCCAATGCTCCACAGCGTCCGACTGCTTGGCTTCCACCATCACCCGCAACACGGGCTCCGTGCCACTGGCCCGCACCAAAATGCGACCGGTCTCGCCCATCGACTGCTCCGCTGAAGCAATGGCGTCGGTGAGAGCAGTGCAGGCACTCCAGTTCTTACGGCGCAAACGGTCCATCACCCGCACATTGACCAATTTCTGCGGATAGGCCTGGAAACTGCGGTCCAACCAATCGCTGAGGCTGATGCCCTGGGCATGGCACAAGGTGGCCAACTGCACGGCGGTCAGCACACCATCGCCACACAGCCCATGGGAGGCGGAAAGGATGTGACCGGATTGTTCTCCACCAAGGCCCGCGCCACTGGCCACCATGGCGGCATGGACGTGCTGATCTCCCACCGGCGTGCGATCGAGGGTGCCGCCCCGCTGCTGCCAGGCCCGCTCAAAGCCAAGGTTCGACATCACAGTGGCCACCAACCGCTGATCGGGGAGCGCCTGCTGCTCCTGCAGCACGGATCCCCAGAGGAACAGCACGTGGTCGCCGTCGATGATGCGGCCGCGGCCGTCCACCGCCAGCATCCGATCAGCATCACCGTCAAAGGCAAAACCCATTGCCGCGCCGCGCGCGATCACAGCCCGTTGCAGCGGTTCCAAATGGGTTGACCCGCAGGCCACGTTGATGCGGGAGCCATCGGGTTCCCCATGGAGCACGGTGAGATCAGCCCCCAGGGCACGGAAGGCATCGGCACCGCACGCCGTCGCGGATCCCCAGCAAAGGTCCAAAACAATGGGAACGCCATCCAGTCGCCGTTCAGCCACCGATTGCTGCAACACCTCTCTGTAGCCATCCAGGAGATCGGCGCTGGATCGCGCCACACCGCAGCGGAATGTTGCTTGCTCAGCCATCGGCGTCTGCCCCTGCAGACCGGCTTCCACCTGGGCTTGACGGGAGGCGCTGAGTTTGGCGCCATCGGCCCCAAACACTTTGATGCCGTTGTCTGCAGGGGGGTTATGACTGGCGGAGACCATCAACCCGCCGGCGGCCCCCAGCTGGCGAATCAACAACGGAACCGCCGGCGTCGGACAGAGCCCAAGGGTCCACACATCGCGACCAGCGGCCGTCAAGCCAGCCGTCAGGGCAGCAACCACCATGCTGCCGCTGGCCCGGGAGTCCATCCCGATTAGAACAGGACCTTCCGCCTGCAGAACCCGACCGACCCAGTAGCCCACCTGAAGACATAGTGCGGGGGTGAGAACCGTGCCGGCGAGCCCACGGATCCCATCGGTTCCAAACCCTGGCGCAGCGTCACCGAGAGCGGGGCCGATCGGGGAGCACGCCTTTTGAACCATGGGTCTCAATCGTGGACAGCACCATAGGAAGCGCCTCTGAGGCTGATTCCCAAGGACGTGACAGGTGCAGCTCTGCCCTCCACGGCTTGCAAGCGATCAAAGGCTCTCCAACTCTCTTTGAAGCATCAGAATGAAACGAGCTCCAGGTTGGGTGTGCAGGCAGGGCCGCGAATAGGAACGCTGCTGCTGCTTTCGGTTGCTGGTTTCAGTGGGTTGGCTGCATTGGGCGGGCAGCTGCTGCTGAACAAGCAGCAGCTGCGCCTCACGCCTGAGGTCTCGCAGGCAAGGCTCTGGCAGCACTACCGCTGGGCCATCGATCCGCAGACCCGTCGAGAGGCCGCCCTGTTGATGGTGGCCAGGGATGGTTCACCGCAACTGCTCCATGGCCAAGCCTGGGGACACGATCCGATGGCGGCCGTGGTGCTCGAACGTGCAGCCCTCACCGCCGCCGCCCAGGGCAAGCCATCGGACGCTGCTGAGACCTGGCAACTCCTGTTGGATCGCTTCCCCGAAGCACCCGGCTCCGCTTGGGGTCGATTGGCGCTTGGCAACAACAACCCCGTTCTTCATCAGCAGCTTCTCCAGCAGCAACCAGCGCACCCCGCAGCACTGACCTTGGCGGCTCGGGATGGCTCCGAAGCGCTGGCAAGCCATCGAGGCGCCCTGCACCTGGCCCGATGGAATGCGCGCCGAGCCGGCGCGCTTGGGCTGATGCGTGATGCCTGCCAGGCCACGGGGGCGCAGGCACCTCAACCCAACCAACGCCAAACCTTGGCGCAAGCACTGGCAAAACAAGGCCATGCAGACACCGCACTGATCTGTCTTCAGGAGCTTGAGGCCTCCCCAGAGACCCAGCTGGCCATCGGTCGTTCCCTGCTGCTGCATGGCGACCCTGGTGCGGGTACAGCCCGGCTGCTGACCCTGGCGCAGAGCCACCCAAACCACCCCGCCAGCCTTGAAGCAGCACGGATCTTGAGCGAACCGATCAATGCCCAGCCTGGTGTTCTGGATGCCCTTCCGGCTGCCCTGGAGGAGCGCTCAGCCGCTGTTGCAGCAGCTCGCGTGCGACTCGCCGGCGGCGATGGGGCGGATGCCGCCCTGAGCCGCTGGCCCAACGACCCCGATATCTGGCAACTCCAATGGGACCTCGCCCGCGAGGCATTTCTAGCTGGAGAATGGGATCGTGCCCGGGCCCTGCTGGAACGCCCCAATGAGGATGGCCCTCTGCCTCCACCGTTGGAGACGCGGCGGCTGTTCTGGCTGGGGTTTAGCCACAAGCAACTCGGCGAAACGACAAAGGCAGAACGCACCTGGCGCCGCATGATCGGGGCCTTCCCCGGGGGCTACTACCGATGGCGCGCCATGGAGCACCTGGGTGTGGCCGAACCTCTGGATTTGCGAACCCCAGCCCCACCGCAAGAGTCCCCAACCTGGCAACCGCTCAACAGCCACAACAACCTGGTGAACGAGCTTTGGCGCCTGGACCAGGTGCACGCCGCCTGGGAGGCCTGGCAGGCCCAGGCAGATCCTTTAGTCCCACCGCCACCCGAGGAACTTCTCGCCGAAGGCAGGCTGCGCCTTGCCGTCGGGGACACCTGGATGGGACTGGACCAGCTCTGGGGGCTCAGCCTCCGCTGGCGTGATCCGAGCTGCCATCAACGGACTCTTCTGCATCGCAGCCAATTCCCTCGCCTCTTCGAAGCTGAGATACAGACAGCGGCACAGCAAGAAAAGATTCAGGCCAATCTGCTACGAGCGATCGCCAAGCAGGAATCACGCTTCGCTCCTGGTGTCGTCTCCCCTGCTGGAGCCGTTGGCGTGATGCAATTGCTGCCCTCCACAGCCACAGAGATGGCTGGCGCACCGACCAGCACGCCGATGCTCAAGGATCCCGCCAACAATTTCGAACTGGGCGCGCGCTACCTCAACCACTTACTGGAGCAATGGGAGAACGACCCCCTTCGCAGCATTGCCAGCTACAACGCCGGGCCCAGTGCCGTGGCCTCTTGGGTGCAACCCACGGATCAAGACGACGATGAGCTCTGGGTGGAACGCATTCCTTACCCGGAAACACGCTTCTACACCAAGAAAGTGCTCGACAATCTGCTCGGCTACCTAGGCGGCAATCAATCCTTCTGCAAAGAAACTGGCGGTGGGGTAAGGCAGAAGCGTGCCGGCGAAGACGCCACCGAACACGACCAAACCGATCAGAAGCAGGCAGATCCCAGCGGCGGGCAGAACACCGATGCGGATGAGATCGAGCCTGGCCAACAGCACGGCTGAGGCCAGGATCAACACATCGGTCAGCACATTGAGCTTCAAAAGGTATATGCCACCGGTGATCACCACCAGCAGCGTGACCACCAACGTCATCACCCGGCTCGACGCCATCAGCAACGACACCTGTCGCAACAGCAGATCTGGAATGGTGCAGACGACGACAACCACCTGGGTCTGCAACAGCACGAAACCCCAGAACCAGGCCGCACTCACGCCATAGAGAGATGTGAAGGAGGGCTGAACAATCTGCCAATGGTTGCCGAGCACAACCGCAACGAGAAACAGCACCGTCAGCAACGGCGCCCGAACCGGAAGGCTCAGCAGTCGCAGGATTGGCATGAAGTCAAAGTAGCGACGGCCTTTCGAAGGAGCTGCCAGAGTGAGCACTGCGGTTGATGTGCGATGACAGGCACCCCGGAGTCTTCGCCCCTGGGCACAGCGCAGCGATGGGTGCTGGTGCTGATTGCGGTGGCTCTGGCCATTGGCCTTGTTGTCCTACGTAGTGGCATTCAGAGCGAAAGCCCGATGGAGCAGCTGGCGAGACGATCCCTCGACCCCCAAACGGCGTTAACCAACGGACGTCCAACGCTGATCGAGTTCTACGCCGATTGGTGCCAGGTTTGCAGAGAGATGGCGCCTTCGATGTTGGATTTGGAGAAGCAATCGCGCGATCGACTCGATATTGTTCTGGTGAACGTCGACAACCCCCGTTGGCAAGACCTTGTTGATCGCTACGACGTCAACGGCATTCCACAGTTGAATCTATTCAACGCTGAGGGGGAGACCAAGGGGCGATCTCTCGGTTTGCGCAGCGCAGAAGAACTCCAGCTGCTCACCATGGCACTTCTTGAAAATCAGCCTTTGCCGGCCTTGCCTGGTGTCGGCAACATCAGCCAGCTGCTAACGCCCCCCTCTGCGAACAAGGCGCTGGCAGGTGCCTGGAGCCCTGCCAGCGCGCGGCCCCGCAGCCATGGTTGACGCGCCTCGCCATGATCACCACAACTCGTCACTCTGACGCTCCCATGGATCGCTTTCAGGTCGATCTGATCGCAGCTACGCCGAACCCGCAACAATGCGTGTACGCCGCCATGCATCAGGACTACAGCGAAGGGTTCGTGGCAGGAGATCGTGCCAACTGGCCCGATGAGCAGCGAGCTGGAGAGATCTGTGTGAAACGCCTGCTGTCTGGAGAACGCGGCCACTACGGCCCGATGGAGCATGCGCAGATCGTGCTGAACGTGGGCTGGTTCCCACACTCAGTGATGCAGCAGGCCCGCACCCATCGGGTTGGGGTGAGCTTCGATGTGCAATCGATGCGCTACACCGGTGAACGCATCTGCCGTGCAGCGGATGGAGCCCTGGACCTCGAAGAGGTGTTTTATCTGCGGCCTGTCGGCGAGTACAGCGATCGACAGGGCAAGAAATACGCCTACACCGAAGCGCTACGTCAACAGGACCTCGATCTGTGCCGAAGCGCTGCCGAGCGCTACAGGGATCTGCTCAAGGCCGGCTTCTCCGAAGAGCATGCCCGCGGCATCCTTCCCTTCGACTACCGCCAGCACTT
Source organism: Synechococcus sp. (assembly GCA_047285305.1). Classification (GTDB taxonomy): domain Bacteria; phylum Cyanobacteriota; class Cyanobacteriia; order PCC-6307; family Cyanobiaceae; genus Parasynechococcus. The sequence goes on from JBJBDL010000003.1 coordinate 149,605, forward strand.
TGTGGTGAGCTTCAGCCTGCGAGCGTTTCTGCACTTCATGGATCTGCGGGCCAAACTTGATGCCCAGCTGGAGATCCGCCAGCTCTGCGATCTGATGTGGCCCCACATGGTGGAGTGGGCTCCTGAATTCGCAGCCTGGTACGAAAAAAGCAGGCTGCACCGGGCGCGTTTAGCTCCCTAATCAAGAGGTCTATACCTTGGCCAGCGTCACTCTCTCTGGCTGGTGCTGGTACTTGCCTTGTCGATCGCTGTAGGTGGTCGAGCAGGGATCACCCTCGAAAAACAGCAGTTGACAGATGCCTTCATCCGCATAAATCCGGCAGTCAGCGCCGGAACTGTTGCTGAATTCAAGGGTGAGGTGACCCTCCCAGCTCGCTTCAGCAGGGGTGGTGTTCACGATGATTCCAAGGCGGGCATAAGTGCTTTTGCCCAAACAGATCACGGTGATGTTGGGGGGAACCCGCAGCTTCTCCAACGCCACACCGAGGCCATAAGAATGCGCCGGAAGGATGAAGTAGCGCCCGTCTTCATCCTCATGAAGGGGAGTGGGCTCGAGATTGGCCGGGTTGAACCGCTTGGGATTCATCACCGTGCCAGGAACATGCCGGAAGATCAGAAATTCCTGAGGAGACAGGCGCAGGTCGTAGCCATAGGACGAGCAACCGAAACTCAGTACCGGTCGCAGCTTCTGCTCCGGCTCAAGGTGACGGACCAAACCGCTCTGGAATGGCTCGATCATTCCCTGCCCGGCCTGTTCAGTGATCCAGCGATCGCACTTGAGCATCAGAAACCTCGGCGCAACTCCGTGACTTGATCTGCCATCTCCACCACACCGGCGGGGATTGCAGGTCCAGTGATGATCACATCCATCGAAGCGGGCCGCTGCTCAAGGGCTGCAATAACATCAGTTTCATCCAGGTATCCGAAGGACACGGCAAGGCCGATTTCATCCAAGACCAGCTGGTCGAGATCTCCCTGAATCAGATGCTGGCGACAGATGGACCAAACCGCAGCCACCGCCTCCGCGCCACCTGGATGGCCCGGCGAGGAGAGGCAGAGGGGCACTTTTGGCCGCAGCCAGACAAGGCCTCCACAGAGCTGCACCCGTCCGGCCGGTCCCTGCTGAACGCCCCCTTTGAGGAACTGACTGATTAGAACACGACTGCCCAAGCCGGCAGCACGCATGGCTTGACTCAGAACATTGGCGAAGCTGCCTCGGTAGGGCGCTGTATGCACTTGCAGCTGCCCTTCTGGAGCCACCAGATGTAGGGGTGGCGGATCAGAGAGAGGAGGCAATGGCCTGAGGCCCGCCCGCTGCAAAGCCTGCTGATCCCGATCCAGGGAGTTCTGGAAGGCTTGGGGGTCTGCGAGGCTTGTGGACATCACGGAAGCATCTGTCCGGGCGACCCCGGCGTAGACCTTAAATCTAGCGGCGAGATCACATTCAACAAGAGGGTTAACACCACCCATGGTGTTTGGACAGGGCGAGAACCAACCGCCTGCGAGGCTTGACGAACTGCACACCACCGATGAGCCAATCCCCTGAACACCGCGCTGATGGCCGTCGCCCGCAGCAGTTGCGACCGTTCTCGGTGACCTGGAATCCCATGGGGTTTGCCTTGAGCTCCCTTGTGGTTCACACCGGCCGAACCGCTGTTCTCTGCAGCGTCTGCTTGGAGGACAAGGTTCCCCGCTGGCGCAAGGGAGAAGGGTTGGGATGGCTCAGCGCCGAATACCGGCTGCTGCCAGGATCCACCCCACAGCGGCAATCACGGGAGCTGATGAAACTCTCGGGTCGCACCCAGGAGATTCAGCGATTGATAGGCCGCAGCCTGCGCGCCGTGATCGATATGGAGCGCCTTGGTGAGCGCACCTTGCTGATCGACTGCGACGTGATCCAAGCTGACGCCGGCACCCGGACGGCCTCGATCACCGGGGCTTGGCTCGCCCTGGAGCAGGCCAGCCAATCACTGGTGGAACAAGGAGTCCTGGAGCAATCGCCCCTGGTCGACCAGGTGGCAGCAGTGTCCGTTGGCTTGGTGGATGGCCAGGCCTTGCTGGATCTGGACTACAGCGAAGACAGCCGAGCCGAAGTAGACTTGAACGTTGTGCAGGCCAGCGATGGCCGTCTGCTGGAAATCCAAGGAACTGCGGAGGGAGCACCCTTCAGCCGCAGCCAACTCAATGAGTTGCTGGACTTAGCAGCGCCGGGATTGACATCCCTGATGCAGGAGCAACGCCAGGCCTTCAACGAGCACAGCAGCGTTACGTAATAACCGCTACATGGCGGCCACCGCCGGCTCCGTAACTTCGCCACATCAGGGGGTTGTCATGACCAGTAGCCGAGGTTTCAGCCGATACGCCCCGCAGATGGTGGCTCCAGCTCCCAGCGCAGAACCGGCCAACCGTTCTCTGCTGGAGATCATCCGGGATCTCGATGGCGCCAGTAGTGAACTGGTGGATCGCAACAAAACCATCTTCTTCCCCGGAGATCCCGCAGAGCGGGTGTATCTGATCCGCCGGGGAGCCGTTCGTTTGTCCCGCGTCTACGAATCGGGAGAAGAGATCACCGTGGCCCTGCTCCGCGAGAACAGCCTCTTCGGGGTGTTGTCGCTGCTGACAGGTCAACGGTCCGATCGCTTCTATCACGCTGTGGCCTTCACCCGAGTCGAAATGGTGACGGCACCAGCAACCTCCGTAAAGGCCGCCATCGAAGCAGACACCAGCGTTGGCCTGCGCTTGCTTCAGGGTCTCTCCAGCCGGATTCTGCAGACCGAGACGATGATTGAAACCCTCACCCATCGGGACATGTCATCCCGGCTGGTGAGCTTCCTGCTGGTGCTTTGCAGGGATTTCGGCGTGGCGGATGAGCTGGGCATCACCATCGATCTGCGTCTGTCTCATCAGGCCATCGCTGAAGCAATTGGCTCAACACGCGTCACAATCACGCGTCTGCTGGGAGACTTGCGTCAATCCGGTCTGGTTCAGATTGACCGCAAGAAAATCACGGTTCTGGATCCCATCGCGCTGGCCAAACGCTTCAGCTAGGCCTGCCATCGCAAGACTTGTGCAGCCATGAGCGGCTGGGCACTGATCCTGGTTCTGTTGGTGCTCGGGGGAGTGCTGTCGACCCTGGGCGACCGCTTGGGCAGCCGTGTCGGCAAAGCGCGACTGAGTTTGTTCAGCATGCGCCCACGGCGCACAGCCGTTTTGATCACGGTGTTGACCGGCAGCCTGATCAGCGCACTCTCACTTGGCCTGATGCTTCTGGTGAGCCGGCAGTTGCGGGTGGGCCTGTTTGAACTGGATGCTCTGCAGGAGAAACTCCAGGACAGCCGTCTACAGCTGGAAGCAGCCGAGCGGGAACGGGACAAGACCCAAACCGAAACCAAACGGATCGCAATTGAGCTCGAGCAATCGCAGCAACGGGCCAACACCCTGCGCCTCGAACTAGCTCCTCTTCAAAAGGAGCTAGCCGAACTTGAAGCCGAACGTGAACGCCTCACCCAGGACATCGCCTCCCGCGATGCGGACATCCAGCGCACGGAAGCCGAACTCAACATCGTTCGCAGCCGCATCCGTGCCGGTGAGCAGGAACTCAAAGGACTGGAACGCAATCTGGTCGCCTTGAGGCGTGGATCGGTGGTGATCAGCAGCGGACAGACCTTGGCAAGAGCAACGGTTCGACTCGATGCTCCGGACCAGGCCAAACAGGCTGTGGACAGGCTGTTGCAGGAGGCCAATCTCAACGCCTACGGGAAAGTGCGACCTGGCGAAGCACCCGAGCGCCAGTTGATCCGCGTTCCGCGCAGCGATGTGGAACGCCTGCAAAGCATCATCCGCAAACCGGAGACCTGGGTGATCTCGCTGCGCTCCGCCACCAATGTGCTGCGGGGTGAAACAGCGGTGTATGCCTTTCCCGAGGTGCGTCCGAACCGTCCGGTGACCCAACGCGGAGACATGCTGGCGACCACCACACTGCCACCGGATGAACGCACGCCAGAGGGCATTCGCACACGGTTGAACCTTCTCTTGGCCTCGGCCTATGCCGAAGTGCAGCGGCGGGGATCCCTGACCGAGGGACTTCAGTTCGATGGATCAGCCCTCTCCCAACTGGCCCAGACCCTGATGGAAGGACCCAGCCAAAGCGTGGTCTTGGACGTGATTTCCGCGGGAGTCAGCGACAGTGCCGATCCTGTCATCGTCACCATTCAGGCCTCCCCATGAAACGGGTGGCCGTTCTCGATCCAGGCCGCTGCAAATGTGGTCTTGTGCTGGCCGATCTTCAGCTCGGCCTGGTGCGCGAAGGGCATGTACTGGCCCCTGAGGCCGTTGAACCCTGGCTGGAGCAGTGGAATCAAGACCAAGCTCTCGACCGCATCCTGATTGGCGATGGCACGGGAAGCCGAGCCTGGATCCAGCGACTGGAACGGCTGGGGCATCTCACCGTGATTCCGGAGAAGGGAACAACCCTCAGGGCAAGACAGCGTTACTGGGCGCTGTGGCCGGCTCGAGGTTGGCGAGGGATGCTGCCGGCAGGACTGCGCATTCCACCGGTAGATCTGGATGCTGTTGCAGCTTTGGTGATGCTTGAGGAGTACCTGCAATGCCGCCTGAAATGGCCGGAGCCTGCTCCCACGTTCTCGCTCAGAACCTGGCCCGGACCATGAAGGTGTAATCCCCCCCCGGTTCCAGCCTGTAATCAGAACGCACCAGAAACCGCCGCAGGGCATCCTCGATCAGGGCACGTCCCAGGGACGGCTCCACCACCAGTTCGCCGCGATCAAAGGCCCAGGAAAACTGCCACTCAAACCCTCCAGCAGAAACTTCACCCTCCACGCACTTGGCTTGAAAACACTGTCGGAGCACCCGCAAATGGGCCGTTGTCGCCGGAAGTGCCGGCATCAGTCGACCGGCTCCAAGTCATAGCGGAACCCGTTGATCCAGGTTCCAGCGCGCTCAAAGCTCTGGCGCTGAAGACGTTGAATCCCATCCAGAACAGCATCGAGAACAGCGCCGACACAGGGTTGCTCCACCTTGCTAAACGGACCAAGAACATGGGACACCGTTCGGGCGCGGCGTTCGGCAGGGTTCTCAGCCGGCGCACCAATGCCGATCCGTAGCCTCGGGAACGCCTGGGTCCCGAGATGCTGAATGGTGCTGCGCAAACCATTGTGCCCGCCGGCACTGCCCTGGGCCCGCAACCGCAAACGACCCAGCGGAAGATCCATGTCATCCACCAGCACCAGCAATTGGTGAGGCTCCAGGCCGAACCAATCGAGGGCCGCACGAACGGCACGACCGCTGTCATTCATGTAGGTCTGAGGCATCAGCAAGCGCAGCCGCTGCTCACCAACCCCTGTATCGGCTGCAAGACCGTGCAACTTGGCTTGCTGACGAAAACTGAATCCAGAACGCTCACCCAAAAGCTCTAGGGCCATGAAGCCGATGTTGTGACGGGTGCCGGCGTATTTCGTACCCGGATTTCCCAGACCCACCACCAGCTTGAGATCAGTGGTCATACCGCTGAAACGACTCAGTCGCTGGGGGGAAGTTCTTCAACCGGCTTCGCAGTCTCACCGGAAACTTCCGGTTCAGCCATGGCTTTGTTGATCTCGCGTTCGAATTCCTTAGAAGCGGATTGGAAGCCCTTAAGGGTTTTACCAAGGGTCCGACCAAGCTCGGGCAGGCGTTTCGGCCCGAAAACCAACACGGCAACGGCGCCGATAACCGCCATTTCGGGGAGACCGACGCCGAAGATGTTCATGGGTGCAGATCAGCCGAGGCCGTTCCAGTTCACGTTGATGCCCTCGAGGATGAGGGACTTGTTGTACAGCTGAAGAATCACCAGCAGAAACACCAGGAACAGCACCATAAAGATGCCCATCACGGGAGTGGTGCCCCATCCGGGAACCACCTTGCCGTACTCGGAGTTTAGTGGGCGGAGAAGGTCTCCCAGACGGGTGCGTTGTGCCATGGCGACGCTGGGTCTCGGGTGGTTTGAAGTCTCGATACTGTAGGGGCCGACTCCGGTTCGGGGTTGATCCTGTCGAGAGATGTGATGGAAACGTCGTCCCCAGCCCTGTCCGTCGCCATTGGCGTGCTCGCCGTTTTGTTCGGACTCACCGGATTTGGCGTGTACCAGGCCTTTGGCCCTCCATCAAAAGCACTCGACGACCCGTTCGACGATCACGAGGACTGATCCACCACCAGGGAGACGAGTTCTCCTGGGGTGATCACCACGGCAGCAGCAGCAATTGAGTCAGCTTCCCTGCGGACAGTCCAACCCGCTCCAGGGGTCCAGCGACAGCGCGCTGATCCCGAATTAAGCAGCTTCAGTAGGCAACCATCGGCATGGCGCTCCAACGCCACCGGCGTGAGTGGAAGCGGCAGCGACGGGAACCACAGACGCTGCTCCGCCGGCAAGTCCGCACACCACCCGGGCTCACGAAAGGCAATGGCTGCCTGCGACACACCGGCATCGCTCCATGAGCCGGCGAACGGCATGAGGGCCAAGCGCTGGCGATGCCACCCCTGATCAGCACTGGGATCTGGCCAGGTCGGGCCCCGCAGCAGAGAAATGCCAAGTCGGTCTGAAGACCAATCCACACCCTGGGGGCCGTCCAGCAACACAGCCATCCCGCCTCCGGGAGCTGCCGACTGCGAGGCGAACCAGGAGATCACAGGCACTTCCCAACGGGCTTGTTCCCGAGCCGTAATTGGTGCAGCGGGCCGTTCAATCACCCCTCCACTAGTGTCGGCAGCAATGCGGACGGCGGGGGTCGCCAGCGGCAGCTCCAGACGCAGCAACTCATGGGTCTGGAGCCAGTCGATACTGCAGATCAGCTCAAGCCAGGGCGTGTCGGCCTTCAGCCGCAGGTCCAGACGCATGCAACTGGCACCGAGCTGGCGCCGCAGCACCAAATGCGCCACCAGGGGGCCCTGGTCGAGCCACTCCAGGAAATCCTTACGGAGCACGCCTAGGGGCTGAGATCGGTAGTCCGCCGCAAGATCCCAGGCATCCCAGAATTCGCCCCGGTCCCGATAGCGCTCCAACTGCAGGGAGGACGACAACTGGTCCCTTCCATCGCGATCCCGCAAAGCCAGCAGTCCGGCCGCGGAGACGTCGAGCTCGATCAGACCATTACCCACACGCCAAGCTCCCGCCCCCAGCGACGTGATGACCACAGCCTGACGGGGCTCAGCCGAGCAGGATGCCAAGCCTGGTTCACGCCGGAGCGGCACCGAACAAATCCCGTGCTGACGTGGTAGCTGCACCCATGTACCACCAGCAGCGGAGTTTTGCTGCGGCAGTGAAAGGGCGTCGGCTGACCACGACCCCGCAGGAAGGCGAACCAGAGGCGACCAGGACGCCAAGGGCTGCAGACCCCACCAACTCCACACCGCCGCTGTGTCCTTCGGATGCGGCAGCCTTGCCAGCCGCCGATCGCGTGCCTGGCGGGCCTGGCACCGGGCCCAGCGCCAAACCGGTTCTGCCTGGTCAAACACCTCCGGGATCGAGGTTCCAGGAAGGATGTCGTGAAACTGCTGGAACAACAGCGGGCGCCAATCGCTGCTGCCGCTATCGCGACCTGCGATCGCCAACAAGGCTGAGATTGCATCAGCCTCCCGCAAAAGCCGCTCGAGCGTTCGGTTGTGGCGCTTCTGATCCGGACGGCTGGTGGCGCAACCGCGGTGCAACTCCAGGAAGAGCTCATCTCGCCACACCGGCCAGGCCTGATCACCCTGCTCCAGCTCGGTCAAGAACTCCCGCACCGTGCCGGCTCGGGTGGGCAAGGCGGCCGCTTGCCCCTCCCAGAGCTCGATCTGCTCCAGCAACTCCTCGGTAGGACCACCACCGTGATCACCAACGCCTGGAATCCAGAGCGCCGCCTCCAGCCCCGTAGCCTCATGCCAAGCCCGCTGCTCTTCCAGCATCTCCACAGGATCGGCTCGACGACCGATCGGCGGCAGCATCAGGCTGTGCAGTTCCGAACGTCCCCTTGCGCGCCAGCGGAACAAACGGTGGGGGAAAGGGTTGTCAGCATTCCAGGCCAGCTTGTGAGTGCAGAACCAGCGCACACCGGTGGCTGACGCCACGTCTGGCAGGCCAGCAGCGAAGCCAAAGCTGTCCGGCAACCAGGCCAACTCATGGGTCCACTCTGGGAATCGGCGACGGCTGTCGTCCTGACCAACAGCGAACTGATTCCACAACGACGCCGTGCTGACCAGCACACAGTCGGTCTCCACCCAGGGGCCATTGATCGGTTCCCAGCGGCCGGCCCGGCTGGCCGCCTGGATCTCCGCAAAAAGGGCTGGGCGATGTTGCTCCATCCAGGCGTAAAGCGCCGGCGTGGAATGGGCAAATCGCAGCTCGGGCCTGCGACGCATCAGAGCCAACGCTGATCGGAAGGTGCGTTCAGCGGCCTGCCAGGTGTCAGCGACCGGCCAAAGCCAAGCCAGATCGAGATGGGCATGACCCAGCCAATGCAACAACCCTCGTGGCGGTGCTGCCTGGTGCAGGTGCGCTGCAACAGCAGCCTGCGCCTCTGCACCGCTGGGATCCAGATCCGCCCAATGCGGCGGCAGGTCTCCGTCCGCCGCCAGATGCAGCTCCAAGGCCGCAGGCAACAGCGTGCCCTCGGGGTCGGGGCCTGCTGCCTGCGGCTCCAGGTCAAGATGGCTGCTGATCAGAGCTCCATCGTCATGCAGGGGGCTGCAGAGCTCCAGCACAAGATCCAGTGCAGCCCCCTGACGACAACGCCCAGGCAGCGGCCAGCGACAGGCGGTATCGAACAGATCCCCCTCATGCACCAGCACGCCATCCACCCAGAGACGCATCTGCTCAGCCCACCAGTGCAGCACCAGCCGGGCACGGCAGGAATCACCGTCACTCCAGCCATCAGGCCAACTCAACCGCTGCTCAAGACGCAACCATTGGCGTCCTCTGGGCCAGATCAGCAGGCCGCGCTTGGCCCAGTCCGGCCGGTGCGTTGATCCCCAGCTGTCATTGAGAAAAAACCCAGCCTGGGCGGAGCCTGAGCGGCGCCAACCGGCACGCAGATCACGCCGCGAGCGACTGCGAAACGTTTCAATCCACTCCGATCGACCGACTTGATCAGGGTTCATTCCCCTGCTGACGCTGTCATGCCCCATAGGATGATGGCCTTGTCACAGACGCCGGTCGGTCTCCATGCTCGCCCTCAAGATCTCCGTTTACTCGGTCGTCTTCTTCTTCCTCGGCATCTTTGTGTTCGGGTTCCTTGCGAGCGATCCAAGCCGCACCCCTAGCCGCAAAGACCTGGAAGATTGATTCATCCTCCCGATCAGACCGCGCCACTTACTGGTCTGACCGGAGCGTGATTCCTGAAATGAGCTGGCATGCTCATGGGCCGGAGCAGCATTGCCTTGGCGGCATACCGCCTTCTTTTTGCATTGAGCGGAACCCTGATCACAGGGTCTTTATCCGCGTTGGCTGCAGCGGCAGGTCCGGCTGAATCAACGCCAGAGACAGTTTCTCCAGTACCGACGAGCCTGAACGTTCGAGCTGACCGCCAATACACCGATACTCAGTCCAAGGCGTCGATAGCCGAGGGCAACGTTTCAGTTCAACTCGGGAACGCTGAACTGCACGCCGATCGCATCGAATTTGATGCGCTCTACCGCACGCTTTACGCCCGCGGCGCCGTCCGTTTCAGGCGTGGCAAGCAGTTTTTTCAAGCGTCGAGCTTCCGCTACAACCTCGTTCAACAAGAAGGACGGCTCAACGATGTCTACGGGGTGATCGACCTTGAGGAGGCCCTCGCCAATCCACTAGCCACGTCTCAAATAACATCATCGCCGCCTGAGTCAGCCACGCCATCAAGTCTCGAAGGCATGCCTCCCGTGGCCTGTCCACCGCTGCTTCCTCCAGTTCCAGACTGGCATCCTCAGCCCTGGGCAGTGACGGCATGGGGCGGTCAGATGATCGATGCAGACTTCGGCCCCACCTTTCTCGGCGAAGGTCGCATGCGTCCGGAGGCCCTATTGGGAGTTGGATTGCAGAAGCGGATCATGCGAGCGGGCCCGCTGGCCATTGAACTTGAGGCTGACCTTTTCAGCCACATCGCCGATCAGCAACAAGGTGGTCACTACAACCAAAGCGAGCCCTATGCCGATCTCCCCTCTCAAAGCTTTGGCGAAGGGGTTCTGGGAATCGGAGCGCGTGCCTGGGTGCAGCCTTGGCTGAGTTTCAGCGTCGTTGAGGGCATCAGTTTCTACACCGATGTCAGCCTCTATGAGAAAACTTTCCGCGAGGAAAGCAGTCAGCTTCTGAACTATCTCGGCTTCGAAGTGGAAGCCGCTGTATCTCCCGACTTGTCACTCGTTGGTCGGATTCACCACCGCTCAGGAGTTTTTGGCCTCTTCAACGGAGTCTCCGGAGGGAGCAATGGCTACTTGCTCGGCCTGCGATACCGCTGGGGGCAAGACATACCGGCTTCAAAAAGCAACGTGATGCCTCCAATGCCGGAGTGTGAAGCCCCGGATCGCAACAAGCACGTCAAGCACTCGTCTCTTTCAGAACGCCTCGAATCGATTGCCCTCGGAGACGGAGGTGAGCCGCAACGCCATGTCTCGAGTCATGACAAACCTACAGAAGAAACAATTCCGCCAAGCCAGCAGCAAGACATGCGGGCGAACGCGATATCCAACATCGACCAGCGCATCTCGCAAATCGCTTTAAAAGGCAGCTTCAGCATCGAACCACGCATTGGAATCCCCAGCCAACGCTCGAATTCCTCAGTCAGGGATGAAAATCGCTTCGGAACAATTCGACCTACTCAACTCAATAGTCTAGAGAAAACACAACTTCTCAGTGGCAAAGTCACCCGCTGGAGAGTTCAGGCATCAGAGGTCTTAATCACAAAAAATGGATGGGAAGCTGACCGAATCGGCTTCAGCAACGACCCTTTCACACCGACGCAAACAAGGATCGATGCAGAGGACGTGGTCGCAAGGGAAAAAGCCAATGGCGACATGATTATCTCTGCGCGTCGCAACCGCCTAATCCTCGAAGAACGATTGCCCATTCCAGTTACGCGTCGACAACTCATAAAAGGAGAGGAAGATGTGGAAAACCGTTGGGTCTTTGGGTTCGACGACAGGGATCGTGACGGCTTCTTCGTTGGTCGCAATCTCAAGCCCATTGAACTAACCCGCGATTTCACCCTGAGCCTGGAACCCCAGTTAATGGTGCAACGCGCCAACAAAGGCGAAACCAGTAGCTATCCGGCAGAGGGCCAATCAGCCGACAGTGAAGATGTCGACCAGCCCATCACAGCAGCAGATCTATTAGGCCTTAAAGGCGAACTCAAGGGCCAGATCTGGGATTGGGACATCACCCTGGACGCCGACATCAGCAGTTTCAAGCCGCAAAACTTTGCTAACGGCAGCCGCTACTGGGGCTCTATCGAAAATGATATTGAGCTGCCATGGTTAGGCGACGTCACCACTCGATTATTTGGCGCGTACCGCTACAGATCCTGGAATGGCTCCCTGGGCGAAACCAATGTCTACTCAGCACTGGGTGGATTCATCGAACAGAGGAAATCCTTCGACTTGGGCAAGCTGAGCAATTCCTATATCTGGCGAATCGGAGTGGGCAACTACCAGGCGGACAGCTTTACCAACACAAATCTCACCGAAAAGCTGCGTGCCAACTTCTACGGCTCCATCAACAGCGCTTATCCAATCTGGCGCGGGGAATCAGCCCCTTTGACCCCTGAGGACGCTTATCGCTACTCACCGGTAGCCATCGTTCCAGGTCTACGGTTCAACACCAATATCAACACATTTTTGTCGTCCTATGGCGATGGCACCAGTCAAAGCACGGTCAGCTTGTCCGTGGGACCAACCCTCACCCTGGGAACCTTCAGCAAAGCCTTCCTGGACTACACAAAGCTGACGATCAGCGGTAGTGCCACCCTCAAAAATGGTTCAAGCCCCTTTGATTTCGACCAGGCCATCGACTTGGGCACCCTTGGCATTGGCATCACCCAGCAGATCGCTGGTCCCCTAGTCCTCAATGCCGGCATCGGAGTCAATGTGGATCCAGCTTCCGAGTACTACGGCGATGTAATTAATTCCAATATCGAACTTCGATGGCAACGACGTAGCTATGACATCGGGTTGTACGTAAACCCCTACGAAGGCATCGGCGGTTTCCGATTCAGACTCCACGACTTTGACTTCAACGGCACAGGCGTGCCGTTTGTGCCATACACCCCGACGAACTGGATTAATACCACCAACACGGATCGACCCTTCTGATCAATCACCGCCGCCGATGATCAGATCACTTCCGAACAGTGAAGCTCCGGCGTAGCGCATGCCGGAGGTTCGCACGTTAGGTGCATAGGCATTGATCACCTGGGCCTCCCGCAGATCGGCATTGCGCAAATCCACGCCGGACAGCTCAGCATTGGTGAGGTTGGCTCCCCTTAGGTCAGCACCTTCCAGCAACGCTCCCGTCAGGTCAGCACCTTCCAGATTCGCCTCCCTCAGATCGGCGCCGCGCAGATCACTGCCTCGGAAATCAGCGCCGACCAGATGGGCCTGACGGAAATCCACCTCGCGGAGGTCACAGCCTGGACAGCTGCGGTCAAAAGGATCATGGGGCTCAATCTGAAGCGGAACGGCACCAACGGGAGCCACACCGGCAACAACCAACAGGGGCGCCAACGGCAACAACAACCGCGAAAGCAAATAGGCCATTGAGATCCAACCTCCGAATGCAACCTCCTATCTCTTTCATAGACACAGGAGTCGCGCTTGGCTGCTACTTGGCGGCGAACTGGTTGATGTAAGGAAGTGTTTGCATCAATTCCGCAACCTGGGGGCCATGGTCCAGGAGCTGGGACGTTGCATCCCAACGACCGCTGCGCAGCATGTCCAGAGGACCGGGATCGATCGACATAGGCCAACTGAGGTCGGCTGAGGTCAGTTGCAAACCGGCAAGATCGAGGCTCCAGGAGCGTCCCGGTTCACCATCCACCTGGGCCTGAATCGCCTTGATCTGCTCTGGAGCCGCCGTTGCACAGGGAATGCCAAGGGCGAGGCAGTTGCCGTAGAAGATCTCGGCAAAACTCACCCCAACAACCGCGCGAATTCCCCAACGCATCAACGCCTGAGGGGCATGCTCACGGCTGGACCCGCAGCCAAAATTGCCGTTCACCACCAGGATCGAGGCCCCCTGATAATGGCCCTGATCAAAGGGATGCTCACCGGAGAGTTCAAGACGATCGTCGGCAAACACCTGGTCACCAAGCGCCTCGAAACTCACGCATTTGAGGAACCGTGCCGGAATGATCCGATCCGTGTCGATGTCTTCACCGGAGACGGCGATGGCCGTTCCACTCACCTTTTGAATCGGACCAGTCGGGAAGAGAGCCATCACGATGCGGACGGAGAAATCAAAGTACGGACATCGGTCACACGACCATTAACGGCAGCTGCAGCCACCATGGCAGGACTCATCAACAACGTCCGGCCACTGGCCGATCCCTGCCGACCCTTGAAATTTCGGTTGCTGGAGCTGGCGCTGATCTGACGCCCCTCCAGCCGATCCGGATTCATTGCCAGACACATCGAGCAGCCGGGCTCCCGCCACTCAAAACCTGCGGCACGGAACACTTCATCCAGCCCTTCTGCTTCAGCAGCTTTCGCCACCTGCTCCGAACCGGGAACCACAAACGCCTTGATGCCTTCAGCTACCTGGCGACCACAGGCCACATCGGCAGCAGCACGCAGATCGCTGAGACGACCATTGGTGCAGCTGCCGATGAAACAGACATCCACAGGAACCCCGGCGATAGCCGTTCCCGGCTGGAGATCCATGTAGCGGTAGGCCTCCTCAGCAATAGGACGCTCGCCTGGATCCAGCTGATCAAGGCTTGGCACCGTTTCATCGATCCCCAGTCCCTGGCCCGGGGTAATGCCCCAGGTCACCGTGGGTGGAATCGCAGCGGCATCAAACTCAACCTCATCGTCGACCGTTGCGTTGGCATCAGTGGCCAGGGAGCTCCACCAGGCGACGGCACGATTCCAGGCCTCACCCTCGGGGGCATGGGGGCGACCTTTGAGATAGTCAAAGGTGATCTGATCGGGATTGACGTAACCGCAACGGGCTCCCCCCTCGATCGCCATGTTGCAGAGGGTCATCCGCTCTTCCATCGACAACGCCTCGATGGCAGAGCCGGCGAACTCATAGGCGTAGCCAACGCCGCCCTTCACACCCAGGTGGCGAATCACATGCAGGATCAAGTCCTTCGCTGACACGCCCCCGGCGAGACGGCCATTCACCTGAATCCGGCGCACCTTGAGCTTGTTCATGGCCAGGCTCTGGCTGGCCAACACATCGCGCACCTGACTGGTGCCGATCCCGAAGGCGATCGCCCCGAAGGCGCCGTGCGTGGAGGTGTGGGAATCACCACAGGCCACAGTCATGCCCGGCTGGGTCAGGCCCAGCTCCGGGGCAATCACATGAACGATGCCCTGCCGGCCGCTGCCAATGTTGTTGAGAGGAATGCCGTGCTCCTGGCAGTTCCGCTCCAAGGTGCTGAGCATCTCCTCGGCCAACGGATCGGCGAACGGCCGTTGCTGAGAAGTGGTCGGAACGATGTGGTCCACCGTGGCCACCGTGCGCTCAGGACAGCGCACCGTCAGCCCCTTGTCCTTCAACGCCGAGAAAGCCTGAGGACTGGTGACCTCATGGATCAGATGCAGACCGACAAACAGTTGGGTGGATCCGCCGGGGAGCTCAGCCACCCGATGCAGGTCCCACACCTTGTCGTAGAGGGTGCCGGAACTCAACAGTTCAGCCGCAAGAACCGTCGACCCTAAACCTGAGCGAGCAAGCGAAGACGCAGACGATCCAAGCCGCGGATCACGCTCATCCTCTGAATGGCCTCACGACCCCGCCGCTCACCGAAATGCTGCACCCAGGCCTCACAGCCATCGGGACCAGCCAAGGCCAGGTGCACCAAGCCCACCGGCTTCTCAGCACTGCCACCGCCAGGGCCGGCGATGCCGCTTACAGCAATCGCCCAATCGCAATTGAGTTTCTCCCGGGCTGCCCGAGCCATCGCCTCGACCACAGGCTGTGAAACAGCGCCATGGGCAGTGAGCAGATCCGGAGACACCCCAAGCAGAGCCTGTTTCACCGCATTGCTGTAGGCGACGACGCCACCCTGGAAAACCGACGAAGAGCCTGGAACAGCCGTCAGGGCTGCCGCCAATCCACCACCGGTGCAGGACTCCGCCACCGCCAGCGTCTGGTGCCGTTGGTTGAGCAGGTCGATCACCACCGACGCCAGGCTGTCCGCATCGACGCCGTAGCAGTGATTGCCCGTGCGACGACGCAGCTCAGCCTCCAGCGGCACTAACAGCTGAGCGGCGGTATCGGCACTGGACGCACAGGCCGTGAGCCGCAATTTCACATCGCCGAGGGAGGCATAGGGAGCCACCGTTGGGTTGGTCGACTCCAACAAATCGGCAACGCGCTCAGCCAGATCGGATTCGCCGATACCGCTGAAGCGGAGCTGACGGCTCACGAATACACCAGAAGCCCCACCATTGGCTTGAAGCCACGGGGCGGCCGTTTCCATCCACATCGCCCGCATTTCCGCAGGCACCCCCGGGAAGGTGAGAATCGTGAAATGAGGCCGGGGAGACCAGATCATTCCCGGTGCCGACCCCTTTGGATTGGGAAGAACCTCCGCTCCACGGGGCAGATAAGCCTGGCTGCGGTTGCTGGAAGCAACCGGCAGGCCACCTGCCGATAACTTCTGCTGAATCTCCAGCCAGAGTTCGTGCCGCTCCTCCAAGGGAGTGTCGAAAGCAGCAGCCAAGGCCTCGGTGGTGAGGTCATCGGGGGTTGGGCCCAAACCTCCTGTCGTCACCAGAACCCTGCAGCGCTGCGATGCCTCGCGTACGGCAGAGATCAAACGCTCTTTGTTGTCGCCAACAACGGTTTGGCGGTAATGCGGCAGCCCCAGCCCCGCCAACTGTTCGGCAATCCATCGGGCATTGCCGTTGAGGATGTCCCCCAACAACAGCTCTGTGCCCACGCACAGGATTTCAACACCCGATTCAGCCACGCGGTTCGCCAAGGGCCGCATGCTCAATCGGGGTGGAGCAAGGGTTGGTGTTCAACAGAGCTCGCTCATGCTGCAGCTGCCGACGGCTGATCACCACCGTTGCCACGAGGATGGCCGTGGCAAAAGCCAGCCAGAGGAAACGCATCTCTGCATTGGCCACCACCAGGGCCAAGGCGGCAAGCCACTGAGTGAAGACGTAGATCAACAGCACCGTGCGCCGGTGACTGAAGCCAGCGCGGAGCAGGCGGTGATGAAGATGACGGCGGTCGGGATAGAAGGGGGAACGTCCTTCCCTCAGACGGCCCATGATTACGGCCGACATGTCGGCCAGGGGCAGCGAGAGAATCAGCAACGGCAGCAGCAGGCTCACCGTCGTGAGCCCCTTGGCGGGTCCCACGATGCTCACGGCAGCGAGGGTGAAGCCGAGGAAGTAAGAGCCCCCATCCCCCATGAAGATGCGGGCGGGGTTGAAGTTGTGGCGTAGGAAGCCGAGGCAGCAGCCCGCCAGCGCTGCGGCAAGGAATCCAGCTGCCACCTGATGCAGCGAAAAGCTGACGGAAACCAGCCCAACAGCGGCAATGCCAGCCACTCCCGCAGCAAGACCATCAAGGCCATCCAGCCAGTTGATGGCGTTGGTGATCCCTACCAGCCAAACAACAGTGGCCAGCAGGCTGAGGCTGTCGGGAAGAGCAATTGGACCGGCTGAAGCGGTGAACCAGGGGAGATCGATCGCCCCAATCCGAACGCCCTGGGTCCACACCGCACAAGCCACAGCGGTTTGTCCGGTCAGCCGCGGCCAGGGAGAGAGCGCGAAGAGGTCGTCGGCCAGGCCGATCAGAAAAAAGCAGAGCGAACCGGCCAGGGTGCTCCAAATCAGCTGATCCTTGGCCGGCGCCAGCAGGCCGAAGCCCCCCATAGACCAGACCGACGCCAAAGCCGTTCCAAAGCCCAGCACCATGGCAATCCCCCCGAGCCTCACCATGGGGGTGATGTGTTGCTTGCGCTCATCGGGCTGATCGGTCCACCCGAAGCGAAGTCCCAGCCTGCGAACTTGGGGCACCAGCACCGTGGTGGTCACCGCAGCCAGAAGAAAGCTGACCGAGGCGACCGCGATAGGGCTGGCCAAGAGATTCACACAGGCTCCAGGAAAGAGACGATCCCCCGGTCAGAAGGAGTCACCCCAATCCTAGGGAGACTGCAACCGTTCAACCAGGCACCGCCCCGGCCCATTCGAGAGCCAAGGCCAAGCCTCACGCCAGAACAGGCTGCTTGCTGTCGGCGTAGAGAGGGAAGCGCTCACAGAGAGCACCCACCCGATCGAGGCAACGCTGACGAATCGCATCATCCTCAGGATTGAGAAGACGATCAGCAATCACATCAGCGACCTCCCGGAAGGCCTGTGCATCAAAACCACGGGTGGTGAGCGCAGCTGTTCCCAGCCGCAGGCCACTGGTGACGAAAGGAGATTCGGGATCGAAGGGAACGGTGTTTTTGTTGGCCGTGATGTGCACATCACTCACTAACAGATCAGCCACCTTTCCAGTCATCCCGATGCCACGCAGATCCAGCAGCACCACATGGTTGTCGGTGCCGCCGCTGACAACATCGATGCCGCGGGCGATCAGCTGTTCAGCGAGGGCTGCCGCATTCGCAACCACCTGCTGGCTGTAGGCCTTGAACGAAGGCTGCAGCGCTTCCCCGAAGGCCACAGCCTTGGCAGCGATCACGTGCTCCAGAGGACCGCCCTGGCTGCCAGGGAACACGGCCTTATCAAACTTTTTGGCGAACTCGGCATCTCGGCAGAGGATTAGGCCGCCGCGGGGGCCTCGCAGGGTCTTGTGGGTGGTGGTGGTCACCACATCGCAATGGGGCACCGGGCTGGGATGCACTCCAGCGGCCACGAGGCCAGCGATGTGGGCCATATCGGCGAGCAGATAGGCACCCACTTCATCAGCGATAGCACGGAAGGCGGCGAAGTCGATGGTGCGTGGGTACGCGGAATAGCCACAAACAATCAGCTTCGGCTTGTGCTCCGAAGCCAGCTGCCGGATCGCCTCCATATCGAGGCGTTGGGTCTCCTTGTCGACGCCGTACTGGACAACGTTGAACCACTTACCGCTGACGTTGACCGGGGAACCATGGGTGAGGTGACCCCCATGGGACAGGTCCAGCCCCATGATCGTGTCGCCGGGCTGCAGCAGGGCCAGGAAGACGGCAAAGTTGGCCTGGGCCCCACTGTGGGGCTGGACATTGGCCCAGGCGGCACCAAACAACTGCTTGGCCCGCTCGATGGCCAGCTCCTCGATGGCATCAACGTGCTCACAACCGCCGTAATACCGCTTGCTGGGCAGCCCCTCGGCGTACTTGTTGGTGAGCACGGAACCCTGGGCTTGCATCACCGCACGGGAGGCAAAGTTCTCCGATGCGATCAGTTCCAGGTGGGTTTCCTGACGCTGCCGTTCTTGATTGATGAACGCGGTGATATCCGGATCCGACTGAGCCAGATCAGCGTCGATGGCGCGTCCAGAAACCTGGCCCATGAAGTGTCAGTACAGCTTTGACCAATCGTAAGAAACCGCAGCGATAAGCCCGACCGATCAACCAAAAAAAAACTGCCCAAGTGGGGCAGTTAAAACGCGCCTGGAGAGATTCGAACTCCCGACCCTCTGATCCGTAGTCAGATGCTCTAATCCGCTGAGCTACAAGCGCCTGCGCCAAACCATCAGACCCCATCGAGGGTCCGCTCGTCAACTGGGTGCGGGCCGCGTCAGGATTCAGGTGTTTCTGAGCCCAAGCAATGCCGATCCGCTGGTATGGACCCGCTGACCCTGAGGATCCGACCTATCGGCATTTCGAGCGCATCGTGAACCTGTGCCTGCACGGCGGCGTGTTCGCCGCGGCGAACAGCGGCGGCTGGTTTCTGCAGGAGATGCGCCACCCCTTCCCTGAAGGGAGCCTGACCTGGGTCACCGGCCTCTGGGCGACTCTGTGGCTAGGCCAATTGATCTGGGTGATTCTTAAGCGCCCCAAGCCAGAGAAATAAAGCCAGCATGGACGCAATCCCTACCTCGATCCTTCCGGGCTGATGTCCCTCTCCGCCAGTGACCTGCAGGACCTTCAGAGTGCTTTGGCTGACCGCCTATACGTACAGATCAGCGGCTGGCATCTCTACCTCGGTGATGCCGACCTGGCTTCAGCTCTGGCGATCGAATGCAGTGCCCGCGTTAATCAAGGTGCTGAGGTAGCGGCCCGGCAGGCCCTCGACGCCGTCAAGGTGCCCCTAGCAGGAGGTGCCAGTCAGCTCCCCCTGTCCAAGCTGATTCCCCCCGCCCAGCTGAGGGATCTTGAAGAGATCCTCGAGCCGTACTGCGGATAAGGTTGCATTCCATCCGCAGCGGTTGGTGTGCTGATCATTGAAGTCACCAACTCCAGAGATTTGGTGCGCCAACGCATCGGCCGCCTAGGTGAACGGCTGATCGGCCGGGTCGTGGATGCGGAGGCTCAGGTTGAAAAAGCCCTGATCCAGGAATTGGAAACCGCCTTTAAAGAATTTGGGATCGAGGCACGGATCGTGTCTGTTCAGGGGCCTCAACTCGTGGGTCGCGAGCAGCTGGAACTTCCAATTCAGGTGCGTGAAGAGCTCGATGTTCGTCTCAGCGAGCCCTGAATCGGCCCACTACCAACTGCGTGACCTCACGCACCTCCGGCACCTGAAGTAGTGCTGCAACGCAAGCGAACAGTGCCAAACCCAGCAGGCCAGAGGCAGACACCTGCAGCAGTAGGCCCAGCGACCCTGCGGGCCAAGGCACGACGGTCACCAGGATCCCCGCACCCCTTGCTGCCAGAACTCCGGCGATGGCGAGCCGCAGCAGGTCCATCCCCCAGCGCCGCAGCGGCAGACCTGAAATGCGCTTCTGCAGACCCACCAACAGGGCGAGGCAGGTGAGCAGGTTTATGGCAACCGTGGCGAGCACCAACCCGGACGCACCGAAATTGAACGGCGACTGATTCCCCCAAGGGGTCGGGCCACCCACCAGCAACCAGTCAAAAACCACGTTCAGACCGATCCCCGCCAGCGAGAGCCGAAAAGGCGTCGTTCCATCTCCAATGGCATAAAAGACGCGCACCAGCACATCCCTTCCGAGGTAGGCCGGCATGCCCAGGCCATAGGCCATCAATAGGCCCGTCACCAGCTGTGCGGCTGATGCATCGAAGGCACCCCGCTCGTACACCAGGGCGACGATGGGGCCACCCAAAGCAATGAACAGTCCCCCCAGGGGGATCATCGATGCCGCAGATAGCATCAACCCCTGGCGGATCCGATCGATCAGCTGCGGACGATCCTCCGGAGCCGTGAGCCTGGAAAAAGTGGGCAGCAAAGGCACCAGCAGTGCATTCGAGATGAGGCCCAGGGGGGTTTGCACCAGCAAATTGGCGTACCCCAGACCAGCCGCCGCACCGACGATGCCCGAAGCGAAAAACAGATCAGTGAACACATTGATCTGAAGCATTCCGGACGACAACGTCGCCGGCCCCATCACACGCCACACCTCCCGCACTCCCGGGTGCCGCCAGTCCCAGACCAGTTGGAAACGGGCCAACCCCTGCCGGATCAACGCCGGCAGCTGGATCAACCATTGCAGCAAGGCCCCCAGCAACGTGGCCAAGGCCAGCACCACACCACCTGTCATGGCGGCGGACGGCAAGGCGATGTCAGCGCCGAGCTGCCACCAGAGCAGTCCCACCCCCAGAATCAAGGCCCCGCTGGACATCAGCGGTGAAATCGCAGGAATCCAGAATTCGTCGGCGGCGTTGAGGGACCCGAAGCCGAGCCCGATCAGCCCGGCCAGCAGCGCCATCGGCGCCATCAACTGCAGCTGGACCCGTGCGATGGCGTGAAGCTCAGGGGCAAGGCCAGGGCCCACAAGGGTGATCAGAGGATCCGCCGCCAGCACCAGAACGATGGTGACCAGGAGCAACAGAGCACTGACGCTGGTGTTGAGCGCCGCAAGGATGTGCGCCCCTTCAGCCCGGGGACGCCGGCTCAGCACGCTTACCATCGCGCTGTGGAAGGGGCCATTGATTCCCCCGAGCAGGATCAGCAGAAATCCAGGCAGCACATAGGCGTAGTTGTAGGCGTCATAGGCAGCGCCCACCCCGAAGGCTGCTGCGATCACCAGCTGCCGAATCAAGCCACCCACCTTGCTCAGCAGGGTGCCGAGGGTCACCACCAGTGCGATCCCCTTCAGTGAACGCGGCATTCGGCCCCCAGCATTGGGCGCATTGTGGAGGCACCACACGAGACCATGGGCCAATCTCGGATGCTGCCATGACTGGCCTTCCCTCTCCGGGCGATGCCCTGCTGCGCTTTGAACCACTAACGGAAGGCGTGCTGCTAAAGCGCTACAAACGCTTCCTGGCCGATGTGGAGCTGAGCAGCGGCGAGACCGTCACGGCCCACTGCGCCAACACCGGCCCGATGACTGGAGTCTTGATCCCTGGCCAACGGGTGCGTCTGCGTTACGCACCCTCCCCCAAACGCAAGCTGGCCTGGACCTGGGAGCAAGCCGAAGTGCCAGGCGCCGATGGCCAACCTTGCTGGGTGGGCATCAACACGGCCCTGCCCAACCGACTGATTCGCGCCACGGTCGAAGCGGGGTGCCTGGAGGCCCAACTCGGGGCCATTGAGGGGATCCGGGCTGAAGTGGCCTACGGCAACAACAAACGCAGCCGGATCGACCTCCTGCTGACGCCATCCGCGCAGAACCCCGATCAACGACCGATCTACCTGGAGGTGAAGAACACCACCTGGACCAACGGCAGCACGGCCTTATTCCCCGACACGGTGACCGAACGGGGGCAGAAGCATCTAATTGAGCTGATGGGGGTCCTTCCAGACGCGCGGGCCTTGCTGGTGCCCTGCCTCAGCCGGCCGGACGTGACGGCCTTTGCTCCCGGTGACAGCGCTGATCCGCGCTATGGAGAACTGTTTCGCCAGGCCACCAACAGCGGTGTTGAAGTTCTGCCGTGCTGCTTCAGCTTCAGCGCCGATGCGGTGCATTGGCAGGGGACTCGTCTAGTCAACCTAGATTGATTTTGGTAGCAGATCGAACATAGAAAGACTTTCTTGAGGGGCAGCGTGGTCTAGTTCGCCTAGTTACAACTGGGCGTGTCACGCAGCTCTGCACCCTCGTTCATGACAACTGCATTCCACGCGCCACCGCAAGGGCGGCGCAAAACCCTGCAGGAGGCCAGCCTCCTGGAAGGCCCGATGCTGCTTCTTAAGAGCATCCGCGGCTTCAGCTCCAACCGCGCCATGACCTGGCTCGCCTGTGCGCCTCTGGCGCTCATGGGCCTTGGCATCTTCACCCTGTCGGCCAAAGCCGAAGAGCTTCCTGAGCTTTCCGCAGCTTTCCTGGCCAACAACCTCTGGCTTCTGGTCGCCACCATCTTGGTGATCTTCATGAATGCCGGCTTCGCCATGGTCGAAGCTGGCATGTGCCGGCAAAAGAATGCCGTCAATATCCTCGCCAAGAACCTGTTCGTGTTCGCCCTCGCGGTGACCGCCTACTGGTTCGTGGGCTACTCCTTGATGTACGGCGATTCCGTCGTCGGGGGCTGGCTGTATTTCGCAGGACTCTTCTTCGACCCGACCGTTACCGCTGAGACCATCAGCGAAGCCGGCCTGGTTCCCACAGTTGATTTCCTGTTCCAGGCGGCCTTCGCCGGCACCGCAGCCACGATCGTTTCCGGTCTTGTGGCTGAGCGGATCAAGTTCGGCGAATTCGTGATCTTCGCCCTGGTGCTCACCGCAGTCATCTACCCGATTGCCGGTAGCTGGCAGTGGAACGGTGGCTGGCTCAGCGAAATGGGCTTCATCGATTTTGCTGGTTCCTCGATCGTTCACTCCGTTGGCGCCTGGGCCGGCCTCGTCGGCGCCATGCTGCTTGGACCCCGTATCGGCAAGTACGTCGACGGCAAGGTTCAGGCCATCCCTGGCCACAACATGTCCATCGCCACCCTTGGCGCTCTGATCCTCTGGATCGGCTGGTACGGCTTCAACCCCGGTTCGCAGCTCGCCATGGACCAGTGGGTTCCCTACGTGGCCGTCACCACCACCCTCGGTGCAGCCGGTGGTGCCATCGGCGCCACGGTGATCTCCACGATCACCTCCAAGAAGCCTGACCTCACCATGATCATCAACGGCATCCTGGCCGGCCTGGTGAGCGTGACTGCCGGTTGCGGCAACCTCACCCTGACGGGTTCCTGGGTGGCTGGCGTGGTGGGCGGCATCATCGTCGTCTTCTCCGTCGCTGCTCTAGATGCCGCAGGCATTGATGACCCCGTCGGTGCCTTCTCCGTGCACGGTGTGTGCGGCGTGTGGGGCACGATCGTGATCGGTCTCTGGGGCTACGACGTTCAGGGCGACGGCTCCGGCCTCGGCCTTCTGGTCGGTGGCGGCATCGACCAGCTCGGCATCCAGGCTCTGGGTGCTGCTGCCTATGCCATCTGGACCGTGGTCACTTGCTTCATCGCCTGGCAGATCATCGGCTCCCTCTTCGGCGGCATCCGCGTCACCGAACAGGAAGAGTCTGAAGGTCTGGACATCGGCGAACACGGCATGGAGGCCTATGCCGGTTTCTCCACCACAAACAACTGATTTCTCTTCGGATCAGTTGCTGATCTCAAGCCCGGCCAACTGGCCGGGCTTTTTTACTGCCTAAAGCGCTGCTTCAGGCCACATAGAGTTGCCTCACTCCAGCGCCCTCCATGGACACCCACGCCTTCAAGCGCTCCCTCCACCATTCAGAGCGTTACAACCGGCGAGGCTTCGGACGCGCCGAGGAAGTGGCGGAAAGCCTTGAGCAGGCCTACCAGAGCGGTTTGATCGGCACGATCCGGGACAACGGCTACCGACTGGAACACGGCCGGCTCAACGTCCGGTTGGCGGAAGCCTTCGGCTTTTGTTGGGGTGTTGAACGGGCGGTGGCGATGGCCTACGAGACACGCAAGCACTACCCCAAGGAGCGTCTCTGGATCACGAACGAGATCATCCACAACCCTTCTGTGAATGATCACCTCAGGGAAATGGATGTGCAGTTCATCCCTGTTGAAAAGGGAGTGAAGGACTTCTCAGGTGTCACCTCAGGTGATGTGGTGATCCTGCCGGCCTTTGGTGCCACCGTTCAGGAAATGCAGCTGTTGAATGAACGGGGCTGCCACATCGTTGACACGACCTGTCCCTGGGTCTCCAAGGTTTGGAACACCGTGGAGAAACACAAAAAGCACACCTTCACCTCGATCATTCACGGCAAGGTGAAGCACGAGGAAACACTGGCCACTAGCTCATTTGCCGGCACCTATCTGGTGGTGCTCGATCTGGAGGAAGCCCAGTACGTCGCCGATTACATCCTCGGTAACGGGGACCGAGATGACTTCATTCAAAGGTTTGCCAAAGCCTGCTCTCCAGGGTTCGATCCCGATCGGGACCTCGAACGTCTGGGCGTGGCCAACCAGACCACGATGCTGAAGAGCGAAACCGAAGAGATCGGACGTTTGTTCGAACGCACAATGTTGAGCAAATACGGTCCAACCCAGCTCAACGACCACTTCCTGGCCTTCAACACCATCTGCGACGCCACCCAGGAGCGTCAGGACGCCATGTTCTCCCTGGTGGATGAACCCCTGGACCTGATGGTGGTGATCGGTGGTTTCAACTCCTCCAACACCACCCACCTGCAGGAGATTGCCGTCAGCCGTGGCATTCGCTCGTTCCACATCGACACGCCCGAGCGCATCGACATCGGCACCAATTCGATCGAGCACAAACCACTGGCAGCAGAACTCTGTCGTGAAGGCGATTTCCTGCCTGAAGGCCCCGTACGGGTGGGAATCACCTCCGGTGCCTCAACCCCGGATCGGGCTGTGGAAGAGGTCATCGAAAAACTGATGCAATTGAGCGAAAACTGAAGCACAGAGAGCTTTACATTGGTTCATCTTTAATCGCCCTCCGCCGGCAGCTCCTCATCCTTGACGGTCTTGTCGCCCACTGAAACCGACAATCAGCTGCACGGTGCCGACCCGCAGGTGCGCTGCTACAGAAGCCACTTCGAGGATTCGATGCAGATGCTGGCGCCCCAAGCAGTGGTGGCTCGCTACCTGGATGAGCATCAGAGCTGGTTTGAACGTTGCGCCAGCCCGATGCAGGTCGAGGCCATCGATCGGCAGTCCTACAGCCTGACCCTGGGCCGGTTCGGCAACTTCGGCTTCGAGGTGGAGCCCACGATCGCTCTGCGACTACTGCCACAGCAGGAAGGGATCTACCGAATCGAAACCGTTCGAACCGTGCCGCAGTCGCTCGCCCTGCGCCATCACTATGACGTCGACTTCCGCGCGGGGATGCGCCTAATCCCCGAACAGGAGCACACCTCCGTCCAATGGGACTTGGATCTCAAGGTCTGGATCCGTCTGCCCAAGGTGATCACTATGCTCCCGGATCAGTTGGTCCAGAGCAGTGGTGATCATCTGCTCAAGCAGATTGTCCGTCAGATTTCACGACGGCTGACCTGGAAGGTCCAGGAAGATTTCCACGCCACCCATCGCCTGAGCTGCCCACCCCGCCAGCGGGCAGCCTTCTGAAGGATCTTCAGCGATTGGACCAGATCTTGTTGACGATCTCCATGCCGCTGACGGCCTGCCAGAGGAACAACGTGAGCATGCCCATGTTCAGGCCCACATGAGCCTTGCGCGCAATCACATTGCCCCGCTGCATCAGGGGTGAGAGCGAGGCGGCAACGGCGATCATCCCGGTCATGGTCAGACCTACCAGCAGGTGCGGGCCGACAAACAACTTGCCGTTGTTCAGATAGGTAACCGCCATGCCACCAAGTGTCCCAAGGGTCATCACGGCCAGCAGGATGCTGCCCCAGAGGTAATGGCGCTGGGCGAACTTTTTCGGCACAAGTTCTTTGCGCTGTTCTGGGGTACCGGTGCGCGTTTTCTTGGCCTTAATCCCCAGGTAGAGAGCCCAACCACCAACGGCGAGCAGGCCCCACTCCGCTAGGGGGTGAGCGAAATTGAGGCTGAAGGGAAGGGTGGCGAGCATTGAAGGGGACTCTTCGGTGCCGCGAGGCTAGGGGGCCGGCGGCCCCCGCCAGCGTCAATGCAGGAAATGGCGGCGCCCCGTGAGCTGCATCGCCAGGCCGAGCTCATCGCAGGCTTTGATCGAATCGGCATCGCGCATGCTCCCGCCGGGATGAATCACGGCGGTAACGCCGTGGCTGGCAGCCAGACGCACCGTGTCGTCAAACGGGAAGAAACCATCACTGGCCAGAACAGCCCCCTGGGCTTTCTCACCCGCAGCCTCCAGGGCAATCCGCGCTGAGCCCACGCGATTCATCTGACCAGCACCCACGCCGAGGCTCTGGCCATCCTTGGCCACAACGATGGCGTTGGAGCGAACGTGACGCACCAATCGCCAGGCAAATTCCAGGTCCTGCTTTTCCTGCGGTGTGGGCGGCCGCTGGCTTGCCACGGTCCAGTCGGCAGGCGTGATCGCCTGGTCATCAAGGTCCTGAACCAGGAGACCACCCAGGATGCTGCGCACGTGATCGGGGCCAGCCAGTTCAATGGCCTGCGGAGCCAGTTCCAACAGGCGAAGATTGGCTTTGGCTGTCAGCACCTCCCGCGCCTCGGGCGTGAAGCCCGGTGCCACGACGCATTCCAGAAACAGGCTGGTGAGCTCACGGGCCGCCGTGGCTTCCACCACACCATTGATAGCGATGATGCCGCCGAAGGCACTCACCCGATCGGCATCCAGAGCCCGCGTCAGTGCAGCAGGAATCGAAGCTCCGATGGCCACACCGCAGGGGTTGGTGTGCTTGACGACCACGGCGGCAGGCTGCAACGCCGGTGCGGAACCATCGGCTCCGTAGCCGAACTCCCGCACCGTGGCGAGGGCCGCCTCGAGATCCAACAGGTTGTTGGTACTCAGCTCCTTGCCCTGAAGCTGAATGGCCCCACCCCAACCCTGTTTGGGATGGCTGAACCAACGCGCTTTCTGGTGGGGATTTTCGCCATACCGAAGGGTCTGCAGCAGCGGCACCGCCTCCAGCCAGGGGCTCTCTTCTCCGGCGGTTTGGTCAGCCATCCAGCGGCTAATCGCCGTGTCGTACGACGCAGTGTGCTGAAACGCTTCCAGGGCCAGTTGACGCCGCAGCTTCGAAGGCACGCTCCCGCCCGACTCCGCCATTGCGGTCAACAGACGGTCGTATTGCTCAGGACTGGTGAGAACAGCCACATCAGCATGGTTTTTGGCGGCCGCCCGAACCATGGCGGGGCCACCGATGTCGATGTTCTCGATCGCCTGATCCCAGGTGACGTCAGGTCGAGCAATCGTCTCGCGGAAGGGATAGAGGTTGACCACCACCACATCGATGGGGGCGATGTTCTGCTGCTCAAGATCAGCCTGGTGGGACGCATCACCCCGCTTGGCCAGAATCCCGCCATGCACCCTTGGATGGAGCGTTTTTACACGACCGCCAAGAATTTCTGGAGCCCCGGTGTGCTCCGACACGCGGGTCACCGGAAGGCCTGCCTGCTCGAGCACCTTGGCCGTGCCCCCACTGGAGAGCAGCTGATAGCCATGGGTCCGATGCAGGGCCTCCGCCAGAGGCACCAGCCCGGACTTATCGGAAACACTCAGCAGAGCGACAGGAGCCATCGAAGGGTCGTGACTGGGTCGTGAGCCAACCTACGCAGCAGTGATGTTCATGCCCCATGGATGGCCGGCTGGTGCTGCTCCACGGCTGGGGAGCCAACGGAGAGGATCTCAAGCCCCTGGGCGATCGCCTGGCGCGAGAGTGCTCCAAGACTCTTGATGTGGTTTGCCTGGAGGCTCCTGAGCTCCATCCTGACCAACCGGGAGGGCGTCAGTGGTATGGCCTGTTCCCAGCCCAGTGGGATGCCGTGCCCGCAGCCGTTGTGCGCCTCAAGGCTCAACTTCAGAGCCTGAGCAGCTCAGGTCTTGGACTCGAACAAACGGTGGTGTTCGGCTTTTCCCAGGGGGGAGCCATGGCCCTGGAGGGCGGCTGCGCCCTGCCCATCGCAGGGCTGATCAGCTGCAGCGGCTATCCACACCCCAACTGGGCTCCGCCCCAGCAACACCCCCCTGTGTTGCTTATGCATGGTTCAGACGATCCCGTGGTGCCGTTCGAGGCCATGCAATCGATCGCTACGCAGTTGCAGCCCGATCGATGTCAGACACTTCCATTCAAAAACGGCCACACAATCCCTGATGAGACGGTGCAGCCGATCCTGATGTTTATCGAGCGTGTTCTGAAGAACGCCTGATCAAACGAAAGCGTATTCGTACTCCTCCATTTCCTCCCAATCATCAGCGCCAAGCTCGAGGCCTTCAAAGAGCTTGTCTTCACCGATGGAATCAACAATCGTACGCAATGAGGGGAAGAGGAAATGGTTCTCTTCGGCGTATTGAGCGCTGAACAGACCTTTCTCTCCCCAGAAGAAGCGGTCGGTGGTGTGCTCATTCCGGCGAACATTCAGCAACGCAGGAGGCACCAGTCCGCCCTCAGCGATGTAACGACGAGCGGCCGTCACCGGCTTGTACTCACCGGTTTCGAGGTGATGGGTTGGCACATGGGCCAGGACCCGCTGACCTGCCAGGCGACGACGGCTAATGCGCTTGCGCTTCTTAGACATGGAAGGGCTCCGGTACGAAAGGAAGAACGGGGTGGATCGTCAGAACAAACAGGTGCCGTCGGCGCGAAAACGCCAGACGCAAAGGAAGCGTCGAGGCAATTGCAGACACACCACAATCACCGGCAGGACACCAACACCCAAGCGGAAATCAGCGGAGGACACTGCAACCTCTGCTGTAGCTTTGGTTGCGAAGCAATTGCAACCGTTGTGAGAGCTGGCGGGCGTCTGTTCATGGTGAACAGCGCCTCGGTCGATAAGAGGATCTTAAGACTTTTCCCAGATTTTTCAAGTCCCCTTGGCGCAGGCTTGCCAAAACACCTGAATTGATCGTCTGGAACTAATGCAGCTCACCGATCGATTCTTCGATTTCACCGATCAACAGCTGGCTGATCTAACCGCCAAAGAAGGCATTCAGCATCTGGGGCTGTACGTCAGTGCGCCACCTAATCAGCAAGGCCCGCCCTTGCTGCTGATCCGGCAATGGTCGACCAATGAACGATCGCTTCCCCCTGCCGACGCAGACCCGAACCTGCGCCTGCCGCACGAGAGTCGGCGCTGGTACCCCCTCCAGGATGCCGGTCTGATCCTGGGAGCCCTGCGCGCGGACTTGGATCCGCAGCGGAGCTGGACGCTGACCCTGGACCAACGGATGCGGCGCAGTGCCGCCGCCATCAGCCACGCCCTGGGGCGTGACCTGGAATGCATGCAACTTCGTCAGGAGCTCAGCCAACAAAACGATCAGCTGCGCACCCTCGTGCATCAACTGCGCAATCCACTGGCTGCCCTGCGCACCTACGCCCAACTGTTGCTGCGGCGGCTCGAAGCAGACAGCTCCCACCGTCCACTCGTGGAGGGAATGCTCTCAGAGCAACGCCAACTCGGCCAGTACATCGACGTGCTCGATGGCCTCGGGCAGCAACGTCTACCCCAACAGGAACCCCTGGGGCCCACTCTATTGCCCCCCGGCCCTGCCGAAGGTGAGGCCACCATGCAAACCCTGCTGATGCCTCTGCTGGAGCGGGCGGAAGCGACGGCTAGCTTGCAGGGCCGCCCCTGGCGGGGTCCGGACCTGTGGCCCCAGTGGATTAATCAACCGTCCCAGGACGGAACGATTGCGGAGATCGTCGCCAACCTCCTTGAGAATGCCTTCCGTTACAGCCCAGCGGGCTGCATCGTGGGGCTGTGCCTGTTGCCCGACGGGCTCTGCGTCTGGGACAACGGGCCGCCGATTCCCCTGAAGGAGCGCGACCTGATTTTCGAGCGGGGAGCACGGGGGTCCACCGGACAGGACCGAGCGGGCACCGGTCTTGGGCTCGCCCTTGCACGCTCCCTGGCGGAGCAGCAGGGCCGCAAGCTCATGCTCTGCGTGAAACCTTCCACAATCGCTCCGGGTCTGCCCGCTGAGGGCAACGCGTTCGTCCTCAGCTGGCCGGCAGGAGCAAGGCCAGACCCAGCAACGTGATCATCTCGGTGAGCACAAGTACCGCTCCATAACTGTCACCG
This sequence comes from Synechococcus sp., assembly GCA_047285305.1. GTDB lineage: Bacteria > Cyanobacteriota > Cyanobacteriia > PCC-6307 > Cyanobiaceae > Parasynechococcus. The sequence goes on from JBJBDL010000003.1 coordinate 179,964, forward strand.
GTGTGCCCCCCCAGGCGTCGCCCAAGGCTCTGGGCGACCAGGATCGCCACCACACCCCCCAGGAGAAGGGGCAAGGGCCCGACCCAACCAGCCAACACCACCACCACCAGAAGTGAGGGCAGGGCATCCCAGAGCGGCCTGCCGTGATCGCGATGAAAGGCAGCGGTTCCATCAGCGCGGAGGTAGTCAAAACGTGCCATGGCCCAGAGCGGTGCCACCCGGGCCCAGAACGCCGCAAGGTAGATCCCGAGCGGGGCCTGTCCCCCCAGCTGGATCAATGCAGCAACCTGCAGCAGCAGCACCATCACGAGAGCCAATACGCCACTGGCACCCACCCGGCTGTCCTCCATCGCCTCGAGCCGCCGCGCCACTGGCGCCCCGAGGCCATCAGCCGTGTCGATCAGGCCGTCGTGGTGCAAGCCACCACTGAGTTGGATGCCGAGAGCCACTACGCAAAGGGCACAGGCCGCCGGAGGCCACGCGAGCCTGGATAGACCAATCCAGAGCAGCCCCTGCAGCGCACCGATCAGCAGCCCCATCCATGGAGCGAAGCGGGCAATACGCTGAAACGTGGGCTGCGGCCAGGGCCATGCAGGCAGCACCGTGTAGAAGATCCAGGCTCCCGCCAGATCGGAAAGCCAGGGAGGAACGATCCTGGGAATGGCGCGATGGATGCAACCGGCCCTCACCGTAGGGTCATTGCAGGGGCGGATCAGTCATGTTCGGCTTCGAGATCAACGCGCAGTGCGCCAACACATCAGCACGGTGCGGCACCTTTGAGACCCCGCATGGACCGGTGCAGACACCACGCTTCATGCCGGTGGGAACCCTGGCCACCGTCAAGGGCATCAGCACGGAGCAACTGAGGCGCACCGAGGCCCAGATGGTGCTCTCCAACACCTACCACCTGCACTTGCAACCGGGCGAGGAGATCGTGGCGGCGGCCGGTGGCCTGCACCGGTTCATGGGCTGGAACGGCCCGATGCTCACCGACTCCGGCGGCTTTCAGGTGTTCAGCCTGGGGGACCTGAACAAGATCGATGACCGTGGGGTGGTGTTCCGAAACCCCCGCGATGGACGCACCATCGACATGACTCCGGAACATGCCACCCAGATCCAGATGGCCCTCGGGGCGGATGTGGCCATGGCCTTCGACCAGTGCCCGCCCTATCCGGCGACGGAGAACGACGTCATCGATGCCTGTCGCCGCACCCATGCCTGGCTCGAGCGCTGCGTCACAGCCCACACTCGCGAGGATCAGGCGCTGTTCGGCATCGTTCAGGGCGGCTGTTTCCCCCATCTGCGACGGGAGAGTGCCCTGGCGGTCGCCTCCTTTGATCTGCCTGGCATTGCCGTCGGTGGCGTCAGCGTTGGTGAGCCCACTGAGGAGATGCATCGCATCGTGCGGGATATCGCGCCCCTGCTTCCTTCACATAAACCGCGTTACCTGATGGGTATCGGCACCCTGCGCGAGATGGCTATTGCCGTGGCCAACGGGATCGATCTGTTCGACTGCGTCTTGCCCACCCGACTCGGCCGTCATGGCACCGCCCTGGTGGGCGGTGAACGTTGGAACCTGCGCAATGCACGCTTCCGCCACGACCACACTCCCCTAGATCCGAGCTGCTCCTGCGTGGCCTGCACCGGTCACACCCGGGCCTACCTGCATCACCTGATTCGCAGCGAGGAGCTTCTGGGCCTCACCTTGTTGAGCATTCACAACATCACCCATCTGGTGCGTTTCACCTCGGCCATGGCACAAGCGATTCGCGACGGCTGTTTTTCAGAGGATTTCGCTCCCTGGGAGCCAGACTCGCCAGCCCATCACACGTGGTAGCGTCCAGCCCAACGCCTTTTTGATGCAAGGGATGGCCGCCTTCACCCTCGACCTGCTGGCACAGCTGCCCGAGGCCTATCAGGCCTTCTCTCCTCTGATCGACATTCTCCCGTTGATCCCGGTCTTCTTCCTGCTGCTGGCCTTCGTTTGGCAGGCCTCTGTGGGCTTCCGCTGAAGCCTCAGCCCAACCGGATCACCTTCAAAGCAAACGCTGGCAGCGACAACATTCGACGCCAGCGTGAAGGCTCCTGAATGAGCCGATATAGCCACTCAAGTTGCATCCGGCACATCCAACCGGGGGCACGTTTTTTTGTGCCAGCCCAGACGTCAAAACTGCCGCCGACACCCATCCACAGTCCAGGCTGCCCGGCCGCAACGCGTTGAGACCAGGTTTCCTGGCGCGGCACCCCTAGGGCCACCAGAACGAGATCAGGCTTCAACGCCTTGAGCTGAGCCTCAAGACCCGGCCAGGCTTCAAAGGATTGATAACCGTCCACCGCGAGAGCCAGGTTGAGCCCACGGATGCGCTGCGGCAAATCCGCACGCAGCGTTGCCATCACCTCAGGTGATGCGCCCACTAGCGCCACACGCCATTGATGGGCTGCGGCGTACTTCAGCAAGGTCCAGGCCAGTTCGATGCCCGCTGTTTTGACAACCCGGATCTGCTGACGGCCCAGGGCCCAGACCACTCCCGCACCATCGGGGATCACCAGATCAGCCGTTCCGATCGCCTGCCCCAGAGCGGTATCGGCCCGGGCCGACATCGTCATCTCAGCGTTGAGTGTGACGATGCGTCCGCCGCCCCGGGCATGCAGATCGAGTGCGGCAGCACAGACATCACGGCAGGCATCCACTGGCACGCCGAGCACCTGGCAGCGGCGACGGTCATCGGGGGCGGTGCTGACAGAGTCCATAGCCATGGGGCTGCGTTGGAGAATTTACGGGCGGCAATGGATGAGGGCATGGTTGTGACGACGAGGGAAAGTCTTCCGCAGAACCACGCCACGACCCTTCAGCGTCTGGATCAATCCATCCAACGGGTGGTTCTCGATCGGCAGGACCCGATCAGCGGCCTGCTCCCCGCCAGCACCGCTCACACCATCCATGGCAACTACGGCGATGCCTGGGTGCGGGACTGCGTCTATTCGGTGCAGTGTGTTTGGGGACTAGCCCTGGCCCACCGCCGTCAGCAGGGGCACAACAGCCTGCGCGCCTGGGAGCTGGAGCAGCGGGTGGTGGCCCTTATGCGCGGCCTGATGCGCTCGATGATGCGGCAGGCCGAGAAGGTGGAGCGCTTTAAGCAGAGCCTCAACCCCCTCGACTCTCTTCACGCCAAATACGACAGTTGCACCGGCGAACCGGTGGTGGCTGACGACGCCTGGGGGCATCTCCAACTCGATGCCACCGCCCTGTTTCTGCTGCAGGTGGCGCAGTTGACCAAGGGCGACTGCGCGGTGGTGCAAAGCCGTGACGAAGTGGATTTTCTCCAAAACCTGGTGCACTACATCGCCAGGGCCTACCGCACTCCCGACTACGGGATCTGGGAACGGGGCGACAAAGGCAACCATGGTTTACCGGAGCGCAATGCCAGCTCAATCGGCATGGCCAAAGCCGCCCTGGAAGCACTCGATGGGCTTGACCTCTACGGCCCCCATGGCGACGGCAGCTGCGTCCTGCTGATTCCCCAGGGGGCCATCGTGCGCCTCCGTCGCGCCTTGCAAGGGCTCCTGCCGCGGGAATCCGCCAGCAAGGAAGCCGACAGTGCCTGCCTCTCAGTAATTGGTTATCCCGCCTGGGCCGTAGAAGATGCCGCCCTGGTGGAGCGCACCGGCCGGCGGATTCGACGGGAACTCGGCGGAACTTATGGCTACAAACGCTTCCTCCGGGATGGTCACCAGACGGCGGTGGAAGACGTCAACCGCCTGCACTACGAACCAGAGGAGCTCGCCGCCTTTGAAGGAATCGAATCGGAGTGGCCGTTATTTCTGGCCTTCGAACTGGTTACCGCATGCTGCGAAAGACGCTGGGAGGAGGCCCGGAGCCTGCACAGCCAGCTCAAGACCCTGGCCGTCGAACAGGACGGCGAACGTCTCTACCCCGAGCTCTATCAGGTCCCGGCCAGTGCCGTCGATCAGGAACGGCTCAATCCAGGCAGCCAAGAGCGAGTGGCCAACACAAACCTGCCGCTGATCTGGACCCAGAGCATGGTGTGGCTCGGGGAAATGCTGCTGGACGATCTGATCCGTCCCGAGGACATTGACCCCTGTGGACGCAGGGAGCCGCAATCGCTCGGTGCCGACACTGTTCTTGTGGCGATGGCTGCGGAGACAGACAACGTGCGCCAGGCGCTGCTGGCTGCAGAGGTGCCGATCGACCCAACCTCAGTGATTTCCGTGCAGTCGTCCGACGAGCTGAAGCAACGGTTGAAAGCCGCCGGCACCAATCCGCGGCTTGAGCTCACTGGGCGCCCCGGGCACCGGGTGGAAACCGAGGACACGGCTCGGGTCTACCGCCAAGACGGCGCCATCAGTGTGTTCACCCCGTCTGTGCTGGAAGACATCAGCAGCTATTTGGCCGATGACCCGGAGGAGCTAGTGGAGACCGTTGTGGACGAGCTGCATCTGCTGCAACGGCACTGGCGCGGCATGGGACGTCCCCTTCTGGTGATCCCCATTCGCGACGCAGCCCTCCAGCAGCACCGCAACGTCATCCTCAAACTGGCCCAGCAACTCGGCAGCGGCGTCATTGAAAGCATCCCCGTCCGCTTGGGCTGCCTCAGTGAACTGGTGGATCAGGCGCAGGAGGTGCAGCTGCCGCCGCTCCAACAGAAACCGGTTCCATGCTCCGAGCCAGCCAAACCGCTTCTGCGCGACGCCACCGATCTTCGGGATCTGACCGCTGCAGAGGAGCAGGAGCTGGATGACACACCGATTGAACAATTGAGCCAGCGCCTCTGGAACAGTGCGCTGCTGCATGAACAGGCGGAAGTGCTCGAGTTGCTGCAACGGCGTCTTGGTCCCCAGGGGATTCAACGCTGCCCTGAGGGCCATCCAGTGGCCCTGCGCACCCTGCTTGAGGAGGTCTATCAACGGGGCTTGCGTTGTGAAGACTGGAATGTGGTGCGGCGCTGTGCTGGCGCCATGGGGATGGTGCATCCCCAACTCGAAGATGCCCTCACCGATCTTCTCGTGCGCCAGAAACAGGTGGTGGTGGGGCGCAACTACACCGGCGACTCCCGGCTGCGTCAGCCGATGGACAGTGCCGCCATCGCCGAGCGGATTGAAACCACCAGCGGAATCGACGGCCGTGAACGGATGCTCGAACAGGAACTCCTGCTCGCCCTCGACAGCGTGGCGCGGCGGGAGCCAGCGCTGCTGAAGGGGAGCCTCACCCTGCAGCTGGGGCAGCTGATGCTGCTGCTGACATCAGAGCTGGCCGTGGAGAAAACACTCAGTCAGGACGAAGCCTTTGAAGCCCTCTGCAGCGAAGCACCCCACGCGATTCGCAAGCGCTTGCGCGCCGTGCTCGCCGATGTGGACCATGCCAGAGCAGCCCTGCAACGCGGCGAACAGCTGCACGTGAGCGGCCGGGTGCAGTGGTCAGTGCCTGACCCGTTGGAGGAAACACCGGGGGGTGGGGGCTGGCTTCAACACCGCATCAGACTGGGATCCTTCCAGAAAGTTCCCCGCGATTTCTATGCCGGGATCTGGTCGCTGCTGCAGCACTGCCGCGGCCTGGTGATTGGCGACAAGCTGGAACGACGCAATCGCCTCCAAAGCAGTCTCATTCTCGAGAAAACACCGGGGGAGCGCAATTTCGCCGCCCAGGTCGACCATTTGCTCAGTCGGATCAAGGCACCTGAATACCGACAACTCTGCAGCGAATGCCTGCTTTCGCTGATGGCTTTTGTCGAAGCCAATCCAGAGGTGCGCTTCGAGGATGACCTGGCCCTCGACGTGGTGATCGGTCATGCCGTCAGGGTCGGCTGGCAACAGAGCCATCCCTCTCTTCGTCCAGAGAACTACCCGCAATACAAGGCCCAGGCCTGGGGGCAGTTTTATCGGTCCTCACCCGGTGACTGCCGACGCTGGCAGGTCACGGCATTGAGGGAACTGGCCGAACAACAGGGGCTGGTTTAATCCCAGTGAAAGCCCTCAGATCGGTGCGCACAGGGGCGCTCCCGTATCCGGGTGTTCAACGGCCTGCTCGATCAGATCTGCCAACTTGAGAGCCCGCGAGGCCTGAAGACCATCCACCGCAGGGGTCTCCCGGCCGCGCACACACTGCAAAAAGTGCTCGAGCTCGGCATAGAGCGGTTCGATCGAGGTGGTGCTCACCTCCTCGATGAAGCCGTCATTCCGATACAGCAGCTCGCCATGATCAGCGGAATACCACTCATGGGCCCGGCGATGAATATGCAGGGTGTGGTTGAGGAAGTCCGTCTCCACCAGGCTCGAAAGGCAATGGGCACTGAGGCTGCGGATTTTTCGGTGGCTCATCTTGCTCGCCGTCAGGCTGGCCACAACACCGTTCTCGAAACCCAACGTGGCATTGACGTAATCGATCGGACCTTCGGCACTGCGACCACCGGCAGCGGCAAGACGCACCACCGGTGCCTTCGCCAGCTCCAGCACGAGGTCGATGTCATGGATCATCAGATCCAGCACCACAGAGACGTCATTAGCCCGATCGGAGTGAGGGCTGTGGCGACGCGCTTCAAGAACCACCACCTCCTCGTTGGCCACCACTTTGGTGAGCTCACGGAAGGCAGGGTTGAAACGCTCGATGTGGCCCACCTGCAGCAGACACCCCGCGGCTGAAGCAGCCTCGATCAGTGCAGTGGCCTCGTCCTGGCTGGCCGCAATCGGCTTTTCAATCAGAACGTGCACACCCGCACGCAGGCAGGCCAGACCGACGGGATGATGTAACAGCGTGGGGACCGCGATGCAGACGGCCTCCACCTCCGAGAGCATGGCGTTGTAGTCGGCGAACCAGCGGCAGCCGAATTGCTCGGTGGCGAGCTTGCCGCGCTCAGCATCCGGATCCGAGACTCCCACCAGATCGGCATCCCGCAGAAGGCTTAGCACCCGCGCGTGGTGCCAGCCCATGTTGCCGATGCCGATTACCCCGACCTTGACTGGGACCATGGGGTCGGGAGACATCAGCGCAGGCGGTCTATTGGGGGAAGATTATCGGCCTTCAGTCGGAATCTTCCTCTGAGCTGGGGAGAACAAGCCGGACCCGCTCGATCCGCGGCCCTGCCATGGCTGTGATCTCGAACTGCAGGCCGTTGAAATGAAGCCCTTCCCCGGCGGACGGAATGTGCTGGAGCCGCTCCAGCAGGAAGCCCGCCAGGGTGTGATGGTCATCGGCCTCGGGCAGATCGAGATCGAGCTGTCGATTGAGCTCGAAAATCTCCAGATCTCCTGCCACCAGCCAGGCACCGGGGCAGTCCTTCTCTTCGAGCAGATCCGGTTCATCGGTCTCGGCGGGATCCTCATCACCAACGATTTCTCCGGTGAGGTCAGCTGCAGTCACCAGCCCCTCGGTGCCGCCGTGCTCATCCACCACCAGCAGTAGCGGCTGACCGCTGCGGATCATCGGCAGCAGTTCGGCAAGCGTGCAGGTCTCCAGCACGGGCACCGCAGGCTGGAGATACGGCTCGAGCAACGAATCGGCCTGGAGCTCACCCCGTGCGATCGGTTCGGCCATCTGACGCAGATCCAGCACGCCGCGCACGTCATCCAACGACTGGCCGATCACCGGAAAGCGGGCATGACGGGTGTGGTGCACAGCCTCCATCATTTCCGCAAAACGGACCGTGGCCGGCAGCGTGACCATCCCAGAGCGCGGCACCATCACCTCCCGCACCTGGGTGTCCCGCAGGGCGAAGACACCTTCCAGGATGTTCTTCTCATCCGGGAACAACCCCGTGACCCGTCCAGATTCCACAAGGGTTTCCAGCTCACCAGCTGAAAGGGCTGGCACCAGCACATCCCATTGGGGAGCCAGGCCAAGCAGGCGCATCAATAGGCCCGCCAGCGCCTCAAGCAGGTTGAGCAGTGGCGCCAGGCAGCGCATTACCACCTCCAACAGAGGCACCAGGCGAAGCGCCGAGGATTCCGGACGGTTCAACACCCAGGCCTTGGGCAACAAACCAGCCACCAGCGTGGCCAGCAGCACGATGCTGAGGAACAAGGCTGTGTCGCGCCAAGCGACACCCACAGACCCATCCGACCAGAGCCGCCCCCCCAGACCACGGCCAGCCCAGCCAAGGGCCACCAGAGCCAGGGTTGCACCCAATTGAGACACCAGCAGAGCGCGTCGCAGGCGTCGCTGAAGACGCTGGATGGAACGGGCCCCGGCTTGCTCTTCCTCGACGAGCACTTCAACGCGACTGGGTCGTAGCCGCAGCAGGGCCACCTCTGCAGCCGCGAAGAAGGCCGGCAGAACCAGCAGAACAGCCAGCAGAAGAAGCCGCATCAACAGGGGGGAATGGGGGTCGCGAGGATCGAACTCGCCTTAGGCGAATTATGAGTTCGCTGCATTCACCAGATTGCTAGACCCCCATGTGGAGAGTTTTACCTCAGGAGAGTCATGCCAGGGAAGGCGAATCCCATGAACCGATTCCCCTCGATGCCGCCAATAGCGATTCCTAGAAAATCAGTCAATTGATGCAGGGGGGCCACGCCCCGGGCCATGGGCGAGTTCCAGGTGTGTAGGCGACGGTTGACCATTTCACTGGTGGTCTCCGTGGGGTGTCACACCATTACTTCGACGGGAGCTCTACCACTGCCGGGCATGGGCGCCTCAACACTGGTAGTGCAGACCAACGGACCCGCCAACACCGATGGGGCGGCGAGCAGGAGCACGCTCGAACCAAAGAACGACCGCAGCAGAACCGGACGAATCAGCTCTAAGCGCAAACTAAGGACAACTGCGAAGCGCGGCCAGCCCTATGTCTGAATCGTCGAGTGTCCCGACTGAGCGGGAGCAACTGCTGAACCGTCTGGCCACCCTGGCCTACCGACGCGGAGACTTCACCCTGGCTTCAGGCCGCAAAAGCGAGCACTACGTGAACTGCAAACCCGTGAGCCTGAGCGGTTCCGGGCTGGCGCTGATCAGCCGGGCGATGCTCACCCACGTTGAAGCCGATGCACTGGCCGTGGCTGGTCTCACCCTCGGAGCAGACCCACTGGTGAGCGGTGTTGCCATGGCCGCCGCCGATCGAGGTCGGGAGCTTGATGCGCTGATCGTGCGCAAGGAAGCCAAAGGCCACGGCACCGGTGCCTGGCTGGAGGGTCCGCTCCCCGCCCCCGGAGCACGAATCACCGTGCTGGAAGACGTTGTCACCACAGGAGGCTCCTCCCTCAAAGCGGTTCGGCAGCTGCGCGACGCCGGCTACAAGGTGGACCGGGTCGTCACCATCGTCGACAGGGAAGAAGGGGGCGACGCTGCGATGACGGCTGAAAATCTTGAACTGATCAGCCTTTACAAGCTGTCTGAAATCGCCGCCTTCACGCCGGCATGAGCAAGTTGTTTTGGGACGCCCAAGTACCCTGGCTGCGCTTGAACGGCAGCGGAGCACCCCAGTTTCTTCAAGGGCAGACTAGTGCTGACCTCAACGCACTCCAATCCGGCGATCTTCTTCAGACCTGCTGGCTGACCGCAACGGGACGCTTGCGGGCCGTGCTGGAACTTCGTTTTGATGCAGCTGGGGCCGATGTGATCGTTTTGGCGGGAGAGGCCTCTGCCGTTCACGCTGGATTTGATCAGGTGATCTTTCCAGCCGATCGGGTTCGCCTCCAACCCCTGGGTCAGTTGCGCCGACTGCAGTGGCTCGAGCCCATGGCTGCAGCCGTGTGGTGCGATCCGGATGTGGCCCTGCCGGAGCCCTGGGCATCAGGAGAAGCAGCCAGCTCGACGGCTCTTGAGCAATGGCGGCTTCAGAGCGGATTCCCCCCGGGACCCGGTGAACTCAATGGCGACACCAACCCCCTGGAGCTTGGGCTTGTCGCTCAGGTCAGCACAGATAAAGGCTGCTACCTCGGCCAGGAGACCATGGCCAAACTCATCGGCCAGGCAGGAGTGAAGCAACAGCTGCGCTGTTGGAGCTGCCCCAGTCCGCTGGCGGCCACCGCCAAGCTCACGCTGGATGGCGAGCGAGCCGGTGTAATTACCAGTGCTCTCGAACGCGATGGCACTTGGCTTGGGCTGGCCCTGGTGCGCCGCCAGTGCCTGGCCAGTCCAACGCTGGAAGGTCCCAATGGAGAACAGCTCCAGATCCGTAAACCTGAGGCGTTTCAGGATCCCGACGCCTGATCCTGTTCAAGCAACCAGTCGGCAACGGCCCAGGTTGCCAGGCAGTCGTCGCGGTTGTACTCGAAGATCCAGTGCAGCCCGTGCCTAGTGCCGCGTCGATCGGGCCCCTCCCCCTGCCACTGCCGCCACCACAGCAGGGCCCTAGCCCCGTCCACACCTGCCTGACTCCATTGGAACCCCTGCCAAACAGCCACGGCCTTGAGGCCATAACTGGCCAGGGGCAGGCGCCAGTGATGTCTTACCCGGGCATGCACATCTACCAAGCGCTGACGAAGCTGCAGCACCTCGGCCTCTGCGGCACCCTGCCGCTCAGCCATACGCCTTAAGGCCAGGCTTTCTGTCTCCCCGTAGTGAAGGATCGGCCAACCCCGATAGCGATTCAGCAACCGTTGCAAACGGAGCCAGCAACGGGCTTCACCATGCTCCGCCAGGGCCAGAATCGGGTGATACGCCACGGATGCCAGATCCCAGTTTCCGCTTTTGGTTCTGGGCAACACCAGAAAACCGTGAAGGAAGTCGTGACGGGCGTCGGGATCGGATTCGATGTCGTAAAGCAGCACACCAGGACAGTCCTGCAGTTCCGGCAGTGCCGCTGAGGCATCCAAACGCTCCACCCGTCCATCCCGCTGCGCCCGCGCCTGAGCAACCAGGGATGCGGCCACCTCACCATGCTGATCCCCAAAACGCTGCAGCTGCTTGGCGAGCTGCAACGGATCAGCCGCGGCGAGATCGGACAAGCCGCGAATCCCAAGCTCCAACAAAATCTCGCGCCGCTTGGCCCCGATGCCGCTGACCTCGCTCAGATGCCCTTCCTCCGCCGCCACGGCATTGCAGGCGACACGCCAGCTGCAAAGTGAGCACTTACGCCGGTCAGCGGCCAGCGGAGGAGGAACCGGGCGCTCGAGGTCAGAGCGCAGTTTGCACAGCCCCTCCGACAGCTGTCGGCGCAGACCACTGGAGAGATGCAGCCGCTCCTGTTCCAGGCGCCGGCCACCACCGCCAAGCACCAGCATGGACGGAACGTCCCCCTGCTGATGCTGCTCAAGCAACAGGGCCATCAGCGCCAGCGGCAGCTGATGTTCCCGGGTGGTGCGGCGGCCCTGACGGGCGAGCACCGGTTGATAGGCGAAGTCACCCCAGCGGCTCTGGCCCTTGACCCGCCGCAGCAGTGGAGGGTGTGCCTCCAACGGCTCACCGGATGGGCCAAGCCCCTTCAGGCGCAGACCCACCACGGCCTCGGCACCGGCAGCACAGGCGGCGATGCCATGGCCAGGCTTGCGGGGAATCAAGGCCACAAAACAGCGCTGCTGGTCGTCCAGCAAGAGATTGCGATGGGCCGTCCAACGCCGCTCGGCAGGATTCCCGTGGCGATCGAGCCAGGCCCTGCGACGGCAACGCAGCCAACTGCGCAGCAACCGGTCGGTGAGAGCGTTGTCGGCAGGCGGGGTGTCACCCATCCGCCGACCATACGGCTGCCAGCTGCTAGATCGACTGAAGTGCAGGCTGTGCCATGGCATCGGCTCCCCTCCCTCTGAGTCCAGCTCCGATCAAGTTCGGCACCGACGGCTGGCGCGGGATCACCGGCGTCGACATCACGGTTGAGCGGTTGTTGCCCGTTGCCGCCGCCGCGGCTCAGGAGCTCGCCCATCGCGCCCCCGAAGGTCTCAACAGCCGAACAGTGGTGATCGGTTACGACCGGCGCTTTTTGGCTCCAGAACTGGCGGAAGCCATCGCGGCCGCTGTGCGGGGTTGTGAACTGGAACCACTGCTCACCGACACCGATGTGCCCACGCCGGCCTGCAGCTGGGCCGTGGTGGAGCGCAAAGCCCTGGGAGCGTTGGTGATCACCGCCAGTCACAACCCACCGGAATGGCTGGGGCTGAAGATCAAAGGGCCCTTTGGTGGATCGGTCGAGGGAGACTTCACGGCTGCCGTGGAAAGACGTCTGGCCGCCGGCGGCATCACGGTACCGATCAAGGCAGAAGTCCCCCGGTTTGATGGGCGCGGCGAGCATCTGGAAGGGCTGCGCCGCAAGTTGGACCTCAGTGCCCTGGTTGATGGCCTCAAGGCCATCAACCTCAAGGTGATCGTCGATCCGATGCATGGATCAGCCGCCGGCTGTGTGACAGAGCTGCTCGGTCCTGAAGCCGCTGGCGTTGTGGAGGAAATCCGCAGCGAACGTGATCCCTTGTTTGGCGGTCATCCGCCGGAACCCCTGGCGCCCTACCTCGGGGCGTTGATCGCGGCCGTGAAAGCCTCAACGGCCGCCGGAACTCCTGCGGTGGGATTGGTGTTCGACGGCGATGGTGACCGTATCGCCGCCGTGGACGAAACCGGCCGGTTCTGCAGCACCCAGCTGCTGATGCCCCTGTTGATCGATCACCTGGCCCGAGCCCGCCAGCTGCCGGGCGCCGTGGTCAAGACCGTGAGCGGCTCGGATCTGATGCGGCTGGTGGCGGAGGCCCAAGGACGCAAGGTTCTGGAACTCGCGGTGGGCTTCAAATACATCGCCGCAGAGATGCTGGCCGGGGATGTGCTGATCGGCGGCGAAGAATCCGGTGGTGTGGGCTTCGGCATGCACCTGCCCGAGCGGGACGCCCTGTTCGCGGCGATGCTGGTGCTGGAAGCACTGGTGGAAGGGAAGCAACCCCTGGGTGCGCGTCTGGATGCACTCCAGCAACAACACGGAGGCAGCAGTCACTACGACCGACTTGACCTGCGCCTTGCCGACATGGAGGCACGCCGACGGCTCGAGACGCTGCTGGACCAGAGCACGCCCTCGACCGTCGCTGGCGCAGACGTATTGGAGGTGATCAGCACCGACGGGATCAAACTGAGGATGGGACCGAACCACTGGCTGATGCTGCGCTTCTCCGGCACCGAACCGCTGCTGCGGGTCTACTGCGAAGGGCCGGATGCCGATCGGGTGAACGAGGTGCTCACATGGGCCCGACAGTTTGCGGAGGCCGCATGAAGACCCTTGTGATCGCCAGCGGCAACGCTGGCAAGATTCGTGAATTCCAGGGTCTGCTGCAGGCCCTGCCCGTCAGCGTGCAACCCCAGCCAGAAGGCTTGGAGGTGGAGGAGACGGGCACCACCTTTGCCGCCAATGCCCGGCTCAAGGCTCAAGCGGTTGCCGCCGCCACAGGGGAATGGGCCCTGGCCGATGACTCAGGCCTGAGTGTGGATGCCCTCAATGGCGCGCCGGGGGTTCACTCCGCCCGCTACGCGCCCACCGACCCGCAACGCATTGCCCGGCTGCTGAAGGCCCTGAACGGCTCAGATCAACGCCAGGCCTATTTCTGTGCCGCGCTCTGTGTCGCCGCTCCGGACGGCACGATCCTGCTGGAGGTGGAAGGCCTCTGCGACGGATTGATCACGGCCTCACCCCGGGGAGATCAGGGTTTCGGCTACGACCCGATCTTTGAAGTCGCTGGAACCGGCCGCACCTTCGCTGAAATGCCTTTGACGGAGAAAAAGCAGCACGGCCACCGCGGCAAGGCCTTCAGCCTCTTGGAACCCAAGTTGCGCCAGTTGCTCGACGCAAGCTGAAGAAGAACCACGGATACAAAGGTCCTCTGGGCATGGTCTGTACGGTGAGGCCTGCCGCTGACGAGGTCCATGGCCATCGCCATGACCACGGGTTACAGCGCGCAGACCGAGGGCGCTCTTCTGTGCATCGAAGCTGCCTCGGACTGGGCCCTGACTTGTGTGAATCAACTGGCTGTCGCTGACAGCCATGTCCTGATCGATTACGGAGCTGCCGACGGTGGAACCGCCGTTGGGCTCTGGAACCAGGTGCTTGATCGCCTGCATGCCAACCAACCAAAGGCCCACCTGACGTTGATCGGCAACGACCTGCCGAGCAACGACAACATTGCTCTGGCCAACAACCTGGCCCTGCAGATCCCCCGGGGTCCGAAGCCAACGGTGCTGGTGAGTGCCCGCAGCTTCTACGAGCCCTCCGTGGCGCCGAACTCTGTGAGCTTCGGTTTTTCCGCCACGGCCATGCACTGGCTGAGCGCCTCCCCCGGCCCCCTGAAAAGCCACACCCATGTGCTGGCCTCCGGTGATGCCGACGCTCTTCAGCGCTTCACCGCCCAGGCGATGAAGGACTGGAACCACATCCTCGAGCTGCGCAGCCGCGAACTGAAGGTAGGCGGCCGCCTACTGACGGTGAACCTCTCCCGTAATGAAGCAGGGCTCTATCTCGGCCACAACGGCGGCGAAACCCGCAACGTGCACGACCAGCTGCACCAGATCTGGCGAGGCATGGCCGAGGAAGGCCTGATCAGCCAGGAGAAGTACCAACAAGGCACGGTTCTGAACTTCTACAAGTCCCCAGAGGAGTTCATGGCTCCGCTGAAGGACGAGAGCAGCGCCGCTTACCGCAACGGCCTGCGGCTGGTAGACGAGCGCACCGTTTACGTGAAGTGCCCTTACCGTCGCCGCTGGAACGAGAACGGTGATACGGCTACTTTCGCCGCCGGATTGATGGCGACGATCCGCAGCTGGAGCCGCCACAGCTTCGCCAGTGCTGCGGGCGACACCGCAGCAGACACGGTGTTCGAGCGGCTGCAGCAGCGCATCGCCGAAGCCCCCAGCGAATGGAGCCTCGACTACGTCGAACACCATCAGATGATGCAGAAGGTGGCCTGATGAGCAGCGGCAAGAAAACAGCGCCGCCCGTGTCGGTGCTGGCTGAACACGTCTCCGACCACCTCTCGGTGTTCGTGGTGGCGGAAGATACCGATGCTAAGCGCCCCGCCAACGGAGGCCTGCGTGTACTCAATTACCCGAGCGATGAGGCCTGCATCGCAGACGGCCAGCGGCTGGCGGGGTTGATGACCCACAAGCACGATCTTTACGGCACCGGTTTCGCCGGCGGCAAGATCGTTGCCCGGGCCGCTGAACCCAATGCCGTCAAGGATGAGCTGATCAGCGTCACCGCCGAGCTGCTGGAGTCGCTCGATGGCGCCATGATCACCGGCTGCGATCTCAACACCAGCCTGGAGGACATGGAGCGTCTGACGGCGCTCACCCCCCATGTGCTGGCGGCGGTCGGCAGCCCTGTGGACGCCAGTGACGCCACCGCCCACGGCACCCTCGGTGCTGTGGAGGCCGTACTGGACAAGGACCTCAACGACGCCCGCCCTGGCCGGGCCCTCGTGCACGGCTGCGGTGCCGTTGGTGGCACCGTTGCCCGCAATCTCGTCGAGCGGGGTTGGACCGTGTTCACCGTGGATCTGGACCGCGAAAAAGCCAGTTTTCCCGGCGCGACGCCGCTGCCGGAGAGCTGCGCTTGGTGGGAACTGAACCTCGACCTGTTGCTGCCCTGCTCGATCTCCGGGTTGATCAACGCCGAAATGGCGACAGCGCTGAAAACCCCCGCCGTGGTGCCTGCCGCCAATGCCCCCTTCCAGCAACCCCAATTGGCGGATGACCTACGTCGCCGCGGTGTGCGGGTGCTGCCGGACCCCCTGGTGAATGCGGGAGCTGTGATCGCCGATTCAATCGAGCGGTTCTCCCCCGACGCCTGGAAAGACGCTGGTGCCAAGGACGTCTATGCCTTCGTTCGCGATGAGGTGCGCCGACGGGCCAGCGAGTATCTGAATCAGCGCGAACAGGGCCTGTCGGTTGGAGCAGCCCTTGAGGAGGTGGCTGCAACACCCTCCACCGAGCCCATCGGCCTCAGCTTTGGAGAAAGCGAATGAGCGCACCCGCCTCCCTGCCCAAACGGGCAGACGTCGTGATCGTTGGCGGCGGCATGGCCGGCCTCAGCTGCGCTGCATCCCTGGCCCGCCGCGGCGTGCGCGATGTGGTGCTTCTGGAAGCGCAGACCCTGGCCCACGCCAAAGCCAGCAGCTATGGCGAAACCCGAATGTTCCGGGAGATGTATTCCGACCCGGTGCTCTGCCGTCTCGCCCAGGAGGCCAACCGCCTCTGGCGCGAGGAAGAAAACCACGCCGGTCAGCAACTGCGGGAGACCCACGGCCTGCTCTTCTACGGCGAGAGCTGGGATGAAGAGACAATCGAGGGGTCGATCCCTGGGGCCCGTCGGGTCATGGACGATCAGGGCATCCCCTATGAGACCCTCAACGCCGACCAGATCGCGGCCCGTTTCCCGCTGAAGCCGAAGCCGGGCTTTACCGGACTGTTCGAGCCCACCGCCGGCGCCGTGCGCAGCGACAGGGTCGTGGCCCACTGGATCAGCACCGCCCGCAATGCCGGCCATCAGCTGATCGAGCACTGCCCCGTGGCGGGCCTCGATGCCGATGGCGGTGGCGTCACCCTGGAGAGCGGCGAACACATCGCCGCCGGACAGCTGGTGGTGGCCTGCGGGATCTGGAGCCAGCTGGTGCTGGCCCCTCTGGGCCTCGCACCCAAACTGGAGGTGTGGCCAATGCTCTGGGCCCACTACACGGTCGACCAGGCGCTGGCCGATCGCTACCCCCAGTGGTTCTGCTTCCAGCAGGAACGCGGCGATGACGGTGGCCTCTACTACGGATTCCCCGTCCTCAGCCAAACAGCGGATGGCCGTCCCCGGATCAAGGCGGGCATCGACTGGGCTCCGCGAGAACTGCGCGTCGCCGAACCCAACGCCATGGTTACCGAGCCACCCGCTCACCTGGTGGAGCTGCTCGACACCTTCCTGTTCAACGAACTGGAGGGTGTGCAGGAGCGGGTGGAGACCGTGATCAGCCCCTACTCCATGGCCAGCGACGTGAACTTCGTGCTGGACCGGCTCACCCCGAAGCTGAGCCTGTTCGCGGGAGGCTCCGGCCAGGCCTTCAAGTTCGCCCCCCTTATCGGTGATTCCCTGGCACGCCTCGCCAGTGGCGAACAACCAGCGGTGGATCTCTCCTGCTGGAGCCACCAACGCGCCGCCGTCCGCGCCTGACCCCTCACTCCCTCATCCAATGTCTGACACCCCCGCGAACCAGCATTCCTGGTGGCGACAGCCCCCTCTTTGGGTGGGGGCTGCTCCCCTGCTGATCTTTCTGCTGGTGTCTGCCATCGATCTGGCGCTGGCCAAGCAATTCACCGACAAAGGCAAGGCCGTGATCAGTGATGCCCTTGGCGGTGTCTGGCAGTGGATGGTGGTGCTGCTGCTTCTGATCGCGCTGATCCTGGCCATCAGCCCAGTCGGCAAACTCCGGCTTGGAGGCGCGGAGAGCAAGCCCACTCTCAAATTCTTCGATTGGTGCGCAGTGCTGATCTGCACCCTGCTGGCGGGGGGTGGTGTGTTCTGGTCGGCAGCCGAACCGCTGTATCACTTCCAGACCCCATCACCGGTGTTTGCTGGGGTCGAGGGGAGCACAGCCGCAGCGGTGGATCCCGCCCTGGCGGTGAGTTTTCTGCACTGGGGCTTCCTCGCTTGGGCTCTTGTGGCCACCACCACGACGATCACCTTCTCGATCCTGGAGCGTCGCGGTGAACCCCTGCGTCCCCGCACGCTGCTGGTGAACATCGTGCCGCGCAGCTGGGTGGATGGTCCGCTCGGTCACCTGGCGGATGGATTGTCTGTGGTGGCCGCTATCGCTGGCACGGTTGGCCCCTTGGGTTTCCTCTCGCTGCAGCTCAGCAATGCCGCAGGGCTACTGCCCTGGCTCAGCGACAGTGCCGGCTTGCAATCCCTGACGGTGGTGCTGCTGACCGCCGTCTTCGCGACCTCCACCGTCAGCGGCATTCAAAAAGGCATCAAATGGCTGTCGGAGCTCAATGTGTGGCTCACTCTGGCCATGGCGGCGGGCCTGCTGCTTTTGGGCCCGGGCCTCTGGCTGATGCAGCACTTCTTGAGCGGCTTCATCACCTACCTGATCCACCTGCCGCAGATGGCCCTCACTCCAAATGCCGTGCCGGCGAACTGGGTGAACGGCTGGACGGTGTTCTACTGGGGCTGGTTCCTCGGCTATGCGCCCTTGATGGGACTGTTCACCGCCGGCGTCAGCCGCGGCCGCAGCATCCGTGAACTGGTGCTGGCGGTGGCCATCCTCTGCCCGATAGTGACCAACCTTTGGTTCACCCTGCTGGGGGGCACCGGATTGCATCTCGAATTGGCGGGGGGCGGCATCAGCGAAGCCCTGGACCAGAACGGAGCCGCCGCTGCCCTGCTTACGATCCTCAGCCAGCTGCCCCTGGCCGGTCTGCTGATTCCGACCGGCCTGGTGCTGGTGGTGCTGTTCATGTGCACCAGCGCCGATTCGATGAGTTACGCCGCGGCCATGGTGGTGAGCGGCCGCAACGAGCCCCCTGCTCTGCTGCGCCTGTTTTGGGCCTTGATGATCGGCAGCCTCACCTTGGTGCTGCTGCGCATCGGCTCAGGCCTGGGGGACAGCACTTCCATCGATGCCCTGCAGGCCTTCATCGTGATCACCGCGGTGCCGGTGACTCCCTTGGTGCTGGCCACCCTCTGGAGCGCGCCAAGGCTGGCCTGGAAGGAATGGCGGCGCACCACGTTCAGGCCACAGTGATCCCGATGCCAGTCAAGGCAGGCAGTAGTTCAGTTTGAGAGTGAGGTTCTGACTGGGCTTGGGAGCCTCCCCAGGCCTGAAGCTTGCCTCCCCCATGCGCGCAACCATCGGCATGGGTCGATGGGTCAAACCCCGCTAGTCAATCAGCAACAACTCGAGCCTGCGCAGGCCACAGCACGGGCTCTAAGCCTGCGCGCGACGTCGCCCCATCTCAAGAGCTTGTTTCAGCAACTGATCAGCCAATGAGGCACGGCTATCGCTCGACGCCAAGGACGTCATTCCCTGCAGTCGCACTCCCGGCAAGCGATCGGCGTCCTTGATCAACGCGTCGTGATCATCATGGGTCTCCTCGCCGGTGATGGTGGTGCTGGCCCGATCCAGTCATGATCCCGCCGCGCCTCCCCTAACGGAGTAGCTGCGGGGTGCAGGGATAGTGAGCTGACCCAGGGCGAGCGGCTGAATGACCTGACGCGCCTCTGCCAACCGGGCGTTAAGGGCGCTCATCGCAGCGTCCTTACTGAGATCTTCAGCGTCGATCCCGAGCGAGAAGCAAAATCGATCGCTACGGCTTGTTCCACGCTCATTCACCTGGATCTGAAGCAGGGCGCCATTGCAAACGCGCTCCGCAGCCCTCAGGGGGGATGGCGCCACAACACTGAGCCCGAAGAGGACGGGCAAAGCGACCTTGGCAGCGCCCCCTGAGTCGAGAAGTCATGCCAAGCCTTCTGTTAGACATCAATGCTGGCGAGCTTGGAGCGGCAAACCGTGTTCAACCGTGACCGGCCTGTGTCAAGCCGTGACTGAACCCGCTGCCCAGCTCCCGTGCAGACCATGGGGAACGGCCAACGGCAGCTCAAGCACCGCCACCTCCGACAGATCACGGGCGTTGAGGATCACTAGATCAGATGCGGCCCGGGCCCCGTTCCACACCAGATCGAGCACCCAACCGTCGTCCTCTGCCTCAGCACGGGGATGACGCACCATCAACGGCTCACTCACAAAGCCCCTGGGCGCCGCACTCCAGGTGTGGGTCTCCCCGGAATCCAGATCAAGTTTCTGGATGGCCTGCAACGGATCGTTGCCCCTCTCCCGCTCCGCCACCGCCATCCAGGCGAAGCGGGCGCTGAGGCCCTGACGCTCAGGGTTGACCATGGCGAACTCACAGGTGCGCTCGCTGATCCGCTCGGTCTGCACCGATTCCCGACTGAGGTCGAGGCGGCAACGATGCAGGATTCCCTCCGGCACCGTGTCGAAATTCACCTCAGCGAAATCCTCATCAGGTCCGATGGACGGAAAATCGTCGTAGACGATGCTCTCCACCACAACGTGATCGCCATCCTCAAAGGCATTGAGGTGATGAAAGACGAAACCGTCGGGAGCTTCGAGGATGCGGGGTTTCTGACCAGCGAAGCGTCCGGAATCGCGGGGAATTAGCCAGAAACGCCCCTTGCCGCCGGGTTGAGATGCCAGGCACTGGGCCGCACCCTTTTCGCCGGTCACAAACGGCAAGGGATTGAAGGCGATGGCGTTCTGGAGGAACACCGCCCAGTTGGGGGTGATGGCGAAGTCGTGGAGAAAGGCGAAGCCGGGGAAGCTGTCGGAACGGTCATGCAGCAAGGCGCCGGCCTCCGGGCCATCGGTGGCGAACTCCATCAGACGGATGGTGCTGCGGGGCCCGGTCTTAACGCCGAAGGTGACCATGCATGGCCGTCCGTTGTGACCAGGGTCGAAGCGGGGGTGGGCACTAAAGGCCTCGCCCTTTTTCAACACACCATCGAGGCGTGACAGGCCGCGGGTCTCCAGGCTGCGGGGATCGAGCGCATGGGGTTCCGCCGCCTCCCAGAGGGCCAACAGCTGATCACCCAGACGCACCACGTTGGTGTTGGCGATGTTCTTCAAGCGCAGGTCAAAGGCGTTGGCCAGCCGACCACCGGGCTTCTGACTGCCGAACACGCCTCGATAGAGCACCTTGCCGGCCTTCTCCTCCGCCAGCCAACCCTCAGTACGCACAAAACGGTTGCTGAGGCAGACGCTGCCGTTCTCAAACCGCATCGCCGCGATCATGCCATCGCCATCGAAGGGGTGATGCACGCGATGCCCGTCCCGCTCAAGACGCCCGGGGCCATTGCGATAGAACGTGCCCTTAAGTTCGGCAGGAACCACGCCACGCACCGGCGTCAGCGCCACGTCGGCTAGTTCCTGCTCAACGTTTACAAAGGCGCTGGCCCAGTCGCTGCGGTCGTAGCTGCGGGCGGGGGCGACGGTCACGGGCGAACGATCAACGTTTGCCCATCTTCTCGTAACGGACTGTGAAGCGCGGAGCCGAGCTCAGCTGGCGCCGGCCTGCTCCAGCACCCCTTTGCTACTGGGGATGGCGCCGGCCCGGCGTGGATCCAACTCCGTAGCCATGCGCAGGGCCCGGGCAAAGGCCTTGAAACAGGCTTCAACGATGTGGTGGGAGTTGGCCCCATCCAGCTGACGGATATGGAGGGTCATCCCACTGTTGTTGACCACCGCCACGAAGAACTCCTTCACCAGCTCGGTGTCGTACATGCCGATCTTCTGGCTGGGAATCGCCAGGCTGTAGCTGAGTTGGGGGCGTCCGGAGCAGTCCAGGGCCACCTGCACCAGGGCCTCGTCCAACGGTGCCACGAAGTGACCGAAGCGATGGATGCCGCGCCGGTCCCCCAGGGCCTGAGCAAGGGCCTGCCCCACAGCAATCCCCACATCCTCATTGGTGTGGTGATCATCAATGTGGGTGTCTCCCACCGCATTGATCTCCAGATCGATCAGGCCGTGGCTGCTGATCTGATGAAGCATGTGGTCGAGAAACGGAACACCGGTGCTGGCCTGGCACTGGCCGGAGCCGTCCAGATCCAGACGCACCTTCACATCGGTTTCACCGGTGACCCGATGGATCGTTCCCTGACGTGCCATCACCCGAGCTTCAGTGCCCTCATCGTGCCTCACATTCCGGTGACGCAGTACCCCGCATCCACGTAGATGGTCTGACCGGAGATGCCGCTGGCCAGATCGCTGAGCAGGAAGGCAGCGGTACCACCCACTTCCATCTGGGTGACGGTGCGGCGCAGGGGAGCCTTCTCCTCCACGTTGTGAATCATGTCAAGAATGCCGCCGATTGCGGAACTGGCCAGGGTGCGGATCGGGCCAGCACTAATGGCGTTGACGCGAACCTGCTTTTCGGGGCCCAACTCTGCCGCCAGGTAGCGAACGGACGCCTCCAGAGCAGCCTTGGCGACGCCCATCACGTTGTAGTTGGGGATTGCCCGCTCAGCACCGAGGTACGAGAGCGTGATTACACCGGCCTTCACGCTGAACAGCGGCTTGGCATGGGCGCAAAGGGGAGCCAGGGAATAAGCGCTGATGTCGAGGGAACGGGCAAAACCTTCAGCGGTCGTGGCGCTGTAGTCACCGATTAGCTCTTCCTTGCCGGCAAAGGCCAGGCAGTGCACCAGACCGTCGAGAACGCCCCACTTCTCCTTGATCTCGCCGAAGACCTCAGCCATCTGGTCGGCATCCTGCACATTCAGAGGCAGGAACAGGCTGGGCTCCAGAGGAGCGGTGAGTTCGCGCACCTTGGCCTCGAAGCGGCCCTTGTCGTCAGGCAGGTAAGTGATGCCGAGTTCGGCACCGGCTGCCTTCAGCTGCTGAGCGATGCCCCAGGCTATCGAACGGTTGTTGGCGATGCCGGTGACGAGAATCTTCTTGCCGGTGAGATCAAGCAGCATCGGGACAGACCGGAACGGGTTGAATTCGCGCGATTCTCCCCCATCCCCCGCCAAGATCACCGCTCCTTTGCTGACAAAGGCCGGTGCCCAGCGCTGCGTCACCCCCGATCAACGGCGACCTGCCGCGGCAATTCGCGTCCCGCGATGCCCTCAACACCCTGTTGGCGCAAGAGTTCCCAGGGGCGGAAGGAGATCTCAGCCCGATCCGCGGTGGGCGTGAGGCAGCCGAAGACAAACTGCGGCACATTGACGCAAGGCGCTACGCCAAAAGTCGCAATCACCTCAAAGGCGCGGTCACCGGACTGTCGCCCTACATCCGCCACGGCGTGTTGACCCTCGCGGAGGTGCGCGATTCAGTTTTTGCTCGGATCCGCAACCGCGATGAGGGCGGCAAGTTGATCAACGAACTCGGCTGGCGGGACTTCTGGCAACGGATGTGGCTCGAGCTGGGGGATGGCATCCATGACGATCAGGAACCGTTCAAAACGGGCCATGACGCCGGGGCCTATGCCCGTGAGCTGCCGGCCGATGTGCGCGCA
Organism: Synechococcus sp.; assembly: GCA_047285305.1. Classification (GTDB taxonomy): domain Bacteria; phylum Cyanobacteriota; class Cyanobacteriia; order PCC-6307; family Cyanobiaceae; genus Parasynechococcus. The sequence continues at coordinate 202,885 of JBJBDL010000003.1, forward strand.
GGGAGCACGGGGCTGGCCTGCATGGATGGCTTCCGCGATCAACTGGTGACGACTGGCTGGCTTCACAACCACGCCCGAATGTGGATGGCAGCCTGGCTCGTGCACTGGCGACGGGTCCACTGGAAGGCCGGAGCCGACTGGTTTCTTGAGCACCTGCTGGATGGCGACCCGGCCAGCAACCATCTGAGCTGGCAGTGGGTGGCCAGCACCTTCAGCCACAAGCCCTATTTCTTCAACCGCGGCAACCTGGAGCGCTACAGCGACGGGAGCTACTGCGAAAGCTGCCCCAGTGCGAACAACTGCCCATTCGAAGGCAGCTACGACCAACTGGAGAACCAGCTTTTCGCCCCGATGCCAGCCATTCGGGAGACCGGCAACAACCGCAACCAGCAGCGCAACCGCCAACGCCAGAGCAGCGGAGGCGCCAGTGCCGCCCTGGCCCGTCCCGAGCGATAAGCAGGAGAGTCCTCAATGACCTTTCAACGCCCGATCATCTGGATTCACGAGGAGGGCCTCGGTGTCAAAAACCCAGCGCTGCAGGCCTGGCCCCAGGCACCAGCGGTGTTCGTGTTCGACACCCGCTGGATCCAAGAGGCACGAATCAGCCGCAAACGGCTCGGCTTCCTCTACGAAAACGCCCTTGACCTTCCCCTCACCCTGCGCAAGGGAAATGTGGCCACTGAAGTTCTGGCCTTTGCCCGTCGCCATCAGGCCGATGGTGTGCTGAGCAGCAGCGCAGTGGATCCACGCCTGAAGCGGATCTGCGAGGCCATCGATGCAGAACTGCCGCTTGAACTGCTGGATCCCGAACCGTTCGTGTCGCTGCCGCGGCCACCCCGACTGGGGCGGTTCAGCCGCTACTGGCGCGACGCCGAAGCGATGGTGTGGGAGGGCTACTCACCAGCCCGTTGATCCATCAGCAGCTGCCGGGCCCGCTTCAATTCTTCCACGGGATTGGTGAGCAGGTCTTCCTCCTCGAGTGAGGGCAGCTGCACGGGAACCACCTGATTGTCGTTGCGGGGCGGCTCGATCCACTGCCAGCGGTCTTGCGGAGCGCGCACCTGGCACAGAGCTTTCAGCTCGCTCTTCAACAGGCCACGCACATCGCGCCGGGCGACGGCATCAAAAAACTCCTCACGGGTCGCCAGCCCGGAACTGAACGGTGTGGATCCATTGCCGTTGAACAGGCGCGCTGGATCAGGCAGCCATCGGGGACGACACACCCCCGGGAAGCTGGTGTCTGTCTCCAGATAAATGTGGAGCCCGTAGCCATCGGGCTGATTGACCACAGCCACCCCGTCATGGGGGGAATGGCGGTCTAGAGGAAACAAGCGCCAGCTGGGCAGTTCCTTTGGAGCAGCGCAGGCCCCCAGCAGCAGGGCTACTCCCCAAAGCAGTCGCAGGAGCGGCATCCATCACCACCGGAGGTGGCCATCCTGAAGCAGATTCGACGCATCTGCCTGCGCCTTATGGCCCTGACACCATCCACGATGCTGGCGCTGGGCACAGGCCTGCCTGATTTTGATCTTCCCCAGGTCACCGGCGGTCGGCTGAACAGCACTTCCCTGGACCAACGGCCCGTGCTGCTGATGGTGCTTTGTGCCCATTGCCCATTTGTGAAACATGTGGAGCCCGAGATCACTCGGCTGGACCAAGACTTCAGCAATGCGGTGCAGCTGGTGGGCGTCAGCAGCAACAGCCTGATCACCCACCCCCAGGATGGGCCAGAACAACTGGCAGATCAGGCCAGGCACCACGGCTGGAGCTTCCCTTACCTGCTGGATGAGCAGCAAACCCTGGCCCGAGCTCTCAGGGCCGCCTGCACGCCGGAGCTCTACCTGTTTTCAGCCGATGGCGAAGGCCTGCAGAGCCTGCGCTATCGCGGCCAATTGGACGGCAGCCGACCCGGCAACGATCAGCCCCTAGATGGTCGCGACCTGCGGGCCGCCCTCGAGGCCGTGCTGACGGGATCTTTGGTGAATCCAGACCAGACCGCCTCGGCGGGCTGCAATGTGAAGTGGCACCCCGGACACGAGCCGGAGTGGTTCAGCTGAGCCACTTAAGCTTTGCTTTATGCAGGTATCTCCCTTCAGCCTCAGCCAACAGATCGACGATCTCGGTGTGGACCTCGAAGAGGCGGTGCTCGAGGTGTTGCGCAGCGGTCAGTACATCGGTGGACCGCAAATCAAACGCTTCGAGGAAGCCTTTGCCGCCAGCGTGGGCTGCGAGCACGCCGTGGGCTGCAACAGCGGCACCGACGCTCTGATCCTGGCCCTGCGCGGCTTGGGCATTGGCGCCGGCGATGAGGTGATCACCTGCTCGTTCAGTTTTTTCGCCACAGCTGAGGCCATCAGCGCCGTTGGCGCCACGCCTGTGTTCGTCGATGTCGACCCCAGCACCTACCTGATCGATTTCGAGCAGATCGAAGCCGCAATCACTCCCGCCACCAGGGCCCTGATGCCGGTGCACCTGTTCGGGCGTGCGGTAAACATGACGCGGCTGATGGCCATTGCCGAACACCATCAGCTCAAGGTGATCGAAGACTGCGCCCAGGCAACAGGAGCCCGTTGGAATGGCCAGGCCGTGGGCAGCTTCGGCGATGTGGGCTGCTTCAGCTTCTTCCCCACCAAGAACCTCGGCGCGGCGGGAGATGGCGGTGCCGTCACCGCCAGCGATGCCCAACTGGCCCAGGCCATGCGTGAGCTGGCCGTGCACGGCATGCCCGAGCGCTACCTGCACACCAGCCTTGGCTACAACAGCCGGCTGGATGCGATCCAGGCGGCGGTGTTGAACGTGAAGCTGCCAAGGCTGGAGGAGTGGATCGGCAAACGAACAGCCATCGCCAAGCGTTACCGGGATGCCCTTGGCGATCTCAACGGCCTCACCCTGCCAACAGCCGACGACGGCCACAGCTGGAACCAATTCGTGGTGCGCATCGGCAATTGCACCACCGGCCAGCCGCTCTGCAACGCCAGCTGCAACCCCTCCAAAACCAGTGCACGCCACGGCATCCCCGAGAGCTGCTGCCGCGACTGGGTTAAGCAGACCCTGCAAGAGCGTGGGGTGAGCACGATCATCTACTACCCAATTCCAATCCACCGGCAGCCGGCCTACGCCCATCTGGGCTTGAAACAGGGCTCCTTACCGGTGACGGAACAGCTCTGCAGCCAGGTGCTGAGCCTGCCGATCTTCCCTGAGTTAAATGACCGGCAGCAAGAGGCTGTGATCGACACGGTGCGCCAGCTGCTGGCACCCAATGTGCCGTCCCAGCTCCGTAGTGCCGACGAAGGCGATCAGAACCGGATGGTGGCGTAGAGAGCTTTAAACCGAGCCTGCTGCTTCTTGTGATCCACCAGAGGTTCGGGATAGTCGCGCCGTTCCAGGGCTCCGATCTCACCACTGAGCAGATCTTTTGTGTTCACATGGCGGAGCTCCGGCACCCACTGGCGGATGTAATCACCGGCTGAATCGAATTTGGAGGCCTGGGTGGCGGGGTTGAAGATACGCAGGGGCTTGGGGTCCATGCCACTGCTTGCGCTCCACTGCCAACCACCATTGTTCGCGGCCAGGTCACCGTCCACCTCAAGTTCCATGAAGGCGCGCTCGCCCCAGCGCCAGTCGCAGATCAGGTCTTTGACCAGATAGGAGGCCACGATCATTCGGCAGCGATTGTGCATCCAGCCGGTCTGGTTGAGCTGGCGCATGGCGGCATCGATGATCGGCATGCCGGTCTGCCCCTCCTTCCAGAAGTCGAACCAGTCCTCGTTGTTCTCCCAGGGGAAGCGGCGCCACTGCTCGCGGTAGGGTCCATCGGCCAGTTCCGGGAAATGAAAAAGAGCCTGCTGGTAAAACTCTCGCCAGCCCAGCTCCTGCTCCCACACTGCAATAGCCTGCAAGTGCTCCTCGCTGCGGGCTCGTTCGCGGGAGTCCTGGGCGGCACACCAGGCCTGGCGCGGACTGAGCGTGCCGACGCTCAAGGCAGCGCTGAGGTAAGAGGTGCCTGAGGTACCGGGGAAATTACGGTCTGGCTCATAGCCGAGCAGCGGCCCATCACAGAAGCTGTTGAGTTGGGCCAGCGCCGCCGCTTCTCCAGGGCGACAGGGGCAGATCGCGGCGCCCTTGAAACCATGGCTCTCCCGGAGAGCCTCCAGGGACTCAAGAGCCGGCAGCTGAGCAGGATCAAGATCCACCAGCCCGGTGGGGGCCGCAACAGTGCTGGGTTGCTTGGCCAGCACCTGGCCGCGCCAGTTGCGCAGGAACGGGCCATAGACGCGGTATGGGGCACCACCACCGGTCTTGAGCAGCTCCGGAGCGATCAGCAGCTGATCCCAATCCACCACCACCTTGCGGCCATCGGCCTGCAGTTTTTTGGCCACCTGGCGGTCCCGCTCACGGGCATAGGGCTCCACATCGCGGTTCCACACCACAGCTTCGGCACCGATCTGCTGCGCCAGCTGCGGCAATACCGCCGTCGGATCTCCTTTGACGACCAGCAATCGGCTACCGGCCTCCCGCCAGCGCTGCTGCAGTTCCACCAGGCTCTCGATCAGAAACCACAGCCGGGCCGGCGCCATCGGCGGCAGATGGTCAGGCGGGTTGATCAGCTGCGGGTCGAGCACGTACACCCCTGTTACCGCCGGACTGATGTCCGTAGCAGCCACCAAACCAAGGTTGTCCGCCAGGCGCAGGTCGCGGCGGTGCCAGAACAGAACGCGAGGGCTGGTCATCAGAGGCCGAGAAGCTGCTTGGCACGGAACCAAGCGGTAACGCTTTTGCCATCGAGCCATTCATCGCCCGATGCCAATGCTGCATCCAGCTGAGCTGGGCTCATCAGCACCACCTCCAGATCTTCGTCGTCATCGCCGGCTGGAGGGTTCTCCAAGGGCGCGAGTTCCCGGGCCAGAAAGCAGTGGATCACCTCATCGGAATAGCCCGGGCAAGGAAGCATCGGCCCCAGCACATCCCACTTCGCTGCGCTGTAACCAGCCTCTTCCCCCAGCTCGCGCTGCATTGATTCCAGAGGATCTTCCCCCTCCTCCAGGGTGCCCGCAGGGAACTCCAGCAGACGGGCCTGCACCGCGAAGCGGTACTGACGAAGCAGCACGACCTGGCCGTCGTCGGTGATCGGCACCGCCAGGGAGGCGCCGGGGTGGCGGATCATCCCGAAGGTGGCCTCAACCCCCATCGGCAATTTGATCCGGTTGCGCTCGAAACGGAGCTTGCGAGCGTCCACCACCTCGACGGTGTCCAGCAGCTCAAAAGGCTCCGGGGCCGGCAGTGGCGCCATGGAATCAGGCGAGAAGGGTCACCAGCATGGCGGGTGAGTGCCCTGCATCGCCTGGAGCAGCGGCTCCAGCACAAAGCTGCGCAGGTGCATCCGCGGGTGGGGAAGCATCAGGTCAGGGTGATCAAGGCGCAGTTCTCCCCAGAACAAGAGGTCGAGATCAAGGCTTCGAGGGCCCCAGCGCTGCTCTTGAGACCGCTCACGACCAAAGCGCCGTTCAAGCCCATGCAACCGCTGCAACAACTCCAGGGCCAACGGTTCAGCGGGCACAAGCGCGAGGCCCTGAACCAGCACCACCGCATTGAGATAATTGGGCTGCTGAACTGGTCCGACGGGCTTGGTCTCCCACAGCTGCGACCAGCGGCAGCAGAGGTCTTGACCGGCCCAAGCCCTGAGCAGCTCCTCCAACAAAGGCCGCACCGCCACAAGGGTCTGGCGCGGCGAACCCGCCGCACTGGGTCGGTTCGCCCCCAGCGCCACCGCAACAGAAGCGTCATAGATGGAGAGCATCAGCGAGACTGGCGCGCACGAACGGGCTGAACGCGTCCATGGTGGCAACCGGAGTAGCGGCAAAGGACGACCAGGCCACCCGCGCCTTTCCACTGGCAGCGATTACGGGCCATGGCACGTTGAAGCTGGCCCTCCTGCTCGCGGCTGTGGACCCTGGGTTGGGCGGGGTGGTGATCGCAGGGGGGCGCGGCACCGGCAAATCAGTTTTGGCTCGGGGCCTGCATGCCCTGCTTCCCCCGATCGACATCCTCGATGCCGAAGGGGGTGTAGGCCGCAATCTCGATCCCCAGAATCCTGAGGAATGGGACGACGCCTCCCGCGAGCGGATCACAGACGAAACACCCTCCACGGTGATTCCCGCCCCATTCGTGCAGATCCCCCTCGGCATCACCGAGGATCGGTTGGTGGGAGCTGTGGATGTCGCAGCCTCACTGTCCAGTGGCAGTGCCGTGTTCCAGCCAGGGCTGCTGGCGGATGCCCACCGCGGCGTGCTCTACGTCGATGAACTGAACCTCTTGGACGACGGCATCGTCAACCTGATGCTGGCGGCCGTGGGCAGCGGCGAGAACCGGGTGGAGCGCGAGGGCCTCAGCCTTAGCCACCCCTGCCGGCCGCTGCTGATCGCCACCTACAACCCGGAGGAGGGCAATGTTCGCGATCACCTGCTGGACCGTTTCGCCATCGCGCTCTCGGCCAACCAGCTGGTGAGCACGGAGCAGCGGGTGGAGATCACCAACGCAGTGATCAGCCATGGCCAATGCAGCCGCAGCTTTGCCGAGAAATGGAGCGAAGAAACCGATGCCTTGGCCACCCAGCTGCTGCTGGCTCGCCAGTGGCTTCCGGATGTTCAGATCAGCGGCGAACAGATCGAGTACCTGGTAACTGAGGCCATCCGCGGAGGCGTCGAAGGCCACCGCTCCGAGCTCTACGCCGTGCGGGTGGCCAAGGCCCATGCCGCCCTCAGCGGCCGCGATCAGGTGGAAGCTGACGACCTTCAAGTGGCCGTCGCCCTGGTGATCGCACCGCGTGCCTCGCAGATGCCGCCACCGGACCAGCAGATGGAACCACCCCCACCGCAGGACCAGGAACCGCCGCCGCCCCAGGATCAGGGCGATCAACAACAAGACAATCCACCCCCACCACCGGAGGGATCCGGCGAAGAGGACAACGATCCGCCGGAGGACAACAGCGACGACGACAACACCAACGACGACGAGGACGACGGTGAGGAGGACCAAGCTCCACCTGCTGTGCCCGAAGAGTTCATGCTCGATCCCGAAGCGATCGAAGTTGACCCTGATCTGCTGCTGTTCAATGCCGCCAAAGCGAAAAGCGGTAATAGCGGCAGCCGTTCGGTGGTGCTCAGCGAAAGCCGCGGACGTTACGTGAAACCGATGCTGCCCCGAGGGCCGGTGCGCCGCATCGCCGTCGACGCCACCCTGAGAGCAGCGGCGCCTTACCAGAAGATTCGCCGCGAACGGGAACCGGGCCGTTCTGTGATTGTGGAGGAGGGCGATCTGCGGGCCAAGTTGCTGCAACGCAAGGCCGGAGCCTTGGTGGTGTTCTTGGTGGATGCCAGCGGCTCAATGGCCTTGAACCGAATGCAGAGCGCCAAGGGCGCTGTGATCCGGCTGCTCACCGAAGCCTATGAAAACCGCGACGAAGTGGCCCTGATTCCCTTCCGCGGCGATCAGGCTGAGGTGCTGCTCCCGCCCACCCGCTCGATCACCGCGGCGCGGCGCCGGCTGGAATCGATGCCCTGCGGCGGCGGTTCCCCCCTGGCCCATGGCCTCACTCAGGCGGCCCGTGTCGGCGCCAATGCCCTGGCCACAGGCGATCTCGGCCAGGTGGTTGTGGTGGCCATCACTGACGGACGCGGCAACGTGCCCTTGAGCACCTCTCTCGGCCAACCCGAACTCGACGGGGAAGAGAAGACCGATCTCAAGCAAGAGGTGCTGGATGTCGCCGCCCGCTACAGAGGGCTCGGGATCAAGCTGCTGGTGATCGACACCGAGCGCAAGTTCATCGGCAGCGGCATGGGCAAAGATCTCGCCGAGGCGGCTGGAGGCAAATATGTGCAGTTGCCAAAGGCCAGCGATCAAGCGATCGCGGCTGTGGCCATGGACGCCATCAACGCCATCTAATTGGCACGATATCGAGTTTTAATCACATCAATATCGACCACATATCGTGCCTATTGGGCAGTTTGCGCCGGATAGATTTCTCCTAACAATTCACCCAGGCCGATGGTGAGACTACGTACGCCCTTCATGAACTCAGGATCACTTGTGAGCCGAGCCAAATCACCTCCCACAGCATTGATCTTGGCGGAGAGCTCCGCGGCATTAGCGACCGTTTGCTGGAGTTCACTCAGCGTCTGGGGATTGTCGAGGGAGGCCACGATGTTGTTCATATGAGCCGTCGCCGTCTCCAGATTGCGAATCACAGGAGCGGCCTTTGTCAGATCTTCCTGCAGTTGCAGCGTCAGAGCCTCGAATTTCTTCGTGGTGGTATTAATCAGCTCAAGGGAGGCAGCCATATTGGGGATCACCCTTTCTTCCTGCACCTGTGCCAGCAGCTCCTGCATGGTTGCAGTCACGGTGGAAAGGCTGGGGACCTCTTGCCCCACAACGTTTCCACCGCTGCAGAGTTGTCGTGTTGGCTGACAGCCAGACGCTTGAGGGAGCGGTGCATCCTGCGGAAGCGGGGTTCCGCGGCTGACCAGTGCCACCTGTGCATCCCCACCCAGCAAAGAACCAGCCCCCACCGTGGCGGTCACAGGCAGAGACAAGCGCAGGTCTCCCTTGTTGATCTCAAGCTCAGCCACTACCGCCTCAGGTGTGACCGCAATCGAGCGCACGGAACCCACCATTATTCCCCGATAGGTAACAGGTGAACGCTCAGCCAGTCCTGCCGCATCATTGAAACGAGCGGTCACCGTCCAGTGGCTGGACCCCAAACGAACACCTCGCAACCACAGAGTAGTTGAAGCAAATCCGACAATGCCACCGACCACTGCGAATCCGACGATGGCATCACGAACGCTGCGTCGCATAGTGGTCAGTGCTCCGCCGGTTGCATTGGTCCGCGCAGGCTACCCGTCCTGAACTGGACAACATAGGGGTTCTCTGTGGTGCGAAACGCATCCACCGAGCCTTCCCACTGGAACTGACCGTCGTAGAGCATCAGCACCCGTTCCGCCGTCCGTTCAATCGTGCTTCGCACGTGACTCACCACCACCGAACATCCCTGAGCAACGGTGGTGGTTTTGACGATTAAGTCCTCGATCCGCGTGCAAGCCACGGGATCAAGCCCTGCGGTGGGCTCGTCGTAGAGCAACAGGGGCATCGACTGATCCCCCCTTAGAGGGTCGTCAATCAGGGCACGGGCAAAGCTCACCCGCTTCTGCATGCCACCACTCAATTCTCCGGCGTAGAGGTTGGCCACGTCGTACAGCCCTACAGCTTCAAGGCAGGCATGCACCCGATCGCGAATCTCCTTCCGAGTCAGCTGCGCCCGTTCGCGCAACAGGAAGCCGACGTTCTCCTCAACCGTGAGCGATGCCAACAGAGCGGGGTTCTGAAACACAAGCCGCACATCTGGCGGATCGGTCTGGTCCAACCGCAAATAGGTCTGCAGTTTGTTGAACAAGCGCAGCTCACCACTGGTGGGCAACTGCAAACCAGCCAGCAGGCGCAACACCGTTGACTTGCCAGCCCCCGATGGACCCACCACGGCCAAGCGTTCCCCCGCACGCAGGTTCAGGTTGACCCGATCAAGAACAGGCCGAGATCCCCACTGCATCGTGAGATCCCGCATCTCCACGACGGACTGAAGCTGCGGCAAGGTCTTGGCCGAAAAACACCTACATCCTGCCGCCTTTACACAAGCTCCGTACAGTTCGGTGAACTTGCTCACCAGGCCGTTCCTTGGCGCTGAAGCCTCCTACAAGCAGACGCCAAGCCCGAACGATGCGCGATAAGAGGCGACGGGATCTGATGACCCGATCCCAAAGGGCTGTGCGCTGGTTGCAACCAGGCCTGGTGGTCAAACGCTGGCTGCTGACCTCTGGCCTGGGGCTGTTGATGGCGCTGCTGGGGGCCGCCGTCTGGGCCGATCTCAAACCTATCTACTGGATTCTGGAAACCCTCAGCTGGCTGCTGAGCACCCTCACCACCGTGTTACCCCGCGAGATCACCGGCCCACTGGTGGTGCTCATCGGCAGTGGCCTTTTGCTGTGGGGGCAGAGCCGCAGCTTCGGCTCGATTCAACAGGCTCTCGCCCCCGACAAGGACACCGTTCTGGTGGATGCCCTGCGAGCCAAAAGCCGCTTGAACCGGGGGCCAAACATCGTGGCCATTGGCGGCGGAACAGGCTTATCGACCCTGCTGAGCGGCCTGAAGCGTTACAGCAGCCACATCACCGCCATTGTCACGGTCGCTGATGACGGCGGCAGCAGCGGGGTGCTCCGGCGTGAACTGGGGGTGCTGCCCCCAGGTGACATCCGCAACTGCCTGGCCGCCCTTTCCACCGAAGAGCCACTGCTCACCCGTCTATTCCAATACCGCTTTGCGGCTGGGAGCGGCCTGGAGGGGCACAGCTTTGGAAATTTGTTTCTCTCAGCCCTTTCGGCAATCACGGGCAATCTGGAAACAGCCATCACCGCATCAAGTCGTGTGCTGGCCGTGCAAGGTCAGGTAGTGCCCGCCACCAACGTGGATGTGCAACTTTGGGCCGAACTTGAAAACGGCCAACGGATCGAAGGCGAAAGCAACATCGGCCATGCCACCAGCCCCATCGTTCGCCTGGGCTGCAGTCCTGAACGACCGCCGGCCCTGCCACGGGCACTCGAAGCGATCGCCAATGCCGACCTGATCGTGCTCGGACCGGGCAGCCTTTACACATCCCTGCTCCCCAATCTGCTGGTACCAGAACTGGTGGGAGCCATCAAACGCAGCAAGGCCCCCAGGCTCTACATCTGCAACCTGATGACGCAACCCGGCGAAACCGATGGCCTGGATGTGCGCGGTCACATCCGAGCGATCGAGGCACAGCTGGCCACTCTTGGCATTGAGCCCAGACTGTTCAATTCCGTCCTGGCCCAGGATGACCTGCCCGATTCGGATCTGGTGCGGTACTACCAAAGCCGTGGTGCCGATCCCGTGCGTTGCAATGCAGATGAACTGCGCTCAGACGGCTACGACGTCACCCAAGCACCTCTTCAGGGGATAAGGCCAACAGCAACATTGCGCCACGACTCCCGCAGCCTTGCCCTTGCGGTGATGCGTTTTTACCGAACCCATCGTCGAGAGCGCGATTAATAGGCGTCCTGCATTTCATAGAAATCGGGCTGAACGTAATCCTTACGCAGCGGCCAACCTTTCCAGTCTTCCGGCATCAACAACCGTTTGGGATGCGGGTGCCCCTCAAATTGGATGCCGTACATGTCGAAGGTTTCACGCTCCTGCCAATCGGCGCCACGGAACAGGCCGTAGATCGAGGGGAGCGACGGGGTGCCCTCACGGCTGAGGAACACTTTGATCCGCACTTCCCTCAGCTTGGCTGAAGGATTGGCCGCCATGGCCTCCACCTGTTCTGCCATCGCCAGCAGGTGGTAGAAGCAAACCAGCTGCTCACCGGGGCCTTCGTCGTAGCCCCCCTGACACTGGAGATAGTCGAAACCGTTGCTCTTGAGCGCCGCGGTAATCATCGGAAGCACGGCAGCTTCAACACCGATCTGCTCAACGCCGAGATGATCAGGCTCCAGGCTGTTGTGATCGAAGCCTTGTGTGTTCAGCCACTGGCTCACCGGCCCCGGCTCGGGAGCAACAACAGCACCGGCTTCATCGGAGGCAGTTTTCTTGGAGGGTGTTTCGCTCATGATTCGACTGGTTCGGCAGCAGGGGTGAGCACGGCGGCATCGGTGGCCAGGGTCTGGCCCGCCGGCGCTGCAGCCAGGGCAGCCTTCTGAGTTTCGGCTCGAAGGTAGGAGCCAGTCACGACAGGCTCAACACGCTTCATCTGATGGGAGACCGTCATGTAGCGGTGGGTCTGCTGATGCTTGCGCCTCTCCGCCAGCGACTCATCCCCCACTTTCTTACGCAGTTTGATCACAGCATCAAAGATCGCTTCGGGGCGGGGAGGACAGCCAGGCAGATAAAGATCTACCGGAATCAGCTTGTCGACACCGCGAACAGCGGTGGTGGAATCAGCGCTGAACATGCCACCGGTGATGGTGCAGGCACCCATGGCGATCACGTACTTCGGCTCCGGCATCTGCTCATAAAGCCTCACCAAAGCCGGGGCCATCTTCATGGTGACCGTGCCGGCCACGATCAGAAGATCGGCCTGACGCGGGGAACTGCGGGGAACCAGACCGAAGCGATCAAAGTCGAAGCGGGAGCCCAGCAGCGCCGCAAACTCAATGAAGCAGCAGGCCGTTCCATATAGAAGCGGCCAGAGACTGCTCAAACGGGCCCAGTTGTGAAGGTCATCAAGACTGGTGAGGATGACGTTCTCGCTGAGGTCATTGGTGACCGTTGGAGCACCAATCGGAGCGCAACTGGCTTCGCGCAGATCGCGAGCTGCAGCAATGGAGGGGGATGTGTTCTCAGGCATGACTAGCTCCACTCAAGGGCGCCTTTACGCCAGGCATAGGCCAAAGCCACCAGCAGGATTGCGATGAAGATCAGGGCCTCGATGAAGGCCAACAGGCCGAGGCGGTTGAACGCCACAGCCCAGGGATAAAGGAACACGGTCTCGACATCGAAGATGACGAAGACCAGCGCAAACATGTAATAGCGGATATTGAATTGAATCCAGGCCCCGCCAATGGGCTCCATGCCGGATTCATAGGTGAGCTGACGCTCACCGGCACGGCTTTTCGGCGCCACCAGTTTGTTGGTGATCAGAGCTAAAGCCGGTACGGCAGCAGCAATCAGCAGAAACCCCAGAAAGGCGTCGTAGCCGGGCAGGGCAAACATGGAGGTACCCGTAGACCGGGTCAGTCTGGCATTCACCGCCTGGAGTTGTCGTCGATAGAGTCGATTAGCCCAGCAACACAGCGGTGAGCGACGAACAACAGTCCGTCCAGCCGGTCGAAACCACCGAAGCGCTGGAACCAGCGGTTGAAACCGCGCCGGAGAGCGACCCACGAACCCACCGTTTTGAATGTCGCAGCTGCGGCTACGTCTATGACCCCGATGAAGGGGTCAAGAAGGTTGGCATTGAACCTGGTACAGCGTTCGAGGATCTCGACGCGCTGGCTTTTCGCTGCCCCGTCTGCCGCAGCAAGGTGGCCGCCTTCCGCGACATCGGTCCACGTGCCAAGGCCAGCGGTTTCGACGAGAACCTCGATTTCGGCCTTGGGGTCAATCGTATGACGCCCGGGCAGAAGAATGTTCTGATCTTCGGCAGCCTTGCCCTCGGCTTCGCCTTTTTCCTGTCCCTTTATTCCCTGCGCTGAGGCCCACTGATGAAACGTCTGTTGAACTCTTTTAGTCAGCTTTTGCTGGTGCTTGTACTGGGGGTCAGCCTCAGCGGATGCGTCACCACCCACGTGCCCACGGCCACCACGAGCCCCTGGCAGGCCATGGATCTCGACACCCAGGCCAACCCGCTGGATGTCGCTTTCACCGACAGCCGCCATGGCTACCTGGTGGGCAGCAACCGGATGATCCGGGAAACCAACGACGGGGGCGCCCATTGGAATGAACGCAGCCTGGATCTGCCCGATGAAGAGAACTTCCGTTTAATCAGCATCGACTTCAATGGCGATGAAGGCTGGATCGCCGGACAACCTGGGCTGCTACTGCACAGCGATGACGGGGGCCAGAACTGGACACGCCTGTTCCTGGACACCAAATTGCCCGGCGAGCCCTACTTGATCACGGCTCTGGGAAGCCATTCCGCAGAACTTGCCACCAATGTTGGTGCGATCTACGAGACCCACAACGACGGCGGCAGCTGGGAAGCCAAGGTGGCTGATGCCGCCGGCGCCGTCCGCGATCTGCGTCGCAGCAAGGACGGCAGCTACGTGAGCGTGAGTGGCCTTGGCAACTTTTACGCAACCTGGGAACCGGGTGATTCCGTCTGGCAGGTTCACCAGCGGGTGAGCAGCCAGAGGCTGCAAAGCATTGGCTTCCAGCCCGACGGCAACCTCTGGATGGTGGCTCGCGGCGCACAGATCCGCCTCAACGATGAGCCTGGCAATTTCGACAGCTGGAGCAAAGCCATCATTCCGATCACCAACGGCTACGGCTACATGGATCTGGCCTGGGATGACAATGGCTCCATCTGGGCTGGCGGCGGCAACGGCACCCTTCTGGTGAGCCGGGACGGCGGTGACAGCTGGGAGAACGACCCCGTCGGGGACCGTCAACCCAGCAACTTCACTCGCATGGTGTTCGACGGGGAGCACGCCTTTGTGCTGGGTGAACGGGGCAACCTGCTGCGCTGGGTGGGCAACGCTGTGTAACTGCGGCAACGCCTCAGCCCCACCTCACCTGAGCCACCTCCTAAGATCGTCGTCCTGACACGCCCAACGCCATGGCCGCCGGCTCAACAGGAGAACGTCCGTTCTTCGAAATCATCACGAGCATCCGTTACTGGGTGATCCACGCCGTGACACTGCCTTCCATCTTTTTGGCAGGCTTCCTGTTCGTGTCCACCGGCCTGGCCTATGACGCCTTCGGAACACCTCGCCCCGATGCCTACTTCCAGGCTTCAGAAAGTAAGGCCCCCGTGGTGAGCCAGCGGTATGAAGGCAAATCTGAACTCGACATCCGTCTGAAATAAGCCATGACTCAAGCCCCTCCCGTTGCCACCACGCCCCGCAACTATCCGATCTTCACGGTGCGCTGGCTTGCGTTGCACACCCTCGGCATCCCGACGGTGTTCTTCCTTGGCGCCCTCGCCGCGATGCAGTTCATCCGCCGCTGATCTGACTAATGGAACGCAATCCCAACCCAAACAACCTTCCGGTTGAACTCAACCGCACCAGCCTCTACCTGGGTCTGCTGTTTGTCTTCGTGACCGGCGTGCTCATGTCCAGCTACTTCTTCAACTGAGGATTATTCGATGAGCGGCAAAAAATCCCCATTCCCCGACGGACGTATTCCCGATCGACTTCCTGACGGACGCCCTGCTGTTCCCTGGAAGTCACGCTGGACTGAGGGAGTTCTTCCCCTGTGGCTGGTGGCTACGGCGGGCGGAATGGCTGTTCTGTTTGTTGTGGGCCTCTTTTTTTACGGCTCCTACACCGGTGTTGGTTCCGCCTGATCGTTTTCTACCAAAAAGATGAAAAGCCGGCCCTCAGGGTCGGTTTTTTAGTGGTTAATTCAATCCGCCCAGACCTGAGCACAAACGTTGTGGTTCAAACCTCGAAATAGTCGCGGTACCAGCGGGCGAACTCATCCACCCCTCTCTCAATGGAGGTGGAGGGCTTGAAGCCCACCCACTGCTCCAAAGCAGAAGTGTCCGCGGCAGTCGCGACCACGTCACCGGGCTGCATCGGCTGAAAATCCTTGGTCGCCTCTCGACCAAGAGCCTGTTCCATCACTTCGATGAAGCGCAAAAGCTCAGTGGGCTGGCTATTGCCAATGTTGAACACCCGATGCGGTGCTGCCGCCGTGGCAGGGTCAGGCTGAAGTGGATCAAACTCCAGATTTGAAGTGGCTGGCTTGTCACAGCAACGCAGCACCCCTTCAACGATGTCGTCGATGTATGTGAAATCCCGCTGCATTTTGCCATGGTTGAACACCTTGATCGGTTCACCCGCCAGGATGGCTCGCGCGAAGAGCATCGGGGCCATGTCGGGGCGACCCCAGGGGCCATACACCGTGAAAAAACGCAGACCAGTCGCCGGCAAGCCATAGAGATGGCTGTAGGTGTGTGCCATCAGCTCATTGGCCTTCTTGCTGGCGGCGTAGAGGCTCACCGGATGGTTCACCGGCTGCTGCTCATGGAAAGGCAGATTGCGGTTTCCGCCATACACCGAACTGCTCGAGGCATAGACCAGGTTTTCGGTGCCGTGGTGGCGGCAACCTTCCAGCAGATGGCCAAAGCCCACAAGATTGCTCTGGATGTAAGCCGCCGGGTTCTCCAGCGAGTAACGAACCCCGGCCTGGGCAGCCAAGTTAACCACCACAGTCGGCTTCTCGATAGCGAACAACGCCATCAGGGCATCGCCGTCTTCCAAGGCCATTTCCAGAAAGCGCCAAGTACCCTCCGGGGCGACCGCCTCGATCTGACGAAGCCTCGCTTGCTTCAAGGTTGGGTCGTAGTAGTCGTTCAGGTTGTCGAGGCCAACAACTCTGTCTCCCTGCTGAAGCAGGCGCCGACTCAAGGCAGCTCCGATGAAACCAGCAGCTCCGGTAACCAAGACGGTGCGTGCCATCAACCCTCACCGTCGCCAACGCGCCATAGGCTGAGGCCAGCGGCTTTGATCTGGGCAGGATCGGCGACAGACCTGGCATCAAAGACCCAGGCCGGCTTGCGCATCCGACCTGCCAAAGAAATCCAATTCAGATCGCGATAGTGCTGCCATTCGGTAAGCACCAAAACAGCATCAGCCCCCGCCACAGCATCTTCAATGCTGCAGGCCTTGGCCCAACTGCCGGTTCCACTGAGTGCATCGGTCTGGGGTGCCGCCTCCTGTTGAAGGTCACGGGCCATTTGTTGGGCCTCCACCTTGGGATCGTGAATGGCCAATTGGGCACCTTCCTCCAGCAGATCGCGGCAGATGCGAATCGCCGGCGCTTCGCGGGTGTCGTTGGTGTCGGCCTTGAACGCAAAACCAAGAATCGCCAGCCGCTTACCGGTCACCGTGCCGAACAGCTTCTCCACCACCAATAGGGCAATGCGGTGCTGCTGCCAAGTGTTCAGAGCCACCACACTCTCCCAGTAATCCGCCACCTCCGGCAGGCCGAAATGCCTGCAGAGATACACCAGGTTGAGGATGTCTTTCTGGAAACAGCTGCCGCCGAACCCGGGGCCAGCATTGAGGAATTTCGGACCGATCCGACTGTCGGTGCCAATCGCCCGGGCCACCTCGCGCACATCCGCCCCGCTGGCCTCGCAGAACGCCGCAATCGAGTTGATCGAGCTGATCCGCTGTGCAAGAAAGGCATTGGCGGTGAGCTTCGAGAGCTCGCTGCTCCAGAGGTTGGTGCGCAGAATCTGGTCCTGCGGAACCCAGTTGGCGTAGATCGCGGCGAGGGCATCAATTGATGCCGGGTCATCACCACCGATCAACACCCGATCAGGGGACTCGAGATCGCGGATGGCCGTTCCTTCCGCCAGAAACTCAGGGTTGGAGAGCACTGAAAAGGAGCGCTGATCGTCTCCATCACTGGCTGCTGCCAGGATGGTTTTGATTGCAGCTGCCGTTCGCACCGGCAGGGTGCTTTTCTCCACCACGATGGTGTGGCCGGTTGCTGCCTGGGCCACCTCACGGGCGCAGGCTTCCACCCAGCGCAGATCACTGGCCTGTCCAGCTCCCAATCCCTTGGTCTTGGTGGGTGTGTTCACCGAAATGAACACCATGTCTGCAGCGGCGATTGACGCCGATACATCGGTGGAAAAATGCAGGTTGCGGCCGCGCGCCCGTTCCACAACACGGTCCAGACCCGGCTCATACACCGGCAACTTGTTGAGGTCGGAATCATTCCAGGCATCGATGCGCGCTGGGTTGATGTCGACCACCTGCACTTGCACTTTCGGGCAGCGATCTGCGATCACTGCCATGGTCGGGCCGCCCACATAACCCGCACCGATGCAGCAGATCCGTTGAATGGTCACGTCTCGCAGCCTTCGGCAGATCCCAGGAGATTACGGAAGGAGTCGATGGTGGGAGCAAGTCCTTGCTCCAGTGAGAAAGACGGCTGCCAGTTCAACTGCTCACGGGCGAGGTCAATCGCCGGTTGCCGCTGCTGAGGGTCATCCTGCGGCAAGGGTTTCTCCACCAACTGCAGCTTCGGGTTGATCTGGATCCGCACCAGCTCTGCCAGCTCTCGGATCGTGAATTCGTCGGGATTGCCAAGGTTGATCGGGCCGGTGTGGTCGCCGTTCATCAGACGGATCAACCCATCAATCAGATCGCTCACGTAACAAAAGGAGCGGATCTGGCTGCCATCGCCATACAGCGTCAGCGGTTCGCCCCGCAGAGCCTGAACGATGAAGTTGCTCACCACACGGCCGTCATCGGGGAGCATTCGCGGGCCATAGGTGTTGAAGATGCGAGCCACCCGCACCTCCACCCCATTCATGCGCTGGTAATCAAAACAGAGGGTTTCTGCGATGCGCTTGCCCTCGTCGTAGCAGCTGCGTACACCGATCGGGTTCACAGAGCCCCAGTAGTTCTCCGGCTGAGGGTGCACCTCAGGATCGCCGTAGACCTCGCTGGTGCTGGCGAGCAGCAATCGCGCTCCCACCCGACGGGCCAATCCCAGCATGTTGTACGTGCCAAGAAAACTGGTCTTGGCTGTCTTAACCGGATTGAACTGATAGTGGATCGGCGAGGCGGGGCAGGCCATATGCCAGATCCGATCCACCTCCAGCTTGATCGGTTCCGTGACGTCGTGGCGGATGAGTTCGAAACGGGGATGGCCGATCCAGCGCGCAATGTTGGCTTTACGGCCGGTGAAGTAATTATCGAGACAGATCACCTCATCGCCGTCCTCCATCAGCCGGTCGATCAGATGGGAGCCGAGGAAGCCGGCACCTCCAGTGACGAGGTGGATCTGCATCCTTAGGGGGTGAGCAGTTTCTCCACGATCGCGGCAACTGGGGCAAGCGCAACGGTGCATTCCTCAGCCTGCTGCTGCAACGGCTTCAAACGCACTTGGCCACTGCTGACTTCCTCATCTCCCAAAACCAGGGCCCATTGGGCACCACTGCGATCGGCCCGTTTGAACTGCTTGCCAAAGGCCGAGCCCGACGCATCCAACTCAACCCAAAGCCCAGCAGCCCGCAGGTCCCGCGCCAAGGCCAGGGCGACACGCTCGGCCTCCGCTCCACGGTTCACCACGTAAACCTGGGGTGATGCATTCGCCGTCAGTCGAGCGGCAACACCCTGAGGATCCGTCTTCCCGGCGGCTTCCAACACAAGCAACAACCGTTCCATGCCGAGAGCCCAACCGATAGCGGGAGTCGGGGGGCCTCCCAACTGACCAATCAGGCCGTCGTAACGACCACCACCGCAGACAGTGGCCTGGGCCCCAAGTTGATCGCTGGTGATCTCAAAAGCCGTGTGGCTGTAGTAGTCCAAGCCACGCACAAGCCGGGGATTGAGCCGGAAGGGAATCCCCAGGGCAGTCAGACCTCGCTGCACCTCTTCGAAACGTTCACGGCTGGCATCAGACAGGGCATCCGCAAGGGTGGGCGCGTCTGCCAGTAGCACCTGGGTGTCCTTGTTTTTGGAGTCGAGGATGCGCAACGGATTGGTGCTGAGCCTTGCCTGGGAATCGGGATCGAGCGCCTCCGAGCGCTGCTCGAGCCAGGCCACCAAAGCCTTGCGGTAGGCCTGACGGTCCTCCGACGTGCCAAGGCTATTGAGCTCTAGCTGCAAGCCACCAACACCAAGGCTGGCCAGCAAGTCCCAGGCCAGAGCAATCACCTCAACATCGCTTCGGGCTCGTTCCGCCCCAAGCCACTCAACACCGATCTGATGAAACTGCCGCTGCCTTCCGGCCTGAGGGCGCTCGTAGCGAAACATCGGCCCCGAGTACCAGAGCTTCTGAGCGCCCTGACTGAGCAAGCCATGCTGCAGGGCGGCACGCACCACGGATGCGGTGCCTTCCGGCCGCAGAGTGCAGGAGCGATCTCCCCGATCCTGAAAGCTGTACATCTCCTTGCCCACCACGTCGGTGCCCTCACCGATGCCACGACAGAACAGATCCGTCGTCTCCAGGAGCGGCGTCCGGATCTCACCAAACCCCGAACGCTGGAACTGCTCTCGGGCCTTGGCCTCAACGGCCTGCCAGCGCTGAAGCGCCTCCGGCAGCAGATCAACCATGCCCCTGAGGCTCTGGAGCTGACTCACGTGCAGGATGCGGGTACAGCGGCACAGTCTGCCGGGTGGCCTCAGGCCACGATGCTGCGGCTCGCCACAAGATCCATCAAGGCCAGCTGTCGGGTGACGCAGGCATTCAATTCATAGCTACGTTCTACTGTCTCGCGGGCGGCCACACCAAACGCAGCAGCTCGATCTGGATCGTTGAGCATCTCAACCACCGCCGCGGCCAGATCGTTGGGCGAAAAGATATCCACCAATAAACCGTTCTGGCCGTGACGAACGACCTCCCGCACCGGAGCCGTGTCGGAACCCACCACCGCACAACCGCAGCCCATGGCCTCCAACAGGCTCCAGCTCATCACAAAGGGATAGGTGAGATAGACGTGACAGGCGGAGATCTGCAGTAGGGGAATGAACTGGCTGTAGGGCAGTTTTCCGGTGAAATGAACCCGGCTGTGGTCATACCTACCCTTGATCTCCGCCAAAAAATGATCCATCCATTCGCCATCGGGACATGCAGCGCCGTAGCTCACCCCCTTGGTCTTACCGACGATCACCAAACGCGCTTCAGGGTATAACCGTTGCAGTTCAGGGATGGCCCGGATGAAGGTGTGGCAGCCCCGGTAGGGCTCCAGGCAACGGTTCACAAAGGTGACGATCGGTTGACCCTTCTCCAGCACTGTGCCGTCTGGAAGCTTGAGCGGTGCGGGGGATGGATTTGGACGGGCATGGTGAAGGTCTATACCGTCATGGATCACGCTGATTTTTTGGCGCCAGTGCTTAGGAAAGCTGCTGGCCTGGAAATGGGTAGGGGAGACGTTCCAGTCCGCTTGCTCCAGGGTGAGATGCAAATAAGCGTTTTTCATAGCCAACTTCGCCTGCTCTTTCCAACTGCGATTGGCCTCGAATTCGAGGTCAAAATTGGTGTCGAAACCGAACTCGTTGTAGAAGAACTCCTGATAGCAAAGCAGTGGCGTATCGGGCCAGATCGCCTTCAGGAAAAGAGGTTCACCCCACCCTGGATGGGCACAAATCAAATCAGGCGTGAAGCCTTGCGCCTTGAGCTGTTCAGCAGCACGAGCACAGCCCTCGGCACGAATGATCTTGGATTCTGTTTCCACTAAGAAGGGATGAACACCATCTGTGTTGCGGCGATCGAGGCGGTAACGGAAGTGGTTGAGGCCCTCTGGAATTCCGCACCCGCGATCCAACTCCTTAATACCCAGTGCTACCAAGTGGTGCTGCCCCTGCTGGGCCAGCCGCCGAATGATGTGGACGTACTGCCCGGGGAAGTTCTGATGAATGAAAAGAATCCGCACTGACTCAGAGACGCTGCAGCGATTTCGCCTTGTCTTGAGATTCTCCCAGTAGCAACCGAAAACAAGACACCTTGCGCAGCTTGATGTTCGCCGTCAAGCTCATGCCCACCTGCAGGGGCAAGGACGATCAACTCTTGAGCGTGAGCTGCTGATCATCCAGCTGAATTGTGACCGAAAACTGAGTTCCCGACGCTGCTCGTGGGAATAAGGCTCCAGTTCATCGGAACCGATGCGGGTTGCTTTGCCCCTGAGAACTCCGAAGTCACTGGAGGGGAAAGAGTCGATGCTGATGTCAGCAAACGAACAGGCATCAGCATCGTCTGGGCAACCCTGTGGCACCTGCACGAAACCGATCGTGTTGCTTGGTACCTCCACACTCGCTTCCAGCGAACCAAGCAACACCACCAATGGCTTGAGCAAGTTGACCCGATCGAGCAGGGACAAACCCTCCACGCTGATCCAACGCTTAAAGACCGGAAGCAGGCTTCCTCTTTCCACAGGCTCATAGCAATGGGCGAAAATTAAGTTGAATCGCGCAGGTCATCAGGCTGTCGCAATGCATTTGATTCAGGATCAATGAATCAGAGGAAGGGGAAGGATATGGTTCGGCGCGTGCTCATTACCGGAGGTGCGGGCTTCATCGGCAGTCACACCTGCCTTGTGCTACTGGAACAGGGCCATGAACTCGTGGTTCTGGACAACTTTGACAACAGCAGTCCGGAAGCTCTACGGAGGGTGCAGGAGCTGGCGGGTTCAACCCAACTGACCCTGGTGGAGGGGGACGTGCGGGACCCCAGCGCTGTAGATCAGGCCTTCAGCGCCAGCGGAACCGTGGATGGCGTGATTCACTTCGCCGGACTTAAAGCCGTGGGGGAATCGGTCGCCGACCCCCTCCTTTACTGGGATGTGAATGTGAATGGCAGCCGCGTTCTGGCGGCAGCGATGGACCGCCACGACTGCCGAACCCTGGTATTCAGCAGCACATCGACCGCCTACGGAGAACCCGAGACGTTCCCACTGCGGGAAGAGATGCCAACGGCGCCGGGGAATCCTTATGCCGAAACCAAGGTTGCTGTAGAGCAGATGTTGACGGCCCTTTGCCGCTCGGGCTCCTGGCAGGTGGCCTGCCTGCGCTACTTCAATCCCGTCGGTGCTCACCCAAGCGGGCGGATTGGTGAAGACCCGATGGGAATTCCCAACAACCTATTCCCCTTCATGACACAGGTGGCTGCAGGCCGACGCGATCGGTTGTTGATTTTCGGGCAGGACTACTCCACACCAGATGGCACATGCATCCGCGATTACCTACATGTGATGGATCTAGCCGAAGCCCATGGCATGGCACTGGAGCACCTGTGGAAAAGAACAGCACCTGATCCATTGACCCTGAACATTGGGACTGGCCACGGTCTCAGCGTCTTGGAGATGGTGCGTGGATTCGAACAAGCCACAGGAGTAACCATCCCCTTGGAATTTATAGAGCGTCGTCCTGGCGACGTGCCTCGCTCACTGGCATCCCCTCAGAAAGCGCAAACCGTGCTCGGTTGGAGTGCCCATCGAACTCTTGAAGAGATGTGCCGGGATGGCTGGGCCTGGCAGCAGGCCAATCCAACGGGGTATCTCCCCAACCCATGACTGCAGCTTGTGGGCTGATTTTGGCCGGCGGAGGCCACAGCCATGCGCTTCTGCTCAAACGCTGGGCGATGAGGCCGGAGAGACGCCCGCCGCAGAACATCACACTGGTAAACCGCAGCAGCACAGCGCTTTATTCCGGCATGGTGCCGGGGTTAATTGCTGGCGTCTATGAGCGCGACGAGCTCGCCATCGACCTACGCCAGCTCTGTGACCGGGCTGGGGTGGCCTTCGTGGAAGCAGAAATCACTGGTTTGAGCCCTCAAGCCAAGCTTCTGAGGCTGCGCGATCGACCTGCACTCCACTTCGACTGGCTCAGCCTCAATGTGGGCGCCGTCAGCAGGCCGAGTGCCGCTGGAATCCCCATCAAGCCTCTGGAGGCCTCGCTCGCCTTTCTCGAAAGCGAAGACCCAGACGATCCGAAACCCCTGCGGGTGATCGGAGCGGGAGCTGCCGGTCTGGAAGTCGTCTTAGCGCTGCGTCGGCGCTGGCCACAGCGGAAGCTGCAACTGCAACATCGCAACGGACAGCTGGATCGAGGCATCCAGAAGGTGCTTCAACGGGGCCAAATCGCATTAATCGACGACGACAGTCACTACAGCGGACCAACCCTGCTCTGTACTGGAAGCCAGGGTCCTTCCTGGCTGGCAACGGCCGGTCTGCCTGTGGATTCCGATGGCCGAATCCGCACCGATCGCTTCTTGCGGGTGGAAGGACATCCATCCCTGTTCGCCAGCGGTGACTGTGCTGTGATCAGCGCATCACCCCGGCCAGCGTCAGGAGTCTGGGCGGTGCGCGCCGGACTACCTTTGGCCACCAATCTAGAAGCATGCTGCGAAGGCAAAGCCCTGCGCCCTTGGCAGCCACAACGCCAGGCACTTCAACTGATTGGCAGCCATCAAGATGCCGCTTGGGCGCGTTGGAGCGGCTGGCGACTGGGACCATCTCCCCTGCTCTGGCGGCTGAAGCAACGCATCGATCGCGCATTCATGGCCGGCTTTCTGCAGCCAGCGGCCATGGCCAGTGCAGCCCCGATGGCTTGCCGGGGTTGCGCCGCCAAGTTGCCGGCCCAACCCCTGGCCGCAGCCCTAGAGCGAGTGGGGCTTGGGAGGCAACCCGAAGACGCCGCCTTTCTGCCGGGAAGAGAAGAGCTGCTGCAAAGCATGGATGGCTTTCCAGCCCTGGTTAGTGACCCCTGGCTCAACGGCCGCCTAACTGCCCTGCATGCCTGCTCGGACCTCTGGGCTTGCGGCGCCCATGTCTCCAGCGCCATGGCAACGGTCACGTTGCCGATGGTCCCGGCCAGTGAACAGCAGGAGCTGCTAGCGCAGACCCTTGCGGGCATCCGCTCGGTGCTGGCGGAACAGGGAGCGGAGCTGATCGGTGGCCACACGATGGAATCCCGCAGCGCATCACCGGTACCGGCCAGCCTCGGGGTTCAGATCACCCTCACAGTGAACGGCAGCAGCCCCAAAACGCCATGGCTGAAAACGGGCCTACGCCCAGGCGATGCCCTGCTGATAAGTCGCCCCCTTGGCACTGGAGTGCTGTTTGCAGGGGCCATGACCGGCACCACCAAGGCGACTGACCTGGATGCTGCACTGAAAGGCATGGCATGCAGCCAGCACCTGCTGCTTGAACAGATCGAACCAATCCGCGAAAGCATTCACGCCTGCACCGACATCACCGGGTTCGGCCTACTCGGGCATTTGGGTGAGATGCTCCAGAACAGCCCAGGGCTGACCGTCGAGCTGGACGGTTCTGCCATCCCGACCTACTCCGGAGCACTTGAGCTGTTCGAACGCGGTATCTCCAGCACCCTGGCCCCCTCCAACCGAGCCGCCTGGCAATGGCTGGAGGGCCCGGTTCAGCTGAAACAACATCCTTCAGCATCCTTACTGGAGCTATTGGTGGATCCGCAGACCTGCGGCCCGCTGTTGCTGGCCTGCAGCAGCGAAACCGCAGCACAGGTCACTCAGAACGGCACGTGGCTCAAGATCGGCAGCGCAACAGCCGCGCATGGGTGAGGTCGGTTACCTGCGGCGGCCCACTGCTGGCCAACCAAAGTTGCTGCGGCTGATCCTGACCCTGCAGTCTTGGCTTCCAGATCCCCATTGTCCCCAAGGCGCTAAGGAGAGAAAACCCGCTTCATAGCTGCCTCCATCCGATAGCTGAGGTTGAACAATCGCGGGCGTGGGCTGACCAAAAGGACTGATCTCGTTCCCGCACCCCCAATACCGGCTCCAAGCTGCTGAACGCTGGTCCCCACCAGCAGGCCAACAGCAACACCAGCACAAGCCAGCTGCGTTTCATCGACTGCGGTCCTGTGCTGCACTGCGCTGCCGACGCAACTCCGCACCGATCGCTGGCCCAGGCTGCCATCCCGCGGCGATCAGGTCACCCGCCGTTTGCTGCGCCTGAATCCTGCGCCAGCGGCCCCACCAGCGCAGCAGGCATTTCCATTGCGGAGGGCGGAGGGTCACCGCAAGGGCCACCGCCTCCGGCGAGCAACCCTGATGCTCGAGGGCCGACGACCACATCGACGGAGAAGCCTCCAAGGGAGGAGAAGCATCAACCAACCAGTCGCAAAGGGCTCCGCACTGCTGCAGCCATTGCTGTTGCTTGCCGGGAATCTGCAACCGTTGCGCGACTGCAACAGGGTCCGCTGCTCCCAACAGAAGAGCAGGCATCAGGGGAAGGCCCAGCCGTCGGGACCAGCGCAGCCGCTGCGTGCGCCTTGAATCGTTCTGAAGTTGGGGGTCCAACAACGGCATTGCCTGCCACTCGTCCAACAGGTCCAGCGCCTGCTGCCAGGGTTCCCGTTCCAGCAGCCGCTCCAACTCCATCCGTAGTCGTGTAGCAAGGGCCGGCGGTGCCGCCATGCCGGGATCTCCCTGACGCCAGCTCCAGGGCCAAATTTGAATGGTGCTGCTGATCTGGGCACGACTCTCCATCGAGAGTTGGAAACCCAGCCGAGCGGCATAGCGGGCAGCGCGAATCACCCGGGTGGGGTCGTCCTGAACGCTTCCGGCATGCAGAAACCGCAACTGTCCGGCTGCGAGGTCCTCCTGACCATGGTGGAGATCGATCAGCTCATTGCCCACCAGATCGAGGGCCATGGCATTGACCGTGAAATCGCGGCGCGCAAGGTCAGCCTGGAGGGTGCCCGCTTGCACCACGGGATTCTCCGCAAGGGCGGGGTAGTGCTCCTGTCGCGCCGTCGCCAGATCGAGGGGAATTCCATCCAGTTGAAACGCCACCGTGCCGAAGGCCCCATGCTCCTGAACATCGGTGATGCGTTCAGAACCGACCTGGCGAATCAATTCCTCGACAAGCGCAGCGGCATGATCCTCCACCACCCAGTCCAGATCGGGCACACCCGACCAGGCTCGACCAAAGCGCTGATGCAGCAGCTGATCGCGCACGACACCACCGACCAACGCCAGACGTGAAATACCAAGAGCTTGAGCCGCTCCCTGCAACGCCTCCAGAACAGAAGACGGCACACCTAGAAGATCCATTGGTGGGCGTGCAGGAGAATGGTCTGATCATCACGGATTTTGTTCTTGTCCGCTCTCACCCGCTGCCTTCAGGAGGAAGCCTCAGCGATCGCCACTGCTGCCGAACGCCTGAGCAGCGACCAGGTGGAAGCGGCCCTCGCTCTGCTGGAGCGATGTGCCGATCGCAAGGCCAAGCTGGTGATCACGGGTGTGGGCAAGAGCGGCATCGTGGCCCGCAAGATCGCGGCCACCTTTTCCTCGATCGGGCTGATGGCTCTGTTCCTCAATCCCACCGACGCACTCCATGGAGATCTGGGGGTTGTGGCCGCCGAGGACGTCTGCCTTCTGCTGTCCAACAGCGGTGAAACAACCGAACTGTTGGAGGTGCTGCCCCACCTGACGCGCCGTGGAACGGGGCGGATCGCCATCGTTGGACGGGCTGACTCCTCCCTGGCCCGAGGCAGTGACGTGGTGCTTGAAGCCGGTGTGGACCGTGAAGTGTGTCCCCTGAACCTGGCGCCCACCGCCAGCACCGCTGTGGCCATGGCCATTGGCGACGCCCTAGCCGCGGTTTGGATGGAACGGCGCGGCATCTCGCCGGCGGATTTCGCCCTGAATCACCCCGCCGGCTCGCTGGGCAAACAGCTGACCCTCACGGCCGCCGACTTGATGGTGCCCGCCAGCCAACTGCACCCCCTACAGCCCAACACCCCCTTGCCCGAGGTGATCGGCGGGCTGACGCGCGACGGCATCGGCAGTGGTTGGGTTGAAAACCCGGACAGCCCAGGAAGCCTGCTCGGCATCCTCACGGATGGTGATCTACGCCGCGCCCTGCAGGATCACGGGGCTGAAACCTGGAGCGAGCTGACGGCAAAGGATTTGATGACCGCTGATCCGATCACGGTGAATGCCGAAGTTTTGGTTGTGAAGGCCCTGGAGCAGATGGAACACAACCGGCGAAAACCCATCTCGGTGCTCCCCGTGGTGAATCAAGAGCACCAACTGATGGGTCTACTGCGCCTGCATGATCTGGTTCAGGCCGGACTCGCATGAAGGCACTGCGTTGGTGGTTGCTGCGGCGCCAGCTGGGATCCATTCAGCTGCTCGTGCTTGATGTGGATGGAGTGCTCACCGATGGGGGCCTCTGGTTCGATGCCGAGGGGCAGCTGAGCAAGCGCTTCGATGTGCGCGATGGGCTTGGGATCCGCTTGCTGCAACAGGCGGGGATTGAAATCGCCTTCCTCAGCGGTGGCCAGGGAGGAGCGACGGAGGTGCGTGCACGGCAACTGGGCATCAACCATTGCCTCGTGGGCATCAAAGACAAGCCGGCCGCCCTCACGGGCCTTCAGAACCACGTAGGGGTGAGCGTCGAGCAGACCGCCTTCGTGGGAGACGACCTCAACGATCTGGCCGTTCGGCCGGTGATTGGTCTGCTGTTCGCCCCCGCCGACGCCTGTCAGCCCGTCCGACGCGGTGCCGATGCTGTGCTTCGCCGGCATGGTGGCCATGGAGCCATCCGCGAGCTGGCGGAGAGAATCCTTAAGGCGCGTGGACGCTGGGGACGACTGAGTCGCGACGGCTGGAAGGACCGCAACGACTGAGATCAGGCCATTGCCCGGGCCTGTTCCAACTGCTCAGCAGTGTCCACCGACAGCGAGGTGCCCTGCACCGGGAAGGTGGCGATGGTGAGGCCCGCTTCGATCAGCCGCAGCTGCTCGAGCCGTTCCAGATCTTCCAGCGGGGAGGCCGGCAACTGATCCCAGCCAGCGAGCACGTCTCCCCGGAAGCCATACATGCCCACATGACCCCAGTAGATGGTGTGCTGATGCCATTCCGCCTCAGCCACATCACGCACATGGGGAATGGCGGATCGAGAGAAGTACAAGGCGCGGCCGTCGTGGGCCAGCAGGGTCTTCACCACATTGGGGTTATGCACCGATTCGGGCTTGAGCCCATAAACGGGGGTGACCACAGCGGGCACCGGGTCCCGGCTCTGGAACTCCTCGGCCATGGCATCGATCACAGCAGGATCGATGAACGGTTGATCGCCTTGCACGTTGATGACGGCAGTTTCTTCGGCAACGGGATCCGCGTCCCCCCAGGCCAGGGCCATGAGGGATGGGGCGACCGATGCGATGCGCTCACTGCCGGAGGTGCACGACTCCGCTGTCATCAACACCGGAAAGCCCCAGCCCTCTGCCTTGGCCTTTAACTCGGCGCTGTCGGTGCACAGCACAACCGCTTCAACGCTGCGGGACTGACGGCACCGTTCGAGAACACGCTGGATCATCGGTTGGCCGCCGATGTCCGCCAGGACTTTGTTGGGCAATCGGGAGGACTGCAACCGGGCCGGAACTGCCACCACACACTTACGAATCGCCATCAATCCCAGAGCTTCATTGCATCGTCACGAGCGCTGAACCATTCAGCAGCCAAGGCACCACCCATCGTGCGCTGTTCGCGGAACCAGGGGCCACCGAGGGTCCAATGCAGCATTGGAGAAGCCTGCTCCGACTCCGGAGTAGCCTGCACATCCACCAGATGATTCCATCCCCCCTCGATGGCGCCGATCTCGTGGTCACCCTCCAGCCAGTGGAAGCGGTGCAACTCCAGCCCTGAGGCCGTGTTCACGTAGTCGGGCGTGAGTCTTGTGCAGCGGCTGCAGTTGAGCAGCATCAAGGAACTCCAATTCTTTTTCGGGTAGGCGCTCTGTACCTCACCGAGGAATTTCACGGTCTCCCCAGGCACATGCACGTGCTGCACACACATGGCTCCATAGGTTTCATCGCGCTGATCCCAGAGCTCTTTGATGTCTGCTCTGCAGAGCATGTCGCAGTCCATGAACAGGGCCCAGCCCTGGTACCCCATCAGGTAAGGCACCAGAAAACGGGTAAAAGAAAACGCAGTGCTTTGTTTGGGGTCCCATTCGCGGCTAAACAAACCCTGTGCCTCCAGCTGAGGCGTCACCAGCGGCGTGATTGCCAAGGGCACACTGCTGTGCTGGTACAAACTGTCTATCAGAACATTGGTAGCAGCCCGCTCCCTTGGGTCGTAGCCGATGAAAATTGGCAGCGGCGCCACGCACGCCATTCGAATTTATCCAGAACAATTCTAGATTTTAAGCGAAGATGTCGACGCGGCCGAGATCAGTCGATCAGAAGAGAAGGAAAGCCCTTAACCAGTACATCTACCGCTTTAACTTGGGTGAGGAATGGTTCTAGAAGATCCAGCGGAAGGGCACTTGGTCCATCGCATAGCGCCTGACTGGGATCTGGATGAGACTCCAAGAACAGCCCTGCTAAACCAACGGCCACCCCGGCACGAGCCAGATCCAGCACTTGCGCGCGCCGCCCTCCGGAGGCCTTTCCACCGGGATCACGGCACTGAAGCGCATGAGTGACATCGAAAATGACTGGTAAATCATCACAACGAGACTTCATCACGCCGAAGCCGAGCATGTCGACCACCAAATTGTCGTAACCGAAATTGGTTCCTCGCTCACAGAGCAGAAGCCGGTCATTCCCGCACTCGCGGAATTTATCTACGATGTTTCTCATCTGCTCGGGGCTCAGAAACTGGGGTTTCTTAATGTTGATTACCCGACCCGTGGCTGCCATCGCCTCCACAAGATCCGTCTGACGAGCCAAGAAAGCGGGTAGCTGGATTACGTCAGCGACCTCAGCGGCTATAGCAGCCTCTTCTGGGCTGTGGACATCAGTGATTACAGGAAGACCACACTGATCTTTCACAGCCTGGAGGATGCGCAAACCCTCCTGTAAACCGGGGCCCCGATAAGAGTGGATCGAAGAACGGTTTGCCTTGTCATAAGAGGCCTTGAACACCAAGGGGATACTCAGACGGCTACAGACCTGGCGGTAATGCGCTGCGCAGCGCAGCGCAAAGGCCTCGTCCTCCAACACATTCACTCCACCTAGGAGCACGATCGGGCAGTCGTTCCCGATCTCGATCTCACCCAGTTTCACTCTTGTCATCTGCAACTGTGCGTTGTTTGCAAGAACATAACTTTCAGACTACGTACTTGAATCGATGTTTTCCTGCTTGCCGCGGGAAGACCTACGCCGGGAGACACCTGCATTAACACGCTTCTTAAGAAATACAAGTATCACTCGGCCCGAGCAAAGGAAGATCAAAATGTGCTCTAGCCTGGGGGAACAAGGTTGCTACTACGAACCACTTTGAGGTGTGCGTGACACCAAAGTTACCTTGAGGGTATGAGCAACTAGAGTGCATTATTGCAGCTGATCAATTCGACGTGACACGATAAAATAATTAATTATATCAAGGGTCATCTGTGTAAATCAATCATCGGCCTTTGTGCAGGGTTGACTTATTGAACTCAACCATCTCAAACCACAGGCTCGATTGGAGCGAGGCGCGGATCAAGAATCTTGGGACCCATTCCTGCGAACTTCACTGCAATTGAAATCTTTTCACCGCTGCCAAAGGTATGGGTGATCTCACCAACACCGAAGCTGGAATGCATCACCTGATCACCCACCTGCCAGCTCCGGCCCGGAGCTGGCCCTGCCTGACGTCGACGTACAGCATTGGCAGGGGCCGATGAGGGTTTGTCCCGATCCACACGGGTGAGCCGTTCAAGGCGGCGCTCGCGCCGGAGCGCCGCTCCGCCACTCTGTGGAATGTGTCCCTGCACCAAGGCCTCCGGCAACTCCGAAAGAAACACCGACGGAACCGCCGCCTCACGCATCCCACCCCAGAGACGTCGCTCACTGGCGTGGGAGAGGAACAAACGCTCCTTCGCCCTGGTGATGCCGACGTAGCAAAGACGTCGTTCCTCCTCCAGGGATGCCGGGTCGTCGAGGGAGCGATAACTAGGGAACAAACCCTGCTCTAGACCCACAAGGCAAACCACAGGAAACTCCAGCCCCTTGCTGCTGTGAAGCGTCATCAAGGTGACTCGGTCCGCGGCAGTGTCCTTGCTATCGGCATCACTGGCCAGAGCTGCACTGGCCAGGAATCCTTCCAGATCACCCTCCTCGTTCTCCTCCTGGTACTGAAGAGCGGCGTTCACCAATTCCTGCAGGTTGCGACGCCGTTCCTCGGCCTCATCGGTGCCATCAGCGATCAACTCGCTGACATAACCGCTTTTCTCCATCACCTGCTGAATCAGTTCCGAGGGAGATACCTCACGGCTGCGTGACTGGAGATCGTTAACCAGATCGCAGAACTGCAGCAGCCCCTTAGCGGAACGACCACCCAGGGAACGCACCGCTTCAGGATCACTGACCACATCCCACAGCGGAATGCCCAGTTGACTGGCTGCATCGGTGAGCCGCTGGATCGTGGTCTTGCCGATGCCACGCTTGGGCACATTGATCACCCGCAGCAGGCTGACGGTGTCCGCCGGGTTGATCAGCAGCCTCAGATAGGCCAGAAGATCTTTGATCTCACGCCGGTCGTAGAAGCGCAGTCCCCCCACAACGATGTAAGGGATGCCCCAACGCACCAGCGATTCCTCGACCGCACGGGACTGGGCATTGGTGCGATAAAGCACAGCCATGTCACCCCAGCTGAGCTCGGGATTGGCCGCTTCCATCGTGCGCAACCGGTGGACTACAGCCTCCGCCTCAGCGATTTCATCATCACAGCGGGTGAGAGAGATCAATTCCCCCTCACCACGCGTGGGGCGCAACACTTTGTCAATCCGTTCGCTGTTGTTGGAAATCAGCGCGTTGGCGGCCTCCAGGATTGTGGCAGTGGAGCGGTAATTCTCCTCCAGCTTCACCATCGTGCGAGTGGCCTCATCCGGAGCCTGATCGCCGAAATCCTCCTGGAAGCCCATCAGGATCGTGAAGTCTGCAGCCCGGAAGCTGTAAATGCTCTGGTCGGCGTCACCCACCACAAACACCGAACGCCCTGCCCATTCGTCGTAATCCTGCGGTTCCTTGCCATCAGTCACCAGCAGCTTGATCAGGTCGTACTGGGTGCGGTTGGTGTCCTGATACTCATCCACCAGAACGTGACGGAAACGACGGTGCCAGTAGCTGCGTACCTGCTCGTTTTGCTGCAAGAGCTGCACCGGGAGGAGCAGCAAGTCGTCAAAGTCGAGGGCATTGTTTGCTGCCAGTGCCCTGCGGTAACGCCGGTAGACATCGGCAATGAGCTTGCCACGCTGCCCTTCAGCATTGGCCTCGAGCTGGTCGGGCAGCAAGCCCTGGTTTTTGGCGTTGCTGATCGCCCAACGGGTCTTCTTGGGGTCAAAGCGCTTGGGATCCAGCTGCAGTTCCTGCGTGACGATCTCCTTGACCAGGCTTTGGGCATCAGCTTCGTCGTAAATCGAAAACTGCTTGGTCCAGGTGAGTCCTTCGGAATCCTTGAATTTATCGATGTCGTAGCGGAGCATCCGCGCAAACAACGCGTGGAAGGTGCCTATCCAGAGCTCTTTGGTGACTTCGCGGTAGATGCGCGAACGCAACTGACGCTGCTCTACCGGCGGCAAAGTACTCCAGGGCTGGCCGTACTGTCCATGCGCAAGCTTCTGTGCCAAGAGCAGCTCAAGCCGCTCCTTCATCTCTCGAGCAGCTTTGTTGGTGAAAGTAACAGCCAGAATCTGCGCCGGATCTGCACCGTGCTCACCTATAAGGTGGGCTATGCGATGGGTGAGGGCCCTCGTCTTGCCGCTGCCGGCGCCGGCAACCACCAACATGGGACCTTGATGATGATCGACAGCCCTACGCTGGGCATCGTTGAGGCCATCTAAGAAGCTCATAGAAACTTATTCTAGGCATAATGAGCAGAGACGATCGATAACTGCGCAAGAAATTTTGCCGCGACCGTAAAATCCATACGCAAGCACAAATTTCGACATCAGATACACGCAGTCTGCCAAGAAATCACTAGGCAATTGCAGTATGCAACAAGAAACCTAAGAACGCTCCAAAGACATTCGAACAAGAAGCAACCAAACAAACCAAATCTAAAAATGGGAGCAGACCAATTAGGCAACGAATTCTCATTAAAAACAAATTTGCCCATGGCCATGGCGTGAATGAATTAGGCTCTGACAATCCATAGCCCAAAACCATGGCTCCCAAGAAGCCTGAAGGAAAAGTCGATTTGTCGTTAATTATATGTACATATGGCAGAAAAAAACAATTGGCAGAAGCTATTCAATCAATTAGAAGTCAATCAGTGGCGCCAAAAGAAATCATCGTAGTAGATCAAAATCCGCCCGGATTCCTAGACGACTTACTAGAAGATTGCGCAGGCAGGCTAAATATTTTACACAAAAGAGTCACATTCACTGGGGCCTCAAAAGCAAGAAATTTAGGAGCAAGCATCGCCACAAGCGAACTAATTGCATTCCCAGATGACGATTGCACTTATAGAGAAGATACAATAAAAAATGTCATACGCAGATTCGAAGGAGATGACGCACTTGGAGTATTAATAGCAGGAAAGGACGAAATTTTAAATGCTACCCCTAAAGTTAAAAATCAGGGGGAAAGCACAATTACGGAAATACATACAGTCTTGGATCTATTCAAGGCCAAGGCGGAAACATCGAATATTTTTGCACGGAAAAAAGTACTAGGAAAATTAGAATATATTTTTGATGTTAACATAGGCCCAGGGAAAGTCACAGAATGGGCCTCAAATGAAGAAACAGATTTATTAGTAAGACTACTGCAAAAGAATGTACTTATCGCGAAAGACGAAACAATCAGAATCATTCATCATTCTTGCCAGGGCTCACTAAAGAAAACACTGCAGTACGGGATGGGTAGATATGAACTAATCAAGAGAAATAATCTTGGTATTTTTATCTACCTTATCAATCTAGTGCAGCCAATTGTGCGGCTCATTATGAAGCCACGAGTCAAGTATATTCCGGCATGCTTTATGACAATAATTGGAAGATCCGGCTTAATTAACACGTTGATTTCTGTTTGGAAACAAATAACTAAGTCAGAACTATGTAAATAATTACTAATTAGCTTCCTCTTCCCTCCCTGCAACAAGTCCAAGAATAAGCCAGAAGGCAGGATACTCGCCCAAATGACCATTGTGCATAGAGTATATTATTACTTGAAAGACCAAGAAAGAGAGGGAAAAATGCAAAAAATCCATGCGTTTAAAACGAAAGACTCTAGTTATTGGGATTAAAAAGCAAACTAACAATGGTAGAGTCAATAATAAGCCTCCAATAGCCAAGGATTCAAAAATATAATTATGAGGAAAGTAAATACCCTGCTCAATCTCAAGGCCTCCCAGTGATGACTGTATGTTGAACCCAACACCAAAAAGTGGACTCGTTAAAAATTCTCTAAAGCAAACTTTCCAGAACTCAATTCTTGTAAAAACCGTATCCCACAACCTGCTAGTAAAAATTTTGTCAAGCAAAAGATCAGAATAAGATAGGACAAGAACAATGAGTATTCCCAAAGAAAAAGTTGTCAAGAGACTAGGAACTGAGAGAGAAAATTTAGAAGATGAAGAGCCCTTTGCAGACCATATACCAAACAACGAAATAATTATCATTGCCAAAATCGCACCCCGCGTAGCACTAAAAACTACAATAAAAGAACCAATTGCTATTCCAAGAAATGACACATACTTAGAATAGTAATAAGGATTCAAATAATAGTCTCTTACAATAAGGCTGGACAAACTCAGCAAGACGAGAGAACAGCCAGCATTGGCAGCAGTAATTGCATTTAAATGGTCTAAATAAAAACCACCTTGATCAAATCCTGGCTTAAGCGCAAAGCAAATCACCGAAATACCAAGTAAGGCAACACCAAACTCAATTGATTTGTACAAAACTCTTCCAAGATTGATAAATGGCGCGAAGAGACAAGCGGCTACACCACTAACCAATGAACTACCCAAACCCCATGCCAAAAGCTCCCAAAGGGGAACAGATAGGTTAACTTTCGCTAGGAACACATCATAAAAAAGCCTGATCGTATACAGAGTCCAAAAAACTACGATTACATTAATCCATGACTTAAAAGTAATCGAAAAAACTTTTTTCTGAAAAAAGAAAAATAGAATATAACAAGCATTTATAAGCATTAAGCACAGACGAAAAGCAAGCATCACCGAACGGTTGTCTAAAGACAATACGTTGACGATAGAAGAAAAGAATACTTGACCAAAAAGAGCAAACGAAAGTACTAAGGCTGCAATCTCTACAGAATTTGTTCGCGTAAACTGTAAAATTCTTTCCATGATATACATCACGTGCAAGTGATATGCTGCCAAGCAAATGCCAAGTTAAGGATTGGCACAAGATTGCAGGTTAATCATTTGCCTAAAGCTCGATGATCGTTCTTTAAGCTCATCAAAGTTACCACTCGCAACAATTTTACCTGCATCAAACTCATATATACGATCACATTTCTGAATAGTAGAAAGACGATGGGCAATGACTAAAGTAGTACATCTTCTTCCAATGATCTCTAGAGACTGTATAACTTCGGATTCCGTTTTGTTGTCTAACGCACTCGTAGCTTCGTCTAAAATTAAAAACTTTGCAGACCTATAAAAAGCTCTAGCTAGGGCTAATCTTTGACGTTGTCCTCCTGACAAGCTAATACCATTATCACCAATAGGTGTGTGCAAACCGTAAGGAAGATCGGATACCACTACATCTAATTGTGCGGCTTCAAGCGCATCCCAAACCTTAGCCTCATCGACATCATTTAAACTAACACCAAAAGCAACATTAGAGATAATAGAGTCAGACAACAAATTTATAGACTGAGGGACTTGAGCACAACACAAATGCCAAGAAGTTATTTCATCGACTAGAACAGGAATGCCATCGAGAATAAAATCTCCTCGTTGTGGAGTTAGCAGTGAAAGCAAAACATTTGCAGCTGTAGTTTTTCCGCTACCTGTAGGGCCTACAAATGCCACACGAGATCCCACTGGAATGCTGAGTGACACATTATCAAGTGCATTCTTAGTTGCGTCTGGATATCTATAAGTAACGTTCTGAAGGCCTATTGATCTAAGAGGGAAAATTCCTTCTGGAGTCCTATTAAGAAGCTGCGCAGAGGCTTGAAAATTGAAAGTGTTCTCAAGCAAGGATGTTATGTTCATAATTTCAGGCAACCCCCCTCTCAAAATTGATATTGCAGAGAAAAAGTCTTGAAGTGGTTTTGCAAGGCGTAAAGCCCCTACAGATAATATAGATAAAAAGGGAAGAACCTCAATAATTTTTTCTTGTTGTCCGGATAAAACTGGTGGAACGACTCCAATAAGAAAGATCATTGAGATACCAAGGGGCTCAATAAGTAGCCTCGGTATTTCGGGAAGAACTGTCGCGTTAACGACTGATTCCTTAAATATCGACGTAGATCGATTAAATCTTTTTGAGAAGTAGGGCTCGCTTAGACCAAGCTTCAAGTCAACTATTGCTTGGAAAGATTCAAAAAATCCTTTGGTGTATCTCTCTCTCGTGACGATCTTTTGCCTTGAGGCTTTACGCAAGGCAGGATTAATCAAATAGCCAATAAGAATATAAAGAATAAACATCGATAGTATCAATACAAATGCAGAACTTCCACCTACATACAAAATCCCTGCAACCAGAAATATGATACTAATTAGACAGCTTATTGCCCTCAAGGCCGGAGTTAGTATATCCCTCAAGAGACACTCCAGATTTGATAGTAGATCCGAAGCAAGTGCTGATATATTCCCCGTTAAATGATATTCATAAGGCTGACCCAGTGTCTGCTTGAAGATTCGACTAGATAAGTCAAGCCACAATTCTCCTGCAAGATTCTCCTGCATAAAGCGAAGTAAGAGTCGGACCCCAGACTGCAGCCAATTAATTAGGACAAAAATTGCAATTAACCACAAAGATTGTATGTATGTACTTGCTCCAAATACCTTTACGCCAGGCAGCAAGTTGATGAGATCAGTACCAACAAGTGTTCCTGTGAGCCTGCCTATAACTGCGACAGTAGCAATATCAAGAAAGCCAGAAAAAATAGAAACCGGTATGATTATCCATAGCCTAATTAAACTTTGCTTTTC
Source organism: Synechococcus sp. (assembly GCA_047285305.1). GTDB lineage: Bacteria > Cyanobacteriota > Cyanobacteriia > PCC-6307 > Cyanobiaceae > Parasynechococcus. Next base: position 240,178 of record JBJBDL010000003.1, read on the forward strand.
AACATACCTAAATAAATTTTTTAGCTCATAGAGCGTCTCGCTAGAAAATACTTTTAACACAGCGACGACACTAACATATTCATTTTACGCTATATTGCCTTTCCTTTAACATTTGATAGACAGTTAACCAACCGATTGGCCAATGTGCCTAAAAAAACAAAAAATATAAGCAAGTCCAAGAATTTGTCAAATAGAAGTCGATGAAATAACAAATTGCCTCGAAGCAACAAGATTTTCGTAAAATATAATTATACTAAAAGACCGAAAAAACCTAAAATCTTCCTAAGGGTTTGCTTAAAATCATTAAGAAGCAAAGTCAATCCATAGTTTGGCTTCAACAAAAGGCGAGGATTATTAATTAAAATCGGCATAAGAGAATCTAATTCTGTCAGAACAGCACGCCATCTTTGAACGAATAGGGGCTCTGAAAAATCTCTCAATGCGAAGTCCAAAGCAGATTCTGATGGCTTCCACTCATCAGGATTTGCAACTGCTGCAGCTATTCTATCCACATCATTCGATAAACATCCATAACCAATTTGATGCCCCATGACGCCAGGTGTAAAGGTGTCTGCAAGGGCATGATTCAAACTACTAAATACAATGCAACCGCAAGAAATTGCTTCCACAGGAGGTAAACCAAATCCTTCGCTCACACCAGCTCTACTCCAATGTTCAGCAGAGTCATATAAAAAAACTTTAGCGCTATTAAATAAATGCACTAAATCTTCCACCCAATCATTCTGTATCTCTACATGAAGGCCCTTGGCGCGCAAAGCTGGGACTAATTCATACAAGAGATAATTACTACTTTTTCTTTTTTGAACAAGAACATCAATTGGTCGACTCGATACATCTCCTCTACGATCTCCTCTTGCTAACCATTGATTTTCAAGTGCATTAGGAATTAGGAATAAGGGATTCCTTGGTGCACGATGCCCCCAATAGCCCATCGTATTCCTACTAACAGCGACAATAGGAACACTCGGAGGAAGAGTAAATCCATATCCAGTACTATGAGCTTGGTAAACAACTTTTCTTCCACGAAGACGTTTTATTAATTCAGGAATATCAAATCCCCAACTAACTATCCATATTGAATCATCATTTATAGATCGTTCACTGGACAATAGGGAGTCAAAAAAAGGGTATTTATCGCTTCGCTCTCTATAAGTAACAATTGTTGTGCATCGAATTTGCGAAAGCAAACCAGCTGTCTGCTTCGCGACATTGAGACCTCCACAACGAAAGCGTGGGCCAGTACCTGGGACTAGAACCCGAATTTCACGCAAGGAAATCAAAGAGTCACCAATTTGACTCTAAGCAGCGGCAGCTTCAGTACTGCCGGCCCGCTGACGGCGAGTGAGGAAGCCAAACAGCACCTTACCGATGGCGGCGACCAAGTTGCCCTCCAGCTCCTTGAACATATTCATGTTCAGGTGGAAAGCGTGGTTGGCCTCCTCCACGATGCGATCGGCCATGGCCTGATCGATCGGCAGCGTGTCCATGGCGGAGCGATATGTCGTCTTGAACGCTTTTTCGTCAGCGATGTCGTCGAAGACGTAAAAGCGGAGGCCGGCATCCCCCTCCATGTTCATTGCCTTCTGGGCGATGTTCTTGAGGATCTGACCACCGGAGAGATCACCGAGGTAGCGGGTGTAGTGATGGCCTACCAACAGCTCAGGAGACTCCTGGGCCACAGCATGAATGCGCTCCACGTATGCAGCTGCTGAGGGCGAGGGTGTGATGTCTTCCTTCCAGCTCTCACCGAAGTAATAGGCGAGGTCTTGCTCCAACGCCTCACGACGGTTCAGCTGAGCCATCGCGACAGGCCCAACAACTGGGTGGTCAGCCAACTTGGTGATCTCCTCCTCCATCGCGGAGTAAACGAAGTAGAGATCAGCCACCAGCTTGCGGTAACTGGCCTTATCGACAACTCCCTTCAGAAAGCAGCTCACGAAGCCCGTGTTCTCGGCCATGGTGTGCGACTTTTTCGTGCCTTCCCGGAGCTGGGCAGCAAGGGCGACAGACATGATTGCGAGAAACGGCCTGACCTCGAACTTAAAAGGATTTCAAGGCAGAACGGCTGTGTGCGTTGCGAAGGGTTACGCCGCTGGTTCAGAAGCAGCGGTTCCATCAAAGAGCTCGAACAGCTCGCGACAGATCTGCTGAAGCTGCTTCACCTGCTGCTGCTGAGGCAGGTGGGGACCTTCCGGCAACCATTCACCGACCGTGGCAAGGCGCCAGCGTTCGCCGTCGTAGGTCATGCCCCGCATCAACACCCCCAGGAGGCGCAGCTGGTCGTCACCCCGCTCCGCGCTAACTCGCAATTGCATCAGCAAACTGCGGCATTCCAGGCGTGGACTCCAGCCAGGGAAATGAAAGGCGAGGTCGAGCGATTCCGTTTCACTCCACTGTCGGGTCTGCGGGTCGTCCCGCCAAGGGCTGAGGTTGGCCTGCGCAGCCGGAAACTGACGGCGCACAAGGGTGATCGTGGACGCCAGTGCTCGCATCCGGGCCACGCTGTGTACCGACTCGCCCGCGTTCACTGCAACCTCCTAATTCCGCACAGTGTGCAGGGATAAGCAAAAGGTCGCCGTTACGGTTGCGCGAGGTTCACGAAACCATGACGCAAACCCTGCATATCGGCTTGCTGGGCGCCATGCCGGAAGAGATCGGCTCGGATCTCAGCCACCTCAAGGATCTGAGCTGCAGCGACCACGGCGACCTGAGAATCCACAGGGGTTCGTGGGACGACACGGTGCGCCTCAGCCTGGCCTGGAGCGGCTGGGGCAAGGTGAGCGCTGCGCGGGCCGCCACACGCCTGCTCGCGAGTGATCCCAAAATCGATCTGCTGGTTTTCACTGGCGTTGCCGGGGCTGCGGATCCCGCCCTGCGTCAATGGGATGTGGTGTTAGCCGATGCCGTAGTGCAGCACGACATGGATGCCCGACCCCTGTTCCCACGCTTCACGTTGCCAGCGTTGAAAAAGGACCAGCTCCAACCGCAGCCAGCCTGGTTCAGCTGGGCCGAGACCGCTCTGCGTGAGGCTCACAGCGCAGGCAATCTGGACGGGTTCGCTCAGCCCAGCAGCGGTCTAATCGCCACTGGAGATCGTTTCATCAGCAATCCAGCCATGCTGCAAGCGCTGCGGGATGCCCTGCCCGACCTGCGGGCAGTTGAGATGGAAGGCGCCGCCGTCGCACAGGTGGCTGAGCAAGAGGGCGTCCCCTGGCTGGTGCTGCGGGTGATTTCCGATGGTGCCGATGCAGCGGCGGCACAGAGCTTTGAACACTTTGTCAAACTCTACGAACAACAGGCTTGGCGGCTCATTGAGGCCCTGCTGCAGCGCTGCAACAACACGCCCCGAAACTGCGCATGATGCCTCTCCTGAACTGATAGCTGCGCTTTGGCCTGATGGTGGGGGGGACGGCCGCAGCCGTTCACATCAGCGTGTGCTGCTGATGGGCCCGATGATGCGCCTGAGCCTGGCAAACCCCATTGCCTCCGTTGCGTCGGACGAACCGTCATCAATGAGCAGCAGATGCTCCATCTCCGGCAAGGCCATGAACCGCTCCATGAAGTCGCTGATCAACTCGGCTTCGTTGAAGCAGGTCGCCACCAAACACACCTGCTCGCTGGCCATCAATGCGCGGTCTGCATTCTCTGAAACCGAAGGGCTCCCCGCTCAGTCATAGGCTCGGCCTGCTGACGCCCGACCAACCGCCATGGCCCAGTTCGAGAAGCTCACCGCCCCCAGCAAGGGCACACCGATCCGCTTCGAGAACGGCCAGCCCGTGGTGGCCGAAAACCCGATCATCCCTTTCATCCGCGGCGATGGCACCGGCGTGGACATCTGGCCCGCCACCCAGAAGGTGCTGGATGCGGCTGTGGCCAAGGCCTACGGCGGCAACAAGAGCATCGAATGGTTCAAGGTTTACGCCGGCGATGAAGCCTGCGACCTCTACGGCACCTACCAATACCTGCCGGAAGACACCCTCGAGGCGATCCGCACCTACGGCGTGGCCATCAAAGGTCCCCTCACCACTCCTGTGGGTGGCGGCATCCGTTCGCTGAACGTGGCCCTGCGCCAGATCTTTGATCTGTATTCCTGCGTGCGTCCCTGCCGCTACTACGAGGGCACCCCAAGCCCTCACAAGCGTCCCCAGGATCTGGACGTGATCGTCTATCGGGAGAACACCGAAGACATCTACATGGGAGTTGAGTGGGAAGCCGATGACGCCGTCGGCCAGGAGCTGCGCAAGCACCTCAACGAGGTGGTGATCCCCGCCAACGGCAAGCTGGGCAAGCGCCAGATCCCCGAGGGATCCGGCATCGGCATCAAACCGGTGAGCAAAGCCGGCAGCCAACGCCACATCCGCAAGGCCATCCAGCACGCCCTGCGTCTTCAGGGCGACAAGCGCCACGTGACCCTGGTGCATAAGGGCAACATCATGAAGTTCACGGAAGGGGCCTTCCGCGACTGGGGCTATGAACTGGCCACCACCGAATTCCGCGACGTATGCATCACCGAGCGGGAAAGCTGGATCCTCGGCAACCTGGAGAAGGATCCCAACCTGAGTGTGCAGGCTAATGCCCGCATGATCGAACCCGGCTACGACAGCCTCACTCCAGAAAAGAAAGCCGACATCGATGACGAGGTGCAGGCGGTAATCAACACCATCGGCAGCAGCCACGGTGGCGGCAAGTGGAAAGAGATGGTGCTGGTGGATGACCGCATCGCAGACAGCATTTTCCAGCAGATCCAAACCCGCCCCCAGGAGTATTCCATCCTCGCCACGTTGAACCTCAACGGCGATTACATCTCCGACGCCGCCGCCGCGATGGTGGGCGGTCTGGGCATGGCCCCCGGCGCCAACATCGGCGAGAACGCCGCCATCTTCGAAGCCACCCACGGCACCGCCCCGAAACACGCCGGCCTCGATCGCATCAACCCCGGTTCTGTGATCCTCAGCGGCGTGATGATGCTGGAATTCCTTGGCTGGCAGGAGGCCGCCGATCTGGTGACCAAGGGCCTCAGCGCCGCCATCGCCGACAAGCAGGTCACCTACGACCTAGCCCGACTGATGGAACCCCAGGTGGATCCGGTGAGCTGCAGCGGTTTCGCCGAAGCGATCATCCAGCGCTTCTGATCACCAGAGCTGCCATTCACGCCAGACTTAGGCGATGGCCTCTCCCACCCAGCTCCCCGGGCTTCCCGCCGGTGCCGCCGATCCCTGCGTGCACTGCGGCTTCTGCCTGCCGACCTGTGCCAGCTATCGCGTGCTGGCCAGCGAGATGGACTCTCCCCGCGGCCGCATCCATGCGCTGCGGGCGATCGAGGCCGGGGAACTGGCGCTAGATGCCACGGTTGCAAGCCATTTCGACACCTGCCTGGGCTGTTACGCATGCGTTTCAGCTTGCCCATCGGGAGTCCGCTACGACCAGCTGATCGAGGCCACCAGGCCCCAGCTGAATCAGGCCAATCACCGCAGTAGCTGGCAGATCAGCTTCCGCAAGCTGCTGCTGCAGGTGCTGCCCTACCCCAAGCGCCTGCGAGCCCTGCTGCAACCCCTGCGGGGCTACGCCGGAACACCGCTGCAACAGCTGGCCCGCAGCTCCGGTCTCACCCGTCTGTTCGGCCCGGAGATCGAAGCCATGGAGCAACTGCTGCCGCCCCTGGTGCCGGAAAGCTTCAGCGACCCACTACCCCAGATCAATCCCGCTGCCAGCGAACGCCGCGGCCGTGTGGCGCTGTTGCTGGGCTGCGTGCAGCGCTGCTTCGATCCCAGCGTGAGCAACGCAACGGTGAAGGTGTTGCAGGCCAACGGTTTTGAGGTGGTGATTCCAGCAGACCAGGGCTGCTGCGGGGCAGTGAGCCATCACCAGGGGGAGCTGGAGCTCACCCGTCAACTGGCGAGGGATTTGATCCGGAGCATGAATGCCGTTAAGGGAGATCTGGATGCGGTGCTGGTGGCCGCTTCAGGCTGCGGTCACACGATGAAGGCATACAGCGAGATCCTGAACGGCAACACTGCATTCAGGGCCCCGGTACTGGATGTGCAGGAATTCCTGGCGGACCGCGGCCTTTTGGAGTCATTCCGTGCCCAACTGCAACCACTCCCCGGCGTCGTGGCCATGCATGACGCCTGCCACATGATTCACGGCCAGGGAATCCAGGCCCAGCCCCGCCAACTGCTGCGGGCCATCCCCAACATTCAGCTGAGGGAAGCAACAGAGGCCGGGGTGTGCTGCGGCAGCGCCGGCATCTACAACCTGGTGCAGCCGGAGGAGGCAGCCGAACTGGGCCGGATCAAGGCCGACGACCTCAGCGGCACCGGTGCTGAACTAGTGGCCAGCGCCAACATCGGCTGCACCCTGCAACTGCGGCGCCACCTGGGCGATCGGGCCCAGGTACAGCACCCGATGGAACTACTGGCCGCCTCAGCCGGCCTCCATTCGCTGCCAAGCGTCCCGCAGCGTGCCGGCAACGCCGAGATTGCCGGGGAAGGTGAGAATCGGCAGTCCACTGCAGGGCCCCGCTGACGGACGCACCAGCGACAGACCCGGCAGCAGCTGCCCTTCCAGCTGCACCGACTCAAGGGCCAGACCCCGGGCAAGCAGCGTCTGAGTGGTGATGCCGCCTTTGCTGATCAGGTAGCCCAAATCAGGAGCGAGAGCTGCCGCAAGGCGACCCATCAACTCCGCCAGAGCGCAGGACAAGCGCCGGCCCTCATTCGCTGAGGCGCAACGCAGCTCACCGCGGCTGGTGAACAGTACGGGCGTCAGACCTTGATCAAGCAGCTCCCGCAGCTGCTGCAACCAGACCCGCTCCAGATCCGCCAGCAACAGGTCGGGTGTCGGCCCCTCCATCATCCGAGCGATACGCGGCACCGGCAGTTCAACCCCTTGGCAACCCGATTCCTGCAGCAAGAGCTCCAGCTGCTGATCCGCCACGGGCACGTGAGAGCCCACCATTACCAGTCCAGGCAGAGACATTCCATCGGCAGCCAATAGTCGCAACCCCGCTAATCCCTTGGGATCAAGCGGCGGCGGGCCTGGATCCGCCAGAGCCTTCACCATGCTGGCGGCGGAACGGAACAGAAAGCGTTTCTGTCCCTGCAGGGCGCGCACCGCTGCGGCCAGAACGGTGAGCTGCTCCTGGCGCTCGGCATCCACCACCACAGAGGCATTGCCCTTGAGCCCACGTAGACGCTCGATCAACAACGGCAGGCCTGCTGAGCAGGCGGCATCAAGCTCCCGGCCACTGATGCGCTGCACTGACGTCGCGGCAATGGACCCATCACTTTTCTCCTCCAACCAGCAGGCCAGATCACTGCTGCTGAAGCCAAACAGCCGGTCCTGGGCAAAAGGTGTTGTGTGCACAGGCTCGCCATGGAGAAGGTGCACCCCGTTCACGGTGGTGCGCCCTCCTTCCAGGAATGCCGGCACGTGAAAGGTGGCATCAAAGGGACCGAAGGCTGCCTGCAGGGCCTCAGGCTCCAGCACCCCATGGCCGCGCAGGGTGGAGTCGCCCCGGCTCACCAGCAGCACCTGATCGCGAGCCAATCCCTCCCGCTGCAGGGCTTGATCCAAAGCCACCGCAATACCGCGGTTGCGTTCCGCAGCATCCGTTGGCATCAGCGCCCGGGTGTCGGCCAGCAGAAACAACAGCGGCGAAGCATGGCGCAGCCCCCGGCGCAGGGTGTTGACATCCCAGCGCAGCAGCAGCGGGCAGCTGTGCACCGTCTGCGAGCCGGTGGGATCGTCGTCAATGACCACAACCTTCATGGCACCATCGTGCCGTGAGCCATTCCCCCGCCAGCCGCAGTGCTCTGATTGATCTGGTGCGCCAATGGCACCAGAGCGGCACCCTCTGGAGTCCCAGTGGCCTGGGCACACGCCTTGACTGGGGTCCGCCGCTGGATCCCCACCATGAGGTGCTCTCCTGCCGGCAGCTCAACCGGGTAATCGACCATGCCGTAGACGATCTAACCATCACGGTGGAAGCCGGCCTGCCATTACAGGACCTGCAGGATCTGCTGGCGGAGCAGGGGCAATGGCTGCCCATTGACTGGCCCCGAGCTGGCACTCCCGGAAGCATCGGCGGCCTGGTGGCCCGAGGACTGGCAGGGGGACTGCGGCAACGCCATCTGGGGGTGCGCGATCAAATCATTGGCATCGGCCTGTTGCGAGCGGATGGCGTCGAAGCCCATGCCGGTGGACGGGTGGTGAAGAACGTGGCCGGCTATGACCTGATGCGGCTGCTCTGCGGCAGCTGGGGCAGCCTGGCGCTGATCACCGAAGTCACCCTGCGGCTGCAACCGCTGCGCCCCGCACGGAGCGGCCTGCTCCTGGAGGGCGACCTGAAGGCCCAGGAGGCATTTCGCAGCGAACTACTGCGCTCCAGCCTGACTCCGGAACGCTATGACTGGATCAACAGCGGCGATGGTGCCTGGCGGCTGAGGCTGGTAGTGAGTAGCGTCTCGGAGCAGGCGGTGGAAGATCAGCTAAAGCAGCTCGAAGCGTTGGCGCTAAACCAACAGCTCAGCGCCGAACGCCAGCCTTGTTCCGATGCCCTGACCACACCCTTCGATGCCAGCCCCTCTGCGCAGCTGGTGCGGCTGGTGCTGCCGCCGGCCCAGTTGCACCGGTTGTTGCGGGATAAGGCGATGAGGGCTCTCAAGCCGTGGACTTGGGAACTTGCCGCGGGAGCCGGCTGCGGTGATGGCTGGTGCGACGCGGCGACAGCGGATCACCAGCTGGAGGCGCTGCGCCGCAGCGTGATCCGCCTCGGCGGCGAAATGACTCTGTTGAAACGCGCGGCCGGGTCAAAGGTGCCGGTCTGGCTTGACCGTCCTTCCCGACCGCTGATCGAAGCGGTGAAACGCCAGTTCGACTCCAAGCTGCAGCTCAGCCGCGGCCGTCTGCCGGGGGTCGATCAGGAGACGCTGTAGCGACAGGCGAGGGTCTGCTTCATGCCTGGCTCGAGCACCAGTTTTCGATCACCACTCACCAGGGCCTGCCGTGGACCGGTCCAGGGTTCCAGACAAACCATCGGGCGCGGGGGCTCGGTCCAGACCACGCTGAGATCCAGCGGTGCCTGATGCTGCAGTTCCAGCGTCAAGCCGGTGGCCTCGTCGATAAGGCTGACCGGACCCCCAGGCCGGCAGAGGAAATCCACCCCTTCAGGCAACCGCTTGAGCTGATCGGCGGTAGCGGCCTCCGCCATCTCCAGATGGTTGAGGCAGCGCTCCGCCAGACCAGTGAGCCGGGTCTGAGCCAGATCGCTCACGTTGAAGTAGGGGTGCAAGCCAAAACTGAACGGCATGGCGGCATCACCGCAGTTGTGAACCGTGGTGGAGATCTCCAACGCAGAGGCCACCGGGCGCAGCTCCATTTCCAAACGGAAGGGGAAGGGATAGGCCTTCAGCGTTTCGTCGGTGCTGGAGAGGCTGAGGCAAACACCTTTCTGATCCTCGAGCAACTGAAGCTGCCAGGGGAGATCCCGGGCGAAGCCGTGCTGCTTGAGGGGATAGTCGACGCCATCCACAGGCAGCACATCTCCGGGCAGGTTTCCGCAAATCGGAAACAACACTGGAATACCGCCTCGAATGCTTTTGCTGGGATCGGCGTAACGCTCCTGATCGAAATACAGGATCTCCCGCCCCCCGTACACCCAACCACTCACCAAACCACCCCGCTCGGGAATGATTCGCAACCGATCACCGCTGCTGGGATGCACGAAGTCCCAGTGGGCATAAGGGGCCGACTGCTGGGTGAGGGTCATGGGCATCCGCCGATGGGGGGTGGCTCATTCATTCACTTAGCCAGCAGATCCATATTTGTCGGTGCCGCACCCGACTTGAGGCCCTCCAGCCATTGCAGCAACGCCACATTCACCTGATCCGGCACCTCATCGTGGGGGCAGTGCCCGGCCTCCAGAACCACCTCAGTCGTGGCCTCCGGAGCATGGCGCTGGAAGGTGGAGCGGCGACCGGGGGCGTTGATCCAAGGATCACGGATACCCCAGAGCAGCAACAGCGGCGCCGTCAGTTCCGAGAAAAGCTCATCGAGGGGCTGACCGCGGGGGATATCGAAGACCGTACGGAACACCCCGAAGGCGCCGGGATCGAGGGAGGGGCGCCGGATCGACTCCACCAGCCAATCGTCAACGTTGGTCTTGTCGACGTACACCTGATTGAGGGTGCGGCGGATCGTGGCGGGTCGGCGCAGGTTCTCGAACAGCAACCGCTGCAGCACAGGACTCTTCAGCAGGGCCGTGCCGATGCTCTGGCGGGCGATGGCGCCCCAGCCTTGCGGCGGTTTCTGCTCATCACTGAAGGGACCGGCAGCATTGAGCAGCACGACTCCCGCACAGTCCGATCCCAACGCGGCCCCTGCAGCAAGGGCCGCAAAACCACCGAGGGAATTGCCGGCTATCACCGTCGGACGGCCGATCTGCTCGCGCACATAGGCCACCAGTTGATCGCGCCACAGGGCACCCCCGTAATTCAGACCCGCCGGCTTGGCACTTCTGCCGAAGCCCAGAAGATCAATCGCATGCACGGCATGGGTCTGGGCCAACACGGGAATGTTGTGGCGCCAGTGATCGGTGGATGCCCCGAACCCATGCACCAACAGAAGCGCCGGATGATCGGTGCTGTCCTGCTCGGGATGCTGCTGCACCGTGTGCACGGCGTGGCCGAGATGGCTCCAGGTGACGCGATCCACAGCCGGCTGCGAGGGACGCGATGCTAAGCAGCACTGAAGCGGCCTGGATGGTGAGCTACGAGGTGATGGGCGGACCGCTGGCGGACGCATCCGTCTGGCGCGGAGCTTTGCTGTGGGCCATCGCCCTTTACGTGCCGCTGAGCGCACCGCTCAGCACGTTGGAATCAAGCCTGGAGGAGAGTGACCTGCCCGAATCGGTGATTCAACCGGTGCTGGTGATCAGCAGCCTGCTTCTGGCCCTAATCACGGGCGTTGTCACCCAGCTCGGCTTCAGTTGGGTCCTGGGTCCGAGCTGGGCCTCCAGCCTTGGTGTTGTGGCCGTGGGCTGGAGTGTTCTGATCGTCCTCGCCAATGCCGGGAAAGACGACTGATTCAAGAGGCACCCGCCAGGGGATCTGCAGCGAATTCGTCGGGAACCTGATTGCCATCCTCAGGGGGCTTGTCTTTGAGGACGATGCGCAACAGCACCGGCGCCAGGAACGTGGTGCCTATCACCATCAGCAGAATCGCCGCCTCAAGGCCAGGGCTGAGCAGCCCTGAAGCGGTGCCCAGGCCCAGGAAGATCAGGCCAACTTCGCCGCGGGGCATCATTCCCAGCCCCACCACCAGGTTGTTGGTCTTTTCCTTGCCGAAGATGGCCCAGCCGGCAGCCACCTTGCCGATGATCGCCACCACGAACAGGAAGGATGCCACCACCAGGGCGGAACGGGCCCCCGGATCAGAGGGGTTGATCACTGAGAGGTCCATTCCTGCACCCACAAGGACGAAGAAAACGGTGGCGAACAACCCAACGATGGGGGTGACTGCCGCCTGAATCTCGTGGCGATGCTTGGAGGTGCTGGCGATCAAACCAGCGGCGAAGGCACCGAGTGCAGCCTCCAGACCAATCGCAGAGGCCACGAAGCAGCTCACAGCGAGCAGCAAGTAAGAACCAATGAGTTTGTCGCCAGGGGCCTTGAGCTGATCAATCACCCAGTCGAAAGCAGGGGCAGCCTTCTGGCTCAACAACAAGGCCACCACCACAAACAGAACGGCCGCCACCACCAGCTGAACGATGGGCCCGATCTCCAGAGTTCCGCCGGCCGCCAAGGACACCACGATGGCCAGGATGACGATGCCGAGGATGTCGTCGAGCACGGCAGCACCAATCACGATCTGGCCCTCCCGGGTGCGCAGATAGCCCAGCTCCCCGAAGACACTGGCTGTGATGCCGATGCTGGTCGCCGTCATCGAAGCGCCAGCAAAGATGGCCGGGATGGCATCCACGTGGAAGATCGCCATCAGTCCAAGGGTGCCGAGGGCGAAGGGCAGCACCACACCGACCACGGCGACGCTGAAGGCCTGAGCGCCCACGGCCATCAGTTCCTCTAGCTCACTTTCAAGACCCGTGAGGAAGAGCAAGGAGTAAAGCCCCAGCGTGGCCACGGCCTGAAGGGCGCCGAAACTCTCGTTGTAAAGGACTGGAATTTCCTCCACCGGCACATGCGAAAGGCCTGACACCACCTCGGAGAAGACCCCGGAAAGCTGCACCTGGGTCTCTGGCGGCACCAGAAGATGCAGGCCCGAGGCACCAATCAGCACGCCAGCAAGAAGTTCCCCGAGGATCGTGGGCAATTCGAAACGCACCAGCACCTCGGCGAGGGTGCGAGCCGCCACGAAAATCAGCATGAAGCGAAGGACGCCGATCAGCGTTTCCGCTAATTCGAGGTCGTGACTGCTGATTTCGCTCAGCAGGGAGGGCAGCAGCATCAAGCCTGGCATGTCTCACGCCGAACCTTAATGGTGATTCCGCCGCTGAACTGTTCGCTGGATGATCCCAATTGACCGGGAATGCTGTATTAAGCGCTTTTTTTCAGGCAGCCCAAGTTGTGATGGCTACGGTCCGGTTAATTCATTGAGTTGGGCTCCGAGCACCCCTGGCCTGACGGTGATTCCACGCTCCATGGCTCGCTGAACCCCCATGACCACGTCACAACCGTTCGATCTGCGTCTGCCTACCCCCGGCTGTCACAACGACCCCAAACGCGCCGGCCTCGATGCCAAGAGCGTGTTCGACGGCATGACGGAACACCTGTTCTTCACGCTCGGCAAGCTCGCCCCCACCGCCAGCCGCCATGACCTCTACATGGCCCTGAGCTATGCGGTGCGTGATCGGCTGATGATGCGCTATCTGGCCACCACTGAAGCGATGCGGGCCCGCCCGCAAAAATCAGTGGCCTACCTGTCGGCGGAATTCCTGATCGGGCCGCAGCTCCACAGCAACCTGCTGAACCTCGGGATCCAGAAGGAGGCCGAGGAGGCCCTTAAGAATTTCGGCATCGAGTCGTTGCATCAGATTTTGGATGTGGAGGAGGAACCGGGCCTGGGCAACGGCGGTCTGGGCCGTCTGGCGGCTTGCTACATGGAGTCGCTGGCCAGCCTGAAGATCCCGGCCACCGGCTACGGCATCCGCTACGAGTTCGGCATCTTCGATCAGCTGATCCGCGATGGCTGGCAGGTGGAGATCACCGACAAATGGCTCAAGGGCGGCTGGCCCTGGGAATTGCCCCAGCCCGATGAGGCCTGCTTCGTGGGCTTTGGTGGCCGCACCGAGAGCTACATCGACGACAAAGGCAACTACCGCTCCCGCTGGATCCCGGCGGAACACGCCATCGGCATTCCCCATGACGTGCCGGTGCTGGGCTACCGCGTCAACATCTGCGACCGGCTGCGGCTCTGGCGTGCGGATGCCACAGAAAGCTTCGACTTCTATGCCTTCAACATCGGTGACTACTACGGCGCCGTTGAGGAAAAGGTGGGCAGCGAAACCCTCTCCAAGGTGCTCTATCCCAACGACGGCACCGACGAAGGCCGGCGTCTGCGCCTGAAGCAGCAGCACTTCTTCGTCAGCTGCTCGCTGCAGGACATGCTGCGCAGCCTCGACAACCGCGGCCTGTCCGTAGAGGACTTCCCCGACTACTGGACAGTTCAGCTGAACGACACCCACCCGGCTATCGCCGTGGCTGAGCTGATGCGGCTGCTGATCGATGATCGGCATCTGGAGTGGGAAAGGGCCTGGGACATCACGTCCCGCTCCGTGGCCTACACCAACCACACCCTGCTGCCGGAAGCGCTGGAGAAGTGGGACCTCAACCTGTTCAGCAGCCTGCTGCCCCGCCATCTGGAGCTGATCTACGAGATCAACCGGCGCTTCCTGCAGCAGGTGCGGCTGCGCTACCCCGGTAACGACGCCATCCAGCGCAAGCTCTCGATCATTGATGAAGAGGGCAGCAAAGCCGTGCGCATGGCCCACCTGGCCACGATCGGAGCCCACCATGTGAACGGTGTGGCGGCGCTGCACTCCGATCTGGTGAAAACCGACCTGCTGCCGGACTTCGCAGCGCTGTGGCCAGAGAAGTTCACCAACGTCACCAATGGCGTCACCCCACGCCGCTGGGTCGCCCTGGCCAACCCCGAGATGTCGGCACTGCTGGATCAGCACGTGGGGCCGGACTGGATTTCCAACATGGAGAGCCTGCGCAAGCTGGAGGAGCGGCAGAACGACCAGGGCTTCCTCGAGCTCTGGGGCAACACCAAGCTCTCGGTGAAGCGCAAGCTGGCCACCTACATCCACCGCAACACCGGCGTGCTGGTGGACCCCGCCAGCCTGTTCGACGTGCAGGTGAAGCGCATCCACGAGTACAAACGCCAGCACCTAAACGCCCTGCAGGTGATCACCCAGTACCTGCGAATCAAGAACGGCCAGACCGACGGCATGGCACCCCGCACCGTGATCTTCGGCGGCAAGGCCGCTCCCGGCTACTACATGGCGAAGCTGATCATCCGCTTCCTCAACGGCATCGCCGACACCATCAATGCTGATCCCGACATGGATGGCCTGCTGCGGGTGGTGTTCCTGCCGGATTACAACGTGAAGCTGGGTGAGCAGGTGTATCCCGCCTCTGACCTCTCTGAGCAGATCTCTACGGCCGGCAAGGAAGCCTCCGGCACCGGCAACATGAAGTTCGCCATGAATGGTGCCCTCACCATCGGCACCCTTGATGGGGCCAATGTGGAGATCCGCGAGCTGGTGGGCAGTCAGAACTTCTTCCTGTTCGGCAAGACCGTGGAAGAGATCACGGCCCTGCAGCAGGACGGCTACCACCCTGGCGATGTGATCGCCGCACTACCGGAACTACAGGAGGCCCTGCGGTTGATCGAGATGGGGCACTTCAGCAACGGCGACGGCGAACTGTTCCGCCCCCTGCTCGACAACCTCACTGGAAACGACCCCTTTTATGTAATGGCCGACTACGCCGATTACCTGCGGGCCCAGGAAGCGGTGAGCCGTGCCTGGAGCGACCGGATGCACTGGAATCGGATGTCGCTGCTGAACACGGCCCGCACCGGGTTCTTCTCCTCCGACCGTTCCATCGGCGAGTACTGCAAGAACATCTGGGCCGTGGATCCTCTCAACGTGGAGATCACCTGCGACGTGCGCTGAAAACAGCCACAAAAAAAGCCCTGGATCCTGTCCAGGGCTTAGAACCAAGATGCAGTGCTTCAGCTCCGATCGGGCAGATCAGGCGTTTGATGCAACAGGCGATTCAGCCGCAGACGGTCCACATTCAAAGGGTCAGGAGCTAGCTCACCGGCCAATTCGCGGAACTTCTGCTCGATTTCGTCTGGGACGCGCACATCGAAGACCCTCTCCATCAACGCCTCGATCGAGAACAGATGGGCGTTGATGTTCTCCAGATCGGCAATGGCCTGCTGAATGGCATCTCCTGATTCCTCCGGCACAGGCGCACCAGCAGTTGCGGGCTTTAAAGCGCCTGTATCGGCAGTTTGGCGGGCCCCATGCTGTTTCTGCAGATCCTCGAGCACCCGACCGGACAAGGTGCGGAATGACTGGAGTGCAGCCCAGTTCAACTCTTGTTGCTGACGAAGCGTGGGGGACTCCCGGATCAGCCGGTCATGCTCCCGGTAAAACCGTTGGCAATCCGGGCACTGGCAGGGCTCTTCCGGCAATGCAGTCCCTCGCGGTCAATCCCCACTATGCCACCGATCAAGCCGCCTGAGGTCCCAGATCCTCCTCGGCCTGAGGGCCATCCTCGCTAGCGGTGTCGGGCAGAGGGATCTCAATGGACGACACCACACCGATCACATCCCGCAGCCGCATCGAATCGGCGAACCAGCCCATGGCCTGTTCCGTGTCGCCGCGACGTTCCGCGTCACTTGCCTGGTCTTCGTGGGCTTCGGCCAGGAGAGCCAGCCAACACAGGCAACGGGCCTGCACCACGGATAAGTCGAGATCTGTGGGCTGGGATTCAGCAATCCGCTCACTTTCCTGCTGCACCAACAGCCGCAGACGGAGATCGTGAAGCTGGGTCATGGCACCCAAACCCGGTTGCACTAACCCTAGCGGTGGTGAACGATCTGCACACCCCACCAGATGTAGCGCTCACTACCTCTTGAGCAATTCTCACGGGGCTGGCGGGACTCGAACCCACGACCTACGGTTTAGGAAACCGTCGCTCTATCCAGCTGAGCTACAGCCCCAGACCTCTGAATTATGCCCACGAGGCATGATGAGAACTGAAAGCAGGCGAGGTGGTTGCGGCCGATCTCTTTGAGTGTCGGCTGAGGAAAGTCCGGGCTCCCTGATGGCCAAGCTTGCTGGGTAACGCCCAGTGCGGGTGACCGTGAGGAGAGTGCCACAGAAACACACCGCCGATGGCCGGTTCGCCGGCACAGGCAAGGGTGCAAAGGTGCGGTAAGAGCGCACCAGCAGCATCGAGAGGTGCTGGCTCGGTAAACCCCGGCTGGGAGCAAGGCCAAGGAACGACGGCTGGCCATTGGCCCCGTTCCGTTTAAACGCGCCGCTTGAGTCCGTCGGTAACGGCGGTCCCAGATAGATAGCCACCCACCCTCTGCAGACCAACCTCTGTGGAGGTGTGAACAGAACCCGGCTTATGTCCTGCTTTCCCCCCTTATTCAGCTTTGCTCAGGAATCCTT
The DNA here is from genome assembly GCA_047285305.1 of Synechococcus sp. Lineage (GTDB taxonomy): Bacteria > Cyanobacteriota > Cyanobacteriia > PCC-6307 > Cyanobiaceae > Parasynechococcus. The sequence goes on from JBJBDL010000003.1 coordinate 256,910, forward strand.
ATGGATCTATCCCGCGCCGCAGAGCTCACCGACTTCATCCAACAGCTCGACGCTGAGATTCCAATCAACCCTGAGCTACTGGCCCTGGTGGATCAGGCTCTCACCCACGTGTCGAGCGGCCGGGCCCGCAACCTGGAACGGCTGGAGTTTCTTGGTGATGCCGTGCTGCGGCTCGCCGCCACCGAATTCATTGATCGTCACCACACCGATCTGGCAGTGGGTGCCTGCTCCAACCTTCGGGCCCAGCTGGTGAGCGATCGCTGGCTGGCGGACGTAGGCGCAGCACTTGGCATCGAACAGCATCTGTTGCTGGGGCGGCACGCCCAGGGGGATCGTTCCGCCGAATCCAGGCTGCGAGCCGATGCCACCGAAGCTCTAATCGGTGCGTTGTACAGCGCCCACGGCAACGTTGACGCGATTCACCGCTGGCTCACCCCCCACTGGTGCACCACCGCCCAAGCGGTGCTGGCGACTCCCCATCAGTTCGGCGGCAAAACAGCCCTGCAGGAATGGAGCCAGGGCCAGGGGCTAGGACTGCCCAGCTACGCCACCAATGAATGCAGCCGCCTGCACGGCGACCCCGAACGCTTCCGCTGCCTGGTGAGCATTCAAGGCCAAGACCTGGCGGAGGCCAAAGGCCGATCCCGCAAGGAGGCCGAGCAAAACGCCGCCTCCGCTGCACTTCAGGCCCTGGGAGGCAGCAACGCGCCGCAGGCACCGCAGTGATGGGCATCCCTGCGGTGCCCCCTACGCCCGCAGCTGCTGCAGACCAGCTCAGCCGACCGCTGCTGGTGATGGCGCACCCCCGACACCGTCAGGATTCCAGTAGGAATGGCAATGATGCAGAAACCTAAGAGCATCACCACCGAAGCCAACAGTCGCCCCAGTTCTGTCTGAGGCACCACATCGCCGTGGCCGACGGTGGTCATGGTGACAATCGCCCAGTAGACGCCGCTCGCCACCGTCTGGAACTGGAGTCGGGCCGAGCACTATCGATCACAACAATGCTGTAGCCGAGCACCACCTACAGCAGAAAGACGAAGAACAAAAAGGTTCCGATGGTGCAGGCACTTCCTCGCAGGGCCTGCACCAGAACGCGGGCTTCATCGATGAAATTGAGCAGCTTGAACGCCCGCAGGATGCGGCCGAACTTGAACACCCACAGCAGCAACTCACTGCACACCTGCGGCACGAAGAAAAATAGGACTGCCGAGGCGTCCATCAGTCCGGTGACGCTGAACAGGTAGGGGCGAGGCTTCTCCACCAAGGACAGATGAAGAAAGAAATCCGCAGCAAGCACGGCCAAGCAAACGTTCCGAACCAGATCGATCCAGGGCACATTGGTTTGGCTCAGGGCTGAATTACCCAGGGGGTCGGGTTCCAGCAGAAGGGCCAGAACACTCTTAAGAATCGCCCCGAAAATGACAGCGTTGTAGGTCTTGCCCCTCCGGGTGCTGGCTCCAGCACCGTGGCTGCAGCCATTGTCGCAGCCTTCAATGGGTGTCCATCGCCTCAGGCCGGCTGGAGGTCCTTCAAGCGCAGGGTCACCAACTTGTCCCAGTTGCCACCTTCGAACAAAACGGCCGCACGATCGCCGCTGATTCGCTGCACGAAGCCGTTGTAACCGTTGTAGATCGAGGTGACATCCGACACGGTGACGGTGGAGCCGGGGAGGATCGGAGCGGTTGCAGGCGCCATGGCTCGTTCGCGGATGGGTCTGGCGCCATTATCGGCAGAGTGCGCGGCGGATGGCATGGCGGAGAGCAATGAATGGCTCAGCGTCGGCAAGATCGTGGGGGTCCAGGGGCTGCAGGGGGAACTGCGGGTCAATCCCGCCAGTGATTTCCCCGAGCGATTCACGGCGCCGGGACCCCGCTGGCTGCGGAGTCGCAAGGGGGGTGAGCCGACGGAAATCCAGCTCAAAAAAGGCCGGCGACTGCCCGGCAAGTCGCTTTTTGTGGTGAGGCTTGAAGGAATTGACAGTCGCAACGCCGCCGAAACCCTTGTGGGCCATGAACTGCTGGTATCAGCAGATGACCGGCCCGAATTGGAAGAAGGGGAATTTCACCTGCTCGATCTGCTGGGCCTGGAGGCACGGCTCGCGGCCGGTGGACCTGCCGTTGGCACCGTGAGCGACCTGATCAGTGGCGGCAACGACCTGCTGGAAATCACCACATCGGAAGGCCGCAAGCTGCTGATTCCCTTCGTGGAGGCGATCGTGCCGGAGGTGCAATTGGAGGAGGGCTGGCTGCTGCTCACCCCACCACCGGGTCTGCTGGAGCTCTGACAGATCTCTCTCGGGGCATCGACAGAACCCCCTAGGGCGAGCGATTCTGGGGCGCTGCTTTCAGGACGTGATGGCCTCCACACCGCTGATCCCTGTGATCCTTTGCGGAGGCACCGGCACACGGCTTTGGCCGCTGTCGCGGGCCAGTTACCCCAAGCAGTACTGGCCGTTGAGCGGAGACGGCGAGGCCACTTTGCTGCAGCAGACCCAACAGCGGCTTCAGGGCCTGGATGCCCTTGCCGCTCCCCTGCTGATCTGCAATGAAGACCACCGCTTCATCGTGGCCGAACAGATGCGCCAGATCGGCGTGGAGCCCAACGCGATCCTGCTGGAACCTATGGGCCGCAACACCGCACCGGCGGTGACCGTGGCCGCACTGCAGGCCACAGCCAACGGCGAGGACCCGCTGCTGCTGATACTGGCAGCGGATCACCTAATCCGCGATGCCGCCCAATTCCGCCAGGCCATCAACGCCGGCCGCAAGCCAGCCGAAGAGGGCCGCCTGGTGACCTTCGGCATCGTGCCGACGGCCCCGGAAACCGGCTACGGCTACATCGAAGCCAGCGAACCCTTCTCGCTTGGGGGACCCGTCCACGTGCCGATCAAGCGCTTCGTGGAGAAGCCGGACAAGGCCACAGCAGAGCAATTCCTGGCCACCGGCCGCTTCACCTGGAACAGCGGCATGTTCCTGTTCCGCGCCAGCGCCATGCTGGCGGAACTGGAGCGGTTAGCCCCGGAAGTGGTGAGCTGCTGCCGGGCAGCACTGGAGCAGGACACGGCCGACCTGGAGTTCCATCGGCTGGAGCGGGAGGCCTTCGCCAAGTGCCCCAACGTGGCCATTGACGTGGCCGTGATGGAGAAAACGGAACTGGGCAGCGTGCTGCCGCTGGATGCCGGCTGGAGCGACGTGGGCAGCTGGAGCGCACTCTGGGAAACATCAGAGCAAAAGGATTCCCAAGGCAATGTGCTGCAGGGCCACGTGATTGCCGAAGGCAGCCGCGATTGCTATTTGCGCAGCGAACACCGCCTGGTGGTGGGGCTGGGGGTAGAAAACCTGGTTGTGGTGGAAACCGACGACGCCGTGTTGATTGCGGATCGCTCCAAGGCCCAGGAGATCAAAACAGTGGTGAAGCAACTTGAGGCCGCCGGCAGCCCGGAGGGCAAGGCGCACCGCAAGATCTACCGCCCCTGGGGCCATTACACCGGCGTCACCGAAGGAACGCGCTGGCAGGTGAAACGGATCTCAGTGAAACCCGGCGCCAGCCTCTCGCTGCAGATGCACCACCACCGGGCCGAGCACTGGGTGGTGGTGAAGGGCACAGCCCTGGTGGAGCGCGACGGCACTGAGCAGCTGGTGGGGGAAAACCAGAGCACCTACATCCCGATGGGTTGCAAACACCGCCTCTCCAATCCTGGTCGGATCCCCGTGGAACTGATCGAGGTTCAGAGCGGCGAGTACCTCGGTGAAGACGACATCGTGCGCTTCCAGGACCGCTACGGCCGCAGTGATCTCAGCATCAGCGTCAGCTGAGACTCACTCCACCGTGACGCTCTTGGCCAGGTTGCGGGGTTGATCCACATCCAGGCCGCGATGGGCGGCGATGTGATAGCTCAGCAACTGCATCGGCACCACGGCGAACAGAGGGCTGATCCACTCACTCACAGAGGGCACCGGCAACAGTTCATCAAACAAATCGGTGTCGGGCCCCTGGGGCGCCACACCGATCAGCTGAGCGTCGCGGGCCTTGGCTTCCTGGGCGTTGCTGAGCACCTTCTCGAAGACCACACCGGGCACAGCGATCGACACCACCGGCACGCGGGAATCCAGCAAGGCGATCGGGCCGTGCTTCATCTCCCCGGCCGGATAGCCCTCGGCATGGATGTAGCTGATTTCCTTGAGCTTCAACGCCCCCTCCAAGGCAATCGGATAGTTGATTCCACGGCCCAAGAAAATCACGTCCTGGATGTCGGCAAAGCGATGGGCCAGGGCTGCGGAGCGCTTGTCGTGGAGCTCCACCAGCTGGCGCAACTGCTGGGGCAGGCCGCGCAGTTCGTCCGCCAAGGCATTGATCTCAGCCGCCGGGCGAGAGCCACGGCGGGCCGCAAAGGCCATCGCCAGGCCATAAAAGGCCAACAACTGGCCGAGGAAAGTCTTGGTGGCTGCCACGCCCACTTCGATGCCAGCCCCGATGTCGAGGATGTGGGGCACCTGGCGTGAGAGAGAACTTTCGGGACGGTTGGTCACCCCAAGCTGGCGGGGGGCAAAGGCTGGATCCCCATGGGCCAGACGCCGCTCGGACTCCATGGCCAGAGCCGCAAGGGTGTCGGCCGTTTCACCGGACTGGGTCACCCCAATCGTGAGGGTGTGGGGAGCCAGCGGCGGCGGCGCATAGCGGAACTCACTGGCGTAGTGCACCGATGTGGGCATCCCGGCGAACTGCTCCAGCAGGTAAGCCCCCACCATCGCGGCATGGCGGCTGGTACCACAGGCCAGAATTTGTATCCGTTCAATCCCGGCGTAGAAGGCATCGTCCATCGGCAACGCCACCGGCTGTTCTGGTGGCAGTCCCTGGGGCAGATGGCGCGCGACCCATAGTTCTGCGGTCTCCGGTTGCTCATGGATTTCCTTGAGCATGAAGTGACGGAACTCGCGTTTGTCGGCCACGTGATCCGCACCGCTGAGCTGGGTGGGCATGCGCTGCTGGCGCACCCCCACGGCGTCGTAGAGCTCCACCCCCAGAGGTGAGAGCAAGGCCACCTCGCCGTCTTCCATCGGCAGGATCGTGCGGGTAAACCCTGCCAGGGCCGGTGTGTCGCTGGCACAGAGGAATTCCCCTTCACCCAAGCCGATCAACAAGGGGGCTGCCTTACGGGCCACCACCAAAGCCCCCGGCGCCTGATCCCAAATCACCGCAAGGGCATAGGCCCCCTGCAGCTTGGGCAGCACCCGCTGCAGAGCCTCCAGCAACAGCCCACCGCCAGGGGTCGCGCCCGCAGCTTGCAGCTGCTGCAGTTCCGCAGCCAGCAGGTGAGGAATCACCTCGGTGTCGGTTTCCGACTGGAACACCACCCCAGAAGCCTCCAGCTGCTCCCGCAGAGCACGGTGGTTCTCAATGATTCCGTTCTGCACCACCGCCAGCGCGCCATCGCCGCTGCGGTGCGGATGGGCATTGCGCTCTTCCGGTTTGCCATGGGTGGCCCAGCGGGTGTGGCCAATGCCGCATTGCCCGGGAGCGCCCTCGGCTTCAAAACAGGCCGTCAGGTTCCGGAGCTTGCCCTTGGCCCGAAGACAGGTCAGCTGCCCCTGCCCCGCGACCGTGGCAATCCCAGCGGAGTCGTAACCGCGATACTCCAGCTGGCGAAGGCCCTCCAGGAGCTGGGGTGCCGCTTCGCGGGAGCCCACCAGGGCAACGATTCCGCACATACAAAAAAGCCCGGCTTAAGCCGGGCCGAGCTTATGAGACGAAAAGGGGCGAATCAGTAGGCCAGACCCATAGAGCGAGTGGTCTCGTCGCCCAGGTAGACGCGGATGCTGAGGAAGTCGGTGGGGCAGGCGGTTTCACAGCGCTTGCAACCGACACAATCTTCTGTGCGAGGAGAGGAAGCAATCTGGCCGGCCTTACAGCCGTCCCAGGGCACCATCTCAAGCACGTCGAGAGGGCAGGCACGCACACACTGGGTGCAGCCGATGCAGGTGTCGTAGATCTTGACGGCGTGGGACATGTGCCCGATGCATACGAAGGCTTGCGGCAAACGTACCCGTCCTTCGCCGGTCCATGACCAGGCCGTCACCGTTGTTAACGGCGCGGTCATTGAGAAAGGGACCATGAAGGCGTGCCCGTAAGATGCAGCGTCCCGTTGCCACGGCTATGTCCCAGGAAGCGATTCTCGAAAAGGTGCGCTCAATCGTTGCGGAGCAACTGAGTGTTGACTCCGGCGAAGTGAAGCCCGAATCCAACTTCCAGAACGATCTGGGTGCTGATTCTCTGGACACCGTGGAACTCGTGATGGCCCTTGAAGAGGCCTTTGACATCGAGATTCCCGACGAAGCAGCTGAAGGCATCACCACCGTTGGTGACGCCGTCAAATACATCGAAGACAAGCAGGCCTGAGCAACGCAATGGTGGATGGTCTCCATCGCGTCGTCATTACCGGCCTCGGCGCGGTCACACCGATCGGCAACACGGTTCAGGACTATTGGAATGGCCTCACCTCCGGCAGCAACGGAGTTGAGGCCATCACCCTGTTCGATGCATCCGAGCACGCCTGTCGCTTTGCGGCGGAGGTGAAGGATTTCGATCCGTCCGGCTTCATCGAACCGAAGGAAGCCAAGCGCTGGGATCGGTTCTGCAAGTTCGGCGTGGTAGCTGCCAAACAGGCTGTTGCCCATGCCGGCCTTGAGATCAACGACGAGAACGCGGATCGAATTGGCACGATCATTGGCTCTGGCGTCGGCGGCCTGCTGACGATGGAGACCCAAGCCCACGTGCTTGAGGGTCGTGGGCCGGGACGGGTGAGCCCGTTCACAGTGCCAATGATGATTCCCAACATGGCCACGGGCCTCGCTGCCATTGCCCTGGGCACCAAGGGACCCAGCTCCGCTGTGGCTACCGCATGCGCTGCCGGCTCCAATGCTGTTGGCGATGCCTTCCGCCTGCTTCAAATGGGCAAAGCCGACGCGATGGTGTGCGGTGGCGCCGAATCGGCGATCACCCCGCTGGGAGTGGCCGGCTTCGCCAGTGCCAAGGCCTTGTCGTTCCGTAATGACGACCCTGCCACCGCCAGCCGTCCATTCGACAAGGAGCGCGATGGCTTCGTGATCGGTGAAGGTGCCGGTGTGCTGGTGCTCGAAACCCTCGAGCACGCCCAGGCCCGTGGCGCCACGATCCTTGGTGAAGTGGTGGGTTACGGCATGACCTGCGACGCACACCACATCACCTCCCCCACACCCGGCGGCGTCGGTGGCGCCGAGGCGATGCGCCTTGCCCTGGCCGATGGCGGCATTGATCCATCCGGAATCGACTACGTCAACGCCCACGGCACCAGCACCCCGGCGAACGACAAAAACGAAACCTCGGCGATCAAAAGCGCCCTGGGTGAACGTGCACTGCAGATTCCGGTGAGCTCCACCAAATCGATGACCGGTCACCTGCTGGGTGGTTCTGGTGGCATCGAGGCCGTGGCCTGCGTGCTGGCACTGCAGCACGGCGTCGTGCCCCCCACGATCAACCACACCACCCCGGATCCCGACTGTGATCTGGATGTCGTGCCCAACGAGGCGCGGGATCAGACACTGGGAACTGTCTTGTCCAACTCCTTCGGCTTTGGCGGCCACAACGTCTGCCTGGCATTCAAACGCGCCAGCTGAGCCTTACCGCTCACGCCGTGCGTCAAAATCGCTTCAACTTTTCTTCTTAACACCATGGTCGCTGCGCCTGCGTCTCTCGACACGCTCTGCATCAACAGCATTCGGATGCTGGCTGTCGACGCCATCAACAAGTCCAACAGCGGCCACCCCGGCCTGCCGATGGGCTGCGCACCCATGGGTTATGCGCTCTGGGACAAGTTCCTCAAGCACAACCCCAAGAACCCCAAGTGGTTCAACCGCGACCGCTTCGTGCTCTCCGCCGGTCATGGCTGCATGCTGCTGTACGCGCTGCTGCACCTCACCGGTTACGACTCAGTGTCCATTGAGGACATCAAGCAGTTCCGCCAGTGGGGCTCCAAGACTCCCGGTCACCCCGAAACCTTCGAAACTCCTGGTGTTGAAGTGACCACCGGCCCCCTGGGTGCCGGCATCTCCAACGCCGTGGGTCTGGCCATCGCTGAATCCCACCTGGGGGCCAAGTTCAACAAGGCCGACGCCACCGTGGTGGATCACTACACCTACGTGATCATGGGCGACGGCTGCAATCAGGAGGGTGTGTCCTCCGAAGCGGCCTCCCTGGCTGGTCACCTGAAGCTGGGCAAGCTGATCGCGCTGTACGACGACAACAGCATCACCATCGACGGCCGCACCGACGTGTCCTTCACCGAGGACGTGCTGAAGCGCTACGAGGCCTACGGCTGGCACGTTCAGCACGTGGCTGAGGGCAACACCGATGTGGATGCCATCGCCAAGGCGATCGAAGCCGCCAAGGCCGTGACCGACAAGCCGTCAATCATCAAGGTGACCACCACCATCGGCTACGGCTCTCCCAACAAGGCCGACACCGCCGGTGTTCACGGCGCTGCCCTGGGTGAAGAGGAAGCAGCTCTCACGCGTCAGCAACTGGGTTGGGACTACGCCCCCTTCGAAATTCCCCAGGACGCCTACGACCAGTTCCGCCAGGCCATCAACCGCGGCGCCAGCCTCGAGGCCGAGTGGAACCAGACCCTGGCCACCTACCGCACCAAGTACCCCAAGGAAGCTGCCGAGTTCGAGCGGATGCTGCGCGGTGAGCTGCCCGAGGGTTGGGACAAGGATCTGCCCACCTACACCCCTGGAGACGGTGGCCTGGCCACCCGCAAGCACTCCCAGATCTGCCTGGGTGCTTTGGGCCCCAACCTGCCCGAGCTGATCGGCGGCTCGGCTGACCTCACCCACTCCAACTACACGGACATCAAGGGAGAGACCGGCTCCTATCAGGCCAGCAGCCCTGAGAAGCGCTACCTGCACTTCGGTGTGCGCGAGCACGCGATGGCCGCCATCCTCAACGGCATCGCCTATCACAACAGCGGCTTGATCCCCTATGGCGGCACCTTCCTGGTGTTCGCCGATTACATGCGCGGTTCCATGCGCCTGTCGGCCCTGAGTGAACTGGGTGTGATCTACGTGCTCACCCACGACTCCATCGGTGTCGGCGAAGACGGCCCCACCCACCAGCCGATCGAGACCATTCCCTCCCTGCGGGCGATGCCGAACATGCTGGTGTTCCGTCCTGGAGATGGCAACGAAACAAGTGGTGCTTATAAGGTTGCGATCCAAAACCGAAAGCGCCCCAGCTCCCTTTGCCTCAGCCGCCAGGGGATGGCCAACCAGGCCAATTCCTCCATCGACAAGGTGGCCCTGGGTGGTTACGTACTGGAAGACTGCGCTGGAACTCCCGATCTAATCCTGATCGGAACCGGAACAGAGCTTGATCTCTGCGTGCAAGCCGCCAAACAATTAACGACAGAAGGGAAAAAGGTACGGGTGGTATCAATGCCTTGTGTCGAGCTGTTCGACGAACAGACAGACGCCTACAAGGAAGAAGTACTTCCGAACGCTGTGCGGAAGCGCATGGTTGTTGAAGCAGCTGAGTCATTCGGTTGGCACCGATTCATTGGACTGGATGGAGATACCGTCACCATGAACCGGTTCGGCGCTTCTGCACCAGGTGGAACCTGTCTGAAAGAATTCGGCTTCACTGTTGACAACGTAGTGTCTAAGGCGAAACAACTACTGAACTGAAACCATCCTAGATTCAGAAAAGCCCATGGAGCTCTCTAGGAGGGCTCCTTTTTTGTCAACAAAGCCATGGCCTTCGATTCCAATACAAAACTACTGATTACCGGAGGGACCGGAAGCTTTGGCAAAGCATTTATCAAAAAAATACTGGAAAAACATGCAAACATACGAAGATTAGTTATATATAGTAGGGACGAGCTGAAGCAGTGGGAGCTACAACAAATTTTCCCACGCGAAAAGTATCCACAACTTAGATTCTTCTTGGGCGATGTACGTGATCAGGATCGACTGAGAAGAGCACTAGAGGGGGTAGATACAGTCGTGCACGCTGCCGCACTAAAACAAGTCCCTGCGGCAGAATACAATCCAATTGAATTTGTGAAAACAAATGTACTTGGAGCAGAGAATATAATCCAAGCATGCATGGACACTTCCGTGAAAAGGGTTGTAGCACTAAGCACAGACAAAGCAGCAGCCCCTATTAACCTTTATGGAGCAACAAAACTATGCTCTGACAAATTGTTTGTAGCAGCAAATAATATAAAAGGACGAAGAGATTTAAAGTTTTCGGTTGTAAGGTATGGGAACGTGATGGGATCGAGAGGCTCAGTAATACCATTCTTTTTAGAAAAGGCTAAAACAGGCGTATTGCCGATAACGGACGAAAGAATGACAAGATTCAACATAACAATAAGAGAGGGAGTTGAAATGGTGATATGGACATTAAACAACGCATTAGGCGGCGAGGTATTTGTTCCCAAAATACCAAGTTACAGAATAATTGATGTAGCAAAAGCAATCGGTCCAAAATGCAAAAGAGAAGTCGTTGGAATACGCCCGGGCGAAAAAATACATGAAGAAATGATCACAAGCTCTGACAGCTATACGACAATTGACCTAGGAAAGTATTTTGCCATACTTTCAAGCGATGGATCAACACGAAGAGAATACATAAAACACGGAAAAACATTCGAGCCAGTCACTGATGGCTATTCATATAATTCAGGAAATAATGTGGAATTCCTAAGCGTGGAACAAATACGAGAGCTCATCAAAGAGAATATCGACAATAACTTTGAACCTGTCTAGAAAGCAAAATGAAACACATACCCTACGGCAGACACAAAGTAGAACAGAATGATATCGATGAGATAACGAAAGTCTTGAAAAGCAATTTTCTAACGCAAGGACCTAAAGTAGAGGAATTTGAGGCGAAAATATGTGATCTTGTTCAAGCTGAAAATGGTGTTGCAGTAAATAGTGCAACAAGCGCACTTCACATAGCGTGTTTGGCACTTGACCTTAAAAAAGGGGATTACCTATGGACAAGCCCAAACACCTTCGTAGCGTCAGCAAATTGCGGAATTTACTGTGGAGCAAAAGTAGACTTTGTTGACATTGAAAAGAGTACAGGGCTGATGTGTACAAAACAACTTGAGACTAAACTAAAGAAAGCAAAAAAAGAATCTAGGCTTCCAAAAATTGTTGTACCGGTCCACTTATGTGGGACAAGCTGTGACATGAAAAGAATTAAAGAGTTATCAACAATATATGATTTTAAGATAATAGAAGATGCAAGCCATGCAATTGGGGGAAGATATAAAGAAAAACCAGTCGGCAGTTGCGAATACAGTGATGTAACAGTATTCAGTTTTCATCCTGTGAAAATAATAACTACAGGAGAAGGAGGGATGGCAATGACCAATTCGACCGAGTTAGCAGAAAAGATGAAATTGCTAAGGTGTCATGGAATAACAAAAGAGAATAGTAGATTTAAAGAAAAAGATTTCAGCCCATGGCACTATGAGCAACAATTACTTGGTTTCAACTATAGAATGAACGATATTGAAGCAGTCTTAGGTATAAGCCAAGCAAACAGGATTAATGAAATAGTTAAGGAAAGGAACAGAATAAGAGATTCATATGTGGAGAATATAGTGCACGAAGACCTAGAGTTCCTTGAGATACCTAAGAACACGGTCAGCTCAGTTCACCTAGTAGTTGCTAGATTAATAAACAAAACGCCAGGAGAACATAAAATAGTATTTAATAAGCTAAGAGAATCAGGAATTGGAGTACAACTGCATTATGCACCAGTACATTTACAGCCATATTATAAAAGTCTAGGCTTTAAGGAGGGCCAATACAAAACAGCGGAAGAATATGCAAGGAGCGCAATTAGTTTACCAGTATATCCAGGACTAAAGGATATAGAACTAGAATATATATATGTCACAATACGCGAAGCATTGAAATGACTGACAACACGAGGAAATTGATTATCGGAACAGCGCAATGGGGGATAGATTACGGAATATCGAATAATGAAGGCAAAACAGATTACGGCGAGGTAAAAAAGATATTAGAATTAGCAGAACAAAATAATATCAGCGCACTTGATACTGCAAAAGCATATGGTGACTCAGAAAAAGTAATCGGAAATCTAAAAAGTAATGAGACAGAAGTAATAACAAAAGTAATAATAGGAAATCAGGATAGAGATGCTAGGCAAATCAAAACGATGATAAGGGCAAGTGTATATGAGTCGTACGAAATAATGGGTCGCACTCCGCTGAGAGGTGTGTTGGTTCATGACCCAAAGAACATGAGGTCAAACGAGGAAAATACAGGTTGGGAAACATTGAGATCAATGAAGGAAGAAGGTTATATAGAGAGACTGGGGTTGTCAATCGAAGACCCAAATGAAGCAATTGAATTGAGCAAATTATATATACCGGACATAATACAAATGCCAATGAATGTATTTGATCAAAGGGCAACCAAAAGTGGTGCCCTAGAGGGGCTGAAAAAAAGAGGAATAGAGATACATATAAGATCTGTTTTTCTTCAGGGATTGTTACTAATGAATCCAAAGGATATAGACAACTATTTTAAACCATGGATCAACAATATCGCAAATTGGCAAGAATATTGCCAAAATGAAAATAGAACCAGAATAGAAGGGGCACTACTACCAATAATAAGAGAAGAATTAATAGATAAGTTTATCGTAGGCATAGCAAGCTCACAGCAACTCAAGGAAATACTAAAAGCGTTAGAGAATCTAGGCGAAACAAAGTCTGTAGAAGATTTCTCCATAGATGATAATAAATTGATTAACCCGAGCAGGTGGGAGATTGCAAAGTGAGACTAGGGATAATAGGTATGTCTAAAGGGAACGGACATCCGTACTCTTGGTCTGCAATATTAAACGGGTTTGATGAAAAACAGATTGACAAATGTGAGTTTAGTACAATACCAAAATATCTAAGAGAGAATAGAGATAAAATAGGCCTAGGTGATAATACAAAGGTAACTCATATATGGACGCAGGATAATAGAGTAACGGAAAGAATTGCAAGGGCTACGAAAATAAGAAATACTTGCAATGACCTAAATGAAATGATTGATAACGTAGATGGAATCATGCTTGCAAGAGATGATAGCGAAAATCATCTTAAGTATGCTGAAAAATTTCTTAAGGCCGGGATGCCAATTTACATTGACAAACCAATAGCGACAACAGTAGATATGGCAAGAAATTTATTCAATATGCAAGTTTATAACGGACAAATTTATACATGTAGTGCCTTGAGATACTCAAAGGATTTCAAAATAGACAAGAATATCAGAGACAGTATTGGTAAAATCAAGAAAATAAGGGGGACGTCAATAAAAGACTGGGATAAGTATGCAGTGCATATAATCGAACCAGCATACTGTTTAATTAGGTCGACGGGCAATTTAATTAATAAAGCATTGAGTATTGAAGATGAAAAAACTTTACTGGAACTAAACTATGAGGAAATTACAATGATATTTGAAACAACCGGTCAACCAACTGGTGAAATACAACTAGAAATAATAGGGGAAAAAGGGACTATAACAAGAAGATTTAGCGATACATTTAGTGCATTTAAAAAATCATTAGAGATGTTTGTAAAAGCAGCAAAAGAAAAACGAGAAATAATATTAGAAGAAGAAGTTATAAATATAGTGAAAACTATTGAACTAGGAAAAGTATAAAAATCAGAGCCAGGAGACAATAGAAGAAGTGACAAAGAATACCACGTAGGGACGCAAGTGGATTAAAATAAAGCATTAGTCTAGGATTAATGAAAAACACGTGGCGATTCAATGGAAATGAGAAAAAATATCTCGATGAAGTAATATCTGGAAACATGATATCATCAACAAGTGGAAATATGAATCAGAGATTTGAAAAAGCATTTGCAGAATATGCAGACTTAGATTATGCAATTACATTTAACTCTGGCACCTCAACTCTACATGCCGCACTACATGCCTGCGAGGTACACGCAGGTGATGAGGTAATAATCCCACCGTTAACGGTAATATCAAATGCTGATGTGGTGTTTGCTCAACATGCGATACCAGTATTTTGCGACGTAGACGAAAATACATGGAATATGTCAGCAGAAGTAGCAGAACGTCTGATAACTAAGAGGACGAAAGCGATAATGCCAGTATCGCTATATGGTTTAAGTGCAGATCTAGAAGCGTTCGAGAAAATAGGAAAAAAGTATGGAATACCAATAATAAATGATGCAGCAGAAGCATTTGGAGCCACTTGTAATGGAAAAAATATAAATCAACAAGCTGATATCACATCATATTCCCTAGAAAATTCAAAACACATCACAACAGGAGATGGAGGGATCGTAGTGACTAATAATGAAGAATTGGCCATAAAGATGAGAAAGTTTGGTTCACTAAGCTACGGCGCAATGAAAGCTGGAGACGGAAGAATAAGATTAAACAAGTCAGTATTTCAGAATCCAAGCTACTCGAGACATGATGATATAGGCTTAAACTACAGAATGCCAGAGGTTGCAGCCGCGATCGGTCTAGCACAACTAGAAAGAATAGAATATTTTATAAGTAAAAGAATAGAGTCAGCAGCAGCACATAGAAGGGCGATTGAAAAATGTGATTGGCTGATAGAACAAATGACACCAAACAACTACAGGCATACACAGTGGACTTTTGTAGTTAAAATAAAAAGGGATGATATAAATTGGCTAGAATTCAAAAAAAGATTTGAAGAATTTGGGGGTGACGGCCCGTTTGGATGTTGGAAAATCACATATCAAGAACAGCTATTCACAAACAGAGCATTTGAAAGACTAAACCCATCACAGTACAAGGAGATAAGTTATGAAGCAGGGATTTGTCCTATAGCGGAAAAGATACAACCCAGATTGTTACAATTTTCGACCAATCAAGGTACAGATAAAGAGATACAAGACCAAGTGAATGCACTTCAAAAAACAATTACATCGTTTGAATAGATGGAAGAACAGATTCCTATAATTATTCAAGCGAGGCAAAGCTCGAGTAGATTGCCATCAAAAGTGATGACAAACTTTTGCAATTCAATGAAGATGATAGAGTTTCAATATAAGAGGCTTAAAACATACTTTAATGAGGTAATAGTAGCAACGTCAAGCAATTCTACGGACGATAGTATGTGCTCATACCTAGAAGACAAAGGGATTAAATATCATAGAGGTTCATTAGATAACGTAATGAGGAGATTGATTGAATGCCATGAAAACTACTTTGCTAATACTAGCCAATGGTTTGTTCGCGTTGGAGGTGATGACCCTTTAGTAAGTATCGAGGGAATAAAATGGTTATACAACGAGCTACAAACTCGAGCGGACAATAGAGATATCGCTATGATGTACAACAGTTACGACGAAGGAATGATTTATGGATGTGGTGTAGAAATATTTAATGCCAAACACTTCAAAGAGGTACTTAAAAAAACAGAAATGATTGAATTAGGAGCCAAGAGAATATATCATGAACATACAAAACCAGCGTTCCATGATAAGGGTCTTCAAGAAGAAATAGGGTTTAAAATCGTGAAGGGTATAGTTCCAGAATACGCAAAGTATAAAGGCGTATATTTAAGCATAGATTATCCACAGGATTTTTTACTGTGCAGCTACATAGCGAATCAATTGGTTGAAGAAAAAGGGATTGGATACAAACATAGCGACCTTATAAATATGTTGAATATAATGCCCGAAAGGCTATTGATAAATAGAGAACTACATGATGGGTTCGGGGAATAGAGAAAACAAAGATGTGATGATAGAAGGAGAAATAGCAAACAAATAAAATGCTAAAAAGCAAATTGTGCATGAAGCCTTCTCAAGGGATTGTGGCTCTACCACTCCATGTATGGGACGGGAATTAGATAGCAGAATACTCCTGGGGGCTCTTGCAGCAAATGAAAATAGTTTGATGGTAATAGCACATGAATATAATATGTCACCAATAGATAAAGCGTATGAAAAAATATTCTACATAGGGGCTGGTCGCCAAATTTACAGTAAACTTAGAACAGAAGAATGGTAAACCCCTGTATTTCTGATAAGGTCTTAAGTAATAGGTTTAATCAAGCCCTTAGAATGCAGTAATTCTGCTAATTCAAGTAACTGAAAATATGGTACTGCTAGGATATCTGCAATAGATAGCAAATCTAAAGTACCATCGCTATAAGATAAGAGATCTAAAAGAATACGAACCGATTGATCATGATCATGGGTTGAAATATCGTTGTACAGGTTATACTTACATAGCATCGGTTCGCAGGGGTTTAAAGCTTTATAAGTGAGATTAGATTCGAGAAGATCAACAAGCTTAACCAAGAAATTGTATGATTCTTCTAATGAAGTCTTGGTAACAAAATTTAGGTCATCTAAAGAAGTATGATACTCCTTAAAAGAAGCAAATTTTGAACGCATTATGGTGCACATAGGAAGATCAACACCAGGCGAGCAGTATTGACGCTCATCACTACCTCTATCAGACCAAGAATAACGAGTATATTCAGATTTATAATACCTGAGTAGATGATGTACTGCACGATCAGATATCGTTTCACCGCAACGAGAAGGTATAAATGAAAAATTGGAGGGATCACCTAAACAAGTCAGATTAAAAGCCGCAAAAACATTCGACTTTAAGGTCGTTAAATTTTTATAAATATAGGAAACTGAACCAATCGTTTCCGGGGCAAGAACAAAGCGATAAGTATAGTTTCGAATCGGCAATGAACTTATATAGGTATACAATTCAGATAAGACGACCGGGCCACTCAATTCATTATTTGCCATCGATGGATGACAAAGATAAGATGAGAAAAGGATTTCCTTTTGAGAATTGCCTTCTAGGATAGCGTCAGAATAAGTAAGCGATCCTTGAAATAGTTGAGAGTCAATATGAACTTTGTAAAACGCATCAGTAAGACCTAATCTCTGATTATGAGATAGACAAAAACCCCAACGCGGTTGGTAATAGGAAGTAACGTAGGGAATAGCATCAGGGAGATCAGGTAATGAATATAAATGATCCTGCAGTTCAACATTTGATATTACAGAATCAACAGGCGTAGAATAGCTAACTATATGTAGATTATTGTCCTTTATGTCAATAAGTATATTACCATCAAGATCAGAAATGTAGGCGGAATTGACATTCCATTCAGGCGGTACAGTCCAATCGAAGACTTTTGTTCCCGAGGGAATATTGTGCAAGGTAAGAGTCGGGATTTTATATTGCTTTATCAAGTTAAAAGAGGCACGTATACCTTTACCAGTAATGCTTCGATGAATAGGCCAAAGTTTGTTTATTAGCTCCCACATACATCAAGAACGAAGTGCACTTGTATAATCAAGAGATTTATCCGCATATCCAAATGATTTATAACTGGCTTCTATTGAAGCAAAACCAGATTTAAGGTAAAAAGATAAATTTAGAATACGAGATTCGTCAAAACAAGACTTATTAGAACTCAATATATGATCGTCGGAGTACAAGATAGAAAGTGGAGAAGTGATTACGGAATTGTGGCGCATGAAGGCTGACATGATTTTGACAGGTAAAATTGAATTATGATATTCATCAGCAGAGACAGAGACCACAGGAATAATAATTTTGTTTGTCCACATGAAATCATCTCTACGTAAATATCTAGTCCGCTCAAGAAAAGACTGGTAACGATTAATAGAATTATGCATACTTGAGTTTGCAATAATAAAAACTATTGAGCTATCAACTAATTTAGAATGAATAATTCTTAGATCATCGGTATCTGACTGGAAAATACATCCATAACTATCGGTGGAATAGTTCTCACTCTCTCGGACCAATTTTGGTGGACATACATTGCATGCGATACATCTCTGATATGCATAATCATATAAAGGTAAGTCATTAAATTCATATAAGTCTGAGCTCATAAGTGACTTTATTTGATTGGTAACAAGTGAATGGACATGATCAGAAGCAGGTTTATCAACAAAAAGAATGGTGGATTTAATTTTCTGACTTATTGTTGTAGAATTGGCATTATAATTAGAAAAGCGAGAAACATTATCTGCCAAAGCTTTAAGCAGACTAAAACCATAACTATCCGTAAGAACTGAGGAACGGTCTCCAGCTACGAGAGTAGCTCCATACTGTGAGACAGGGGGACCTGAACCAATAATATGAGCACCGAGACCTAAAGCCTCATAGAGGGCAAAAACAGAAGAAGTCTCTTGACCACCATTGCGTTTGGCACCAATAGTAACTGTTGAGAAGAACTTATTCTCTAAGAAATTGAAGTGGGAAGAAGCTAAATGAAAGAGTTTATTGGCAACAGAAGATTTGTCTCCAAAATAAACAGGTGTTATTAAAATAATAACATTGCACAAAGAAAGAGTCTCAACAACTAGAGAAACTTTTTCTGAGTCGTAAGATAAGGTGTCTGTCAATAACTGGGATTCAATGTCGAGCTCTTCTGATGCGAGTTGTTTATCATATACAACACGAGATTCTTCCTTGGAAGCGAAGACACTATTAAGGGGAATTATGCGAGATTCAACCGAAAGTCTATCAAAATAATATTTGAGGTAGGAAGCTACACATTCACTATTAGAAAGGTTAGAAGAAGAAAAAGAAGGGAGATTTGTCAGTGATTCAGGACCTTGAGACCAATCAATGGTTGACAGGAACTCAGTAGAAGCCCGACATCTTATAGAACCAACGACTAGACCAATCATTAGATATAGATGCTATTCTATTGACTGTAGCACACTGAATGAATGAAACTGGGTGAATCTAAGTGTAAAATAAATGTGGAAGGCCTCGATTATAATGTCAATCAATTAATCAAGATAGGAGAGGAAGTTTGGAGGAAGAAAAAAGCTGAAGGTAATTTCATTGGCATAAAAGGGGCAAATGATGCGTACACGATCGGAATATTACTTTATTGCTTAGAACAATCAAAGAAGGTATTGCTAATTCCAAGAGAGATGACAATAGATCGAGTCATTATGAATCTTCCACAAGGATGCTTGGCAGGAATCCTGACAATTGAAGGGAGAGATATAAATTGGGTAAGTCACAGAGAAGAGATTCAAATTATGAAGGATCAGCTAAAAGAAAAATATGAAGATGGGGGTGTAGCGATGTTCACTACTGGCAGTACAGGCAAGCCAAAAGTTGTTTATCATACCTTAAAGAGTTTGATCATAGGAGGAAAGAATATATTAGAAGCATATCAAATAACAAGCCAAGACAAAGGTTTGGGTGTATTACCAGTAACACACATGAATGGGTTGGTTACAACATTAGTTGCGCCAATAATTAGCAACAGCAGTGTTGTATTTTACAGCAAGTCTTTGTTCACATATTTGGACTTTGTGGATACTTGCTCTAAGCATAAGTGCACTTGGTTTTCAGCAACACCGTATTATTTAAAGAGATTACTAGAAACGTATAAGGAAGGAATGAACTACTCTGGACTTCGTTTTATAAGAAGCGCCTCTTCCGCCTTAGATAAAAAAACTCAAAGAGAGGCTAGCCAAAAGATTAATTGCCCAGTCTATAATTCTATGGGCATGACAGAAGCTGCTGGACAGATATGTAGCCAAAAGAAGGGAAGGGAAAGTATTGGCAATGTAGGGTACCCAATTAATATTAAAGTGAGGGTAAAATACGGTAACACTATTAACAATAGCGGGGAGGGAGAACTTATATATAAAGGTGATACTATTATAGATAAATATTTATTCAAATCCGATAATATTGACAGCTCAGATGGGTGGTTAATGTCCGGTGATGATGGATACATCCATAATGATGGAAGTATTAGCATAAAAGGTAGACTAAAAAATACAATTAACTTCTGTGGAATTAAATTCAATGCCGAAGAAATAGAAGAATATATCCTAAGAGAATTCAATATTGAATCAGCAGCGATGCCAATTGATTCTAATAAATATGGACAGCGTGTAATTCTATATATTGAAGATTTGGGAAGCGTAGTAAATGGTAGCGAGCTAAATGGAGAGCTAATAAAGTATTTTGGATATAAAGAGCTCGTAAAAACAATATATAGAGTAGAAAGGCTGGAACGGTTTCCAAACAGAAAGTTAAACAAGATATTTATATATAAAAATTGCAGTGATCAAATAATATATGAGGATGCATTTCTAGCAAATATAAAAGGACAAACTAGCGAGGAAAAGGCAATTAACTTAGTTTGCAGTTGTACTGGATACTCAAGAAGTAATATTGATAAAAAGACAAGTGCAAAAGATAGAATTAATTGGGACTCACTTGCAACATTATCTATGATCTGTAGCTTAGAGGAGACATTAGAAAGAAAGATTCAGGAGAATGAATATTCTCTATGTGAAAGTGTTGAGGGCATATCATGCTTACTTGAGAAAAAGAGTAGTAATATCAACAATGTTCAGACAACTAATAGGCTAGAAAGAGGTTTGATGAGGGAATTTATGAATAAATACAAATTAGATCAAACTGAATATTTATACTTAATCGGCAATAAAGAATGCATAGAGAAAATAGGATTCCATGATCCATTTAATTTCATCACAGCATTGGAAGAAGAGTGTAGAGCATCTAATATTAATCTGATAATGAATTCATTTACCTGGAAGTTTTGTGAGGGGCTTAGCTATTCAGCTAATGACACGAGATCAGAGATGGGGCTAATAAATGAAATATTTAGAACAAGATGTAAACAAAGAACAGAAAGTGCTATTTATCCATACAGTATAATGAAGTATGATGAATCACTTACTCACGAAGACGAGTCATGCTGGGGAAAAGATTCAACGTGCCAAAAATTACTAAGAAAGGAGAGTTGCTCGGTTATTAATATTGGGGTCGGCAAAAAGGGAAATTCATTACTCAGAGGTAACACATGTCTACATGCTTTAGAAGAAATAAAAAATGTTCCTTATAGAGAATTCAAAACTTTTACGGGCCTAGCCAAGCTAAAAATAAACCAAGATGAGTATGTTAAGCATTCAGAAAAATTATTTGTCAGAAGTAATCGATATTCCAGTATAGACTATGAATGGGGAGCATTGCTAGAAAGAATTAAAGACTATAGATCGACTAATATCAATCATCAAAATCAAATATTAAAATATCACATGAAACATTTAAGGAAGGAAGGATATGAGATATTTGATGAGAATATAATGTTTCCAATAGACAAAATGTATCAAGAAAGAATAATTCATGGATGTAATTAATCAGTATGTGTGAAGATTTCTACACTTAGGATATATCAATAGCGAGCAATTAGATACAGCTAACTATTGATTATGACAGTTCTAACAATAGTGATACTCATAAATACAGATAACTGCCAACAATTTCAACCATTAATGAAGATATAGAATAAAGATATTCAATTTAGATGTCTATGCATGAAAGAGATTAAAGTAAATTGAAAACGATCGAAGGAAAAATCTATTTATTATTGAAATCATAAAGCTGCTGGAGATCGTGTTTGTCAAGAAGCGCTAAACAAAAATCTGGCCATTTTTTCAAAATATAATTGAAATCAATACTATCAATAGAAGATGGATTAACGTGGAAATTCCACATATTATTATTATAATTAGAAACAAGCGTCAAGCTTGAGTCATAGGCAAGAGAAAAAGTATAGCGAGAACGATACATTGAAACTAGTGATGTATTGATAGAATTTAGTGAAATCCTGAATACAGAAGTAAACAAGTCTCGTAATTGTAATTTAGCAGTACCTGGATCATTCGACAAATTGAACATAGATGAATAACCATAACGAGAGTATATAAGAAAAAGACAGTTAATATATTGATTAAGAATTTTTGGGTTGCTAAAAATTAAATTTGCTTCTTGACTTAAGCTTCGTAAGTACCTTGAATCTATTAGATTTTTTTTTGAAGCACTGCGCGAATTACGTAATGGAGGAGATGTTCCTCGAACATATAAAGGTGAATGGAATTGATATACAGATCCTGTGAGGAGAATACAAAAGGCAAGTATATATTGAAATGATTTTCCACTATAACCAATTATATCAAAAGCAGCAGGATCAAGATTGTCAATAAATATCTTTAAAATAAATTTAAAACGCTGCCTATCGTATATAGTAAAAAAGTCAATACTGAGAGGCGAAAAATGTTGCATCAGAATGTCATTTAAGTCGACATTCCTGTTATATATAAGTGGGCTATTGGAATAAGGTGAGTAATGAACAGAGTTAGATTCGTCAAGCTGCATATTAAGCGTATAAATACTAGCAGACGAGTAAGTGCTTAAATGGGTAAACTCAGAGGACAACTTTTGCGCTGAATTAAACAATATAAAATCATCATCTCCAGCTAAATAAACATTCTTAGCATTACTAGAGCAGAGCATATTATAAATTCGCACAACATTTGACTCTTCAGAGGGCTCTACAAGATGTAGTTTGCTGAGAAGTTGACGGGATAAAGGTTCTGATTGTGGATGACGAGATAAAAAGACATTATCGAATATAGAGCTATAGGATAATAGAGTCTTACATATAGATGATTCTGGCCTTGCAGAAAATACTATTACATCAGAAGAAGAAATCATTTCTGAAGAAGGATAGGTTTAAGCATATTAGGATTATGAGGATGATTAATATCGCTAAAGCGATAGTTTATATTAAAATTGGTTTTATGGCCTAGGTTAATATTAGTTTGATGTAGAAGTAGGCCACTGAATAGTAAGATGTCGCCCCGAGACAGCTCCTGTACGTAAGAAGAGTAGTTAAGTGCTGATGGGCAAAATCTTCGCTTGTTGCCGCCCGTCCAATCATACTTGCCTGACGTATCACCCCAAGAGATATGGTCTAGCGGTCCATGCGTATGAGACTTGGGAATAATTGAGAGTGCCCCATCAATATAAGAAAGATCAGAAAAAGGAATGTACGCGCTAAGAAAATCAACGGACCCTTGACAATGAAAAAAATCTTGATGCCATGATGTCATTTCTTTACTTTCATAAGGAACATCAACTCGCAAGGGAGCCTTCGAATAAACAATCGGTGAATTAAATATATCAAAAAGCAGAGTTCTAAGGATCTCTGAATATTGATAGATGTCAAAATGTAGTCTGGCACGCTGAAGAGAATCATAGATACAAGTGCAAAGACCCGGATTATTCTTTAGAAGTAAAGAAAATTCAGGTGAAAATATACTATGCTTTATGGAAAAAGAATCTGCTAGATGGTTCTGTATTAGCTCAGAAGTTCTCTCTATCTGGTCAATTGGAAGTGCATTTTTAAGAACGACAACACCTTCCTGAAGTAAATTAGACCTTAATGACATAATAGGAGCCGTCACAATGGAGAAAGATACTTGCGGTAGTCGCCAGTAGATGCTGAATCAGAATTTTTGGGGAGCCGAAAATCTTTCAATTTATCAATAGATTTAAGATACAGTCGGAAGTCACAACTAATACGAGTCAATGGAGTGAGATTTGGTATTGAACCATGAAGATGATGACCTGAAAATAAGACATACTGCCCATTATCTAAATCTATCGGTTTAACAAGCGCGGGATTTGGTAAACTATCCTTCATCATTGGATGAGGCCTATTTTCAGAGAGGATATTGCTATTAGAGGAAGCAAGTGGTCTATGTACTTGGTCCCATGTATCAAGATCAAAAGACTGAGAAGTATTTGGTACTGATTTAGCAAAGAAATCTGGAGCAATACCAAATGTTCGATCCTTAGAAACATTTAAAATTGGAAACCACACATTCAACTGATCAATACCTGCCCCATACCAAGTGTCTCTATGTAATTTATAGTTATAAGAAACCCCAGAACTAATCCTAGTTGAATTTGGTATAATGCGTAGTCGAGGCTTGTCGTATAAGAAATCAGTTGGGTCCATGCACAACTGAGAATCCACAAAAAGTCTTAGCTGTTCCTCAAAATCACTATTTGCAGTGAACTCCGTCTTCGAGAGAGAAGCTTTCTGGACAAAGTTAGATATGTCGTCTAACGAAAATGAAGCATTTAAGTCAGCACCAAAGTTGTTGGTTAATATAGATAAGGCTTTGTTTTTTATAGGATCTAAAGAGTCACTAGAAGATATAAGAATTTTTCCATCAAAAATTTGTTGAATTAGATCCTGAGATAAGCATTTATTAGTTTCTTTTAAAAAGTATTCCATTGTAAAAAGAAGACATACCTATTTTATCATAATCTCTACTTTGGATGAAGTCTGGGTGGTCGACCAACCACTTGGATACAGCTGATCCAGCACTACTTCCAACATCCCAAGGACGGTCTGGCCAAGAGCCAGGAGACAGGTACTCTATACAAGTTCCGAAGACAACAATGCAAGAATTTACAGAGACTAACTGAGAATATAATTCCAGTTCACGAAGCACATGAGATTCTTCGCGACTAGAATCGAGCAATACAATACAAGAGTTGCCTGAAATAATTGATTGAACCTTATCGAATACACTCAGATCAACAGAAGAACCCTCAACAACAGTAATGTAATCAAAATATGGAAATTTTTTCAGTCGCTCAAAATTTGATTTTCTCATTTCAATCTCAATTGTTATGACTCTTCTCTTATTACTGCGTAAAGGCAGAGAACTATCCATGCCATACATTATGGACGCTAGATAAGAAGACAACCCCCCGTGTGCGGTACCAGTTTCAATCACAAATTGAGGCTTAATAGACCATAGCAGTTGTTGTATTGTCAACAAATCGTGGGGGTATTGAATAACTGGAATTCCAAACCAAGAGAACTGATAGCAATATTTTATGGAATTTGCATGCTCAAAAAGCGAAAGACTCTGATCAAAGAAAGAATCATTTGTGTTATTTGGCATTACTTACGATTTAATTTTTTTAAGATAACCACGAGGTGCCACTGAAACTAATAATTTTTTGTCAATCATTTCATCAATATCAAAATTTTCATTTTTACTCAACCAAAAATCTACGGCCGTCATAGGATTATCTCCCTTATCCCACGGACGATCCGGAAAAGAACCACTAGGGAGGTTTTCAATAACAGTATCAAATACAATACAATAACTTTCGACAGATACTAAGTCAGAATATGAATTTAATTCTTCCAAGACATGATCATGAGTATGATTTGAATCTAATATGACCATTACTTTTTGATAATTAGATGCAAAATTGCGAACTTCTTGGATAATATCTGGATCGATCGAAGAGCCTTCTATGAGCCGCATCTTAAAGAAAAAAGGATGCTGCTTCATAGCCTCATGATTATGATTTCTAATATCTATATCTATAGCGAGTACTTTCCGTTCAGAAGTACGAGGGTCTTTACCCTCAGCGATATCTAACAAAGCTAGGAATGAAGCGGACATGACAACAGAGCCTCCATGAGCAATACCAGTCTCAATTATCAAATCAGGCTTTACCTGAAAAATAAGCTCCTGTATCTGGACAATGTCATGAGGATATTGAATAATAGGCCTACCCATAAATTCAAAATTGTAAGAATATTGACTTGCATTTGCAGTATTAAGCCACGATTGCGAAACAGTTGCCAATAATTTGTTCTCGCCTTGTTTTTTGATTCTTTGATTTCTTTCACTTACAAAATCATCGTAGCTCATTTTTTTGTGATTTTTATTCGTACTTCATATTCTACACCATCCTCCTTAAAAGAGCATGCCGGATGTCCACTAAAAGTACGAGCCCTAAGTAAATTAATAAGCTTGCGCATAGTGAATTTTTGATCAAGTTCAAGTTTAGATGCACTCACCATATCGGACTGATAGTGCATAGTTGACTTTTTATTATCTTGAGGAATACTATTAAAACTTAAAGTACGAATATTTTGATAATGCTCAATAAATAAACTGATCATTTCAGACTGAGCTCTATGAAAAAGGGTCTCCCCGGTATCAGTCCAATCGTAAGGAATAGTCTTCTGAAATAAGACGGGTCCAGTATCAATTCCAGAATCAACTTGGTGTATGGATACACCAAAGGGAGTTTCGTCTACAAGAGTCCAGAAATTATAATTTTTACCACGGTTAAAGGGTAAAAGGCTGGGATGAGTATTTATGAAAC
This sequence comes from Synechococcus sp., assembly GCA_047285305.1. Taxonomy (GTDB): domain Bacteria; phylum Cyanobacteriota; class Cyanobacteriia; order PCC-6307; family Cyanobiaceae; genus Parasynechococcus. The sequence goes on from JBJBDL010000003.1 coordinate 283,066, forward strand.
CATTTCGGGATAAAGATATGATCTCTTGAGATATAATTTTTGGCCACCAACAAAGCAATCCCAAATCAACAGAAATATTATTTTCAGAGATAAACAACTTGAGTGCAATGTCGGAATCATAGATATGATACGGAATCGACAATTCTTTAGCCATATGAGATATTGAGTTTGAAGATGTTAACACGACCGCTGCAATATCACTTGCGAAATTCTGCATAAGCCATTGAGATATTGTGCAGCCTACTAAGCCATCGGCAAATAACAAAACTGAAGGCGAACTTAAATTAAGTGTCATAATTAGAGGGAGGAAGAGTATGACTTAGTCATAATATTGCAAATAGTCTTGACCTCTACTTCAGTCATGTCGTGAAAAGAGGGTAAATTAATTGACCGTAGATGAATACTTTCAGACAAGTACTCTTTGTCAAAAGCTTTTGCACCATTGACAGGAGTAAGAGAAAGCGGCCAAAAGAAAACTCTTGCATCGATACCCAAGCTTTTTAATTTATTTAATAGATTGTCTCGTTGCAAAGGTTGCTTAAAAACAACAGTTGGCATCCAATAGCCATTAGTACAATTATCCTGTATAGGATTCATCATAACTCCATCGATATCTAGATATTTTTTATACCATTGAAATATAATTTGTTTTTTATGAATTAGCTCGTCAATGCGTTCTAATTGACCTAAACCAATAGCTGCCTGAACGTTACTCATTTTATACTTATATCCCACCATATCTGGCCAAAACTGTTTAACTTGCCCAGTGGCTCTACCATGATTTGATAGCGTTAACACATGCTCATATAAAGCCGGATCATCTGTAACGAATATACCCCCCTCCCCCGTTGTTATTGTCTTAGTGCCATGGAATGAAAAAGCACCAAACTTTCCCATACTTCCAGCTTTTCTACCGTGGTAGACAGACCCAATGGCTTCAGCTGCATCCTCAATAACAGGAATATGATAGCGATCTCCAATAGCAAGTAACTCATCCATCTCGCAAAGATTACCGTAAAGATGAACAGCAACAATGGCCTTTGTCCTTGACGTAATTGCTGCCTCAACTTGTCTCGGATCTAAACACCAACTATCAGGCAAAATATCAACAAATATGGGTTTACCGCCCAAGTGAACAATCGGTGCTGCACTAGCAACCCAATTCGTGTTAGCCATAATCACTTCATCTCCTGGCCCGATACCCAAGGCATGCATTCCCATATGCAACGCGCCGGTACAACTACTTGTACTTATGGCATATTGAACTCCTAAATGCCGCTTAAAAGCCTCCTCGAATCGATAAATATATTTATAACACTCTTCACCCCAGCCATTGCGTACAGCATCAGCTGCATAGTCAATTTCAAGCTCTGTAATGGACGGCTTGGTATAAGGGATCTTGCGCGAAATATCGTTCATATCAAGATTTGTATTTCTGAATCAGCTTAAGGGTGGGAATTGCTGTTACCAACTTGCGCCCGGGCAATTCACAACTCAGCTCGTCAATGAGATTCCAAGGAAGAACAAGAACAGAATCTGGCTTATAAGAATTTAAATATTCAGGCGACACCACAGGAATGTGACTTGCAGGCAAATATTTCCCCTGTTTACTTAACGAACGATCAGCAACCATTGGCAGCAAATCTGAACGAACTCCCGCATAATTTAACAACGTATTACCTTTTGCCGCAGCACCATAACCGATAACACGCTCACCTTTTTGTTTAGTGGATAGCAAAAAGTCTAATAGGCCAAATTTAGCTTGTTCAGCTCGATGCTGAAAACCAACATAGGCCTCACAAGTTTCTAGGCTAGCAGCATCTTCAAGGGCAATGACATCAGCAACAGAATCAGCAACTTCAACTTTCCCATGCAAAGCAAGCCATATACGCAAACTACCTCCATGAGTTGGAAGCTGCTCAACATCAACTACCTGCAATCCCTGAGCTTCAGCAATTCGCATGACTACTCTCAGACTAAGGTAACTGTAATGCTCGTGATAAATCGTATCAAACTGATTACCTTCGAGCAACTTCAATAGATGGGGAAATTCAATCGAAGCCAAACCATCAAGCTTCAACAAACACGCGATACCCGCCACAAAATCGTTTATATCCGGCACGTGTGCTAAAACATTATTGGCGACAACAAGATCTGCTTTATCTAGCTTCTCAGCTAGAGCAATTCCAAAGAACTCTTCAATTGTATTTATCCCTTTCGCGCGAGCAGCCTCAGCGGTAGCGTGGGTTGGTTCAATACCAAGACAAGGAATTTTATTCTCCTTCATATATTGAAGAAGGTAACCATCATTTGACGCCAGCTCTACAACATGGCTTTTTTCATTTAGTCCCAGACGATCAATCGCCTTAGTTACAAAGGCCTTTGCATGAGCACACCAACTAGTTGATGTACTGGAAAAATAAGCATAATCAGGTGTGAAAAGTTGCTCGGCTTTAGCATGGGCTGGCAATTGCATTAACCAGCAATTTGTACAAATGAATACCTTCAGCGGATAGGTAATCTCAGGCAATGACAACTGTTCATTTGTTAGATATGCATTACTGGGGGGCTGATGGCCCAGATCAATCACCTCAGTGGACAAAGAAGATCCACAATGTCGACAACAAAAACTCATGGATTAAGCTCCAGATAAGGTAACAACTGATCTCGCTCACTTAGGGCAGACACAGGCTTTGGCCAATCAATCGATAGTGTTGCATCATCCCAGCGGATACCGCCCTCAGAGCCAGGAATCCAAGAACCTGAGTGCAAATACAACATTTCACTCGAAGCTTCCAAAACCTGAAAACCATGGGCACAGCCCTCAGGGATCATCAAAGCGTTGCCCTGCTCAGCGCTCAGCTCCACTGCATGCCAACAGCCAAACGTTGATGAAGTCTCACGAAGATCCACCGCGACATCCCACACACGGCCACGCAGAGCTCTTACCAACTTGGCCTCTGCATGGGGTGCTAACTGCAGATGCATTCCACGCACAGTACCTACTGCCTCAGTTCGGCTGACATTGACTTGGGAAACAGGGCGATCTCCCCAAGCCTCTTGAAACACCGGATCTTGAAGTCGAAATGCATTCAGAAAGGCACCACGATGATCTTCAAATGGTTGGGAATAAAGCTCAAATACTCCTGGAATAGAGGTACTTAAGAGTTCAGCTGCCACAACCCATTACCTCCTGATAAGCCTTGAGATCGTCAAGACAACAATCAATTGGATTACACCCCTCAGCCACACGTCGGTACCAATTCACACTGCGCTCAACCGTTGTGTGAAATTTCCAACAAGGTCGCCACCCCAATTGATGGTAAGCAGAATCAATCTGTAGATGCAAACGCCCAGCCTCATGGGGAGCAGCTGGATCAGAGCAATCAACCCATTCGCCATGCCAGTGCTCAAATACAGCATCAAGTAACTGTCGCACGCTTCGATTGGCCTCAAGCAGCGGTCCAAAATTAAAGGCCTTGGAATAAGCAGTTGGGTTATCGCTCAACCTCTGGGCCAACAACAAATAGCCACCGAGCGGCTCCAAAACATGTTGCCAAGGTCTTGTGGCCTCAGGTGATCTCACAATAACGGGCTTACCATTGGCGACAGCTCGCATCGCATCGGGCAGCAAACGATCCTCAGCCCAGTCACCGCCGCCAATTACATTACCGGCACGAGCAGTGGCTATTGCCAGTTGGCTCGTCTGATGCGCAGCTGAGCCACAAAAACTAGCCCGCCAACTAGCAATAGCCAATTCAGCAGCAGCCTTACTTGCGCTGTAAGGATCAAGACCACCCAGCCGATCCGTTTCCCTATAACCGTGATCCCATTCATGATTGTCGTACACCTTGTCGGTAGTTACCATGACGACCACACAAGGATGATTCAACCCCATTAGGGCTTCCAGAAGATGAAGACTACCCTGCACGTTGGTGGCCCAAGTGCCCAAAGGGTCGCGGTAGCTTTTACGAACCAACGGCTGCGCCGCCAAGTGGAATACAACCTGAGGCTGTGACTCTGCCACTACAGATTTTAATGCACGGCGATCACTCAAATCACCCAGGCGGTGATAGAAACCAGAGATATCTTCTAGTTCAAGATCATTAAAAAGCGAGCCATTGACCTCAGGCGGCAGGGCATAGCCCCAAACCTGTGCTCCAAGCTGCATTAGCCACAGCGATAACCAGCTGCCTTTAAAACCCGTATGACCAGTGAGCAGGACCCGCCGTTCAGCCCAAAATGAGGAATTAAGCATCACCATAACTTCCAGGGAGCCTTGCCATTCGCCCACAAGTCCTCAAGTCGATTTCGGTCACGAAGAGTGTCCATAGGCTGCCAAAAGCCCTGGTGACGGTAAGCGGTGAGTTGATCATCTGCTGCGACATAAGGCAAAACGTCCGATTCCCAGCTGGTTGAATCTCCACTGATCCGGTCAATTACGCTGGGTTCCAGCACAAAGAAGCCTCCATTAATCCAAGCGTTATCGCCATCTGGCTTCTCCTGAAACTGTTTAACCGAATTTCCATCCAATTGCAAAGCACCATACTTCCCTGGTGGCTGAACAGCCGTAAGTGTGACCTGTCGACCTTGTTCCTTGTGATGAGAAATCAAGGCTTTAATATCCACGTCAGCAACCCCATCACCATAGGTAAAACAAAAACTACTGCTACCAAGATAATCTCGGACACGTCTCAATCGACCACCTGTCTGACTTAACTCACCAGTATCGACCAAGGTAATTTTCCAGGGCTCACTTTTTCGATGGTGAACCTCCATGCGATTGTCGTTATCCATATGAAATGTGACGTCACTCGTATGAAGAAAATAATTAGCAAAATATTCTTTAATTAAATATCCTTTGTATCCACAGCAGATGATGAATTCATTAACATTATAATAGCTAAAGACCTTTAAAATGTGCCACAGAATAGGCTTTCCACCTACCTCAACCATAGGCTTTGGCTTTAGATGAGTTTCTTCACTCAGCCTTGTACCCAATCCTCCAGCCAAGATAACGGCTTTCATGTGGCATGTAAAAACTTCGGAATAATAGCCCATCCTATTGAACTTGCAATCTTTTATAGATTGAAAAAGAGAAATAACTAATCCAAGTCAATAAATATTTCACTTTTAGCTGACAAAATACCGCCTTAACCAAGCCATTAAGCACGATACTGCAAATGAATACAAACCAAAGGATTTATAGACTTTTTTCTGGCTAATAGGCAACAAGATAGCGGTAACTTTTCGCTTCATAACATTTATCTGATCGATTATTTATGTATTTGCAAAAGAAATCCTGCTTCGAATTAGCAAAAGCAAAGACAAATTCACATGAATTATCACTCGGAAACCAATATATCGTGCTAACTATTCTCTAGTGTCTTCATGGTTCCACGATACCAGAGACTATGCAAAAGAAACAAAATACGGCCTCCTCTCTCGCTGTGCAGCGACTCTCGAAATATAAGGATTTACCAAGCCAAATATCAAAGATTTAATAATTTAACCTACGAAGAAGTACTTCGAGGCAGAAAGAATTGCATGCCAAGTAGATATACATCATCAGAAATTTAATAGCAATTAATCCGCATTAAAGCAGTACAAGAACAACGGCGGGACTAATTAGGCTATTGGCATATCTGTCTGCTCGTAGCAAGCAATTCAAATTTTGGAAGAAATAGCTTCCTCTAGCTTATTTAAATCTTCTTCCGTAATTTTGGTCTGCATAGGACAATGTTTTGGTCCGCACATTGAGCAAAATTCGGCCTGCTTGTAGATATCAGCCGGTAGTGTTTCATCGTGATATTCCTTAGCCCGCTCAGGGTCCAAGGAAAGTTCGAACTGCTTGTTCCAATCGAAGTTATAACGAGCACGGCTGAGCTCGTCGTCGCGGTCACGGGCGCCGGGACGGTGACGAGCAATATCTGCAGCATGGGCAGCGATCTTGTATGCGATCAAGCCCTCTCGCACATCCTCAGCGTTGGGCAGGCCCAGGTGCTCCTTCGGGGTCACATAGCAGAGCATCGCCGTTCCATGCCAACCGGCCATGGCCGCACCAATAGCGGAGGTGATGTGGTCGTAACCGGGAGCAATATCTGTGACTAGGGGTCCGAGCACATAGAAGGGTGCTTCGCTGCACTCCTCCATCTGCTTCTTCACGTTGAACTCGATCTGATCGAGGGGAACATGGCCGGGACCCTCCACCATCACCTGCACATCGTGCTTCCAGGCGCGACGAGTCAGTTCACCGAGGGTATGCAGTTCAGCCAGTTGAGCGGCGTCAGACGCATCATGCTGGCAACCGGGGCGCAGCGAGTCACCGAGGGAGAAGGTGCAGTCGTAGCGCTTGAAAATCTCGCAGATGTCGTCAAACCGCGTATAGAGCGGGTTCTGCCGATGGTGATAAAGCATCCACTGGGCCAGGATGCCGCCGCCGCGGCTGACGATGCCAGTGATACGGCCCTTCACCTTGGGCAGGTGCTCAATCAGCAGGCCGGCGTGGATGGTCTGGTAGTCAACGCCCTGCTGGCAGTGCTTCTCGATGATGTGGAGGAAGTCGTCCTCATCAAGCTTCTCGATCGAGCCGTGCACGCTTTCAAGTGCCTGATACACGGGCACAGTGCCGATCGGCACTGGGGATGCACCGATGATGGCGGTGCGCACCTCATCGAGGTTGACACCACCGGTGGAGAGATCCATCACGGTGTCGGCGCCGTACTTCACCGCCAGCCTCAGCTTCTTCACCTCCTCGGCGGCATCAGACGCATTCGGAGAGGCGCCGATGTTGGCATTCACCTTGCACTTGCTGGCGATGCCGATGGCCATCGGCTCCAGATTGGTGTGGTTGATGTTGGCCGGGATGATCATCCGCCCCCGGGCCACTTCTTCCATCACCAGCGATTCAGGCAGGTTCTCCCGCTTGGCCACATAAGCCATTTCTTCGGTGACCATGCCCTGACGGGCGTAGTGCATCTGAGAGACGTTGGCCTGACCCTTACGGGACTCAACCCAAGAAGCGCGCATGATCTGAAGTGCGACGGACAGCCCAGGGGTCGACGTTTGGCCGTGGATCACGCTCAAGCACTTCCCTACGCCGGCATGACCCGGAATCAGGTTCGGAGGGTGTGATCTCAGTCTGGGTTCATGGTCAAACCCAGACACCCCTAGTGATGTTTGAACGCTAGCAAGCGTTGCTCAAAGGCCCGTTCAGCTGGCTTGCAAACCATTGAGGACCGCAGCCACCACCCGGTGATCGCTGTCCTGTTGCAGAGATTGCAACAAGCCTCTTGCCTGAACCGCGATGGGATCGGCTCCCCCCTCTTGCACGATCCGACTGAGAATTTCAGCCCCACTCACCCGCACAATGCCATCCGCATCGGCGATAGCCATGGTTGCCAACTCCAGCAACAAAACCAGATCGATGGCGGACTGTTCCGCCAGGGCAGACAGAATGCTGCAGCGCACCAACCAGGCAGTATCGGCCTCAAAGGCCGAACGCAGCAAGGGCCAAGCCCGCTCCACCCCGTAGCTGGCCAAAGCGTTGGCTGCCTCAGCCCGAACATTGGGGTCTTCATCGGCAGTGATTAACGCACTCAGAACGTTCCAGCCCTGTTCAGTGCGCTTGTAACCCAATCCACTGCAGCTCAAGGAACGCACCAGGAAGGGCTTTTGCTCAGTGCCCAGCACAAGCAATGGCACTGCCTCAGCGTCCGAGCAATGGCGGAGCTGTGTGATCGCCGGCATCGCCCGTACCGGATCCCCACTGGCAATGGCCTGACGCACCGCCTCGAGATCAGGACGTTGCGGGTCTGTCTCGCTCATGGGTTGCTGCCGGGGGTGCGCGCCCGTTGAAGGTCCGCCAACAGCCTGGCGCGGCGGCGCTGCCGACCGAGAGCACTGCTGATGGTGAGACCCGAACCCACCAACACCGCGGGCAGCACCTGCACCCGATCTTTGCCTTGGCGCTGTTTTGTGGCCAACAACGCAAGCAGGATGAGCAATGGAGCCCCGAGGGAAACCCAAATCACCGCACGACGTTGGTTCATCCCGACGCGTTCTCCTTGATCCACGCCAGCACGGTGGCCGTGAGAACCGTAATGCCAACACCAAGGGCGTCTTCCTCCAGCGCAAAAGCTCCGTTATGCAGCGGCGCACACCCTTCTGGCCCAGCCACCCCCAACCGCACCATCATTCCCGGTACATCCCGAAGCAGCTCAGCAAAGTCTTCAGCCCCCAAGGAGGGTTGCTCTACGGGGAGCACCTTGTCGCGGCCCAGACAATCCACCGCACAACGCTCTAGCAAGGTCGTGAGCTGCGGGTCATTGTGCACCGGTGGTGCAATGCAGCGGTAGTTGACCACAGCTGTGCCACCGCCGCTGGCACAGATTCCCTGCACCATCTCATCGATCCAGTCAGGCAGCTGGGCATGCTGCTGCAGATCCAGACAGCGCACCGTGCCCAGCAAACGCACCTGATCGGCAATCACGTTGAAGGCGCGACCACCCTCCACCTTGCCGAAACTGATCACCACTGGCTGCAGAGCGTCCAAGCGGCGGGCAATGGTCTGCTGAAGCTCTGTGATCACCCGAGCCGCCAGCCAAACAGCATCCACGGACTGATGAGGACGAGCACCATGGCCGCCCTCTCCCTGCACCAGGATTTCCAGCTCGCCGGCCGCCGCCGTGAGACAGCCCCGACGGATCCCCACAGTGCCCACCGGCAGATTCGGCACCACATGCAAGCCATACAACGCATTGAGGCCCTCCACCGCCCCCGCATCCCGCATCCACACTGCCCCCTGGGCCAGTTCTTCAGCGGGTTGAAACAGCAAGCGCACCCGGGCCGCTAAAGCTGGCTCTTGCGCCAGCAACCGCGCCACCCCCAGGCCCGTGCAGGTGTGCAAGTCGTGACCACAGGCATGCATCAGACCCTGGCGCGTGGAGGCATAGCTCAGCCCAGTGCGCTCCTCCACTGGTAAGGCGTCCATGTCTACCCGCAAGCCAACCGTAGGAGCATGATCAGGCCCCAATTCGGCCACCACGCCCGTGCGGCCAACTCCCTCATGGACCCGCCAACCCAGCTGACGTAGTTCACCGGCGACTAGGGCGGCGGTCTGGTGTTCCTCACCGCTGAGTTCAGGGTGGGCATGCAGATGCCGGCGCAGCTCCAGCAGCTCAGGCAGCTCACGGCTGAGTCGATCGGAAAAGGACGCCGCTTGGGTCATCTCAGGACGCCTCCAAGGCCAGGAATGCCATCAGATCCGCCGTCGGCTGCGGTGGCCAGCGGCGAACCTGCTGCAGCCAGTCGGCCTGGCGGTAACGCTGATCCAGCCCAGCCGCCGCGGCCCAGTGGCTTTCGGCTTCACCACTGGATCCTTCGCGCCAGAGCAGGCCGCTGAGGGCCGCCCGGGCGTCAGCGAACAAGGGATAGCGACGGATTAGTTTGCGCAATTCAGCCTCCGCCCAATCGAGGTCTCCCGCTTGCCAGGCCGCCAGGGCCTCGCTGGAGCGGGCCATGGCGAAGCCTGGACGGGCGAGGGCAGCCTGCCCATAAAGCTCTCGCGCCTCAGGCCAGTCCCCTTGCGAGCCGCGCACATTGGCCAAGTTGTAGAGGGCAGAGGCATCCTGCGGATCGCGCTCCAGAATCCAGAGATAGTCGTTCGCTGCTGCGGACCAGTCCTGAAGCGCCTCTTCTGCCGTGCCTCGGTTCAGATGAGGGTCGCTTACCTCCGGCGCCAGCACAATCGAGGCGCTCTGGTCTTCGATGGCTCCCGACGCATCTCCCAGGGCCAGACGCACATTGCCGCGGTTGCTCAGCGCTGCTGCATCCTCTGGGGCCTGCTCCAAAAAGCGGTCCCACAGGGGCAGCGCCTCCACAAAATCCCCCTGACGGCTTGCAGTCAGCGCCTGCTCATAGAGCCCCTGCATGTCGAGGGCCTGCACCGGCAGGGCCAGCGCGAGACTCAACAACAGGACGAGGAACCGGTTCATGCCGCCTCGGCCAGATGACTGCGGGCCGCATCCGTAACCATTCGGCCGCGGGGGGTACGCATCAGCAAACCCTGCTGCAGCAAAAACGGCTCCACCACGGTCTCCAGGGTTACGGGGTCATCGCCAAGGGCCGCCGCCAGAGTCTCCAACCCCACTGGGCCGCCACCGTGGTGGTCGATCAGCAGCTGCAGCAAACGCCGATCGCTGGCATCGAGGCCCCGATGATCAACGCGGTGCAGGTTCAGGGCCTCTCCAACAAGGGCCTGATCAATGGCTCCAGCTCTATCGCCGCGAACGCTGGCCACATCCCGCACCCGGCGCAGCAAGCGGTTGGCAATCCGGGGTGTCCCGCGGCAGGAGGCAGCAATGCTGCTGCGGGCCTCCGGCGTAAGGGTGACCCCGATCAGCCCGGCGGTGCGCTCGACAATCGCTTCAAGATCGTCCTGGCCGTAAAACTCCAACCGCTGGATCAGGCCGAACCGGTCCCGCAGCGGGGAGCTCAGCGATCCGGCGCGGGTAGTGGCCCCCACGAGGGTGAACGGCGGCAGGTCGAGGGAACGGGTTCGTGCTGTGCTGCCCTTGCCCACGGTGAGATCAAGGCGACGGTCCTCCATCGCCGGATAGAGCAGCTCCTCCGCCACCCGACTAAGGCGATGAATCTCGTCAATGAACAAAAGATCACCGGGCTGCAGGTTGACCAACAACCCAACGATGTCGCGGGGGCGTTCCAAGGCCGGTGCACTGGTGACCTTGCACTGCACTCCCATTTCTTCGGCCAACACCATGGCCATGGTGGTTTTGCCTAAACCCGGCGGGCCATAGAGCAGCACATGATCCAGGGCATCCCCACGACCCAGGGCCGCTTTCACCGCAATGCCCAGCACCTGCTTGAGCTCGCTCTGGCCGATGTAGTCGTCCAGGCGTTGGGGCCGAAGTTTGTCTTCCGGCCGACTCACCACCTCTTCAGGTGCCGGCTGGGGGTCCACCAGCGCTTCAGGGCGGCGTGGTGGCTTGCGACCGGAGCTGGAAGAGACAATCGCCATGCGGGCAGGGTACCCAGACCTGGATAGGGTCGGAAGACGCAGCCACAGCCATGGCCAAGGGAGGAGCGAAAAAAGCAGCTGCAGCTGCAGCACGGGCCGCCGCCAACCGGATGCTGGCGGACAACCGTCAGGCCCGGCACCAGTACGAAATCCTCGAAACCCTGGAAACCGGCATCGAGCTTGTGGGTACAGAGGTGAAGTCGATCCGAAACGGCAAAGCCAACCTGCGCGATGGCTTCTGCCTGATACGCAATGGGGAGTTGCAGCTGCACAACGTGCACATCTCACCCCACACCCACGCGGGCAGCTACTTCAACCACGACCCACTGCGCACCCGCAAGCTGCTGGCCCATCGCCGTGAGATCGACAAGCTGCGCGGTTTGGTGGATCAGAAAGGCCTGACGCTGATCCCCCTCAACATTCATCTCAAAGGTTCCTGGATCAAGCTCACCATCGGGCTGGGCAAGGGTCGCAAATTGCACGACAAGCGCGCCGCCGAAAAGGAAAAGCAATCGAAAAAAGATGTAAAAGCGGCGATGGAGCGCTACTGACCAAGGGGCTCTGCCCGACAGGACAGGGTGAACAAAGCCGAGGAGACCCCTTGGTTGATGACCAAGACCTGGAGCGGCGAGCCCGCTTCCGGCGCAATCCGAGCCACCCGCAGGGGGCCACGCTCCTCCTCCACCTGCCCATTGCCCCCAAAAACCATCATCTGCATCAGCGGTGTGCCGTTGATGCCCACGTCCACGGCATCACCTGCCGGCGCCTCCACCAGCACCAAACGCGCACCACCGGCAGAGATACTGAACAAAGTGTTGGTGGGTTGAAGCGGGCGTGCTTTGAGCCGCACGATCTCGACGTCATCAATGCTCTGAATCGCCGCTGCAATCCAAAGTTGAAGAAAAGGGTCAGCGGGTTTGCGGTCCCGCATGGTCACCGGCAGCAGATCCTGGGCGCCAGCGCTCACCAGATGCTCCACGACCCGCGGATGAACGCCCTGTTTCAACAGCGCCTGACGAGGCTGCTGCCAGTCCCCTGCCCTTAGACGCCCCAACTGGGCTCGAACCGCCGGCGGCAGCAAGGCAATCCGAGCCAGCCATTGCTCAGCCAGCTTGTTCCAGACTCTGCGTAACGGGGCATCATTCTGTGACTCCGTGCTGAGCTGGCTGGCATCCACAAGTTCGACAAACCAACCGCGATCCACTTGAAGCGCCCGCAGCCGACTGAGCAATTGCTGGTGTTGATCCAGCTCCGCCGAAGGCAAGCTGACGGCAGGCTGCTGAACCGCACGATCAGGCGCAGTGTCGACGGGTGAACTGCGGGGTAGCAGGAACCATCCAATCGCGGAACCCACCAGCGCCAAAAGCCCCAGAGCGATCACCACGGGCCAGAGACGACCCTCCGCTCCCTGCACGCGAGCTTCCGCACGGCTTGTTCGCAGCGACGTTGTGGGCTCAGGCACGAGCGCAAATAATTGGAGCGCTGATGGTACCGATGGTTTGCTGCACCCCCTAGGGTCCGCGAAGGGATAGATCGGGGCCGTGCCGCTGCTACTGGGGCTGGATCAACCCCGCGAGCAGGCCCTGATGGAGGCCGCCTACGACGATGCCGCCAGCCTTGCCGCTACCGGGCCCACTGGCAGGCAACGCAACAGCGCATCGAAATGGCGCTGGTGAGCACGCAGGACCAGACCGTGCACCTGAGCCGTGAGGCCTGGTTTTTTCGCCAGGGCGACGCCTGGATCACCGAGCACAGCTTCAAATACTCCCCGAACGCCGCGGCCGCCCTCGCGGCCCAGGCCGGCTGGCGGATCCAACGCCGCCGGACCGATCCACACCAGCAGATCGCTCTGCATCTGCTTTTGCCGGCAAACTGACCCCACAGACTTATCCCACAGACAAAGCCCAGGAGCTCAGGCGGCATGAAATCAGACGAACGGCGTCAGGCCATCAAACGGCAGCGTGAGCAGCTCATCCAAGACCTGGAGGCTGTCTACATGGCGGCCTTCGATCGCCTGGGAGAACTGGAAGGTGAAGTGGGAGAAGTGAAAGCAGCGCAACTCACCCAGATGATCCTCAACTCCAAAACAGCCGCAATCGAGCCCCTGGAAAAGGAAATCGAAAAACCGGTGATTACCACCCCAGGCGAGGCATGAGCAGCTGGCTGGAGCAGTTGGAACGGGAGCTGGACGCACGGCTCTCCGCCTTTCTGCGCAACAACCCCATCCAAGAGCACCTGTTCAGCGAACAGCACCTGAAGGATCGGGCAGCGGCGCTGCAACGGCAACGCCAGCACTTGCAGGGCGAAGCGAAGCAGCAACGCCAGCAGCTACTGAGGCTGGCCGAGGACGTACGGGCTTGGCGCAGCCGAGTGGAGCATGCCAGGGCAGCCGGCGCAGCCGATCTAGCCGGGCGTGCCGAACAGCATCACTCCACCCTAATGAACCAGGGCCGTACCCTCTGGGCCGACCTGGAGGACCTAGGACGCCGCTTCAACGAGGTGGAGCGACAGCTGCAGGAGCTTCAGAAGCAAAAGCAAACGCCTAGCCCCTCAACACTGGAGAAGGACTGGGCGTTGTTTGAAGCTGAGCAAGAGCTTGAACAGCTGCGCCGCGACGCTGGACTGAGTTGAATCAGGCCTTGGGCGCGGGGGGCTCCAGGCTGACACCCTCGGGCGGAGGGGTGGGATCCGGGTCGGCGATCAGCATGTGCTGGAGCACGATTTCCGGGCGCTCACTGTCGCGCCAGCGGATTCGGTAAGCGGGCATTTTGGTGCCACGGCTGGTGGTCTGCTCCACCGGCTCCATCACCCATCCCCGGCGGGAACGGCCCTGAGGATTCCGCTTGACCACGGCATCAGCGTGCTTGAAGCGAAACCCGACGCGTTCTCCACTCATGGGGATAGGACCATGCCACTCCAACCATTATTCCACTGAGGGTGGTTCTCCCTTGCGGGACTCCGGCCGCAACAGCGGGAAGGCGATCACGTCCCGAATCGAAGGGCTGTCGGTGAGCAGCATCACCAGCCGGTCGATGCCGATCCCCAAACCTCCGGTGGGGGGCATGCCCACCTCCAGGGCCGTGACGAAATCCTCGTCCAACCCCTGGGCCTCCAGATCGCCCGCCGCCTTGCGCTCCTGCTGGGCCTCAAGACGCTGGCGTTGATCCACGGGATCGGTGAGCTCACTGAAGGCATTGGCGTGCTCGCGTCCGACGATGAACAACTCAAAGCGTTCCACCAAGCCGGGCTTGCTGCGATGGGGCCTGGCCAGTGGCGAAATCTCCACCGGATAATCGGTGACGAAAGTGGGCTGAATCAGGGTCGTCTCCACCGCTTGCTCAAAGGCTTCATTGAGCAAGCGGCCCACCGAGTCGGCCAGCTCAGGGGCGTGCAAACCCTTGGCAGTCATCGCCGCCGCCGCGTCTTCCCGGCTGCTGAGGGTTTTGAAATCGAGCCCCGTCGCGTCCTGCACGAGCTCGTGCATGGTGGCGCGCCGCCACGGCGGCGCCAGATCAATCTCCGTGCCTTGATAGGTGATGGTGGTCGTCCCGCAGACCTCTTCACAGACGGCGCTGACCATCTGCTCGGTGAGCTCCATCATCCCGAGGTAATCGCTGTAGGCCTGATAGATCTCCACCGAGGTGAACTCAGGGTTGTGGCGGGTGCTGACCCCTTCATTACGGAAGATCCGGCCCAGCTCATACACCCGCTCAAAGCCGCCCACCACCAGGCGCTTCAGGTGCAGTTCCGTCGCAATCCGCAGGGTGAGGGGCAGGTCGAGAGCATTGTGGTGGGTCTCGAACGGCCGCGCGTCAGCGCCACCGGGTTCGCTCTGAAGCACAGGGGTCTCGATCTCGAGAAAATCGCGCTGATCGAGCCAACGGCGAATGCCGCTGACCATTCGGGCCCGACGCCGAAAGGTCTCACGGCTGTCGGGGGACACGACCAGATCGAGATAGCGCTGGCGGTAGCGCTTCTCCACGTCGGCCAATCCATGCCACTTGTCGGGAAGTGGCTGCAGCGCCTTGGTGAGCATGCGCCAGTCGCTCACCTTCACCGACAGCTCGCCACGGTCGGTGCGACGCAGGGTGCCGCTCACCCCAAGCCAGTCGCCACTGTCCACCAGCGAGGTGATCTGTTTGAACCAGCCCTCCTGCTGGGCCTCGAGACCCGCCTTCTCCAGGAACAGCTGAATGGAGCCCGTCTCATCGGCCAGGGTGAAAAAGGCCAGCTTTCCCATCACCCGGCGGGTCATCACCCTTCCTGCCACGGAAACGCTGACATCCCGCTCTTCCCCCTTGGGCAGATCGGCATGGGTCTCCTGCAGCTCGGCCATGCGATGGCTGGGGCTGAAGGTGAGGGCATATGGCCCCTGCCCCAGCTCTTCCAAGGTCTTGGCCTTTTCCAGACGGGTGTCGCGCAGCTCAGACACAGCAGCAGGTCAGTCGGGCGCCATCCTGCCCGTTCGCGGGTTGATTAACCGGCAGCAGAGGCCTCGCCCATGCGTTGGGATGCATAACCGATGCCTCGCACCGTGAGGATCAGCTCGGGATTGCGGGGATCAGGCTCCAATTTTCCGCGCAACCGCGCCACATAGACATCCACCACTCGCAGATCGGCTGCACGGCGAGGGGGATAACCCCAGAGCTGCTCCAGAATTTCGGCCCGTGGCACCACATGACCGGGGTCGCGGAACAGCAGCTCCAGCAGGCTGAACTCCGTGTAGGTGAGGTTGATGCGCTCCGATCCACGGGTGACCTGGCGTCGGTTGGTATCCACCACCAGATCACCGAGCCGCAAAACGCCTTGCCCTGTGGGCAATTCACGGCTTTCAACAACAGCATTGCCCCGGCCCACCCGGCGCAGAATCGTGGCGATGCGTGCCTCGAGTTCTTTGGGGCTGAAGGGCTTAGGCAGGTAGTCGTCTGCGCCCAGATCCAGACCGGCCACCCGCTCGGAGATCGCTTCAACCGCTGAGAGGAAAATGATCGGGACGCAGGATTCGGACCGCAGGCGGCGGCATACAGCAAAGCCATCCAGCTTGGGCAGCATCACATCGAGCACCACCAGGTCTGGGGACTCGTTGTGGAACATCTCTAGGGCCTGCTCACCATCCTCAGCGCAGATGACGCGGTAGCCCGACAGCTGCAGGCGCATCACAAGAACGCGCCGGACTGCTGCCTCGTCATCAACGACAAGAATGGTCGCTTTCGGTTGTGAGGGCAGGTCGCCCGTCATCCGAATCAAACTTTTAACGAGCTGCAACCTTACTGGTCAGGGCCTTGACACAGAAGCAAACACCCTGGCGCGCGTCCGGTTTACTGATTGTTTTAAGAATTGCCTGGGGCCTCGGGCCAGCGCGAATGGGCATAACGGTTCCATTCCGACGCCGCAGCTGTTAAGGCCTGCTCAGGGCTGATCTGGGCCAACATCGCCCGCTGCATCTGGGTGTAGATGATCTTCTGGAGGCGCTTGATCCCCGGCAGCGCCGGCACTAACACCAGGGCACGGTCCAACGTGCTGGCCGATAACAAACGGGCCTGGCGAATCTGATGCTCCGCGGCGGTCGCGGGCTCCTCCTGCTCCAACGCCTCACGCACCCGAGCCAAGGCCTCCAACGACGACGGCAGCACCCGGGCCTCAGCCGCGAAGCGCACCTGTTGATCAGCATCGGTCAGGAACAGTGCAAGATCCACGGACTCTTGTGCGCGCTGGCTCTGACGCGGCACCGCCAACGTCATCAGGGCCACATTGGCTGTGCCATCTGCACCGGTCACCGGAGGATGGGGCTCCGTCACCGCGGCCACCCCCGGCGCATTGGTCTGAATGCTGCGCAGGAATTCGGCCCCCGTGGCTGCCAGGGCCAGATCACCGCTCTGGAACAACTCGATTGCCCGGCGCTGCCCCTGGCTCACCACCTCCCGGGGCAGCAGCCCCTCTCGGTAGAGATCACTCCAAAAACGAAAGGCCCGGAGCCCTGCAGGACTGTCGAAGGCGGCCCTGCGTTGGGGGTCCAGCAGGGTCACCCCCATCTGTACCAGGGTTTCCAGGAGCTCGGCCGAGTTGTCCGGAACAGTGGTGAGGAAGAGGCCATAACGGCCTGTTCGCTCGCGGATCCGACGGGCGAAGGCCGGCACCTGATCCCAGCGAGTGGGCGGTGCTGCAATGCCGGCTTGATCCAACAGCGCCCGGTTCACCAGACTTAGCCGCACAGTGAGGTACCAAGGCACAGCGATCTGCCCGGCATCGGGATCTCGGCAGGCCTGCCACACTGATGGCAGATAACGACCGGCAGCAGCGGCAGGCAGCAGCGGGGTTAAGTCGGTCAAACCACCCTTGCTAGCCAGATTGGCCGCGAAGGGTGGATTGAGGTTCACCAGATCCGGGGCCGTGCGGGCAAACACTGAAGCCAGCAACTTACGTTCCACCGACCCCCAGGGCAGATCAGTCCAGCGCACGGGCCCGTCGGGATGGAGGCGACTCCAAGCCCCCAAAACATCCGCGAAATAGGGGTTGAACTTGGGAGCCAATTGCAGGGTCCACAACTCCAATTCCCTGGTCTTTGGGACCCTGGGGCCGCAGGCCGCCAGCCCAAAGGCCGCTGCACCCAGCAGCAGCTCCCGACGCGTCAGCCTCATGAGGGAACCCTCCTTCGCCAAAGGAGCAACTGCAACGACACCAACGCCGGCGCCAACAAAGCCGTCACCAGGGCCTGACACCAGAGGGTCTGCAGACCCCAGCTCTGGGTGAGGGGATCCAGCACCCCACCTTGATACCACCAGAGCTGAAGAATCAACGACAAACCAAGACCCATGGACCCAAGCCAGGCCAACAAGCCCAAATTCAGGCTGCGTTGGATCGGTGCTGCACGCCACCCCAGCCGTCCCCACCACCAGCCCAGCAACAGCAGCGCCGGCACCTGACTAACACCACTCAGATTGAGACCATCCAGCACCAGCCCCAAAGCCACACCCGACAACGCCCCCGACACCGGACCATCCACGAGAGCCCAGGGCAACAGCCAGAGCACAGCCCAGGCGGGACCAACCCCATCAATAGCCAACCAAGGTGGCGAAGCCAAGGCCAGAAAAGGAACCATCAATCCCGAGGCCACACAAATCGGTTGTCGGTGCAGACGCGTCATATCAGTGGTTCATCTCAACGGGTCTGCACTTGCACCCAGTCGATCGCCTCCGGTGCTGCAATCAACTGGACTACCGCTACGGGCGCAGGAACAGACTGTTCATCCACCGACTGGATCACCCCCACCGGAACGTTGGGGGACAACAGGGTGCTGGCCGGAGACGTGGCCACCAGATCCCCAGGACGCACATCTGGGTCCTTGTCGATGAAACGAAGGGACAGACGGCTGCTGCCGTGGCCCACAAGCAATCCGTGGTGGCGGCTGCGGGGCAGCCAGACGCCGATCTCATGGCCCGGGGCAGTTAGCAACTTCACCCGCGCCGTGGCGGGGGTAACACTTTCGATGCGGCCCACCAAACCGCCAGGGCCAAGAACCGCATCGCTCCGACCGATGCCCTGCAGCGAGCCCTTGCCCAGTTGCAATTGCTGCCACCACCCCCGCGACGAGCGGGAGATCACGGCAGCCGAAACGTTTCCTCGCGCTGATCCTTGTTGCTGTAACTCCAGCAGAGCGCGCAAGCGACGGTTGTCATCTTCCAGCAGCTGAAGACGAGACCGCTCCTCCAAATCCGTTGCAGCCATGACCCATTCCCGCTGGGCAGAACCAGGCCAGAACGGACGGCTGAGCAGGGCATAGGCATCAGTGAAACCAGCACCCTTGCTCAGACGCACCATGAGAAGCCCTGCTACAAGCAGCAGCCAGGGGGTGAGTTGCCACAATCCGCGCCAGCGGCTCTTGCTGGGACGGAGCGTCGGGGCCATCGCTTCAGACGCCTGCCGCAGTTCGGACGAATTCCGGGGTATCCACCACCCGCTGCAAGCGTTTCCAGTCCTCCAGCACCTGACCACATCCGTTCACCACACAGAGCAGAGGGTCTTCGGCAATGTGCACAAAGATGCCGGTCTCATGGCTGATCAGGTCGCTGATGCCCCGGACCAAGGCACCACCGCCAGCCAGCATGATGCCGCGGTCGACGATGTCGGCTGCCAGCTCAGGGGGTGTGCGCTCCAGGGTGCGCTTCACCGCCTCGACAATCACATTGAGGGGTTCAGCGATAGCTTCCCGCAGATCACCGGCCTTGAGATTGATGGTGCGCGGCAAACCAGAGAGCAGGTGCAGACCCCGCACATCCATGGACTGCTGATCGAACTCGTCGTCGGGGAAGGCGGAGCCGATCCTGATCTTGATTTCCTCGGCCGTACGTTCACCCACCACCATGTTGTGGACCTTTTTGAGGTAAACGCTGATGGAGTCGCTGATCTCATCGCCGGCAACCCGAACAGATTCACTCAGAACCGTTCCGCCCAGGCTCAACACCGCCACCTCAGTGGTGCCTCCGCCGATATCAACCATCATCGTTCCAACTGGCTCGGTGACCGGAAGGCCAGCGCCAATGGCGGCTGCCACCGGCTCATCAATCAGATGCACCTCACGGGCCCCAGCCATGCCCGCCTCACGAACTGCGCGACGCTCGACACCGGTCACACCACTTGGAATGCCAACCACGAGCCGAGGGGCAATGATGCCACGGCCCTCATTGCCTTTGGTAATGAAAGTTTTGAGCATCTGCTCAGCGGCATCAAAATCGGCAATCACCCCATCGCGCAACGGGCGGACGGCCCGAATGTTTCCAGGGGTGCGGCCAAGCATCAACTTGGCCTCATCACCCACAGCCATGGTGGTGCCACGCTCGAGATCAAGAGCAACTACTGAGGGCTCCTGCAGCACGATGCCCCGACCAGAAACGTAGATCAGGGTGTTGGCGGTGCCCAGGTCGATGCCGATGTCGCGCGACAGCTGGAAACGACGAAAGAACACAGACATCGCGGCCAAGACCGCCGGATCATAGGGGCGTTCTCAGCGGTTGCCAGTTGCACCCAGCGGCTTAGGTGGAACTCCTTAAAAGCAGTCACCTAATCCGTGCCGCATCATGAGTTCAAATTCAGGAGATGAAGTGTCTATGGGCGTTAATTCCGTCACACTCGTCGGCCGTGCCGGCCGAGATCCCGAAGTGCGTTACTTCGAGTCCGGGAACATGGTGGCCAACCTCACCATGGCAGTGAACCGTCGCAGCCGCGACGATGAACCCGACTGGTTCAACCTGGAGATCTGGGGCAAGCAGGCCCAGGTTGCTGCGGATTACGTGAAGAAGGGATCCTTGCTCGGCATCATCGGCAGCTTCAAGCTTGACCGCTGGACCGACCGTGCCAGCGGGGAAGAGCGCAGCAAGCCCGTGGTCCGTGTGGATCGGCTCGAACTGCTGGGATCCAAACGAGACAACCAGGAGGCCGCCGGCAGCTTTGGTGGCCAGGCCTCCGATGAGGACATCCCCTTCTGAGCTTCCTACCCAGGTCAACCCCAGCGCCGGTTCTCAGTCGGATGACTGAAGCCGGCGCCAAATGCGCAGACCCAACCAAATCGCGCCCGCCAGCAGCGACACCACCAGCAACCCCTTGACGGCCTTGGAGACTGGGTCAATCCAGAGCTCAACGTTGCTGTAGCTCTCGCCGAGAACCATGCCCGCCACAGTGAGCACGGCCGTCCAGATCAGGCTGCCGGCGGTGGTCCAGACCAGAAACGGCGCCATCGGCATCATTTCAATGCCTGCTGGGACCGAGATCAACGTGCGAATTCCAGGCACCAATCGCCCCCAGAACACCAGGGTGGTGCCATAGCGGCTGAACCAGCGACGGCTGCGGGCCAACTCATCGGCACTGATGCCAATCCAGCGACCGTGGCGTTGCAACCATGCATCGATCCTTCCCTCGTTGATGAACCGTCCGATCCCGTACCAAGGCAGGGCACCGAACACCGTGCCCAGCAAACCAGCCAGCACAACGGGCACCAGATCCAGCTGACCCTGCTGCACATAGAAGCCCCCGAGGGGCATGATCAACTCGGACGGAATCGGTGGGAACAGATTTTCAAGAAACATCGCCGCGAAAATCGCGGTGTAACCCAGCCACTGATTCGCCTCCACCGCCTGGCCGATCAACTCCGGCAGTTGTGTGATCAGATCAGAAAGCCCCATGGAGACTGCGCTTGATAGCGCAAGTCTTCCATGGGGCCGTGAAAATCAGATTCCTATCCGCTGACAGTGATCAATAGCGATAGTGATCGGGCTTAAAGGGACCTTCAACAGGCACATTGATGTAGTCGGCTTGATCCTTGCTGAGCTCGGTGAGCTTGGCGCCGATACGACCGAGGTGAAGGCGAGCAACCATCTCATCGAGATGCTTGGGCAGCACGTACACCTCCTTGGCGTACTCATCGCCCTTGGTGAACAGCTCAATCTGCGCCAACACCTGGTTGGTGAAGGAGTTGCTCATCACAAAGCTGGGGTGACCGGTAGCGCAGCCCAGGTTCACCAGGCGGCCTTCGGCCAGCAGGATGATTTTGTTACCGCTGGGCAGGGTGATGTGATCCACCTGCGGCTTGATGTTCTCCCACTCGTACTGCTTGAGGGAGGCGACATCGATCTCGTTATCGAAGTGACCGATGTTGCAGACGATGGCTTCATCTTTCATCTTCACCAGGTGCTCATTACGGATTACCTGGTAGTTGCCGGTGGCGGTCACGAAAATATCCATGTCTTCGACCACGTCTTCGAGACGGACGACGCGGTAGCCCTCCATAGCGGCCTGCAGTGCGCAGATCGGGTCCACTTCCGCAATGCAGACGGTTGCACCGAGTCCACGAAGGGACTGGGCAGAACCCTTGCCAACATCGCCGTAGCCGATCACCAAGGCTTGCTTACCCGCCACCATCACATCAGTGGCGCGCTTGATGCTGTCCACCAATGACTCGCGACAGCCATAGAGGTTGTCAAACTTGCTTTTGGTGACCGAGTCATTGACGTTGATGGCGGGGAAAGGCAACTCACCGCTCTTCTGCATCTTGTAGAGACGCGCCACACCTGTGGTGGTCTCCTCGGTGACGCCCTGGATCTGGGCTTTGGTACGGGAATAGAAGCTCGGGTCCTGGGCCAGTTTCTTCTTGATCGAAGCGAAGAGGAAGGTCTCCTCTTCGTTCCCAGGGTTGTCCAAAACAGTGATGTCATGCTCGGCCTTACTGCCCAGCATGACCAAACCGGTGGCATCGCCACCGTCATCCAAAATCATGTTGGGGGAGCCGCCATCACCCCACTCGAGGATGCGGTGAGTGTAGTCCCAGTAGTCCTCAAGAGTCTCACCCTTGACCGCGAAAACCGGAATGCCCTGAGCGGCGATGGCTGCAGCGGCGTGGTCCTGGGTGGAGAAGATGTTGCAGGAGGCCCAGCGAACTTCGGCCCCTAGTTCAACCAGGGTCTCGATCAAGACCGCGGTCTGAATCGTCATATGTAGGGAACCAGCGATGCGCGCACCCTTGAGGGGCTTATTGGCGCCATATTTTTCGCGCAGAGCCATAAGACCGGGCATCTCGGTCTCGGCAATGTCGAGCTCCTTACGGCCGTATTCAGCCTGATTGATGTCTGCAATGACGTATTCAACGCATTGCTCTAGCTGAGCCGCGAACTGGGACGCTGCCACCATGGTTTTAGTACTCCCTATGGGAAACGTGGAGTTGAATCTCTGCAGAGACGCCGAGGCTTCGGGCTCGCCAGGAAGCGACTCTACTGGTCGATGCTGGTTACTCGAGACCCTCGAAACAACGAAAACTCTGGGTCGAGCTCTAGCGCAGGGTCTACCAACGGGAGCAATCCTTCTGCTTAGCGGCCCCTTGGGAGCCGGCAAAACATGTCTTGTGCAAGGTCTAGCTGAAGGATTGGGAATCGTCGAACCAATTACCAGTCCGACCTTTGCCTTGTCACAACACTACCCCCAAGGCACGCCGAAACTGGTTCACATTGATCTATATCGCCTAGATGAAGCTGTATCTGCAGACGAACTGTTTTTGCAAGAAGAAGAAGAGGCACGCAGTGCAGGTGCATTCATGGCAGTGGAGTGGCCAGAACGACTAGGGATCGATCTGCCAGAGGCATGGCGCCTCGAATTGCAATACAAGAATGAGAGACGAATGGCTCAACTATTTCCTCCTAGGAAGGCCATCACCTGAGACTCAGTGGGCTGAGGATCAATGCCGCCAGCACCTGTGCAAACCAGTGCGCCGCACGCAACGGCAAAGCGAATACGTTGAACTTCCGGGAGGGACCAGCAATGCAAGAGACCGGCAGTGAATGCATCTCCGGCACCAGTCGTATCGACAACGGTGGGTGGGTGAAAAGAAGTCTGCTGACCTGACTCAGTACCAAGTTGCCATCGGATGGGGGACGATCCATCTGTAACAACAACATCAGGGCGCTGGGGCAGGGACTGTTGGATCACTCCCGGATCATCAACATTGAAAAACCAAAGCGCTTCCTGACGTGAAAGCTTGATGAGAGAGGCAATGGCAAGAAGTGGTTGGATGATTAATTTGGCAGATGAAGAGGGTCCTGCGTCAAAATCTGCACTTGAATCCCAGAATGTTGGGCGCCAATTTACATCTAAGGCAATCCGTAGTCCGGCATCTTGAGACTGCTTTACAGCCCAGCGTAAAACCTCAGCGGAGGATGGTGAGGAAAGAGGAATAGTCCCGAGGAGAAGCCACTGAGCATCTTCGGAAAGATCAGGCCAAACCGCCTGAAGTTCCGAACAATCAAGTGCTTCATCAGAAAAACCTAAGCCTTGGTCCCCAACAAAACCATGAAAAACACGTTCACCATCGATGAAGCGACGAACCTGGACGATACGTGTAGGACGTAAAGAATCACGCTGTAGACCCAAAGGAACTACACCGCGGTTAGCCATCAAATTAGCCAATGAATCACCAATCGCATCGCGACCTAATCGCCCGACAAAAGCAACAGGTGTTCCTAGGCGAGCCAATCCACAAGCAACATTTGCGGGTGCTCCACCAACTCGGTCATCAAATTGATTAAGAGCTGCCGAAGAGGGATCTATGCCTGGGGCAAATAAACGATCAACAAGTCCTTCACCCAGACAAACTACTTTTGGTGGAAGCATAAGGTGTCAGAAAACAGTAGGTAGCTGATAAGGTTGGATAGAGACCAAAGCAACGACAGGAACCAGATGCTTTAAGGTAGTAGGGTAAAGGTAGACCCATAGGCCGAAATGACGGGAGACAAAGAGAAAATATTTCATCCTGCCTCAGACTTAGCAAAAAAAGCTTGGGAACAAAGAAAGCTGATAAGACAGTTTATTCTTGATCATCCAAAGTCTGGAATAGCGCTATTGAAGGAAAAATTCAGATTTGGAAGCGAAAACGAATTATGGGACGAATATATCTTCAATATAATGGTAAGGCCATGTTTGGAACAATGCTGCGCGGCACCTTTAAAAGAGGCGGTAAACAAGTATGCAAAGATTGACGAGTCATTGTTCATTCCTTACATAAGAAGAGAAGAGGACCCAAAGAGATTTGAACGTGCATTTTGGAATGTAAACAAATATGGGCTGAGGATCAGCGAGAGAATACAGAACGAGATAGAGATAGATGCCAAAAAGAAAGAAAAAAATAGCAAGAAAAATATGTGCATACTATTCAAGGGAAAACTAGTTTTAGCGCATACCGAGTTCTTGATAGCATTCTTGATTGGATGCAAACATTTTAAAGATACGGTGGATATTACGATAGTGCTACTAGACGACGATGGGAGGTCACTTGAAAACCTAAATCACATAAAAGTCAAAAGCCTAATTAAAGAAAAAGATACATATTCGAAACTTAAGAAGGTAATGACCCTTTGCAAGGAAGAATGCTATGACAGCACAGTATGGGTAGCTTGTGTTCAACACCTAGCACTATACATGGGCATGAATAGAACTAGATCACAGGCGTACTGGTCTATGAAATATCATAGTATTGTGATGCCAACACTAGACAAATATGCAGCGATTGGATTCGGGGGGGAAAGTTTTGTTTATGGGAATACTGAATGGTACAGAGGAAGAGCATTTCCTTACCTAAAGAAAACCATGGTGTCAAAAGATAAAAAGGAAGCTCTGAAAAGGAAACTTGGTATCACAGAACACTCAAAAGTTGTAGGATGTTTCGTGCGTGAGGAAAAGACACATGGGAGAGAATTTTGGGAAGGAATCAAAGAACTCCTTACAAAGAAAAAAGATCTAGTATTTGTATTAGCATCCCAGTCACTTAACAAGATGTCAGAAATAATCACAAGCGACTTGGAAGTAAACAGCAGGTTTAAGTACGTTGGATGGGTTAACACAAAATTCATAGTACATATTCTGGATCTATACTTTGACAGCTATCCAAGGGGATCGTGCAACACAATCTTTGAAGCAATACAGGCAAACAAACCGATAGTCATGACAGACACCGAATTAAACAGAGAATCTTCGGCTTTGATATATCTTCAAAGCGCCAGGGGCAATACAAGAGTAGAGGGAGTTTCTGAAAATTTCAGGGATCAAATCAATGAATCCCTAAAAATATTAGACGATAAAAAATACAGAGAAAGAATTAAGAAACAACAATACCAACTCTTCGAGAAGCTGAATGGGCAACAAGTACTTTTCGCAAAAGACTATCTTCAATATTTCATGGATATTGAACTTTCTATTAGAAAGAAAGCATCATGAGATTAGTGGTTCTTGGTGGCGGTGGCTTTGTAGGATCATGCATTCACGAAATGCTGATTCATAGAGATATTGGTGGAATATTCATATCGCGAAATTTTTGCAAAGGACACAGTTGGCGGGGTGAAAATGTAGTCACAAAACAATGTGATATTGGTTCAATAGATCAAATCGCTTCAATAATTCACGATGAAGTGGATATTCTGTATATGGCAAATACGCCGTCACTCGAAAGTTATGAACATATATCGACATCAAGGTGGACCGAGGGCATTGAGCGTATGGTGAAAACATTAGATGAGCTGTCTAAGTTGACATATGTGAAAATAAAATCAGTTGGATTAATTAGCTCAGCTGGAACAGTATATGGAAGTTCTCAAAATATACGAACAATAGAAAGCAAGTTAGAGCCAAAGTCATTCTATGGGCTCTATCACTGCCTTGCAGAAAAGGCATTACAATTTTGGTGCAATAGGAAGGGAATAGACTACAAAATTATGAGAGTAACCAATCCGTACGGCAAGGCTCAACTCAGATCAAGGCGTAAAGGGTTAATTGTGTCGCTATTAAAAACATTTGAAAATGGTAAGTATGTAGAAATAAGAGGAAACGGCCAACAAGTTAGGGACTATATATACGCAGAAGACTTAGGTGATTCTATAATCGATATGATGGAGAAAAAGGGTAGTAGTACAGTGAATTTGTGCAGTGGTTATGCAGCAAGTGGGATAGATATTGTGAATGCAATTGAAAGAGTGACTGGAAAAACCCCTTTATACAAACTCAGCTCGATTGAATATGAGTTTGAAGTAAGTAAAAATATAGTTGCATCCATGGCAACTAAAACAATATTAGATAGAGGCGGATACCTAAACTTAGAACAGGGCATAGAGAAAGTATACAATTCAACCCAATGATATTTAATAATAAAAACTAATTTACAAGAAAGAGAATCTTCAATTGACAGCTGGCATCAGTTAAGATAAAAAGCAAGGGATACAAGAAAAGATTAGCTTTTTCCAGGAAAAAACAGAGTAGAGTGGTAAATAAAGGAAATAATAGAAAGAATACATAAGCCAAACTGCGACAACAAGGATAAAGTTTGAAAGTATCAATGAAAGAAAGGAAAAAAGAAGCCCATAGCAGGGCGGAGCAGTGGCAATTGTATCAAGAATAGATTATAGAGAAAGCAAGGACAGACACACAATACTGAGTAATGAAAACGGAGAAAATAATGGTAAGCAGAGGGGTCGATGTTGAAACAAGATACGGAAAGATAATGAATTAGTACAAGCAAAGAAGAGATAAAGCAAAAGCGGTTGTAAACAAGGGTCACGTGAATAAGGTAAAAATAATCCGCACGGTGCGGTAGGAAATATAAAAGAAGAACTAGTTATAGAAAGAGAGAAGATATAACAATTAAAAAAACAAACGGTATATAAACCGAATAATAAGGCAAAAAAAAACTCCCCCCTAAAAGGGGGGAGAGATTTGTGAAAGTTGATAGCTGAGTATCAGGAGAACGTAACGGCAACGATGGCGGTTGAAGCCGACATCGTGATCGTCTTGGTGTTCGCAGCATCACCGAGAGCTACAACCAGGTCGTCAGAACCACCTTGGACAAACAGGTAGTTGATGTTGGATCCATCACGGAAGACAACAGCAGCACCAGCGGTGGTCATCTGCGAATCAACGTAGCTGGCACGGGCAGTTACGTCAGCAGCGTAAGTAGAAGTGAAAGTGACGAAACCGTTCGATGCAGTTGCATTGGTTGCACTGAAGGAACCGGCATCTGTGCTTCCGGGGAGATAGTTGAACCGGAAGGTATCAACAGTGCTTCCACCCATGAAGGCGATGGTGTCCATCGCGGTCAGAGTCGAATCTGAAGCAGCGGAATAACCGAAGGTAAACGCTGCGCCAGATACGACATCGGCGGTATCAGCACTGAAGACGTCAGCACCAGCGCCACCAAAGACGGTTGCTGCAGTACCACCTTCGTGTCCACCAGCAGAAGAGATGTCTGAAGCGAACTGGATGGTGTCGTTACCGCCACCGCCATAGATGTAAGCGTCAGAGACATCAGAGGCAAAGGTGCCGGAGAACATCAGCAGGTCATTGCCAGCACCCAGCTGAATTTGGCTGCTGTCAAAGTCACCACTGAAGTAGACCGAGTCATCACCAACATTGGTCTGAACAAGGACACCACCGCCGGCAACAACTTCTGCAGTAATGAGATCATTGCCACCCATACCTTGGATGGTTACTGCAGTTGCGTTTGCAGCTGAGAAGGTAATGGTGTCATTACCGTCATAAGCATCGATGGTGTTGAGAGCATCACCAAGAATGAGGGCTGCAGTTGCAGTGGAGGCAACGTCAACCGTCAAAGCATCGGCGCCACCACCACCAGCAACGGTGCTGCCAATGGCATCTGCGTCGAAGTGGGTAGTGATGGTGTCATTACCACCGCCACCAAGGACGTATACCGAGCTAACAACTGTGCTGGCGTCAGAAGAAAGGGTGATCGTGTCAGCACCCTGGCCGCCTTGCACGGTGGTGGCTTTGATGATGCCACCAGCATCGTGGCTTAGATCGATCGTGTCGTTACCAGCACCACCGTCGAAGAAAGCGGCGTTGATAGTTGCTGCAGTTGTGTTGGTGGCAGACGCAGCAGATTGATCGTTATAGGTCCAGAAGCCGATGGTGTCGTTGCCAGCACCACCTGCGAGCGTGGATGCGCTCAGAGAAATAACTTCGTTGCCAAGGAAAACAGAGTCATCACCTGCGGCTGCGTCAACGGTGCTGCCAACTACGTAGCGAACACTGCGTTGTGAGGTGAGGAAGGCTGCGGTCTTAGCAGAACCAGCAACGGAGAGGGAAGTAGAGCCAGTGTTCACGGCCAGAGTGTGACCGGTGATAGTGGCTGAGAAGGCGTAGGTAGCGCTGTTACCTATGAGGTGGCCACTAAGAATGGTTGAAGCACTTGCAGTCGCACCACCACTTGCGTGGAAGTCCATCGTGACTGTCTGCGTGATGGCTGCAGATGCAGTAACGGTGTCACCGAGTGCAGCGAACGAGATGACGTCGTTGCCAGCGAGACCGTAAACGTTTGAAGCGGACTGCTCAGCGGTCTGACCAAGCGCAAGTTTGATCGTGTCTGAGTTGACGGAGGCTGTAAGAGTTTTTCCAGCCGAAGGAATGCCGTAAGAGGCCATGAAAATCGGTTGGGCAGTCAGCCCAGAATCACCGATCGAAAGGTATCACGCAGTGGTAGTGCCGTCAATGGAAAAAGGAAGCGCGGCGCGAAGTTAGACAGGATATGAAAACATTGGGATGACAGTAAAAAATGTGTCACACAGATGAAGAGGCATCAGAGTAGAAGGGTGCTACGCGGTCAAGCGATAAATCAGGAGTTCCTTGACGCTCCTTGACAGATTTGATTACTGATTTGTCAGCACCAGATTTGGATGCAAGATCTAGGTAAGAAGAAGCCAGTCGGAACTCATTACGCATGTGAGCGAAATTAGAGAGATTGATAAACAGTGAGGAATCTGTGGAGCCGAGGGCAATAGCCGTAAGAGCACATATCTCTGCATCTTTGTAGGATTTTAGAGAGATATAAGCATCCGAAGCAATTGAGTAAAGCACAGGATTCGTGCCAACTAATAGATAGATAGCCTGTATATCCTTGAGAGCAGCAGAAGGATTAGACTGTGCGAGTGAACGTGCTAATGTAATCCTTTCCTGAATTTCTTGAGAAGAAAAATTTGGTTTAACCTTGGATTTAGCAGAATCCTTTTCAGCATGGTGATCAACTTCAGCCTTAGAAAAGGCATAAAGAAGAGGATCTATCGCTACTGATAGCTCATATTCAGACCCATTAAGTGATACATGCTGTGGAGGACTGGATAATGCCTCCTCTTCGAGAAGTTTTAAGCGATTAAGGTTAGAGAGAATATCTGCTTCGTTGACAGGTTTATTGCTAAGAGCTTTATTGAGAAGATCACGTGCTTCTGGGAAATTGCCATTATCGATCAACAAGTTGGCATAGTTATTTGCCAATAAAGTGTCATTCGGAAAAAGCTGTATTGCCTCCTGAAATATCTCTTTAGAAGCTTCGAGATCGCCCTTTCTACGTGCAGCGGCGCCCCACGTAGCAAAAAACTCGGGCAAATGCTTTAAAAGGCTATAAGAAGAGCGTGATGCAGAGACCGCATCTGCATAAAGACCCAGGTGAAAAAGGGAGATAATGTAGAAAAAGGCTGAATTAGGATCTACAGCTTGGATGTCTGTAGAAGCAATATTTTCATAGGAATTCTTAATTTCGAGCCAGGATTGTTGATTGTAGAGGTCAAGCCAATCAATCTCTGTCGCAATTTTTGGGGACATGTCAATTGGTTTTGAGTGAAAGGTTGCGTTGATCTTTTAACCATATCTTAGCATCTAATATAGCTGAATCCCAGTCACCTGACGAATCTTGGTAAGAACATTGAACGTCCTTATACCAATAACTGCCTTGATAAATTGACGGATCAATCCATCGCCAATCACTCTGGTTGCTAACCAAACAAAAAGTAGGTTTCATCAGCATGGCAGCAGCATGAACAGTGGTATTAGCGACTGTCAAAACACAATCAACCGCATCAACCTGGGGTAACCAACCAATAAAATCAGAAATTGGGTCTACAGAATCATCATGGATTATTGGAACTCCTGTTTTGGAGGCGGCTCTGGAAACAACATTGGCATCATCGCCGTACTGCAAGCTAACAAAAGTAAGACCATCTAGATCAAGAGACCGAAGAATTTGAACAAGATTAATAGATTTTTTTTGCTGACGATCTTTGGTTCCGCCTCCTTGCCAACTAACGCCAACAACCAGTGGTGAGTCATAACTTGATTGGCTAAGATATGATTTCCGAAGTTTCTTTGATAATTTAGAGGGAATTGAGAGAATAGGTTCTTGAGGGGGAGAGTACGATTGATAGGAATTTATAAAGAATTTAGGAAGGGAACCGACAGGGATTTGGTAAGAAAAGTGGTCGGGACCAAGCGAAGAGACATCATCGCGGTTCATATACTTAATATTGTTCGGCAACTGAGAATATTTGCGATAAACGTCTAACAGACGTCTTCCGGGCAAGAAATATATAGTCGCAGATGAGTCAATGTGTGATAAAAGGGTTGAGAACATAATAGTATCGCCAATTGCTTGCTCGGCATAAACAAGGATATTTTTTCCAGCAAGGTCAGAACCATCCCAAATAGGTATATCGTCGTAAGAGAAAATTGGTTGGAGACAGCGTTGCCAACGCTGGGGTGTATTTGTTGGAACAACTAGACCATGTTCATATAACTTCCATCCATTTTTCATATCACCAGCTTTGAGAAGATTGATAGCATTATTCCAACTAGCAGAATGCCATCTCTTTATGTCATCAGCAGATAATTCAGGGTTGTTATTTTTGATCGATTCGGAAAGGAGTAAGTCGGCTTTCTTATAATATCCATAGGCAACATCGGTATCACGCAAAATCGTAAAAGTCTCGCAAAGAAGTGCATACAAACGCAAATTGCCTATAAGACTAGTAGGCTGATAGAGATCAATATCCTTTTGAAGGGAGCTGATTAGGCTCTCAGATTGAGTTTTAAGTTCAGGATATATTGAATTAATCTCGAGTGCTGTATTGAGCAAGTAGGGCAATAAACGACCTTTTTCTGATTTGTCGGATTTTAGATAAAATGACAGAAGCGAACGATATGCCAGACACGGTAGCTTTAAACCACGCAGTGAGGCTGTCATTCCTAGAAGAGATGAAAGCGATGTTCTGTCTAGGGAAAGTGATAAACGTAAGGAATGAAATGCCTTTGAATATTCCTTGAGATCAAGATAAATATTTCCCTGATTTAGCAGGATGGAAGAATCATGAGGAAATCGTGAAAGGCCAAGCTTTGCGACTTCTAAGCCCTCTGACAACCTATTCTTGGAGCGCAAGCAGGAGATTAGATTTTGAAAAACATGATTAGGTACATCAGGTAGCTTCAGCAGCTGGTTGTATAGAGCTATAGCCCTATCAATGTCACCGTCAGCATGTGATCTGATAGCATTCTGTAGAAGCGCATGAACGTTATCAGAGGTGGACATTTGAAGATTTTGTTCCTTCATCATAATTATCCTGCACAATTTGGTTTTTTACACGAAGAAGCTAGAAAACTTGGATACGATTCTAAATTTCTATGTGAAACGGCACCGTGGGACCATCAAAGCTATCGAGGTGTTGAAAGGTTGTTTACGAATAATAGCATAGCTCCGAAAAGGACATCGATGCATTCACAGATTGATTGTGGATATATTTATTTGAAAAAGATGCAAAAGATGTTATCTGAGGGATTCTATCCGGACGTAATCGTATCGCACACAGGCTGGGGATGTGGGTTGTTCGCGAAATACATATTTCCAGATGCCCGTTTAATCTCATATTGCGAGCTATGGTTTAATGCAAGTATCAAGGAATATCGAGGCATAAAAGAACAATTCGAGCTGGAAGAAAAGCAAAGTCTGTCAATGTACAAACGTAATATCACGCAATCAAGTGAGCTAAGTCAATGTGATGAAATCGTCTGTGCGACATATTGGCAAAAGGATCTATTACCAGAAAGATTAGCCAAAAATGCGCATGTAATTCACGAAGGAACGGATTGCAGCTACTTTGTCCAAAATGATCAATGGAAAAAAGGGGAAAAGAAGCTAATAACATATGCAACAAGGGGAATGGAGCCTATGCGAGGTTTCCCGGAATTCATAAGCGGAACAATAGAATTCATGCGGCAACACAAAGAAGATTTTTCAGTAGAAATTGCAGGACAAGATAAGGTTTTCTACGGTCAACAAGGAAAAGTTTCCTATAAAAAAAAGGCACAGATTAAGATAGAATCAAACCAACTGACGAAAGACATAGTGTTTAGAGGAAGGCTAGAAAGAAAAGAATATGCAAGATTGCTAAAACGATCGCATATACATTGCTACTTTACAAGAGAATTTGTACCAAGCTGGAGTTTAATAGATGCGATGTCAACAGGCTGCCTGCTCGTAGTAAATAAAACAGCAAGTGTAAAAGACATTCTGCCAGATGATGGTGTTGTTTGGATAGATGATATCACTCAAGAATCGATCCATAATGGCTTATGCGAAGCCATGGAACTTATAAACAGGGAGCCAAAGAGAGTAGAGATGATGAGAAACAAATGCAGAAGGAATGCGGTAGAAAAATTCGAAAGAAAGGAAAGTATTGAGAAATGGTTTAAATTAATTAGGGAAGGAAGATTATGAAAAGATGACAAGCGATATTTACTCGAATACTTGCTGATTTTTATAAAGAGAGGCATATCTTCCACGCTTGGCTAATAACTCGCTATGCGATCCAATCTCTTCCAAATAGCCTTGATGTAATAAAAGAATAACATCGCTAGACATAACTGTTGAGAGACGATGAGTAATAAAGAACACAGTACGGCCTAGAGCCCATTTTTGTAAATTATTACATAGTTGACGTTCAGTTTCAAAATCAAGCGCACTTGTAGCCTCGTCCATCACCAGTAATTGAGGATTAGAAAGTACAGTACGCGCAATGGCTATTCTTTGGCGTTGACCACCAGATAAGTTAGAGCCCTTTTCAGTTATTTGAGTCGCATAACCCTGACTAAGACCCATAATAAACTCATGAGCACAAGCAATCTTCGCAGCCTCAATAATTGCTTCAGTCGGGGCCTCAGGATAATTCAATGAGATGTTCTCAGCAACAGTGCCTTCAAACAATAGAGAGTCTTGTGGAACAATTCCTATCTGACGTCTAAGACTTGCTAACTCAACTTTAGCAATATCGTAATCATCGATAAAAATACGGCCTGAATCAGGATTATATAACCTAGGAAGAAGCTTCATTAGAGTACTTTTTCCACTTCCACTCTGACCGACAATACCTACAAAGCTACCTTTATCAATAGTGACGCTGACATTGTTAAGTTGCTTGGGACCTTGCTTGCCAAAACGAAAGTCAATATCCTCAAAACGTATGTCACCTTTGATTGGTGGCAATGAAATCTGGTTGCTATCAAGACTAGAATTTAATTCAGGGTTTTGATCTACGATATCTCCAAGTCTTTCCATAGAAAGCTGTACAGATTGAAATCCCTGATAAAGGCCTGCAAGCTGAAGTAAGGGACTAGTTACATTTCCTGCAATAATTCTAAAAGCAATCAATTGGCCCAAAGTAAAGCTGCCTTCGATGACAAGGGACATACCAACCCAAAGGACAAGTAAACCACTTACTTGATTCAAGAAACGGCCGATTTCACCTGAGGTAGAACCAAGTGCAGCACTCTTAAAACCTTCAGTAACAAATCTGCGGTACCGATCTTGCCATTTCCAACGTGCAGTAAGTTCAAAGTGTTGAGCTTTTACAGTTTGAATACCACCAATAATCTCAATAAGATGGCTTTGGGTACTAGCTGCAGCTACTGCACGCGCACGTATCAAGGTTTTGTATATGGGCGCAACACCAAAGACTAGAAGCATATATAGAGGGAGAGTAGAAAGAGCAACAACACTAAGTAGCGGAGAATATATAAACATAACAACTAAATATAAAGCAGCAAAAAGAATATTTAGTATAGAGAGCAGGGCCGTACCAGTCAAAAAGCCTCGAATTGTATTTAGTTCGCCAAGCCTCTGGCTAAGCTCTCCAACAGGACGCTTTTCAAAATAAGATAGAGGAAGAGCAAGTAGTCGATCTATAACAGCACTACCAAGCGTTAAATCCATGCGATCTGTAGTGTCGACAAAAATATAAGTTCGCAGAGCTTGCAGAATGCCTTGAAATAAAGCAAGCAAAACCATCGTCGATCCAAGAACATTTAGACTAGTTAAGTTTCCTTGGGTGAGGACTTTATCAATAATTTGCTGAAGTAGCAAAGGTATTGCTAAACCAAAAAGTTGGGCCAGCAATGAAGATACAAAGACGAGGACTAAAGCGCGCTTATACTTTTTAAGAAGTGGAGTAAACCAACTCCATCCAAATCTAGATGTTGGAGTCGAAGAAATACGTCTAGAAATGACGAATCGAATATCTTCAGGAAGATCTGAAGAGAATTCTTGAATAGGTATATTCTCAATACCCCTGTTGGGATGTGAGATAATCGCTCTATTATTCTTTACGCCAAAAAACACGATTGGAACATCATTATATATAAATACAGCAGGCCCTTCTACACCTCTTAGGTATTTCTTATTTGTAGTACCAATTTGACTTGAAAGGCCAAGTATCTCGCACATGGAAGCAATAAGTTCCAATGTCACAGACTTTCCACGCCGAAATTGATCTTCGAGGATCTTTGTAAGGCTGTCTGGCCTAAAGGGGACTTTCTGTGTAAGTGCTACGGTTTGACAAACAGCTAGAGTTTCCTTAAGTTCACCGTGGCCACTAGTGTGTGGATAAACCTGGTCAGACTCAAGATTATCTTCCTCTAATATCCCAAGCTGATAGAGATCTACAGTGCCAACATCCTGCTTAGTTGGGGTGGCTTTGACCTCTTGAGAAGGATAATTAGTACGTTCGGAGACCGGAACACCAATCAACCTAACAGGGAGTTTTGAATCAGTCCTGAATGGAATAGAGGACTCATTAGGAAGATAAACAGTCCCAGGGTCATAACCAGGGATACCACTAGTGCTTACAAGCCACTGCCAATCATTAGGGAGAGATTCGAGTACATTTAAATTATCTCCTTCAAAAATACTAACAACCTTTGCTTGAGAACACCGATGAGATATTTCATCTTGCCAACCACTCTGGCGTTGCCTATGCATTAATGCAGATGCAAGAACAACCTCATGTGTCTCATGAATATTAGGGAGAGATTTAAAATAATCAAGAAAGGAGTCATTATCATGCAATAAAGAGACGAATGTACGTGCAGGAAGTGCTAAAACAGCAGTATTGGTACTTGAAATAACATGTTCGGTCGGGCCACACCTTAAAAGGGAAGCCCAGCCAAGCAGCTGCCCAGGACCCCTTGTACAAAGCGAGATAGTGGAATTTGAAGAAGGGTCAGAGCCAACTAATCTGATAGACCCCTTAAGTACTAAATAAAGATGAGAATTGATTTCGTCTGGGCGTAATAAACGTTGTCCAACGGTAAAGTTGACTACGCTAGATTCCTGCAACCAACCTTCTAATTGAGCGGGCTCCAGAAGAGAAAAGGGGGGCTGGCCAGATATTTGAGCATGAATATTAGAAATGTCCACAATTCAATCAGAATCCAGGTGAAGGGTTAGAAGTTGAGTGTGCATCTACAATACACTTATTGAGATAATTTACAGTGCTCTCTGTCCAAGACGCAAGCTGCTGACTTAATAAGTAATCCTCAGCAGTAGTGTCAAGCTCGCATGGGCGAAATTCCTTCAGTTGGATTAGAGAATAAAAACTACCATGACGATATGGACCTGTAAGTACATCAGTATTTAATGTTGGTATGACTTGGGCAAGCCCAAAAGGCAGCTTAGACAACGGTGTGAGTGAAATCAATCCACCTTGGCGAGCCTCCGGGCCCTCTCCAAACTCTAGAGATATGGATCGGAATGTAGATTCTTGATTTTTTATACGGTAGTAGAGTTCCGTTATTAGTTCTTTATCCTTTACCCTTAAAAGTAAACAACTGGCTTGATCAAGTTCAGTTTTTTGACTGAGAAATAGCGAGCCAAGAAGATGACTCCATTGCTGGCGTGCCCAGAAGAGACAAGCCGGCTGAACAGCAAGCTTGAATCTCACATCTTCGTTAGTTAGAGAATCACTAGCAGAATTATTTTGATCAACCCATTGCTTAATCTGCTCATCAGTAGGAAAAAAGTTCGGATGATCCTGCAGAACAATAAGTGCTAGATAACGCCTGACAAAGTAACGCAGGTACGCACGCATTAACCCAGACTGATTGAGGATGGTTCGAGAAAAGCGGATGCTCTCAATGAGTTCATCGATTTTCTCTTTCTGGATAAAATCGACCGGATTAGGATCGACTGGAAGCATGACAGGTCCGGAAATGGCGTTGTATGTGCAAGAATAGTGCCTGAACAGGTGATCCGTGAAAAGTGGCAGTCATCTCCGACGAGCAAAAAGCATTAAATCGGGCTCTGCACGAAGGAAACAGCAACTTCGGCAATAGAGGAGATGCAGCCGGATTCGCAGGCGAGAGCTTGGGCAAGGCTCTCAGTCGGATGCACGAGCTTGGGGTCTGCAACTCATTCTTAGACTACGGTACAGGCAAGGGAAAGCTGGTAACAAGGCTTCGAAAAGAAGTTAAGTCCCAGATAAAAATCATGGGCTATGACCCAGCTGTAGATGAATGGGAA
Source organism: Synechococcus sp. (assembly GCA_047285305.1). Taxonomy (GTDB): domain Bacteria; phylum Cyanobacteriota; class Cyanobacteriia; order PCC-6307; family Cyanobiaceae; genus Parasynechococcus. The sequence continues at coordinate 320,250 of JBJBDL010000003.1, forward strand.
GTAAAGCCAGAGGAACCAGCAGACATTCTGAGCTGTTTAGATGTATTAGAACACATAGAGATTTCGAGCATAGATGATGTCCTAAGTGATATTCACAAACTTACAAGAAGATTCTGTTATCTCGTAATTGATCTTCAACCTGCGGTCAAAACGCTTGCGGATGGAAGAAACGCGCATATTCTACTTGCACCAACAGATTGGTGGATAGGGAAGATAGCACAACATTTTAATTGTCAAACAAGTTTTCCTGTATATCATACACGGGGAGTAATTCAAAAGCTTGTTATAGGTGCCGCTCATAATGCATCTGATCTGCCATATATGTATGGTTTTCTCAGCAAGCTCAAAGTCTTTAATATAAGGATGACTGGTGGCACTATGGGTGTAGCGAAGACAAAGAAATAGGGACAATATGCAATTAACAGAGAAACTGCAGGTTATCAAAAAGACATTTGGAGAATGGACTGCTCACAATATAAAACTAACCGACAACATATCAACAATGCAAAAAGGTACTGGCGAGCGTTATATACATAGAGCAGAAGCGTACAAATCACTGATTCAATTAGGACTAAAAAGACGTATATCTCGGTTAAAAATTCTTGATTTAGGTTGTCTTGAAGGTGGAATTAGTATCGAACTAGCAAGGGAAGGTGCATTATGCACAGGCATAGATATTAGAGATGCGCACTTAGAAAAAGCACGTTTTGCGGCAGAAGCGCTAAAGCTCAAAAAAAAGTGTGAATGGATTCGAGGAGATGTGACAGATTCAACACTGTGGAAAGGTAAGACAAAATACGATGTAATAATACTTTCTGGACTTCTTTATCATCTAGATTTACATGATATTTTGCCTCTCCTTAAGAGATTAAGATCTATAATCAGTAAAAAGGGTTTACTTATAGTTGATACAAATATCACCTCTTATTGTCTTGAGTCTGGGACTATATCGGATGATCTAACGGTATGGGGAAGAACGTGGAGAGAGCATGGAGTAGAAGACTCTCTTAACGATCGTATATCAAAAGCTTGGAGTAGTTTTTCGAATAATAATGCTTTCTGGTTAACAGAGAGAAGCTTGGTAAATGTTCTTGTATCAGCAGGATTCACTTATGTTTATAAGCCTCTCTATCCCTACCATGAATGGGCTCACAGAAATCGTGATATTTGGGTCGCTATACCGGGAGAAAACAAAGATATTGCATTGCCTTTAAGAAATGATCCGGATGATCGGCCAATTGAACATCCTGGATTCGAATAAAGTTAAAAAATTACATTCGCGAGACGCAATACAAAAAATGTAGGATGATTTATATTTGAACGCTTCTCCTATAGTAGACAAAGAATAGGTACTAATAGTTAGTAGAGACCAAGTCATAAAGTGGATAATTTAGTTGCAATAAGCTAACTGTAGAATATTCCTAAATAGGAAATGACGAAAATTACTATTGCCTTATACTACGGACACTATCAGTTTGATCTACAAGAAGATCGGATACTAAACTGATGACACGTTTATCACGTAACTTCAGATTGGCAGTTATGGACATTCCGCTTCTCAGGGGAATTACTGTTTCTTCGAACTCGAGGTAAGACTTATCCAATGAAAGACGCACAGGAAAGCGGTAATAGTTTGCTGTTGTATCTGGGGACAAAGCATCTGCCCCAATATGAGTCACAGTACCGTTAAGTTCACCATATCTAGAAAATGGAAAAGCATCAACTCTTACTTTCGCTTTTAGACCATCCTTGACAAAACCAATGTCCTTATTTGGAACAAATACTTCCGCCTTTAATCCCGACTGAGGAACAATTGAAACAATCTTCTCGCCAGGCTGCAATACTCCTAATTTTACGGCTTTAGGCTGGAAAATTATACCTGTAGTGGGTGCTAAAACATTTTGATATTGTAACTGCAATTCAGCTTGCTTAAGCTTACTCTTCATTTGATTAATACTTTTATCTGCAATAAGCTGTTGAACTGATTTTTCAATTTCAACTCCTGCCAAGTCAGTTTCAAGTTGAATTAATTGATCTTGCTGCTTTAAGAATTCAACACGTTGGAAACCACCGTCTGACACTAGAACACGCAAATCATCTACGATTTGCTTATAAGTGTCTAATTTCTTTCTTAAGGCAGTTTGCTTGTCACTCATCAGTTTAAGCTTTCTATCCAATGCACCTTGTTCAATTTGTATAAGTGTAGTTAAAGTCAATTTATCATTGGAGGCTGAAGTTGTATCAAATTTAACAAGCAGATCTCCTTTGTTAACTAGCTGGCCTTCCTTAAAAAATACCTCAAGAATTTTACCGCCTGCAGGTGTCTTAACATCAGTTGTACCCTCAAGTGATTGGAGCTGTCCAGTAACAGTGATGACCTCATCTATCTTAAAAAAGATAGACCCTAAGACAGCAATACTTCCTAGACCAATAACTGATGCCAAGAGGGCTTGAGTCCAAACTGGGGTTTGTCGAAGAACAAGAGATCTGTTTTTAGCCATCCAGCGGTCAGCTTGATCAGCGACCGAGGACTTAACGTTAATTCGTTGAGTCGATAAGCGTTTGTTTAATTTTTTGAAAAATGAAGAGCTAAACAAGTTGAAATTCGATCGTTGATATTTCATGTTGATAAATGACAATAGGGCCAGAAGCTTGGTATCTGAGGACTCAAATCGCGAGGGAGTTGGAAACCATTTCAATATTATATCACCATAAAGGCCATTGAAGTCATCATCTAATATTCAGGCCTGTCGATTAGTATTATCTGATTTGTAGTAGATGAAATCCTCGTTTGTACACAAACCAAACAACCCGAGTGATACAATAACTATAAATAACCAGAGACCCTGGAAAAATAAAAAAGAATGGATCGGAAATCCGACGATAATCCTCTTTTAGCGGTAAGGTAATGAACTTTAAGAGCTTTGTACTCAAATATTGCTATTGGATGGAAGAAATTTAATCTCGATTTGAAATTGCTGTGAGTAGAGAGGTGTACTCACAGAATGAACTAGTAAGAATTACTTGAAATGGGTGAAGAAAATAAAAAGAGTGAACGCAGCAAGCCGCGTTCACTCTTCATGGCATCTTCGGCATACACATTGTGCCACAGCCAGACGGCCCAAACCAGTAGATATAGAGTCGATACGGTACGGATAACACTACATACAGTGTCCTTAGAGCGGAAAACTTTATTAAGCCCCAAAGGGTGAGTCAAGATCAAGGTTAATAAAATTGATGAGCAATAAACAAGAATACTCGTGCAGAGAAACTGAGGGAAACAATAATTTAATATCACCAGTGCGACTAATGACTAAATAATATCTAAACTTACCAAATTCAATACAAGCAAGAAACGGCCAGGAATTCAAGAGATACTTGAATTCTGTCGCTAACATCGAGGTTCAAAAGTTTGTAACAGAAAACCGACGGAATGATAGAAAATCCAAATAGGTAGAACGAAATAACAGATTCCTTAAGGAAAAATAAGAGGTTTAGAATTAGCTTACATGACATACAGAAAATGAAGGGTAGTCTTGCACGCGTAAGAAAACCTATAAGTTACTCAAAAAGAGGCTATTATGGATTTGACATAGTCCAAGCTTTAGATATCAGCATGAAACTGAAAAGTGCCTACAAGCTCAAATAACTTATATAAAGAAATGAAAGCTTTCTTTGATACCAATGACATTCCAATCTTGTGGATCAATCTTGAACGAGCTAAAAAACGCAGAGCTCGAATGAGTTGGGCCCTACAAACTGGAGGATGGAAAGCGTATAGATGCAAAGCAATTGATGCAGAGGACCTAAATCAGCGACTGTTGCCGTTACCCAACCCATTTAGCGTTGGGACACTATTACCAGGCTTGTATCGCTGTGCGGAAGCCATGCCTAATCGACGCACTACTCGGCCAGAATTAGCCTGCTTAGCAAGCTGGAGACGACTCTTACTAAAGGCTTCAAGAATTAAAAGTTCCAGTAACTGGTTTCTGCTTATGGAGGACGATCTGGGAGCAAGCCTGGCAGCACCGGATGCTTGGGCTCACTCACTTAATGATCTTATCGAATTCTGCCCAAAGCAGACACTTGCAATTCAGTTAGCACCTATTAGTTCAACAGTGCGTGAAGAACTAGCTAGAAAGTGGCACGAAAGTCAAGGTAAGTGCTTGGCAATAAAAAAGGAATTCGTTAAAAGCCATGGAAATGGAGCAGTACTTTTACATAAACGAGCTCTGGATCTTCTCCTAGATCCATTGGTCGTCTTCACAAATAGGTTCAAGAAAAACTGGCATCTACTAGTACATCCATGGGGCATAAGACCAGTGGCTGACAAGTGGATTTATGGCTCACTACCACCGGGCTCTTGCCAAGTTGCTACATACCCACACTTTTGCCTTGAAGCTCAGGATTCAACGTTACATGTGGATCATGTTGAAGCTTTTCACAAACCTAGCCGAAAAGTTACAATAGACATCTGGAAGGAAGATAATCGCTTAAAACTCATAGAGTCTCAGGAAATGTGGGACAAGATCTAAAATCAAATAATCACTTCAATGAGTTGGCTGAGACAACAGACACTGAAACAATCTATCCTTCTGGCAGAAAAGGAAGGACCTGCTGGTTTTGATCAGTTGGAAAAGAACTGCTACCTCTAAACTCTTCAATATTTTGATTGAGATACCCATGAAGTAGTTTACGCTTGTCTTCAGATACTCTTCCATGAACAATCTTTACCGCCATTCCGGCACCTGTGAGCCATGGTTTGGGTGTTCGTAAATTATATTCTTGAGGAAGCACCCAAATTCGCAGACCACGATTGATAGAGGCCCACCAAAGAGCCGCTCTAAGCGTGGCTTGATCAAATTCTATTCCTACATCATCGTAAAGCTTAAGCCAGTGTCTAACAAGAGCACGCTGACGGTGACAACGGCGCATACCTAAAACTCCACTATTCAACTCAGAAAAGCCCTCAGGAACCTCAGATCCTTGCCAATCGCACCATCTGACAGGAGCATGACATCCAACCAGGTCAATACTTCCTAAAATACGAAAAATATCGTCAATTGGGGAAATAATCTCGAGGTCGGTATCAAGAAAGAGAGTTCGCTTATATGGAAGATGTAAAAGCGGAAGAATCTTATCCCTGTAGCTTTTTTTGGGGCATGGATGGCTTACAACATTATCAAAGAGACCACCAGGAACTAATTCTGGCTTGTCTGTTACAAGAGTAATTGGCCTTCCACTCAGAAAAGGCCGGATACGAACGACGGAGTTAATTGCTTCCTCCAGATAGCGAGTGCCAGTTGCAACCTGGAGAACACCCTCATGGTACTGATGTCTCATGCAAGTTGTCCCTCCCAGCGTTCCATAGCAGTTTGCACAGAGTCAACCATCCGCTGATAATTGTATAACTCTCTAACTACGTTAGAGGACTGAAGTAGATTATTCATCAATTCAGTCGGATTTTTGTTGAGTCGGTCATTCAAATCCTGACAAGCATCCAAGAACCCAAGCCAGTCACCATATGCGACTTCTCGGCCGGCATAATGAGCAGAGGCTAATTTTAATAACTCGCTGCCACCCAGTCCGGAGTAACCAATTAAATAACATCCACAAGAAGCTGCCTCTGCTAGAGGCAGACCAAAGCCTTCAGGGTGCCCATAAGCTAAGAAGACAAGACTTCTTTGAAGCAACTTAGCTACATCTTCTTGCGGCAAACCATTAATTGGTTGCAAAGACCATCCAGCAGCTTGGAACCAAGCTTTTTGTTGAAGGAATGCGGACACAATCGATGAGTCTTTAGCATTCTTACGTGGCATAAACGAAATTACGCGACTTTTCGCCTCAGGTGGCTTGAACAATTGAGTTTCAATGCCATTAATCAGCCGGCTAACCCTCTGATCACCTAGCTGGAAAGCATTTTTTAAAAGCAACTCATCATGCTGTGATATACACAGGACATATTTTAAATCAGGGTGTTTGTAAAGCCTAAGAACTCCATCAGGACCGGGAAATCCGTCTCGATCATTGAAACCAAAACTGAAAGCTCCGTTCTGATTAAATAGAATTTTTGGGATACCTGGAGCGTATCGAGGCAATATTGGAAGGAAGGTCTCTGGGAGAACAATTACATCACGATCAGATCTAAGCTCAACAGACGAAGTGAATTCTGATTTACTAATAGTAAGTACATTGCTACTAAACCATCCTGGATGAAAAGATGATTTGTCTTGGATAATCTTCACATCCCGGCCAAGATAGTTAAGTGCCTCAGCAAAACGATGCATCTGCTTTACCCCGCCAATAGGCCGAGGTATATCAGGATGCAAGGCAAGCCAGTATCGGTAAGGATGAGGCATCGTTTAAATCTGACTCATGAAAAACAGTCATACGACTAAGAACTGATTGCTAGTCGTTTTGAGAATAGACGTTGAGTAATCTTAACAAATCCAAACTTCAAGCAGAGCAAGGGGCTTGGGGGGGGCGGACTATCTTATAGAAATCAGAAATAGAATAGAAATCAATGCAAAAAGGCAATTTAAAGGCAAGAAATACGCTGATTTAGAGATTCAACCATAATCACCTTGCTTTCGCAATCACACAATAAAGAGTCAACAGTGGGCGTCATCCACAAAGAAAAGATGAATCTATCGCAAGGCGAGATCTCTAATGCATTAATGATTTGCTGACCATACGTAGCTAACTATGTCTACTGACTCTAGACCTATATGAATGTAAAAACAGTATTTAGCTCAAGGATCTGAGATTTTCTGACGAGTATAGGTAACCTATTACCTGTCGACCAGAACCTAACTTTTGATAAATTCGGATCTAAACTGCTTCGTACGTATCTGACAGAATTATGGCCTAAGCCGAATCAGCCAGTGTTTTCACCAGCCAACCAAGCACTGGATCTAAGCTCACGCTTTACCACCAGGCGACTGGTACAGAGCCCTTTACATGAGGGTACTTGGGCACTCCTGGAGCCAGCAGGTCGTCAAAATCATGCTCCCCAGCTCTGTTGGGTCAATTCAGACCTGCTTGCTTGTGTCTGGATGGCAGGCGGGCAAGAAGGAACAGCTGGGATGAGCATCTTTCTAAGCGAACTTCGACGAGGCCGAAGACACTGGAGCAGACCGCGCTTGATTTCGCGAGACGAGCAACGTTCGGAGCAGAACCCTATTCTTTACGTATCGGAAGATGGACGCCTACAGTTGATCCATACTGCTCAACAGGTAAGGGATCGAGATGATCAAAGTTGGCAAAGAGAAGGTACAGCTTTCTCAATGCAGTGGACAGCCGCTTTACGACATCAAGCACGGTCTTTGAGCTCCAGCCGCTGGAGCCGTGCCTCAGATTTGATAAGTGATCCAGCCTTTTGCCGTCACCCCCCATATAGGCGCAGCGACGGGTATTGGCTACTACCTATATATCGAAGCCTTAGAGAAGGTGGAGCATTTGGTCAGGATCATTCTGAAATTCTAGTACTTAATCCTGACGGTTCAAGCACTGGTCAAATTTACCCAGTGCCAGAAAGTGTTGGCCGAGTGCATGGATCAATTGTAATAAGTAGCGATGGCAAAAGTCTTCTTCAATTTTTTCGCTCACGATTAGCAGATCGAATTTATCGCTCATACGGATCACTGGATGGATCGGTATGGTCGGAACCTCTGCCTACTACATTACCAAATAATAATAGCTCTATTCAAGCGTGTCGATTATCTAGCGGACTTCTTGCGATGATCTACAACCGTTATGGTCTTGAAAATGGGGATGAACATACTCAATCCTGGGGAGAGGCAAACTGGCCACGAACTCGTTGGCCACTATCAATAGCTTTGAGTCCAGATGATGGAGACACATGGCCTTGGATACGTGACATTGACACAGGGCTTGGTTTCTGTGGTGAAACAAACTGGCATTTAAATGGCCAACTCGCCTACCCAACGCTCTTGGAGGGAAATCCAGGTGAACTTCATCTGGCTTATTCATGGGCAGGAAGGTCCGCCATTCGTTATGTCTGCCTAGAAGAATCTACAATCATTGGTGAATCCAACTGGTTTTAATGAACTTAGATCTACATCCTGAAAGCGTTTTATTCCTGACACTCGACTCTTGTCGATATGACAGCTTTCGCGACGCTCATGCTCCTGCTCTTAAATCAATTGCACCTCTGCACAAGGCACAAGCACCTAGCCACTTTACATATGGAAGCCATGCCTCATTTTGGATGGGATTTACACCTGGCATCCAGTCAAAAAGAAAAATTCCCTGGCTAAATCCAAAATCTGGGAAATTATTTAGGATGAAGAATTCCGCAGCTCCGAATCATGGCACGGATGCATTCGAATTAACTGGGTCAAATATTATTGAGGGTTTTCGCGAACTCGGTTACTACACATTGGGAACTGGAGCCGTTGGATGGTTTGATCAAGGAACTCCAACAGGTTCTGTACTAGCCTCTCCGTTTGATCAATTTTGGTATAGCGGTCAAACTTGGAAGCTACGTGCCCAACTTTCCTGGCTTTTTAGTGAGATAAAGCTTCAAAAAACTAAACGCCCTATATTTGTATTTTTAAATATAGGTGAAACTCATGTTCCCTACTGGCATGAGGATGCTGATTGGGAGCCGTGGCCCAGTCCATGCGTTCCTTTTGGGGGAAATCAATGTTCGCGCCGTGAAAGTCGCAGGCGGCAGATTGCATGCCTTGAATGGGTTGATTCTCAGCTTTCCCCAATATTGGATGCCTTCCGACCATGTACGACAATTGCCTGCGCAGACCATGGCGACTGTTGGGGTGAGAATGGACTTTGGGAACATGGCATCAGCCATCCTTCGACGCTTACGGTGCCATTATTGATGAGGGTTCGCGGGGAGCCAATTTCACTCTAATGTCTATTTGCTACTACTTTCATCCCGACGGTTATACAACTGCAGGCCGTCAAGTCATGGGTCGTCATGTAGCTGGCGAGTCATTCTTAAAAGCTGCTCTAAAACATGGTTCGAAATCTGATCTTTGGATTCAGGTGGAGGATCAGAAGCACATAAATATCTTCAAATCAATTGCCAGATCATGCGGCAGACAAGAAACAATACATACAGTAAACCGTTCATCTTTGGGCAACCTATCTAAACCAGGATGCTTATACCTTCCGGGACCTAATATTGGCAGCTGGGCTAGGCATCGTTCACAATTCGGTGACAATAAATGGAGCCTTTGTGGAATCACGCACACTACAGCATCCACAACAGCAATGGATGCAGTTACAGATATGCTCACAGCACCAATACATCCTTGGGATGCTTTGATATGCACGAGCCGTGCTGTACATAATAATGTTCGTCGTATTCTCGAAGCTAAAGCAGAATACTTAAGTCGAAGATTAGGCGCATCCAAATTTCCTCTACCAGAGCTACCCGTAATACCACTTGGCGTTGATGCTGATCATTTTAATCACTCAAAATCATTTACATTAGAGGCACGTCAGAAACTCAATATTGGGCCAGATGATGTTGTTGTATTATTTGTTGGCCGACTCGCTTTTCATGGAAAAGCTCATCCCTTAGTCATGTATCAGGCGCTTGAGAAAGCGTCATCTTATACTGGACAGAAAGTCGTCTTAATTGAGTGCGGATGGCACGCTAATACTTACATAGAGAAAGCCTTCGCAGATGCAGCAGCAGCAACCTGTCCCTCCGTACGTTGCATCTATTTAGATGGTAGAAATCCTAATCAACTTGCGCTCAGTTGGGCTAGTGCTGATCTCTTTTGCTCATTGTCCGACAACATTCAGGAGACCTTTGGAATTACGCCACTTGAAGCCATGGCGGCAGGTCTTCCTGTCGTTGTGAGTGACTGGGACGGCTATCGAGATACGGTGCGAGATGGCATAGATGGATTTCGCATCCCAACCTGCATGCCGCCTCCTGGCTACGGAAATGAGTTGGCATCGCGCCACGCACTCGGTATCGATTCTTACGACATGTACTGTGCACTTACTTCTTCTTTAGTGGCTATTGATCTTGATTACACATCTCAGGCATTCATTAAGCTTATTTCCTCACGTGAGTTGCGAGAAAAAATGGGAGCCCATGGACGGCAGCGGGTCTTGGAGTTCTATGACTGGAAGGCGATTGTTCCTACATATGAAAGTCTTTGGTCAGAATTAAAAGCTCGTCGTGATTCTGATAAAGGGAGCTCATGCCAGCCCCATGGATGGCCATCACGTCTAGATCCTTTCTATGGATTTGCTTCTTACCCCACTAAAAAAATTCAATTAAACAGTCAAATCTATCTTTCTTACCCAGATAGTCATACTTCTATTCGACACTTCCGTCAACTCATTAAGCTAGATATGGTGAATTATGTTTCAGAACGCATGGCTTCACAGCAAAAGATTGAATCATTACTTTTATTGCTCGGGCAAAATTCAGCCTCGGCTGGATCGCTCATATCAGCAATCTGCGTGAATCCTGAAGAACAACACGATTTATTTCTTTCAATCGCATGGTTGGTCAAACTTGGTCTAATTAAGATCAAAAGATGACTTTTAAAATTTCTATTAGAATTCTACCGGCAAAAAGGAAGATCTATCCCTCTAATAATAAACTTTAAATCAATTCCCAAACATTAATTCTTCGCAACAAGATATTCTCGGCCAGGATTTCAGCACTTTGTTGATCCAAGTCTCACATATACACGTGCATAATTCTGCCAATCACCAGGTCGAGGTATGTGGTAGCGGGGGGGGGGACGACTTCAACATTAAAGCATCAAGTATAGTCATCCCAAATGCATGCATAACTTGATAAATTCCCACATTAGAATTTAATCGCGGCCCTGAACATCTGAGAGTTATAATATTTGCCGATTTTATTCGGACCTACACGCTGTATCTATGCCAAGAATTGCAATTCTGCATCACACTATTTGCTTGCCAACTGAACGCGGCAGCTAGAGCGAGTGATGCCTTAATCGTAGCTAAGTACGGTTCATCACGAGCTTCAATGAGGGTGATCGCAGCTATCCAATCTGCAAAGCAGTGCCTCAATAATTCGAACATTCGCCGCGGGGAAAGCGTAATCACCTAAAGCTTCCGGACGAACCCATCGCACCTGCTGACTGGCGAGAGGCTTTGGCTCACCCGAAATAAGATCGCAAATATGCACCACAAACCTCAGCCTCTTGTGACTATATGCATGATCTAAGGTAATAAGTTCAACACCGACTTTTACATCAATACCAAGTTCCTCCTTCAACTCTCGAACAATACAGATTTGGATCGTTTCACCATGCTCTTGTTTGCCACCGGGGAACTCCCACATTCCACCTAGAAGACCTTCCTCAAGACGCTGATCGATCAACACCTCTCCCTCAGTGTTAAGTACAACACCCACACCGATGACCTGAAAGGGCAGGGCCTTGGGGGAGTCCGTCACAGGCCAAGAGCAGGGATCTGAGTAAGCGTAGGCAGCACAGTGCAGCTGCCAGGGGCAGCGATCGCAGGAGGGAGATCGAGAAGTGCAAATCGTCGCTCCCAGATCCATCAAGGCCTGATTGAAATCGCGAGGCCGAAGCGGATCAAGCAACGCCTCACTCCAGCACCAGAACAGACCTTCATCGCGGGCCGGCGGGCGCGGATGAGCCGTCAATCGCGCCAACACTCGTTTGACGTTGCCATCCAAGATCGGCTGCCGGGCGTTGAAGGCACTTGAGAGAATGCTGCCAGCAGTGGTGCGTCCGATGCCCGGCAACGCCATCCACTCCTCCAAGGTGCGGGGCCACGGCCCACCGACCAGCAGCTGGGCCGCCTGATGCAACCGACGGGCCCGCGCGTAGTAGCCAAGGCCCTGCCACTGCATCCGTACCTCGTCCAAAGACGCCGAGGCCAGCACCTCCAGGGTGGGAAACGTCTCCATCCAACGGGTCCAGTAGGGGAGCGCCACGACCAACTGAGTCTGCTGGAGCATCACCTCAGCAATCCAAATGCCGTAGGGATCAAGCTCGTGATCAGCCGCTGGACACACACCACCAGGCAACTGCTTCCAGGGGATACCGCTGCGGCCATGGCTCTCCCACCAAGCCAATAAGGCTGTCGAAAGAACGGATCTATGGGTCTCTGTAAACACGTCAATGAGTTCGCGATTGGTATCAGTACAGATCCCGGTGAAACGCGTCAATTCACGTGATTGGCTCGCCAGGATGCACCGGTACAGCAAGCCAAGGCATGAACCCGAGCCAGTACCTCTGGAGCTGGAACGAACGATCCATTGGCTGGAGTCTGATGGGCGATCCCAATGCCGAACAGGCAGTGCTGCTTATCCATGGCTTCGGAGCCAACACGAACCACTGGCGCTTCAATCATCCCGTGCTCGCCGAACTGCTGCCCACGTACGCCATCGATCTTCTCGGCTTCGGTCGCAGCGATCAGCCCCGGGCTCGCTTGAAGGATGAACCCGTTACAGCGGATGCCGTTCATTACGGCTTTGATCTGTGGGGCCAACAGGTAGCTGACTTCTGCGATGCGGTGGTGCAACGGCCCGTGCTGTTGGTAGGCAACTCGATCGGCGGGGTTGTCGCCCTGCGAGCAGCCCAACTGCTGGGAGAGCGCTGCCATGGCGTGGCGCTGATCGACTGCGCTCAGCGCTTGATGGACGACAAGCAACTGGCCACACAACCTTCCTGGATGGCCTGGATCCGGCCGTTGCTGAAAGCGATGGTGCGGCAACGCTGGTTGAGCACGGCACTATTCCGAAATGCCGCCCGCCCGGGCGTGATCCGCAACGTGCTGAAGCAGGCCTACCCCAGTGGCGCCAACATCGACGAGGACCTGGTAGATCTGCTGTTCCAACCCACACAACGCGAAGGTGCCACTGAAGCCTTCCGTGGCTTCATCAACCTTTTCGACGACCACCTGGCCCCACAACTGATGGAAAACTTGGCTGTACCCGTCGATCTGATCTGGGGTGAAAGAGATCCCTGGGAGCCAGTCGAAGAGGCCAAGCGATGGGCCGAGACACTGAACTGCGTTCAATCACTTTCAGTAATTCACAACGCGGGGCACTGTCCGCATGACGAAGCACCAGATCAGGTGAATCCAGTGCTGCAACAGCTGATTAAGGCAACTGCAACTCAGCAGGCGACATAAGCCTCGACCTGATCACTAACCCGGCGCAGACCAGCCAGACCATCCCGCTCAAGGTTGCGAACGCGGTCACGGCTCATCCCCAGAATCCGGCCAATGCCGGTGAGGCTCATCGGATCTTCACCATCCATGCCGTAACGCATCCGAAGCACCTGCTCCTGCAAATGAGGCAACTGCCCCAAGAGGCTCCTCAGATCACCCTTAAGGCAATCTTCTTCCACCTGATCGCTGGGAAGGTCACCATCGCCGGAGAGCAATTCAAGTAGTTCGGTGTCATCACCATCGCCAACTTTCATCTCCAGACTTACAGGCTGGCGGGCCCGGCACATCAGATCCTTGACGTCGTCTTCCGGAAGCTCAACAAATTCAGCAAGCTCGGTAACAGTGGGCGTACGTCCAAGCTCCTGACTTAGCTCCCGTTGGCCTTTCTTGAGCTTGTTCAGCATCTCCGTGATGTGAATCGGCAAACGGATCGTCCGGCTCTTCTCGGCAATAGCCCGAGTGATGCCCTGGCGAATCCACCAGTAGGCATAGGTGGAAAACTTGTAGCCGCGGGTGGGATCGAACTTTTCCACACCACGTACCAGGCCGATAGTGCCCTCCTGGATCAGATCCAGAAGTTCCATATTGCGCTTGGTGTACTTCTTGGCAACGCTCACCACCAACCTAAGATTGGCCGCCACCATTCGCTCTTTAGCGCGACGGCCGTGCTGCAGCTTTCGCTTAAGCTGCATTGACGAAAGACCTGTGGCCTTGGCCAACTGGTCACGACTGGGCTTTTCACCCGTTTTGCTCTCAAGTTCAGACGTGAGCGACTCCAAATCCATCAACTCCTGCACCTGCCGGCCCAGGGTGATCTCCTGCTCGTGGGTCAGCAGCGGGACACGGCCGATGTCGCGCAGGTAAGACCGGACCAGATCAACGTCAGCCGTAGCGGTCTTTGCCGTCTTTGCAGGAGCTTTGGGCTTGGAAGCAGCGGTCGCAGCCGGGGCCATGGAGTGCTTCTTTGAGTTATGTAAAGCGTACTCCTAAGAAACGTAAACAGACTCTCAGAAAATGCCCAGAACAAAGAAATGGGTAGAAATACTTGTGGGCTGCATCAGCTGCGGCAGGTTGCCCAGCAACCACCCCGCCGTCTTCAGGTATATCAGCGTGCCCGCAACATCCGTACAGGTGGTAATGAAAGGGGTGGACATCAGCGCTGGATCCAGACCCATGCGGTCAAAAAGCAGCGGAAACGCTGCACCCGCCGTGGCCGCCAGGGTGGTAATCGCCAGCAGGCTCATCCCCACCGAGAGGCCCACCAAAGCACTCTCCCCGCGCCACCAGGCGAAGGGAACCACCAGCAGCATCATCAACACCCCCAGCAAAGCCCCGGCCATGGCTTCGCGGCCAATCGCCCGCAGGGGTCCAAGGCTTGAGATGCTCTGGGTGCTCAAACCACGGATCACCACCGTGGAGCTCTGGGCCCCCACGTTGCCGCCGGTGCCACCGAGCAAGGGAATAAACGCCGCCAACAGCACCACCTGCTGCAGTACGCCTTCATTGGCGGCGATCACCTCTGAGGTAAAAAAGCTGGCCAGAACCAGCACCGCCAGCCACACCACACGGCGACGAGCAACGGTGAACAGGTTGCTGCTGAAGTAATCGTCGTCATCACCGGCCTGAACAGCTCCGGCGGCATAGAGATCACGAGTGGCCTCCTGCTCGATCACATCGATCACGTCATCCACGGTGACGATCCCCACGAGACGCTGTTCCAGATCCACCACGGGAACGGCAAGGAAGTCGTAACGCTGGATTGTGCGAGCCACCTTCTCCTGATCGGTGTCGGTGCTGACGCTGAGAACCTCCTCAGTCATCACATCACCGATGCGGGCCTGAGGGTCTGCTGTGACCAGATCCCGCAGCGAGAGGATGCCAGTGAGGCGTCGCTCCGCATCAGTGATGTAGAGCGAATAGATCGTCTCGGTGTCGCGGGCACGCCGCCGAACGATCTCCAACGCCACTGCGGCGGTCTGATTTTCCTTCAAGGCGATGTACTCGGTCGTCATCAGGCGACCGGCCGTCTCCGAGCGGTAACCCAGCAACTCAGCGGTCACCTTTCGCTCATCGGGGCTGAGCTCGCTCAGCAGCTGCCGCACCACCTTGGCAGGCAGCTCCTCAAAAAGACGTGCCCGATCATCCGGCGACATCTCCTCAACCACCTCCCGCATCTCGCCGGAACGCAGCAAGCTCAGCAGGCTCTGCTGGGTAGCAGTGTCGAGATATTCGTAGACGCTGATGGCCTCGTCTTTGCTGAGCAGGCGAAAGGCAATCGCCTGCAGGCTGGCCTGAAGACTGCCGATCGCCTCGGCGATATCCACCGGCTGCACCGGTTTCAGCAGGAGTTTCACGGCGTCGTAATTACCCGCCTGAAGCATCGCGGCGAGCTCATGGGACACCGCCTCGGCCAGAAAATCCGGCTCCACGCTCACGCCAGCATTGCTCAGCCCCGATGCCTCCGTCATGCCCCTCCGGCCGGGTGCCCAGTGTATGGCCGATACAGCCGGTTAACCTCTGCGCTCCACCCCTGTTAAACCATGGCGATAAGCGTCAGTGGCGTCTCCGTCACCACCCCAGACGGCAGCAGCAAATCCCTAGGCGACTACGCCGGCAAGGTGCTGCTGATCGTGAACGTGGCCAGCCGCTGTGGCTTCACCAAGCAGTACGCAGGTCTGCAGGCCCTAAACGAGGCCTACGCCGCCAAGGGCCTGGCAGTGCTGGGTTTCCCCTGCAACGACTTCGGCGGCCAGGAGCCCGGCACCCTGGACGAAATCAAGAGTTTCTGCTCCACCACCTACAGCGCTGACTTCGAACTCTTCGAGAAGGTGCATGCCAAGGGGAGCACCACTGAGCCATACACCACGCTCAATCAGATGCATCCCGCTGGTGACGTGGAGTGGAACTTCGAGAAGTTCCTGGTGGGCAAGGACGGCACAGTGATCGCCCGCTTCAAGAGCAGCGTCACCCCAGAAGACCTCAAGACGGCGATTGAGGCGGCTCTGGCGGCTTGAACCGTCGCCCAAGGCTGAATCCCAGGGCTGCGGCACCCAATCCCAGCCCAAGGGTCAGCCCAATCAAACCCAATGCGGCGGCCCAATCACCGGAACTCAGGTGCTGCATTGCCGCCAGCATCCAACTGCTGAAGGTAGTGAGTGAGCCGCAGAAGCCAATCCCTAGCAGCAACTGTCGCCGTGGGGCGGCCGGGAGCCCTGCCAGCAAGCCCAACAGAGCAGCCCCAAGAACGTTCACCAGCAGGTTCTGATCCCCCAGATGCAGGGCAAGCTGCCAGCGCAACAGCGCTCCGGGCACGGCGCCCAAACCAACAAGCAGCAGCTCCTGCAGTTCCAATCGCAAGCTGGGTTTGGTGTCAGGCATAGGTCCCCAGTCCATAACCCACAGCTGAAGCCAGTAAGCCCACTCCGATCGAGGCCAGCGCCAGCACCAATGCCGTCAAGGTCTGGCCAGCCCGCAACTCGTTCAGCAGCTCCACGGCGAAAGTGGAAAAAGTGCTGAGGCTGCCGAAAAAGCCCACCCCAATCAGCAATGCCATGCCTGTGCGGTCGGCACATGTTTCATTCAGAGCCAACAACAGCCCGAACGCAAAACAGGCCAGCACATTCACCAGGAAGGTGCCCCAATGCTTCTTTGGAACCAAAGGTTGGAAGTGGTTCACCACCTTCAAGCGCAACCAGGCCCCGGGGATTGCCCCGAGCCCAACCAGGAAAGCCTCAGACGCGGAGCCAGCCACGGCGTTGATCTCCAGAAAGGGTTTTCACGTACAACCAGTCTTGGCCATCAGCGGAAGACCAACGCCGCAGCAGCCGCAGGGAGGATCCCGCCTTCAGGGTGTGCAGCCGTGGAGCCACGGCCAGAGGACTGAGGTGCAGAGGCTGATCGGAACTGATGTGCAAGGGCCCGGTCCCCTCACGGCGGCGGGGGTGCGGTTGACGCCAATCAGCACCACCAGCTGGCAAGGCGGCAGGGGCAATCAGCGACACCCCCAGCAGCCAACTCCACCGAAGAACAAGCCCCATCAGATATCGAGGGCTGACATGTCCAGCTCGACGCTGTGGGTTTCGATGAATTCCCGACGTGGCGCCACCTTGTCGCCCATCAGGATCGTGAAAATACGATCTGCTTCGAGGGCATCCTCGATCTCCACCCGCTTCATCGTGCGGGTGGTGGGATCCATTGTCGTTTCCCATAGCTGCTTGGGCATCATTTCCCCAAGGCCCTTGAAACGCTGGATCGTGTAGTTGGCCTTCTCGCCGAAGCCGTCCAGGGTCTTCTGTAGATCCCCCTCGTTGTAGCAATAGGAGTGGTTCTTGCCGCGCTCCACTTTGTAAAGAGGCGGACAAGCGATGTAGATGTAACCGCCCTCCACCAGCTCCTTCTGGTAGCGGTAGAAGAAGGTGAGCAGCAAGGTGCGGATGTGGGCACCGTCCACGTCGGCGTCGGTCATGATCACGACCCGGTGGTAGCGGAGGTTTTTCACATCGAAATCCTCACCTTTGATCCCCAGGCCAAGGGCGGTGATCAGCGCCTGGATCTCGGTGTTCTTGTAGATCTTGGCGTCGTCAGTCTTCTCGATATTCAGAATCTTGCCCCGCAGCGGCAGGATCGCCTGGAAGCGTCGGTCACGTCCCTGCTTGGCGGAGCCTCCAGCAGAGTCGCCCTCCACGATGTAGATCTCGGATTCACCGGGGTCACGGGAGCTGCAGTCGGCCAGTTTTCCGGGCAGAGTTGAGCTCTCCAGAACACTCTTGCGTCGCACCAGCTCACGAGCACGGCGCGCGGCTTCCGCAGCATTGAAAGCCTGAATGGCTTTCTCCAGGATCAACCCGATCACGGAGGGATTGAACTCGAGGAATTGGCTGAGGGATTCACCCACCAAGTTGTCGACGATGCCCCGAACCTCGGTGTTGCCGAGCTTGGTCTTGGTCTGACCCTCAAATTCCGGTTCCGGGACCTTCACCGAGAGCACCGCCGTCAGGCCTTCTCGGATGTTCTCCCCTGCCAGGTTGGAGTCAGATTCCTTCCGTTTGCCCAGCTTCTTAGCGAAGGCGTTGAGGGTGCGGGTGAGCACCGTCTTGAGACCTTCGATGTGGGTGCCGCCATCGACGGTGCGGATGTTGTTGGCGAAGCCAAGGATGCTGTCGGAATAGGCATCGGAGCACCACTGCAGGGCCGCCTCAACCTGGACGCCGTCCTTCTCAGAATTGACGTAGATGATTTCCGGATGAAGAGCATCCTTCTCCTTATTCATATAGGCGACGTACTCCTTGATGCCGCCTTCATAGAAGTAGGTCTCCTCATGGGGGTTGCCTTCCTCATCACGGGCCGACTGCCGCTCATCGCGAAACACGATCCGAACGCCACCGTTGAGGTAGGCCAGTTCCCGAAGCCGGGCCGAAAGGATGGCGTAATCGAAAACGATGCCGTCGGTGAAGATTTCAATGTCGGGCTTGAAGCAGACCGTGGTGCCGGTCTCACCGGACTCCGCTGAAGGCTGCGACTCCGATGCCAGAGCACCGATGGCTGCGCCTCTCTCAAAACGCTGGCGATGCACCTGGCCCTGACGGCGCACCGTCACCTGCACCCATTCACTCAGGGCGTTCACCACAGACACACCAACGCCGTGTAAACCGCCGGACACCTTGTAACCACCGGCGCCAAACTTGCCGCCGGCATGAAGCACCGTGAGCACCGTCTCCAGAGCGCTCTTACCGGTGCGGGGGTGAACATCGGTGGGGATGCCGCGGCCGTTGTCGCTTACCGAGGCGGAGCCGTCTTCCCCCAGGACCACAACGATGCGGTCGCAATGGCCCGCCAGGGCCTCATCAACCGAGTTATCAACAACTTCGTACACCAGGTGGTGCAAACCCCGCGGCCCGGTAGAGCCGATGTACATGCCGGGGCGTTTGCGAACGGGCTCAAGCCCCTCCAGCACCTGAATCTGCTCAGCGCCGTAGGCGTTCTGGACCTTGGAAGCGTCGCTCATTCAGAAAGTCTCAAGCCAGGAAACCGGGTCATGGGCGGGCGCAACGGCTCTAAACCTCGACCTGACAATGTCAATTTACCACCGGCTGTCTATAGAGGCTTGCAGAGACCTCTCAGAGCCCATTCCAAGCCGGGCTGCACCCCCTCACCCTTTTGAACAGCTCCCATCCCCTGGTGATCACCCTGCTCGGGCCCACCGCCAGCGGCAAAACCGCACTGGCGCTGGACATCGCCGAACGGCTGGATCTGCCCGTGATCAACGTGGATTCCCGCCAGCTTTACAAGGAGATGGACCTAGGCACCGCCAAGCCAACGGCAGAGCAGCAGGCCCGGGTGCCGCACCACCTCCTCGATCTGCGCCCACCGGACCAACAGATCACCCTGCAGGAGTTCCAGGCGGAAGCCAATCCCTGCATCTCCCGTGAACTGGAGCAGCGGGGTGTCGCCCTGCTTGTGGGCGGCAGCGGTCTCTACCTCAAAGCGCTCACCGGTGGCCTCCAACCTCCGGCAGTAGCCCCCCAGCCACAACTACGCCTGCAGCTGTCGGCCCTAGGCCAAGGCATCTGCCACCCCCTGTTGCAGGCTGCCGACCCCGAGGCCGCCGCCAAAATCGCCCCTGCTGACGCGGTGCGCACTCAGCGGGCCTTGGAGGTGTTCTACGCCTCCGGGCAACCAATGAGCCGTCAGGCCACGGCCACCCCTCCGCCCTGGCGTGTGCTTGAACTGGGCCTCAACCCCGCCACCCTGCGCCAGCGCATCCAGCAACGCACCGAGCAGCTTTACGGCGATGGGCTGGTGAACGAGACCCGGCGCCTGAGCGAGCGATACGGCGCTGACCTGCCGCTGCTGCAGACCATCGGCTACGGCGAAGCGCTGCAGGTGATCGGCGGCAGCCTGAGCACTGCAGATGCAGTGAGGATCACCAGCCAACGCACCCGCCAGTTCGCCAAACGCCAACGCACCTGGTTCCGTCGTCAGCACAACCCCCACTGGCTGGCCGACGAGGCAACGCTGACGGATGCCATGACGTTGATCGAGCAACATCTAAGGTGAAGGATGCAGACGTTGTATTCAGCGAAGTTGTCTGCATCTGTCCCCGTCACCGCCTGAATGCCCCCACGTCCCCGTTTTGACCGTCGTGCCCCGGTTCGGGAGCTGCCCAACATCAATGACCGGATCAACTACCCCCAGTTACGGGTGGTCGACTCAGACGGCGCTCAGCTGGGCGTTATCAGCCGCGAAGAAGCACTGGATGTGGCCCGCGACCGGGAACTAGATCTAGTGCTGGTGAGCGAGAAGGCTGATCCACCGGTCTGCCGGATCATGGACTACGGCAAGTTCAAGTTCGAGCAGGAAAAAAAAGCTAAAGAGGCCAAGAAGAAGTCGCACCAGACCGAAGTTAAAGAGGTCAAAATGCGCTACAAGATCGACCAGCACGATTACGACGTGCGGATCGGTCAGGCCAAACGCTTTCTCAAGGCGGGCGACAAGGTGAAGTGCACCGTGATCTTCCGCGGCCGTGAGATTCAGCACACCGCGCTGGCCGAAACCCTGCTGCGGCGTATGGCTAAAGATCTCGAGGAAAAGGCCGAGATCCAGCAGGCGCCCAAGCGAGAAGGCCGCAACATGATCATGTTCCTCACACCGCGCAAAACGCCGCTGGTGAAGAAAGAGGAAAAGGAGCAGGCCGCCAACAAGGCCGTGCGCACCATCCCCTCACCGCCAAAGCCCACCGCCGCCAAGGTCGCCAGTTCCCAGGGCTAAGCCACAGGGTCGTCACA
This sequence comes from Synechococcus sp., assembly GCA_047285305.1. GTDB lineage: Bacteria > Cyanobacteriota > Cyanobacteriia > PCC-6307 > Cyanobiaceae > Parasynechococcus. The sequence goes on from JBJBDL010000003.1 coordinate 341,222, forward strand.
AAGCAGCAGGCGCCATCTCTGGGATGAAGCCTGTAAATAGAAGCTGCTGCAGGACTCGCACATGAAGCCGTGGTCGGCGCCGGCGCACTCCACGCAACGCAGGGGCCGGCCAGTGGGATCAACTCTGCGCAGGGCATCACCGATCGCCTCACGAACCTCGGCGGGGATCAAGAGCTCTGCTGTGCCTAATACGCAGGTGAGCCGCACTTGGACCTCGGGCAACAGACGGCGAGAGGGTTCACCGCCGCCGGGGCGCACCAGGCTTACGCCTGCGCCATAGAAGTCAAAGAACGCCGCTCCATCGGGCAACGTGGCCGCCAGAAAGGCGGCATGCCCCCGAAGCAAAAGCCCACCACATGGATGCCGGCCTGGGGGTAACGGGCCCTCAACCAGCTGACCGCTGCGGCGACATCAGCAATGATCTGCTCGCCTGTGGCGGCCTCCTTCAGACAGATCGGAGGCTTCGTAGGCCAACTCCAGCCCAGGAGTCATGCGGGCAAAAAACGGCACCGCCAGGGCCGGATTCCCCTGAGCCGCCAGGCGATCGGCCTCACCACGCACCCTGGCGTCTAGCTCAAACACCTCAGACAACACGATATGGACACGATATGGACACGATTTCAACCCAATATCGTTCGCTTAAGCCTGAGTCTCTGCCCACCAGCAACGCAGTGGCACAACACCCCTAGCCAACTCAACCAAGCCGGGCGAAGGGTAGCTGGACATTGTCACAGGCCCGCAGGACACACCCCCAATTGTCACCAGGCAATTCGCTCCGTATGGTGGCCGCATTCCAACCTGTCCCACCGGCGTGCGATTCCACATCCAACAGGAAAGCGACATTCCGGCGTCGACGCAGCTTTACAACCAGATCTGCTTCGCCATCGCAGCGCGGCACTACCCACCGGGGCATCGCTTGCCCAGCACCCGCCAACTGGCGATGCAAACGGGATTGCACCGCAACACGATCAGCAAGGTGTACCGCCAACTAGAAACCGATGGCGTGGTGGAAGCGATGGCCGGCTCCGGCATCTACGTGCGTGACCAGCAAAAGCCCCGGGAAATCAAAACGCCGCAGCACATACGTAATCGGGGCGTCACCGATCTGGACCGGGAAGTGCGTAAATGCGTTGATGGTCTGCTGAATGCGGGCTGCACCTTGCAGCAGACCCGGGAACTGCTGACGCGAGAGATCGATTGGCGCCTGCGCTGCGGCGCCCGCGTGCTAGTGAGCACGCCGCGGGAAGACATCGGTGCCTCCATGCTGATCGCCGAAGAGCTGGAGCCCTGCCTAGATGTGCCGGTGGAGGTGGTGCCGATGGAGGAGCTGAAAAGCGTGCTGGAGAACTCCAGCAACGGCACCGTGGTGACCAGCCGCTACTTCCTACAACCGTTGGAGGAGCTGGCCAAGAAGCACAGCGTTCGTGCTGTGGCCGTTGACCTCAACGACTTCCGACAGGAGCTGGCCATGCTCAAAGAACTGCGGCCTGGCAGCTGTGTGGGCCTAGTAAGCATCAGCCCCGGCATCCTGCGGGCCGCAGAGGTGATTCTCCACTCCATGCGAGGCAACGAATTGCTGCTGATGACCGCCACCCCGGATGTGGGCAGCCGCCTGTTGGCCCTGCTGCGGGCCTCGAGCCACGTGCTCTGTGATCGACCGAGCTTGCCCTTGGTCGAACAGAGCCTGCGCCAGAACCGCTCACAATTGATGCGCATGCCCCAGGTGCATTGCGCCGAGAGCTACCTCAGCACCGATACGATCGACCTGCTCCGCAAGGAGATCGGCCTTCAAACCCCAGTGGCCGCCAGCTGACACCTCTGCGATGTTTGATTACATCCGTGCCGACCTCGCGATCATCCGCGAGCGCGATCCGGCTGCCCGTGGCTGGCTGGAAATCGTGTGCTGCTATCCCGGCTTCCAAGCGATCAGCCTGCATCGGATCAGCCACCGCCTCTGGACCTGCCATCTGCCGCTAAAGCTGGCGGCCCGTTGCCTCAGCCAGATCGGCCGGACCCTCACTGGCATTGAAATCCACCCCGGCGCCCGGATCGGGCACAGCGTGTTCATCGACCACGGCATGGGGGTGGTGATCGGCGAAACCGCCGAAATCGGCAACCGTTGCTTGCTCTACCAGGGGGTGACCCTGGGGGGCACGGGCAAAGAGCACGGCAAACGACACCCCACGCTTGCCGAAAACGTTGTGGTCGGAGCTGGCGCCAAGGTGCTTGGTGCGATCACGATCGGAGCCAACACCCGGATCGGCGCCGGCTCCGTGGTAGTGCGCGATGTGGAGAGCGACTGCACGGTGGTGGGAATCCCTGGACGGGTGATCCACCAGAGCGGTGTGCGAATCAACCCACTGGCACACTCCGCTTTGCCCGACGCGGAGGCAAGCGTGATCCGCAACCTGATGGAACGGATCGATGAACTGGAGAGCACCGTGGGCAACCTGCAACGCTGCCTGCGGGAAGTGGCGGAGGGCCGGGCGCTACGGGAAGTGTGCCGCGGCGAGGCCCAGAACCTCAAAGACCGGGAGATTCTGGAGTTTCTGGGCGAGGAGACCGGCTGAAGCTGGTGCCTCAGGCCTCAGATGCAGGGCGCGAAGGCTGGAACATGAACATCGAATAAATCACGTTCCGGCGCATGTTGGTCATCATCTCGAGGAACATGTCATAACCCTCGTTCTTGTATTCGATCAGAGGATCCTTCTGGCCGTAGCCACGCAGGCCGACTGACTCCCGCAGAGCATCCATCGCCTGGAGATGTTCCCGCCAGAGCGTGTCGACCTGCTGAAGGATGAAGAAGCGCTCCGCCTCACGCATGAGCCCTGGCCGTTGCTGCTCGATCTGCGCCTCTTTGAGGTCGTAGGCATTGCGCAGTTGCTCCTGGAGGAACGCCTTGAGTTCCTCCATGCCAAGGCCCTGCACCTGCTCGGGGGTGAGGTCTTCGAGGAGATAGATGAACTCCTTCACCTTGCCCACCAGCTGAGCCAGATCCCATTCCTCGGGCGGCAGATCGGGATTCACATAGGCCTCCACAATCTCAGCCATCGTGCGTTCGCCGTATCCGATTACCTGCTTCTTCAGGGCACGGCCATCGAGCACCCGCCGGCGCTCGGAATACACCGCCCGGCGCTGGTTGTTCATCACCTCGTCGTACTCGAACACCTGCTTGCGGATGTCGTAGTAATAGGTCTCTACCTTCTTCTGGGCCCCTTCCAAGGAACGGGTAAGCATGCCGGATTCAATCGGCATGTCTTCCTCAACACGGAACGCATTCATCAAGCCTGCAACGCGGTCCCCTCCGAATATGCGCAGGAGGTTGTCGCCTAATGAGAGGAAGAAGCGGGTGGAGCCGGGGTCGCCCTGACGGCCGGCCCGGCCGCGCAGCTGGTTGTCGACCCGGCGGGACTCATGCCGTTCGGTGCCGATCACGTGAAGTCCGCCGGCTTCGCGCACGCGGACTTCGTCCTGCTTCACCACCGCGTCGTACTCCGCCTTCACCAGGGCAATGGCCTCGCGCAAGACCTGGATCTGCGGGTCATCGGTGGGGGCCTTTTCAGCAGCGGTGGCGATACGCTCTTCTAGCTCGATCACCGTGAGAGCTCTATCACCCCAGGCCTTCACCAGATCACGGGCCAACTGGCCGAGGGCCTGATCGGTCTCGTCGGTGAGGGGACAGGGATAAAGGCTTTCACCGCTGCGGGGCAGCGTTGAGGCAGCGGCATCAGCAAAACCGCCAGCAGCGGTACTGCGCTGGAGAGGCACCGGGGGTTTGTGGTCGTCTTCCGGTTTGACCAGACGGCCCAGCAACACTTCCCGCAACTTCAAACGGGCCATGTAGTCACTGTTGCCACCCAGGATGATGTCGGTGCCGCGGCCCGCCATGTTGGTGGCGATGGTCACCGCTCCAGCACGACCGGCCTGAGCCACGATCTCGGATTCCCGTTCCACGTTCTCGGGCTTGGCGTTGAGCAGGTTGTGGGGGATCTCTTGCTCCGCCAACAGAGAACTGAGCAACTCGCTCTTTTCTACTGACGTGGTGCCCACAAGCACCGGCCGGCCTTTCTTGTGGATCTCGGCGGTTTCATTGGCGACGGCCCGCCACTTGGCGGATTCGGTTTTGTACACCTGATCGGCCCAGTCCTGGCGTGCCCGCACACGATTAGTGGGCACGATGGTGGTTTCGAGCTTGTAGGTCTTCTCGAATTCCACCTCCTCTGTTTTGGCCGTACCGGTCATGCCGGCCAAGCGGGGATAGAGAAGAAAGAAGTTCTGGTACGTGATCGAGGCAAGGGTCTGGGTTTCCGCCTGAATCGGCAAGGCCTCCTTGGCTTCGATCGCCTGGTGCTGGCCGTCACTCCAGCGGCGCCCCGGCATCACCCGACCGGTGAACTCATCCACAATCACCGCTTCACCATCGCGCACGATGTAATTCACATCCTTCACGAACAGCTCCTTGGCCTTAAGGGCATTGGTGATGTAGTGGGCCCAGGGGTCCTGGGGGTCAAACAGGTCTTTCACCCCGAGCATCTGCTCCGCCTTGGCAAAGCCCTCATCGGTGAGGGTGCAGCTGCGCTGCTTCTCGTCCACCTCGTAATCGCCTTCCGGATCGATGCCGTCCTTACCCATTTCGGCGGCGCGCTCGAGGGCCAAAGCCACCTGGGCTGCCTGCTGATACTTCTCCTGGGGCCGCTCCACCTGGCCGGAAATGATCAGAGGCGTGCGGGCTTCGTCGATCAGGATTGAATCCACCTCATCGATCACGCAGTACTGAAACTCCCGCTGCACCACCTCTGAGATGTCGGCAGCCATGTTGTCACGCAGGTAGTCGAAGCCCAACTCTGAATTGGTGGCGTATGTGATATCGCAGTAATAGTTACGCCGCCGTTCCTCCGGTCGCATGTCCTGCTGAATCAGGCCAACGGAAAGCCCAAGAAAGCGGTGCACCTGGCCCATCCATTCGGCATCGCGGCGAGCCAGGTAGTCGTTCACCGTCACCACATGCACCCCGCGGCCGGTGAGGGCGTTGAGGTAACTAGGCAAGGTGGCTACAAGGGTTTTGCCTTCGCCGGTTTTCATCTCAGCGATCTGGCCCTCATGCAGCACCATGCCGCCGATCAGCTGCACATCGAAATGGCGCATGCCGAGAACCCGCTTTCCAGCTTCACGCACCACCGCGAAGGCCTCAGGCAAGATTTCGTCGAGAATCGGACGCTGGTTGGCCAAGCTGCCCGCGTTGGCGAGACGTTGCTGGAATGACGCGGTTTTCTCGCGCAATTGCTCATCAGTCAGAGGAGCAATCTCCTCTTCGAACAAGTTGATGTCAGAAACAATCGGCTGGTAGCGCTTCAGCTTGCGGGCATTGGGGTCACCCAACAGCAGCTTGAGCATGGAAGGCGCCTAATCGTCTGCGAGACACCCTACTGAGGCTTATCCGCAGAGATACTGCGGCCATCCGTACCACGAGATCGCTATGGCACGCCTGGAGCAGGCCCTGCAACTGCGCAAGCTGGCTCAGCGGCTAGCAACTTCGGACGAAGCAATCGCCTCTCATCCACAGTTGGTGTTTGGAGCATTGGTCAAACTAAAGAAAGCGAGGCCTGGCCTAATTGCCGCCCTGAGTAGCGGATGGGGCTATCAAACGATCAAACGCATAAAGCATCCGAAACTGACTCTCTGGAGAACGCTGGCAAGGCCTGACCAGGTCAAACACGACACCACAAACAAACTCTTACGAGATATTCAAGAAACAGGGGCATGGAGTGAGATTCAAACAGTAAAGAAACAACGCGGTGAGCGACTGGCAACAGAACCGTGGAATCATCATGCGCGCTTGAAAAAAGCCGATGGGCTTATTACACGGCTTGAACAAAAAATTTCTGATCGCGGCAAGGTAAAACTATTTTTTTGGCACCACTACGATTCTCTAGGATTCTTGCCACGGAGTTGGCTAAACGTCCTACAAACTTTACGCAGGCGCGACTGGGTGGTTATTGTCTCAAGCTCTAGACTAAATATCGATTCTCAACACCAACTCGAACGCGCAGGATGCATCATTAGTGAACGAAAAAATATAGGCATGTGCCTTGGAGCCTATCGAGACTTCTGCTGCTTACTCAATGAACATAAACACCTACGCAACCAAATTCAGAATCTGGTACTTTGCAATGACAGCACATTGCCCGTCGGAGGAGACGAACCGTTCTGCAACCAAATTGAAAGCGTCAACTCAAATTTCCGAACTGATACTGCTCAAATGACGGGAATGACTGATTCTATTCAGACAACTGCCTATCACATTCAGAGCTATTTCCTGTCAATTAACTCGTGCCTGCTTCAACAGCATTGCTGGCCTCAATTCTGGGAACGCTTCAATCCCTATGGGGACAAGGATGATCTGATACAACGAGGCGAAGTAGGACTCTCTCAATGGCTGCTGAAGCAAGGCATTAGCATTAAGGCACATTATTCACTCGTATCTATTTTATTAGGTAAACCTGGCGCTTATCCTGAACTCAAAGATCTCGACCTCCGTCAGCCCAAAGAGGTAAACGTCACACTGATGTGCTGGAAGGCATTGCTCGAAGCAGGCTTCCCACTTATAAAAAAACAGCTATTGCTCGACCCCCCGCACTTTTTACCAAGAGCCATTCCAATGAGCGAGCTGTCTGAACACCTGAGCAATAAAGATGAGCATCTCAGCAATGACCTCGAACAGCTTCTGAAATCGAGATTTTTGAAAGTTTGCTAAACTACCCTATCGCAATTGCAGATGTGCAACTTTCCATCCTCGTAGTATCGCGGAACGCAGAGCTTCTCTCGGCAATGCTGGAGACACTTAAAGAGGCACTCCACTTACCGAAAGAATCCGTTGAAATCCTATGTTCATGGAACGGGCCTGCCGGATCCGAGGCCAATATCAACAACAATTCAGGCTATGAATTTTTAGTAGCCCAGCGGGATTCTTATCATTTTGCCAAAAACGTCAACAGCTTGGCATTAAAAGCATCGGGCGATATCCTTGCGTTGCTTAACGATGATGTTTTGCTTGACCCAAATAGTCTGGATGCGGGCTTAAGCTGTATAAAAAACCAATCATCACCAACATTGGTTGGAGGTTTACTGCGCACGCCTGACCAGCTTCTCCAACATATTGGCTTTACCTTCGATGCAAGATTCAACCCTCACCACATTGCCGAAGGGATGATTCAAGCAAAGGATGCCTGTGACGACGAATTACACTTCGAAGTCCCTGCCGTGACAGCAGCAGTCGCTCTAGTTAGACGAGATATATTTTCACAAATACGACTAAACGAAAGCTATCAACGCTGCGGGGAAGATGTTGAATTTAACCTCGACCTTCGTCAAAAACTCCAAGGTCATATTTTGCTCTGTCCACAACTAAGCGGCATCCACATCGAAAGTGCAACGAGAGCCGAAACTGGTGAGAAAGGCAACACTTCTGAAGATCAAGTGAGGTTGCGTTCTCGTAGAAGAGATTTTTTCGAGCAAGCCTCAGCAACACAAATGCGCGTTGAACTGGAGATGTCCAGTCGAGAGCGCAGCCTGAACCACAAGGCCATGGATTCCCTCAAAAAAGAACAACAGCAGCTTCGAAGAGATCGTGATCATTGGCAGCAGCAAGCCCAAAAACAGCTTCGAAGAGATCATGATCATTGGAAGCGGCAAGCCCAAGTACTACAGCTGGAAGTCCTGCGACTAAAGGACATGACTCAACGGCAGCGAGAGGAATGACTATGAAGATTAGCTCTCACTTCGAACGGCCCCTGCAAGGAAAGCGTGTTCTTGTCACAGCACTAGATCTTGAGCAACGTGAACATCGCGGCATTGCCGTGTATTCAAAAGCACTAATTCGTCACTTGCGGCTTATGGGGGCAGAGGTTTGGCTTCTGACCCAATTCCAACCCATTATCTCAGATCTGCGTTCACTCCCAAAGGAAACACAGCAGATTACATACAGCGCCCGCACGCTGAATGAGTTGGTGCATGGCAAAACGGTAAATACGCCAAAACTTGAGCGCCTTTTTCCATTTCTCGCCCGGTTCGGCAACCGCTATCGGCGTCTCCACAAGGGCTTAAGCAGATTCTTTGGCAAAACATCGTTTCGATACAAAGAGATGAAAAGTTTCCACCTGAGTGCACTCAGCGATAACCCCAATCTGCGTATCAATCGACTGGATTATCTCCAAGATGTAGACGGGATTGTCAGCCTAGACGATGTATATGAAGCAAGCCAAGTGGCTGCTTTGCGAAGACAACGCAAACCAGTAAGTATCGATCTACAAGGGTTTGACGCATTCATCACCTGCTGCCCACTCAATCTGCGACCAATTAACACGCCGGTGTTCGTGCAAACGGTGCACGATCTGATCGCCCTGGAGTACGTGCCTCACAACGAGAATGTGCGCCAGTTCACCCATCGCCTCCAGGCCTGTCTGCCAGCGCAGCGAATTCACGTATCCAGTTCCACCTGCCGCAAATTCCACACCCACATCAATGGGGATTCGGCTCAGGGGCCACTTGGCGGAGAAGAAATCGTGGTACAGCCTCCCTCGTTGCATCTACCAACTCTGCAGCGGAATGCTGGGGATCAGGCCAATGACCTGCCACCCTCCAGCCACCTGCTGCAAGATTTGCACTCAGAACGGACAAGCAAACCATCAGCCTTGAAGCCCTTCCGCTACATGCTGTTCAACTCATCAGTGGAAGCACGCAAAAACTTACTTTTCCTGGTGAAAGCCTTTGCCCAATCAGGCCTGGGTCGTGAAGGAATTCGCCTTTGCGTAACTGGAAAACTCAAATCCGATTCCTACAGCAAGGCCGTACGCGAGGTGGTGGCTAGCGAACCCGCCATTCTTCTCACCGGTTATGTGGATGAAGCCACGAAACTAGATCTTTATCTCAATGCTCTGGCACTGTTGAGCCCCTCCCTCGTGGAGGGCTTCGGGATTCCTGTTCTGGATGCCGCCTGCCTTGGGCTCCCTGCTTTGGCTAGCTCCTGCGATGCCCACCGCGAAATCCACGATCTGTTTGATTTCAGCAACTACGTCCTGCCCATATCCATCCTGGAAACCCGCGACTGGGCTGCTGCCATGCAGGCCACCGCCTCTTTGCACAACCACATGGCGGATGAACCAGAAGAGCGGATGCGACGCCTACGCCGTTACATACGTATGAGCACTCGGATCGAAACGCGTTTCGAAGAACAGATCGCTCAACTTATGCTTCCTTAAAGAGGGTTCCATCCGATCAACTCGCACTGCATAGTTGGCGGAATTGTTCATCGATACTGGACACCTGAGCGTCCAGACTCAACCTCTGAGCCAGGGAGTAGCCTGCCTGCGACAGCTGCGTCCATAGTTGTCGATCGTGCAGACAAGCGATCACGTGATCAGCCAGGACCCTGCCATCGTCATCCACAGGAAAAAACAGCGATGAGTCCTGGTGAAATTCCCTGTGGACGGGAATATCGCTGATCAGCGTGGGAATTCCCTCGGCCTTGGCCTCGAGAATTGGATAGTCGAACCCCTCCTCGGTGCTGGCCGAGAGCACTGCCAGGCTGGAGCGCAGATGCTCCAACAACTGCTCTTGTGTCAACGCATCAATCAGCTGTACCTGCTCTGGCCGAGGCAACTGGCGCTGCATCCGATGTAACAACGTCGACTGGCGCCCGCCACGCCCCACGATGCGCAATACGCCCCGCCACTGGGGCCAGCGGCGCTGAAGCTGGTCAATGCCCCGAAATAGAGCCGGCAGATTCTTGTTCACGTCATGCCTTGCCAAGACCAACAGGTTTTCGCTGACTGGGCTCTGCACCGACGGACGCTGGATCGTGATTCCGTTGGGAATCACTTCGATCCGACCCGCCTCCACACCGAACTCCACCAGCTGATCCGCTACATAACGGCTAATGGCGATTAGCCGGGTGGCGGTGCGGCAATGGCGGGGCTGCCAAAAGCGATAGCGCATCCAAGCTTTACGGCTATTGGAGGCCACCAAAGGGGTTAGGTCGTGGCAGGTGATCAGCTGGGGGACCTCGGGCCACACCAACAGAGCATCAAAAAACGGGGAATAAATCCCCTCTAGCTGATCAGCAGCAAGCCCATGACGGTGCAGCAGGGCAGGCAAGTCAAGACCGTGCTGTACGAGGCTGTACCGCTGCATAAAACGCATGGACCGCCTTGGCGCCAAGGGCGGCGGGCATGTCGTCCATTGGCTTGCAGGCACCAGCTGGCCTTCACCATCAATCCCTAACTGCAAGCGCAAGCCTTCCAGCTGTGGGATGACCCTTTGCACATAACTGCAGAAGCCGGAATGGCCAGGCAACCAAGAGAGCAGATTGATCAGCCGAGTCATGACAATTGTGATTGCAGCAGGAATCAGGCTTCGATCAGATCAGGAAGGGAAGGTTGGGCCGCTCGCGGTTGATTAGCCGAATCGCCAACCACACGCCCACAAAATTGACCAACAAGATCAAAACGTTCTGCGACCAGACAACTTCACCAGTCATCAACGAGTGACGCACCGGACTAAGAACGCGATACAGCGGATTAAAATTGGCAGTCCATTGCATGGCACCCAGATTCTTTTTCTCATAAAGAATCGGCGACAAGAGGAATATTAGCTGAAGTGCCACTGGCACCAATTGATAAAGGTCGCGGAAGCGAGTTCCAAGCAAGCAGATCAACACCGGAAACCAGTAAAGGAACAACAGAAGATTGAAAATAGGAAGCCAACCCACAAACAAATTAAGAATCAAGCTGAGCTTGAAAAAGCTAAGAACACACACCACCAGAAGAAATGACATCAGAAATGTCTGCAGCTGAAACGACCATTCCTCCAAGGTGTAGAAAACTGGATTGAGGTTGGTGTTATGCACATGCGAATGATTGTGCTCAAAAAGAGTGGGTGCCGAAGAGATCGCAGCGGCCATCGTGTTCCAGACCACCAACCCCAGGCCTAGATAAACCACATAGGTCTGAAAATCCTGAACCTTGAACACCGTGCCATACACAGCAGATAGCACCGCGACTGAAAACAGATTGGAGAGACCGAGCCAGAAGCTGCCGAAATAAGTGCGTACGAAACGGGCTCGGGTACGAGCCGTTGCGGTGAACCACCAGACGCGACGCATTCGCCAGGCTTCCCTAAGTGTGCTGAGCACACTGCGGCGCGCGGTGTTGGCAGAACCAGGCAAAAGCATGGCGGTCATCAGGGTTGGTTGTAAAAAGCCAGGGCGTCGTTCAGCTGACCGTCGAAGACGATCCGGCCTGCCCTGAAAACCAAACCGCGGCTGCAGAAGCGCTTGAGCAGCCGCTCAGTGTGCGAGGCAAGCAACAAGGTTCCAGCGGTGTCGAGGAATCGCTCCAGGCGTTCCTGAGCCCGGTCATAAAAATCGTTATCTCCAGCACCGAAACCCTCGTCCATGGCCAGACAGTCGTGGCTGCCGCTGGTGAGCACCGCAAACAGCAGACGGGCCGCCATGCCCTGGCTGTAAGTCTTCAACGGCAAATGAATGAAATCGCCGAGACCAGCAAAGGTCACCACATCCTCCCGAAAAGCCTCGAAGCCGCGCAGGTTGCCGTGGACCAACAAGTAATGCGCCTTTACGGCCTGCAGACCACTGAGTTCATCGCTTGTGATGAAACTCTTGTGAATCATCGGGAACACAGGCACTTGAGCGTGAAACAGGCCGGCCGTGGGTTGGTAGATACCCGAAATCAGGCGTAAAAAAGTGCTCTTGCCCGAACCGTTATGGCCGATCAGGGCGATTCGCTCACCCTCATGGATAGTGCAGTTGATCTCCTGCAAAGCCGTCACCACGGCCCCGCCCCGCTGGCGGCGCAATGATCCACCAGTCACGGATCGGATCAATGAGGTCTTGAGACTGCGAGTCTCATTCGTGAACACTGGAATGTCGAGGCGCACACCTTCCAAGTGCAATGCCACCGGTGCAGAACGCCTGGAGCCTGAATCTGTCATCGCACTGGCGGCCAGCACTCCACACCCCAAAAAACCACTCGAGAGTACCGGCTCAAATCTGAATTCATCGCACCGATTGCCATTGCTCCAGCTGCTGGAACCACACAGAGCGCTGGAACAAACTCCGATATCGCTGCCGAGAGTGGCGACCCAGCGCCGCTCTCTGCTCAGGGTCTGATTGCAGCTGACGCAGCACGTCAACAAGAGCCGCCGGCTGTTGCGACCAAGGGAACTGCTCCAACTGGCCAACCCAGCCCATGCCTGATCGCCTTTTCTGAAAGGCCAGGGACGGGATTCCGGCAGCCATCGCTTCCAGCTGAACAATGCCGAAGGCTTCATTGCAACGATCAGACGGCAGCACAAGCAAATCCGCCCGAGCCAGACACTGCAGCTTGGCCCCTTCACAAACGCGGCCGTGAAAACACACCGCTGACGTGGAGCCAAACAGCGCTTGGGCCTGGGCTACTAACGCTGCGCGCTTGGGACCATCTCCAACTACGTCAAGCCGCCAGGGCTGGGGCAGCTGCGCCAATGACTCCAGCAGCCAATCCACGCGCTTGTAGCTATCGAGCCTGCCAATGAAAAGCACAGACATGAAAGCTGTCCCAATAGACCGCCGTTCCGGAAGCGATAGAGCCGCCTTTTCCTGTTCGGCACTAAGGCAGCAGGGCAACACATGAATACGTGCCGGGCTGCAGCCGCGACGCCCAAGCTCTTCCGCCAGCAAAGGAGACGTGGTGATCACGGCCGACAACCAGGGCACCGTCATCTGGGCGAGCCATTGATAGACGGCAAAAAGGCGGCCGTTGAGACCAGGCGAGTGCTCCAGAAAACAGTGCCAATGAGCAGTGACCCGGCGCCTGGGCCGGAGCAACCGCGCCAAGAGCAGGAGCACCAACACCTCCGGCGAGGGCAGGTGGCCATGCAAGGGCCGGGAGGACAACAGCAGCTCCAATAGAGAACTTGACGGCAGAGGAACAAGCAGTCGCCCCGCCTTAAATCGCGGAAGGCGAATGCGGGCATAGGACACCGGCAGCGGATCCGGCTCAAGCCGCCGCTGCGGCTGTGCATCAAAGCTGTAGAGAGCCCCACACCACACAAGGGCCAGCTCATGAGCCACACGTTCCACGCCGCCATAGCCCGGCGGCCACTCCCGCAGCAACTGAATGGTCATGGGCTAGCCAAAGGCAACTGCAACCAGGGATGACGCTGCTGCAGAGTGCGCGAGAGGGCCCGCCAGTTGCTGTTGGTAGCGGTGTGACTCATCGACTGATCGTGACTGCGGTATTCGGCCAGGATGCGCGGACACTGGATGCCATGGAAGCCAGCTTCGATCAACTTGCACCAGAAATCGAAGTCTTCCCAACCCCCTTCGATGTGCGTGTAGCCACCGACCTTCTCCCAAGCGCTACGACGCACCAGGGCCATCGCATCCACCATATTTTCAAAGCGAAACCGGCCCCGCTGCCAGCTCTGGGAACGCACTAAGGAACGCTGATCGTCAGGCCGGCCAGGTTCGACCTGCACCGCCAGCAACGGGTGCACCACCGCGAGCCGATTGTCACCACAAGTCGCCAACTGCAGACAAGCCTGCACTGCAGGGGGATAAAGGGCGTTATCTGCATCAAGCACTAAACACCAGGGCGCCTGGGCCGCCGCAAAAGCAGTATTGCGGGCGGTCGCCAAACCCGCATTACGGCTGTGACAAAGCAACAGCAGACGACTAAAAATATGGCTCGGCCTCCGGATCTGCGCCTGCATCCAGGTCGCCACCACCTCTGCCCCATCGTCGCTAGAGGTGTCATCTACCACGATCAGCTCCAGCCGCTCGGTGGTCTGAGCAGCCACACTTTCCAGCGCTGCGGAGATGCGATCGGCGTAGTTGAACAGGCTGATAACTACCGCCGCAGTTGGCTGCTGGCCATCGCTCCAGTGGAACCGCTCCTGCATAGGCGGCGCGGGCCGATCCTCCGCCAGCGCCATCAACGGGGTGCCGAGATGCCGTGCCCTGAGATCCGCCGGATTGGTGAACGGCGGCAACGCTAAAAGCGAAGCCTTCAGACCCGATAAATGCGTGCAGGACTCCAACAAGGCTTGGTCGCCAGTCACTAAGCAGACGGCTGAGCGAGCAGCCTGCTGCAACCACCCGGCCCGGGCTAGACCTTCGGCGGGAGTCTGAACTATCAACTCAGGCCATCCCGGCAAGTATTGAATGGCAGGCTGCGGACACTGCCCATGGCTGACCTCGCGGGCCAAGGCCCGATCGAAGGCCTCACCCGCAGAACCAAGCAGCACCAGAGAGCCCTGCTCCGGTGGGGCAAGACCCAGGTAGCGTGCCCACACATGAGGCTCGTTCGCTGCGGCCTGATCCAACCATCCGTTAAGAGGTTCTTCCGGATCCAGCCAGGCCACCGTTACGCCACAAGCCTGAAGCAGCCGGACACGGGCGGGTTCTGGATCGAACACCAAAGGCTGGGCGCGCAAATGACCAAGCCACTGCTCGCGCCGATTCAAAGGTGGCAGCTCCAGGTTGATTAATAGCTTTTCAAGCGTTCCCGGCACTAACGCTGGGTTACGGAGCACCAGCTGATTAGGAGCGCTGCGCTGGTAATCCGGTATCAGTAGTTCCAGCCCATCCATCGGAAGGCACTGCATAAAGAAGTGAGGCTGCAGCTCCATCCAGCTGGCACCACAGAGCTCTACCGCCAGTTCTGCCGCCAACGGCGGCAGCTTGGCCGGATGGGACACGGGGTAATGTCGATGGTGTTCCAGCCAGGCATCCCAACACTCGGGGGTGGAGGCAAGTGCAGCCCCCTGGGTGGGCTCACTCAGTGCCTGAACGAGACGGGATGGTGGTGTGGAAGATGGCATCCGCGTCGGAATCGGCTGACACAGAAGCCGTTTATGTAGCCGACGCACGGCTGAATCCAAAACGCGCGCATTCGCGATGCGCAGGCTGCGTCGATGGCTTGGCTCTATCAAAGCCAGGGCATTTGCACGTTGCTCATGAGAAGGTTGCAGTGTTGGCAGCGCCTCGATCAACTCCTCCAATTGGTGGTGAGGCTGCTGAAACCAACGACCAAAATCAACCACCGACAAAGCCATCCCAGCGGCACGAGCTTGGTGCACCACCTCCAGGTTGTGACGCCACCACAACTGCTGTGCTCGGTTGACATCCATACCCGTAAGCGGACCATCGCGACGCAGCAGTGATGCGGTGACCTCGGCTGGATCCCGTACGGCTAGCAAAAGCTGAACAGGGAAGTCGAGCTCACGGGCCAGCTCGAGCCAGAGCGGCAACAGTCGGCTGCAGCGGGGATCTTTGATCGCCCACAGCGAAAGCTGGCGGAGGACCTCCGGCTCCAACAATTCGCGCAGAGACGATCTTGCTTGTTCAGTGGCCGGATGGCTTAGCCACTGATCCGGCAAGGCCAGGGTGCCCTCTGGTGCTGGCCACCAACGCTGCAGATCAATCAGCAATCGCTCATGAATGGCCACCACGGCATCCCACTCGAAATAGCCCTCTGGGTTGTGCTGATCTCCATCGATGATTTCGCCAGGCAAAGCCACACCAAGACGCTGCAGCACTCCACACAACAGAGAAGTGCCGCTGCGATGCATACCAAGCACCAACAGCAGAGGAGGCCGAGCCAAAGGTTGAGGCAGCAGGATGGCGGGACGCTAACTCGCATGCCGCTGCATGCCTCTCCAAAAGACGGTGTCTTCATGGATCCACTGGCCCCGCCAGCGCTTGCCCCACTTTCTCGGGCTCGGCACACAGAAGGGAGGCACTACCAGCCTGCAAAAACTGTTAGAGCGGCATCCAGAGGTTTATCTGCCCTCCTGCAAGGAGGTCCATTACTTCAGTAAGCACTCCGAACAGTCAGCGGACTGGTACGCCTCGCATTACCGAAATGCAGGACCTGGCCAAAGACGGGGGGACATCACGCCCTTTTATCTTTTCCATCCCGATGTTCCTGGCCGCATCCGCGCGCTATTGCCGAGGACCAAGATGATCGTGCTGTTGCGAGATCCCGTAGAACGGACACTCTCACAGGTGTTCCATGCTCGCAGGCATGGCTTTGAAGTGCTGGAAGTAGCGGAAGCACTTGCGGCAGAGCGAGAACGGCTGGCCACCGGCAGTGCCTACAGTTTCCAGAAGCACAGCTATGTAGCGCGAAGCCGCTACCTAGAGCAGCTGGATCGCTACGAAGCGCTTTTTCCTAAGCGACAACTTTTGGTGCTGAAAAGCGAAGACCTATTCACCAACACCGAACATGTTTGGGACTCCGTTCAGAAATTCCTGAACGTGAAGGCGATCCCGCTGCCTATGGAGCTACCTAAAGCCAATGCTGGTAGCGGAGAGGCTGCGGAGGTGGCTCACTCCGTGCGAGCCAAGCTCAGAGACGCGCTTTCAACCACCGCTTCAGGCGTGAAGCACCGCTACGGAATCGACTGGGGCTGGGGGGAATAGCTACTACTGATTGTTTTGTCCCGACAGACACACCACGCACCCGCAGCAGCAAGGGCACAGTCAGCATGGCGGGATGGCTGATGCCGTGCTCCCAGAGCCCATCTTCCCCCCAGCAGTCGCCATAGACAGCGCAAAGAAGCACTGCTCCATCACGAAAGCGATCTAACAATGGTGCGAGCTGGTGGTCCACCCACTCCAGGAATGCCCTCTGGCGTCGAGCACTCTCTTCCGCACTGCAGTGCTCATCCCCAAAAGGGACATATGGACCGAGCCAGCGCTCCCATTTCGCCCCTGCATGCGAGTAGGGAAAATGGGTTTCGCCCACATTTAGAAAAGCGAACCGAGGCATTTCTTCTGGCAATTCGGACAAAGATCCATCAATCCATAAGAGCTGAGCTTGCAAGTTCCAAGTATTTCTGGAGAACCAAAAGTGATCAAACGGCTCAGCAAGAACAGAGCCTGAAGCAGAAGAAGTGTTAATCCATTCTGCTAACGCTGTCAATATAGTCGTACAATTAGGATGATCCAAAACTTCAATTATATTGTTTCACTTAAACGAAGTCCTTGATCAACATCTTTTTTAGCGGACCCTGAATAAGACAACCCAAACAGCTTGGCCACCTTAGGATTCAATAATGGAGATTCACAGTCAACAACTCCAGGGGTAAAACCCATCTAAAAAGCAGCGTGACTACCATGTGCAAAATACGAAGACGAAAAGCCTTATGAAGAGGAGCGATTGAAGCAATATTTGGAATAAAACCACCATCAAAAGCTTTTTGAAGGTGTCAAATCTACAATAATCTAGAACAATGAAAAGAATATCTTTTGTCACAGCATTAAAGTTGAACTGAATTATTCTAAACGAGGCAATCGAAGGCAAAGATTGATACTATGTTCTCTCAGCAATTTCAATCATGCAATTTGGAAGTCGAGTAAAATCAAGAGATCCTGTAAACTTATTGCAAACCACATGACAAGACTTTGCTTTTAAATCAAATTTAAAAGCAAATACTATTAAACACAACTTACCTAATCAACATTATTTCGTCTTCAAATTCAATTTGAACACATTTATTATTAGAGCTCAAAATACTACCAAAAGAGCCTCGGCTGGGATCAATGATTGAATGAAATGCCGACCATAAGGCTTCTGTCAAGCCAAAAGGCCTCTTCTCATATTTCCACAAACGCCTCAAACCTTGCCTTGCATTTGCGGGTTTATGAACAAACAGACTCCTAATTGCACCCTCCAAAAAACATCCCTTCAAAAGAAGACCCCAGTCCCCCAGCAGCTCACCATGATCGCTACAGATAGTAATAGCTGTATTATCAAGAAAACCATTCACCTCCAAACTTCGCATAATTCTGCCAACCTGAGCATCAAGCAAATGCATATGATCTGCATAGTCAGCTCTTAAAGCACTAACTGAAGCGAGAGGTATGCCATCAGGCCAACGTTGCAACTTTCGGCTCAAAACACTGCCTCTTGGAGCATATTTATTAAGCTGCTCCAAAGAATCAGGACGCAATTCTGGGGAAGGTATTAGACCATGAAATCCCCTCCAGGAAGTGGGGACATCAAATGGTTCATGCGGGCCCGAAAAACTAATCCAAAAGAACCATGGAGTATCTCTTGGCAAATCATTGATTTCTTCAAGAGCCACATTTCCAAGCCAAATATCTGGATACAAATGATCAGGCAAAGGCGTCGGGTTAGTATCATGAACAATAGAATTAGAATATCTACGTAGTAAATCATTTCGATATAACTCAAGAACACCCTCTTTGCGCCAGACATCTGTCAACTCACACTCTAAGACTCCCAGCGCTCTTGGACCCGCGATTTCTCTAAATCTCGAGAAACCTAAATCGCAAAGCAGGCCTGCATTATCTCTTAAATCTACTCCTTTTTCATGAGGGGTCCAATGAGTCTTTCCAATTAAGCGAGTGTGGAAGCCATGCAAATTTTTAAGCTGACGAACAAATGAGGGCGAATCTGAAGGAAGAGTGAATACCTGATTAGAAGTTACACCTAATTGACTAGGCCTCAAGCCTGTAATCCAGCTTGCTCTGGCAGGTATACATTGCGGGCTTGAGGTATAACAGCGACGAACGTCCCAACCCTGAGATGCAACTTGACGTATCGACGGGACATTAAGCCAATCCTGATGCAACCAGTCACCCCTCCATTGATCAAAAGTAATTAATAACCAATTGGGAGGATTCATGTTGATTAACTTAACATATAATCACTATGGCACAATCCTGGATAGTTTTCATCTTCCTGTAGCCTTGAGAATTATTTTTATAGTTCGAATAGCAATAGAAACATCCAGCCAAGTGTTGAAATTTTTTATATAAAAAAGATCGTAAGAAAGCTTCAGATCCGATTCCTCAATACTACTTGCATATGGAGCACTCACCTGAGCCCAACCACTCAAACCAGGACGCATCCAATGACGTTTACGGTAGTGGGGGATGCTCTTCTCTAATTGCCGCTCCAACTCTGGCCGCTCTGGTCGCGGACCAATCAAACTCATCTCACCAATGAGGACATTGAAGAGTTGAGGTAGTTCATCCAGCCGAACCTTTCGTAAAAGGCTACCTACCTTTGTAATTCTCTGGTCACCAGGCTGGGTCCACTCTGGAGGTGAATCCAGCGGCTGCACCGACATGGTGCGTAACTTAAAGACCGTGAACTCTCGCCCAAGCCAACCGCTACGACGTTGCGAGTAAAAAACTGGACCACGATCCTCTAGCCAAATCAATAAAGCTGCCATAGCAATCAATGGTGCTGTTACCAAAAGAAGTACAAAAGCCACAAAGAGATCAGCCATGCGCTTGAGCTGGGACTGGACACTGAAAAGAGAGGCCCAGGGGAGATCGTCATAGGTGAAGGAAATATCTCCCATCAACGCGGGTGGCAGGCGTTCTTGTTGGTGCTCAAACAAACTGAGAACCGACATACTGCGGACGAGACGTGGATCGCGCATCTCAAGGCTCTCAAGCAGCGAGCGATGACTTGGATCACGGCGCACCTCCGAACTCACTGCCACAAGTAGAGGCTGTTCCGATTGATCCAGGCGCCGTTGTAAACGCAATGAATCAACAGGTGTCAGCCGTTGCCTATGGGGGATTCGCTGCCACACCGAGAGAACTTTATTGATCTCGTTCTGCTGAGCCAACAGCAAAAGCCTGGGACTTCCAGGGAGCAACAGACCTCGCCGCAGTGCCAGGCGCACCAGGAAGGACCAGCCGGTGAGTCCAAGCATCCACACCATCTGCACGCTGCGGTACACCAGCCATATGGAATCGGCGGGATTGATCAACCAACGGGCAACGGCCACAACCATCACGCTCACGGTCGACGTGATCATGAGCCGCTGCAACAGAACCAGCAGGGCTAGACGACGCCAGCGCAAAACCGTATAGCTGCCAAACAACCAGCCCAAAAAGGGGTAAAGCAAAAGCGAAAACAACAACCAGCCCCCTTGCCCTTCCAAGCTGCTACCTCCGATCTGCCATCCAACGAATGGCAGTACCCAGAGAATCCAACCCAGGATCAAAAGCTGACCGACACCATCGAGCAGCATCGCCCGCAGGATCAGCGTGCGCGGATCATGCATCTCGATCGCAAATCAACAGCATCAATACCGCCTCCAATCATGAAGTCAAAAGCGAAATAGATGACGTCAAAAAGTCACCAAATGGAATTTAAAAAAGCGGATGAAGAGATTCGAACTCTCGACCCTCTCCTTGGCAAGGAGATGCTCTACCACTGAGCTACATCCGCGAAACGAAGACCTGAAGTGATCCCGCTGACCTAATGATGATGCACTACAGAGGTGCCCCAGGTCAATTCGCAACACACGCTTATGCGAAGGGGGCATCAATAGCCCCCCGCCATCTTCTGGCGCAGCTGCTTCACCCGATCACGCAGGTTCGCGGCTTCTTCAAAATCGAGCTTCTTGGCTGCCTCCTTCATCTTGGCCTCGAGCTGATCGATTAACTCCGGCAGCGCCTCCAGCGCCAGGCCGGCATCGGGATCGTTCTCCAAGGCCTTGGCGGCTTTGCCCACCACCTCCACCAGATCCGCGTCCGGGCCGTCTTGCTTCAACTTGCGGCTCAACTCCAGGAAGCTGAGGATCGAGTTGCTGGCCTTCTTGCCCGCCGCCGTTGGCACGACGCCGTGCTTCTCGTTGTAGGTCTGCTGAATCGCCCGGCGTCGTTCGGTCTCGGAAATGGCCTTGGCCATCGAGTCGGTCATGTTGTCGGCATAGAGCAGCGCCACCCCCTCCACGTGGCGTGCAGCCCGGCCGATGGTCTGGATAAGGGAGCGCTCAGCCCGCAGGAAGCCTTCTTTGTCAGCATCGAGGATCGCCACCAGGCTCACCTCCGGCAGGTCCAGGCCCTCCCGCAGCAGGTTCACCCCCACCAGCACGTCGTATTCCCCCAGGCGCAGATCCTGGATGATCTCGATCCGCTCAATCGAATGGATCTCCGAGTGGAGGTAGCGCACCCGCACCTCGTTCTCCGCCAGGTAATCGGTGAGGTCTTCAGCCATCCGCTTGGTGAGCGTGGTGACCAACACCCGCTGGTTCTTGGCGGCCCGGTCACGGATTTCCCCCAGCAGATCGTCCACCTGGCCCGAGGTGGGCCGCACCTCCACCACCGGATCGAGCACCCCGGTGGGGCGGATCACCTGCTCAGCCACCTCTCCGCCGCTCACCTCCATCTCCCAATCCCCCGGAGTGGCGGAGACGAACACCGTCTGACGCGCCTTCTCCCAAAACTCGGCCCCCTTCAACGGTCTGTTGTCCGCTGCGCTGGGCAGGCGGAAGCCGTGCTCGATCAGCACCTTCTTGCGGGCCTGGTCGCCGTTGTACATCGCCTGGAGCTGCGAACAGGTGACGTGGCTCTCGTCCACGATCAACAGCCAGTCGTCCGGGAAATAATCAATTAGGCACTCCGGCGGCGTGCCCTCCTCGCGGCCGGCCAGATGGCGGGCGTAGTTCTCCACCCCGTTGCAGTAGCCCACCTGACCCAGCATCTCCAGGTCGTACCTGGTGCGCTGCTCCAGCCGCTGGGCCTCCAACAATTTGCCTTCTCCGTTGAGCACATCCAGCCGCTCCCGCAGCTCCGAGCGGATGGCGCTGATGGCGGAATCCAGCCGGTCTTTCGGGGTGACGAAGTGCTTGGCCGGGTAGATGTTCACCGCATCCATGCTCTGCAGGATCTCGCCGGTGGTGGGATCGACGTAGCGGATCGCCTCCACCTCGTCGCCGAACAGCTCGATCCGCACCAACCGATCTTCGTAGGCGGGGCCGATCTCCAGCACATCCCCCTTCATGCGGAAACGACCGCGAGCGATTTCAGTGTCGTTGCGGCTGTACTGGTTGTTCACCAGCTCCCGCAGCTGGCTGCGGATGTTGAGGGTCTCGCCCACCTCGAACTTCACCGCCGCCTTAAGGTATTCACTGGGAATGCCCAGGCCGTAGATGCAGCTGATCGAGGCCACCACGATCACGTCGCGCCGTTCAAACAGCGAGCGCGTCGCCGAGTGGCGCAGCATGTCGATCTCCTCGTTGATCGACGCCGTCTTGGCGATGTATGTGTCGCTGACCGGAACGTAAGCCTCCGGTTGGTAGTAGTCGTAGTAGGAGATGAAGTACTCAACGGCGTTCTCAGGAAAGAACTCCCGCAGCTCGTTGCAGAGCTGGGCCGCCAGAGTTTTGTTGTGGGCTAGCACAAGCGCAGGCCGCCCGGTCTGGGCAATCACGTTGGCCATCGTGAACGTCTTCCCCGTGCCTGTCGCCCCCAGCAACGTCTGATAGCGCTCACCGCTGTTTACACCCTTCACCAGCTGCTTGATCGCCGTCGGCTGGTCTCCCTTGGGGGAATAAGGCGCCGTGAGGTCGTAGGCGGGCATGGGTGCTGCAGGGCCAAACGGCGGCCGTTAATTATCGCCGGGGAGCAAGATGAAGTGCTGCGGCTCCCCTACCCGTGACCCCGATCCGGCTGGTTCACCATGCCCCCGGTGCCCCAGGCCTGCGCTGGCTTGGCCTCGGGCCGGATCTGCGCCCCAGCCGAGCGTTGCTCAAGCTGCAACGGCTGTTCGATCGTCACGCCTTCTGGGCCCGCGGCCGCAGCTTTACTCAGCTGCGGCGCCTGCTTGCTGGTAGCGACGCCGTGGTGAGCCTCTGGCGCGGCAAGCGGCTGGTGGGCTTCGGCCGGGCCACCTCCGATGGCTTCAGCCGAGCCGTGCTCTGGGATATCGTCGTAGCCGGTGATCTGCAGGGCCATGGCCTAGGCCGCCGGGTGATCGAAGAACTACTCCACACTTCACCAGTGGTGGGGGTTGAAAGGGTGTACCTGATGACCACCAAAAGTGCAGGCTTCTATCGGCAACTGGGCTTCCAGGATGCGCACCCTCAGCAACTGATGGTGCTTCGCCGCTGAGCAAAACAAATTTACGCTCTTATCAACTAAAATTTATGCATAAAATCGATTAAATTTCTTGGCTATCCAAAGGCCGACAAAACGACATAAATAAAGATAAATTCTGGCAAAATCCCATCTATATCAGCATATACCTGTTTTAAATTTTATTTAAGACACAAATCGAATTTCAGTCGACACCTCTACTTTGTACATGTTCGCTTTTGGCTATAGATCAGGCTCGAGCCTGGCTAGGCAACATTCGCTATAGGTTGGTCTTGAGACTGTGAAGCTTTTCTGCCAAGCGTGACGGCTGACATGACACGAATCCTGATCCGCTGCGATGCGTCTCTGTCAATCGGAAGCGGCCACGTCATGCGTTGCCGAAACTTGGCTCGGCTTTTGCAGCAGCGCGGAGCTGAGGTCAACTTCATCTGCCGGGTGCAACCTGGCGATTTAATCCACCTTTTAGAGAAAGAATTCTCAGTGTTAAAGCTGCCCGAGCAGTCGCTACTTGCTTACAAAGGACTGCAAGAACGGCAGCTGTACGAGGCCTGGCTTGGCTGCAGCCAAGAGCAGGACGTAGGCGACTGCCTCAATGCGCTGGCTCAGGCCAATATCTCAACAGCCAGCTGGTTGGTCGTGGACCATTACGGCCTCGATGCCAAATGGGAAGTTCAGCTTCTCACAGCTCTAACGGACGGAAGTTCAATCCCCCAGTTACTAGCAATCGACGATCTAGCCGACCGACCACATCAAGCCAATCTGCTTCTTGATTCCAACTTCTTTGGAGATGCCACAGAAAATCGTTACCACGGGCTGGTAACTGAAAATTGCCGCCAACTTTTGGGCCCCCATTACGCCCTGTTGGCTCACGAATACCCCCATTTGCATCCTTTGGTTCCGAAACGTACGCAGTTGAAGCGTGTACTTGTGTTCTTCGGGGGCGTAGATGAAAATAATTTGACCAGCCAGGCACTGAAGGCGTTGATGGATCCAGCTCTGGCTGATCTCGCTGTGGATGTCGTCATTGGTCGCCAGTCACCCCACTGGAAGGCAGTCAAAAAACTGGTAGACAAGCTCCCTAACGCCACTCTGCACGGCCCTTTACCGAGTCTCGCTGGCCTGATGGTTCGGGCCGATTTAGCGATCGGCGCCGGCGGTGCCACCACCTGGGAAAGAGCATGCCTGGGTTTACCAAGCCTTGTGATAGCAATTGCGATGAATCAACTGAAATCAACCCAAGCCCTACATCACCACGGACATTTGCAATTGCTTGGCAGTGAAGCCTTGGTGAGCGTTGAAGAGATCACATCAGCACTGCTGGCCAGACTGCACGATCCTGATACAAAGGTGGCAGGCAGTGGTCTCACCGATGGCTGGGGAGTCAGTCGCCAAGCCATAGCGATGCTTGGCCCTCAGGAGGGCGGACTGAGACTTCGACCAGCGATAGCAACTGATGAAGCCTTGCTCTTGCGCTGGGCCAATGATCCTCAGGTACGGAGCAATAGCCTCACAAGCGAGCAAATCACGCCGGAGGATCACCACAGATGGTTTAAAAGGGGACTGAACAATCCCCAACGGCTGCATTTGATCGCCACAACAGCTGATGGATGCCCAGTGGGTCAAATCCGCTTCGATCAGCAATTCACCTCGCGAAAGGGGGCTTCCATTGAAGCGGTCGTTGCACTTTCACTGGATCGCTGCGCCAGGGGCCATGGCCTTGCTGGTGAGTTGGTCAGAAAAGGAGTTAAAGCCCTTCATCAACATTGGGGGCCAGACGTCAATGTTGTGGCCGAGGTGCTGACGACAAACACAGCCAGCAACGCTTGCTTTGCCCGAGCAGGCTTTAAGCAAGAACCAAACGTGGACTCTTCACCCAACTCATCAGATCGAGCGATGAATCGCTGGCATTTGCTATCCAATCAATCCTGCTGAAGGCACTTGCCTCCATGAAAAGGTGACAATTGTTCCAGGATCACCATCCAAACGCGTAGGCAGGACACCACCTCATGACGATCGAGATCGCTGGCCGAACCATCGGTACAGACCATCCCCCGTTTGTGATTGCCGAGATGAGCGGCAACCACAACCAAGACTTAGGCAGGGCTTTGGAAATCGTCGAGGCTGCCGCTAAAGCAGGCGCCCATGCAATCAAATTGCAGACGTATACTGCCGACACAATGACGCTCGATAAGCGTGGCGAAAGTTTCGAAATCAATGATAGTAAGTCACTCTGGAATGGAAAAAATCTCCATGATCTTTATAAACTTGCCTATACACCCTGGGAATGGCACGCACCAATCATGGAGCGCGCCCAGGAATTGGGATTGATCTGTTTTAGTTCACCCTTCGATGAAACAGCCGTCGATTTTCTAGAGGGTCTTAATACCCCTGCATACAAAATTGCCAGTTTCGAAAACAACCACCTGCCTTTAATCGCCAAGGCCGCAGCCACAGGAAAACCCCTGATCATTTCCACCGGAATGGCCAGCCTTGGTGAGCTCGAACTGGCAGTTGAAACTGCTCGTGATGCAGGCTGTGATCAACTCATTTTGCTGAAATGCACAAGCACTTACCCGGCAATTCCTGAAAATACCAACATTCGCACGATCCCCCATCTTCGCGACTTATTCCACACCGAAGTCGGTCTCAGCGATCACACCATGGGTCTGGGAGTTGCAGTTGCCTCAATAGCTTTAGGTGCCTCAGTGATTGAAAAACATTTCACCTTGGCGCGGAAAGACGGCGGCGTCGACAGTGCTTTTTCTTTGGAGCCTCAGGAGATGGCGAATTTGATAGTGGAATCTGAGCGTGCCTGGCAAGCCCTTGGGATTGTGCGCTACGGCCCAACCGAAGCCGAGCGCAAGAGCCTCGTTCTCCGCCGATCCATTTATGTCTCTGAGGACATCAATGAAGGAGATCTGTTCACTGAGGAGAACATTCGCATTATTCGGCCTGGTGACGGTGCACCTCCACATCTCTTCGAACAACTGCTGGGACGTAAAGCCAGGCGGGCCTATGGCTCAGGAACACCACTGAGCTTGGATCAGCTCCTGTGAAAACAGAAAAATTTCTGCCAAAACAAGATCAATCCACTGTTGTTTTTTTGCTGCATGCCACACAACAGTGGACTCAATCAAGCATCGTATCGGTACGATCCGGATCCTTCAGATCAGCCGATGCCCCGGTCCGCGTCACAGTTCCCTGACGACGCCCTGCAGGGCAATTTATTTGGAGGACCTGAGTCGGCTGCAACGACTGCGCCCACCAGCGAACCTGAGGCACCCAGCCGCGATCTCAGCGACGACGAACTGGAGTCTGATGCCTCAGCCCGCCCCCGAACACGCCAGGCCAAGTCAGGCAAAACCAGCAGAGAATCCATATCTACAAGTGATTCATCACCCAGCAGCGACGAACCTGCCTGGGCCCACCACAGCCAGCTGAATCCGCTTCAGCTGACGCCGATGCTGCGTCACTACGTAGAGCTCAAAGCGACCCATCCCGAGCGGGTGCTGCTTTACCGCCTGGGCGACTTCTTCGAGTGCTTCTTTGAAGACGCGATCGAACTCTCCCGGGTCCTGGAGCTCACCCTCACCGGCAAGGAGGGCGGCAAGGCGATCGGGCGGGTGCCGATGGCGGGCATCCCCCACCACGCCGCCGAGCGCTACTGCGCCGAACTGATCAATCAGGGCTACAGCGTGGCCCTCTGCGATCAACTCGAAACCACCCCCACAA
Organism: Synechococcus sp.; assembly: GCA_047285305.1. GTDB lineage: Bacteria > Cyanobacteriota > Cyanobacteriia > PCC-6307 > Cyanobiaceae > Parasynechococcus. The sequence continues at coordinate 367,881 of JBJBDL010000003.1, forward strand.
AGGGTGCCCTGCTCAAGCGGGACATCACCCGGGTGCTGACCCCCGGCACCGTGCTGGAGGAGGGCATGCTCAGCGCCCGCCGCAATAACTGGCTGACGGCGGTGGTGGTGGAGCCGGCCGAGGGGAAACAACCGCTGCGCTGGGGCCTGGCCAGTGCCGATGTGAGCACTGGCGAGGTGCAGGTGATGCAGCGGGAAGACAGCAGCTCCCTACATCAGCAGCTGGCCCAGCAGGAGGCCTCCGAACTGCTCTGGGCCGCCGCCCTCGATGCTGAGCGGCCAGCCTGGTGCCCGGAACGGTTGCGGCTGACGCCGATGGCCAGCACCCCCTTCAGCCCAGCGGAGGCGGAGCGCACCCTCCAACAGCACTATGGCCTCAGCAGCCTCGATGGCCTCGGCCTGCCGGAACATCCCCTGGCCCTGCAGGCCCTCGGCGGACTGCTGCGCTACCTGCAGGACACCCAGCCCCTAGAAGAGGACAGCCGCATTCCCCTGGAGGTACCGGCGATCGTGCACCGCGGCGATGCCCTGGTGCTGGATGCCCAGACCCGCCGCAACCTCGAGCTCACCGCCACCCAGCGCGACAACCAGTTGCAGGGGTCGTTGCTCTGGGCGATCGATCGCACCCTCACCGCCATGGGCGGCCGTTGCCTGCGCCGCTGGCTGGAAGCACCATTGATGGAGCGCCAGGCCATTCAGCAGCGCCAGGATCTGGTGAGCAGCCTGGTGGGTGAACGCAGCCTGCGGCTGGCGATCCGCCACCTGCTACGGCCGATGGGGGACCTAGAACGGCTAGCCGGCCGGGCAGGGGCGGGCCATGCCGGTGCCCGCGATCTAGTGGCCATCGCCGATGGCCTTGAACGGTTGCCCCAGCTCACCGCTCGGCTGGAATCTGCGATCAGCGCAGGGCCGGAGTGGTTTCAGCAACTGCTCAACCCCGATCCAGCCCTTGCGGAGCTGGCTCGGACGATTCGCCACAATCTGGTGGAGGCCCCACCACTCTCCCTCTCTGAGGGCGACCTGATCCATGACGGCGTCGACCCGCTGCTGGATGGGCTGCGCAACCAACTGGACGATGAGGATGGCTGGCTCAGCCACCAGGAGCAGCAGGAGCGCCAACGCAGTGGCATCAGCACCCTGAAGCTGCAGCACCACCGCACCTTCGGCTATTTCCTGGCGGTGAGCAAAGCCAAGGCCACCGCCGTACCAGACCACTGGATCCGGCGCCAGACCCTGGCCAACGAGGAACGCTTCATCACCCCGGATCTCAAGGAGCGTGAAGGCCGCATCTTCCAGCTGCGGGCACGGGCTTGCCAGCGGGAATACGAGCTGTTCTGCCAGCTGCGCGAGCAAGTGGGAGCCATGGCCGCCCCAATCCGCCAGGCAGCCCGCGCTGTTGCTGCCCTCGATGCCCTCACCGGCTTGGCCGATGTGGCCGCCAGCGGTGGCTACTGCGCACCAACCATCACCGACGGCCGGGGGCTGCAGCTGGAGGCCAGCCGCCATCCGGTGGTGGAGCAACGGCTAGTGGAAACCGCTTTCACCCCCAATGATGTGCAACTCGGTGAGGGCACAGATCTTGTTGTGCTCACGGGCCCCAACGCCAGTGGCAAGAGCTGCTATTTGCGCCAGATCGGCCTGCTCCAGTTAATGGCTCAGATCGGCAGCTGGGTTCCGGCCCGCTCCGCCACGATCGGCATTGCCGATCGGATCTTCACCCGGGTGGGTGCTGTGGATGATCTGGCCGCCGGACAGTCCACCTTCATGGTGGAGATGGCAGAAACCGCCAACATCCTTCACCACGCCAGCGATCGTTCCCTGGTGCTGCTGGATGAGATCGGGCGGGGCACCGCCACCTTTGATGGCCTCTCGATCGCCTGGGCCGTGAGCGAGCACCTGGCCGGCGACCTGGGCAGCCGCACGGTGTTTGCCACTCACTATCACGAGCTCAACAACCTGGCCTCTGAACGCGAGAACGTGGCCAACTTCCAGGTGCTGGTGGAGGAAACCGGTGAGGATCTGGTCTTCCTCCATCAGGTGCAGGCCGGCGGCGCCAGCCGCAGCTACGGCATCGAAGCGGCACGCCTGGCCGGCATTCCCAAACCTGTGGTGCAACGAGCCCGTCAGGTACTCAATCAGTTGGCGGCCTAAAGCCTCAAGGCGACGGCAAGGCCCGCATCAGGCTGCCCATCTCCAGGGCTTCCAGGCCATAGCTCCAGCCGAGGTTGCTCTTGATGCCCGCCCGTTCCAGCGCCTGCTGCATCGTGTCGGTGGTCAACACGCCGAAGATCACAGGCACGGACGTGTCGCGCGCCACCGCAGCAACCCCCTTGCTTGCCTCTGCCACCACCACATCGAAATGGGGCGTGTCGCCGCGGATCACCGCCCCCAGGGTGATCAGCACCTGGTACTGACCAGAGCGGGCCATCTGCTGGGCCACGATCGGCAGTTCGAACGAACCCGGCACCCAGGCCACGTCCAGCTGAGAGCTGGTCTCCGACACATCCACGCCATGGCGCTTGAGGCAATCGAGACAGCCGCTCAGCAGCTTGGCGGTGACCAGATCATTGAAACGGGCCACGACGATGCCGACGCGCAGCCCGGCTGCGTCAGAAAAACGTCCTTCAAACGTGGCCATTGGAAAGGTGCCGACTGAATCTCAGCCATCGTGGCACCCGCCAGGTTCTGCCTGAGGCTGAGCTCAGACGACGAAGAAGCTCACACCCCAGTTCAGCAGCACCAGCGCCACCCACACAGCACTGCCCAGAAGGATCAAACGGTTGGAGCGGCCGCTGTCTTCGCTGGAGGCATACAGCACCGGTACCGCAACGATCAAAGCGAAGGACGCCACCACCAGGGCCAGAACGGTCAGCGTGTTGATGAACTGCATGGAGCTGGAAGTCAGAGGTCGATTTTCACACGAGAGCTGTTGCTTCCGCGAGCGAGCGGAGCACTCTTCACACCATGAAGGGGAAGAGCCGACCGCTCAGCGGAGATTCAGGTTCAGACGCGGGTCGGGACAGCGCTGCCGAGGGCATCACGCAGACCACGAACAACGGCCACCATCGCCAGCTCATCCTGCAGGCGGTTCACTGCTGAACCGACGCCCACGCCGGCCGCACCGGCAGCGATAGCCATCGGCAGCGTTACCGCAGACAGACCAGAAGCACAGAGAACGGGCACATCGACGGCGCGGCTGATGCTATAAGCCGCCGCCAGGGTGGGGGCAGCCTTCTCGATCAGGCCCAGGTGGCCCGCACTAAAAGGCTTGGCACTGGTGCCGCCCTCGGTCTGGATCAGATCGGCACCGGCGGTCACCAGATCGATGGCCAGCTGCTCCTGCTCATCGATCGGCAGCACGTGGGGCACGGTGACGCTCAACACCACGTTGGGCAGTAGTTGGCGGGTACGGCGGGTGAGCTCCAGCACTTCAGCCGCATCAAAGATCCGGCCCTGGGGATAAAAGGCGTCGTAGTTGCCGATCTCCACCATCAGCGCACCGGCTTCCACCGCCGCGGGGAACTGCTCAGGCTCCACAGAAGACACACACACGGGCACGCCAACGGAGGCCTCGACTGCCAGACGCACCAGGGCGGGGTCGCAGGCCACGTCGATCAGATCCGCACCGCCACGCCCGGCTGCACGGGCCACCCGCTCCACACTGGCGGCATCGAAATTCATCAGGCCGGCGATCACCTTGAGCGCAGAGCGCTGCTCAAGGCTGCGCTGCAGAGAAACGGGCAGCTGCTGAAGACGGGTCATGGGGGACTGGACAGCGATGCCCTGATTCTCACACCGTGGGGGAAACGCACCCCTGCTTCTTGGGTTGGACGTCCTGGCATGACCGCCTGCACCGGCGCCTGCTGATGCAACCGCAGCTGCTGCCCCAGGGCAGCGCTCTTCTGCTGGCGGTTTCCGGCGGACAGGACTCCATGGCCCTGCTGGCGTTGCTGCAGGATCTGGCGCCCTTGCATGGCTGGAGCCTGAGCCTGTGGCACGGCGACCACGGCTGGCACGACGGCTCCAGCCGAATCGCCTCGGAACTGAGCAACTGGTGCCAGCAGCGGCAGCTCCCCCTGCAGGTGGACCAGGCAGCACCGGGAGAGGTGCCCAGCGAAGCCAAGGCCCGGCAGTGGCGTTACGAACGGCTGGAACAACGGGGCCGCCAAGCGAGCGCAGATGTGGTGACGGGCCACACCGCCAGCGACCGAGCCGAAACGATGCTGTTGCAGCTGGCCCGCGGCAGCGACCTAGCGGGCCTGGCGGCCCTGCCAAGCGTCCGCCCCCTGAGCCCGGAAGGGCCCCTCCTGCGCCGGCCGCTGCTGCACCTGCAGCGCAAAGACACCCTCGAGATCTGCAGGGACCTGGCCCTGCCGATCTGGGAGGACCCCAGCAACCAATCCTCCGCGTTCGCCCGCAACCGGATCCGCCAGGAGGTGCTGCCGGTGCTGGAGGCGTTGCATCCCGGCAGCACGCAGCGGATGAGCAATCTGGCCGAACGGGTGTCCCAGGTGCGGGACAGTCAGACTGAACTCAGCCATATGGCGCTGCAGCTTCTGCAAACCGCAGCGGGCCTGGACCGCCGCGGCCTGGGGGCGTTGAACCCAGCCAGCCGCCGCCTGCTGCTGGCGCAGTGGCTGCAGCAGCAGGGGGTGCCAGCCCTGCCGGCCAGCCAGCTGGACGAACTCAGCAAGCGGCTGGACAACGGTGCCCCCGGCGGTGCGGCCGATCTTGCCGGAGGCTGGCAACTCAGCTGGAAAGGGGGGGAGCTGGTGCTGCAGCAGCGCGCAGCAGAGCATTGACCGCCGCGGCCACCAGACCCGCTCCACCCCTGCTGCTCTCCAAACGGATCTGGGGCAGGCCACTGGCCGCCAGATGATTCTTGCTTTCCGCCACCCCCACAAAACCCACAGGCATGCCGATCACCAGGCTGGGGGCTGGAGCGCCGGCGGCCACCTGCTGCAACAGCACCTCAAGGGCAGTCGGCGCACTGCCGATCAGCACCACCGGCGCCGGTGACGCCAGCGCGAGCGCGCGCCAGGCCTGATCCATGCCCGCCGCCGTGCGCGTTGAACCCGCCAGCGCTACCTCAGGTGCCCACTCCAGCACCGTGTGCACGGCAGTGCCGAGGGTGCGTTGGGCCATCGGGGCCACCGCCGCCGCCGCCATCGCGGTGTCCGTCAAGATCGGCGCCCCCTGCTTCAGCGCTGCCAAACCCTGCTCGCAGGCCCCCTCACTGAACCGCAGCAGTGTTCCCAAGCTGATATCGCCGCTGCTATGCACAAGCCGTTCCAGCACCTGCTGTTGCAGCGGCGGCAAGCCAGTGTCCCCTAGTGCCGCCCGGATCCGCCGGATGCTTTCGGTGAAGATCGGGTGGTCTTGGGCCATCCACGCCATCATCGACCCATGCCGATCCATCTGCTCTGGGGTGATGACGCCGCTGCGCGGGACCGGGCCATCGATGCCCTGATCGGCAAGGTTGTCGACCCCAGCTGGAGCAGCCTCAACCTCAGCCGCCTGGATGGAGCGGACGCCGGGCAGGCCCTGCAGGCCCTCGAGGAGGCCCGCACTCCTCCCTTCGCAACAGGCGAACGGCTGGTGCTGCTGCAGCGCAGTCCGTTCTGCAATGGCTGCCCCAGTGAGCTGGCTGACCGGTTTGAGGCCGCCCTCGAGCTCATTCCCGACAGCAGCCACCTGGTGCTGGTGAACCCTGCCAAACCCGATGGTCGCCTGCGCACCACCAAAGCCCTGCAGAAACGAATCAAAAACGGGCTCGATCAGGAGCAGAGCTTCCCGCTTCCCGCTGCCTGGGATGGCAACGGCCAGCGCCAGCTGGTGCAACGCACGGCCGAGGCCCTGGGCCTGAAGGTAGAGCCGGATGCCATTGACGCCCTGGTGGAGGCCATCGGCACCGACAGCGCCCGGCTCGAATCGGAACTGCGCAAGCTCTCCCTGCGGGACACCAGCATTTCCGCTGCACGGGTGCAGGAGCTGGTGGGAGGGCGCTCCACCAACGCCCTGGCCGTGGGCGATGCCCTGCTGGAGGGCAACCCCGGCGAAGCGATCGCCCGCTGGGATGCCCTGATCGAAGCCGGGGAACCAGCCCTGCGCATCGTGGCCACCCTCACCGGTCAGATCCGCGGCTGGCTCTGGGTGAGCCTGCTGGAACAGCAGGGGGAACGGGATGTGGCGGTGATCGCCAAGGCAGCTGGGATCGGCAACCCCAAACGCATCTACGTGATGCGCAAGCAGCTGCAGGGCCGCCCGCCCAAGCGCTTCCTCTCACTCCTGGGCCGTCTACTGGAGGTGGAGGCCCGGCTGAAACGCGGCGCTCAGCCGGGCGACGCCTTCCGCGACGGCCTGCTGGGCTGATCACTGCCCGCCAGATGAGAAAATCCAGCGTTGCTGAGCCCGGTCCATGGCCCTCCTGGTGCAGAAATTCGGGGGCACCTCCGTCGGCAGCGTGGAACGCATCAAGGCGGTGGCTGATCGGATCGGACGTTGCCGGGAGGAGGGGCACGACGTGGTTGTGGTGGTCTCCGCCATGGGCCACACCACCGATGAATTGACCGGTCTGGCCAACGCCATCACCTCTGCCCCCACCCAGCGGGAGATGGACATGCTGCTGGCCAGTGGCGAACAGGTGTCGATCGCCTTGCTGGCGATGGCCTTGAACGCCCAGGGGGTCAGTGCGACGTCGATGACCGGTCCACAAGTGGGCATCGCCACGGAATCCACCCATGGCCGGGCCCGGATCCTCGGGATTCGCACCGACCGAATCCGCAACCGCCTCGCAGCTGGCCAGGTGGTGGTGGTGGCCGGTTTCCAGGGCACCAGCACCAGCAGCGATGGGCTCAACGAAATCACCACCCTCGGGCGTGGGGGCTCCGACACCTCCGCCGTCGCCCTGGCGGCGGCCCTGGGTGCCGATGCTTGCGAGATCTACACCGACGTTCCGGGTGTGCTCAGCACCGATCCGCGCAAGGTGTCCGATGCCCAGCTGATGGAGACGATCAGCTGCGACGAAATGCTGGAACTCGCCAGCCTTGGCGCCTCCGTGCTGCATCCCAGGGCCGTTGAGATCGCCCGCAACTACGGCGTGAACCTTGTGGTGCGCTCCAGTTGGAGCGATGCCCCCGGCACCCGGATCACCAGCCGTTCAGCCCGTCCGATCAGCAGCAGTGGCCTGGAGCTGGGCAGCCCTGTGGATGGGATGGAGGAAGTGGACGGACAGGCCGTGCTCGCCCTCTCCCACATTCCCGATCAACCTGGGATTGCCGCACGCCTGTTTGAAACCCTCTCCGAGGCGGGAATCAATGTGGACCTGATCATTCAGGCCACCCATGAGGGCAGCAGCAACGACATCACCTTCACGGTGGCGGAAGCGGATCTCGAGCTGGCCCGCGCTGTAAGCCAGAAGGTGCTGGATCAACTGGGCGGCGATCTGGCATCCGAAGCAGGGCTGACGAAGCTCAGCATCAGCGGGGCCGGAATCATGGGGCGCCCTGGCATTGCCGCCGGCCTGTTCAACTGCCTATGTCAGCAGGGCATCAACCTCCGCCTGATCGCCACCAGTGAGGTGAAGGTGAGCTGCGTGATCGACTCCGGCGCCGGCAGCAAAGCGGTTCAAGCCGTGCAGGAGGCCTACGACTTGGAGGACTCGCAAATCCGCATGAATCCCACCGACAACGGCAGCGGGGAACCGGAAGTGCGCGGCGTCGCCCTCGACCGCGACCAGGTGCAACTGAGTGTTCGCCACGTGCCCGATCGACCCGGCACCGCAGCGGCGCTTTGTTCAGCCCTGGCGGACAACAGCATCAGCCTCGATGCGATTGTTCAATCGGAACGGCAACACAGCGACGGATCGCGCGACATCACCTTCATCCTGCGCAAGGACGACCGTGCCCGCGCCGATGTAGCCCTAGCGCCCCTGCTGGCCCAGTGGCCCGGCGCAGCTCTCGAGGAGGGTGAGGCCATTGCCCGGGTGAGTGCTGTGGGAGCAGGGATGCCTGCAACACCAGGGACGGCGGGTCGCATGTTCCGTGCGCTAGCGGATGCAGGCATCAACATCTGCCTGATCGCTACCAGCGAAATCCGAACCAGCTGTGTGGTGGCCGAAGAGGCTGGGGTTCAGGCCCTCCAGGTGGTGCACGCCGGATTCGGACTGGGAGGTGAAGAGCGTCACTCCGCCCAAGGCACCGCTTCACCGAACGACCCCGACTAACGGTCGAAAACTGGGGACTGGCCCCCTTACGCGTGGACGCCGATTTCGAGCAGCACTACCAAGCCGCGGAACGGGCCTATGGCGTCGGGGACTACGCCGAGGCCGACGCCCTCGCCTCAGCGTTGTGGGATCAACTCCAAGCCGCATCAGACCAGCACGACCCAAGCCTGGTCTTGGGCTGGCGGGCGGTGGTGTCGTTGCTCCTGGGTCACATCCAACTGCAAGGGCTCCAGCAACCGGAGCAAGCCGCCATCTCCTAAGAACGGGTGCTGCAGGGTGACGTGGACGCCACCATCGCAGCTCTGGCGGACCAGGGACTGCAGCGCTGCCGATCAGAAGAAATCGTCAGCGGAGCGGTACGACGCCCGCAACCAACTGCGCCATCCCAAATCTGCTCAAGGATCCCTTTCTGAATACGGATCCCGATCAAGCCAGGCCAGCACCGGCTGATGCGATCACCGCAATGCCATGGTTGTCCAGCGATGAGGAACCCCGGGCCATGACGACTCCGGATCCCTCGCCCACTCCGGCTCCTCTAAAGGCTCCTGTGCCAAGCCCAGAAACAGCTGTCACTCCAGTAGCTAATTCAGACGTGGAGAAGCAGGAACCAGAACCCACTGCAAAAGAACCATCCCTCGACACCATCGAGCCAGCGCCCCAACCCCAGGAGCCTGCGGCCACGAAGCTTTTGGAACACTCATGGCTCCGCGTTCAACTCCAGCCTGAAACCAAAAGCCCCACCGACTCCATGGAGCCGATGGGGCTGATTAACAGGATCAAAGGGGTCTTCGTCCGATCAGCTGGCCGCTGAACGACGACGACGGGTACGGCCTGCAGGCATCTCCGGCTCCGGGGAACCAGGGGCTGCCTTTTCAGCCACCGGTTGAGGAGCCACTTTCTCCACCACTGCGGTTGCCGCCGCGGCACGAACGGGGGCTGGGGTTGCCGAGCCAGACCGGCCGTTGCCCTGGTTGTTCCGCACGGGAGCGGGAGTGCCACCGCCACCGCCGTTGCGACGGCCATAGGGAGAGCCACCACCACGGCCACCGCGACCGCGGGGAGCCGGACGGTCATCGGGCTCAGCATCGGCACGGCCCTTGTAGACCGGTGTGCCGCCAGGGGCCGGCTGCACCAGACAGAGGATCAGCGGCTCCACCTGCAGTTCACGACGCATCCGGCGGCCAAGGCCAACCTCCACTTCACGCTGCACACCCATCCAGTCCACCTCCGGCGCCTTGCCACCGGTGTTGCGGCAGAGCTGTTTCCAGCGGTTTTCAAGCACCCACTTGATTTCGCGCTCCACCCACAACGACATCTTGCGGGCATCAGCTGTGGTGACCACACCCCGCAGGTTCACCCGCGGCGGAGCCACCATGGCGCCATCGGTGCTGATGGCAGCGAGGATCGTCACCACGCCGTCTTCCGCCAGCTGCTGGCGCTCCTTCAGCACCCGGGCATCAACGATGCCGTTGCGGGATTGATCCAGCAGCTCGATGCCCGCCTTCACGGCATTGCCTTTGCGGATCGAATCCGGGGTGAGCTCCACCACATCACCGTTGTCGATGATCAGGGTGTTGTCGACCGGAACCCCCATCGCATGGCCGGTGCGGGAGTGCTGCACCAGCATCCGGTGCTCACCGTGCACCGGCACGAAGAACTTGGGCCGGGTGAGGGCCAGCATCAGTTTCTGGTCTTCCTGGAAGCCATGGCCGGAAACGTGGATGCCTTCGCCCTTTCCGTAAACGACCTTGGCACCCAGCATCATCAGCTTGTCGATGGTGTTGACCACGGAAATCGTGTTTCCCGGGATCGGGCTGGCCGAGAAGATGATCGTGTCGGTTGTCTTCACCTTCACCTGGGGATGCTCACCGCGGGAAATGCGGCTCAGGGCAGCCAGCGGCTCACCCTGGCTACCGGTCATCAGCAGCAGGGTTTCACGATCGGGCACATCGTTGATCTGCTTGATCGGCACAAACAGTTCATCCGGCGCGCGCATGTAGCCCAGTTCCCGCGCCTTCGCGATCACGTTGAGCATCGAGCGGCCCAGCAGCCCCACCTTGCGGCCGTTCTTCAGGGCCAGCTCCAGAATCATCGACACGCGATGAATCGAGCTGGCGAAGGTGGTCACAATCACTCTCCCTTCGGCATTGGCGATGTGGCGATCCAGGTTGGGGAAGACTGAGCGCTCCGGCGGGCAGAAGCCAGGGACCTCGGAGTTGGTGGAATCGCTGAACAAACAGAGGACGCCCTTGTCACCGTGGTGAGCCAGGCGGGCCATGTCGAAGTTTTCGCCGTCAACCGGGGTGTGGTCGAACTTGAAGTCACCCGTGAAAATCACGGTCCCCACCGGTGTGGAGATGGCCAGCGAGAAGCTGTCGGCCATCGAGTGGGTGTTGCGGATGAACTCCACGGAGAAGTGCTGACCCACCTTCACCACATCGCGCGGACCGACGGTCTGCAGGGTGGTGCGATCGCGGACGCCGGCCTCATCCATTTTGCCGGTGAGCATCGAGAGGGCCAGCCGCGGCCCGTAGATCACCGGAATGTTGAAGTGCTTGAGGTGATGGGCAATGCCACCGATGTGGTCTTCATGACCATGGGTGACGATCATTCCGCGGATCCGCTTCTGGTTCTCGCGCAGAAAGCTGGTGTCGGGCAGCACCACATTCACCCCGTGCATGCCATCGCTGGGGAAGGCCAGACCGGCATCCACCAGCATCAGGTCATCGCCGTACTCGAACACACAGGTGTTCTTGCCGATCTCGTGGAGACCACCCAGGGGAATCACCCGAAGGCAGGGCTCCTGACCCTTGCTGGATCGCGCGTTGTTGGCCATGGAAAAAGTTGTGTAAAAGAACGGGTTGCGTGAGCCGATAAGCCGGACCGGGCTAGGTCTGACGGAGGGCGGCCATAGCGGTGGAGAGCGAACGTTTCATGTCGTCAGAGAGGGGGCACAGGGGCGGACGGGGCGCACCGACAGACCAGCCATTGAGTTCCAGGGCAGCCTTGACGGGAATCGGATTGGTGGTGGCGAACAGGGCCTTGAACAGGGGAATCAACGCGTCGTGCAGGGCGAGTGCGGAGGCACCATCGCCGTTCAGATAGGCCTCGATCATGGCGCGGATCTCAGGGCCCGCCACATGGCTGCTCACACTCACGACACCCACGGCACCCACCGCAAGCATCGGCAGGGTGAGGCCGTCGTCACCGCTGTAAATCGCCAACTGCGGACCGCAGGCCAGCCGCAAGGCCGTGACCTCTTCCGTGGTGCCGCTGGCGGCCTTGAAACTCACCACATTGGGGCAGTCCATCAGCCGGGCCACCGTGGCCGGGGCGATGCTGCAGCCGGTGCGGCCAGGGATGTTGTAGAGCATCAACGGCAGCTCAGGTGCCGCTTCAGCGATGGCCCGGAAATGGGCCTCCAGACCCTCCTGGGGGGGCTTGTTGTAATAGGGCACCACAACGAGAGCGCCATCGGCGCCGGCCGCCGCCGCTTCCTTGGTGGCCTCCACCGCTTCCGCTGTGGAATTGCTACCCGTGCCCGCCAACACCTTGGCGTTGGCGCCCACGGCATCACGAACGGCCTGCAGCAGCTTCAACTGCTCGTCCCAGCTGAGGGTTGGGGATTCACCGGTGGTGCCGCACACCAGCAATCCATCGGAGCCCTGCTCCACCAGGTGCCGCGCCAGCTTTCCAGCGACGCTGAGATCCACAGCACCACTGGCGTCAAAGGGAGTCACCATCGCGGTGACCACACGGCCAAAGGGCGTTGGCGAGAGGGTGGCGGCCTGGGTCATCACTTCTGAATCAATAGTTCAGCGATCTGAACAGCGTTCAGCGCCGCTCCCTTGCGGATCTGGTCCCCACACAGCCAGAGCTCGAGAGCATTGGCATCGCTGATGTCCTGCCGGATCCGGCCGATCGCCACCGGGTCGCGACCGGTCACATCCGTCGGCATCGGGAAACGGTTCGCCGCCGGGTCGTCAATCAACTCCACACCAGGTGCTGCCGCGAGCAGCTCGCGTGCCTCATCAACCGGGAAAGGGGACTCGAACTCAATGTTCACCGCTTCGGAATGGGCCCGCAGCACGGGCACCCGCACGCAGGTGGCGGTGAAGCGCAGATCCGGCAGACCCATGATCTTGCGGGTCTCGTTCACCATCTTCATCTCCTCCTCGCAATAGCTGTTGGCCTGCAGGGGAGAGTTGTGCAAGAAGAGGTTGAACGCCAGGGAGTAGGGCAGCACCTCTCCTTTCGGAGTGCCGCCATCCAGCACCGTCTGCGACAGGTTTTTCAGCTCCTCCATGGCCCGGGCACCGGCACCACTGGCGGATTGGTAGGTGCTCACCACCACCCGGCGCATCGCCCGCTTGGCCGCCAAAGGAGCCAGAGCCAGGGTTAGCAGGATCGTTGTGCAATTCGGGTTGGCGATCACGCCATGGTGGGCGAAGGCCGCATCGGGATTGACCTCGGGAACCACCAGCGGTACACCTTCCTCCATCCGGAAGGCACTGGAGTTATCCACCATCACTGCTCCGGCAGCGGTGATCGCTTCGCGCCACTGCTTTGAAACAGAACCACCGGCCGACGCCAGCACCAGGTCGACCCCTTCAAAGGATTGAGCCGAAACCTCTTCCACCGCGAGGGTGCGGCCATTCCAGGGTTGGGTCTGGCCAGCCGAACGGGCCGACGCCAGCAGCCTTAGCTCGCCAACGGGGAAACTGCGCTCTTCAAGCAGCAGCAGCAGTTCCTGACCAACAGCACCGCTGGCACCGAGAACTGCAACGTTGAGAGGGCGATTGGGAAGGGTCGAAGACAAGCGGTGGAGTGAACGATCTAAACGAAAACCCGTCGTTTCTCAAATCCGACACCACTACGTAGAGAACGTGATGCCGACCTAGCGACGCGCTCAGCTTACCGATCCAGCCTGAATTCACCGGTTGCATAAAGTGCTTGGCTGCCCTTTCCCTTCCCCCATGAGCGCTGCAGCCCTGAAGGTGACCACCGAAGCCCGCCCCAGCAGCCGCCTGGCGGTAACGGTCACCGTTCCTGGGGAGCGCTGCAAGACCAGTTACGAAGACGCCATCACCAGCCTTAGCCGCAGTATCAACCTGCCGGGCTTCCGCAAGGGCAAGGTGCCGCGCACGGTGCTGGTACAGCAGTTGGGAGGCGTGCGGATCAAAGCCACGGCTCTGGAAAAGCTGATCGATAACGCCTGGCGTGACGCCATCAAGCAGGAATCGCTTGAGCCGATAAGTCAGCCTGATCTGAGCAGTGGTTTCGACGGCCTGCTGGAGAGCTTTGAGCCCGGCAAGGAACTCACCTTCACCCTGGAAGCCGACGTCGCCCCGACGCCAAAGCTAAAAACCACCAAGGGCCTGAAGGCAGAATTTGAAACCGTCGCCTACGACTCCTCCCGGGTCGACGCGATGCTTGAGGACTCCCGCAAGCAGATGGCCACGGTCGTGCCGGTGGAAGGCCGTGCCGCCAAGAACGGCGACATCGCTGTGCTCGGCTTCAAGGGCACCTACAGCGATGACGGTAGCGAGATCGAGGGCGGCAGCGCCGATTCGATGGATGTCGACCTGGAGAACGGCCGGATGATCCCCGGCTTCATCGAAGGGGTCATCGGCATGAAGGTCGGCGAGACCAAAACCGTGGATTGCCAGTTCCCTGACGACTACCAGAAGGAGGACGCCCGCGGACGTAAGGCCGCCTTCAAGATCGAACTGAAGGACCTCAAGACCCGCGAACTGCCCGAGCTGGATGACGAATTCGCCAAGCAGGCCAGCGAACAGGACACCCTGGCGGACCTGCGCAAAGACCTAGAGCAGCGGCTCAAGGACGACGCCGAACGCCGGCAGACCAGCAACCGCCGCGATGCCCTCGTCGCCGCCCTGGTGGAGCAGCTGGAGGTGGAGCTTCCGGAAGCCCTGATCCAACAGGAAAGCCGCAACCTGCTGGAGCAGACCGCAGCCCAATTCGCCCAACAGGGTATGGATGTGAAGTCGCTCTTCACTCCCGACCTGGTGCGCAACCTGATGCAGAACTCCCGCCCAGAGGCGGAAGAGCGTCTGCGCCGCAGTTTTGCCCTCACCGCCCTGGCTGAAGCGGAGGACATCAAACTCGACGACAAAGACGTGGACGCCAAGATCAAGGAGGTGAAGAAAGAGCTCTCCGCCGACGCCAAAATCGATCCCGAGCGCCTGCGTCAGGCCGTAATGGATGACCTGATGCAGGATCGTCTTATGGGCTGGCTCGAGGAGAACAGCACCCTCACCGAAAAGTCACCGGCTGCGGATGACAGCAAGGCTGAAGCCAAGAAAAAGCCCGCCGCCAAAAAGACCGCGGCCAAAAGCAAGTCCAAGGCGGACGCCAAGGACTGAGCAACGCCCATAGATTGGCCCAACTTCACCGCATACCGATCGCGTGATCGACGCCCGCAGTCACCACCCCATCCAGAACCGCTGGCGGGCCGCCATGCCCGTCTCGGCGCCGGGGCCACTGCCCACGGTTGTGGAACAGTCCGGTCGCGGCGACCGCGCCTTCGACATTTACTCCCGCCTGCTGCGGGAGCGGATCATCTTCCTCGGCACCGGCGTGGATGACGCCGTCGCCGACGCTCTGGTGGCGCAGATGCTGTTCCTCGAAGCCGAGGATCCAGAGAAGGACATTCAGATTTACATCAACTCGCCTGGAGGGTCGGTCACCGCTGGTCTGGCGATCTACGACACCATGCAGCAGGTCGCACCTGACGTGGTGACCATCTGCTACGGCCTGGCCGCCAGCATGGGTGCTTTCCTTCTCTCCGGAGGCACTAAGGGCAAGCGTCTTGCCTTGCCGAATGCCCGGATCATGATTCATCAACCCCTCGGTGGCGCCCAGGGGCAGGCGGTGGACATCGAGATCCAGGCCAAGGAAATCCTGTATCTCAAGGAAACCCTGAACGGGTTGATGGCGGAACACACCGGCCAGCCGCTCGACAAGATCTCGGAAGACACCGACCGCGACTACTTCCTTTCTCCGGCAGAAGCGGTTGAATACGGCCTGATCGATCGCGTGGTGGACAGTTCCGGGGACAAAGGAATCATTACGGAGGGCTGACAGACGCCCTTCCGTTCTCGATCCTGTGTGTTCAGGGAGACCCCATCGGTTGATTCCTGAGTTGTTCTCCTGCGTGGTGCCCAGCGTTCGATGGCCAAGTTCGACGCCCATCTGAAATGTTCGTTCTGTGGGAAATCCCAGGACCAGGTGCGCAAGTTGATCGCCGGACCTGGCGTTTACATCTGCGACGAATGCATCGATCTCTGCAACGAGATCCTGGATGAAGAGCTGGTGGATGGGCAGGGCAACCCACGCCACAGCCATGAGCCGAGCCGGAAGGCCACCCCAGCCGCCCGCAAGAACAGCAAGCCGGCCCCGACCCTGGCTTCCATTCCAAGGCCGCAGGACATCAAGAGCTTCCTGGACCAGCAGGTGGTCGGCCAGGACGCGGCCAAGAAGGTGATGTCGGTGGCGGTCTATAACCACTACAAACGTCTGGCCTGGCAGGGGGATGGTCAGGGTGAAACCGAGGAAACAGCAACCCGGCTGCATAAGAGCAACATCCTGCTGATCGGACCCACCGGCTGCGGCAAGACGCTGTTGGCCCAGACCCTGGCCGAAATGCTGGACGTGCCTTTCGCCGTGGCCGATGCCACCACCCTCACGGAAGCGGGCTACGTGGGTGAGGACGTAGAAAACATCCTGCTGCGGCTGCTGCAGAAGGCCGATATGGATGTGGACCAGGCCCAGCGGGGGATCATCTACATCGATGAAATCGACAAGATCGCCCGCAAGAGCGAGAACCCCTCAATCACGAGGGATGTATCCGGCGAAGGTGTGCAGCAGGCCCTGCTGAAAATGCTGGAGGGCACGGTGGCCAACGTGCCACCCCAGGGCGGGCGCAAGCACCCCTATCAGGACTGCATCCAAATCGACACCAGCCAGATCCTGTTCATCTGCGGTGGTGCCTTCGTCGGCCTGGACGACGTGGTGCAGAAACGCATGGGCCGTAATGCCATCGGCTTCATGCCCAGCGACGGCCGTGGACGCAGCCGCGCCAACCGCGACCTTCAGGCCGCCCAAGTGCTGCGGCACCTGGAGCCGGATGATCTGGTGCGCTACGGCCTGATCCCCGAATTCATCGGCCGGATGCCTGTGAGCGCCGTGCTGGAGCCCCTGGACGAAAGCGCCCTGCAATCGATCCTCACGGAGCCCCGCGATGCTCTGGTGAAGCAGTTCCGCACCCTGCTGAGCATGGACAACGTGCAACTCCAGTTCGCCGATGACGCCATCGAGGCGATCGCCCAGGAGGCTCACCGGCGCAAGACCGGTGCCCGCGCCCTGCGCGGCATCGTTGAGGAGCTGATGCTGGACCTGATGTACGACCTGCCATCGCAGACATCGGTGAAAGAGTTCACCGTCACCCGGGCGATGGTGGAGGAACACACGGGTGGCAAGGTGCTGCCCCTGCCTGGCACGGAACAACAAAAGACCGCCTGAAATCTTGGCTGCCGCTGACCATCTGGAGGTGACGCGGCAGCACGGCCTGTTCAACCACCACGGCATCGACCTCGGCGACGGAACCGTCGCTCACTATCTGGAAGGGCGTGAAATCCTGCGCAGCCCCTTGGAAGAGTTCTGCCAGGGGCAACCGTTGCGGGTGATCAACTACGTCCAGGCATCTCCGCAGGGTGTGACCCTGCGCCGGGCCATGGGGCGCCTGGGGGAACAGGACTACAACCTGCTGTTCAACAACTGCGAGCACTTCGCCACCTGGTGCAAAACCGGACGTCATCGCAGTGGCCAGGTGGACTCCGTGCTGGAGCGCGCCCGCCACTGGAGCGGGCTGATGCCTTCGGCGCTGATGCGGGGCCTGGAGCTCCTGGTGCAGCGGGGCCTGCTCGATGACGACGCCCGTGCCAAGGCCAGGCGGGGTGTGGAGAAGCTGGAACGCCTGCGCCTCTTGCTGCTGCACAAGTTGGAGGGTCTGCTGGAGAGGGCGGGAGAGGGAACCAATCGCCGGCTGTTACTCACAGGCCAGAGCCTGGCCGATGAACTGGCCGCCGTCGAAGACCTGCAACAGCGGATTGATGCCCTGCTCCAGCAGCACCCCGCCCTTCCAGGCTCCGAATCCTCTGAGTAATCTCCTCTCAACGCTCGCGGCGCATGAGTTCGGCCTACCAGCCGCTGCATCACAAATACCGGCCCCAGCGCTTTGATCAGCTGGTAGGGCAGGAGGCGATCGCCGCCACCCTGGGCCACGCCCTCACCAGCAATCGGATTGCACCGGCCTATCTGTTCAGTGGCCCGCGCGGCACCGGCAAAACCTCCAGCGCCCGCATCCTGGCCCGCTCGCTCAATTGCCTGAACAGCGAGGGGCCCACCCCAGAACCCTGCGGCACCTGCGAGCTCTGCACCACGATCGCCGCAGGCACCGCCCTCGATGTGATCGAGATCGATGCAGCCTCCAACACCGGCGTCGACAACATCCGCGAGCTGATCGAACGCTCCCGCTTCGCCCCGGTGCAGGCCCGCTGGAAGGTGTACGTGGTGGACGAGTGCCACATGCTCTCCACCGCAGCGTTCAACGCCCTGCTGAAAACCCTGGAGGAGCCACCGCCGCAGGTGGTGTTCGTGCTCGCCACCACCGACCCGCAACGGGTGCTGCCGACGATCCTGAGCCGTTGTCAACGCTTTGATTTCAGGCGCATTCCTCTGGATGCCCTCAACAAACATCTGAGCTGGATCGCCGAACAGGAAGCGATCGAAATCAAGCCTGAGGCCATTCATGTGGTGGCCCAGCGTTCCCAGGGAGGCCTGCGGGATGCGGAAAGCCTGCTGGATCAGCTGAGCCTGCTGCCGCCGCCGATCGAAGCCGCTGCGGTGTGGGATCTGCTGGGGGCCGTGCCCGAACAGGAGCTTTTGGAACTGGTGGGGGCCATGAGCAGCGCCGAACCTGTGCAACTGCTGGAGGCCACCCGCAACCTGCTGGACCGGGGCCGGGATCCCGGGGCCGTGCTGCAGGGTCTGGCCGGGATGCTGCGGGATCTGGTGTTGATGGCGGCCGCTCCAGACCGACTGGAACTCACCAGCGTTTCGCCCCAGTTCCGCGAGCAGCTGCCCGCCCTCGCCAAGGCCATCGGCCGGGCCCGCTTGCTGCAATGGCAGGCCCAACTGCGCGGCACCGAGCAACAACTGCGCCAAAGCGTGCAGCCGCGCCTGTGGCTGGAAGTGCTGCTTTTGGGATTGCTGGCGGAACCGGTGGCAGCTCAGAGCGCAGCCGCAGCTCCAGCCCCAAGACAACCAGCAACAACGCAGCCGGCAGCAGCAAGTCCACCGACAACGCCAGTCGCCCCTCCTGCTCCCACGGCTTCCGCCGCAGCACCTGCAGCAGCCTCAGTCCCAGCAATCGAGGCCCCCAGCCCAAAACCAGCCCCCGCCCCAGCTCCATCGCCGGAACTGCCGACGGTCTCCACCCCTGCACCGGCAGCCAGCACCAACCTGCCCGAGCTATGGCAACAGATCCTTGGCAGCCTCGAACTGCCTTCCACTCGGATGCTGCTGTCGCAGCAGGCCCAACTGGTGCGCCTGGATGCCAACCGCGCCGTTGTTCAAGTGGCAGGCAACTGGATGGGGATGGTGCAGAGCCGGTCATCCCTGCTGGAACAGGCCGTGGCCAAAGCGCTTGGAGGCTCGAGGCAGCTGGTGCTGGAGGCCAGCAACAGCACCATGCCACCTCCGCTGGCAACAGCCCCGGTCACAACTCCATCGATCACTCCACCACCAAGCGCGCCAACACCAGTCGCAACAACACCGGCGCCAACGCCAACACCCACGGCTGCACCGATCCCGGCTCCCCCAGCAACACCAGCACCAGCACCAGCACCGGCCGTTACACCAGAACTGCCGCGCACCCAACCAGAGCCGATCGAGCCGAAACCAACTCCACCCACAGCCGAATCCAGCCCTCAACCAGGCCCGCCGTCAGGCCTGGATCGTCAGGCCCGCAACCTGGCGGACTTCTTCAATGGTCAGGTGCTCGACGTTGATGAGATCAATTGATGCGATCAGTTGATGGATTCCGCTGACGTCAGAACGAACCAAAGGGAGTGGCGGCAGGGTCGTACCCAATCACCTCCTGTTCACGCAGCGTGACGTAGCGAATGGCTTGGCGCCCCGCCCAGGAATAAGCCACATGCAGCTCACCGGGCTGCCCCTCGATCAGGGTTGGGTAGGCCAGTTGCCCATTGAGGTCCCAATTCATCGGCCCACAGAAGCCGAAACCGGTATCGATGTCGCGAATCCACGGCCAATTCAGGCCGTCGTCATCGCTAATGGCGATCGACAACGGCCATCGGGTTCGGGGCCAACGGGCCTCCCCCCACTCCAGCGGCTCCCCCGACGCGGCCGGATCCGGCGCAAAGCCAAAGCGGTTGAAAATCATCGCCAATCGCCCACTCGCCAAACGACAGGCCTGGATAGAGCTGTTGTTGTTGGGCAGCTGAGTGGGCTCCGGAGCTGACCAGGTGTGGCCGTCATCTGAACTCACACTTCGGTAGATCTGATCCGCGAGGCGACTGCGAAAGAACTGGATCAATTGCTCGCCATCACGCGACGCAACGACGGAGCCATGCACCCTGCCAGTGCTGTCTGGAATGCCCAACGGCTTGTCCAGACACTGACCAGACGGATCCAAACGCACCATCTCGCTGTGGTCATGACCAAAGGCCCCGCCCGCTTCCAGGCTGCGGTAGATCGGCAACAACCACTGGCCGTTCTCCAGGGGATAGGGGGGATTTCGGCAGAAGGCGGGATCGTCAAACAGGTCAACGGGAGTCGACCATGCCTCGGCCGACCAGGTCTCAGATTCGGAAGGATCGAGGCCGTCCAGCGCCAGCCACTGATGCCGGAGCACAGCTGTCCACTGCATGGAAAAGCTGCTGGATGCGTCGACAGCAGCGCGATCCTCTGGATCGCGAACCAATTGGGCCGAATGAATCAGGTGCAAACAACCGTCAGAGACGAACAGCAAGGGGTTCTGCTCCGACCGCTCCTGATCTCTGGAAATCCGCTGCGGTTCCGACCAACGTCCGCCATCGGCTCCCAATAGAGACAGAAACACCGACATCCCAGCGGTGCCCTCTCCGCTGCCTGCCATCCAGACACAGCCCAACAGATCGGGCCGGATCCAACACAACTGGGGCGCATGGTTTTGCTCCCCCATCGGCTCCAGCAACGCCCAAGCCCCCAGCTCAAAGGGGGTGACAAGAACCTGGCCCCAAGCCAAATCCTCAAAGCGATCTTCCGCCTGGGCAAACGATGAAAAAGGGAGAACCATCAGACCTGGACGGGCTGGTCCTGACCATGGCTGGTTTTGGCCCAGACCAGGCGTTTGGGGAGCAGTGACATCCGCAATGTCACCCAGGGAATCACCACAAACCAGTGGCCCAGGTAGGCAATTGCGACAAGGAGATTGGACAAGCTCGCTGAGGGAATCGCCGGCCCTTCACTGCCATCGCGGCATCCGCGCCAATAGGCCAGACCCGACACGCTGAACGCCACCAAAGACAAGGGCCAGTAGACCGGCACGCTTCGGGTGATCAGAGCCGTGCCCAGATCCGCGAAGGACACCACCGGCAAGGCGTACTGGAGCAGAAAAAAGGCCGTCAGATCCCAGCGCTGGCGAAAACTCAACTGCGCTGAGGTGAGCACTGGCCAGTAATCGAAGAAGCGTTGCAAGCCACCTTCCGCCCAGCGCTGCCGTTGTTTCCACAAGGCCTGAAGACCGGGTACCGCCTCTTCCTGGACCGGAGGGTCCCACAACAATCCAACCAAAGCTCCGTGGGTCAGAAGACGAAAGCTGAGGTCCAGGTCATCGGTGACGGTGTCTTCATTAAAACCACCACTGGACTCGAGCACGGAGCGTTTGATCAGCTGTCCGTTCCCCCGCAATTCGGCCACGCCTGCATTGGCCAGGCGGCCTGACTGGATCACCGCATCCAGAGCCATTTCCATCGCCTGGGATCGCGTCAACCAATTGCGATCGGCATCAATCACGGCCTTGCGCAGCTGCACCGCCGACCAACCACCATCCAGGGCGTAGGGGACAAGACGCTCGAGCAGGTCGTCCTGCAATTGGGCATCCGCGTCAAGCACCAGCAGCCAGTCACCCTTGAGACGGCTCAAGGCTGTGTTGAGCGCACCCGACTTGCCACCACCGGCATTGCGCTGGCGGTGGATCACATTGAGTCCCGGGTGCCGGGTGGCCAGATCGTCCAGCAACGCAGGCGTCCGATCAAGACTGCCGTCGTCGATCACCCAAGTGGTGAGTTGGCCGGACGGATAACGAAGAGATGTGAGCCGTTCCACCAAACGCGGCACTACCGCCTCTTCATCGCGGGCCGCCACCACCACATCAAGGCTGGGAAGTTTGGCCGGATCGATCGCTGGTACGGACTCCGATGACCCACGCGTCAGCTGCCCACGCATGACGGAACGGAGGCCATAGCCTCCAAGCATCAACGCAAGGCTGATGGCGGGCCAGAGAGAACGGGCGGGGTCGAGCCAGTGGGGAGCGGCACCAGCACATCCACAGGCGAACAGGAACGCTGCCGATTTCACCCGACGGTGATCACCCGATGTGGCGTTCGAGCTCATCCAGCTGCCCAGGTGGGAAGGACTTTAAGGGGACTGCACCAGTGTTGAGAGTGGGCCGTAGACAGTCCCTGGGTAGTAATGGCTCAGGATCCGCTCCACGGGCCAGCCACGCCAGGCCAAATCAATGGCTCCAGCCTGCGACAAACCGGCCCCATGGCCAAAGCCACCACCCACCACCAACCAGCGTTCGCCCCCCTGAGGCTCCAAGACGAACAGGGTGCTGGGCAGGGTGCGAAGGGTGCGACGAATGGCATCCAACTTGAGGGTGACCGGAGCGGCGTCGCTGCTGCCTGAGATCTGCAAGGCCAGCACCCGGCCGCTGGCACCCCGCTCCAGCACCTTCAATTGCAAAGGCGAAACCAGCGCGTCTGCGGCGGCTCCGAGGGCCTGACGCAAGGTCAGACCCGAAAGGATTCGGGTCCAGCGGAAGCGGGGGTGGCGCTGGCCAAAGGCCCCACTTCGATCCGCCAGCAACGCTTCCACCACCTTGCGCTGCTGCAGGGGCAAGGGATGACGGTTGCTCCAGCCCTCATCCCCATCCGGCTTCGCACGCAAGTAAATGGTGGGCTGCATGGCCCAGGCTTCCGGCCCGGCAGCCATCACCCCGCCATTGGTGGCGTGATACACCGCGCTGATTGGCCGGTTGTTCAGGCTGAGCAACTTGCCCTGGGTGGCCGCAATCGCCTCACGCACAGTGGCTCCCGCATGGCGGGGATCGCTGTAAACCTGACACTGGGTGTCGCTGCAGAGGTGATAGCCATCAATGCTGAAGCGATGGCTGTTGGCCAGAGCCCAGGTGCGCGCCAGAACGGTCTGGGCCTGCAACGCCGCCATCGGTGAACCCGCACCGATCTCGTGGGGCACCACCCCCTCGAGGTAGCGCTCCAAGGGCACCTGCTCCACCAACGTCCAGCTGCCGTAGGCATCCCGTTGCAAGCGGAAGGGCCCGTCAAAACGTCCACCAGCCCAGAGCAACCCATCCGAGGCCTCAATCAGAAGAGGTCCCTGCAGGGGGCGTCCCCCCGCCGACGTCTGCAACACCGGTTCGACGCTGCTGGTGACGGTGCCTTGCCAATCACGCACCGCCAGACCGTCGGGGACAGGCGAACCCTCCGGCGCCCACACCTCCCACTCCTTGGGATGGGCCACCTCGGCCGCAACCCCCAAAGCACGCCAACGGGAGGCGACACGATCCGCAGACTCAAAGCTGGCGTAGGGACCTGCAATCCGGCGGGCCAACTTGAGCGGACGGGCCTTGGCAACACTGCGCCAGGTGATCAGGAACCCTGAATCAATGCCTTGCTCCCCGGTGGCGTCGCGAAGGCTGAGCGAGCCAGCAAAGGCCCGCAGATTCAAAGGAGCTGCTGTTTCCGCAGCACCGAGATGATCCGCCAAGGCCACCCAGAGCACCGGTTCATGACCTTCAACCCGCGGTGGGTCAGCGACGGAACGGTGCGTCGCCCGCTGAACCGGTTCCAGCAGAGTGGGCTCAGTCAAAGTGGGTTGAAGAGAATCAGCCTGCTCACGGGCGCGGCAGCCCAGTCCCATGCAGAGCAGCAATGTGAGCGTCAGGAGCCGAATCATTCAGCGGGGGGCACGTCGGGACGTATTGTTGTCGTTTGTGTCCGAACGAGCAGACCAATGCCCAAGCTGAAGACCCGCAAAGCTGCCGCGAAGCGGTTCAAAGCAACCGGCACTGGCAAATTTCTGCGTCGTCGCGCTTTCCGGAACCACCTGCTGGACCACAAAACCCCCAAGCAGAAGCGTCATCTGGCCACCAAGGCCGTGGTGGACCGCACCGATGAAGAGCGCGTGACCCTGATGATGCCCTACGCCTGAGCACAGCTGCTCAGACGAGACCGTTCAACAAGACCTGATCCAACCCTTCCAACCTCATGGCCCGCGTCAAGAGAGGCAACGTCGCCCGTAAACGCCGCAACAAAATCCTGCGGCTGGCCCGTGGCTTCCGTGGTGGCAACGGAACCCTCTTCCGTACAGCAAACCAGCGGGTGATGAAAGCCCTCTGCAATGCCTACCGCGATCGTCGTCGGCGCAAGCGCGATTTCCGTCGCCTCTGGATTGCCCGCATCAACGCCGCAGCCCGCCTGAATGGTGTGAGCTATAGCCGTCTGATGGGCGGTCTCAAGAAGGCCGATGTGCGCCTTAACCGCAAGATGCTGGCTCAGCTGGCGGTCGTTGACCCCGGCAGCTTCACCAACGTCGTGGCTGCAGCCAAGAGCTGAATTTCCCAACCGTGAATCTGCTGCCCCAGACCTACCTGCTGGGCCTGGTCGGCCTGCTTGCCATCGTTGCGGTGGTGGTGGGCCGACAGTTTTTGCGTGTGCGTCGCGATGAAGCACGCTTGATTGAGCTCGAAAAATCCGACACGGTCTCGTCACGACAGGCATCTGACCTCTACGAGCTCGGATCCGTTCAACTACGGAAGAGGCTGTATCCACAAGCAGCTGCCACCTTGAAGCAGGCCCTGAAACGCCTGAGTGGTGAGCCGGATGAAGCCCGTGCGCTGATCGAAAATGCGCTTGGCTTTGCTCTGGCCGCACAAAAGGATTACTCCGGTGCCACCAAGCACTACAAACTCGCCCTGAAGGCGAAAGCTGACTACCCCGTCGCCCTCAACAACCTGGCTTTCGCCCAGGAAAAGCTGCTGAAGGATGCTGAAGCGATTTCCCTCTACGAGAAGACGCTTCAACTCGAACCCGACAACGCCACCGCAAAGAAAGGGCTGAAGAAACTCAAGCGCCGCAACAGCTGAGGGCTTTCGAATCTGCTGGATTTCCCACAAAGCTGGGCTTACCAGAGAGGCTGAACCGGAGGTTGCTCCTGGCAGCTGGGGGCCATCGCCAGGCGTCCACCCACTCCAGTACTGGGGTCGGCCACGTTGATCAATCGAGGCGCCTGCCAGCTTGTGGGACTGAACATTTGCAGGCCGAGGAAGACGCCGCCAGGCTCAATCCCCGCGATCAGAGGATCCGCCAAGGGGATGAGATCCAGCTGATCCGACTTGGCATGGACATTGCCTTGAACCGGTGTGGTGACGGAACCAAGGGTCATCGTGCCCCGGAGATCCACCATCTGGCCCATCGCCGTCATCTGGGTGATGTCCAACGTGACATCGACGATGGGATTGCCATCAAAAGGCTCAAATGTGCCGCACCATTGACGGGGCAGCGATTCCGCCAGCTCTGCAGCGCGTGCGACAGGATCGAAGCTCTCAACCTCGAGTTCATTGAGCTCCAGGGGGACCGCTAACTGAATCGGATCCAGAGGCAACTGAGGATTGGTCTGGAACGACATCTGGCTGCCAGCCGGGAGATCCATGGCAAGCAGGAACGGCATGGAAGACGATGGATGATGAAGGAACGGTAGGCCCTTTTGCTCAGACGCGTCATGGATTCGCCCTCCCCCAGCTCCGACCCCCTGACCATTGGCGGGCTTCAGTTCAACAGTCGTCTGTTCACGGGCACCGGCAAATATCCATCCATGACATCGATGCAGCAGAGCATCGAGCGATCCGGCTGCGACATGGTCACGGTGGCTGTGCGTAGGGTGCAGACCGTGGCGGCAGGCCATGAGGGCCTGATGGAAGCAATTGATTGGCAGCGGATCTGGATGCTGCCCAACACCGCGGGCTGCACCAATGCGGAGGAAGCGGTGCGTGTCGCCAGGCTTGGACGGGAGCTCGCCAAGCTGGCGGGACAGGAGGACAACACCTTCGTGAAGCTGGAGGTGATTCCTGACTCCCGGCATCTTCTGCCCGATCCGATCGGCACCCTGAACGCCGCCGAAAGCCTGGTGAAAGAAGGGTTCACGGTGCTGCCCTACATCAATGCAGATCCCCTGCTGGCCAAACGGCTGGAGGAGGTGGGATGCGCCACGGTGATGCCTTTGGGCTCTCCAATCGGCTCGGGCCAAGGGCTTAACAATGCCGCCAACATCGGTTTGATCATCGAAAACGCCGGGGTGCCGGTGGTGGTGGACGCCGGTATTGGTGTTCCAAGCGAAGCGGCACAGGCCCTCGAAATGGGCGCCGATGCCGTGCTGGTCAACAGCGCAATCGCCCTGGCGGGCGACCCCGCCGCCATGGCCGAGGCCATGGGCCAGGCGGTGATGGCCGGGCGGACCGCCCACCTCTCCAGGCGCTTGCCGCGGAGGGATCAGGCCTCTGCCAGTTCACCTACCACGGGCCTGGTTCAGTCACCCCGATGAAGTGAAGAGACGTGAAGTGAGGTGAAGCCTGCTTCACAAAGGCAGGCAATGAGCATTTGGACTCATAAGGTCCGACCAGTCGCATTGGACCCATGTCGGTCACCACGGAAGACGGCGGTCGTCTCAACGCCTTCGCCAAGGAGCCACGCATGGAGGTGATGGACGTCGCAACCAGTCAGAGCCGCAACCGCAGCTCAATGATGATGCTGGTCAGCGGTGGATTGATCGTGGCCGCGATGGTGGCGGTGACCGTCGCCATCAGCTGAGACGGTTCACACTGAAAATCCCTGTAGTAGCTTGCCAAGACTGAGCATCACGCTCGTTCCAGCAGGAGTTTGGGGTGAAAGTTCTCGTTCTCGGCGGTGACGGCTTCTGCGGCTGGCCCTGTGCGGTGAACCTGGCGGATCAGGGCCACGACGTTCTGATCGTGGACAACCTCAGCCGTCGCAAGATCGACATCGACCTTGAAGTTGAGTCGCTGACGCCGATCGTGAGCATCGGTGAGCGCCTCAAAGCCTGGGAGGAAACCGGCGGCAAGCCGATGAGGTTTGTCCACATGGACATCGCCCATGAGTACCAGCGGTTGCTGGATCTGCTTCGGGACGAGCGCCCGGATTCCGTGGTCCACTTCGCTGAACAGCGGGCTGCCCCCTATTCGATGAAGAGCAGCGCCACCAAGCGCTACACCGTGGATAACAACGTCAACGGTACCCACAACCTGCTGGCAGCCATCGTTGAAAGCGGTCAAGACATCCACGTGGTGCATCTGGGCACCATGGGCGTCTACGGCTATGGCTCCCACCGCGGCGCCACCATCCCCGAGGGATACCTCAAGGTGGAAGTGCCCCAGCCCGACGGCAGCCGCTTCGAAGAGGAAATCCTCCACCCGGCAAGCCCCGGCAGCGTCTATCACATGACGAAGACGCTCGACCAGCTGCTCTTCCTCTACTACAACAAAAACGACAAGGTCCGCATCACCGACCTGCACCAGGGCATCGTCTGGGGAACCAACACCGATGCAACCGACCGTGACCCGCGGCTCACCAATCGCTTCGATTACGACGGCGATTACGGAACGGTGCTGAACCGCTTCCTGATGCAAGCCGCGATCGGCTACCCGCTCACCGTTCATGGAACCGGGGGCCAGACCCGCGCCTTCATTCACATCCGCGATTCCGTGCGATGCGTTCAGCTGGCGCTGGAAAACCCTCCGGAACAAGGGGAGCGGGTGAAGATCTTCAACCAGATGACCGAAAGCCATCAGGTGGGTGAACTGGCCAAGAAAGTAGGCGCCCTCACCGGAGCTCAGGTCAACAACCTGCCCAACCCCCGCAACGAGGCCGTTGAAAACGACCTGATCGTGGACAACCGCTGCTTCATCGAGCTGGGCCTCAACCCCACCACCCTCGATGACGGCCTGCTGAAGGAGGTGGTGGAGATCGCCACCCGCTACGCCGACCGTTGCGACCGCAACCGCATCCTCTGCACCTCCGCCTGGACCAAAACCCAGGCCCAGGCAATCGGCACCGCATCCTGATTGAGCTTCATCCTTGAAAGTCGCCTTCTTCACCGAAACCTTCCTGCCGAAGGTCGATGGCATCGTCACCCGTCTGACCAAGACGGTGAAGCATCTGGTGGACGCCGGCGATGAGGTGGTGGTCTTCTGCCCGGAAGGCTGTCCGGAGGAGTACAGGGGGGCACGCCTGATAGGCGTGCCGGCGATGCCGCTGCCGCTCTATCCCGAGCTCAAACTGGCCTTACCTCGCCCGGCGGTGTCCGACGCGATCGATGCGTTTCAACCCGATCTGATCCACGTTGTGAACCCGGCGGTGCTGGGTCTTGGCGGCATCTGGCTCGCGAAAAACAAAGGCATCCCTCTGGTCGCGAGTTATCACACCCACCTGCCCAAGTACCTCGAGCACTACGGCTTAGGAATGCTGGAGCCACTCCTGTGGGAGATGCTCAAGGCCGCCCACAACCAGGCCCTGCTGAATCTGTGCACTTCCACCGCCATGGTGAAGGAACTCAGCGACAAAGGCATTCAGCACACTGATCTGTGGCAGCGAGGTGTGGACACGGAGTTGTTCCGTCCCGAGCTGCGCAGCGCGGAGTTGCGCCAGCGGCTTCTAGGAGGCCATGACGACCGTGGTGCGCTGCTGCTCTACGTCGGCCGCCTCTCCGCGGAGAAGCAGATCGAACGGATCCGCCCCGTGCTGGAGGCCCTTCCCGATGCACGGCTGGCCCTGGTTGGCGATGGTCCCCACCGCCAACAACTGGAGAAGCACTTCGAGGGAACCGCCACCACCTTCGTCGGCTATCTCGCCGGGGAAGACCTGGCAGGGGCCTACGCCAGCGGCGATGCCTTTCTCTTCCCCTCCAGCACGGAGACGCTGGGGCTGGTGCTGCTGGAAGCCATGGCGGCCGGCTGTCCCGTGGTCGGCGCCAACCGTGGCGGCATCCCCGACATCATCACCGACGGGATTAACGGCTGCCTCTATGAACCCGACGGCGCCGATGGTGGCGCTGCAAGCCTGATCGAAGCCACACGCCGCCTGCTGGGCAACGACTTGGAACGCCAGGCCCTGCGCAGCGCTGCTCGCGCCGAAGCCGAGCGCTGGGGCTGGGCAGGCGCCACCGAACAACTGCGGACCTACTACCGCACGGTGCTGTCAGCGCCTCAACTCACGGCTGCCTAGCGCTGCCGGGTCCGTTCCCACTCCGCCAGCACCTTCTTGGCCATGGGCAGAGCGTGGACCGACCCACCTCCAGGGGTGTTCTGGGCAAAGGCCACCACCACTATTTTGCCATCGGGATACGGGGCATAGCAGCCGAACCAGGCGTGATCAGGTCCTCCCGTGCTGTCTTCAGCCGTTCCGGTTTTGCCAGCCGCCGCAGGAATGCCAGGGCCTTTTAGGCCGGCACCAGTCCCGGCCTCCACTACTTTGCGCAGGCCCTCCCGGATCGTCTGCAACGTTGATGGCTTCATAGGCACCTTGGTGCGGTGCTCCGAACTCATCCAGTCGATCTCAACGGCGGCGAGATGCGGCGTCACCAACCAACCACCATTAGCGAACACCGCATAGGCGCGGGCCAACTGCAAGGGAGTGATCTGCACAACGGACTGACCGATGGAGGCACTGGCCATGTCCTCAGGGATCCATGGAGTGGTGCCGGGATCGGTCCAGCCGCGGCCACGGGCAGCCCATTCTTCATCTCCCACCAGTCCGACACTCTCTTCCCAGCCGATCTCAATGCCAGTTTTCTGCTGGAAGCCCAACTGATCAGCCGCCTGTTTGAGGGCCTTGGAGCCGACCCCAACACCCACTTGGTAGAAGAAGGTGTTGCTGGAGAAACGCAGGGCATCCGCATAGCCGATGTAGCCGAAACCAGCCCCGTTGTGCTCCAGGAAGCAATGGCCGCCATAGGTGATGCAGGCCGTGGTTTGGAGATTGGTATCAGGCGGGAATTTGCCAGACTCCATGCCCGCCATCGCCGTCACCGGCTTCCAGGTGCTGCCGGGGTCATAGGGATTCATGGCCCGGGACAGCAACGGCTTCTTCGGATTGGAGAAGAGGGCGTCGTACTCCTTCTGGGTGGTGATCAGCTTGGAGAAGAAGTTCGGATCAAAACTGGGACGGCTGGCCAAAGCCAACACAGCACCCGTGGCGGCCTCAAGCGCCACAACGGCGCCACCGGGCTTGTCTGCCAGCGCCTGCTCCGCCACCCGCTGCAGATCCAGGTCGAGGGTGAGCACCAGATCCTTTCCTGCTTGAGACGGTTGATCGCCCAGGTTGCGCTGGACCTCGCCCATGGCATTCACCTCGAGCATCTGGCCGCCCCACTTCCCGCGCAGATGGCGCTCGTAAGCCGCTTCAACTCCGGTACGACCAATCCGATCGCGGATCTTGTAGCCCTTCTTCGCCAGGATTTCGAATTCACTTTCCGTGATCGGCTGGGTGTAGCCGAGGGCGTGAGCCGCCAGGGTTCCATTGGGATAGGAGCGCAGGATGTCGACATCCACCTGGGCACCCCGCAACCCCAGGGCCTGCTCCTGGAAGCGCAGCACCTGTTCCGGCTTGAGATCGAGGGCCAACGTGGTGCGGTAACCATCCCGATCCAGGCCCTTTTGCCGGCGCTGGTCGAGCAGATCAGGCTTCAGGCTCAGCAGCCGTGCCAAGCGATCCCGCAGATCCGGCCAGTCGTCATCGCTGACCAGACGCGGCTCAAGGTACAGGGAGTAAGTGAGTTTGCTGGTGGCCAGCACCCGGCCTTTGCGATCAAGCAACCGACCGCGAATGGGCGAGCGAGGCACCAGACGGATGCGATTTTCATCCGCCAGTTCACGAAAGCGGGACCCTTCCAGCAGCTGCATCCAAACCAGGCGGCTGACCATGGCGCTGCAGAACAGCAGCACCAACACCAGCAGCACCAGGGGTTGCTGACGCAGACCAGTCTGACGCTGCTGGGCGGAACGGGTCATTCCGGCTGGTGCGCTGGCAAACGGCGGCGCAACTCCTCGAGGTGCTCTTCAATCCGGCTCAAGGTCGGCAGCAAGTCGTCGGGGCCGTCCTGGTCAACCGTTGCCGGTTCGTCCACAGATACCGAAACCGGCATCACCGGATTGCCCAGCCCGGGGCTCACAGCATCCAGCTGTTCTCGCACGTCGCGGGCCACGGGCTCACCCTCCTGACGCAAATCAGCGATGGGGTCCTCCGAGCCGGCCGTAAACGCCTCCACCACTTTGCCGGGACCACCCTGCCGGGCCCGTTCCAGCACGGCCAGCCCCACAGGGAGCACGTCCTGCATCAAGGACAGACGCAACTGGTCGAGCGGGTTGTCGGAGTTGGAATCAGCGGCCATGGGGCCAGATCAACGGACCCCAGTCTGTCCCGAAGGAAGGGCCAATGTTGGACAAGCGGAACGGTCCGCCGCCAGGGACCAGCCCATCACACCACTGAGCACCATCAGCATCACAAAAGGCACCAGTGCTTTCTGGGTGGTGTCCAGCAGGATCCACTCGCTCCAGGCACGCCAGAAGCGGCTGCGCTCAAAGCGGCGGTGCTCACGGGTTTCGTCGCGCTGACGCCGCCGGATCGCCTTGTCCACCCAACGCTCGAAGGCCCGCTTCTTGGTGATCGTCATCTTGCGTTCCACCTCGAGCATCTGCCCGGAACCCAGTTCAGGATGGAAGGTGCTGATCAGCTCCAGGCTCTTTAGGAACATCTCCACAGCGCCATCGTGGACTGCGGTGGCGTGATCATCCAGCTGTCCCCAGTCGAGTTCGGGGTAAAAACGACTGCGGTTGGCCGTGATCTGATCCTCCGTCAACTGGCCGGGCTCCCGCAGCCAGCGATCGGTGTTGCTGTCGAACCGTCGCCAGTAAAGAAAGGGGTTCAGATAGATCGTGCGACCACCCAGCTGAATGCTGTCCTGCTGCAGCCGACGCTGCAGCTGAACATCTTGCTGATGTGTCGCCGTCATATCCCAAAGGCCGGTGGCCCAAGGTATCGGTGATGCAGGGCCGTCGCCAGCCGTGATTCAGCCTGCGTAGGGCGGGAGAACCCTAAAGGGTCCAATATTTTGCATTTGACGTCGGATGCTTCTTTAACGATTTTAGCGAAAACCATTGACAATACTTTTACAAGAAGCAGAAAAATAGGGAATCTATTTTTTTATCTCTTGGCAATCAAGAAATACCATGGCATTAAAATGGGTCCTGATTTCTGGAGCAATGTGCCATCTTTAGCCTCAATCGAATATGTCCCCATCTTATTGATGTCATCAGGTCTCGAGATGGGTGTGACTAAGTCAAATTGTTTCCAAATAAAATCTTTGAATCCGTTGTTACGCAAGCAATCCTCAACCAATGGAATACTGTAGATATTGTAAGGAAAACTTGTGTGATTTTCGGACGACCCTGCATAGGTTTTAATCGTAATCTCTGCTTCAATAAATCCTTCGTAGAAAAGAGAAGAGATTGCAATCCACTTGCTACCTAGATTGCAGAGTTGAATTAGAGACTCTCTCCAATTTGTCAACCATGACATAGTCTGCAAAAACAAAATACCATCAATTTCGACACTTTTTTCTCTTGCTGCCCTGCCAAGCTGCCCAAGATTATAAATATCTGCCTGCCTAAAAGAGACTGCGTTAAATCTGTCAGATTTCGCCTTCGATTTGTAATCTTCAGCAATTGAGAGGAATTCTTCTTGGTGGTCAAATCCAATTGCGTGTTTAAGCGCAAATCTATTTGCGGCATAAAAGATATTGGCTCCGCTTCCACAGCATGCATCAACTACTGAAGTCCCAGGCGGCATTAACTTTTCTTTTTCAAGGAAGTCAAAGAAAGCGACGGTCGACTGGTAGGGATTATTTAATTGCCTCGTAAAATATTCCATATTGGAATTTTCACTATTCCATTCACTGGATTGTTGCGTCTTATCCATGTCTCAGAGGGCGCTACTATATCTAAGTTAGCACAGCATCTTCGCTTTTAAATATCTAATTTTCTTATTCATATCTCTTCATCAGCATCTTCACCTGTTGTCGGACAGTGTTCTTTTCCATCTCTGCCCTGAAACTACCGTCTGATTTATTCTTCTGTGATTTCCCTCTGGGCCTGCAATTCTGAATGCCAACCCACGTCGGATATTTGCCAATAGCAACATTCCATGCATTCACAAATTCAATTGCATAGGTGTTAATGGCATTGCTGAGGGTGATGGCAGTTGACAGCTAGCAGGAATCTCTCGGACACTTCAGCAGGTATATGGATTGATTCTCTGCAACATACATCACTGCTTTTTTCTGCTACAGCATGGACACTGCAGATTAGTGAAGGTGTAGTGACCGTTGTATCTGCTACTAGATTCTCTGCCACCAAACTTGCTACTTAGATTCATGGCATGGGGATAATAGTTTGATACACAAAGTTGATTCATTTCTACTTGCTCTATTGATATGAGTATCAATCTCCAAAGGCTTCCGATTGGTCACGGCTTCCCCCCTGTCGTCCGCAGAGGCAACAGACCTTCTACGACTTCTTCACATAGAAGATGACGGGTGACATGGGGTAGTTGCGGGGTAGTAGGTCTCGCAAAAACCTGTCGTGACGGCGACCCCGAAGTTAAGGGGTAGTCAAACAATCCAGTGATACCAATCGGTTAGGCCTTGTGCACTATTCCCACTCAGTAGTTGGGACTTCCCGTTCTCCTGCTGGGAACTGAGGTCTGCGAACTGACTCTAGGCGGGGAAACCGAGGTGAAACCCCAAAAGACCGGTCTGAGAGGGTCCTGGAGGGGTTAGACGACGCCTCTACAGAGAAGTCGCAGAGAACTTTCTACGACGTCGCCTGTAGAGGAATCGGGTTTTGGTCGGGTGAAACCCGGGTGAAAGTCCTGCGCTTGGGAAGAGTTCATCAGACAAAAAAGACCTCTGAGGTTTCCCACCCTCAGAGGTCCTGTCCTCTCGTTCTGACGCCCCATCACCTTCCTCCTCGTCTCTGGTGATGAGGAGTAGGAGAACCGTCAGAAATGGTGGTGAGGACCGTTCATGGTTCGGTCGCCCGCAGGCAATAAAAAAGGCGGCAGGGAATGCCGCCACTAAGGGGACGTATGCGTCGAAGGTGCTGTCGTTCCAGCGAACCCACCCTCTTGAAACCACCAGCGCTGCCGTGGGTGCCGTTTACGAACTGCCAAAAAAAGGAGGGTCCCTAATCCCTCCCCGTACGACGCATCGTCCCCTCACCGAAGGGAACAAAACCAAGGTGATGGAAGAAATACCTACGAGTCGTCGCCATCACGACAAAACGTCGCTGGTGTAAGGCAACCAAGAAAAAGGAGGGTTCCCTACTCCCTCCCTCGATGACGCATTCACCCCTTCCGAAGAAGGTTGAGCGGATGATCGCCACGCCACGGACCTGGTGCCATCCGTAGAAGCGCCCATTGAGAAGGGGGGCAAGCGGTACCCCCCTAAAGGTCGTTGAGACCTGGTTACTGCTTCAGCGGTCTCTGACCTCATCCCTGGTCTAAGGCGGGTCGGAGCACCAGGACATGAGCGGAACTACTGCTTCAGGGTTCAGCAGTCGCACCCCATAGCGGTCTCGTCTTCTTCCACCCCTGCGTCTGAAGCGACTTCCACAACTGCTCTGCGGCGTCCTTCCTGAGATACCGACGCTCCTTCAGCAGTGGTGGTCCTTCAGGCATTGATCGCCCTCGGTCGATGAAGACCTTGGGATCTCTTACCCAGGCGGAGTTGTCCCGATGGAATCTCCAGACCCAGTGGTCGTTGGCATCAATCAACCATCCCTCTTTCATCACGCCACCTCCGGGCACCAACCCACTTCCGCTTGCCTGCGGACCATCCAGTTGCGACACCTCTTGATGAGGTGTTCTCCGTGAGGGACCTGGCGACGCTGAAGACCACAGGTCAGCAACGTGTGGCAGTGCTGCTCGCAGACATAAGAGAAGTGCTGGCAGGTCATGCAGACGCACGACGACCTGGTCTGCTTCAGACCATCCACAAAGTCCCATTCCTCTTCCGCCATCGAAGCCTCCTTTTGAGTAGTTCATATGTTCTACTCCTGGCTTGAGGGGTTGGGTCAAGGGGGAAATCGGAAGATTCAGTCGCTAGAGAAGTGATCCCATCGCCAGTCCAGTGCCTCCTTACTTGGAGCGAGTCTTAGGTGACTGGCATTAGAGCGAGTCACTCCAAGCGACTTGAGGTCATGCCCTGTCGCAGGGATGACCTCCAAAGAAGTTGGGTCCAGGCACCACTTACCCATGTCAAACAGCGCGTGATGGTTGCGGCAAAGAAGCAACCCGTTCCCGCTGTCGTCGCTTCCGTTTTCACTGACAGGGACGATGTGCGCTGCCTCGATCACCTCCGCAGGAGCGCCACACAGGGCGCACTGCTTGATGCCGTAACGCCTAACAACTGCTGCTCTGAACGCTGCCTGACTGCGCTTCTTGGTGACTAACTCCTTCTTGGTCGTCTCCCTTGCTTGGAAGCAAGACCCCTCTTCGTCCGCAGGCAGTTTGTAGTCCCTTCTCCCACCAAGCGAGAAGGTAAAAACCAAGTTGCCGCTGATCGGGTCGTCCTCCAGGAACTCGATTCGATCAACCCTGCGCTTTGGACCTTTGCTTTGGACCAACTCACCCTTGGCGTTGGTGTCTCTGATGAGGAAGACAGGTAGTCCCAACTCCAGCGCTGACCGCATGGAGTCGATGTCTCCTTCGTCGTGTCCAGGTTTTTCGGTTAGTGGGTAGTCGTAAATGCCGATGTCTCCATCGATCTCGTCTTCGTATTTCCCTCTGCTGCTGATCCCAACGCATATTCCGTGACCTGAAGAGGTCAGGTCAGAAGTCGATTTTTTATCTCGCCAGATACCTCTAGCGCCCTTGTAGCAACCGATCTCTTGCACCTCCCCCGCAACCAGCGGTCTCTCCTGTTGGATGCGTTGGACCGCTTCCCACATGGCGGATCGCCTTTCCCGTTCTGCCTGGAGGAGTGCTTGGTGATCCATGAACCCATGCTGCCGCCTTTGAAGGGGCGTCTCTCTACGAAATCTCTACGCGTCGTAGAGGAACGTCCGTAGAGAACCCAAAGGTTCCACGACATCTCTGTGGAGAGAGCGAAAGGGCATCAGGTGAAATCCGGGTGAAACCGAACCTCCAAACCCCTTGTCCCTCAGCACCCCCTATACGGGGTCAGAGCACGGGTGAAACCCCCTACAGGTAGTCCTAGTCAGGGATTAGACCCCCTGAACTACTCCCACTCGATCGTGCCGGGGGGCTTGCTGGTGATGTCGAGCACCACCCGGTTCACCCCCTTCACCTCATTCACGATCCGATTGGAGATGGTCTCCATCAGGTCGTAGGGAAGACGGGACCAATCGGCAGTCATGCCGTCCTCACTGGACACACAACGCAGCACGATCGGCCAGGCATAGGTGCGTTTGTCCCCCATCACACCGACGGAACGCACAGGCAGCAGCACCGCAAAGGCCTGCCAAATTTCGTGATACAGCCCCGCTTCTTTAATTTCCTGGCGAACAATCAGGTCGGCATCACGCAGGCAGTCCAGCTTCTCGTCGGTGACTTCACCCAAGATGCGGATGGCCAGACCAGGCCCCGGGAAGGGATGGCGTCGCACGATCTCCTCGGGCAGGCCGAGACTGCGGCCCACCTTGCGCACTTCATCCTTGAACAGCTTGCGCAGGGGCTCCACCAGCTTGAACTGCAGGTCTTTGGGAAGACCGCCTACGTTGTGGTGGCTCTTGATCTTCACGGCAACCCGTTCGCCCGTCTTGGGGTCCACGTTGGTGCCGGCGCTTTCGATCACGTCGGGATAAAGCGTGCCCTGGGCCAGGTAATCGAAGGGTCCGAGCCGCTTGCTCTCCTCTTCGAACACACGGATGAACTCGGTGCCGATGATCTTGCGCTTCTCTTCCGGATCGGTGATGCCCTTCAGCTTGCCGATGAACCGCTGACGGGCATTGATGTACTCCACATGGATGTTGAACTTCCGATCGAAGAAGTCCATGAGGAACTCGGGCTCACCCTTCCGCATGAAGCCCTGGTCGATGAACATGCAGGTGAGCTGATCACCAATCGCCTTTTTGAGCAGGAAGGCGAGGGTGGATGAATCCACCCCACCGGAGAGAGCCAACAGAACGCGCTTGTCGCCCACCTGCTCCCGCACCAGGCCAACGGCCTCATCGATGAAGGCCGCAGTGGTCCAATCCGGATCACAACCGCAAACGTGATACACGAAATTGCGGATCAGAGCCATGCCGCAGGTGGAATGCACGACCTCGGGGTGGAATTGCACCCCGTAGAGCTTGCGTTGCAGGTGCGCCACAGCCGCTTCCGGCGTGTTGGCGGTGTGGGCCAGGCGCACAAACCCATCGGGCAGAGCCTTCACTGAGTCGCCATGGCTCATCCACATAGTCGAACCGTTGTCGACATTGGTGAGCAGGTCCGTGGGGTCGTCCACTTCCAGAGGTGCCTTGCCGTATTCGGCCTTGCCCGTGGCGGCTTCCACAACGCCCCCAAGCTGCTGCACCATCAGCTGCATCCCATAGCAAACCCCCAGCACAGGAATGCCCAGATCCCAGATTCCGGGATCGCAGAGCGGCGCATGCTCGGCGTACACGGAACTGGGACCACCGCTGAGGATGATTCCCTTCGGAGCCATGCGTCGCAGCTCCTCGGCCGAAGTGCTGTAACCGAGGACCACCGAGAAGACCTCGGTCTCGCGCACGCGCCGGGCGATCAGCTCCGAATACTGGGAGCCGAAATCAAGGATGACGATGGCCGGCTGACGCTGACCGTCGGACGAGGGCTGGGACATCGATCCTGGGAGGTATCGCTCGCTGACGAGCGTCAATCTCTCAATGTAAAGAAGCGCTTCTCCCCCTCCGGTCCCCACCAGCGCAGGGTGCGGCTTCGGTCGAACAAGGCAGCACCAATCCGAATCGACCAGGCGCCGTAGCGATCCACGTAAGACTGGCTGCGCCGCTCCACTATCGCGGCCAGATGCTGCCCAAGGGCCGTGGCTTGATCAGCCTCCAGTGCCTGAAAGGCCTCCTCAACGGATGCAGCACCCCGAAGTTGCTGCAACTGGGCAACCGACAGACCGGCATCCAGACCTAGGGTCACAAGCACCTCCAGACGGCCATCGGCCAGGTGGTGATGGGTGTGAAAGATGCCTCCGGCCAGCTTGATCAATTTGCCGTGGTAACCGAGCAGCAGCAGATCGCGAATACCGGCCTCAGCCGCGGCCACCAGCACGGGCCCAACCCAGTTCCCCACCTTCAGCACGGGCCCCAGACCCTGCTGGCGGGCCAGATCCAAGCCGTTCTCACCGATCACTAGAACGAGGCGTCCCTGAAACGCCACATCCGCAGCGAGCGTCCTCAGGTCTGCCAACACCTGCTGCAGTTGATCCGGTGCGGCGCTGTGCTGCACCTTCGCCTGGGTACCGATCAACGCCAGACCATCAACAACACCGAAGGCAGCATTGCTGGTGCGTTCGGCCAGGACACGTCCCGTCGGAAGAATCGGCTGCACCAGCAAGCCCCGACCCGGCGGCACCAGGGGCAACAGATTCCGCTCCAACAGCTCACGGGCAAAACCGGAGAGGCAAACGTCCCCCTCAACGCCAAAACGACCCACCCCTTCTCCGGCCTGCAGCTCGAGAACCGGCTGGGATGCAGCGATCCAGGCCACCCGCACCCAAACCTCAAGATCCCGCGTCAGATCAAGGCCAGGCCCTGGATCACAACGGCTGATGCCCAGGGCCTCTCCTGGTGCCAGAGGAGCCGCCGAGCAGACCGGCACCTGCATCGAGGGTTGATCTGACCCCTGACTCAACTGCTGCTCAGGCTCAAACGGCTCACCAAGCAACACCTGCAGGGCCGCCTTGGCCGCCGCCGCCACCCACACCGGCAGGGTCAATCCAGAACTGGAGGAGGCGATGGAACCAGACAAGCTGTTTTCTAGAGTCGCCGATTGGCATCCCCCGCGCCATGCAGGACAAGCTCACCCTGATGATTCCGGGCCCCACCCCGGTGCCGGAAACGGTGCTGAAGGCCATGGGTCGTCACCCCATCGGCCACCGCAGCGGGGAGTTCCAGGCCATCGTGCGGCGCACCACCGAACAGCTCAAGTGGCTGCACCAGACGACAAGCGACGTGCTGGTGATCACCGGCAGCGGAACCGCTGCCATGGAAGCGGGAATCATCAACACCCTCAGCCGCGGCGACAAGGTGCTCTGCGGTGACAACGGCAAGTTCGGCGAACGCTGGGTCAAGGTGGCCCGCGCCTACGGACTCGATGTTGAGGTGATCAAAGCGGAGTGGGGCCAACCCCTCGATCCCGAAGCCTTCCGGTCAGCGTTGGAAGCCGACAGCGCTAAAGCGATCAAGGCCGTGATCCTCACCCACTCGGAAACCTCAACAGGGGTGATCAATGACCTGGAGAGCATTGCCCGTCACGTGAAGGCCCACGGCACAGCATTAACCCTGGCGGACTGCGTCACCAGCCTTGGTGCCACCAACGTCCCGATGGATGGGTGGGGACTGGATGTGGTTGCATCAGGCGCACAGAAGGGCTACATGCTTCCACCGGGTCTGAGTTTTGTGGCCATGAGTGCACGGGCCTGGGAGGCCTATGAACGCTCCGACCTACCAAAGTTCTATCTCGATCTGGGCCCTTACCGGAAAACAGCGGCGAAGGACAGCAACCCCTTCACCCCGGCCGTGAACCTCTACTTCGGGCTGGAGGCTGCTCTGGACATGATGCAGAAGGAAGGCCTGGACGCGATCTTTGCCCGCCACGCCCGCCATCGCGCTGCCGCCCAGGCGGGCATGAAGGCAATGGGCTTGCCCCTGTTCGCCGCCGAGGGTTGCGGCAGCCCGGCCATCACCGCAGTGGCCCCCGAAGGCATCGATGCCGAACAGTTGCGCAAAGCCGTAAAGGAGAAATTCGACATTCTTCTGGCCGGAGGACAAGACCACCTGAAAGGTCAGGTGTTCCGCATAGGCCATCTCGGCTACGTCTGCGACCGGGATGTGCTGACCGCCGTCGCTGCGATTGAATCCACCCTTCAGTCCCTTGGTCTGCACAAAGGCAGCATGGGAGCGGGGGTCGCTGCAGCCTCCGCTGCACTCGGCTAAAACACAGGTGGCGAGAGCGATCTCGCCCTTTGCGGGTGTAATTCAGTGGTAGAATGTCAGCTTCCCAAGCTGAACGTCGCCGGTTCGAGTCCGGTCACCCGCTTGAACAATTTCAAAAGCTCATCAAGAACGAGGCTTGATGAGCTGGAGAACCTGAGGCCCTGCAGATCCAGCGCGGCGCTCGTGTCCCAGTGCCTGCAAGATCAACGAGCCCGCCTCATTGATACGGCCATCTTCTGCACATTGGCGGGCCTTGATGAACAGAGCCTGAGCTGCTGATTCATGGTCCTGACGTTGTTGAGCAGCCGTCTCTGATTGATTTGTTTTCGTAAGCGTCAGGGTCAACGTTCTAATTCCCTTATCAACAAAAGAGTAGCCCTAATTGATACTTAGGCCACCCGACGCCTGAACCATCCGATTGTCGAACAATACCGTCGATTGCTTTGATTCAGATCAGGTACCAGGTTCCTCCACATTGCCACCCAGATCGGCAATCCGGTCCCGCAACTGCGAGCAACGGGGCTGATCACCTTTGGCTTCAGCGAGGGCGAGGGCGAATTCCAGCTTCTCGAGCTGATGACCACCTTCTAGGAAACCTGACCGGGTCCAGATGGTCATGCCATGCAAAGTGCGAGAGGCACAAGCATTGGAGGCAGGGATGGTGGTCGCCATAGTTGCCTTTCTTTTTATTTTGGCACCGCGCGCCACCCCTACGCGACATCGCGGCTCGTTTCTGTTTCGGCCTCCTGACCCCAGGCATGGTTCTGGGAGGACTCTTCAGCCATTTCAGGCTCTGGCATCGGAGCTGTGCTCTCCAACAGCTCCCGCGTTTCCCGCAGCAGAGCTTCAACGCCCTCGAGCGTGGAGATCTCTTCGTCTGGGACAGCATTCAGATTCTGCTTCTGCTGTCGCAGTTGCAGCTCAAGCGCTTCCTGGCGCTGTTCCAGTTTCACCAAACGCTGCGACAGAGCCGTGATGGTTTGCGCGAGATCTTCCGCAGTGCGGGTGATTCGAAAGGACACGGAGGACATCATCACCGAAAGCTGATGGTTGCGCTGATGACAACACAGGAGCGCCGCTGTCTCAAGATCAAGCTGACATGACGCGATCGAGACCGATGCCTTCCTTGGCAACGCTGGCGCTGTACCTGCTGGCTGGAACCACCATCGGACTGCTGGCTCTGTTCAGCGGCATTCCCGCCGCACCTCTGGCGGGGGCCTTGCTGGGTGCTGGCATCGTCAGCATGAGCGGCCAACTGGAACCAGCCACATGGCCACCGGGAACGCGCACGGTTCTGGAGATCGGCATCGGCACCGTGATCGGAACTGGCCTGACGCGAGCGTCCTTGGAGCAACTGCAACTTCTCTGGAAACCAGCGGTTCTGATCACCCTGGCGCTGGTGCTGACAGGACTGGTCGTCGGCCTCTGGACCAGCCGCTTGCTCGGCATTGATCCTGTCGTGGCATTGCTTGGCGCTGCCCCGGGTGGCATCAGTGGCATGAGCCTGGTCGGTGCCGAATTCGGCGTCGGTGCCGCGGTAGCCGCCCTCCATGCCGTACGGCTGATCACCGTGCTTCTGGTGCTGCCGTTGGTGGTGCGGCTGATCGTCCCCTCGACAGCTGGAAGCTGATCGATACCTTGGGGCCAATCCACAACTGACGTCATGGGTCCCATCAGGTCATCGCTGGTTCTCTCCGCCGCGACCCTGATCGGCGCTCTGAGCAGCATGACCTCCCCCCTTCAAGCGGCCGTAGCCACCGAAGAAAAGGGGGCCAAGATCTATTGCTTCATGCGGTCCAGCGGCAACGACCACAAGGTGAGCTGGAACGCCGCCTACGCCGTGATCAAACGGCAGCGCAGCGGCGTATTCAAAACATCCCCGGAGCATGCCTCGGTGATGATTACGGAAGCCGTTGTCCAGGACCCCGGCAATTTCCCCGACTGTGGCCGATTCCTTGGTGATCTGTTCGGCGGGAACACTCAACCAGCCACCGCTGCCGCCCTTGCAAAATCCTCATCCGTCACCGAAAGCAGCATCGAGAGCAGCGACGACACCATGCGCTACAGCTACTGAGCCCTCTGGGCTTCCGTGGCTGATGCTTCTGGCTGCCGTGTTGATGGCTGGCTGCCAGAGCAAGCA
The DNA here is from genome assembly GCA_047285305.1 of Synechococcus sp. Taxonomy (GTDB): domain Bacteria; phylum Cyanobacteriota; class Cyanobacteriia; order PCC-6307; family Cyanobiaceae; genus Parasynechococcus. The sequence goes on from JBJBDL010000003.1 coordinate 409,850, forward strand.
ACCCGCGACGCCTGCCAACACATCGACACCGCTCGTCTCCAGTTGCCTCAGCGGCTTCCGCATGGATGACCTTGAACTCATGGTTAAACGCTGTGATGAGGCCATCGAGCAGACACCGGATCAAGCCGATCTGCATCGCGACCGCGCCCTGGTCTTGACCCTGCTTGGCCATCAAGCCAAAGCCTGCGACGACGTCGCAATGGCAGTGTCGCTGCTGAAGCGGTCGAGCCAGCCGGTCGACCCGATGCTGCAGCACGAACTCCAGGTGCGTCAGAGCAGCTGCAAACAATCCCGCACCATGGCGGGGAGTGATTGACGTTGCAGCGATAAGCGCCGGGGCCCCAGCAACACCTCGATCCGTTCCGCCTTGCTCGCCAACAAACCATCCACCAGCTGGTCGGCTGCGCCGAGCTGCAGCCAATGGCAGGTCAGGCCATCTCCCATTCCCAGACGATGACAGCGGTCTTCGGCTTGGTCGAGCTCGCCCGGCGTCCAGGGGCGTTCCAGCAACACCACATGACGGGCCCGGTGCAAGGTGAAGCCAAGGGCACCGGTGCCGAAGGTGGCCAGCAGACAATCGTTCTGACCCTGCTGAAACCGATCCACACTCTTCTGGCGTTGAGCAGGGCGCTGGCGACCTGTCAACAACTCGCCGCCAAGGGTTTGCTGCAACAGCTGCAATGGGGCCACAAAGCCACTGAACAGCACCACAGCCTCGCCTTGCCTGCGCAGTGACTCCACCAGCTGCTGAACCGCCGGCAATTTGAATTCCGCAGCGATCTGGCGTATGGAGGTGAGCAAAGCCAGGTGCTCTGCATCCCGTCGCACCTCTCCGAGCTGAGCCCGACGCCGGTAGTCATCCAGCACCAGCTCGACACGATGGTCGAAACCTGTGAGCTCAGCCTCCGACAGCACCACTGGGTGAAGACGTCGCTGCTTGGGAGGAAGGTCCACCACCTGCTGCTTGCGGCGATGCAGGATCAACGGTCGAGTTAAGCGCCGCAGCTCCTCCAGCTGACTGGCGCCGGACGCCTGCCAGCATTTGCCGGTTCGACCCTCCCGCCAGTGCCCCTGGCAATACCGCTCTTCGAACTGGCGTTGATCCCGAGCAATCGGGTGATCCATGGCCGCGAGCAGGGGATACAGCTGGGACGGGCGACCGTTCTTCATCGGGGTTCCCGTGAGCATCCAGATTGCCCTCAGACGTGGATGGCGGGCCAGACGCAGCAAGGCAGCCGTGCGCTGCGCCTGAAGGGACTGAGCGTAGTGCGCTTCATCCACCACCAGGAGCGTTCCCGCTGGTGGCAGGGTGTCGGGAAGCCGAGCCCAACTCACCAACTCAGGCTCAACCCCAAGGACCTCTGATTCCCGGCGCCAGTGGGGATGCAGGCCGACGGGAGCCACCACCAGCAACCGCAGTTCAGCGCAACGCATCAGGGCACGGGCCGCAAGCAGAGCTGTAAGGGTCTTCCCCAGCCCCATCTCATCGGCCAGAACGGCGCCGCGACGGGCCAGGAGCCAGCGAACCCCGGAGCGTTGATGGCGCAGAGGCCGACGACCATCCTGCAGGAATTCGTCGAGATCCGCCGCAGCCACAAGGGTCCGGTGAGGTGGCAGCGGCGGCAGCGGCTGCTGACACCAGTCGAGCCACTGCTGCAATGCGGAAGTGACAGGGAAACGGCGCCCCAGGGCCTGCTGAAGCGGATCGGCTGCGGCCAAGGGAAAGTCCCACCCCTGGCCAGCACCGTTCCAACGCCCCCGGGGCTTGATCCGACGCAACTGGGACTGGGTCACCGCATCAAACGGGCTCACCACGCGAATCAGACCCGCAGGGGACAGATCCAGGCAACAAGTCAATGTGGGTTTTGACGGCACCAACAGGCCCCCACAAACAATCACTTTAGTGAACCCAGATCAGCGCGCAAGCCTTGAGATCAAGATTCACATCACGGGCTGAAAAATTATCGAAAATGCAGCGCTCGACACATTGACGGGCTTTTCGTTCAAGGCAGAATTCCCCCAACTGATGCATTCGGATGCATAGCAGGGACGCAGTTTTTCTTGACGAACTCTGTCCCAAATTACGCGTTCGAAGATGGCGACAGTCTCTTCATACTTTTACTGGCCAAAGTTGCATTTACTGCGGTAAACCTTCTGAATCAATCGATCACATTCATCCCCAAGCCAAAGGGGGTTCAAGCATTACTGAAAACTGTGTGCCGGCCTGCTTGTCTTGCAACGGTCGTAAATCTGACTCCGACGTGTTCGACTGGTACCGGCGACAGCGCTTCTATGACCCACGCCGCGCCATGGCGATCCGGGCCTGGATGGATGGCGACCTACGACTCGCCGTTCGCCTGCTGCAGTGGGCCCAACCTGATCACCCTATCAACGAGCCGGACGACATCTCGATCGCGGCTCAGGCTGCCTGAGGCTCACCAAACCCGGCAGACATCCGAAGAGTGGTGACGCTGGCAGATGGAAGCCTGAACACCGGGGTCTTCAGGAGCCAGCACCACAGCACCGGCGAGCAGGGCAGCCGTCAGGATGGACCTGAGCACAATGGGTCCGGAGCGGGAGTCATGGAGAGACGACGACATCACGACAGTACATTTGATCTAATACATGTGTACTGATGCTTGCTGATCTTGTCAAGCGGTCCCAGCCTCTAGCGGCTGACGCCAAGCTGCTGGTGCTGGGCGGTGGGTACAGCGGACGTTGTCTGGCCAGCCTGGCCCGAGCCCTGGGAACACAGGTGCTCTGCACCCGCCGTTCCCTCGACTCTGCCGAGGCTGATCTGCTCTTCGACAGCAACGGTCAAGACCAGCTCGACCCTGCTGCCCTAGCGGGCGTGACCCATCTGCTATCCACCATCCCCCCGGATCGCGAAGGCAACGATCCGGTCTTGTTGAAGCTGCTGCCAAGGCTCAGAAGCCTGCCGCTGCGCTGGGCGGGCTATCTCTCCACCACAGGGGTTTACGGCGATCGTCAGGGCGGTTGGGTGTCGGAACAGGACGCTCCGGCGCCAGCGCTGGACCGCAGCATGCGCCGCCTCAACTGCGAACAAGCTTGGTTGCGCTCAGGTCTGCCGATCCAGATTCTGCGTCTACCAGGCATTTATGGCCCGGGCCGGTCAGTGCTCAACGGCTTGCAGCAAGGGCGTGCCCGCTTGATCGACAAGCCCGGCCAAGTGTTCTGCCGCATCCATGTGGAAGACATCGCAGGGGCCTGCTGGCACCTAATGCATCTTGCCGAGCAGGAAGCTCCAGCAAGCTCGAGCAACGGAAGCATCGTGAATGTGGTGGATGACCTCCCGGCTCCTACCGCCAAACTGATGCGGCATGCGGCAGACCTGTTGGATTGTGCCCTGCCGCCACTGGAGCCGTTCGACCAGATCGTGGACAGCATGAGCCCAATGGCTCAGTCGTTCTGGAGCGAGAACCGCCGCGTCAGCAACCACAAGCTCTGCCATGAGCTCGGTTACGCCTTGCTGCATCCGAACTACCGCGTCGGGCTGCAGGATTGCCTGAACCAGGACAAACTCAACCCCTCTGATATGCGTTCTCCCCCTCAATCAGCCAACGGTTGAAATCGAAACCCTCGCCTTCTTCAGGAAGGGATAGCCCCACATCCTCAAGGAAACGTGAGAGATGCAATTCGATCCAGCCATTGCTCAGGCCAGAGGCCAATCCCACCAACAGACACCCCAGCAGCAGCAAACGCAGCACAGCGATGGGCCCCCACGATTCCACGAACCCTAGGCATGAGCTGGTGATCGCTCTCGGCGATCCCGCGGGCATCGGCATGGAAGTGGTGCTCAAAGCCCTCGCCTCACCCACGCTCCCCCCAGAGCTCCAACCCCTGCTGGTGGGTTGCCGACGCACGCTGATCAGCACCCACACGCGACTGCAGCGGCAAACGAGCCAGCCCCTTGCCGACCCCGCAGCCCTAAGGATCGACGATCAACCGCTGGAGGTCAGCGTTCAGCCAGGACAACCCACCACCAGCGGAGCCGATGCGGGGTTTCGCTGGCTGACCCGCGCCGTCGAACTGCTGCAGGAAAGAGGGTCCCGCGCCCTGGTGACTGCCCCCATCGCCAAACACCTTTGGCATGCGACCGGCCATCGCTATCCCGGGCAGACCGAACGCCTGGCTGAGTTGGCTGGACGCCAGCGCTCCTCAATGCTGTTCACCGCCGTCTCTCCCACCAGCGGCTGGCGCCTGAACACCTTGCTGGCCACCACCCACATCCCCCTCAGCCAGGTCCCTAAAGCGCTGACCCCAGACCTGGTGCAGCACAAACTGAACGTGCTGGATGGGTTCTGTCGACGCTTCACGAGCACACCACATCTGCGCATTGCCGGTCTGAATCCCCATGCCGGTGAAGCCGGTCAGCTGGGCCACGAAGAAGCCGAATGGCTACTGCCGCTGCTGGATCAATGGCGAAAGAACCATCCTCAGGTGCAGCTGGAGGGTCCAGTCCCTCCAGACACCTGCTGGATCAGCGCTGCGCGCGCTTGGCAGTCACCAAGCCAACCAGGTCCTGACGGGATTCTGGCCCTGTATCACGACCAAGGGCTCATTCCCGTGAAGCTGCTGGCCTTCGACGCAGCAGTGAACACCACTTTGGAACTGCCATTCCTTCGCACCTCGCCCGACCACGGCACAGCCTTCGACATTGCAAACCAAGGGATCGCCAGCCCTGAAAGCACGACGGCAGCCATTCAGGCCGCCTGGGACCTGAGCTGACTCAGGCCGGCTTGACCCGCATCAGCACCTGACCGAATTCAACGGGCGTGCCGTTGTCCACCAGGATCTCTACCACTTCACCGCCAACGTCAGACTCCAGCTCATTCATCAGCTTCATCGCCTCAAGGATGCAGACGGTCTGGCCGACATTGATGCGACTGCCCACCTCAACAAAGGCTGGTTCGCCCGGAGCGGGAGCGCGGTAGAAGGTGCCCACCATGGGAGCCGTGACTTCGAGCAGGTCACTGCGGGTTGCGGTGGATGCAGGAGGTGCAGCTGCAGGCTCGGCTGGTGCAACTGGCGCTGGTGAAGCAGCAACGGGAGCGGGCATGACCGGGGCCATGACGGCCTGGGCCGGCAGGTTGCGACGGATTTCCAGACGGAAGTCGTCCCCTTCCAACCTGAACTCCTGGATGTCGCTCTCCCCGAGCGCCTCCAGCAAGCGGTGCAGTTGTTCGTGATCCAGCTGCATGGTCATCCGTTTTCGCGCCCGAGGTAACTGTCGTTGCGGGTATCCACTTTGATCTTTTCTCCCACAGAAAGGAAGAGCGGAACCATCACTTGTGCACCGGTCTCAAGAATGGCGGGCTTGGTGCCACCGGTGGCGGTGTCGCCTTTGACGCCAGGGTCGGTTTCTTTGATCTCAAGAACCACGGAGTTGGGCAGTTCAACCTCAAGGGGGGTGTCGTTCCAGGACACCACGTTCACCTCCATGCCCTCCTTGAGGTATTTGCGGCTCTCGCCGATCTGGTTGGCGCTGAGGCGGGTCTCCTCGTAGGTGGCCATGTCCATAAAGACATAGTCCTCACCCTCCATGTAGGTGTGCTGAAGCGAGGATTTCTCCAACATCGCCTGGGGAAGCATTTCCCCGGCGCGGAAGGTCTTCTCCACCACGTTGCCGGACTTCACCGCCTTGAGCTTGGTGCGCACGAAGGCAGATCCCTTGCCGGGCTTGACGTGCAAGAACTCGACAACACGCCAGACGGCCCCATCGATCTCAATCGTGGTGCCGGTGCGGAAGTCGTTACTGGAGATCATTCCCACCGAACGGTTCATCGGACTATACGGCTGTGCCAAAGTCCCGTCAGCACTGGGGTTCCCCCTTGGTCCATCAGCGTTTGAACGCCGTCCTTGCTGTTCTGATCAGCTTTACTCTGATCACGATCGCCGCCCCTGCCTGGGCCGCATTGCCCCAGGGCAATGCTGTTAAGGACCCTGCCGCGATTCTTCGGGACGCGCTTCCCTTCGAACAGGAAGACATCCGCGAACTGCAGCATCGGCTGGAACTCACCAGTGACGATCTGCGGGCGAAACGCTGGACAGCCCTAGGTAAGACAGTGTCACGCACTGAATCGCTGCTCAACACCCGCCGCGACACCATCCTGAACGCGGTCCCTGAAGCCAAGCGCGGTACAGCTGCAGCACTGTTTGAGCGCGTGGATCAGGGTCTTGAAGACCTCAAAGAGAAAGTCAAAGCCACCGACAAACCAGGTTTCATCGCCGATCGACGCTGGACGCTGCGCTGCATCGGTGATGTGGAGGCCCTGCTGGTGCCCGACGGCTTTGAACGGGAGATCCCCGCAGAATTCGATGCCCTGCCACGGCTGCAGGGACGAGCCACCCTCAGCGTGAGCACCACCCAGGGGGAGCTGACCACCGTTGTGGATGGCTACAACGCCCCACTCACCGCAGGCGCCTTCGTCGACCTCGCCCTCAAGGGCTTCTATGACGGACTGCCCTTTATCCGGGCTGAGGACTTTTACGTGCTCCAGAGCGGTGATCCGGAAGGGCCGGAAATCGGCTACGTGGATCCAAAGACCAAACAGGAGCGCCATGTGCCCCTGGAGATCCGCGTGCCGGGCGAAGACGACACGATCTACAACGAAACCTTTGAGGACGTGGGCCTATTCATGGCCACACCAACCCTTCCGTTCGCGACCCTGGGCACCCTTGGCTGGGCCCATTCAGACCAAGCCCTCGACGACGGATCCTCGCAGTTCTTCATGTTTCTCTACGAGGCGGAACTCACCCCAGCTGGTCTGAACCTCGTGGATGGCCGCAATGCAGCCTTCGGCTACGTGGTGGATGGATTCGATGTTCTGGAGGAATTGGGCGTCGATGACCGGATCACCGCCGTGAAGGTGGTTGAGGGGGCGGAGCAGCTCAAAGCCCACGCATGAGCCCGACCCTGGCTGAGCTGACTGAAGCGGAGCTACTCAGGCGGCTGGCTCGCTTCGCTCCGCCCGATCAGCTCAGTGACGACACTGCAGCTTTGGCCTCTGATGCCCGACCACTTCTGATCAACACCGACGTTCTGGTGGATGGCATCCATTTCAGCGATGCCACCACAAAGGCCATGGATGTGGGCTGGCGCGCGGTTGCCGCGAACTTATCCGACTTGGCCGCCAGTGGTGCCGTCGACATCGATGGAATCACCGTGGCACTGGTGGCCCCAGGCCACACCCGTTGGGACTGGGTGAACGGGGTATATCAAGGCATCAGTGCCGCCCTGAGGCAGTACGGCGGGGTTCTGCTGGGAGGTGACTGCTCCAAAGGAGAGGAGAGGCTGCTCTCGATAACGGCACTCGGTCGTCTCGGACCCCTGCGTCTGCATCGCAACGCAGCCCGCCCTGGCGATGTGTTGGTCACCAGTGGGCCCCATGGGCTCAGCCGACTGGGCCTCGCCCTCCTGAAGGACGATCCAAACGTGCGTGACATCGCTTTGTACTCAAACCTGCGGGACCAGGCGATCGCACGCCACCAACGCCCGACACCTCGGCTGAAAGAAGTCCAGCAGCTGCTGGCCTGCAAACCGAAGCATCTGCCCTGGCGGGCTGGGGGAACAGACAGCAGCGACGGACTGCTCTCTGCCGTCGCAGGTCTCTGCTGCAGCAGCGGCTGCGGAGCGATGCTGCAATACGACCAGCTTCCAATGGCAGAAGGCTGGCCTGAGGGAGCTCGATGGACGGATTGGTGCCTCGTCGGAGGAGAGGACTTTGAGTTGGTGCTGAGCCTTCCCGAGGCCTGGGCCGATGTCTGGCAGCAATGCGTCCCCGAAAGCCAGCGCATCGGCCAGATCAATGCTGAAGCGGGCGTCATCCGCTGGGCCCACAACCATGAGCAAGTGGACACAAGCGGATTTGATCACTTCGGCCAGCCCTGAACAGCCCTGAGCGACGAAGCCTGATCAAAAAAAATCCCCCCCAGATCGGGAGGGATCAAAAAAACGATCAACTTGCGATCACTTCCAGTTCTTGGCCACCACCTCGGCGAGGTCAACAACACGCTGGCTGTAGCCCCACTCGTTGTCGTACCAGGCCAGGATCTTCACAGCCTTGTCACCCATGGCGTAGGTGAGGTCGGCATCAAAGATGGTGGACTCGTTGGTACCGGCGTAGTCAGTAGACACCAAGGGCAGATCGCTGTACTTGATGATCCCCTTCATGCCGTTCTCGGAGGCCGACTTGATGGCAGCCTTGATGTCGTCGACGCTGGCGGCACGGGAGGGGCCGAAGGTGAGGTCAACGGCGGAGACGTTCGGGGTGGGAACGCGCATGGCGAAACCGGTGAGCTTGCCCTTCACCTCGGGGTAAACCAGAGCCACGGCCTTGGCTGCACCGGTGGTCGTGGGAACCATGTTCAGAGCTGCAGCACGGGCGCGGCGCAGGTCGCGGTGGCTGTTGTCCAGGATCCGCTGGTCGCCGGTGTAGCTGTGAATGGTGGTCATCAGACCCCAGTCGAGGCCGAAGTTCTGATCCAGAACTTTGACGATCGGTGCCAGGCAGTTGGTGGTGCAGCTGGCGTTGCTGAGGATGTCCCAGTCTTCGTGGCGGTACTGGTCGTCGTTAACACCCACAACGAAGGTGCCGACGCGATCACCCTTGCCAGGAGCGGTGAGGATCACCTTCTTGGCGCCAGCCTGGATGTGCATGCTGGCCTTCTCATCGGTGTTGAACACACCGGTGGACTCGATCACCAGGTCAACGCCCCACTCTTTCCAGGGGCAGTTGAGAGGATTGCGGTCGGCGAAGAACTTGATCTCCTTACCGTTAACGAACATCGAGGTGTCCGTGGTCTTGATGTCTACGGAGGGATCGAGACGCCCAAGGATGGAGTCGTAGGTCAGCAGGTGAGCGCTGGTGGCGGGGTCGGAGGTGGAGTTCATCCCCACGATTTCCAGGCCGGTGTCAGCGCCCCGGCTGATCCATCCCCGCAGAACATTGCGACCGATCCGGCCGAATCCATTGATCGCAACGCGCAGGGTCATGGCAGAAGCGGCAAAGCCGCGCAAGGGTTTTGGCCGCCGATCATACAGAAATCAGCAGAAATACCTTGTTCCACCCCGCTTCAATCAGCTCGATCAGGCCCTCAGCACAGCGGACAAGCAGCGGCAGCTGACTTATCTTTCTTCAGACTGAAACCCTCCGTTGCCGCGCCTGCTCGACCGTCAGACACCAGTCCACTTCATCGGTGTCGGCGGAATTGGTATGTCGGCTTTGGCCCGGATTCTCGTTGACCGCGGTCATTCGGTCAGCGGCTCAGACCCGCGTGACAATGCGACAACACAACAACTGAAGACCCTCGGGGTGAAAGTCTTCAGTCAGCAGGACGCCACCTGCATTGATGCCGTCACGGGAGCAACAGCCGCTGGCTCACCGGTGGTGGTAATCAGCACAGCTATCCCCGAGAGCAATCCGGAACTGCAGCGGGCCCGACAGCAAGGGCTGGAGATCTGGCATCGCTCCGATCTACTGGCGGCTCTGATCGAGCAGCAACCCTCCATTGCAGTCGCCGGTAGCCACGGCAAGACCACCACCAGCACCTTAATCACCACCTTGCTGCTGGAGGCCGATCAGGACCCAACCGCTGTGATTGGAGGCATCGTCCCCAGCCTCGGCAGCAATGGTCATGCTGGCCAGGGAAAGCTGCTCGTGGCCGAGGCGGATGAATCCGACGGGTCCCTGGTGAAGTTCAGCCCCAGCCTTGGGGTGATCACCAACCTGGAACTGGATCACACCGATCACTACTCCAGCGTCGACGACCTGATCTCCACCCTGCAGCGCTTCGCAGGGGGTTGCGATCGCGTGCTGGCCAATCACGACTGCCCGATCCTGCAGGAACACTTCCAGCCAACGGCCTGGTGGTCCAACCAAAGCGCCGAATCTGCTGACTTCGCCGCCCTGCCCTTGAGCCTTGAAGGCGATCGCTGCGTCGCACGTTTCTATGAAGCCGGCCACCCCGTCGGCGACTTCACCCTGCCGATGGCCGGGCTGCACAACCTGAGCAATGCCACAGGCGCCTTGGCCGCCTGCCGGATGGAAGGTCTCCCCTTCGACCAATTGGTGGAAGGCCTCGCTGGCCTGAAAGCACCAGGCCGCCGATTTGATCTTCGGGGCACCTGGAAGGGGCGTCACATCGTTGATGACTACGCCCACCATCCCAGTGAGGTGCAGGCAACCCTGGAGATGGCACGCCTGATGGTGCTCAGTGGCCGCAGTCCACTCCCCACAGCACCAAAACGGCTCCTGGCGGTGTTCCAGCCGCACCGCTACAGCCGCACCAGGCAGTTCCTCGATGGCTTCGCCAAAGCCCTGCAGAACTGTGATCTGCTGCTGCTGGCTCCCGTCTATCCCGCAGGCGAACAACCGCTGCAGGGCATCAGCAGCAACGCCCTGGCGGATCGGGTGCGCGAGCTAAAACCGGATCTAGAGATCGCCGTCGCAGACAACCTCGATCAACTCACCGAGCTGGTGATCCAGCACAGCTGCGAGAGCGATCTTGTTCTGGCCATGGGTGCTGGCGACGTGAATGGACTGTGGTCAAGGCTGACGTCATGACCCAGTGCAATCCCCGCCTGCCGCAGGCCGGAGTCAAGCTGGCGGACTACACCACCTGGCGGGTGGGAGGAGCGGCCGAATGGCTGGCCGAACCCGCCAGCTTTGAGGAAACCCAGGCCTGGATCGAATGGGCCGCTCATCAGGGCATGCCCTGCCGCGTCATCGGCGCTGGGTCGAACCTGCTGATTCACGATGACGGCCTGCCGGGGCTCTCGCTCTGTCTGCGCAAACTTCAGGGGCTGCAGCTTGATGCCACCACGGGGACCGTGGAGGTGCTCGCAGGCGAACCGATCCCATCACTGGCAAGACGCGCTGCACGCGCTGGATTGCATGGTCTGGAGTGGTCGGTTGGCATCCCGGGAACCGCTGGCGGTGCGGCTGTGATGAATGCAGGAGCCCAGGGAGGCTGCACAGCGGAATGGTTGGAGTCGGTGCGAGTCATGCCCCTGGAGGGGGGCAACTGCTTTGAGCTGCAGCGGAATCAACTGGACTTCGCGTACCGGCACAGCCGTCTTCAAGAGGACGACCTTGTGGTGTTGTCGGCACGGTTCCGCTTGCAGCCCGGTCACGATCCGGATGAACTGAAGCGGGTCACCACTGCGAACCTCAGTCACCGCACCACCACTCAGCCCTATCAACAACCCAGCTGCGGCAGTGTCTTCCGCAATCCCGAACCACTCAAGGCCGGACGGCTGATCGAAGAGCAGGGGCTGAAGGGAACCCGGATCGGGGGCGCCGAAATCTCAACCGTGCATGCCAATTTCATCGTCAATACCGGTGATGCCCAGGCGAAGGACATCGCCCAGTTGATCCAGCTGGTGCAGGACCGCATCGAAGCCGAGCACGGAATTCGTCTGCACCCCGAAGTGAAGCGGCTGGGATTCGCTTCGGCGGCTTAACGTTCCGGCTCCCACAGTATCGCCATGGCAGGGTTCGGACTCCCCAATTTCGGCCAACTCACCGAAGCCTTTAAAAAGGCCCAGGAGATTCAGCAGAACGCTCAGGCCCTGCAGGACGAACTGGACGGGATGGAGATCGAAGGCAAGAGCAGCGATGGCCGTGCCAGCGTTTGGCTGTCGGGCAACCAGCAACCCCTGCGGGTGCGGTTGGACCCAGCCCTGCTGCAGGAGGGCCAACAGGCCAGCGAAACGGCCACCCTTGAAGCCCTGCAGGCGGCCTATGAGCAATCCACCGCCACGATGAAGGGCCGGATGGAAGAACTCACTGGTGGCCTGAATCTCAACCTCCCCGGGATGGGCGGCTGAGGCTGCTCTGCTCGATCAACGCGGCCTTGTACAGGGCATAGCGTTCCCACTTAGTGGAGACACCGCAACCGGGCTCACCGCGATGCAGACAGTCGCGGAAGCGACAGGGCCAGGGATCAAGTTGCTGCCGCAGCTCTGGAAAGAGGACCCCCAGTTCCTGGGGGTCATCCGGCAGATCTGGACGGTTGAACCCAGGGGTGTCAGCCACCCTCGTGCTCGGGCCCAGGGGAAACAACTCCACGTGGCGGGTGGTGTGGCGCCCGCGCTGCAGTCGGCCGGACACTGCAGCCGTGCGCAGTTGAAGATCAGGACGCAACTGGTTCAGCAGGCTGCTCTTGCCCACCCCGGAAGGCCCACACAGCACCGACAGCTGCGCACCAGCCAGACGCTGCCGTAAAGCATCAATACCCGTTCCGGCTGCACTGGACAGCGCCAGCGGGTCATAGCCCCACCCCTGCAACCGGGTCACAAGCCGCTCGAGCGCTGCAGCTGAAAGAAGGTCTGCCTTTGTGAGCAGAAGGATCACCTTCAGCCCGGTCCGTTCCGCCGTCAACAGGAAGCGACTGGCTTGATCAGGGTCAAAGCTGGGCTGTTCCACCGCCAACACCACAGCCACCAAGGAGACGTTGGCCACCGGTGGGCGTGTGAGAAAACTGTGGCGTGGCTCGACCTCGGCCACCACAGCACGCCCCTGGCCTGGATCAATCGCCTCGACGCGAACCCGATCGCCCACGTAAACGGCTTCACCACGATGGCTGAGCCGGGTGCGACGAGTGCAGAGAAGCCGCCCTGGGCATCCATGAGGTGCGACATCCAGCTCAACCTCCAGGTAGTTGGCCTGGAGCGCCACCACCATTCCGGATGCCACCGAACTACCGGTGTCAGCCACCGCAGATCACCTCGATTGTGATGGCATCCGACGTTTGATCAATGCACTCCACACGATGGCCTGCATCCCTCAGGCCTGGAAGAACCATGGCCTCAGGCTCACCCCGATCGAGAGAGACTTCTAGACAGTCACCGCTGCTCATCTGCTCGAGGGTGAGCTTGCAGCGAATGAAATTCACCGGACAGGGCGTTCCCCGCAGATCCAGGGAACGCCTGCTCATCCCTTCTGACCGAACAAGCGAGCGAACAGACCACTGTTGTGATGGTGGTGTTGCTTGCCGCGGGCGGAATGGTGACCCGCCAACTGCTCGAGGAGCTCCCGCTCCACATCACTGATCCGCTTCGGCAGGTCCACGGTGACCGTCACGCGCTGATCACCCCGTGCCACCGGATTCCCCAGCTTGGGAATGCCCAGATTCGGCAGGGTAAGCACCGTGCCGGGCTGGGTGCCGGCGGGGATGTCCAGCTCCTTGCTGCCATCCACTGTTTCCACCTCAATGGTGTCGCCAAGAATCGCCTGGAGGTAGCTGACCTTGACCTCCGAGAAGATGTTCAGGCCATCCCGCTGCAAGCGCGGGTGATTGCGAACGGTGAGGAAAACGTAAAGGTCACCGGACGGGCCTCCCCGGGGTCCGGCGTTGCCTTCGCCAGTCACACGAAGCCGTGTTCCCGTGTCCACCCCGGCAGGGATGTTGATCCGCAACTTCTTGCGCACCTGTTTGACACCCTGGCCACCACAGGACCCGCATGGATCCGAAATCACCTGGCCCGTGCCTCCGCAGTTGGGGCACTCAGCGACCTGGGTGAAACTGCCGAAAGGAGTCCTGGTGGCACGGCGCACCTGCCCGGCGCCGCCACAAGTGCCACAGGTGGTGGGTCCACTGCCCGCTTTGGCACCGCTGCCGCCGCAGGTGTCGCAGGTCTCAAGATGCGGGATCTTGATCTCCTGCTCCTGACCGAACACCGCCTGCTCGAAATCGATGGTCAGGTCGTAACGCAGGTCATCCCCCTGCTGAGCGCCCTGACGCCGCGGCCGACCAGCTCCAGCACCACCGGGTCCACCGAAGCCCTGAAAAAACGTCTCGAACAAATCCGCGAATCCGCCCATGTCCCCCATGTCGGGGGCACCGGCCGCACCACCAAGTCCGGCTTCACCGAACTGGTCATAACGAGCCCTGGTCTGGGGATCACTGAGCACCTCGTAGGCGCGGCCGATTTCCTTGAAACGATCTTCAGCTCCCGGATCTTTGTTGATGTCGGGGTGGTACTGACGCGCCATGCGCCGATAAGCCCTCTTGAGGCTGTCGGGATCCACATCCCGGCTGACGCCAAGCAGGTCGTAGAAGTCGGCCATCAGGCCTCCTCCGCCGTCTGATCCGGTGCCGCTGCGGCCTCAGCGGGCGCTGACACTGGATCGGATGGTCCTGGACCCATTGACACCTTCACCATGGCGTGGCGCAGCACGCGCCCATCGCGGTGGTAGCCGCGCTGAAGCTCCTCGCAGACCACGTCCTCAGCGAACTCGCTGCTTTCCTCCCGCAGCACGGCCTCATGCAGATTGGGGTCGAACTCCTGGCCAACCACTTCCATCCGGGCCACCCCCTGCTGCTTCAGCACCTCCACCAATTGCTTGTACAGACCCTGGTAACTACGGTGCAGCGCTTGGGCTTCCTCACCTTCAGGATTCAGCTGCTGACGAGCCCGCTCGAAGTTGTCGACAACGGGGAGAATCTCCGTGAGGGTCGAGCAGACCAGCTGCTGACGCATATCGTCCTGATCGCGGCTCTGGCGCTTGCGGAAGTTGTCGAAATCCGCCGCAATGCGCATGTATTGGCTGTTGAGCGTCTCGTACTCCTGCTTCAACGCGCTCAACTCCTGCTCGAGCTGCTGCATCCGATCCGCCGGATCCACCGCTGCAGGAGCCTGTTCAGACGTCGCCTCGGGCGCATCAGGAGCGGACTCCGGCGTGGCTGGAACAGCACCGGACGCAACGGTCTGGTCCTGCTCTGGGGTGGAGGCGTCGCCGCTCATGCTGACCGCTCAGGGATTGCTGTTTAGACATGTTGAAGGGCAACGCTTACCTCCCACAAGCTGCGGAAGCCCGCACCTCCGTCGCCATCAATGACTCTGACGCTGCTCACCCCCGATGCCGGCGAGACGGCACGGCAGCGTTTCTCCCTTGAATTGCTGTTCCAGCAACCGGTTCCGAGCCCAGAGCAACTGCTGGAAAGCCGCAAGCTGCTCAGCGACGCCCTCCCGGACGTCAGCCTGAATCAATGGGGAGCACTGCAGCGATGGCCTGGCCCGCCAGCCAACCGCCGCTCCAGCAAGCCTGAAAGTTGAAACCGCCGGTCACCCCATCCACATCCAGCAGTTCACCCGCCAGGTAAAGACCGGGGCAGCGGCGGCTCTCCATCGTGGCCAGGTTGACCTCCCCCAAGGCGACACCGCCGGCGGTGACGAACTCCTCCCCAAAGGGTCCACGTCCCTGGATCGGCACACTCTGCGCACAGAGCAGCTCCACCAATCGACGCTCAGCCTTGATCGGCAGATCCGCCCAACGGCGCTCTGGCTCTACCCCAGCCATGGTCAAAAAGGCTTGCCACAACCGCCGCGGAAGATGTTCGAAGGGCTTTGCTGCTGAAAGGGTTCGCCGGGCCTGCTCCTGTCGCCATTGCTGAAACCGCTCGGTCAGCCCCGACCGCCCCAAGCCAGCACTCCAATCCAACTTCAGCTCACCCTTGTAGCGGTTCTGATGCAGGGCCCTGGCAGCAAAGGCTGAGAGGCGCAACGTGGCGGGTCCACTCAGACCACGGTGGGTGATCAGGACCCGCCCGGTCTGGCGGAAGCGCTGATCGCCCAGCTTGAGATCAAGGCCCACATCGTCGATGGCAATGCCAGTGCAGGCCGACAGGGCCGGTGCCTGCAGGGCAAGGCTGAACAGCGATGGCACCGGCGGCACCACCTGGTGGCCGAGGGCTGCCGCCAGGTTTCGGCCACTTGGATGCCCCCCCGTGGCCAACATCAAGCAGCCCCCATGCAAAGGCTCGAGGCCGCGGCCCTCGAGCACAAACCCCCCCTCGGGGTGAACGCGCACCTGCTGGACCATGGCCTTCGTGCGCAGCTGGACACCCGATGCCCTTGCCGCCTTCTGCAGGCACTGAATTACGGCCTCAGAACGGTTCTGCTGCGGAAACATCCGTCCATCAGGTTCCTCCACCAGCGTGAGCCCATGCTCGTCAAACCAGGCGATCGCCTCGCCGCAGGCGAAGCGACTGAAGGGGCCCCGCAGGGGTCGACTGCCACGGGGGTAATGAGTCGCTAGTTCGCGGGGGTCCCAGCAGGCATGGGTCACATTGCAGCGACCGCCACCGCTGATGCGCACCTTCTGGAGGGGCTCAGGGGTGCCTTCCAGCACCAGCACATGCCGAACGCCCTGCTCGGCTGCAGTGATCGCCGCCATGTACCCGGCAGGACCACCGCCAACAACAATCAGATCAAGCGGGCTGGAAGCGGAGGGCGACACCGTTGTTGCAATAACGCTTGCCGGTGGGTCGCGGTCCGTCATTGAACACGTGGCCCTGGTGCCCACCACAACGGCTGCAGTGGTATTCCGTGCGCGGCAGGATCAATTTGAAATCTACTTTCGTGGCGATGGCTCCATCTAGGGGCTGCCAGAAGCTGGGCCAGCCGGTGCCGCTATCGAATTTGGCATCCGACGAAAACAAGGCTGCATCACACCCAGCGCAGTGATAGGTGCCGGAACGCTTCTCCCCATTTAGCGAACTGGTGAACGGGCGCTCCGTTCCTTCATTGCGCAACACGTCATAGGCCTGGGGAGACAACCGCTCACGCCACTGGTCGGCATTGAGATTCCACGAGGGATCGCCAGCTTTGGATGCCGCCAGCACAGGCTGAGATCTCCACAGACTGCCAAACACCCCTGCCATTGCCGCCAACAGCAGCGATCGACGGGACAGAACGGCGGCACTCAAGCTCATCGGTGCTGAAGCGGGAATCTCGAGCGGTTCTAATGGATTGATGACTGCCTCCGGATCCACCGCTGCCTACCGCTTCAGTGTGGCCCCGATGCTGGATTGCACCGACCGCCACTTCCGGGTGCTGATGCGGCAGATCAGCCGCAGAGCCCTGCTCTATAGCGAAATGGTGGTAGCCCAGGCGCTGCACCACAGCAAGCGACGCAACAAGCTGCTGGACTTTGATCCTGTGGAGCATCCCATCGCCCTGCAGGTGGGGGGGGAGGACCCAGTCCTGCTGGCCGAGGCGGCACGACTGGCGCAGGACTGGGGCTACGACGAGATCAACCTCAATGTGGGTTGTCCCAGCCAGAAAGTGCAGGCCGGAAATTTCGGTGCCTGCCTGATGGCGGAACCGGATCTGGTCGCCCGCTGCGTGGAAGCCATGGTGGACGCAGGGGGACTCCCCGTGACCGTGAAGCATCGGATCGGCATTGATGATCTGGACAGCGATGCGCTGCTGACGAACTTCGTGGATCGGGTGGCGCTGGCGGGGGCCAGCCGCTTCGCTGTTCATGCCCGTAAGGCCTGGCTGGAGGGCCTCGATCCCAAGCAGAACAGGACGATTCCTCCGCTCCAGCATGAGCGCGTGGTGGCGCTTAAGCAACGCCGCCCCGACCTGGTGATTGAACTCAACGGGGGGCTGGAATCCCCTGAAGACTGCCTTCAGGCACTGGAAGAGTGCGATGGCGCCATGGTTGGCCGAGCGGCCTACAGCCATCCCCTGCGCTGGACCAGCGTCGACGCCCTCATTTTCGGGGAGGAATCACGCCAGATCCTGGCGTCAGACGTTGTGAACGGACTGGTTCCCCATGCGGCCGCTCATCTGGAGCGAGGGGGCCGAATCTGGGACCTCTGCCGTCACTTAGTGCAGCTGGTGGAAGGCGTTCGTGGTGCGCGGCACTGGCGCCGGGAGCTGGGAGAGAAAGCCCAGCGCCCAGGGGCCGATCTGGATGTGCTGCTCAATGCCGGGCAGCAGCTCAAGGACGCAGGGCTCTGATCAACGGCTGAGGTCAGCCCTCAGCTCCGCCGTAACCGGAATAGTCATCGCCACCGCCACTGGACGATCCACGGCGACGACGGCTGCGACCTTCGTCGTAGGCATTGCCATCACCAGTGTTATCGCGGGCGCCATAGCTGCGGTCTTCCCAGCCCCGTGCACCGGAGGGACGATCGCCACCGCCACCGGCGTAACCACCGCCACCGCCACCGCCACCGGCGTAACCACCGCCACCGGCGTAACCACCGCCACCGCCACCGCCGCGATAACCACCGCCACCACCGCCGTAGCCACCACCGCCGCCACCGCCATAACCGCCGCCGCCACGACGGGGGGCGCTGCCGCGGGGCTCAGCTTTATTGATCCGCAAAGGACGGCCCATCAGTTCTGCACCCTGCAGCCCCTCAATCGCTGCCACTTCGGTGGACTCATCGGCCATCTCAATGAAGGCAAAACCACGCTTGCGGCCTGTATCCCGCTCGAGGGGCAGCGCGCAGTTGGTCACTTCACCGAACTGGGCAAACAGTTCGATCACATCTTCCTGCTCAGCGCGGAAGGGAAGGTTGCCGACAAAAATGCTCACGTTTTGCGTGGACCGGGTACGAAACAGTGGACCGATGAGGCCTTGAACATTGCCATCGGGCCATGACTCCGGAACGAAGTGACATACCTTTGGCTGATTAAGCGTAGACCCGGTTAAGGGTGAGAGTCATCCCACCGGCTGAGTTCCGTTGAAACGCTGTAACCAGCGCTGAAGCTGTTCATCAACACGCTCAAATCCTGTCCCCCCTTCACTGCGACGGGCGGCCACAACAGCACGTGGAGCCAAGGCATCGTGCAGATCCGCCTCAAAGGCCGGGTGGAGTTCCTTCCAGGCACTCAGATCAAGATCCCGCAACAGACATCCCTGCTCTAGACAGCGTCGGACGACAGCACCGACCAATTGATAAGCCTCGCGAAATGGAACACCACGAGACACCAGATAGTCGGCAACATCCGTTGCATTGGAGAAATCCTGCTCCACCGCTTCATTGAGGCGCTCGACTCTGAAATCAAGGCCTTCCTCAAACAAAATCGTCATCGCCTCAACGCAATCACGTGTTGTGCGGAAAGCATCAAACAGCGCCTCCTTGTCTTCCTGAAAATCCTTGTTGTAGGCCAGAGGAAGACCCTTGATCATGGTCAGCAACCCCTGGAGATGTCCGAAGACCCGTCCGGTCTTGCCCCGAACCAGCTCAGGCACATCGGGATTCTTCTTCTGGGGCATCAGGCTGCTGCCCGTGGCACAGCGGTCGGTGAGCCGCACGAAGCCGAATTCCTCGGACGCCCAGGCGATCACCTCTTCCGCCAGACGGCTGAGGTGCACCATCACCAAGGAGGCTGCAGCGGAGAACTCAATGCAGAAATCGCGATCACTGACCGCATCGAGGCTGTTGGCATAAACCACTGAAAAACCGAGCTCCTTCGCGGTGAGCTGGCGATCAATCGGGACCGGCGTGCCCGCCAAGGCAGCAGCGCCAAGCGGGCAGATGTTCACGCGTTTCCGCACATCCTGAAGTCGCTCACGGTCGCGCTCCAGCATCTCGACATAGGCGAGCAGGTGATGGGCGAGACAAAGCGGCTGGGCACGCTGCAGGTGGGTGTACCCGGGAATCATGGTGCGGCGGTGGCGATCCGCCTGGGTCAGCAGCGCCCCCTGCAACCGCTGCAGATCCTGATCCAGGCCATCCAGCCGTCGCCGCAGCCAGAGGCGTAGGTCAGTCCCAACCTGATCGTTGCGGCTGCGTCCGGTGTGCAACTTCTTGCCCACAGGACCGAGCAAGGCAATCAGCCGGCGTTCCACAGCGAAATGAACGTCCTCATCAGCCAAGCCAGGCTGGAAACTGCCGGATGCCGCCTCAGCACGAACGGTCTCCAGGCCCTCCACCAGCTGCTCAGCCTCCCCTTCCGTGATCACTCCGACGCTGGCGAGCATCCGAGCATGGGCGATCGACCCATCGAGATCCTCCTGAAGAAGGGTCAGGTCAAAACCGATGGAGGCGTTGAACGCCTCGATGAAGGGATGCAAACCCTGCTCAAAACGATCGCTCCAGGTGCCTGCTGCACCACCGGTCACCCCACCAGCCATCAATTCATCCGTCGATTTCCTCAGCTTGTCAGGCGATTGACCGTCCCTGCACACTTGGCAACGTGACCGCCTCCGGAACTTTCAGCACCACAAGCGACGCGTCATCCTCCAGCTGACGATCCGGACCAACAAAACGGTCCAAGCGTTCAAACAGGCTTTCAAGAATTCCCTGCGCTCCCTGACCACTGCGACAGGCCGTTTCAAGGGCACGAATCAGCCGCGCCTCATCGAAACGATCGCCCGTGATCCCCGGTGCTTCGGTGACACCATCGGTGTAGTAGAGCAACACGTCTCCCGGTTCAAGGCAAATCTCGCCAAGGGCGAACTCAGCTTCGGGTTGGAGACCGATCAGCAGCCCAGCCGCATCGAGCCGCATGATCACCCGTCGCTCAGCGCGCCAAAGCAGGGGCGGGTTGTGGGCCGCATTGGCATAACGCAACCGCAGCGTGCGCGGATCCAGGTCGGAATAAAACAACGTCACAAACCGGTGCGACTGCGCCAGGTCTTCCTGCGCCAAGTGGTTGAGATCGTGAAGAATCCGATCCGGTGGCAGACCGCTGAGGACCTCCGCACGCAGCATCCCGCGCAGCATCGTCATTAGCAGACCAGCGGGCACGCCCTTCCCCATGACATCACCCATTACCAGGGCCCAGCGACCCCGCTCACGGCGTCGACCGATGAGTTCCGGACGGGTGGGAATGAAGTCGTAGTAGTCACCGCCCACCTGAAACGCAGGCCGACAGCGCGCGGCCAGATCAACGCCCTCGATCACCGGGCAACGATCCGGCAACAACTGGGCCTGAATCTCTGCACCAATGCTGAGTTGTCGATCCACCCGCTCATGCCGGCGAGCGTCCTGCAGCATCTGATCGTTTTCGATCGCAACACCAGCAAGATCCGCCACCAACTGAACGTGCCGACGGTGCACCTCGGTCCAGACCAACGAGCCGTTACGGGCGTACACGTAAAGGCGGCCCCGCGTTCGACCACGGGCCGTCATAGACGTGGCAAACAAAACCGCTTTGGGAAGGCAGCGTTGCACCAGCCGGTCGAGCGCCAACAGCTGCTGATCGTCGCTGCCGAAGCCCACGGCAGAGCCGGGTTCAAAGGCTGCCAAACGCCGCAGCAGATCCTGGGACGGCTCGGCTGGACTCCCCTGCAGCTGATCACGCCAGAGGCGACCATCCGACTGAAACGGAACAAGCAAGGCCCCCTCAACACCTACCAGCCGCGAGGCCACAACAGGCACAAGCTCAAGAAAGCGCTGGAGGTTGGTGAAGCTGCGAAGGGCAAACCCCAGGGAGACCAATAGATCCTGATTGCGGCGCTGTTCGCTGCTGAGACTGTCAAACAGCTGACGCAATGAAGCCATGGCCTCAGGCGAGGGGTTCCCGGTCCGCTGCGCAGAGCTGGGATGACGTCCGGGCGGCTTGCTGCTCAACCTCGCACCCCCAGGGTCCGCAAGGTAGCAACGCTTCAGCGTCCGGCCAGCAGAGCCTCAACGAATTCAAAACTGTTGAAGGGGCGCAAATCGCGAATCCCTTCCCCAGCGCCGATGAAACGTATCGGCAATCCAGCCTCAGACGACACCGCCAGCGCGACACCGCCACGGGCCGTGCCATCGAGTTTGGTGATCACAACGCCGGTGAGACCGGCCGCCTGGGCAAAGGCCATGGCCTGGCGAAGCCCGTTCTGACCCTGACTGGCATCAAGAACCAGCAGGGATTCAACCTTCGCCTCCGGCGCCAAACGGTCGATGATCTTTCTGACTTTTTCGAGTTCCTCCATCAGGTTGTGCTTGGTCTGCAAGCGTCCGGCGGTGTCCACCAACAGCAGATCAGACTTGCGCGCGCGAGCGGCACCAATCGCGTCGAACACAACGGCAGCGGGGTCGGCATTGCTGCTGGGGTTGGACACCACTGGAACATCACTGCGCTCTCCCCAGACCTCAACCTGCTGGACAGCTGCAGCCCGGAAGGTGTCGGCGGCCGCGATCAGAGCTGAATAGCCGCTGCGAACAGCAAGGTTGGCAAGTTTTCCAAGGGTGGTGGTCTTACCAACCCCATTCACCCCCACCATCAACCAGATGTTGAGGCGATCCCGTTCGGGCGCCAGAAGAGGAACACCACTGGCCTGGATCGGGGCATCCAACAAGCCAAGCAGCTGTTCCTTGAGGAAGCGAATCCCCTCCACAGGATCGACCACCTCCTCATTCATCCGCTGTCGCAGGGCATCCAGCACCTGATCGGTGGCCTGGACGCCAGCGTCCGCCCTCAGCAGGAGGGTTTCGAGATCGTCGAGAACCTCCGGCGTCAGCGGATCGTCACCGAGATTCTCCAGAAGGCTGGTGACAAAGCCCTGACGGGTCTTTTCAAGACCGCGGCGAAGTCGACCCAACCAATCGATTTCCTCGAGGGAAACCTGATCGACGCGACGGCCCTGGGCTGCAAGCACCTCGGCAGACCAGGTGAAATCCTGATCAAAGTCACCCAACTGCGGCTCTTCTGAGTCGACAGCTGGCGCAGAGGTGGGAGCCGGCGTAGGTGCAGGGGGAGCCTCGAGAGCCCGTTCATCCAGATCCTGCTGACGCTTCTGGCGTTGAGCCGCGGCCTGCTCCAACAGCGACAGTGCGGGGGCTGGTGCTGGAGACGGCGTCGGTAGAGGCGTTGGTAACGGTGCCGGTCCTGGTGTTGGGGTTGGTGAAGGCGCTGGTTCTGGACTAGGCGCAGGGGTGGGCTCGGGGGCCGCATCGGCAACAGAGGCCGCGGCCTGTTGTTGAGCCTTCAGCCGGGCATAGGCCTCGCGAGCCCAAACCAGAGCCTCATCCTCTTCCTCACTGGCTGAAGGAGCTGGAGTCGGCTCCGGCGCTACTGAAACGGAAGCATCAGTCCCACCAGCCGTCGGTTCCGACGTCGGCGCGGGGGTGGGCGTCGGCTGCGGCGTCGGTGATTCCTCAGCCTGTCGTTCGAACCAGTTGAACACCATCAGACCGATGCTTTCGATTGAGCGTCATGGAAGCGACGCAACACACCATTGATCATCCGGCGACCCTGCTCATCGCTGTAACGGTTGGCCAGCTCAACCGCCTCGTTGAACGCCACCGGAGCCGGAGTGCGCAGGCTTTCGAGGTCAACGACAGCCAACCGGAGGATGTCTCGATCGATCCGCGGAAGCCGGGTCAGTCTCCAGCCCTCCATCACCTGATCCAACCGTTTGTCGATGCCCTCGCGCTGGGCGAGCACCTTCTGAACCCGCTCCATGGCGCCGCGGCGAATCTGCTCCTGGTCGCCAAGCAACAACAGCCGAGGCAACTCAAGACTGGCTGACAAACCATTCAGCACCTGTTCAGCGGAACTCAAAGAGGCGCGCAGATGGGTGCGGACGGTGTCATGGGTTCCTGGTTCGCCCTGCTGTAGCTCGCTGTCCAGCAGTGACTGCTGCGCTTGATCGAGCTCTGCAGCACTGGCATCAAGCGACTCACGCCAGTGCTGGGTGAGGGTGTCGAGGGCCTGGTCCAGGATCGAATCAAGGGACTGGTCAGCGACTGAGGCTGACTTGTGTTCCGACACCTGACCAAGCACCAGCAAGGCCAGCTCGCGTGTAAGGGATCGTGTGGCCATGACTCAGCTGGAAGGAGATGCAGAAGCCCGTAACTGGGCCATGAGGCTGGAGAAACTCCGGTTCACAGGAGCTTCACGATCATCGGGGTTGACGATGCCGGCCGAAATGATCGTTCGGAAAGCTTCTTCAACGCTGATCTCCAGCTCTCGGACGGATCCAGCTGGAACAAGGGTGTACCAACCGGTGGTGGGATTCGGAGCGGTGGGAATGAACACACTCAACAGGGGCTCCTTCAGATCAGATTGAAGTGAAGGCCCCACCTCCCCGGTGACAAAACCAACGCTGAACAATCCCTCCCGTGGGTACTCAACGAGAACAACACGACGAAAGCGAGAGGAGTTGTCGCGGAAAAAGGTCTCGAGCAGCTGCTTCAGCGTCTTGTAGACCGATCCAGCCAGGGGAATCCGGCTCAAGGTGCCTTCACCGAACTCCAACAGCCAGCGACCCACGATGTTTCGCGCCATCAAGCCGATCAAAAGGATGCCCATCAGAGGCACCGTGAGACCGAGAGCCAGATTGATCAGATCCTGAAGCAATGGATTCAGGGTGATGAACGGGTTGAACTGCTTCGGTATCGAGGTCAGGAACGCCAGAACAAAGCGACTGACGATCGTTGACAGCCAAATGGTGGTCGCCAATGGAATAACCACAAGCAACCCTGCAATCAGGTCGTTTTTCAGATCCTGCCGAAGCCTTGCGGACAGCGGCAGATCAGGTCTGGGATTGGACTGGACCAAGGAGCTACTGCGCCCAGCTTTGAGTGGAGTCTGACCAACCTAACCAGCGGTCAGAGCACTGCCGTGAACGCAAGGAGCGCAAACGCAATCGCAAGAACCACAGCCGTAATGGTTCCACCGATGAACCGCTGCTGGGATTCACGGGCCTGGCCAGCCTCAAAGTTCTTGAATTGGGCCTCCATCTGGGCGATCTGATCGTCCACCATCTTTTGTGCCGCCCGCAGCTTGTCGTCCTCGGTGGCATCGGCAGCTAGTTGACCGGCCTGGGCCAGTTGCTCACCAAGGGAGGTGACCTGCGCTGCATCGGCGCGGAAGGCTCGTGCATCCTTCAGCGCTTCGCGGCCCTGTTCCAGATTGCGCTGACGGGCCACCTCACCCGCACCCCCATCCAGGGACATGGGCACGGCCATCACCATGCCGAGGGCCAACAGCGCTGAAAGAACGGCGATCAGCAGACGCAAAGGAGTGCGCTGCTGATGGGGATGATCCAGCCGTGATCCGATCAGGCAGATCAACAAACCGGCAAATCCCAAAGGAGCAAGGGCCACAAGCGGTCCGGTGACCTGCGGGCGTGGAGCATCCGCACCCCAGTCGACACCTACAAGAACAGCCAACATCTGCAGGACGAGGATCACCACGAGGGTCAAACCAAGCCAGCGCAACAAGGAAGTAAGCCGTCCTGGCTCAGTGCCGGTCACAGAGATGATGCTGATAAGCGCCCAACCTTAAGGTCGATGCAAGGGCATGTCACCGATCCACAAACTCGTTTAAGCGAGGCTCTGAAGCGCCGCGCCGCTAAGGAAGGGTTCAATCCCGTAGGCATTGCCAGAATCCCGGGAAGTCCACGGCTGCAGCTGCGCACCAAAGCCCTGCAGCGATGGTTAGACCATGGTCATCAAGCTGACATGGCCTGGATGGCCGCCCCCCGTCGGCGAGACCCCAGGCTTCTGTTGGAAGGAGCCAACAGCGTGCTCGCCGTTGGCCTCAACTATTACGTCGACGCTCAACCCTCCCCCGGCTCCCTCAAAGTCGCCCGCTATGGCTGGGGGCGGGACTATCACCGGGTTGTGGATCAACGGCTGCGACGGATCGGTCGCTGGCTTTCGAAACAAAGGCCCAGCTGCGGTTGGCGCGCCTGTGTTGACGCCACACCGCTGCTGGACAAGGCCTGGGCTGAGGAAGCCGGCCTGGGCTGGATCGGTAAGCACAGCAATCTGATTCACCCCGAACGGGGCTCGTGGATGGTGATTGGCCATCTGCTGACAACGGAGCCCTTGGACGCCGACCCACCAGCCCGCAGCCTCTGTGGACGCTGCAGCTCCTGCATCGATGCCTGCCCCACTCATGCGATCCGCGAACCTTTTGTGGTGGATGCAAGGCGGTGTCTGGCCTTTCACACGATCGAAAACCGTGAAGACGACTTACCAGAGAACATTCGCGCCGCCCTTGGACCGTGGGTGGCAGGGTGTGACATCTGCCAGGACGTCTGCCCCTGGAACCATCGAAATTTGCCCCAGAGCAGTGATCCCGAGGTGCAGCCACGCCCATGGCTGCTGAATCTGCATAGGGAACAGATCCAGAGCTGGGGTGACAGCGACTGGGACCAAAACCTGCGGGGATCGGCGTTGCGACGGATTAAACCCTGGATGTGGCGTCGCAACGCCGCTGCAGCACAACCGGATCCCACACCTACGCTTTAGCGACTCCTCCCTCACTCCAGTGCTGCGTCGAATTGGCTTGCGTCGAACGCTGGCGGCTGCACTGGTCGTTCTTGGGGGTTCGTTTGGTGCCCCAGCAGCCAACGCCCTGATCCCCTACGTCTATCTACCCACCGAAGAGGACCTCGAGGGCTCATCGATCGGCATGGGTCGGACGGCTGCACAGCTGCTTCAGCTGGGGCAAGCCAAAGACGCAGCACGACTCGCGGCTCTGGCGGTGCGGCTTAACCCAAATGACGAACGGTTCTGGTCGATCCTGGCGGAGGCTCAACTGCGCAATAACAACCTCAAGGACGCAAGCCGGTCTCTGGCCCGCGCCAAGCAACTGAATCCTGAAAAAGCCGGCCTGTGGTTCGCCGAAGCAGCAATCGCCCTGCGGGCAGAGCGACCGGACGATGCCGTTCCCTTGATTACCCGCGGACTCCAATTGGATCCGAACAACGCTTCGGCTTATTTCGACCTCGGCAACGCCAGGATCATGCAGGGAGAACTCCCTCTGGCCCTGAAGTCGTTCGAAAAAGCCACGGGCCTGAAGCCGGAGTTCTGGGAAGCCCTGAACAACCAGGCTCTGGTGCTTTTCGAGATGGGCCAGCGTCAGGAAGCGGTGCGTCGTTGGCGCCGGGTGTTGAAGCTGGAGACCAACGCAGAACCGATGCTGGCCCTGGCCGCAGCTCTGCATCAACAGGGTGAGCAGACCGAGGCGATCCAGCTGGCTTCCACAGCGTTGGCCAAGAACCCCAACTACGTCTTGCCCCTGCATCAAGCCGAACAGCTTTGGGGTGTGCGCATCCGTGAGGCGACGGCACAATTGCTGAGCGAGCCGCAGCTCACCAACAGCGTGGAACGAGCCCAAGCCAACGCAACGTGGAAGAAAAGCCAGTGATCATCTGTAGGCTGAGCGCCTTCCGGTCGGAGAGCGACAGACCGAATGGCTGAGGAGCGCGTTCAACCGATCGCCCTGCATCAGGAGATGCAGCGCTCCTACCTCGAATACGCGATGAGCGTGATCGTGGGTCGGGCATTGCCCGATGCCCGCGATGGCCTCAAACCTGTCCAACGGCGGATTCTGTACGCAATGCAGGAACTGGGGCTGACCCCAGACCGTCCGTATCGGAAATGCGCGAGGGTTGTTGGTGACGTCCTCGGCAAATACCACCCCCACGGTGATCAGGCCGTTTACGACGCCTTGGTGCGGCTTGTTCAGAGCTTCTCCAGCCGTCACCCACTGCTCGACGGCCATGGCAATTTCGGCTCGGTGGATGACGACCCACCAGCGGCCATGAGGTACACCGAAACCCGCCTGGCGCCGATCTCTCACCAGGCGATGCTGGAGGAGATCGGTGAAGACACGGTTGATTTCGCACCGAACTTCGATGGGTCCCAACAGGAACCCACCGTTCTTCCGGCCCAGCTTCCCTTCCTGCTTCTGAATGGCTGCTCCGGCATCGCCGTTGGCATGGCCACCAGCATTCCCCCGCACAACCTGGGAGAGGTGGTGGATGGCCTGATTGCCCTGATCCGCAAACCGGAGCTGAGTGACGAAAAACTGCTGGAGCTGATCCCAGGGCCCGACTTCCCCACAGGCGGTGAAGTGCTGATCAGCTCAGGCATGCGGGACACCTACCTGCATGGACGCGGCAGCATCCCGATGCGCGGCGTAGCCCACACCGAAGAGGTGCAACCGGGCAAGGGACGCCACAAACGAAATGCCGTGGTCGTCACCGAACTGCCGTACCAGCTCAGCAAAGCCGGCTGGATTGAAAAACTGGCGGAGTCGGTCAACGACGGAAAAATCGGCGGAATCGCCGACATCCGCGACGAAAGCGACCGCGAAGGCATGCGTGTGGTGGTGGAGCTGCGTCGCGATGCAGATCCTGAGAAGGTGCTGAAGGATCTGCAACGGCGAACGGCACTGCAGAGCAACTTCGGAGCCATCCTTCTCGCCCTTGTGGATGGACAACCCCAGCAGCTGTCGCTGCGCCAACTGCTGCAGACCTTCCTCGATTTCAGGGAACTGACTCTGATCCGGCGCACCAGTCATGCCCTGCGCAAGACCGAAGAACGGCTTGAGGTGGTGGAAGGACTGATCACAGCCCTGAACAATCTTCAGGCCGTGATCGCCATGATTCAGGAAGCGAATGACGCCGCCTCAGCCCGCGCCAGCCTGATGGTGCGCCTCGACATCAGCGAACGGCAGGCGGATGCGGTGTTGGCCATGCCCCTGAGGCGCCTGACCGGACTCGAACAGGAAAGCCTGCGCCAGGAGCTGGATGAGCTTCGAGCAGAACGCCAACGCCTGAAGTTGCTCCTGGACAACCGGGATCAGCTGCTGGACGCGATGGTGACAGAGCTCAAGGCCTTGAAAAAACGCTTCAGCACCCCGCGGCGAACCCGCCTGGTGGAGGGCGGTGATGCCCTGATGGCCGAACGGGCGGCCAGCCAACGGCCGAACACGGAACTGCTGCGTCAGCAGGCCCTGGCTGCACTGCCCGGAGATGGTCGGGTGCTGATCCAGGCCGATGGCCAAGTGAAAATCGTCACCCCCCAGGTGCTGGGACGACTGCACCTCAATGATCCTTGCCCCATTGGTGATGCACCATCTCCGGCACGGGTGATCCTGCCGATCGAGCCACCACCACAACTGTTGGCGGTGAGTGCGGGGGGACGCATCGCCCAGGTGCGCTGGGAGTTTGCTGGACAACAACCCGGCCCAATTGACCGATTCCTGCCCACGGGCCTCGACGGAGACCCCATCGTTTCGCTGCTGTCGCTGCCCAGCAAAAACATCGACGACCTAAGTCTGGGCTTGCTCAGCAGCGATGGACGCTTTAAGCGGCTCCCACTCAGCGAAGTAGTGGACCTTTCCGGTCGGGCCACCAGCGTTCTCAAATTGAAAGAGGGTGTCGAGCTCAATAGTGCAGTGATCTGCCGCGATCAGGGAACACTGGTGCTGATCAGCGACATCGGTCGCCTGCTGCGACTGCGAGTCACTGAAGATTCACTTCCGTTGATGGGTCGATTGGCGCAGGGACCCATGACCATGCGATTGCTCCCAGGGGAACAGATTGTTGGAGCCGTCTGCACGGAACAGACACCACTGATGCTGATCACCAGGAAAGGAATGATCGGGCGAATCGACTCTTCAGGCCTGCGCTACAACCAACGGGGCGATCTCGGCAGCATGGCGGTGCAGATTGATGCGGAATCTGATCGTCTGGTGGGCATCAGCACTGGACCCGGTCTTGTTGGTGTGCGCACCAGCAATGATCGTCACGGACGCTTGGATCCGGACAACATCAACATCTCAAAACCCGGAGACAAACCCACGGAGCAGGCGTCTCTTCGGAAGGGAGAGGCCATCGTTGAAGTGATCAACGCCATTCAACCGAATCCCTAACCCCAATCAGGAGCGGCAATTCTGCTCCAACCACTGGAAATAATCTTCGTCGATTCCACCGGTCACATAGTGGCCATCAAAACAAGACATCTCGAGATCCTTAATCTCAGTATTCTCAACAATGCTCTCTAACAAGTTCTCAACGGTCTGATAAACAACATGATCAGCTCCAAGAACATCTGAGATCTGATCACTGGTTCGGCCGTGGGCAAGGAGCTCTGCCCGGGTTGGCATGTTGATCCCATAAACATTGGGATAGCGAACCGGTGGAGCTGCCGACGTGAACGTCACCTTGTTGGCACCAGCGCTGCGTGCCATCTGAACAATCTCACGCGATGTAGTTCCACGAACAATCGAATCGTCGACAATCAGAACATTCTTCCCGGCGAATTCAGTTCCGAGAGCATTGAGCTTCTGCCGCACTGATTTCTTCCTTTCAGCTTGTCCAGGCATGATGAAGGTGCGGCCGACATACCGGTTCTTGTAAAAACCTTCTCGATACTCAAGACCCAATTGCTTGGCCACCTGCATCGCCGAAGGTCTTGCGGAATCAGGAATCGGCATCACGACATCAATATCACCAGCCGGCAATGTTTCAGCAATTGTTTGAGCCAGACGATCACCCATCCGTAAACGCGACTCGTATACCGATATGCCATTCATCACGGAATCCGGCCGCGCCAAATACACGTACTCAAAAGCACAGGGAATCAAGCGAGGAGACTCAGAACACTGACGCTGGTGCAAGTTCAAATCCGCGTCGATGAACACCGCCTCACCGGGGTCAACATCCCGCACGATCTCGTAACCACTGTTTTCAATCACAAGCGATTCACTGGCGACAATCCACTCCTCACGACCCTGGTCAGACAACCGTCTGCCGAGAATCAGAGGACGAATTCCATAGGGATCCCGGAAGGCCAGCATTCCGTGGCCCGCAATCAAAGCGATAGCCGCGTAGGAGCCCTGAACGCGGCGATGGAGTGACGCCACCGCATCAAACAACTGATCCGGTGTCAGATCACGTCCTGTGAGTTGAGATTGAATCTCCGTGGCCAACACATTGACCAGCATCTCCGTATCGCTGGTGGAATTGGTGTGACGACGATCAATCTTGAACAGATCTTGCTCAAGCTGAAGGGTGTTGGTGAGATTGCCGTTGTGAACGAAAGTGATGCCATAGGGGGCATTCACATAGAACGGCTGAACTTCCTCTTCTGACGCAGCAGCACCACGGGTGGCATAACGAACGTGACCGATCCCGGCGTTGCCCAGCAGCTTTCGCATGTCTCTTGTGCGAAAGGCTTCACGTACACGTCCCCTTTGTTTGTGCACATGGAAGGTGTAATTGTCCATCGTGACAATCCCTGCCGAGTCCTGACCACGGTGCTGAAGCAGAAGCAGATTGTCGTAGATCTGTTGGTTGACTGAGTCAACACAGAACATTCCGATAATGCCGCACATGATGAATCCGAAATCAGAGATAAGGAAGAGAAACGACCGTCAGGCAAGGCCTGACTCAATCACTCCGAATGCATCCGTCGGGGCAACGCATCACGGAAAACAGCAGCACAGCGTTGCACCTCAAGATCGAGCTGAACAGCCGATTCGGATCGGATCACCAATCGAGCCTCCGCGGTCACGCTGCCCAGCTGGGTGACACAGAGCGCTGGATTGGATCCGCTCAACTGCTCCCATACAGGGAGGGATGCTGCATTCACCGACACAATCACCCGGCTGCCGCCTTCGGCGAACAGAACCCGTTCCAGGCGCGCTGAGCCTGTGGACAAGGTCACGCTGATGCCCAGACCAGAAGCGATGCAGGATTCGGCTAATGCCACGGCCATGCCGCCATCACTGCAATCGTGGGCGGAGGCCAACAAACCTTGAGCAATAGCCTCACGCACCAAATTCCCCACCGCTGCTTCGACGGCAAGATCGGGCTTGGGCGGTCGTCCGGCCAAGGAGCCAAGGGTCTGCTGCTGATAAGCACTCCCGGCCAAACCAAGGCTTGGATCGGCACCATCCTCCGGTGGAACCCCGATGAGGAAGATCGCATCGCCGGACTGCTGCCAGGCCAAGCCAGTCACACGGCTGATGTCATCTACACCACCAACCATGCCGATCACCGGCGTGGGGTGGATCGGTTGCATTGTGCCGTCGTCCTGTTTGGTCTCGTTGTAGAGCGAGACATTGCCGCCAGTGACGGGGGTGTTGAGGGCACGGCAGGCATCGGAGATCCCGCGGCAGGCCATGGCCAGCTGCCAGAAGCCCTTGGGTGTTTCCGGTGACGGAAAATTGAGGTTGTCGGTCACCGCCAGGGGCTCCGCCCCAACACAACTCAGGTTGCGTGCCGCTTCAGCAACGGCCGCCTGAGCGCCGCGTTCGGGATCCAGGGCAACCCAACGGTTGGGGCAGTCGACCGTGGCAGCAACACCACGATTGGATGCGGCCATGGATCCATCGCCTTGCTGAGGTCTCAGACGCACCACAGCAGCATCACCGGCTCCAGAAGAGACCACCGTGTTGGCCAGCACCTGCTGGTCGTACTGACGGTGAACCCACTGCTTGCTCGCAATGGTGGGGTCATCCAGAAGCTGAAGCAGGGCTGCCGCTGCATCGCTCAGCTCCGGAAGCTCCTGCTCGGTCCAACTCCAGAGCGCCTGAAGGTCTGCCGGGGGCTCCTGCAACAGGGCATGTTTTTCGATTGGGGTGTCATCGGCAAGAGCCGTGGCCGGCACCTCAGCGGCGACGGCACCGTGATGCAACACCCGCACAATCGGTTCCTGGAGAACCTTGCCAACAACCGCCGCCTGCAAGCCCCAGCGACGGAAGCGCTGCATCAAGACGTCCTCCCGGCCAGCCTTCACCACGAACAACATCCGTTCCTGGGATTCCGACAACAGGAACTCGTAAGCCGTCATTCCGGTTTCACGGGCTGGAACACGGTCCAGATCCAGTTCCACCCCCAGGCCCCCCTTGGCAGCCATTTCCGAACAGCTGCAGGTGAGACCAGCGGCGCCCATGTCCTGAGCAGCCACCACATCACCACTGGCGAAGGCCTCAAGGCAGGCTTCGATCAGCCCTTTCTCCAGAAACGGATCGCCCACTTGAACGGCGGGGCGATCGTCCAAGGAATCCGCACTGAGCTCAGCACTAGCAAAGCTGGCTCCACCCATGCCGTCCCGACCGGTGGTGCTGCCCACGTACACCACAGGATTGCCGACGCCGATCGCACCGGATTTGACGATCTCCTCGGTCTCCATCAAGCCAAGGGCCATGGCATTCACCAGCGGATTGCCTGAATAGGAGGGATCAAAAGCCACCTCGCCACCCACAGTCGGCACCCCAACGCAGTTGCCGTAATGGGCAATGCCGGCCACAACGCCTTCCATCAGGCCAACGTTGGCGGGATCCTCAAGAGGGCCGAAGCGCAGAGCGTTCAGCAGCGCAATCGGACGCGCCCCCATCGTGAAGATGTCACGCAGGATGCCCCCCACCCCTGTGGCCGCACCCTGAAAGGGTTCGACGGCGGAGGGGTGGTTGTGGCTTTCGATCTTGAAGGCCAACCGGTGGCCCTCACCGAGATCCACCACACCAGCGTTTTCGCCGGGTCCCACAAGGATGCGTGGTCCCTCCGTGGGGAAGCCACTCAGCAAAGGCCGGGAATTGCGATAACAGCAGTGTTCGGACCACATCACCCCGAACATGCCCAGTTCGGCTCGATTCGGCTCGCGGCCGAGACGCCGACAGATCTCATCCCAGTCACTGGGCTTCAGACCTTCCTGCTTCAGGGCTGCAGCTATGTCGTACGCAGGGGAGGAAACCACGAATCGCGGAGCACCTGCCCCCAGTGTTGCCGACCGCCCGTCAGACCCAGGGATCTTCGTCCTCGCGGCGGCGGCGAGAGGGGAGCTCGTCCCAGCTTTCGTCGTCCCAGACCTCAGGTCCAGACACCTCTCCTGGTTCGTCCTCGTCGTCGGATGTGAAGCGCACGCTTTCCGATCGCAGCTCATCGATGGGCGAGTCATCCAACCAACCCTCCAGGCGATCGCTGGCCCGATCACCCATGGAACGCAACTGGTCCCGCCAGTGTTGGGTGCGTTGAAGCAGATCTTGCCGAACGCTGGCGCGGGCCATGGGCAGATCGTCCAATCCCATCAGGCCGGTTTGGATCTGACCCGGTTGTTGATCAAGGATGCGATCGGGAGCCAAACGCCATCGGGAACTCCCCGGCAAACGCGGGTCGCTGCGGGCGATCAGATAGTGAAGAATCGCGCCATCGGCAGGTCGAAAATCAAGGTCCACAACGCTGCCGATCCGCTCACCGTCACGGTCCAGCAAGGCTGCATCCATCAGCGTGGGCAAGCGCTCCAGGGTCACCTGATCGGTGACCGCTGGCTCGCCACGCACAAACACCTGTTGATCGCTCAAACCACAACACTGGTTCAAACGCCAGACATCCCGTGACATGCGCAGGGCCGATGGACGGCTGACCCAGCCCAGAAGCCGATGCACCGGGGGATGCATCCAGGCCATTACCCCAGGCCCGTGATCCAGACCCAGATCACAACGAACCGTATGACTCAGAAGATCACTGAGGAGCAGCTGATCCGGTAGCGACACATCAGGAACGAATCTGAACAGGCATCACCAGATAGGTGAAGGCTTCGGACACTTCCTCGGAACGGAGCACAGCCGGCGTGGTGGGCGCGTTGCAATGCAGAACAATCCGATCAGAGCCCATAGCTTTCAGGCCATCCAGCAGGTAGCGAACATTGAAGGCAATCTGCATGGCGTCACCCTCCAAGTTGGAGGGAAGCGATTCAGAGCCACTGCCCACATCCTGTGCATCGGCACTGATCTGGACAACACCGTCCCCGGGCTGACTGCTGAATTTCACAACGTTGTTGTGTTGATCAGCAAGCACAGCAATCCGCTCCAAAGCAGCGATCAGGGCGCGACGGTCCATTCCAAAGGTGCGGGTGAAACCATCGGGGATCAGCTGGCCGTAATTGGGATAGGTGCCTTCCAACGTGCGGCTGGTGACCATTTGGTCGGCTGCAAGAAACACCACCTGGCCGCGATCACAGAACAAACTGACCGGTTCATCGGACCGCCAGGACGCCATCAGCCGCTCCACCTCCCGCAGTGAGCGCGATGGAAGTGTCACCGCAAAACCCTCGTCTTCCACGGCATCGGTCACGGCCGCATCCTGCAGGGCATCCTCGACATTGAGCACGGCAAGGCGGTGACCATCGGTGGCAGCCGCTTCCAAAGCCCGCTGGTTGAACTTGAGATGCACACCGGTGAGCAGTTGCTTCGCTTCATCAGCACTGCTGGCAAACAGGGTGCCTCTGAGCGCCTGCACCAACCGTTCAGGTTGCAGCTTGAGCGTCATGCCGCTCTCCACCAACGGAAGATCGGGATAGTCGTCAGCACTCATGCCGCGCATCTGATAGCTGCCGCTGAGGCTGGTGAGCTGAACCTGCTCACCGGAATCGTTTACGGCAAGCGTGACCGGAGAATCGCTGGACAAGCGGGACACGATCTCTCCCAGCAGCCGGGCCGGCAGTGTGATGGCACCGCTGGTTTCCACACTGGCAGTGAGAGACGTCTGAATTCCCAGGCTCAGGTCAAAACCGGTAAGGCTGAGGCGGTTGCTGCCGGCATCGGCGGTCAGCAACACATTGGCCAAAACCGGGTGTGTGGGGCGTGTTGCGACTGCACGGCTAACCAATTGCAGAGCGCTATTCAGTTCGGACTGTGAACAGACCACCTTCATCGTCCTGAAGACCTGAGCGCGCTGAGGTGTCCCACGGTTTCACAGGCTGAGGGGAAGTGCAATGGCCAACGCTTCGGGAGCCTTTGTTCGGCTGTTTGGTTTTTATGGATTTAAAAAACAAACAAAAACAGCCGTCGTAGGGCCTGGGGAAAAGGGGGAAAGAAACTCAAAACCCAGCTCTCACAGCAATTCTCGATGAGCCAGGGCTGAGGAGAATTTTTCACAGGATGGGGAGTCGGATCTTGTTTTCCACCTCTTCACAGCGGGTGGAAAACCCGCATGACAAACGGGTGGATTGTTCTCGGCTGTTTTCCACAGCGTGTTGGCATGGTTTTCGGGCGTCTTCCGCAGCCTCTTTGTTGGTTGGTTTTGTCTTACGGCCACAAAAAAGCCCCCTGATGGGGGCAAAAGCGCGTTGATGCAAGGCGGTGTCAGAAGCCCATCACACTGGAGATGGTGCCCAGATCGGGATTGAGGTCGGTATGGAAGGCGGCGTCGTTGTTGCTAATGGCGCAGTCGGGATCCTTGAGGCCGTTGCCGGTCAGAACGCAGACCACCGTGGCGCCGGCTGGTACTTCATCTTTGCGCTTGAGCAGGCCTGCCACAGAGGCAGCGCTGGCTGGTTCACAGAAGATTCCCTCCTGGCCGCCTAGAAGCTTGTAGGCCGCGATGATCTCCGCATCGGTGACATCCAGGAACGCGCCATTGCTGGCTTCGCGTGCTGCCAGGGCTTTGGCTCGGTTGACCGGGTTGCCAATGCGGATGGCGGTGGCGATGGTTTCGGGTTCCGTCACCGTGGTGTTGTTCACCAGAGGTGCGGATCCGCTGGCCTGGAATCCCATCATTCGGGGCAGGCTGCGGCTCAGGCCGGCCTGTTGATATTCCTGAAAACCCATCCAATAGGCGGTGATGTTTCCGGCGTTGCCCATGGGAATGCACAGCCAGTCGGGTGCATCTCCGAGGGCATCCACGATTTCGAAGGCCGCCGTTTTCTGGCCCTGCAGCCTGTAGGGATTTACCGAGTTCACGAGGGTGACGGGATACTTCTCTGCCGCTTCGCGAACGATGTCGAGGGCACGGTCGAAGTTGCCGCGAATCGCCAAGACCTCAGCCCCGTACACCAGAGCCTGAGCCAGTTTTCCCTGGGCGACATAGCCGTCCGGGATCAAGACGAAGGCACGCATCCCACCCCGCCTGGCATAGGCAGCAGCAGCAGCGCTGGTGTTGCCTGTGCTGGCACAAATCACCGCTTCACAACCGGCTTCCTTGGCTTTGCTGATGGCCATGGTCATGCCCCGGTCCTTGAAGGACCCTGTGGGGTTCAGGCCGTCGTATTTCACGAACACCTTCACGCCCTTGCCGATCTGTTCGGCAACCGATGGCACGGGGATCAGAGGGGTGGCGCCTTCACGCAGGCTGATCACTGGTGTCGCATCGCTGACGGGCAGCCAGCTGCGATAGGCCTCAATCAGTCCAGGCCAGTCCTGCAACACAGGAGTGGCAGTGAAACGCCGACGGAGGTTCTGAAACAGGGACACCGGCTGGGATGGGGGGATTGCCGGAATCTAGGCGGCGTCCGCTCAGGGCTTGGTCAGGGTTGCGCTTCCTTCAATCCGTCCAAAGGGGAGTCGGAGAAAAACTGCACCAGACCGGCGATGGATTTCGCTTTTTCGATCACACCAAACAGAGCCGGAAGATTCACCGCCATGACGGCATTGGGATAGCCCTTCAAAAAGCTCACTGCCGTGAGGCCATTTTCGCTCTGCAATCCACTGATCAGTCCGGCCCGGATCGCTGGAACACTCACCTCAGGTTCCGGTGTGTAGATCGGATGAATGATGCGTGCAACACGACGCAGGATGGCCTCACCAATCCGTGTGTTGATCAGACGGCTTGTGAGTACCAGGGGAAGCTCGAGGCTCTGATTGAGCATCTGCGCTACCTCTTTAGGGTCCTGCTCGGAGAGCTCCAGCAGGTCCTCCAGCAGACCTGTCGGATCACCGGTTTCGGCCAGGTGTTCGATTTCTTTCACTGGAATGGATCGGCGGAAGGCACCACTCACCAGGGCGACCTCCGTGGCTGCATGCAGGGGTTGCATGACGCAGCTCAAACTCAGCCCAAGCCCTGCCGCCACGGCCAGCAGAGAGGAACGAGTGAAGGGCTTGGGGAGCATCACGCTGGAGGTCTTGGCCGGAAGTTAGGCCGGAACTCCAGCAGCGACTCGCACCAGGCGGACAACTCCCCGTTCGGCTAGCCCCTGAGCCACCTTGAGGCCCATGCGCCGGGTGTCTGGTTCATTGAGCACCCTTGGCATTCGACGCAGCAGAAGCTCAGGTGTGAATCCCGGCAACGATTGCAACACCTGGATCAATTCCCGCACCGGCTCTAGTTGCATCAGTGGATCGGAGAGCCCGAGAGGTGTGTGGCCAAGGGCGGATGGTTGCAGTCGTTTGGGGAGGCGTCGACCCAGGCGTTGCATCGTCGACCAACCCAGAGCATCCAGCTGATCAACCGTGGCGGTCACCAGTTGATCCCGAAGCAGTCCTGCCTTGGGTGAGAACAGGAAGTCGAGAAGTTGATCGAGCAAGGCCTCCAGATCCAGCTGGGCCTGGCTTGCAGCGCTGGAGACCAGATTTTCCAGACGGGTCCAACGGAACGCGTCTCCATCGAACAGCATCTCCTTAAGGCTCTGACGCAACTGGGGATCGGGATCCTCCATCAGCCGCCTGGCGAAGTAGGGGTAGGCAGCACCGAGGATCTTGAAGTTCGGATCAACACTGAGGGCGATGCCCTCCAGGGTGACCAGTGATCGAATGATCAGGGCGTAGTAAGGCGGCACCCGGAAGGGGAATTTGTACATCACACCGGACATGTCGTCGGTGACCGCTTTGAAATCCATGCGGTTGACGCCGGCTTCCAAGGCCTGGCTGAAGACCTTTTCAAAGGCGGGAACAATCGGTTCCAGGTTCACATCTTCTGCCAGGAACCCCAGGGTGACGAAGTCTTTGGAGAGCTTCCCGAAGTTCCGGTTTACTAGATGGACAACCGCCTGAATCAAGCCGGTTCGTGACTCGCGGCTCACTTCGCTCATCATCCCGAAGTCGAGATAACAGAGGCGACCGTCCTCCAGCGCCAGGAGATTGCCGGGGTGGGGGTCGGCATGGAAGAAGCCATGCTCTAGCAATTGTTGAAGGCTGCAGTTCACGCCCACTTCCACCATGTCGTCCGGGTCCACACCGAGCTCGCGAACCGCATCAAGGTTGGTGAGCTTTACGCCGTCGATCCACTCCATCGTCAGCACCCGGCGGCTTGTGGCGTTGCGATAGATCGTCGGAACAGCGATGCGAGAGTTGTGTTGATGCAGCTCAGCGAAGGTCTCAGCGTTCGAGGCCTCGTTGAGGTAGTCCATCTCTTCGAACACCCGTCGCCCCAGTTCATCGATCAGGGCGACGAGGTCGCTGCGGATCAACCCGATGTTGCTGTTCAACCAGGCGGCGATGTTGCGCACGATGTACAGATCCAGGGTGATCTGTTCGCGCAGCCCCGGGCGCTGCACCTTCACCGCCACTCTGGCGCCACCCTTGAGGGTTCCCTTGTGCACCTGACCCAAGGAGGCGGCTGAGATCGGTTCCCGGTCCAGCTGCTCGAAAATGTCATCCACCTGTGCACCCAGGTCCTCTTCGATGCAGGCCATGGCCAGGCCACTGTCGAAGCCGGGCAGTTGGTCCTGGAGCTGGGCCAGTTCCTCCAGCAGCAGCGGGGGGACGATGTCCGGTCGTGTGGAGAGCGCCTGGCCGGCCTTGATGAAGGCGGGACCAAGATCCACGAGAAGTTCAGCGCATTCGCGAGCTCGAGCCCGGGCCCGTTCCTCATCCTTCAGCAACTGGAAGATCCAGTCGAAGGCGACGCCCAGCAGCAACAGGCCTATGGGTATGAGGGTTTGCCAGAGCCGGCGGATCAGCCGCTGGGGATGGCCGGCATAAATACGTGTAATGGCGGCGGGGTCGTACTCGAGCAACCCAGCGGCTTCGATGAAATCCCCGAGCTCTTGCGCCATCAATTCATCGGGATGTTCGACACCCCTTCTAAACGAACCGAGCTGCCGCTACGGTCGGCATCATCACAGGGCTGGACGTGCTCACCGGTCTGCTGCTGCAGAACATCGCTCTGATTGAGAGTCTTGAACTGGAGTTCAGCTCGGGTTTCACGGTGCTCACCGGTGAGACCGGTGCCGGTAAATCGATCCTTCTTGATGCCCTCGATGCGGTGCTGGGAGGAGCGCAGGGTTCCAGCGGAGTTCGTCTGCTGCGGACGGGTTCGGATCGCGCCAGGATCGAGGCTGCGTTTCAACTCAACCCAGCCCTGGAGCAGTGGTTGATCGCGGCGGAGTTTGATCCCGAAGAGGAGATTCTGATTAGCCGCGAATGGAAACGGCAGGAGGGTGATCGTTATTCCAGTCGCTGCCGGCTGAATGGCAGCACGGTGAACCGTCAGCAGTTGCTTGAGCTCAGGCCGCTGTTGATTGATCTCACGGTTCAGGGACAGACCCAGCTGTTGTCGCGGGCGGGGCAGCAACGGCTCTGGCTTGACCGTCTCGGTGGATCTGCATTGGCTGAGGTCAAAGTTCATGTAGCTCATGCCTGGACCGAATGGCGCCATGCTGCAGATGCCCTTACGGCACTTGAGCAGGAGCAGCAGCGCTCCGAACAGGAGCAGGCTGAACAGGAAGAGCAGTTGGAGCAGCTGCAAGCTGCCGATCTCGCCGACTCCGACGAGCAGCAGCGCCTGGAACAGGATCAAGACCGCCTCGTCCACGGCGTGAGGCTGCTGGAGGGTTTGGCCTTGCTGTTTGGGCGTCTCCGCGACGGTGTGGATCAGGCGCCTTCTCTGCAGGATCATTTCGCGGCGTGCATCCAGGAGCTGCAGGCCATGGCGCAGCTGGATGGTTCGCTTGAGCCCCTGCGGGATCAGGCGCTGGATCTCGAAGCAGGTGTGGATGGTTTGTTGCGCTCCCTCGATCAATACGGTCTGACGCTCGAGAGCGATCCAGACCAGCTGGAGCGGATTCAGGACCGTCTGTCGGTTTTAAAACGGCTGCAGCGACGTTACGGCCTTGATCTGGCCGGTTTGATTCAGCGGCGCGACGAGCTGCTTCATCGTTTGGGATCGGAAGGCTTCGCGGCGGATCTCGCCCGTCTGCAACAGGCCGAGACCGATCTTCGCCAGACGCGTGATCAGGCAAATGCGGCCTTGCGTCGCGAGCGGTTTAAGGCAGCGGAGGCTTTAGAGGCCTCGTTGCTGAAGCTGTTGCCACCCATGGGCCTAGCCAATTTGCGTTTCAAGGTGGCTCTCACCCCCTGTGATCCGGCTGAGCATGGGGCGGACGCTGTTCAATTCCTGTTTTCCGCCAATCCCGGCCAACCGATGGCACCGCTAACGGAGGTGGCGTCCGGCGGTGAGATGTCCCGTTTTCTGCTCGCGCTCAAGACCACCCTTGCCGCGGTGGATGGCTCCAGCACGTTGTTGTTTGATGAGATTGATGCCGGCGTCAGCGGACGCGTCAGTGGAGCGATGGCCGATCTGCTTCAGACCCTGGCCCGTCAGCGTCAGGTGTTCTGCGTCACACACCAACCGCTTGTGGCAGCCGTTGCTGACCACCATTTCCGGGTGAGCAAGCATGTGGAAGATGGCGTCACCCATTCGCGAGTGTCCCGACTGCGGGACACTCAGGAACGCCGCCAGGAGCTGGCAGACCTCGCTGGTGGCGATCAGGCCGACGCCTATGCAGCAAGCCTGCTGGACCAGCGAACAGCTTGAAGGCTTGGGTTCTTCCTAAGCTCTTGTGCTTTCCAACGGGTCCTGATGGCGCGAGCTGCTGCCAAGATCGCTGAATCAGCTGGCCCGCTGGCGACTCAGGAAGATGTGATTCGAGTGAGGGGTGCCCGTCAGCACAACCTCAAAAACGTCGACGTCACCATTCCCCGTAACAAGCTGGTGGTCTTCACCGGTGTGAGTGGCAGCGGCAAGAGTTCGCTCGCTTTTGACACGATCTTTGCGGAGGGACAGCGCCGCTACGTCGAAAGTCTGTCGGCCTATGCCCGTCAGTTTCTTGGGCAAGTGGACAAGCCCGATGTCGATGCCATCGAGGGCCTGTCTCCGGCGATTTCGATTGATCAGAAATCCACCAGTCACAACCCCCGCTCCACGGTGGGCACCGTCACGGAGATTCAGGACTATCTCCGTCTACTTTTCGGCCGTGCCGGCGAGCCCCACTGCCCCAAGTGTGGCCGTTCGATCAAGCCTCAGAGCATCGACGAAATGGTCGATCAGATCCTGCTGTTGCCTGAGGGAACTCGTTATCAGCTGTTGGCGCCGGTGGTGCGTGGCAAGAAGGGTACCCACACCAAGTTGATCAGTGGTTTAGCGGCGGAAGGTTTCGCCCGGGTGCGCATCAACGGTGAGGTGCGCGAGTTGGCCGACAACATCGAGCTCGACAAGAACCACAGCCACAACATTGAGGTGGTGGTCGATCGTCTTGTGGCCCGTGAGGGGATCCAGGAACGGCTGACCGATTCATTGCGCACGGCCCTCAAACGCGGCGATGGTCTGGCGTTGGTGGAGGTGGTGCCCAAGAAGGGGGAGGAGCTTCCAGACGGCGTTGAGCGGGAGCGCCTCTACTCAGAGAACTTCGCCTGCCCTGTGCACGGCGCTGTGATGGAGGAGCTGTCACCGCGTCTGTTTTCGTTCAACAGCCCCTATGGCGCCTGTGAGGCTTGCCATGGCATTGGCCACCTACGCAAATTCACCGTGGATCGTGTGATTCCGGACCCAACTCAGCCTGTGTATTCCGCGGTCGCTCCTTGGGCTGAGAAAGACAACAGCTACTACTTCTCCTTGCTGTATTCGGTGGGTGAGGCCTTCGGCTTCGAGATCAAGACCCCATGGAATGAACTTACGGATGAACAGCGGGATGTCTTGCTCAATGGCAGCCGCGAACCGATTCTGATCCAGGCCGATAGCCGTTACCGCAAGGGCAAAGGGGGATACACCCGGCCCTTCGAGGGCATTCTTCCGATCCTTGAGCGGCAGCTCCGCGATGCCAGCGGTGAAGCCCAGCGCCAGAAGTTGGAGAAGTATCTCGAGCTGGTTCCCTGTGAAGCATGTGGCGGTCAGCGCCTCCGCCCCGAAGCCCTCGCGGTGAAGGTGGGGCCGTACCGGATTCCAGAACTCACGGCCGTCAGCGTCGGTCAGACGCTCGAACGGATTGAAAAACTGATGGGTGTGGGCGCCCATGAGGGCTCTGAGCCCTTGCTGAATGCCCGTCAGATTCAGATCGGTGATCTGGTGCTCAGGGAAATCCGTCTGCGCCTGAAATTCCTGCTCGATGTTGGTCTCGACTACTTGAGCCTGGATCGACCGGCTATGACGCTCTCCGGCGGTGAAGCCCAGCGCATTCGCTTGGCGACCCAGATCGGTGCTGGTCTCACCGGGGTGCTGTACGTGCTGGATGAGCCGAGCATCGGCTTGCATCAGCGTGACAACGACCGTCTCCTGAACACCCTGGTGCGGCTCAGGGATCTCGGAAACACTCTGGTGGTGGTGGAACACGATGAAGACACCATCCGTGCTGCCGATCACGTTGTGGACATCGGCCCTGGTGCCGGCGTCCATGGGGGACACATTGTGGCGGAAGGAAGTTTCAATGACCTGGTGGCGAGCAGTGAATCCCTCACCGGCGCCTACCTGAGTGGCCGTCGGTCGATTCCAACGCCGGCTGAACGCCGTCAGAGCGGTTCACGCTCACTCAAGTTGATTGACTGCAACCGCAACAACCTCAAGAACGTTTCGGTTGAGTTCCCCTTGGGCCGGTTGGTATCCGTCACTGGGGTGAGCGGCAGCGGCAAGAGCACTCTCGTAAATGAGCTCCTGCATCCCGCTTTAGAGAACGGACTGGGTCTAAAGG
The DNA here is from genome assembly GCA_047285305.1 of Synechococcus sp. Lineage (GTDB taxonomy): Bacteria > Cyanobacteriota > Cyanobacteriia > PCC-6307 > Cyanobiaceae > Parasynechococcus. The sequence continues at coordinate 452,975 of JBJBDL010000003.1, forward strand.
TGCCCTTTCCGCAGGGTCTGGGGGAATTGCGGGGGTTGAAGTCGATCGACAAGGTGATCGTCATCGACCAGAGCCCGATTGGACGCACACCCCGCTCCAACCCAGCCACCTACACCGGTGCCTTTGATCCGATCCGTCAGGTGTTCGCCGCCACGGTGGAGGCCAAGGCCCGCGGTTACCAGGTGGGTCAGTTCAGTTTCAACGTGAAGGGTGGCCGCTGTGAGGCTTGCCGTGGTCAGGGTGTGAACGTGATCGAGATGAACTTCCTGCCGGATGTGTACGTCCAGTGCGATGTCTGCAAGGGCGCCCGCTTCAACCGCGAAACCCTGCAGGTGAAATACAAGGGCTACACCATCGCGGATGTGCTGCAAATGACCGTGGAGCAAGCCGCTGAGGTGTTTGATGCCATTCCTCAGGCGGCAGATCGCTTGCGCACCTTGGTGGATGTGGGCCTGGGATATGTGAAGCTCGGCCAGCCGGCGCCAACCCTCTCGGGGGGTGAGGCCCAGCGGGTGAAGCTGGCCACGGAGCTGTCACGGCGGGCCACTGGCAAGACTCTCTATCTGATTGATGAGCCCACCACTGGCCTCAGCTTCTACGACGTCCACAAGCTGATGGATGTGATGCAGCGCTTGGTGGACAAAGGTAACTCCATCATTTGCATCGAGCACAACCTTGATGTGATCCGTTGCAGCGACTGGATTATCGATCTCGGCCCCGAAGGCGGTGACAAGGGTGGCGAGATCCTGGTTACCGGCACTCCAGAGGAGGTCGCCCAGCACCCCACCAGTCACACCGGCCGCTACCTCGCAAGGGTTTTGGAGCAGCATCCACCAGAGCTGCCCGTTCCTTTGGCGGCTTGAGGTGGACGGCTCCGTCACCTTCTCTAAGGGTGGATGGGTTGAAGAGCAGGGCAGCCTTGCTTTGTTGATGTGAGCGATTGACTCTGACGTTGCTGGCTTGTTACATCAAGCTGGGGGTATGACTGTTACCTCTTGGGCCGAGATCCTTTGCAAGACAGGGTGACTCGGCTTTTTTGATCGGCTCTACTTTCCAACCTTCTAAGGTTTTTTTTATTTTTAACCCCTTCTTCCGCCTCTAAAGAAAAAACAACGGCACCGAATCTGTGTCCCGTTGTTGTTTGTGAGGGGAGCGAATGGGGATCCGGTTGTTGCATCTGCACCTTCACGGTCTGTTTCGTTCCCATGAGCTCGAACTGGGGCGGGATGCTGATACAGGTGGTCAGACGTTATATGTGCTGGAGCTCGTTCGCAGCCTGGCGCAGCGAGCGGAGGTTGAGCAGGTTGATGTGGTCACCCGGCTGATTCAGGACCGTCGGGTAGATCTCGATTACAGCCAACGGGTCGAAGCCATTGCTCCAGGGGCCCGCATCCTGCGCTTTCCATTTGGTCCGAAGCGGTATCTACGCAAGGAGTTGCTTTGGCCCCATCTCGAGGAGCTGGCTGATCAGTTGGTGGAACATCTGAGCCAGCCGGGCCAGAGGGTGGATTGGATTCATGCCCATTACGCCGACGCCGGTCTGGTGGGTGCTCTCGTCAGTCAGCGGTTGGGGATTCCGCTTGTTTTCACTGGCCATTCCCTCGGCCGGGAGAAACAGCGACGTCTCCTGGCCGGTGGCTTGGATCGCTCTCAGATTGAGCAGACTTACGCCATCAGCCGCCGCATCGACGCCGAAGAGCGTTCTCTGGCCCAGGCGGATCTGGTGATCACCAGCACCCGTCAGGAGGCGGATCAGCAGTACTGCCGCTACGGCCACTTTCAGGCGGATTACGCGGCAGTGGTGCCCCCTGGCGTTGATGATTCCCGGTTCCATCCCCATGGTTCATCGCAGGAATGCTCCGCATTGCAAAGCATGTTGCAGCCTTTCCTCAGGGAGCCGGATCGTCCGCCCCTGCTGGCGATTTCCCGTGCGGTGCGGCGCAAGAACATTCCCGCTCTGGTGGAAGCCTTTGGTCAGTCGCCGGTGCTGCGGCAGCGTCACAACATGGTGCTTGTGCTCGGCTGTCGGGATGACCCTCGTGAGCTCGAGAAGCAGCAGCGCGATGTGCTTCAGCAGGTGTTCGATCTTGTGGATCGCTTTGATCTCTATGGCCAGGTGGCCTACCCAAAACAACACAGCCGTGCCCAGATTCCTGCCCTATATCGCTGGGCGGCGCGTCGTGGGGGGCTGTTTGTGAACCCGGCCTTGACCGAACCCTTCGGACTCACCCTTCTGGAGGCCGCGGCCTGTGGTTTGCCGATGGTGGCTACCGATGATGGCGGCCCACGGGATATCCAACACCGTTGCGACAACGGTCTTCTGGCAGACGTCACCGATCCAGGGGCACTTCAGGAAGCCCTGGAATTGGCCGGCAGTGATCGCTCCCGTTGGCGACGTTGGAGTGATAACGGGGTTGAGGCCATCAGTCGGCACTTCAGCTGGGATGCCCATGTGTGTAGGTACCTCGCCCTGATGCAGCAGAAAGTCCGCGTGTCACCTGTGCGTGGGATGTCGGTGGTGCGGCGGCCCAGCCCCGTCTCCAGGCTGTTGGCGCTGGATCTCGACAGCTGTTTGGAGCTGCCGGAGGAACGCTCCCTGGCGCATCTGCGCGATCGGCTTCACTCCGAACCCTTTGCCGCTTCGACAGGCTTGGTGATTCTCACGGGGCGGTCTCTGGATCAGGCGCGTCAGCGCTACCAGGAGTTGCATCTTCCCGATCCCAAGGCCTGGATCTGCCGTGCAGGAACCGAGATTCACCACACGTCGGATCGCGCGGAAGATCCCGTGTGGGCGAAGCGCATTAGCCAAGCCTGGGATCGCGAGGCTGTGCTCGCAGCGATGGGGCAACTCCAGGAACACCTTCAGCTTCAGGACCCGGATCACCAGAGTTTCTTCAAGGTCAGCTACCTGTTGCGTGCTTCCAACCGCGGTCTGATTGGTTTGGCCCGTCAGTGCCTGCGCCGTCATGGTCTGCAGGCGGAACCCCAGCTCCGTTGCCATTGGTTCCTGGATGTTCTTCCCCAGCGCGCCTCCCGCAGTGAGGCCATCCGTTTTCTGGCCCAGTCTTGGCAGCTCCCCCTGCAGCAGGTTCTGGTGGTGGCCAGTCAGCAGGGGGATGGAGAGTTGCTGGATGGTTTGCCCGCCACGGTGGTTCCTGCGGATCACGATCCCTGCCTGTTGGGCCAACGGACCCAGCAGCGGGTGTATGTCTCGAAACGCCCCAGTGTTGGAGCCGTACTGGATGGCTTAACCCACTACCGGTTTTCAGGCAGCCGTTGATCCTGGAATCACGGTCACACAGGCGGCTGCCCTGTCGGCCTTGGCTTGTGCTTCCTTCCGATCTTCTCCCCTTGCCAGGGCAACACCCATGCGTCGACCGGGGCGAGCTGTGGGCTTGCCGAACAGCAGCAATTGGGTGTCAGCTTCTGTTAGCGCTTGTTCGACCCCTTCAAAAACGACGGAGTCCATGTTCGCTTGGGCCAGGATCACGCGGCTGGCGGCCGTATCAGCTGCCGTGATGGTGGGGATCGGCAGACCGAGAACAGCGCGCAGGTGCAGTTCGAACTCGCTCAGGTTCTGGCTGATCAGGGTCACCAGGCCTGTGTCGTGCGGCCGGGGCGACAGTTCAGAAAAAATCACCTCATCGCCACAGATGAAAAATTCCACACCGAAGAGACCGGCACCGCCCAGGTTGTCGGTGACGGTTTTGGCCATGGCCTGGGCCTGACGCAATTGTTGGTCGGTGAGTTGAGCCGGCTGCCAGCTGCATTGATAGTCCCCTCCTTCCTGTTCGTGGCCGATCGGCGCACAGAACAGGGTTTCGCCATTGCGCTGACGGATGGTGAGCAGGGTGATCTCCAGATCGAAATGGAGAAATTCCTCCACGATCACCTGGGTTGAGGTACCCCGTGCACCTGACATGGCGGCCTCCCAGGCCTTGGGCAGATCGTCTGAACAGGTCACCACGCTCTGGCCTTTGCCGGAGGAACTCATCACCGGTTTCACCACGACGGGCCAGCCCAGTGGTTTCGCCACTGCTGTGAGTTCTTCAGCACTGGAGGCATAGGCGAACCGGGCGGTGCGGAGACCGAGTTCGCCGGCCGCCAGGTCGCGGATGCGGTCTCGGTTCATCGTGACGGCCGTCGCGCGGGCTGTGGGAATCACGGTGATCCCCTCTTGTTCGAGTTCCGCCAGGGCATGCACGGCGAGAGCTTCGATCTCCGGGATCACCACGTCGGGTTGGTGGCGCCTGACCACCTTCAGCAAGGCATCGGCATCAGTCATCGGCAGCACTTCGGCCACGTCAGCCACCTGCATGGCCGGGGCAGCGGCATAGCGATCGCAGGCGATCACCCGGCAGCCAAGCCGTTGGGCAGCAATGGCCACCTCCTTGCCCAGCTCCCCGCTGCCCAGCAGCATCACGGTGCGTGGAAACGACGGCATGGTGATCATTGAATGGCCTGCCTGCATCATCAATCAACGCAAGTCCTGAGACTTTCCGCAGCCTGGGGTGCAGTGCTCGGTGGACGCGAGCCTATTGGGGCTCAGTTCGAATCGGTGCTGCTCTGACGGCGCACTTCGCCGATCAGCCACACGCCCATGAATCCAAGCGACGACACACCGAAATAGATCAGCACCCACCGCAGAACCCGGTCAGGATCCGCAGCTGCATTGGCGAGCAGCTCAGCGGTTTTGGCAAGCAGGTTGTCCATCAGTTCTGAAGATCAGGGATCAGCGTGAGTTGGCGGACTGGTGATTCTTCGCTAACGAAACCCCAGGCTTCAAAAACGGTGGGATCGGGATGCGTGATGCGCTGCTCCGTTCCATGGCGCTCCACTTGGAACCCTTCGCTCGACATGCGTCGCATCAAACTGGCCGACTCCTCAAAGCGGGCAGCCATCGCTTCGAGGCTTGAGCAGTCAGCTGTGAGACCGGATTCACGCCAGGTGAAGTAGGTCATCCTGCCTTGCCACCCCAAAACGCGATTTTAAGGGATATGAGCGGCGCGAAGCGTTCGTTCTGGATATCAAAAATCCTTTGACTACCGGCTATGTCGTTCAGGCCTCCCTTCAAAAAGGAACTGTGTTGTGGTCACTCAAAAAGCTTGAAAATGCCGGTCATTTTTTTGTGTTACGGCCTTTTTTAAGAAGGCATTGACTTTCTGCGCTACGAAACCAAGTTCAATTCCGTTGTCGATCTGAAGCAACTGCATCCTTCAGCTCACTTCAAAATGATTGTCCTCAGGATTGGATCAAAAGATCGACTCTCAGGGACGCAGCACCAGTCCCAGAAGCACAAGCCCTGCTGTGATCAGCCAGAACGCGGGCACCACGCTTCGTTCATCGGTGCCTCCCATCTCAAAATGGTGATGTAGCGGCGCCATGCGGAACACGCGTCGCCCCTGACCATCAGGGCCTTTCGTGGCCTTGAACACCCAAACCTGGATGATCACGGAGAGGGATTCCGCCAGGAAGACGCCTCCCATCACCAGCAGGGGCCAGAGGCTGTTGGACAACAGGGCCACACCGCTGAGGGCGGCCCCCATCGCCAGGGATCCCGTATCGCCCATGAAGACCCGAGCCGGGTTTCGGTTGTGCACCAGAAACCCAAGCCATGCTCCTGCCATGGTCATGCAGAAGCCAGCCAAAGCGGGATCTCCGTTGTCTCCTCGCAGCATCAGTTGAAGTGCCAGACCGGTAAACACCAGTGCTCCGCAGCCGCTGGCCAAGCCATCCAGGCCATCGGTGAGGTTGGTGGCGTTGCTCTCCGCCAGTACGACAAACAGCCCCAGCGGCCAGATCAGAAGTCCTAAGGGCAGTTCAAGGCCAAAGGGCAGGGCAATGCTGTCGCTGATCCAGCCCTGCCAGGCAGCGATTGCCAGAAATGCTGCAGCTGCCATGGCTTGCAGCAGCAATTTTCCTCGTGCCGTCAGGCCAGCATTGGTGTGTTTGGTGAGGCTGCTCCAGTCATCGATGCCGCCGATCAACATGAACGCCAGGGTCAGGGCTGCCAGGCTGAGCAGTTGTTGTGACGCTACGGCGTCCCGTGTGATCAGGCTCCCGAGAATGACCCCGACGGGAACCACCAGAAGGCCCCCCATCGTTGGGGTTCCCGCCTTGCTCTGATGGGCTTTGGGGCCTTCCTCACGGATGAACTGCCCCATCTTCAAGCGACGCAGAAGGGGAATGCCTAAGGCTGAAGTCGCTGTTGCGCAGACCGCTGAGATCAAGAGCGGCAGGCTCAGTTGCGCATTGGTGATCCACTTGTCGGCTGCAAAACTGGTCATCAAGACCACCAGCATGAGCAAGCTGGCACTCAATGAGCCGTTCTCCCACCAAGGACGGTGGTTCGAATCCGTGGATTGCAAAGCGGCACTGGACTGATCGCTGGGACCCTAGGTGAGTCGCTCAGTGGCGACCAGTCAGTGGGTGGGGGACGTCAGTCCTCCCACTGCTCCTCGTTTTGCTCGTCGTCCTTGTTGTAATCCTCTTTCTCACCCATGAGCGCGGAGAGTTCCTCCTCTTCGACGGTGCTCACTTCAGGTGAACCGGATTCTTCGTCAGCAACGAGACGGCCGCTGGTTTCCAGCCAGGACAGGAGGTCAGGCTCCTCACGCAGGGGTAGCACAGGTGCAGGGTCGCGGCGCCCGTAGCGGGTGAGGGACGGGTTGACGCTGTCCAGGGCGTTTAAATCAACCAGAGCGCTCATGCAGGGAGGGACGCGGGCCAATCAACCAAGATAGACCATGTGCCGTTTTTGATCCGCCACTGAACAAATCTGCGCTGCTCGTTCTTCTGTGGGGTCTGGCCCTGATTATCAGCTCTGGTCTGCATTGGTGGGGTTTGCAGCGTCCTGAACCGTTGCAGACCTCCTGGACTCTGGCGCTGCTGTTGGTCTTTTTTCCGGCTGCCGCGTTGGCTGCATGGTTGCTAGTGGCTTCTCCACAGGTGGCGGCCCGCGAGACGAGAGAATCAGACGATTGTGATCAGGAGACCCATTGATGGGCCGCGCCAAGAAGGTGGTACTCGCCTATTCCGGGGGGGTGGATACCAGTGTCTGTATTCCATACCTCAAGCAGGAATGGGGCATTGAGGATGTGATCACATTTGCCGCTGATCTCGGCCAGGGCGATGAGCTGGAGCCGATTCGTCAGAAAGCGCTGGATGCCGGTGCCAGTCAGTCGCTGGTGGGAGATCTGATCGAGCCCTTCATCAAGGATTTCGCTTTCCCGGCGATTCGTGCCAACGCCCTCTACGAAGGCCGTTACCCCCTCTCCACGGCCCTGGCGAGGCCTCTGATCGCGAAGCGCCTGGTAGAGGTGGCCCGGGAAGTGGGTGCCGATGCTGTGGCCCATGGCTGCACAGGCAAGGGCAATGATCAGGTGCGTTTCGATGTGGCCATCGCTGCATTGGCACCGGATCTCAAGGTGCTTACTCCAGCCCGTGAGTGGGGCATGAGCCGTGAGGAGACCATCGCCTACGGCGAACGCTTTGGTCTGCCCGCACCGGTAAGCAAGAAGTCGCCTTACTCGATCGATCTCAATCTGCTGGGCCGCAGCATTGAGGCTGGACCCCTTGAAGACCCGATGGTCGCTCCGCCGGAGGAGGTGTATGCGATGACGCGATCGGTGGAGGCTGCTCCGGATGCCGCGGAAGAGATCGAGATTGCTTTTGAAGCAGGCAATCCGGTGGCGATCAACGGTCAGCAGCTGGACCCGGTGGCCTTGATCCGTGAAGCCAACCGTCTGGCGGGCACACATGGCATTGGCCGTCTCGACATGATCGAGAACCGCGTGGTGGGCATTAAATCCCGGGAGATCTACGAAACGCCTGGCCTTTTGCTGTTGATCCAGGCCCACCAGGAACTTGAGAGCTTGACTCTGGCCGCCGATGTGCTGCGCAGCAAGCGGCAGTTGGAAATGCAGTGGGCTGATCTCGTCTACCAGGGCCTTTGGTTTGGCCCTCTCAAGGATGCTCTGGACGGCTTCATGGACCGCACCCAGACCACCGTCAATGGTGTCGTTCGTCTCCGGCTGCACAAAGGAACGGCCACGGTCACCGGCCGCGGCTCAGCAGACAGCAGCCTTTACGTCCCCGAAATGGCGTCCTACGGAAGTGAGGATCAGTTCGATCACCGCGCGGCAGAGGGCTTCATTTACGTCTGGGGTCTGCCAACCCGACTCTGGTCAGCATCCCAGCGCCGTTCAAGCTGACCGCTGCCGCCTCTGCAGGAATTTGGGAAGCCTCAGAACCGGACAAAGTTGTGCGTTTTCCGGTTCTGAGCTTCTAGGTAGCGCCGGCTGAGGCCGTTCGATCTGGTCTTGATCAACTTGTTCAGCCAGCAGTTGATAAAGCTCCATCAACGGCTCAAGCCGCTATCGGGAGCGGCGTTAAAAAGCCTCCGGTGGTTCGGCCAAAAGATCGTTTTAGGCCTCGATCTCGACCTTGAGCTCTGAAAGTCTCTCTTTCAGCAACCGAATCACTTCAGCGTCGCCATGACGCTCGTTCCAAACAGGTTCGTTTGGCTGAGGGCGGTCTTGTTTCGAATCAATGGGCGGACGGTATCGCCCACCCACGAATCCAGCAATGCTGATCAGTCAGCTGATGCAGCGGCTTCGGCCTGTTGCTGTTGAGCAGCTTCACTGCCTGGCATCACCCGAGGTGCGGGAAGAGGACCTTCCTGCTTCACGGTCAGGTAGCGGATCACGTCCTCACTCAGGCGCATTGCCTTCTCGAGAACAGCAACGTGCTGGCCATCGCCGTTGTGGCTCAGTTGCACGTAAATGCCCTCCTTGTGCTTCGCAATCGGATAAGCCAGACGGCGCTTGCCACGCATCTGGTTGTCCAGCACGTCGGCACCAGCTTCCACGAGCATGTCGCGGTACTTGGTGAGATGGCTTTCAACTTCCTCCTCCGGAATGTCCGGACGAAGGATGTACATGGTTTCGTAATACGGATCGTGCGTCATGGGCAGCACCGAAGGGGCATCAGGCTCACCGGAGTGAGCGACGGATTCATCACCTTATCTCCTGGCGTGACCCTCCACTTTTAATAGAGCTGCATGCGTACGGCCTGGCTGATGCCGGGCAGATCCGGTTCTCGCCCGCGCCAGCACTCCACCAGGGCGAACAGAAGGATCGCCAGCACCGCCACCACGACTGTGCTGGACAGGGTGCCCAGCAGCAGGCTGCCGCCAGCGATCGGTTGGAGCAGGATGCCGAATGCGAAGCTCAGCACAACGATCACGATGTCGGTGAGCAGGGCCTGCAGAGTGTTGAAGCGCAGAAAGTAGGGAACGGCCGGATTCCGCACCACCGCCAGAAACAGCACGAAGAACAGCAGCAGGCCACCGAAGGGAACCCCCCGATCCAATTGGATCAGCGGTACGGCAGGAACGATCAGCAGTCTCAGCAACGGGATCTGGTTGAACACGCCGTCAGCCCCGAGGCCAAAGGGAATGGCATCACTCCAGGGGAGCAGGTACACCAGCGGTGCAAGCAGCCGCTGCCAGAGGGGAATCTGCACGGTGGAGCTAGGGATTGTTGGGACCTTAGGTCGCAAGAGCAGTCGCGGCGGCGATGCGCATCGCCGCGATAGGAATGTCGTCGCGTCCACTCCAAAGCCGTAGCGAGGCAGAGCCTTGCTGCACCAGCATCTCGAGACCATCGATGCAGTGGTGGCCCCGTTGTTGCCCAGCGGCGAGCCAGCTGGTGGGCCTTGGTGTGTAGATCAGGTCGTACAACACCGCTTCTCCGTTCAGGTTTGTCCAGAGCTCGGCCCCCAGTGGCATCGCCTCGGGGTCACCGTGCTGTGCCATGCCCACCGGGGTGGTATTCACCACGAGAGCCGCTTGAGCCACGCTCTCGTTGAGCTGAACAGCGTTGTCGAGACAGGCCGTCAGGGGGGCGTGGCTCTGCTGCAGATCAGTGATGAAGGCTTGCAGTGCCTCGTTTCGCCGCCCCACAACGGTGATGCTGCTGAGGTTCAGGGTCTGCAGACCGGCGACCACGGCTCGAGCTGATCCGCCGCAGCCAATCACCACGGCATGGCGTCCTGCCCAGGTGTCGTTGGCACCGAGGGGTGCCAGAAAGCCCTCCACGTCGGTGTTGGTGCCGAACCAGCCACCGCCCGCTCCCGGAATCAGAGTGTTGACGGCACTGAGCCGTTTCGCCAGCGGGCTCAGCTCTTCGCAGAGCTCGGCGATGGCTTGTTTGTGGGGGATGGTGACGTTGAGGCCTTGGCAGCCAACGGCCCTGAGACCGTTCAACACCTGATGAAGGCTTTCGCTTGTGCAGGGCAGGGCCAGGTAGCGCCAGTTGAGTCCCATGCTTTCGAGGGCGGCGTTCTGCATCACCGGCGAAAGCGAGTGTCGCACTGGATTGCCAAGTAGGCCCACAAGGCTGGTGCCGCCGTTGATCATTGTCAGGGCCGGATCGCTTCACCAGCCTGCCTGTTCGGGAACCACACCTCGCCTGTCACCGGGTCTGCTGTGGAGGATGAGCCCATTCAAATCATCATTTCTGGAGGTGGGCACCGATGGGCAAGGTTGTCGGCATTGACCTTGGCACCACGAACAGCTGTGTTTCCGTGATGGAGGGCGGCAAGCCCACCGTTATCGCGAACGCCGAGGGCTTCCGCACTACGCCCTCCGTGGTTGCCTACACCAAGAACCAGGATCAGCTGGTGGGTCAGATCGCCAAACGTCAGGCGGTGATGAACCCAGACAACACCTTCTATTCCGTCAAGCGTTTCATCGGCCGTCGCGTTGATGAGGTGAATGAGGAGTCGAAAGAGGTGAGCTACGGCGTTGAGAAGGCCGGCTCCAACGTGAAGGTGAAGTGCCCGGTTCTCGACAAGCAATTCGCGCCTGAAGAGGTTTCCGCCCAGGTTCTGCGCAAGCTGGCCGAGGACGCCGGTAAGTACCTCGGTGAAACCGTCAGCCAAGCGGTGATCACAGTTCCCGCCTATTTCAACGACTCCCAGCGCCAGGCCACCAAGGACGCCGGCAAGATCGCTGGCCTTGAAGTGCTGCGCATCATCAACGAGCCCACCGCTGCGGCTCTTGCCTACGGCCTCGACAAGAAGAGCAACGAGCGCATCCTGGTCTTCGACTTGGGCGGCGGTACTTTTGATGTCTCCGTCCTCGAGGTTGGCGACGGCGTGTTTGAGGTGTTGTCCACCGCTGGTGACACGCACCTCGGCGGTGACGACTTCGACAAAGTGATCGTTGATCACCTGGCCGAGACTTTCAAATCCAACGAAGGCATCGATCTGCGTCAGGACAAGCAGGCCCTGCAGCGCCTGACCGAAGCCGCTGAAAAAGCCAAGGTTGAGCTGTCCAACGCCACCCAGAGCGAGATCAACCTGCCGTTCATCACGGCGACGCCTGAGGGTCCCAAGCACCTAGATCTCACCCTCACCCGCGCCAAGTTCGAGGAACTGGCCTCCAAGCTGATCGACCGCTGCGCCATGCCTGTGGAGCAGGCTCTGAAGGACGCCAAGCTGTCCTCCGGTGAGTTGGACGAAATCGTGATGGTGGGTGGTTCCACCCGCATCCCTGCCGTGCTCGAACTGGTCAAGCGGATCACCGGCAAAGACCCCAACCAGACGGTGAACCCCGATGAGGTGGTGGCTGTCGGTGCTGCCATTCAGGGCGGTGTGCTGGCCGGCGAGGTGAAAGACATCCTTCTGCTTGACGTCACGCCCCTCTCTCTGGGTGTGGAGACCCTCGGCGGTGTGATGACCAAGATGATCACCCGCAACACGACGGTTCCCACCAAGAAGACTGAGACCTACTCCACGGCTGTGGATGGTCAGACCAACGTGGAAATCCATGTGCTCCAGGGTGAGCGTGAGATGGCATCTGACAACAAGTCGCTTGGAACCTTCCGTCTTGATGGCATCCCCCCGGCTCCCCGGGGCGTGCCTCAGATCGAAGTGACCTTCGATATCGACGCCAACGGCATCCTCAGCGTGACCGCCAAGGACAAGGGCAGCGGCAAGGAGCAGTCCATTTCGATCACCGGTGCATCGACCCTCTCGGATTCCGAGGTCGACAAGATGGTCAAGGACGCCGAGGCCAACGCCAGCGCTGACAAAGAGAAGCGCGAAAAAATCGACCTCAAGAACCAGGCCGAAACCCTCGTCTACCAGGCTGAAAAGCAGATGGGCGAACTGGGCGACAAGGTTGATGCCGATGCCAAGGCGAAGCTGGAGGAGAAGCGCCTCAAGCTCAAGGAAGCCACCGAGAAGGATGACTACGACGCGATGAAGACCCTGCTGGAGGAACTGCAGCAGGAGCTCTACACCGTGGGTGCTTCCGTCTATCAGCAGGAAGGGGCTGCACCTGGTGCTGGTGCGCCTGGTGCTGACGCCGGTGCCGGTGCCAACGCCGGTGGTGGCGATGCCAGTGACGACGTCATCGACGCGGAGTTCACCGAGACCAAGTGATCGGGTGATTCCCCACCGCACTAGGGCCCTGCGGGGCCTCTTTTTTTTGCCTGCTCAACGGCAGCGGCGACCCACTCGGCGGTGCCAGGTGTGAGCAGAACGCCGTTGCGATAGTGACCACTGGCGAGGATCAACCCGGGTTCCAGCTCCTCCAGTAGAGGGGCCGGGCGATCCACGGGCCGGGCTCGCAAGCCACTCCAATGGTCAACCACCGTGGCTGAGCGCAGCCACTCCGGTGCCCGCTCATTCAGGTTGCGCATCAGGGTCAGAGGATCCTCCGAGGCGCGATCGCCCGGTTCCACGGTGGCCCCAAGCAGCAACCGCCCGGGTGCGGTGGGAATCAGGTTGAAGCCCTGATCCACCAGCACTGCGGGCCATTCGCGCCACGATGCTGGACCCGTGGTCAGCTGGAGTGACAGGGCTTGCCCCAACACCGGTGTCATCGGGCGGGCATGGCCCAGGGGTTCCAGCAAGTCCTCCGCGCTCAGTGCAGTGGAGAGCACCACAACGTCGTGAACGGAGCTGTCTCCATTTGCTCGATGCAAACGCCAGTGTTTGTGATCGCGCTCCAATCTGATCACTTGCGTGGCGTTTAGCTCCACGCTTTGTTTTGCCAGCGCCTGTCGCAGGGCCAGTTGCAGCAGCATTGGATCCACGCGACCGTCGTGGCGCGAGTGCAGGCCACCGTGGTTGGCCGTCGGCCAGACCTCTGCTAGGTCGGCGTTGGCGACCATTTGCAGGCCTAGGTCAACGCGCTGAGCGGCCAGCGACTCCATTCGCTCAGCCGCTCGTTCGTCCTCGGCGATTTGCAGCAGGCCCGGATGGAGTTTGAGGTCAGGCTGGTGAGCTTGCAGAGTTTTGATCCATTGCGGCCAGAGCTCCATGCTCCTGAGGCGCAGTCTCCAGCCCCGGCCGCTGCTGCGCCGAAACACATGGCCCATCAGCACCCCGAGGGATGCCGATGTTCCATTCAAATCGTTTGCTGATCCCTCGCGATCAACCGACTGGTTCAGGCGAGGGTCGGAAACAGAAACATTGTGCCCTTGCTGGGCGAGATGCCAGGCGGTGCCGAGGCCGATGGCCCCAGCACCAATCACTCCAACTGAGTGAGTCAGTTGAAGGCCTCAGAGGGGATGAGATCGCTGTAGGCATCAAATCCTGCAGCCACGGCGCTGTAGGACTTCTGAAGTCGGCTGAAGTCCTGCAGACGCGCTGCTTCATCGAGGTCAGCGAGAGCTTCTTTCAAGGAGCGGGCCACCTTGGTGGCTTCCTTGCGTTCGCTCTTGTCGAGGCGCTGATTGATGTAGAGCATTTCCCGACTCACTTCCTGCATGGGGCCATGTAAGAGGTTGCGGGTGAACACCCAATCCTTCTCACTCACCAGGCGGGCCAGGTCAGGCAGTCGGGATTTTGCGTCTTCAAAGGCTGCGGCTTGGCGGCGGATCACGCCCAGGTCGTCAGGATTGATGCCGCCGGCATTGGCAGCAGCCGGGGCTATCAGACCCAGACTCAAAGCGACGCAGAGGCAGAACGCAGCAAGGCGGCTCAGAGCCTTCAGCATGGTGATCGAAAATGTCCCTGCGACTTTAACCAGCTCCTCTTGCGCGGGAGAATTTTGTTTTTCAAAGCGTTGTTGTGAGTGACGCCACGGTCATCCTGCAGATGATCTGCTCCGATCGGCCCGGCCTGGTCAGCGAATTGGCGGGTTGGGTGGCGGCCAATGGCGGCAGCATTCGTCATGCCGATCACCACACGGATGCGGGAGCTGGGTTGTTTCTCAGCCGGATTGAGTGGCAGCTCCATGGATTTGGCATTCCCCGGGATGTGCTTCCTGAAGCGGCTCAGGCTCTGGGACAGCGGCTTGGTGGTGAAGCGCAGCTCCACTTCTCAGACGTCCATCCCCGTGTGGCGATTTTTGCCAGCAAGCAGAGCCACTGCTTGCAGGACTTGCTCTGGCGGGTTCAAAGCCGGGAGCTGCCCATGCAGGTTCCCTTGGTCATTGCCAACCATCCGGATCTGGAACCCCTATGTGCGTCGTTTGAGGTTCCTTTTGTTTGTGTCCCGGTCAGTCGGGACACCAAGGCTGAAGCGGAGCAGCGGATCCTGCAGCTGCTTGAAGAGAACAAGATTGAACTTGCGGTGCTGGCCAAATACATGCAAGTGCTGAGCAGTGATTTCCTCAAGCGTTTTCCCGAGGTGATCAACATTCACCACTCGTTTCTGCCTGCGTTCAAGGGCGCTCAGCCTTATCACCGGGCCTGGGACCGTGGAGTCAAGCTCATCGGTGCTACAGCCCATTACGTCACCGAAGATCTGGATGATGGCCCGATCATTGAGCAAACCACTGTTCCCGTAAGCCACCGGGACGAGGTTGAGGATTTGATCCGCAAAGGCCGAGACACGGAACGTCTTGCCTTGGCGCGGGCCCTTCGCCTTCATCTGCGCCGTCAGGTGATGGTCTACCGCGGCCGTACGGCGGTGTTCGCATGACGGCCCGTCTGTGCACATGGCTGAGGGGCGACTGCCCGGCCGCTGCTTCCCTCTGGGGTTGGTGCCTGTTTCAGCTCGGACTGTTGCTGCTTCCTTCCTCAGTCTTCCTGGCCAGCCTGCTGTTGCTGCCGGCCTTGGTCCTGGGCAGCCTCAGTCGTGAATCCGCCTACTGGCGTGATCGCTGGAACTGGCCGCTCATGGTGGCTGGCGGGCTCATGCTGCTCGGCTGTTTCAGCGCCTTGCGTGCTGATCTGGCTTGGGCCGGTCTGGCCAATTGGCTGCCTTTCTTCTGGGGGTTCTGGGGGTTCCAGCCCTATGTGGCGGAGGCGGGGGCGCGTCGCCGTGCGGCGCTCTGGTTGGTGGCGGGGACGGTGCCTGTTTTGGTGACCGGCTTGGGTCAGTTGTGGTTGGGGTGGCAGGGGCCCTGGCAGTTCCTGGGGGGCCTGGTGATCTGGTTCGTGGCCCCTGGGGGCGAGCCGAAGGGCCGACTGTCGGGCTTGTTCGATTACGCCAACATCGCCGCGGCCTGGATGGCACTGGTATGGCCGTTGATGTTGGCGGCCCTGATTCAGCCTGGTTTGAACCGCTTTCGTCGTGTGGTGATCTTCAGCCTCGCCGCAGCCTTGGTGATTGCGTTGGTGCTCACCGACTCACGCAATGGCTGGGGTGCGTTGGTGTTGGCGGTGCCCGTGGTGCTTGGGCCGGTGAGTTGGCCCTGGTTGTTACCCCTGCTGGCCCTTGGATTGATCCCTGTTCTGTTGGCGGTTTTGCAAGGTGTTCCGGAGCTTCTCCAGGACCCTGCCCGGGTTTTGGTTCCTGAGTCGGTGTGGTCACGGCTTGGCGATAGCCGCTATGCGGGGGAGCGTCCTCTCGCCTCTACCCGTGTTGGTCAGTGGGGCGTGGCTTTGCAGTTGATCGCTGAAAGACCATGGCTGGGCTGGGGTGCTGCAGCTTTTTCTGTGCTGTATCCCCTGCGCACTGGCATATGGCATGGCCACTCCCACAATCTGCCGTTGGAGCTGGCGGTCAGCAGTGGGGTTCCGGCGATGCTTGCTCTAGTAGGTCTGGTGCTGGCGTTATTGATCGTTTCCTTGCGGTGCAGCCGTATGAAATTGTTTGATCGTGCCTGGTGGGGTGCGGTGTTGGTGCTGGTGGTGCTTCATGGCACCGACGTGCCTTTCTTTGATAGCCGCTTGAACATTGCCGGTTGGATCCTGCTGGCCGGACTGCGCAGTCGGATTCGGCAGAGCGAGACGGCAGCGGTCAGCCCAGGCTGAGGGCCTCTTGGCGATGCTCCTGCAGCTTCGTCTGACTCAAGGGGCCATCGAGATGCCCCCAGGGCAAGACCGTGTCAGAGCTCCACTCATCGTGCACCACGCTTTGCCAACTGGGGGGGAGCGGCAAGACAACGCCTGCGCTGCGGGCTTCAGGGAGTTCACCTGCTAGGGCGGCTCTATAGGCCTTTTTCCAACCACCCAGGCTTTCTTGGGAGCCGCGCACCGCTGCGATCACGGGCGCCAGGCGTCGGTCGCTGCGGGAGAGCAGGGCCTGGATCACGCTCCAGCCGTAGCTTTCCGGACGCAGATCAATGCCCTTGGGTTTGAGGCGTTTGGCCAGCAGTTTCAGGCGTTTTTCAGCTTCGGGGCGTACCCCCTGCCATTGGAAGGGAGTATGGGCTTTGGGAACGAAAGTGCTTACCCCTAGGGTGAAGCGCAGTCCAGGGGTGGCTTTTTTAAGGCTCAGCAGTAGTGCTGCGGTGCTTTCCACATCGTCGTTGTCTTCGCAGGGGAGTCCCACCATTCCGTAGAGCTTCAAAGCCTTGAGGCCTCCTTGCTTGGCATGGCGGGCCGCAGCTTCAATTTCTTCGCCGCTGAGCTTTTTGTTCACAACGCGGCGCATGCGCTCGCTGCCGCTCTCGATAGCGATGGTGAGGGATTTGCTACCTCGTCCTGCCAACACAGCCGCCAGCTTCGGAGTGACCGTTGCGGCCCGCACGGAACTGACGCTGACCCTCAGGTCATCGAAGCGGTCTTGGGCTAGCCAGTGGAGCAGATCGCTGAACTGAGGGTGCTGGGTTACGGATGCCCCCAGCAGGCCGAGGCGTTTGGTGGCTTTGAGGCCTTTCTCAACCGCAGGGATCAGCCCTTCATCTAACGATGGGGTTCGGAACGGCAGGGTCAGATAGCTGGCCAGGCAAAAGCGGCACAGTTCCGGGCAGCTGCGCACCACTTCGACCATGTGGATGTCGGGCCACGCCGCTTCCGGGGTAATCACTGTTGAGTGGCTGAGGCTGTTGCCGCGCCAAGTCTGTTTGGCTACCCGTTCTGGAAGAGTTGCATCCACCGGTGCCAACCCCAACAGGGTCCCGTCCGCTGCATAGCGGGGTGCATGGAGCTCTGGCACGTAGATCCCCGGCACTAGGGCTAGATGCTGCAGTTGTTCGGCTCGGGGTTGGCCCTTCACGCTCTGAAGGGCATCGATAAATGCGGGCAGCAGATCTTCGCCATCGCCTAGCAGCACTACATCAAAAAACGGTGCAAGGGGCTCGGGATTGGCGGTGAGCACAGGTCCGCCACCAAACACGATTGGATGGTCGTCGGTGCGCGCGTGGCTCCAGATCGGGATGCGCTGCTGTTCCAGCAGATCGAGCAGCACTGGTCCGTCGAGTTCCCAGCTGAGAGAAAGCCCAAACAGGTCGCAGTGCCGGTGGGGTGGATCTCCTTGATCAGTGAAAAGTCGGCGCACGTCAACGTCGGACCGCATCGCCAGGGTGGACCAGACGATCTGATAACCAAGGCTGGTAATGCCAACCGTGTAAGTGCTGGGGAAGGCAAGCACCGTGCGCAGGGCTCCGGGTTCCGGCGTGGCCGGATCGAACAGCAGCGTTTCCTGGTTCAGCTGGGGCCTCCTGTTGGGCCTGATGGCAGGGATGGCGGCGTGAATGGACGTCTGTAGCGGTTGAGCTTCATCGTCATCCGATCTTCAGCATCGAGTTCCATGCTCATCTGACGTTCGTAGATTGAGTGGGGATGGAAAAGTCGGGCGATCACGAAGCTGGTCAGACAGGCCACCAGGATCGGTTTGAGGATCAGCAGATCCTTGGTGAGGGCAAAGGCCAGGAACATCGCCGAGATCGGCGTGCGGGAACAGCCGGCCACGAAGGCGCCCATGCCCGCGAACACATAGGTGGTGGGCACATGGCCGGTGAGGGCTTCAACGCCAGATCCCCCGGCCAAGCCAATGGCCCCTCCCAGCGTCAGCATTGGCATGAACAGTCCCCCTGGCGCTCCTGAGCCCGCCGCCAGGCCGGTGCTGAAGAAGAGCACCACAAAGCTGGCAAGGGCCAGGCTGATATCGGCTTTTCCGGCTCCGATCAGGTGCTTCAGTTCGCTGGGGTTATGAAAGGCATCCGGCAGGGCCGCATAGACGCAGCCCAGCACGAGCCCGCTTACGGTCATGCGCAGGATCAGTCGGTCCCCGAACCAACGGTTGCCCTGCCGCTGCATGGTGAGCACGTAGCGGCTGTAGAGCTCCGCTAGCACACCTATCACCACGCCGAGAGCCACCAGATACAGCAGATCCACCGGCAGGAAGCGCACCAGGGGGGTGTACTCCCGTTCCAGTTGAAACCCGATGGTGCTGTTGAGCCCGCCGCCCCCGGGGTTGAGGCCGAGAAAGCCGAGCACATCCGCCAGGGTGTCGGCCGAGAAGGTGGTGATGATCACCAGCAGCAGCACCACGGGCCTGGCGGAGTGGAGCAGCTCCTCGATCGCGTAGATGAATCCACCGATAGGAGCACTGAACACGGCGGCAATACCGGCACCACCACCGGCGGCCACAATCACCCGGCGAAAGGCCACCGGTGCTCGCAGCCAGCGGGACATCTGCCAGGCCACGGAGCCGCCCATCTGAACGGCGGGGCCTTCCGGGCCCAGGGGGAAACCCGAGCCGATGGCAATGATGCCCGCCACCAGTTTCACCAGGCCCACCCGAAGCCCCATCGGAACTGACCGGTGGCGCAGGAAGCCCATGATGTGGGTGATCCCGGCTCCGCCAGCGGCCGGAGACAGGTTGGTGATCAACCAGGCCGAGACCATACCGCCGATGGCGCCTAGGGCGGGGAGTACCACCCAGGCTGGAAATTCATCGAGCAGGTCGAGCCGCCAATCCCGCAGCAGGTTGATGCCGCTGGTGAACAGCAGGCCGGTGATGGCAGCCCCAAGGCCCGTGAGCGCCAGAGCCAAAACCACCACCAGCCAGCGGCGTTCCAACAACCTCGTGATGCTCCGGCTGGAGCCCAGGAGGTGGCGTAGTTGTTTGGGTTCGCTAAGGGATGGCACAGATGAGGTGATTCGGGATCAGGCCTGAGCCAGAACGGTTGCTTCGTCGTCAGCACTGACCACGCGCCCCTGGTCTTCAAAGCCGCTGATCTGATCGAAGTTCAGGTAGCGGTAGAGCTCATCGGAGAGGGGATCGATCTTCTCGGCCGCAATGCTGCGGTATTCCTCCGGGGTGGGAATGCGTCCCAGCTGGGCGCAGACGGCGGCGAGTTCGGCGCTGCCCAGGTACACCTGAGCACCTTTGCCAAGGCGGTTGTTGAAGTTGCGGGTGCTGGTGGAGAACACGGTGGTGTTGTCCTCCACGCGGGCTTGGTTGCCCATGCAGAGAGAGCAACCCGGCATCTCCATGCGTGACCCGGCGGCCTCGAAGGTGGCGTAGTAGCCCTCCTCTTTGAGGGTCTCTTCGTCCATCCGCGTTGGGGGACAGACCCAGAGGCGCGCCGTGTTCTGGCCGGCGCCTTCCAGCACCTTGGCCGCGGCGCGGTAGTGGCCGATGTTGGTCATGCAGGAGCCGATGAACACCTCCTGCACAGGGTCACCAGCCACCTCGCTGAGCAGCTTCACGTTGTCGGGATCGTTGGGGCAGGCCACCACCGGTTCGGTGAGCTCGTCGAGGTTGATTTCCAGCACTTCCGCGTACTCCGCGTCTGCGTCAGCACTCATCAGCTGGGGATTCGCCAGCCAGGCCTCCATCTCCTTGATCCGGCGGGCCAGGGTGCGGGCGTCGCTGTAGCCGCGGGCGATCATGTTTTTCAGCAGCGCCACGTTGCTGCGCAGGTATTCGCTCACCGTATCTTCAGAGAGTTTGATCGTGCAGCCGGCGCAGGAGCGTTCGGCGCTGGCATCGGTGAGTTCGAAGGCCTGTTCCAGCTTCAGGTCGGGCAGACCTTCGATCTCCATAATCCGGCCGTTGAACAGATTCTTCTTGTTGGCTTTTTCAACGGTGAGCAGTCCCCGCTGGATGGCCACCCAGGGGATGGCGTTCACCACGTCCCGGAGCGTGACGCCCGGTTGAAGGGATCCGCTGAAGCGCACCAGCACCGATTCAGGCATGTCCAGTGGCATGGCGCCGATGGCGGCTGCAAAGGCCACAACCCCAGAGCCGCCTGGGAAGGAAATGCCAAGGGGGAACCGGGTGTGGCTGTCGCCGCCAGTGCCGACGGTGTCGGGAAGAAGCATCCGGTTCAGCCAGCTGTGGATGATGCCGTCACCGGGTCGAAGGGCCACTCCACCGCGCTGGGCGAAGAAGTCGGGCAGTTCGTTCTGGGTCTGCAGATCTACCGGCTTCGGATAGGCGGCGGTGTGGCAGAAGCTCTGCATCACCAAGTCGGAGGAGAAGCCCAGGCAGGCCAGTTCCTTCATTTCGTCCCGCGTCATCGGGCCGGTGGTGTCCTGGGAGCCGACGGTGGTCATCAGCGGTTCGCAGCTGGTGCCGGGTCGGACGCCTGCAAGACCGCAGGCCTTGCCCACCATCTTCTGCGCCAGGGTGAAGCCCTTGCCGGTGTCTGCCGGGGCTGAGGGGCGGATGAACAGATCCGAAGGGGTGAGGCCAAGCTTGGCGCGCACCTTGTCGGTGAGAGCGCGACCGATCATCAGGGGGATGCGACCACCGGCCCGCACCTCGTCGCTGATCGTGGTGGGCTTCAGCTCGAACCGACTCACCACCTTGCCGTCCCGTTCGATCGTGCCGGCGTGGGGGCGAATGGTGATCACATCACCGGTGTTCAGGTCGGTGACATCGCATTCGATTGGCAGGGCACCGGAGTCTTCAGCGGTGTTGAAGAAGATCGGAGCGATCTTGCCGCCGAGGATCACGCCGCCCGCCCGTTTGTTAGGCACATGGGGAATGTCATTGCCGGTGTGCCAGAGCACCGAATTGATGGCGCTCTTGCGGGAGCTTCCGGTTCCTACCACATCACCGACGTAAGCTACGGGATGGCCTTTCTCTTTCAGGCCTGCGATGGTTTTCAGGCCCTCTGGATCGCGGGTCTCGAGCATCGCCAGGGCATGGACGGGGATGTCCGGCCGGGTGGTGGCATGGGTGGCCGGCGACAGATCGTCGGTGTTGGTTTCGCCTTCAACCTTGAACACCGTCACTGTGATGCTCTCGGCCAGTTCGGGCTTGGCGGTGAACCACTCGGCTGCGGCCCAGCTGTCCACAACTTGCTTGGCGAAGCGGTTGTCCGCCGCCAGATCCATCACTTCGTTGAATGCGTCGTAGACGAGCAGCGTTCGGCTGAGTCCCTCAGCAGCACAGCCAGCCAGCGCAGCGTCGGAGTGCTTCAGCAGCTCGATTAGGGCGGCGACGTTGTATCCCCCCACCATCGTTCCCAGCAGACGGGTGGCCTCCAGTGATGACACCAGGGGGCTCTTGACGTCTCCCTGAGCCACGGCACTGAGCCAGGTGGCCTTCACGTAGGCCGCTTCATCCACACCCGGGGGGATCCGCTCGCTCAGCAGGTGCAGCAGGAACTCCTCCTCGCCGGCGGGAGGGTTCTGCAGCAATTCGGTCAGTCCCTTGGTCTGCTCGGCGTTGAGCGGAAGAGCGGGAACGCCCTGGGCTTCCCGGGCGGCAGCCAGCTCGCGGTAAGCGCTCAGCATGGAGATCTCTGTTCAGGGATGACCACTATTCTTCCGGACCGTGTCTGTTGCCAGTGAGCGGGGTGCGTAGCCTTGGTCGGAGTCTCGCGTCCAGTCATGGCCACCACCTCCGATTTGCATGTGGTGGAGACACGTCCCTTGGTGGCCCCTGCCGTGTTGCATCAGGAGCTGCCCATGGACGCGGCGGCACTCGAAACGGTGGCGTCTGCCCGCCGGCGCATTCAAGACATCCTCAGTGGCCGTGATCAGCGCCTGCTGGTGGTGGTGGGCCCCTGCTCTGTCCATGACGTCAAAGCAGCCCGGGAGTATGCCCAGCGCCTGGCTCCGATCCGCGAGCGTTTGAAGGATCAGCTCGAGGTGGTGATGAGGGTGTATTTCGAGAAGCCGCGCACCACAGTCGGTTGGAAGGGACTGATCAACGACCCCCACCTCGACGACTCCTACGACATCAACACCGGTCTGCGGCGGGCTCGGGGATTGCTGTTGGATCTCGCCCGGGAGGGGATGCCTGCTGCAACGGAACTGCTCGATCCTGTTGTTCCGCAGTACATCGCTGATTTGATCAGTTGGACCGCGATTGGCGCCAGGACGACAGAAAGTCAGACCCACCGTGAAATGGCTTCAGGGTTGTCGATGCCTATCGGCTACAAGAACGGCACCAACGGCAGCGCCACCATCGCGATCAATGCCATGCAGGCGGCAGCCAAGCCGCATCACTTCCTCGGCATCAATCGCGATGGTCATGCCTCGATCGTCAGCACCACGGGAAATCCCTATGGCCACCTTGTGCTGCGCGGCGGCAGCCAGGGCAGCAATTACCACTTGGAGGCTGTGCAGGAGTCCGCAGCCGAGTTGAGCAAAGCCGGTCTGCAGGATCGTCTGATGGTGGATTGCAGCCATGCCAACAGCAATAAAGACTTCCGCCGACAGGCGGAGGTGCTGGCCAGCGTTGCTGAGCAGTTGCGGGAGGGCTCCAATCACGTGATGGGCGTGATGATCGAGAGCCATCTGGTGGAAGGCAACCAGAAGCTCAACGCCGACCTGACGCAGCTGACCTATGGCCAGAGCGTCACGGATGCCTGCATCAGCCTCGAGACCACCGAAACCTTGTTGGAGGATCTGGCCGCGGCCGTGGCCAGTCGCAAACAGACAGTTATCGCCTGAGCATCAACGCTTTGGTTCAGACCACCAGTTGACTCCACAGCACCCCCACGCTGAGGGGAACGCTGAGGTTGTCGAGACCGCTCCAGCTGAGCTGCTCCAAACTGGTTGCCATGGCCACCATGCAAACGGCTGCTTGCAGGGATAGGTCAGCCCCCGACCATCGCGCCAGGCCAATCAGCACCAAGCCTGAGACAACGGCCATGGTCATCGTGCCGACGCTTGATTTGGTCTGACCAAACAGAATCCACTTCGGGGACTCGACGTTGCGGCCGATCAACGCTGCAAGGCCATCCCCCAGGGCCATCACCAGAACCCCGGCGGACACCGCATCGGCTCGGGTTGGCCAGAACAGCAGAAGCAGCGTTGTGATTGCGATGCCGTAGGCGATGGTGCCGTAGCTGTTGCGATCAACATCCTCAACGGCGGGGATGAAGCGCCATTGGTGGTTGATCGTCGTCACAACTGTGATCACCGCCGCAACAGGCAGGGCAATGACGAAGGGAATTTCAAAGAACCAGGCCAAGGGAACCACGGCTCCGGTTCCGATGTGGACAATTTTTCGGCTCAGTTCCCGTTGGTTCGGCCGAAGCCGGCGGCACAAAACCGCGCCTGCTATCACCATCGCCATCCAGGTCAGGATGGCGATGGGTCCGGTGATGGAAAGCAAGTTGCTTAGGCGGCTTGTTGGTGGTTGGTCATGGCGCGTAGCTTGAGAATCGCTTTGGCCTCCAGCTGTCGGACGCGCTCGCGCGACACATTGATCTGACGACCGATCTCCGCAAGAGTCAGAGGCTCTTCACCACCAAGACCGAACCGCAACTTCAGAATCTTCTGCTCGCGTTCATTCAACTGCGACAGCCAGCCCCCCAGATGTTCCTTCTGGATGCTGCGATCCATCCCCTCCATCGGCTCTTCACCGTTGGGA
Organism: Synechococcus sp.; assembly: GCA_047285305.1. GTDB lineage: Bacteria > Cyanobacteriota > Cyanobacteriia > PCC-6307 > Cyanobiaceae > Parasynechococcus. The sequence continues at coordinate 476,945 of JBJBDL010000003.1, forward strand.
TCCGGGATCAGTTCGCCCAGGGTGCTGCGATCTTCCTCGCCACGGGCATGGGCATCCAGTGATGCACAGGGTGCGCTCTGGGAGATCAGATCCTCCAGTTCCCGGGGCTCGATGCCCATGGCACTCGCCAACTCGAGCCGATTCGGTTGACGACCGAATCGGTGGGACAGCTCCCGGGAGATGCGACGCATCTTGGAAAGCTTTTCGCTGATGTGGATTGGCAGGCGAATGGTGCGAGCACTGTTGTCGATGGCCCGCGTCATGCCTTGGCGAATCCACCAGTAGGCATAGGTGGAAAATTTGTAGCCCATGGCGGGGTCGAACTTGTCGACCGCTCGCTCCAGCCCGATCGCACCTTCTTGAACCAGATCGAGCAGCTCCAGGCCCTGGTTCTGGTATTTCTTCGCCACGCTCACCACGAGCCGGAGGTTGGCGGCCATCATCCTGTCACGGGCTCGTTTGCCCATGCGGATCTTGTGGCGATGCCGGGAGGTCAGCTCCTCTTCCGGTAGCTCCTGAAGTTGCTTCATCGCTTGCACATGGTGTGCAAGTTCGATCTCTTCAGCTGCCGTCAGCAAGGGGATACGTCCGATGCTGCTCAGATAAAAACCAATGGAGTCGGTGGCAAGCCGCCCTCCTTGTCGAGTCGATGGTCGACGTCCGGTGGACGGCAACGCAGGTTCCTTCCGGGACGACTGTTTTGTCGTGCCGGAAGATTCCAGAGGGATCCCCATCACCCTGGTCTCCTGAATGAATTTGGGCTGAACTTAGCACCAAGCAACAGTGCTGACTGTTTCGAATCGAAAGAATTTCAGGAGCTGAATCTTTGGGCTTTCAAAACAACTGATTCGGCCGTGATCGTGGCAACTTCAAGTTTGTTTTTGAAGGAATGTTGTATCGGATGTCACAGACGTAATCTCTTTGAAAACCAAAAGAATCACAAGGATTGGATGCCGTTACTCCATTCCTTGATCAATTGAATCTGGGAATTGCGTTCCGAGGCGTCGTTTTCGGGTTTGCGCTGCACAAATGTGCCGTCGCTCTGCATGTCCCAGGCAGCCTGGTTGTCATTCAAGTACAGCTGCAGCAGGCGTTCCAGTTTCTGGCGATGCTCGGGATCTTCGATTGGTGTGACCGCTTCAATGCGGCGGTCAAGGTTGCGGCTCATCCAGTCGGCGCTGCCGATGTACACCTCTGGTGAGCCGCCGTTGGCGAACGAAAAGATTCTCGAGTGTTCCAGGAATGGGCCGATGATGCTGATCACCCGAATGTTTTCACTCAGTCCTTCACAACAGGGAAAGAGGCTGCACATGCCCCGAATGATCAATTCGATCGTCACTCCGGCTTGGGACGCTTCATAAAGAAGCGCAATGATCGTTGGGTCCACCAGGGAATTCATCTTGGCTCGGATCACGGCCTCTCGGCCCTGATGAGCATGTTCAATTTCGCGGCGGATCAACAGCTCCATACCTTTCCGCAGGGTGACGGGGGCCACGAGCAGGCGACGAAAACTTTGCTGCTTGGAAAAACCGGTGAGGTAATTGAACAGTTCCACCAGGTCTTGACCCAGTTCCTGGTTAGCGGTGAGCAGGCCCAGGTCGGTGTAGAGCTTGGAGGTTTTGGAGTTGTAGTTACCTGTGCCGATGTGCACATAGCTCTGAAGCTTGTCCTTCTCCTTGCGCACCACCAGAACAATCTTGGTGTGGGTTTTCAGTCCCAGCACCCCATAGACCACATGCACTCCGGACTGCTCCAGGTGCCGGGCCCATTGGATGTTGTTGTCTTCGTCAAATCGTGCTTTCAATTCCACCAGTGCCATCACCTGCTTGCCGTTTTCGGCGGCACGGATCAGTGCAGCGATGATCGGCGAGTCTTTGGAGGTGCGGTAGAGCGTCATCTTGATGCCCATCACCTGGGGATCGTCCGCCGCCTGGTTGATGAACTCTTCAACGGTTGTTGAGAAGAGGTCATAGGGATGGTGCAGAAGGATGTCCTGTCGGCGAATCACCGAGAAGATTGATCTGAACTCATCCGGCTTGATCGCTCCCTCGTCCAGCAGGTGTTGCTGACTGCGGGCAAGCACCGTCGGTGTCTGGCCTCCGTGGCTTTGGCTCTTGAGTTTCGGCAGCGGTAGTGCGGTCAGGCTGAGCAGGTCGTCTAGGCCCAGGGGGCCATCGATCACATAGAGGTCTTCCTCTTCAACGCTGAGTCCTGTCATCAGCATCTCCACCACGTCCTGAGGCATTTCGTTGGGCACCTCGAGGCGCACCACCTCACCGCCCATGCGTCGCTTTCGCAGTCCCTGTTCAAGGGCCAGCATCAGGTCATCGGCTTCCAGATCTCTCAGCTCTAGATCCGCATCCCGCGTCACGCGGAAGAAGTAGTGCCCCTCGATCGTCATGCCAGGGAACAGCTCCTTCAGGTTGAAGGCGATCACCTGCTCGAGGGCGATGGCGGTGTGAACGGGTTTGTGCCCCTGGCTGCTCAGATTCGAGGGGATGGCGATGAAGCGAGGCAGATTTTTCTGGGGAACTTTCACACGGGCAAATTGCCGTTGCCCTGTTTCCGGATCAACAACCACGGCCGCAACGTTGAGGCTCAGGTTGCTTACGAAGGGGAACGGATGGGCGGGGTCCACAGCCAGCGGTGTGAGCACCGGAAACACCGAGGTCTGGAAGGTGTCGTCAACCCACTGGCGTTGGCCGTCGTTCAGCTGTTTGTAATCGAGCAGCTCAACCTTGTGTTCCAGCAGCTTCGGCCTCAGGTGCTGGCGGTAATGCACCTGTTGCTCTCGCAGCAGGGGAATCAGCTCTTCCCGGATCGCCAGCAGCTGCTCCAAGGGCGATTTGCCATCCTCACTTGGCTTGCTGACGCCCGCCTCAACCTGAGACTTCAGTGACGCCACGCGAACCATGAAGAATTCGTCGAGGTTGTTGCTGAAGATGGCGCTGAACTTGGCTTGATCGAGCAGAGGTGTGCGCGTATCCAGGGCCTGGGCCAGCACCCTTTCGTTGAAGGCGATCCAGCTCAGCTCCCGGTTGATGTAGTGCTCCGGGGCTAAGGCTGCTGCGCACATGGGCTGAACGGCTCGGCGCTGGTGTCATTAGCCGAAACGTAGCAATCAGGACTGGCTTGGTTGTGTGTCGGAGATGTCCGGCAGTGGGCTGCCGGCCACCAGGCCGATCACGATCACCAGCACGGTTGCCGCAGCTGCAAATGGGCTCACTGGACCCAGCAGGTCGTAGCTCAATCCCGCCAGGGGGGGGCCGAGGAAACTTCCCAAACTCTGCAGGGCCTGAAGGCTGCCTAGGGCGCTGCCTTGCCCTTCCCGACCCAGGCGCCGTGACACCAGGCTGCGCAGGCTTGGTGTCACCAAGCCGGTGCCAAGGGCCAGGATGCCGACGGCAGTGAAGATGGCGCCGGCCCGATCGGATGCGCCGACGCTGGGGATCAGCAGGCATCCAATGATCACCAGGCCCAGGCCCAGCAAGGTCAGACGCCATTCACCAAACCGTTTCACCAGGGGCCCGATCAGCCCTCCTTGCACCACGGTGGCGACCACCCCCACCACGAGGAAGGCGGTGGTGGCGAGCTCAGGGCCCCAGCCGAAGCGTTGCTTGAAATAGAGCACCAGGATGGCGGTGAAGCCGTTGAAGGCGAGGAAGAAGAGGAAAAAAGCTCCGCACAGTCGCCCCACGCTGGGGTTCATCAGCACCTGGCTCAGCCGTGCAAACGGATTGAGGTCGCGTTTTCTGGGCAGGTTTTTGCGGGAGTCCTGGGGATGGGTTTCCGGCAGCAGATTGAGCACCACCAAGAGGTTGAGTGCAGCGAAGCCTGTGGCCACCCAAACCGGAAGGGACACGGCCACCCGGGCCAGTTGCCCGCCAACGAAGGGGCCAAGGATGAACCCCAAGCCAAAGGCCACGCCGATCAAGCCGAAGGCACGGGCTCGCTTGTCGGGCGGAGTGATGTCGGCGAGCACGGCGCTGGCTGTTGCCGCCGTACCGCCACTGATGCCATCAATGATCCGTGCTGCGAACAGCAACAGCAGGGGCAGCAGGCTTTGGCTGGGCCAAGGCAGTGAAACCGTCACGGCAAACAGGCCGAGCCCCACCACGGATCCTGCGACGCAGATGCTGATCACGGGGCGGCGGCCATAGCGATCACTAAGCGCCCCGATCAAGGGGGTAACCAAGAACTGCGCCAGGGCATAGCTTCCGGCCAACAGACCCAGGGTTCGTCCATCTGGGGCGAACTGGGCCAGGAGAAAGGGCAACAGCGGAAAAACAATGCTTTCGCTGAGCCGGTCGTTGAGCAGCGTGAGAAACGCGCTGAGCAGTGTGGGAATCCGAGGACGCTGCAAGCTTGTTGCCACGCAGGAGAGACTCACATTCCCACAGGCGGCTCCATGGCTTTGCGTCCGATCGCTCCGGAGGATCAACCGCTGTTGCGGGAGATCTATGCCGATGCGATCGAATCGCAGGCTCCTCTCCTTTATTCAGATGAACAAGTCAGGGCCTGGGCGGCTCTGGCCTGGTTGCCCGGCGTGCTCGATGCGAGTTTTCGGGAGGGCTCGGGATGGCTCACCACCGATGGTTCGGCCTTTGCGATCCGCCATCCCGAAAATCGTCTCTCGTTGCTCTACTGCCGTGGTTGTGCCTCGAGGCGGGGGCATGGCAGTGCCCTTCTGAACCAGATCGAAGCGGATGCGCTGGCGTCCGGCGTTCAACAATTACGAACGGAGGCCAGCCAGTTCAGCCGACCGTTGCTGAAGCGCCGTGGCTGGGAGGTGGAGGCGCCGGAAACGATCCTGATCGGAGGCGTTCCGTTCGAGCGCTATCGGATGGTCAAGCTGCTTCGCCAAGCGCAGAGTTGATCGAGCATGGCTTGGGCCTGGCCTGTCTGTAGAACGGCCGCTGCCCGTTGAATGCCCTGTTCCAGGGATTCACTGCAGCCGGAGAACCACAGATAGGCCCCAGCGTTCCAGCGCAGGGCGTCGCAGAGAGGACCTTTGTTCTGCAGGGCGTTTCGCGCCTGATCTGCCCAGGTGTCATCGTCAGCCCATTCCACGTCGGCGTCGTGACAGCCGTGGTCACGGGGGTGCAGGATCAATCGCTCCGCCTTGCCGTTTCGCACCCGGGCCGTGATGCAGGCTCGGCCGATGGGCAGGTCGGTTCCTCCTTCCAACCCCTTCACGGTAAGAACATCGGTTTCGCCGGCTTGCTTGAGGGCTTCCCAGGCGCGGGCTTCTGTTGGTGGGTGGACAAAGCCACTCACAAGGAGGTGGTCGCCTTGGTGGGGTGTCCAGAGCAGTTCCAGGCTGGCAACTGGGGGACGCTTGCCTAGTTCCTCGCGGTAGCCGATCAGGGTTTCCGCAATGGGGAAGTGATCCGGCTGGTGAATCAGGGCAAAGCCGTTCTGCTGGAACCCGTCGGCAACGGCGCTGATCGGCAGACCTGTGAGGTCGAGATCGAGAAGACGGAACAGATCAACAGCGGTGACGCCGTATTTGATCGGCATCCGGTCACCGCCCTGAAGAACCACCGGCTGCTCACAGGCCAGCAGCACCAGCGCGGTGAGCGGGTAAATCGGCGCTGTGCGCGTGCGCCCGTCGTAGGGCATGCCGAAACACAACGGTGCTCGATTGCTGGCGGTGGATTGCAGCACCGGGCCGTGGGCTCGGTAGGTGTCGAGCATCCCCGTGAGTTCCTGAGGTTCCGGCCGTCGGATGCGATGGGCAATCAGAAAGGCGCCGATCTGTGCGGGCGTCGCTTCGCCCTGCAGCATCAGCTCCATGGCATCAGCCGCTTCCTCGCGACTCATGCCTTTGCTGGTGTGTTCACCGCTTCCCACCTTGCGCAGGTGCTGCTTGAAACGGTCGCGGCCGGAGAGAACTGCGCTCGTCAAAGGTCCGGCCTCAAGCTGTGGTCAGTCTTCAGGAGCGACTGACCCAGTAGGGGTAGCAATTGCTACGAAACTTCAGGGCCTGCTCAGCCGGGATAGCCCCTCGAAGCTGCCATGGCGTGGGTGCTGCGGATGGTGGCGTCCTTCGGCGTAATAGAGCCGCTCCAGCATCAGTTGGGGAGCAGTTGTTGGTGGAAGGAATTGCGCCTGCAACAGGGTCGCCATGGATTGGAAGAATTGGCTCATTGCAAATTTCTTCGTTGGAACTAATTTCCCCCTATCAAGAGTCAGTTGGCTGTGTTTGTTGCTTCAAAATAGGCTGTTGTTTTGTAGTTGATGCTTCATTGTTCAGTCAGCGTTTGCGCAACAGTTTCCAAGCTGCTGAGACGTTCCAGCTTGGAACGCTGTTTTTAAAGCGGCCATAACAATTTTTCGTTTAATCATGACTGTTTCAGCTGTTCCCTCGACCCCGTCGTTGGCAGCTCCTTCTCAGGAGACCGTCACCGCCACCTTGATGGCTGCCAAGAAGGCCAAGGGCATGAGCTTTGCTGATCTGGAAGCTGCCCTGGGCCTCGATGAGGTCTGGGTTGCATCCCTGTTCTATGGACAAGCCACAGCTTCAAAAGAAGAGGCTGAAAAGCTGGCTGAGCTGCTTTCCCTTGACCCAGCCATCACTGCCGCTTTGCAGGAGTTTCCAACCAAGGGAAGCCTCGATCCGGTGATCCCCACTGATCCCTTGATCTATCGCTTCTACGAGATCATGCAGGTCTATGGCATGCCCCTGAAGGATGTGATCCAGGAGCATTTCGGTGACGGCATCATGAGCGCGATCGACTTCACGCTTGATGTCGACAAAGTGGAGGATCCCAAAGGTGATCGCGTCAAAATCACCATGTGCGGCAAGTTCCTGCCCTACAAAAAGTGGTGAACAACCAAGTGTCTTGATTGAAGACATCAAGCCCTGCTGTTGCGGGGCTTTTTATTGGCGGAATTGTTGGCTCAGTTGGGTGCTGGCCATTTTCCGCCGAACGTCATCATTTAGCTCCTGGCTCAACTCCAGCAGGCAGCGCTGACTCGCAGGTGTGGCGATGCAACCGAGTGCGCGGAAGGCGGCCTCGGCAACAGGTAGGGAACCGTTGCCACAAAGTTCTGCCAGTTTTTCGCTGATCAAAACGCCATCGCGGCGTTGCAGAACCCGAATAGCGGCCACAACGACTGGATCGCGGAAATCACTCAACACCTCTTGGCAGAACTGCAGCAGTTCGCCGTCGTCGAGGCAGTGGGACCGGAAGCTGAGCAGTTGAAGACCGGCAAGTCGGTGCAGTTGGCCCGGGTGATGCAGGCAATTCACCACCACCGATTCGGGAACTTCGGCCCCCCAGCAGGCGAGAGCCTGAACCACCATCAGGTTGGCGGCTTCATCGTCCGAGGTTTGCTCGAGTTGAGCCAACAACCAATCGCGGGCTTCGCTCTGGTGGCACAGCCCTGCCGCCATCACCAAATCGGGGAGAACCCCGTGGATGGCGAGGAGGTCTTGGATCACGGGCCAGCCGCGCTCGGCCTGCATGCCCAGTTTTTCGCAGAGGGCTCGCCGCAGATCAACAGAAAAGCTGGGGGAGTAGACCTCCCCCAGCCAAGCGGGCTCCAAAGGAGCGCGTCGAGATCGGGCGAGCCGTTCCCAGAGAACGGCTTCGTCGTTCATTGATGGATCAGCGGGCACCCAGTTCAGCAGCGAGCTCACGCTCCAGCTTTTCATCGTGCTCGGTGGGCAGCACGTTCTCCATCGGCGTGCGATGGGTGCTGTAGAAGAGCATGCCGATGAACACCATGCCGCCCACGATGTTGCCAAGGGTGACAGGCAGGAAGTTCCAGAAGATCACCTTGGTGAAGGGGACGCCTGAACCGAGGATCGGACCAGCGGTGTGGAGGAACTGGTTCACAACGATGTGCTCCATGCCCATCGATTGGAAGGCGGTGATCGGAAGCCAGCAGGCCAGGATCTTGCCGGGAACGCTCTTGCTCACCAGAGCCATGGTCACGCCCAGGCAAACCAACCAGTTGGCCACGAGTCCGCGCAGGAAGGCGAGGAAGAAGCCCATGCTTCCCAGGGCCTCGTACTTCTTCTCCACGTTGATTTGATTGAGGGCCATGATTTTCTGGGCCACGGCATCCCAGATCGGCGGGCCGACGTTGTCAGCAGCGCCATCCATGGTGCCGCTGGTGAGGCTGATGGCCATGATCACGGCCACAACGGCGGTGCCGATCCAGTTGCCGATCCACACCCAGACCCAGTTGCGGAAGGTGGCACCCCAGGTGCTCTTGCCGGCCCAGGTGGCCATCGGCAGCAGGGCGAAGTTGCCTGTCACCAGCTCCATGCCAAACAGCACAATGCTGGCGAAGCCGAAGGGGAACAGCAGCGAGCCCACGAAGGGAGCTTTGACGGTGATGCCCACGGTGAGGGCCAGGATCACCGCCAGGCCAAGGATGGCCCCGGAGTAAAAGCCACGGATCAGCAGGTTTTTCACGCTGACCGTTGATTTTTTGCCGCCGGCGGCAATCATGCCGTCGACAAGCTCATTGGGTAGGACGTAGTCCATCAGATGAGATTGAGAGTTGGACGAAGGTTTTGATGTCAACCGCTGATGCGGTTCATCAGGCGGGAGAACAGATCAGGGCTGCCGCCCTGACGGTTGATGGCGGCTCCGTCGCGACCACTGGCGCTGAGCCAGTTGACGAAACGAGAGAACACGTCGTTGCGGTTGGCCATGACGGTGAGGGGGAGTGGTCGATGCGGGGAGCCGTGACTTCAAAAGGAAGCGTCACGGCCACAGCAGCGATCAGGCCTTCGGGGTGGCCCCGAACTTCTCGATCAACACCTCTTTGAGAGCGGTCTTGATCTCATCGGCCGGGATCGCCTTGCGGTGGATTTCGCCGATGCTCGGGTTGGCGCCTTGGGAACCACCGATGGTCATCGTGTAGCCCTCTCCCATCACGCCTTCACTGTTTTTGGCCTTGGTGCCGGTGAGGCCGATGGCACCCATGTAGGCCTGGCCGCAGGTGTTGGGGCAACCGGTCCAGTGGATCTTCAGCTCTTCAGGAAGATTGAGCTCTTGGTCGAGTTCCTTGGCTGCTTCGAGCGCTTGGTCTTTGGTGTTGGTGAGGGCGAAACCGCAGTAGGTGTTGCCGGTGCAGGACACCGTTCCTGCGGAGATGTGACCGGGTTCCAGCGGGAAGCGTTGCACCAGGGCGTCTGCCTTCAGGGCGTCGAGCTTGTCGTTGGGAAGGCCAACGAGGATGACGTTCTGATCTTCGGTGAGACGCACTTCACCACTGCCGTAGTTGAGGCTGGCGGTTGCGAGATCCTGCAGATCCTGGGCGGTCAGGCGACCCACCGGAACGTGCAGTCCGGCGTAGGAGAGCCCTTCCTGTTTCTGAGGATGGTAGCCGTAGTGGGAGCGGGGCGTGGTGTTGAAAACAGAGCCCGGGTCGGGGGTCAACGGACCGAAGAGTTCTTCCACCTGGCTGCGGAACACGTCGTGGCCCACTTGATCCAGGTAGAGGCGGAAGCGGCCTTTGGGGCGCTTGTCGCGCTCACCGTTGTCACGCCAGAGCCGGATCACGGCATCGGTCATCTTGCAGATTTCCTCTGGCTTCACCCAGGCGTTCAAGGGAACGGCATAGGCGTTCATTTGCGATGACAGAACACCGCCGATCCAGACGCCAAATCCCATCACCCCATCCCGTTCCACGGGGTGGAAAACGATGTCGTTGTGGAGCAGAAAATTGTCTTTCGCACCGGCAACGGCGGTGTTCCACTTGCGGGGCAGGTTCGAATACTCCGGGTTGCCCTGGCAGTTGTTGGTCAGGAAGTTCTGCAGCTCGGTGGTGTAGGGCCGCGTGTCGACGATCTCGTTGGGATCGATGCCGGCGATGGGGTTGCCGGTGACGTTGCGGGGGTTGTCGAAGCCGGATTGGATCGTGCTCAGGCCGGCTTCCTTCAAACGCTTAAGGATTTCAGGCAGGTCGCCCAGCAGCACGCCGCGCAGTTGCAGGTTCTGACGGGTGGTGATGTCGCAGCTGCCGTTTTCGCCGTAGCGCTCAACGATGGAGCCAACCACCCGCAGCTGATCGGCCGTCAGCACGCCATTGGGCACCCGCAGGCGCAGCATGAATTTGCCTGGCGTTTTCGGACGCCAGAACATGCCGTACCACTTCAAACGCAACTGAAGGTCGGTTTCATCCACCTGCTCCCAGCCGAGCTCGGCGAATTTTTCGATTTCGCTGCCGACCAACAGGCCATCTTTGGCCGCCTTGTTCTGCTCGATCTTGTTGAGCTTCTTGCCATCCAGGTAAGGCCTGGAGGGAGAGCTAATGGTCATAAGTCGATTAACGAGTGGGCGGATTGATTGCTCAGAGACGAGGTGCGAATCAATCGAGATGGCCCGAAGACCGACAACGCTTCAAAACGAAGGGGAGCGTTGGGTTGACTGAATAAACACTGCGAAGGCAACCCGGGTCCGTAACAAAGGGAACACTTTTTGCGTTGACCAATGCACGGGCTTTGTTCTGTCCGATTTGTAAAACCGGCTACATCTGACGGTTCCCGCGAGGCCGTAAAAGGCAACTTGTTTCTGCCTCAGTATTGGCGTCCGATTTCGCCAACCATCCGCACCGCTCCGGCCCGGATCATCTGCCAAACCCGCTTCATCGCAGCGAAGTCTTGGTCGAGCTCGGAGGGCCCGGTGGGGCGGTCGAAGCTTCGGTCGTACAGGTCATGCCGGTCATAACGAGCCTCCCTGGGGTCGTATCCCCGGCTGTACCTCTCGTCCCGGACGTCGTACCGGTCGTCTCGGAAGTCGTACCGCTCAATCCGTCCGTCCAGCGGCTCCCGGTAGGAGCGGCTTTCCAATGGGGCACGATCAAAACGACGGCGGGGCGACATGACTCATCCAACGTTCACAACAACCCGATGACATCAGCCGGCATGGTCATCGATCCGTGGCCATTGCTACGGAATGACGCTTCCGATGGGGGGCGGCAAGGGTTGCATCTGGTGGTGCATGGCCGCAGTGGCGGTGTTGTTCCTGAGTGTTTGGCCTCTTTGCCGGACCTTCTGGCTCAGCGGCGTTCGGCGCCCGTGCAGTTGGAGGTGCTGACGGCTGAACAACCCGTATCGGCGCTTCCACAATCCTCTTGGATCGTTCCGTTGCTGCTGCTGCCTGGGGCGCACGCCCGCACGGATGTGCCGGCGATTCGCAACAGGCTTCGTAAGGCCGGAGCCAGTGTGCGTTTGCTGCCCTTTCTGGGCTCTTGGACCACGTGGTGGAACGCTGTGCTCTCAGCACTTCCGTCGTCTGAGCGCCGGGATGCCGTGCTGGTGCACCACCCCTTGCGCCCGGGTGTGGCGGATCGCTTCCTCGCGATGCTGGCGTCTCGCCTGGCTTTGCCCTTGGTTCCCTTTGATGCCTGGCCCGAGTTCCAGCAGCGTCACCCCAAGGCCCGGCCACTGCCATTAACCCTCGCTCCAAACCGCATGACGGATGCGTTGAGCGAAGCTGGTGGATTGCCTCCTCTGCTGGAGCATCCCCCCACCCGTCAGGCCCTGATCGATCTGCTTGTTTCTCTGCCGTGACCACCGCTGAACAAACCGGAACCGTTTATCTGGTGGGAGCTGGCCCCGGCGATCCCGAGTTGCTCACGCTGAAGGCGCATCGGCTGCTGAGCCAGTGCGATGCCCTGGTGTACGACTCGCTGGTGCCCGAGGAAGTGCTGGATCTTGTGCCGGCAACCTGCGAACGCCGTTTTGTCGGCAAGCGTCGCGGACATCATTCGGTGCCACAACCCAGCACCAATGCCGTGCTTGTGGAAATGGCCCAGAAGCACAGCACGGTGGTGCGCTTGAAGGGGGGTGATCCCTTCCTTTTTGGTCGTGGAGGGGAAGAAGCCGCTTACCTGGCGGAGCGGAACATTCCTGTTCAGGTGGTGCCTGGTGTCACCGCTGGCATTGCTGCTCCTGCTTACGCCGGAATTCCCGTCACCCACCGGCGGGCGGGGTCATCGGTGACTTTCGTCACCGGCCACGAGGAAATCGACAAGCGCCGTCCTTCTGTGGATTGGCGCGCTCTGGCCGCAGCCAGTGACGGATTGGTGATCTACATGGGGCTGCACAACCTGCCTCGGATCGCAGAGGAGCTGATGGCGGGTGGTTTGGCTGCGACAACCCCCGTGGCGGTGATCCAGCAGGGCACGGTGGCGGGGCAACGCTGCCTCAAAGCCACGCTGGTAGACGTTGCCGATCAATGCCGAGCCGAAGCCTTCAAGTCACCCTCGATCGTTGTGGTGGGTGAGGTGATTGATCAGCAGGTTGAAGCCTGCATGCCCACTCCGGCAGCGGTCACGATGCCGATTCCGTTCTGAACAGCTCCGCTCGATTCCGCTTTATTCCTTCAAGCGAGCCCGGAGCTGGGCCAAGTTGCACGGTCGGGTGTCGGCATCGAGTTGAGCCCGGATGAGCCGGTTCCAAGCGGTGCTCACCGCATCAAGAGATCCCGGCAGCACAAACACAAACGTGCCATTGGCCACGCCGGCAAGGCAGCGGCTTTGCAGGGTGCTGGTGCCGATGCTCTCGAAGGAGAGCACACGGAACAGTTCCCCGAATCCTTCGATTGTTTTGTCCAGCAGTGGTGCTACAGCTTCTGGGGTGCCATCGCGGCCGGTGAGACCGGTGCCGCCGCTGGTGATCACCACATCAACCGCAGGATCGGCGATCCAGCGGCTCAGCTCACGGCGGATTTGATAGCGATCATCCGGGCAGAGTTGTCGTTCCTGAAGGCGGTGCCCCGCTTCTTCAAGGCTGCGCTGCAGCTGATCTCCGCTGCTGTCGTCCGCCAGGGTGCGTGTGTCGGAGATGGTGAGCAGGGCGATGGACAGGCCCATGGCACAGCGGCGGAGCCCTCGGACGCTAGAACCGCTCCAGCTGCCATGGACGTGGTGCTGAAGGTGCTGCTGTTCGCTTCCCTGCGAGAACGCGCCGGTTGGGCCGAGCGTTCCCTTCCCTTCACACCAGGCGTCTCGACGGCCCGTGAGGTCTGGAATCAGCTGGATCTTGGTCCGCTGGAGGGCATCAGCATTGCGGTGAACCAGGAGTTGGTCGGCGCCAATCAGCTGTTACAAGCTGGTGATGAGCTGGCCTTTCTTCCACCGTTTACGGGGGGTTGAAGCGTGACCGATTGCCGTGTGGAGGTGTGGTCGGATCCCTTTGATCCTTGGCAGCAACTGGCGCTTTGGAGCGGGGATGCCGCGGCCGCGGCGATCTTCATTGGTCGGGTGCGTCCCACCACCATGGATGGCCGGCCTCTGGAGGCACTTGAGCTGGAGCACTTCCCCGGTCTTTGCGAACGTCAGATCACGGCCATGGCGCAGCGTCTGCAGCAGGAGAACCGGGTGGGGCCGATTCTGGTGCTGCATCGGGTGGGCAAGCTCGCCCCCGGTGAGCCGATCGTGCTGGTGGCGGTGCAGGCCGATCGTCGTGGGGCGGCGCAGCGCTGCTCTGCCGCGTTGTTGGAGCAACTCAAGCACCAGGCCCCGTTCTGGAAGCGGGAGTGGTGCGCGGGTCAGGGCACCTGGCTGGCGGCCAATACGCCGCTCTGATCAAGGCGTGGGTGCTGAAGTTGGTAGCCCAACTGTTTGAGCCGGGTGTTGCGGATCCGTCGGCCCCCTGAACCTGGTTCGTCCTGCCCAAGCCAGCGCACGGGGGCCAGACCCTGGCGCTGCAGGCTGCGCCCCACCAGATCCCGCAGCCGAATCGGCTCGTCGTTGACCACATTCACAAGTCCGGCCCATTCAGCATCGAGAGCGGCTTCCAGGGCACCGGCGGCATCCGCCACATGCAGCCAGTTGCTGTAGGTCGATCCGCTGCCAGGGCGTTCAAGTCCGGCGAGCCCGCGCAGGCGTCGATCAAGATCGCGGCCGGGGCCATAGAGCGCCCCGAGGCGCAGGATGCACACCTGCCGGTCGCCGATGCCACTGAGCAGTTGTTCACTTTCCAGCAGAACATCGCCATGGCCGCGGCCTGGCGCGGGTGGCGTTTGCTCATCCACCCAGTCCCCCTCGGCATCGCCATACACCGAGCAACTGCCGGTGTAGACGATCTGCTGCAGGTCCGGCAGTTGTGGCAACAGTGACGTCAGGCAATGGAAGCTGTCGACGAAGGTGTGGCGGTAGCCGTTGGCATCTACCTGACGATCTCCCTTAGGCCCGAGACAGAACACGGCGTTGCTGCTAAGCCGCAGGGCGTCCAGCAATTGCGCGGGATCGGTGGCGTCACACAGCTCCACCCGATCGGCCAGGGGGCTGAGTTGCGCCAGCCGTTCGCTGGTGGTGGTGGTCAGCGTCAGCCTCAGCTGGGGGCGTCTTGGTTGCAGCCGCTCCGCCAGAGCGAGCCCCACGTAGCCGCAGCCAACGATTGTCAGGTCCATGGCGGGGATGGCTGTTGGGGCGACCCTAAGGAGACAGATCGTTCCATGCCGTCACGGACATGACCGATCAATGGACCCTCAACCGCCGTAATTTCGCGGGCCATTGGCAAGGCTGCAGCCATTGGTTTGAGCGGGACGGCAGCGGTCGGCTGGTTCTGCAGCATCCGACCTGTCGGATCGACCCCACCACCTACGCCATTTCCTTTTCCGATGACGACCACGGGGTGTGGGATGGATCGGGTCTGGCCTTTGCCCCCGGGGGTCAGGCCACCTATCCCATCAGTAGAGCCACCTACAACGCCGGTGGAGGTTGTTGGCAGTTTCCCGGGGCAGGCGGTCAGTCCAGCCTGGGGCTTGATCCCGATCGCCCCCGCTTCGGCCATGAGATCAACCTGTTCTGCGGTCGTTCCCGCTCGATGCTGGTGCTGCTCTGGGAACCGCTTGACGGCGGCTGGCGTTTGCAGCGTGTTGGGGCGGTGGGTTTCCGTTGCTTGAACAGCACCGATCCCGAACCCGACCGTCCCGCATGTGGGACACCCGAGGCCCTGCTGGCGCCGGTGCAGGGATGGAGTGGCGAGCGGCAGATGCTCAGGCCGCAGGCGGGGGTGAACGGCCAGGCGGAGGACGCCACTCCGCTGGTGTTCGATCCAAGCCAGCTGTTGCATAACGATTGCTCAGCTGTGATGCCCGACGGCTTGGTGTTCTCGGTGCCCAGTGAGCTCCCCAGGGAGCCCTTTAGCCTCGAGATCGGTGGCCGTCTTGGCGCTGCCCTGTTTCAGCAGATCAGCATCCATTTCAGTGGATCGGGCCAGCTCAAGGCCTGGGAGCGCCGCTGCTTTCAGCCTGATCCGGCTTAGAAAATCCGCTGACGAATCAGCTGGGCCCAGAGACGGGTGCCGCTTTCGAGCGGGCCGGCTTCCGCTGGTAGTTCCAGCAGCAGATCGGCCTGTTGCAGGGAACCGATCCGGGACGAGGCCTGCGAGCCATCCACCCGTGCCAGCAGCGTTCCTGCGGCGTTGGTGTCGAGGCGGGCCCGAGCCAATTCCGGCCGTCCCGGTCGGCGGGACAACGGGTCGGCGAGTTCCACCATCACCCGGGGGAACAGCTCCGGTTCGCTTTGGCCCTCCAGAACCTGCAGGGCAGGCCAGAGCAGTTGCAGGGCGGTGACCGCCGCCGCCACGGGATTGCCCGGCAGTCCGAAAAACGGCACGCCCTCACCGATGCTGCCGAAGGCAAAGGGGCGCCCCGGGCGTAGGAACAGTTTCCAGAAGTCCACAGCGCCCAGCTCCGCCACCAGGGGTCGGATCCAATCGGTGTCGCCGGCGGAGACGCCACCGGTGCTCACCACCACGTCGCAGTCCTGGGCCAGATCCAGCAGGGCCTGGCGCAGGGCGTCGGGTTGATCTGCCACCACCCGTCGCTGGGTCACCGATTGCCCGAGGCCCCGGAACATTGTCTCCAGAAGCGTGCCGTTGCTCTCCCAGATGGCACCGGGTTGCCGCGCTGTTCCAGGTGGCACCAGCTCGTCCCCGCTGATCAGCAGCCCGATGCGGGGTTGCTGAGCAATGGTTAGGGCGGCGATGCCGCAGCTGGCAAGGCGTGCGAGATCGGCGGCACCGAGGCGCTGTCCAGCGGCCAGCAGCAGGTCTCCCGGTCGGCATTCCTCATCCTCGGGGCGAATCCAGGGACGATCCGACGCCTCTTTCACCAGCTGGAGGCTGGTGCCGTCCACGCTGATCAGCTCCTGGGGCAGTACCCAGCCGGCACCGTCCGGCAGTGGAGCGCCGGTGAGGATGCGGATCGCATCGCCGGTGGCCAGGTTTCCGTTGAAGGGCTGGCCGGCAGCGGAGCGTCCCTTCAGCTGCCAGGTGTCCCCAGGTTCGGGCTGGTGGCTCTGCCCCAAGGCGTAGCCGTCCATGATCGAGGCCCGAAACCCCGGTACGGCAGCGCTGGCCAGCACATCCGTAGCGCTCACCCGGCAGAGGGCCTGCTGCAGCGGCACTGTGTTGCTTGCTGTGATCGGCTGAAGCGCCGCAAGAACCCGTCGACGTGCCTCTTCGAGGGGTAGCCCTTCGCGTCCGTAGGGCTCAGCGTTTCCAGACACCGTTCCGCCCTCCTTCTTTGAACTCCAGCTGGATCGCCTCGATCGTCATGGCTGGATCAACCGCCTTGAGCATGTCGTAGAGGGTCAGCAGCCCCACGGACACGGCCGTCATCGCTTCCATTTCCACCCCGGTCTGGCCTGTGGTGCGGCAACGGCAGTGGAGCACCAGGCCAGGAAGGGAGGCGTCGGCGTCGATTGACACATCCATGCCACTGAGTGGCAGCGGATGGCAAAGGGGAATCAGCTCCCAGGTGCGTTTGGCGGCCTGGATCGCTGCCACCCGGGCGACCGCCAGCAGATCTCCTTTCGGTGTCTCGCCTCGCTGGATCAGGCTGAGGGTTGAGGCGTCCATGCGAATGGCGCCACGGGCATGGGCTTCGCGGTGGGTGGCCGGACGGTCCCCCACGTCCACCATGTGAACCTCGCCTTGCTGGTTTAGATGACTCAGGTCTTGCGTCATTCGATCAAGCTGACAACACCGCTGTTGAGTTGGAAACAACCCACCACCAGTTTCAGCGCACCACTGGCTTTGGCCTCAGCCAGAACGGCGCTGCGTTGAATCAAGGTGGAGGCGCTGGCGAGGGCGTTGCGCCTCACGGCGTCCTCGAGATCGCTGCTGCCGTTGATGTTCTCCCGGATGGGTTGGATCAGCCGCTCCAGGGAGGGGGTCAGCGGGTTGGCGTCCATCGCCGCCGTAACGGCTCCGCAGCCGCTGTGTCCCATCACCATCAGCAGCGGCGTCTTGAGAACGCTGACGCCGTACTCAATGGAGGCAATGGCTTCGGTGAATGCGGCGTTGCCGGCGTTGCGGATCACGAACAGCTCGCCAGGGGTGGTGTCGAACACCCAGTTCGGCGAAACCCGTGAATCAGAGCAGGTGAGCACGGTGGCCCAGGGATGTTGGCTGGTGGCCAACGCCCTGGGGGAGTTGAAGCAGCGCGGGTCGGGATCCGCCGTTCGGGGCGTCGTTCCGTTGTTTTGCTTGGCCAGGCGCCAGGCCTCGGCAAACCGCCGGTTCCCCGACATCAGGGCCTCGAGTGGATCATTCGGGATGCAGAACCCCTCCTCTGCTGCCTCAACGGGGCGCGCTTGCATCAGGGCGGCCAAGGCCAGGCCGCCCGTTCGCTGGAGGAAGTGACGGCGCTGGATCCCCATGCCGGCACCTTATGCGGGCCGGCTGGTGGTCTGTGCTACGTGGGCAGTGCGATCAGCGCTCGCCGAAGGCAGACCAGAGGGTGGCTTCGGAGCCCACAACAGGCTCAACGGCAGGCTGGATGGCAGCAGCGGGTTGGGCCGTTGCGGCTGTGTTGGCACTGGCGATGTCGCGCTCGGCCAAGGGAGCCCAGAGAGCGGCAGGACCGGCGATCACCGGTTCCACGTCAGCGGCACCGGCCTGAACGGAGGCCGTCTGGCTGCGCACCAGTTGCACGGCGAGGGAACCAACGATGAAGGCACCCAGGAAACCTGCGGCCAGGGTGATGGGGCTGCGGCCGGAAGCGGACGAGATGCTGCTGGTCACGGCAGAAACTCTTTGAACAGAGCTTCAGTATGGAAAAAATTGGTGTGAACGACTACGAAATGGGTTGAATTGTGTAGCGGAATTAACAGTTTCTATGGAATCAAAGCCCTGCATGGGTTGCTGTTGGAGTGCTTCAGCCGTGACCCATCCATGGGACATTCCCAGCAACATTCCGAGGGAGAGGGCGAAGCGCACAGGCCGAGATTTGTATCGAGATAAACATCTCTGTTTGCGTGGACTTCCGTTGTCATCATTGACACCGATCAAGGCTTTGGTTGATGTCCAGCCGTTGTGATTCCGCCAGCCATTGCTTTGCCTTTGAACAGGACTTCATTGGCAACTGGCGCTGCATCCCTCTGTGTGTGCGACGCAAATTGGATCTGTGTGGGGTGAAGTTGAAGCTCAACCACTGGCTTGAGCTTTCCCAGGAGCAACGTCAAGCCCTTGTGGATTGGCCGGATGGGGCCGATGCTCTCGAGCAGTTTCGCCAACACCTGCGCGATTGCACGCGCTCCATGGCCGATGGCATGGTCAAGGATCTGCCACCGGTGAGTGGTGCCCCCTGGCAACAGCAGGAGGAGCTGCCCGCTGTGGTGCAGGAGGCGGCCACAGTGCGGGGTGTGGCGCTGACCCTGGAGCAGTGGACCCAGCTCAGTGAGCTGGATCGCTTTGCCTTATGCAAGTTGGTTCGGCCTGGGCACGACCACCACAACCTTGAGGCAGCCTTCAGCGAAGTGCTGGTGTAAGCAGCCGGCGCAGGGCCTCCAATCGTCCTTTCTGCTGTTCAACGGGCTTCACCACCGAGACGGCGGGAGCCACGATCACCGCGCAGGCCTTGAGTTCAGGCTGCTTTGACACCGGGCAGGCCTCGTCGTGCATGAGGGTGTTGGCTTCGCAGGCTTTCTCCTGGGTGAATCCCCAGTGCATCGGCAGGAAGACCGATCCACGCCGGATGCGATCGGTGACTTTCACCGTGGCGGTGAGGTGGCCGCGGCGTGAGCTGATCGCCGCCAGTTCGCCGTTGCGCAGTTTCAACTCCTGCGCGTCACCGGGGTGAATCTCCAGCAGCGGCTCGGGATGCTGTTTCATCAGCCGTTCCACCTTGCCGGTGCGGGTCATCGTGTGCCACTGGCCCAGGTAGCGGCCCACCGTGAGCACCAGCGGATAGGTGTCGCAGGGGGGTTCCGCCAGTCCCAGCGGTTGATCGGTGCTGAAGCGGGCGCGTTTGTTGGGGGTGGCGAACAGATGGTTTTCGTAGAGGCGTTTGGCTTCTGTGGTGGGGCTGCTGCCGCTGGGATAGGGCCATTGCTGCGGTCCTTCGTCTTCCAGCAGCTCATGGCTGAGGCCGCTCACATCGCAAAGCCTGCCCTGGGTGAGAGCCGTGAATTCGGCGTAGACCTCAGCCGCTGATTCGAAGTCGAACTGCTCGCTGTAGCCCAGGCGCCGGCCCACCTCGGCAAACACCTCCCAGTCGGGACGGCTCTCGCCGAAGCGGCGCCGGTAGGCCGGGCAGTAAGTGACCCGCCGTTCGGAATTCGTCATGGCGCCGGCCTTCTCGCTCCACTGGGCTGCGGGCAACAGAAGATGGGCGTAGTGGGATGTTTCCGAGTCGGCGTAGGCCTCGCTCACCACCACCAGCGGACACTTCTGCATGGCTGACTTCACCCGGTCGAGATCCGGGAGGCTCACCAGGGGGTTGGTGGCGGCCACCCACCACAGATCCAGCGCCTCCTGTTCCATGGCTTCGATCTGCTGCCAGGCCGCCAATCCGGGCTTGGCGTTGATTCGTCCTGCCGGCAGCTTCCAGGCCTGTTCCACTTCGGCCCGATGTTCGGCGTTGGCCACCAGGCGGTAGCCGGGCAGCAGGTGGGCCAGGCCTCCGGCCTCGCGTCCGCCCATGGCGTTGGGTTGGCCGGTGAGGGAGAACGGGCCCGCTCCTTGCTTGCCAATCTGGCCGGTGAGCAGATGCAGATTGATCAACCCCTGCACCACGGCCGTTCCTTCACGGCGTTGGTTCACCCCCATCGACCAGAGGCTGAGCACCTTCTCGCGCCGGTGGAACAGAGCCGCCACCTCCCGCAGGCGTTTTTCGGGGATGTTGCAGAACAGGGCCACCCGCCTTGGGGTCCAGCGGGCGGCGACGTCAAAAAAGGCGTCGTAATTCTCGGTGTGGTCGTCGATGAAGGCCGGATCCTGGCCGTTTTCGCGCAGCACCAGGTGGGCAATGCCGTGCAGCAGGGCCAGGTCGCTGCCCGGTGCAATCGGAAGGTGGATATCGGCTGCCTTGGCGGTGTCGGTGCGGCGTGGATCCACCACCACGATCTTCACGCTGCCGGGGTTTTTGCGTTTCCGCTTCAGCAGCCGCTGGAACAGCACCGGGTGGCATTCGGCCGTGTTGGTGCCGATCAGAAACGCCACTGTGCAGTGGTCGAGGTCCTCGTAGCTGCAGGGGGGACCATCGGAGCCCAGGCTGCGGGTGTAGCCCGCCACCGCTGAGCTCATGCACAGCCGCGAGTTGGCGTCGAAATTGTTGGTGCCCAGGGCGCCTTTCAGCAGTTTCTGGGCCAGGTAGTAATCCTCGGTGTGGAACTGACCGGAGCCATACATGGCAATGCCATCGGCGTTGCCGCGCCGGGCCACGCTCGCCTGGATCTGGCCGGTGATTTTGTTGAGGGCGTCGTCCCAGCTGATCGGCGCGAAGTCGTCCTCCAGGGTCGGGCGGAACAGGGGTTGGCGCAGGCGTCCTGGGGCCAGGGTTTCGCCGACGGTCGCGCCCTTGATGCAGACCTGGCCAAGGCTGGAGGGGTGTTTGCGGTCGCCGCGGGCGGTCCACATCGGGTTGCCCTCGGCATCCCTTTTCACGGCCTCACCCTTCACGGCAGGAGGCAAAAGCTCCAAGCCACAACCCACGCCGCAGTAGGGGCACTGGCTGCGCACGCTGCGGGGTGAGTTGGTCATGCAGGAACCAAAAAAAGAACAAAACCCGGAGCCGAAGCTCCGGGTCGTTATGCAGCGACAGGGTGCTGCGGAGGGAGATGGATCAGGCGGTTTCGCCTTCGTGCAGGTCTGCGAAGGACCCCTTGGGCTCCTTCAGGAAGAAGAAGCAGAAGAAGGCCACGATCAGACCGGCCACGCCCAGGATCTGGAAGAAGGCACTGTTGGAAGCCGCGATCACCTCGGGGGTGGGTTCGCCGCCGCCGCCCATCCACATCGGCAGGAGGCTGAAGATGGTCAGGTAGGTCACAGCGCCAACGTTGCCGTAGGCACCCACCAGGCCGGCCACCTGACCGGTGACGCGACGCTTCACCAGGGGCACCAGCGCGAAGGTGGCGCCTTCACCGGACTGCACGAAGAAGGAGGCGAGCATGGTGATCACCACGGCAACGGCGATGCCGGTGGTGCCGGTGAAGGTGCCGGGCTTGATCATGCTCATCACCAGGTAGCCCACGCCGAGACCGGCGGTGAGGAAGCCCATGGTGTTCTTGCGGCTGCCGACGCGGTCGGAGATCAGACCGCCAGCAGGACGGGCGACCAGGTTCACGAAAGCGAAGCAGGACGCCAGGATTCCGGCGGTGGCCTTCGGCAGATCGAAGGTGGTTTCAAAGAAGGTGGGCAGCATCGAAACCACGGCCAGTTCGGAGCCGAAGTTCACGATGTAGGTGAGCTCGAGGATCGCCACCTGGCGGAACTCGTAGCGATCTTCCTTGGGATAAACCTTGTTGCCGAGGATCAGGTCGCGGTTGGTGCGGATGATTCCCCAGGTCTGGAAGGCAAACCAGACTGCGACGGCGCCGAGGGCCAGGGGGTAGGTGCTTGCGGTGAGGAAGCCCACCTTGGACAGGCGCCAGCAGAGCACGCAGAGGATGGCTGCGAAGGGCACGTTCATGCCCAGCAGACCCCAGAAGTCGCGCATTGAGGTGACTTCCAGACCTGCGGTTTTCGCAGGGCGCTGATACGTCTTGCCGGGGGGGGTGTCGGTGACGTTGAAGAAGTAGAAGCAGCCGTAAACGGCGGAGACGATGCCGGTCAGAGCGATCGCACCGCGCCAGTTCAGAACAGCACCGGTGGGCAGTTCGAAACCGCCGGAGAAGGAGAGGAAGCCAGCGAGGGCCACCATGCTGAGGGCGGAGAAGGCGGAGCCGAAGTTGCCCCAGCCGCCATAGATGCCTTCTGCCAGGCCGATTTCCTTGGGCGGGAACCACTCAGCCACCATGCGGATGCCGATCACGAAGCCGGCGCCAACGATGGAGAGCAGCAGACGGGCCACCACCAGCTGGTTGAAGTCCTGAGCGGACGCAAACAGCAGGCAGGGAATCGCCGAGAACACCAGGATCGAGGAGTAGGTGATCCGGGGTCCGAATTTGTCCAGCAGCATGCCGATCAGCACGCGCGCCGGAATGGTGAGGGCCACGTTGCAGATGGCCACTGTGCGGATCTGACCAACGGTCAGACCCAGGTCCGCTTTCACGGTGGTGGCCAGAGGGGCCAGGTTGAACCAGACCACGAAGGTCAGGAAGAAGGCGATCCAGGTCAGGTGAAGGGTTCGGTACCTGCCCTGGAACGACCAAAGGTCGCCAAGCATTGAGGAGAAGAGAAGGAACCTCGGGCTTCAAAAGGAAAGGTGCCCGGGGATGGCAAAACGGTCGAAAAGAGAATCCGTTTAACCCGCGCAGTTAATCAATTCACCGACCCCTTGTTTGGTCGGATTGGTTACCGATTTGTGTTTTTGTGTTTCCAGGCAAACATCAATGGGGCTGATTGATCGGATCAGGTGATCTTGTGCCGCAGCGGTTTGGTAGCGGTTGCAACTTTTTTGGGTTGTTGGACTTTGCTGGTGCAGATTGTTGGTCGACGATGTGAATCAAGGCTTGCGGGTTTGTGTGCTCAGTGGCGGAAGCAGCCGTCGCATGGGGCGTGACAAGGCCCTCTTGCCGCACCCCTCCGGTGGTGTCTGGCTCACGGCCCTGGTTGACCAGCTGTTGCCGCTCGGTCATCCGGTGCAGGTGTTGAGTCGTCATCCCGTGCATGCAGAGCTGCTGGCCCACCAGCCCGGATGTTCCGTGGTGCTGGAGTCCCCTCCCTGGAATGGCCCCCTGCAGGCGCTGGCCAGGCTGTTGCCGTCTCAGCCTGGAGAGGCCTTGTTGGTGCTGCCGGTGGACATGCCGCGTTTGCGCACGGCCGTTGTCCAGCAGCTGATCGCAGCCTGGAATCGTGCCCCGGAGCAAGCAGCGGTGGCCCATGACGGGCAACGGCTGCAGCCGTTGCTGGCGGTGATCCCCTCCGGTTCTCCCTTCCGCTCCTGCCTTGATCAGCAACTGCAACGCGGAGAGTTGCGCTGGATGGATTGGTTGACCTGCGTTCCCCATCAGGCGGTGCGCTTGCCTGCGGAGGCGTTGGTGAATGCCAACTGCCCCGAAGATCTGGCAGCTTTGGATGGATGAGCACGTCGCTGCCGCTTGCAGACCGCCTCAACCGGCCCATCGGGGTGCTGCGGTTGTCGCTCACGGCCCGCTGCAATCTCGCCTGTCCGTACTGCTGTCCGGATGTGGAGGAGCCCCCTGGCCTGCTCACCCTTGAGCAGCAGATTCGCGTGATTCGTGTGGCCACGCGCCTGGGGGCACAAACGTTGCGGCTCACCGGTGGAGAGCCGTTGTTGAGCCGGCGTTTGTTGCCTTTGCTGGAGGCGGTGGCTCAGGCCCGGCGGGATCGTTCGGATCCGATGGCCGGTTTGCAGGCCGTGGCGCTCACCAGCAACGGGGTGCTGTTGTCGGAACCGATGGCGCGGGCGTTGCGTGCCGCAGGGCTGGATCGCATCACCATCAGCCTGGATGCGGCGGAAGGGGAAGCAGCGGCGCGCATGGCTGGCCTCCAGGGTGGTGCCGTGGCTGGTGAACGCCTGGTGCGCCAGGTGCAGGACGGCATTGCGGCGGCCTGCGCCGCTGGCTTTGACCCCTCACGCGGTGAGCTCAAACTCAATGCCGTGATCCAACGGGGGATCAATGACGATCAGCTGTTGCCTTTGGCCGCTTTGGCGCGGCAGCAAGGGATGGAGCTGCGTTTGATCGAATACATGGATGTGGGCAACCGCAATCAGTGGACGCTGGATCAGGTGCTGCCGGCGGCGCAGATGGTGGAGCGCATTCATGCCCGTTGGCCTCTTGAACCGCTGGGTCGACCGCGAGGTGGGACGGCCCGGCGTTGGCGCTATGGCGATGGCGCCGGATCCATCGGTGTGATCGCCTCCATCAGTGAGCCGTTCTGCGGGGATTGCAACCGCTTGCGTGTCACCGCCGATGGGCAGGCGTTCACCTGCCTGTTCTCCGCTGAAGGCACCGATCTCAAGCCCGCGCTCGCGTCGGAGCTTCAGCTTGAGCAGGCCATGCGCCAGCTCTGGCAGCGGCGCCAAGACCGCTACAGCGAGGAGCGTGATCCAGGTGCCGCTGCGTCAACCCATGCGGAAATGGCGTATCTGGGGGGCTGAACCGTCGTGATCGTCACCGTTTTTGCGTGATGCCCTCGGTACAACGGGGCAGCTGAAGGATCCCTCAGGATCCATCGACATGTTTGAACTGCTGGCCTACGAGCGCTTCCGCGACACCCCGTCGGTTCGTTTTTTCGACGTCACCGTGGACACCTCGAACGCGCGCGACCTGGTGATTCACAGCGGCCCGGCTGTGTCGCCCCCCAACGACCCGCAGAGCGGAGCGTGGCAGTTCTATCTGCATCCTCATCAGGAAGACAATCTGCTCGCGGCCAGTGGCGGCAGAACCTTCTTCCTGGTGAACCTGGCCTGGGAACAGCCGTTCCACATCGTTCGGCTCGAGAGCGGTGGTGACATCCTTCGTATCCCTCCTGGCACCTTCCACCGTTCGATCTCCGATCCCGATGGTTCCGTCGTTCTGAACCAGGCGGTTCGTGAGGAGGGCGCTTCTCTGGTACGGGAATTCCGCGTCTACAACAGCGCCAAGATCCCGGCCTTGATGGCAGCCACCCACAGCTCGGCGCCGAAGCCCCAGTTGCACGGGGTGGAACCGTTGCTTCAGGCGGCCTGAACCAGGTTGCCTGAGGAGGTTTCCGTTGCGGAGGCTTCCTCGGTGATCTGAATCTGCCAGTTCAGTTCACTGTGTGTTCCTGGGGGGCCGCTGAAGCTGCCGCTCACGGCTGCGGTGAGTTCTGGCTTAGAGGAGGTGGCTAGCACCACATAGCGCTCGTTCACTTCCATCCCGGCACTGGGATCAAAGCCCCGCCAGCCCGCTCCCGGGAGGTAAACCTCCGCCCAGGCATGCAGGTCGTATTCCTTCGGGGGAGGTTGGTGCAGTTGATAGCCGCTCACAAATCGGGCCGGAAGACCCACCACGCGGCAGCAGGCAACCATGAGCATGGCCAGATCACGGCACGAGCCGATCCGCTCGCGCAGGGTTCGGCCCGCTGGCCAGGCGGGTCCTATGTGGCGTTGGGTGTATTTCACCCGCTCTTGAATTAGTTCAATCAGTTGCTTCAGAAAGGCCAGGGTTTGCTGGTTGCTGCCCATCAGGGCTTCTTGTGTGAGATCGATTGCTGCGGGTTCGTGCTGACCATTGGGCAACCAGCCCTCCAGGGCTCCCTGTAGGTCGCTGTTGAGTTGGCCTCGCGGGTACGGAAGGGGTGGTTCCAGTCCGTTGAAGCAGCTTTCCAGCGTTGGTGCCGATCGGGTCTCCACCAGGCTGCGGGCTTCAAAGACCAATTCATCGGTGCTGCCGAGAAAACGGAGCCGTTGGATTTCGTCGCCGCTGGCGGCCACCAGCTCCCGACGTTGCTCCGGTTCCGGCAGAACATTGAGCTGATGCTCCAGCAGGGTCTGAAACCCCTGCCCCCGAGGCCTCAGACAAAGGCGATGTTCCCCGAGGAAAACCGGGGCGTCATACCGATACGTCAGGCGGTGAACGATGAGAGCGCGCATGCGGGATCGGTGGAGGTGGAACGGAGGTCGGCGCTCGTGAAGTAGCGCGTCTGGATCAGGCTGTGGAGTTGGTTGAGGTCCTGCTGAAGCTGGTCAATGGCTTCATGCAGACCTGCTTCGATCAGGTTGTCGATCCGCACATAGCTCCAGCGGGCCAGGAGCTGTCCGCGCAAGCAGTCGAGGTCATCCGGCGTGTCTTGGCTCGGGTGCTGCTGGATCTGTTGCAAGGTGTCGCTGATGCCTTGGAGGCAGTACCGCACCGACCGAGGAAAGATGGGGTCCAGTAGCAAAAAGCGGGCCACGGAGGCAGGGCTGATCGCGTGCTGCCTGCTCTGGCGGTACATCTGATAAGCGCCCGCTGTGCGCAGCAGGGTGATCCACTGCAGTTCATCCAGGACGCCGCCAACCTCCTCAGGGGAGGGCAGCAGCAGGAAATACTTAACGTCGAGGATGCGGGAGGTTTTGTCGGCGCGTTCGATCAAACGTCCCAGCTGACTGAACAGCCAGCTCAGATCGCGGCTCAGGGTCGTGTCGGTGATCCCGTAAACGAGCTGGCAGCCGCGGCGGATGATCCGCAGTTGCTCCTGCACTGGTTCCCTCCAGATGTCTTCGTCGTCCTGCAGGCTCCAGTGCAGATCATTGATCTGCTCCCACATCTCCGTGGTGATCACATCCCTGATCTGCCGTGCGTTCTCCCGGGCCATCGCAATGCAGCTCACGATGCTGTTGGGATTGCTTCGGTCCAGCAGCAGGAAGCGCACTACCTGTTTGGGCGTGGCATCGGGATAGGTCGTATCGAAGCGGTGGCGATCCCCCGTCACCTCCACCAGCGGCAGCCACGGTTCGGCGCTGCCCGGAGGACAGTCCAGTGCCATTGCTTCACTCACCTCCAAAAAGCGCGAGATGTTTTCGGCGCGTTCCAGATAGCGGTTGATCCAATAGAGCGAATCGGCAACGCGGCTCAGCACGGCACAGTCTCCTGGGGTTGTGGTGACGCCATCCGTTGGTCGTCGACGATCCAGGTGTCCTTGCAGCCGCCGCCCTGGGACGAATTCACTACCAGCGAGCCCCGCTTGAGGGCCACGCGCGTCAGCCCCCCTGGACTCACCCAGCTGCTTGCGCCGCGCAGCACATAGGGGCGCAGATCAACGTGGCATGGGTAGAGCTCACCGTCACTGAGGGACGGCACGGTGGAGAGTTGCAGCGTGGGCTGCGCGATGAAGTTGCGGGGATTCGCACGGATCTTCGTGTCGAAGTCCGCCAGCTCCGATCGGCTGGCCTGGGGGCCGATCAGCATTCCGTAGCCTCCGGCTTCCGCTACCGACTTAACCACCAGCTGCTCGAGGTGTTCGAGCACGTAGCGCCGGTCGTCCGGTCTGGCACAGAGATAGGTGGGAACATTCTCGATGATCGGCTCCTCATCGAGGTAGTAGCCGATCATTGCCGGCACGTGGGCGTAGATCAGCTTGTCGTCGGCGACGCCGGTGCCAGGGGCGTTGGCGATGGCGACCCGTCCTTGCCGCAGCACGTCGATGAGGCCCGGCACCCCCAGGATCGATTCCTTGCGGAACACGGTGGGATCGAGAAAATCGTCGTCGATCCGGCGGTAGATCACATCCACGGGCTTAAGGCCGTTGGTGCTGCGCATCCACACCCGGCCGTCTTCGCACACCAGATCGCGCCCCTCCACCAGGTGAATTCCCATTTCTTGGGCCAGGTAGCTGTGTTCGAAATAGGCGCTGTTGAAGACCCCGGGCGTCAGGATCGCCACGCGGGGCGTGTCACTGCAGGGCGCTAGGTCTTGAAGGGTGCGCAGCAGATGGGAGGGATAGTCGTCGATCGGTTGAACGGCACGCCCCTCAAACAGGCCAGAGAACAACCGCTTCATCACCCGACGGTTCTCGAGGAAATAGGCCACACCGGATGGACACCGCAGGTTGTCTTCCAGCACCCGCCAGGTGCCATTGCCGTCGCGGATCAGGTCGAGCCCGGAGATGTGGCACCAGCGGTTGAGGGGCAGGCTGATGCCCTGCATCTGAGGTCGCCAACCGGAGGAACTTTCAACGTCTTCCCGTGGGATCACACCGTCGTTGAGGATCTGCTGGGGGCCATAGATGTCGGCGAGGAAGCAGTCGATGGCTTCCAGGCGTTGCAGCAGTCCCCGCTCCAGAGTCATCCAATCGCTGCGGCCGATTAGCCGAGGCAAGGGATCGAAGGGGAGGATTCGTTCGCTGCCTTTGAGGCCGGAATCGTTCAGGCGGAAGGTGGCGCCGAGGCGACGCAGCAGCTGGCTGGCTGAGGCATGGCTGCGGTTGAGCTCGGGCAATCCCATCTGCCCCAGTGATGCGAGTAGTGGGGCCAGATCGGCGCGTGGCCTGGCCGTTTCACCGCAGAAATATTCGTCGAAGCCGACCGTTGGTTTGTAGTCGGTGAACATTCTGATCGCACAAGCCAGGTGTATCCAAGGCGTCGCCCCACTCCACTTCGGGTGGTGGTTGCTACACATTCCGCAATTTCAGGCGATCAGCGTTTGATCAACTGTTGTTTGGGTATCCGAAGGCACCTGAATGGAGGGCACAGGGCCAGGGCTTTTTGCCTTCTTTGCTTATCTGTTTCTGGAGTTCAAACGCTCTTCGCCTTGGATGAATTGCTATGGGCGCGTCTGATCTTTGCCCTTGGTGCCGTTGTGACAGCGGCGACGGTGGTGATGATTCTGCGCGGACACATTTATTGGAACCGCAGGGGGTCGACGGATGTCCGCTGATTCGGTTCCCTTTCTTCAGCCCGGGATCGCTTGGGCGTTGGTGGTGCTGTTCTCTGTTCTGTGGGTGGCGCTGGGGATTGCCTGGGGCCGGCGCGGTCGAGGCAATGCCGACGACTACATGCTGGCGGGGCGCAACATAGGGCTGGCCCTGAGTACTGCCACGTTGATGGCCTCCTGGGTCACCGGCAACACCACCCTGCTCGCCCCTGAATTCGGCTACAAAACCGGCCTATGGGGCATGTTCAGCTATGCCCTGGCCGGCCTTGGCCTGATTCTGTTCGCCCCTCTGGCCTCGCGGATCAAGCAGTTGATGCCCAACGGGCGCACCAGCGGCGACTTCATTCGCCTGCGCTATGGGCGTCTGGCCTGGTGGGTGTTCATGCTGATCACCGCGATCTACACCCTGGGCTTTCTAATGACCCAGGCGATGGGTGCTGGACTGCTGCTGCAGGCGCTTTCAGGCTTTGACTACCACGTGGGAATGGTTGTGGTGATTGGTGTCGCCACCGTCTACACCCTGTTTGGCGGAATGCGGGCTGTGATCGGCACCGATTTCATTCAGTCGCTGTTGATCATGGTTTTGCTTGCGGTGGTGGCGGTGCTCGCCTTCCGTCAATTCCCGATGCCTGAGGTGCATGCCTCCTTGCTGGCCCGGCATCCCGATCGGCTTGATCTTCTGCTCCCGGCGGGCTTATTGATCGCCTGGAATTCCGCCCTCTTTTCGATGGGCGAGGTGTTTCACAACAACATCTGGTGGTCCCGGGTCTTCGCCAGCCGGCGCTCGGTCGTGATGACGTCATTCGTGTTGGGGGGAATTGCCTGGATGAGCGTGCCGATGGTGACGGGCTCAATCGGACTGGTGGCCTTGGCCCGTGAGTTGCCTCTCGAGCAGGTGAACATGGTGTTTCCCGTGATGGCAGCCGATCTGCTCGGTGCGGGGGGCGCGGCCTTGGTGTTTGTGGTGGTGTTTGCCTCGCTCACCTCCACCCTCGACTCGCTGCTGGCATCCACCGCCGATTTGTTGGCGGAGGATGTGTACTTCCGCATGTTGCGGCCTCAGGCCAGCGACCTGCAGCTCAAGCAGGCGGCGCGGCTGATGGTGGTGGGATTGGCCGTCGTCACCCTGGCGCTGTCCTGGCCGCGGCTGGATTCGCTGGCGTCGGTGCTGTTCTTCACCGGTGCCCTGGTGGCCTCCACGGTCTGGCCTGTTGCCTGCGGTTTGTACTGGCGCACGGCCAACCGCACGGCTGCCATTGCGGCCATGCTTGCCGGCAGCGTTGTAGGTCTGCTCGCCTATGTGCTGATCGCGCCCTATTGCGCTGCTGTGTTTTCGGCGGCTGTGTCGGCGATTGTGATGCTGATGGGCAGTCGGATCTGGCCGGAACGCTTTGACTTCACCTTGCTGCAGGAGGAGGGATGATCCAAACGCTTCCTTTGATGGCTGGCCTCGTTGGTCTGTCTGGCTTTCAGTTTTTGCTGGTGGCCAGTCAGTTCGCTCTGGTGCTGTCGGTGCTCGTGCTGCTGCTGATTTGGTGGGTGGAGTGGCGCAATGGGCGGGTTTGGTGATGTCTTCTTAAACCCGTCACCACAGCACAATCTTTTCCGGAGGTTTGATTAAGAAGCTGGTTCTTCGTGGACGCAGCAGTGTTGTTGTTGTTACCGGTGAAAGATGTAGTTCCTGGCTTTAGCACTCGGTTTGGCAAACAGAGTGTTGACCCGATCCCGCTATGGCACAGGCCAAAACAGCAGTTGTGGACGCGTCTTCGGTTCAGATTCGGTTTGAGCCGATGGGGCCCGATGTCTACGGGCAGAACCAACCCAAGGAGCTGCTGGCCGCAATTGCTGAAGATGTTGAACCTTTGAAGGATTTGGTGGATCAGCACGTGGTGTCGATCCAACCGTTTCGCTCCGAGGTTTTATTGCAGGTGTTTCGTCTGGCGGCGAAGTTTGAGAGCAACCCAGATCGCTATTGCCGTCACAACACGCCGCTCACCGGCAAGATTCTGATCAACGCGTTTTACGAACCAAGCACGCGCACCCGGCTGTCCTTTGACAGTGCCTGGCACAGACTCGGCGGTACCTCCATCAACATCACCGACAGGGCCACTACTGGGATCGCCAAGGGCGAGTCTCTCGAAGATGTCGCTCATATGTTCAACAACTACGGCGATTGTGTGGTGCTTAGGGACAGCGATCCCGGTGCCGTTTATGCGATGACGTCCACTCTTCGGATTCCGATCATCAACGCTGGAAATGGGATCGATGAGCATCCCACTCAGGCGATGGCCGATCTGTACACGATCTTCAAGTGGCGCCCCAAGCTTGCTGAAGCTGAAGTGGCACCCGCTGATCGGATTCGCATTGGGATCGTCGGAATCCCATCGCGGATGCGAACGGTTCGCTCCCTGTTGAGGATCCTTTCCAAATTCCCGCAGACCGTGGACGAGGTGGTGGTGATTCACGCCCCCGGGTTGGAGCCGGATCAGCCGCTGTTCGACCCAGGACAGTTGGAGGAGCTTGAAGCTTCTGGGATGAAGGTGCGCTCCAGCACGGATCTTCAGGCTGAAGTGCCCGACTTGGATGTCGTTTACATCAATGCCATTGCCTGGGTCGGTGACTCCTATGAAGTACACGGCGGAGGATTCCGCCTCACCCGCGACATGCCGTTCAAACCGGAAGCGATCGTGCTCCATCCCTTGGCGCGGGGAGCGGAACTGAGCACCTGCATGGATGACACGCGCCATAACTGGTATTTCAGCCAGGCCAGGGGAGCTGTGTTCCTGCGGATGGCCCTGCTCACTTGCATGGTGGATCGGGCCGAACGCGTGATGGATGTGATCTGAGGTGGACTGATGTGTGGAATCGGGGGTGTTTTCAATGCCGACCGTCAGCAGACGGTGGATCGCCAGCTGCTGGTCAACATGGCGGCGATTCAGGCCCATCGCGGGCCCGATGGCTTTGGGGTTGAGGTGCTGGATCAGGCCGGCGTCGGCTTTTGCCATGCCCGCCTTTCGATCATTGACCTGAATGAGTCACGGGCCCGGCAGCCCTTCCTCACCGATGACGGTGAGGTGCTGATGGCCCACAACGGTGAGTTCTACGACTTCCAGCGAATCCGGGCTGACCTCACCGCCCAGGGGGTGCGCTTCAGCAGCAAGAGCGATTCGGAGATCCTGCTGCGGCTGTACCAACGCCAGGGCTTAGAGGCGACCCTCCCTCTGTTGCGCGGTGAGTTCGCCTTCGCCTTGTTTGATCGGTCCGAAGACTGCCTCTACCTGGTGCGGGATCGCTTCGGCATCAAACCGCAGTACTGGGCGATGACGCCTGAGGGTCTGGTGTTCGGTTCCGAGTTGAAGGTGCTGTTTGCCCACCCGGCGGTGGAGCGACGTTTCACCTCGGAGGGTCTGTTTCACCAGTTGATGCAGACCATGGTTCCCGGCACCACAGCCTTTGCCGGTGTGCATCAGGTGAAGCCCGGCCATGTGCTGAAGGTGCAACGAGTGAACGGGCGGCTGCAGGTGTCGGAGTCGACCTATTGGGATGTCGACTTCCCGCGCAAGGACGAGCGGGACCCCAAGCGAACCGAAGCTGACCACATCGCTGCCGTTCGTGCGGCGTTGCTGGAGGCCGTTGAGATGCGCATGGTGGCCGATGTACCCGTGGGTTGTTATCTCTCCGGTGGAATCGACAGCTGTTCGATCCTTGGTTTGGCCTCAGCCGTGAGCCAGGCACCGGTGAAGGCGTTCACGATCGGCTTCGATGATGCGCGCTACGACGAGTCGCCGATTGCCCGTGAGATGGCCGAAGCCACCGGTGCTGAGCAGGATCTGATGCGGCTCTCGGGCCAGGAGCTCTATGGCCACCTGGAGCGCACCATCTGGCATGCCGAGCGAACGATCTACAACACCCTGGCGGTGGCGAAGTTTTTGATGAGCCGCCACGTCAATGACGTGGATTACAAGGTCGTGATGACCGGTGAAGGCTCAGATGAGCTGTTCGGCGGCTACCCCGCCTTTCGCCGCGACATGTTTCTCCACGGTCTCGATGACTTGCCACAGGAGGAGCGCGCCAGCTGGGAAAGCCTGCTGCAGCAGTCCAATGCTCTGGTGAAAGGGGCGATGCTGGCTGAAAACCAGGTGGATGACCCCGATCTTGATGCGGTGGTTGGCTTCACCCCCAGTTGCCTTCAGCCCTGGCTGGCCTGTGCGCCTTTGGTGCCGGCGCTTCTGGCGGAGGCCCACGCCACAGCTCTGGAGGGTTACTCCCCTGGCAAGGCGATTGCCGAGCAACTGGATGCGGATCAACTGGACGGGCGCCATGCCCTGGACAAGGCCCAGTACGTCTGGATCAAGACCATGCTGGAGGGCCAGATTCTCACCTGGGGTGGCGACCGGGTCGACATGGCCAATTCGATGGAGGCGCGACCCGCCTTCTTGGATCACCATCTGGCTGCGGTGGCGGTGCAGGTGCCGCCCGAACTGCGGATCAAGGGGAAAACCGAGAAATACGTGCTTCGGGAAGCCATGGCGGGCCTGTTGCCGGAGGTGTTGTACCGGCGTGAGAAGTTCGCCTTCATGGCACCGCCAGCCCACACGGAGCCTGAGAAGTGGGAGCAGATGAAGCAGCTCGCCGACGATTACCTCAGTGATGAGGCGATCGATGCTGCTGGTTTGTTGAGCAAAGCCGGTGTTCGCGCCTTGTTTGCGCGTCATGAGGACCCGACCACCAGCGATGCGGAGCGTATACAGATGGATGCGGTGATCAATCACCTGCTGGGTGTGCAGATGCTGCATCGCATGTTTGTGGCGGAAGACGTGCCAGCCCTGGCCCGCCGGGAGGCGGACCGTCTGGGCTGGCGGGTGCTGATGCCTGTTTGAATTCTTTGGTCAGGATTAAATCGTTGCGCTAGCTACAAGACTCCGGGTGTTTTCGGGTGAGTATTGATCACCGTTTGAAACGAAGGTCACGGCATTGCCAGCGCTCATCTCGGCTTCTCCGACCACTCCTGCATCGCGGGTCGAGCCAGCCAAGATTGCGGCGAGACCGAACCGTGACCGGTTGATCGGAACGATTGAGCAGCTGGCCAGCATTGGAGCCAAGCCCGATGGCAGCGTTTGTCGACGCGGGTTCTCCCCTGAGGATGTGCAGGGCCGTGAGTTGCTGGCCCACTGGATGAAGCAGCTCGGCATGCAGGTGCGTGTTGATGCCGCTGGCAACTTGATCGGATGCCTGGAAGGCCTCGACCCCCACCGTCCTGCCTTGGTGACCGGGTCGCATCTCGATACGGTTCCCACTGGAGGACGTTTTGATGGGGCCCTGGGGGTGTTGGCCGGTCTGGAAGCTTGCCGCGCGCTTCAAGACCAGGGCCTGCGTCTGCGGCATGGCATCGAGTTGATTGCTTTTGCTGACGAGGAGTCGACCATGGTGGGCTGCAAGGGCTTGGCGGGCACGGCCTCCGATGACCCGGAGAGTTATGCCACCAGCAATGGTCAGCCGATTCAGGACAACCTGTCGCGCATCGGGGGACATTGGCCGTCTTTGGCTTCGGCCCGACGCTCCGACCAGGCCTATGCCGCTTTCCTGGAGTTGCATGTTGAGCAGGGTGGCGTTCTTGAGCAACGCGGCGATGCCATCGGTGTTGTGGAGGGTGTTGTCGGTCAGCGTCGGTTCAGCATCAATGTGAAGGGCCAGGCCAACCATGCCGGCACTACGCCGATGGGGTTGCGACGGGACTCCCTTGTGGCGGCCTCGCGTCTTGTTCTTGCCGTTGAGGCCATGGCCTCCCGTCATCCCGGAGATCCGGTGGCGACGGTGGGTCGACTGGAGGTTTGGCCCAATGCCGCCAATGTTGTCCCCGGCGCTGTCGCCCTGACGGTTGACCTCAGGGATGTGGATCCAACCGTTCTCGATCAGTTGGTGGAGGAGTTGATGCAGCAGGTGGAACGCATCGGTGCTGAAACCGGTTGCCCGATTGCGGTGGACCCTCAGTTCAGCGTTGATCCCACTCCTGCTGACGCTGTGGTGATGTCCACGATCGCTGAGGCCGCGGCCGATCTCGGTTTTTCCCACAGCCGTCTCCCCAGCCGCGCCAGCCACGACGCGCAGGAGGTTGGCCGCCGTTGGCCGATGGGCATGATTTTTGTGCCCAGCCGGGGCGGCCTGAGTCATTCCGCTGCAGAGTTCACCAGCGACGAGCAGTGCTGGGCGGGCACCGCGGTGCTGTTGGAAACGTTGCAGCGGCTCGACCGTCAGCTGCCGTGACCTTTTCGATCCTGGCCCGGGATCCCAGCAACGGTCGTTTCGGCGTGGCTGTGGCCACCTGTCATCTGGCTGTTGGATCCACCGTGCCCCATATCCGCGCCGGGGTTGGTGCTGTCGCCACCCAGGCCCATACCAATCCTTATCTGGGGATATGTGGTCTTGAGCGCCTGGAGCAGAGTTCGGATGCCGAGAGCGTTCTGGCTAGCCTTCTTGCGGATGATCAGCACCGTGATCGGCGTCAGTTTCACCTTATTGATCTGGACGGTCGCACGGCCTGTTGGACGGGGCAGGGTTGCGGCCCTTGGGCAGGGCATCGCCATCAGCATGATTTGTCTGTTGCCGGCAATTGCTTGGTGGATGAGGACGTGTTGGCAGCCATGGAGCAGGCCTTTCTCACTAGCGACCCCAGCTTGAAACTCGGCCGCCGCCTGATGATGGCTCTGCAGGCCGGGGAAGCGGCTGGTGGTGACCATCGTTCTCCCTTCTGCACGTCAGCGGCGGTGCAGGTGAGCGGTGAAGCGGTTTTTCCGCTGTTGGATCTGCGCGTTGATTTCCACGAGCGCGCCGTGGAGCAGTTGATGGAGGTGTATGAGCGCAGTCAGGCTCTCTGGGCCCAGGAGTGGCGGGATGAACTGTCGGAATTGCCGATGCTCAACCGCTTGGTGGCTTGAGCCTGCTGCGTCGTTGACGCCATTAAAAAAGCCCTGCAACACAGCCGTGTGCAGGGCTTTTTTAGGGATTCAATTCAGGCGTGTTCAGCTAGGGACGGATGCTTCCCACTCCACGTTCAGGCCGGCCTGACGGGCGTCGGTGATCAGGTCATCGATGCAATCCATGCCAAAGGCGGCTTGTCCAGACAGCAGGGCATCCCATTCCTGAGACGGAAAGTGGGTCTGCAGCCAGAACACGCCATGCACGCTGGAAGGACTCACTTGCACGAGGCCTTGGTCGAGGCGAGAGGTGATGAGATCCAACGTCTTGGCTGAAGCTGGATCTATTACGCCTCAATCCTCGGAACTGGAATGTTCGAGTTGCTACGGATTAAGAAGTTGGCCTAGCGCGTGTAGCCCACGCCGCGGTAAACGAGCTGCACCGGAGTGCGGTGGTTGTTGATCTGGCGGGCTTGGTACACGTTGCGGCGGTAAACAAGCTGCACCCCGGGCTTGCCCTGAGTGGCGTTGTTTTGCTGGTACTGATGCCCGCGATAGAGAAGGGTGGTCATTGGATGGTCCTCGAAGCAAGCTCAGGTCCCCGTTCCATGGCCTGAGGCGAACTGCGCTTCGCGCGATGCGAAGTGAACGATCGGTAGCTGTTGCTACAGAAATATTGAAGCTCTCGCAAATGCTGAAGTGGTGTTCAGGTTGATACCTCTTCAGAAAAGTTTTTGGTTTTGTTTATTTTTGTCCGTAGGAATTAGTGGGTCTGGCTGATCTCAATCAGTTGATTGAGCACAGCATTGAAGAAGTTTCGGCCTTGTGCCTGAAGCGTGGTGCCCAGCCTGCGCCAGTCCTGGGTCAGGCGATTGGGCCCTTCAGCTCCAAGGGCGTTCACCACGTAGTCGTGGTCGTTGGCGATCCAGCGTTCCAGCGCATCGCCATCGATCTCGAGGTGGCATTGCAGGCCAATGGCGTGGGCTCCGATCCGAAACACCTGTTCGGCGCAGTGCAGTGAAGAACCCAGCAGGGTTGCATCAGCCGGGAGGTGGATGCGATCACCATGCCAATGCAGCACCAGAGTGCTGCTGGGTTGCCCTTTGAGCAGAGCCTCATCACTGGGATTCGCGACCCAGTGGATCGCGCCGAGCCCCAGTTCCTTCAGTTGCTGCGGTGGTGCTCCCACCTGTAGCGGTTGAACGCTGCCCCCTGCAGCCACAGCCAAGAGCTGCGCCCCGAGGCAGATGCCCAGCACCGGTTGGCGTTGCTGGTGCCAGGCCCTCAACCAGTCCAGTTCCTGCTGCAACCAGTCCATGCCTGGTTGGTCGTGATCGTTCACGCTCATCGGGCCACCGAGCACAAGGGCGATGCTGTTGGCACACGCCCTGGGGTCCGGCAGTGGGTCGCCCCGGTCGGGCCTCAGGATCTCGAGTGTCAGGCCCCGCTGCCGCGCCAGCTCTCCCACCAGTGCGGCGTCTTCGTGGTCCACGTGTTGGACCACCAGCAGCGTGGGGCTCAAAGCAGCAGGTAGCGCTGGGCGAGGGGCAGCACCTCGGCGGGCTCACAGGTGAGCAGCTCACCGTCGGCGAACACCTCATAGGTCTGTGGGTCCACGCTCACCTTGGGCAGCGCTGAATTCAGCTTGAGGGCGCTCTTGCCCACGCTGCGGGTGTCCTTCACCGCCATGCAGGTGCGCTCCAGCCCCAGCTGGCGTTGGATGTCGGCATCCATCGCCGCTTCGCTCACGAAGGTGAGACAACTGGGCGCGAGGGCTTTGCCGAAGGCGCCGAACATCGGCCGGCCGTGCACCGGGCCTGGGGTGGGAATCGAAGCGTTGGCATCGCCCATCTGGGCCCAGACGATCGAACCGCCCTTAACCACCAGTTCCGGGCGAATGCCGAAGAAGCCAGGCTTCCAAAGCACCAGATCGGCGAGCTTGCCGGTTTCGATCGACCCCACCTCGGTACTGATGCCGTGGGCCAACGCCGGGTTGATCGTCACCTTGGCGATGTAACGCTTGAGGCGGTGGTTGTCGTTGTGAGCGGAGTCTTCCGGCAGGGCACCGCGCTGCACCTTCATCTTGTGGGCGGTTTGGAAGGTGCGGGTGATCACCTCGCCCACGCGGCCCATGGCCTGCGAGTCGCTGGCGATGATTGAGAAGGCGCCCAGGTCGTGAAGGATGTCTTCGGCGGCGATCGTTTCGCGCCGGATCCTCGATTCGGCGAAGGCCACATCCTCGGGGATCTTCGGATCGAGGTGGTGGCACACCATCAGCATGTCGAGGTGCTCCTCGAGCGTGTTGCGGGTGTAGGGCCGGGTGGGGTTGGTGCTGCTGGGCAGCACGTTGGCCTCGCCGCAGATCTTGATGATGTCCGGGGCATGGCCGCCGCCGGCGCCTTCGGTGTGGAAGGTGTGGATGGTGCGTCCCTTGATGGCGGCGATCGTGTCTTCCACGAAGCCGGCTTCGTTCAAGGTGTCGGTGTGGATGCACACCTGCACATCCATCCGATCGGCCACAGACAGGCAGGCATCGATGGTGGCGGGCGTGGTGCCCCAGTCTTCGTGCAGCTTCAGGCCGCAGGCACCGGCGCGCACCTGTTCTTCCAGCGCTTCCGGGGTGCTGGCGTTGCCTTTGCCGAAGAAGCCCAGGTTCACCGGCAAACCTTCGGCGGCCTGGAGCATCCGTCCGATGTGGAAGGCGCCGGGGGTGCAGGTGGTGGCATTGGTGCCTGTTGCCGGTCCGGTGCCGCCGCCCATCAGGGTGGTAACGCCGCTGGCCAGGGCCGTTTCGATCTGCTGGGGGCAGATGAAGTGGATGTGGGTGTCGATGCCACCGGCCGTGAGGATGTGGCCCTCCCCAGCGATGGCTTCGGTGCCTGGGCCCACCACGATCGTCACCCCTTCCTGGGTGTCGGGGTTGCCGGCTTTGCCGATGCCAACGATGCGGCCGTCCTTGAGGCCGACATCGGCTTTGACGATGCCCCACCAGTCGAGGATCAGGGCATTGGTGATCACCGTGTCGACGGCGCCCTCGGCTCGAGGGGTCTGGGATTGGCCCATGCCGTCGCGGATCACCTTGCCGCCGCCGAACTTCACCTCATCGCCGTAGACGGTGTAATCCTTTTCGACTTCCAGAATCAGATCGGTGTCGGCCAGGCGAACCCTGTCGCCGGTGGTGGGTCCGTAGGTCTCGGCGTAGGCCTGGCGGGAGATGCGGTAGGGCATGGGTCAGGCGTCGAGGGGTCCGTTGATCTGGCCGTTGAAGCCGATGACGCGTCGCGAACCGGCGAAGGGAATCAGGTTTACGTCGCGGTTGTCGCCGGGTTCGAAGCGGATGGCGGTGCCGGCGGGGATGTCGAGCCGTTGACCGCGGGCCGCGGCCCGGTCGAACTGCAGGGCGGCATTGGCTTCGGCGAAATGGAAATGGGAGCCCACCTGTACTGGCCGGTCGCCGCTGTTGGAGACGTTCACCGTGGTGACAGGCCGGCCTGCATTCAGCTCCAGTTCACCCGGTTCGGGAAGCAGTTCGCCTGGAATGAGAGGTGCCATGGGTTCTGCCTCAGCGAATCGGGTCGTGCAGGGTGACGAGCTTGGTGCCATCGGGGAAGACGGCCTCGATCTGCACCTCATGGACGAGCTCGGGCACGCCCTCCATCACCTGGTCCTGACGCAGCCAGGTGGTGCCTTCCTGCATTAGCTCCGCCACGCTCTTGCCGTCACGGGCGCCTTCCAGCACCAAAAAGCTGAGCCAAGCCACCGCTTCGGGGTGGTTGAGCTTGAGGCCACGGTTCAAGCGCCGCTCGGCCAGCAGTGCGGCGGTCACGATCAGGAGCTTGTCCTTTTCCTGGGGACTGAGATGCATGGCGAAGCTCGGTCTTCTTCAGTGTGTCTCCGCTGCAGCCTCGAAAGCGTTCACGGTGGACGCTTGTCGGCGCAGAGGCTGTTCCTGCAGTGGCCAGACCCTGGGGATGCGAGGCCGTGCCAGCTCCCGGATCGTTCGCGTTCGCTCCCAGATCCGGCTGAACCAGAAGCGGGCATCACGGCTTGACTCACCGGAATAGCGGGCGATCAGGCCCTGATTTAGGGCGCCGCAGCGCATTGTGCCCGTCAGGCCTTCGCGGTCGGCCCGCGCTCCCTCCAGCAGGGTTGCTGTTGTTTCGGTACCCATGGCCATCGGTGCGGCCCAAACCAGTGTTCCGAATACTGGGGCGCCTCCCAACCCATGCGGGCTGTCCAAGCTGGCGCCGCCGAGCTCCACCCGATCCGCCAGCTCCCAGGTTGAGCGGTTGCCTGCAAGGCGCTGAATGGTGAGGCTCGAGCGCCACCGTCCCTGCTGCAGGGTTTCGCCGGCGGCGGTTCGGCCCAAGCGCACGATCTCTGCGCTGAGAAAAGAGGCGTCCTGCGGCAGGGTCACCGTCAGCTGCTGCTCGAACAAAGCATCGGCGTACAGCACCAGTTCCTGCGGCAGCCATTCGAAGTCACTGCCGCTGGCCAGTGAGCAGCGCACCTGTTGATGGGCAAAGCAGCCCTCGGGTTGCAGGCGGCTGCGGCCGATCGATCCGTAAACCTTCTGCGCCGCCACGCTGGTGATCAGGCCGCGGCTGTTGGCCTCAAGCTTGAAGTCCAGGCTGAGTTGATCGCCGCCCACCAGGCCTCCGGCGGTGTGCAGCACCGGCAGCTCGCAGCGTCCGTCATCGCCGCGTTCACTGCGAAGCAGCTTGAACGGAGCCGTGCAGCCCCCCTGGTGTTTGGTGCTGCCGTTGGTGGCAAAAAACTGCAGGTCACAGCGGCCGTGCCAGGGATCGAGACGTTGCATGGCCTCACGCTCCGCCGCCACCGGCTTCAACTCTGTAGCAATGCACACCAAAGCGCTGCTGATTGATCGGCACGCTTTTGTTGTGGAACTGGAGAGGAGCTGCTGGTGACGGATGCGGTGGTCGTGTTGGAGCAGCGCCTTCAGAAAAGTAGTGCCACGGCCACTCTGCAGTTGCCGTTAACGGCCGAAGAGCGCACGGTGCTGCGGGGCCGTCGCACCACCTCCTGCGGTCGTCCGGTGCTTCTGCAGTTGCCCCGTGAGGGTTCTCTCCAGCCCGGTGACTTTTTGGGGGATGAGTCCGGCTCGACCGTTGTGGAGGTGACGGCAGCGCCGGAGGCGTTGCTGCGGGTGCAGGGATCGCATCCCCTGGAGCTGTTGCAGGCGGCTTATCACCTGGGCAATCGCCATGTCGCCCTGGAGCTGCATGAGCAGGAGCTGTTGCTGCCGGAGGATTCCGTTCTCGCCACGATGCTGGAAGGCCGTGGATTGACGGTGAGCCGCTGTCTGCAGCCGTTTGCCCCCGAAGGCGGTGCCTATGGAGGCCATCAGCACGGATGACGTCCCTTGCGTTGCTGCAACTGGTCAGCCCTGCCCTGCCCGTGGGTGCCTTCAGCTATTCAGAGGGGCTGGAGGTGGTGATTCAGGCGGGCTCCATCGCCGATGAGCAGGCCATCCAGGCTTGGTTGGAGGCTGAACTGCAACGGGGCGCGGTGCGGCTGGAAGCCGCGGCATTAAGGCCTCTGGCGGAGGCTTTGGTGGGGTGGTCCACCCAGGCCGATGCGGCGGCCAAGGGGCGCCTGATCGATCTTGATGGTTGGCTGATGGCCACCCGCGAGGCAGCGGAGTTGCGAGCGCAGCAGCGTCAGATGGGGATGTCGCTGCTGCAGTTGATGTCGGATATGGGGCACGACCTGCCTGAACCTGTGGCCCTGAGCTGGCCAGCGGCCTGGGCCTGGGCCGCTGTGCGATTGTCGGTTTCAGAGGGAGACATGGTGGAGGGGTACCTCTACGGCTGGGTTGCCAATCAGCTCAGTGCCTCGGTGCGGCTGCTGCCGTTGGGTCCCTCCCGAGCGCAGGTGCTGCAACAGCGGCTGCTGCCGCTGATTGCCTCCCAAGCGCAGCAGCTCCAGGCGGCCGATCCCCAGCAGCTCTGGAGTAGCGGTGTGGGTGCGGGCATGGCGCAGCTTGCCCATGCTGAGCTGTATTCACGCCTGTTTCGAAGCTGATGAGCAGCAAACTGCGCCTGGGGGTGGCGGGCCCTGTGGGATCCGGCAAGACCGCACTGGTGGAGGCCCTCTGTCGCCGCTTGCGCGACGAGCTCCAGCTCGCGGTGGTCACCAACGACATCTACACCCAGGAGGATGCCCAGTTCCTCACCCGTGCGGGTGCCCTGGATCCAGAGCGGATCCGTGGCGTGGAGACCGGTGGTTGCCCTCACACGGCGATTCGCGAAGACTGCTCGATCAACAGAGCTGCCGTGGCGGAGCTGGAGACGCAGTTTCCGAATCTCGATCTTGTTCTGGTTGAGAGCGGCGGCGACAACCTGGCGGCGAGCTTCAGTCCGGAACTGGTGGATCTCTGCATCTACGTGATTGATGTGGCGGCCGGCGACAAGATCCCCCGTAAAGGAGGCCCTGGCATCACCCGCTCTGACCTGCTGGTGATCAACAAGATTGATCTGGCTCCCCAAGTTGGTGCCGACCTTTCAGTGATGGAACAGGACACCCGGCGGATGCGGGGAGACCGGCCTTGGTGTTTCGCCAATCTCCACAGCGGCGAAGGCCTGGAGCAGGTCGTGGAGTTCCTGTTGCAACAGCTACCAAAATCATGAAAACACAAGCTTTTGAGGGCAAAAGTGTTCCCGTTGTTACGTTTCAAATCCCCACCTATAGCGATGGTCGAATTTCAGGACGTTTCGCGCGTCCAAGCTTTTAAGTGCCCTCTCATTCCATGAGCACCCCTCTCTCCAAGCGCCTTTTCGCCGGCATGGCCGCGGCTTCGCTGGGTCTTGCCGTGACCGCATGCGGTGGCGGTGACAAGGCTGCCAACGTTGACTACGACGACAGCGTCACCGTCGGCATCCTGCACTCGCTGACCGGCACCATGGCCATCTCCGAGTCCACCCTGGTGGACACCGAGAAAATGGCGATCGATGAGATCAACGCCGCCGGTGGCGTTGAAGTTGATGGCAAGAAGTACAAGATCGAGTACATCGTCGAGGACGGTGCCTCCGATTGGCCCACCTTCGCTGAGAAGTCCAAGAAGCTGATCGACCAGGACCAGGTGCCCGTGGTTTTCGGTGGCTGGACCTCCGCCAGCCGCAAGGCGATGCTGCCTGTGTACGAGTCGAAGAACGCTTTCCTCTACTACCCGATTCAATACGAGGGTCAGGAGTGTTCCAACAACATCTTCTACACCGGTGCCACTCCGAACCAGCAGTCGGAGCCTGCCACCAAGTTCATGTATGAGAAGTCGCCTGCCGCTGGCAAGCCCTTCTTCCTCGTGGGTTCGGACTACGTCTTCCCCCGCACCTCCAACACCATCACCAAGGAACAGCTCAAGTCCCTGGGTGGCGAAGTGGTCGGTGAGGACTACCTGCCCCTGGGCAACACCGAGGTTGCTCCGATCATCGCCAAGATCAAGAAGGCCCTGCCTGACGGCGGTGTGATCATCAACACCCTGAATGGTGACCAGAACGTCGCCTTCTTCAAGCAGATCCAGGACGCCGGCATCACCCCCGATAACGGCTACTACGTGATGAGCTACTCCATCGCGGAAGAGGAGATCAGCACCATCGGTTCTGAGTTCCTTGAGGGCCACTACGGCGCTTGGAACTACATGATGTCGATCGACACCCCGGCCTCCAAGAAGTTCGCTGCTGACTTCAAGGCCAAGTACGGCGCCGACCGCCAGGTCGCTGACCCTCAGGAGTCGGCCT
The DNA here is from genome assembly GCA_047285305.1 of Synechococcus sp. GTDB lineage: Bacteria > Cyanobacteriota > Cyanobacteriia > PCC-6307 > Cyanobiaceae > Parasynechococcus. The sequence goes on from JBJBDL010000003.1 coordinate 520,320, forward strand.
ACAACATGGTCTACCTGTGGAAGAAGGCTGTCGAGAAGGCCAACAGCTTCGACGACGACAAGGTGCGTGAGGCCCTGGTCGGCATCGAGTTTGACGCTCCTCAGGGACCTGTGAAGGTGATGCCCAACCACCACCTCTCCCAGACCGTGCGCATCGGCCAGATCACCGCTGACGGCCAGTTCGAGATCCTCGAATCCACCGATGGCCCCGTGGCTCCTCAGGCCTGGAACCAGTTCGAGCCCAGCTCCAAGGGCTTCGCTTGCGACTGGACCGACGCCGCCAAGGGCGAGAAGTACAAGCTCTGATCTTCTGATCACAGCCTGATTGCTCTTCAGGGAGGAGCCCGGTGACGGGCTCCTCCTTTCGTCGTTTCATTGAACGCTTCGTTTCACACGTCTGTGCAACTGCTTCTCGAAAGCCTGTTCAACGGTGTCGCCATCGGCTCGGTGCTGCTGATGGCCGCCCTCGGACTGGCCATTGTCTTCGGCCTCATGGGCGTGATCAACCTCGCCCATGGTGAGCTGATCATGCTTGGGGCCTACACCACTTACGTGGTGCAGCTGATCTTCAAGCTGCCTGCGCTGCAGCCGGTTTACAACGCCTACGTGCTTGTGGCGCTTCCCCTGGCTTTCATCGTCAGCGGTGTGGTCGGCATCCTGCTGGAACGTACCGTGATTCGCCGGCTCTACGGCAACCCGCTGGAGACCCTGCTCGCGACCTGGGGCGTCAGCTTGATTCTTCAGCAGTTCGTGCGGAGTGTTGCCCTGGCCCACGCCGCCGGCCTGATCCTTGCGCTGGTGCTGGGCTTTGGCCTGCCGCTGCTGCTTCCCTCCTCGCTTCTTTCGGGGCCTCGGGCTCGTTTGGTGCGTGCGGGGAGTTGGGCTGTTTCAGCCCTGGGCGGTGTGCTGCTGGCCGGTGGCCTGGCCTCACAAATCAGCCGCATCGCCAGGGCCACCTCCCGCAATGTGGATGTGACGGCACCCAAATGGATGCGCGGCGGGATCGAATTCATGGATATCACCTTTCCTGTTCCGCGCCTGGTGATCATCGTGATCACCATCGTTGCGGTGGTTGGGGTGACGTGGTTCCTCAACAAAAGCGTGTGGGGAATGCGCATTCGTGCCGTCACCCAGAACCGTTCGATGAGTGATTGCCTTGGCATCCCCACCGACACCGTTGACGTGCTCACCTTTGGCATCGGCTCCGGTTTGGCCGGTGTGGCGGGGGTTGCTGTTTCCCTGCTGGGTTCGGTGGGCCCCAACGTGGGCGGCTCCTACATCGTGGGCTGCTTCATGGTGGTGGTGCTCGGTGGCGTCGGAAACCTCTTGGGCACCGTGCTCGCGTCCTTTGCCATTGGCCTGCTCACCGACTTGATCGGTGCTGGACGTCTGCTGACGATCTGGCCTGACATGCCAGCTCCCCTGGCCGGCGCGGTGAATTTCTTCGCCACCACGAGCATGGCCCAGGTGATGGTGTTCGCTCTGATCGTGGTGTTCCTTCAATTCCGTCCCGCGGGTCTGTTCCCGCAAAAAGGACGCATGGTGGAGGCCTGATCTGATGTTCCAAGCCTTTCAACAACGCCGTTGGCCTTTGATCATCCTTTGGGTGGTGATCGTTGCGGCCATCGTTGCCGCGCCCGCTGTTTTGCCGGTGTTTCGGCTGAATCTGTTGGGTCGCTTCCTTTCATTGGCGATCGTTGCCCTGGGTATCGATTTGATCTGGGGCTTCACCGGGTTGCTCAGCCTTGGCCAGGGCATCTTTTTTGCCCTCGGCGGTTACGCCGTGGCGATGTACCTGCAGCTCAACAGCTCGGGTGATCTGCCCAATGGCATTCCCGAGTTCTTCAGCCTGTATGGCGTGGATCGGTTGCCCGCCTTCTGGGAGCCGTTCCATTCCCCGCTGTTCACCTTGGTGGCGATCTGGCTGGTTCCAGCCGTGCTGGCTGCCGTGCTCGGCAACCTGGTGTTCCGTAACCGGATCAAGGGGGTCTATTTCTCGATCCTCACCCAGGCGGCCCTGCTTGTTTTCTTCAATTTCTTCAACGGCCAGCAGAAGCTGATCAACGGCACCAACGGTCTTAAAACCGATGTGACCCAGCTGTTCGGCCAGATGGTGGGTTCCCCGGAGATGCAGCGGGGATTCTTCTGGTTGACCTCTGTGGTGGTGATCCTGGCCTGGCTGTTTCTGCGCTGGGTGGTGCGGGGCCGGTTTGGAGACGTGTTGATCGCCATTCGCGATGACGAACCCCGGCTGCGCTTTGCCGGTTACAACCCAACCCTGTTCAAGACGATCGTCTTCGCCATCGCTGGTGGTTTGGCAGGCATCGGTGGTGCGCTTTACACCGTTCAGTCCGGCATCGTTTCGCCGCAGTACATGACCGTTCCCTTCTCGATTGAGATGGTGATCTGGGTTGCTGTGGGCGGTCGAGGCACGCTCGTGGGAGCGATCCTTGGCGCTGTGGCCATCAACTACGCCAAGAGTTTGGTGAGCGAAGCTCTCCCCCAAAGTTGGCTGTTCATCCAAGGGGGCCTGTTCATTCTCGTGGTGACGGCCTTGCCGGAGGGCGTCATTGGCTGGTTCCGAGGCGATGGTCCTCGCAACTGGCTCAACCGATTTGGCATTGCCCGTCGGAGTGAGACCTATCCACGTCTCGATCTTGAAGGTCAGGAAGAGGTTCAGTCATGAGCACGGCTTTATTGGAGTTGCGCCAAATCACCGTCAGTTTTGATGGCTTTTTGGCGCTGCGCGATCTCAACCTCAGCCTTCAGCCTGGGGAGCTGCGCGCCGTGATCGGCCCGAATGGCGCCGGCAAGACCACGTTCCTGGATGTGATCACTGGCAAGACCGCTCCCACGGAAGGGGATGTGGTCTTCAAAGGACGCTCCTTAGTGGGAACGCGCGAGCACCGCATCGCGCGCTTTGGCATCGGCCGCAAGTTTCAGAGCCCTCGTGTTTTCGAGAAGCTCAGCGTTCAGGAGAACTTGGCTTTGGCAGTGAGCCAGCCGAAGCAGCCCTGGTCATTGCTGGTGGGGGGCCTGAATGGGGAGCAGCGCGATCGTGTTCATCACCTGATGAGCATCGTCAATCTGCAGAACCGTGCCGATTGGGCTGCTGGGTCGTTGTCCCACGGCCAGAAGCAGTGGCTTGAGATCGCCATGCTTGTGGGTCAGGATCCCGACCTGTTGCTGGTGGATGAGCCGGTGGCTGGGCTCACGGATGAGGAGACCGATCTGACGGCGGATCTGCTCAAGTCGTTGGCCGGGGATCACACCGTGCTGGTGATTGAGCACGACATGGAATTCATTCGACGGCTTGAAAGTCCGGTGACGGTGCTGCACCAGGGCCATGTCCTCTGTGAGGGCACGATGGATCAGGTGCAGGCCGATCCCCGGGTGATCGAGGTTTATCTCGGCACCACTGAGGAGGAGAACCAATGACGAACCTGCTGGAGATTCAAGGCCTCAACACCTTTTACAGCGAAAGTCACATTCTTCGGGATGTTGATCTCAGCGTGAAATCGGGGGAGATGGTTTGTTTGATCGGCCGCAATGGTGTGGGTAAAACCACTCTGTTGAAATCGCTGATCGGTCTGTTGCGCCCCCGCTCCGGAACCATGGCGTTTGATGGTTCTCACTTGGATCGTCAGGCTCCGCATCAGCGGGCTCGGGCCGGGATTGGTTACGTGCCGCAAGGTCGCGAGATCATCCCCCAGCTCACGGTGGAAGAAAACTTGCTTTTGGGGATGGAGGCGTTGCCGGGTGGATTGGCCCGCCATCGCCACATCGATCCATTCGTGTATGAGCTGTTTCCGATCCTTCAGGAGTTTCTACCGCGTAAGGGCGGTGATTTGAGTGGGGGTCAGCAACAACAACTGGCCATCGCCCGTGCGTTGCTCGGCAAGCCAAAGTTGCTGCTGTTGGATGAGCCCACCGAGGGCATTCAGCCCAACATTGTTCAGGACATTGAAGCGGCTGTTCGGCGGATCATCGCCGACACCGGGATCGGGGTGTTGCTGGTGGAGCAACATCTCCACTTCGTTCGCCAGGCTGATCGCTATTACGCGATGCAGCGGGGCGGCATTGTTGCCAGTGGCTCAACCAGTGAACTCAGCCAGACGGTTGTTGATCAGTTCCTGAGCGTGTAGATCTTCGCTCGTGATGGCTTCTTCTGGGTCACTTCAGCTGGCCCAGATTGATTCTGTTGCAGGCTCTTCATTCATGGCGTAATCGCTCACGTCGGCACGCACGTGCAGCATCTGCCCTGTCATCGACATTTTCCAGATTTCCAGGCGCGCATCCTCGGGGGCTTCGAACCAAAAGACCTCTGTGGGCATCACCACCTTCTCTCGGTAGAAGTGGTCAGCACCAATGCATTTCACGATCACCATTCGGCTGGTGTCGTTTTTGTAAACACACTCAATCATCTTGAGCATCTTGAATGCTGCCAATTTCGTGGTCTTAAGACAAGAGGAGTGTTTGATTGGTCACCGAATCAGCACGCCTTTAGATTTGATACAGATGAGTTGATACAGAGTTGGTCGATTGTGTATCGACCGTCACGATTTTTCTTTGGGCCTTGAGGGTGCAGGCGTCGATTAGCGTTTTGACGGTCGCGCATTGTGGCTCTTTCGTTTCAGCTGAAACAATTCTTTTTCGCCGCTTTTTGCATAATTGCTCTGTCGATCATGGGGATTGCGGAATGGAAAAAGCGATCGGTTTGAGTGTCTCTCAGCAATTCGATGTTGAGCGGATGAATCGCGCGATCGAATCAACAATTGACCCACAGCGGCTGCAGGTGTTGGCCAAGCAATTGCTTCAGGCGTGGCATTCCCAGCGCGCTGCAACAGTTTGGATCACGCGACAGCGGGAGCAGCTGGGCTGAGGCTCAATGCGTTGGCTTCAAGCAGCGAGCTCAGAGGTGATGCGTTGCGGATTGTGATTCGGGCGTTTCAGGGATGTGCGATCTGCCTGTCCTGCTGCGGCCAGATCAGCTTGAAGGGCTGAATTGCAACTGCGCAGTCGCGACCAGCTCGGCAGCTGATGGGCAATCGGCGCTTGCATCAGTTTGGCCAGGCCGGGGCGCAGCAGGCCGGCGAAGTTTTGAACCGCCAGTTCTTCCCCATGGCGGTCGTAAGGCAACCGATTGATGGCTGAATCAAGGCCGAACTGCCGCACGCGATCCTCGCCAACCCTTCGGTACAGCACTTCAAGGGTCGGCAGTTGATCCATCGACATCACGCAACCTTCGTGTTCCATCAGGCCGCGCAACACCGTGCCGAAAATTTCGCCTGCCATGCGCTGCAGTCCTTCGCTGGGTTGCTGACCCAGCTCTTTGTGTTTGTGGTCGAACAACCCCAGATCGACTTGAGCAATTCGGCTGGAGGCCACATGGCGATACACCTCAGACAGCAGGCCCACCTCCAGCCCCCAGTCCGACGGGATGCGCAGATTCATCGCCAAATCGGCGGTAAAGGCGAATTCACCAGCCAGGGGATAGCGAAATGACTGCAGGTAAGACAGGTAGGGCAGAGGCCCGAAAATCTGCTCCAGGCTGGCTAGCAGTGGGCCTACAAAAAGACGGGTGGCTCGGCCTTGAAGCGCTTGGGTTTCGAGGGAAAGGCGGCTGTAGAACGCCTTCACGTAGGCAATGCCGTGGGATCGATCCAGCAGGGGGCGGAGCATGCGCTCTGGATACGCCGATCCAAAGGTTCTGATGTCGGCATCGAACAGGCCAACCACCTCAGCGTTCTGGCACGCCACTCCGAGCCCCTGCCAGACCGCCCAGCCCTTGCCCGGTGGTCCGGTCACGTCGAGCCCCAGTTCGCCGACGGATTCGAGCAACTCCCGGACGGCGGGGCCGTTGGTCCAGTGCACCCGAACGGGGAAGGGCATCCCTTCAAAAAATTTTTCTGCCGCTTTGACGTCCTCGGCGCTCGTGGCCGCCAACGCCACCACCAGCTCGTTGAGTCCCTTCAGGCCTGAGAGTGTGTCACGAATCAAGCCGAGGGCCGGGCGGCTGAATTCCTCCATCAGGCAGGGGATCAGCAGGGTTGTGGGTCGCTGACTCAGCTCCTGGTTGAAGGCAACCGCATCGAGATTGCCCAAGCTGTAGTCATGGACGGTGCTGATCAGGCCCTGCTGAAAATCCATGTGGTGTTCGATGCGACAACAGAGGTCAGAGTCCGGCCCCATACCTGAAAGGCTTGGAGGAGGAAGGTGATGCAGACCCCGCGCGACAAGACGCTGCGGACCCTGCTTCGCGATCTGTACCCGAACGATTCTTCCGGGGATGGCAAGGAGTTGTCGTCGCAATTGCTGCAGATCTTGAGCCAATCGTCAGGAGATGGCGATATGGCAGAACACATCGATCGCTGGGACGGTGGCGATGTGGTCTTGATCACCTACGCCGACACCATTGGTGAGGAGGGTGCTCCTGGGCTTCAAGCGCTCAAATTGTTTGTGAATCGCCATCTGCAGCCCTTCGCAGCGGTGATTCATGTACTGCCGTTTCTGCAATCCACCAGTGATGGTGGTTTTGCGGTGGCTAGCCACACGAAGCTCGAGCAGCGTTTCGGCGATTGGAGCGACCTCGCTGCCCTGGCACAGGGCCGACGGCTGATGGCGGATCTCGTTCTCAATCACGTGTCGGCTTCTCACCCTTGGGTGCAGCAGTTCATGCGCGATGAGCAGCCCGGCCGTTCCTGTGTGCTGGAGGCAGCCCCTGATCCCTGCTGGGCGGATGTTGTTCGTCCGCGCAGTTCCAATCTGTTCACGCAATTGAGGGGCCCCGTTGGCGCGCGTCAGGTCTGGACCACCTTTGGCCCCGATCAGGTGGATCTCAACTGGCGTAGTGCGGAGGTGCTGCTGGGCTTTGCCCGGCTGATGCAGCGCATGGCCCGCCATGGGGTGCGTTGGATCCGTCTGGATGCCGTGGGTTTTGTATGGAAGGAACCCCACACCTCATGCATTCATCTGCCGCATGCCCATCAACTGGTTCGGGTGCTGCGTCTGCTGCTCGACCAGGTGGGACCCGATGGCGTTGTGGTCACCGAGACCAACGTTCCGGAGCAGGAAAACCTTTCTTATCTGAGGAGTGGTGATGAAGCGCATCTCGCTTACAACTTTCCCCTGCCGCCCTTGCTGCTGGAGGCCAGCGTCAGTGGTCGAGCCGATCTACTCAACGCCTGGCTGAGTCGTTGGCCTGCCTTGCCGCCGCAAACGGGGTTGCTCAATTTCACCGCCTGTCATGACGGCATCGGTTTACGGCCGTTGGAGGGCCTGATGCCCCAGAAGCGCTTGCTGCAGCTGTTGATCGGCTGTGAGCAACGGGGTGGATTGGTCAGTCACAGGATGCTGAGTTCCGGCGACGAAGTTCCCTACGAAATCAACATCAGCTGGTGGAGTGCCATGGCAGATGGGGGGATTGATCCCACGTATCTCCAACGGGAGCGCTTCCTGCTCACCCAACTGTTGATTTTGGCCTTGCCAGGCGTCCCCGCCTTCTATCTGCCGGCGTTGTTGGCGGCTCCCAATGATCTGACCCGCTTTCGTCGCACGGGCCATCGCCGGGATCTGAATCGGCCCCAGTTCACGGCCCAGGCCCTGGAGCGCCGCCTGGCGGATCCCGATTCAGATGTCTCAGCGCTGCTTCCGGTGTTGAGGCGGGCTCTGGCCGAACGGGCTGTTCACTCGGCCTTGCACCCGGATGCCCTGATGACGGTGCTGAGCGCGGACCGGAGCGATTGCGTCATTCTGCGGCGCTCCGGCGGGGGGGAAACGCTGGTGGCTGTCCACAACATCACGGCAGCCCGCCTCAGCTTTCGCCTCAGTGGCCTGGGTGGTGATCTGAACCAGCCTTGGGCCGATTGTTTGAGCGGTTACGTGTTCGAACCACATCAGTCGCATTCGCTAGAGCCTTATGCGGTGCATTGGTTGGTACAGCCATGACCGCGAGTGTTGAGCCGGCGTGGTGGGTGGTGACTGATCTCGACGGCACGTTGCTAGATCACAGCTACGACTGGTCGCCGGCCAAGGATCTGATCCGTCAGCTGCAACAGCACCGGATTCCGGTGATTCCCTGTACCAGCAAAACGGCCGAGGAAGTGCGCTGCTTTCGCGCTGAGGCGGGGCTTCATGACCCGTACATCGTTGAAAACGGCGGCGCTGTACATGGGGAAACCCCGGAGGGGGAACCCTGGGAGCTGCCGTTGGGTCCGGATTGGACGGCGCTGAAACCTCAGTTGCAGCGTCTTCAGGCCGAGTTGGGTGAGCCCCTGCGTTCGTTGGATGAACTCAGTGAGGCGGAAGGGCAGCTGTTGTTGGGGCTTGGTGGTGAAGCTTTGCGCCAGGCACAGAGGCGGTGCTGCAGCGTGCCTTTTGTTCCGCCTTCGGCGGAGGGGCGTGGCCGGCTTGAGGACCTGGTCCAGCGGATGGGCCTGACGGTAGTGCAGGGCAACCGTATGGGTCACCTGCTGGGCCCAGACATCAGCAAAGGCAAGGCGTTGGCCACCCTGAAGCGACATCTGGGTGCTGAGCAGGTGAAGGTTTTGGCCTTGGGGGATTCCCCCAACGATCTGCCGTTGCTCGATGCGGCCGACATCGCCGTCGTGGTGCCCGGTCCCGATGGCCCCCATCCCGCGTTGCGCTTCGGGATCGATGCTGGGCGCTTCCAGCTGGCGGCAGCTCCCCATGCCAACGGTTGGGACGAGGCTGTGCGCCGGATTCTTCGGATCTAGGCCATCGCTGGCCCCTGGCTCAATCCAGCAAGGATTGCCAAAGCTCTACTGCAGCAGTGGTTGCCGCCATGGGCTGACCGTTGTGGGATGCAATCGGTCGACAGCTGAGGCTGTTGATCAGAACGGCCTGATCGTCGGCATCAAACGTGGCCGCTAGCTCGGTTTCCAGGGCGATGCCTCGGGCGAGTGCACGGCCCCGCATCACCCCTGGGAGGCAGCCGCTGCTTAGGGGCGGTGTCAGCCACTGTCCGCGACGCCGGACCAGCAGATTGGCCGCCGTTCCGCAGCACAGGGCTTCAGCCGTGTTCAAGAGCAGAGCGTCGTCGGCCCCTTGGCCCTGGGCTTCCCTGCGGGCCTGGATCGATTGCCCGTAAGCAAAGGTCTTGCAACGGCTCAAGCGGCTGGAGGCGTTGCGGCGCTCATGGCGACTGGTGATAGTGGTGACGGCTGAAAATATTGGTGTGCAGGCCTGGAGCGTGAGCCAAAAGCGGTGGTGCTCTGGGGCCGGCAGTCCGATTCCGCGCTGAGGTGTGCTGCCCCGGCTCCAGTTGAGGCGCAGGGCTCCATCGGCTTCGCTCAGCTGGCTGCGTTGAATCGCGTCTTTAATCAGAGGCTCCAGCGCTTCTCGCTGCGGTGGCGGGTCCATGCCCAGCAGAGCTGCACTGTCGCTCCAGCGCTGCAGGTGCTCCTCCAGGAGTTGCGGCGCACCGTTGCGGATCAGCACGGTTTCAAAGAGGCCATCGGCCAGGAGCAGGGCGCGGTCGTCGAGGGGAAGCTGCAGGTTTGCTGCTGTTCCCCACTGGCCCTCGATCCAGGCGACTGAGGTCGTCATGCCAGCGCCTCCAGCAAGGGCTGCAGTTTCCACATCAACTCCTCTGCTTCGCCAAGGGGATCCGAGTCCGCGACAATTCCGCAGCCGGCATGGGCCCGCAGGGTGTCGCCTTGGCGCAGTAAGGATCGGATCAAGATGTTGCTGTCGAAGCTGCCATCCCAGTTGATCCGCAGCAGTGATCCGCAGTAAGGCCCTCGGCTGGTGGGCTCGAGCTCATGCAGACGTTGGCAGGCCCGCAGTTTCGGTGCCCCGCTGATCGACCCCCCAGGCCAACTGGTTTCCAGAAGATCGACCCAGCTCAATCCGGCCTGAAGCTGTCCCTCCACGACTGAGGTGAGGTGATGCACGGAGGCATAACTTTCGAGCCCCACCAGTTGGGGAACCTGAATCGAACCCGGCTGGCAGGTACGACCGAGGTCGTTGCGCAGCAGATCGACGATCATCACATTTTCGGCCCGGTCCTTTTCGCTGCACACGAGCTCCGCGGCGAGGTGTGCATCCTGTTCGGGGTCGCTATGGCGCGGCCTGGTGCCTTTGATCGGCCGGGTTTGTACGGCTCCCTCGGCACTCACCTGCAGAAACCGCTCCGGGGACGATGACAGCAACGCCTCGTTCTGGTCGCTGATGATCAGCCCTGCAAAGGGGGCAGGACAGGCCTGCCTCAGGGTGAGAAACAGCTCTAGGGCACTGCCTCCCTGGGGCCAGGCTGTGCTGCAACAGGCCGTGAGATTGGCTTGAAAGAGATCGCCTGCTGCGATCAGATCACGGATGCGCTGCACTCGTGCGGCGTACTGCTCGGGTGTGGTGTGGTGACTCCAGGCCGTCAGGGGGATCGATGGGGGCTCGTCTTTGGGCTGCTCAGCACTGCAGGCCAGCTGTTGGGTGAGGCGTTCCAGAGCAGCCGTGCTGCTGGCTTCAATCCACAGCCTGCGCTTTTGGAGATCAAAGCGAAGCACCGGATCGTGGCGGGCGATCCAAAGCGTGGCCATGCCATCGCTGGCCCAGGGGTTTCCCGGTTCCACCCAGGCGGCGGCTTCATAGCTCAGCCAGCCGCACCAATGCCCTGGGGCCAGCCCCCGCAGTGCCTCGAAGGGATTACTGGCTCCTGACTTTCCAGGGAGGCCACGGCAGCAGATGATCTCCTGGGGCGCCACTGCCAGGGTGGCCCATCGGCCCAGGTTGCTGCCGTCGCCATCCAGCCAGACCAGGCCTTCCTCGCCATAGGCATGGGCCAGTTGGTGCGCGAGCGCTTGGGGTTCCTGCCAGGGCAGTTCAAGCCGTTGTGGGCGGATCATGCCGCTGTGGAACTGCAGAGGTCAGGCCGGCCTGCCTCGTGGAGCGCTGCATCACGGATGCGGCAGCTGTCGCAGACGCCGCAAGGGTGCGTGCCGCCGCTGTAGCAACTCCAGGTTGTTTCGATCGGAACACCCAGGCGAAGGGCTTCCTCAACGATTTGTACCTTGCTCCACTGCACAAGCGGTGCCCAGAGTTGGGCCCCATGGCCCTCCCGACCAGCTTTGCTGGCCAGGTCGGCCAGGGTCTGAAAGGCGTTGAGGTAGTCCGGCCGGCAGTCGGGATACCCCGAGTAGTCGACAGCATTCACGCCCAGCACCAACCTTTCGGCTCCGCGAGCCTCCGCCAGGCTGAGGCCAACGGAGATGAACACGGTGTTGCGCCCGGGCACATAGGTGGGTGGGATGCGGCCTTCCTCCAAGCCCTTGGTTGGGATCGAGATACTGGCGTCGGTGAGGGCTGAGCCCCCCCAGCTGGCCAGATTCACGCTGATGCAGTGATGCTCTGCTACGCCAAGCTGCTCAGCAACGGCAGCGGCGGCGTCCAATTCGCGGCGATGGCGCTGGCCGTAGTCAAAGGACAGGCCGATGACGCGGTCGCCTTGTTCAAGGGCAAGGGCCGCAGCGGTGGCGGAATCCAAACCTCCGGAGAGAAGCGCGATGGCAGTGCGTTGACTCATCTCAGAACCGTGAGTTCGTGCAGGGCGCAGTAGTCCTGCTCATCAAGGTCGGTGCCCTCTGCTTGTTCAAGCAGGGATAGCAAACCGCTCAACCCCTGATCTTGGAGCCCAGCCGTTGTCGCCTCCTCCAGGAACAGGCGCAGGTCTTTGCGCAGCAGGGCGGTGCTGAAGTTGGGATCGGTGTAGGTGTGATCCAACATCCGTTGCAGCTTCTTGTCGAAGGTGGGGGCGTAGAGCGCTGACGGCCGCAGGATGGCCATGAATGTTTCCACAGGAACGCCGGCACGCTGAATCAGTTGCAGAGAGAGGGAGAAGCTGTGGGTAAGGCTGGCGATTAACTGATTGAGGGCCAGCTTGGTGGCAGCCCCGCTGCCCACGCGGCCCATGAGCAGGGGCTCTTGGCAGAGGTGGCAGAGGAGTGGTTGTTGTTGTTCAAAGACCTGTGCTTCACCGCCGGCCATCACCAGCAGTGATCCGTTCAACGCTTGCGGTTTGCTGCCGAGCACCGGGGCCTCCAGATACTGCCCTCCCTGGTCCGCAACCTGTGTGGCGAGCTTGCGGCTTTCTTCCACTCCCATAGTCCCCATCGGGACCACCGTTGAGCTCTGCAGATCCCCAATCGTGCCGATAACGGATGCTGTTGCTGCCCCGTCACGCAAAACGGAGATCACGACTCTGTTGTTTTTGGCGGCTCGCCTCAGATCGTCGATCGCTGTTGCACCCTTTTCAACGAGCGAGACGATGCGGGAGGGGTCGCGATTCCAGACGTGGACGTTGAGACCCTGCTCCAGCAATCGCGTGGCGATCGCCGTTCCGAGGAGGCCTGTGCCCAGAACGGCCACTGAGGTCATGGCTCAGGTGATCAAATTCTGTTCAACCTCAACGTAGTGGAGCAGATCCTGCCCTCAACGGCATCGTTCAGCGGATTCCAAGCCATTTGTGGCTTTGCAGGCTCAGGCGCCATTGGGCGTGTTGACGCACATGATCCACAGCCAACTTTTCTCCAATGTTGCTCTCCCAGCCCGGCTGAAGCAGTCGTTCTGTGTCGTCCTCGCACTGGGACGCCATGGCTGCAGCGAAGCTGATGTCTTCCGCTCCATGCACCACAACTTTCAGCTCATGGCAGGCTTGCAAAAGCTCTTGCCGTGGGGGGCGGTGGCGTTTTGGCGAGAGGGTGATCCAGTCGAAGCGTCCGCTCAGCGGATCCACCCCGCTGGTTTCCAGATGCAGCGGGAGACCGCATCGCGCATCGAGGACCTGGGTGAGGGGCTGCAGATCGTGATGCAACGGTTCCCCACCGGTGATCACAACGAAGCTGGCCCCGGCTGCAGCAGCCATCTGAGCGGCATTAGCCAAGGTGTCGATGGGCTGCTCAGGGTGCTCTTGGGACGGCCATGAGTGCTTGGTGTCGCACCAGGGACAGCCCACGGTGCAGCCAGCGAGCCGAATGAAAAATGCACTGCGTCCGGCATGGTGGCCCTCTCCCTGCAGGGAATGGAATGTTTCCACCACCGGTAGACGCTGGGAGTCAGCCATCGACGCGGTTCATGGGATCGCAATGTCCCCCTGTTGACGCAGGGCCTGAGCCGGTGAGTCCGGAAGGCGTTGTTGGGCCGCTTCGATCAATCCCCGGAACAACGGATGGGGTTGTCCAGGTCGGGAAAGGAATTCGGGGTGGTACTGGCAGGCCGTGAAGAATGGATGCCCTTTCAGTTCGATCAACTCCACCAGGCGTCCATCCGGGGACGTGCCGCTCACCACATATCCGGATTCCAGAAAAAGATTGCGATAGGAGTTGTTGAATTCGTAGCGATGTCGGTGCCGTTCGTAGACCACCTCGTCCCCGTAAAGCCTTTGGGCGAGGGTTCCCGGTGCAATCCTGCAGGGGTAGACCCCCAGGCGCATCGTGCCGCCCAGGTCCACTACGTCCTGCTGTTCCGGCAGCAGGTGAATCACGGGATGGGGCGTGTTTTCGTTTAATTCAGCACTGGTGGCCTCTGTGAGGCCGGCCTTGTTGCGAGCCCACTCGATCACAGCGGTTTGCATCCCAAGACAGAGCCCAAGGAAGGGCACCCGTTGTTCACGGGCCCAGCGAATCGCTGCAATCTTTCCATCGACGCCACGGTTGCCGAAGCCACCGGGCACGACGACGGCGTCCATTCCGCGTAGGAGTGCATCGGCGCCGTCGGCTTCAATCTGTTCGGCGCAGACCCAGTGCAGGTCGAGGGAGGCATCCTGGGCAATGCAGGCATGCTGCAGCGCTTCGACGACGGAGAGATAGGCGTCGTTCAGCTGCACGTACTTGCCCACCAGGGCAACCTTCACCGCCGGGCCGGGGTTACGCAGCTTGTTGACCAGTTGTTCCCATGCCGCCATGTCGCTGTCATGGTCGGTCAGGTTCAGCACGTCCAGCACTTCACGGCACAGACCCTCTTGCTCAAGGATCAGCGGCACGGCATAGATGCTGTCGGCATCCAGGGAGGGAATCACAGCGCGGGTGGGTACCCCGCAGAAGCCGCCAATTTTCCGCTTGAGATCGTCGCTGATGTCGCGATCACTGCGGCAAACGAGCACATCCGGCTGGATACCGATCGAACGCAGTTCCTTGACCGAGTGCTGTGTTGGCTTGGTTTTGAGTTCGCCGGAGGTGCCGATAAAGGGGAGCAGGGTGACGTGGATGTAGGCCAGGTCGTTGCGACCCACGTCTTCCCGGAATTCACGGATGGCTTCGAGGAAGGGCAGTGATTCGATATCACCCACGGTGCCGCCGATTTCCGTGATCACCACATCGGCATTGCTGTTGGAGGCAACCCGGTGGATGCGCTCGCGGATCTCGCCGGTGATGTGGGGAATCACCTGAACGGTGCCGCCGTTGTAGTCGCCGCGGCGCTCCTTGTTGATCACCGATTGGTAGATCGAGCCGGTGGTCACGCTGTTCAGGCGTGACATCGCCGTATCGGTGAAGCGCTCGTAATGGCCCAGGTCGAGATCGGTTTCGGCGCCGTCTTCGGTGACGAAGACCTCACCATGCTGGAACGGGCTCATCGTCCCGGGATCCACATTCAGGTAGGGATCCAGCTTGAGAATTGAAACGTTGTAGCCCCGCGACTTCAGCAACCGGCCGAGGCTCGCCGCCACGATTCCCTTGCCAATGCTGGACACCACACCACCGGTGATGAAGACGAATTTGGCCATGAACTGCCGGGCGACTCTTCAAATTAGCTGGCGTCGGTCATGGGCTCCAGGGGGAACCTGTGTTTTAGGAATCCAGGCCCTGGATGTAGTCCCGGACTTTGCTGCGTCGTTGGGGTTGCCGCAGTTTGAGCAGGGCGCGGGTTTCGATCTGACGAACGCGCTCCCTTGAGAGTTTCAGCTCTTCCCCGATCTGGGCAAGGGTCTGGGGCGTGTCGTCCTCCAATCCGAAGCGCCGGCGCAGGACAGCGGCCTCCCGACTGGTGAGTTCATCCAGGAGATCCTCTAGATCGTTGTGGAGTTCGTCGTGGGTGAGGGTCTGCTCCGGGGTGGCATGGCCGTCCTCGATCAGATCTCCGAGCTGAGTGTCCTGTTCGCGGCCAACACGGGTGTCCAGAGACACTGAGCGGGGCACCCGGGCCAGGGTCTGGCGCACCGTGTCTTCACTGATGCCCAATTCGCGCGCCAGATCCGCGATCGAGGCAATGCGTCCTTCGTTGCTTGCAATCTCCTGCTGGACCCGTTTGATCCGGTTCAGTTTTTCGGTGACGTGAACGGGCAAACGGATCGTGCGGCTCTGGGTGGCGATGGCCCGGGTGATGCCCTGGCGGATCCACCAGTAGGCGTAGGTGCTGAAGCGGAAACCACGGGTGGGATCGAACTTTTCCACGGCCCGTTCCAGTCCGAGCGTTCCCTCCTGGACCAGGTCCAGGATTTCCATGCCCCGCTGCTGGTACTTCTTGGCCACCGCCACCACCAGGCGCAGGTTGGCCTGAATCATGTGGTCTTTGGCTCGCCGCCCGTTGCGGAGGGCTAGCTTCAGATCTTTGGCCTCAAGCTGGGCCTGCTCAGCCCAGGCCTGATAGCCCAGGTCAATCCGCTGCTGCAACTCGGGCAAGGGCAGTCCTGCCGCGCGGGCCCATTCCTGCTTGGTTGGCCAGTGGCTGTGCTGGTTGGCTTCCCGGCGTTGCAGTTCTTCGAGACGGTGCAGTTCACCGATGGCGGCATCGCTCCCAGCCAGCTCCCGTTGCTGGAGCAGCAGTGCTTCGCGGCGCTGCACCAGGCGGGCCAGGGTGACCTCCTCCTCATTGGTGAGGAGGTCGACTCGGCCGATGTCCTGCAGATAAAGCCGCAGCAGATCCGTTGTGCCGCTGCTGCGGCGCTCACGGGTCCCCCCGGTCCGTCGGGGCTTGCTGGGCAAAAGCTGGCCTTGTGAAGTCCAACTTCAGGGTTCCTCGCCGTTGGCCGCGGTGCGACAAATGCGCTGATTCCCTTCGGGATCTGCTTAGCCTAGTGACTGTGGTCAGCCTTCCTGGTCAGGCTGAACCCATGTACTGGCCACGTGCAATTCCTCCAGCTGCTTGTCGGCCACGCCCCCTGGGGCACTGGTCATCAGGCAGCGGGCCTGCTGGGTTTTGGGGAAGGCAATGGTGTCGCGGATCGACTCCTCGCCGGCCAGCAGCATCACCATCCGGTCCACACCGAAAGCTAGACCGCCGTGGGGAGGTGCACCCACATCGAGAGCGTCCATCAGGAATCCGAACTGCTCCTGGGCCTCCTCGAGGGGCAACCCAACCGTCTGCAACACCTGGCGCTGCAGGGCGGAGTCATGGATGCGCAGGGAGCCACCGCCGAGCTCAAGGCCATTGAGCACAAGGTCGTAGGCCCGGGCCCGGGCTCCGGGCAGGGTTTCGGCCCACTTCGACGCATCGCTGCCGAGATCCTCCGCATTGGGGGCGCAGAAGGGGTGGTGCAGAGCCTCGTAACGGTTCTCGTCGCTGTTGAACTCGAACATCGGGAAGTCCACCACCCAGAGGAAGTTCCACTGGTCGTTGTCCCGGTCGGCCTTCACCATGCCCAGCTCCTTGGCCAGGTACTGGCGCACCCGGTCGAGGGCCTTGTTCACCGTGGCGGTGTCACCTGCACCGAAAAGCAGCAGGGTGCCGGGTTCCGCGCTGGTACGGCTGAGCAGTTCCTGCTTCTGCGCATCGCTGAGGTTGTCCTTGATGGCGCCGATCGTGTCGATCTCACCGCCGTCCCGCACTCGGATGAAGGCCAGGCCACCGGCACCAGCTTTTTGGGCTTCGCTGAACACATCGCCGCCCGGTTTGATCCGAACGTTGCTCACCGCATCGTTGCCGCCGGGCACCGCGATGCACTTCACCGCGCCGCCGGACTTCACGGCTCCACTGAACACCTTGAAGCCCATGTCTTTCACGATGTCGCTCACGTTGGTGAGCTCCATGCCGTAGCGGGTGTCGGGTCGGTCGGTGCCGTAGCGCTCCATGGCGTCATGCCAGGTCATGCGTGGGAAGGGCCGCGGTAGTTCGATGCCTTTCACGGCCTTCCAGATGGCGCAGATCAGTGATTCGTTCAGCTCCAGGATCTGCTCCTGATCCATGAAGCTCATCTCGATGTCCAGCTGGGTGAATTCCGGCTGGCGGTCGGCCCGCAGGTCTTCGTCGCGGAAACAGCGGGCCACCTGGTAGTAACGCTCGATGCCGCCCACCATCAGTAGCTGCTTGAACAACTGGGGGGACTGGGGCAGGGCGAACCATTCGCCGCCGCAGACCCGGCTGGGCAGCAAGTAGTCGCGGGCGCCTTCCGGGGTGGAGCGGGTCAGCACCGGGGTCTCCACCTCGATGAAGCCTGCGTCCTCCAGGAAGCGACGGGCGGCCTGGATGGTCTGGGCCCGCAGCCGCAGGTTGTCGTTCATGCGCTTGCGGCGCAGATCCAGATAGCGGTGGCGCAGCCGCAGTTCTTCGCGGGTGTTCTCCTCGTCGTGCACCGACACGGGGAAGGGCAGGTTGCCTTTCACGCTGTTCAGCACGGTGATGCCGCTAGCGAGTACTTCCACAGCCCCCGTGGCCAGCTTGTCGTTCAGGGATTCGCCAGGCCGGGCCCGCACTTTCCCCTCAACCTGCAGCACGGTTTCGCTGCGCAGATGCTCGGCGACGGCGAAGGCGTCGGCGCCCAGATCTGGGTCCACCGTGATCTGCACCGTGCCGCTGCGGTCCCGCAGGTCGATGAAAATCACCCCGCCGTGATCACGGCGTCGATCCACCCAGCCGCACAGTTGCACCTGCTGATCAATGTTCTGTTCGCGCAGGTAGCCGCAACCGTTGCTGCGCATGGGATGTCTCAACTGGAGAAGAGCGAGTTTCCCACAGCAGCGGTGAGCTTCAGTTGCGTTTGTAGAAGGGCTTGCGAACAACCGTTGCCGGTTGGGCCTTGCCGCGGATCTCAACGCTCAGTTCGGTGCCGAGCTTGGCAAGGGATGGGGGCACATAGGCCAGGGCGATCGCTTCTTCTAAGGTGGGGGACCAGGTTCCGCTGGTGACGATGCCCACCGTCTCTCCGTTGTGCACAACGGGGTAGTCGTGGCGGGCGATGGCACGACCCTGCAGCTTGAGGCCTACCAGGCGTTTGGCGGGGCCAGATCCCACCGCCTGCTCCAGTGCCTGTCGGCCCACAAAATCCACGGGCATTTCCAGGTGCACGAGCCAACCCAACCCCGCCTCGAAGGGGTTGGTTTTGTCGTTCATGTCCTGGCCGTAAAGGTGCATGGCGGCCTCCAGCCGCAAGGTATCCCGCGCCCCCAGACCGCAGGGGGTGACACCGCGATCGAGCAAAAGCTGCCATAGCTTTTGTCCGTCGTCGGCGTTGAGCAGCAGCTCGGCACCGTCTTCGCCGGTGTAGCCCGTGCGAGCACTGAACACTGGTTGGCTCAAGCCCTTGAGTTTGAGCATCTGGTGGCCGAAGCGGGGCAAGCCGCTGAGGTCTTCGCCGCTCAGCTCCTGCAGCAATCCCATTGCCTCAGGGCCCTGCAGAGCGAGCAGCACGCCGTCTTTTTTGATGTCGGTCACCGTCAGGCCAGCGGGCTCCATCTGTTCACGGATCCAGGCGGTGTCGCTGTCGGCGCAGGCGGCATTGATCACCAGCACCAGCGCACCCCGTTCGGCATCGATGGCACCGCAGTCGTAGACGATGAGGTCGTCGCGAATGCCGCCGCGCTCGTTCAGCAGAACCGAGTAGCAGGCTTCGCCGGGACCGATGCGGTGCAGGTCGCTGGGGATCAGCCGTTGCAGCGCATCCTTGGGATTGGCACCTTCGAGGCGCAGCACTCCCATGTGGGAAATGTCGAACATGCCGACCCGTTCGCGAACGGCCTTGTGTTCCTGGATCAGGCCGCTGAACTGAACCGGCATTTCCCAGCCGGCAAACGGCACCATGCGGCCCCCGGCGCTACGGCAGGACTCGAACAGGGGAGTGCGCTGCAGGGACATGGGGGCGGCCGATGAGAAGCGCATTCTTATGGAGGGCTTCACGATCCGGAAGGGAACCCGGAAATTTGCCCCTGTCCATGGTCCGTTGTGCAGACCGTCACTAGCCTGAGGGCGTTTCCGGAGCACTTGCTTGGCCAACGGCTCCTGCTGTCGCAGTTGTCAGTACTGCACCCTTCCGGCAGGTGCGAAGGGGTGGTGCCGTCTGCGCCGGTTGGAGGTATTGGCCGAGATTGCAGATCTGATGGTCTGTCACCACTGGACCCCTCGTTCCCCCAAGCTTCCGGCTTTGCAGAGCAGCGGTGTTGGAGAGCGTCAGCTGGAACTGGATCGCAGCTTGACCTGAGCCTGGATCCATCCATGACTCCGCCATTGCTGATGGCCTACACCGGATGAACGCGGGATACTGCAGCCACCCCCCGTTGTTGCCTTGTCCGCCTCAGCTCCGCTGACTCCTCTGGAACTGATCCAGGAACAGCCTGAGGTGGATCGCCTGACCCTTCCCACTGGCACAAGTGTTTTCAGTGCCGGTGAGCCTGTGCAGTTCATCCATGTGATTGAACAGGGATGGATGGAACTGAGCAGTGGTCCGTTGAACCGCATTCGCTTTGGTCCTGGTGAATTGTTTTTCTATGAGGATTTCGTGGATGGCGCCAAGTGTCACAGCCGTGATGCCACAGCGGTGACGCCTGTTTCATTGTTCCGCCTGAGCCGCTCCAATTTTCTGGCGCTCATCCATCGGCACCCAACGCTGGTGCTGCAATTGCTCAGCAAACAGCACAGCCGTTTGCGGCAGCAGCGGGCTGATGCCCGTCACTTCTATTGATCGCCACCAAGGAGGAGCAGCAGGCTGCGGGTCACCTTGGCGGCCAGCACGGAGCTGATGCCACTTGTGTCGAGTTGTGGGGCCAGTTCCACCACATCGGCCGCCACCAGGTGATGCTCTCGAAGTACCCCGATCAGTCTGGCGAAGTCAGACCAGTGGTAACCACCGGGTTCCGGTGTGCCGGTTCCAGGCAGAACGGCGGGGTCAAACCAGTCCAGATCGACGGTGAGATAAATGGGTTTCCCCTGCAAGGGAGCGAGGGCCTGTTGAAGGGCGTCGATGCTGGGCATCAGTCGTCCGCTCTCGTGTAGTTCGGTGAATTCCTCCCGCGTGCCACTGCGGATCGCGAGTTGAAACAGCGTCTTGCTGGGAAGAACCTCTAAACAGCGGCGCATGGCGCAGGCATGGCTGTGGTGGGCTCCCAGCCAGCTGTCCCTGAGGTCGGCATGGGCATCCAGCTGAACCAGCACCAGGTCGGGGTGGCGTTGTGCCACGGCCTCCACGGCACCGGAGCTGATCGAATGCTCCCCGCCAAGCATCAGGGGCCTGAGCCCCAAGCCGAGCACGGCTTCGGTTGCTTGCTTCACCTTGGTGAGAACGGGCTCAGGGTTGCCGAAGGGAATCTCAAGGGCACCAAGATCGGCAAAGTTGAGATCCTCCAGATCCAGGTCGAGTTGCGGGCAATAGGTCTCAAGCCCAGTGCTCACTTCTCGGATGGCGGCGGGGCCGAAGCGGGTGCCAGGGCGAAAGGAGGTGGTGCCGTCGTACGGCACACCAAACAGGCCAACGCGGCAGTCGGCAGGGTTGCGGCGGGATCCCATGAAAATGGTTCCGTCGCTGTCAAACAAACTGTCGAACAGCCCACACTGCGCATGTGCGGTCATGACTGCAGCTCCCGTTCAACGAAGGCGGGGATGGCGTCCATGGCCCCCCGCTGCCAGCGCGGTGACCAGATTTCGCAGCCTGCGGCGATGGCCTCGCTGCGCTCGGGGTCTGGAGTGCGGTAGCGGGGTGTTGCCATCGCAGCGAAGGTCCAGCTCCACCAGCCGCTGGGGTACATCGGCACCCAGCCATAGAGCGGGTCGGCATGGTCAAACACCTCGCGCAACAGGCGCACCATGGCGATGTGGACATCGCGGAAGGCTTCCGGAGATTCGCTCTGCGTGCCGAACACGCCCCCGGGTTTCAGCAGCCGTCGGCAGTTTTCAAAGAAGGCGCGGTTGAACAAGCCTTCGGCGGGTCCGGCGGGGTCAGAGCCATCCACCAAGACAACGTCATAGCTCTGGTCCTCAGCCTCAGCTGCCCAGGCGATGCCATCGCCCACTGTGAGCTGGAACCGCGGATCAGTCCAGGCGGATCCGCCGATTTCGGGAAGGTGTTCCCGGCTGAGTTCCACCACACGCCCGTCAATCTCCACCATGTCCAGCCGCTGGACGGCTAGGTGCCGCAGGCATT
The DNA here is from genome assembly GCA_047285305.1 of Synechococcus sp. Classification (GTDB taxonomy): domain Bacteria; phylum Cyanobacteriota; class Cyanobacteriia; order PCC-6307; family Cyanobiaceae; genus Parasynechococcus. Next base: position 541,614 of record JBJBDL010000003.1, read on the forward strand.
CCCGCGCGGTGCCGCCGTCCCCGCCTCCGATCACCAGAATCCGCCCGATCGAGCTGGCGCTGCACAGGGCTGGGTGCACCAAGGCCTCGTGGTAGTGGCGTTCCTGCTGTTCCGCTGTCATCCAACAGCCATCCAGGAGCAGCCCCCGCCCGTAGCGCTCACTGCGAATCACGCTGATCCGCTGAAAAGGACTGGTCTCCTCGACCAGCACCTCTCCCTTCAATCCATAGCGGACGCCGCGGTGTTCTTCGTCAATCCAGCTGCTCATGGGCTGCGGTGGGCATCTCTCCAGCTAAGGACCCGGGGGGGCTGTTCCCAAGCCCCAGATGTGGTGATCTCGGGATTGACGAACGCAATATGTGGAGGCCGAATGTGCTCGGATGGGGAGCTCCTATGGAAGAGGGCAGCTTCAAAGCCTTTTCGTCAGATCAAAGCTTTTGTTTTACGGACAGGGCTCAGGCTTGATGCAGGTGTTTCCTCTTCGAAGCATCAACCTGGTGGGAGCATCCTGTTGTTCTTGAGCCAGGAGATGGCTGGTGCAAGACCTGGTGGTGAACGAGCGGTTGACCATTCCGTCCAGGGAGCTGCGCTGGCGGTTCAGCCGCTCATCCGGTCCCGGCGGGCAGGGGGTCAATACCACCGATTCCCGTGTGGAATTGCTTCTGGATCTGGCGAACTGCTCTTGTCTGGGTCCATTTCGCCGCGCCCGATTGCTGGAGCACTTCCAGGCCCGGTTGGTGGAGGGTTGCCTGCGGGTTGTGGTCGCAGAAGAGCGCTCCCAATGGCAGAACCGTCAGAAGGCTTTGCATCGCATGGGGGAGCTGCTGCGGGAGGGCTTGCAGCCAGCGCCGCGTGCCCGAAAGGCCACACGGCCGGGTCGTGGTGCCGTGAAGCGGCGCTTGGACACGAAGAAAAAGCGTGGTGACCTCAAGCGTCAACGGCGCAGTCGGCCCTCCCTGGACGATTAATTGGATTCAGAAGTGGAGGAGTGTTCCTCTCGGATCGCTGCTTTGGCCTGTTTCCAGAGGGCTTCCAATTCGTTGATGCTGCGGCCCTTCAGATCCCCATCCAGTGCGGCTTCAACGCGGGAGAAACGGTCGAGGAAGCGTTGATTCGTGCCGGAGAGGCCTTCTTCGGGTTCGATTTGGCACCAACGGGCCACATTCACCAGGGTGAACAGCAGATCGCCCAGTTCCTCCTGGGCATGGCCGTTGTTGCCGTTGGCTACCGCCTCCTTGAGTTCGTCCAGCTCCTCATGGACCTTCTCCCAGACGCCGGCCATGTCATCCCACTCGAAGCCGGCTTTGGCCGCTTTCTTGGAAATGGTCATGGCTCCAGCCAGGGCCGGCAGGCCGCGCACCTTGGCTCTGAGCCGGTCGCTGAGGGGGCTGGCGGAGCCCGCCAGGGCCTTGGCCTGCTCCTCGAGCTTGATGGCCTCCCAGCTGCGTCGCACTTCGTCACTGGTGCTGGCATCGGCATCGCCGAACACATGGGGGTGACGGCGGATCAGCTTGTCGCTGATGCCATTGGCAATTGCATCTAAATCAAAGCGTTGCTGCTCCCGAGCGATTTGAGCATGCAGCACCACCTGCAGCAGCAGATCCCCCAGCTCTTCCTTTATCTCGGCATCGCTGCCCTGGCGGATCGCGTCGGCCACTTCGTGGGCCTCTTCCAGCACGTAGGGCACCAACGAAGCATGGGTCTGCTCCAGATCCCAGGGACAGCCCGTTGTTGGATCCCTGAGTTGTGCCACAACATCGATCAGTCGCTGGATGGCGTCAGAAGGAGCGTTGGCCATGCCGGGGCAATAACTGAGGCAACGCCCACCCTCTCATCGCTGTCGTTTCTTCGACCATTCCTGGGGCCAGGGGTCGCCATCGAGGATTAGGTGGATCCATGCGCTGCTCTCCAAACCCACAAGCAGAGCGATTAACTCCTGTGGGTGCTGACGCATCAGTTGCTGGAGCGTCGTCAGCAGCATCGCTGGTGAGAATGCTGGAACCGCCATGCTCATGATCAGGCACCAGGTGAGCAGCACCGTAAGGCGCACGGTTGTTCCCAGCAGAGGACCATGGGACCAGAGCGAGCGATGGGGAATCAGGAGGCGGTAGGGCCACCAGAGAAAGCTGAGGGCTCCCCACCGCCGCAGCGCATTGGAGCGGGTATCCAGGTCTGGGGACAGCCATAGACCGCCAGCCAGGCAGCTGGCGGCGGCGATCAAGGCTGCAGCCCACCCCAGCACCAAGCCAACAGCGATGCCGAGCGGGAGGCTCAGGATCCAGATGCTCTGGTCGTGGCGGCGACCCGTTGCCAAGTCCTCGGGGCTGTCGTATGCCCCCAAGCTGACGCGTTAGGGCAGAATCTGCCTAGTGGGGCGATTAGCTCAGCGGTAGAGCACCTCCCTTACAAGGAGATTGTCACTGGTTCGATCCCAGTATCGCCCACTCTCAAAAAAACCAGTTCACTACGGGTTTCTGAGCGGTCGCAAGGCCGCTTTTGTGCTGTCTGGCTAAAGCTGGCCGCGGCTTGCTAAAGCTGTTTTGCTCTAAAAACTGCCCTAGAACGGCCTAGAGCAAGCCCCGCTTTCATTCCTCCCAGGTAGCGGACAAAACCAACTTCAAGAAAATGCTTATGGGTTACGAGCCCACAGGAGATGTCAGCGACACGTTCAAAACCAAAAAGGCTTGGATGACAGCACTGGCAGAAGACACAGCAGGATTCAAGCCATGGGACGAGCCTCCCTACGACTTTGTGGGATGCGGTCAGATCAAAACCGCCCGGCGCAGCACGGCTGATGATGACAGCGCGCTGAAACTCCCCAGCTGGATCTGGTACTTGGCCGCAGCACTGGTTGTCGCTGTTGGGATCGCGATCCTGGCCGGTTGATGGAAGTCATCTACCTGATCTTTTTCTTCGTTACGAGGGGGGCTGCTTTTACCGATCAGGTGCCACAGGCATCAATAGAGCAGTGCGAAGAAAACGGCGCTGAGCTCCAAAAGCTTTACCGCGAGATTAAGTTCAAATGCATCCCCGGGCTCGCGGAGGGTTCAGGCACGCCAATCTCAACCGAGGAACTTATGAATCGCTACGGCTTCAATGATTCCACCTACTGACTAGACTTAACTCCATTTGCGACCGTTTTCCGGTCGCTGCAATCGATTCAGGTAATGTAAGTCTTTCTCTATATGGAGAGCTAGGGCAAATTTATAAGCACTAAGTAATGATAATGATTGCCACTACACCTTGGAAGAGAGGTCACCGTTTCTGCCCTGCCAATTAATTCCACCAGTCGGCTTAAGATCGTTCATGACACTGTCTAATTCTTGATATTTATCATGAGAGTGGTATGATTCATGGGCGAAGCAAAGTGTTGAATGCCTGGCGAATCTATAGGTCTTTCTACGAAGCTTCACGCCTCCGATAATTCATATGGCTTAGCTGTGGCTTATAAAATGCGGAACTCTATGAAAGGGAGGCTGGAGATTCCATCCGCTATTGTTGATTCTGAGAGGTTTAAGAGTGTTAGTTCGGTACTTGATTACGGTACAGGCAAGGGTGGTCTCGTGACGCTCCTGAAAGAATCTCATCTCCTGCATGATATTGACATACAAGGCTTTGATCCCGCGGTAAAAGAGTTTGTGCAAAGGCCTGACCAATCGTTTGACATTATTACCTGTATAGATGTACTTGAGCATATTGATCGTTACGCGATCGAGGATGTTATAAAAGATATACGTAGTCTTTTGGATGGTTTTTTATTCTTCGCTATAGACTTAGCCCCTGCCAAGAAAATCCTTTCGGATGGTAGAAATGCACACATAACTCTTGCACCTGCTGATTGGTGGTCTCAGCAAATATCAGCTCAATTTTCGTTTACACGATTTATCCAAGTTGGAGAAACTTCCTCGGGTTTGCGCTCGCAATTTCACTTGTTTGGCTGGGCCACTAACGACCGTTTTGCTCAGAAAGCTGCCAATGGTTTCTTGGATTCAATCAAAATACTTCAAAAGCGTTGGATAATTCTGGAAAACGGTGTGGTTGAGTTGGAAGACTAGGATCAAACTATACGTATTTTGCTTAGAGATTTACTAATACCCTTGTCGGCATATTTATAATTAGAAATTTGGGTTCACTCACTCAAGCTTTTTCTATCTTTTTTCTGGATGTAATTTCAATTACATCCAATCAGAAGCTGCTGATGATGCTGCCCTAATCAGAGCTTGGACAGTTTCCAGTGAGCCTAAGCTGCCTTCCTCAAAATTTTCTGCGCATCTTCTCGTGTCAAGCACTCTTGAGCCCGGTAAGCAAGCTTGCTCAGTTTTTTGTGCTGCTTGTCAGGGTTCACTGGCAAAAAAAATACTCTTCAACCAGAACTGAACCAAAAAACAAAGCCCCGTTCAAGTGCCATCCGATAAGGGCTCACTATTCAATTGAACCATAACCGGGTACCGTCCTTACCATGTGAACTTGGACGGATCAGCAACCCCCTCCAGGGGACTTTTTTTGGAGTTTTTCGATGAAGTGGATGCTGCTTCTGGTCCTCATGGTGATTGGCGTAGGGACGCTGATGGGGATAACGGCGACGCCGGTGATCTGAGCTGACGAATGCTGGATTACGTCGCCACCCTGTCGACATCCGCAGCACCAGTAAAATAGATGGCGAAGCAGCTTCAACCTCTTCTGCTTATTGAGCTGGCATTGATCACGGTTTCCCTTGGTGGCACCAGCGGTTCAGTTGTCCTCCTGTCGATGGTCTTTTGAGTTTGGGCTGGATGCATCATTGGCGAAGTGCCAAGGAGAAACTCCTTGGTCAATCAAAACCCAACAATGAAAGAGAGGCTCGTCGGGTTAAAAACACTTACTGGACTGGAGGGCAAGGAAATAATTTCTAAGGGTATTCAACCCGTTCTTACTGAAAACTATGGATACGCGAAGAAACGCTCCAGGGTTCAGAAGAAGCTGATCCAAATTGAAGCAACTCCATCTCAGAAATCACAAGGAGGCTAAGATTAATTGCTGAGCTAATAACCTCAAAAAATATCTGAAAGTGTTGAGGCTCCAGATACTTCAATCCGTGCAGTCAGATCGTTGTAATCCCAATCGCATCCAAGGTAACTACCCTCATCCTCAAAACCAAAGAAATTGCAGCCAAGATTTTTTACCTGCGTTGAACCGTAAGTAATAATCTCATCCTCTTGCGTGATTAGTACAGGCGCGTAAAACCCTGCATCTTCCAAAGGAACAAACCAGTCGTATTGCTCCTGATTTTCTCCTGTTGCAGTAATTATGTTGTCGCCTGGGTGGACGAGACTCTCCCAGACGATATCATCAAACGATTCTCCATCGACATTTTTATGGCCGCCAACCATAAAGTTTCCATCGCTGTCTACCTGAAGCTTCACTAACGCAAAACGATTTACCGAATCGGCATCACTGCTTACTATTATTTTTAGGTTTTTTCCGGCTTCAGGAATAGACGTGAGATCGATGATGGCATCGCTGATCTCAAGCTGTTCGGTGGCTAATGTTGTTGCCTCTGGAGCGGGAGAAGAGCTGGAGTAACTAACTTCAATGCATAGGTCATTGTAGTCATTATCAGCAGCACTGTCATCAAGCTGAAGCGAATATATATCGCTTCCTAAGTTACTAATCGAAAGCTTTGGGGAATTATTGGTGGACTTATTTCCGCTAAGCTGCTGAAAGCGTATCGTAGATTTTTCTGGGATAAAAATAGAGTGATCGCCAAGATTGCTCGACATTCTTGTGGCTCCAATAGCGCCTAACGCATTATTATTTTGGTCGACAATGGTGAGGCTATTTTGAAGATGTGCGTCAGCCAGCGTCACTTTGAGGTTGATCCAAAGTCCATGGGAGGATCCTTCTGTAACAAAGAAGGAGTTGTCTTCATTTAGAACAAGCGAGCTGGGAGAGGCTTCTGAAGGAGAAGGAGAAGGAGAAGGAGAAGGAGAAGGAGAAGGAGAAGGAGAAGGAGTAGTGGTATCGACCGTGAAGGTGACGGAGTTATTGGCATCGGACCCATCGAGATTGTTGTTGCCGGCGGCATCAGAAAATTTCGAACTGGCAATCGAGATCACACCATCGGTGGTGCTGTTGTCGGTGGGGGTGAAGGTGGCGGTGTAAATGGTGCTGGAAACAGCGGCCCAGTTGGAGAGGGATCCACCGGAAACAGCGACATCGGCCTCTACGAAATCCGTCGAAGCTTCTGAGAGGGTGAAGGTGAGGGTGGATGCATCGCCCGCGCCTAGGGAGTTATCGGCATCGTCATCGGTGACAGCAATGGTGGGCGCCGTGAGATCCGTCAGCTGGAAGACACGCACATGCCCGGCATTGTTTTCACTGTCGTCGTTAAAAATGGAGCCGATGGCAACGGTGCTGCCATCGCGCGATAGGGAGATCTGGCCTCCGCTGTAGTCATCGGCCGCTTCTCCATCGATGTCGCTGCCGATGTGATTCCAGGCCGTGCCATCCCACTGGTAGATGCGGGTGTGGCCAGAATTCGTGCCGTTGTCAGCGTTTTGCGGTGCTCCGATGGCGACGACGTTGCCATCGCCGGAGAGGGAAACCTTGCCGCCACTGCGGTCGCCGGCGCTCTCTCCATCAATGTCGTCACCGCGCTTGACCCAAGCCGTGTCATCCCAGTCGTAAATACGGGTGTGGCCTGAGTCGCTGCCGTTGCCGTCGTTGTACTTCCCGCCGATGGCAACGACGTTGCCGTCGGTGGAGAGGGAAACGGAGAGGCCGCTCTGATCGCCCCCGCTTTCGCCATTGATATCATTGCCGCGTTGCACCCAGTCGTTGCCATCCCAGTCGTAGATGCGGGTGTGGCCCGACTTGTTCCCCCCTCGACCGCTGTTTTGTTGCGCGCCAATCGCCAGCGTGTTGCCATCGCTTGAGAGCGAGACTGAGCAGCCACTGAGGTCTTGAGCAGTCTCTCCATCGATGTCACTGCCGCGTTGCACCCAGGCAGTGCCATTCCAGGCGTAGACGCGGGTGTGGCCGGCGTTTTCGCCGGAGGCGTTGTTGTTGTATTTGGCACCGATGGCAACAACGCTGCCATCGCTTGAGAGGGAGACAGCACCACCGCTGTTGTCATTCGAAGCTTCTCCGTCAAGGTCACTGCCGCGTTGCACCCAGTCGTTGCCATCCCAGGCGAAGATGCGGGTATGGCCTGATTCATTGCCATTGCCACCGCCATTGTTGCTAATGGCCCCGATCGCAACGACGGATCCATCGTCCGAGATGGAGACGGCACTGCCTGAGTAGTCCGTATCCCACTCTCCATTGATGTTGCTGCCGCGTTGATCCCAACGACTCGTGCCTGAGTTCCACGCATAGATGCGCGTGCGGCCTCGCCTGTTGCTACCGCCGTCGTTGTACTTCGCGCCGATGGCCAGAATGGTTCCATCACTGGAGAGAGCAACGGCGCCGCTCTTATCACCAGCAGCTTCGCCATCGATGTCGTTTCCGAGCCGGGTGAACGGTGGCGCTGAGACCGTGTCGACCGTGAGGGTGACGGAGTTATTGCTATCGCTGCCATCGGTGTTGGTGTTGCCAGCTGCATCAGCGAAGACGCCGGAGGCAATGGAGATCACCTCGTTGGTGTCGCTGCTGGTGTCTGGTGTGAAGGTGGCGGAATAGGAGCTGCCGGAACCGGAGAAGTTGGAGAGGGTGCCGCCCGTTATGGAGACATCAGCCTCAGCAAAATCGGTGGACGCTTCTGAGAGGGTGAAGGTGAGGGTGGCCGTTTCTCCGGCGCCTAGCGACGAGACATCGGATGTGACAGCAATGGTGGGTGCTATGAGATCCGGAGCTTCTAGCCGAATAATCTGAACACCATCGTCGACACTACCCGTTGCTAATGCATATATTTTTTCGCCAATATTCGTGGTTGTGATTCCCCACGCACCATTGAGATTGGTGAATCCATTAACACCGTCAGTCAGGCTTCCGGCCGCTGTTGGTGAAGTAGGATCATTGATATTTATAACTTGTATGCCGTTATCTATTTTTGACGTGACCAGTGCAAAGGTATTACTTCCTAAAGTTGTAGTTGTAACTTCCCACGCATCGTTTAGTTCGTCAAATCCATTGACGCCATCAGTGATATTGGAGGCCGCTGTTGGATTGCTTGGGTCACTAATATCGATAATTTGAACGCCATCATCTTGGTAGGAAGCAACTAGTGCATAAGTGGAGCCATCGATGTCAATAGTTGTGATGTGACGCGCTCCTTTGAGTTCATTGAAACCGTTGATTCCATCAGTAACACTCGCTGTGGCTAAAGGATTAGCCGGGTCAGTGATATCAATGACCTGAACGCCATGATCGTCTTGAGAGGCGACAAGTGCGTAGATATTTCCATTGATAAATGCTGTAGCAATTCCCGTTGCGCCGCCAAGGGTATTGAAGCCACCTACGCCATCGGTAAGACTTGCTACGGCAGAGGGATTACTTGGGTCATTGATATTGATGATTTGTATGCCATTGTCATCATGCCCAACCGCTAACGCATAGTGAGAACCTCTAATTTGTATTGTCGTGATGTCAGTTGGTAATTGCAGCTCATCAAAGCCGCCAGCTCCATCAGTGATACTTGCTGTAGCTGTGGGGTTGCTTGGGTCATTGATATTGATGATTTGAATTCCATTGTCATCACGTGCTGTGACTAATGCATAAGTATTACCATTGATATTGGTTGTATGTATTTCTGAGGCGCCTGCCAGGCTTGTAAAGCCACCGCTATTATCTGTAATACTCGCAGTAGCGATGGGATTAGCTGGATCATTGATATTGATAATTTGAATTCCATTGTCATATTGAGATGCAACTAATGAATATGTGATTCCGGAGATGGTATGGGTCTTAATGCCACTTGCAAAATTAAGTGTGTTGAAGCCATTGCTCTGATCGCTAATTGTGCTGATTGCACTGATATCTGGATTTCCACTGGTCGCGCTTAGATCGAAAACGCGTACATGACCTGAATTGGTTCCATTGCCATCGTTTTGACGTGCTCCAATGGCAACCGTCGTTCCGTCATCCGATAGTGAAACAGAAAAGCCACTTTCATCATCGGAGGCTTCTCCATCAATATCGCTGCCTAGTTGGCTCCAAGTGTTGCCGCTCCAGCTATAAATTCTTGTTTGGCCTGAATTGGTTCCATTTCCATCATTAAGGCGTGCACCGATGGCAATAGTGTTTCCATCATTGGACAGCGCAATGGAATATCCACCTTCATCATCAGCGGCTTCTCCATCAATATCACTGCCAAGTTGATTCCAGGTTGTGCCATTCCAGGTGTAGATCCTTGTATGCCCTGCGCTTGTTCCGTTTCCATCGTTTTGATAAGCGCTTACTGCAACGACGGTTCCATTGCCTGCCAACGAAACTGAGAAGCCACTTTCATCATCAGCGGCTTCTCCATCAATATCGCTGCCTAGTTGGCTCCAAGTTGTGCCATTCCAGTTGTAAATTCTTGCATGGCCAGAATTGCTACCATTGCCATCATTTTTGTGTGCACCAATAGCAACTGTTTTTCCATCATTTGATAGTGATATTGATTTCCCGCTGAAGTCATTCGCTGCCTCTCCATCAATGTCGCTGCCTAGTTGGTTCCAGGCTGTGCCGTTCCAGTTGTAAATGCGTGTATGACCTGAGCTATTTCCATTGCCGTCATTTCGCCTTGCGCCAATAGCAACAGTCGTTCCGTTGGCAGAGAGTGAGATGGAATAGCCACTTTCGTCTTCAGCGGCTTCTCCATCGATGTCGCTGCCTAGTTGGTTCCAGGCTGTGCCGTTCCAGTTGTAAATGCGTGTATGACCTGAGCTATTTCCATTGCCGTCATTTCGCCTTGCGCCAATAGCAACAGTTGTTCCGTCGGCAGAGAGTGATACAGAATGGCCGCTTTCGTCCTCGGCCGCCTCACCGTCTATGTCATCGCCGAGTTGGCTCCAGGCTGTGCCATTCCAGGTGTAAATCTGTGTGCTGCCCGATCGATTGCCACTGCTGTCGTCTTGACGTGCACCAACAGCCAGTGTCTTGCCATCTGCTGACAGGGATACTGACCAGCCGCTCCGATCCCCTTGGGCTTGACCATCAAGATCACCACCTCGTTGAGTCGCAGAGAGTTCACCTCTCCATTGTCTGATCGCATCTTGCTTAAGAAGATCGTTTAAACTGCGTGATTCTCCATTTTTATTTTTTGTCTTAAGTTGATTCTTGTTGATTGCTTCTGATGAGGCAAAAACCTCAGATCCTGTAAGGTTTTCGAGGGTTCTAAGGAAATCTTTGTTTTGGCCTATACTGCAGCACCACAAAACAATTGTTTTAACCCTCCACTGAGAAAGTTCGTCGGCATATTTTTGTAGTTTTTCTTGGTCAATCCACTCGCTTGCAAACTCAATTCCATCACTATTGCCATGAGAGATGAGGTGTAGTTCCTCTACGTATTTGTCTATGTGCCTCAGATTTCTGAGTGCTTTATTGATTGCACTGAATGGATGCGTATCCGCAGGTAGTTCAAGCCAGTTGGCTGCTTGCAACCCTGTAGTGGCACTGCCAAGGGCAACGAGTTGAGGTCGAACCTTTTTTGCTTTTATCGATATTTTTCTCACAGAATCAATACAACCTCTTTGGCTGCACCTCGTGTGGCGCTGCCCTGCAGCACCTCAGGGGTGAAATATTCTGTGTATCAACCTTTGAGAGTCGATTGGCGAAGTAGTTTGGCTGGTCCATTGCTCGACCAGACGTTAGCCGCAGCGCGTCAACACGTGCTGATACGAAACGTCCTCCTGCTGACCAGGTCGCCAGTTGGAGCAGCCAACTTTGATAGAGCCGATTGTGCAGCGTCACCCTCTGAGGCAACTCTCAGTCCCTGCCTCGAATTATGAGTGGTTTTGACTGAATTTCATGGGTCGAAAAGTACGACGAGCCTGCGACTGCTGCAGCCCATCACCTTCTCCCGGCATCGGCTCTAAGAGCTTGAACATCTTCTGTTGCTCTACGTTCTGTCGTCAGATCAGCGTTAAAAAGCTCTCAAGATCACCTTGCTGCTTGTGTCCGCTCCCCAAGAACTCCAACGCGTTGAGCTCTTGAACTACACAAAAGCCAACCGATAGGAGCTTATTGGGCTCGCTGTGGAATTGGCTGAAGACCCCAGTGGCGGCGTTCAAGTACCGGTGCTTATGGATTCAAATGTCGTGAGTGGCGTAACAGTGGCCCCCTCGCAACAAGGCGGCTGCTGCGACTAATCAGCGGACGGGTGGGTGGCATGGACGCCAGCCCCCCTTTTTTATGGTGTTCTACGCCTCGATGGCGTTGTGCCGCAGCATCCGCCGCTGGTTCATCGGCACCGGCGGACTTGTTGGCCTCCAGTTGTAGGTCGACAACGTGACCCATTCGGCATGAGCGGTCTCCATGTCGTTCCTGAAGCGGACGCTCTTTTGCTGTTGATCGTTCACCAGCCACCCATCACCGCCAGCCTTGGTGGGATTGTCTCTGTTGCGGGGGCCTTCCTTAAACATGGCTACAACCTAAGGACTGACACCCCTCAGCCATGGACGAGGTCACGTTCTGGGGACCGACCGACGAATTTCTGAACTAAGCCGACTACGAACTGAAGCTCTTGGTGAACACCTGGAAAGACGAATACAGTGCGGATGACTACGCGTGCTCCATGGTGCTGCGGACCATCGCCGACAGCGTTTATCTGCCTGAGGGCCCACCGCTCTTCTAGCCATGTTCTTGGACGTAATCGCCTTTCTTCTGTTCGTTATTCTTCTGGCGGTTGCTGCCGAGGCTTGGTGGATACCCCTTAGAGCACTTTGAGGACTTACTTCCCGGCGTCTGGCTCTGACAATGGATCAGCGCCTAAACAATCGATGTGTGTCTATTAGCAAAACCAACAAGCCGCTAAATCCACCGTTGGCTTTAATCTTCCTGATCTAAAGCAGAAACTGTAAGTAGTTTTGGCATGTGAGGTTAAAATATTTCGTCAACTCTTTTCCGGATCGGAATCTTTGAAGAGTATCTTTGTCGAACTAGCTTCATGACTCCACTTCCTACATCGTCTCCAATCCGAGGGTCCCTATCCCATTGACCAGGTCGCCCTGTACTTTGACCCAGGGCTGCATAGCGGAAATCTAAGCTCCACCTGCATATCCTGCTTTTGTTTCTACAGCTTTTATGCAATGTTAACTGATCAAAGATAATCACGTCTCCTGCACTGGCTTGAACAGAAACTGGTGAGAGTTTCCCATTGAACTTTAATGCGTCGCACATGGCTTTCAAATTCACCTCAGGACCTCGTGTAGCCCTGCTATGTGGGAGCCAACCAAGTTGATTAGATCGAGGAATAATTTCCAATCCACCATGGTAAGTCGATGCAGGACTAAGAGGTATCCATACAGTTACAAGCCGTACTCGATCAAGAGTTGGATCACTAGCTCCATAATCCTGATGCCATGGCACAGTCGTAAAAGGACTTTTACTGAGATTCCAAGGTAATTTTGCACGGAGGTTGTGAATTGGACTTAGAATAGACTCTGGCCACCCAATTGACTTCTCCAGCAAATTTCCGATAAGTGGATGAAGAGCGAGTTTATAAACAGCAGGCAAATTGGGGAGCATGTCCTGTAGCAAAGATAGTTGGTCAGGATTATTTCTATAAAAGCGAACCGAAGCTCTATCTAGATCCGAGTTGAATAACAATTTCCGACTTCTATTGATCACAAGCTGATCACTGATCTGGTCGCGAATACTGCTTATTAAATCGCATGGCAAAACTTGGCGATAATGCACCCAGCCGAGGGTATCAAGAATATATTTGTGTTGTGCATATTCCACCACGCCAATCTAATTGCATCACTCGTTTCAGTCAATCAATTAGTGCTTGGGTCCACTTACCAGAACCTGGATGGATCAGCTTCTGTGATGCTGTCTAGTTGGTTGGCATCAAGATTTGAGCCTACATAAATAGCTTCGAGCATCTCTCCATCAAATATTCCAATCCCAGCTTGTGATTGGTTATGTGTGCCTGCAACCACGTCCCTGAAAGAAAGCTCAGAATCAGTAGTTCCAAGAATCGTGATTCGATCATCTCTGTCTAATTCCTGAATAACGTCGGCATTAATGCCTCCGTGGTTTCGTCCCCAGTCATATCCGTGACCGCGAAAGTCGCTCAGGATGAAAAGTTCATCAACTGATCCATCCATTTCCGACAAAAAGGTATTTGTACCGCCACCACCATAGACAACATCGGCCCCAATACCACCAGAAACAAGGTCTTTCCCATGTCCTGCTCGAATTTCATCACTATTAGCTTGCCCATAGATGTGATCTGGCCCACCACCACCACCCAAAAAATCATTACCTTCCCCCCCGAACAATTCATCCTTGTAAGCAGCTGAGCCACCTATTAAGGTGTCATTACCGCTTCCACCATAAATAAAGTCTTCTCCATCTCCTCCAAGGATTACATCATCACCTTTTTCAGCATAGAAAGTATCGTCACCATCCAATAGATAGATGGAATCATTGTCATCTGTGCCGCTGAGTAAGTCTGAGGCATTGGTTGGATGGTCGTTGTTTCCATTTTCACTACCCCATATAAGCTGAAGATGATGGATGTCTTCGCCAGTCCAAGAAGGAACATATCCAAACATCCCCCATTGGCTGTATTTAATATCAGTGTTGTATGACATTACTGTTTTTGTGGAGCTGTGATGACCTCCATGAGGGTCGTCCTCTCCATCTGACTGAGGATGCGACAGCCCTAGCGCATGGCCGATCTCGTGAATTATTGTGTAAGCATCCTGCCACTGCGCGCTGCCAAAGTCGTAACCATTCTCATCTTCTAGGAATGGATTATTTGAGTAATAAAGACTGTAATCGTCGGGAAAATCTGTCCACACTACTGACTGAAAGAGGTCGTCATTAGCTTGTGATGGGATTAGTGCCCCTTCATGACTTCCTAGGGCAAATCCAACTATGTCGCCAGGTATTCCTGGATAGGGAGAGACTCTATAGATATGAATCTGAGCCTCTAGGATATTGTCTGCCTTGTAGAAGTCAAGGTCTATATATGGATCAATGTCGTCAAATGCTTTTTTTATTACTGCTTCGTGTCCGTCCCAGTGTGTCCAAGACCAGTATGAAGGCTTATCTATAAGACTGACTTCGTCATGGATGTAATAACCAATATTTTCAACGCTCTTAAAGTAATCTCTATAGATTTCAAGGTATTGGTCTGTTAGCTGCCCGGTTAAATCCACCCTTGATTATAGGTAGCTATTTTGAATATTAGCGCATCGGCTAAATGCATTTGCTCTCTTTTGCTTGCCTAATTCAAAGCCGAGCTTTGGTGGTGTCTATGGACTTGGCTCTTCAAAACAGATCAGGCTCAAGTTCCTCTTGTGATGCTGCTGCTTCGTGGTGATTGACATGGCTACCAAACTGCTTGTGACCGAGTGGTGTTGATATGGCTTGGAGTGCTTCTGCATGGGTTGGACTTAGCGATGAGGACTGCAGTGACCTGATTTGTAAGAAGGCTGTGGCAGTCACCAGGCCGAAGAGAGGTGTGGTGGCCAATACACCGTCAAACAGGCGATAGATGTCATCAACGAATCATTTCATTGCTGCAATGGTTTTGATCCCTACGTCGGCTCCAAGCTGGATTCAGACCTGCTGGGCACCTACAAAAACGAAGAGGCCAAGGCTCAAGACGCTTCCTACAAGGGGTTTTTTGCCATGCTGCTGACTATTGATCACGTCAAAGCTGAGCCGTTTCCTGACTTTGAAAACGTCAGCTGGACGACCAATGACGCCAAGGGGGACATGCCCTCTGAGGAGTTCATCGCTTACTGCCGCCGAGTTATTCAGATCGCAGGACAACATTGATCAAAGCAACCCGTGGGCTTGGAACATCTCCACTATCTGTTGGAGCTGCTCATCTGTCCAATACGGGCTCAACTTGCTGATGCACAGTGGCCTTGCTGACGTCTTTTGGCCTGGCCATTTCTGCTGATAGGACAGGGCCGTCATCAACGATGTCCCCCAGCGAGCTCATGGCCACAGCTTCAGTCTTCTGAATTGCGATCACGCCGATACCGATCAGGGCTGAAGAACCAAATGATCAGCCGGGTGGTGAACCAGGCGAGCAAGATGCCCAGAGCTATCGAGACAAGCGCCTCCACAACAGATCTTCAGAGAACATCAGCCGGAGCTGGATGTCCTCAATATGCCGTGCTGATCAAGGGCTGAAGAGCGACCGTTAACGGTCAGTCGCGTACTGGTTCGTCCTTGTCTTTGGGGGCCTCGAATTGAGGCTGAGGTTTAGCTGCTGACTTTGAAGCCAGAGAAGCCTCCAGACGCTGCAGCTGCGCTTCAAGCAGTGCGGCGGACATGCTGAGGGTGTGGTCAGTCATCGATTGGCGTTTCCAACAGCGGGAGGTGCAGGGCCTAGTGCTGTCGAAAGGGGGCCTACGGGTTAAAACACTGACGAACGATAAGGAACCACAGGCAGCAGACCAGGGGCATAAATACCTAGGGTCAGCAACCTCGGACGTTTGGCAGTGCCGGGCTTTCCAGGGCTGCCATAGGCAGACGGTCGGTCAATCTTTCGTGCCTAGGGCAGCTCTGCTCTAACAAAGCTCTAAAAAAGTTTTTGGCTGCTTGGTAGCTGTGTATGCAGTGGATTTTATGTAAAAGCAACCTCCCTTACAAGGAGATTGTCACTGATTCGATCCCAGTATCGCCCATCTCAAAACGCGGTGCTGAACTGGGCTTCGTTGGGTTTTTGCTTCAGCTCGCAAACGCTCGCTCTCCAGGGCCATCGCTTGTTGGCTGGGCGCGGAATTCACCGCGCAAGATACCTTCTGCCCTTCGCATCATTTTCAGGCAGGTCTCCTTGTCAGCTGAGGCGTAGGCAGCGTCCATGCATTGCACGTACTGCTCTTCAGGAGTCACAAGCCGTTTGCCGTTGGTCGGAGTATCGGTCCGATTCGAATGGCTCGCCGTAGCTGCAATTACCCATCCGCTCGGTGCATGTGACGGGTAGGTGTGCAAAGGTGGTGCGACGCCAAAGAGCCTGATTGAAGGCCCACTGCGCGAGAACCTATAACTCGATTCCATGAACAGAAGATCCAGCACTCCCCCGAGGGAGTGGCGAAAGGCTGGCAGCAATGCCAGCAGAATTGACCTCAGCGGCTATGCCTCATCTCAGCATCGCCGTTTCCTGAAGGCGGAAGCCGAGCAGGCCCCAGGGGAGCCCAGGCATCGCTGACGAGGTTCGTCCCTTCAGCGGAATGAAGACGCCTCAGCTGTTGCTGCCGTCATCCATGCCACGTCTGATCAGGCTTTGCGTGAGCCAAAGCAGACCAATGAAACCGGCCGTGACGATCAACAGAGTCAAGATTCAGGCTGTGGTGCAGACGTAGAGACGTAGCTCGATTTGCCACCACATCATCATTGGAAGGTAGGCCTCAAAGGCACTTTGTGATGCAGTTGGTCTTGGCGCTTGTGATTCCCGTGGTTCTGCTAGTGGGGTTCACTGCGCTGTTGGCAACTGGCAGGTTGTCGATCTCTCGCAACGCTGCGTGGTTGTTGGAACGCCAAGGCAGCATCTGGATGGCTGGAATCATTGCCCTTGCTGCTGTTGCGGCTGTGGTTGCTCTGCAGCGTTAAGCCGTCTCGCCGAAGCGCTTTCAAAAGCTTGACCCATCCCCAGGGAGGGAGCGGGATGGGTGGATTGTCATTTGGAAGTCTTGATCAGCGGCTGCTGGAGCGCTTGCGCACAACCCTGGGGGTCTCCCGCTCGGTCTTGGCATCGGTTTCAGACACCGTCTTGTCTTCGCCGGCCGCTTCTCCCTGCCCGGGCTCATCGTCGGGTTCCTGCGCCTCAATCACTCCAAGCACCATGGCGGCTTCCAGCTGATCACTCATGTCACCGATGGTGAGCAGAGCCTTTAAGACCAGCTGGGCGCGAGGCGCTTTGGGCAGGCCGGGACGAAGCTTTTTGGTGGTGTTCCACAGCTCCAGGGCCACTTCCTTCAGCAGTTCCTTGTCAGCAGCCATTCGATTCGAACGTGAATCACACCATTCTCGTCATCGGGGGGGTGGTCCCCCTTCCGAATCAGAAGCAGAAGGGCAGGAATTGGGTGCGGCAGGCGGCATAGCCATCCACCAGGGGACCCAGCCCGATCTGGTGAACGATGCCGGCACCGGTGAGCCCCTCGGTGATGATTCCGATCACGATGCCAACCATGGCGGCACGGCCGTTGAAGCGTTCGGCCTTTTTGAGCTGCTCCATGTGGATGTCGCGGGCAGCGACGCCTTGGAACCAGGAATCGCTGGCTTGCGTGGATTTCATCGAACTCAAGCTGTTGTTACAAAGCTTAATCCGAAAAATCAGTTTTTCAGCAGCAGTCGTTCCCCCGGTGTTGGATCGGTCCAGGAGCTGCTGGCCGGCAGCTGGGCTCCAGTGCTGGCTATGGATCCTTTCATTCGCAGGGCCCGACTCAAGGCGCCGCCAAAGCGCACGTCGCCGCCGGAGGTGCTGGCGAGCACCGTGGTGGGTTGGAAGCGTTCCACCAGTTGCGGCACCACGGAGCAGCCCTTCACAAACGCTCCAAGCGCCGGCAGCCCCAGATCCACCATCGGCGTGATCACGGCATCCAGGGGCTGTGGCTCCAGGGCTGGATCGAGAAAACCGTGGGGTTCGAGATAGAGCGACCCGGCCGGATGTTCGAGCAGATA
Source organism: Synechococcus sp. (assembly GCA_047285305.1). Classification (GTDB taxonomy): domain Bacteria; phylum Cyanobacteriota; class Cyanobacteriia; order PCC-6307; family Cyanobiaceae; genus Parasynechococcus. The sequence continues at coordinate 559,386 of JBJBDL010000003.1, forward strand.
ACCGTTTTCCACCATCGGCACCGGTGCACCGGCGCTGGCGCGCACCCGCAGGCCCTGGTGGTTGGTGCTCTCTCCGGGGGAGAGGGCTTTCACGCTGGTGAAGCCCAGGCGTTCCACCACCCGTGCAGCTGCCGCCGATCCAATGACGGGCAGGTCCTTGGGGAGAAGCGCCAAGGTGTCCGGATGGGCGTGGTCTGCAAGCCCCTGGGTGAGCAACAGCAGGTTCAGCTTCTCGGGCACCTTGCGCTCGCAGGGCAGTTCCCCTTTGAGCAGCCACTCCCCGGGGGGGAAGCTCAGGCTGCCGCGCAACCAGGGATCCACCAGAACGCGGAGATCATCGAATTCGAGCAACCAGCCATTGGCTCCGTAGTACGTGGCGGCCAGGGTCATGACGGGCTTTGCTGCCGTTCGCGGCAGTCGCTGCAGAGACCAAAGAATTCAAGCGTGTGAAACAGGAGATCGAAGCCTTTGCGACCGTCTTCGGGCACCTCCAGGTCGTGAATCGGGCAGTGGTCGAGCGCCTGGGTCTTGCCGCAATCGACGCAGGTGAGGTGGTGGCGATCCCGCTCCAGCGGCGCATAGAGCGCCTCGCCATTGGGCAGGTGGCGGCAGCGCACCAGGCCCCGTTGCTGCAGCTGGCGCAGATTCCGGTACACCGTGGCCAGGCCCATGGCCTGTTCGGGCTCCAGGCTGCGGTGCAGCTGCTGACCGCTCATCTCATCACCACAGGCCTGCAGGTTCGCCAGCAAGACCTTCTGGCGGGCATTGAGCTGGGTGGCAGGGCGGCGAGTGGCCATGGTTTCAAAGGGCGACCAACCAGCGGCTACTCAACATCACAGCGTGGGATTCAGCCACCGATCAGCTGCTCGCTCAAGCTCCAGAGCCGCTGCCGTTCGGCAGGTTGGCTCGCTGCTGGCGCTACACGGCAGAGCGCCGGTGCACCCCGCAAGCCGCCGAACTGCTCAGGGCCGTAGTGCTCGCCACCCTGAGCAGTCGCCGCGGTGGCGGCATGCAGTTGCGGCAGGGCACCCATGCCGGCGCTTTGGAACAGGGGATCCATCAGCCGGTAGGCAAGGGCCTCGAAGCGGTTGCCGACGCTGGCGATTGCGGTGGGCTGCAGTTCCGTGCGCGCGATGCCGGGATGGGCGGCCAGGGAGCGGATGGGGCTGCCCTGCTCGCGCAGGTGTGCATCCAGCTCAAGGGCAAACATCACGTTGGCGAGTTTGCTTTGGCCATAGGCCCCATAGCGGTCGTAGCTCTTGCTCCAGCTGGGGTCGTCCCAGCGAATCTTGCCGAAGTACTGCGCTCCGGAGGTCACCGTCACCACGCGGGGATCGGGCCGGTTCTGCAGCAGCGGCAGCAGGGCCTGGGTCAGGGCCATGTGCCCCAGGTGATTCACCCCGAATTGCAATTCATGCCCCTGGGCGGTGGTGCGGCGCGGCGGTGCCATCACGCCAGCGTTGTTGATCAGCAGATCAAGGCAGCCGTAGCGCTCCCCGACGGTGGCCGCCGCCTGTTGCACGCTGGTTAGGTCCGCCAGATCCAGGTCCACCAGATCCACCGCTCCCCCATCGCGCTCCTGCAGCAACTCCTGCTTGGCCCTCTCGGCTTTGCGGGGGCTGCGGCACGCCAACACCACGGTGGCCCCGCAGCGTTTCAAGGCGCGCGCGGTTTCCAGGCCCAGGCCGCTGTTGGCTCCAGTGATCAGGGCTATGCGGCCCTGCTGGTTCGGGATGTCAGCCGCGGACCAACCCATCGCGTCCTCTGAGCCTGGGCTCAGTCCTCAGGGAAGAGCAGCTCGGCCAGTTCGTCGGCGTCCACGTCGTAGACGCGGGCCAGGCTGGTTTCGATGGCGTTGGTTACCTCGCCCGGCAGGAAGCGCATTGAGTTGAGGGCGTCCTCGGCGATGTCGTCGGTGAGCAGCTTGTCGTCGCTGTCCAGCTTTTCGTCATTGATCACCGCCATCACCCAGCTTTGGTAGGCGTAGACCAGATCGGAGAACTCGAGTTCGGGATCGTTCAGGTCCAGGGCCATGGTGCGAATAGCCAGTCGCCCCAGTCTGACCTTTCGCAGGAGAGGATGAACAGCATGGATTCCGCTGATGCCACTGGCCTGCAGGCCACGCTGTTTGATTTTTCAATCGCTGAGCTGGTGCGGCAGCACCGGGAAAGCTTCCAACCCCTGTGGACGGCGGAAAGTTGGGTGAAGCTGCTGATCTGGTTGTCGCTGAATTGCGGCAGCTCCGGGGATGAAGCCGGCATGGCCCGGTTCGTCGAGGCGCTTGGGCCAAGCCTCACCACCCGGATGCGGCGGGTGTTCTTTGAGCGGGAGCTGGAGGCTCTCGATCTTCAGGTGATGGCCGATCCGGCTGAGCAGCAGGTGCTGGTGCTGCCGATGGGCCCGGGTGTTCCCCTGGATCTTGAGCGCGCTGCCACGGTGATCGAACAGGTGCAGTTGCAGGGACATGTGGCTGACCGGTCGCGCTGGCAGCAGCTCGATGCTGTGGTGGCGATTCCTCGCGTGGAGGCCGCGGCATGAACCTGATCGGGCGCTACAGCAATCCCGGTTACGCCTCGGTGGCCGATGCGGTGCGTGAGTTCTTCGAGCGCCGGGTGGACTTACAGCGGCCTGGCGTGGCCTTCGGGCCCGAGGGTGAGGGGGAACCGGCGAAACAGAGCACCGACATCAGCCTGGTGGCGATTGATCGCTCGGAACCCGAATCCTTTGCCCTTTCGCAACTGATCCTGCGGGGGGTGACGGCCGGCTTGGAGCGCTATCTGCAGGAGCGGCCGCTGTTCCGTCAGTGCTGCCCGCAGCAGAGCCTGTTTGTGAATCCGATCTTCAACCTCCAGCACTACGCCCCGGGGGAAGGCTTCAAGCGTTGGCACTGCGATTGGACCATCAGCGATGAGGCCACCGAACCGGTGCACCGGTTGCTGGCCTGGATTCTCTATTGCAACGACGTGGATGAGGCTGGCACCGAGTTCCACTGGCAGGACCACCACGAACCGGCGGAGCGCGGCAAGTTGGTGATCTTTCCGGCTGGTCCGTCCCACATTCACCGTGGCCGGGTGAATGAGAGCGCTAGTAAGTTGATCGCCACCGGTTGGATCAACGCCGGACGCCAGGAGGACTACCTACGGCGTCTCGCCAGCTGAGTTGTTGGTTGGATCGCTGTCTGATTCGGGCTGGAGCTGATTGATGGGGCTGCCGAGCCGGTGGGTTTCCTCCTTGGAGGGGGGCCATTCCATCGGATACACCTGGCGCTGCGGGAAGGGGCGTTGGCCATTGCGGACAGGGCTTTGCGAGCATGGCCGGCTGAACCGCTGAGCTTTCCGTGCCCGAACTGGCCAAGACCTACGACCCGGCTGGCACGGAGGCCCGCTGGCAGCGGGCCTGGGAGGACCAGGGAGCGTTCCATCCCGACCCGAAGGCCCCCGGTGAACCGTTCTCTGTGGTGATCCCGCCGCCGAACGTGACCGGCAGCCTGCACATGGGCCATGCCTTCAACACGGCTCTCATCGACACGATCGTGCGCTATCAGCGCTTGGCGGGAAAGAATGTTCTTTGCTTGCCCGGCACCGATCACGCCTCGATCGCGGTGCAGACGATCCTCGAGAAGCAGCTCAAAGATGAGGGCAAGACCCGTCACGACCTCGGCCGTGAGGCGTTTCTGGAGCGGGCTTGGCAGTGGAAGGCCGAAAGCGGTGGCCGCATCGTGGGCCAGCTGCGGCGGTTGGGGTATTCCGTTGATTGGAAGCGTCAGCGCTTCACCCTGGATGAGGGCCTGAGTGAGGCGGTGAGGGAGGCCTTCGTGCGGCTGCACGAGCAGGGGCTGATCTACCGCGGCGAGTACCTGGTGAACTGGTGCCCCGCCTCCGGTTCGGCGGTGAGCGATCTCGAGGTGGAGATGAAGGAGGTGGACGGCCACCTCTGGCATTTCCGCTATCCACTCAGCAGCGGCGCCGGCCACCTGGAAGTGGCCACCACCCGGCCCGAAACGATGCTGGGCGACACGGCGGTGGCGGTGAACCCCACCGATGAGCGCTACGCCCACTTGGTGGGCCAGACCCTCACCCTGCCGTTCGTGGGGCGGGAGATTCCGATCGTGGCCGACGACCACGTAGAGAAGGAGTTCGGCACCGGCTGCGTCAAGGTGACGCCGGCCCACGACCCCAACGATTTCGCCATCGGCCAGCGCCACGGTCTGCCCCAGATCACCGTGATGCGCAAGAACGGCACGATGAACAAGGAGGCCGGCCAGTTCGAAGGGCTGGATCGCTTTGAGGCCCGCAAGGCTGTGGTGGCTGGCCTGGAGGAGCTGGGGCTGCTGGTGAAGGTGGAGGACTACCGCCACAGCGTTCCCTATTCCGATCGCGGCAAGGTGCCGGTGGAGCCGCTGCTTTCCACCCAGTGGTTTGTCAAAACCGAGCCCCTTGCGGCTCGCTGTCGTGAGGCCCTCGAGAAGCAGGACCCCCGCTTCATCCCCGAGCGCTGGGAGAAGGTGTATCGCGACTGGCTCACCGACATCCGCGACTGGTGCATCAGCCGCCAGCTCTGGTGGGGACATCGCATTCCCGCCTGGTTCGTGATCAGCGAGACCGGCGGCAAGTACACCGACACCACCCCCTACGTGGTGGCCCGCAATGAAGCCGAAGCCCTGGAGAAGGCCAAGGCGGAGTACGGCGCGGCGGCGGAGATCGAGCAGGACGAAGACGTGCTCGACACCTGGTTCTCCAGTGGCCTCTGGCCCTTCTCCACCCTGGGTTGGCCCGATGCTGACAGCGCCGACCTGCAGCGCTGGTACCCCACCAGCACCCTGGTGACGGGCTTCGACATCATCTTTTTCTGGGTGGCCCGGATGACGATGATGGCCGGCGCCTTCACCGGTGAGATGCCCTTCCAGGACGTCTATATCCACGGCCTGGTGCGGGATGAGCAGAACCGCAAGATGAGCAAGAGCGCCGGCAATGGCATCGATCCGCTGCTGCTGATCGACCGTTACGGCACCGATGCCTTGCGTTTTGCCCTGGTGCGGGAGGTGGCCGGTGCAGGTCAGGACATCCGCCTGGACTACGACCGCAAGAAGGACACCTCCGCCACGGTGGAGGCCTCGCGCAACTTCGCCAACAAGCTCTGGAACGCCACCCGCTTCGCCCTGATGAATCTGGGCGGCGAAACGCCGGCCCAACTCGGTGAACCCGATCCCGCGGCCCTGCAGCTGGCCGATCGCTGGATCCTCTCCCGCCTGGCCCGGGTGAACCGGGAGACGGCCGAGCGTTACAGCAGCTATGGCCTGGGTGAAGCCGCCAAAGGGCTTTACGAGTTCGCCTGGAACGACGTCTGCGACTGGTATCTGGAGCTGAGCAAGCGCCGGCTCAACCCCGGTGAGAACCCCTCGGCTGAGGCCCTCGCCGATCAGCGGGTGGCCAAGCAGGTGCTGGCCAAGGTGATCAGCCAGATGCATCTGATGCTGCATCCGCTTATGCCCCACCTCACCGAGGAGCTCTGGCACAGCGTCACCGGTGAGCCGGAGACCACCTTCCTGGCCCTGCAGCCCTGGCCGGAGCTGGATGAAGGTGCTTTGGATGATGCGTTGGAAGCCTCGTTTGCCGAGCTGATCGGTGCCATCCGTGTGGTGCGCAACCTGCGCGCGGTGGCGGGCCTTAAGCCCTCGCAATCGGTGCCGGTGCGCTTCGTCACCGGCCGCGGCGAGCTGGCGGCTGTGCTCGGCAAGGGCACGGCCGACATCACAGCGCTGACGCGGGCGGAGTCGGTGGCGGTGATGGCGCCGGCAGAGGCCGATGCGGCTCCGGTGGCCAAAGCCCTGGCGGGGGTGAGCGGTGAGCTGCAAGTGTTGCTGCCGATCGAAGGCCTTGTGGATCTCGATGCGCTCAAGGGCCGTCTGGAGAAAGACATCGCCAAGGCGGAGAAGGAGATCAAGGGCCTGGCGGGCCGGCTGGGCAACCCCAACTTCGCCGACAAGGCGCCGCCGGAGGTGGTGGCGGAATGCCAGGCCAACCTCGATGAGAAGCAGGCCCAGGCCGATCTGGCCCGCAAGCGCCTGGCGGATCTGAGCTGATCCGGTGATTCAGGTTGAGGGGCTGAGCAAGATCTACCGGGTTGCCGAGAAGCAGCCCGGCTTGGCCGGCACTCTGCGCCATTTCATCCGCCGCCGCACCCGGGACGTCACCGCGGTGCAGGACGTTTCCTTCCGGATTGAGCCCGGGGAGATGGTGGGCTTCCTCGGTGCCAACGGCGCCGGCAAAACCACCACCTTGAAGATGCTCTGCGGCTTGATTCACCCCAGCGCCGGCGAGGTGCAGGTGGCGGAGCACCGGCCCCAGCGCCGTCAGGCGGAGTTTCTGCGCCGGATCACCCTCGTGATGGGGCAGAAGCAGCAGCTGCTCTGGGACCTGCCGCCGATGGATTCACTGCAGGTGAATGCGGCGGTCTACGGCATTCCCGATGCTGTGGCCCGGCGGCGGATCAAGGAGCTGGCTGATCTGCTGGAGCTGGGGGAGGAACTCACCCGGCCGGTGCGCAAGCTTTCCCTGGGCCAGCGGATGAAGGCCGAACTGTTGGCGGCGCTGTTGCACGAGCCGGAGGTGCTGTTCCTCGATGAACCGACCCTGGGTCTGGATGTGAATGCCCAGGCCCGGGTGCGGCAGTTTCTGGCGGAGTACAACCGCCGCACGGGGGCAACGGTGCTGCTCACCAGCCACTACATGGCTGACATCACGGCCCTCTGCCCCCGGGTGCTGTTGATCCACCAGGGGCGGTTGTTCCACGATGGCCCCCTCGAAGCCCTGGCTGATCAATTGGCACCGGAGCGGGAGGTGCGGCTCGAGTTGGAGTCGCCCGTTTCAGCCGATGACTTGGCGGGGTTGGGGCGTCTGGAGCAGCTGGAGGGCTGTGATGTGCGGCTGCTGGTGCCCCGCGATCAGCTCACCGCCGTGGTGGCGCAACTGCTGGACCGCTTCCCCGTGCGTGATCTGGATGTCACCGATCCACCGATTGAGGAGCTGATCGGTGGTCTGTTTCGGCAGGGGCGCGTCTGATGCGGATCTTCGGGCTGAACCGCCGGATCATCCGGGTGCTGCTGGGCTCCCAGTACGCCCACATGCTCGAGTACCGCGCCGAGATCGCCCTCTGGGCTTTGTCCGGGGTGCTGCCGTTCATCATGCTCAGCGTCTGGAGCGGCAGCGACGCGCGCTCGGGGCTGGGGCTGGATGGTGTGGCCCTGGATCGCTATTTCCTCAGCGCCTTTCTGGTGCGTCAGTTCTCGGTGGTGTGGGTGGTCTACGCCTTCGAGGAAGACGCCCTGCTGGGCCGGCTCTCTCCTTACCTGCTGCAACCGCTGCATCCGCTCTGGCGTTATGTGGCCGCCCACCTCGGCGAGCAGCTCACCCGTCTGCCCTTCGCGGCCCTGATTGCGGCGGTGTTTTTTGTGGTGCGGCCCCAGGCCTTCTGGTTGCCGTCGTTGGGGGGCTTCCTGCTGGCCTGGCTGGCCACCTGGATGGCCTTCGCCATCGCCTTTCTGTTTCAGAGCCTGATTGCGGCCCTCTGCTTCTGGAGTGAGAAGGCCAGTGCCCTGGAGCGGCTTCAGTTCATTCCCTTCCTGTTCCTATCCGGTTTGCTGGCACCGCTCACGGCCTTCCCGCCGGTGGTGCGGGCCTTGGCCCAGTGGACGCCTTTTCCTTATCTGATTGATTTCCCGGCCAGGGTGCTGGCGGGCCAGCCGGTGAATCTGTTGGCGGGTTTCGGGGCGCAACTGGCCTGGATCGCTCTGTTGTTGCCGCTGGTGCTGCTGCTCTGGCGGGCCGGCGTGCGGCGCTACAGCGCCATGGGGGCCTGATGGGGCGCTACTGGCGAATCCTGCGCCGCTTCTGGGGCACGGCCGTGGCCGTGCAGCTGGAGTATCAGGCCAACGTGCTGATCGAGCTGCTGGCGGTGGCGATGAGCCTCAGCGGCAGCCTGTTCCTGCTCTCACTGTTCTACGGCCCCGATCAGACGTTGGGGGGCTGGAGCTGGGCCCAGGCCCTGATGGTGCAGGGGCTTTACACGGTGTTCGATGGCATGGCCACCACCTGGTTGCGCCCCAACCTCGGGGCGATCGTCACCCATGTGCGCGAGGGCACCCTGGATTTCGTGCTGCTCAAACCGATCGACAGCCAGTTCTGGTTGTCGCTGCGCACGCTCTCGCCCGCGGGCCTGCCGGAGATCGCCCTGGGGCTTGGGCTTCTGGCCTGGGGGTGCCATCAGGCCGGTGTGGTGTTCAGCCTGTCCTCTCTCTTCACCGTGCTGGTGATGCTGCTGGCCGGTGGCTTGATCCTCTATTCGCTCTGGTTTCTGATCGCTGCCACCAGCATCTGGTTCGTCAAAACCTGGAATGCCACTGAGGTGTTGCGGGCCCTGCTGGCCTCCGGCCGTTATCCCCTCAACGCCTACCCGCCTGCCCTGCGCCTGCTGTTCACCCTGGTGCTGCCGGTGGCCTTTCTCACCACGGTTCCGGCCCAGGTGCTGTTGGGTGAGGCCGCCGCACCGATGCTGCTGGCGGGCTTGGCTCTGGCGGTGCTGTTTTTTGCGGCGGCGCGGGCCTTCTGGCTCTTTGCGCTGCGCTTCTACACCTCAGCATCGAGTTAGTGCAATGCTCCACGCCATGCGTGGGTGATTCCGCTTGATCTCCTTGGTTCAGCACTGGCTGCCGGATGTGTTGGAGCTGCTGCGCTCCCCCGCTGGAGCGTTGCTGTTCATGCCGCTCTATGCCCTCTGGGTGACGCTGCTGCTGCCGGGGGTGTGGGCGTCGATGCTGGCCGGGGTGCTCTATGGCACCTGGCTTGGCAGTGGCCTGGTGTTTGTTGGGGCCTGCCTCGGGGCGGTGGTGGTGTTTCTGCTGGGGCGTTCGGTGTTGCGCGACTGGGCCCGCCGCCGGTTGGAGCAGTTCCCCAAGTTGCAGGCGGTGGAGCGGGCCGTGAGCAAGGAGGGCCTGAAGTTGGTGTTGCTGACGCGCCTCTCGCCCGCCTTTCCCTTCTCGCTGCTCAACCTGGCCTACGGCCTCAGTGAGGTGAGCCTGCGGGATTACAGCATCGGCTTGATCGGCATCCTCCCCGGCACGGTGCTGTTCTGCGGCTTGGGTGCCTTGGCCGGCGATGTGGCCCGGTTCGGTGAGGTGCTGGGGGGTGAGGCCGATACTGGAACCTGGGCGCTGCGGGTGGTGGGGGTGCTTGCCACGTTGGCCGTGGTTTGGCTGGTGAGCCGAGCGGCTCGGCGGGCGCTTCAGGATGTGGAGACGTCGCTCTGATCGGGATTGGGCAGACGCCAGTCCCGCAGGGCAGCGATCAGGATGAACCAGGCCAGACGTGCGCGGTTGGCTGGGCCGGTGCGCTGCTGCAGCTCAGCCAACTTGGCCCGTCCGCAGTCGGTCTTGATCCAGCGGTGCAGGGCAGGGGTGGATGGGCTCATGGCTGCAGCAGGGCGGTGAGATCGGCTTCGCTGAGCACCGTCACCCCGAGGCTCTCGGCTTTGGTCAGTTTGCTGCCGGCGGCTTCGCCCGCCACCAGGTAGTCGGTCTTCTTGCTGACGCTGCCGCTCACCTTGCCGCCCGCTGCTTCGATCAGCGCTTTGGCTTCGCTGCGGCTGAGGTTGGGGAGTGTGCCCGTGAGCACCAGGGTCTTGCCCTGCAGCACGCCGTCGGCGTCAGCTCGGGCTTGGCTGGCGGCCTCCTGTTCGGAGACACTCGCCTCCAGGGAGAGCCCGACGCTGCGCAAGTCCTGCAGCAGCTGTTGGTTGGCGGGGGTGCGCAGCCATTGGCCCAGGCTGGCGCTGATTTCCGGGCCGATGCCATGCAGTTCGGCAATCTGCTCCGGGGCCTCCAGTGCTGCTGCCGCCAGACTGTCGATGCTGAAGAAAGCGGCCGCGAGCGCTTTGGCGTTGACCTCGCCGATGTGGCGGATGCCGAGGCCATAAAGCTGGTGGTGCCACGGCTGTTGTTTGGAAGCCTCCAAGGCCTCCACCAGGTTGGTGGCCGACTTGTCGCCCATCCGATCCAGGCTGGCGAGCAGGGCCGCATCAAGGCGGTAGAGATCCGCCAGCGAGCCCACCAGGCCGCGGTCCACCAGCTGTTCGATCAACTTGCTGCCGAGCCCATCCACATCCAGGGCGCCCTTGCTCACCCAGTGCCGCAGGCCACCCCGCAGGATTGCCGGGCAGCTGCTGTTCACGCAGCGGGTGGCGGCTTCATCGCCCTCCCGCACCAGGTTGGAGCCACATTCGGGGCACTGCTGCGGCAGTTGCACCGTGGTGGCGTCGCTGGGCCTGAGCTCCGGCAGCACCCGCACCACTTCGGGAATGATCTCCCCGGCTTTGCGCACCACGATGGTGTCACCCAGGTGCAGATCCAGTTCAGCGATCCGATCGGCGTTGTGGAGGGTGGCGCGGCTGACGCTGGTGCCGGCCAGGGCGACTGCCTCGAATTCGGCGACGGGAGTGATCGCTCCGGTGCGGCCCACCTGAGCACCAACGCGGAGCAGACGGGTGGGGGCTTCTTCGGCTGGGTATTTGAGGGCGATGGCCCAGCGCGGGGCCTTCTGGGTGAAGCCGGCTTCGTCCTGCAGCTGCAGGTCGTCCAGCTTCACCACCACGCCGTCGGTGGCATAGGGGAGGTCATGGCGACCCTGCTCCCAGTGGTCGCAGAAGCGCTGCATGGCGGCCAGGTCTCCGCAGAGCTCCCGGTTCGGGTTCACGCGGAAACCGGCTGTCTTCAGCCACTCCAGAGCTGCCCATTGGCCGGGGGGTTGGGCGTCACCCGGTAGGTGCAGGGTGTAGGCGAAGAAGTCGAGCCGGCGGGCGGCCACCACCTTCGGATCCAGTTGGCGCAGGGTTCCGGCGCAGGCGTTGCGGGGATTGGCGAACAGCGCTTCACCCCGTTGTTCCCGTTCGGCATTGATCGCCGCGAAGGTGGCGTCAGGGATGAAGGCCTCCCCTCGCACTTCCACCCATTCCGGTGGGTTCTCGATCTGCAGCCGCAGCGGAATCGAGCTGATCGTGCGCACGTTGGCGGTGATCTCTTCACCGCGGCTGCCATCGCCCCGAGTGGCGGCCCGCTCCAACACCCCATTGCGGTAGCTCAGGGCGAGGGCGTTGCCGTCAATTTTCAGTTCTCCCACCAAGGGCAGGCGGGTGTCGCTGGGACGGTCCAGCACCTTGAGCAGTCGCTCGTGCCAGGCCTGCAGGTCGTCGCGGTTGAAGGCGTTGTCGAGGCTGAGCATGCCCACGCGGTGCTCAACGCTGGTGAACCCCTCCGCCGGAGCTCCGCCCACCCGTTGGGTGGGGCTGTCGGACCGTTGCAGGTCTGGATGCTTCTGTTCCAGCTCGAGCAACTCGCGATAGAGGCGGTCGTAGACCGCGTCCTCCATCACCGGAGCATCGAGAACGTAATAGGCGTGGCCGGCACGGTTGAGCAGTTGCCGCAGTTCCGCGGCCCGCTCGTGCGGATCAGCCATTGACCTGGTTGATGCGAGCAATGCGCCAGTTGTCGTCCACCTTGGTGAAGGTGAAGTCGAGGGGGAGCTCTTCGTCGCCTTCGGACTTCAGCTTCACGGTGAGGATCAAGTTGCCTTCCTGCACCCGAGGGCGGCCGGACTTGAGATTGCGGAACTTGTTCAGCTTCAGGCCCGCCAGGAAGCGGATGAACTGCTGGCGGCTCACGTGCTGGCGGTAGGCCTTGGTGGTGAGCAAGTAGGCGGCATCGATGCGGCCGGCAGCCACCTGGGTGAAGAACTGCTTGATCAGGGGATTAATGCCGCGGGCGTCGAGCACCAGCTTCACGGCGTTGTAGATCCAGTACCCCAGCAGGGTGAGACCCCCGGCCAGCAGAGCTTTGCTGCCGATCTCCCGCACCAGTCCCAGTTCCATCACCAGCTGTCAAAGCAGGGCCGAGTCTGACTGACCACGGCAGGATGGCGCTGATTCGGATCTCCTCCCCCCCGTTCTGTGCCTTTGCAGCCGCTGCTGCCGTTGTTTCATCGCCTCAACCGGGAGCATTTCGGCGGTGCTCTGGTGGATGGGGGCCAGCCGCTGACGGCGGTGCGCTGGAGCGATGGGCGGATGAGCCGCACGGCGGGGTTCTACCGCCGTGGCCCCGGTGTGGGTGAGGACCGCGGCAGCGAGATCGTGCTGTCGCGTCCGGTGCTCGAGCCGTTGCCGCAGATCGCCACGGAAAGCACCCTCTGCCACGAGATGATCCACGCCTGGGTGGATCTGGTGCAGCGTCGCCGCGAAAGTCACGGGCCGCTGTTCCGGGCCCGGATGGCCGCCATCAATGCGGCCCAGAGCCGGTTTCAAGTGAGCATTCGCCACAGCTATCCCGTGCCGCCCCGGCCGCCTCGTTGGCTGGCGGTCTGTCCCCGTTGCGGCCGTCGCACCCCTTGCAGAAGGCGCACACGCAATGCTGCTTGCCGGGCCTGTTGCATCGAGCATTTCCACGGCCGTTGGGATGCCAGCTGCGTGCTCAGTTATGTGGAGGCGGAGGGCTAGATGGAGGTGTTCTGGCTCACCCTGGAGTGCGGCGGTGTGGTGATTGTGTTGCTGGGATTGCGGCGGGAACAGTGGTTGCGTCGACGCCGTCGGTAACGTCAGGAGATGGAGGAGCGCTTCGATCGGTTGGACCGGTTCCGTGATCAGCGGGATCGCCGTCTCGACCAGTTCTTGGAAACCGGCCGTCAGCTCGTGGATGGGGTGTCCGGTCGGCGACCAGGACAACGGCCTGGAGGGCGGCGCTCCGGTTTGGATCTCGATTCGGTGGGCCGCTGGGTCGGCGAAAAGGTTGAATGGCTGCTGGAAGAGGATGATGACTGGCAGGAGCCCTGGCAAGAGGCTGGCCGTGGCCGGCCAGAGCCCGCACGTTCGACGCGTTCCGCCCGTCGCCCCCTTGAGGCGATCTCCCGCCGGAGCCGCCGCGGAGCAGCAGCGCAGGCTCCAGCGCCCCCATCAACGCCACCTGTGGCTCAGGAGTTCAGCGCAGCAGATCAGGGCGAGTGGCCGGAGGACGACAGCTTCCGGGTGCAGCGCTGGTCGCGCTCTGCCCAGCCGGCAGCTCGTCCGGAACCCGAAGCCGCGCCCAATCCAGCGGGCTCCCGGAGGACTTTGCCGCGCTCCAGCCGCCGCCGGATCGACTAACGGCTGGGGTGTAACGAGCGTGGGCTGACCCGGTAGCGGCAGCCCCGTGCAGCGAGCTGGTGGTTCACATCCTCGAGCAGCTCTCCGGGCATCTCTTCAGCCATCTGGTCCGCTGTGGCGGTGATCGATGGGGATCCCACCTGCAGCGCTTCCAGCAGTTGGGTCCACTGCTCCACTTGCAGACTGCGGCTCATCGGCTCATAGCCCTTCTGTTCCAGCAGCTGGCTGCAGACCGTGCGGTTCCAGAGCACGGTGCGTCCCTGGCCATGGGGGCCGGTTTGCATGGCGGCATTGGCGTCGAGGGCGCTTTGGGTGGGGCGGCCCCGCCTGTCACGCCAGCCTTGATGTTCGAGGGTTTTGCCGCAGTGAATCGCCGAAATGCCGTAGATCCGACCGAGGTCGGTGAGGCTGAGCCAGGAGGTGGTGGCAGCCATGACACGGTGCACCGAATTGGCCACATCTTCCTGTCAGCACAACTAATAGCAAGTTGTCAAGAGCAAATCCCAACAAACCCGCAGGTTTGTTCATGAATTTTGTTGAAACTCCTGGCGCAGCGTGGGCCCGAGCCAGGTTTCGAGTTGCGGGCTGAACACTTCGCGAATCACGGTGAGGGCCTTGCCCTGGCGGAAGAAGCGGTAATGGCGGCTCCAGTAGGGGCCGCGATGGCCAAAGGTCAGGTCGAGCCAGTCCCCCTCCACCAGCGCCAAGCCATCCACCTCACGGAACAGCTCGGAACGCCCTTCGGTGAGGCTTTTCCAGATGGGCTGGTTGCGGTCCCGCAGGTGCCAATCCGCTTCGGCCTGGTTCCACCAGCTCTCGGCCCAGGCCAGCGGAGTGCCGCCGCAGGTGAGCCACACCTGGCGGCGCAGCAGTGGTGCCATCAATTCCTTCACCTCCTCCGGTGCCCCGGGGTGGTCGGTCTGGTCGGCCTCCATGGCGATCAGATCCACGGCAACGGGCGAACCGGTGAGCAGGCGCAGGTGGCGGGTCGGGCTGCCATCGCCCAGCAGCATCAGCCGCCAGGGGCCGGGCAGCTGGCGCGGCCCCTCCGCTGAGAGCACGGCGTCGGTGGGGGCTTGCCAGAGTTGGTGCGGTGATGGGTGAAGACGGGGGGCGGGGTTCAGAACAGTCCTCCCATCGAGAAGGTTTGGCGTTGGCCGTTGCGGCTGATCACGTCACCGCTGTCGGTGACCTTGCTGAGCACCCAGCCGCTGCTGCCGATCGCTTCACCGATGCCGGCGGACACCGATCCCTGCCCCAGTTGAAAAACGGCGGAACTGCTGCCAACGGGGCCCTTCACCACACCGGTGAGTTGCGAGATCGGTCCCATCGGTGCTGACACCTGGGCGCTGCCCAGGGGCTCAACCGTCAAGGGTTGTTGGATCGGCACGGTCAGCGGTTCGAGGCTTTGGCTCGCAAGGGAGGCGTCCTCGAGCGTTGTCATCTCTTCTTCGCGGCTTTCTTGGGCAGTCACTTGCTCGCGCAGCTGCTCGATCAGGGCGGGGTTTTGCTTCCGTTCCAGCTCCAGGCGGGAGTGTTGCAAGCTGCTCACCAACCAGGCGGAGGGGGAGCGGCGCTCGGTGGGCTTTGTTGGTTCGTGGACATCCACATCCACCGGCACCAGGTGCGGCTGGTTGAGAGAGGTGACCGCCTCGCGGTCGAACACGTTGTCCATCACCTGCCCAGCCCGCAGGTTCCAATAGGCACGTGAGGTGGGAACCCGGGCTGGCACTGCAGAGGTTTCAGGAGTCCAACGCTATCGAGCTTCTGCGGTGGGGGCGAGGGGTTGGCGTTCCCTTTGCTGCAGCTCCAGCCACATCAGCAGGGCGGTGATGTCGGCTTTGCTGACTCCAGGGATGCGGCTGGCCTGCCCCAGGGTGCTGGGTTGAATGGCCGTGAGCTTTTCGCGGGCTTCATTTGAGAGGGTGCCGATGCCGGAGTAGTTGAGATCTGCCGGCAGCTTGCGCTGGCTCTGGCGTTTCACCTGATCGATCTGCTGCTGCTGCCGTTGCAGGTAGCCGCTGTATTTGATGTCGATTTCGGCGCCTTCGCGCACGGGCAGGGGCAGATCGGCATCGGCCAGGCCGTGGCGCACGAGATCGGCGGCGTGCATGCCGGGCCGGCGCAGCAGGTCGGCCAGGGTGATAGAGCCTTTGATCGCTGCACCGGTTTCCTTTTCCACGGCTGGGGCCACCGGATCGCTCACCTTGAGCCGCACGGTTTCCAGCCGCTGTTTTTCGCCCTCCATCGCCTGGAGTTTGTCTTCGAACAGCTGCCAGCGCCGGTCGTCGATCAGGCCCAGTTCACGGCCCAACGGTGTGAGGCGGCGGTCGGCGTTGTCACCCCGCAGGATCAGGCGGTATTCGCTGCGGCTGGTGAGCACTCGGTAGGGCTCGCGCAGGTCTTTGCTCACCAGATCGTCGATCATCGTGCCGATATAGCTGCCCTCACGGGGGAAGTGCACCGGCTCCTGGCCGCCGATCAGTCGGGCGGCGTTGACGCCAGCCACCAGGCCCTGGGCAGCGGCTTCCTCATAGCCCGTGGTGCCATTGAGCTGGCCGGCGCTGAACAGGCCGCGAACCCGCTTGGTTTCCAGGGAAGGCTTGAGCTGGGTGGCAGGCAGATAGTCGTAATCCACCGAGTAAGCCGGCCGCAGCATCACGGCGTGCTCCAGGCCAGGCAGGCTGCGCAGCAGTTGCAGCTGGATCGGTTCCGGCAGGCCGGTGGAGAAGCCCTGCACATAGATCTCTGGGGTGTCGCGCCCCTCCGGCTCGAGGAAGATCTGGTGGCTGTCCTTGTCCGCGAAGCGAACGATCTTGTCTTCGATTGAGGGGCAGTAGCGCGGGCCCTTGCTGTCGATCACGCCGCCGTAGATGGCGGTGAGGTGCAGGTTGTCGCGAATCAGTTGATGGGTTGCAGCGGTGGTGCGGGTGATGTGGCAGCTCATCTGCTCACCGCTCACCCAGGCGGCGGGGTCAAAGGAGAAGAAGCGATCGGCCGCATCGCTGGGCTGCTCTTCCAGCTGATCGAGGGCGATGCTGCGCCGGTCCACCCGGGCGGGGGTGCCGGTTTTGAGCCGGTCGGTCTGGAAGCCGAGCTGCTGCAGCGCTTCGGTGAGGCCTACGGCGGCCTGCTCTCCAGCGCGGCCGGCAGCCATCGATTGATGCCCCACCCAGATGCGGCCGCTCAGGAAGGTACCGGCGGTGAGGATCACTGCTTCAGCGCCGTAGACGCTGCCGAAATAGGTGCGGATGCCGCTGATGCGTTGCTGGTCGCTTTCGCCAGTGGTTTCCAGGCCGGTCACCATCGCTTCGCGCAGGGCGAGGTTGGGGGTGTGCTGCAGCAGTTGCAGCATCTGGCGGGAATAGAGGCGCTTGTCGGTCTGGGCGCGCAGGGCCCACACCGCTGGGCCGCGGCTGGCGTTGAGGATGCGCTTCTGGATGGCGGTGGCATCGGCCAGGCGGCCGATCACCCCACCGAGGGCATCCACTTCATGGACGAGCTGGCTTTTGGCGGGGCCACCGACGGCCGGATTACAGGGCTGCCAGGCGATGCGATCAAGATTGAGGCTGAACAGGGCGGTGTTCAGGCCCAGCCGGGCAGCCGTGATCGCCGCTTCACAACCGGCATGGCCGCCGCCGACCACGATCACGTCGAAGGATTCGGTTGAGGCGGCGCTGAAGCTCATAGCTCCATTATCTGAGTTGGCTCAGGCCGCCAGGTTGCGGAAGCGGGTGAACTGAGGCTCGAACAGCAACTTCACTGTGCCCACCGGACCGTTGCGGTGTTTGGTCACAATCACTTCGGTGATGCCGCGGTCCGGTGTTTCCGGGTTGTAGTACTCGTCGCGGTAGATCATCAGCACCAGGTCTGCGTCCTGCTCGATCGAGCCCGATTCCCGCAGGTCGCTCAGCATCGGTCGCTTGTTGGTGCGTGCCTCCACACCCCGGCTCAGCTGGGAGAGGGCAATCACCGGCACATTCAGTTCCCGGGCCATCTGTTTCAGGCCCCGGGTGATGCGCGACAGCTCCTGCACCCGGTTGTCGGAGCCTGATCCTTCCATCAGCTGCAGGTAGTCGATCATCACCAGCCCAAGCTCCTTGCCCTGTTCGGCCATCAGCCGCCGGCAGAGCGAGCGCATCTCCAGCACGCCGGAGTTGGGTTTGTCATCGATGAAGATCGGCAGTTGCCCCAGGCTGTTGATGCCCTGGCCCAGCAGCGGCCATTCCTCCTGCTGCAGGCGGCCGGTGCGCAGGCGGCCCGCTTCGATGCCCACCTCCATAGAGAGCAGGCGGTAGGTGAGCTGCTCCTTGCTCATCTCCAGAGAGAATAGGCACACCGGCAGGTCGTGCAGCTGGGCCACGTTCTTGGCCAGGTTCAGCACGATCGAGGTTTTGCCCATGGCCGGCCGGCCGGCCACGATGATCAGGTCGCTGCGCTGCAGGCCCTGGGTCATCGCATCCAGGTCGTAGAAATTCACCGGGATGCCGGCCACCGAGGTGCCCAGCGAGCGGCTTTCGATCTCCTCAAAGGTCTGGGTGAGGATTTCGGCCGTGGGGGTAAGCCCCTTGGAGGGTTTCTCCTGGCTGATGGCAAAGATCTTTTGTTCCGCCTGGTCCAGCACCTGCTCCATCGGCAGGCTCTGATCAAAGCCCAGCTGGATCACTTCATTTCCGGTGCGGATTAGCTGGCGGCGCAGGAACTTGTCCATCACCAACCGAGCCACCTGCTCGATCGAGGCGGTGGACGGCACCCGCTCCACCAGCTCCACCAGTCGGTTGTTGCCGCCCACCTTCTCCAGGGCGCCGGTGTCGGCCAGCCAGGCGCTCATCGCGGTCAGATCCGTCGGCTTGCCCTGGCCGTGCAGCATCAGAGCGGTGCGGAAGATCTCCCGGTGGGCGTTCAGATAAAACGCTTCCGGCTGCAGCACATCGGCCACACGCCCGATTGCATCAGGATCCAGCAGGATGCCGCCCAGCACCGCTTCCTCGGCCTCCAGGTTCTGGGGCGGAAGCGAATCGGGCGGAGCCTCGAAATTGGGCTCATCGTTGCGGCGGCCCTGGCCAAAACCACGGCGTCCCCCATCGTTGTTCTCTGGCAGGGGGACGCTCACCATGGCGGCAGGGCGTGAAGCGAAGGAATCACACTCTGGCTCGAATGAGCCATTTGAGTGTGAATTGACAGCGATCAGTAGCCGACCACTTCAAGGTTGATCTCAGCGGTGACTTCGCTGTGCAGCTTCACCGTCACGGTGTACTTACCGGTGCGGTGGATCTCAGGCACCACGATGTCGCGTCGGTCGATCTCCTTCTTGGTGGCGGTTTCAATGGCCTCAGCCACGTCACCATTGGTGACGGTGCCGAACAGCACATTGTCTTCGCCGGTCTGCTTCTTCACGGTGAAGCGACCAATGGTGGAGAGGGCGGTCTTGAAGTCGACGGCTTCTTGCTTCAGGGCTGCCTGACGCTCAGCTTCCTTGGCCCGGCGGTGCTCCACCTGCTTCATCACCGCAGGTGTGAGGGGCACAGCTTTGCCGAAGGGCAGCAGGAAGTTACGGGCGTAACCCGGAGCCACTTCAACCAGGTCTCCGTCCTTGCCGAGGCTGAGGACGTCCTCATTCAGAACGACTTGTACACGCTTAGGCATGGGACCGGTATGAGGGATGGAGACGGGTGCGATCGACCACGTTACGACGTGGCCTGTTGTTGAAGGTTGCTTTGAGCCTCAGGAGGCTCCGGGGACGTAGCGGGCCGTGCGGATCCGGCTGGCTAGTCCGAGGCGCTTAAGCAGGCGCACGTGCTGCCAGGTGAGATCGAACTCAAACCAACGCAAACCATGGCGAGCACTGGCCGGATGGGCGTGGTGGTTGTTGTGCCACCCCTCACCGAAGGAGAGCAGTGCCACCCACCAGCAGTTGCGGGACAGGTCGGGGCAATCGAAATTTCGGTAGCCGAAGGCGTGGGTGGCGGAGTTCACAAGCCAAGTCACGTGATACACGACTACGAGGCGCAGAGGAATGGCCCACAGCACCAGGCCAAGGCCACCGCCGTGCACCTGGGCGGCTTCACCGAACCAATAGAGCCCTAGGCCCAGGGGGATCTGTAGCAGCAGGAACCAGCGGTCGAGCCACCGGTAAAAGGGGTCGCATTGAAGGTCGCCGGCGTAGCGGTCGAGTTCCTTCAGCGCCGGGATGTCGTGCAGCATCCACTCGCTGTGGGCCCACCACAGGCCACGGCCAGCGTCGTGGTGATCCGTGGGCTGATCTGAAAAACGGTGGTGATGACGGTGCAGACCCACCCATTCGATCGGGCCGCTTTGGCAGGCCAGGGTGCCCATTATGACCAGGATGCGCTCAACCCATACCGGCACCACCAGGCTGCGGTGCGCCACCAGACGGTGCAGGCCCAGGGTGACGCCCAGCACCGTCATCCAATAGAGAACTCCGAAGGCCACAACGCCCTGCCAGCTCCAGAAGCGCGGCAGCAGCGCCACAGTGGCGAGCACGTGCATCACCAGCATGAAGCTGGTGGTTCCCATCTTCAATTTGCGCTGACGCGCTGGCAGTGGGTCGCGCGGTGCCATCACCGCGGCCCGCTGCCGAAGCTCGCGGGTGTCAGCTGTTTGCGAGGAAACCAAGCGGATTCTCCTTGGATTGACAAAGCCGCTCAGACAGGAAAACCAGGGAGCGGATGGTGCCGTTAGTGACAGAAATCTAAAGGAGTTGCCGCATCGCAGCGGCCTCGCTGGTTGTGAATTTTGGCGTTGGCCAGGGTTTAGGAAGGCATGACATCCGTCAGGCAAGTGGTGATCAGTGCATTTGCAGAGGACCTGATCAACGCGGTGGCGCGGGAGCAGGCCGACCTTGCTGCAGCGAGGTCGGCGGCGGTGGAGCAACGCCTGCTGCGCGTGTTGGAGGCCCTGGCGGCGGAGCGCGTTGGAACTCAGCACTTTGCGTCGCTCACTGGTTACGGCCACGGGGATCAGGGCCGTGAGGTGGTGGATCGGGTCTTTGCCCGCGTGCTGGGGGCTGAAGCTGCCGCGGTGCGCCTGCAATTCGTCAGCGGCACCCATGCCATCGCCGCCGCGCTGTTCGGGGTGTTGCGGCCCGGTGATCGTCTGCTCTCAATCACGGGTCGTCCCTACGACACCCTTGAGGAGGTGATCGGTCTTCGCGGCAAGGGCCAGGGTTCCCTGGCGGAATTCGGGGTTGCCTACGACGAAATCGATCTGCAGCCGGATGGGGCGGTGGATGAGGCGGCTTTGAACCAGGCCCTGGAGCATCCCTGCCGGATGGTGTTGATCCAGCGCAGCTGTGGCTACAGCTGGCGTCCCTCGGTCACGGTTGAGCAGATCGCTGGGCTGTGTGAGCGCATTCATGCCCGTCAGCCCGACTGCGTTGTCTTCGTCGACAACTGTTACGGCGAGTTGGTGCAGGAGCAGGAGCCGACGGCGGTTGGGGCGGATCTGATCGCTGGTTCGTTGATCAAGAACCTCGGCGGCACCATCGCCCCCACCGGCGGCTACATCGCTGGACGGGCCGATCTGGTGGAGCAGGCCTGCTGCCGGCTCACGGCGCCGGGCATCGGCAGTGAGGGCGGCACGGGATTTGACCTGCAGCGGCTGGTGCTGCAGGGGCTGTTCTTGGCACCGCAAATGGTGTCGGAGGCTTTGATTGGCGCCGATCTGGTGGCAGGGGTGTTTGAGCGGCTGGGCTTCCCCGTGAATCCAGCGCCCGGGGCCGTGCGCAGCGATTTGATTCAGGCGGTGCAGCTGGGCAGTCCGGATGCCCTAAAGGTGGCGTGCCGTGCCTTCCAGGCGATGTCACCCATCGGTGCCTACCTAGATCCGGTGCCGGCCTCGATGCCGGGTTATGCCTCGGATCTGGTGATGGCCGGTGGAACCTTCATCGACGGCTCCACCAGTGAATTTTCGGCCGATGCGCCGCTGCGGGAACCGTTCAACCTCTACGTGCAGGGCGGCACCCATCGCGCCCACGTCCGCCTGGCCCTCTCCCGTGCGTTGTGTGACCTCATTGCGGCAGGACTGATCAATCTCCCGCAGACTGGGACCACCTGAAACTGCGTCGATGGCGTTCGCGTTCCCCGACTCTTTTCGCTTCGCCGACAGCCACGAGTACGCCAACTTTGATGGTGAGCTTGTGCGGGTGGGCATCAGTGCCTTCGCCGTTGATCAGCTGGGCGACATCGTGTTCGTGGATCTGCCTGATGTGGGCGCCAGCCTGGCTAAGGGCACCAGCTTTGGCTCGGTGGAGTCAGTGAAGGCTGTGGAAGACATGTATGCACCGATTGCTGGTGAGGTGGTGCAACGCAATGAAGCGGTGCTGGCCAGTCCGGAGGAACTGCAGAACGACCCCCACGGTGAGGGATGGCTGCTGGTGCTGCGTCCGTCGGATTCCTCCCAGCTGAACAGCCTGATGACCGCCGAGGCCTACGGCACCAAGGTCAACGCCGGCTGACATCAACGCTGGCTGTCATCAGCGCCGGGGCTTCGCTCTTACGATCGGTCGGCGGGCTGTGCATTCGACGTTGACTTCTCCTTTTGCGCAGCGGCACATCGGCCCGAGTGAGGCGGAACAGCTCCGCATGCTCAATGCCCTTGGCTACAGCGATCTGCAGGAGTTCATCGCTGATGTCGTGCCCGCTGACATCCTTGATTCCAATCCGCCGGTTGAGGCCTTGCCCGAGGGTTGTGGGGAGGCTGAGGCGCTCCTGCAGCTGAAGCAGTTGAGCGAAACCAACACGCTGCGTCGTTCTCTGATCGGGCTGGGCTACCACGGCACTGCGACCCCGGCCCTTATCCAGCGCCACGTTTTTGAAAATCCGGCCTGGTACACCGCCTACACCCCCTACCAGGCGGAAATCGCCCAAGGTCGTCTGGAGGCCCTGCTCAACTTTCAAACCCTGATCAGTGAGCTCACGGGATTGCCGATCGCCAACGCGTCGCTGCTTGATGAAGCCACCGCCGCTGCGGAGGCGATGAGCCTCAGCTTCGGGGTCTGCCGACGCCCTGAGGCGACAAGGTTCCTGGTGGATGCCAATGTGCTGCCTCAGACCTGGGCGGTGCTGCAGACCCGCGCCGAACCCCTCGGCATCAACCTTGAGCGGATCGACCCGGCCACGGCGCCGATCGATGCGTCGGTGTTTGGTGTTTTGCTGCAGTTGCCTGGTTCCGATGGATGCTTTTGGGATCCATCCGCCGTGATCGAAGCGGCCCACGCCGCCGGTGCCTTGGTCACCGTGGCGATCGATCCCCTGGCGCAGACCCTGATGGCGCCCGTGGGATCCCTCGGAGCCGACATTGCTGTGGGCAGCGCCCAACGCCTGGGGGTGCCGATGGGATTTGGTGGTCCTCATGCCGCCTTCTTCGCCACCGTTGAGGCCTACAAGCGCCAGATCCCTGGTCGTCTTGTGGGGCAGTCCAAGGATGCGGAAGGCCGTTCGGCCCTGCGCTTGGCGCTGCAAACCCGCGAGCAGCACATCCGTCGCGACAAGGCCACCAGCAACATCTGCACGGCCCAGGTGCTGCTTGCCGTGATGGCTTCGTTTTACGCGGTCCACCATGGCCCTGATGGTCTGCAGGCCATCGCCCAGCGCATTGCTGGCCTGCGCAGCCAGTTGGAGCAGGGTCTGCGGGCCCTGGGTTATCCGCTGGAGCTGGCCGATCGCTTCGACACCGTCACCGTGCACTGTGCGTCGGCACCGGCTGTGCACCGCGCTGCCGCAGTTGCTGGTTTCAATCTGAGGGTGCTGCCAGATGATGCAGCGCCGGCGGACGCCACCGGATTCGGCATCAGCCTCGATGAGCTCTCGGATCAACAGGAGCTGCAAGCCCTGCTCGCACTGCTGGCGGAGGCCTGCGGTCAGGCCACCCCGCAGCTTGAGGCTGAGCAGCCCCCGTCTCTCTCCCTGCCGCGGCGCAGCCAGCCCTGGCTTAGCCAGCCGGTTTTTCATCAGTACCGGAGCGAATCAGAACTGTTGCGCTACATCCAGCGGTTGGTGAGCCGTGATCTCTCGCTGGTGCACGGGATGATTCCGTTGGGCAGCTGCACCATGAAGCTCAACGCCGCCGCTGAGCTGCAGCCGGTGAGCTGGCCAGCGTTTGCGGCCTTGCATCCCTTTGCCCCAGCCGATCAGGCCCAGGGATATCGGAGTCTGGCCGATGATCTGGAGCAATGGCTGGCCGCCCTGACGGGCTTTGCCGCCGTGTCGTTGCAGCCCAATGCCGGTTCCCAGGGCGAATATGCCGGGTTGCTGGTGATTCGCGCCTGGCACCGCTCCCGCGGTGAAGCCCATCGCGATATCTGTCTGATCCCCACCAGCGCCCATGGCACTAACCCCGCCAGTGCCGTGATGGCTGGCCTCAAAGTGGTGGCTGTCGCCTGTGATGAAGAGGGCAACATCGATCAGCAGGATCTGGCGGCGAAGGCGGCCGAGTACGCCGATCGGCTGGCGGCGCTGATGGTCACCTACCCCTCCACCCACGGCGTGTTTGAAACCGGCATCCGTGAGATCTGCGCGGTGGTGCATCGGCACGGGGGCCAGGTGTACCTCGATGGGGCCAACCTCAATGCCCAGGTGGGGCTGTGTCGTCCCGGTGCCTTCGGTGCCGATGTCTGCCACCTCAACCTGCACAAAACCTTCTGCATCCCCCATGGGGGCGGTGGCCCTGGCGTGGGACCCATTGGTGTGGCGGCGCATCTGGCGCCCTTCTTGCCGGGGCACCCCTTTCAGGCCGGCGCCGCATCGTCCATTGGTCCGGTGTCCGCAGCTGCGCTCGGCAGCGCCAGCATCCTGCCGATCAGCTGGATGTACCTGCGGATGATGGGGGCGGAGGCCCTACGGCAGGCCAGTGCCGTGGCGCTGTTGTCGGCCAACTACCTCGCCCATCGGCTTGATGTCTCGTACCCCGTGCTGTTTCGGGGCAGCACCGGGCGGGTGGCCCATGAATGCATCCTTGACCTGCGCCCGCTGAAGCGGGATGCGGGGATCGATGTGGATGACATCGCCAAGCGTTTGATGGATTACGGCTTCCATGCGCCCACCGTCAGCTGGCCGGTGGCCGGCACGGTGATGGTGGAGCCCACCGAAAGCGAAAGCCTGGCGGAGTTGGATCGTTTTGCCGATGCCCTGGTGGCGATCCGCGAGGAGATTCGCGCCATTGAAACCGGCACCAGCGACCCTCAGAACAACCCGCTCAAACGTGCTCCTCACACCCTGGCGGCCGTCACAGCGGATAACTGGGATCGTCCCTACAGCCGTCAGCAGGCTGCTTTCCCTATGGAGGGGCAGCAGGAGAGCAAGGTTTGGCCCGCGGTGGCACGGATTGATAACGCCTTTGGTGATCGCAACCTGGTGTGCACCTGTCCGTCGGTGGAAGCGGTTGCTGTGGCGGCTTGAAGCCCTGGTGCAAGGGGTTCAGAGCGTGTAAATTTTCACTGAAAGTGGAAAAATTGGTTTGATTCCGCTCATCGCCCTTGCGAGTTCGGTCAAACTATTCGACAACTGATTCGTCTGTCGGGGGACACCATGGATCGGGACAACAACAAGAAATCTGCGCTGAGCAGCGTTGAAGGGCCTGCCCTTCCTCAACTTCCAGATGGTCTGGAATCGGCCTTCAATCGCGGCCACACCTTGTCAATTGAAGGAACCAATGTGATTCGGGTTCCCTTTGGCACGCGCCGTTCCCGTCGCAGCCGCCCCGAGCGGCCCGATCATTGGGCCACCCTCGTGATTCCTCTTCAACCGGTGGGCGATCCCTCTCCACCGCCGGCAGCGGCCTGAGTTCAGGCCACGCCGATTTCAGATTTTTCTTGGGCAAGACGCCAGTCCAGCAGGGCTTTGACGTCGGCCAAAGAGCAAGTTGGTGTGCGGAAGGGCAGCAATCGCATCGGGCTGCGTTCCGGCCTCACCAGCCAGCTGCGGTTGGTTTGAGGCATTAAAAGAAAGCCGCGGTACCGAACCGAGGCCTCCTGGCCGTTCATGAATCCCATCGCTCTAGGGATTGTTTGGAATTAACTCCGTCATTTCAGGGCAAAAGATCTGGTGTCTCGCACTTGCACCAGATCTTTTCCGGATTGCATCACGCCAGGGCAAACAGCAGCACGTCGGCGCCTTCACTGAGGCCAATCAGTGCGCCTTGCGTTGCTGCCTCCTGGATCAGGCCCACCCCATCGCCCCGCCGTAGTGACTGCTTCGGGGAGCCTTCACTGTTGAGCGTCAGCTCCCCATCAATCACCTGAAGCCAGAGCCATCGTTCTTCGGCGGCGGGCAATAGCAAGTGCTGTTGGCGTAGCGGTTGGGCACGCCAGAGGCGCACGCGACGTTCGATGGCCATCGCGTCGCCCGTGGCGTCTGGCTCAATCAGGGGCGTCCAGCCCTCGCCGATCGCGAAGGGTTTCTGCTCGTAGGCGGGCTGGATGCCCAGTTGTGCCGGCTCAATCCAGATCTGTAGCAGCCTGCAGGGCTCGCCGGTTTGATTGATCTCGCTGTGCACGATGCCTCTGCCAGCACTCATCCGCTGCACCTCGCCGGCGTGCAGTACCGCGCTGTTGCCCATCGAGTCGGCATGGGTCAGGGCCCCCTCCACCATCACCGTGATGATTTCCATGTCCCGGTGGGGGTGCATGCCGAAACCCTGGCCTGCAGCAATGGTGTCGTCGTTGATCACCCGCAGGGGGCCGAAGCCCATCCAGTTCGGATCCTGATGGCTGCCGAAGCTGAAGCTGTGCCAGGAATCGAGCCAGTCCAGTCGGCTGTGAAAGCGCTGGTCTGCGGGTCGCAGGCTCACGGTTGACCTGTTGGCGTGTTGACGTATTGGCGGGGCCGTCCGGGACATCGAGGTGCTCAGAGTTGGAGGGGTTGCATCTGCAGAAGCCTCTGCACCAGGTCGTTGATGCTGTCGTCCTGGGCTGGTTTGGCGTGCAGCTGACGCCTCACCACCTGAGCCTCGAGGTTGGCGTGGGTGGAAGGCTTGGAAAGGCCCGTCGATTGCGCCGGGGATCGTTCCGTCAGCCTAGCCCTAACTCATAGTGAGTATGAGTAAGTAGGGAGTTTGGCTTGACGGCTCAGCGTGTCAGCTCAGTAGTTGGCGCCGCTGCGGCGTTGGTGCACCGCGGTGCTGCCCTCCGCATCCAGCACCCCGCCGCGATCCACTTCGGCATAGATCAGCCAGTGGTCGCCGCATTCCATCCTCTGGCTCACCTTGCCGTCCAGCCAGGCCAGAGCATCAGGCAGCAAGGGCTGTTCGGCGGGGCTGGTGTCCAGCTCAAGGCCTGCAAAGCGATCGGCACCGGGTTCGAACGGTTGCAGGAACTGCTTCATCAGGGCGGTTTCGCGGCCTTCGGCCAGCACGTTCAACGCAAAGCGATCGCCCTTGTGCAGCAGTGCTTCCACGGCACGGTCCTTGGCCACGGCCACGGTGATGCCGGGGGGATTGAAGCTGGCCTGGCTCACCCAGCTGGCGACCATGGCGCCGCTCAGATCCGCTTTGCGGGTGGTGAGCACGCAGAGGGAGCCGATCACGCGGCCCAGGGCCAGCACCGCTGGATCGCTGCGGCTGTCGCTCAAGCCCCCCGCACTGCGCCGTTGCGCCCGTTTCTGGCTCTGCAGCAGCTGGCGGGCGAAACGGGTGCCGGTTTCCTCCAGCTCCTTCACCCGGGCGGAATCCGGGCTGAACTTCACGCGAATCGGTTCGAAGCCAAAGCTGAAGCCGCCATCCCGCAGCTTCGTTTCCAGCAGGTCCACCGCCTCGCCGCTCCAGCCGAAACTGCCGAACACTCCCACGGGCTTACTGCGATCCCCCTCCGCCAACAGGGTGCCCAGGGCCGAGACGATCGGTGTGGGGGCATGGCCCCCCAGGGTGGGTGAGCCGATCAAAACGGCGTCGGCCTGCTGGATCGTGCTCACCAGTTCATCAGCCGGGGTGAATTCGCAGTTCAAGCTGCTCACCCGGATGCCGGTGCGGCTGACCCCGCGGGCCAGGGCATCGGCAATGGCTGCGGTGTTGCCGTAAGCGCTGGCGAACAGCAAGGCCACCGTCAGGCTGGCGTTCTGCTGGCCTTCGCCCCAGCGGCGGTAGTCATTCAGAAGGCTGCGCCAACTGGCTTCGATGGCCGGGCCATGGCCCGGCGCAATGGTGCGGATGTCGAGTTCTTCGAGCCGCTCCACTAAGGCATCCACCTGACGGGCCATGGGGGCCATCAGGCAGTCATAGAAGTGACGGCGTTCTTCTTCGGTGCTGCTGCGGTTGCTTTCTGCCCAGCTGTCTGTGCAGAGGTGGGCACTGAAGAACTTGTCGCTCATCAGCAGGCCCAGGCTTTCCTCGAACGCCAGCAA
Organism: Synechococcus sp.; assembly: GCA_047285305.1. Classification (GTDB taxonomy): domain Bacteria; phylum Cyanobacteriota; class Cyanobacteriia; order PCC-6307; family Cyanobiaceae; genus Parasynechococcus. The sequence goes on from JBJBDL010000003.1 coordinate 586,919, forward strand.
CCCGCCTGGCCATCGGGGGGTTGGGGCCGGCAGCAACATCAAGCTGCGCTGATGGCTGAGCGGAAGCGTTTGTTCCTGGCGGATTACGCGCAGGGGCGGCAGATCGGGCAGTGGTGGTTGCTCGCTCGTCTCACCGGGAGGGGCCGGCCTGCGTTGGCTCCACAGCTCCTCGATCAGCTTGGCGCCGGGGTTGGAGACGATCAGTTCCAGGCCGGCGTAGGCCTCTGCCAGATCCCGCAGCAGGGCAACGCGGTTGGGGTTGACGTGGCCCACAACCACCAGCAGCGGTGCGACGCTGCTGGGTAGGGCGTCGGCAAGCTCCGGCAGAAAGGCCGCGCTGTAGGCCACTCCCGGGGGGTGGACCAGCACAGAAGGGGCTCCATCACCGGCCTCGAATAAAACACTGTTGGCTGTGCTGCCCCGCTCCAGGGCGTATTCCAGTTCGAAGCGGTGCCGTTGAGGGCTCAGACCGCGCAGACCAACAACCCCATCGTCGATCGGCAGCTGGATCGTGCGACGCGTGGTTGCGGTGCTAGTCACGCTCATCAGTAGTGGTTCCCCACTTTGCGGTGGTGCACTGCCGTGCTGGCCTCGGCATCGGCCACATTGCCCTGCTCCACCACGGCATAGATGATCCAGTGATCGGGGCCTTCCATCCGTTGCTCCACCCGGCAGCCCAGAAACGCCAGAGCATCGGCGAGCACCGGACCGCCATCGGCAGTTCCCTCCAGCACGTTCACCCCCGCGAAACGATCGGCACCCGGGTGGAAGCGCTTGAGGAAATGGCGCATCAGTTGTTGGTGATTGTCCTGCCGTAGAACGTTCAGCACGAAGCGGTCGCCCACTTGCATCAGGGCTTCGATCGCACGATCTTTAGCGACGGCGATGGTGAGGCCCGGTGGGGTAAAGCTGGCCTGGCTCACCCAGCTGGCCACCATGGCGCTGCGGCGTTGCGATTCGCCCTCTCCCTGGCTGGCGGTCACCACATAAAGGCCACCGCTGATGCGACCCAGGGCCTTGTCGAGGTCGCCATCGAGGCTTTTCATCGCCGCGATCGTCTTCTCTTTGGTCAAGAGCTGGCCGAGGTCGGTGCCCGACTCCTCACAGCGTTGGTAGTCGCTGCCCTGGGGCAGCTGTTTGATCCGCAATGGGCTGAAGGCTTGCTTCTGCCTCTGGCTGCGCAGTTGATCAGCGACGGCGTCGATCGGTTCATCATTGCCGCCGAAGGCGTCGTATACCCCCACCAGTTGTTTGGGATGCAGGGCTGCCAGCAGGGTTCCGATCGAGGCCTGCAGATCCGGCTCCGGCTCCGCGGGCCAGGTCGGCACCACAACAGCTTTGGCATCGCCGATCAGGGCAGTGAGTTCCTGGGGGTCGGTGGCTCGAAGGTCCACCAGCTGCACCTGGGCATCGGCCTTGCCGATGCCGTGGGCAATGGCCTGGCTGATCCGATCGGAGAAGCCGTACTGGCTCAAATAACAAACGGCGGCATAGCTCTCGCCTTTGCTGCGCTGGCCGCTCCACTCGCGGTAGTCGCTGATCCAGTGGCTGAGGTGATGCCGCAACAGCGGCCCGTGTCCCACCGCGATGGTGTTGATCTCCGGCAGGCCATCCATCCGCTTGAGGGCCTGCAGCACGCTGCGGGCATTGGGGCCCATCAGGCAGTCGTAGTAGAAGCGGAAATCAGGGGCGATGGCACCGGGGTCGGCGTCGAAGATGTCGTCAGAGCAGTAGTGCAGACCAAAGGCATCGCAGGTGTAGAGGATGCCTGTGCCGTGATCGAAGGAAAAGATTGTGTCTGGCCAGTGCAGGTTCGGAGCACTGAGGAATTCGAAGCGGTGATGGATGCCGTTGTCGGGGTTGGTGCCGAGATCCAATTCCTCACCGGACTTCACAGCACGGGATTTAAACGGCCTGTGCACCTGGTCCTTGAGGAACTGCAGCGCCACTTTCGACCCAACGATTTCGATCTCGGGATTGAGATCGATCAGATCACCGATCAATCCGGAGTGGTCGGGTTCGGTGTGGCTCACGATCAACACATCGATCGCGGTTGGATCGATCTGCTCCTTGAGCAGCGGGATCCAGGTGTCGCGGAACTTGGCGTGGCTGGTGTCGATCAGGGCGGTGCGTTCTCCCCGCACCAGAAAGGCGTTGTACGTGGTGCCGTTGCGCAGGCCGAATTCGATGTCGAAGCGGCTGCGGTCCCAGTCGAGGGAGCGAATCGTGGTGGTATTGGCGCCGATGGCCTCGCACTGCAGCGACAGCTTCGGAGCAGCGGAAGCAACGACCATGAAACCGACCGTGACGGAAGTCGACTCTACGGAGATTCAGCGGGGCAAAGCGGCGGAGACTGGTATCAACTGCAACCTTGTGATGGCGTCATCGACGCTGCGACGCAGCATTGGACCCGGGATCCTCTTGGCCGGTGCCTGCATTGGTGGATCCCACTTGATGTCGTCCACCACGGCGGGAGCCCGATTCGGCTTTGCGCTGGTGGGCCTGATCTTGCTCACCAATCTGATCAAGTACCCGTTCCTGCGCGTGGGCACCCGCTTCACAGCGGCCACCGGACTGTCGCTGCTGGAGGGTTTCCAGAAACGCAATCCCCTCTACCTGCCGCTGTACCTGGTGGTGAGCCTGGTCACCGGCACCTTCACCATCGCGGCGGTGAGTTTTGTGGCGGGGCTGCTGCTCACCAACATCCCCCTGCTGGCGGGGCTGGACCCCTACGGACTGTCCATCGCCGTGCTGGCGGTGAGTGGCCTGGTGCTGCTGCTGGGGCATTACCGGGCGCTCGACCGTCTCTCCAAGCTGTTGGTGGTGCTGCTCACCCTGCTCACTGGGGTTGCGGCTGCATCACTGCTGATCCGCGGCCCCGTCGGCGATGTGGCGGCCAGTTGGGTCAGCACGGATCCCAGCCCCTGGACCCTGGCCAACCTGGCCTTCTTGATTCCCCTGATGGGCTGGATGCCCGGACCAGTGGAGATGTGCGTTTGGCCATCGTTGTGGATGTTTTCCCGTGCGCGCGACACCGAGTACACCGCAACGCCGAAGGAGGCTGAGTTCGATTTCAACCTCGGCTATGGCGTCACCGTTGTGACGGCCATGTTCTTCGTGATCCTGGGCGCTTACACGATGTATGGCAGCAATGACGGAATGCTGGCTGGCAGTGGCGTGTCCTTCGCCCAGAAGCTGATCAAGCTCTACACCGCCGCCATGGGTGGTTGGGCGGCCTGGGTGATCATCCCGGCGGCCTTTTCCGCCATGTTCAGCACCACCCTCACCTGCCTGGATGCCTATCCCCGCAGCATTGCGGCGATCCAGGGCTTGCTGCGTCATCACGACAGTGGGGATTCAGCACCTGGGCTCATGCAGCGTCGCTTCGACATCTGGGTGATCGTGCATTTCCTGGCCGCTGTGCTGGCGCTGGTGGTGGCCAAAAGCGGCGGAATCGGTGTGAAGGATTTCGTCTTCGGGGCGATGACCGGCAGTTTCCTCACCGCTCCTCTGTTCGCCTGGATGGCGATGGACACGCTCAAAAGCCCCTTGGTTCCAGTGGCGCACCGTTATGGGCGGCTCACCCAGGCCTTCTGCTGGTTTGGCCTGGTGTTTTTCAGTGGCTTCAGCCTGCTGTTCATCGGTCGCTTCTTCCTCGGCCTCGGCGGCTGATTCCACCCTGGCTTCAACAAAAAACCCCTGCCATGGGCAGGGGTTGGGCTTCCGTTCTTCTTGTCTTGGTGTGTTGGGCTTGTCCAGCTCATGGCTTTCAGTGCTCGGATTCTGATCAGCTCTCCACCTTCACCGAAACACTGGTGTGTTTCACCGCTTTGCCGGCGTTGATTTCAAGAATGCCGTCCCGATAGCTGGCCTTGAGCTGGTCGCGATCGAGGCTGTGGGGGAAACGGAAGCTGCGGCTCCAGGTGCCGCAGCGGAATTCGCTCAGCAGAGGTGCGTTGCTGTCGTCGCTGCCTGTGGCTGAGCGTTCGGCGCTGATTACCAGGTTGCGATCGGTGGCCTTGACGTCGATCGAGTCCCGGTCGACCCCGGGCAGTTCCAGCTGCACGGTGTAACTGGTTTCGGTTTCGCGGATTTCGGCGTTGGGAACGCGCTCAGCGGTGGCCAGTTGCTGCTCGAGACGCTCGAATAGATCAAAGGGGGATTGGCGAAGGGTCAGCATGATGGTGGCTCCGAAGAATGAACATCTGCGGACTGGGTTAATCGCCCGCCATCACAATCTGCGCCGCTTAGATGAGAACCAGAAGCGTGAGAACCGTCCGTTTTGATTCGGTCTCTCCCACCAGGTTCGGTTGGCACCACAAGGATGGTGTTGAAACCGAATCTCCTTAAAGCCACCACCAGTCGCTGAAACAGGCCGCTTGGCCGAAGACCCTCTCCTCTGCATCCCAGAGTGTCCAGATCCGGGCCTTGTTGATCATGAATCGCCGCCCTTTGCGGCTGATGCGAATGCCGCGATAGTTCTGCACTGCATCGAGGCGTTTGGCCTGCCCCAAGGCGTTGCTGCGTTCCCCCCGTTCGCTGTTTGGTGCAGTGAGCTGTGAGGGCATGCCGATCAGCTCATTCCAGCGTGTTTCCCACAGCTGCAGGGCCGCAGCGTTGGCGTAACTGAGCTTGGGATCCTGCTCCGTGCCGTGGGCCAGCACTGGAAAGCCGCAGGCGAACAGGTTCTGGCAAAGCAACCGCTTTGACTGGTCAGGTTGGGCGGAAGCGATCAGCGGCCTGCCGAAGGCCCGTTGATGCGATTGCAGCAGCACTGCGGCGAGCCCTTGTTTTTCGGCGGTGAGCCAGGCGGCTTCACGGACCATGGCTCTGCTCTGTGTCAGCTGCCGGCTGCCATGGCCTGCAGCATCGCCTTTTGGGCACTGGCCTGACCATGGGCCTTGAGGTTGTTCAGGAAGGTGCTCCGCGCATCGGCGAAGCGTGGGTCCTCCGCCAGCGGCAGCTCTCCGGCAGCATCGAGGCCCGTGTCGCCCTCCATGGCTGGGGTGATCACCACCAGGTCGCCATCAAGGCTGCGGTTGTAGCGCCACCACAGGGCCGGGTCCTGCACCGCCGCATGGGGCGGCAGCGGTGTTGCCTCTTGAGGTGTGCTGGCTCTGTTCTCCTCTTTGGCTGCCGCCGCCCGCTCGGCCAGGGCCTTGCGCCGGTGTTCCGCCAGGTCTTCCAGCAGCCGAGCCCGGTTGCGGCCCCGCAGTTGGAACAGCACGAAGGGGTCTTCACTGAAGCGATCCCCCATCAGGAAATACACCGCGCTGATGTGTTTGCAGGGGTTGGCTTTGTCGGGGCAGCTGCACTCGCTGCGCACCTCCTGCAACTTGAACGGGAACAGGCGTTTGCCGCTGGCGGCGAAGGCCCGTTCGATGTCGGAGGGCATGATCCCCGCCAGCAGCTGGGCCGACCAGCGGGCTTTCTGGGTCAGCGCTTCCAGCACATAGCCCCAGTCCTCATCGTTGAGCACATCCAGCCAGAGCTTCACCTTGTACGGCGCTTCATCGGTGCCCTGGACGCGGGCATGCACGCGGCGGCCTTCGAAGCGGATCGAGGTCACATGGCCTTCTCGGGCGTAGCCCCAGGCCCGCTCCAACCGTTTCTTGAAGCGGTAGCCGTTGATCAGTTCCATCCACTGCTCGACCCACCAGGGCTGTTGGCCGAGTCCGTCGTCGCCGATGGCGGTGATTCCGTTGCTGTTGCCGTTGCTGAGGGTCATGGTCAGGTGTCCTCCAAGGAGACGAGATCGCGCAATTGATCGCCACCGAGGCTTCCCAGCCAATCCTCGCCGGAGCCGATCACATCCTCAGCAAGGCGTGATTTCTCGCGGATCATGCGATCGATCTTTTCCTCCACCGAGCCGCTGGTGATGAATTTGTGCACCATCACCCGGTTGGTCTGGCCGATCCGATAGGCCCGGTCGGTGGCCTGGTTCTCCACAGCCGGGTTCCACCAGCGGTCGATGTGGAACACGTGGCTGGCCCGGGTGAGGTTGAGGCCGACACCACCAGCTTTCAACGAGAGCAGGAACAGCTGCGGACCCCGGGGATCCTCCTGGAAGCGATCCACCATCGCCTGGCGCTCGCTCTTGCGGGTGCCGCCGTGCAGGAAGGGCACCTCTGATTTCCAGCGCTGCTGCATCCAGGCCTGCAGCAGATGCCCCCATTCGGCGAACTGGGTGAACAGCAGGGCCCGATCGCCCGCTTCGATCACCTCATCGAGGATTTCCTCAAGTCTCTGCAGCTTGGCCGAACGGCCCAGGAAGCCATCATCCACGGCCCCTTCGCTTAGGGCCAGGGCGGGATGGTTGCAGATCTGTTTCAGCCGGGTGAGCAGGGCCAGCACCTGCCCGTGGCGCTGCCCGCGCGGCGCCCGCGCAATGGCATCGAGGGTGTCTTCCACGGTCTTGCTGTATAGGGACTTCTGCTCCTTGCTCAACCCCACCCATTCGCTGAGCTCCACCTTCTCCGGCAGGTCAGAAATGATCGTTTTGTCGGTTTTTAGCCGGCGCAGGATGAACGGACCCACGCGGCCTTTGAGGTCTCGCAGGGACGACATGTCGCCATACCGTTCGATCGGCATCCGGTAGCGCTGGCGGAAGAAGTCCTCTTCCCCCAGCACCTTGGGGTTGAGGAAGTCCATCAAGGCCCACAGTTCGCTCACCCGGTTCTCCACGGGGGTGCCGGTGAGGGCGATGCGGAAGCGGTTGCTCTTGCTGCGGCCGGGGCGGGCCAGATCCCTGGCGGCCTGGCTCTGTTTGGCGCCGGGGTTCTTGATTGCCTGGGCTTCGTCAATCACCACCCCCTGCCAGTCCTGGGTTTCCAGCAGTTCGCTGTCCCGCTGCAGCAGTCCGTAGCTGGTGAGCACCAGATCCACGTCCTTCAAAGCTTTTTTGAGTTCGGCGGGTGTGGAGGGTCGGCGTGGGCCGTAATGCTCGGTGACCTTCAACTCTGGGGTGAACGATTCCGCCTCCCGGCGCCAGTTGGTGAGCACCGAGGTGGGAGCCACCAGCAGCACCGGGCGCTTCAGTTCCTGCTCTGCTTTGAGGTGCTGCAGAAACGCCAGCAGCTGGATGGTTTTGCCCAGGCCCATGTCGTCAGCCAGGCAGGCCCCCTGGTCGAAGCGGTGCAGGAAGGCGAGCCAGCCGAGGCCCCGCTCCTGATAGGGCCGCAGCTGACCGCTGAATCCCTCGGGAGCCGGTAGGGGGTCGGGGGCCTTCTGCTGGTGGTATTGCTCCAGCACCGATTGGAGTCTTGGGCCGGCGTCGAAGCGGTGAACAGGCATCCGCATCAGCAGTTCCCCTTCCGTTCCCGTCAGACGCAGCGCGTCGTCGAGGCTCAGTTCCGGTTTCGTGCCACAGAAGCGTTCGGCGTTCTTGAGGTCGTTGGGCCGCAGTTCGATCCAGGCCCCCTTGTGGCGCACCAGGGGGCTGCGCTTGCCGCTCAGGCGCTCCAGTTCCCGCAGGGTGAGCGTCACCCCGCCGATCATTAGATCCCACTCCCAGTCCAGACATTCGCCCAGGGTGAAGCCGCGGGAGCGTTCTGGAAGTTCAGCCTTGATCGACAGGCCCAGCCGGCTGGCCAGGCCGCCGGAGAGGCTGGGCGGCAGCTCCACCCCCACGCCGGCATCCCGCAGCTGGCGGGCAGCCGTGCGCACCAGCACGAAGGCTTCGGCCGGGGTCAGCTGCATCGTGTCCGGCGTCGCGCTCTCTAGCCCCCTTTCGATCGGTGGGAACACCGTGAGGGCTCGTCCCAGGCCCTCCAGCAGCACTTCGCCCGGTTGATCCACCTGGATCTCCCCCAGTTGCAGCATCTCGGCGCCGGAGGCCCAGGCTGCGGCGGCCGGGAGCTTCAGGCTGGGGTCGGCTTCCGCCTGCAGTCCGAAGCGCAGCTCCCAGAGATCCTCCCCATCCGGTGGGGTGTGCAGTTCAAGGCAGGTGCGGGCCGCCGCAAAACCGCCGGCGATGCCTTCCCTCCAGTGATGGCTGGCGGTGGCCAGGCGTTCGGCCTCTTCATCACCGATCTCGATCACCCCCGTCTCCGACCCCAGGGCCTCCTGCCAGAGGGTCAGCAGGGGATCAAGCCCATCGGTGGATGGTTCAAAGTCCTTGCGCAGCTGCGCGTCTACCAGGTCTTCCAGCAGCGTCGCCACCCGGAGGCGTCCGCTGCGGGGCCGGCAACTGGCCACAGGGTTGGCGGCCCGCATGGCCTCCGGTCGTAATCGAGTGGTGCGGTTACTGCGGCGCCCCAGGGGTTCCCGCCAGGGCAAGGCGCAGGTGGCCACCAACGGCAGGCTGGCCGCCAGATCCTCGAGCCGGCGCCGGTCTTCTTCCCGGTTGAGCAGCGGCACCCAACGGGCCCGATGGGGATAGCCCTCGCCTTTGCTGAGCTCCATTTGGGGAATCCAGCGGCCCCGGGCCACCAGGCTCAGGGCCCAGCGCTGCAGATGGCTCCACCAGCGCAGTTCGTCAGCCAGGTCTGGATTGGTGCCGGAGAGCGGCAACCGGGACAACCACTCAGTGGCCGCCGATGGTTCCACCGCGAGCCCTTGCACCTGCCAGGGCCACCATTCGGTTTGCTTGGGGATCGGTTCGCCGGCCTGCATCGGTAGCCCCGTCCAGCCCGGTGGTTCCGGCGTTGGCTCCTCATTTTTGATGCGGCTTTTGCGCGGCTTCACCGTGCGGCTCGGCAGGGTGAGACAGGCTGTGGCATCAATGCAGCCGCCAGGCAAAAGGTCGCGTTCGCTCAGCCAAGCCCTGAGGTCGTCATGGCTGAGGGTGAAGGGGTGCAGCGCGGGGGTGAGGCCGGGGCCTTCCGGTGTGGCCACCCGCCAGGTGTCAGCCCAAACGAGCAGTGCCGGTTGACCGGTACTGCTGGAGGTGCGGATGGCGGGAAGCCAGGTGGCGTGCAGCAGGCTCATGGCCGCGACGCGGGCAGGAAGCGGAGGGTGCCGTGGAGCAGGAGAGCACTGCCGATCAACGGCAGCCAGGCCTGAAGTAGCTCCAGTGTTAATGATGCCAGTTCATCGACCTGCCAGTTGTCAAGGGGTAGGGGCATGCCGAGGCTGCGCAACCCGCAGACCGCCCCCACCAGACCCGCCTGCAAATGCCCGTCATCAGGGTCCACCCGTTGCAGGTGGAAGGCCAGCAGGCCGTAAAAGAGGCCACAACCGCCCGAACGCACCGCATCTTCCATACCCCAGGGCAAGCTCAGCAGCCCTGCGCTGATGCCGGCAGCCAGCGCCCAACCGATCGACTGCAGCCGCAGTCGCTGGCGAATTTCGGGATCACTGGGTGGAACGGCCACGGGCACCGGCGGTTCAAAGGCGATCATGACGGCAGGATCCCCCTTTCCTGTCATGGTTGCCGCCGCATCGTCGTCTTCTGCAGCGTCTGCACCGCGCAGTGGGGAGGAGATCCGTGAGGCCTTTCTCAACTTCTATGCCGAGCGCGGCCACAAGCGGATGGCCAGCGCCTCATTGATTCCCGAAGACCCAACGGTGCTGCTCACCATTGCGGGAATGCTGCCGTTCAAGCCGGTTTTTCTGGGCCAGCAGGAGCGACCCGCGCCCCGGGCCACCAGTTCGCAGAAGTGCATCCGCACCAACGACATCGAGAACGTGGGGCGCACAGCCCGGCATCACACCTTTTTCGAGATGCTCGGCAACTTCTCGTTCGGGGACTACTTCAAGCAGCAGGCGATTGAGTGGGCCTGGGAGCTCAGCACCGGTGTTTATGCCATCGATCCCAAGCACCTGGTGGTCAGCGTTTTCCGGGAAGACGACGAAGCCGAGCAGATCTGGCGCGATGTGGTGGGGGTGAACCCCAAGCGGATCATCCGCATGGATGAGGCCGACAACTTCTGGGCTTCCGGCCCCACCGGCCCCTGTGGCCCCTGCTCGGAGATCTATTACGACTTCAAGCCTGAGCTCGGTGATGAGTGCATCGATCTCGAGGACGACGACCGTTTCATCGAGTTCTACAACTTGGTCTTCATGCAGTACAACCGCGACGCGGAGGGCACCCTCACGCCGCTGGCCAATCGCAACATCGACACCGGCATGGGCCTCGAGCGGATGGCCCAGATCCTGCAGAAGGTTCCCAACAACTACGAAACCGATCTGATCTTTCCGCTGATCAAAGCGGCCGCTGATCTGGCGGGGGTCGACTACTACCAGCTCAATGACAAGGGCAAGACGTCGTTGAAGGTGATCGGCGACCACAGCCGTGCGGTGACGCAGCTGATCTGTGATGGCGTCACCGCCAGCAACCTCGGCCGCGGCTACATCCTGCGGCGCCTGCTGCGCCGGGTGGTGCGCCATGGCCGCCTTCTGGGCATCGATAAACCCTTCCTCGTAACCATGGGCGAGGCGGCGATTGCCCTGCTGAAGGGGGCCCACCCCAGCGTGATTGAGCGCCAGGATGTAATCCTGGCCGAGCTCCAGCGCGAGGAAGCCCGCTTCCTCGAGACCCTTGAGCGCGGTGAGAAGTTGCTGGTGGAGGTGCTGGCCTCCAAGCCCACCCAGATCAGTGGTGCCCAGGCCTTCGAGCTGTACGACACCTATGGCTTCCCGCTAGAGCTCACCCAGGAAATCGCCGAGGAGCAAGGCCTGGCCGTTGATCTCGATGGGTTCGAGGCGGCGATGGAGGAGCAGCGCCAGCGCGCCAAGGCGGCCGCGGTGAGCATCGATCTCACCCTGCAGGATGCGATCGATCAGGTGGTGGCGGATCAGGCGGCCACCAGTTTCGAGGGGTATGAAGCCCTCGATCACGCCTCCTGTGTGCAGGCGTTGGTCGTGAACGGTGAGCCAGCCATCGCCGCCAAGGCGGGTGATGCGGTTCAGGTGGTGCTTGACACCACGCCGTTCTATGGCGAAGGCGGCGGTCAGGTGGGCGATCGCGGCGTGCTTGCGGGCAGCGATCTGATTGTTCGGATTGAGTCGGTGAGCCGCAGCCAAGATGTCTTCGTCCATGCCGGGCGGGTGGAACGCGGCGAGCTCGCCTTGGGTGACACCGTGAAGGCTCAGGTGGACCGTGCCTGCCGGCGTCGGGCCCAGGCCAATCACACCGCCACCCACCTGCTGCAGGCTGCGCTCAAGCAGGTGGTGGATCCAGGCATCGGCCAGGCCGGATCACTGGTGGATTTCGATCGCCTGCGCTTCGACTTCCACTGCCCCACGGCGGTGAAGGCGGATCAGTTGCAGCAGGTTGAAACCCTGATCAACGGTTGGATCAACGAGGCCCATGTGCTGCAGGTGCAGGAGATGGCGATCGACCAGGCCAAGGCGGCCGGTGCCGTGGCGATGTTCGGTGAGAAGTACGCCGATGTGGTGCGGGTGGTCGACGTGCCCGGTGTATCGATGGAGCTCTGCGGCGGCACCCACGTGGCTAACACCGCTGAGATCGGCCTGTTCAAAATCGTGGCGGAGAGTGGTGTTGCCGCCGGCATCCGCCGGATTGAGGCCGTCGCTGGTCCTGCTGTGCTCGCCTACCTCAACGAGCGCGATGCAGTAGTGAAGCAGCTGGGGGATCGCTTCAAGGCTCAGCCGGCCGAGATCGTGGATCGTGTGGTGGCCCTTCAGGAGGAGCTCAAGGCCACTGGCAAGGCGCTGGCTGCGGCTCAGGCGGAACTGGCAGTGGCCAAGGCCGGTGCTCTGGCCGCTAAGGCCGAGGCCGTGGGCGACTTCCAACTGCTGGTGGAACGCCTCGACGGCGTGGATGGCGCTGGTTTGCAGGGTGCAGCCCAGAGCCTGGCGATTCAGCTGGGGGATGGTGCGGCCGTGGTGATCGGCGGTCTGCCGGATCCCGGCGACGTGGGCAAGGTGATCCTGGTGGCGGCCTTCGGCAAGCAGGTCATCGCTGCCAGGCTCCAGGCCGGCAAGTTCATCGGCGGAATAGCCAAACAGTGTGGCGGTGGCGGCGGTGGCCGCCCCAACTTGGCCCAGGCCGGGGGACGCGATGGTGCTGCCCTCCCTGCTGCTCTTGAGTCCGCTCGCTCCGAGCTGGCGGCAGCGTTGGCTCAGTCCTGAAGGTACGTTGTCTGTCGCAGACTGCTTTCGAGGTGATCCAGCAGCCGGCGTGACTCGTCGATGCGCAGCTGACCGTTGTTGATGGCTGCTTCCGCCGCCACCCGCAAGCGCTCCAGCAAGACACGGGGGTCGTGCTCCATGGCCTCCAGCACATTGGCATTGGTGTCACCCCGCACGACGTGGTCAATGCAATAGCTGCCGCCGGGGATGAGGCGAATGTGCACGGCATTGGTGGTGCCAAACAGGTTGTGCAGATTGCCCATCACCTCCTGATATGCACCGCTCAGGAAAAGGCCGATCAGATAGGGGTGGTTGTCGTCGAGTTCGTGCAGCTCCAGCAGCTGTTTGGGTTGTCCATCTCCGATGAAGCGATCCAGACGACCATCGGAATCACAGGTGAGATCGGCAAGGTTGGCCAGTCGGGTAGGTCGTTGATCCAGCTGCTGGATGGGCACCACTGGAAACAGCTGGTCGATGGCCCATGTGTCGGGTGCTGATCGGAAGATCGACAGATTGGCGTAATACGTTCCCGCCAAAGCTTTGTTGAGGGCTGCGAGCTCTTCCGGGATGGCTTGATCCTTGGGCAGTCGCTGCGCAATCGCATCGGCACAGGCCCACGTCAGTTGTTCAGCGGTGGCGCGGTCGGGCATCCCCATGTACCCGAGCCGGAATGCGGCGAGCGCATCCTGCTTGAACTTCAAGGCGTCGTTCCAGGCTTCCTGCAGACGCACCAGTTGCGCATCCGCCGTCACCGATAACTCCTGAATGGTGGCGAGGGTGTCCCGCAGGTTGCGAACGGTCAGAGGTTCATCTCCGCTGGCCTTGGGAACCGATGCCGGCAGTGCGCTACTTCCCAGTACGTCGAACACCAGCAGTGAAAAATGACTGGCAATGGCACGGCCGCTTTCGCTCACCAGCGTCGGCACCGCAACACCATTGGGTTCGCAGCATTCCCGCACCGTGGCTACAACGTCGTTGGCATAGTTCTGCAGCGAGTAATTGGTGGATGCCGCTGATGCGGTGCGGCTGCCGTCGTAGTCGATGCCGAGTCCACCACCCACATCCAGGTACCCCATCGGAGCCCCCAGTCGGGTGAGCTCCCCATAGATCTGCCCCGCCTCCTGGAGAGCGTCCTTGAGTACGGCAATGTCATTGATCTGGCTGCCGATGTGGAAGTGAAGCAGGCGTAGATCGGGGAGCAGGTTGTTCTCCCGCAGCCGTTCCACCGTTGCTAGCAACTCGGGAATCGAAAGGCCGAATTTGGCTTTGTCGCCAACGGAACTGCCCCAACGCCCTGTGCTGCGGCTGGAGAGCTTGGCCCGCACACCGATGTAGGGCGCTGCCCCCAGGCTCTTGCTGGCTTCAATGATTCGGTCAACTTCGTCCGGCTGTTCGATCACAACCACAGGTTGCCGTCCCAGACGTCGCGCCAGGATGGCGGTCTCGATGTAGAGCCGATCCTTGTAGCCGTTGCAAATCAACAACGCCTCGGGGTCATCCAGCAGCGAGAGGGCGATCAGCAACTCAGCCTTGCTGCCTGCTTCCAGCCCGAAGTTCCAGCGCTTGCCGCAGCTCACCAACTCCTCCACCACATGGCGTTGTTGGTTGCACTTCACCGGGAAGACCCCCTGATACCGGCCGGGATAGCTGTATTGCGCGATGGCGCGTTCAAAGGCAGCGTGGATCCGCTCCAAACGGTCTTCGAGGATGTCGTCGAAGCGAATCAGCAGCGGCAGCGCCAGGTTGCGGCTTTTCAGCTCCGACACCAGATCCACCAGGTCCAGGCTGCCGCCGCGATCCCCTTGGGGTTGAACGCTGATGTGTCCGCGCCCATTGATGGAGAAATACGGATCGCCCCAGCGGTCGAGGCCGTACAGCGCAGCACTGTCCTGAATTGACCAGTGTTCGCTGTCTGACACCTGCGTCTGCAAAAAGTGGATGGCCGGAATCTAGGGACATTCCCTGCGCTGCCCAAGGCCTTTGCTTGCCAAGCGGGGTGGCCAGCACTGACGATGGCGGCGCTTTTTATTCACACCAATTCATGGCCGAACGCACGTTCATCGCCATCAAGCCCGACGGCGTCCAGCGCGGCCTAGTGGGCGAGATCCTCGGTCGCTTCGAGCGCAAGGGCTTCAAGCTGGTGGGTCTGAAGCAAATCACCCCCAGCCGCGCCCTGGCGGAGCAGCACTACGGCGTCCACAAGGAGCGTCCTTTCTTTGCCGGTCTGGTCGACTTCATCACCTCCGGCCCTGTCGTAGCCATGGTCTGGGAAGGCGAGGGCGTCATTGCCAGTGCCCGCAAACTGATCGGTGCCACCAAGCCCCTCGAGGCTGAGCCCGGCACCATTCGTGGCGATCTGGCCGTCAACATCGGCCGCAACGTCATCCACGGTTCTGATGCGGCCGAAACCGCTTCCTTCGAGATCGGTCTCTGGTTCGAAGCCTCCGAGCTGAACGACTGGTCTCCTTCTGACCAGGAGTGGCGCGTCGAAGGCTGATCACTCAGTTTTCGAATCGATCCCATCGGAAAGCCCCCAGCAACGCCTCTTCGGCTGCGTTGGGGGCTTTTTTCATGATTCCGTTGGCCGTGAGCTCAGCCGTGATGGCGGCAAGCAGAACGCCATTGCGGTGATGTCCACAGGCCAGCCACAGGCCAGGTAGCGGACCAGGGCCAAGCAAGGGGCCTTCGTCGGGTGTGCAAGGCCGGAACCCCCACCAACGCTCCATCGGGGGCCAGTTGGCCGCTGTTGGCAGCAGGCTGGCGATGCCCGCTTGCAGTTGTTTCTGGCCATCAGGCGTGAGGCCTTCGGCAAATCCAGCGTCCCGTTCGCTGGTGGCCCCCACCACGATCAATCCGTCTTCGCGTGGAACCAGGTAGGTGCCGGGGCCGAAGATCACCCGCTTAAGTGCCTCCCGCGGACCCTGCAGCGACAGCATCTGCCCTTTTACCGGGAAAATGGTCAGTTGCGGCACCAGTTGTCGGCTCCAGGCGCCACTGCAGAGCACCGCTTGCTGGCAGCGCAGTTGCTGCTGTTCTCCTTCGGCGCTGCGCAGATGGATTCCGCAGAGCTGTCCGGCGGTATCCCGCTCCAGATCAAGCACTTCGGCCCCTTCCATGAATCGCACGCCCAGGGACACGCAGGCCCGCTCCAGGGCTCGCATCAACTGCCTGCGGTTGTCGATCTGGCCGTCCTGCTCGAACAGCAGCCCGGCGCTCCATTCCGGACCCAAGTCTGGGATTTCCCGCTCAAGGCCGGTGCGGTCCAAGGTTTGCCCAAGGTTGGCGGTGGGGTAAGCGTCCCGCTCGGTCGCTGTTCTGAACGGCACGACGATGCCGCTGGTGCGTAGACCGCAGCTCAGGCCGCTGTCAGCTTCGATCTGCGCCACCCAGCGGGGGATCAGCGCGAGGCTGGCTTGACCCAGTTCCAACAGGTTGCCGCTCAAGCCTTCGGCATGGGGCGCCAGCATCCCTGCAGCCACAAAGCCTGCCGCTTCGCTGCGGCGGCGGCTGATCACGGTCAGGCTCTGATCGCGACGGGCCAGCTGATGAGCAACGGCTAAGCCCATCAGTCCCCCGCCCAAAACACAGATGGCTGAGTCAGAGGCGGCAGTCATGCGCGAGAAAGGCCCTTGCTGGTCATGCTGTCAGGAGAGGGCTTCATCTTGATTCCATAGGATCCCGGAATCTGCTTCACATCACGGGCGCATGGCCGACGCAGCAACCCAACCGGCCTGGGAGGCCGTGATCGGTCTCGAGACCCACGTGCAGCTGGGAACGGACAGCAAAATTTTCACGGCAGCGTCCACCACCTTTGGTGATGACCCCAACACCCACATCGACCCTGTGGTGTGCGGTCTGCCCGGCACCCTGCCAGTGCTGAACCAGAAGGTGCTCGAGTACGCCGTGAAGGCAGCGATGGCGCTGAACCTCAACATCGCTGAACACAGCAAGTTCGACCGCAAGCAGTACTTCTATCCCGATCTCCCGAAGAACTATCAGATCTCCCAGTACGACCAGCCGATCGCTGAGGAGGGCTGGATCGAGGTGGAGGTCGCTGAAAAAGGTAAAGACACCTACCTGAAGACCATCGGCATCGAGCGTCTGCACATGGAGGAGGACGCCGGCAAGCTGGTGCATGCCGGCAGCGACCGCCTGGCGGGTTCCACTCATTCGCTCGTGGACTACAACCGGGCTGGTGTGGCCTTGGCGGAAATCGTCAGTAAGCCGGACCTGCGCACCGGCCGTGAAGCGGCCGAATACGCCTCGGAGATCCGCCGGATCATGCGGTACCTGGGGGTGAGTGACGGCAACATGCAGGAGGGATCCTTGCGTTGCGACGTCAACATCTCCGTGCGTCGGGGGCCGGATGCGCCCTTCGGCACGAAGGTGGAGATCAAGAATATGAACTCGTTCTCGGCTATCCAAAAGGCTTGCGAGTACGAGATCAAGCGTCAGATCAAGGCCTACGAAACCGGTGAGCCGATTGTTCAGGAGACACGCCTCTGGGATGAGGGCAAGCAGCTCACCAAGAGCATGCGCAGCAAGGAAGGCGCCAGCGATTACCGCTACTTCCCGGATCCCGACCTCGGCCCGATTGAGGTGAGCGCGGATCAGCGGGAGTCGTGGCGTGCTGAATTGCCTGAGCTGCCGGCGGCCAAGCGGCATCGCTACGCCGATGAGCTGGGTCTCTCCCAGTACGACGCACGGGTGCTCACCGATGAGCGGCCGATGGCCGACTACTTCGAGGCCGCCGTGGATGCTGGCGCTGACGCCAAGCTTGCAGCGAACTGGATCACCGGCGACATCGCCGCCCATGTGAACAGCAATCGACTCAGCTATGCCGAGCTGCCCTTCCGGCCTGAGCAGTTGGCCGAAATGGTCCAACTGATCGATGGCGGCAAGATCAGCGGCAAGATCGCCAAGGAGATCCTTCCGGTGCTGCTCGAGAAAGGCGGCTCACCCAAGTCGATTGTCGACGAGCGCGGCCTCGGCATGATCAGCGATCCGGCGGCGATCGAAGTCATCGTTGATGAGCTCTTGGGGGCCCACCCCGATGAGGTGGAGGCCTTCCGCGGCGGCAAGACCAAGCTGCAGGGCTTCTTCGTTGGACAGTTGATGAAGAAGACCGGTGGTAAGGCGGATCCCAAGCTTGCCAATCAGATTCTGAGCAAGAAGCTCAAGGGTTGATGAGCGGAGCGGCAATCATTCCCTATGCCTGGAAGGAATGGCTGCTGCAGAACCGGGATCGCGGCTGTGATCCTGAAGGGTTGATGCAGCGGGCCCTCGACCAGGGGTTTGCGCGAGAGGAGATTGCCGCTGTTCTCCAGTCCTCCACCGCCGATTGGCTTGCCTGGTTCGAGGCCCCTCTCACCCGGAATGAGCACCGACCTCGTGCCTGGCGTTTGGATACCTCACTGGCCCAGCTGTACGAGCTGCCAGGACTGCTCAGTCACGAGGAATGCGAGCAGGTGATCGACGCCATCAACGCATCATTGCAGCCGTCAACGGTGACCCGCGGCGACAATCATTACCGCACCAGCCGCACCTGCCACTTGCGCCAGCACCATCCCGAGCTTGCAGCGAGCCTGGATCAGCGCTTTGCGGCCTTGTTGGGCGTGGATCCGCGCCTCTCGGAACCGATTCAGGGGCAGCGGTACGACCCCGGCGAATATTTCAAGGAACACACGGACTGGTTTTCTCCGGGGACGGAGGAATACGCCACCCACACCGACAGCGGCGGGCAACGCACCTGGACGGTGATGGTTTATCTCAACGCTGTGGAACGGGGTGGAGAGACGTTGTTCCGCCGCCTGGGGCGCTCGTTCACGCCTGTGCCTGGAATGGCGTTGGCCTGGAACAACCTTCAGGCCGATGGCACCCCCAACCCCTTCACGCTGCATGAGGCTTTGCCAGTGGAGGTGGGGCACAAATGGGTGATCACCAAGTGGTTCCGTGCCGACTTCGGGCGGAATGGCTAACCGGGTATTTCTTCTCCTGTTGCGTTGAGCAAATCCATGGCCTGTGATTGCCAAGCGCCGGGTTGGCTGCGATTGGCGATCACCTGATCCGCCAGGGCGCGTTTCCGGCTCAGGGGCCATTGGGCGGCGATGCGGGCTTGAGCAGCTTTAGGGCTCAGCCCGTCCCGCGCGATCAGGCGTTGGAGTTGCTGGGATTCATCGCAGTCGACCAGCCAGATTTCGCTGCAGAGCGACTCAAGCCCCGCTTCAAACAACAGCGGAATCATCAGCACAACGGTTGGTGTCTTGGCGTGAAGGCTGAGGGCTTGGTCGAAGCGCTCCCGCACGATCGGGTGAATCAGTTTCTCGAGCCACCGCCGTTCCGCGGAGTCCTGGAACACGATCCGACCCAGGGAAGCTCGGTCGACGGTTGGGCCGCCTTCAGCCTGGACCGTTGAGCCGTACCGCTGCATCACGCTGTTCGTGGCCGGGCTACCGGGTGCGAGGGCCTCTCGGGCGAATTGATCGGCATCCAACACCGGCAGACCTTGCTGCTCCAACCAATGGCCCACGCTGCTCTTGCCGCTTGCAATCCCGCCCGTGAGTCCGATGCGTCGTTGCGAGAACGGCTCGCCAGGCGCCATGGTGTCGGAGCAGGATGTATCCAGTGTCTCGCGGCGGATCAGCGGTGGCGATGGCTTCTTCTTGGCAACCGATCCAGGGTGGTGTGACGGCACCGAATGGGTTCCAGGCGGCAGGCATCGTGGCCGGCCTGAAGACCTCGGGTAAGCCTGATCTGGCGCTGGTGTTGGCACCGGAGACGGCCGTTTGTGCGGGCACCTTCACTACATCAGTGGTGCGAGCGGCCTGTGTTGATCTCTGCCGTGATTGCCTCGTCAGTACTGCAGGCCATGCCCGTGCCGTGTTGATCAACTCCGGTCAGGCCAATGCCTGCACCGGCGATCGCGGTCTGGTCGACAGCCAGCGCGCCACCCAGATGCTGGCCGATCAGCTCGGTGTCGATGCGGAGTTGGTGTTGATCTGCTCCACCGGAGTGATTGGTGTGCCGATTCCGATGCCCACCCTTCTGGCCGGGTTGGCTCCTTTGGTGGAGGCCTTGGATGACGCGGGTGGTGATGCCGCGGCCACCGCCATCCTCACCACCGATCTGGTGAACAAGCAGGTGGCGCTTGAACTGGAACTGGAGGGGCGCCGGGTGCGCATCGGAGGGATGGCCAAAGGCTCGGGAATGATTCATCCCGACATGGCCACGATGCTCGGCTTTTTCAGTTGTGATGCCGGCGTCGATGCCGGCGTTTGGCAAGGGATGGTGCAGCGTGCCGTGCAGCGTTCCTTCAACGCCATCACCGTTGATGGAGACACCAGCACCAACGACACCGTGCTGGCCTTTGCAGCAGGCCCACCGCTGGGCCAACAACACCATGCCGTTCTGGAACAGGGCCTCACCCAGGCCATGCAACAGCTGGCCCAGGCCATCGCCCGGGATGGCGAAGGGGCGACCTGTCTGATCGAGGTGCGGGTGGAGGGTGCGGTTGACGAGGCCGCGGCGTTGCAGGTGGCTCGCACGGTCTGTGGTTCGTCCTTGGTGAAGACCGCAGTCCATGGCCGGGATCCGAACTGGGGGCGGATCGTGGCGGCCGCAGGTCGCTCAGGTGTGTCTTTCGATCCGGGTGCGGTGGCTCTTTGGATTGGGCCCCATCAACTTATGGCCGCCGGTCAACCCGTGACCTTTGATCGCGCCGCGGCCAGCAACGTTCTGCGGCAGGAGCTTGTTCCGATACGCCTCGGCATAGGGGATGGTTCCGGCTCTGGTCAGGCCTGGGGATGCGACCTGTCGGATCAGTACGTGCGCATCAACGCCGACTACACCACCTGAAGCTTCTGTTCTTAATTCCTGTCACAATCCGAGTCTCCGTCAGACCCATCCGTGGACAATCCCAGCTCCCCTGACGCTCCCGTTGAGGCCAAGTCACGACTCTGGGTGGGCTCCATGGTGGCTGGTTGCTGTTTCGCCATTGGTTACGGCATTGCTGAGCGGATGCTGATGCTGCAGACCAATGCTGAGGACCCTGTCCCTGAGGCCTTCACACCGCTCGCGTTTCCAGGGGCTTCCCTGCAGGATATTCGGACCCGGTTCAGTGGCGTCGATTCATCCCTGCAAGTTGATGTCACAGCCCTAGAAGCCGCCGAGGCTGCAAGCCGACCGGCCCAGCCAGCGGTCAAGCAGACGCCCAAACCCGCTGTGGCGCTGCAGACGCCCGAACCCGCGGTCTGGACGGCCCCCGACTGGGTGGACCCCCAAACCATTGCCCCCGAGCTTGAGGCAGACGATGGACCCGCCCCCTCATCAGCCCAGGAGCCTGAACTCGAGCTGGATGACAGCAACGTCGATTCTCAAGGGCTGCTTGAGGAGTCCATCGAGGTGATGCCTGCTGTGGTCGTTCCAGACGGTGATTCACCGGTGCTGGTGGCTGAGCCGGAACCTGTTGTGCTGCCTCCTGGCGCGGAAGCCTTTTTCGAAGTCATTGAGCCCGTGACTCCGCCTCAGCCCTGATCTCCGGTTGGATCTGCCACAGTTGAAGCTGTCTGCAATCGGTCCATGGGCTCGTCGGAGGCCTTGATTCGCGCCACGGTGAACCGCATCAGTGCGCGCCTTGGTCACGGCTTTGCGGACGCGGCAGCGGAGTTGGCGGTGCTGGCGCAAGACGCCCCGCAACGGCTGCGCCAGGAATGGGATCTTTTTCAGGACGAGGTGCGTGCCGAGGCGGAACGGCTTGAACGTGGTGATCAGGCCACGGTGAATACAGATGGGGCTTCGGCGTCGGAACCGTCGGACAACCCGCAGGAGGTCATCGATCGTCTTCGGGCCACGGTGGCTGATCTGAGCCAAGTGATCGAGGCGCGCCCCTGATGCTCGGCCTGCTGCGAGCGCTCCGCATCTGGCGCGCTGTCCTGACGCTGCTGCTGCTGCTTTGGTGGGATAGCCAGTCCTGGACCTACCGCGGTGGTGTCACCGCCGAGTGTCGTGCGCGCCGTCAGCAACAGCGAGCCCGTTGGTTGACTGCTGAGCTGCTGTCTCTGGGCTGCGCCTTCATCAAACTGGGGCAACTGCTCTCCGCCCGCCCAGATATCCTCCCCGCGGGCTGGGTGGCCGAACTGGCAGCGCTGCAGGACAGCGTTCCGGCCTTCAGTTTTGATCAGGTGCAGACCGTGCTCGAGCGAGAGCTGGGGCCGCGCTGTGCCGAGGTGATCGACTTGGATCCCGAGCCCCTTGGTGCAGCCTCGCTGGCCCAGGTGCATCGCGCCAGCCTGCGCAGTGGCCGGCAGGTTGTGCTCAAGGTGCAGCGCCCTGGGCTCGATCGCCTGTTTCGCCTTGATCTGGAGGTGATGCAGCAGGTGGCAGCTGTGCTGCAACGCAATCCCAGTTGGGGGCGTGGTCGTGATTGGCCAGCCATGGCACGGGAATGTCGACGTGTGCTGCTACGTGAGCTCGATTTCCGCGTTGAGGCGCAGTACGCCGCTCGTTTTCGTCAGCAATTTCTGGATGACGAACGCATCAGGATCCCTGGTGTGATCTGGGAGTTGAGCACGCGCCGTGTGCTGTGCCTCGACTACCTGCCCGGCATCAAGGTGAACGACCGTGAGGCGTTGATCGAAGCCGGTATTGATCCGGCCGCGGTCGCTGAGGTTGGTGCAGCCAGCTATCTCAAGCAGTTGGTGCGGTTTGGTTTCTTCCATGCCGACCCCCATCCCGGCAACCTCGCCGTGGCGAGTGATGGAGCGCTCATCTACTACGACTTCGGGATGATGGGGTTGTTGTCGGACGGCTTGCGTCGACGTCTGGGGGCCATGGTTCGCGCTGCTGCTGCTAGGAATTCAGCGGCATTGGTGGATGAGATGCAGGCGGCTGGGGTGATCTCCGGTGGCATTGATGTTGGTCCAGTGCGCCGCCTCGTGCGGCTGATGCTGCAGGAGGCCCTCACCCCACCCTTCACGGCCAACGTGATCGACAAACTCTCTGGCGATCTCTACGACCTGGTCTATGGCCAGCCCTTTCGGCTGCCGGTTGAGCTGATCTTCGTGATGCGGGCTTTGTCCACCTTCGAGGGTGTTGGCCGCAGCCTTGATCCCGCTTTTAGCTTGGTGGCGATCGCCAAGCCTTATCTCCTTCCACTCATGACCTCCAGCGGCTCCGGCAGCAACGATCTATTCAACGAACTCGGCCGTCAGGTCGGGGCCCTCAGCAGCCGCGCTGCGGCCTTCCCGCGGCGTTTGGATGAAAGTCTGGAACGCCTGGAGCAAGGGGATCTTCAACTCCAGGTGCGTCTCGGTGAATCGGATCGTCAGTTCCGCCGGATGGCCCTGGCCCAGCAATCGATCGGCCAATCGGTGTTGCTCGGATGCCTGGCTTTGGCTACCGCTATTGTGGGGGCCAGTGCCCGCCCGCTCTGGTCACTTCTTCCAGCTGCTGCTGCATTGCCGGTGGGCTTGGGCTGGTTCCGAATGCAGGTCAAGATTCGTCGTGATCAACGGTTGGAGCAGTTGCCCGGATCCAACCGTTGAACGTTCGTCGGGGGCCTGCGATCAGGCCTTGCCGCGGGGGCCCTGGCCAACAGCACCGGCGTAGACGGCCTGGCTACCCAGCTCGTCTTCGATGCGAAGCAGCTGGTTGTACTTGGCGACCCGCTCGCTGCGGCTGAGGGAGCCGGTCTTGATCTGTCCGGCGCGGGTGGCGACGGAGAGGTCTGCGATGGTGGTGTCTTCGGTTTCGCCACTGCGGTGGCTAATGACGCTGGTGTAGCCGGATCGGCCTGCCAGGTCGATGGCCTTGAGGGTTTCGGTGAGCGAACCGATCTGGTTCACCTTGATCAAGATTGAGTTGGCCGTAGCGCTGTCGATGCCCTGTTGAAGACGCTTGGTGTTGGTCACGAACAGGTCGTCACCCACCAGCTGCACCTTGCCGCCGAGGCGTTCGGTCAGCAGCTTCCAGCCATCCCAGTCATCTTCGGCCAGGCCGTCTTCGATAGAAACGATCGGGAATTTATCCACCAGTTGCTCGAGTTGGCCCACCATCTCGGCGCTGGTGTACCTGCCGCCATCGAAGGCATAGAGGCCGTTCTCGAAGAATTCGGTGCTGGCCACGTCCAGGGCCAGGGAGATCTGTTCGCCGGGCTTGTAGCCCGCCTTGCTGATCGCTTCCACCAGGATTTCGCCAGCTTCCACATTGCCCAGATCTGGCGCGAAGCCGCCTTCGTCGCCCACGGCGGTGCTCATGCCCTTGTCACTGAGCAGTTTCTTGAGCGTGTGGAACACCTCGGTGCCCATCCGCAGTGCTTCGCGGAAGCTCGGAGCCCCGTGGGGCACCAGCATGAATTCCTGGAAGTCCAGGCTGTTGGCGGCATGGGCGCCACCGTTGATCACGTTCATCAACGGCACCGGCAGCAGGTTTGCCATCGGGCCGCCGAGGTAGCGGTAGAGGGGAATCCCCAGCCCGTTGGCAGCAGCGCGGGCGGTAGCCATGCTCACCGCCAGGATCGCGTTGGCTCCCAAGTTGGATTTGTTGTCGCTTCCGTCCAGCTCCAGCATCGCGGCGTCCACAGCCGCCTGATCCAGTGCGGAAAGGCCGCAGAGGGCCGGTGCGATCCGCTCTTCGATGTGGATCACGGCCTGGCCCACACCCTTGCCCATGTAGCGATCGCCGCCGTCACGCAGTTCGTGGGCTTCGTGGGCACCGGTGCTGGCACCACTGGGAACGATGGCCCTTCCCATGGCACCTCCTTCGAGCAGCACCTCGGCTTCAACCGTGGGGTTGCCGCGGGAATCGAGCACCTCTCGGGCAACGATGGTGTCGATGACGAGGTCGAGGGAATCGATCACGTTGGGACAGACGCTTAACCCGGGGATCTTATGGGTCGCCCCTCTCTCTCGTGTTGTGACTGGTCATACCTGGCCAGAATGACGGCAGGTTCACGCTGCACGACGCCCTCCCATGCGGATGCTTCACACTATGCTCCGGGTCGCTGATCTGGAGCGGTCTCTGGGCTTCTACACAGAGGTCCTGGGCATGCAGCTTCTGCGTCGAAAGGATTACCCCATCGGCCGCTTCACCTTGGCGTTTGTTGGCTATGGGTCGGAGAGCGACCACACGGTCCTCGAACTCACCCACAACTGGGACACCGACAGCTACACCCTGGGTGATGGCTACGGCCATATCGCGCTGGGGGTGGAGGATATCCACAGCACCTGCGCCGGCATTGCCAACAAGGGTGGTCGTGTGGTGCGGGAACCTGGTCCGATGAAGCACGGCACCACCGTCATCGCCTTCGTTGAGGATCCGGATGGCTACAAGGTGGAATTGATCGAGATGTCCTCCAAAGCCCACGCCTGAAGAACCGGATGACTTCATCGCCAGCGTTGAACGGCAGCCTCACCCATGAGCCGGATCGCTTCAGCGACGCGGCCTGGGATCTGCTTCTCAGTGGTCAGGACGTTGCCCGTCGCTGGCGCCATGAGCAGTTGGACGTGGAGCACCTGATTCAGGTGCTGTTCACCGATTCCGCCTGCCGCCGCCTGGTGGAGCGCTTGTCCCTCCCTATCGATGAGCTCTTGGATCGTTTGGAGGATGTGTTGGCAGATCAGCCCTCTGGGCGAGGCGCTGAGCTCTTCATCGGTGATGACCTGGAACAGTTGCTCGATTCGGCTGATGCCATCCGTCGGCGCTGGAATGGCGACGTCATCGATCTGCCGGAAGTGTTGATGGCCATTGGTGCAGATCCGCGGATCGGCGCTGATCTGTTTGCCGGTTTTGGTTTGTCGGCAGATGCCCTGGAGCAGCTGATCCAACGCGGCATGGACCAACGGGTTGTAGGGGCTTCCGTTCCACCCCAGGAGCGGTCGATGCTGCGGTCTCAGCCAGAGGCGCAGCAAGAAGCGCCCCGTCGTGAACGGGTGGTGCGCGTTCCGTCCTCCTCCCGTGCGGTGCGCGACCCAGAGCCTGTCGCCCCTGTCACCGCCCAGTCGCCTGCCTCTAAGGCTCCTTTGCAGGAGCCTCCCACGGCCTTGGAGTCCTACGGGCGGGATCTCACCGAAGAGGCGGAAGCAGGCAGCCTCGATCCGGTGATCGGTCGTGATTCTGAAATTCGTAACCTGATCAAGGTGCTCTCGCGCCGGAGCAAGAACAATCCGGTGCTCATCGGTGAACCCGGTGTTGGCAAAACAGCCATTGCGGAGCTGCTGGCACAGCGGATCGTGGCGGGTGAAGTGCCGGAGTCGCTGCAGGGTCTGCGGCTGGTGGCACTGGATCTCGGGGCTTTGATCGCCGGTGCCAAGTTCCGTGGTCAGTTCGAGGAACGCCTGCGCTCGGTGCTCGAGGAGGTGAGTGGTTCCGATTCCGGGGTGGTGTTGTTCATCGATGAGCTGCACACCGTTGTTGGCAGTGATCGCAGCAGCACCGATGCCGGCAGCCTGCTTAAGCCAGCCCTTGCCCGGGGAGACCTGCGCTGCATCGGTGCCACCACGCCGGAGGATTACCGACTCACGGTGGAAAAGGATCCGGCCCTCAACCGCCGCTTTCAGCAGGTGGTGATCCGGGAGCCGGATCTGGAACTGAGCCTCGAAATTGTGCGCGGCTTGAAGGAGCGCTACGAGCTCCACCACGGCGTCAGCATTACCGATGAGGCCATTAAGACCGCCAACCGTCTTGCCGACCGCTACATCAGCGATCGCTGCCTGCCGGACAAAGCCATTGATCTGATCGATGAGGCGGCGGCACAACTGAAGATGGAGGTCACCTCCAAGCCGCAGGTGGTGGAGGAGGCCGAAGCGGATCTGCGCCGCGTTGAACTGGCCTTGCTCGCCGCGGAGCAGGCCCCTGAGGCGGAGCGGATTCAGCTCCAGCGCAACCGGCTCGAAGTGTCCACGCGACTGGACGATCTGCGGCGGCGCTGGCAGGAGGAGCGCGGTCAGCTCGAGGAGCTCGGCCAGCTGCTCCAGCAGGACGAAGACCTGCGCCATGCCATCGCTGAGGCCGAGCGGGATGGTGACCTTGAGGAAGCGGCCCGCCTCCAGTACGACCAGCTGCATCGGGTGCAGCAGCGCCGGGATGAATTGGAGGCGTCCCAGGCGGAGGCACAGTCCGCTGGAACGGCCCTGTTGCGCGAGCAGGTGGAGGCCGGTGACATCGCTGATCTGGTGGCCCGATGGACCGGGATCCCCGTGCAGCGGCTGTTGGCGGGAGAGCGGCGCAAACTCCTGGATCTAGACGCCCATCTCGCTGAACGGGTGATTGGTCAGGGCGAGGCGGTGTCGGCCGTTGCTGCTGCCATCCGCCGGGCCAGGGCCGGCATGAAGGATCCCCGTCGACCGGTGGGTTCCTTCCTGTTCCTGGGGCCGACCGGCGTCGGCAAGACCGAGCTGGCGAAGGCGCTGGCGGGGTCGTTGTTTGATGAAGAGGAGGCGTTGGTTCGCCTCGACATGAGCGAGTTCATGGAGCGGAACGCCGTGGCTCGGCTGATCGGTGCTCCTCCGGGTTATGTCGGTTACGAGGAAGGGGGGCAACTCACGGAGGCAGTGCGCCGCCGGCCCTACGCGGTGCTGCTTCTGGATGAAGTGGAGAAGGCCCATCCCGATGTGTTCAACCTGCTGCTGCAGGTGCTGGATGACGGCCGGCTCACCGATTCCCAGGGCCGCACCGTTGATTTCCGCCACACCGTGGTCGTGATGACCAGCAATCTGGCCAGCCCGGCGATCCTTGAGCATGCCCGCTCGGGATCCACGGATGAGTCAGCCCTGCAACAGCAGGTGGATGCAGCGCTCTCCAGTCAGTTCCGGCCTGAATTCCTCAACCGCATTGATGAGGTGATTCGTTTCCGTCCGTTGGAAGTCTCCGATCTGGTGCGGATAGTTCAGTTGCAGCTGAAGGACCTCGCTGCTCTATTGGCCGAGCAGGGCTTGGCCCTGCTCGTAGATGACGCTGTCGCTGAGGCCATGGCCCGTCAGGGCCATGAACCGGAGTACGGGGCGCGGCCGTTGCGTCGGGTGTTGCGGCGCCAATTGGAAAATCCGCTCTCCACCCTGCTGCTTGAGGAGCGCTTTGCCGGAGCCAGTGGCGTGACGGTGCGGCTGGGGGAGGCCGGCACGGATGCCCTGGTGTTCGATCCGGTAGGGGTTTGAGGGCATCCGGTAAGGTGTTTGTTTGGCGAAGTGCCTACCGGCACCGTTGTCAACTTCCGGTCCCATCCCCGTGACCAGCCCCATCTCTGAGGACACCACCACTTCCGACGGCACAAAAGCCGCTGCCGATTCCACCAAATCCGGTGGTTTTCTGGCGGACACGGTTGATGAGCTGAAACTCGTGGTCTGGCCCAGCCGCCAGCAACTGTTCAGCGAATCCATCGCTGTGATCCTGATGGTCAGCCTTTCGGCCGCCACCATCGCGGCTGTCAGTCGCTTCTTTGGGTGGGCTTCGTTCCAGGTGTTCCGCTGACTCGATATCACCTTTCTCGCCGTGCCCGACGACCTGACCACACCGGACGCCCCTGAGGTGCTTGATCTGCCGGCCCCGAATGAGGGGGAAGACGGCACCATGCCTGCGGCGGCTGTCGCCAACACGGCCATCGCCCGTTGGTACGCCGTTCAGGTGGCTTCCAGCTGCGAGAAGAAGGTCAAGGCCACTCTGGAGCAGCGGGCCGTCACCCTCGGGGTGAGCAACCGGATTCTTGAAATCGAGATTCCACAGACCCCTGCCGTCAAGCTAAAGAAGGACGGCACCCGTCAGTCCACCGAGGAGAAGGTGTTCCCCGGTTATGTGCTTGTCCGGATGGTGCTGGATGAGGACACGATGATGGCGGTGCGGAGCACCCCGAACGTGATTAATTTCGTCGGTGCTGAAGATCGGCGCGCCACCGGTAAGGCCCGTGGTCACATCAAGCCTCGTCCCCTTAGCCGCTCTGAGGTGGATCGAATCTTCAAGCGCGCTGCCGAGAAGAAGACAGTCGTCAAGGTGGATCTCACCGAAGGCGATCAGATCCTGGTGACTGCTGGTCCGTTCAAGGACTTCCAGGGCGAGGTGATCGAGGTTTCCGGCGAGCGCAACAAGCTCAAGGCTTTGCTCTCCATCTTTGGTCGCGAGACCCC
The DNA here is from genome assembly GCA_047285305.1 of Synechococcus sp. GTDB lineage: Bacteria > Cyanobacteriota > Cyanobacteriia > PCC-6307 > Cyanobiaceae > Parasynechococcus. Next base: position 615,067 of record JBJBDL010000003.1, read on the forward strand.
GGTGGAACTGGAGTTCTCTCAGATCAGCAAACAGAACTGACCTGGCGGCGGCCGTCTCCCTGCGGAGGGCGGCCTTGGGAGTGGGCAACCATTCCGCCGCACCCGACCCGAGGGTCTGGTGATCCGCAGCTGTCCAAACCCCCCAGCCGATGGCCAAGAAAGTCGTAGCTGTGATCAAGCTGGCCCTAGATGCCGGCAAAGCCAACCCCGCGCCGCCGGTGGGCCCTGCCCTCGGTCAGCACGGTGTGAACATCATGATGTTCTGCAAGGAGTACAACGCTCGGACGCAGGACAAAGCCGGTTATGTGATTCCGGTGGAGATCTCGGTCTTCGAAGACCGCAGCTTCACCTTCATCACCAAGACGCCTCCGGCGTCGGTGCTGATCACCAAGGCCGCAAAGATCCAAAAGGGATCCGGTGAGTCCGCCAAGGGCAGTGTTGGATCGATCAGTCGGGCTCAGCTCGAGGAGATCGCCAAGACCAAGCTCCCCGACCTCAACTGCACCAGCGTTGAGTCCGCCATGCGGATCATCGAAGGCACCGCCCGCAACATGGGCGTTTCCATCAGCGACTGACGTCGCTGCATCGCTTCTCCAACCCATACGGGGGAGGCATCCCTGATGTCGTCTGAACCCCAACTCTGAACATGCCCAAAATCTCCAAGCGCCTGGCCAGCCTGGCCGGCAAGATCGAGGACCGTGCCTACGCACCCCTTGAGGCGATTGCCCTGGTCAAGGACAACGCCAATGCGAAATTCGACGAGACGATGGAGGCCCATGTGCGCCTCGGCATCGATCCGAAGTACACCGATCAGCAGCTGCGCACCACCGTGGCTTTGCCCAACGGCACCGGTCAGACCGTGCGTATCGCCGTGGTGACCCGCGGTGAGAAGGTGGCTGAAGCCAAAGCCGCCGGTGCCGAACTCGCCGGTGAAGAAGACCTGGTGGAAAGCATCAGCAAGGGCGAAATGGATTTCGACCTGTTGATCGCCACCCCCGACATGATGCCCAAGGTCGCCAAGTTGGGTCGGGTTCTCGGCCCCCGTGGCTTGATGCCCAACCCCAAGGCAGGCACCGTCACCACGGACCTCGAGGCCGCGATCAATGAATTCAAGGCCGGCAAACTGGAATTCCGTGCTGACCGCACCGGCATCGTCCACGTTCGCTTCGGCAAGGCCAGCTTCAGTGCCGATGCCCTGCTGCAGAACCTCAAGACCCTGCAGGAAACCATCGACCGCAACAAGCCCAGCGGTGCCAAAGGCCGCTATTGGAAGTCTCTGTATGTGACTTCCACCATGGGTCCTTCCGTTGAAGTCGATTTCTCTGCTCTGCAGGACATCGAGCAGGGGACCTGATCAGGCTCTCCTCTACAATCAACGATTGGCGAAAGCCAAATCGGGCGCGCGCCCGGCCAGAGACAGCAGGATGTCCCTGGGCATGACGTTAGTCATTCCCTTTGATGTAATCCCTGCCGAGGCAGACGCGAGACGGTTTTGTCCCATTCGGGATTGGATCGGCACGCGGCCTCGTCTTCCTTTCGAAGACTCGATCGGCCGTGTGCCCAGCTTGTTCCTTTGATCCGATCCAATCCCTATGGGCCGCACGCTGGAGAACAAGCAGCAGATCGTCGGAGAGCTCAAAGAGCTCCTCGCCGACGCCGAACTGGCACTTGTCCTTGATTTCAAGGGCCTGTCCATCAAGGAAATGTCTGACCTGCGGGATCGTCTGCGGGCCAGCGACAGCGTTTGCAAGGTGACCAAAAACACCTTGATGCGCCGTGCCATTGATGGTGACAGCAACTGGGCCAGCCTCGATTCCCTGCTGACCGGAACCAACGCCTTCGTCCTGGTGAAGGGCGATGTTGGTGCCGGTGTGAAGGCCGTTCAGACCTTCCAGAAGGAACTCAAGAAGTCCGAGACCAAGGGCGGCCTTTTCGAAGGCAAGCTCCTGTCTCAGGACGAGATCAAAGCCATTGCAGATCTCCCCTCCAAGGAGCAGCTCATGGCTCAGATCGCCGGTGCCATCAACGCCGTGGCCACGAAGGTCGCTGTGGGCATCAACGAGGTTCCCTCTGGTATGGCCAGGGCACTCAAGCAGCACGCCGAAGGCGGCGAAGGCTGATTCGGCCCTGCCGAGACCACTGTTCATTGATCTGTTGCTTCCCCTTTCAAAACCATGTCTGCAAAAACCGACGAAATTCTCGAATCGCTGAAATCCCTCTCCCTGCTTGAAGCTTCCGAGCTGGTCAAGCAGATCGAAGAGGCCTTCGGTGTGTCCGCCGCAGCATCTGCTGGTGTTGTGATGGCTGCCCCTGGCGCTGCTGGTGGCGGTGGCGATGCCGCTGAAGAGAAGACCGAATTCGACGTTATCCTCGAAGGCTTCGATGCCTCCGCCAAGATCAAGGTCCTCAAGGCCGTCCGTGAGGCCACCGGTCTGGGTCTGGGGGACGCCAAGGCGCTGGTCGAGGCTGCTCCCAAGGCCGTCAAGGAAGGTGTTTCCAAGGAAGACGCCGAGGCTGCCAAAAAGGCCATCGAAGAAGCAGGCGGCAAAGTCACCCTCAAGTGATCGCCTTGGGAGAGGGCTTGCCTCTCTCCCCCTGTTGTCATTTAGTCACCGGTCCTTTCGAGGACCGGTTTTTTCATGGTTTTTGGGGCCAACAAAAAAGCTCCGCCGAAGGCGGAGCTTTTTATGAGAAGAACACGTTCAGGAGTCTGTCCTTGTTTCGACCCTGAAGAGGCGTTCAGCACTCCTCACACGAATTCACACTAAGGGTGGGGAATCTATTCTGGGCCCCTGTCTGGTCGCCCTCTCAACTGGCACTGTGACGGTTGGTCCTAAGCAGCGGCAGGGCATTCCCAACCGCTGAAAGCCTGAACGTTGGCTCCAGCTGCGGAGCCACAAACCCGTTGGGATAGCGGCGAGCTGGTATCGCGGCCTGACCCACCAGAAGTGGTGCCCGTTGCTGGGGGTCGAGGGCTTCGATCCTCAGCGATGTACCGGATGGCTTGAGGCGGAAGGGAAAGCGCGTTCCAAGGTCTTGGCCACCGCTACGCAGCGAGTAGCTATTGCTGTCTATGTAGCGCTTGTAGATGACGCTGAGGTTGAATCGATTCAGGCTGTGCTCCACCACCCGTCCTTGTGTGCCCTCCAGCAGGGCGGTTGGGCTTTGATCTGTTCCTGCACCAAAAGTTTCTACTGAGCCCTGCCAATTGGTTGTGCCAGCACAGCAAAGTGCTTCTCCGGCACAGCAGCGCTGTCAAACAAGGTCCGTGCTTTGCTCTCCTGCGACAGACCGGCAGCCAGGAGCCCCACGGCAGTCAGACCGGCAGCCCGCAGGTAGGTTCGGCTCATCCACGGTGATGCCAGAAACCGTGTTTACCGAACAGTGTTGGGACCGATCAATGGCGGAAGGACGGGGACGGGTCGTGGCTGCAGCGACGGATGGTGCCTGCAGCGGTAATCCAGGTCCGGGAGGTTGGGGCGCGTTGTTGCGCTTCGAAGACGGCAGTGTTGAGGAATTCGGCGGCCATGCGCCTGATACCACCAACAACCGCATGGAACTGCAGGCGGCGTTGGAGGTGTTGCAACGGCTTGAGCAGTTGCCCCGTCATCCGGATCTCACCCTGCGCACCGACAGCAAATATCTGATTGATGGCCTGGGCTCCTGGATCAAAGGCTGGAAGCGCAAAGGCTGGAAAACGGCTGCCGGTAAACCCGTGCTCAACCAAGACCTCTGGAAGGCCCTAGATGCCGCTCGTTTGGACGATGTCCCCCTGCGCTACGTCAAGGGCCACAGCGGTGATCCAGATAACGAACGGGTGGATCGCATCGCCGTGGCGTTCTCCCATAACGCCCAGCCCAACTTGGCTCTGAAGCAGGGATCGTCGGAGCTGTCTTCCGCTGAGGCCGAACCAGAAGCTCCATCCAAGGTTGCCCCCAAGCCTCTGCTGCAGCTGTTGTCCCGGTTGGAGCTGGCGGACCGTCTGGCGCAGGGTGGCTACAGCCTCTCGTTGCTGGAGCTGGCGCAGTTGGTGGAAAAGCCGCTCAAACAGCTGGAAACGAAGCGGGAGAGCTGGATCTGGAGGGATTGGATTGTTGAGCCTCAGGCGAAAGGTCGTTGGACCCTGCAACGTCGCGAGGCAGGATCAGAACAGTCCTGAGCCAGAGCATGTCGCCGTCCTCTTCGGCTGGACCGCTCAGCAGCGGTGCCTTCTATCAGCGTTGGCTTGGCCCTGTGTTGGCGCGGGACGACGGCCTCGATGCTGAACAGCTGTCGCGCACTGCCCTCACGGCTCTTGGTCAGGCAAGCCTGCGGCGCCGCTGGCCAGGGGTGTCCACGGTGCTGGATGGCGTTGCGGCGGATCTGCAACGGCGTGATCTGCGCCTGGAACAGGTGTTGTTTGGCTGTCGCTTCCCCAACCCGGTGGGTTTGGCTGCGGGGTTCGACAAGAACGGTGTGGCGGCTGGCATCTGGGATCGCTTCGGCTTTGGCTTCGCCGAAGTGGGCACGGTCACCTGGCATGGTCAGCCAGGCAACCCCAAGCCACGCCTGTTCCGTTTGGCGGAGGAGCAGGCTGCGTTGAACCGGATGGGATTCAACAACGATGGCGCCAAGGCACTGTTGAAAACGCTGGAGCGTCAACGCTTGGATCCGCCCGGTCGGCGGCCAGTGGTGCTCGGCATCAACGTGGGTAAATCCAAGATCACGGCCCTGGAGCAGGCTCCGGACGATTACGCGGCCTCCCTGGAGTTGTTGTCCCCCTTGGCGGACTACGCGGTAATCAACGTCAGCTCCCCCAACACCCCTGGTTTACGGGATCTGCAGGACACAGCCCAGTTGCGGCGTCTGGTGGAGCGGCTGCGCCGGCTGCCGGCCTGCCCACCTCTGTTGGTGAAAATTGCCCCGGATCTGGACGATGAATCGATTGATGCGGTGGCCCGTTTGGCCTTTGAGGAGGGTCTGGCCGGGGTGCTCGCCGTCAACACCAGTCTCAATCGACTGGGCCTGGAGCAACGGCGGTTGCCGCAGACCGGGCGGACTCTGGCGGAGGAGGCCGGTGGTCTCAGCGGCGCCCCCCTGCGTCAGCGGGCCCAGGAGGTGATCCGTCGCCTGCGGGCCAGTGCTGGCCCGGCGCTGCCGTTGATCGGTGTGGGTGGGATTGATTCGGCCCAAGTGGCTTGGGAGCGCATCACCGCAGGGGCTTCTTTGGTGCAGCTCTACACCGGCTGGATTTTTCAGGGGCCGGATCTGGTTCCAAGGATTCTGGAGGGCTTGCTGCTGCAGTTGGACCGCCACGGTCTGCGCACCATTGCAGAGGCATCCGGCAGCGGTTTGCCCTGGCAAGACTGAACGTGTTGCTCTAGAGGCACTTCATTTCTTTGATATTTCGCTATTGGATGGCTCTTCTGCGGAGTGATTCAAGGGGTGATCGTCGACAGTGTTGGCTCAGTGGACAAAGCCGCTTGCCACTGCTCGCTTTTGGTGAGCTGCCTCAACTCGTAGCGGTCAGCTTGGCTTGAACTCGGCTGTGAGCCACGCTGGTGATGTCTATGCGTTTTGTCGGGAGTCGGGATGGGCGTCGACATGCGCCATGGCGGCAATCGCGAAGCTGCCGCTGCAAGATTGAATTGCCGGCCTTCGCAGCTGCTGGACGCCAGTGCCTCTTTAGCCCCCTGGAGCCTGCGTTCCGTCCGTATCCCACGGGACGCTATCCGCGACTATCCAGATAGGGGTCAGACGACCTTGCGCCAGGCGATTGCACGCCTGCATGGGCTCGATCCTGACGCTTTGCTCCCCGGAAACGGGGCGGCAGAGTTGTTCACTTGGGCGGCCCGAGATGCGGCGGCGGCGGGGGGCACTGCTTTGCTGGCGCCTGGGTTCTCCGACTATCGGCGGGCTTTGCAGTGCTGGGGTGCCTCCTGGATTGATACCCACTCTCTTTTGAGTTGGAGCCACGCCGGCCCTATGGCGCATCCGCGGTTGGAGGCGCCAGTGGCCTGGATCTGCAACCCTCACAACCCCACAGGACAGCTTTGGAGCCGTGCGGCATTGGAGCCGCTGGTGGCAACCCATGCGCTGGTGATTTGCGATGAGGCTTTTCTGCCGTTAGTGCCCAACGGCGAGCAGCAGTCTTTGATTCCCTTGGTGGCTGATCATTCGAACCTGGTGGTGATTCGCAGCCTCACCAAGCTCTATGGCATTGCTGGCTTACGTTTGGGCTACGCCATTGCGCAGCCCCAGCGATTGCAGCGTTGGGCCGAGTGGCGGGATCCCTGGCCCGTGAATGGCATTGCCTTGGCTGTTTGCGAACGGTTGTTGTCATCGCCGCGGCGTTACCGCTCTTGGTGCGCTCGCGTGCAGCGTTGGACGGCAACGGAGGGGGCGTGGATGCAGCGGCAATTGGCTGCGTTGCCGGGCATTACCCCGATGCCGTCGGCGGTTAACTACCTGCTGATTCGGGCGAACCGATCCCTCGTGCCATTGCGGGAGGCATTGGAGCAACGGCATCGCATTCTTTTGCGTGATTGCCGTTCCTTTGAGGGTTTGGGAGAGACCTGGCTGCGGATCGGATTGCAATCGCGGCGCAACAACCGCCGCATTGTGTGGGCGATGCGTGAGGAGTTGAAGCGGAGCCCTCTGGCTTGACTCAGGCCACCAGCGTATGAAGCAAGCCGGCCAGTCGCCGTTCGGCATCCCGTTCCTCCAAGGCAGCCATCCCTTCACGCATCTGGGCGAGCGGATCGTCTGTAATCCTGGCGTGTCCTAGCCGTGCTGCCAGAAGCCGCTGCACCGTGTTGAACAACACCGGCTGCTCCGGCTCGTGTTGATGCACGATCACGGCCGCACCAACCGATGCGGCGCAGACTGCATTGGCCTCCTGGTGCTGGTCTGCCGCCTGCGGGAAGGGCACCAGTACGGCTGGGGTACCGCAGACAGCCAGTTCACTGAGGCTGCCGGCCCCCGCGCGGCTGATGGCCAGATCGGCATGTTGCAGCAACCCGGGAATCTCATCGCTGAAGCGGCGTTCCACCAACAGTGGATGCCGCAGTTGCTCGATGTTGGGGTCGTTGTCACCGGTGAGCTGCACGACGCGGCAGCCCTGCTCCAAAAGCGCCGGCAGTGCAGCGCGCACCATCCGGTTGAGGCCGACGGCGCCTTGACTGCCGCCCATAACCACCAGGAGCGGCCCCTCCCCGGAGGGGACCCAGCCCGGCAGGGGTTGTGGGGCTAGAAAGCTTGTACGCACTGGTGTGCCCGTCAGCATCGGCTGGCTGCCGGGGATGCGCTTGGCGGCCGCGGGGAGGCCAATAGCCACCGCACTGCAGAAGCGACCCAGCAAGCGGGTGACCCGCCCCGGGATGGCATTGGATTCATGCAGTACCACGGGAATGCCGCACCAACGCGCCGCCAGGATCGCGGGGGCGGCGATGTAGCCGCCAGTGGTGAACACCACATCGATCGAGTTTCGGCGGATCACCCGCCGCACGCTGATGCTGGCCAGCAACAGCCGCAGCAGCTGCAGCAGTTTGGTGAGTCCGCGTCCTTGCAGCCCACCGGCGTTCACGCAAACCAAACCAAAACGCTTCGGCACCAGCTGCGTTTCGAGCCGATCGGGCACCCCCAGCCAGCGCACGGGCCACTGACTTTCAACGGCTTCCGCAACTGCCAGGGCGGGAAAGAGATGGCCGCCGGTGCCGCTGGCGGCGATCAGAAGCCGGGTCATCGCGTCGGCCGTCACCGCACACCAGGCCTAACTTAATTGTGTTGTGGTGGTCTGGCCCGTGCGTCGTTTCCTGGGAGTCACGCTCGTCTCGGCCATGGCATTAGTTCTGTCACCGGTTCAAGCCCTTGGTCAGTCCGGACCCGAGTGCAGTGCCGTGGCACGTTTTGGCGATCGCCTGCAAACGGTGTTGAACAGCGGCAGCTCTGCGGTCTTTGACACGCTGGCCAGCGTTGAGCTGCAGCCTGTTTTGGCCCAGCGCCTGGAGCGATTCCGGCAGGATTTTCCCGAGGTCACCTGGCAGGTGAAGCCCGCAGCACCCACACCAGATGGCCGTCCAACCCTCAGCCTGCAGGTGCGGGGTGCTGCCGAATCCCAGGGGCTCAGCTATTACCTTGAGGCCAGCCAACAGATCGCGATTCGTCTGGACAATGGCCAGCTCGTAGAGCAAGAACTGCTGGCCCAGCAGTCCTTGCTGCGCAGTGGTGAGCGCCCCTTGGCGGTCGACGTCGCCATCCCCGACGTGGTGCTCACCGGCAGTCGTTACGACGTCGACTTGATCGTTGAAAAACCGCTAGGCCAGGCCCTGGTGGCGGGCGGTTTGATCGACCTCACGGATGAGCAGCTGTCGGCTCAGAAGCGCCCCAACCTGCCGTTGTCGCCTCAGGCTGGGGGTGGATTGTTCAAAAGCGTACAGGCGCCGCAGCAACCCGGTTCGCAGACCTGGGCCGTGATGCTGGTGCATCCCGATGGCGTGGTGACGGCTACCAAACGGGTGCGCGTGGTCAGCAACTACTAGCTCCGCTGTCTCGTTTGGTTCCAGCGGTGCAGGGCGGACACGTCCTCATCGCCGTGGCCGTTCTGGATCAGATCCAGTTCCAGCTGTTCCACCAGCGTTGTGACGGGGAGATCCAGCTGGACGGCCTTGGCTGCATCGAGGGCGATGCCGAGATCCTTGCGATGCAGGCTCAGCCGGAAGCCGAGGGGATAGCTGCCCTCCAGCATGGCGATGCTGCGATGTTCGAGGGCCCAGGAGCTGGCTGCACCGTTCTGGAGGGCGTCGATCACCTGGGGCATGGGCAGCTTCAAACGCTGGCCGAGGGCCACCGCCTCCGCTACGGCGGCATAGCTGCCCGCCACCAGCACCTGGTTCACCGCTTTCACCTGCTGCCCTCGCCCCACGCCGCCGAAGTGATGAATGGAGCCGCCAATCACCTCGAGGATGGGCCGAACCCGCTCCAGAAGATCGCTGGTGCCCCCCGCCAGCACCGTGAGGCTGCCGCGTTTGGCCCCTTCCGTGCCGCCAGTGACTGGTGCATCTATGTAATGGACGTTCTGGTGAGCCAGCCGCTCCGCACAGTGTTGGGCTGTGGCGGGTGAAATGGTGGAGCAATCCAGAACCACGCTGCCGATGCCCAGCTGTGATGAGGCCCCGTTGGCTCCGAACAGCACCTCCTCAACGGCTGCATCGTCGCTGACGCAAAGCAGCAGCACATCCACGCCGGTGCTCGCTTCGGCTGGGCTGGAACATGGCGTTGCACCCTCGAGCTCCGGATTGGTTTCGGCTTTGCGGCTGCGGGTGTGCACCCGCAGTGGAAAGCCAGCCTTATCCAGGTTGATCGCCATGGGCAAGCCGAGTGCCCCCAGCCCCACGAAGCCCAGGCTCATATCACCTTTGGTCATGACGCATGGCGAAGAATTGGGATCCTGATCGACGGATGCTCTGTAGCCGTGCCTTCAGGACATAAAAAATCCCGGAAGCTCCCTTTGAGGGACCACCGGGATGAGATCGATGAAGGCCTGTAGTCCCAAGCCTGAGCGGCTGATCAGGCGGCGTCAAGGGCAGCCACGCCGGGCAGCACCTTGCCTTCCAGCAGTTCGAGGCTGGCGCCGCCGCCGGTTGAGATATGCGACATCTTTTCTGCCAGGCCAGCCTTCTCGACAGCAGCCACGGAGTCACCACCACCGATGATCGTGCAGCAGCCCTTACCACTCAGGTCGGCCAGGGTGGTGGCGATGGCGTTGGTGCCAGCAGCGAACTTGTCGAACTCGAACACGCCCATGGGGCCGTTCCAGATCACGGTTTGACAGTCAGCCAGGGCGTCCTGGAACACCTTGATCGAGTCGGGGCCGATGTCCAGACCCATCCACCCATCGGGGATGGCATTGATGTCAGCGATCTGGCTGTTGGCATCGGGGGCGAAGTTGTCGGCCAGCACCACGTCGGTGGGCAGCAGCAGCTGCACGCCCTTGGCCTTGGCCTTGGCCTCGAGCTCCTTGGCCAGTTCCAGCTTGTCTTCTTCCACCAGGCTCTTGCCCACCGAGAGGCCGCGGGCCTTGTAGAAGGTGAAGATCATGCCGCCGCCGATCAGCACCTTGTCGCACTTGTCGATCAGGGCTTCGAGCACGCCGATCTTGGAGCTCACCTTGGAGCCGCCGACGATGGCAGCCAGGGGACGCTTGGGCTCATCCACAGCACCCTGCAGGTACTGCAGCTCCTTCTCCATCAGGAAGCCGGCGACGGAGGGCTTGAGGAACTTGGTCACGCCCTCGGTGGAGGCGTGGGCGCGGTGGGCGGCGCCGAAGGCGTCGTTCACGTACACATCAGCCAAGCCCGCGAGCTTCTCAGCGAAACCAGCTTCGTTTTTTTCTTCTTCAGCAAAAAAGCGCACGTTCTCCAACAGCACCACATCGCCATTGGCCATGGCGCCCACCTTGGCTTCGGCATCGGGGCCGATGCAGCTGTCGGTCTTGGCCACGGGTTTGCCCAGCAGTTCGCTTAGGCGAGCAGACACGGGGGTGAGACGCATGGCGTCATTCACCTGGCCCTTGGGACGACCGAAGTGAGCGGACAGGATTACCTTGGCGCCCTTGCCGATCAGGTCGTTGATCGTGGGCAGGGCGGCACGGATGCGGGTGTCGTCGGTGATGGCACCCGCATCGTTCAGGGGCACGTTGAAGTCAACCCGCACGAGAACGCGTTTGCCGCTCAGGTCGCCGGCGTTGAGGCTGGCCAGGGAACGCTTCGCCATAGGGTTGTGTCATGCGGTAAGAAAACGGGGTGAGGTTAACCCGTGTGAATGGCGATGGGGCCAGCGCTTTCAAAGTGAATTTGATTCGGCTGGCCTTCTGTTCTGTGCGTTTGCGTTCGTGAGCACCCCAACGATTCAGTGGTATCCCGGCCACATCGCCAAGGCGGAGCAGCAGCTCAAGCGCCATCTCGACAAGGTGGATCTGGTGATCGAGGTGCGTGATGCCCGCATTCCTCTGGCCACGGGCCACCCCCATCTCAACCGCTGGTTGAAGGGCAAGCAGCATCTTTTGGTGATCAACCGGCGCGACATGGTCACTGCCGCTGCGAAGGAGGCCTGGGAGGCCTGGTTCAAGGTTCAGGGGCAGCGCACGGTCTGGTGCGATGCCAAGGCCGGGACCGGCGTGAAGCAGGTGCAGCAGGCCGCGATTCGTGCTGGCGACCAGCTCAACGAACGCCGCCGCAACCGGGGCATGCGGCCCAGGCCGGTGCGGGCGCTCACCCTGGGCTTTCCCAATGTGGGCAAGTCGGCCCTGATCAACCGCCTTGTGCGGCAGAAGGTGGTGGCCAGTGCCCGGCGGGCCGGGGTGACGCGCACCCTGCGCTGGGTGCGTCTGGGGCAAGACCTCGATCTCCTTGATGCGCCTGGCGTGCTGCCCCCTCGTCTTGATGACCAGCAGGCGGCCCTGCGGCTGGCCTTTTGCGACGACATCGGCCAGGCCGCCTACGACGGTGAACTGGTGGCTCAGGCCTTCCTGCAGTTGCTGCTGGATGTGGCATCGCAGGCTGCGGCCGGGGTGACGATTCCGCTGCTGCAGGAGCGTTACGGCATCCCCCTGAGCGGTGAAACGGCCGACCCGGCTCTCTGGCTGGTTGCCGCAGCGGCCCGCCACACCTCCGGTGAGACAGCGCGCATGGCCCAGCGGTTGCTGGATGATTTCCGCAAGTCCGCTCTCGGCAGCATCGCCCTGGAGCTGCCGGCATGAGTCCGCAGTGGAAACGTCCTCCATTGCCGGAGGAGACCTTCACGGATCGGTTTGGTGAAGGGGAGGGAGAGCTGCTGAAGCTGGCCTATCCCAAGCCCTTGCCGATGCGACTGGACCGTTGGCTGGTGAGCCAGCGCACAGAGCAGAGCCGGGCCCGGATTCAGAAGTTCATCGATGCGGGCTATGTGCGCGTCAACGGCAAGACCGGCAAGGCCAAAACCCCCTTGCGCCAGGGCGATGAGGTGCAGCTCTGGATGCCGCCACCGGAACCGCTGCCTTACCTCAAGCCGGAGCCGATGGATCTTGATGTGTTGTTTGAGGACGACCACCTGATCGTGCTCAACAAGCCGGCCGGGCTCACGGTGCATCCGGCGCCGGGCAACAAGGACGGCACCCTGGTGAACGGTCTGCTGCATCACTGTCCGGATCTGCCCGGCATCAGCGGCAAGCTGCGCCCGGGGATCGTGCACCGTCTCGATAAAGACACCACCGGCTGCATCGTGATCGCCAAGAGCCAGGAGGCTCTGGTGCGGCTGCAGGTGCAGATCCAGAAACGGATCGCTTCACGGGAATACTTCGCCGTCGTCCATGGCGTGCCCGGCGGCGACTCCGGCACGATCGTCGGGGCGATTGGCCGTCATCCGGCGGATCGCAAGAAGTACGCGGTGGTGAGCAGCGAAAACGGCCGTTACGCCTGCACCCACTGGACCCTGGTGGAGCGTCTCGGCGACTACTCCCTGCTGCGTTTCAAGCTCGACACCGGGCGGACCCATCAGATCCGCGTCCACTGTGCTCATATGAACCACCCGGTGGTGGGTGACCCCACCTACAGCCGCTGCCGCAAGTTGCCGATCGAGCTGCCCGGCCAGGCCCTGCATGCCGTGCAGTTGGGGCTCGAACATCCGATTACCCGCGAGCGGATGGTGTTCGAAGCTCCCCTTCCTACGGTGATGGAGAAGTTGCTGGGGGTGTTGAGGCGCCGCGCCGCATCGGGCTGAGGGCTTAACGGGGCAGCCTTGGGCAGGCCTCCACGAGGGTGCGGCTGATCGGCGCCTGAGGCGCCATGAAGATCCGGTCCCCTGGTCCCTCTTCAACCACTTTCCCCTTGTCCAGCACCATCACCCGGTGACAGAAACCACTGGCTACCGAGAGGTCGTGGGTGATGAACACGATCGCCAGGCCCAGCTCCTGCTGCAGCTCCCGTAGCAGTGCCAGCACATCCGCCTGCACTTCCGCATCGAGCATGCTGACGCTCTCATCGCAGATCAGCACCTTGGGCTTCAAGGCCAGGGCGCGGGCGATCGCCACCCGCTGCTGCTGGCCGCCGGAGAGCTGTTTAGGCAGGCGATCTTGAAACTGCTCAGCCGGGCTGAGGCCGACCCGTTCCAAGAGGCGGCGGGCTTCCTGACGGGATGTCGCTTTCGAGCAGAGGCCATGGATCAGCAAGGGATCGGCGATGGCATCGGCCACCTGCAGGGCGGGATTGAGGCAGGCCAGAGGGTCCTGAAACACCATCTGGAGGGACCGGCGGGCTGTCCGCAGCGCCTCTCCACGCAGGCTCAGCAGGTCCTGGCCCAGCAGGTCGACCCGCCCCCCACGGATGGGATTGAGCCCCATCAAAGCCCGGCAGAGGGTGCTTTTCCCGCAGCCGGAGGCCCCCACCACACCCAGGCTTTCCCCGGCTCTGAGCTCGAAACTCACGCCATCCACAGCCTTCAGCCAGAGGGGTGCCCAAGGTGCGCCCCCCACGGCATGCCAGCAGCGCATCTCCTCCACCCGCAGCACGCTGCAGTTGTCAGGACGTGCCGGTGATCGTCCCCCTTCCCGGGCCTGGGCGGAGGCCACCAGCCTTTGCCCCACCGGCGACTGCGGCCGGGTGAGCAACTGATGGCTGGGGCCCTCCTCCACCTTGCGTCCGCCGTCGAGCATGGCCATGCGCTCGCACCAGCGGGAGGCCATGGCCAGGTCGTGGCTGATCAGCAGCAGGGCACTGCCCAGTTCCTGGCAGAGGCCGCTGAGTTCCGCCATCACCTGCCCGGCCACCGCCACATCCAGACTGGTGGTGGGCTCATCGGCGATCAGCAGCGGTGGTTCCAGGGCAATCGCCAGGGCAATGGCCAGGCGCTGTCGCATCCCACCACTGAGCTCATGGGGGTAGGCGCGGATGCGGTTGGCCCCAATGCCCACCTGTTCCAGCAGCTCACGGGCCCGTTCTTGGTGAGCTGCTGAACTGGTGTTAGGTCGGTGGGCCCTGAGGGTGTCGATCAGATGGCCGCCCACGCTCATCAGCGGATTCATCCGCGTCATCGGGTCCTGGAACACCAGACCCACGGCTTCACCCCGCAGCTGCCGCAACTGCGGTCGCCTGAGTTGGCGTGGATCCTGGCCAGTCAAGGCCAGCCGTCCTTCACAGATCGTTCCCTGGGGCAGCAGCTGCATCACAGCCCGCGCCACTGTGCTTTTGCCGCAGCCCGAAGATCCCACCAAGGCCAGGGTCTCTCCTGGCTTGAGGCTCAGATTCAGCCCATCCAGCGTCCAGGAGTCGCTGCCGGGATAGCGCAACCGCAGCTGTTCGAGTTCCAGAACAGGCCGGCCCATGAACAGTGCTGCGTGAGCGACAGGGGGTCCTGCACTGAATACCATGGATTGACCCGAGGGTCGGATGCTCAACGCTGCCTCCACACCCAAAGAGCCCCGAACCAGCACGGGTTCGGCCACTGCGGGCTGCGCGTTGCCCGAAGTAAGGCGCCATCCCGTCCGCCATCCGGACGATTACGGCATTGCTCTGCCGGACTGGTTGAGGGAGTGCATCGCCAATGTGCCGCCTGGCATTGGCCAGAGCTGCCCCACCGATGCCGAGGCGCTGCTGGTGTCGGCCTTTGATTTCGGCTTTCAGCTCCACGAAGGCCAGTTCCGCGTCAGTGGAGACCCTTACATCGTCCATCCGGTGGCGGTGGCTGATCTGTTGCGGGACATCGGCGCCAGCGCCCCGGTGATCGCCGCAGGTTTCCTCCACGACGTGGTTGAAGACACAGACGTCACCCCCGATCAGATCGAGCTCCATTTCGGTTCCGAGGTGCGTGAGCTGGTGGAGGGGGTCACCAAGCTCGGCGGCATCCACTTCAACGACCGTACGGAAGCTCAGGCGGAGAATCTGCGTCGGATGTTCCTGGCGATGGCCAGCGACATCCGTGTGGTGTTGGTGAAGCTGGCCGACCGCTTGCACAACATGCGCACCCTGGGTGCGTTGAAGGAGGAAAAGCGTCAGCGGATAGCCCGCGAAACTCGTGAGATCTATGCCCCCCTGGCCAACCGCCTCGGCATCGGTCGGTTCAAGTGGGAGCTGGAGGATCTGGCCTTCAAATTGCTGGAACCGGAGGCCTTCCGGGAGATTCAGGAGGAGGTGGCCACCAAGCGCAGTGAACGGGAGCAACGGCTCGGAGTCACGGTGGGGCTGCTGAATGAGCGGTTGGAACGTGCCGGCCTAGAGCACTGCGAGGTGAGTGGTCGCCCCAAACATCTGTTTGGCATCTGGAGCAAGATGCAGCGCCAGCAGAAGGAGTTCCATGAGATTTACGACGTGGCGGCGTTGCGGATCCTCACCCCCAATGTCGAGAGCTGTTATCGCGCCCTCGCGGTGGTTCACGACACTTTCCGCCCGATTCCCGGTCGCTTCAAGGACTACATCGGGTTGCCGAAACCCAACGGCTACCAATCCCTGCACACGGCGGTGATCGGTCGGCATCGCCCGATCGAAGTGCAGATCCGCACGCTTGAGATGCACCATGTGGCCGAGTTCGGGATTGCGGCCCACTGGAAATACAAGGAAGGCGGCTCACCGGCCAGCAGCGGCAGTGATGCGGAGCGGTTCAACTGGCTGCGGCAGCTGGTGGATTGGCAGCAGGAAGGCGGCAACGACGATCACAACGACTACCTCTCCTCGATCAAGGAAGACCTTTTCGACGAAGAGGTGTTTGTGTTCACCCCAAAAGGTGATGTGCTCGGTTTGCGCAAGGGGGCAACTGGCGTCGACTTCGCTTATCGCATCCACTCCGAGGTGGGCAACCACTGCCATGGCGTTCGCATCAACGATCGGCTGTGTCCGTTGGCTACGCCGCTTCAGAACGGTGATTTCGTTCAGGTGCTCACCAGCAAAACGGCCCATCCCAGCCTCGATTGGCTGAACTTCGTCGCCACGCCGACGGCACGCAACCGCATTCGTCAGTGGTACAAGCGCAGCCACCGTGACGAAACGATTGAACGGGGCAAGGATCTGTTGGAGCGGGAGCTGGGGCGTGATGGCTTTGATGCCCTGCTCAACAGTGAGGCGATGCAGCGGGTGGCACAGCGCTGCAATGTGCCCACCACTGAAGACCTCCTGGCCTCACTGGGATTTGGAGACGTCACGCTGCAGCAGGCGCTCAACCGTTTGCGGGAGGAGATGCGTCTGCTGGCGGAACAGCAGCAGGCCCCACCCGGCAACGAAGACGTGGCCGCGGCGCTGCTGCCATCGCGGGATCTGGCGCCGGACCGTTCCGGAGGCGAAGGGGCGATCCTTGGGCTGGAGGGCTTGGACTACCGCCTCGGTGGCTGCTGCAGTCCGCTGCCGGGTGAGTTGATCGTGGGCACGGTGGCCCTCGGCAATCACGGCATCACCATTCACCGGCAGGACTGCTCCAACGTGGAGACAATTCCGCGGGAACGGCGGCTACCCGTGCGCTGGAACACCGCCCATGCCGAACAGGAGAAACAGCGCTTCCCAGTGCAGTTGCGGATCGAAGTGATCGATCGCGTCGGCATCCTCAAAGACATCCTGCTGCGTCTCTCCGATGGGGCCATCAACGTCAGTGATGCCCGGGTGACTACCGCCGCTGGAAAGCCGGCCCGTATTGATCTGCGGGTTGAGCTGGAGGGTGCCGATCAGCTCAGCCGCACCATGGACCAGATCCGCTCGATGGCTGATGTGATCGGGATTGCCAGGGTGGGCACGAGCTAGCTGCCTCGGCTCACGACAGCACGGGTTTCACGCCGCAGAAACAGGCGGTAGGCCATCCAGCCGCTCACCAGCGCCAACACCATTCCCACAACGGTGGAGCCGAGCAGGATGCGCTGGCTGAACTCCCACCCCTGGGCCCACAGGCTGCTGCGATTCAGCTCCGAAAGGTTGATCCCGCCTAGGCCGGGTCCCAGCAGTCGGCAGCCCACCAGATAGTTGAACCAGTAGAGGGGCAGATAGGTGAGGGGATTGCTCACCAGGGTTCCTGCGGCGGCGAGCAGGTGGTTGCCACGCACCACGCAGGCCACACCCATGCTGAGGAAGATCTGCAGCCCGAAGAAGGGGTAGCAGCCGCAGAACACGCCAGCGGCCAGGCCACGGGCCCGTTGGCCTGGGGTGCCTTCCTGTCTCCACAACCAGAGGACCCCGCGGCGCAACCGGATGCGACTGAGGCGCAGCAACCGGCGCATGAACCCAGCAGAAATCGGCTGGATCCTAGGTATGGATCACCAGCGGCGACTGCTGTGCCCAGCACCGACACGATTGCGGCAGTGGCCACCGCCGTGGCCCCAGGTCAGGGCGGCATCGCCGTGATTCGTCTTTCCGGGCCGGCTGCGGAAGCGACGGGGCGCAGCGTGGTGCACTGCCCGGGCCGACAGGAGTGGGGATCGCACCGGGTGGTGTACGGCCATGTGATGGATGGCGAGGGCCGCCGTCTCGATGAGGTGCTGCTGCTGCTGATGCGCGGGCCCCGCAGCTTCACCGGTGAGGACGTGGTGGAGATCCACTGCCATGGCGGGGTGATCGCCGTGCAGCGGGTGCTCGAACAGGTGCTGCGGCAGCCGGGAGTGCGGCGGGCCCAGCCGGGCGAGTTCAGTCAGCGGGCCGTACTCAACGGCCGGCTCGATCTCACCCGTGCCGAGGCGGTGAGTGAGCTAGTGGCGGCTCGCAGCCGCCGGGCGGCCGAGTTGGCCATGGCGGGCCTCGATGGCGGCATTCAGTCCCAGATCATGGCGCTGCGGGAACGGCTGCTCGATCAGCTCACCGAACTGGAGGCTCGGGTGGATTTCGAGGAGGACCTGCCGCCCCTCGATGGCGAGGCCCTGCTGCAGCAGCTGCAAGCCGTGCGTCTGGAGCTTCAGCAGTTGGTGCGTGATGGCGAGCGGGGCGATGCCCTGCGCCAGGGCCTGCGGGTCGCCCTGGTGGGTCGCCCCAACGTGGGGAAAAGTTCCCTGCTCAATCGGCTCAGCCGCCGCGAGCGGGCGATCGTGACCGATCTGCCGGGCACCACCAGAGATCTGCTGGAGAGCGAGATCGTGTTGGAGGGGGTGCCGATCACCCTGCTCGACACCGCCGGCATCCGCAGCACCGATGACGCGGTGGAGCAGCTGGGGATTGCCCGCAGCGAGGAAGCGCTGGCCACGGCGGATGTGGTGCTGTTGGTGCTCGACGGCCACGCGGGCTGGACCGCTGAAGACGCCGCCTTGCTGGCGCGCATCCCCGCGCAGATCCCCAGGATCCTGGTGGCCAACAAGGCGGATCTCCCTGCGGGGACCTTCCCCCAGCCGGTAGATGTTCAGTTGTCGGCCTTGGAGGGCACGGGAGAGGCCGACCTGGTGCAGGCCCTGCTGGAGCGTTGTGGTGCTGCAGGGACCGAAGGGGTGCTGCTGGCGCTGAACCAACGCCAACGCGATCTGGCCACCCGAGCCGCCGAGGCCCTGGGCCGCAGCCAGGAGGTGGCGGACCAGCAGCTCCCATGGGACTTCTGGACCATCGATTTGCGGGAGGCGATCCGCGCGCTGGGGGAGATCACCGGAGAAGAGCTCACCGAAGCGGTGCTGGATCGGGTGTTTTCGCGCTTCTGCATCGGAAAATAGTTTCAGCGGACGTCTGAAACGGTTTGGACTGGCAATCCCCGGCACTCACCGCTGCATTGGAGGCCTGGCTGGCGGAAGACATCGGCCGCGGTGATCTGACGGCGGCTGCCTTGCAGGGCCAGCAGGGTCATGCCCATTGGGTCGCCAAACAGCCGGGCAGGTTCTGCGGTGGACCGTTGGTGCAGCGCCTGTTCCAGCGTCTGGATCCCGGGGTGAGTCTTCGCCTGCTGCGGCAGGACGGTGACGCCGTTGAGGCCGGGGACTGCCTGCTGGAGCTGCGGGGGGCGGCCACGGCTTTGGTGGCGGGGGAACGCACCGCCTTGAACCTGGCCATGCGCCTCTCGGGCATTGCCACCGCCACCGCTGCATTGGTGGCCCAGCTTGAGGGCACCGGTGTGTGTCTGGCCGACACCCGCAAGACCACCCCCGGGCTTCGTCTGCTGGAGAAATACGCGGTGCGTTGCGGCGGCGGCATCAACCACCGCATGGGGCTGGATGACGCTGCCATGCTCAAGGAGAACCACATCGCCTGGGCGGGGGGCATCACAGCGGCCATCACGGCTGTGCGTGAGCAGGCCCCTTGGCCTACGGCCGTGATTGTGGAAGCGGAGACGGAGGCCCAGGCATTGGAGGCGGTGCAGGCGGGCGCCAATGGGGTGCTGCTGGATGAATTCAGTCCTGAGCAGCTCGCCCAGCTGGTGCCGCGCCTGCGGGCCTCCAGCACCGGGGTGGTGGTGCTGGAGGCCTCCGGCATTCAGCCCGAGCAGTTGCAGGCCTACGCCGCCACCGGCATTGATCTGATCTCCACCAGCGCGCCGGTCACCCGCAGCCGCTGGCTCGACTTGAGCATGCGTTTCACCTGAAGAGGGATGATCAGAGCCGGATTCCCCCGGCCACGCACTGCCCATGCTCAGCCTGTCCCAGTCCCTGGATGCCCAGCTGCGAGCGGCGATGCAACGGGCCTTCCCGGAAGCCGATGCGGGGCTGGATCCCCAACTGGCTCCTGCCAGCAAGCCGGAATTC
Source organism: Synechococcus sp. (assembly GCA_047285305.1). Taxonomy (GTDB): domain Bacteria; phylum Cyanobacteriota; class Cyanobacteriia; order PCC-6307; family Cyanobiaceae; genus Parasynechococcus. The sequence goes on from JBJBDL010000003.1 coordinate 634,700, forward strand.
GGCGACTTCCAGGCCAACGGCTCGCTGCCACTGGCCAAGCCCTTGAAGCAGGCTCCTCGGCAGATCGCCACGGCGATCGTGGAGCAGCTGCAGGCCGATCCCGCCTTCACCGACCTCTGTCTGGAGCCGCAGATCGCCGGGCCTGGCTTCATCAACCTCACGATCCGCCCGGAGCGGCTGGCGGCGGAGGTGTCGGCACGGCTGGGGGACGAGCGGCTCGGCGTGCCGGCGGTGGAGAACCCGGCGCCGGTTGTGGTGGATTTTTCCAGCCCCAACATCGCCAAGGAGATGCATGTGGGGCATCTGCGCTCCACGATCATTGGCGACTCGCTGGCGCGGGTGCTCGAGTTCCGCGGCCATCCGGTGCTGCGCCTCAATCACGTGGGCGATTGGGGCACCCAGTTCGGCATGCTCATCACCCACCTCAAGCAGGTGGCGCCGGAAGCCCTGGACACCGCCGATGCGGTGGATCTTGGAGATCTCGTGGCTTTCTACCGCGAGGCCAAGAAGCGCTTCGATGACGATGAAGCCTTCCAGTCCACCTCCCGCGACGAGGTGGTGAAGCTGCAGGGGGGCGATCCGGTGTCGCTCAAGGCCTGGGGCCTGCTCTGCGACCAGTCGCGGCGCGAGTTTCAGAAGATCTACGACCGGCTCGACATTCGCCTTAGCGAACGCGGCGAGTCGTTCTACAACCCCTTCCTGCCAGCGGTGATTGATGGCCTGAAGGCCGCTGAGCTGCTGGTCACCGATGACGGTGCCCAGTGCGTGTTCCTTGAGGGCGTGCAGGGCAAGGACGGCAAGCCCCTGCCGGTGATCGTGCAGAAGAGCGACGGCGGCTTCAACTACGCCACCACTGATCTGGCGGCGATCCGCTACCGCTTTGGAGCGGCTCCTGAGGGGGATGGTGCCCGCCGGGTGGTTTACGTCACCGATGCCGGCCAGGCAAACCATTTCGTCGGGGTGTTCCAGGTGGCCGAACGGGCCGGCTGGATCCCGGACGGTTCACGCCTCGAGCATGTGCCCTTTGGCCTGGTGCAGGGGGAAGACGGCAAGAAGCTCAAAACCCGCGCCGGCGACACCGTGCGTCTGCGGGATCTGCTCGATGAAGCCGTCGAGCGCGCCGAAACCGATCTTCGTTCACGCCTGAAGGAGGAGGAGCGCAGTGAGTCGGAGGAGTTCATCCAGCATGTGGCGGGCACCGTGGGTTTGGCGGCGGTGAAATACGCCGACCTCAGCCAGAACCGGATCACCAATTACCAGTTCTCCTTCGATCGGATGCTGGCGCTGCAGGGCAATACGGCGCCCTATCTCCTCTATGCCGTGGTGCGCATCGCCGGTATCGCCCGCAAGGGGGGCGACCTTGCGGCCACCAATGCCCAACTGCAGTTCAGCGAGCCCCAGGAGTGGGCCCTGGTGCGGGAGCTGCTCAAGTTCGATGCCGTGATCGCAGAGGTGGAGGAGGAGCTGCTGCCCAACCGCTTGTGCAGCTATCTGTTCGAGCTCAGCCAGGTGTTCAACCGCTTCTACGACCAGGTGCCAGTGCTCAAGGCCGATCCTGAAGCGCTGGCATCCCGCCTCGCCCTCTGCCGTTTGACGGCAGACACCCTCAGACTGGGGCTCGGACTGCTGGGCATCGCCACCCTGGACCGCATGTGAGCGACAACACTCAACCGTTCACACCCGGTGGTGCTCCGGCGGCCCGCGCCGCCGTTGAGCAGCTCAAGGCCTACAGCGCGCCGTTGGAGGGCCGCCGCCAGATGCTGCGGCTGGATTTCAACGAGAACACGATTGGTCCCAGCCCCTTGGTAGCCCAGGCCCTGCGCAACTTCAGCACCGAAGAAATTGCCGTTTATCCGGAGTACGACGGCCTGCGGGACGCGTTGCTGCAGAACCTGGAGGAAACCGGCTGCCGGCCTGGATTGAAGCCGGATCAGGTGGGCCTGTTCAACGGTGTGGATGCCGCCATCCATGCGGTGTTTCAGGCCTATGGCGATGCGGGTGAGACGTTGCTGACCACAGCGCCCACCTTCGGGTACTACAGCCCCTGCGCCGGGATGCAGGGCATGACCATCGAGGCGATTCCCTACGAAGGGGAGTCGTTCGACTTCCCGTTGGCGGCCATTCAGGAGGCATTGGTAGCTCAAGCGCCGCGGTTGCTGTTGATCTGCAACCCCAACAACCCCACTGGCACGCGCTTGCCAGCAGATCAGGTGATCGCTTTGGCGGCCTCAGCCCCGGGCACCTTGGTGGTGGTGGATGAGCTCTATGAGGCCTTCACCGGAGACAGCGTGCTGCCGAGCGCAGATTTCACGGCCACACCGAACCTGCTGGTGTTCCGCTCCCTGGCCAAAACAGCTGGGTTGGCGGGGTTGCGGATTGGCTTTGCGATTGGCCACGCCGATGTGGTCGATCGGGTGAGTCGCGTCACGGGCCCCTATGACCTCAACAGCGTGGCCGTGGCCGCGGCTTTTGCCGCCTTGGCGGATCAGTCGTATGTGGATGCCTACGTGGCCGAGGTGCTGCGGGCTCGCCACTGGACACTGCAGGAGCTGCGGGACGCGGGGGTTCGGCATCACTGCGATGGCGGCAACTATCTGCTGATCTGGCCCCAGCGACCCGTTGATGCCGTGGATGCGTCGTTGCGCGAGGCGGGAATCCTGGTGCGTTCGATGGCAGGCAAGCCCTTGATCGATGGTTGCTTCCGGGTGAGCATCGGCACCACAAGCCAGATGCAGCGCTTCATGGAGGCGTTCCTCCTCCTGGAGCGATGAACCGCCTGCTGCTGTTGGCCACCGGCGGCACCATTGCCGGCTGTGCGGAGAACAGTGCAACTCTGAACAACTACACCGCGGGCGTGCTCGGGGGTGATGCCCTGTTGGCGGCGGTGCCGCAGCTGCAGGATCTGGCGGCAATCAGTGTTGAGCAGGTGGCCAATGTCGACAGCGCCGACCTGTTGTTTGCCCATTGGCGCGCGCTGGTGGTGCGCATTCGTGCTGCCTTTGCAGCAGACCCCGAGCTGGCTGGAGTGGTGATCACCCATGGCACCAACACGCTGGAGGAAACCGCCTGGTTGCTGCAGCTGTTGATCGATGATCCCCGGCCGGTGGTGCTGGTGGGTGCGATGCGGCCGGCCACGGCCCTTAGTGCCGATGGGCCGTTGAATCTGTTGCAGGCGGTGCAGGTGGCCTCAAGCCCAGAAGCCCGCGGTCAGGGCGTGTTGGTGGTGTTGGATGGCCAGATCCATGCCGGCCAGCGGGTCACCAAGCTGGCCACTCAGGGGGTGGGGGCGTTCGCCAGTCCCGGCACCGGGCCCTTGGGCTGGGTGGACGACGTTGGCGTTCATCTGCCCATGGCGAGCGGATCCCGGCAGGTGCCCTTTGCTGATCTCGCTTTACCGGAGCAATGGCCCCAGGTGCCGATCGTCTACGGCTGTGTGGAGCCAGAGTCGCTCCTGCTCACCGCTTGCCTCAACGCCGGCGTTGAGGGTTTGGTGCTCACGGGGACTGGAGCGGGACAGCTGTCGGCGGCTGAGCGTTCGGCGCTTCAGGCTTGGCCAGGGAAGCGGCCGTTGATGCTGCGGGCCAACCGGTGCGGATCTGGGCCCGTGCACCACCATTCCGAGGATGAAAGGCTCGGGCTGCTGCCCGCGGGCAGTCTCAACCCCCAGAAAGCAAGGGTGTTGTTGTTGTTGGCTGTGCTGGCGGGTTGGGACAGAAATCAGCTGGCGGCACTGATCACTGCATCACCGTGATCACGGTGGTGTCGTCGAGGCGTCCCGGGAGGGTTTGCGACCGGCCCACCCGGCGCACGGCTGTGCCACCCATGGCGTCGAGGAAGGGCTGCACACCCTCTTGATCACAGCCTTCAGGTGCTTCTCCGTTGACGTACTGCACCGGGATGACGCGTTTGGGGTTCAACTGCTCCACCACCGCCGCAGCTTCATCGGCGTCGTAGATCTTGCTGCCCCCACCCACGCCGATGATCAGCACATCGGGGTTGCCCAGCAGCACCTTGTCGGCAGCTGTTAGCTCTCCAGCGGTGGCACCGAGATGGGCAAAGCTGAGGCCCCCCTGCTGCCAGCGCCAGAGGGTGGCGTTGCCAAAGCGGCGTCCGCCCACGCGGTCGTGGGGATTGGCAAAGCCCTCAAGCCTCAGCCCTCCAATGCGATACGACCCGGGTTGGGCCAGAAAGCGGCCGCCGGCCACGTCGCGGGCTCCTTCATCGGCGAGTTCGGAGTTGGTCAGAACAACGCCGGCCGTCAGCCGAGGTTCAGGGAGCCCCGCAGCACAACCCACGGCCTTGTAGGGGTTGAGCAGCACCGACTGGCCCCCCCCCTGGATCAGCAATGCCCGCTGCCCATAGCTGCTGATCGACACTCCACCACCCGCCAGGGCCGGAGACGTGAGGCTGAGTGCCAGGCCTGCAGCGGCGGTCGCGGCGGAACGCAGGACGGACATGGGAGGGGTTGAACGTGTTTCGGACGCTAACAGCGTTATCCCTCAGCTTCCCGCAGGAAATTGGCCAGCAGTTGGTGGCCTTGATCGGTGAGCACGCTTTCGGGGTGGAACTGCACCCCCTGCAGGTGGTGATGGTCGCGGTGCTGCAGGCCCATGATCGTGCCGTCCTCGAGCCAGGCGGTCACCTCGAGGCAGTCCGGCAGGCTGTCGCGTTCGGCGATCAGGGAGTGGTAGCGGGTGGCCGTCAGCGGTTGGGGCAGTCCCGCGAACACGCCGTCGCCCTTGTGCAGCACGGGGGAGGTTTTCCCGTGCATCTGCTGCTGGGCGCGCACCACACGGCCGCCGTACACCTGGGCGATGGCCTGATGGCCCAGGCATACCCCCAGGGTGGGCACCGTTGCGGAAAGCTCTTTGAGGATGTCGAGGCAGACGCCTGATTGATCCGGGTCGCCAGGGCCTGGAGAGAGCAGGATCGCGTCGGGCTTCAGGGCACGGATCTGCTCGAGGCTGATGGCGTCGTTGCGATGCACCTGCAGATCGGCTGCCACCGGATGCTGGGCGGCGAGCTCACCGAAGTACTGCACCAGGTTGAAGGTGAAGCTGTCGTAGTTGTCGATGACCAGCAGCATCTGCGAATCGGGAGTCAGAGCCCCAGGCGGAGCAGGAGCGGCGGAAGCAGGAGAAACAGAGCGATCAGCAAGGAGCTGATGGCGGCTGTCAGCACGGCGGCGGCAGCACAGTCTTTGGCGATGCGGGCTAAGGGGTGATAACGCCGGCCAATGGCCAGATCCACCACCGCTTCCATCGCTGTGTTCAGCAGCTCCAACACCAGAACGGCAGCCACCGTAAGCACCAGCACGGCCAGGCGGATCAGATCCAGTTGCAGCCAGGTGGCCAGGCCAAACACCACCAGCCCCGTCACCACATGGATGCGGAAGTTGCGCTGTGTGAGGAAGGCGTAGCCGAGGCCCTGGGCCGCGTAGCGAAAACTCGAGGGCAGATCACCGGCGATGCGCCAGCTGCCCCGTCGTCGCATGGCATTGGGCACCATGGCCACCTCCTCTGAAGCTGCATCTGCGGAGGGTGTCCGGGGCGATTCAGTGGTCATCGGAACGGAACTCAGACTCCGCAGGCCACACGCCCGCTTTTCGAAGATTACCCGGGTTGTCCAAGCCACCCATCCCCAAGAAGCCTCTCCTGCAGGGCCAGCATTGCGGCAAGGCTCTCGTCATCGGGATGGTCCCAGCCCAGCAGGTGCAGCAGGCCATGGCTCACCAGCCAGCGCAATTCCCGCTGCAGGCTGTGCCCCTGTTCCTGGGCCTGACGCCGGGCCGTCTCCAGGGAGACGACGATGTCCCCCAGTTCGATGCTGGGGCCTTCCATCCAGTCGCCGGCGTCGTCGAGGGCGGCAAAGGACAACACGTCCGTGGGGCCTGTTTTCTGGCGCCAGGCGCTGTTCAAATCCGCGATATCGGCGTCATCGGTGAAACGCAGTCCCAGGCTGAGCTCTTCCGCCGCACGCACCAGGGTTGGGCAGTCGAAGCTGGAATCCCCGCAGATGCTGTTCAGCCAACGTTCCAACTGCTGGAGCCAGGCCGTTTCATCGAGCAGATCGGTGCTGTCGGAGGGTTGCAGCGTCACCCCCTCCCGATCCAGTGCGAGGTCGAGCTCCATGCCTACCCCGGCAGGGTCGGACGCCCCAGCCAAGCCACGAGGGTGATGAAGCCGAGGAAGCCCATGGCGGTGAGGCCGAAGTGAAACAGGCTCTTGCTGCCCATGCGCACCATGTTGCGCATGGCCTGTTTGACGAAGCTCGGCGGTGGGTTGCTCTCGCTGGCCATGGGATCAGGAATCGGCATCGGCGCCGGGACTGTCGACACCCTGGCGCAAAGAGGCGTCGATGAAGGGGTCGAGGGCCCCATCCATCACCGCTTGCACATCGTTGGTTTCTTCATTGGTGCGCAGGTCTTTCACCATTTGGTATGGCTGGAAAACGTAGTTGCGGATCTGGTTGCCCCAGGCCGCTTCAACAATGTCGCCGCGGATGTCGGCGATTTCGGCCGCCCGTTGCTCCTGGGCGATCACCAGCAGCTTGGCCATCAGCAACGCCATTGCTTTCTCCTTGTTCTGGAGCTGGGAGCGCTCCTGGGTGCAGCGCACAAACAGCCCGGTTGGGATGTGCAGGATGCGCACAGCCGTTTCCACCTTGTTCACGTTCTGGCCACCCGCGCCGCCCGAGCGGCTGGTGGTGATCTCCAGGTCCTTTTCAGGAATATCGAGCTTGACCTCCTCCTCGATTTTGGGCATGACCTCCACACCGGCAAAGCTGGTCTGACGCTTGTCATTGGCGTTGAACGGTGAGATGCGCACCAGGCGATGGGTGCCCTTTTCGTTGCGCAGGTAGCCGTAGGCGTAGCGCCCTTCGATCTCGATCGTGCAGCTCTTGATCCCGGCTTCCTCCCCTTCGGAGAGTTCATCCACTGTCACCTTCATGCCGTGGTCTTCCGCCCAGCGGGTGTACATGCGCAGCAGCATCTGGGCCCAGTCCTGAGCGTCTGTGCCGCCAGCCCCTGCATTGATGCTGAGCACGGCACCCTCTTTGTCGTATTCGCCGCTGAGCAGGCGCTCCAGTTCCCAGCGGTCCAGCCCCTGGCGCAACTGGTTCAGCCCGTTCTGAGCTTCCTGCAGCAGGTCCTCATCGGGCTCCAGTTCGTAGAGCTCAAGGGTGGCTTGGGCGTCGTCGACCGCACCGCGCCATCCTGCCAGCTGAGACAGCTGGGCTTTCACCTCATCCAGACGCCGCATCTGCTTCTGGGCGTTCTGCTGGTCATCCCAGAAATCGGGCTGGGCCGCGAGTTGTTCGAGATCCTGTTGCCTGGCGTTCAGTGCAGGAACGTCAAAGACAGTCCTGGGCATTGCCCAGGCGGTCAGTGAGCTCGGAGAGATCGCGTTTGAAGTCGGTGAGATCCAGCAAGGACTCGGTCCTGATCAGCCTCTGACGCTATCAGCGCAGTAGCTGCATAGGATCCGACCACTGGCATCACCAACGCAATGGCCAAGGTTGAGATTTACACCTGGCAAACCTGCCCGTTCTGCGTCCGCGCCAAGGGGCTTCTGGACCGCAAGGGGGTGAGCTACACCGAACACAGCGTGGATGGGGATGAGCCCGCTCGGGATGCCATGGCGGCGCGGGGTGATGGTCGCCGCAGCGTTCCGCAGGTGTACATCGACGATCGCCACATCGGTGGTTGTGACGACATCTATGCCCTGGATCGTGCCGGTGAGCTCGATGCGCTGCTGAAGGCCTGATCGATGCGCCAGCTGTTCGTTCTGGATCCGCTGGGGCAGATCAATCCAGCCAAGGATTCCTCTGCTGCGCTGATGCAGGCCGCCCATCGCGCCGGCGATGAGGTGTGGGCCTGCACGCCCTCCGATCTGATTGCACGGGGCGATGAACCCCTCGCGATTGCCCTGCCGGTGACGCCGGAGCCCTGGATCACGGTTGGGGTGGCTGAACGTCAGGCCCTGGCTGGGTTTGATGTGATCTGGATGCGAAAGGACCCGCCGGTTGATGAGGCGTATCTGTACGCCACCCATCTGCTGGAGGTGGCTGAGCGAGCTGGGGTGCGGGTGCTCAATCGCCCCAGTGCGCTGCGCAGCTGGAACGAAAAGCTGGGGGCCTTGCGCTTCAGCCGTTGGATGGCTCCCACGCTGGTGGCGGGGCGGGTGTCTGAACTGCTGTTGTTTGCCCAGGAGCAGCAGGAGATCGTGCTCAAACCCTTGGGGGGTCGTGCCGGCCTGGGGGTAATTCGGGTTAACGGCCAGGCGCCGGGCTTGAAGGCGCTGCTGGAATTGGTGACAGAGCAGGAAAGCCTGCCGGTGATGGCCCAGGCCTTTCTGCCATCCGTGACCGAGGGTGACAAGCGCATCCTTCTGGTGGACGGTGATCCCCTGGGGGCGATCAACCGGCGTCCTTCAGCCGGAGAATTCCGCAGCAATCTGGCCGTGGGTGGCCAGGCGGAAGCCACGGAACTCTCCGAGCGGGAACGTCAGATCTGCGCTGCTCTGGCCCCGGCGCTGCGGGCAGAGGGGTTGTTCTTCGTTGGCATTGACGTGATCGGCGGCATGCTCAGTGAAATCAACGTCACCAGCCCCACCGGGGTGCGGGAAGTGGAGAGGCTGATGAACCAGCCGTTGGCCGATCAGACGATCGAGCGGTTGCGCGCGCTGGTCTGAAGTTCCAGCTGGTCCGCCAGCACGGCCAGCTTCAGCCCCACTTCCTGAAGTTCCCGCTCGGCAACGGACCCCCGCACCAGGCCGGCGCCTGCTGTGAGATCCAGCTCACAGCCCCGGGCGTGACCACAGCGGATCGCCACCCGCAGTTCGGCATCACCGGCGCTGTCGATCCAACCGATCGGTGCGGCATAGCTGCCCCGTTCAAACGGTTCGAGAGTGCGCAACCAGGCCATCGCGTCGCGGCGCGGCAACCCGGCAACGGCAGGGGTGGGGTGCAGTTGTTCGGCCAGCGTCAACACGGGCTGACCGTGGGTTTCGGCCGTGATCGGGGTGTGCAGGTGGGTGAGGTTGCCGTGACGGGCCAGTTGGGGTTGGCGGCGGCGGCGGGGGCTCAGTCCGTTGCGGCGCAGTTGGTCGGTGATGGTTTCAACCACCAACTCGTGCTCACGGCGGTCTTTATCGGAGCGCAGCAGCTGCGCTCCGGAATCTCCCTGCCCCGCCGTGCCAGCAAGGGCATCACTGCGCAGCCAACCGGCGCGCAGGCTGAGCAGTCGTTCCGGCGATGCACCAAAGAAGGCATCCCCGGCATGGCGCTGCCAGAGGAAGCGGCAGCTGCCGGCCTGTTGCCGCCGCAGCCGTTTCAACAGCGGCAGGGGGTTGAAGGTGTCGGCCAGAACGATGCGGTGCCGCACCGCCAGCACCAGTTTGTGCAGCTCGCCGCTCTTGACCAGATCAATGCCGCGGGTGAGGGCTGCGGCGTAGCGCTGCCGCCAGGTTTCCGGTTCCGTTGCCGCCACCAGCGCCTGGGGCTTCAGGGGGGTTGGCGTGGCTGGCGCCTTGAGCAGTTGTTCGTGCTTAAGCCAAAGCTGTTCCGCCAGCTCGCGGCAGTCCGCTGCACTGCTCACGACCCCGTTCAGCCGCAGCCAGCCGCGGCGTCCCTGACGACTGAGCTGCCAGCGGGGCAGCACCGCCTGCACCGATGGAACCACCGCTTCACTGCGGCGGCGCTCACTCACCTGGTCAAAGAAGCGGAAGCGCAGCAGCACCCGAGGCCGCGCATGGGCTGGGCTGTCCGCTGCCGTGTCGTGCAGCCGGCTGAGGCAGAGGTCGGCGAAGCGTTGGGCCTGCTCAAAGCGACGGCTGCCAGCCAGCTCCAGTTCCTGGCAGGGCCCTGCGGCAGCCAGGCAGAGACCCGGCGCGCTGTCCCACAGCACCTGCAAGCTCTCCTGTTCCGCCAGCTGCGGCAAGGCCAGAAGCGGATCGATCCCTTCGATCGGCAGGGCCAGACTGAGCAGCGCTTCATCGCCGTCACACGCCAACCATCCCCGCTGGGCAGCGGAGAGGAGGGTGCTGAAACAACGATCAGCCGACATCCGCGGCGTTTCCGGCCAGGGTTACTGCTCAAATGTATGGGTCTTCGCCCTGTGGGAACGGGTCCTGTCCATGTCTGAGCCGCAGGCTGTCGCATCCCGTTACGCCGATCGGCGCCGTTTGTGGAAGGCAGCGATCAAGTGGCCGATGTATTCCGTCGCCGTGATGCCTGTGCTGCTGGCGGCTGGATGGCAGTTCGGGGTGGCGGGCTCCCTGCGCTGGTTGCAGCTGGGGGGCTTTGTGCTGGCGGCCATCCTGTTGCTGCTCTGGGAAAACCTCAGCAACGATGTATTTGATGCGGCCACGGGTGTGGATGCCACCGGCAAGCCCCATTCCGTGGTGAACCTCACCGGCCGCCGGGACCGTGTTGCGCAGGGGGCGACCGCTGCGCTGGTGCTGGGGTTGCTGGTGATGGCCGGGTTGGCCTGGAACAGCAGTGGGGCCGTGCTGGCCCTGGTGTTGGTGTGCTGCGGTCTGGGTTACGTGTACCAGGGCCCTCCCTTCCGCCTGGGCTACCGCGGCCTGGGTGAGCCCCTGTGCTGGCTGGCCTTTGGGCCCTTTGCTACTGCAGCGGCCTTGGTGGTGTTGCAACCAAGGGGCACGGTGTCGATTCCTTGGGGCACGGCCTGGATCTTGGGAGCAGGCCCCGCCCTGGCGACCACCCTGGTGTTGTTCTGCTCCCACTTCCATCAGGTGGAGGAGGACGCCGCCCACGGCAAGCGTTCGCCGGTGGTGCGTCTGGGCACGGCCCGGGCGGCGGCTTTGGTGCCCTGGTTCGTGGCATTGACGCTGGCGCTGGAGTGGGTGCCTGTGCTGCACGGGGACTGGCCACCGACGGTGTTGTTGAGCGCTCTTGGCCTTCCTGCCGGTGTGCAGCTGATGCGTCTGCTGCAGCGCCACCACGACCGGCCGGAGCTGATCAGCGGCAGCAAATTTCTGGCCTTGCTCTTCCAGGGCTGGAATGGTCTGGGCCTGAGTGCGGGCCTGGCACTGGCGCGCGTCTGGACGGGCGGATGACGCTCCGGCTGCAGCGTCGCCGCTTCCGCTTTGCCCTGCTGCAGCCGGTGCGCACGGCAGCCGGTGAGCTGCGGGAGCGCTGTGGCTGGTTGCTGCGGTTGGATGATGCTCAGGGGGCCGTGGGCTGGGGCGAAGTGGCTCCGCTGCAGCAGCAGCAGTTCTCGGCCTGTGAGCAGGCTCTCGCAGCGCTGCCGGACGAGCTTCCTCAGGCTCAGTTGGAGGCTGTGTTGCGGGAGGCCCCAGGGCCGATCGGTTTTGGCCTTGGGGCGGCGCTGGCGGAGCTGCAGGGTGTGGTCGGCGCTGCTGCGCCCCAGGGCTGGCTGAAGGCTCCTGCCCCGGCGCTGTTGCTGCCGGCTGGCGAGGCGATGCTTTCGGCTCTGGAGGTTGCTTCGGCATCGATGGGTGGCCTGGAGCGCTGCACCTTCAAGTGGAAGGTGGCCACGGCGCCGGATGGCCTGGAGCGTCAGCTGCTCGAGCAGTTGCTCCAGCGCTTGCCACCCACGGCCCGGCTGCGTCTGGATGCCAACGGCGGCTGGGATCGCAGCACGGCTGAGGCCTGGATGCAGCGGTTGCGCGATGACCCTCGCTTGGACTGGTTGGAGCAGCCGCTGGCGGTGGAGGATCAAGCCGGCCTGGATCAGTTGGCGGCGCTGGGGCCGGTGGCCCTCGATGAATCGCTTCACCAGCACCCCGAGCTGCGCAGCAGCTGGAGCGGCTGGCAGGTGCGTCGGCCCGCGCTGGAGGGCGATCCCCGCTTGCTGTTGTGGGAGCTGCAGGCGGGGCTGCCCCAACGGATGCTGAGCACGGCGTTTGAAACCGGCATCGGTCGGCGCTGGCTGGAGCATCTGGCCGGGCTTCAGGCCCAGGGGCCCACGCCGGCAGCACCGGGCCTGGCCCCCGGCTGGACGCCAGCGGGCCCGATGTTCTCCAACGATCCAGAGCAGGTCTGGGCCGCGGCGGCATGAGCGAGCTCGAGCGGCTGGAGCAGGGGCTGGCGGCAGGGCAGTGGGTGCCCCTCTCGCCTGAGGCGGACGCGGCCCCCATCGCACAATTGCCTCCGGGCCCGGGGGTGCTGGTGCGCAGTGGTGGCAGCAGTGGCGGCAGCCGTTGCTGCGCCCAGCCGTCGCTGCATCTTGACCGTTCGGCCGCAGCCACTGCCCATTGGTTGACGGGCATCGGCGTTGACCCCGCCTCCACCCTGCTGCTCAATCCTCTGCCGCTGGCCCATGTGAGTGGTCTGATGCCCTGGTGGCGCAGCCGCTGCTGGGGCGCGGGGCATCAACAGCTGGCGCCGGGGTTGATGAAAACCCCCAGCGAACTGCTCGTGTTCTGTCAGGGATTGCCCGCTTGGGGCAAGAACCCTGCCGTGCTGTCGTTGGTGCCCACGCAGCTGGCACGCCTGCTGGCCCATCCCGATGGGGTGGCCTTTCTGCAGCGGCAGCAGTTGATCTGGATCGGTGGCGCTGCTCTTCCGGCGCCGTTGGCGGATCAGGCGCGTGCCTTGCAGCTGCCGCTGGCGCCCTGTTATGGGTCGACGGAGACGGCTGCGATGGTGGCGGCGCTGCCGCCAGACCGCTTTATGGCCGGTGAGCCCGGTTGTGGGGACCCGCTGGTGGATGTGGAGCTGCGGCTGGCCGCTGATGGGGCGCTTCAGGTGCGCACCGATCGGTTGGCGCTGGGTTGTTGGCGGGCGGATGAGCCGGATCGGTGGGAACCGCTCGGGGATGGCGATGGCTGGTGGCGTTCCGGGGATCAGGCCGCGTTGACCCCAGGCCTTCAGATTGCGGGGCGCATCGATGGCGCCATTCACTCCGGTGGGGAAACCGTGTTCCCTGAACAGCTGGAGCAGCGCTTGATGGTGGCGCTGCAGGCTGCATCGCTCCCGGTGAGCGCCGTGCTGCTTCTTGCTGTGATTGATCCGGAGTGGGGGCAGCGGCTGGTGGCCCTGGTGGGCAGTTCTGATGCTGCGGTGCTGCAGCGGCTTGAGGCCCTCACTCGGCCTTGGCCGCCTGCGGAGACGCCACGGCGTTGGGTGTTGTGCCCTGACCTGGCCCCCTCAGCGCTGGGGAAATGGCAACGCCAGCGCTGGCGGGAGTGGTTAGAGCGGTTGGATGCGGCCGAGGCTTGATGCTTCCAGCCAACGGTCCACGCCATCGGGCAGGGCACAGCGGCGCCGGGTTTGGGCATCGATGGCCACATGACGCAGGCAGCCTTTGGCCACCAGCTGCTCCTCCAGCAGCACCTGGCTGTTCACCGCAAAACTGCTCGGATCGAGCCGTTCCGGTTCCAAGCGAATTAGCAGTTGGTCGCCCAGCTGCACCGGGGCGCGGAAATCGGCATGGCAGTGCACGATCGGCAAGGCCACGCTCGGTTGCTCTCCGCGGCCGCCAGGGAAGACTGAACCCGCCGGCAGGCCAAAGCGTTCCAGGCTTTCCTCCCAGGCCTGGTGGCACCACCCCAGCAGCTGCTGGAAGTGCATCACGCCGGCGGCGTCGGTGTCGCTGAAGCGCACGGTTCGACTCAGCTCCAGCCAGGGGGCAGAGGTCATGGCGATGTGTTGTTCAAGCCGGTGCCGACTGTCACCCTGACAGAAATCCCGCCCGAACCATGGCCGCGCCGATCGCCTTCGAGCCTCCGTCCATTCAGAAGGCCTGGCAGGCCTTTCTGCAGCACATCCCTGTGGTGCTGGTGAGCTGGGTGGGCTCAATCGTGCTGTCGCTGCTGGCTGTTCTGGCGTACGGCCTGATCATCGTTGCCGTGTCGGCGATCATCGGCAGCAGTGATGCGGCATTGGGGCTCGGAGCGGTGCTCGCCCAATTGGTTCAGTTGCCCTTCTCCATCCTCGCCAGCCTGTTGTCGGTGCTGCTGGTGGCCGTTCCTGCCCTGTACTACGAGCGCGGTCAGGTGGTGACGATTTCAACGGCGGCTCAGCTGCTCACCGGCCGTTGGTGGCGTTATGTGCTGGCTGGGCTGTTCTTTTCGCTGGTCACCACCATTGGATTTCTGCTCTGCATCCTTCCCGGGATTGCCGTGGCGTTGGTGACGCCAGTGTTCGTGAATCGCATCTTTGTCACCGACATTGGCATCGGTGAAGCCTTCTCCCAGTCGTTTCAGGTGGTGTATCGCTCGGAAAACGGCTTGAGCTACGTGGGGCTTGAGGTTTTGACGGGCATCGTTGTGGGGCTGCTGGCCCTGGCGACCTGCGGTCTGGGGGGCTTTGTGGTGATTCCCATGGCCAGCTTCTTCCTTCAGAACGTCGCCTATCAGCGCGGACTGTTGCGCTGATCGCTCAGCCGCTGGGCCAGCTGTTGGTGCTCAGGCGCAGCAGCCAGTAGCTGATCAACCCTCCAGCCACCAACGGCAGGGGCCAGAGGGGAAGACCTCTGGGGATGAGACGCCGTTGCTGGAGCGCCAACACACTCCAGAACACCAGCCCCAGGGCGGCAACGGGGCCAAACAGATGCCATTGCAGCGATCGGCTTAGATCACCGGTGAGTGCTGCCCCCGTCGCGCGGGTCAGAAAGCAGGTGGGGCAGGGCACACCGGTGAGGGCGCGAAGCGGGCAGCTGAGGCCGGGTATCCCTGGATGCAAGCCCTTCAGCCATAACGCACCTGTCAAGGTTGCGGGCAGCAGGTAACCCGTGCGTTGCAACCGCCGCAGAAACCGGTTCAGAGATCAGCGATCCACCGATCCCATGATCACGTCGATGGAACCGAGGATGGCCATGATGTCGGCCACCTTGTGTCCCTTGAGGATGTGGGGAAGGATCTGCAGGTTGTTGCTGTCGGCAGCACGGATCTTGAAGCGCCAGGGGGTGACGTCGTTGTTGCCCTGGATGAACACGCCGATCTCGCCCTTGCCTGACTCCAACCGGGTGTAGAGCTCGCCGTTGGGGATCTTGAAGGTGGGCGCCACCTTCTTGGCCACGTACTGGAAGTCGAAACCAGCGGCGTCGCTGCCCTTGCCTTCGTTGAGGCGTTTGGCCTCGAGGTTTTCAGTGGGGCCGCCGGGGATCATGTCGCAGGCTTGGCGCAGGATCTTGAGCGACTGGCGCATTTCTTCGATGCGCACGCGATAGCGGGCATAGCAGTCGCCTTCCTTCTCCCAGGCCACCTGCCAGTCGAAGTCGTCGTAGCACTCGTAGTGATCCACCTTGCGGAGATCCCAGGGCACGCCGGAAGCGCGCAGCATCGGGCCGGAGAGGCTCCAGTTGATGGCGTCTTCCTTCTCGATCGTTCCCAACCCTTCAATCCGGCGCCGGAAAATCGGGTTGTTGGTGATCAGCTTTTCGTATTCATCGATCTTGGGGCCAAACCAGTCGCAGAAATCACGGCATTTCTCCAGCCAGCCCCAGGGCAGATCTGCGGCAACGCCGCCGATGCGGAAATAGTTGTTGTTGATGAGCCGCTGGCCGGTGGCGGCTTCCCATAGGTCGTAGATCATCTCCCGCTCACGGAAGATGTAGAAGAACGGGGTCTGGGCCCCCACGTCTGCCAGGAAGGGTCCAAGCCAGAGCAGGTGGTTGGCGATGCGGTTGAGTTCCAGCATCAGCACCCGGATATAGCTCGCCCGCTTGGGCACCGGGATGTTCGCCAGTTTTTCTGGGGCGTTCACCACGATCGCCTCGTAGAACATCCCCGCCGCGTAGTCCATGCGGCTCACGTAGGGCACGAACATCACGTTCGTGCGGTTCTCGGCGATCTTCTCCATGCCGCGATGGAGGTAACCGATCACCGGTTCGCAGTCGACTACATCCTCACCATCAAGGGTGACCACGAGCCGCAGCACCCCGTGCATGGAGGGGTGGTGGGGCCCGAAGTTCACCACCATGGGCTCCGTGCGCGTTTCCAGCTGCGTCATGGGAGCCGTGGTCCGATCGATGAGTAGATCTTAAGGAGTCTTCGCCTGCGGCTTGTGCCCCCCTTCAGCCATGTGCCCGTGCTGGCCGATGCGGTGCTGGATGCGGCCCGGCAGATTCCCCGTGCGAATGGGCTGTTGATCGACGCCACCCTTGGCGGCGGCGGCCACAGCGCCCTTTTGCTGGAACAGCATCCCGGCCTGCGCCTGATCGGTCTGGACCAGGACGCCACGGCCCGGGCCGCGGCAGCGGAGCGTCTGGCCCCGTTCGGCGATCGCGTCTCGATCGTGGCCACCAACTTTGCCGACTATGTGCCGCCCGAGCCCGCCGTGATGGTGCTAGCGGATCTGGGGGTGAGCAGCCCGCAGCTGGATGTGGCGGAGCGGGGCTTCAGCTTTCGCCTGGATGGTCCCTTGGACATGCGGATGAATGCCGGCGGGGAGGGGGAGACCGCGGCTGAGCTGATTGATCGCCTGGAGGAGAACGAGCTGGCGGATCTGATCTATGGCTATGGGGAGGAGCGGCTCTCCCGTCGTATCGCTCGGCGGATCAAAGCGGACCTCAAGGACAAGGGCTCCTATGAGGGCACCGCGGCCTTGGCCTACGCCGTGGCCGGTTGCTATCCCCCCAAGGCGCGGCGGGGGCGGATTCACCCCGCCACTCGCACCTTTCAGGCCCTGCGGATTGCGGTGAACGATGAGCTAGGGGTGCTGGATCGCCTGTTGCAGCAAGCCCCCGACTGGCTCGAGCCCGAGGGGCTTCTGGGGATCATCAGCTTCCATTCCCTGGAAGACCGCCGCGTCAAGACTGCTTTCCTGCGCGATGAGCGCTTGCAGCGGATCACCCGCAAGCCGGTGGTGGCCACCGAGCAGGAGGAGGAGGCCAACCCCCGCAGCCGCAGTGCCAAATGGCGTGTGGCCCAGCGTTTGCCCCCTGCTTAGCGACTGCTGAAGAACCCGGTGGCAGTTGCGGCGTCGGTGATCGCTGAGATGGCCTGATCCACGTCGCTGGCTGTGGTCTCGCGCCCCAGGCTGAGCCGCAGGGAGGCTTCGGCTTCTGCCCGCGAGCGGCCGATCGCCTGGAGCACGTGGGATGGCGAGCCGTTGCTGCAGGCGGAGCCGCTGCTGCAGGCCAGGTGCGGTCGCAGGGCCCGGTGCAGGCGGCTGCCGTTCACCCTGGGCAGGCTGATGTTGAGGTTGTGGGGCAAGCGCGGCTGCAGGGCCCCATTGAGCAGCACACCGGGGAGGCGCTGTTGCAGGCCCTCCCACAGCTGATCGCGCAGGTGCTGTAGACGGCTGTTGCGCTGATCCTGCTCCTGCAGCGCGAGGCGGGCGGCAGCGGCAAAGCCCACGATCAAGGCGGTGGGCAGGGTGCCGGCCCGCAGCCCCGCTTCCTGGCCGCCCCCCCACTGCAGCGGTTCGATGGCGATGCCCTCCCGCAGCACCAGGGCGCCGATGCCCTTGGGTCCGTAGATCTTGTGGGCACTTAGGCTGAGCAGATCAACCCTCAGGGCATCAGGGTTCAGCGGCAGCGTTCCGAAGGCCTGGGCCCCATCGCTGTGCAGGGTGATGCCATGGGCCCGGCAGAGGGCACCCAGCGGCTCAAGCGGCTGGAGCACGCCGATTTCGTTGTTGGCCGCCATCACGCTCACCAGCCGCGTTTCAGGGGTGATTGCCTCCTCCAGCTGCTCGGGGCTGATCAGTCCATCGGGGCCTGGGGGCAGCAGCGTGACGCTGAACCCTTCCCGTTGCAGTTGCTGGAGCGGATCGAGCACGGCGTGGTGTTCGGTGGCCACGCTGATCAGATGCGCCTTGCCAAGTGCGCGGGCATGGCCCAGCAGGGCCAGGTTGTTGGCTTCGGTGGCTCCACTGGTGAACACCAGCCGTTCCGGCTTCACCCCCACCGCTTCCGCCAGCCGGCGCCGCGCCACGTTCACCGCGGCAGAGGCGCTGAGGCCGAGCCGATGCTGGCGGCTTGAGGCATTGCCCCAGTCCGCACTCCAGAAGGGCGCCATCGCCTCCACCACCTCAGCCGCACAGGGGGTGGTGGCTTGGAAATCAAAGGCGAGAGCCGAGCCGCTCAGGACGATGCAGGCAGATGTTGCGATCATGGTGCTGCATTGCGAACAGCACTGGCATGGGTCTGCGATTGGCAATGGCACTGCTGGGCCTGAGCGGGCTCGTGTGCCTGCAACCCGCCAGTGGCTTCGACCGTGAGCAGGTGCTGGAGCAGATGCGGCAATCGCGGCCAGCCGATCTCAAGGTGCTGATCGAACGCCCTGCCCCTGTTGGCACCCTGTCGATCGGCATCTATGCGGTGAAACCAGCCTCGTCCAATCCCGACACCCGCAGCTATCAGTTGTGGGAGGAGTCGGCATCGGATCTGAACGTCTATGTGGAGAGCGTCAATTGCTCCCCAGAGAAGCCCTTGCGGGTCAAACGCACGCCGTCGACGGTTTATGTGCGCACCCTCAACCCCGGCGGTCCGATCACGGACGTGAACCGGGAGGATCACCTGGTGTGGTGGGCGGCCTGTGTGCCGGAGGTGGCGGGAACCGACCCTGCCACGTTGCGTCAGAAGGCTCTGGATCTGGGCTTTTCAACCCTGATTCCCGAACAGCAGGAGCAGTTACCCGCACTGGCCCGTTGAGCGTGCTCTCCATACATTGCGGCCAGAGCGATTCCAGCCATGAGCGACGCGCCCACCCCGACTGCTGAATCCGTAGAGGCCGCGGCGCCCGCCCCGCGTCTGTTGCTGGTGGACGACGAGCCCGGTCTGCGCACGGCGGTGCAGGCCTACCTGGAAGACGAGGGCTTTGAGGTGACCACCGCGGTGGACGGGGAGGAAGGCTTCGCCAAGGCGCAGCAGATGCTGCCGGATGTGGTGATCAGCGACGTGATGATGCCGCGGCTGGATGGCTATGGCCTGCTGCAGAAGTTGCGCGCCGATGAACGGCTTGGTGGCACCCCGGTGATTTTCCTCACCGCCAAGGGCATGACGGCGGACCGCACCCAGGGCTATCTGGCCGGGGTGGATGACTACATCCCCAAGCCGTTCGATCCCGATGAGCTGGTGGCGCGGGTGCGCAACGTGGCCCAGCGCCAGCAACGGCTGCTGCAGGAGGCAGCGCGCTTTGCGGATACCGATATGGGCCAGATGGCTAAGCAGATCACCGAGATCCGTTCGCTGCTGGCCCAGGCCGAAGCGTTGCCCTCCACCGAGCCGGTGGTGCACAGCTTCACGCCGCGGGAGGCGAGTGTGCTGCAGCTGGTGGCGGAAGGATTGATGAACAAGGAGATTGCCCGGCAGCTGGAGACGTCGATCCGCAACGTGGAGAAGTACGTGAGCCGGCTGTTCAACAAGACGGGCACCTCCAGCCGCACGGAATTGGTGCGCTATGCCCTGGAGCACCGTCTGGTTACTTGAAGGCTGGTTGGCGCGAGGCGGCGTTCAACAACGGTTGGACCTACCGCGACCGGGTGCCGCGGGCTGCTGCCGGCACTTTGGTGAGCGAATGGCTGGCGGATCGCTACCGCCACTCTGATGCTGGGTTGTGGCAGCAGCGGATCGCCGCCGGTGAGCTGGATTGGAACGAAGCGCTGCTGACCGGTGATCGAGCGTTACAGGGCGGTGAGACCCTCTGTTGGCGGCGTCCGCCCTGGTTGGAGGAGGCGATCCCCAATCAATGGGAGACGATCCACGACGACGGCGACCTGTTGGTGATCAACAAGCCTTCCGGTTTGCCGGTGATGCCCGGTGGTGGCTTCCTGCACCACACGCTCACGGCCTTGCTGGAACCTACCGGGGCCCGGCCGGTGCACCGCCTGGGGCGCTTCACCTCCGGTTTGCAGGTGTGTGCCCGCACGCCGCAAACCCGTGCCCTCTGGTCGAAGCAGTTCCGGCCCGACGGCGGTTGCCGCAAGGTGTATCAGGCCTGGAGTCAGCGGGTGCCGGGGTTGGAGTTGGGGCAGTGCCTAACGGTGAGCAGTGATGTGGTGGAACGGTCGCATCCGCTCTTGGGCTGGATCTGGGGGCCGGAACCGCTGAACGATGCGCCGATCCGCAAACGGCTTTCCGCCCACTCCGAGCTGGAGCTGTTGGAACGCACGGCTCAGGGCGATCGCTTGCAGGTGACGATCACCACCGGCCGGCCGCATCAGATCCGCATTCATCTGGCGCAGCTGGGCAGTCCGCTGCTCGGGGATCCGTTGTATCTGATGAATCGCGAGATATCAGCCACCGCAACGCCCGGTGATGGGGGCTATCGGTTGCATGCCTGGCGGCTTTCGGGTCTCCCTCACTTGAGGGAGATCAACCTCCAGGTGGATCCCCCAAGTGAGGGAGATCAGGCCCTACGGAACTCAATCAAGCGCGAGAAGTAGAAGGGGGCCTTGTTCAGGCTGCGGCGCACCAGCTTGAAACCGCAGGCTTCGGCTGCCTTCACGATGCCGTCTTCCTTGAGGGTGTAGGCCCGGGTGGTTTTGCTGGGGCCGGGGAACAGCTGGCCAATGCCCTTCAGCAGCGCCAGCAGCGGCGTGTAAGGCGCAAAGCTCACGATCAGGCGCTCTTCGGTGAGGCCGCAGAGGTGCTTCACCATCTCCTCGGCCGGTTGCTGGGGGTAGTGAATGAACACATCCAGGCAGCACACCGTGTGGAACGAGCCGCTCAGGCTTTCCAGGTCGCTGGCGAAGAAGTTCAGCTTGGCCATGTCGAGGCCAGCATCGCCGGCCCGGCGCTCGGCTTCCTGGGCCATGGCCTCTGAAATGTCGCTGGCGTTGATCGAGCCGGCCCCCATCGCCGCCAGCGGCAGGCTCAGGCTGCCCACACCACAGCCGGCGTCGCAGAAGCTCGCCTGGCTGAGTTCACCGCTCTCCTTGATCCAGGCCAGCACTTCATCCACGGTTTTCTGGTGACCGATGCGGATGTTGCGCTGCACCTTGTTCACGTCATCGCTGTCGCTGTAGATGCGGTTCCAGCGGTCGAAACCCGTGGTTTCGAAGTAGCCCTTCACCTCCTTTTTCTCGGCCTGTTTCTGCTCCAGCAGCTGATCGGGGGCCATGGCGGAAGGGTTTGTGTCGGCGGGATCCTAAGCAGCGCAGGCCCAGTGCAGATCACCCTCCTTCTGGTGCCAGCGCAGCAGTTGCGTCAGTGGCCGTCCCACCAGGGCGTCCATGCACCCCGTTGCATCGCCGATCACCCGCCGCGGCGCCACCGTGGCGCTCCAGATCGCCGCACTGGGGGCGTCACTCCAGCGGGCCAGCCGTTTCACCCCCTCCAGTTGCGGCAGGGTCACTCCCGCCAGGGTGCCGTCCTCGAGGCGACAGGTGCCGTTCTCCACCAGCAGCACCCGCTCGTCCCAGCGGTGCTCTCCTTCGGCCAGGCCGTAGGGGGCCAGTGCATCGCTCACCAGCACCGTCTGCTCCGGTGCCAGCCGTTGCAACAGCACCGCCATCGTGGGGTGAACGTGCACGCCATCGGCGATCAGCCCCAGGGCAACCCCTCCGCGCCTGCAGGCTTCCCCCAGTGGCCCCGGTGCTCGGTGGTGCAACCCCGGCATGGCATTGAAGGCGTGGGTGAGCATCGCCACTCCCTGATCGAACCCGGTGCTGGCCTGTTCGGCCGTGGCGGCGCTGTGGCCCAGGGCCACGCTGATGCCCAGCTCCCGCAGTCGCCCGATCACCGCAGCGGCTCCCTCCAGTTCGGGGGCCAGGGTGACCAGGGCAATCTCCGTTTCGAACCCACCAATCCGTTCCTCGAGAGCCTCCAGGCTGGGGCTGGCCAGGTGTTCACGGGGATGGGCACCGCGGCGGGCTTCGGCCAGAAAGGGGCCCTCCAGATGGGCCCCCAGCAGCTCGCAACGGCCGGGCCGGTGATGCTGCCGCGCTTGCCGCAGCACGGCCAGGGCCTGGCGCAGCGGCGTGATGCCACAGGTCACCAGGGTCGGGGCGATGGCTTCGACCCCATCGCGCCACAGCAGCTCGAGGAGTTGCAACAGCCGGGGTATATCCGCCTCGCTCAATTCCGGGAAGGCCAGCCCCAGCCCGCCATTGATCTGTAGGTCAACACCCCGGGGGCTGAGCCAGTCGCCCTTCCAGTTCGCATCGGCTTGTTGCGCCTCGTGTTGTGCCTCGGTGCCCATCGCCTCGATGCGGCAGATCAGCCCCTGGTCGTTCAGCTCGATCGCGTAGCGCTGGTCTCCGTCCCCAGGCAGGGGACCCGGCAGTCGAACGTTGGTGATCCGGTGCATCAACGCAACACTGGCTTCTGCGGCCATGGCGGGAGACGATGGCAGTCTTGCCCTTCTGCGTTGTGCCGCCAGTGCTACTCCGTGTTGCCGTTGTGATGGGCAGTGACTCTGACCTGCCCACCATGGAACCCGCCGCCGCCATCTTGCGCGAGTTGGGGGTAGAGGTGGAGGTTCGGGTGCTCTCGGCCCATCGCACCCCCTTGGAGATGGTGAACTTCGCTCAAGCGGCCCGGGGTCAGGGGTTTGGGGTGATCGTCGCCGGCGCCGGAGGGGCGGCCCATCTTCCCGGCATGGTGGCGGCCCTCACCACGCTGCCCGTGATCGGCGTTCCAGTGAAAAGCCAGGCCCTGTCCGGGGTTGATTCCCTCCATTCGATCGTGCAGATGCCGGGGGGGATTCCTGTGGCCACCGTCGCCATCGGTGGGGGCCTCAATGCCGGCTTGCTGGCGGCGCAGATCCTTTCGGTGGCCGACTCCGACTTGGCCCGGAAACTTGAGGCCTACCGCAGCAGCCTTCACGATGCTGTGGTCGCCAAGGATGCGCGCCTGGTTGATCTGGGCAGCACGGATTACCTCTCCCAGATGACTTCATGAGTGTTCCCGTTCGTTCCACCCTGCGATCCACGCTGCTTTGGGCGGTGGTGCCGGCGGCCATCGTCTATGCGGTTGCCCTGGTCTGGAGTGGTGCTGAGGGCATCAGCGCCAAGCTGGTGTTGAAGGACTTGGCTTAGTCCTGCAAGGCGCCTTTGGGAGAAGGTTTCCTCTCCAGCGTGGGCTATCTGCTCTGGATGGCGGCGGCGGCTATTGCCTTGTTTGCGGCGTCCACTCGGCAGAGCCAGGGCTCCTTTTTGAATCGTCAATTCGCCCTCTGTGGGGGTGGTTTCTCACTTTGGCTCTGCCTCGACGACATGTTCCTGGTGCATGACCGCTACCTCGGTGAGGCGTTCCTTTACATCACCTACGCCTTCTTCACCGGGTTGCTGTTGTTCCGCTTCCGTTGCCCTCTGCGGCGCTTCGGTGGCGACACCTTTCTGGTGTCCGTGGTGTTGTTGGGCCTGTCGGTGTTGACCGATGCCCTCCAGGGGCTGTGGCCGGATTCCTACGAGACGGTGCAGATTTTTGAGGAGGGATTCAAGTTCCTTGGGATTGCCGCCTGGCTCAGTTTTTGGTGCCATTACGTCAGTTCTTCCTCCAAGCCGGCCTCCCTTGAGCAGCACTGATCGATTCGCGTCATCTCCTCGATGACGCCCTGGCCGGCCTGGTTGCGGCTTGGTCTTCTGCTGCCTGTGCTGGGCTTGAACGCCTTTGTGCTGAAGCGTTTGCTGGTGCAGTTCGCCCCATTCCCCGGGCTGTTCCTCACCGCGGCCTTGATCGCCTTTTTGCTGGACCTGCCCTGCCGCTGGCTCTCGCAACGGGGTCTTCCCCGCGCCTGGGCCATCGTCAGCGTGGTCCTGGTGACCCTGGGGCTGCTGGTCTGGGCGGCTGTGGCCCTGGTGCCGCTGCTGATCGAACAGCTCAGCCAATTGCTCAGTGCCTCGCCGTCTCTGCTCACGGCGGCGGAGCAGTGGATCGATCGGGGTCAGCTCTGGGCGCTGGACCATGGCCTGCCGGCTGATTTCGCTGATCTCAGCAGTGATCTGGTGGCTCAGTTCAGCCGTCTAGCGACGCAGTTGAGTCAACGCCTTTTGGGACTGCTGGGGGCCACGGTGGGCACCACGATCAATGTGGTGATCGTGCTGGTGCTGGCGGTCTTCCTGCTGTTTGGGGCGGATCCGATCGTTGAAGGTCTGGCCCGCTGGCTGCCCGACCGTTGGCGGGATCTGGTGCAGACGACCCTCGAGCGCACCTTTCGGGGTTATTTCGCCGGCCAGGTGGTGCTGGCGCTGATCCTCAGTGGTGGTCAGCTTCTGGTGTTCACCGCCCTGAACATTCCCTACGGCGTCTTGTTCGCCGTGCTGATCGGCTTCACCACACTGGTGCCCTATGCCAGTGCCGTGTCGATCGTTTCGGTGAGTGCGGTGCTGGCGGTTCAGGACCCCCGCACAGGCCTTGAGTTGCTCGCCGCGGCGATCGTGGTCGGTCAGATCGTGGATCAGGTGATTCAACCGCGGCTGATGGGCAGCATTGTTGGCTTGCAACCGGCCTGGTTGCTGATCGCCTTGCCCATCGGCGCCCGGGTGGGTGCGCTGTATGGCGTGGGGGATCTGCTGGGACTGCTGTTGGCGGTTCCGGTGGCCAGTTGCATCAAAAACCTGGCGGATGCCGCCAGGGCTGGCGAAGCCGACGTCAGGCGGCCGGAATCACCCCACGCTCCTGGAGCGCTTTGATCACCAGCTCCACGGAGTCGGCCAGATCCTGCTTGCCGGTGTCGATCTTCAGTTCGGGCGTCTCAGGTGCTTCGTAGGGGCTGGAGATGCCGGTGAATTCCTTGATCTGCCCTGCCCGTGCCTTGGCGTAGAGGCCTTTGGGGTCGCGGGATTCGCAGACCTCGAGATCAGCGGCGCAGAACACCTCGAGGAAGTCGCCGTCCTCCACCAGCTCACGGGCCTTGTCCCGGTCAGCACGGAAGGGCGACACAAAAGCGGTCAGCACGATCACGCCCGCATCCAGGAACAGTTTGGCCACTTCTCCGATGCGGCGGATGTTCTCTTCACGGTCGGCATCGGAGAAGCCCAGGTCTTTGCAGAGGCCGTGGCGGATGTTGTCGCCATCCAGCACATAGGTAGCGAGTCCCCGCTCAAACAGTGCTGCGTTGACGGCATTGGCCAGGGTGCTCTTTCCGGAGCCGGAGAGCCCGGTGAACCAAAGAATGGCGCTGCGGTGACCGCGCTGCTTCGAGCGCTCGTCGCGGCCCACGGAGGCCTCATGCCAGGCGATGTTGGTGGACGCACCTTTGTTGGTGAGCTCTCCGTAGGTGGGGCTGGCGGTCATGGCCACGGCATGAAGTGGCGGTCATTCTCCCTTAGCCCCCAGCCCGCTTCGGCCGGTATCCCTCCTTGCTGAGCAGGTCGAGCGCCAGATCCACCTGATCTCCTTGCAGTTCGATCACGCCGTCCTTGGCGGTCCCGCCACTGCCGATGCGTGTTTTGAGCTTCTTCAGCAGCGCCTTGAAGCCCGCAGCATCCAGCTCCAGGCCCCGGATCACCGTCACGGTTTTGCCACCTTTGCCACCACGGGTGGGCTGCACCCGCACCATTTGCTGCGCCTTGGCTGTGGGCTCGGCCGCAGGGCCGCTTGGTCGCTGCAGGCTCTCGGCACTGCTGAATTCCTGCCAGCCTCCCTTCGGCATCCACCCATCGCAACCGGGTTGCATTGTCGATGACCGCCGATGCGGCGCCCCATGGCGTGACCGCCTGCTTACGCTGAACCGACGCTCCGCCGTGGATCCGTGACCAGCACCCTGCCCAACGCCAGCACTCCGGATCCCTCCAGCCTGCAGCCAGCGGTGCGCCCCGGAGCCCACGGTCGCTTCGGACGATTCGGTGGCCAGTACGTGCCCGAGACCCTGATGCCGGCTTTGGCGGAACTGGAGCAGGCAGCGGCCCAGGCCTGGAACGATCCCGCCTTCACCGCCGAGCTCAACCGCCTGCTCAAGAACTACGTCGGGCGCGCGACACCGTTGTATGAGGCCGAGCGTCTCACCGCCCACTATCGCCGCGCCGACGGTGGCCCCCGCATCTGGCTCAAGCGGGAAGACCTGAATCACACCGGTGCCCACAAGATCAACAACGCCCTGGGGCAGGCCCTGCTGGCCCTGCGCATGGGCAAGAAGCGGATCATTGCCGAGACCGGTGCGGGTCAGCACGGCGTCGCCACGGCCACTGTCTGTGCTCGCTTTGGTCTGGATTGCGTGATCTACATGGGCGCGGAAGACATGCGCCGTCAGGCCCTCAATGTGTTCCGCATGCGCCTGCTGGGCGCCACGGTGCAACCGGTGACGGCCGGCACCGCCACCCTCAAGGATGCCACCAGCGAAGCGATCCGCGACTGGGTGACCAACGTCGAGACCACCCACTACATCCTTGGATCCGTCGCTGGTCCCCACCCCTATCCGATGTTGGTGCGGGACTTCCATGCCGTGATCGGTGAAGAAGCACGTCAGCAATGCCGTGAATCTTTCGGGCGGTTGCCTGATGTGCTCATGGCCTGCGTGGGTGGTGGCTCCAATGCCATGGGCCTGTTCCATCCCTTCGTCGAATGCACCGATGTGCGGCTGATCGGTGTTGAGGCCGCCGGTGATGGTGTGGCCACTGGTCGCCACGCCGCCACGATCACCGAGGGCCGCACCGGTGTGCTGCACGGCGCCATGAGCCTGCTGCTGCAGGACGGCGATGGCCAGGTGATGGAGGCCCACTCCATCAGCGCAGGTCTCGATTACCCCGGTGTGGGGCCGGAGCACAGCTACCTGCGGGAGATCGGACGTGCCGAGTACGCCGCAGTCACCGACCAACAGGCCCTCGATGCCCTGCGCCTGGTGAGTGAGCTTGAGGGCATCATTCCAGCCCTGGAAACTGCCCACGCCTTCGCCTGGCTTGAGCAGCTCTGCCCCACCCTGGCCGACGGCACGGAAGTGGTGATCAACTGCTCCGGCCGCGGCGACAAGGACGTCAACACCGTGGCGGAGAAGCTGGGGGATCAGCTCTAAGGAGCGGATCTCAGGCCAGCAGCAATTCCAGGTGGCGGGCCACCCGCTGCACGGCGGCCCTTGCCGTGGCATAGGCCATCCGCATCGGCCCCACCAGGGCCACATGGCCGAGCCCCTCGTTGCAGCGGTAGGGCGCCTGAACCACAGCACAGGCCTCCAGGGCTGGCTGCGGATGTTCGTCGCCGATCCACACCCGTGCGGATTCACCGCGGCTGATCAAGGTCCCGGGTTGGTCATCGATCAGTTCCAGCAGCGGCCGAAGGCTGGAGGTGCTTTCAAATTCCGGTTCGCTCACCAGCCTTGAAAGGCCATGCACCACCACCTGTGTGGAGTTGGCGGGGGTGGGCTGCTCAAGGGCGTTGCGCAGCGCAGCGCCGCTGCGTTGCAGCTGCCTGGGCAGTGCGTCCCAGTTCAGGTCGCCCTGCTCGAGCTGGGCCGACGCCCAGCGTTCCATCGCGGTGAGTTCGGCTTCAGCCCCGTGGGGCAGACGCAGGTTGAGGTGGCTGGCGCGGCCATTGGCTTCTACCAGCATCACCAGCAGTCGATCACCGCTGGGCACTAGACGGATCGTCTCCAGTTGCTGGTTCTCCTGCTGCGGTTGGGTGATCAGGCTCATCAGACCGGTGAAATCCGTCAGTCGCCGGGCCAGATGCATCAGCAGGTCGTCCAAACCGGCCCAACGAAGACTGAGGCCGGTGAGCTCCCGTTCCAGGTGTTGAACAGCGATGCCGGGTTCCGGCAGTAGGGCATCCACGTAGTGGCGGTATCCCATCGGACTGGGAACGCGTCCGGCGGAGGTATGCGGTTGATGCAGCAGTCCTCGGCGCTCAAGCGCCCCCATGGCGGAGCGAACGGTGGCAGAGCTGGCGGGGATGCCGAAGCGTTGCACCAGGGTGCGGCTGCCCACCGGCTCCATCGTGTCGACGTAGTGGTGCACCGTCGCCTGAAGCACCTGTTCTTGCCGAAGGGACAGGGGCTTGCTCATCAGTAGCGGGGAACGCTGGGATCCACCTGAAGGCTCCAGGCATCAATGCCTCCCTCAAGGTTCCACACCTCAAGGCCCCAGGGTTGGTCCAGCAGCCACAGGCCGAAGTGGTAGCTGCGTACGCCGGCATGGCAGACCACCACGACGGGCTGATCGGGTTTGAGGTCGGCCTGCAGTGTTCCAAGCCATGCATTGGAATTGCTCAGGGGGCGGTGCAGCACCGCACCGGGGAAGGCAGCGATCGCAAGCTCAGCCTCCTCACGCACATCCACCAGTTGCGGTGACGGTCGCTCGCTTTGCAGCCATTGCTGCAGTTCAGAGGCTTGGATTGGATGTGGTTGTTGCGAGTGGCCCATCGCGCCATTCTGCGGTGATGGACAAAGATGAGGCGACCCGAGACCGCCGGCCCATGAAGGCCCGCCCCTTCCTCAGCGCTGCCGGCGCTGTGCTGTTGTCGCTGCTTTTGCTGGCCGCTGGCCTGCTCTGGACCATGAACCGCCAGAGCCCCTTGCGGCTGGCAGAGCAGCCGTTGCATCTGCCTCGGGCGGCCCGGTTTGTGCCCAGGGATGCTGACCTGTCCCTCCATTGGCTGGCTGATCCAGGACGGTTGCCGGCCTATGCCCAGGCCGTTGCCCCTGCCTCCCAACGCCGCGATGCCCGTGATGGCGCCCGGCAATGGCGCGAAGGCGTCTTTGCCTTGGCGGGCCTCCAGTTTGGTCTTGAGCTGGAGCCCTGGCTTGGTGAAGAGGTCAGTCTCACCCTCACCGATGGGGATTCCAACACCGGTTGGGTGTTGGCTTTGACTAGTCGGGATGACGACGGCGCCCGGCGCTTTCTGCAACGGTTTTGGCAGACCCGCAGCCTGGCGGGCACCGACCTGCAGATCAGCAGTTACCGCGGTATTGGTGTGATTAGTGGCCAGGGGGCGTTGGTGGGGCATGACCCCCAACCCCTGGCCACGGCCTTGATTGACGACGATCTGTTGCTCGTGGCTTCAGGCAGGGGTGTGCTGGAGCAGGCCCTCGATGTCTCACAGCTTCCGGATCAGCATCAGCTGGGGGATCAACGCCTGCAACGTCAGGTGGCTGAGCTCGGCGAGGGTGTGGCTCTGCTCACGGCATCTCCCCATGCCCTGGAGCATTGGCTGCAGCTTCCGCAGCTGGTGGCCCAACGAGACGATCTGAGCGGACTCGTGGCATCACTGCGACCGGAGGGTTCAACCCTGGCGGTGGACGGGCGCCTCGGGTTCCGGCAAGCCCTTGGCGCCGACCCCTGGCCTGGGCTCACGGATCTGACGGCGTCGGCCGGAGGCCATGCCTACTGGCTGGCTCAGCTGCAGAATCCAGCCCGTTTGTTGAATCCCAGCGAAAGCCATCCGCTGGCCCAATGGTTCGCTCCGTTGCTGGAGCAGCGCCTGGCGGACCAGCCGGCGGCCGATGCTGTTGTTGGGGCCGATAATGGCTCTCTCCTCTGGCAGGACCAACCCGAGGGTTGGCTGCTGGCCACCCGCCCGCAAAGCCCCGCCAGGGATGCGGTGGATGCACGTCTGCAGGAGCAGGGCCTGACCCGTTCTGAGCTTGAGGGCGATGGCGAGGTGTTGAGCGTGTGGACGCGGCTGGTGCGCCAGCGGGGACGCCAGCCTGGGGTGGACGCTCAATTGGCTGTGGCTCAGGTTCGCTCGTCTGCGCTGAACTGGTGGGGAGAGTCCTTGATGGCTCTTGCGCAGCGCCAGAACGGGCGTGCCCTCCAGCCTCGTTTGAACCAGTGGCAGGAGCTCACAGCGTCCTCCCAACCCGCGCAGGCCCTCCTGCTGGCGGATGAGCCGGCCCGCGTACTGTTAGGGCAATGGCGGCCCTGGGCCCTGCTGCAGGTGATGGCGGGGCGGCCGCTCCAGGATCAGGTCCGCGGCCTTGCGGTGGCCATCGACGTTGATCGTAAGGAGCAGGCTGGTACCGAGATTCCCTTGCATGCCCGGCTCGAACTCGGCTGACCTGGTTCTGTTGCGGCATGGCATCGCCGAACCCCGCCATGCGGGCCAGGACCATCCGGATCGACCCCTGACCGCCGCTGGCCGTCGGCGAACCCAGCGGGTGATGGCGGCCCTAGTGCAACGCGGGCTGCGGTTGGATCGCTTGCTGTCCAGCCCTTATCGGCGGGCTCTACAAACGGCGGAACTGGCGTTGGAGGCGGGGCTCGCTTCTGAGCTCGCGGTGGATGAACGTCTCCAGCCGGGAAGGGCCCTCAAAATGATGGTGCCCACCTTTGATGAACGGCTTGGCTTTGTCGGTCATGAGCCAGATCTTGGCGATCTGGCCTGCAGTCTTCTGGGGTGTGCCCCGGGTGCCCTGGTGCTGAAGAAAGCCGGCGTGATTCAGCTGCGTCGTTCCGCGGGCCAGTGGCAGTTGAAGGCCTTGCTTCGGCCATCACTGTTGATTGACGATTTAGGTTGCTGTTAGAGGCAATCAGGCGGTGGCCCAGCAGCAGACAGGCGACCTGCGTCATGCGCGGACCGGGATCGAACTGCGTCCAGGCCTGGATGGCGTGCCGGCAACCCAGTCGGCGATCTGCGACATCGATGGAGAGCAAGGGCTGCTCACCTATCGCGGCTACCCGATGCAGGATCTGGCGGCCAACAGCAGCTTTCTGGAAACGGCCTACCTGCTGATCTGGGGAGAGCTGCCCAGCCGCGACCAGTTGGCGGAGTTTGAGCACGCGGTGCAGATGCACCGGCGGGTCAGCTTCCGGGTGCGGGACATGATGAAGTGCTTCCCGGCCAGCGGCCATCCCATGGACGCGCTGCAGTCAAGTGCCGCTTCACTGGGGCTGTTCTATTCGCGCCGTGCGATCGACGACCCGCAGTACATCTATGACGCGGTGGTGCGATTGATCGCCAAGATCCCCACGATGGTGGCCGCTTTTCAGCTGATCCGCAAAGGCCAGGACCCAATACAGCCCAGGGATGATCTGGCCTACTCCGCCAATTTCCTCTACATGCTCACTGAACGGGAGCCGGATCCCCTGGCGGCGCGCATCTTTGATCGCTGCCTGATGCTCCATGCCGAGCACAGCCTCAACGCCAGCACCTTCAGTGCCCGCGTCACCGCCAGCACCCTGACCGACCCCTACGCCGTGGTGGCTTCAGCCGTCGGCACCCTGGCGGGCCCACTCCACGGCGGCGCCAATGAAGATGTCCTCGCCATGCTCGAGCAGGTGGGCAGTCCTGAGAATGCTGGCGCTTTCTTGGATGAGGCCATCGCGGCCAAGCGCAAAATCATGGGCTTTGGCCACCGGGAATACAAGGTGAAGGATCCCCGCGCCGTGATCCTGCAGGCTCTGGTGGAGGAGATGTTCGCAAGCTTTGGTCATGACGACCTCTACGACGTAGCCCGGGCGATCGAAGCAGAGGCAGAGTCCCGCCTCGGCCCCAAAGGTATCTATCCCAACGTCGATTTCTATTCGGGCCTGGTGTACCGCAAGCTCGGCATTCCCAGGGATCTGTTCACGCCGGTCTTCGCCATTGCCAGGGTCGCTGGCTGGCTGGCCCATTGGCGGGAGCAGCTCGGGGCGAACCGGATTTTTCGGCCTTCGCAGATCTACTCCGGATCTCAGCCACGCTCCTGGATGCCCATTGAGGAGCGCGTCTCGGCTCCGGCCGCCTAAGTTGCACCCACTTCCGTCGACACCATGGTGAGTCCGGGACTGGACCTGGAATTGAGCTTTAGCCAGGCCCTGCAAGGGTTTGGCTTCTCCCCGGAGGTGGCTAGACTCCTTTGGCTTCCACTGCCGATGCTGCTGGTTCTGGTAGCTGCAGTGGTGGGTGTGCTCGTTTCGGTGTGGCTGGAGCGCAAGATTTCTGCCGCTGTCCAGCAGCGGATAGGTCCTGAGTATGCCGGTGCCCTGGGCGTGCTTCAGCCCCTGGCCGACGGCCTCAAGCTGCTCGTCAAAGAAGACATCATCCCGGCGCGGGCCGACAGCCTGCTGTTCACCCTCGGCCCGGTGCTGGTGGTGGTGCCGGTGATCATCTCCTGGCTGATCATTCCCTTTGGCCAGAACCTGCTGATCAGCAATGTGGGCGTGGGGATCTTCCTCTGGATCGCCTTCAGCAGCATTCAGCCGATCGGCTTGTTGATGAGCGGCTATGCCTCCAACAACAAGTATTCGCTGCTCGGGGGACTTCGGGCCGCGGCTCAATCGATCAGCTACGAAATTCCCCTGGCTCTGGCGGTTCTGGCCATCGTGATGATGACTAACTCGCTGAGCACGGTCGACATTGTGGGTCAGCAGACCGGGGCCGGCATTTTGAGCTGGAACATCTGGCGTCAGCCGGTGGGCTTCCTGATTTTCTGGATCTGTGCCCTGGCCGAGTGTGAGCGGCTTCCCTTCGACCTTCCCGAAGCTGAGGAAGAGCTGGTCGCTGGTTACCAGACCGAGTACGCGGGCATGAAGTTCGCCCTCTTCTACCTGGCGGGTTACATCAACCTGGTGCTCTCGGCTGTCCTGGTCAGCGTTCTGTATCTCGGGGGCTGGGGCTTCCCGATCCCCGTGGAATGGCTGGCCGGCTGGTTGAACCAGCCCATAGATGCCCCAGTGGTGCAGGTGATCACGGGCACCGTTGGCATTGTGATGACGGTGCTCAAGGCTTATCTGCTGGTGTTCGTGGCGATCCTGCTGCGCTGGACCACCCCCCGCGTGCGCATTGACCAGCTGCTCGATCTGGGTTGGAAGTTCCTGCTGCCCTTATCCCTGGTGAACCTTCTGGTGACAGCCGCCCTCAAGCTCGCATTCCCTGTTGCATTCGGCGGCTAGGTTTTCCTACCTAGGATTTCATCGCTCCCGGCTCCGCTTCGTTCTCTCCCTTTCAGACCATGTTCGGCTTCCTCAAACAGGTCGGTGATTACACCCGGGATGCAGTCGATGCAGCCCGGAATCTGGCCCAAGGCTTTTCGGTCACCTTCGACCACATGCAGCGCCGTCCGGTCACGGTGCAGTACCCCTACGAGAAGCTCATCCCCTCTGAGCGTTATCGGGGCCGGATTCACTACGAATTCGACAAGTGCATCGCTTGTGAGGTGTGCGTGCGGGTCTGCCCGATCAACCTTCCTGTGGTCGATTGGGTGATGAACAAAGCCACGAAGAAGAAGGAGCTGCGCAATTACTCCATCGACTTCGGCGTTTGCATTTTCTGCGGCAACTGCGTCGAGTACTGCCCCACCAACTGCCTCTCAATGACTGAGGAGTATGAGCTGGCGGCTTTTGATCGCCACAGTCTCAACTACGACAACGTGGCCCTTGGCCGCCTTCCCACCAGCGTCACCACCGATCCCTCCGTTGTTCCTCTGCGGGAACTCGCC
The DNA here is from genome assembly GCA_047285305.1 of Synechococcus sp. Lineage (GTDB taxonomy): Bacteria > Cyanobacteriota > Cyanobacteriia > PCC-6307 > Cyanobiaceae > Parasynechococcus. Next base: position 667,867 of record JBJBDL010000003.1, read on the forward strand.
TATCTGCCGGAGGGCGAGATGGATCCCCACGGTGTTGCTGCCGATCGGCCCAGGGCTGGCCAGCTGCCGTCTCAGGTGTTGGAGACCCTTACCCCTCCAGCCAAGCCCGCTGGCAAGAATGAGGGACAATCCTCCAGTGAGGCCAAGGAGGGCGACGCATGACCATCGCGACAACCACCGAGCTGATCTGTTTCCTGGTGCTGTCCGCCGTTGTGGTGATCGGTGCTCTGGGTGTAGTGCTGCTCAGCAACATCGTCTATTCCGCCTTCCTGCTGGGCGGGGTGTTCACCGCCGTTGCAGGGCTCTACCTGCTGCTGAACGCCAGTTTCGTGGCCATGGCTCAGATCCTGGTGTACGTAGGCGCGATCAACGTGTTGATCCTGTTCGCGATCATGCTCGTCAACAAGCGGGAAGACCTGAAGGCCATCGCCAATCTCACCACGCGCCGTGTGGTGTCCGCCGGCGTCTGCGCTGGTCTGCTGGCGTTGCTGGTTCGTGTTGTGGTCACCACCCCTTGGTCGCTGCCCGGTCCTGCTGCTGTGGGTGAAGAAGCCACGGCTCGCATCGGTGAACATTTGTTCACCGATTACCTCCTGCCGTTTGAGGTGGCATCGGTGCTGCTGCTGATGGCCATGATCGGTGCAATCGTTTTGGCCCGTCGTGATGTGCTGGCCACCGATGTGGTCACCGGTGAGGTGGCCGATCAAGGCCTGATTGAAAAGGCCCGTACTCCCCTGCTGATGAATCGAGCGGACTGATGAGCGATTTTCTTGCCACGCTTCCCTCCCTGCAGGCCTACCTCCTGGTAGCTGCCATGCTCTTCTGCATCGGCGTCTGGGGTCTGATCAACAGCCGCAATGCGGTGCGCGTTCTGATGAGCATTGAGCTGATGCTCAATGCGGTGAACATCAACCTGATGGCCTTCTCCTCCTTCGTGGATGGTGATCTGATTCGCGGCCAGGTCTTCGCTGTGTTCGTGATCACGGTGGCCGCTGCTGAGGCAGCCGTCGGTCTGGCAATCCTGCTGTCGCTTTATCGCAATCGCGTTACCGTCGACATGGAGCAGTTCAACCTGCTGCGCTGGTAATCCCCGCACACCTGGGTCATGCGTCTCGATAGGGTCTGGGTGATCTATCGGGCCGACAGTCAGCCTGCCCAGCGTGAAGCCCGGCAATGTGCCAAGGAGCTGAAAGCCCTCGGCTCCAACGTGGTCACGGCGATGTCAGGGCCGAGGGTGAATCCTTTCCCCGGCCTGCTGGCTGTTGAGGAGTCGTTGCCTGACCTGGCTCTGGTGCTGGGGGGGGATGGAACGGTGCTGGGTGCCGCCCGCCATTTGGCGGTGCATGACATCCCGATCCTCAGCATCAATGTGGGAGGCCATCTGGGTTTTCTCACCCATGACCGCCGTGTGTTGCGCGGCGATCAGATCTGGCAACGCCTTCAGGACGATCAATTCGCGATCGAACGGCGCATGATGCTTCAGGCTATGGTCGATCGCCGCTCTGCAGAGGACCGTGCGGCCTCCCCCGGTCTGCTGCAACAGCCGGACCTCGAAGACGATGAAGAGCACCACTGGGCATTCAACGACTTCTACCTGCGGGCCTACCGCGATGAGATTTCCCCAACCTGCACCCTTGAGCTCGAGATTGATGGGGAAGTGATCGACCAGGTGCGTGGTGACGGTCTGATTCTCTCCACCCCGACGGGGTCCACCGGGTACGCCCTGGCGGCAGGGGGACCGATCCTTCACCCCGGCATCGACGCCATCATCGTTGCCCCGATCTGCCCGATGAGCCTCTCCAGCAGAACGCTGGTGGTGCCGCCCAGGGCCAGGTTGGCGATCTGGCCCCTCGGGGCTGGGGATCACCGCATCAAGCTGTGGAAGGACGGTGTGGGCTGCACGGTGCTGGAGCCTGGTGAGTGCTGTGTTGTTCAGCAGGCGCGCCACCATGCCCTGATGGTGTTGCTCAATCAAAGCCCGTCGTATTACCGAACCTTGTCCCACAAGCTGCATTGGGCGGGAAGCTTGCACGCGGCACAGCCCTCGCAGAATTGAGCCATGGTCCTTGAGATTGAACGACGCTTCTTGGTGCGGTCGGATGCCTGGCGCAGCAGTGCAGGCCCCGCGCAGCCGCTCCGTCAGGGCTATCTGGCCGCTAGTGCCGACGGTGTGACGGTGCGGATGCGCCTGCGTGGCACGGATCAGGCCTGGCTCACCCTGAAGGCGGCGGCTGACGCCGTTGGTCTGGTGCGCCACGAGTGGGAATACCCGATTCCCGTTGCGGACGCCGAAGCTCTCTGGGATCTGGCGCCTCACCGCCTGGACAAAGTCCGCTATGCCTTGGATTGCCCTGGTGGTGACTGGGTGGTGGATTGTTTTCAGGGGGAGAACGCCCCCTTGGTGCTGGCGGAGGTGGAGTTGGCATCGGCCCAGGTGGATCTGCTGATTCCGCCCTGGTGTGGCGAGGAGATCACCGGGGAGTCCCGCTGGAGCAATGCGGTGCTGGCCCAGCATCCGGTTCAGTCGTGGTCCGAGGAGCAGCGCCGTCGCTTTGGCTGGCCCTAAGGCCAGACTGGATTTGTCTTCAGATTTCCTTTAGCTTTGAGGAGTTCTGATTGGTGGCTCTTTCCAGTGGTGGGTCTATACGACACAACTGGAATGCTTCGCTTCGCGGGATCCAGCGTGGAGGCCTGCCTGGAGTACGCCACGTTGTTTCAGATCCCTGTGGGCCCAGCCTCCCTGCAAAGCCTGCCGGAGCCTGTCAGCTCCACGATCAGGCTGAGGGGGGATCGTGTTCTGGAAGGACGCAGCAGTTGAAGCCGTCCCGGCAGATCTTCCCGTTGTCCATTGCCCAATTGAGCAGTGCCACCCGGTTCTTAGAACCGGTTTTGGTGAACACGTTGCTCACATGGTTGTCCACCGTTCGTTTGCTGATGGTGAGACGGTCAGCGATTTCCTGATTGGTCAGTCCTTCGGCCACGAGCTCGATGATCTCGATCTCCCTGGCAGAGAGGGAGATCTCCAGAGGATCGGTACCGTCGAGGGAGGACATGGGTGACCACCGTTGAAATCATGCTAGTCCGGACGACCGGTCTGATCCTGCATAGTGGGCCGGTGAAATGGAAAGAGATTTGAGCACGGCGCTGCAACGCGCAATTGAGGCCGGGGATCAGGTGCTCACGGCCGAGGTGATGCCTCCCCGCGGAGCCGATCCCTCGCACATGCTTGCCATGGCCACATCGCTGCATGGCCGTGTCCATGCGGTGAATGTGACCGATGGCAGTCGGGCCGTGATGCGGATGAGCAGCCTGGCCTCCTGCAAGTTGCTGCTCGAGGCCGGTCTGGAACCGGTGTTGCAGATGGCCTGCCGGGATCGCAATCGCATCGCCCTTCAGGCCGATCTGCTCGGTGCCCATGCCATGGGGATCCGCAACCTGTTGTGTCTCACTGGCGATCCAGTGAGGGCGGGCGATCAGGCGGATGCTCGGCCGGTGAATGAGTTCGAGTCGGTGAAGCTTCTGCAGCAGGTGGACGCCCTCAATCGTGGTGTGGATCCCGTGCAGGGCACCCTGCCCGATGGGGCAACCACGCTGTTTGCCGGGTGTGCCGCCGACCCACAATCGAGGAGCTGGAGCGGTCTCCAGCGCCGGTTGCAGCGCAAGCAGGCGGCGGGAGCCCGGTTCGTTCAAACCCAGATGGTGATGGACCCTGAAGCGCTCGAGCGCTTCCAGTGCGAACTGGCCGGACCCCTGGACCTGCCCGTGCTCGCTGGCGTGTTTCTGCTGAAGTCAGCCAGGAATGCCCGGTTCATCAACCGAGTTGTGCCAGGAGCCTGCATCCCCGATGCGTTGATCCATCGGCTGGAGTGCGCCGAGAATCCCGCCATGGAGGGTGTGGCCATCGCCGCTGAACAGGTGAAGCGCTATCTCGGCATCGTTCGTGGCGTGCACTTGATGGCAATCAAGGCCGAGGAGCGCATCCCGTTGATCCTGGATCTAGCCGGACTCAGCTCGCTGCCTGGGTGAGGTCGGTACCGAGCAGCTCTGCCATTGCTTTCTGCTGTGGGGAAGGCTCCACCAGGTCCTGACGACGGGCATCGGTGATCAGCCAGTCGAGCGAGGCCTCCTGCAGATCGAAGTGATCACCGTCCTTGCCCACGCAGTAGCGGCCGAACACCAGCTTCTCGAGCAGCTGCACGCCGGGGCCGATGCGCGAGTAGTCGAAGATGATCGAGTTGTCGACCGTGGCGCCCTCACAGATGTGGCAGCTGGGGCCGATCATTGTTGGCCCAACGATCGTTGCACCATCTTCGATCTTGGTCATTCCGCCCACGTAGACGGGGCCGGTGACGTTGATCTTGTCCCAGTTGGCGGCCACATTCAGACCGGTGTAAACCCCGGGACGTGCCTCCTTGCCGGGGATGCCCACCTGACGGACGTCACCCATCAACACGCTGCGGATGGCTTGCCAGTAATCGGGAACCTTGCCGATATCCACCCATTCGAAATCCATCGGGATGGCATAGAAGGGTGCGCCGAGCTCGGCCAGTTTCGGGAACAGATCCGAGCCGATATCGAAGGACTGTCCCGAAGGGATGTGTTCAAAGATCTCCGGCTCGAAGATGTAGATGCCGGTATTGATCGTGTCGCTGAGGGCTTCGTCGACGGTGGGCTTTTCCTGGAAGCTTGAAATTCTGTTCTGGTCATCGGTGACCACAACGCCGTAGCTGCTCACCTGATCCTTGGGGACTCGTTTGGTGACAAGGCTGGCGATCGCACCCTTCTCCCGGTGCAGCCGTACCGCTTCGCTGAGATCAAGGTCGATCAGCGCATCGCCGCAGAGCACCACGAAGGTGTCGTCAAAGAAGTGCTGGAAATCCTGGATTTTTTTGAGCCCGCCAGCAGACCCCAGGGCACTGCCGATCAGTTCGCCGTCTTCAATCCGTCCTTCAAAGCTGTATGCAATTTCAACCCCGAAACGCTGGCCATCCCGGAAGTAATTTTCAATCTCTTCGGCCAGGTGGGAGACGTTCACCATCACTTCGGTGAAACCGTGCTCCTTGAGCAATTCCAGCAGAAATTCCATCACCGGCTTTTGCAGGATCGGAATCATTGGCTTGGGGATCACATGGGTGATCGGTTGGACCCGCGTCCCCTTACCAGCCGCCAGAATCATCGCCTTCATTGGCGTTTGGTCGGGTCAATACAAGGTGTTGACCATAGACCCGGTCTTAGGCCGCCACGACCGTCCGGGTCGGCGATGGATCTGGCACTTGAAGGCTGCGGATCGGCAGTTGCGTTGCAGTTCCACTCGCGGGGATAAATTTCAGTCGCAGCGGTCCGTGGAGCCAACCCTCCTGCTCCAGCTCAACCCGTCCCTGGGAGGAAAGAAATAGCAGGGCCCAGAACACCCCGACCCGGTCACGGTCCAGGTCCGCCGCTGCGGCCACCTCCCACTGATCCACCAGTTGATCGAAGCCCACCCAGTCCAGGGCGGTCTCCCAACCGTTCAGAAACACGCCCAGTGCTGCGGTTGTTTCCGGCAGCTTTTCGCGGTGGGCCAGCCCGGCTACCTGGGCGATGGCTTCACGGTTGCTGTAGCGCTTTTGGCGTTTGCGGCGGCGTGCCTCGAGTTCGTCTGATTCCAGCTGCTCGGCAATCGATTCCAGCTGTTCGATCAGCTCTCCAAGGGTGACGGGCCGACGCAATGGCGGGGGTGCCACGGGTCGCCGCTGCAGATGACGTTCCGGCCGTCGGGGCAGATCAAAGGCCGGATCCAGCCAGCCTTGCTCATCGAAGTCGGTATCGAAGTGATCTTCGACTTCAGGCGGCGGCGGCAACATGCTGGTTTCGAGCATCTCCGCCTTGAGTCCCACCAGCACTGAGGCGGCCAGGAAGGCTTCGCTGCTGTCAGCCAGGTCCCGCTCGTAGCTGCCGCCCCGTCCGGCCAGGGCGGCTGCCACTTGCCCGGGAACTTCGATGCGTTGCCGGAGTTGATCCAGAAAGCCGTCGATGACGGCAATCACATCCACATCCCAGGGATCGAGATCGCCCCGCTCCGCTGCGTCCTGCAGCAGTCGAATCGCAAGGCGGGCTCCAGCATCAGCGCCGTCGTTGGGGGCCACCTGGAGCAAGTCAATTCACCCTTTCCCGGCAAGGTATCGGTCCTCAACCGGTGTCGCCAGTGCCGCCTCAAGCTGCACTGCTGGCATCGGTGACCTCCGCTTGGTCGTTGTCGTCGCTTTCAGTGCTTGTCGCGCTGACGGTGGTCGCGGGGAGCAGGCCCAGCTGGGTTTCAACGGTGGAGCGGTAGCGGCTGAGGTCGGTCTCCAGTTCCTGGATGCGGACCTGCTGTGCTTCGTATTCGTTCGCCTTGCTGAACTGTTCAACGTTGTTGAGCATTCCGGTCCAGGCAGCGAAGAACCAGGCCGAAACGGCTCCCAACCCCGCCGCCAGCAGCAGCAGACCCGCCAAAGGCAGGGTGTACTCGACACCCGGCAAGACATGAACCGTGGTTGGGTTGGTGTTCGCCAGGGTGAAAAACACCGTGATCAAACCGAAGCTGAAGATCAGGCCGAAGTTGATCTGACGCATGGCAGGGGAGCGTTCCCCTGGAACTTACGGAGGGTTGGCTGGGAATGAATCGGAATCGATACGTGATTTATGACGCGCCCACGGCAGGGGCCTGGAGGAGCGCCGGAACAGGGGCCTGACCTCGAATCAGGGGGGCCGTTGGTGAGATCACCTGTTCCATCGCACCCAGGTTTCGGTTCACTAGGGCTTCAATCGAGCTGTGGTAGCTGTCGGTCATCAGCTTGGGGTACAGCCCGATTCCGATGATCGGCACCAGCAGGCAGCCGATTATGTACACCTCGCGCGGCTCCGCATCCACCAGGTTGGTGTGGGACACCAGCTCCTCTTTCTCCTTGCCGAAGAAGATCTCCCGCAGCATCGAGAGAAGGTAGATGGGTGTGAGGATCACCCCCACAGCGGCCAGCCCGCAGATCACCACGCGGAAGGGCAGGGTGTAGGCCTCATCCGTGGCGAAACCAGCGAACACCATCAGTTCGCTCACGAACCCGCTCATGCCGGGCAGGGCCAGGGAGGCGAGGGCACACACCGTCCAGAGCGCGAACATGATGCGCATCTTCTGGCCAATGCCTCCCATCTCATCCAGCTGAAGCGTGTGGGTGCGGTCGTAAGTGGCACCTACGAGGAAGAACAGGCTGGCGCCTATCAAGCCGTGGCTGATCATCTGCAGCATGGCGCCGCTGGTGCCCAGGGCACTGAAGCTGCCAACGCCGATCAGCACGAAGCCCATGTGGCTGATCGAGCTGTAGGCGATCTTTCGCTTGAGGTTGCGCTGGGCGAAGGAGGTGAGGGCGGCGTAAATGATGTTCACCACCCCCAGCACGATCAGCAGTGGGGCGAACTGGGAGTGGGCCGCTGGCAGCAGTTCACAGTTGAAACGCAGCAGGGCATAGCCGCCCATCTTCAGCAGGATGCCGGCCAACAGCATGTGCACCGGTGCCGTGGCTTCGCCATGGGCATCCGGCAGCCAGGTGTGCAGGGGCACGATTGGCAGCTTCACGCCGAAGGCGATTAGCAGCCCGGCGTAGCAGAGCAATTGAAAGCCCGTGCCGAAGTCTTTGGCTGCAAGAGCGGTGTACTCAAAACTGGGGGTGCCTCCGCCGAAGAAGCCCATGGCCAGGGCGGCCAACAGGATGAACAGGGAGCTGCCGGCGGTGTAGAGGATGAATTTGGTTGCGGCGTATTGGCGTTTCTTGCCGCCCCAGATGGCCAGTAGCAGATACACCGGGATCAGTTCCAGCTCCCAGGCCAAGAAGAACAGCAGCATGTCCTGCACGGCGAAGACTGCGATCTGGCCGCCGTCCATGGCCAGCAGCAGGAAATAAAACAGCCGCGGTTTGAAACTCACCGGCCACGCCGCCAGGCAGGCCAGGCTGGTGATAAAGCTGGTGAGCAGGATCAACGGCATCGAGAGCCCGTCGGCTCCCACCGCCCAGGTGAGGCCAAGATCCGGCAGCCAGCTCACCCGTTCGGAAAGCTGCAGACCACTCAGGTTGGGGTCATAGCCGGTGAGGTAGGCCGCAACGGTGATCAGGAAGGTGATCAGCGTCACGATCAGGGCGTACCAGCGCACCTGTTTGCCCTCGCCTTTGTCTGGAACCAGCGGAACCAGCAGGGCACCCACAATCGGTACCAGAATCGACAGGCTCAGCCATGGAACGGTTGCCTGCACCGGCTCGCTGAGTCCGGCGACTGCGAATTCGAACACGCTGATCCGATCCTCACTGGATGGATCGTAGAAATCATGGACGCTGTGTCATCACCTCGATAGGCGATGACACACATGGACGATGTGCTTTAGGCGATTGGTCCGCCGATCACGCCAAACAGGACCACCAGGCCGATTACACCGGCAAACACAATCAGGGCATAGAACTGGGCGCGTCCGGTCTCGAGATATTTGAGACCTTCGCCGCTGCCGAGTGTGAGCAGTCCGGTGAGGTTGACCACGCCGTCCACCACTTTGGCGTCCACCTCGAGCACCTCCCGCGCCAGTTTGCGGCTGCCGCGAACGAACAGCTTTTCGTTCAACACATCGAGGTACCACTTGTTGGCGAGGAAGGCATTCACCGCCGGGAAGCGGCCGGCCACCAGCTGCCCCAGATCAATCCGACGCAGGGCATAGGCCAGAACAGCCAGGCTGATGCCGGCAACGGAGATGGCCACGGAGGCGCCCGCCAGGGGGAGAAACTCGCCCCAGTTGAACTGTTCGGCCATCTCAAGGGCTTCTTCCGGGTTGAGAAGGCCCGCAAAGCGGCTGTTCCATGGGGTGCCCAAGAGGCCAATCAGTACGGAAGGCACCGCCAGCACTGCCAAGGGGGCCGCCATCGGCCAGGCCGACTCGTGCACGCTGCCGCCATGGGCGTGGTGCTCGGAAGGATCCTTGCCAGCAGCGGTAAGCAGCTGGGCCTGCATGGCGGTGTCATTGCCGCGGAACTCCCCTTCGAAGGTAAGGAAGTAGAGCCGGAACATGTAGAAGGCCGTCATCCCCGCTGTAAGGAAGCCCACCACCCAGAGCAGTGGGTAGTTGTTGAAGGCCTGGCCAAGAATTTCGTCCTTGCTCCAGAAGCCGGCCAGGGGCGGAATGCCGCTGATGGCGATGCAGCCGATGAAGAAGGTGATTGCGGTGACGGGCATCTTTTTGCGTAGGCCGCCCATCAAGCGCATGTCCTGGGCGAGAACGGATTCGTGGCCCACCACCTCCTCCATGGCGTGGATGACGGAGCCTGATCCCAGGAACAACATCGCCTTGAAGAAGGCATGGGTCACCAGGTGGAAGATGCCGGCGACCGGGGCACCGCAACCCATCGCCAGCATCATGTAGCCGAGCTGGGAGACGGTGCTGTAGGCCAGACCCTTCTTGAGGTCCATTTGGGTGAGGGCGATGGAAGCCCCCAGGAAGCAGGTGATCGTGCCAACGACGGCGATCACGGTTTGAACGATGGGGAACTGGGCGTAAAGGGGATCGAGGCGGGCGACCAGGAACACCCCTGCGGCCACCATCGTTGCGGCGTGAATCAGCGCTGAAATCGGCGTCGGGCCCTCCATGGCATCGGGCAGCCAGACGTGGAGAGGGAATTGGGCCGACTTGGCCATCGGACCCATGAACACCAGCAGGCAGAGCAGAAGCGCTGCCCATGGGGCCACCGTTCCGGCAGCCAGGCCGTTCTGCAGACCATCGGCGATTCCCTGGAAATCGAAGCTTCCGGTGGCCCAGAACAGGCCAAGAATGCCCAGCAGCAGGCCGAAGTCACCAACCCGGTTCACTACAAACGCCTTCTGAGCGGCATGGGCGGCACCGTCGCGGTCGTACCAGAAGCCCACTAGCAGGTAGGAGCACATGCCCACCAGCTCCCAGAAGACGTAGATCTCCAGAAGATTGGGGCTGATGATCAGCCCCAGCATGGAGCTGCTGAACAGCGCCAGGTACGTGAAAAAGCGCACATAGCCCTTGTCATGGGCCATGTAGCCGTGGGAATACACCAGCACCAGCAGGGCAATGGTGGTGACCAGCGCCAGCATCACCGCCCCGAGTGGATCCACCACGTAACCCATCGGCAGAACGAAGTTGCCTGCGCTGGCCCACACGAACAGATGCTCGACGGGCGGGGCGCCATTGAGCTGGTTGAAAAGGATGCTGTAGCTGAGGGCAGCCGCTGCGCCGACACAGGAGATCAACAGCAGCGCAACTGGTTTGCGCAACCGGTTGATCGTGCGGTTGAAGCTAATCAATCCCAACCCGGTCAGCACAGCGCCGAACAGGGGCAGAACGGGAATGAGCCAGGCGAGTTCCTCGGCCGAGGGCATCCGCAAAAAGCAGGTTGAATCGAGTGTAGGCAGCTCAGTCCAGCAGTTTCTGGAGTGCTGAATTGCGCATCAACTCGGCAGCCGTCGGAATGAAGCGATGGGCCCACCAGAACACGCCGACGGCGATGGCGATGCCCAGTTGCGCCGGTCGAGCGAATTCCTGCCACTGCAACTGCTGGCGTCCATCCAGCACTGCCGCGAAGGGCACGATTGAGGTGCTGGTCTTGAGCTCGTCAAAGGCTTCTCCGAAGCGGGCCTTCAGGCGCCGGTCGCCATGCCAGACGGCGAAGAGGTGATGGCCGATCAGGCCCACACAGGTCACCAGCATGAAGCTGCTGCCGATCCAGAGGGCGTGGGTGAGGCACCAGAGGATTTGCCCGATGGCCTGGGGATGGCGGCTGATGCGGATGATCCCCGTGGCGTAAAGGCGCACCTGCGGTTTGAGCACCGCCGGGATCTCCAGCAGGTTGTAGGTGGCTGGATAGAGGAAGAGAAAACTGATGGCGGTTCCGATCCACACGAGCGGGATCACCCCAGGCACGCCCTGGAGATTCCAAAGCCTCACCCCGTCATAGCGATGGGCCAGGAACCATCCGATCACCACCACGGCCGAGGGAATGCTGGCTGCCGCGAAGATCAGGCGCCAGGCCCGTGCTCCGATCACGGCCTCAGCCCGGCTGCGCAGTGCAGCGCCACCGCTGTGAATCACGGCAAACAGGATCAGCAGCACCAGCATCACGACGCTGCTGTGGTGGGTGGAGGCCATGGCGGCTGCGTTGGAAGGGCGTGATTCTGGCTGTCGGACGTGGCGGTCCTAAATTTCTGGTGTTCCTCCGGGTGTTCCGCGGTGGCCGATCTGCCGTTCACCCTCGACCAGCTGCGGATCCTTCGCGCGATTGTCAGTGAGGGCAGCTTCAAGAAAGCCGCCGACAGTCTTTACGTCACCCAGCCCGCCGTCAGCCTTCAGATCCAGAACCTGGAGAAGCAGTTGGAGGTGTCGCTGTTTGATCGCGGCGGGCGCAAGGCGCAGCTCACTGAGGCTGGCCATCTGCTGCTGAGTTACTGCGACCGGATCCTGAGCCAGTGCCAAGAAGCCTGTCGGGCCCTGGATGATCTCCACAATCTCAAGGGTGGATCCCTGATCGTGGGAGCAAGTCAGACCACCGGCACTTACCTGATGCCCCGGATGATTGGCCTGTTCCGCCAGAAATATCCTGACGTGTCCGTGCAGCTCCAGGTCCACAGCACAAGACGCACGGGCTGGAGTGTGGCTAATGGTCAGATCGACCTGGCGATTATCGGTGGTGAATTGCCGGCGGAACTCAATGAACTGCTGCAGGTGGTTCCCTACGCCAGTGATGAGCTGGCGCTGGTGCTGCCGGTGAAGCACCCCTTGGCCCGGCTGGCTGAACTCACCAAGGAAGACCTGTATCGCCTGGGCTTTGTCTGTCTCGATGCGCAATCCACTACCCGGAAGATGGTCGACCAGCTCCTGGCGCGCTCCGGCTTGGATGTGCAGCGCCTACGTATCGACATGGAGCTGAATTCGCTGGAAGCCATCAAGAATGCCGTTCAGGCGGGCCTGGGCGCCGCATTTGTTCCTGTGGTGTCGATCGAGCGGGAGTTATCTGCGGGCACGATTCACCGGCCCCAGGTGGCTGATCTGCAGGTGAGACGCCAGCTCAAGCTGATCACCCATCCCGCCCGCTACTGCTCACGTGCTTCGGTGGCATTCCGCAATGACGTTCTGCCCGTCTTTGCCAGCGCTGACAGCCCGATTCGCCAGGCAGCGAAGGTCCTGCCTGAAGCGATCGGGGAGCAACCGGTTCAGAACTGATCAGCCTCTGGTGTCACGCCCACAGCGTCATCTGCCACGCCTCGGGTGAGGAATTTGTTCTCACTGATATCGGTTTGGTAGACGCAGCGCACCACGGGTTTGTCCCGAACGGAGCCGATGTAGGCAAAGGTGTTCATTCGCTGTTTGCACTCACGCTCCTGCTCGGCGGTGATGGCCCCCTCCTTGCGCAGCACCGACCAGTTCTCCCGACGGATCACACAACCCGGTTGCAGGGTTGGCTGGGTCACAAAGCTGCTGGAGGGGTTGAGCGTCGTGTACATCTCGATGTCCATAACGAAGGCGCTCGCCCCCCACTGGCGGCAGAACTCCGGGTCGGGAACGGCCATGTCCAGTTGCTGGGAGCTGGCGATGTTTCCCTGGTCGCCCGTGGTAGTGCTGGTGACAGCGCTGCCGATGCCGATCCCCACCACGAGAACTCCTGCCAAGACGGCCACGGTGAGGGTGCTGAATTGAAAGCCGCCTTGGCCCCCTCCACCGCCTGTTGGGGGGCCGGGAGGACGGCCGTATCCGCCCCGAGGTGGAGCGGCATAGCGGTCACGCTCAACGCGGTCGTAGCGGCCATCACGCGGTCGGCGGCCGCCGCGGTCGTAGCGCGAGCCGGTCACAACAGTTCAGGGGTGCGGGGCAGGCCCATGGAGAAGTTCTGCACGCGGCCATCAGGGTTGTAGCTGAGTTCTCCGGCCTGGAGCAGTTGCCGGATGAATCCCTCCAGGTCTGTACCAATGCGGCGCAGGGTGTAGTCACTCAGTTCGCCGCCGGCTGCGGCATCCACCAGTTCCTTGAAGCGTCCCTGCACCTTGGCGAGGGTGGCGGCATCCCAGAGAAATTCGTTATCGGGATCCAGATCTAAGGTCAGTTGGTCATTTGAAGGAACCAGATCCTCCTCTTGAAGTGCTGCTGTGAACAGGCGCACGTGGCGGGTGGTGCACTTGAGAAGGGTGTCAGCCAAGACGCGCCCACGGGAAAGCTGACACGACTTTAAGAAGCGAACGGGGGTCAAGCCCTTTTAAGGTTGGTTTCACTTTCGAGACGGCCGCATGCGCGTCGCTATTGCCGGAGCTGGTCTTGCTGGACTCTCTTGTGCCAAATACCTGGCGGATGCCGGCCACACTCCCATCGTTGTGGAAGCCAGGGATGTTCTCGGCGGCAAGGTGGCGGCCTGGAAGGACGAGGACGGCGACTGGTATGAAACCGGCCTGCACATCTTCTTCGGGGCTTATCCGAACATGCTGCAGCTGTTCAAAGAGCTGAACATCGAAGACCGGCTGCAGTGGAAGAGCCATTCGATGATCTTCAACCAGCCCGAGGAGCCCGGCACCTACAGCCGCTTTGATTTCCCCGATCTGCCAGCACCGGTTAATGGTGTGGCGGCGATCCTGGGCAATAACGACATGCTCACCTGGCCAGAGAAGATCAGCTTCGGCCTGGGACTGGTCCCCGCCATGCTCCGGGGCCAGGGTTACGTCGAAGAGTGCGACAAGTACTCCTGGACGGAGTGGTTGCGGATCCACAACATCCCAGAGCGGGTGAACGATGAGGTGTTCATCGCCATGAGCAAGGCGCTGAATTTCATCGATCCTGATGAGATCTCCGCCACCGTGGTGCTCACGGCCCTGAACCGATTCCTGCAGGAGAAAAACGGCTCCCAGATGGCGTTCCTGGATGGTGCACCGCCTGAGCGCCTCTGCCAGCCGGTGGTTGAGCACATCGAATCACTGGGTGGTGAGGTGCACCTCGACAGCCCCCTGCGTGAGATCAAGCTCAATGCCGATGGTTCGGTGGCGGCCTTCCACATTGGTGGCGTGAAGGGCAAGGAGAGCTTCGACCTCACCGCTGATGCCTATGTAAGTGCCTTGCCGGTGGATCCCTTCAAACTGCTGCTGCCCGAGCCCTGGAAGCAGATGGAAGTCTTCTGGAAGTTGGATGGTCTCCGGGGTGTCCCTGTGATCAACCTGCACCTCTGGTTCGATCGCAAGCTCACCGACATCGACCATCTGCTGTTCAGCCGCTCCCCCCTGCTCAGCGTGTATGCCGACATGAGCATCACCTGCAGGGAGTACGAAGACCCCGACAAGTCGATGCTTGAGCTGGTCTTTGCTCCTGCCAAAGACTGGATCGGTCGTCCCGATGAGGAGATCATCGAGGCCACCATGGGCGAGCTCAAGAAGCTGTTCCCGATGCATTTCAGTGGCGACAACCCCGCCACCCTGCGCAAATACAAGGTCGTGAAGACGCCCTTGTCCGTCTACAAGACGACCCCCGGTTGCCAGGAGCTGCGTCCGGATCAAACCACCCCGATCAAGAACTTCTTCCTCGCGGGCGACTACACGATGCAGCGCTATCTCGCCTCGATGGAGGGTGCTGTTCTCAGTGGAAAGCTCTGCGCCGGTGCGGTGGACCGCAAGACAGGTCAGCTGGCATCATCGACCTCTTCCAGTGAGCCTGTGACGGCCTGAGCCATGCCCCTCGCCTCCCCGGATCTCGACGCAGCCTTTGAGGCCTGCCGTCGGGAGACCGCCGAGTGGGCCAAGACGTTCTACATAGGCACCTTGCTTCTCCCTCCGGAGAAGCGGCGTGCCATTTGGGCGATCTATGTGTGGTGCCGGCGCACGGATGAGTTGATGGACAGCCCGGAGGCCCAGGCGCGTCCGGTGGAGGAGCTGGCAGAGCGACTCGACCGTTGGGAGGAGAAGACCCGTGCTCTGTTTGATGGTCGGGTGGAGGACGACCTGGATGCGGTGATGGTGGACACCCTGGAGCGCTTCCCCCAGGGCATTCAGCCTTACCTCGACATGATTGAGGGCCAGCGGATGGACCTCACCTGGACCCGCTACCCCCGATTTGTAGACCTCAAGCTCTACTGCTATCGCGTGGCAGGCACCGTTGGACTGATGACCCAGGGGGTGATGGGCGTCGACCAGGCCTACACCTCAGCTCCCTGGAGCGACTGTCCCGACACCTCCGATGCCGCCGTCGCCCTGGGGATCGCCAACCAACTCACCAACATTCTTCGGGATGTGGGGGAAGACCGGGGCCGTGGTCGTATCTATCTGCCCCAGGAAGATCTCCAGCGTTTCGGTTATTCCGAGGAGGAGCTGATGGCTGGAACCCTCAACAACGCCTGGCGTTCGTTGATGCGCTTTCAGCTGGAGCGGGCTCGCGATTGGTTTGCTCGCTCCGAAGCTGGAGTCCGTTGGCTGTCCGCTGATGCGCGCTGGCCGGTTTGGACGTCGTTGCGGCTGTACCGCGGCATCCTGGATGAAATTGAACGGGTCGATTACGACGTGTTCAATCACCGTGCCTATGTGGCCAAGGTCAACAAGCTGCTTGATCTGCCCCGTTCATTCCTTTTGGCTCAGTCACGCTAAAAACCCCTGCCAGTACGACCGGCAGGGGTTGAGTTGATCTGCTGTTTCCCTCGATCAGATCAGCGGCGGATCAAACCGCCGTCTTCTGGTTGGCGAGCAGATCCTTGAGTTTGGACAGTTCGCCGGCCCAGCGGGGGTCAGGCGCATCTTCGCTCTTCGCATCGCTGTGGACTACTTTGTTCACAGCCTTGCGGGCCACTTGAGGCTGGCCGGCTGCATTGGGGGCTCCACGACGGTGGCCGCCAGCATTGTTGTCGCGGCGCTCGGAGCGCTCGACCCGCAGAGCACTGCCACCGAACTCCTTGCCGTTGAGAGCTTCGATCACGGCGTCGGCCAGTTTCGGATCGTCCACGTTGGCGAAGCCGAAACCGCGGCATGCACCGGTTTCGCGGTCGAGAACCGACTTGAACCGAATCCCTTCTCCCACCGACTTGAGCAGAGCCACCAGCTCCTGTTCTTCAAAGGTCTGCGGCAGGTTGCCGATGTACAGGCGGATGCTCATGAAGGAAAAGAAATGCGATCTGTCGGTGTCTGACCGTCATCATTGACACCAGGAAAGTTAATCACAGAGCCTCGCTTTCGAGCGCCAAGAAATGTTGGGCCTCCTTCAGCGCCTCGCTTGAGGTCTGGATGCGTCCAAAGGCATGTTCAAGTTTCAGATGATGCAGCAGGCGTCCGAGAAGAGGGCCGGGTTCGATCTCCAGGGCCGTGAGCAGGCCGTTGCCGTCGACCGGAGTTCTGGGGTGGAACAGAGGATCCTTCGCGTTGCGCCATCGACGCAGCCAGATTTCTTTCTCGGGCATGGGCAGTTGCAGGGCCAGGGCGGGGAGATCCCCCTCCAGCTCCTCGTGCAATTGCAGTCGATCGCTCTCGGGTAGCGCGTCGGGTGCCTGAACGGTGCGTTGCTGCCAGCTCCGCAGCCGTTTGCAGCGCTGGCGCAGGGCGCGACTAGCCCGGAGTTGGCTGAGGCCCTCATCGCTCACCAGGGCCGTTAGCCGCGCCAAGGGCACTGCTGCTGCGGCTTCCTCGCTGGTAAGGCCATCGATGTTGCCGGGCGTGGGAGGTTGCCCCCCGGCCGCCCAGGGATGCAGCAACGGCAGGTCCCTTAGGGCTGCTATCGCGGCGTCAGCGTGTTCGCCCCGCACCAGGCGCTGCAGCTCCGCCAGGATCCGCTCCGGTGCCGCTTCCGGAAGCCGTGCGGCGTGGCGCTCAATCCACGCCATGGTCTGGCTGGAAATGGTGAGGGGTATTTCCGCCATCAGCCGCAATCCCCTCAGCAGCCGCAGAGGGTCATCGATGAGGTTGGCTGCCGAGACGGCGGTCAGGCAGCCCTGCTGGAGGTCGCTCAGTCCCCCTGTGGGGTCCCACAGCTCTCCCCATGGCTGGAGCGACACGGCGATGGCATTGAGCCGGTAGTCGCGCCGCCAGAGGTCGTCTTCGATGCAGTCTCCGTCCTGTCGGGCGATGTCGACCGTCCAGCCCCCAAGCACCAGCCGAGCAATGCTCCGTTCCGCGTCGAGCACCACACAAGTGCCATGGAGCTCCTGGGCCAAGGCCTTGGTCAGGGCGATGGCATCTGATGGGACCACCAGGTCAAGATCCGGCTGCTCCTGGAGACGGTCCAGCAAGCCATCCCGAACTGCTCCCCCCACCAGCGCCGTGCCTTCCGGAAGCCGTGCCAGGGGGAGAGGCCATTGGGCTGGAGCCAGTCGCTCTCGCAGCTGGTCAAGCAATGCGTCGCAGGAGCCTTGGGCCATCAGAATGGGGGGAGTGAACGGCCTCGGGAGGCATGTGCATCTGCGTGGATTGCAGCTGGGTCGACCGTTGTCAGGCCTATCACGCAGTTGAGCGTCAGCATGGTGTTCCGCATCTGGCCCAGACCCCGGATTTTGAGCCAGATGCGCCCTGTATACACGTGTCGGTGATGGATCTCCCCGATGGCCAGGCCGGGATTGAGTGGGATGTGCGTTCCTGCTCCAGCTTCAAGGCGGATCCAGGCCGGTGGCAGCGTTGCCGTCCTGGGCAGGAGCTGCCCCGATGACGGCTCCGACACTGCTGCTCGCCCTGCACAGCTGTTCCGACTGCTTTGGCATGGCGCTGCTGGATCCCCAGCAGCCTGGGGCAGAGCCCCTGGTGCAGGTCCACCCGGATGGCCGGGGCCTTTCCAACAGTTTGATTTCACGGGTTCAGGCGCTCCTCCCGCCGGAGCGTTGGCCCCAGTTGCAGGGCCTTGCCGTCGCGACGGGACCCGGCGGCTTCACCGGCACCCGCCTCACGGTGGTGATGGCCCGCACCTTGGCGCAACAGCTGGATTGCCCCCTGCTGGGGGTGAGCAGCTATGCCCTGATGGCCCCTCGCCTGGAGCGGCAACTGCCCCAAGACATGCAGGGGGAACCGTTTTGGATTACCCAGGAGTTGCCCCGGCGGGGGGTGGTGGGTGGTCAGTACCGGATCACGGCCGGGCAGGTTCACGAACTCAGCCTGCCGACCTTGCTGCCTCAGGGGGCATCACCCCAGCCCGCTGTTGAGGTGCAGCTGGATGTGGAATCGGATGTGGCGCGGTTGCTACAGCTGTTGCAGTGCAGCCATGCCGCCGGGGCTGCGATGCCCTGGGCTGAGGTCCTGCCGATCTACCCCACCTCACCTGTTGGACAGTTCTGATGGCGGGCGTGCGTACAGGGCTGCTGCTGGGAGCTGGTCTCATGGCCTGGCTGTTGGGGCCCGGCCCGCTGTCGCCCTATCGGCGGGCTCTGTTGGATCGCAGCCCGCCCCAGCTGGTGCTGGTGCTGGGGGGGGATGTGGACCGGGAACGAATGGGTGCCCGGTTGGCGCGTCAGCTCGATCTACCCCTGCTGGTGAGCGGCGGCAGCAACCGTGAATACGCCGAATGGATGCTCAATGAGGAGCGCTTCAATCCCGACCGCGCCACCCTGGATTACCGGGCCCGTGACACCCTCAGCAATTTCACGTCTGTGGTGGATGAGCTAAAGGCGGATGGCGTTCGCCATGTTCTGCTGGTGACTAGCGAAGACCACCTGCCCCGCTCCATGGCGGTGGGCCAGGTGGTGGCCGGCAGCCGCGGAATTCAGCTCACCGGCATTCCCGTGGCCTGCCGCGAGGACTGCACTCAGGAGGGGCGCCTTAAGCAATGGAGTGATTGGCTTCGCGCGGTGGCGTGGGTGATGACCGGTAGCGACATCAGGGATGCTGCGGACCCTGATCCAGCAGTGCGTTGATGCGTTCCTGCAGCAGAGCGGTGGTGGCATCAAGATCAGGCCTGCGGCGACTGGCCGGGGCTGGGATGGTGTCGCCAATGCGCAGCTTAATTGGCACCAGGCGCGGCCAGCTGCGCCCGCTGCCCAAGGCGCGGTGGCTGTTGCAGATGGCCACCGGCAGCAGCGGGGCTCCCGTGCGAGCCGCCAGCAGGGCTGCTCCGGGGAGTGGGTTGTTGATCCGGCCGTCGCTCTGTCGGGTGCCGTCCAGAAACACCCCCGTGGCCCAGCCCTCTTCGAGTCGAGCCGTGGCGGTGCGGATCGCTTCGCGATCACTGGCACCCCGCCGCACGGGGTAAGCACCACAGGCCCGGATCACGCGTCCCAGCAGCGGGATGCTGAACAGTTCCGCCTTGGCCATGAAGGCCACGGGGCGCCCTAGGGCATGGCCCAGCAAGGGCGGGTCCAGGTGCGAGCCATGGTTGGCTACCACCACAAGTGGTCCTTGCATGGGCACTCGGTTGTTGCCGGCGGTCGATCCGCGGAACAGCAAGCGGAAGACCGGGAACACCAGCAGGCTGCTGACCAGCCGGTAGGTGAGGCTCGGCTTTGGGGTGCTGACGAGGCTGGAGTGACTCACTGTCCGAGGTCTCCAGCCCCGGAGATCTGGGCGGTGGTGACCCCGCTCATGCTGCGTTTGGCCAGGCCGCTGAGCACGTTGCCCGGACCGATTTCCACCAGGGTGTCCACGCCCCTGTCGGTCATCGCCGCCATGGTTTCGCGCCAGCGCACGCCGTTGGTCATTTGCTGCTTCAGGCGCTGTTTGAGCTCGTCCGCACTGGTGCTGGCGCTTGCGGAGCTGTTGCTGAGCACTGGAACGCGGGCGTCCAGGAAGGGCAGATTGTCCAGCTCAGCGGCGAAGCGCTCAGCAGCCTCTGCCATGAACGGGGAGTGGAAGGCTCCGGAGACGGCTAGAGGGATGGCGCGCTTGCATTTCAGGGCTCCACTCACGCTTTCCACGGCCTCGGGAGAGCCAGAGATCACCACCTGCGCATCGCTGTTGTCATTGGCGATGCTGACGCCGTCCGTGGCGGCCACCAGGTCGTCCAGCTGAGCGCGATCGAAGCCGATCACGGCCGTCATGGCGCCGCCCCCGGCGTTCGCCATCAGTTCTGAGCGGGTTTTCATCAGCTGCAGACCTGTCTCCAGCCCAAACACTCCTGCGCTGTACAGAGCAACCAGCTCGCCCAGACTGTGGCCGGCCGCCAGCGCAGGCTCGCGGCCCTGCTGCAGAAGGTTGTCGGCCAGCACCGATTCGATCACGAACAAGGCGGGCTGGGTGTTGCGGGTGTCGTTGAGGTCATCCGGCCCATCACCACCGCCGCTTTCCCCCTGGCAGATCGCCAGCAGGTCTCGCCCCAGCAGCTCGGAGGCCATGGCGAAGCGCTCGCGGCTGCCTTCGATGCTGAGCAGCGCTTCTGCCATGCCCACCTTTTGAGAGCCCTGACCGGGAAAGACCCAGGCGATTGCCATTGCTGTGTTCTTCAGACCGTGCCGGAGATTAGGCGGGCCCGCTCCAGCGGAAGAGGGCTGCACCCCAGCTCAATCCCGCACCGAATCCACTGCTGGCGATGCGGTGGCCGGGTTGGATGCGGCCATCGCGCACGGCTTCATCCAGCATCAGGGGAATTGTGGCTGCCGAGGTGTTGCCGTAGTGGGCCAGGTTGCTGAGCACTTTTTCGCAGGGCACCGAGAAGCGATCCGCCACGGCATCAAGGATGCGCTGGTTGGCCTGATGCAGCAGCAGCCAATCCAGGCAATCTGCGGCGACGCCACCCTGAGCAAGCAGCTTCTCGAGAATCGCCGGCACCTCGCGCACCGCGAATTTGTAGACCTCCTGCCCGTTCATTTGGATGGGGTCGAAGCCCCCGCACTGATGGCTGGCGTCCCCCACCAGGGGCTGGCGCTGGTCCACCTGGGGCAGCTGGAGCACCTCGCCGCGGCTGCCATCGGAGCGCAACAGGAATTCATCGAGATCGTCCTGGCCGTTCTCTGAGGCCTCCAGCACCACTGCACCGGCCGCATCACCGAAGAGAACGCAGGAGCGGCGATCGTCCCAGTTCACCCAGCGGCTGAGTTGATCGGCTCCCACCACGAGGATGCGGCGCATCGCCCCGCTGCGCAGGTACTGGGCAGCGGTCACAACGGCGAAGAGAAAGCCGCTGCAAGCAGCGGTGAGATCAAAGGCCGCGGCACGGGTGGCGCCGAGGCGCGCCTGCAGCCTTGGCGCCGAACCGAACAGGTCGTCTGGGGTGGAGGTGGCCAACAGGATTAGATCGAGGCTGTCGGCCGACCAACCGGCCATCTCCAAAGCCTTTTCCGCCGCCAGTCCGCTCAGTTCCGCCAGGGATTCGTCGCTGTTGACCACCCGTCGCGCGGCAATGCCTGTGCGACTGCGGATCCATTCGTCACTTGTCTCAACCCGCTGGCCGAGCTCAGCGTTGCTGATCGAGCGGCTGGGCGTCGCGCTGCCAGACCCTCGGAACAACACCCCCCTGGTTGTGCTGAGCGGCTCGACCAAAGCGGAGGTTGATTGACGTCGCGTCAGTCAATCACAACCCTGTTGCAGCATGGCGAGATCCGCCATCACCCCATGGCTGGCTGCGGAGTGGGCAATGCGCAGGGCACTGACCACGGAGAGGGCCTTGCTGCTGCCGTGGCCGATCACGGAAATGCCGTTCACGCCAAGCAACAGAGCACCACCGTGCTCGGCATGGTCGAGCCGCTTCTTGATGCGCTTCAGGTTGCTGCGCAGAAACGCTGATCCCACCTTGCCGCGACGCCCTCGGGGCAACTCCGCCCGCAGCACCCCCAGCAGAACACTGCCGACGGACTCCAGGAACTTAAGCAGCACATTGCCGGTGAATCCATCGCAGACCACCACATCGAAGTCGCCCGAAAGCACATCCCGGCCTTCGCAGTTGCCGGCGAAGTGGAGCCTGGATTCGTCCCGCAGCAATTCGTGGGTCTTCAAGGAGAGATCGTTCCCCTTGCACTCCTCCTCGCCAATGTTCAGCAGGCCGATGCGTGGCCGTTTTACCTGAAGCACATCCCGGCTGTAGATGTTCCCCAGCAGGGCGAACTGGTGCAAGTAGGTGGGTTTGCAGTCCATGTTGGCGCCCACATCGAGCACCAATACCGGCTTGCCTGGATCTTTGGTGGGGAACAGGGCACCGATGGCGGGGCGGTCGATGCCCTTCAGCCGTCCCAGCCGAAAAATCGCCGAGGCCATCACAGCCCCGGAATTGCCGGCGGAGTAAACCGCCCCGGCCTCGCCTTTCTTCACGAGGTCCATGGCCACATTGATGCTGGCGTCCCGTTTGCGCCGCACCGCCGTAGCTTCGTCATCCATGCCGATGGAGGGCCCACTGGCCACCAGGTCCAGATGTCCTGCCGCACGCGCACTCTCCAAGGCTTCGCAAAGGCCGAGGTTGTTGGCGGCAGCCATCACCCGGTCGATCTCCCCCACGAAGCGGATCTTCAGCGGCAGCCGGTCAATAGCGTCCAGGCATCCCTCCAGGATCGGCCCCGGCGCATGGTCACCGCCCATGCCATCCACAGCCACCCAGAGGCGCTCCTCATCGTCGATCTGATCTGTATCGGTGCCCCCTTGCAACCAGCGGAGGGGATCAAACACCAGCGGTTGAAGCACGCTGCTGGCCACCGTGCCTGCTCCGGAGACAACGGTTTCCGCCACGTTGCCGGCCATCGAACCCGCTGCCGTTGCTGAGCTGGCAGCGCCATCAACGATTGTTGTGACGGCGGCGTTGCGCCGATACCAAATCACCAGGCGACGGATCGCCCGAGGACGGTTTGTTTTATGCCGCGGCTGAGGGGCCGGGGTGGGATCAGGGACCTTCGGAGGCAACGGAATCGACGATGCGCTGGAACAGGTAGCCGGTGCCCCGAGCTGTGAGGATCAACTCGGGATTGGCAGGATCATCCTCCAATTTGGAGCGCAGACGGGAGATATGAACATCAACCACCCGGGTGTCCACATGGCGCTCCGGGGTGTAACCCCACACCTCTTTGAGGATTTCGCCGCGGTTGAACGGTTCGCCAGAACGGCTCACCAGCAGTTCCAACAGGCTGAATTCCATCCCAGTTAAGCGGATGCGTTCATCGCCGCGGAACACCTGGCGTTTGTTGGTGTCGATGCGCAGGTCGCTGACCTGGATGACGCCTGAGTTGGGAATGCCCGCCACCTGCTCCTTCTCGACCCGGCGCAGCACGCAGCGGATGCGGGCTTCCAGCTCCTTCGGGCTGAAGGGCTTCACCACATAGTCATCGGCACCGAGCTCAAGCCCGGTGATGCGGTCAGCAACGTCGCCGAGGGCCGTCAGCATCACGATCGGAACGTCGGATTCCTTACGCAGCTCCTGGCAGACGCCATAGCCGTCCAACTTTGGCATCATCACGTCCAGCACCACCAGGTCGGGCGTGCAGGTAGGGAACAATTCCAGAGCTTCCGTGCCGTCGCAGGCAGTCACGACGTTGTACCCGATCATGGATAGACGGGTTTCCAGGATCCGTCGGATCGATGCCTCGTCGTCGACCACGAGGATCGTTTCCTTGGTGGGAGCCGTGGCCGTCATGGGCACCGAGGCGTTAGTCACTTCTCGCCACAAATAGAAGGGCAGCCCCCTGATCTGTTCATTCAACGGCAACTTTCTTCACAGTTCGCAGTGCCCAAATCCACCGCTGTCTTCATCTGTCAGGTCTGTGGAGCCCGTGCCCGACAGTTTTTCGGCCGTTGCTCGGAGTGCGGCAGCTGGAATTCGCTGGTGGAGCAATCCCAGCCCGCCGACGATGGGCGTCGCCGCCGCAGTGCTCCGGATCCGGAGCAGGCCGCTGCTCCGCGACGGTCCACGGCCATGGCCTCGCTGGAGGATCAGCCGCTGCAGCGGCTGGCGACCGGGTCGGCGGAATTTGACCGCGTTCTGGGTGGTGGTTTGGTGCCCGGTTCGCTGGTGCTGGTGGGTGGCGATCCGGGCATCGGCAAGAGCACATTGCTGCTGCAGAGCGCCTCAGCAATGGCGGCTGGTGCATCAGTGCTCTATGTGAGCGCTGAGGAATCAGCGCAGCAGGTGAAGCTGCGCTGGCAGCGGCTTGCCGGGGGGGCATCGGAGCTGCAGTTGCTGGCCGAAACCGATCTGGAATTGGTGCTCGAAGAGCTGGAGGCCTTGCGCCCCGCTGTGGCGATCATCGACAGCATTCAGGCGTTGCATGACGCCAACCTCACCAGTGCGCCGGGGTCCGTCGGTCAGGTGCGTGAATGTGCGGCTGCCCTGCAACGGCTGGCGAAACGCCAGAACATCTCGTTGTTGTTGGTGGGCCACGTCACGAAAGAAGGCATGTTGGCCGGCCCGAAGGTGTTGGAACACCTCGTGGATGCGGTGCTCACCTTCGAGGGAGACCGCTTCGCAAGTCATCGCCTGCTGCGGGCCGTCAAGAACCGCTTCGGTGCCACCCATGAGTTGGGTTTGTTTGAGATGCAAAGCGGTGGCCTGGCCGAGGTGGGCAACCCCAGTGAGCTGTTCCTCAGCGATGCCCGCGCCTCCGGTGTCGCCACGATCGTGGCATGTGAGGGCACGCGCTCGTTGGTGGTGGATCTACAGGCCTTGGTGAACGTCACCAGTTATGCCAGTCCGCGACGTACGGCGACAGGGATCGGCACCAACCGTCTGCACCAGATCCTCGCGGTGCTGGAGAAGCACATGGGACTGCCGCTCTCCAGATTCGACTGCTATCTGGCCGTTGCCGGTGGCCTGGAGGTGGAGGAACCTGCGGCGGATCTGGGGGTCGCTGCAGCGGTGGTGTCCAGCTTCAGAGATCTCACCCTGCCTGCGGGCACGGTGTTGATCGGCGAGCTTGGTTTGGGGGGGCAGTTGCGCCCTGTGGGTCAGCTGGAGCTTCGGCTCCAGGAAGCGGCCCGGCTGGGGTTCCAGCGGGCCGTCGTCCCCCGGGGCAGTGGCCTGAGCGATCTGGCTTCGGGTTTGGATCTCGCTCTTCTGGAGGCGGACAGCATCACTGAGGCCCTGGTTCTGGCGCTCGGTGATGCCGTGCAGCTCGACCAGGACTGATTCAGAAGTAAACGTCGACGTTGCTGCGGCCCGTGGACTTCAGCCAGTTCTCGATATCCAGATAACCGCCGGGATTGAGGCGCACTGCCTGGGTCCAGACATCAGCGGCCTGGTCAAACCAGCGATCTGCTGCGTCCTGTTCACCGCTTTCCTCGGCGATGCGGCCCCACTTTTCGTAGATCAGCCCCATGTTCTTTAGGCAGGAGGGCTGGTTCGGGTTTTCCTCGAGTGCCTTGCGATAGGTCTCGATCGCCCGCTCCTCCTCGCCGTTGGACATGTAGATGATGGCCATGTTCTTGAGGGTTTCGCTCCGGTCGGTGGAGTTCTCCTCAAGCTTCAGGGCCTCCTCGTAGTTCTCCAATGCCTCGGCGTAGTCACCATCGTTCTGGGCGGAGAGGCCATCCCGGTAATAGACGTAGGCCTCCTTGGAGCGGGCATTGATCGGCAACAGCTTGACGATCAGGTCCGCCATCACCGTGAAGCTCTTGTCAATGAAGTTGTCGTTGCGGTTGCTGCGGGGCACGGCGCTCCGGCGGACGGACCCCCATCCTGACGGGACCGGAGCCCGACCTAGCCTGCTCGTAAAGATCCCTGTTGCGTAAACACCTGTGAGCCCTTTGGTTCAGACAGTCGTCCTGGATGTGGAAGGGATGAAATGCGGCGGTTGCGTCCGCGCTGTGGAAACCACCCTGCTGGATCAACCCGGTGTTCAGCGCGCCGATGTGAATCTGGTCAGCCGCTCGGCCTGGCTCGATCTCGCTGCCGGTGAGAGTGATGTGGATGGTGTCTTGAAAGCCCTGGCAGACAGGGGCTTCCCGGCCAAGGAGCGTTCCCTGGATGCCCCGATCGGAGCGGTGGCTGCCGGTCAGGCGCTGCCGGGCTGGTGGCAGCAATGGCGACAGCTGATGGTGGCCCTGGTGCTGCTGTTGCTGTCGGTGCTGGGGCATCTCAGCGAGGCAGGTCACCTGTCGCTTCCCTTGATCGGCAGCCTGTCTTTTCATGCCACGCTGGCCACGCTGGCTCTGCTGGGGCCGGGCCGTCCGATCCTGGTGGGTGGTGTTGCGTCGGCTCGCGCAGGGGCCCCCAGCATGGATTCCCTCGTGGGCCTGGGGGTGAGCAGTGCCTATGTGGCCAGCCTGGTGGCCTTGGTCTGGCCCCAGGTGGGTTGGCCCTGTTTTTTCAACGAACCGGTGATGTTGCTCGGGTTCGTCTTGCTGGGACGTTTCCTGGAAGAACGAGCCCGCTTCCGCACTGGTCAGGCCTTGCAGCAGCTAGCTGAGCTCCAGCCGGACACGGCGCGCCTGCTGTTGAGCGACGGGGCGATTCGTGAGGTGCGCGTTGGCGCTCTCAGGCCCGGGGAAACCGTGCAGTTGCTGGCCGGTGACCGCATTCCGGTGGATGGGGTGGTGCTTGAGGGGGCCTCGGCCGTTGATGTGTCCAGCCTTACCGGTGAGCCCTTGCCGCTGCAGGCGGAGCCCGGCACGGAGTTGTCCTCCGGCAGCCTCAATCTGGAGTCAAATCTGGTGCTGAAGGTCACCCGTGTCGGTGCCGAAACCGCTCTGGCCCGGATCATTCGTCTGGTGGAGCAGGCCCAGGCCCGTCGGGCCCCCATCCAGGGCCTGGCCGATCGTGTGGCAGGCCGTTTTTGCTACGGCGTGATCGGCTTGGCCCTCGCCACGTTTTTGTTCTGGTGGTTGTTCGGTGCCCAGCACTGGCCTGAAGTTCTGCAGGCTTCAGCGCCTGGGATGCCAATGACCCATGCGATGTCCCATGGGATGGGTCATGGGCATGGGATGCATCACGGCGGCTTGGGCAGTGGAGCCAGCACTTCGATGGGTCTGGCCCTGCAACTGTCAATCGCTGTGCTGGTGGTCGCCTGCCCCTGTGCCCTGGGTCTGGCGACCCCCACTGTGATCACGGTGGCCACCGGCTTGGCAGCACGGCGTGGCTGGCTGTTCCGTGGTGGTGATGTGATCGAAACCGCCGCCGGTTTGGAGCATGTGGTCTTCGACAAGACCGGCACCCTCACCTTGGGTCGTCCCCTCGTGACCGATGTGTACGGGGATGACCCGGATCATTTGTTGCAGCTCGCGGCCAGCCTGGAGCAAAGCAGCCGCCATCCCTTGGCCTACGCCCTGCTGCAGGAGGCCCAGCGCCGGGAGCTCGTTCTGCGGGAATGCGAAGACGTTCGCACCGTCTCCGGCCAGGGCCTCGAGGGCCACGTGGACGGTGCATCGGCTCGGGTGCGTGTTGGCAAGCCCGACTGGTTGGAGGGGCAGGGTGTTGCCATCTCCCCCGCCGCTCAGGACTGGCTCTCTGCCGCTGAAGGTTCGGTGGTGGCTGTTGCTGTGGGAGCTGTCCTGGTGGGCCTGGTGCAGATCGAGGACCAGCTGCGCCCTGATGTTGCCCCGGCGTTGCAACGCCTGCGCTCTCACGGTCTGGCACTTTCGGTGTTCAGTGGTGATCGGCAGGCGGCTGTACAGCGCCTTGGTCAGCAGCTGGGCTTTGCCGCCAAGGATCTGGGCTGGCAGATGCTGCCGGAGCAGAAGCTGCAGCGCCTCGAGCAGCTGCGGGAGGCGGAGCGGGTTGCAATGGTGGGCGACGGCATCAACGATGCGCCGGCCCTGGCCGCGGCTGATCTTGGGATTGCCATTGGCACTGGAACCCAGATCGCTCAAGACTCCGCTGGTCTGGTGTTGCTCGGCGATCGGCTCGACAATCTGCCCGAAGCCCTCAGCCTGGCGCGCCGCACCCTGGTGAAGGTGCGGCAGAACCTGTTCTGGGCCTTCGGTTACAACCTCATTGTTCTCCCGGTGGCCGCCGGTGCCCTGCTCCCCAGCCATGGGGTGCTGCTGTCGCCCCCGTTGGCGGCGCTGTTGATGGCCCTGAGTTCGATCACTGTGGTGCTCAACGCCCTGGCTCTTCGGTTGCCATGACAGGTCGCTTCATTGTTTTGGAGGGCATCGACGGCTGCGGCAAGACCACGCAGATCCAGCACCTGGTCCAGTGGTTGCCCAACAGCGGTCTGATGCCGAAGGGCGCTGCTGTGGTCTGCACCCGTGAGCCCGGAGGCACTCCTCTGGGGCGCTCGATCCGTGAACTCCTGCTGCACACGGCAGACCTGGAGGCACCAGCTCCCACCGCTGAACTGTTGCTGTATGCCGCCGATCGGGCTCAGCATGTTGAAACGCTGATTCGTCCTGCTCTGGAGCGTGGAGATTGGGTGATCAGCGATCGTTTCTCGGGATCGACCCTTGCCTATCAAGGCTATGGCCGTGGGTTGGATCGGGACTTGATTCAGCGGCTCGAACGGATCGCCACCACAGGGTTGCAGCCCGATCTCACCCTCTGGCTGCGCCTTTCCGTTCAAGAGAGCCTGCAGCGCCGTCTCGGGGACAAAGAGGATCGCATCGAAGCCGAGGGGGCCGCATTCCTGGAGCGGGTTGCAGAGGGTTTTGCCGAGTTAGCCCAGCAGCGCTCCTGGCGCGCCGTCGCTGCAGATCAGTCAGCCAGCGCCGTTCGTGCTGCTCTGGAACGTCAGCTTCAGGAGCATCTGGCTTGAGCGCTTTGTTTGGGGATCTGATCGGCCAGTCCCTCGCCATTGATCTGCTTTCGGCGGCCCTGGCCCAGAAACGAGTGGCCCCGGCTTATCTCTTTGCCGGCCCTGAAGGGGTGGGACGTCAGTTGGCGGCGGTGCGTTTTCTGGAGGGACTGCTGGCCGATGGTCAGCCCTCGGCCCGGGAACGCCGACGCCTCCTGGAACGCAATCACCCCGACCTGCTCTGGGTGGAACCCACCTATCAGCATCAGGGCCGTTTGCTGACTTGCGCCGAAGCCGAGGAGGCGGGGCTCAGCCGCCGCACTCCGCCCCAGTTGCGCTTGGAGCAGATCCGCGACATCGGGCGCTGTCTGGCCCGGCAGCCGGTGGAGGCGAAGCGCGGGATGATTGTGATTGAGGCTGCTGAGGCGATGGCGGAAGCGTCGGCCAATGCCCTCTTGAAAACGCTGGAGGAACCCGGCCACGGGGTGCTGATTCTGTTGACCTCAGCCCCCGAGCGGTTGCTCAGCACAATTCGCTCCCGCTGTCAGTTGATCCGTTTCCTTCGGCTCAACCCCGAGGCCATGGCTCAGGTGCTCGAGCGCAACGGTGCAATCTCTCAAGATTCCCCGGAACTTCTGGCCTTGGCTGCCGGGTCTCCAGGCGCCCTGATCGACCATCGCCGCAGCCTGGCTGGTCTGCCCGAGGAGTTGGTTCAGCGCCTCGATTCGATTCCCGCCACTCCAATGGAGGCACTTGCGTTGGCACGCGATCTCTGCGAAGCCCTCGATGGCGGGCAGCAGCTGTGGTTGATTGGCTGGTGGCAACACCGGCTTTGGCTCTCCGGCAGTTCTGCCTCAAGCCTCAAGCGTTTGGACAAGCTGCGCGGCCAGCTGCTTTCATTCGTTCAGCCGCGATTGGCCTGGGAGGTGGCGCTGCTCGATCTCACGCCATCCGTCTCTTAGGTGCATTAAGGACGATCAAGCCGAGGCTCGATCGCCTTGCTGTTTGCGCTCTTCGCGTGCCATGGCCACCACGTCCTCCAGGCCATCCATCTGGGAGCTGGTGGGCAGTTCCAGGCAATAACCCGCTCCGTACACCGTCTTGATGAATCGTGGTTTTCGGGGATCGGGTTCCAGCTTGGTGCGCAGGTGTCTGACGTGCACGCGAATGGTCTCGATGTCGTCATCAGGCTCGTAGCCCCACACTTCCTTGAGGATCAACGAGGGCGCCACGGTTTGCCCTTGACGCTGCAGCAGGCAATGAAGCAGTTCGAACTCCAGGTGCGTGAGCCGCACTGGTTGATCAAACCAGATGGCTTCAAAGCGCTCGGGCACCAGGGTGAGAGGCCCGTAGCTGAGGATCTCGTTGTGGTTGCTGGTTCCAACAGGAGCTCGGTCACTCCGACGCAGCAGGGCTTTGACCCTCACCTGAAGTTCTTCCAGGTCGAAGGGTTTGGTCAGGTAATCGTCGGCTCCGGAATTGAAACCGCTCACTTTGTCTTTGGTGCCGCCGAGAGCCGTGAGCATCAGGATCGGAATCCCAGCGGTGCGGTCGTCACGCCGTAAGCGCTGACACAGGGTGAGGCCATCCACTTTGGGCAGCATCAGATCCAGCAGGATCAGATCCGGGGTGTATTGCAGTGCCAGGGCCTGACCTTTGATGCCATCGTCGGCGCGCTGTACATCGAAGCCGCTGTGCTCCAAATGGCCACTCACCAGGTCGCGCATGTCCTGGTCATCTTCGATTAGCAGGATGCAGGGCTTCATCGGTTCGGCGACAATTCGGCTGGATAAATGACGAGCGCTTGTCTGTAGGGATTAACGCTGAACGGATTCTCTCAAGCTTTTCGACTGTCTGCAGATTTTCAACAAGGAGCTCATCGGGGGCATGGTTGCCTCAAATCGCAGGTGGGAACAGCGATCTGGGGTTTTTTTTGCTTGTCTTTCGCCGGTAGCTGTTTAGGAAGTCTTCCGGTTCGGGCAATCACCCGTCACGAAATTCCTTTTTTCGTCAATAAAAAGCCACAGCGAAAGCTGTGGCTTGAAAGCTCCCCGGGCGGGATTCGAACCTGCGACCAATCGATTAACAGTCGACCGCTCTACCGCTGAGCTACCGAGGAATGAGACCAAATGAACTTACCCCTCGGATGTGCCCCCCTGCAAGCGCCGTTGCAGTTCTGTTCCCCGGGTCCATGGTCCAATTCGACCGTTTTGCATGCGAGCGGCCCCATCGGCGAAGGCCAATTCCCCAAGCCTGTGGGTGATCCACAGTGCCGTGATCGGCTTCACGGGGTCTTTGCAAAGCCGTTGCACTGTGATCAGCACCTTTGTTTGGCTGCTGGGATCGAGCAGGGCGGTCGGTTCATCGAGCAGCAGGAGCCCGGCGTCACTGGCCAGGGCTCCTGCAATGGCCAGGCGTTGTTTTTGGCCGCCGCTGAGGCTGTGAATCGGCCGCTTCTCCAGTTGGGCGAGGCCAAGCTGGCTCAGCAGGTCGCGCACGGTGCTTAGGCGGTGCTGCTGGGGCCCTTCAGGATTCATACCCAGCATCAAATCGCTGCCGCAACTGGGTAGCAGCAGCTGATGGTCTGGGTTTTGAAACACCAAGGCCGTTTTGGTGCGGCAGGCGATGCGTCCGCTCTGGGGTTCGAGCAGTCCTGAAATCAGGCGGAACAGGGTGCTTTTGCCGCTGCCGTTGCTACCTACAAGCATCCAGAGGCCTGGGCCAGGAATGACCAGGTTGCAACGGTTGAGGGCCTGTTGGCCGCTCGGCCAGCGGTGGCTAACTGCCTCAACGCTCAGTTCGGCGGTCGAGGTGTCAGGAATCAAAGGAAAAGCCTGGACGCTTGCTGCCACCCGCTGCCGAAGCTTTTTCATAAAGCTGAACGGCAAGAACCTCACTGACAAGCAGCGTTACTTTCTTGCCTTCCACTTTCTCGCAGGTGAGCTCCAGCAGCCTCGGTTGGCCGTTCTCGAGGGCCTGGCGAATCTGCTGGTACAGCGCATCGGCATCTGCATGCTCCTTGCGCTGAACAGACACCGGGACAGGACTCATGCGCAGGGCCAATTCGATGACGTACACAGCGTTGGAAAGAAGCGATGCGTCATCTTCGCGGAGGGACCGGCATCCCGTCGGTCCAAAAATGCGCATTTCTACTCATCCCCTCGAAAAGGGCGTGGGGAGCCGCCCCATTTCGGTGATCACCCCCTAGGCTCAGCCGTGTAACGGATCATGAAGCACCTCTCATGACGATCGCTGTAGGACGCGCGCCACAGCGGGGATGGTTTGACGTCCTCGATGACTGGCTCAAGCGCGACCGCTTCGTTTTTGTCGGCTGGTCCGGCATTCTTCTCCTCCCAACGGCCTACTTGGCCATCGGTGGCTGGCTGACAGGCACCACCTTTGTTACCTCCTGGTACACCCACGGCATTGCCTCTTCGTACCTGGAAGGTTGCAACTTCCTGACCGCTGCTGTGTCAACCCCCGCTGATGCGATGGGTCACAGCCTGCTGCTGCTCTGGGGCCCTGAAGCTCAGGGCGACTTCGTTCGCTGGTGTCAACTCGGTGGCCTCTGGGCCTTCGTGGCCCTGCACGGCGCCTTCGCACTGATCGGCTTCATGCTCCGTCAGTTCGAGATCGCCCGTCTGGTCGGCATCCGCCCTTACAACGCCATCGCCTTCTCCGGACCGATCGCGGTGTTCGTCAGTGTCTTCCTGATGTATCCCCTCGGCCAGAGCAGCTGGTTCTTCGCGCCCTCCTTCGGTGTGGCTGCGATCTTCCGCTTCCTTCTCTTCCTTCAGGGCTTCCACAACTGGACCCTGAACCCCTTCCACATGATGGGCGTCGCCGGCATCCTCGGCGGTGCACTGCTTTGCGCCATTCACGGCGCCACCGTGGAAAACACCCTGTTTGAGGACGGTGAGCAGGCCAACACCTTCAAGGCGTTCGAGCCCACCCAGGAAGAAGAGACCTATTCGATGGTCACCGCCAACCGCTTCTGGAGTCAGATCTTCGGTATCGCCTTCTCCAACAAGCGCTGGCTGCACTTCTTCATGCTGTTCGTGCCTGTAATGGGCCTGTGGACCAGCTCCATCGGCATCATCGGCTTGGCCCTCAACCTGCGCGCCTATGACTTCGTGTCACAGGAAATCCGCGCTGCAGAAGATCCCGAATTTGAGACCTTCTACACCAAGAACATCCTTCTAAATGAAGGTCTGCGTGCCTGGATGGCACCGGCTGACCAGCCGCACGAAAACTTCGTCTTCCCTGAAGAGGTTCTGCCTCGCGGCAACGCCCTCTAATCGCAGGTTCGATGATTCCTTCAACCGCCCAACTGGGCGGTTTTTTTTGTTCAGTTGCTGTCTGAATCAGTACCCAGACGCAAGGTGAGATCAAGGCTGTTGCGTTGATCGAGCAGCGCTCGCAACAGTGCATCGATGAGCAGAATGATGCCAAGCAGTTCCAACGCTTCTTCCAAACCTGTAATGGCGCCATACCAGGGGCTATGCAGGCGGATCAGGCTGGATCGAACGGCGAAGCTGCCGATCATTTCCACGCCGATGGCACCGCCGATGTAGACGGCACCTGATCGCAGCAACCGTGATGCCGTTGCTCGGGAGATTGAGCCGAGGAAGCGGCGAAAGCGCCACAGCAGGATGAGGGCGAGGACGGCGTAAGGCACCACCCAGGTGGATGCCAGAGCTGGATGCACATGGTGCCTGAGCCCTGGAATGATCAGGATTTCGTGGATCTGAAGGGCTTCGTCGAATGCCAGAAAGATGAAAATCTTCGAGAGCAAACGCCAGTCCTGGGCATCGATGCGATCGCTGCTCTGCCCCAGTCGTTGCATCAAAAGGGCCGCCATCAGCAAAAGCGCGCTGCTGAACAGGGTGGGCAGATTGAGTTCGCGGTCCATGTTGAGGCTGTCCAGCCAATATTTCTTCGCCCCGAAGCCGTAAATGCCCACTTGAACGACGCTGTGGGCAACCAATAGCCCTCCGGTGACGGCTGTCAGCAACTTGCGGATTGACCTTGGCGTAAGGGGAATGATCCCGATCTGGTTTGGATTTGCTGTAGTGGGTTCCTTAATCACGGTTCGCTTGTGGGGTGGATGAATTCGGGCCTCGTACTTCGTTTCTAAACCTTTGCTTTAAGAAAGGTGCTGCTTTTGGCTGTGACCTGCAAGGGGATTGCACCTCCTTCGGTGTGGCTGCGATCTTCCGCTTCCTTCTCTTCCTTCAGGGCTTCCACAACTGGACCCTGAACCCCTTCCACATGATGGGCGTCGCCGGCATCCTCGGCGGTGCACTGCTTTGCGCCATTCACGGCGCCACCGTGGAAAACACCCTGTTTGAGGACGGTGAGCAGGCCAACACCTTCAAGGCGTTCGAGCCCACCCAGGAAGAAGAGACCTATTCGATGGTCACCGCCAACCGCTTCTGGAGTCAGATCTTCGGTATCGCCTTCTCCAACAAGCGCTGGCTGCACTTCTTCATGCTGTTCGTGCCTGTAATGGGCCTGTGGACCAGCTCCATCGGCATCATCGGCTTGGCCCTCAACCTGCGCGCCTATGACTTCGTGTCACAGGAAATCCGCGCTGCAGAAGATCCCGAATTCGAGACCTTCTACACCAAGAACATCCTTCTAAATGAAGGTCTGCATTAATTGAGTTGCTAAAATTTTTATAAGTTATTTGCATTTATTCTGAGCTTTAGGGTGCTCTTATTGATGATTTCTGGAAGACAATAAATGGCAAATCTGCTGCTACTGACTCGTGGTCGCTTGGCAAAAATATTCTCTAGATTAGACTTCAGTATTGCCCTCGCCTTGTTCTGAGTTCCTAAATTGCAATCAACACCTCGCTTTGCTGGGCAGTCGATATTTTTGAATCTAAAAAGTAATTAAATTTGGTTACAAATAATCTTTTTGTGCCATATGTGCTTACGCTTATATTCCATGACTACCTTAAGAAGTTGATGCCTATACGCGATTTAAACTCAAAAATCTCACTTAAAGTAGTGTTTATATTCTATATCGTGATTACACTGGTTGGCGTCTCTTCACATGTGCTCTGGCGTGATGAGATGCAGGGTTGGTTAGTAGCAGTAGGAAGCTCAAATGTTTTTGAGCTGTGGAATAATAATGCTCCATCTGGACACCCTATAGTTTACCCATTATTAACGTTTATTTCTTCATTGATATATGCAAATCCTTTGTCCATGCAGCTAATGCAATGGTCACTCGCCGCGATTTGTGTGTTTATCTTTTTACGACGAGCTCCTTTCTCAAAGTTTCAGAAGTTATTATTTGCATTTGGCTATTTCCCGTTTTGGGAGTATTGCCTTATCTCTAGGCACTATGTTGTAATTCAGCTTTTGTCTTTTGTCGGCGTAATTTATGTAAGCAAGAGAAAGTATAGCCTAGTTGGCATATCATTTCTTATAGCTTTGCTGCTGAATACTCATGCTCTCGCTTGGAGTATTGCAATTGGATTCTTTATTACAATAGCCGATGACTTTTTATATAAAGGATTGCGCAAAGGTGAGTGGGAGTTTTCTTTTGCAGATTCTTTGAATTACCTTTCATCTGCGATTGTTTTAATTATCGCTACATGGTTGTCATTAAATAGCCTTTTTCAGACCTCCCGAAGTATTGACAGTGCGTCCATTGATGTAAACTTGAAGTCTATTTTAGTTGCTTTTGGCAGATACTTGGGCGGTAATGTTTTAATTGTACCTAACTCCTCTCGATGGCTGGATTTATCAGTGTCAGCTTCTGTATCTGTTGCATTAATGATAGCCACTATCTTGTATATACGGTGTTCACGAAAAGCGCTATTATTCTTTTGTTCGTCTACATTTTGTTTGCTTTGCTTTAATGCTGCTGTATATAGTGGAGCAGGCTCAAGGCATTTCGGAATTTATTTTATAATTGTAATGGCTTCGGTTTGGCTTTGTAGATCAGATCTTTCGACATTATGCAGCAGTTCGGTGATCAATGCTAAGCAGTCATATTTAATTGAATCTAAATCTAGATTCTCGCTATTTTTATCTATCATTCTAGTCATTCATTTCTTTGCAGGGATTCATAGAGTTTCCCTTGATATTGTTTACCCATATTCTGCGAGTAAAGAAGTTGCTACTTTTATAAGAAATTCAGAGTATGCTAATTGGCCTTTGTTTGGTTCCAGGGATGTAGAGCTTGCTTCTGTCTCGGGTTATCTTGGGAAATCAATTTATTATCCTGAAATCAATCGATTAGGTACCTTTACTGAGTGGGTTAATCGGAATTCATCATTAAGCAGAGAGAACTCATTGGATTATATTCAAGAATACATGGATTCACATCCAAATATTAATTCGTTGCTTGTAATTCTAAGCAATAGCTCAAATTTAAAGCATGATTTTGGGCGAGGCCATTTAGAACTCTCCGATGATATATCGATTGAATTTGTCAAAAGTTTTCTTCGTTCGTATAACAAGCCAGAAAGATACTATATTTATAAAGTTGGTCGCGCTATCAAAGTCTTGAGTGAGTGATGTGCAATATCCTGTATCGATTCTCTGAATTTTATTGAGAGACAATCTTTCTTTCCCAATGCAGTTGCTTGACAAACTTTCTATGCGTTCTCTTCTTAAAAAGAATACTGTAAATGCACATATTTTTCTTATATCTTTATTGATATTTATCGTCTTTATTTCGATAATGTGGCCTGATACGCAGAGTTTAATTGCTCATGATGAGGGTCTTTATGCAAGGCGAGCAAAGTTAATATCTGACTCAGGAGATTGGTTCTCTCCATTTACATCGCCTCATCACAAAACAGTTGGTTCGTATTGGGCAATCGCTATAAGTCTGAAGATCTTTGGAATTAGTGATTGGGCTTCTAGATTGCCGAGTGTTGTAGCAGGATATATAGCAACATTGTTTTTTTATTTTACTTCTCTGAGATACTTTAAGCCGCTTAATTCTTTGTTTGCTTCGTTATCATTAATTGCTATGCCTATTTATTTTCAGTCGTTGCGTACAGCAGGACCTGATATGATTTTCATTGCGCTAATAATGGCGCAAATATATTTTTTAACCTCTGCTAAAGACGCATCGCGTAGAATTTTTTGCTTGAAAATACTTTGCTTTGGTGCGTGCGTCACAATGTCCCTTTTTGTGCGAAGTTTGGCCGCATTAATACCACTTATATCGTTATTTCCGCTAATTTTGGCGCTACAATATTTGCGCAGTATCCAATTTTGGATTTGGGTAATAAGTGGTCTATTCCTAGGTTCAATACCATTAATATTTAACCTCTTATCGGTTTTTGGAGATCATGGATACTCTGGTTTGCTCTCTCTTGTGTCGTTTGCGTCGAGAAAAGCTGATGTGACTGAATGGAATTTATTCTCTAGTCTTCCCTTCTACTTCTCAAGGCTTGTATTATTTACTTTTCCTTCATTTGTCTTTCTTTTGTCACGCATGCAATCTTTTGGGAAAATAATATTTTCTGCCAAAGCTCCTGCATTGCGATTTGAGCTCAATGCGTTGACAATATTATTCCCATTAATCTATATGATCGTGCTGTCTTTTATGGGGACTAAGCATTATCATTATTTGCTGCCTCTTGTCCCCCTGCTTGCACTGAATATCGCGCGTATAGATTTAATATTTAAAAGAAGCATATTCAAGCTTGAGGCTATCTTTGCTGGTGTCATGCTTGTGCTTTATATGTTGGGTGCATGCGCTCTTTATCTAAAACGTGATGATCTGGTTAATACCTCATTTTATACTGCATTTTTTGCCGTAATTCTTTCTTCTATTTTATGCTTTTATGCTTTTTATTCTAGAGTTTTTTCTAGGCGCAAGATTTCTCCTTTTGCTTCAATTTTCGCGTTTCTCATGGCGCAATATTTGACTATCTTTGCATTATCGGCAAGCGGTATTATTTGGAGTACTAACAAGGAGCTCAAGGCATTGGCTAGCTCTCTGAATAGTGAGTGTAAGTCTGGTGTATATCTTTATGGGCTTCCTAGTAAAGACGAAACAGTCCTAAGATTTTACTTGGATAATTCTTATGTTTTGCAGTCTTTGGGCGGCTTTTCTGCTGCTCATGATAGGTGCTTTGTTTCTGTAGAATCTTCGAAGAAGCAGGTTTTGCGGGATTTATCTGGACATAAAATATCAAATTTTTATTTCAGGTAAATTATTGACTCGACGAGTTACCGCTAATTTCCTAGGGTATTAAGCTTTCTATGGGGATCAAATATGTCTTCTCGTTTGTGTCTATGGAGGACATATTATGCGCCTGAATCAAATCCTTAATTCTATTAGATTCGGCTTCTTGCATCGGCGTATAAGTGTTATGCCAGCTCAGGCTGCCTGTTAAGTAGCTGGCTCCATCGTCTTTGAGCTTTTTGAGTTGATCCAGTGTTAATTCCTTGCTTGGGATAATCCATCCCTGTCTTCGTGCAAGGTTTAACAGCGTTGGGTCTGAATCAGTGACACTCACAACTCGGGCATGGGCTGGAATTTCTCTTCGAATACTTTCTGCAAGTGGCATCCAGATGCTGCGTTGTCGTGTTTCTACTGCCCAGTAGTCAATTGAGAGGATTAAAAGGCTGGCGATTAATGTGATGCTGAGCAACATTTGAATCTGCCAGCGTCGTTGTTTGTATTCTAAGGTTTGCCATCCCAGTCCTATAAGCGGTGAGCTGAATAGTAAAAAGGGAAATTGGTAATACTCATGCACGGTGCTTGATCTCATCGTCGCAACGGTGCAAATCAGCATCCCGATTGCTCCTCCAAGTGCGATGCGCCCTCCGCCAAATCTCCAGCTCCTCATGGTGCCGATCATTAGTAGGGGGACTCCTGTTACGACAAGCGCGCGTAGACCAGTTCGGATTGAAAGGTTCACCCAGCTTGAGAGATTTAGTGCTAGTCCGATGTTGCTGCGATCGCTGTCCTCTCCCCAGAATCCAAACGTCAAACCGCTTGCTTCACCTAGCTGGTAGGCATGCACGTACCAGGCTGACGTAACCGCCAGAGCCGTTGATGCATACACCCAGAACCAGGGATTCAGAGTCAAGCGTAAGAGCCGTCGCAGGATCTGCTCAGGAGATTCCGCATTCGCGCGAGGCGAAGGTGTGAGCTGCACGAGCAGTAGAGGCAGGCCTAGCCAGAGCAAGGGAATCACTTTGATTAGTGCCGCTGCGGTAAAGCAAATCCAGCTCAGGCTCAGTGCCCACGCTTTTCGTCGTTCAACAAAGATGCTGTGGGCTTCTAGTGATCCCGCGGCACACAACACCAATAAGGCTTCTGCTTGAAAGGTCCTTCCGTAGTAGACCCCCAAGGGTGCGAGGGCGAAGGCTAGGCCCGCCCACCAACCGACCTGGGGGGTGAA
Source organism: Synechococcus sp. (assembly GCA_047285305.1). Classification (GTDB taxonomy): domain Bacteria; phylum Cyanobacteriota; class Cyanobacteriia; order PCC-6307; family Cyanobiaceae; genus Parasynechococcus. The sequence goes on from JBJBDL010000003.1 coordinate 706,774, forward strand.
CCAACGCCGGCCCAGGCGCATCACCAGCCAGATGGTCAGTGCGCTGCAGAGCACTGACAGCCCGCGGCCCAGCCATTCCTGTACGCCCATCAGGTTGTACAGGCGGCTCACCAGAAAGGGGTAGATGGGAAATTCCGATTCCACAAAGCCGGCACTTGCACCGCTCCAATCGATCTGAGGCAGCCAGATCGGTGTGCCTGCCTGGCTGAAATGCCTTGCCATGGCTGCAGTGTCGGCTTGCCGCCAGCTGTGAATGCCGACCACGGGCATCCAGATCTGCACCAGCCGCAGAAGGCTTCCCAGGCCGATGGGCAGCCAGGTCGGCTTAAGGGCTGTTCCAGACAAATCGGGATGAGGCCGCATAGTTCCAGACGTATACGACAACAATGCCCGCCAGTTGGGCCCAGAGCGCATGGGCCTGAATCAGGGTGTAAAAACTGGTCGCAAGCCCGACGTTGGCAAGCGCCGGTAGGGAGGCCACCAGGAGGAATTTGAGCAGCCCCCGGATCAGTTGCCGGCCGCTCTGGCGTCGGTCGCGGAAGGTGAGGGCATTGTTCACCAGATAGTTCGAGCTTGCGGCGGTGATCACTGCCACAGGAAGCGCCTGCTGAAACGCCAGATTCAACAGGCCCATCAGCAGTGCTGTCGATAGCAGCTGCACGACTACGCCTGAGGCGCCCACAAGCCCGAAGCTGATGGCCCGACGCGGCAGCAGTCGCAGGGTTGATGTGTGAATCAGGGACACGACGAAGTCCCAGAGGACGGCGAGATCGAGCTTGGAGCTGCCATGCAGCCGCGGCTGAAAGCGCAGCGGGATTTCTCCTACCTGCAGGCGGCCGCGACTGATGGCCAGGAGTTCGTAGAAAAATTTGAAGCCGTTCACGTCCACTTGACGCACCAGCGGCAGGCAGCGGTCGAGGCGCAGCACCATGAAGCCGCTCATGCAGTCGCTCAGGTGCTGGTATGACCTTGGAAGACTCCAACGGGCCAGACGATTGGCGAGGGTAGAGCCATCGGTGCGTCGTTCACTGAGTCCTCGGATTTCTGAGTGGTCGAGGAAGCGGCTCCCCGCCACAAGGTCCAGTCCTTTTCGATCCAGCAGCTGCACGGCCTCGCCAACGGATGTGGGTTCGTGCTGTCCATCGCTGTCCATGACCACGGCGATGGGATGGAGAGCTGCGATCAGGCCTTCCTTAATGGCGCTTGCCAGTCCGGAGCGTCCCACACGTTGGATGATCCGAATCCTTGGATCTCTGCGGGCCAGGGAGCGAACTAGGTCAGGGGTGCCATCCCTGGAATCGTCGTCGACGACCAAGATTTCAAAAGGACGATCCGTCCCTAGCCGAAGCAGGGATTCGATCACCTGGCGAATGGACCCGCCTTCGTTGAAGGTGGGCAACACAATCGACAGGCCGCTATGGCTTGTCGGTCCTTCACGTTCCGCAGTGGACGACACATTGCGCTCCAGTCGGGCTCAGGCTACCGACAGTTGCCAAGCGTCCATCGCCCCGCTCGGCCTTCAATGACGCAGTCTTCCTGGGGTTTGTCGCTGAGCCGGTGACCTGGGCCCCACTGGAAACGCTGAATGCGTTGTTCGGCATACCAGTTGAGGCTGGGACGTTCGTCGTAGCCCTTCAGCCTGATCTCATGTACAGCGTTGGCTCTCGCCAAGGCTGCTGCCGGTTGCACGGGCCAGGTTTCGTTGAGTTCCCACAACCACAGTGGGGATTGAAACAACAGGGCCAGTGCTGCCACATTGCCGCAGCTGAGGCTGATTACCCCGAGGCGTCGTCTCTGTGGTGCGTCAGAGCGCAGCCACCATCCGCCACCCCACCAGCCAAGGCCCAGCACACTCGCCAGGCTGCGGTAAGGCGCCAGGCTGCTGCCGATGTCGCTGAAGCTGCTTAGTACCAGCAGCAGGAGCAGCAGCCCGAGCCCGCACCAGAACATAGGAAGTTGTAAGAGCAGCCAGCGCCAGGGGGGCTTTGGGTTGCCAGGTGAATTCGACGGAGAAGGTGGGCGGTCCACCAGCCAGGCCAGCAGCGGAGCAGAAAGCAGGGCGAGCGGCAGCCAGAGTGGGTGGCTGTACCAGGGGAGCTGGGTGCGCAGCGGAAGAATGGCCCCGGCCAGGGTCAGCAGGCAGGCTAGAGACCATCGCCCCCAGCGGCTCTGACGGCATCGCCAGGCCCAGATCAGGGCGAAGGGCAGCAGCGGCAGCCAGGGCCACCCCCCCTCCAGTACTTCGATCATCGGGACGCGCCAGCCCAAATCACTGCCTTCGCCGGCATCCAGAAGAACTCGACCGGCGCCATCTCCGCCCCACAGCCAGAGAGCTTGGTTTCCGCGGATGTGGGCATGCCAGAGATGCCAGCCGACCCCTGGCGCCAGCCCCAGCAGCATCCCGCCAAATGCTGCTGCTTGGTTGTTCCAGGTTTTCCATTCCCGGCCCCAGGCCAGTGCCAAGCCTCCAGCTGCCACCGCGGGCACCAGCAGCGGGGCCTTGAGCAGCAGCATGGCGCTGGCCATCAGGCCGGCGACGGCCCCCCAGAGTGCGCTGTATCGGCTGGAGTTGAGCTTCAATAGGGCCAGCCAAAGCAGAGCCATGGCCGACAGCTGGGTGCCATCCAGCATGGCCAGACGTCCGTGCCTGGCCACAGGCAACAGGGTCAGCAGAATTATGCTGGTGGCGAGGGAGCTGGAGCGATCTCCCGGCCGCAGTGTCCATTGCAGCCAGCCCCCAAGGGGCACCACCAGGCATGACAGCAAGGCCGGTGCCAGACGGATCGTCCACTCTGAAGGGAGCTGGTCGGGTTGGGTTGTTGTTCTGATCAGGAGGGCGATCAGGCTGTGCAGACCTGGTGCCTTGTTGAGGTAGGGCTTGTCCCAGAGGGTGGGCAGCAACGGGGCTTCTCCCAGCCCGTGGCGAAGTTCGAGGGCCACCCGGGCCACGGTGGCTTCATCGAAGTCACGCAAGGGGAGATCGCCAAGGCCGATCAGGGCCAGCACAGCAGCTGCCAAGCCGAGTGTCGTCAATGCGATCCAGGGTGCTGCGTCAGGAGCTGAGCCGGAGCGCATGGGGCCCCTCATCACATCAAAAACTGAGTATGGTCCTGATGTTCAGAATGCAGCGGCGTGGAGGGGTGAATTCTTCCTTCGGGAGGTGTGCACAACTTCGAAGGCGTTGCCGGCATTCACAATCCTTCAGGAGGAGGTGTCCATGATTTCCAGTTGTTTGATCCAGGGTCTGCTGATCGCGGAGAACGCCGGCTGAACGGCGCCTTCTGACTGATCATCCGGTTCCGCGGCAAAAGCGGGCCCGGCGAGAGCCCCCGTCCGGGTTTCCGGGCGGGGGCATCGTTTTGGCGGCACCTCTCCTCTTTAAACGGTATTTACCGATACATGTCGATGTAAGTACCGGCACAAGCAGAGCTTGTTTATGAATGGTCGGCCCTCAAAATCCGGATTGGCGCTATTGCGCCTATTTCCTGTGTGAGGAACCCAAATGAAGCTTTTCCAGCAACTGCTGGTGGCTCCTGCCGCCCTTGGCCTGATGGCCGCTGGCGCTAATGCTGCCGAGCTGAACATCAACGGCGTTTCTGATTACGCGGCTTCCGCTGATCAGGTCACCAGCGTCACCCAATTCTCCGACGTCTACCCCACCGACTGGGCTTATCAGGCTCTGGCTGGTTTGGTTGAGACCTACGGCTGCGTTGCCGGTTACCCCAACGGCACCTTCCGTGGCAACCGTGCCATGACCCGCTTCGAAGCGGCTGCCCTGCTCAACGCTTGCCTCGACCGCGTCACCGAAGTGACCGACGAGCTGCGTCGCCTGATGGCTGAGTTCGAAACCGAGCTGGCCATCCTCAAGGGTCGTGTTGACGGCCTCGAGGCCCGCGTTGGCGAACTGGAAGCAACCCAGTTCTCCACCACCACCAAGCTGAAGGGTTACACCGCCTGGGTGCTGGGTGCCCTCGATGGTATCGATGGCAAAGAAGCCACTACCCTCAACTACGACCTCCGTCTGAAGCTGGCTACCTCCTTCACCGGTAAGGATCAGCTGACCACCGTTCTGCGGTCTGGCAACTTCGACGATTCCAACTTCAGCTCTGGTCTGACTTTCGTCGAGACCGCTATGACGAGCAAGAACAACGTCAAGGTTGGCCGTTTGTTCTACACCTTCCCCGTTGGTGACTCCCTGAGCGTCACCACAGGTCCCATCGTTCGCTCGGACGATGCCTCCATGTACGCCGGCTATGCCACGTACTACCCCTCTGACCTGCTGCTGGACTTCTTCACCTACGGCGGTGCACCTACCACCAACAACCTGGGCTTCACTGGCTCCGGTGTCGGTGCTGTGTACACCTTGGGCAATGGCTTCAAGGTGAGCGGCAACTACGTTGCTAAGACTGGCGCTGATTCCAGCACCGGCATTGGCACTGACGAATCTGCCTCTACCTCTTCTTGGCAGCTGTTCTACGAAGGTGAAGCCTTCGATGGCAACCTGCTTGCTCAGGTTGGCTATGCCTATGAGCAAGGCGTTGGTCTCGCCATTGGTAACTCTTCTACGGCTGACCGCGAGGGCTACAGCGTTGCTGCAGCTTGGAAGCCTGCTGATTCAGGCATCATGCCTTCCATCAGCACCGGTTATGCCACAGCAGATGAAGAGGGCGTAAGCGACGACATCGATTCCTGGTATGTCGGTCTCGAGTGGAGCGATGTGTTCGTTGAGGGCAACTCCTTCGGTGGCGCAATCGGTTCTGCCCCTGCATACGAAGATGGTGTCGATAACACCATGTGGGAAGTCTTCTACAGCTTTGCTGTGAGCGACAACATCACTGTTACCCCTGCAATCTTCGGCATCGACGAGGATGGCAAGGAAGATGTGTTTGGCGGCATCATGAAGACCACCTTCACCTTCTGATCAAAAGATTGAGTCCTAGGGCTCTTCTTCAGATCTTTAGCCCTCCACCTTTGGTGGGGGGCTTTTTTTTGGCGTCACAAAGCAATTGGATGGTCTTAATCGATACATAAACAACCCTTGATTTGCCTTTAGCGACGGAGTGAAGCCGCGCCAATACTGTGATGCAGCTGGCATGTCTTGCCGGCACTTTTCTCTTGGTGTGAGAACCCAAATGAAGCTTTTCCAGCAACTGCTGGTGGCTCCTGCCGCCCTTGGCCTGATGGCCGCTGGCGCTAATGCTGCCGAGCTGAACATCAACGGCGTTTCTGATTACGCGGCTTCCGCTGATCAGGTCACCAGCGTCACCCAATTCTCCGACGTCTACCCCACCGACTGGGCTTATCAGGCTCTGGCTGGTTTGGTTGAGACCTACGGCTGCGTTGCCGGTTACCCCAACGGCACCTTCCGTGGCAACCGTGCCATGACCCGCTTCGAAGCGGCTGCACTGCTCAACGCTTGCCTCGACCGCGTCACCGAAGTGACCGACGAGCTGCGTCGCCTGATGGCTGAGTTCGAAACCGAGCTGGCCATCCTCAAGGGTCGCGTTGACGGCCTCGAGGCCCGCGTTGGCGAACTGGCAGCAACCCAGTTCTCCACAACCACCAAGCTCAAAGGTAAAGCCACCTTTGTGGCTGGTGCCATGGATTCTGAAGAGGCTGGTGCTCAGGCTGACGACGATGCCTTCAGCTTCTCTTACGACTACCGGCTTGGTCTGAAGACCTCCTTCACTGGAAAAGATCTTCTGTTTGCTCGCCTGCGTGCCGGCAACATGAAAGATGGTTCCGCTTTCTCTGGCGGCTTCCGAAAGTTGGATGTTTCCGGTATGTCCGGCAACACCTTCAAGCTTGATCGCTTGTACTACAAGTTCCCGGTGGGTTCGGGTATTACAGCCATTGCTGGTCCTATGGCTCGTAACACCGAAAGCCTTGGCATGAAGCCAACGGCATACACGGTGAAGACTTTGAATATGTTCGGTGGCCAGTTTGGTGCTGGCAACGTTTACAACAAAGAGACCGGCGGTCTCGTTGGTGTGATCTGGAAGCAGAAAGTTGCCAAGGGTGAGCCCCGCTTGACAGCTGCTCTGAACTACGTCGCTGATGACGGGGAACAGGCCAGCTCCGCTAAGGGCATGTTCACTGCTCAATCCAAGGGCAACACCACCGCTCAGATTGGATACGGCACCAAGCAGTGGGGAGCTGCTCTTGGTTACCGCTATGGCCAGTGTGGTGCAGGCTTCGGCACGGCATACAAGTCTGTCAAGCAGAGCTGTGGCAGCGACAATGTCGACTCCCAGAACTTTGCTCTGAATGGCTTCTGGAAGCCTGAGGAGACTGGTTTCATTCCTTCCGTAAGCCTTGCCTACGGCTGGTCTGATCTTGAAGGCAGCACCGTCGACGAGGCCCGCACTTGGATGGTGGGTCTTCAGTGGGACAAAGTCGCGAATACCTCCCACAGCCTGGCTGTTGGTTTTGGAGCTCCCTTGTATGTCGAGTCCCAAGACGGTACTGACCCCGATGCTCCCGATCTCGCTTGGGAAGCCTCTCTGAAGTACAAGGTCTCCAGCAAGATCACCATGATTCCTGCAATCTTCTATCTGCCTGAGTCCAGCTCCAGCCAGGGTGTATCTGGCAAGGAGCAGTTTGGTGCCGTCCTCCAGACCGTCTTCAAGTTCTGATCATGTGGCCCAACTTCGGTTGGGTCATCAGAACACTTTCCTCACACACACATACATACATCAAGCCCTTCTCCTACGGAGGGCTTTTTTTATGGTCGTTCTGCGGTCAAGCTGCAGCCATGAGCATCGCGCCTGATATCACGGCCTTGATCGGTGGCACGCCCCTGGTGCGGTTGAACCGTCTTCCTCAGGCCTGCGGCTGCCAGGCCGAAATCCTGGCCAAGCTGGAGAGCTTCAATCCCTCCGCCTCGGTGAAAGACCGCATCGCCAGTGCCATGGTGCTGGAGGCGGAACAAGTCGGCACGATCGTTCCCGGCAGAACGGTGCTGGTGGAACCCACCAGCGGCAACACCGGGATCGCTTTGGCCATGGTGGCGGCGGCCCGTGGGTACCGGCTGATTCTCACCATGCCGGACACCATGAGTACTGAGCGTCGGGCGATGCTGCGGGCCTATGGCGCCGAGCTGCAGCTCACCGATGGTGCCCAGGGCATGAATGGGGCCATCGCCCTAGCCAAGGAGTTGGTTGAGGAGATTCCCAATGCCTACCTGCTGCAGCAGTTCGATAACCCCGCTAATCCAGCCGTGCATGAACGCACCACGGCTGAAGAGATATGGCGCGATACCGAGGGTCAGATCGATGCCTTTGTGGCAGGGGTGGGGACTGGTGGCACCATCACCGGCTGTGCCCGTCTGTTGAAACAGCGCCAGCCTCAGCTTCAGGTGATTGCCGTTGAGCCCGAGGCCAGTGCTGTGCTTTCAGGTAAGTCCCCTGGGGCCCATCGCATTCAGGGGATCGGGGCTGGTTTTGTTCCTGCGGTGCTGGAACTGGACCGGATTGATTCGATCCTCACGGTGAGCGATGAAGAGGCGATGCAGGTGGGCCGGAGTTTGGCCCGGGAGGAAGGTCTGCTCTGCGGGATCAGCAGTGGCGCGGCCATGGCAGCGGCCTTGCGGGTGGGTCAAGATCCCGCCATGGCTGGAAAACGGCTGGTGGTGATGCTGGCTAGTTATGGCGAGCGATACCTCTCCACCCCGATGTTCAGTGCTGCGTCGCAACTTCCCGCTCGAAGGGATGGTCAGCTGTGAGCGACCCCTATGCCGTGCTCGGTGTCAGCAGCACCGCCAGCAACGCTGAAATCAAGGCGGCTTATCGCCAGCTGGTGAAGCAGCACCATCCCGATGCTGGAGGCGACGACCATCAGATGCTGGCCCTTAATGCTGCCTGGGAAGTCCTCGGGGATGTCGAGCGTAGGAAAGCCTTTGATCGCACGCGGCCTCAGCCGGGCCGGGCCGCATCCCCGACGGATCTGCGCCGGGCCAGTCGTGCCCATGAGCGTGCTGTGGCTGCGGACGATGCCCTGGTGGAGTGGTTGAGGCAGGTTTATGCCCCCATTGACCGCATGCTTGGTCAGGTGATCAATCCCTTCCCCAAGCAACTCAAGGCACTGTCGGCTGATCCCTACGACGACGAGCTTATGGATGCGTTCTGCAGCTATCTCGAGGCGAGCGGACGACGGATGGACAAGGTCAAGCAACTGTTCCAGTCACTGCCCACGCCGGTCTCAGCCCGTGGCTTTGGCCTGAGCCTCTATCACTGCCTCTCTGAAGTGGAGGACGCTCTGGCAGAACTGGAGCGATACACCATGGGTTACGTGGATGGGTATCTCCACGATGGTCGCGAGATGCTTCGGGAGGCCAAGCAACGACGCAAGCGGCTCCAAGATGAACGGCGTCGCTTGGAGATCCTGTGAAACAGCGTTGGCGTTTCTGGGCTTCGGTTGGCCTGATCTGGGTGCTCTCCACCCTGGTGGATCGGCTTTGGTGGACCTTGCAGACCGGTGTTCCCGCCTGGGATCAAGCCGATTATCTCAATAGCGCCATGGACCATGGTCGCGCCTTGGGCTTGCTGCCCGGTGGGGGTTGGCAGGGTTGGCCGGCGCTGCTGGATCTATCACCGAAGATTCCACCCCTGGCTTCGCTGGTGAACGGCAGCGTGATGGCCTTGAGTGGTGATGCCCCGGAGCAAGCGGCCTGGAGCCTGAGTCTCTGGCACGGGTTGCTCCTGGTGGTGATGGCGGGTTGGGGCCGACGGCTGCAGGGGGATGGCCTGGCCTTGATCGCCTGCCTGTTGGCGGCATTGACGCCAGCCTTTCTGGATCTGCGCACGGACTACGTGTTGGAGATGGCTCTGGTGGCCAGTTGCAGCCTGACGATCTGGCGCCTTGGGGTCTGGTGTGACCCTCAGACTGGAGGGCTCTGGGGGCAGGCCTGGGGTTGCACTCTGGCAGCCATTGCAGCGGTGCTGGTGAAGCAGAGCGCCCTTCTCGTGCTTGTCCCTGCGGGACTCTGGGCTGCGGGGATCGCGTTGCAGCGGGGTGGCCCTTGGTTGCGGCAGGCCCTGCTCTTGCCCCTGCTCACGGCGGCGCTGATCGGCCCCTGGTTGCGTCACAACTGGATCACAAGCCTGGGCGGCACCAACCGGGCTGTGTTCGAGTCGGCGGTCCGGGAGGGGGATCCGGGCGCGCTCAGTCTGGCCGGCTGGCTTTGGTATCCCCGGATTTTGCCGATACAGCTGGGCAGCGCGTTGTTGTTGGTGGGGCTGTCAGGGTTGTTGCTCTGGTGGCTGCAGCGCCAGCAGTGTTCAACTGATCATGCCTGGTCCTGGCGCTGGCTCCTGCTCAATCTTGTGGCGGCCTGGGTGTTCACCACCCTGAGTCCGAACAAGGACGCTCGCTACATCACGCCGCTTTTGCCATCACTGGTGTTGCTCCTGGCTCGAGGGTGGTGGCAATGGGGCCATTGGTTCGAGTCCAGGTGTTCGAGGTTCGTGTGGCCCCTATTTGGTGCTGGGCTGCTGGCCTGTGTCCCAGCGGGCTGGGCCCATCAGCTGCATCGCTTTGAAGACAGGCCCCGTGGTCCGGTGGAGGCGCTGGTAGAGGCAGCTGGCGGTGCCGATCCAAGCACGTCTCCTGCCACGTTGATCGTGGTACCCAGCACCTCCGATCTCAACCAACACAATGTCAGCTTCTACGGTCGTCGCCATGGGGGACAGACCGTTGGCCGGCAGCTGGGGGGCAGTCTCCAGGACCGTGAGCCTGTGCTGGCACGGACGGAATGGGTGGTGTTAGCGGAAGGGGACCAGGGATCGGTGCGCAAAGCGGCCCGATCCCTGGACCAAGCGGTGCGCAGCAGCGGTGTGTTCGAGCTGGTGCAGCAGTTCGAGCGTCCCCGTAGCGGGAGTTATTCGCTCTGGCGCCGCCGCGCGACGCATCCGATTGCGGGCCCATCCTTTGCGGAGCGTTTCCCCGACCTCGCCGCTGGCCTCGCGGCAGGGCCGGTGGGGCTAGATCCAGTGTTCGCTGTGGTAGGGCAGGAACACATGCTCGATGGCCATTTCAGCTATCGGGAGCCGGTGCGTTCTGAGGCCTTGGCGTCCTTGGCACAGGATCCCGATGCTGTGCAACCGCGTTGGACCCTTGCGCTGCTGGCAGTACTGGAAAACCGCCCTGTGCAGGCAGCTCAGCAATTCGAGGCCCTTCAACGGCTGTTGCCCGATAACCCCTGGCCAGCGGCCTATCGCAGTGTGGTCACCCTGGCGAGTTGGAATCCCTGGCAGGCCGCCGCCGCTGCAGATAGTGCCAGCGTTTCGAATCCTGTGCTGTCGGCGCTCGGGGATCTCAGCGGCGTGCTCTCCGGTGCTGTTTGGCGCATCCCCGCTGCCATAACGTCAGTTCCAGCGGCCGTCACAGCCGTGGAGGAGGCCCTTGAGCCTGCCTCCAAACAAGATCAGGAGCAGGATTCCAGCTGATCCATTCGCAGCCACACATCGGGCACCGGACGGTTCCAGCGCACCTGGCCGTAGTCCCCCTTCACCACCAGCAGCTCGCCGGGACCTTTGAAGATGTAGTCGGGTGCTGTGGGATCGCTGGCGCCAGCCTCAAGGCTGGAGCTGTAGGCGGCTCTGTTCACCTTGACCAAGGCACCTTTACGCAGCGCAGCAGGCTTGGCCTTGGCGGGGGCAGCGGCATCGGATTCGGCCATGACAGGGGGGCGTGATGGCACCAGGCTAAAACCAATTGCCCAAGAACCCCCTTAGCCTCCCAGCCGCACCACCCCCGCTTTCATGCGTCTGTTGCTGTTTGGCTGCACTGGTTTTGTTGGCCGTGAGCTCCTACCGCTCCTGCTTCAGGCCGGCCATCAGCTCACGGTGGTCAGCCGCCGTTTGGCCCGTGGCTACGACGCTGAACGGGCGGATGGGCGACTGATCTGGATGCAGTTCGACCCCGCCAGCAGCAGCACCTGGGCCGACGCCGGGCTGTTGGATGCCCTCAACCAGGCCGATGCGGTGGTCAACCTGGCGGGGGAACCCATTGCCGAGAAGCGTTGGACCGCGACCCACCGGCAGCTGATAGAAACCAGCCGTCTGGAAACGACCTCTCAGTTGGTGAAAGCGATCGAGGCCTGTGCAACGCCACCAAAAGTGCTGGTGAATGCCTCGGCGATTGGCTTCTACGGATCCAGCCTGGACAAGCGTTTTCTTGAATCGAGCACCCCTGGTGACGACTTCCTTGCGAGCTTGTGTGAGCGCTGGGAAGCGGCGGCTGAGGCGGTGCCTTCCGCTGTACGGCAGGTCACTCTGCGGATCGGCATCGTGCTGGCGGCCGACGGCGGCGCACTCGGAAAAATGCTTCCGGTGTTCCGCACAGGGTTTGGCGGTCCGATCGGCAGTGGCCGGCAGTGGATGAGCTGGATCCACCGCACTGACCTCTGCGCACTGATCCTTCAATCCCTCACGGACGAGAGCTGGAGTGGCGTGATCAATGCCGTGGCTCCTGAGCCGGTCTCGATGACGGCCTTCTGCAAGCAGCTGGGGCGCAGCCTGGGCCGTCCCAGTTTGTTGCCGGTGCCAGCTCCAGTGCTTCAGGTGCTTCTGGGGGATGGCGCCAAGGTGGTGTTGGAGGGCCAGCAGGTTGCTTCGGAGCGGCTTGACGCCTTGAACTTCAGCTTCCGCTACTCCGATCTGGCTTCAGCACTCGCCGCTGCCACCAGCTGAAGATGCCACTTACCAGCGCGGCCATGATCAACAGGCTGATGGCTGGGGCGAACAGGGGTTGCCACAGCAGCTGAACCTGGTCCATCAGCCAGTCATGGCCTTGGCCCTGCCGCACCACGGCTACGGCGAAGACCCCTGCTCCGATAAACACCAGCAGCACATTCACCATCAGCAGGCGGTCGAGCCAGCGTTTCCAGGCCGGTTCTGGTCGGGCACTCATGGAAGCAGTGCGCAAATGGCTGCCGCCATTCTCGGGCCTCCACCAGCTTCCCCGAGGCGCCATTTGGCCTCCTCTTGGCATTGCTTTTGCAAGCCAAGATCCCGGCGTGCACGATCCAACAAAGCCATGGCGAGCCCCGCTGTTGCCTCTAAAGCCTCACGGCTGCCACTCTCCCCGTCGGCACAGAACACAGTGGGGCCCAGCAGGCGCCGTTGGGCTTCGGCGAATGCTGCTGTGAATTGAGGCCCCTGGCCCGGCACCTGCAGCACTGGTTTGCCCAGGCCAACGGCCTGCTCGATGGCGGTACCTGCCATGCCGATCACCAGATCGCTGTGCTGCAGCACGGTCCGGAAGGCCCCGCGGCGAACGTTGATCCCCCGTGCCCCCTCACGCTTCAGCACGCCGTCTACCAAGTGCCAACCGCATCGTTTGCTCAGCTGCCGCAAGCTGTCGTCATCGAGGCTGGGCACCAAGGCCAAATCCACGTTGCAGTGAATTGTGTCGGGCAGCAGCTCGATCAGCCGCAGCAACAGCTGCAGGTTCTGTTCCAGCTCCGGTCGGCGGCTGCCGGGCAGCAGACAGATGCGTGGCGTGCTGCTGGGCGGTGGGGTGGCCATTGTGAGCACCGAATCCATGAACGGATTGCCCAGGAAGGTCACCGGTCGTAGCAGTTGTCTGCTGAGGTCCTCGGCGGTGCGTTGATCCCGGCTGTATACCGCTTTGAAGCGCTGGCTTTTCAACAGAGCGGCGCAGGGCCAGGGCAGGCGCAGTGTCCCTTCGTAGTGGCTGGAGTAGGCCACCAGGTAGGTCGCCACAGAGCGTTGGCTGAGCCATGCCGCGATAACAGGGATCACATCCCCCACCACCAGGATCAGATCAAAGCGCCGCCGGTGCCGCATCAGACGTATCAGGCGTCGGAGCAGATACAACACTTGCCCTTGGGCGATCTCGGTGAGGCGGCCGCGAAGGCTGGTGTAGCCAATGCCGCCGGTGCTGAATTCATGGCTGCGTCCCAGCAGTGGCACCCCGGCCCTCTGATAAGCGCTGCCAAGGCCCACCAGTGGGAGCGCCTGCACGTTGTGGCCCCGCTGCTGAAGCTCCTGGGCCAGCAGCGCGCCCGACAGGTCTTCGCCGTGGCCATTGCTCAGCAGCAGGATGCGTGCCATCGCCGGGTTTCTTATCACCACATCCAGCTGCTTGGATCCGGAATGCCGTTGGCGCGCCTGGCCAGTTGCAACCGTCGCGCTTCGCTGGCCAGGCGTTCCTGCCGCAAATGAGCCGAACGATCCGCTGGAGGCCGTACGCGAACCTGGGACGGCAGACGGGTGATGGTCCAGGTGGCTGTCATGCAGGGTCTGTCATGCGGGGTCTGTCAGGCAGAGCGTCCGTTGTGATCAGAGCTCAAGCCAGGCTTTCACTTTTTCGAGAGCCTTCCAGCCGGGTTTGCGCTCAAGCCCGTCGGCGATCGAGGCCTTGAGTTCGCCGGACACCTCTGGGGCCAGAGTCATCACCTGCTGCACCACCTGGATGTGGTCCCGCACGCCCTTGGATTGGGTCTCCAGCAACGCCAGGCTCAGATTGATCCTGGCCTGGGGGTCCTGGCCGTTGAGTCTCACTGCGAAACGTGCCGACCGGAGTGCTTCTTCCGGTTGGTCGCAAAGCAGCTGCAACCAGGCCAGGCAGGTCCAGCCCGCTGATTGGCGGGGAGCGGCTGCAACAATTCGGGCGAAATCAGGCAGCACCTCTACGGCTGCGGCGCCGGACTGATAGCGGTCCATGGCCTGTTCGAACAGGCTGTCCTGGGAAGTCTCCATCAACAGGGAGAGGGCAGTGATCTCCCCTCAGATTCCCACGTGGCTTCGCTCACACCGCGAAGGAACTGCCGCAGCCACAGGTCTGGCTGGCATTGGGGTTGGTGAAGTTGAAACCACCACCGATCAGGGCTGTGCTGAAGTCCAGCTGCATTCCGTAGATGTAAAGCAGGCTCTTGGGATCACAAATCACCCGGAAGCTTTGGCCATCAGCCGCCACGTATTCGTAGGTCTCGTCGTCGTCGAGGGTGTCTGAGTTGGGCACGAAATCCATCGTGTAGCTCATGCCGCTGCAGCCCCCGGAGCGGACCCCGACGCGGAGCACCTGGTTGTCACCCTGGTCGCTGCAAAGCTTGGCCAGCTGCTGCATCGCCGGTTCGGTGATCAGGATGCCCTTGCCGTCTTTGGCGGTATGGGCCGGCGCCCTATCGGGAGTGGATGTCATGGAAAACGCAGGCTCGTGCTCTCACTCTATGAACGCTCATACATAGAGTCGCCTTAGTTGAACAGATCTTGTGCGGGTCGCGATCGTTGGTTCCGGCCTCGCCGGCCTCTCCGCTGCAGTGGACCTTGTCGATGCGGGCCATGAGGTGAATCTCTACGAAGCTCGTCCGTTCATGGGCGGCAAGGTAGGCAGCTGGGTGGATGAGGGTGGTAACCACATCGAAATGGGGTTGCACGTCTTCTTCTTCAATTACGCCAACCTCTTCGCCCTAATGCGCAAGGTAGGAGCGTTCGACAACCTTCTGCCGAAGCAGCACACGCACCTGTTCGTGAATAAGGGGGGCGATCTGCGGGAGCTGGATTTCCGCTTCCCCATCGGCGCACCCTTCAACGGCCTCAAGGCGTTCTTCACCACACCCCAGCTCAGCTGGATCGACAAGCTGCGCAATGCCCTGGCCCTGGGCACCAGTCCGATCGTGCGCGGCCTGGTGGATTACGAGGGGGCGATGCGCACCATCCGAGCCCTCGACTCGGTCAGTTTCCAGGATTGGTTTGTGGGCCATGGCGGCAGTCCCGAAAGCATCCGTCGGATGTGGAATCCAATTGCCTATGCCCTGGGCTTCATTGACTGCGAGGCCATCTCCGCCCGCTGCATGCTCACCATCTTCATGATGTTTGCGGCCAAGACGGAAGCCTCAAAGCTCAATTTGCTGAAGGGATCACCCCACCGCTGGCTCACGGGTCCCATCCTCGACTACATCCAGCAGCGTGGAGGCAAGTTGCATCTGCGTCATCGGGTAAAGCAGGTGGACTACAGCGAGGGTGAATCCCCTGAGATCACAGCCCTTCAGCTGGGAACGCCCGAAGGAGACATTCGTGTCGAGGCTGACGCCTACCTGGCCGCATGTGATGTGCCCGGGATTCAGAAACTGCTGCCCGAGGCCTGGAACCGTTACCCCCAGTTCAAGGCGATTCATAAGTTGGAGGCCGTACCCGTGGCCACCGTTCAGCTCCGCTACGACGGCTGGGTGACTGAGCTGGGTGATGCCCAGGAAGCTCAGCGCAGGGATGTGGCCACACCCACCGGGCTCAACAACCTGCTGTACACGGCTGATGCCGACTTCAGCTGCTTTGCTGATCTGGCCCTGGCCAGCCCGGAGGATTATCGCAAGGAGGGAGAGGGCTCCCTTCTCCAATGCGTGCTTACCCCTGGTGATCCCTGGATTCCCAAGTCGGTGGACGAGATCGTGGCCCACACCGACCGTCAGGTGCGCGAGCTTTTCCCCTCGGCCCGCAACCTCAAGCTCTCCTGGAGCAACGTGGTGAAACTGGCTCAGTCGTTGTATCGGGAAGCCCCGGGCATGGAGCCCTATCGCCCGGAGCAGCGCACGCCGATTCGTAATTTCTTCCTGGCCGGTAGCTACACCCGCCAGGACTACATCGATTCGATGGAGGGAGCCACGATGAGCGGTCATCTGGCGGCAGCAGCCATCCTCGATCAGCCTGTCAAGCTGGCCACCAACGCAGCGGTGGCCTGATGGGACGCTGGCTCGAACACACGGTCACCTCCGAGGTGCAGGCCCCGGCCGCCAAGGTCTGGGAGGTCTGGAGTGATCTCGAAGCGATGCCCCGTTGGATGCGCTGGATTGAGTCGGTTAAACCCCTCGACGACCCTGATCTCACCGATTGGACTTTGGCGGCACAGGGCTTTCGCTTCACCTGGAAGGCCCGGATCACCCAGCGCGTTGAAGCTCAACAACTGCACTGGGAATCAGTGGGTGGCCTGCCCACCAAGGGTGCTGTGCGCTTTTATCCCGAAGCCGACGACCGCACTGTGGTCAAGTTGAGCGTGACCTACGAATTGCCGCGGGTCTTGGCACCGCTCATGGAACCCACCATCTTGGGGGGAATCGTGACCAAGGAGCTCCAGGCGAATCTTGACCGTTTCCGTGACCTGGTGGAAGCAGGCGGCTAAGCATTGGCTTGCTCCCTTTGCCGTGTAGGTGGTCGTGGGGGGCTGTGGTGGTGAAATGCCAACGGCTACGGCGCTGCCATCGGTTCCAGTGAAACTTGCGCCGCTGACGTTTCCGGCGGCGGCGCAGCTCCCGCCGATTAGCCTGACCCTCTGTTTTCGGCTGAGGAGGTGCAGCAGGCTGCCCTCGGGGACGGGCCGATCCCTTTGGTTCTCTTGTTGGTATGGAGGTTCAAGACCCCGCGACCGGCCTCACCCTGACCGGTGTGTTGTTGCTTGGAGATCAGAAACAAGCCATGGTCATCACCCCCAGCGGCAACGGTGTGATCTGTGTGGGTGCAGATGGCCGCTGCGGCGAAGACGCTTCGCTGTTGCTTCCGACCGTATGGTCGGTGCTCAGCATCGACGTGGCGAGCGAGTGCATTCGCCTTGAGCTGAACGATGAGCCTCAGGATCCCTTCTGCATCGCTTGAGCGCATGCTTCGGCTAAGCCTTCGAGATCGTGGGGGTCGGCCTCAGCATCCACCCGGCCGAAGCATTGGCGGCAGCTGCGGCTGGTCTGGGGGCCGATTGAAACCACCTTCACCCCCTCCAACCGTTCAGCCCAGCCAGGGCCGAAGCGCTGTTCCAGCAGCTGCGCGGTGTGCTCCGCTGTCTTGCCGCTGCTGAAGGCGATGGCATCAACTTCACCTCCCTCCAGGGCGGTCGCTGTTGGCTCCGGCATCGTGGCGGGGCAGCCGGACTCATAGGCCGCCACTTCCACCACCCGCACCCCGGCTTCACCGAAGGCGTCCGCCAACAGTGTGCGACCACCGCTCTGCACCCGTGGAAGGAGCATCTTGAGACCCCAGCCCGACACCGGGAAGTGATCGATCAAGCTGTCGGCGACGAAGCTCGGCGGCACGAAATCAGCGGCCGCCCCCAGGTCGTCCAGCACCTGCGCCGTTTTGCGGCCCACCGCCGCAATCTTGAGACTGCCGGGGCGCCTGGCCAGGCAACTGCCAAGGCGTTGCAGCCGCTGTTCCACGGCCTGCACTCCGTTGGCACTGGAGAACACCAGCCAGTGAAAGCTCTCCAAGTCCTCGAGGGCGTCATCCAGAGGACCCCAGTGGTCGGGTGGTCCGATCACCAGGGCAGGAAGATCCAGCACCGTTGCCCCCCGCTGCTCCAGCAGCTGGCGTGCGGCTCCCTGCTGGTCGGCCGCGCGGGTGACGACCACCGTTCGGCTTTGCAAGGGCTGGCTCAAGCGACAGCCTCCCCGTCCAGCTTCACCACCCCCTGTACCCTTTCGCGCAGCTGCCGAGCCGCGTCGGCGTTTCCCTGAGCCTGAAGCAGGTTGATGGCGCGGATGAAGCTGCTGCGAGCGGCGTCGATGTTGCCGCCCAACAATTGGGCCACGGCATTGTTCTGATGGCACTCAGCATTGTTGGGATCCAGAGCAAGGGCGCGCCCGTAGGCCTCCAGTGCCGCGGCGAGGTCGCCGCGCCGCCGTTGCATCAGCCCAAGGTTGTACCAGGCGAGGGCCACTTCCGGCGCCCGCTGGGCGGCGGTTTGGGTGAGGCTGATCGCTTCTTCCAGGTTGCCCTGGTCCATCAGTCGAGCCGCCAGGTTGAGGCGGGCTCCAAGACTCACCCGTGTGTCCAGGGGCATCTCCAGGGCTTGCCTGTAGCAGGTCACCGCCTTGTCGGGATCACAAGGGGTCAGGGCCAAGCCTAGGTACAGCAGCAGTTCATACCGTTCGACACCGGCTGAACCGCAATGCTTCAGGCCGTTTTCCAGCAAGGGAATGGCGTCGTCGTTCTTGCCCTCACTGATCAATAGCCCCCCGAGCTTGGCGCTGGCGTAGGGATCACCAGGACGCTCCTGCAGATCAGCTTCCATGGCCTGCCGCAGCCGATCGGCCTTGTCGCTGCCAGCCAGTAGTTCTGGTCGGTAGCCGTCATGGAGGATTGCCGGCTCACTGCAATCGGCGATGCGCCATTGGGGTTCGGTGTCCAGCAGGGTGCGAATGCTGTCGTCGATCATCGAGTGGTATCGCCGGCTCCACCGGATCGAGGGGTGGCGGCGGAACAGACGACTGACGCTGGAATAGGGAGCCATGGCAGCCCCCACCTCGTAGCGCAGCAGGTTGATCACCAGCACATCAGGCTGGGCCATCAGGGCTTTGAGTGCGGGGATGGCCTCAGGACGAAGCTGCTCGTCCGCATCCAGCACCAGCACCCAGTCGCTGTTCAGAAACTCCAGGGCCTGATTGCGGGCTGGGGCGAAGTCACCCGGCCAGGGGATC
Source organism: Synechococcus sp. (assembly GCA_047285305.1). Taxonomy (GTDB): domain Bacteria; phylum Cyanobacteriota; class Cyanobacteriia; order PCC-6307; family Cyanobiaceae; genus Parasynechococcus. The sequence goes on from JBJBDL010000003.1 coordinate 725,198, forward strand.
TGCTCAACCCGGGCTCCAGCAGCCTCGGCGATGGCCACCGTCGCATCGGTGGAGCCCGTGTCCACCAACACCATCTCGTCGGCGAAGCCCTGCACGGAGCGCAGGCACGCCCCGAGACGCGCCTCTTCATCGCGCACGATCATCGAGAGGCTGAGCATGGCCGGCCGGCTTGAGATTGGCGCGAGGTTAAATGCGGTTGGCTAGTGCGGTTGGTTGGTGGTGGTCAGTCGGTGAACGCATCACTGTTGCCCGTCGGCGTCGCGTTGGGGAACAGCGCGGTGAGCACCTGGCGTTGGGCTTCCTGCATTTGGCCGGCGGAATAGGCGGCAGGGCAGCTGCTGGGCAGAAGGGGCTTCAGGCTGTCCCAGAGGTAAGGGCTGCCGTAGACCACGACCCCGGCCAGCCGGTTGAGGGCGATCAGTTGCTGGATCGCTGCGGCCCACGGTTCTTGGGCATCCCGTCCGGCGCGGAAGGGGTTGCCCCGCAGGAACAGCTGCAGCAGCACCGCTCCATCGCCGAGCCGGTCCATCGCCAGGGGCGCGTCCGCTTGGCCGCTCCAGGGCGATAGCCCTTCGCCATGAAGCACGATCGAGCGAAATCCCTGTGCTTCAGGAGTGCGCAGGGCCGGGGACCAGCCGCTGAGGGCTGCTGCGCTGGGCACCATGGCATCCACTCGCACCAGGTTGATTCCTGCTTGTGGGAGAACCTCTACCTCGCCGACCGTGATGCTGTGACGCACCAGCTCAGCCTCAAGGTCTTGCTCGTCTGCGCTAACGATCGGACCTGAAGCTGTGCTGGTTGGGATCGATGCCAGCGCATGGGCCCGGCGCTGCAGGCTTTCGTCCAACCTCCCGAGGCACAGCCTTCCACTGCTGAAACCGTCGCAGAGACCATCAATGGCGGCATCCGCATCCGCCGGCATCAGGATCAGGTCGGCCCCGGCTTCAAAGGCCAGCACAGCTGCTTCGGCGGCGCCGTACCGTGCGCTGATCGCTTCCATTACTAGGGCATCGGTCACCACCAACCCGTTGAAGCCCATCTCCTGCCTCAGCAGATCGGTGAGCACGGCTTTGGAGAGGGTGGCGGGCTGCTGCGGCTCCAGTTTTGGCAGCACCAAGTGGGCCGTCATCACGCTCTCAATACCGGCGGCAATGGCGGCCTTAAAGGGCGGCAGTTCGATCTGTTCCAGCCGTTCGCGGCTGTGGGGCAGCACCGGCAGGTCCAGATGGGAGTCGCTGGCGGTGTCGCCGTGGCCGGGAAAGTGCTTGGCGCATCCGAGAACACCCGCTTGCTTCAGCCCCCGCTGGAACGCCACCGCAAGGGCGCTGGCAGTGTTGGGATCCTCGCCCCAGGCCCGCACATTGATCACAGGGTTGGCGGGGTTGTTGTTGACGTCGCACACCGGTCCCAGCACCCAGTTCAGGCCACAGCGGCGGGCCTGTCCGCCGGTGCAGCGGCCATAGCGCTCACTCAAATCCAAGGCCAGCTCCGGGTCCCGCTGGTGGAGTCGCCCGAGGGCTAAGGGCGGCACCAGCCAGCTGGCCCCTTCGAAGCGCTGACCCACGCCCTCTTCCACGTCTGCGCAGAACAGCAACCGTTGGTCACTCCAGCCCTGCAGTTGCTGGGTGCGCTGCTGCAGCTCCACGGCGCTGCCCCCCAGCAGGATCACGCCGCCCACTCCTTCCTGCAGCAAACGTTGCAGTTCGCTGTTCGGAAGCTCCCACTGCGGGTAGTGACGCTGCTTGTCGCTCAGATGACCACTGGCCCGAAGCACCAGCAGTTCTGCCACTCGGCGTCGCAGGCTGTCTGCTCCTGGACTGTCAGTCGCCGGGCTGTTCATCACTGCCCGGTGGAATGTCGCCCCGCTGCTGACGTTCGTCTTCGAGGCGATTCAGCAAGCCCAACACGGAGGTGCCGCGCTCCAGCCCCCGATCCAGTTGAAACACCACTTCAGGAGCGCGCCTCATTTGCAGCCGTCGCCCCAGTTCTCCCCGGAGGAAGCCGCTGGCAGCCTGCAGCCCCTCGAGCACCTGTTCGCGCTCCTGGGTTTCCCCAAACACGCTCACGAATATCTTGCAGTGCTGCAGATCGCCGGAGACCTCCACTTCGGTGATGCTCACCATGCCTTGGTGCACCCGTTCATCACGGATGCCGTTGATCATCAGTTCGCTGACTTCTTTGCGGATCAGGGCGGCCACCCTCTCCACTCGACGCCCCTGTGCCATCACGCCAACGGTGCTGAATTCACCATGGCACGCAGTACCAAGGTGAGGCTGATTCCACCACTGATCAAGGCGCCGATCAAGGCCACGGCCGTGACAGGATTGCTCCGGCGCGCGGCCAGGGGTTCGGCGACGGAGTTCATCACCCCGAGGGTGAAGGCGATCAAGTAGCGGGGGTATCGGGAGACGTTGAGGAAAAACTCCCGCATGGTTCTGGCGTGCTTGCAGATCTGCTGGCTACTCTGCCGGGCCCATGGCTGTTTTGGACATGTTGGAGCTGCATCAATTCCGCCATTCCGCGTTTTGTCTCAAGGTGCGGATGGTGTTGCAGGCCAAGGGACTGAGTTTCCGCACCGTGGAGGTGCCCCCCGGTGTCGGCCAAGTTGCCGTGTTCCGGCTGTCCGGCCAACGGCAGGTCCCCGTGTTGGTGGATGGGGGTCATGTGATTGCCGACTCCAGCGCCATTGCACTGCATCTGGATCAGCGGGAGCCATACCCTGCCCTGATTCCCGCCGATCCGCGCCAGGCCGCCCAGGTGCATCTGCTGGAGGACTGGGCCGATACCACCCTGGCCATGGCGGGCCGCTCCTCTCTGGTGCAGGCCGCGGCACTGGACTCCGAGCTTCGGGTCGCTCTGCTGCCCGACGATCTGCCCGACACCGTGCGTTCGGTGATGGGTGTGATCCCTGGCGGTTGGGTCAGCAACATCACTGAACTGGTCAACCAGAAGGAGCGCACCGAGCTGCTGGCCAGCCTGGAGCAGCTGGCCAGATCCGTGCAGACCAGCCCTTGGTTGGTGGGCGACAGCATGACCCTGGCCGATATCGCCGTTGCGGCTCAGTTGTCGCTGCTTCGCTTCCCCTCCTCTGCGGGTTCGGCCCTGGCCGGCAAGGGCGTGCCTGGGCTGAGCGATCACCCCAAACTGCAGCCCCTGTTTCAGTGGCGCGACCAGATCGAACTCAAGTTGATGGAGCGGACCCTGGAAGAGGTGTGAAGCGCAATTGGTAGTGGTGCTGGGCGATGGCTTGATCCCGCAGGCTCTCGCCCGGCGAGGCGTAGCGCCCTTGCCATTGCTCGGCGCAGATGTCCTCGCCGCAGCGGTTGTAGCGGCTCAGGGTTTCGATCCGGCTCAGCCGCGGCGGCCCGGGCGCATGCAGGATCTGCAGCACCAATTCATCGGCCAGGAAGGTGTCGGTGCTCGGACTCTCCTGGCGGCGTCCCGTCACTGTGGTCTCGAGATAGAGATCGCCTTTGAGTCGGGCAATCTGGCGGTTGGCGGAGTCGGGGTCTTCTTCCACCTTCAGCAGCTGCTCGCCAAGCAGGGCACGACCGATGCCCGTGGCGTTGAAGCCGCGATCGCCGACCAGTCGACCGCGCCGGTCGGCTTGAAATCGTGCTTGATGCAGCAGCGGTGGATCGTCTGGGGCATCGAGATCAATGCTCTCCACTTGCCACTGCCCGGCAAACCAGTCGGGGTAAATCAGGTCGTCCCGATTTGAGGGCCGCGGCAATGGTGCCGGGAGGCTCCAGTCGGGCCAGCTGTTCAACCGCTGCTCAAGACCTGTCTGGGCCCAGGCGGGGCCGCCACTGATCAGGATGGTGAGGCTGATCAGCAGAATCCACAATCGCCGTTCCATGTCTGATCCCCTGATCCGTGCCCTTGATGACTATGTGGTGCTGGAGCCCGGCAAGCCGGAGCAGTTGCTCAGCGCTGCTGAAACGTTGACATGGCTGAGCGGTTGGTTGCGCAGCCTCGATCAGTTGCCGGCCGATCTGGAAGATCAACCAGATGTCGACTCAGCGGCGCAGCGGTTGATCGATACGGCCTGTGATCTGGAAATCAGCCCTGGGGTGACCTTGCAGTGGTTTGCGGTGCGGTTGGAGCCGCCCACCGCTTGAGATTCAGTCTGTTCGGCGTTGGGTCGGATCCTTCAGCAGGCTTGGCAACAGTTGCAGGATTCCGTCGGCCACGGCCTCTGGGGTCTCGTCGTTGATCACCACCGTCAGATCGGCCTCGGCGTAGAGGGGACGACGCTCGTTCAACAGCGCGTTCAGAGCCGTCTCTGGATCGGTAGTTTGCAGTAAAGGGCGCACGGTGCTGTCGGCGTTCAGCCGCTGCAGCAACTGATCGGGCACCACATCGAGCCAAATCACGATACCGCTGTGCAGCATTCCCCAGTTCTCCGGCTGGGTCACCACACCGCCACCTGTGGCCACTACAAGCGAGTGACGCTGACTGATCGCACTGAGCACCTGGCTTTCCAGGCTGCGGAAGCCCGCTTCGCCATCCCGATCAAAGATTTCCGGGATGCTGACGCCCGCCGCCTGTTCGATCACGGCATCGGCATCCACAAAGCCGTAGCCCAGGCGTTCGGCCAGGGGGCGGCCCGTGCTCGTCTTGCCGCTGCCCATCATTCCCACCAGATAGAGGCTGCGCCCGGCAAGACGCTGCTTAAGGGTGGGGGTGGAATCCGCCATGACTCGGAAACGTCAATAGCTCATTAGGATGCCTCGCGGCCGGAACGTCACATGACTGAAACGAAGTCACCAGCACGGCACGGCCAAGGTCGTGGTTGTGTCATCACCAGGAGGGCCTGTTTCAGTGCCAGCCATCGCTATTGGCTGCCAGAACTGTCTGCGGATGACAATGCCGCACGTTTCGGGCCCTGCGCTTTGGCTCCTGGCCACGGGCACAACTACGAGCTGATTGTCTCCATGGCTGGCGGTCTGGACGCCCACGGCATGGTGCTCAACCTCTCGGAGGTGAAGCACGCCATCCGCAACGAGGTGACTGGCCACCTCGATTTCCGCTTCCTCAATGAGGCCTGGCCGGAATTTGACGTTGCTACCCCTGAAGGGTGCCTCCCCACCACCGAGGCCCTGGTGCGGGTGATCTGGCAGCGCCTCAGCCCGCATCTGCCGATCACGGCGCTGCGCCTCTACGAACAACCGGGCCTTTGGGCCGACTATCTCGGACATCCCATGGACGCCTTCCTCACCATCCGCACCCACTTCGCCGCCGCTCACCGACTCGCCCGCCCGGAACTCAGTCAGGAAGAGAACGAAGCGATCTACGGCAAGTGCGCACGTCCCCATGGCCATGGCCACAACTACCTGGTGGACGTGACCGTGCGCGGTGAGATCGATCCCCGCACCGGCATGGTCTGCGACCTGTCTGCCTTGCAGCGCCTGGTGGATGATCTGGTGGTCGAGCCTTTTGACCACACTTTCCTCAACAAGGACGTGCCCTTCTTCGAGGAGTGTGTGCCCACGGCTGAGAACATTGCACTGCACATCGCTGATCGTCTTTCCAGCCCGATCAAGGCCATCGGCGCCAGCTTGCACAAGGTGCGACTGCAGGAGAGCCCGAATAATGCGGCCGAGGTTTACGCCGAAGCACCGCAACTGGAGATGTCCCCAGCTGCTCTTGATGCAGTGGCAGCCGTCTGATCGACGGCTGGATGCCCCAACGCCCCACTCCTTCACGTCCCTTCGTGCGCTTGGTGCTGGCCATCAGCCTTGATGGCCGTTTGGCGCCGCCGGTAGGGGGTGCTGCGCAGCTGGGGGGTGAGGGTGACCGTCGCGCCCTGGAGCATGCGCTCGCTTGGGGGGATGCCTGCTTGATCGGTGCCGGAACCCTGAGGGCCCATCAGTCCACCTGCTTGATCCGCAGCCCTCAGCTGCTTGAGCAACGCCGAAGCGAGGGGCGAGCCGAGCAGCCGGCCGCTGTGGTGGTGAGCCGATCGCCCGACTTTTCAAGCGCCTGGCGGTTTTTTGATCAGCCGCTTCAACGTTGGCTGCTGGCTCCTGAACCTGTGGATCAAGGTTTTGATCGTTGGTTCCCTATGGCTCCAACCTGGCCGGAGCGGCTCAAGGCGCTTGGAGCTGCTGGGATTCAGCGTCTGGTGCTTCTGGGTGGCGCCCAGCTCAGCGCCGATCTGCTGCAAGCCGATTGCGTCGATGCGCTCCAGCTCACCTTGGTGCCCCAGCTTCTGGGCGGCCGCTTCAGCTGGTTGCCTTGCACCGATTCGCCGTTGCCAGCTGCATTGGCGCAACCGGGTGCTTGGCAGTCCGATGGCGCTGAGGACCTCGGGGACGGTGAGTGGCTTGTTCGCTACCGACGGATCCGATCTGGTTAAGGTCGTCGCACAAGGGCCTACGGCACCGTCGACATGACGTCACTCACGGCTCGCTGGCATCGCTCCATCAATGAAATACCGGAGCAGCAGTGGAACAGCCTGGTTGGAGACGCCGCAATCCCCTTCTACTGCTGGAGTTGGCTGGAGGCTTTAGAAAGTTCCGGAAGCATCATTCCCGAGCAGGGCTGGCAGCCCCTGCATCTGGCCCTCTGGCGTGATGACATCCCGATTGCGGTGGCTCCGCTTTTCCTTAAGGGCCACAGCTATGGCGAGTTTGTGTTCGACCAGACCTTTGCCCGTCTGGCGGCGGATCTGGGGCTGCGCTACTACCCCAAGCTCCTGGGCATGAGTCCGGTCAGCCCAGTGCTGGGCTACCGCTTCCATGTGCGATCTGGAGAAGATGAAGCTCTGCTCACCCGGGAGTTGCTGCGGGCGATCGATCGCTTCTGCGAACAGAACGGCATCCTCAGCTGCAATTTCCTTTACGTGGATCCGCAGTGGCGGCCCCTGGCGGAGGCCGCCGGCTGTGCCGCCTGGCTGAACCAGCAGAGCCTGTGGAGCCGCGGCGACGACCAGACGTTTGAGGATTACCTCAAGGGTTTCAATGCCAACCAGCGCCGCAACATCAAGCGGGAACGCAAGGCTGTGGCTAAGGCCGGGATCACCGTGACACCCCTCAGCGGCGATCAGCTGGATCTGCCGCTGTTGCAATTCATGCATCGTTTTTACGAGCAGCACTGTGCTCGCTGGGGACCGTGGGGCAGCAAGTATCTGGAGGAGCGTTTTTTTGAAGCGTTGGCACGGCTGCACCGCGATCAGCTGGTTCTTTTTTCTGCCCACCGAGGTGACCCTCGCGATCCGGTGGCGATGTCGATGTGCGTGCAGGACGGCCGACAGCTCTGGGGCCGCTACTGGGGGAGCCACGAGGAGATCGATTGTCTTCACTTCGAAGTCTGTTATTACGCTCCGATCGAATGGGCCCTGGCCAACGGCATCGTCAGCTTTGACCCTGGAGCCGGTGGCAGCCATAAACTCCGGCGAGGCTTTGTGGCCCGTCCCCACGCCAGCCTGCACCGCTGGTATCAGCCCCAGATGGATCAGTTGATCCGCACCTGGTTGCCCAAGGTGAATGGCTTGATGCTGGAGGAGATCGAGGCTATCAATGCGGAGCTGCCCTTCAAAGCAGAACCTCCGGCCTTGGCTTTGTAGGTTGAAGGCATGACCACAACTCAGGAAGCACCGGCATCCACTGCTGCTGCGATGGATGCTCTTGATAAGCGCCTGTCCCAGCGATTCATCGCTCTAGATCCCAGTGGCTACTTCTTGATCAAACTGGATCGTGATGCCGCTGAACTGGTGCTTGAGCACTACGGCAACACCATTGATGACAAGGGGTTGGCCCGAGATTCCGAGACTGGTGAGGTGTTGCGCTGCGACGGGGGCAATGCTCCTCGGCGCCCTTCAGCTATTTACCGCGGCAGTACGGCAAAACAGCTGGGCATCCAGCTCACGGAAGGGGAAGCCCCACACGCGGTAAGTCGCCTCGACCATGCCCTTTATTTAGGGCGGGAGTTACAGAAGGCTGAGCAGTGCCTGCGTGACGGCACGGTCTATGTGCAGGACTGAGGATCAGCCTGGCTGGAGATACCTCTCAATCGGTATCAGCTGTTCACAAACCCTGAGCCCAATGGCCTGAACTCAGGCCAGTGTCTGATCTAATGGTGGTCACCTCCGTACTTTCACATGGGCGTCGGCATATATCTCGGCCTGGTTGGTTCCGGTCTGGTGACGGCTTTTGTGCTCACCAAGCTGCTGAAGGGAATCAAGCTCATCTGAGCGGGTCCAACGTCTTCGCTCCTCGCTTTCGTATCCAGACCACAGCCACAGCAGCGCTGAGGCCACCCGTGACTGCGAAAGCCGTTGAGAGATTGGTGAACATCACCATCAGGGCAACGATCAATCCACTTAGCCCGCCACCGCCGAGGAAGGCGATCTGGCTGAGCCCAGCCATCCGGCCTCGCATCACTTGCGGTGAGCCGATCTGACTGATCAGGTTGCAGCTGCTTAGCAGTCCGGCTGTGCCAGCGCCGATCAGAAAGGCCATGGCCAGACTGAATACAGGCCCAGGAGTGCGGGCCATACCCATTTGGGCCACTGCGGTAATCAAGCCAAACCCCCCGAGAGTGAGGAAAGGGCGCCGGCAGAAACGCTGGCTGTTGCGTTGCAGCACCAGTCCGCCAACGATGCTGCCGCCCGCAAGCACGCTGGTGAACAGCCCCAGATCCGTGGGATTGGGCCCCAGTTGATCGAAGGCGATCAGCGGGGCCAGTCCCGGGTGATAGAACCCGATCAGACACAGCACAGCGGTGAAGCTGAGCACCCCCTGAAGGGTTCCACCGCAGTGGTGCCAGGCATTGAGGAGGCTGGCGTCTTGACCGACGCTGCTGCGCACTTCCCGATCCCGATTCGGGTTGAGAAAGAACATCACACTGGCGATTGGCAGCAGATAGCTGGCCGCATCAATGCCCAGGGCCCAGACCGGGCCAGTGGCCGCCAGCAACAACCCGCCGATCGGGGGGCCTACCAGCTTGCCCACGTTGAAGACCACCGAAAAGCTGGTGAGGTAGCCCGCCAGCTGTTCTGGCCGCTCCACCAGGATCGAGCAGTACTTGTTGCGGGCCGTTAACTCATAGGCACCGGCAATGCCCACCAAAAGTGTGCTGCAGAGCAGTAGCAGCACCTGGGCTGTGCCCTCCAACAGGGGAATCGCCAGGGCCCCCAGGCCAGAGGCAGTCAACAGTGCCCATTGCGCTTGCACCAGCACCCGTTCACAGCCCACCCGGTCGGTGCGCACCCCCGCTGGACCACTCACCAGCAAGCTTGGAAGTGAAAGAGCGGCGAAGTTCAACGCCAGCACGAAAGGGTCCACGCCCCCTTTCATCAGAATCCAGCCCTTGGCGGTGATGCCGGCAAAAGAACCCGCCGTGCTCACGCCGGAGGCGATCAGAAAAAGCTGGCGTTGCTGTTCGGCCCGCAGTTTGAGAAGGGTCAACCCTGGCGTTTCGCTGCGGCCACCATGGCGCGGGCGCCAACAATCCTCCCGCTGAGGTCGTAAATGTCAGCCCCGGTGATCTCCACCGGCACCAGGCTGCCCGGCGCGGCCTGTTGACCATCGGCGCCGGGTTGCACCTGCACTTCACCATCCACTTCGGGTGCAAAGCGGGCGCAGCGCCCGATCATCTCGCCGGTTTGCGGGTTGTGCTGTTCGATCAGCACGTCAACAGTGCGCCCCACCCAGCGGCTGTTGCGTTCCTCCGAAATGGGTTGTTGCAGAGCCATCAGGGCATCCTTGCGGGCTTGGGCGACCTCGGGATCGACGCGATCGGGTAGGTCCGCCGCTGCTGTGCCGTCCTCTGGCGAAAAAGTGAACACCCCAACATGATCGAAGCGTTGGCGCTCGAGGAAGCCCATCAGGTGCTGGAAGTGCTGCTCTGTTTCGCCGGGGAACCCCACGATCAACGTGGTGCGTAGCACCGCATCGGGGAGTTGGTCGCGGATTTGATCCAGCAGGCGGTCGTTCACATCCGCCTGCCAGGGGCGGTTCATCGCCCGCAGCACCTCCGGATGGCTGTGCTGCAACGGCAGATCCAGATAAGGCACCACATTGGGCACCTCCCGGTAGGCCGCCAGCACGTCTGGGGTCAGCCCTGTGGGATAGGCGTAGTGCACCCGGATCCAGGGGATCTCCACGTCGCCAAGGGCTCGCAGCAGTTCCGCCAGCTTGGGTTTGCCGTAGAGGTCAAGGCCGTAGTTGGTGGTGATCTGACTGATCAGGATCAGTTCCTGCACCCCTTGTGCCGCCAGTTGGTGGGCTTCAGCCACGATTGATTCGATCGGTCGACTGCGCTGATCCCCTCGCAGTTTCGGAATGATGCAGAAGGCGCAGCGGTAGTCGCAGCCTTCGGCCACCTTGAGGAAGGCCACCGCCTGGTCGGTGGTGCGTTGGCGTGGCAGGTGTTCGTCACCCACAAAGGTGGGAACGGCGCTGACCTGGTTCACCCGCTCCCCCGCCTCCACCCGCTGCAACACATCCACGATGTGCTGGTAGTCGCCGGTTCCCACGATGGCTTTGGCCTCGGGGATGGACTCCAGCAACTCCTCCTGGAAATGTTGGGCCAGGCATCCAGCGATTATCAATTCCTTGCCCTGTTCCGCCAGTCCCACCAGGGTGCGCACCGATTCTTCGCGGGCGTCCTGGATGAAGCTGCAGGTGTTCACCACCACAACGGCGGCATCCCGTTCATCGGTGCTGACGCCATAGCCCGCTTCTGCCAGCAGCCCCACCATGTGTTCAGTATCTACCCGATTCTTTTCGCAGCCCAGGTGGGCAAAGGCGACCGTCGGTTTCGTTGGGGTGCTTGTCATCACGTCGCCGGCAGGCCAAAGATCAGCCTACGAAGCGGCCTGATCACGCCGGAACTGACAGAATCCGATCACTTGAAGTTCAAGGATGGGCACCACCCGTCTCGTCAGCCGTCGCCGTCAGGATTCCGGCGCTAAGTGGGCCCGTATCGCCATGGCGGTGCTGGCCACCGCTGGGCTGATCGACACCGGTTCGATCACGCTGAAGCGATGGGGTCTGCTCGGCAACCTCACCTGTCCGATGGGAGCCGACGGTTGTGACAAGGTGCTTAACAGCGCCTGGGGCACGGTGTTCGCCGGGATTCCGCTCTCGTTGGTGGGGGTGCTGGCCTATGGCGCGATGCTGCTTATGGCGCTGCTGCCCCTGTTGCCAGGGCTGCAAGAGAACAAGGGCGACCTGTCCCGCCGCACCTGGTGGGGTCTGTTCACCGTATCTCTCGGTATGGCCGTCTTCAGCGGTGTGCTGTTGGGGGTGATGCTGCTCAAGATCCAGGCCTTCTGTTTTTTCTGTGTTCTTTCAGCTGCGCTGTCCCTCGCCCTGTTTGTGCTGTCCATCGTTGGTGGTGGTTGGGACGACTTGGGGCAGCTCGCTTTTCGCGGCGTGCTTCTGGCCCTGGCGGTGCTGCTGGGGGGCTTGATCTGGGCGTCGGTGGTGGATCCAGACCGGCCCGACACTGTGGTCAGCGGATCCGGCGTTGCACCCGTTGTCACCACCGAGAGCACGTCAGCTTCGATCGCCTTGGCTGAGCACCTCACCAGCAGCGGCGCCGTGATGTATTCCGCTTACTGGTGCCCCCACTGCCACGAACAGAAGGAGCTGTTCGGCAAGCAGGCCTCGGATCAGCTGAACGTGGTGGAGTGTGCGCCGGACGGTGAGAACAACCAGGCCGATCTTTGCCGCAGCAAGGGATTGGAGGGTTTCCCCAGTTGGGAGATCAACGGCAGCATCGATTCCGGGGTGAAAGGGCTCAACACTCTTTCGGAACTCAGTGGCTACGAGGGCGAAACCGACTTCTGAATCAGGACTGCCCTTAGTCCCGGACGGCACGGGTGACGATGCCCCGTTGCCGTTGTTGCCGGGAATGCTGCCTCCATTGCGGTAGCGGAGCAGGAGCATCGCTGCGGTAGTGGCCTCCCCGGCTTTCTCCGCGAAACAGGCAGGCCTCCAGCATCAGACGGCTGGTCAGCAACCTGTGGCTGAGATCCAGCAACAGGTTCAGATCGCGTCGGCTGCTTTCGGCCAACAGCCTGGGGGCACAGGGGTCTTGCCGTAGCAGGGCCTGAAGCAGTGCCTGCTGCTCCAGACGTTGTTCGTCGGCTTGCACTTTGCCGATGGCCTGGCGCAGTCCAGCGGCGGATCGTTCAACCCCCGCCCGTCGCCAGCAGAGATGCCGCAGCTGCTCGATGGCGTCGATCAAGTGCGAACTGCTGCAGCCGTCGAGGTCCAAGGCAAGCGGTTGCGTTGTGTCGCTGGCGAGGGCTGCTGGGACGGGCCCGAGCTCGATCTCTTTGAGGCGATGGGCGAACACCAGGCACTCCATCAGGGAGTTGCTGGCCAGTCGGTTAGCGCCATGCAGGCCTGTGCAGGCCACTTCTCCCACGGCATAGAGCCCTGGCAGTGTGGTGGCGGCACTCAGGTCTGTGGCCACCCCTCCCATCCAGTAGTGGGCGGCTGGGGCCACGGGGATTGGCCGTTCCAATGGATTCAATCCGAGTTCGTCGCAGCGGTCCAGGATCGTTGGGAAGCGTCGCTCCGCTTGTTCCCGAGGGATGGCGGCAAAGTCGAGCCACATCTGTTTCACCTCCTGCCGCTGCATGGCCTGCATCAAGGCTCGGCTCACCTGGTCCCGCGGTGAGAGGTCGCGTTGGGGCAGATGGGCCACAGGGCTGCCCCCGAGGGCATCCACCAGCACGCCGCCCTCTCCGCGAACGGCTTCGGAGATCAGAAAGCAGGGGGCGTCATCTAGGCGAATGGCCGTTGGATGAAACTGAACGAATTCCAGATCTTCCACGGCTGCGCCTGCCTGCCAGGCGAGGGCGATGCCTTCGCCACAGGCCTGGGCTGGGTTGGTGGTGTTGGCGTACAGATGACCACCACCGCCGCTGGCCAATACCACCGCGCGGGCTTCGATCCCGTGAAGATGGGCCCCATCCAGCACCTGCACGCCGCAACAACGCCCATCGCGTACCAGCAGCTGCGTCACGCGCACGCCGCGGCGATGCAGCAATCTTGGCCGTTGCTCAACACGATCCCGCAGCACATCCACCAGGGCTCGCCCTGTGCGGTCTTGTACATGCAGCACTCGTCTGTGGCTGTGGGCTGCTTCCAGGGTGGTGGCCAGACCGTCCTGATCCCGGTCGAAGGCCATGCCCAGCTGCTCCAGGCGCTCAACGCAATGGGGTGCCTCTTGCACTAACAGCCGCACCGCATCGCCATCGCAAAGGCCGGCTCCAGCCAGAACGGTGTCCTCCGCATGGCTGTCGGCGCTGTCCTCCTTGCGGGTCACCGCGGCAATGCCCCCCTGGGCCCAGCGGCTGGAAGAACGCCGTCCCGTGTTGCGGTTGAGCAGTAACACCTTGAACTCTGGCGGCAGATCAAGGCAGGTCATCAACCCAGCCGCCCCGGCACCGATAACCACCACGTCCCAGGGACCTGAGGGGATGGGATCAGAGCTGCGGGGCTGGGCCATCACGAGGACAAAAAAACCGCCGGTGGACCGGCGGTTCAAGCAGTCACAACCAGTGTGACGGGGTCATGAATCAGCGGTATTGGCCGTCGTTGATACGGTCGTCGCCCTCGTTCAGAGCAATGGAGGGAGGGGTAACGGTGAAGTTGTCGCGGTACTTCGCGAACAGCTCCTGCTGACGCTCAGTTAGATCAAGAGACAGCACGTCGTCAACGCTGTCGTAAGGGCCACCCAGCACGATCTTGCCGGCCATGGTCGGGTACATCCCGGGGAACTGCTGGAAACGGCGCACGGAGGAATTGTTCAAATCCACCTTGCCGTCCCGTGCTGCAATTTTGTCATCCGCGATGTTGCGGATCTCATTGCCGGAATACTTGTTGCGAAGGTCGTCGTCGGCATAGACGCTGCTCGGAAGCACGAGGCCTGCCATCAGGCTCGCCATCACTAGTGCGCCGGTCAGCCAGCTCAGAAGCCGCTTCATCTCAACTCTCGATCAGGGGTCGGAACGGGTCGACCGGCAGTGCCGGCTCCGGAAGACTACAAGTCGTTGCGCCGTTCGAACCCTTGAACCGGTGCAGCTTTTGCAGTTCGTTTCACTCGATCAGGCCACTGAGCCCGGGCTGCAGCAAGGCTGAGAGCAAGAACAAGCCATCCACCCAAAGGGTGGTGATCAAGACGGCAGCGGCCATGGATCCCGCATCACCGGTGAAACCGCCGCTGTTCCTGCTCAGGCGACGTCCAGCCAAAAGAACGAGAACTGCTGAGATCACCAGAGTGAACAGAGGCAGGGGCTGAAGCAGATGCGTCCCCGCTTGATGCAGCAGTAGCGGCGCTTGATCGAGGGAGGCTGTCACCACTGCGGGCCAGAACTGCATCACGCCGGTGGCCGCCATGGCCAGGTCGGTGCAAGCTGTGCCCACCAGGGAAGATAAATAAAATGTGGCTGCCAGGCGCCAGCGCCCCTGCAGGCCGCCCAAGGCCATGGGCACGGCGAAGGCTTCCACCGGTATGTGCAGAACGGGATGGGCTCGCAGCCAACCCCAGAAAATGCACCCTGCCAGCCAGCTGCCGCTGAAACCCACAAGCAGGGAACCCAGGTCGGATGTTGTCTGGGAGCGGCTCTGATGCATAACCAGTCCGGCTGCAACCAGAACTCCGGTGAACAAGGTGGCTGAGAACGGATCCAGCCTCACCCAGGGGGCTTGCAGGAACACCGGGAGGACCACCATCGCAGCTGCGATGCGGGCCACGGGAAAGGACCACGACCGAGCGGGGGCTGATGTTTGCCAGGTGCCGCCGATCAAATGTCCTTTATGAAGAAAGTCACGGAACCTTAGAAGACATCATCAAGTGACGCGGCGGACATGACCGCTTTTCCGGCCGGGGATAGCGTCAGAGCGACACTCCTACGTTGATGGCGGACCCCTCTGCATCACTCACCCTGCTTGAGGCCTGCTGGCATGACCTGGTGTTGGGGGTGGTTCAAGGACTCACTGAATTTCTGCCGATCAGCAGCACCGCTCATTTGAAGGTGGTTCCTGAGCTCCTGGGTTGGGGCGATCCGGGTGTCTCCGTGATCGCTGCCATTCAGTTGGGCAGCATCGTTGCCGTTATCGCTTATTTCCGCACTGATCTCAACCAGGTGCTGCGGGGCATCAGCCTCGCCTTTTGCAATGGCCAGTGGCGCGAACCCGAGGTGCGTCTCGGGTTCGCCATGTTGGTTGGCACCCTGCCGATCTTGCTGATCGGATTAGGGATCAAATTCGCTTGGGCCCAGGGCTACGAACAGTCACCCCTGCGCAGTGTTCCCTGTATCGCCATCGTCTCGATTGTGATGGCGTTGCTGCTGGCCTTGGCGGAACGGGTCGGCGCACGGCGCAAGCAGCTTTCAGGGGTTTCAGGCCGCGATGGCCTGTTGGTGGGGCTGGCCCAGGCCCTCGCATTGATCCCAGGGGTCTCGCGTTCCGGCAGCACTCTTACTGCGGCCCTGTTCGACGGTTGGCAGCGTGCTGATGCAGCCCGCTTTTCCTTCCTTTTGGGCATTCCCGCCATCACTATCGCGGGTCTGGTGGAGCTCAAGAATGCTCTGGCCTCCAGCCCTGGCAACGGTCCCCTGCCGTTGCTGGTCGGAATTGGTTCGGCTGCAGTGGTTTCATGGCTGGCGATTGATTGGTTGCTGAAGTTCCTGCAGCGCAACAGCACCTGGGTCTTCGTCGCTTACCGGTTGCTGTTCGGGCTGCTGCTGCTGGCCTGGTGGGGCGTTCACGGCGCAAACTGAGTTCAGATGAAGCCGGCTTGTGTGGAATGAGCCATCCGCCGGGGTTGCCGTTGCAGCTCTGGATCCAAGTAGCAGTAGTCGTCAACCGCAGCCCGCGGTGGTCGCCTCCGTCGAGTCTGGCTCGATCGGGGAGGAGTTGGGTTTTGAGCCGGGTGATCAGTTGCTCAGCATCAATGGCATTCGCCCGCGCGATCTGATCGATTACCGCTACCTCTGCGTGGAGGAGGAGCTTTGCCTTGAGGTGCGTGATGCAAAAGGTGCGCTGCATCGGGTGGAGTTGGAAAAGGATGCCGATGACGGCCTTGGGCTGGCTTTCACGGAGGCTCTGTTCGATGGCTTGCGCCAGTGCAACAACAACTGTCCGTTCTGTTTCATCGATCAGCAGCCTCCGGGGCGGCGCGACAGCCTCTATCTCAAAGACGACGATTACCGGCTGAGTTTTCTCTATGGCTCCTATCTGACGCTCACCAACCTGGGCGAGGCCGACTGGCAGCGAATTGAAGAGCAGCGTCTATCGCCTTTGTTCGTCTCGGTGCATGCCACGGATCCCGAGCTGCGTTCACGACTGTTGGTGAATCCGCGTGCTGCCCAGGTGATGGACCAGCTCGCCTGGTTTGATCAGCGTGATCTGCAAATCCATGCACAGGTGGTGGTTTGCCCGGGACTGAATGACGGCCGTGCCTTGGCGAGAACGCTGAACGACCTTGCCGCCTTCGCGGCTGGCCCCTGGCCGGCGGTGCTTTCTGCGGCGGTCGTGCCGGTGGGGCTCACCCGCTTCAGGCCGGCTGACGATGGCTTGGTTCCTGTGGATCCGGACTGCGCCCGCAGGGTGATTGCTCAGGTTGAACCCATGCAGCAGCACTTTCAGGAGGTTTTGGGCACCCGTTTCGCCTGGCTCTCCGATGAGTGGTACCTGGTTGCGGGATTGCCCTTGCCGCCCCGGGATAACTACGAGGATTTTCCGCAGCAGGAAAACGGCGTGGGCAGCATCCGTGCCTTCCTTGAAGCGTTGGATGCCGCAACTGAGGATTTGCCCAGCGCGGTTCCTCACCCCCGGCATTGCAGCTGGGTGGTCGGTCAGATCGTGGCGCAGGCGTTGCAGCCTGTGGCTGAACGGCTAAATGCTGTTGATGGCGTCGAGTTTCACCTGATCGGTTTGCCGAGTCCTTACTGGGGGCAGGAGCAAGTTGTGACTGGACTTCTGACGGGACAGGATCTGCTCACTGGCCTGCAGGGTCGAGATCTGGGCGATGAGCTGCTGCTGCCATCGGTGATGTTGCGGCAAGGGGAGCCCGTTTTTCTGGATGACATGACCCTGCAAGACCTAGTTGAACAGCTACCGGTCCCCATTCAGATCGTGCATGGGGCGGCTGACGTCGTGGACTCAGTTTTGGGTGCGGTGTGAAAAAGTCCCTAGGCTCCTTGAAATTTCCTGGATACTGTGCGTCGGATCACCGCGGGTATTTGTCTCGTAGCGGGCCTTGCTACCACCGGTGTTTCCCCTGCGCTAGGCGAAGACGCAGTTCAGGCTGAGTCGACTTTGTTTGATCAGGCCACGCTTCCGGATGCGATCGATCTGAAGGGTGCTCGTCCCAAGGCTGATCCCTCTTTGATAGTTCCAGCAGTGGATGTTTTGCCGCCATCCCTCGAGCATCTGGAAGCACCTCCATCTTTGGCGCTTCCAGATGTTCCTTCTCAGGTGCGCATTCATGAGCTGCGTCCACTCACACTCGCAGAAGCACTTCAGCTGGCGGAAGTCAACAGTCCTCAGCTCAAAGTTGCGGCTAGTCAGGTGGATCAAGCCAAGTCATCTTTGCAAGCAGCTGTTGCGGCTTGGTATCCCACCATCGACCTGTCTGCGAACGGTCTACCTGAATACTTTGCTTTTTATTCCTATCGGAACCCAGATTTCGTCACCAACAACGAGACCTACGGTCGTCAGTGGCGGGTCAATGGCAGCTTGCAGGTGAGTTGGGATCTGATCAATCCCGCCCGTGTTCCTCAAATCGCTGCCGCTCGTGATCGCTTTGAGCGAGCCGGAGACTCGTATTTGATTGCTCTTCGTGATCTTCGACTCGAGGTGCAGACTGCCTACTTTGCGCTGCAGCAAGCCGATGAGGGTGTGCGCATCGGCCAGGACTCTGTTAAAGCGTCATTGGTGAGCTACCGCGATGCCCGGGCGCGCTTCAATGCAGGTGTGAATACAAAGCTGGAGGTCCTGGAATCGGAGACTCAGCTGGCGCGGGACCGCAATATTCTGACTGCTAATCGGCGTGATCAGGAGACTCAGCGCCGCAACCTGGCCAGAGTGCTAGGACTTCCTCATGATGTCACTCCGACTGCCGCAACACCCGCGAGACCCTTGGGCCTTTGGGAGCCCACACTTCAGGAAAGCATTGTTGCTGCGTACAACTACAGCGAAGAGCTTGATCAACTGATCCTTGATATCTCAATCAACAACAGTCAAGCCAATGCGTCCCTGGCGGCAGTTCAGCCTGTCCTGAGTTTTGTGAATTCCACCTCGGCGTCGCGAACGGAAGGGCAAAACGGTCAGACATCTCTTAGTGATATCGATATGGGGGATTTCACTTATGGCGTGCAAAACAGCACAGCGTTAACAGCGAGTTGGCGCTTGTTTGATGGTGGGCGTGCTCGTGCTGAATACAGGCGCTCTAAGCAGGCCGCGGAAGAAAGCCGCCTCAATTTTGCGAGAACTCGTGATCAGATCCGCTTTCAGGTTGAGAGAAGCTTTTTTGGTTTGCGAGCCGCCATTCAGAACATTGACACCACAGCCACTGAGGTTCTGTCATCAAAGGAATCCCTTCGGCTGTCTCAGCTGAGGGTTCAAGCGGGTGTTGGGGTCCAGAGAGAGGTGGTCAACAGCCAGCGTGATCTCACTCAGGCAGAATTGAAATATGCCCGTGCCCTTAACGATTACAACACCAATTTGGTGACGCTTCAGCGCCGCACGGGCTTGGATGCCTTAATCGCCTGCAACGCGATCTCACTTTCGGGAAACAAGTCGGAATCCGATCCACATCCGATTCCGATTGAACCCACGCCGCTGAAGACCGCTTGCCCATCAGTGGCTACCGATGTTTCGTCGGTCAATCAAACTGAGCTCAGTCCTG
Source organism: Synechococcus sp. (assembly GCA_047285305.1). Taxonomy (GTDB): domain Bacteria; phylum Cyanobacteriota; class Cyanobacteriia; order PCC-6307; family Cyanobiaceae; genus Parasynechococcus. Next base: position 744,077 of record JBJBDL010000003.1, read on the forward strand.
TTCAGCCTCTGTGGTGACTTTGGTGCTCAGTGACGATCAACTGGGCGCTGTTCATCTGTTGCTGGATCGCATTCGTGCTCGTCAGCTTCAGGACTTTGGTCAGATCGGCTCTGACGTAAAGCCCGATGGCTCCTTAATTACGGACTGCGATCGCTGGAGTGATGCAGCTCTGGTCGAGGGCTTGGCCAGCATCGCCCCCGGTGAAGGGGTCCTCAGTGAGGAAGGATCGAAAACAGTTCCGAACACGCGGGCCTACTGGGTTGTGGATCCCCTGGACGGGACCACAAACTTCGCGGCGGGCATTCCCTATTGGGCGATTTCCGTGGCCCGGTTCGTCGATGGCCGTCCCAGTGAGGTGTTTCTGGATGTGCCAGCGCACAACCAACGCTTTGTCGCTTTGCGTGGTCGCGGTGCCACCCGAAACAATCAGCCGTTGACCTCGGAGACCCGAGCTTTGGCCACCAGTGCTTGCGTATCTCTCTGCAGCCGCTCGATTCGTGTGCTTCAGCGCAAGCCTGATCAGCGCTTCCCCGGAAAGATCCGTCTACTTGGTGTCGCCAGCCTCAATTTGGTGAGTGTTGCAATGGGGCAGACCATCGCTTCACTGGAAGCCACCCCCAAGATTTGGGATTTGGCGGCGGCTTGGTTGGTGCTTGATGAACTGGGCTGTCCGATTCGCTGGTTGGATGCAGATCCTGCGCAGCTCTCTCCTGGAGAAGACTTGGCTGACCGCGGATTCCCCATGTTGGCGGCTGGTTCATGGGCTCATTTGGCGCGTTTCCTCCCTTGGGGAGAGGCTTTGGTTCAGTTCTGAAGGGTCTCTATTGAGACAGCGGGGGATGCGGTGTTATGGTTTTGTCTTGCGCGGGAGCCGAGAGGCAAGCGCGCAAGCCGAAGCGCTTGAGGCGAAAGTCTTGATGTGTCTGAGGCGGCTTACATGGCCAGGAGGGAGCGATCCCACGGTGTTGTAAGTTCTTTAAGCGGTCGCGAGAGGCCGCGATGACCAACCAACCGATCTCCTGAGAGGGAGTGAGGAATAGTTCGGTCGCACCTGGACAACTGAAAAGTTTAGGAACTGACGCTTTCATCGCGTTTGGTTCCGAGCCGAACCGAGAGGTGAGGTGAGGGGCTAAATGAAAGAGCGATGAAGGTGTGAGGTCCCGTCAAAAATTTCGTTGCGAAGAAGCAATTCGCTGCAACGAGAGGGTTTTCACGAGCTCTCTTGTTGCCGGTGTGCGAATTGTGGAGCAACAACCGGATCTGAGATCCCGGAAAGTCATTGACAGAGAAATCTAGAGATGCACTCTTAAGAACCCTTTTGTGTCAGCGAAAGGAGGCCTCAACTGTTGCCAGTTTTGACTGAGTAATGGGTGACGCAAATCATTTTGAGGAAGCGAAAGTTTCCAAGAGGAAATGATCTACAACGGAGAGTTTGATCCTGGCTCAGGATGAACGCTGGCGGCGTGCTTAACACATGCAAGTCGAACGAACCTTCGGGTTAGTGGCGGACGGGTGAGTAACGCGTGAGAATCTGCCCTCAGGAGGGGGACAACAGCTGGAAACGGCTGCTAATACCCCATATGCCGCGAGGTGAAATGAATTTCGCCTGAGGATGAGCTCGCGTCTGATTAGCTAGTTGGTGTAGGTAATGGCTCACCAAGGCATCGATCAGTAGCTGGTCTGAGAGGATGATCAGCCACACTGGGACTGAGACACGGCCCAGACTCCTACGGGAGGCAGCAGTGGGGAATTTTCCGCAATGGGCGAAAGCCTGACGGAGCAACGCCGCGTGAGGGATGAAGGCCTCTGGGCTGTAAACCTCTTTTATCAAGGAAGAAGATCTGACGGTACTTGATGAATAAGCCACGGCTAATTCCGTGCCAGCAGCCGCGGTAATACGGGAGTGGCAAGCGTTATCCGGAATTATTGGGCGTAAAGCGTCCGCAGGCGGCCCTTCAAGTCTGCTGTTAAAAAGTGGAGCTTAACTCCATCATGGCAGTGGAAACTGTTGGGCTTGAGTGTGGTAGGGGCAGAGGGAATTCCCGGTGTAGCGGTGAAATGCGTAGATATCGGGAAGAACACCAGTGGCGAAGGCGCTCTGCTGGGCCATCACTGACGCTCATGGACGAAAGCCAGGGGAGCGAAAGGGATTAGATACCCCTGTAGTCCTGGCCGTAAACGATGAACACTAGGTGTCGGGGGAATCGACCCCCTCGGTGTCGTAGCCAACGCGTTAAGTGTTCCGCCTGGGGAGTACGCACGCAAGTGTGAAACTCAAAGGAATTGACGGGGGCCCGCACAAGCGGTGGAGTATGTGGTTTAATTCGATGCAACGCGAAGAACCTTACCAGGGTTTGACATCCTGCGAATCTCTTGGAAACAGGAGAGTGCCTTCGGGAACGCAGTGACAGGTGGTGCATGGCTGTCGTCAGCTCGTGTCGTGAGATGTTGGGTTAAGTCCCGCAACGAGCGCAACCCACGTCTTTAGTTGCCAGCATTTAGTTGGGCACTCTAGAGAGACTGCCGGTGATAAACCGGAGGAAGGTGTGGATGACGTCAAGTCATCATGCCCCTTACATCCTGGGCTACACACGTACTACAATGCTACGGACAAAGGGCAGCAAGTTCGCGAGGACAAGCAAATCCCATAAACCGTGGCTCAGTTCAGATCGTAGGCTGCAACTCGCCTACGTGAAGGCGGAATCGCTAGTAATCGCAGGTCAGCATACTGCGGTGAATACGTTCCCGGGCCTTGTACACACCGCCCGTCACACCATGGAAGTTGGCCACGCCCGAAGCCGTTACTCCAACCCTTGTGGAGGAGGACGTCGAAGGTGGGGCTGATGACTGGGGTGAAGTCGTAACAAGGTATCCGTACCGGAAGGTGCGGATGGATCACCTCCTAACAGGGAGACAACACAATGATTTTGATGCCTGAGTGCTTTTATTCTTAGGCCGAAATCCTGTCACCTTAGGTCGATCGGTACCTCAGCTTTGAAGTCAAGGATCAGCTCCAATGTTGATTGCTTGATGGAGATTTTCAGTTCCTAAACTTTGTCTAGGTCACACCCCAAAAGGGATGAGACTCCTGGGCCATTAGCTCAGGTGGTTAGAGCGCACCCCTGATAAGGGTGAGGTCCCTGGTTCAAGTCCAGGATGGCCCATTCGGTGTTGGGGGTTTAGCTCAGTTGGTAGAGCGCCTGCTTTGCAAGCAGGATGTCAGGAGTTCGAGTCTCCTAACCTCCACTGACCGAACTTGATTCCCATCTCCAATTTTTTGGAGTTGAGCTCGATTGGAGTGTGATTTAGATGTGTCCGCTGGATGACCCCAGCTTCCTGTCATTCCAAGTTTTAGGTTAAAGCCTTAATTTGGTTGATAAGATGCTGGGCTCGGATCAAATAATCAAGCAATTGGTGATTTGATTTGAAGTTCTGGCAGAACCTTGACAACTGCATAGGTGAGTCTGGAAAAAACAAAGCATCTTACAGATGCATTGTTTTGAATCTGATCTTCTGAAAGGGAGATTAGATCTAGAACAATGAAAATTCTTTTGAGCAAGAGCCGAGACTCTTGAACGTTCTTTGATTCGTGTCGAGCGAATCAGAGTTTGATCTTGTTTTTAGCAATAAAAACTTGAGAATCTGCTTTCAACGGCGGTAAGCGTTCAGGAGGTTAATTGGTCAAGCTACAAAGGGCTCACGGCGGATACCTTGGCACACAGAGGCGATGAAGGACGTGGTTACCTGCGATAAGTCTCGGGGAGCTGGAAGCACGCTTTGATCCGGGAATTTCCGAATGGGGCAACCCTTAATACGGCCAGCTGAATCCATAGGCTGGCACGAGCCAACCCAGCGAACTGAAACATCTTAGTAGCTGGAGGAAAGGAAAGTAAAAACGACTCCCTAAGTAGCGGCGAGCGAACGGGGAAGAGCCTAAACCGATACTTTCGAGTATCGGGGTTGTGGGACAGCAATGTGTATCAGGAATGTTAGGAGAAGTGCTTGAATGGCACGCCACAGAGGGTGAAAGCCCCGTAACTGAAAACTGAACTGAGCTAGCTGTATCCCGAGTAGCACGGAGCACGTGAAATTCCGTGTGAATCCGCGAGGACCACCTCGTAAGGCTAAGTACTACTGTGTGACCGATAGCGAAACAGTACCGCGAGGGAAAGGTGAAAAGAACCCCGGGAGGGGAGTGAAATAGAACATGAAACCGTGAGCCTACAAGCAATGGGAGCCCTACTTATAGGGTGACCGTGTGCCTGTTGAAGAATGAGCCGGCGACTTATAGGCACTGGCGGGTTAAACCGGAAATGGTGGAGCCATAGCGAAAGCGAGTCTGAATAGGGCGTTTGTCAGTGTTTATAGACCCGAACCCGGGTGATCTAACCATGGCCAGGATGAAGCTTGGGTGATACCAAGTGGAGGTCCGAACCGACTGACGTTGAAAAGTCAGCGGATGAGCTGTGGTTAGGGGTGAAATGCCAATCGAACCCGGAGCTAGCTGGTTCTCCCCGAAATACGTTGAGGCGTAGCGTCTCGTGCTCCAGCAGGGGGGTAAAGCCACCATTTCGGTGCGGGCTGCGAGAGCGGTACCAAATCGAGATGAACTCTGAATACCCTGTGTGTAGCGAGGCAGTCAGACTGTGGGGGATAAGCTCCATGGTCGAGAGGGAAACAGCCCAGACCGCCAGCTAAGGTCCCCAAATCAACACTAAGTGATAAAGGAGGTGGGATTGCATAGACAACCAGGAGGTTTGCCTAGAAGCAGCCATCCTCAAAGGAGTGCGTAATAGCTCACTGGTCGAGCGATCCTGCGCCGAAAATGAACGGGGCTAAGTGTTGTACCGAAGCTGCGGATTTTTATGGTAGGGGAGCGTTCTATGTGGGGCGAAGCGTTAGCGTGAGCGGGCGTGGACTGCATAGAAGTGAGAATGTCGGCTTGAGTAGCGAAAACATGGGTGAGAATCCCATGCACCGAAACCCTAAGGGTTCCTCCGGCAGGCTCGTCCGCGGAGGGTTAGTCTGGACCTAAGGCGAGGCCGAAAGGCGTAGTCGATGGATAACAGGTCAACATTCCTGTACCGGTCATGTTTTGGGAAGAGGGACGGAGAAGGCTAGCCAAGCCAGATGTTGGTTACTGGTTCAAGCGTTCGAGGCGTTGAGGAGCGGTGAAAACGTTCCGAGCTGAGGCGTGAGTACGAGCTGCTACGGCAGCGAAGTTGGTGACGTCAAGCTTCCAAGAAAAGCTCTATACCCGTTAAGGCATGACTGCCAGTACCCGAAACCGACACAGGTGGGGTGGTAGAGAATACCGAGGTGCGCGAGGTAACTCTCTCTAAGGAACTCGGCAAAATGGCCCCGTAACTTCGGGAGAAGGGGTGCCACCGCAAGGTGGTCGCAGTGAAGAGGCCCTGGCGACTGTTTACCAAAAACACAGGTCTCCGCTAAGTCGCAAGACGATGTATGGGGGCTGACGCCTGCCCAGTGCCGGAAGGTTAAGGAAGCCGGTCAGCGTAAGCGAAGCTGGCGACTGAAGCCCCGGTGAACGGCGGCCGTAACTATAACGGTCCTAAGGTAGCGAAATTCCTTGTCGGGTAAGTTCCGACCCGCACGAAAGGCGTAACGATCAGGGCGCTGTCTCGGAGAGAGGCTCGGCGAAATAGAATTGTCTGTGAAGATGCGGACTACGTACACCTGGACAGAAAGACCCTATGAAGCTTTACTGTAGCTTGGTATTGTGCCCGGGCTCTGAATGCGCAGGATAGGTGGGAGACGTTGATCTCATGCTTGCGGGTATGAGTTAGTCACTGGTGAGATACCACTCTTTCAGAGCTAGGGTTCTAACGTTCACCCGTTATCCGGGGAGCGGACAGTATCAGGTGGGCAGTTTGACTGGGGCGGTCGCCTCCTAAAAGGTAACGGAGGCGCACAAAGGTTTCCTCAGGCTGGTTGGAAATCAGCTGACGAGTGCAAAAGCAGAAGGAAGCTTGACTGTGAGACCTACAAGTCGAACAGGGACGAAAGTCGGTTTTAGTGATCCGACGGTTCTGAGTGGAAGGGCCGTCGCTCAACGGATAAAAGTTACTCTAGGGATAACAGGCTGATCTCCCCCAAGAGTTCACATCGACGGGGAGGTTTGGCACCTCGATGTCGGCTCATCGCAACCTGGGGCTGAAGTCGGTCCCAAGGGTTGGGCTGTTCGCCCATTAAAGCGGTACGCGAGCTGGGTTCAGAACGTCGTGAGACAGTTCGGTCCATATCCGGTGTACGCGTAGGAACATTGAGAGGATTTCTCCCTAGTACGAGAGGACCGGGAGGAACGCACCTCTGGTGTACCAGTTATCGTGCCAACGGTAAACGCTGGGTAGCAATGTGCGGAGTGGATAACCGCTGAAAGCATCTAAGTGGGAAGCCCAAATAAAGATGAGTGTTCACATGGGGTAACCCAGTAAGGTCACGGGAAGAACACCCGTTGATAGGCTCTACGTGGAAGTCCAGTAATGGATGCAGCGGAGGAGTACTAATAGACCGAGGGCTTGACCAACATTTTGGTTCTTGCCTGAAGACTCATTTCTTTGTTTGATTCAGACGTGCAGCATTCGCTGCAGATCCTATGCAGTTCTCAGGGTTCATCCCTTGGGAATGTTTATCTATCCTGGTGTCCATGGCGGTGTGGTCCCACTCCGATCCATCCCGAACTCGGTTGTGAAACGCATCAGCGGCGACGATATTTGGGGGGTAGCCCCCTGAGAAAATAGCTCGATGCCAGGTAAAACATTCTCTGAATAGGTTGATGATGCGCTGATTGCTGAAGCAATCACCATCACCACCCACGAAGAAGCCACCTCATCTCGAGGTGGCTTTTTTGTTGTAAGGTTTTAGCAGTCTTTTGCGCTCATCTGTGCCAAGACGTTCACTTCTTAGACGTTTAAGTGGCCAGATTTGGAAGGCTTGTCAGCGTTGGAATAATGCTGAGTGTGTTGATTTAAGTGCTGCTTTTGCGTATTTCGTTCTTCAGTCGTTCTTTCCACTTCTTCTGATTGCGCTGTCTGTTGCTGCCAGGGTGTTTGGCAAAACTGATAGTGTGGATAATGTGTTGGCCGCGGTGACGCAGGTCTTGCCGCCGTCAGCAACCAGTCTCGTAGATTCCACCTTGCGTGGGCTGGTGGATCAAGGCTTTGGTGCTGGAATCCTCGGCGTTGTTGTTTTGCTTCTTACGGCGAGTAATGCTTATTTAACGCTCCAGCGTGGAGCTGATCGGTTGTGGTCCGAGATTCTGCCCGAGCCATCAATCGGTTTGTCTTGGTGGCAACAGGTTGGGCAGTTTTGTAGAACGCGCGTTGAAGCCTTCCTGACGGTTTTTGCCATATCCGTTTTGATTGTTTTCCAGCAGTTGGTGCTCAGCATCGGGCAGCTCCCTGAGGACATTCTTGGTTTATTGGATGGCGTTGTTCCTGGTTTGATGGGGATTGTGCGCTCCAGTCCCATTCTTCCTCTCGGGCGGATCCTTGTTCCCGCGTTGATCTTGTCCTTGATGGCCTGGTTGCTTCAGGTGGTGTTGCCTAGCCGTCGTGTTCCTGTAATGCCCCTCATTCCTGGCTCGTTGTTGATTGGATTCGGCCTCGCTTTTCTTAATAAAATTCTGAGTTTGAGTATCGTTTCTTTGGGTAATCGCTACCAGGCCTACGGCGTTATTGGTGGTGTTTTGGTGTTAACGCTTTGGGTTTGGTTGGTGGGTGTGATTCTTTATTTTGGTCAGTGTTTAAGCGTGGAATTGTCCGCAGTTCGTTTTGAGAAACCTCGGCTCGGGGAACCGAACAGCGCGGCGCCTTGAACTTTGATTCAACTCTGCGAAGCTGATTCAACGGACCTTTTCCGTTGAACCCCATGAATCGACCGCCAGCAGTGTTGTGGATTGGAGTTGTGTTGCTACTGCTGCTGCCAACCGCTGCCGGTCGTCTCTTGCTTGATCTCGCCGGTGGTGTGTTGCTGGCTCTTTTGGCGCTTCCTTTGATCCTTTCCGGTCTTGGTTGGATTGGTTGGAAGCTTTTGCAGTCTCGGATGATCAGTTGTACTGCCTGCGGTGCCACTGGTCTGAAGGGGGCTGCAGTCTGTAACGTCTGTGGGACTCCCTACGCCAGTGCGGGAGGCAGCCCGGCCAGTGCAGGAGCCCCGTCTGCGCCTGCCAGTGATCTCACCATTGACGTAGTGGCTCAGGATGTGGATTCCGATTCCTGAGCCTGAAGCTGTCGTTCCCGCAGGAACAAGAAAAACGGAGCAGCGCAGGCAAAGGCCACACCGAAGCTCAAGGGGATGGCCAGCCACCAGCCTTTGATCTTCTGACGTGGTCCTTCCACACATATCCACAGCGTGACGGCACTGGCACCCACCAGCAGATCAGCGCTTAAGGAGCGTGACGCGGCTGTGCTACTGGCATCAGAGATGAATCGCGCCAGATCGAAGGCTTGTCCACCGCTTTCGGCGATGAATTCCAGGTTGGCCTTCCAGGGCAGGATCGCTCCCAGCAGAGCAAGAAGCAGATAGATCCAAGGCAGGGCTTTACGCATCGGTTGTGGCTTTGAGAGTTGTGGGATCGAGTTCGACAATCGACTGCTCCACACTGTCGAGCAGGCTCTGGCACCGATTCAGATACACCTCGCCATGGAGCACTTTTTGCTGCAAGTCCGCCAACGGGACACTGTCGTTCTGTAGTTCAGCAAGCAGCAAATCCAGAGCATGCATGGCTTCTTCGTAGCTCAGTGCCTCGGCATCCTTTCGCCACGCTTCGATGCGATCACGGTGCTCTTTATTGACTTGGCGCTTGCTCATCAGGAGGAGGTGTTGGGTGCACTGTGCTGGATCTGATCGACCCGGGCTTCAAGGCTTCCTTCGCTCATTCGAATGTTGAGCTGATCACCGATCTTGACGGATTCCAGGTTTGAAATGGGATCGCCGGCGTTGTTGCTGATCAGGGCCAAGCCGCGTTTCAGCCAACGTTCCGGTGATAGTGCCTTGAGCAATTGGTGCCTTTGAGCCAGTGCCTGGCGTTGGCGTTTGATCTTCTCCAGTGGAGACTGTTGTTGAAGAGCAACGTCCAGATTCTGGAGGCGCTGACGCTCGCGGAGGATTCTCCCCAGCAGCGCGTCCTTCAATCGGCTTTGCCGTTGAGCAAGTCCCTGGCTTTCTGCCTCGCGGTCGGGCAGCAGTGCCACGATCGCCGCCGTGGGCGTGGCTGCACGATGGTCTGCCACCAGATCGGCGACGGTGAGATCATCCTCATGCCCCAGGCCTGTCACCACCGGTATGGGGTAGCGGGCCAGGAGGCGGCAAAGCGCCTCGTTGTCGAACACCGCTAAGTCTTCCCGGCTGCCACCGCCGCGGGCGAGCACCAAAGCTTGAAGTCCCAGCTCGGCAGCGCGTTCGGCCAAGGCTTCCAGTGTGCTGATAATCGTCGGGGCCACGGAACCCTGTACCGGAATCGGCACCACGATCAGCTGCGTCATAGGCCAGCGTTCCGCCGCGGTGCGGAGCATGTCGGCCAGGGCGGAACTGGGCACGCTGGTGAGCACTGCGATCGAGGCGGGTTGGCTCGGAAGCGGCCTCTGATGGCTTGGGTCGATCACCCCCTCCTCTTCCAGCAGTTGCCGCACCCGTTCAAAGTCGCGCAGCACCGTGCTGAGGCTGGGGCGGATGTCCAGCGCCTGAACGGTGAGGCTGGCTCGTGCTGCCCAGAAATTGAGCTTGCCCACCACGGTGACGCCGTCACCGTCTTTGGGTTGATAGCTCAATTGGGCCAGCTTCGAAGCCCACACAACACCAGAAATGCTGGTGGAACCGTCGGTGAGGGTGAGCCAGAGGTGGCCCTTTTTGAGTTGTGGCCGGGAGACAGTGGCTTCCAGTAAAAAACGCGGGGCAAAGCCGCGTTCCAGCAGGCTTCCGATGGCTGTGTTCAGCTCAGCAACGGAATAGGTCGGAAGACGATCAACGCTCAAGGCGGCTGTAGGCGTAACCCCAGTAGATGCAGACAACTGCGGAGATGCTTGTTAGCAAAACGCCCCAGTGCTGGTGGATTTGGGTGGCACCAATCGTGCAGATCACCAAGGCGCTGCTGAGCAGCCTTGATCCATCACGTCTGTTCTGAACGTAAAGCGGTGCCAACGACTGCCTCGGTGGAATCCTCCCCACTGTGCTGCATCAGCCGTGGCTGGTGGAGAGGCAATAAAAAACCCCCGGCGAGCCGAGGGGTTCTGTGAATCCGCGGAGCGGAAATCAGCCGAGGCCGATCTGGGACAGAATGCCCTGGCCGGTCAGGAGCTCGGTGCCGAGGCCGATCACGATGCCCAGCATGGCCAGACGACCGTTCCAGGTTTCAGCGAAGTTGACGAAGCCGAAGCGTGCGTTGTCAGACATGGGTGTGAACCAGTTGGTTTGGTGCAAATGTAACAAAGGTTGGAGTTTTGTTGAGTGTGTTAACGGCTACGCGCCGGGCTTTTTCTGGTCAGGGCTGCTGGCCATTTGATTTGCGCTTGGTCCGGGCCGTCGCCAGCGCCTGGCGGGGGTCTTCGGGCCAGGGATGCTTGGGGTAGCGCCCTCGCATTTCCCTGCGCACCTCCCGGTAGCTGCCTTCCCAGAAGCCTTTGAGAGCGCGGGTGCGTTGCAGGGGGCGTCCGGCTGGTGAGAGCAGCTCCAGCGTGACGGGGATACGGCCATTTAGCACGTGGGGGCCGTCGTCAGATCCGAACATCTCCTGCAGTTTCACGGCGAGGATCACCTCGTCGGCGGTGTAAAGCAACGTGGCTTGCCGGCCGGAGGGGATCGGGATGCGGCGCGGGAGCAGGTCATCCAGCTGTTGCCTGAAGCTCCAATCCAGATCGCCCCAGAGTGCTTCTTCCAAGGCTGTCGCGCTGATATCGCTCCAGCTCAGGCAGCCCTCCAGGCTTGGACCAAGCCAGGTGTCAGCCTGCTCCAGCAGTGTTGTCAGATCGCGATCAGGCCAGGGGACGCCCACCTGTTGGTGCATCCATGCCAGCCGTTGGCGCAGCTGATCGCTGCTGTCCGTCCAGGGCAGGACATCAAGGCTGGCATTCTTCTTCAGCTGCTCGATCAGCAGGGTGCGGCACAGCGCTGCGGCTGGCGAAGGTTGTGGCGTTCGGTGCACCACCAATGCCCCCAGTTTGAGCTGGCGTTCGGCACGGACCCGCTGGCGTTCGGGATCCCAGCTGGCCTCGTCCTGCCAGTGACCGTCCCGCTCAGCGATGCTCTCCAGGGTGCCTTTGCTCAGGGCCACGGCCATCTGGATCCGCGTGTCACGGCCGCCCATGTCGACCCTGGCGACGGCTAGGGCTGGACTGCCCTGGAGCGGATCCCAGGGCGGCAGGGTTGCTCCGCGGCCCTGACGCAGCTGATAGCGACCGACCTGGCCTGGACGCTGTTGCGCTAGCCATTCCGGAAAGGCCGCCAGGATCAGATTGCCAGCATTGACGGAAGCATCTCGCTCTTGGGGTGAGGCACCCAGTCGCTGCAGCTGGCGGCGAAGTTGCTGGCTGAGCTTTCCTAGGGATGGATGGCGCTGGATGCTGTTGAGTCGAGCTTCGAGATCGCTGCCGATCTGGCGGCGATCGAAGGGATCCCGTTCGCTGAGGATGGCCGCCAGATCACAGCCCAGCTGGGGGACGCCCTGTTCGTGGGCCTCCACCAGCAGCATGCCGAGACGAGGGTGAACGCCGAGGCCGCCGATCAGCCGTCCCCGCTCGCTGATCCGGCCGTCGTGCTTCAGCAGGCCGAGCTGTTGCAGGTCGTGCTGTCCTTCCTGCATGGCTGCTGAGGGGGGAGGGTCCAGCCACGGCAGCTCTTCCCCCAGCCCAGCCCCCCACTGGGCCAGTTCCATCAGCACGGGCTGGGGATCTGCCAGCAGCAGTTCAGGGGGGTGAAAGGGGGGGCGCCGCTGTTGCTCTGCTGGTGACCAGAGGCGGATGCAGCGGCCCGGGCATTGCCGGCCTGCCCGGCCCCGGCGCTGCTCTGCACTGGCCAGGCTGGAGGCGGTGGTCTCCAGGCCCTCCATGCGGGTGTTTGGGTTGTAACGCAGTTGACGGCTGAGGCCGCTGTCAATCACCAGGCGCACCCCATCAATCGTGAGGGAGCTCTCGGCAATGGCGCTGGCCAGGATGATGCTGCCGTCCTGGTTGGTGTCGCAACGCTGCAGGGCTGAACTCTGCTGCTGCAGGGGCAGTTGACCATGCAGCGCCTGAATCTTCCAGTTCTGCAGGGAAGGGGCGGCCGTCAGGGTCTGCCTGCAGCGTTCAATCTCCGACAGCCCCGGCAGGAAGACCAGAACACCGCTGCCCTGCGGTTGGTCGAGGGCATGTCGCTCGATGGCGCGCAGCACCTGATTCGGCAGGGGTTCGTCCGGCCGTGCTGGTTGGTGGTGGGTGTCCACCGGGTAACAGCGGCCAGGGCTTTCCAGCACCGTCGCTTCTGGCAGCCGTTCTCTCAGATCGGATAGATCCAGCGTGGCTGACATCAAGATCACGGCCAGATCTGGATTCAGCAGAGGCCTGGCCTCGCGCAGCAAGGCGAGGGATAGGTCCGCATCACGCCTCCGCTCATGGAATTCGTCGAAGATCACGCACCCCACCCCATTTAGCGAGGGGTCGTTCTGCAAGCGCCGCAGGAAGAGGCCGTCGGTGATCACCTCCACCTGGGTGCGATCGGATCGCTTCTGTTCCCCGCGCACGGAATAACCGATGCGCGCACCGATGTCTTCTCCAAGGCTCGCGGCAAGGCGGGCGGCGGCAGCTTTGGTGGCCAGCCGCCGCGGCTCGATCATCCAGATTTTCTGCTGGTCTTCAAGAACGCCCTGGCCTTCCGTCAGGGCTCCGATCAGCGCCAGGGGCACCCGTGTGGTCTTGCCCGCCCCGGGCGGTGCCTGAATCAGAACCGTTTCCCCTGGGCGGACCGCAGAACAGATCTGCTCCAGCAGGGCGTCGATCGGGAACTGGCTCAAAGCGGTGTTGCCGCTCGCTTCACGGGACGAGATTCATCAGACCGAGCAGCACCAGGCTGCTGATGGCGCCGACGGCAGCCAACAGCCGCACAAGCGGGCCGATGGAAACAACAAGGGAGGCCATGAAGATTTTCTTAAAGGCCGGATTGATTCCGGTCTAGCCCCCTTGTTTGCTGCGTTGCTGCATTCATTCGCACGCCTTTACACAAACCCTGTGCTGGATCAGCGCACGTGGCGAGTCCCATCCACGGGGTGGTACTCCTCGCCGGTGAGCTCCTCAAACACGATGGCCGGGAGCCCGGTCTCGAACATGGTCTGCAGGGCTTCCTTGAGATAAGGGTTCCAGCCTCCGGTGCTTACCTGGCCGTGGCGGACGGTCCAGTCCCAGGTGCCCTGAAGGTCGCGGGGGATCCGGCCTTCCCTGTCACGACGGGCCACCAGATCAAGAGATTCCACAAGTCCCACGGTGATGGGGTCCTTGCCGTAGGCCGGAGTCAGGCTCAATTCCAGGCGAACCGGATCTTCTTTCATCAGCCGAAGCCGAAACCGCGGGGGCAGCTTGAGGCCTTTGATGACCGCGGCAACGATGCGTGTTCTCTGATCCACTCAGGCGACCCCTGTCGACTCCAAGCGCCTAATTTATTCAGTGCCGGGTCCAGCGGCCGTCGAGGCTTCGTCATCGTCACCGCTAAAGCGCACCGTCAACAGGGCCTCTTCCGTGATGCGTCCCTCGCTGTCCAGTAGTTCTGGGTGGACTGTGACCTGGCCTGTGCGGTCTTTCGGAGCGTTGCTGGGCGTGCTGTTTATCGGACCGCTGGCAGCGCGGAAGCCCTTGCTCATCACGCGGAAGGCTTGCCACAAAAGGCCCACGAACAGCGCTCCGTAGATGAGTGGAAACAGCGAACCGAGCATGACCCTCCGACCCAGCTGAATGTCTTCAACCTCACGCTATCGGGGCCCCGGTCGCATGTGGTCATAGTTTTGACATGGAATGTGGCTGTTTTTAGATCTGCTCTGCGTAGCGTCGAGGCAGCCGATCGCCCTGAAGCTGTGGTCAACTCCCCGTCCCGGTCGCTTGTCGCCTCTGCTCTGGCGGGGGGATTGCTGGTGGCCGGCGTGTCGTCGCTTCCCTTGATCGTTGGCGCTCAGCAAGCCGTGGCGCGCCCGGAGATCCGTCGCGACTCGTTTGTAGCTGCCGCTGTGAAGCGCACTGGTCCGGCAGTAGTCAGCTTGGAGACGGCGCGGACCGTCAATCAGTCCAGTGTTGCGGGTGTGCCGCCGGCCTTGATGAAGGACCCTTTGTTTCGCCACTTCTTCGGCATCCCACGCGCCAAAGCTCCGCGCTCCAGAGTGCAGCGCGGCCAAGGCAGTGGGGTTATCTTCGATGCCAAGGGTCTACTGCTCACCAATGCCCATGTGGTGGAGGGGGCTGATCAACTCACCGTGGATCTCTCCGATGGCAGGAGGGTGCCCGCCCGAGTGGTGGGCAAAGACAGCCTCACCGATCTTGCAGTGGTGCGCCTGGAGGGCTCCGGGCCCTGGCCGGTCGCGGATCTGGGGGATTCCGACCGGCTCAGCGTGGGCGACTGGGCGATTGCCGTGGGCAATCCCTTTGGCCTGGAAAGCACGGTGACTCTGGGAATCATCAGCAACCTCAACCGCAACGTTGCTCAGTTGGGAATTTCCGGCAAACGTCTTGACCTGATTCAGACCGACGCGGCGATCAATCCTGGTAACTCGGGCGGGCCACTGCTCAATTCCGACGGTGAGGTGATCGGCATCAACACCTTGGTGCGATCAGGGCCTGGGGCGGGTCTGGGTTTTGCCATCCCGATCAATCGGGCTCGAACCATTGCCCAGCAGCTGGTTGCCAGCGGCAAGGCCCGTCATCCGGTGATCGGCATCCGTCTGTCGCCGGTGCCCCGGCCCACCCCCACATCCCCGGTGCCGCCAGGTGCGGTGATTCGCGCTGTTCAACCTGGAGGGCCGGCGGACCTCGCCGGGCTCAAGGTGGATGATGTGATCCTTCGCTTCGATGGCCAGGCGGTTGGGGGCCCAGCTGCGGTGGTCAGTGCTATTGAACGCCGAGGTGTCGGTGCCACGGTTGCGCTCGAAGTGCAGCGAGCTCAGGAGCGGGTCTCGATCAACGTCAAGCCCGTCGATTTGTCGGCCTTGGCCCCTGGCTGAAGCTTTTGGCTCAGGCGTCGTCGGCGTCCCTCAGTTGTTCGACGCATTGGGTGATGCAGTCGCCATCGTCGAGCGAACAGGTGGTGATGCACTGGAAATAGGTTTCCACGGCGTCCCAGGTCTGCTCATGTGGGGCCGGACCGGGGGCTGTTGAACCGCCAACGGGTTCGCTGTTGCCGGGGCCGGGAACCATGCTCATCGGGACTGGAAGGTCAGTTTTGTCAGCCTATGCAGATGAAAACAGCAGGTAAAGAGAAATAAGTCTTCCTGCCTAAACCTGTGTGAAGTTTTCGTTGCCGTCGTCTAGTGCCAGTCAGGCCGCCTTTTTACGGCGGGCGTCGCGTGCCTTCTGCTTCTCCTTATTAGTCTTTCGCTTGGCCTCCCGTTCTGCAGCAAGTTCTTTCTCCTTGGCGGCTGCCCTTTCCTCCTCTTTTTTATCGAGGTAATAGTTGTAATCCCCTCGATACATCACGAGCTCTCCGTCCCGCAGTTCCACGATGCGGTTGGCGACGCGGGAGATGAAATAGCGGTCGTGGGAGACCAGCAGCGCGGCTCCCTCGTAGGCCATCAAGGCGTCCTCGAGCATCTGTTTGGCGGGGATGTCGAGGTGATTGGTGGGCTCATCCAGGACCAGCAGATTGCAGGGGGTGAGCAGCATCAGGGCCAGGGCTAGACGGGCTTTCTCTCCGCCACTGAGCTTCCCGACTTCCTTGAACACCGTGTCGTTGCTAAAGCAGAAACTGCCCAGCAGCGAACGAACCTGGGTCTGGGTCCAGTCGGGAACCGCTCCGTACATCGTGTCGATCACGGTCTTGGATAGATCCAGGGCTTCGGCCTGGTTCTGTTCGAAGTACCCCGCAATCACGTTGTGCTCCCCAAGCCGGGCACTGCCTTCATCGGGGGTTTCAACCCCCATCACCAGACGCAGCAGGGTGGACTTGCCCGCACCATTGGGGCCGACGAAGGCAATGCGGTCACCCCGCTCCACCTCCAGTTCAGCCCCCAGGAACAGGATTTTGTCTCCATAGCTGTGGGTGACGTTGTCGATCAGGGCAACCTGGGCTCCGGAGCGCGGGGCTGGCGGGAACTGAAAACTCGGCCCGGCCACGGATTCGATCGGTGCCTCCACCCGTTCCACCTTGTCCAGCTGCTTCTCACGGCTTTTGGCCTGGGTGCTGCGGGTGGCACTGGCGCGGAAGCGGTCGATGTAGGCCTGTTGCGTGGCGATCTCCTTCTGCTGCCGTTCGAAGGCTGCCTGTGTGGACTCCCGCTCCAGTTGTTTCTGTTCCAGGTGAGCGGTGTAGTTGCCGAGGTAGCTGCGGGACACCCCCCGTTCGGTGGAAACGATCTGATTGCAGACCCTGTCGAGGAAAGTGCGGTCATGGCTGATCACCACAAGGGCTGCGCTCTGCTCCAGCAGGTAGTTCTCCAGCCACTGGATGGTTGCGACATCCAGATGGTTGGTGGGTTCGTCGAGCAGCAGAAGATCCGGTTCCTGCAGCAGGATTTTTCCCAGGGCGATCCGCATTTGCCAACCCCCGGAATAGTCCTTCACCTGCAGCTCAGCGCCCTCTGGGGTGAAGCCGATCGTGGGCAGGAGCTTGTCGATGCGGGCATCGAGTTCGTACCCATGCAGTGCTTCGAAACGGCTTTGCAGCTTTCCTAGTTCTTGAATCAGCTGGTCCAGATGGTCGGGATCCTCCGCAGCCCGTTCGGAGCCCATCGCCTCTTCCACCTGCTTCTGCTGGTTCATTACCTCGGCCGCTTCGCCGAAGGCTTGAAACAGTTCCTGGCGCACGGTGCGCTCCAGGTCCACGTCGAATTCCTGCTGGAGATAAGCGATGCGGGGCTCACCTTGCCGAACCACCAGGCCACTGGTTGGCTCTTCGTGTCCGGCGATCAGACGCATCTGGGTGGACTTGCCGGCGCCGTTCACCCCCACCAGGCCGATCCTGTCTCCGGGTTTCACCTCCCACGTCACGGCCCGGAGCACTTCCCCGGTGGGGTAAATCTTGCTGACGTTTTCGAGTCGCAGCACCGGCGCAAGGCGTGATGCCCCCATCATCCCTGTCGGCAAACTGGTGAAGGTTCCCGGAGGCTGGTCGCCATGCCGAAACTGGAGCAGCTGGCCGCTCTCGTGGTGGCCGCAGGATTGGCGATTGTGAGTTATTTGCTCTTCTTCAGTTGGGCAGGAGGTGGCGGCTACGAACGCCGTGAGCGCGCTGAGCCCAAGGCCCTTCTGACGCCCGAAGCTCCCGAACTCACAGACCGCCTCTCGCCTTGATCAGCCAGCGCTTGCTGTCGTCGTCGTCAAGGCTGGCCAGATGGTCGCGCACTTCCTGGGTCGTGACGGGTAGCCCCAGCTTGTCGCCCAGGCTGCAGATGCTGGCCATCGCGCCGTTGGGATCCTGCAGCGCCTGACGGAACAGGGCCTGGGTCTGCTCCGGATTGCTGCTGATTCGGGCGTACAGCGATGCGGCGTTGGAAGCCATCGCGATCTGAGCAACTGATCAAAAGCTATTCAGCACCGAGAGTCTTGTCAGGCAGCTTGTTCGATGCCTTCATCGTGCTGCCCCAGGGCCGAGGCGTCCTTCATGCTGCGGGCGTCCATGCAGAGCACCTTGCGCAGTTGGGCGTAGTTGGCGGCTTGGGTGCTCCGCCCTTCCTGGGAGGCGCCGTATTCGGCCCGTTGCAATACGTGGTGCAGGTGGGTCAGCAGGTAAGTGCTGATCACGGCTGACACCAGCACGTCGCTGTTTTCAGCGCTGCGACGGGGGCGTCGGGACCGAGCGCGGGTGCCGGCTGGACTGCGACGGGATCGAGGTGTGGCTTGGGTCATGGGGTACTCCGAGGAGGACCAGTGCCCCCACCATAGTCATGGATACTACCCTTGACCATCCCTGTACACTTTTTAGTAGCAGAGCCCCTTCCAGGGGATCCGGTCGTGCCCACCCGTCAGACCTCATCCAGCGGGAAGCCCAAGTCCCCGAGAATCCAGGTGGTTCTGCCTGAGGATCTCTGCGCGCGTCTCACGGCGATGGCGGAGCTGGAATCCCGCACGGTGAGCAACATGGCGCGGGTCCTGATCCAGCAAGGTGTGCAACGCCATGAACAGGAGTTGGAGGCGTCCGCACCTGCGCCGACCCGTGCGGAGCGCCTGCGGTCCGCCCTGGAATCACAGCAGCCCCGCCGTCTGCGGGGCGCCCCCCGGCGCCTGCGCCTGCACCGGCCCAGTTAGGCCGGATTCACCCGAGTGCCGAGCACGGCCTCCCGACAGGCTCCGGTGACAGCTGGCACATTGCCGGGATGCCCCCTGTGGTGCCACCAGGCCAGCAACGCGAAGACCAGCGCTTCTCGGGCTTCCGTCGGCACCCCCAGACTGCTGCTTTCATCGATCTGTGCGCCTCGGCAGCGCCGCCGCAGCTCATCGATCAACACCGGGTTTTGGCTGCCACCTCCGGCTGTGATCAGTTCTATCGGTGCGATTCCAGCGCTCTGGCGCAGACGTGCCAGATCCTGGGCAACCACAGCGGCGGAAAAAGCCGTCAGGGTGGCGATGGCATCTGCCGCTGAGGCTCCACCGAGCTGATGAAGCCGCCGGTTGAGGTCCTCCTGCCCGAAACACTCCCGTCCTGTGGATTTCGGTGGTGCCAGCTGGAAGTACTCCTCCTGGAGCCAGCGCTGGATCCAGCCCTCATTCGTATGACCCTGCGCTGCCATCGCTCCACCCTTGTCGAAGCTTTGGACGCCATTGGTGAACTGGCGCATGCCCAGGTCAATCAGGCTGTTGGCGGGTCCGCAGTCCCAGCCCAAGATCACGGCATGGCGATCCACTCCACTGCAGGGGGGGATCAGGGTGAGGTTGGCAATGCCGCCCAGGTTCAGTAGTGCCCGCCAGCCCTGCGTGCTTCCCAGCAGGGCCGCATCGGCCCGAGGCACGAGCGGTGCTCCCTGCCCCCCTAACGTCAGATCAGCAGCGCGGAAGTCATGGACCACGGGCTTTTGCAGCCGATGGGCCAGCAGTGGGGCTTGCAGCATCTGCCAGCTGCCCCCTAGTGCCCCTTCGGCCGGGGGTCGGTGCCAGACGGTCTGGCCATGGCAGCCGATCAGCTCAGCTTTGGCATCGGGGTCGCAGGCTAGAGCCGCCTCGGCTTGCACCTCCGTGATGGCTTCCGCCAGCTTCAGCCAGAGGGATACCGGCATCGGTACGCCCTGGCCGGCAGCCACCACCTGTTGCTGCAGTTCGAGCTGATAGGGCTGATGGTGGTGGTGAAGTAGTGACCACTGAGGACGCTGGGGTGGGCCGTCGAAGCGCGCCAGCACGGCATCAACACCGTCAGCGCTGGTTCCGCTCATCAGCCCGAGGCAGTGCATCGGCTCAGTTTTTTGGGAGCCGTTGCAGGTCGTCCACCAGTCCCATCACCACCAGCAGGTGCCCCTCCTCCAGCACGTGGGATGCCGGGGGGTTCACCATCAGGCTGCTTTGCGGTCCTGCCGCCAGCACGTTCACCCTGAAGTTCTTGCGCAGATTCAGATCCCGCAGCGAGCGCCCCACAAACGGTTCCGGAACCTTGATCTCCTCGATGCAGTGCTGTTCATCCAGGGCCAGCCGTTCCATCAGGTTGGGGCGCACCAGTTCAAGGCCCAGGCGCTCCCCTTGCATGCGCGAGGGAAAGATCACCCGGTCGGCCCCCACCCGCTTCAGCATTTTTTCGTGGAGGTCGCTCGTTGCCCTCGCGATCACCTGGCGCACACGGCTGCCTTCGCTGTCTTTGGCGATCAAGGTGGCGGTGATGCTGGCCTCGATCGGTTCACTGATAGCCACCACCACGGTGCCCATGTCGAGCACGCCGGCTTCCCGCAGGGCCTCTTCGTCGGTGCAGTCCACGACGCGGGCCTCCACGCTGGGCTCCACCTGACGCAGTTCATCCACCGCCCGCTCTGAGCGGTCCACGGCCAGCACATCAGCTCCGTTCTGAAGCAGTTCCCGGCAAACGGCGATGCCGAAACGGCCCACGCCGATGATCGCGAAGCCGAGTCTTTCGCTGCCCTGGGCCGGGCTCCACTGCCACCACTCCTTCATTGCTACCTCCCCCGCTGATCACGCTTAGACATACAGATCCTCGCTGGGGTAACCGACTCGATTCTGGCGATTCATCTGGAGTTGTTCCTGAGTCATTGCTTCCCAGATCGCACTCACCAGCAACAGGATCCCCAACCGTCCCACAAACATTCCCACCATCAGCACGGCCTGGCCGAAACGGGGGAGTTCAACGGTGACTCCCAGATCCAGGCCCACCGTGGCAAAAGCGGAGATGCAGGTGAACAGCATTTCCATAAAGGTGAATGAATCCTTTCCGTTCACATTGCTGGCGATGCTGATCAGCATCGCCATGGCCATCACGAACAGCAGGGATCCCACCGTGATGCCGACGGCCCTCAGCACCACCTTGTCGCTGATGCTTCTGTTTCGAATCACCACTACCTCCCGGCCTCGAAGGGTGGAACGGGTGGCCGCCATCAAGGCGGCCACGGTGGTGGTCTTGATCCCACCACCGGTACCGCCGGGGCTGGCTCCGATGAACATCAGCACCATCAGCAACAGCAAGCTCGATTCAGTGACGGTGTCGAGCGAGAGCGGAACGGTGCTGAAGCCGGCTGTGCGTGCCGTGACGGATTTGAACAGTGCTGTAAGCCACCGCTCAGACCAGGGCATGCCCGCGAAGATCTCACCCTGGTTCAACCATTCCGTAAGGGCCAGACCCCCTGCCCCGAAGACTATCAATAGCAGGGTGGTGCGCAGCACGAGGCGGGAGTGCAGGCTCAGACGCCGCCGGCTTCGCCGTCTGCGCATCAGCTGCGTGGTCAGATCGCTGGTGACCCGCCACCCCAGGCCGCCGGCCACGATCAGCAGCATCACCACGGCATTCACAACCCCATTGCTGCGGTAGCGCTCGAGGCTGTCGTTCCAGAGTCCGAATCCCGCGTTGTTGTAAGCGGAGATGCTGTGGAACACCGCAGCCCAGAGGCGTTCGCCCTGGTTGGGGATGTCATCAAAGCCGAAGTGATAAAGGATCACAGCCCCCACCAGGATCACCAGCGTCGCCGTCAGGGCAATGCCACGAAACGTGCGCCCAACGCCCCCAACGCCGAATTCATCCAGGGCCTGCCCCCGATCCAGGCGGCGGCGCAGGGCTGTTCCCTGCACTACAAAGCCCTGAAGAAACGTAGTGATGGCCATCAAGCCAAGGCCCCCCGCCAGGATCATCAGGGCCAGCACCGCCTGGCCGAAGGTTGTGAGATCGGTGCCGATGTCGATGATCGACAGGCCCGTCACGGTGATGGCTGATGTGGCCGTGAACAGAGCTTCCCATAGCCCCACGCGGCTTGAGGAGCACAGCGGAGTGGCCAGAAGCAACGTGCCGGTCAGCACCACCAGCAATCCAGTCACCACGGTGAACTGGGGAACCGTGAGCCGACGATGCCAGCCCTGGCTGCGTTCGATGGCCCTTCCGATCGGCACAGGAGCGTGCGAGATCTGACCAGTGTTGTTCAGGATCCGCCGTAATGCCAGAGGATCAGGGCCGGCACGATGATGGTCATGATCAGAGTCAGGCCAATTCCGTAGCGGGTGACGTCGAGAAAGCGATAACGGCCTGGACCGAACACCATCAAATTGGTCTGGTACCCGACGGGGGTGAGAAAGGACTGACTCGCACCGAACAACACTGTGATCAGCAAGGCGGTGGGAGACAACTGCAGGGATGGGGCCAGTTGCACCGCGACAGGCGCCAGCAGGGCAACCGAGGCGGCATTGCTCATCACCTGGGTCAACAGCGTGGTGCCGATGAAGACCACCATCAAAGCGGCATAGCTCGGCCAGCCCGCCAGCCCCTGCTGGAGCACCAGGGCGAGGGCATCGGCGAGGCCCGTGCTCTGCATGGCAACGCTGAAACTGGTGAGGGATCCCAGCAACAGGATCACGTCCAGCCTGATTGAGCGCTGCAGTTCGCCGAGGCGCAGACAGCCGGTGACTACCACGCTCACCATGGCCAACAGCACCGCCGCTACCAGGGGAATGGGGGTGAGCGTCGGCAGGAGAAGCATCGCCAGGGCGATGCTGACGGCCACGGGCTTGCGCCGCACGGTGGGCAAGTCATCTTCCAGTCGATCCAGCACCAACAGGTCGTTGCTGGCCTGCAGGCCGCGGATGGAGTCGATCGGTGCCTGCAACAGCAGCACATCGCCCTCTCGCAGGATTACCTGGCCGAGACGTTCCTGAACGGTCTCCTGGCCGCGGCGAAGAGCGAGTACCGTAGCGTTGTGGCGTTGCCGGAACCGCAATTCCCGCAGGCTGGCGCCGGCCAAGGTGGAACCAGCCGGCAGCAACACTTCCACGGTCTTCTGACCGCTTGACTCTTCGGTGTTGACGCTGACCCCGGCGTTCTCCCCTTGAGTTGTGAGCTGAACCGTGTGATCCTGCTGGAGACGCAGCAGATCGGGGCGGGTGACCCGCAGCAGCAGACGATCTCCTGCTTCAAGACGACGATCCGCCAAGGGGGGCAGCAGCCGCTCTCCACCGCGCTGTAGCTCCAGCACGTCCACGTCGAAACGGCGCTGCAGCCGACTGTTTAGCAGTGAGCGACCCACCAGCTCCGAGTCGGGGGGGATGCGCACTTCTGTGCAGTAGCTGCTCGTGTTGCTGGTGTTGCCCAAATCATCCGTTGTGGCACCACGGTCCGGCAGCAGCACTCTCGGAGCCATCACCAGGTAGATGGCCCCGGCTAGCCAGACCGGTAGGCTGATCAGCGTGAAGCTGAACAGATCGAGTGAGCCGTAGCCCAGTTGCTCGCTGATGTCGCTCACTAAAAGGTTCACTGAGCTGCCCAGCAGGGTGAGGGTGCCCCCCAGCACGGTGGAAAACGACAAGGGCAAGAGCACCCGGGATGGCGAAATGCCGCGCCGTTGGCACCAGCCCTCCACCACGGGCAGAAGCGAGGCCACCACGGGGGTGTTGGGAACAATCCCTGACACCGGGGCGATCACAAAGGCCATTAGTGCGATCAGACGCCGCGAAGACCGGATCCGTTCTGAGGCGATCAGATCTCTGAGTCGATCCAGAGCACCGCTTTTGAACAGTGCCGCGGAGACCGGGAACAGGCCCAACAGGGTAATCAGTGCAGGACTGCCGAACCCCGCCAAAGCCTCCTGGGGATTGAGCACCCCGGTGGCGATCAACAGGCTCAAACTCAGCAACCCGGTGAGCTCCGGTGCAATCAACCCGGTGATGAACAGCACCACTGCCAGAGCCAACACTCCCAGGGTGATCAACGCCTGAGGGTTCTGAAGAGCGCTGCTCAGCTCAGCCATGGCGGCGAGTCGCCGGTCGTGAATTGTGGCGATTCTGCCCTGGGATCAAAAAATTGCTCCCGCAGCCACTGTTTTAGGCCCTGCAGTCCATCCCCCCGCACCGCCGAGAGAAACAGGGCGTCGGGTTCCCGCTGATGAATTATCTCGATCTCAGTTGCTTTACAGCGGTCGATCTGATTGGCGATCACACGTCGCAGGGCGGTGCTGCCAAGCTCATCGAGCAGCCGATGCACCGTGTCCAGGTGGCCCTGCCAGTCGGGGTCAGCAAGGTCGACCACCAGCAGGAGCACATCGGCATCCAGCGCCTCCTCCAGCGTGGCGCGGAAAGCTTCCACCAGTGGGGCGGGGAGATCGCGGATGAAGCCCACCGTGTCGGTGAGCAGTAACCGTTCGGGGCGTGCCCCAGGGCAGGGAAGGTCGAGTTTGCGGGTGGTGGGGTCCAGGGTTGCGAACAACTTGTTCTCCGCTAGGACGCAATCACTGGCCCGTTTGCCGCACAAGGCATTGAGCAGGCTTGATTTGCCCGCATTGGTGTAGCCCACAAGCGCCACCCGTGGCAGATCACGCCGCTGATCCCGTAAGCGGCTGCGGTGGGATTGAAGTTGGCGTTGATCCCGAAGCAGCCGTTCGATGCGTCGGCTGATGGCCCTTCGGTCTTTTTCCAACTGTGTTTCCCCTGGGCCGCGCGTGCCGATGCCGCCGCCCTGACGCGACAGGCTGCTGCCCCGTCCCAACAGGCGCGGCAACCGGTAGCGCAGCTGAGCCAGTTCCACTTGAAGCCGCCCTGCGGCGCTGCCGGCCCGCTGGGCAAAGATGTCGAGGATCAATTCGCTGCGGTCGGAGACCGGGCAGCTGAGCAGCCGTTCGAGATTGCGGGCCTGCACGGGGGTGAGTTCCCGGTCGGTGATCACCAGGGAGGCCTGGCAGCGGCGGATCTCGAGGGCGGTTTCCTGAAGTTTTCCGGATCCCCATAGCGTTTGGGGATTGGTTTGGCCACGGCGCTGGCTGGTCCGAGCCACCGGTTCGGCG
The DNA here is from genome assembly GCA_047285305.1 of Synechococcus sp. Classification (GTDB taxonomy): domain Bacteria; phylum Cyanobacteriota; class Cyanobacteriia; order PCC-6307; family Cyanobiaceae; genus Parasynechococcus. Next base: position 768,669 of record JBJBDL010000003.1, read on the forward strand.
CCGGCACTGCGCACCAGGCCTTCCAGCTCAGCCAGATCCCGCTGGTCGCGCTGTTCATCGCCACTGGTGAGCGTGAGCAGAAGCACCCGCTCGTCTCCGGTTGCGGCACTGGTGCTTTGGGGATGGGGTTCGTCCGGTGTGAGGACGCAAAGATCCCTCAAGTCGCCCTGTTCAAACGGTCTCCAGCCATCGGCTTGAGACGGGTCAGGGATCAAGAGTTCGGCCGGGCGAGCTCCATCGGCCCCTGGACAGGGTGCAAAGCGCAGCCAGTGTCTAGGAGCGATATCAAGGGCGACCACGGCGTCGCGGGGATCTGAGTGCAGCCCTTTGCGAGCGAAAGGGCAGCTGATCAGGCGCCATCCCCCGCTGCTCCGCCGCGGCGTCGCCGGCAGATGCTGCAGCAGCGAATCGCTACCGGTGAGAGGCCCCAGCCAGAGCAGGCGGCAGAGGCCGCGGCCGTCCAGCACCAGATGCAATGCCATCTCCAGATCCAGCACCAGGTCGGCCAAGCGTTCGAGGCTCAGCAGATCGGCGCCGCTGTCTTCGGGATGACGGCGATGGCTCAACCGCTCCAGCTGCCGTTGCTGGCTGGGGCGCAGACCACGGCAACGCCCGCCTAGGTGGGATTGCTTCAAAGGTTCAACAACCAGGCGCCTGCCGAGCGCAGACCCAGAGAGAGCCCTGGCAGGCGAGTGAGATACGTGGCCCGTCGCAACTGGAAGGCCAAGGGGCCAGCCAGGGTGAGCCCCATGCCGGTAAGGGTGGCGTCACCGACACCGAGGCTGAGCATTTCGCCTCGGTCCTCGAACTGAAAAGGTTGCGGCTCTTCCTTCACCCGCAGCTTCGCGATGGCTGCGGCAGTGGCATCGCCTTGCTGCATCGCCACCTGGGCGCTGGCGGGCCATGGGCTGCCCGGTCGGGCTGAGAGATCCCCGAGGGCGAACGTGTTGGCACAGCCCACCAGGCGCAGGTCCTCGTCAACGGCCAGACGCCCTCGTTCCAGCACAGGTGCGGGTGAGATGGCGGGGATGGAGGGGCTGCTTCCTGCGGTCCAGACCAAGCCTGAATGAGGCAGAACAGCACCATCGGCAAGAACAGCAGTGCTGGAGTTGACTTCGCTCACGCTGGTGTTGAGCTGGACCACCACCCCCTTGCGTTGCAGTGCTGCCTGGGCCCGCTCGCGATTGAACGCTTTGCTGCCGGGAAGGATTTCATCGCTCATCTCCACCAGTCGAACGCTGGCAGCACCGTCGATCAGATCCGCCAGCTTGCAGGCCAGTTCCACGCCGGTGGGTCCCGCGCCAACAATGATCAGCCCGGCCTCTCCATCCCGTTGCTGGTGCAGGTTGTTGAGCCATTGCTTGAGGCGGCTCATATCGCTGAGGTCACGGAAGCCGTAGCTGTGTTCCTTGACGCCTGGAATGCCGAAATCATTGGCTTTCGAGCCCGTCGCCAGCACCAGTTGTGACCAGCCCAAGCGGTCTCCGGAGGCCAGTTCGATGCTTTGGCTGGTTTGATCGATGCCAACAACGCTGTCTTGAATCCAGCAGATGCCGTTGTTCAGTAGTTGGTCGTAGCGGGGGGCCACCTCCCAACCTTGAAGTTCATCGCTGAGCAGTTCGTACAGCAGCGGTTGAAACAGGAAGCGATCCCGCGGTTCGATCAGAACGATGGGGCAGTTGGGCTGCCGTCGCTGAAGAGCAAGTGCTGTGAACAGTCCTCCGAATCCACCGCCAACGATCACCACGGCATCCGATTGGGACGAGGGTGAACGCATGAAGGGAGTTGCCGGTTTACAAACGATAGGAACCACACCCGGTCCCACGGCAGGGGAAGATGGCGTGATGACGGAGGCTCCTGAGGCCATGGTGCCCATGGCGGTGCAAAACGAGTTACTCGAAGGGCGCAAGCTGCTGGAGGCAATGGAGCCGCAGCAGCGTCTGGCCTGGGGATTGGAGCAGTTCGGTGAGAATTTCGCTCTCACCACGAGCTTTGGGATCCAATCGGCGGTGCTTCTGCACATGCTGAGCACCCTCCCCGGGGGTAATGCTGTGCCGGTGATCTGGATCGATACCGGTTATTTGCCTCCAGAGACCTACGGCTATGCCGCTCAACTCACACAGCAGCTCAGGATTCGTCTGGTGGTGAGTCAGAGCGAGATGTCTCCGGCTCGGATGGAGGCCCTGCACGGGCGGCTTTGGGAGTCTGGTCGCGTGGAAGACCTTGAGACCTATCACCGGATCCGCAAGGTTGAACCCCTGGAGCGAGCGCTCAACGACCTCAACACGCGCTGCTGGGCCAGCGGCGTGCGGCGTGGTCAGACCGATCACCGCCGCTCGATGACCGCTTTGGATCCGATTCGGGAGCGTTGGTCATTGCGCCCCCTGCTCGAGTGGACCAAGCGCGATGTGTACTACTACATGCAGGAGAACAGTCTTCCCCAACATCCGTTGTTTGATCAGGGTTATTCCACGGTCGGCGACTGGCATTCCAGTGGTCCTGATGTGGGCGATTTGAGTGGCCGTGACACCCGCTTCGGTGGTTTGAAGCAGGAGTGCGGAATTCATCTGCCCCAGGAGGTGAATGAAGGGCTAATGGGTGAAGGCATCTGAGTGACAGGGGCTACATGGGGTGGTGACCGCGTTCTGCTGATTGGCAATAGCCGTTGGCATTGGGCCCAGCGGCAAGACCATGTTGTTTCTATAGATCATGGGTCTCCCGACCCTGGTCGCATCGGGACCAACCCTCCGGTTTGGGCCGCGGTGGGGCCGGTGCCTGAGCCGCTCATGGCTTACCAGGATCTGCGCATACGCCTTGAGGATGTGCCCTTGCCCAAGGCTCCTCCTTGGTTGGGGGTGGACCGCGCTCTCGGGGCTTGGATGGCTTGGCGCTGCAGTCAAGAGCAACAGCTCGACTGTTCCAGAGGGTTGCTGCTGGTGGATGCCGGCACCGTGTTGAGCCTCACCCGGGTGACTCCGGACGGTTGTTTTGGAGGCGGTCAACTGATCCCGGGCTATCGGCTCCAACTCCAGGCCATGGCAGAGGGAACCCTCGGTTTGCCATCAACCCCTGAAGAGCCCAATGCCGACGCTCTGCAAGAGGTTTTTCCACAACAGACCATTGCCGCCATGCAGCGCGGTGTGCTGGAGGCGATGTTGGCCTCCATTGCAGCGGCTCAGCAGCATGCCCAAGGCTTGCTGTGGATCTGCGGTGGTGACGCTGCTCTGTTGAAGAAACATTGGTCCGGTGCAACGGAGTTGTTGCAGCTGGAGGGCGATCTTCAGTTGGAAGCACTGCTGAGCCTGGGTTATGGACTCAGCTCAGACCGAGATCGCTGATCAGCGTGTCGGCCATGGTGGCCGCTTTCACCTTGAGATAGATCCGCTCGAGTTTTCCTTCTTCATCGATCAGGAAGGTGTGGCGCATCATTCCCATGTATTCGCGTCCCATGAACTTCTTCAGCCCATAGCTCTCGTAAAGGCTGGCGACGGCACAGGGCTCCTCATCGGTGAGCAGGGTGAAGGGAAGTTCGTGCTTGTTGATGAATTTGCTGTGGGAGGTGGCTCCGTCCTTGCTGATGCCCAGAACGGTGATGTTATTGGCCTTCAGTTGCTCCCAGCGATCGCGGAAGTTGCAGGCTTCTTTGGTGCAGCCTGGGGTGTCGTCTTTGGGATAGAAGTACAGAACAACCTTCTTTCCGCGCAGTGAAGCGAGGCTGATGGAATCGCCGTTTTGATCGGGAAGGGTGAAGTCGGGGGCGGCGTCGCCGATATGCAGACTCACAGGAAAGGCTTGTTCAGTGGCGGCAGCGTACGGCCAACAGGACAAGACTGTCTGTGCTGCCTACGTTGCAATCAACCTGCAGCTGTTGGGCCATGTCGTCGCGGATCTGGGTCCAGCAAATCGCAGGTTCCCTGTCTCCTCTTGTTTTTTGGACCTGCCTCACTGTCATTCCTGGGCCGTCGTCAAAAGCAGGTACTCAGCAACCGGTGCGCTGGAACACGGGCGGCTCAGTTAGTACCACTACTTACAGCGAGCTCGAATCCTTTCTTGTTGACGGCGAGGTCACAGACCGTGCCCTTCAGGATGCCATTCGGATGTCTGGCTGGACCGCTGAAGAGCTCCGTTTTGGTTTGAACAAGACCTATGCAGTTGACCTCGCCGGTGTATCCCGGTTCCTTTATTCCGACGCTGGTGAAGCCTTCCTGGATGATCAAACAAGGTCTTATGTCCCTTATTGGCGCCAAAAGGCAACGGCGGCAACGGCTCTGCGGGCCGCCATCATCGCGGATGCCAAGGATGGGCTCATTAGCTCAATCGGCATCATGAAACAGCTGCCCGTCGCCTTCCGTTTATCTGATAGCGGACCGAATGACGGCAGGCAGAGGGTTTGTGCTCCTGACAAGGTGAGCGGAGCCCAGGCGACTTCGTTGCTGTCCTGGTATGTCTTTCTGCCTGCTTGCATCAAAGCCAACTCAGAGCTCTGATTTCTTTATTTCAGCCCAGGCTTCGGCGGGGTTTTTGATGGCGTGCCGCGCTCTCCTTGGATCAATTGATGGCGCATCGGTATTCGCAGACCGAACTCGCCCAAGCCGTTCAACGATTGGCGCAACTTCGTCATCACCTCCTTGTTGATCTCCCCCATGGCCTGCCGGTAGGGCGACCCTTCGGCAAGCCATCGCTCAGCCAGTTCCGTCCCCCCCGGAAGGGTTAGATCTTCCACCCACTGCTCACAACTGATCTGCCAGCCAGCGTTCGCCAACAACTTGTCTGGACGCTGCTGCCGCTCAAGCCACTGCTGTTCTTTAGCCACAAGATCGCGGAATAGCTCTGTTGGATCGCCGGCTTGCCGCAATGCACCAGCGGGCCCCAGCTCGGTGCGGCTGATCAATAGCCGTAAGCCCGTTCTTGGCTGGGCATGCCGGTTGATCTCCTCCAGCAGCGCTGTCCAGTTCTGCCCTTGCAGGTCGACTGCGGCGATCCGTCCTCCGATCCAGTCGAAGGCTTGGTTCGGTGGCAGAGCATCGAGGTTGCCCGTCAATAGGTCTGGCCGATGCTCCGGTTCAAGCAAATCCATCTGCGCTTCCAAGCGGCTGCGGTCGGCTTCGTTGTCGCAGAGCACGGTCACGCCACCCTCCGGGTTGGCTCTCAATGGATCGAGAGCCCAGATCATCGAGCGCATCCCCAACAACAGCACCCGATCTCGACGGGTCCAGGGGATGTCCCGCCAGAGCCGTTCGCGCAGTCGCTGCAGCCGTTCTCCCCCCTGCCCTAGCTGGCGTTGTACCCAGCGGTCCACGCCGGGACGATCGGGTCCGCTGCTGAGTAGCAAGGGTTGGTCGGCGGCTAACTCCGCGGCCGCGGCGAGTTGAGCCGCCCGGCGTTCGGCCATCCGCTCGCGCCGTTCGCCTTCCCAACCGAGTTGGCCGGGCTGCCAGAACACTTCCCCTTGCAGGGGTGTGGGGAGGTATTGCTGCTCCACCCAGTGTTCCGCGAAGGCGTGTGGGTAGCGGTAGCCCATGCCATCACCGAAGGCGGCTCTATCGCGGTTGGCATCCCGCAAATGCCCGGGTACGTCCTGCTGACGGGCATCGCGGACTGTTTTGAGGGCATCAAAGAAGCCCAGAACGCTGTTGCTCTTTTCGGTGCTCGCTAGGTACAGGGCGGCCTGGGCCAAGGGATATAAGCCTTCGGGCAGCCCCACCCGTTCGAAGGCTGCGGCACAGGCTTCCACCACAACGATGGCCTGCGGGTCGGCCAAGCCGATATCTTCTCCCGCTGCAATCAGCATCCGCCGAAAAATGAAGCGGGGGTTTTCACCGGCTTCCACCATGCGTGCAAGCCAGAAGAGCGCCGCATCGGCGTCGGAGCCCCGCAGCGATTTGATGAAGGCGCTGATCGTGTCGTAGTGAGCATCGCCGTGCTTGTCGTACAGCACAGCACGCTGCTGAATCGATTCCTCGGCGATGGCCAGGTTGATCTGAATCACGCCCTCACCATCGGGTTCGGAACTCTCCACGGCCAGTTCAAGGGCATTGAGCAGGCTGCGGGCGTCTCCGCTCGCCACATCCACAAGGTGGTTAGCGGCATCGCTGCTGATTGCGATGGCACGGTCGCCGTAGCCCCGCTCGTCGTCTGCCAGGGCGCGTCGCAGGAGCCGCTGCAAATCCTCAGGCTCCAGTGGCAGTAAGCGAAACAGTCGTGAGCGGCTGACCAGTGCTTTGTTGACTTCGAAGTAGGGGTTTTCTGTGGTGGCACCGATCAGGGTGACGGTGCCGTTCTCCACCCACGGCAACAGCGCATCTTGCTGGGCGCTATTGAAACGGTGCACTTCGTCGATAAACAGGATCGAGCGCAAGCCATGCCGTTCAAGGCGTTGGCGTGCATCATCCACTTCGGATCTCAGGTCCTTAACACCGGCCAGCACGGCGTTGAGGCTGCTGAAGTGAGCGCGGGTGTGGTTGGCAATGATCCGCGCCAGGGTGGTTTTGCCGACCCCGGGCGGGCCATGCAAGATCAGGTTGCCGACTCGATCGGCCTTGATGGCACGTCGTAGGAGCCGTCCGTTGGCGAGGATTCCGCTTTGGCCCTCGAATTCCTCCAATGTGCGCGGACGCATGCGATCGGCTAGGGGAGCCATCCGCCGCCGTTGTTGCTCACCGTGAAAAGCGAAGAGGTCCTGAGCCAACACACCATCGGCGATGCCCCAGTGTCCCTGACGTTCTCAATCCGCGCTTGAGCTGGTCCAAATCGGACGCTTTTGGGTATGCCTCTTGCCAGACCTGCAAATCCTGGCGGCCCGGTCCTCATGAACACCGCATAATCCGTTCCAAAGACTTTTTGCCGTGCGTCATCCGCAGCGCCTTTTGCTATCCCTTGCGGCTTTGATCATGGTTAGTTCCTGCAGGAACGAAGCACCGAAGCCCCCGCCGCCGAAGGTTCAGGCTGCTGCTACTCGGATGGTGGAATTTACCGAGGGGATCGACACCGTCAGCACTCTCGAGGCCAGCAACCTTGTGGAGTTGGCCGCCCAATCGGGTGGACAAATTGAGCAGCTGAAGATTCGCCAGGGTGATGAAGTTGCAGCCGGACAGCTTCTGCTGGTGCTTGATCAAGAGCAGGAAAAAGCCAACGCCGAAACCGCTAAAGCTAATTTCGAGCGTTACGCCTACCTGGCAGAGGTGGGAGCGACGTCGCAGCAGGAGTTGGACCGCTACCGGACTCAGTACATCGAAGCGAAGGCCAAGCTCGGTTACACCAATCTGCGCTCCCCCTCCGCCGGCACAGTCGCTGATGTGAAGGTGAAAGTGGGTGACGTGATCCAGCAGGGCCAGGTGTTTACCAGCCTTGTTCAGAACAATGAGCTGGAAGCAAAGGTGGAAGTGCCTGCGATCTTCTTGTCCCGGCTGCAGGAGGGCCAGCCCGTTTTGCTGATGGCCCCTGGCAGCGAAGAAGTACTGGCCACAGGTGCATTGGAATCAATTGATCCACGCATCAATCCCAACACCCAAGGATTGCTGGTGATGGCGGTGTTCCCCAATAGCGAAGGAACCCTGCGAGATGGTTTGCGACTGCATACGCGAGTGCAGATCAATGCTGAGGAACAGTTGGCCGTTCCCTTTGCCGCTGTCACCCAGACCTCGGGTCAGAGCTTTGTCTTCCGGCTCGGGAGTTTCGATGAGCTAAGGGAGAACCCTGGCAAGGCGGATTTAAAGAGTCTGGAGCTGGGCATCAAGGCCGGCGAGCTTCCGGCGAACGCGCAGTTCGCCTTACAGACGCCAGTCACGGTGGGCGCGCTGGAGAACAACCTGTATCCCATCACCAAGGGCCTGAAGCTGAATCAGAGGGTGGCCACCACCAACCTGCTGAACCTCAGACACGGGATGCCTGTGCAGGTGCAACCCGCCAAGGGGAACTGAGGTTGATCGATATAGGCTTCCAATAATTTCATCACCAAACCAGTTTTCAGCAGGGTTTGCACTCTTTCGATTGCGGTCGTCTTCACTGTGTTTCAGACTTAGCAAGTGATGCCCCAGGTTCAGGTGATCACGGTGGGTTGATCCATGCCCGTGCGTTGCTTAATCTCCGCCAGGTCATTGATAGCGCTGATCATCTCTGCCAGAGCCATTTGGGGATCCTGGTTGAGGTCGCCACTGCTGGGCACATAGCTCTCCAGATAAATCCGGATCGTCGCGCCCTTGGTGCCAGTACCAGAGAGGCGTACCACCACGCGACTGCCGTCGTCCAAAAGGAGGCGCAGGCCTTGGCTCTTGGTTACGGACCCATCAATAGGGTCGGTGTAGCTGAAGTTGTCGGCTGAGCTGATCTTGCGTCCGGCAAAGGCTTGGCCCACCAGGCTCGGCAACATTCCCTCCAGGCGGTCGTAGAGACCATGGGCGGCGTCGCTGGCGACGGCCTCATAGTCGTGACGAGAGTAGTAGTGGCGTCCGAAGCTCTTCCAGTGCTCTTCCATGATCTCGGCGACGCTGCAGCGGCGTACTGCCAGGATCTGCAACCAGAACAGCACCGCCCAGAGCCCGTCTTTCTCGCGCACATGGTTGCTGCCGGTGCCGAAGCTCTCTTCACCGCAGAGGGTGATCTTGCCGGCATCCAGCAGGTTGCCGAAGAATTTCCAGCCCGTAGGGGTTTCGAAGCAGTCAATCCCGAGCTCCTTAGCCACCACATCCACTGCAGCGCTGGTGGGCATGGACCGGGCTACGCCGGAAAGACCTTGGGCATAGGCTGGAGCCACCGTGGCGTTGGCGGTGAGCACGGCGAGGCTGTCGCTGGGATTCACGAAGCAGCGTTGGCCCAGGATCATGTTGCGATCGCCATCGCCGTCACAGGCGGCCCCGAAGCGGTACTCATCTCCCTCGAGCAGCAGTTCAGCCAGATCGTGGGCGTAGGTGAGGTTGGGGTCTGGGTGACCGTTGCCGAAGTCTTCCAGGGGTGTGCCGTTCTGCACGCTTCCCGCCGGTGCACCCAGAAGCTCCTCGAACAAGCGAGTGGCGTAGGGCCCGGTGACGGCATGCATGGCGTCGAAGGCCAGGGGGAAGTCGCTGCGAATCAGATCGCGGATCTGATCGAAGTTGAACAGCTCCTGCATCAGGGCAACGAAATCATCAACGCCGTCGATAACCTCCACCTGCATCGCGCCGATGCTGTGAAGACCAGTGGCATCCAGTGGGATTTCTGGAGCCTCAACAATCGTGTATTGCTCCAGGGTTTTGGTGCACTCGAATACCGCATCGGTGAAGGAGGCGGGGGTGGGGCCACCGTTGGCACCGTTGACCTTGACGCCGAAGTCACCGTTTTCACCACCGGGGTTGTGGCTGGCGGAAAGGATGATGCCCCCGATGGCCTGACGTTGCCGGATCAGATTGGATGCGGCAGGCGTCGAGAGGATCCCGCCGGTGGTGACAATCACCTTGCTGAGGCCGTGGGCGGCGCCCATCCGCAGGATCACGTCGATGGCATGGCGGTTGCCGTAACGGCCGTCGCCACCCACCACCAGGGTGCCGCCCTGTACGCCTGGCAGCGTGCGAAGCGACGCTTCGATGAAACTTTCGAGGTAATGGGGTTCCTCAAACTGGCGACTGCTCTTGCGCAGGCCGGAGGTCCCTGGTTTCTGGTCGGTGAAAGGGGTGGCCAGGCGCACCTGGCGTTGGGTCGGTTCCGCAGGGGCCGAGATGGTCATCACAACGGATGAGGGCTATGTGCGGAACCTAAACATGGAAATCCATTTGTAATGCGTCGGTTGAGACCAGTTGATGTCGTTACCCCTGTGGCCCGCACCAAGCCTGAGGACTATGCATTGCAGAGCTGGAAGCGAGCCATTCGCTTGCCGAAGCTTTTTGAGAGGCATTGACTGCCACAAGTTTTGGATCACTCTCAAGCCTGACGCGATTTAAGTTTCTCCTTCTTGGTCACCGGCTCTGCGCAGAACCGTGGGATACGACGGGCTGTGTTTGTGATGGTGTCTTTGCGCCTGAAGTCGTTGTTGTTAGCGACCTTGGCTTCGTCCATCAACATCCACAACAAGTCCTTGCACCGCTCGGGCAATCTGGGGTGATCCATTAAAGGATCAGCGAGCTGCCTTACTCGCTTGCAGGTCTCTTTTGAGTTGTCTCGGGAACATGCGTAGGCGGCCTGTTCGATGCCTCGCAGTTGCTCTTTGCTGGGCCAAGCCACATAGGGCTCAGCAGCCATAGACGGAGCAGTCATGGATAACACCATGAAGATGCGAATTAGGACAGGGAAGTTCATGATGCTCATTATCTTTCGTTTGACTTGGTTTTTCAGTTACTCGTTACTCCGACTTCTACGGATTTTTTGCCGATCGAGTTTTCATTGGGTATTTGGTGGGATTCCCAGTCCAGTGCTGTTGTCCCAGAGCCGCTCCATGGCCAGATCAAGAACTTGGCGTAATCAGAGTTCCCAGATCTTCAGTGGGGCATCTCCGATGTCTTCAGCATCGCCACAAACCAAAGTCCACTCAGCACGAGGGCGACGCCCACGCCGGCTCCGATGCCCACCCGGGCCATCACCAAAGGGACCACCAATGGAAAAGCCATCGCCCCCGCGAGAGGGGTGATGGCCACGAACCAGCGCAGGGACGCCGGTGCTTTGGAATCGGAACGGTTCAGAACCACTCGGCGCGGGCTTCGCTTGCAGGGTTGCTGTTGTCTTCAGGGGTCTCACGCTTGAAGTTCAGCGTGATGTTGCGCTTCTGTTCCCCATCAGAGGCAGTGGCTTCGATGGCATACATCTGTTCGCCATCCCGGAACGGAACTTGGATCCTGAAGGTTCCGTCGGTGGAGAGAGGCACTTCCTCACCGCCGATGGTGAGGCGAGCGGAAGGGTCGGTGGCGCCATAGACGATCAGTTCGGAGTCAGCCACCAGCCAGAAGGAGCGTTGGCGGGGAGCCACGCCACCAAGGCCAGACTCATTGCGGCCGCTGGCCCAGAGGCCAGCTCCCGAGTCGTTTAAGCCACTGCTGTCGCCGGAGACGTCAAAGCCTTCTTGGAATTCCTCAGAGCCAACACGACGGCGGCTGAAGTGAACCGTGGCGCTTTGGTACAGGCGCTCGTGCAAGCCACTATTACTTGTTTCGACCGGTGCCACGGGAGCTGCCGCAGATTCGGCCGATGCAGTATCGAGGCTGAAGGGCACGAATTGATCAAGGATCTGCTCACTGGGGTGAAGAGCTGGCACGCGGGCCACGGAGGAGAAGGCCAGGGACATCCAAGTCGCTCCAATGCGGTAGCCCAACTCCACCCGGTAATCCCGGTCGCAGAGAGGTACAGGCAAATACCACTCGGTGCTGTGGCTGTCGACGGGCACTTCCTGGAGGGTGTGCGGATGGGCATTGCCGTCCTGCATGCCTGTCACGTCAGCCAGGCGCAAGCAAAGTCGACTGGCGCCATCCTTTTGAGCCAACTTTCGGTCTGCGTCGGAGATCTCCCAGAACACGTAAGCCCACTGGGGATCACGGGGCAAGAACACAACGCGGGTGTCGCTGCTGCCTATGGCCGGAGCGTTGAGTTCCGCTTCGATGGCCTTCAGGTCTCCACCACGCTTCTGCTGACGCTGGGCAACCTCATCGACCAGGGTCTCCTTGCTCTTGCGGCTGTAGAGCGGGACTCCTAGGTCGCTGGCGATCTGACGCAGTTGACGAAGGGTGAGACGTGCCAGTGATGACAGGGTTTGGGACACGTCTAAAAACTCCAGGTTTCGTTTGGGATCATTGTGATCCGAAAAATTCCTTTTCGAAGCGTTAAGTGGCCAAGGGTCAGTGGATGCTGACCACTGGGTGAGCTTCGATCCCGGGGATCACAGTCAGAGACACAAAAAAAGCGGAGCCGAAGCACCGCTTTTGTGAACAAGTTTGGTGCTTGGATCAGCGGCCGATGGTCCGGTAAGGCACCTTGGTCAAATAGTCCATATCGGCGCTGGTGCTTGGGCCGACCCGGCGGGGATTGCCGATTTCGCTCACCCATGCCATGTAGTCCTGCGGAGACCCACCCTTCTTGATTTTCGCGCGCTCCGGCAGCCGCTTGGCAGGCCCGCCAGTGAAAACGAGTTGGGGGAAGCCAAGAATGTTTCGGTAGTACTCGTCGTAGCGGGGGGTGGTGATGTTGAAGGGAGTGTCACCAAGCTCGCGGCCGGGAAGAACGCGGTTCCGCTGGTAAGGAACAGTGTCGTAACCGAAAGCGTCGAGGTACTCGGCGCTGTCGAGCAGAACATCCACCAGGCCTTCCAGGCCTTTGGTCGCAATCACGATGGACCAGGAGAGCTCTTCGCCCTTGCCGTTCACTTTGCGGCCGAGGATCCTCTCGCAGAGGTGACGAACAACTTTGTAATTGCTGTTGAATCCGTAGAAGGTGCGCTTGAAGGTGTCCGAAAGCAGGAGGCCGCGAATGAAATCGCGAACTGTGATCTGGCCATCCTTCAGCTGGGACTCAAGGTTTACGTCCCGATCGGTTTTGAAGGCGTGGAAGAAGATTTGCCGGTAGCCGGCTTCCACGACGGTGTCGAAGTTGTCGCGATCGTCTGCGATTTCCAGGGAGTAAGCCCGGGATCCCTCATCGGAGCCGACACGAAGGTTCGGAACACCTGATCTCAGAGAGTTCTGAGTGATCGGTGCGTACTCCAGAAGAGGAATGGCCACGCGAGCTACAGCATCCACTGCTGGCGATCGTAGAAGTGCTGGGTCTTGCCCCCTTCAGCTGCTGTTGCAGCGATTACATGCCGTAATACTTCTTCTAAGTAATTCTGCTTACCAGCCGAAGGGGGCGAGGGCGGCTCCGTTCGAAGTCATCGCTGGGCTGGTTTGACCAACATCGTCCAGTTGCCTGGTCTCGATGCAGAAGGAGGCGTTGTTGGAGAGCCCCTGCACCGTGCTGGTGCGCAGCCGCACGTTCTCGCTGGCGAACCAGAAGCGCTCCAGGGAGCTCATCATTTCGTAATCCGTCGTGAGGATTAGGCCGTTTTCGTCGTCCATACGGAACTGTCCCGCGACTGGCGCTTTTTCGGCGTAACCGCGATCCCGCAGCAGCAGTCCCCGTCGCCCCGTTTCGTCTTCTGGGATCAGTCCGAACATGGTCTGGTCTTCATGGGATTCACCGGCCCGATCCCAGGCCATCGATCCGCTCCAGCGCACCCAGCAACCACCCACGATCTGCTCAACGCTGGCGTTGTTGCGCTCGGCGATCTCCGCCAGGCGTTCGTCGCCCTTCAGCAGCTCCTCCACCACGATGAAGGAGGCGCCGGCTTCGGCGCGGCGATGCAGCAGGTGGTGTTGGCTGCGCTGTGAGGTCCAGCGGCCACAGCTCAGGCGGAAGAAGCTGAGGGCGTCCGATATCTCAAGCATCGCCGACGTTGAGCAAGTGGATCGATGATGGCAGCCCGACTAAGTCAGCCACGACAGTCACGGCAGCGGGCTTCGGCGGCGCTGATCAGATCATCGAGGGTCAGCGCTAATGGAGGCTTGCCCAGTTCAAGTGCCAGTCGATCCAGCTGATCGGCGGCAGAGTTGAGCTGCAGCAGCAAGGTGTCGAGGAATGCCGGGTCTTCAGCCACCACCGGTTGCTTCCGGCACCAGTGGCGTCGTTGGTCTTCGTCGGGGATCGCGCCAGTGCTCCCTGGAGCAGTCATGGCTTGAAAGCTGTCAAGGCAGTGGCTCAGTACCCGCAGGTGATGACGATCCAGCTGGGGCAGCAGGGTCGAGTCGATGCGTTCAATCGTGGCTCGGTCGATGGCCATCAGTCCTGCGCTAACGGAGTGATGCGGAAGCCGCAGGCGTGGCCTCCCTCGAGCCGCCAATGCACCCGTTCCACCCGGCAGTCCGGCACGGTGCGCCGGATCAGCAGCAATTCCTGGTCGCAGACCGCGGGAAATTCTTCGGCAATGCGTTGCACAGAACAGTGGGCCTCTTCAAGCCGCCAGCTGATGCCGTCGTCGTCCCGGCTGCAGACGGTCACATAGCCCTCGTCGCGCCGCAGCCGTGCCAGTTGTTCGAGGCGAGCCTCCAGGGAGGCTTCGCCGAGGCTTTGCCGGTACTGGCTGGCCTTTGACTCCGCCTGTTGATTCAGCAGCTGGCGCACGGTCGCTTCGGGGAGATGGCTGCGCATCGAATCCAGCAGGCCAAGGGCGAAGCGGCCGCTGCCATCAGGGAACTGGGCTCGTCCTTCGTCGGTGAGGCACCAGCGGTTGCTGGGACGCCCCGGGCCGCTGGCATTGCTGCTGGAGCAGACAAAGCCGCTGTCGGCGAGGGAGCGCAGGTGCCGCCGCATGGCCTGAACGGAAATGCCCACGGCATCGGCAAGGGTGCCAGCGTCTTCTTCCCCGCGCTCCAGCAGCAGGGAGAGCACGGCGTCGCGGGTGCTGGCGGGGGCCGAGGCGCTCATGAGGAGGCGAAACCTCCCCACACGATGCCACCGAATTGCCTCGGCATGTCGGCCGTGTTGAGGGTCACAATGGGGAGCCCGCTGACCTGAAGCCTGTTGGCCTAGGCTTCCAGTAAGGAAACCGCGGGGTTTCGTAATTCGCCGCTCCCTCCACCTCAATGTCCGACGCCCCTCAAGAGCCGACAGCAGAAAGCCTGGAGGTCATCCGCAAGTTCGCTGAAACTTACGCGCAGCGCACCGGCACTTATTTCTGTTCCGACCCCAGTGTCACCGCTGTTGTTCTGAAGGGTCTGGCACGTCACAAGGACGATCTGGGGGGAGCGCTGTGCCCCTGCCGCCACTACGAAGACAAAGAAGCCGAGGTCTCACAGGCCTTCTGGAACTGTCCCTGTGTTCCGATGCGCGAGCGTAAGGAATGCCACTGCATGCTCTTCCTCACTGAAGACAACCCCTTCGCTTGCCCTCAGAAGACGCAGACCATCACTACCGAAACGATCAACGCCACCGCCGGCTGAGCTGAATGACCAGTACCTCCACACGGGATCTCGTCAGCCAGCCGTACAAGTACGGCTTCGTCACTGAGATCGAGACCGACAAGATCGCCAAGGGTCTCAGTGAAGAGGTCGTTCGCCTGATCTCGGCCAAGAAGGAGGAGCCTGACTTCCTTCTGCAGTTCAGGCTCAAGGCGTTTCGCCACTGGCTCACCCTCGAGGAGCCCGACTGGGCTGCCCTGGGTCATCCAGAGATCGATTACCAAGACATCGTTTATTACGCGGCTCCCAAGCAGCAGGAGAAGAAGGCCAGTCTCGACGAGGTGGATCCGAAGCTGCTGGAAACCTTCGATAAGCTCGGCATTCCGCTGAGCGAGCAGAAGCGCCTTAGCAACGTGGCGGTTGACGCTGTATTCGACAGCGTTTCGATTGCCACCACCTACAAGGAAAAGCTGGCGGAACACGGGGTGGTGTTCTGCTCCTTTAGTGAGGCGGTCAAGGAGCATCCCGAGCTGATCGAGCGCTACCTCGGCACGGTTGTCTCCAGCAACGACAACTATTTTGCCGCCCTGAACTCAGCTGTGTTCAGCGACGGATCCTTCGTCTTTATTCCGAAGGGTGTTGAGTGCCCGATGGAACTCTCCACGTACTTCCGGATTAATTCCGGCGACACCGGACAGTTCGAGCGCACCTTGATCGTGGCCGAAGAGGGTGCCTCGGTCAGTTATCTCGAGGGCTGCACGGCACCGATGTTCGACACCAACCAGCTGCATGCGGCGGTGGTGGAGCTCGTGGCCCTCGACGACGCTTCAATCAAATATTCCACGGTTCAGAACTGGTACGCCGGTGATGAAAACGGCGTCGGCGGGATTTACAACTTCGTGACCAAACGAGGCCAGTGCCGCGGTGATCGCAGCCGCATCAGCTGGACTCAGGTGGAGACCGGTTCAGCCATCACCTGGAAATACCCCAGTTGCGTGCTGCAGGGTGCTGATTCGGTGGGTGAGTTCTATTCCGTAGCCCTCACCAACAACTGCCAGCAGGCCGACACCGGCACCAAAATGATCCATGTCGGACCGCGCACTCGCTCCACGATTGTGAGCAAGGGCATCAGTGCAGGCCGCTCCAGCAACAGCTACCGCGGTCTTGTGCAGATGGGGCCCAATGCCAAGGGCGCCCGCAACTACAGCCAGTGCGATTCGATGCTGATCGGCGATCAAGCCGCTGCGAACACTTATCCCTACATCCGTTCGCAGCAGCCGCAGGCGGCCATCGAGCACGAGGCCAGCACCTGTCGCATCTCCGAAGACCAGCTCTTCTACCTGCAGAGCCGTGGCATTGGGTTTGAAGAGGCCGTCTCGATGATGGTCAGCGGCTTCTGCCGCGACGTCTTCAATCAGCTGCCGATGGAGTTTGCCGCTGAGGCCGACAAATTGTTAGCCCTCAAACTTGAGGGGTCCGTGGGCTGATCCCCTCCCCCACCTTGTCTCTGTTTTTTAACGACGCCTTCCGTGATTCGCCCTGACGCTGAGCTGCTGCTCGACATCCAAGACCTGCATGCCTCTGTCGAGGACAAGCCCATCCTCATGGGTGTGAATCTTCAGGTGAGGGCTGGTGAAGTCCATGCCGTGATGGGTCGAAATGGCAGTGGAAAGAGCACGCTTTCCAAGGTTTTGGCCGGGCATCCGGCCTACCGGGTCACGGGAGGCACCGTTCGTTATCGCGGCCAGGATCTGTTTGAGCTGGAGCCTGAAGAGCGGGCCCGTCTGGGGGTGTTCCTCGGATTTCAGTACCCCGTTGAAATCCCTGGTGTCAGCAACCTGGAATTCCTGCGGGTTTCCACCAATGCCCGGCGGGAAAAACAGGGGGAAGAGGAGCTCGACACCTTTGCCTTCGAGGATCATGTGCACGACAAGCTCAAGGTGGTGCAGATGGACCCCGCCTTCCTTGAGCGCAGCGTGAATGAAGGCTTCTCCGGGGGCGAGAAAAAGCGCAACGAGATTCTCCAGATGGCGCTGTTGGAGCCCGTGGTGGCGATCCTGGATGAAACCGATTCCGGCCTGGATATAGATGCCCTGCGCATCGTGGCCGGTGGTGTAAACCAGCTGGCGACGGAAGACAACGCCACGCTGCTGATCACCCACTATCAACGTCTTCTCGACGAGATCACCCCGGACTATGTGCATGTGATGGCGGCAGGCCGGATCTTGCGCACCGGAGGCCGGGAGCTGGCCCTTGAGCTGGAGCGGACTGGATACGACTGGGTGGACCAGGAGCTGGCCGCTCAAGGAGCCGCTTGACCATGGCGAGCAGTGTGCTGGCGCCAGTGCAGGAGCGCGGTCGAGCCGCGCTTGAACATCTTGGTCTGCCCAACCATCGCCAGGAGCCCTGGCGCCTTACCGACCTAAAACGGCTCGCGGCTGTCTCGGAATTGTCGGCCAGTGCCTCGCCACTGTCCATGTCTCTGCCGGCCAGCCTGGACGGGGTGACCCGTCTGGTGCTCAATGGTTTTGATGATCCCCTGGTTGGCCAGGTGCTTCCGGAAGGAATCACGGCGCTGAATGCTGAAGAGCTGGAGCAGGCCCTCGGTCACACCCTCGATCGCTGCGGTTGTGCCCAGGTCTGGCCCGTGGAGTTCAACCATGCCAAAGCCCAGCAGATCCTGGCCCTCAGGGTGCGGGGACGGGTTGGCCCGTTGGAGCTGGTGCTGGCGGCGGGTGCGGGGTTGAACGCTACGCGGGTGCTGCTGCTGTTGGAGGAAAAAGCTGAGCTTGAGTTGATGCAGGTGCTGCTTGCTGAGGGGGCGTCGGCCCACAGCCATGTGCTGGAAGTGCATCTGGGGCAGGAGGCCCATCTGCTCCATGGCGTGCTGGCGACGGCGGATGGTGTGTCATCGCTGATGGCCCATTTCGCTGTCGAGCAGGAGCCCCGCAGCTCCTATGCCCTCACTTCGGTGGTTCAGGGCTGGAACCTGGGACGGGTGGAGCCCCGGGTGGTGCAGGTGGATGGCCAGGCAGAGACCGTGCTCAAAGGTCTGGCCGTCACCGGCGCCGAGCAGCAGCTGGCCACCCACACCGCGGTGCGCTTCGACGGGCCGGAGGGGGAGCTGGATCAGTTGCAGAAATGCCTGGCTGGCGGCCAGTCCCACGCGATTTTTAATGGCGCCATCAGTGTTCCCCGCGATGCTCAGCGCACCAACGCCGCCCAGTTGAGCCGCAACCTGTTGCTGTCTGATCGTGCCCGGGTGGACACCAAGCCCGAGCTTGAGATCGTGGCGGACGATGTGCGCTGCGCTCATGGCGCCACCGTGTCGCAGCTTCAGGACGATGAGCTGTTCTATCTCCAGAGCCGGGGCATCGCTGCGGCGGATGCAACGGCGTTGCTGCTGCGCGGCGCCTGCCAGGAGGTGATCGCCCAGCTTCCTGCTGCTGCGCAGGCTTGGCGCCCCCTGGAGCGCGTGATGGAGAGCCTCGCCCCATGACAATCACTGCCGAAGCACGATCTAGTGCTGATTTCGTGGATTTATCGTCTCGATATCGTGCCGATTTTCCGATTCTCGAGCGTCTAGCTCCAGATGGTCGGCCGCTGATTTATCTCGATCACGCTGCCACCAGCCAGAAGCCCCGTCAGGTGCTCGAGGCGCTGCAGCATTACTACAGCTGCGACAACGCCAACGTTCATCGCGGTGCGCACCAGCTCAGTGCCCGCGCCACCGATGCCTTTGAGGCGGCCCGCAGCACGACGGCGGCCTTCGTGGGCGCTGCCAGTTCCCGCGAGATTGTCTTCACTCGCAATGCCAGCGAAGCCATCAATCTTGTGGCGCGCACCTGGGGTGACGCCACCCTCAAGCAGGGGGACGAAATTCTCCTCACGGTGATGGAGCACCACAGCAACCTGGTGCCCTGGCAGCTGCTGGCTCAGCGCACCGGCTGTGTGCTGCGCCATGTGGGCATCACCGAATCCGGTGAGCTGGATCTGGAGGATTTCCAGGCCCAGCTCAACGAGCGCACCCGGTTGGTGAGCCTGGTGCACATCAGCAATTCCCTCGGTTGCTGCAATCCCCTGGATCAGGTCATCCCCGCAGCCCATGCCGTTGGCGCCTGCGTGCTCGTGGATGCTTGTCAGAGCCTGGCCCACAAGCCGATTGATGTGGCGGCGATAGATGCCGATTTTCTTGTCGGTTCCTCCCACAAGCTCTGCGGCCCCACCGGCATGGGTTTCCTCTGGGCTAGGGAGTCGCTGCTGGAGTCGATGCCTCCCTTTTTGGGCGGCGGGGAGATGATTCAGGACGTTTTCCTGGACCACAGCACCTGGGCGGTGTTGCCACATAAGTTCGAAGCGGGCACCCCTGCCATTGGCGAGGCGGTGGGCATGGGGGCCGCGATTCGCTACCTACAGGCGGTGGGTCTGGAGGCGATTCAGGCCTGGGAAGCTCAGCTCACCCGTCATCTGTTCACCCGGTTGCAGGCCATTGATGGTGTGAGGGTTTTGGGCCCGACGCCTGATCAGCAGCCCGAGAGAGGTGCCCTCGCCACATTCCTTGTGGATGGCGTGCATGCCAACGACATTGCCGCTTTGATCGATGCGTCCGGGATCTGCATCCGCAGCGGTCACCACTGCTGTCAGCCCCTGCACCGTATTTATGACGTGACGGCTTCAGCGCGGGCCAGCCTGAGCTTCACCAGCACCTTTGAAGAGATCGACCGCTTCAGCGAGGAGCTTGCTTCCACGGTCGCCTTCCTGCGCGAGCACAGCTGAGCTGGCTCAGGCCGTCAGCTGATCGTTGCTTGCTGCGGCCTCGCGTTGCCGCAGGGGAACAACTTTGTTGGCCTCGATCGCGTACTTCACCCAGCGGTAGGAGCGTGCGCCCGGGCGGGGAGCCGCGTTGATCGGTTCAGGGCTGGCATAGCTGTTGCCGCGATAACGCAGGATCCGCATCAATGTGTTGGAACTAAGGGCATCTTTTCAGGCTTACGGTTTCTTCATGGGTTCCGTGGAGCACAGGTTGATGGTTCCTAGTGGTTGCTCGCTCAACCGATCACATCTGCTGAACGGGGTTGTGTGCTTTGTAACCGTCTGTTAGCCCTAATTCCCGCCTGAAAAAGACTTCGGTTTGCTCGAGAACCTCGATCTGGGTGGCTTGGTTGCGGAAGCCGTGGCCTTCCTCCTCGAACAGCCGCACCTCCACCGGAATGCCGTTGCTGCGCAGCGCTTCCGCCATGCGTTCGGTTTGTTCGGGAGGCACCACTTTGTCTTGTAAACCCTGGAAGAACAGCACCGGACAGCGGATTTGATCGGCATGCAGCAGCGGCGACCGCTGCTCGTACAAAGCACGCGATGCGGGCCATTCCCCCACCAGGCCATCCACATAGCGCGCTTCAAATCTGTGCGTGTCTTCAGCCATGGCTTTGAGATCACACACCGCATAGCGGCAGGCGCCGGCCCTGAACACCTCGGTGAAGCACAGCGCTGCCAGGGTGGTAAATCCGCCAGCGCTGCCGCCTTCAATGGCGATCTGGCCGGGATCGGCGCTACCGGCCTCGATCAGAGCCTGGGCTGCTGCGGCGCAGTCGGCTACATCCACCACGCCCCAGCCCCCGTTGAGGCGCTCCCGGTAGTCCCGGCCGAACCCTGTTGAGCCGCCGTAGTTCACATCCACCACGCCCCAGCCCCGGGAGGTCCAGTACTGAATTGCCAGGCTGAGGCCACGGCGTGCCATGGCGGTTGGTCCGCTGTGGCTTTTCACCAGCAGTGGCGCAGGCCCTGGTGGCTTGCCGCTGGGGGGGTAGTACCAGGCATGGGTGCGTTCGCCCTGGTGGCCGTTGAACCACAGCGGTTCGGCCACGCTGATTGCCTCAACCGGCAAGGGTGCCGCGATGGCGGGGCTGTGGCTCCAGAGCGGTGTGGCCGGTCGAAGGTCGAGTTCCAGCAGACCGGCCAGGCTGGTGCTGTTGCTGGCCACGGCCACGGCGCGGCCATTGCAGGCGCTCAATCCCGCCAGGTCATCAAACGGTTGCGGCAACGGCTGCACCGTTCCATTCAGGCTGAGCCGTTGCAACGACCAGGTCCCGCGGCTGCAGACGGCAGCGATCAGCTGCTCGCCATCCCACGCCGTGGTGCTCATCCCATAGATCCACTGGGGCATGGCCGTTTCAGCAGCCATCGGCCAGGGCCTCTCCCAGGCGGCGTTGGCGCTGGGCTGGAGCATCAGGTTCCACCAACCCGTGCTGTCCTCCGCCACGAGCAACTGTCCATCGGGTAGCCACTGGGGTTGAAACACCGAGACGCCGTCGCTTCCTGCCAGCTGATGGGCCTCGACCAGTTCGCCTCTCTCGCTGAAATCCGCGCACCAGAGACGGCTGCTGTCCCAGGGCATGGCGGGTTGCTGCCATTCCACCCAGGCGAAACGGAGACCATCGGGGCTCAAGCAGCCGTAGCCGGCAAAGTCCGTCGGCTGGTGAAGCAGCAGCGGCGTCTGATCCGTTGCGTTCAGCGCCAGGGTCACCAGCTCGTCACGGCCCTCGATTTCACGGATTCCGATCCAGCGCTGCCTGGGCAGATCGAGAACGCCATCCGCCAGCTCCCAGTCCCCTTCCCGGCTGAGCCGTTGGGCTGCTGCCAGGGGCGAGGGGTGATGGGTGCTGGTCTGCGGCAGGCGCCAGTCCTGACGCCAGAGGCAGCCGCGTTCGATCCAGGCCAGGATCAGCCTGTCCTGCTCCACAGCAGTGGCGAGCACCCCGCCGCCGTAGTCATGCACCCGACTGCGCAGGTTGCTGGGGGCCGGCGTCAGCTCCTTTGGTTCTGCCTCGGAATTACCGAAACGCCGGATCAAAGCAGTGGTGCGGCCGCGCTCCTGGGGGCGCTGTTCCAGCCAGATCAGCCACAGCGTTGCATCGGGACCGCTGACCAGGGCCGGTTCCTTGAGTCCCGGCAAACGGCCGACGGCATGTTGCGCGGGTAACGGAGCGGCTCCCATAACGGCTGATTCAGGCCACCTACCATGCTGAATCAACGCGGCGTTGGTCTTGGCAGGAAGCTTTGCAGAGTTGGCCCGTCAGGCCGATAAGTCGCGGGACACGATGCTGGTGCCCAAGACGGCCCTCGAAACACCGCCGCTGGAGATCTACACCCTGGGCGATGAGGTGTTGCGGCAGCCCGCGCGCCGCATCGGCAAGGTGAATGAGCAGGTGCGGGAGCTGGCACGCGACATGCTGCGCAGCATGTACACCGCCAAGGGTATTGGCCTGGCGGCTCCTCAGGTGGGGATTCACCAGCAGCTCCTGGTGATTGATCTCGACCTTGAAAATGCAGCCACGCCGCCCCTGGTGTTGATCAATCCGGAAATCACGGCGGCCAGCGCCGGGCTCGACACTTACGAAGAGGGCTGTCTCAGCATCCCTGGGGTGTATCTCGATGTGGTACGCCCCACCGCGATTGAACTGAGCTTCCGCGATGAGATGGGTCGGCCCCGGAAGATGAAGGCCGATGGCCTGATGGCCCGTTGCATTCAGCACGAGATGGACCATCTCAATGGCGTGTTGTTCGTCGATCGCGTCACCGATGAAGACGGTCTGCAAAAGGAGCTAAAGGAGAAGGGCTTTGAGCGCCAAGATGTGAGGAGCGTCGCCTGAGTTATGCCGATGAAACCCCTGGCCGGCGTCTTCCTGGCCCTTGCCTGTGTTCTGGGTATCGCCAGCACCGGTTGTGTGTTTGAACTGGCCTACGGCGATCCTGATCTCGGGGTCAAAACCACCAGCTGGATCCTGGCCCTGGCGGCCCCTGGAACCGTGGGGACCCTTCTGTTCGCAATTCGCCTGAACAAACCGGCCTGATCGCGGGCAACCGATTCAGGCATCACTTTTACGATCCGCTCAGTTCCTTCATGGACGTGATGCCACGCTTTCGTACCGTGGCCTCTGCCGGCCTCGTTCTCGCAGCGACCTCTGCACCGTTGGCCCTGGCCCAGGGTTCCCTGTTCACGGCGGTGCCCGTGGAGTTGAGCAATTTCGTGTTGGTGTCAGCCCCGATCGGTCAGGGCGAGCGTTCGCAGTTGAACATCTACGAGCAGCGCACCACAAAACGCCCCTGCTTCGCTGTGGCCGCGGGATCACCGGCCATGGTCGATCCCTTGTTGTCCGCGTTTGATTTCACCGGGGTCTGCAACCGCTATATCGACGGCAACGGCTATTCCCTGCGGATCGGTGTTGACGACCTTGGCACCCGCTACAGGCTCAGCGTGGCGAACACAGGTCGGGATATTGAGTTGCTGGCCACGCCAACCAAGAATCCCTCCCAACCGACCATGCTTGTGGCCCGGGCCGGTGGTGCCGCCAGCGGCTTTGTTCAGCTCAAGCTTGAGCCGGGTTGGACCTTGAAGCGACGGGCCTATGGCAAGAAGAGCCTCGGCCATCTCTACGTTTATCGGGCTATTGCACCAGTGGCGGGTTCCAGCCAGAGCCCTGCACAGGCGGCGTCTGAACAGCCTGAGAGTTCCGTAGCTTCTTCTTACTGAGCTGGCGCAGAACCGGTGAAAACACCTGTTGTCATCCTCTGTCAGGGATTTCACACTGAAGACAGACCCCGGAGGACGTGATGAAAACAACGGTTGTTCAGTGGTTTCAGTGGTTCGGTGAAGCGATGACCCATGCCCTGGGTTCGTTCAACGACCGCCATCTCCAGCCCCCGCCGATCGGCACCCAGCCCTACCGGGACACACCGGACAAGCGTGCCCGCGACTACTGAGCTCCAGCCTGCTTGAGCCGGTCTGTGCAGCGGAAGCAACTCGCTTCCGCCACGGCGTTTCGATCGACGCTGGTCGTGTCGTTGAGATCGGCAATGGTGCGCGCCACGCACAACAGTTGAAGGCTGCTGCGCGTGCTCAGGCTGCGCTGGTTGATCACCACGCGCACCAGGGGGCAGCGGCCGCTGTTGTGCAGGGCGGATCGGACTCGCTCCCATGATTCCTGAATGGCTTTGTCTGGCAGACCCACCAGCTGAACGCCTGGCAGACCCGGGGCGATATCTACTTCCACCACCATCGGTCTGGCCTCCAGACCTTGTAAGGAAGCACTGAGACAACGTGCCAGCATTCTGTTGAGGGTGACGCAGGAGATTCATGCCCCTGCTGTCACACCGGTCCGGCTGTTCCCTCGTTCTCAAGGCTCATGGCAGACGACACGATCTTCGGGAAGATCCTTCGTGGCGAGATCCCGTGCGATGAGGTCTACAGCGATGAGCAGTGCCTGGCCTTTCGCGATGTCGCGCCCCAGGCACCCGTTCATGTGCTGGTGATTCCGCGCAAGCCGATCGAGAGTCTGCGCTCCGGTGCTGCTGAGGATGCTGCCCTGCTGGGCCACCTATTGCTGGTGGCTGCCCGCGTGGCAAAACATGAGGGTCTGGACGATTTCCGCACAGTTATCAACAGCGGCGCCGGTTCTGGCCAGACGGTGTTTCACCTCCATGTGCACGTGATCGGTGGGCGTCCTCTGGCGTGGCCTCCCGGTTGATATCAGCGGCGAAGCGGCGCGGCGACAGCCAGACTGAGCACAGTTCAGCAGTGGCATGACCCACCAGCTTCAGAACCTTCGCAATCAGGCCGCCAAGCTGCGTCGGCTTTCGCAGCCCTACTTCTTCCCCTACACCGAAGACAACGGCTGGCAGTTCCTTGGACTGCTGGTGAGCCTGCTCTTCTGTGTTGCCGGGATCGTGCTGTTCCTGGTCACCGGGTTGATGAACGGCCTGTCGTGGCTGTTGCCGGAACTGACCGGCCAGTACCTCGGGGGCGTCCAGTCTTCCCTGACCATGCTCTGGTCCCGTGGATGGGGTGCCGGAATCAGTGCCCTGTTCGTTCTGGGGGCTGTGGTGTTCGCCTCCGTACGGGGCCAACTCAGGCATCGCCGCTGGCTGCCTTGGCTGTTTCTCGGCCTGATCATCCTGATGCTGTTGAGCGTGAACGGCATCAATGCCGGCATCACATTCATCGCCAGAGATCTGACCAATGCGTTGATCTCCAAAGACGGCGATGCGTCGTATCGCAACCTCTGGATCTATGGCGCCTGTTTTGCGGTGGCACTGCCGATTCGCAGCCTGCAGTTTTATTTCACCCAGAAACTAGGGCTGTTCTGGCGGGAATGGTTGTCGCTGAGTCTGGTGGACGATTACCTGCGAGATCGGGCCTATTACGTGCTCAATCCAAATGATGAAGCGGCCACCAATGTTGATAACCCTGATCAACGTATTTCTGAGGACGTGCGTGATTTCACGGCACAGGCCCTTGGTTTTGCGCTGAATATATTTGATTCGATCCTCACCTTTTCTCTCAACATCCTCATCCTTTATTCGGTAAGTGAGGGGCTCACCTTTGCACTTCTGGCCTATGCATCTGGGGTTTCTGTTCTGATGATTGTGGCTGGCCGCAAGTTGGTGCGGTTGAACAACTTCCAGTTGCGTTTTGAAGCGGATTACCGTTATGGCCTCGTGCGCGTGCGAGACAATGCCGAATCAATTGCTTTCTACGCAGGAGAGCAGCAAGAAGCCAAGGAGGTGACGCGTCGCCTGGCCACCGTCGTTGAAAACTTCAATTTGCTAATTGTCTGGGAAGTGCTGCTGCGGGTGCTGCAGCGCTCAAGCATCTACGCCAGCAATTTCATCCCCTATCTGATCCTTGCGGCACCGATTCTCGCCGGGGAGATGGATTACGGCGGCTTCGCCCAGGCGAACGTCGCCTACAACCTGGTTGAGGGATCGTTGTTTTTCATCATCTACAACATCGAAGCCCTGGCCCGGTTCTCGGCATCGATCAACCGGCTTGAAGGATTTCAATCCAATATCTCCAACCTCGATCCGGAGGAGTGGAGTGATTACGTGCCGCGGATCTTGCCCTCTGAGCGCCTGGCGCTGCAGGGGGTGACGGTCAAAACACCCCGCACCGAAAACGTGCTGGTGCGCGACCTCAGTTTTTCCCTGGGCAACGCTGAGGGGCTGTTGGTGGTGGGACCCTCAGGCTGTGGCAAGACCTCACTGCTGCGGGTGGTGAGTGGTCTTTGGGGCTCGCCGACGGGCACCGTTTATTCCCCGGGGCAGGGCGATCTCCTTTTCATCCCCCAGAAGCCCTACATGGCACTGGGATCTCTGCGCGAACAGCTCTGTTATCCCCTCGATCAGGCCCGTTTTAGCGATGAACAGCTACGGGCTGTTTTGGATCAGGTGATGTTGGGCAAACTTCTGCAGCGCTATCCGGACCTCGACATCAAGCAGGACTGGCCGCGGCTGCTCTCTCTGGGTGAACAGCAGCGACTGGCCTTTGCGCGGCTGTTGCTCAATTCTCCCAAGGTCGTGGTGTTGGATGAAGCCACCAGTGCCCTGGATGTTGAGACCGAATCCCGCCTTTATTCCCTGTTGCGGGATCGGGAGGTGGCGTTCATCAGCGTGGGCCACCGGCCAACCCTGAAGGACTTCCATGACACTGTTCTGGAGCTCAGCGGTGATCACGACTGGCGGCTGATCCCGGCGACCAGCTATGACTTCGGGCGTTCTTGAACCGGCCGGATGACCTCCACCAGTGAGACCCCTGACACCACGTCCGTTCCGGAGACGTCCGCCACCACCAACGACGTGCCTGCCTTCGGCTGGAGTGGCTATGCCGAGCGGGTGAATGGCCGCTTCGCCATGGTGGGTTTTTTGGCGGTGCTGCTGATCGAGGTGCTCAGCGGCGATACCTTTCTGCACTGGGCAGGGCTGCTGCCCTGATCAGGGCAGGCGGATTAGATCCACATCCCAGCGTCCGTTCCGGCTCACCTGCACTGCCAGTCGCCGGCCTGAGCCGTCAAGGCTGACGCTGCGGGGCACACCCGGCGGGTCCAGGGGCAGCCGTTGCGTCGCCCCGACGTTGCGCCGGTAGAGCACCAGTTCCGTGCGGTCCTCCCGTTGCTGGACCACGGCCAGGCGTTGTCCATCGGCACTGACGCTGACGCTGATCGGTTGGGCATCAGCACGGTTGAGGCCCGGCAACGGGACGGGGCTTCGGGTGCGCAGGTCGATCAGTTCGACCCGCTCTCGCCCATTGCGTTGGCCCAGGCTGGCCAGCCAGCGTCCCCCGAGGGATGGATCCCGCCGGCTGTTCACGGATTGACGCAGCAGGCCGTTGAGGTCGGGCCGGGGAGTGGGCCTGGGGCTGCTGCACCCGGTCACCAACACCAGGCTGAAAAGCAGAGCGACGCGGATCATGGCTCTGACGACAGCGCCGGTGTGGAGAGGCTCTGTCCCGGAGGACGGTCCGGCTCGAGCAGATCACTCAGATCCAGCAGTTCCACGCGCCACCTCCCCTGATCCGTCACCTGCAGGGCGATCTGCTGGGCATCCGGCGCCAGGCTGAGCTGCACCGGGTCCCTCCCCCCCGGCAGCGGCAGGGGGTGCATGCGTCCGTTCAGGCGGTCGGTCACCACCGCGAGTCGGCGGCGCCCCCGCTGGGTGATTGCTGCCAGGTAACGGCCGTTCCAGCTCAGAGAGGGCGAGCTGTGGGGCTGATGTCGGCTCAGCTGGGGAACGGAGATAATCGATCCGTCGCTCAGGCGGCGCAGCTGCACCGTGGGTCGGCCGCCGCGATCGCTGACGACCGCCAGCCACTCACCACTGCCACTCAGGGCTGGGGCCTGCTGACTGGTGGCGAGCAAGCCACCACCGGCCCGCTCACTACGACCATTGCAGCCCACCAGCGCCAGGCTGGCGAGCAGGATCAGCAGCGGACGAGGCAACTCGCTCAGTCGTCGAAGCGGGAACTGTTGTCCCGCGGTCTGCCGGACGAGGGCCGTGAGCTGCGGGGGGGTTGGCGGTTGCTGCTGGGTCGGTTCGAGGCAAGGGGCGGTTCGGCAGATCGCCTGGAGTCGCTCAAGGGATTAGGGCTGGCGCTGGGGCGTCCCCGGTTCGGGGCCGCACTGCTCGGCGCTGAACTGCGGCTGGGGGCGAAGGCGGCATCCTCGGCTCCTGAAGGAGCGCGTTCGCCGGAAGGACGCTCAGGACGCCCCATGGG
Organism: Synechococcus sp.; assembly: GCA_047285305.1. Lineage (GTDB taxonomy): Bacteria > Cyanobacteriota > Cyanobacteriia > PCC-6307 > Cyanobiaceae > Parasynechococcus. Next base: position 796,596 of record JBJBDL010000003.1, read on the forward strand.
ACGGGTGCCGCGGCGTTGTTCGTCTCGATCCGTCCGTCTGGAGCCAAAGTCGGGGCGTCGTTCATCCCTGGCTTCGCCGGCACGGAAACGAGCCATGCGGCGGGAGCGCTCGTCGTTTTGTTCCCAGCCGGAATCGCCTTGATCACGGTTTGCTGAGCGACGGCTGGCGGCTTCCTCAGGAATGGCGGCACGGCTGGCCCGGCGCGGCCTGTAGAACTCCTCTTCCGGCCTTTCTTCGGCGTCACCGTCACGGCCTGAAAAGCGCCGCCGCACCGGCTGGGGTTCATCAAACCGGTCGTAACCGCCGTCATCCCAGCCGCCCCGCAAGCCCCCTGGACCTCCGTCCCGGGCCGGTGCAGGTTCGTCATCGAAGTAGGCGGAGCGCCGTGCCTGCTCAGTGGCCACGCCGCGCAGTCGCACACTTTCGTAGGCAAAGAACACGGTGGTTCCCGCCAACAGGAACTGGCCGAACTGAAGAATCGGGTCGAGGCGCCAACCCTGGAAGAACAAGATGCCGCCGCACAGCAGCCCGATGGCTGCAAAGAACACGTCGTAATCCCGTGCCAGGGCGGGCTTGAACGACCGCATGAAATAGAGCAGAGCTCCGCCGACGGCCAAAACGATGCCGACGATGCTGGCCCAATTGAGACTGGCGTTAACCAAAGCTCTGCTCCCGCTTGGGAGTCAGTCTACGAGGGGCGCCAGGGGCGTATCAGAGCTTGCGGTCGACCTGGTCGGTCTGGCTCAGCAGGAACAGGGCGATTGAGGCAGGAATCACGACGATCACACCTCCCCAAAGGAGGCTGCTCAGGAAGTTGGAGAGTGAGGGGGTCATGGGGTTGCTGCCGTCTGCTTCAAAGCCGCGCTGATCTTAAGAAGTGATGCCGTCTTTCTACGATGAGGGGGCGATTTGCTTTGAGCTTTGTGACGCCGCTGCTGCTGCAGGCCCTGCCAGTCCTCCATTTGCTTCTGGGCTTGCTGCTGGCGGCCTGGACCCTGGCGTTCCTGCTGCGCATCGTGCTCACCTGGTACCCCCAGGTCGATCTGAGCCAGGGCGCCTGGCCCCTGGTGGCATGGCCAACGGAACCTGTGCTCTCGGTGAGCCGCCGCATGATCGCCCCGATCGGTGGAGTCGATGTCACTCCAGTGATCTGGGTGGGGTTGATCAGCCTCGTGCGTGAGTTGCTGGTCGGTCAGCAGGGGCTGCTCTCTCAGATCCTGATGCACGCCCAGGCAGTTGCCTGAGCTCAGGGCAGCATCTCCTGCTCCACGAACTTGGTGTGCACGTCGCCGTTGATGAATTCCGGCCGATCCAGCATCTCCAGGTGGAATTCCACCGTTGTTGGGATCCCGGTGACGGCACATTCATTCAGGGCCCGCTTCATCCGGGTCATGGCATGGTCTCGGTCCTTGCCCCAAACGATCAGCTTGCCGATCAGGGAGTCGTAGAAGGGCGGGATGTCGTAGCCCGTGTAGACGTGGCTGTCGACGCGCACACCCGGGCCGCCTGGGGGCAGCCATCCCGTGATGCGTCCGGGGGCGGGACGGAAGTTGTGCCGGGCATCCTCGGCGTTGATGCGGCATTCGATCGCATGGCCGGTGAGCTGGATCTCCTCCTGCTGCACGCTGATGGGTTCGCCACCGGCGATGCGTAACTGTTCAGCGATCAGATCCACACCCGTGACCATCTCAGTCACCGGATGCTCCACCTGGATCCGGGTGTTCATTTCCATGAAGTAGAAGCCACCGCTGCGATCCAGCAGGAATTCCACCGTTCCGGCGCCCTCGTAATTGATGCTTCGGGCGGCAGCAACGGCGGCTTCGCCCATGCGGCGGCGTAGGTCCGGATCCAGGGCCGGGCTGGGGGCTTCTTCCAGCAGTTTCTGGTGACGGCGCTGGATCGAGCAGTCCCGTTCACCCAGGTGAACCACATTGCCGTGGCGGTCGGCCAGCACCTGCACTTCCACGTGGCGGGGCCGATCGATGAATTTCTCCATGTAGAGCCCGGGGTTGCCGAAGGCGGCTTCCGCCTCCCCCTGGGCTGCTTTGTACAGGCTCTCCAGCTGGCTGGCGTCCGGTACAAGGCGCATGCCCCGACCACCGCCGCCGGCGGTGGCCTTGATCATCACGGGATAGCCCATTTCCTCGGCCAGGGCGGCCGCCTGGCTGGTGCTGCTGAGCAGGCCCTCGCTACCGGGCACCGTGGGAACGCCCACCGATTGCATGGTCGATTTGGCGGTCGACTTGTCCCCCATCGAGCGAATCGCGTGGGGGGACGGCCCAACGAAGGTGAGGCCGTGATCACGGCACATCTCGGCGAACTTGTCGTTCTCCGCTAAGAAGCCGTAGCCGGGATGGATGGCGTCAGCACCGCGGGAGGTGGCGGCCGCCAGGATGTTGGGAATGTTGAGGTAGCTCTTGCTGCTCAGGGCTTCGCCCACGCAGACCGCTTCATCAGCGAGCTGCACGTGCAGAGCGTCTTTATCAACGGAGCTGTACACCGCCACAGTGGCGATGCCGAGCTCGCGGCAGCTTCGAATGATCCGGAGGGCAATCTCGCCGCGGTTGGCGATCAGCACTTTGCCGATGGGCATCCCGCAGCATGTTTAGGCCTGACGCCGGATCGTATCAGCGCCGACCGAAGTTGCCGAGAGCGAAGACCCCGCCCGGTATGATCTGGTCTCGGCAGCACCCGAGCGGTGAAGCCGACCACGCGGATGTGGTGGAATTGGTAGACACGCACGTTTGAGGGGCGTGTGGCTTCGGCCTTGCGAGTTCAAGTCTCGCCATCCGCATTTTTTTCTTTGGCCCGTCCCAGTGCTGCAGAACCAGGACCGGCCGTCGTTCTTGTCTCGAACGGTCCCGGTGAGCTGACCACCTGGGTTCGCCCCCTGGCGGAAGTGCTGCACGCCAGCCTTCGCCTGCGTCCCAGGTCTCGGAGCGCGCCAGCGTCGTTGCATCTTGTGTTGGTGCCCTGCCCCAATGCCACGGGCCAGGAGCGTGCGGCCGCGGAGCCTTGGGGATTGTTCGAGCGCATCGTTCCGGCAGGACGCTTCTGGTCGCTGCTGTTGCGTCCCCAGCGCTACGGCCCATGGCCGCAGAAGGGTGTGGTGGTGTTCCTAGGCGGTGATCAGTTCTGGACCGTTCTGCTCTCGGCTCGTCTCGGCTACCGCCACATCACCTATGCCGAGTGGGTGGCGCGTTGGCCGGGCTGGAACGATCGGATTGCGGCGATGTCGGACGCGGTGCGGCGCCAGCTGCCGGTCCATTACCAGCCCCGATGCCGCGTTGTTGGCGATCTGATGGCGGATCTGTCGGCCTTCGCTCGTCGCGAGGAGCCTCTCCCCGAGGGCCAGTGGGTTGCTCTGTTGCCGGGATCGAAGCCGGCCAAGTTGAGCGTCGGCATGCCGTTTCTGCTCGACACCGCCGATCGTTTGGCCCGATTGCAACCCGGATGCCGTTTTTTGCTCCCGCTGGCTCCGACCACCAGCATTGATGAGCTGCTGCGTTTCGCCGGCGCATCCAACCCGATTGCTGCCCGCTACAGCGCCTCCGTTGCTTCGGTGGAGCAGGGGGAGTCGATGACGGAGTTGGTGACGGGTGCGGGCATACGGATTCGTCTGCTGGAGCAGCATCCGGCCCATGGCCCCCTGAGCCAGTGCGCTCTGGCCCTGACCACGGTCGGCGCCAATACGGCCGAACTTGGCGCCCTTGCGGTGCCGATGATTGTGATTGTTCCCACCCAGCACCTGGAGGTGATGCAGGCCTGGGACGGCGGGCTGGGGCTGCTGGCGCGTCTGCCGGGTCTGCGGCGTCTGATCGGGGTTCTGTTGACCCTCTGGCGTTTGCGTAACAACGGGTTGATGGCATGGCCCAACATCAGTGCAGGCCGTGCTGTGGTGCCGGAGCGGGTGGGGGCGATCACCCCGGAGGAGATTGCGAAGGAGGCCTGCGATTGGCTGAACGCCCCCGAGCGGCTTGAGGGCCAGCGCCAGGACCTCCAGGCCTTGCGGGGAGAACCAGGGGCGGTGGCCGCATTGGCCGCCGAGGTGAGGGGGTTGCTGCCCCAAGAGCTCAACCCTTCCTAGGCTGCGCCCCCACTCTGGTTCCGACGACCATGCCCCCGTCCAATCCGGTCGAACGCAGCGCCGAGGAGTGGAAGCAATCCCTGACGCCAGAGCAGTTCCAGGTGGCCCGCTGCGGCGGCACGGAGCGGGCTTTCACCGGGGCTTACTGGAACAACAAGGCCACGGGGATGTATCACTGCGTCTGCTGTGGTGCGCCGCTGTTCAGCTCTGAGACCAAGTTCGATTCGGGCACGGGTTGGCCCAGCTTCTGGGACGGTGTGAGTGCCGAGGCGATCACCACCAAAGAAGATCTGACCCACGGGATGGTACGCACCGAAATCAACTGCGCTCAATGTGATGCCCACCTCGGGCACGTCTTCCCCGATGGTCCCGCCCCCACGGGCCAGCGCTACTGCGTCAACAGCGCATCGTTGAACTTCAAGGGGTCCTGAGCACCGTTCAGCACCTCAGGCCCGATCACCAGGGATCGTCGAGATCCTGGCTTCGGCGCTGGGGCGCTGCATCCTCCATCGGTTCCACATCCAGGGGTTCGCCCGACTGCTGAACCGCGCGGCGGGAGGCTGGCATGGCACGCCGCGGAGGCTGTTCCTCGTAGGCGGGCTGTTCCTCATAAGCAGGCTGTTCCTCGTAGGCAGGCTGCTGATCGAAGGGTGCGGGCTCGTTGTAGGTCTGTGCTCGCTCAGCCGGCCGCTCGTCGTAGCGGGCAGGTTCGGCGTAGCGCTGCTCGTCGTACCTCTGGGGCTCATCGAGGTAACGGCGTTGCTGCATCGACTCCTGCCGCCGGTCCTCCAGCTCTACATATTCCAGTTCTGCATCAGCCTCAAACCGCTCGGCTTCTGAAGCCTGCAAGCGCCGTTGCTCCTGCTCCTGGGGTTGTCCGGAGGTGAGCTGATTTTCCACGGGCACCAGGTTGACCCGGTAGCGCTCCCGCTCCTGCTCCTCCCAGCTGGGGCCACCAACTCCCAGTTTTTCAAGAACGCCGCTGTTCAGCTGTTTGAGCTTGTCTTCGGCACCCTCATAAACAATGATCCGGTCCGGGCCGCTGCTGACGATCTCCTCCACCGGCATTTCCCAGGTGCTCAGCACCCCTTCCCCCAGCAGGGGCACGCCAAGGGCGCCCATCACCAGGGTGGTGAGCTCGCCGGTTTCGATGTCGAAGGCGAAGCCGAGCACCCGCCCCAGCTGTTCGCCGGACTCGGTGATCACCTGGCAGTTGATCACCCGGCTGTAGCGCTCAGGGTTGAAGTTTTCGCTCAGGGAGTCGGCCGAATCCACCAGGATCACGTCGCCCACCTGACGGATCCGGTCCAGTGGCATCCAGCGCGGCAGGCCGGGCAGGAAACGGGTTAGGGGGTTGTCCCGCAGCCCCACAGCCACCACTTCACGGCGGTCGATATCGACGATCACTTCACCCACCACCCCAAGACGGCGGCCGGTGTCACGGGTGATCACCTGGGTGCCCATCAGTTCGGAGCGCAACCAGAGGCGATCGCTGGGTACGCCAGTGGTGATGGCGTCGTTTGGGGTAGGGGTCGGGGTCAAGCGCGGGCCCTCGGCCATGGACATTCAGACCATTGTGGCGCAGGGGTTCCGCCTGTCACGTTCAGATTGCACAGCGAAAACTCCGATCGTTCAGGCGGCATCCGGTAAACCCACCACCTGGGTGTGGGCGCCGCGGGCCTGGGTCACCCCGATCGTGCGCTGGGCTGCGCCGATCATCGGGCGGCGGTGGCTGACCACCATGAATTGGGCTGCCTCGGCCTGACGGGCGATCAGAGCCGCCAGGCGCTCCACATTGACGCCGTCGAGGAAGCTGTCCACCTCGTCGAGGGCATAGAACGGCGACGGCCGGAAGCGCTGCAGGGCGAACAGGAAGCTCAAGGCGGTGAGTGATTTCTCTCCCCCCGACATCGAGGCCAGGCGCCGCACGGTTTTGCCCTTGGGATGGGCCACCAGGGTGAGGCCACCTTCCAGGGGCTCCTTCGGGTTCTCCAGTTGCAGGTGGCCATCACCATCGGAGAGCGAGGCAAAGATCTCGCGGAAATGGCCATCCACGGCGGTGAAGGCTTCCATGAAGGCGTCCTGGCGCAGGGTGGCCACGGTTTCGATCCGCAGCAGCAGTTCCTCCCGCTCGCTGTTGAGCACGTCGAGCCGTTCGTTGAGTTCGCTGAGCCGCTCTTCGAGGGCCTCGAGTTCCTCCAGCGCCAGCATGTTCACTGGCTCCAGCGCTTCCATGCGTTGCTGGATGGCCTGCAGATCGGTCTGCAAGGCTTCTAAGCCCGCCAGCCGCAGGGCTTCCGGGATCTCCGGCCTCGGGTCCGGCAGGGCCTGTTCCATCTCCTGCAGGCGCACCACACCGCTGCGCTGTTCTTCGATCAATCCTTCGCGGTCTTCCTTGAGCCGCTCCAGATTCCATTCGGCCTGCTGCAGGGCCTGACGCTGGCGGCCCACCTCGGCTTCCGCGGCGTCCCGGGCTCGGCGCTGGCTGCCGAAGCGCTCCTGCAGGTCGGTCTGCTGCTGCTCGAGCTCTTTGCGCTTCTCCTGGAGGTCGCTCTGCTGCTGGCGCCAGGCCCCATGGGCACTGGCGAGGGCCTTCACCGCCTCCTGCAAGCGGGTTTCTTCGGCGGCCAGAGCCTTCTCCTGGTCCCCCAGACGTTCAATCGCCAGCTGCCGCTCGCGGCGGGCATTCAGCAGCTGGTCGCGCTCGCGGCGGGCCGCCTCCAGCCGTTGGTCGGCGGCTTCCTGTTCCGTCTGAAGTTGGGCCCAGGCGGCGGCATCGTCGTTGTTGCCGCTGTTGCGCTCCGCCTCATCCAAGGCCTGCAGTTCCGCGGTGAGTGGGGTGAGTGCAGTGCTGATGGCTTCGAGCCGCTGCTGTTGCTCGGTCTGGTCCTGCTGCAATTTGCTGAGTCGTTCGGCCCTCTGTCGGCTGCGCTCGAGCAGGGGGCCGTGGTTGCGCCGGGCGGCATTGCGCTCGGCGATCAAGGCCGCCTGTTGCTTTTCCAGTTCGCGCAGCTGGGGTTTCTGCTGCTCGATCAGTTGGGCCAGCTTCGACTCCTCCCGCCGGCAGGCCACCAGGGATTCCCCCAGTTCCAGCAGGCGCCGCCGCAGGGGTTCAGCTTCGTCCTGATCGCTGCTGCGGCCGAAGCTGAGGCTGCTGCTGCGCTGGGAGAAGCTGCCGCCGGTCATGGCGCCGCTCTTCTCCAGCAGCTCCCCATCCAGGGTCACCGCCCGGGAGCGGCCCAGTTGTTGACGGGCGCTGGCCAGGTCGGAGAACACCAGGGTGTCGCCGAAGACGTAGGCAAACACCTGGTCATAGACCGGTTCGAAGCGCACCAGTTCCACGGCCCGGCCGATCAGGCCGGCACCGCTGTCGCCACCGGGGCGTGCACCTCGGGCAAAGGCGGCTGAAGAGCCGCCGCCCCCTGGCGCGCGGATCTTGTTCAGAGGCAGGAAGGTGAGCCGGCCAGCACGGCGGCTCTTGAGCAGTTCGATGGCGCGGGCGGCGATGCGGTCGTCGTCGACCACTACCTGGCCGAGACGGGCCCCCGCGGCCACTTCCAGGGCGAGGCGATGGCGATCCTCCACCTCTCCCAGCTGGGCTACAGGGCCGTGGATGCCATCGAGGCCGGCCTCCAGCAGCAGGCGCAGGGCTCCGGTGCCGCGGCTTTCCTGAAGGGCATCCCGCCGGCTCTCCAGCCGAGCGATCTCCCGTTCCAAGCGGGTCTGCTCCTGTTCCAGCCGGCTGCGGGTGCGCTGTTGGATGGCCAGCGACTCGGTGGTCTGCTGGAGCTCCTGTTTGCCGTCGGCAATGGCTTGCAGCAGGGTTTGCCAGGTCTCCTCCAGGGTTGCGAGCTGTTGCTGCACGGCGTCGCCGTCGGCGCCGTCCTGGTGCTGCTCCTGGGTGAGCTCTTCCAGCCGTTCCCGTTCCTGGCGCAGCCGTTCCTGCAACTGCTGCTGCTCCTCCAGTAAGGGAGCGACGCTGCTTTGCAACTCCTGCCGGCGACCGCTGCGGCGCTTCTGTTCCTCCACCCAGGCGCCGGAGCGGCCCGCCACATCCGCCAGCCGGCGGCGGGACATTTCCACCGCGGCTTCAGCGGCCCTGCAGTTGTCTTCGGCGGCGCTGAGGGCGTCCTGATGGGGATCGCGTTCCAGTTCCCGTGATTGCAGCTGCCACTGCTGGCGACGGGTGGCGAGGTCCTGGCGCTGCGCCTGCAGTTTCTGGCCTTCGTCCTGGTGGAGGCTGGCCTGGCGCTCCAGTTCACGGCTGCTGGTGTCGAGGCCAGCCAGTTCCGCCTGAACCGCCAGCAGCTGGTCTTCCCCCAGGGCCTTCACCTGCTCCTGGAGCAAGTCCAGTTCGGCCACGGCCTTGTTCAGCTGCTCTCGGCCGCTGGCAATGGCCGCGGCGTCCCTCTGTTCCTGGGCTTCCAGCGCCTGTTGGCGGGTGGCCAGATCCTTGAGGGCCTGCTGGGCGGCTTCGTAGGCCAGCACCATCTCCTGGCGACGTCCCAGTTGCAGCCGTTCCCGCAAGTCCTGGTATTGCCGGGCCTTGGCGCAGTCCTTCTCCAACCGTTGGCGGCTGGCCAGCAGTTCCTGCTCAATGATCCGGCAGCGCTCCTGGCGCTCCTGCACGTCATCGAGCTTGCGGCGGGTCTGTTCGATCCGGGTGTCGAACAGGGCAACACCGGCCAGTTCATCGATCAGGCCGCGGCGGTCGCGGTTGCTCATCGAGACGATGCGGGTGACGTCCCCCTGCATCACCACGTTGCTGCCCTCGGGATCAATCCGAAGGCGGCGCAGCTGGGTCTGCAGCTGCTGCAGGTTGCAGGGCACCCCGTCGGCGCTGTAGCTGGAGCTGTAGGAGCCCCCTGGCATCACCCGCAGTTTGCGGGTCACTGTCCATTCCGTTTGTCCCGGTTGAATCCAGGGCCCCTCCGCCGGTGCCTCCAGGCCTTCCTCGGCGGCATCGGGTGTCCAGTCGCTCAGGTCAAAGCGGACGCTGACGGTTGTTTCAGCGGCCTTGCCGGCCTTGAGCATGCCGCTGTTGACCAGGTCCGGCAGGCGGTCAGCCCGCATGCCACGGCTGGTGGCCAGGCCCAGGCAGAACAGAACGCCATCAAGGATGTTGCTTTTGCCGGAGCCATTGGGTCCGGTCACGACGGTGAATCCCTCCTCAAGCGGGATGGTCATCGCTCCGCCGAACGACTTGAAGTGCGTCAGCCCAACCTGATTGATATGAACCAACAGGATCTGGGGCTGTCAGCGAGTCGAAATTAGCGGAACCCACGAAAAGCTCAAGGGTTCGATAAAGAGCAGTGCCCGGAATTGATGCGCAGGCAGCCCTGGAGGTCGCCCTCGAGCTGCAGGGTGACGTCTGCATCCGTGGCGTTGGGGAGCACGCCGCTGTAGCTGCCGGCATGGATGCGTTCGGCCCAGCCCCGATTGCCCGAAACGGCAGCACTGCGGGGTTCCAGCCAGATCTTTCGATGGGCAGGCACGGGAACCGCTGGTTGGGCAGCTGCGTTGAGCTGCGGCACTGTGGCCAGTCGCCAAGTTCGGCAGCTGTCCCCGTCCTCCAGCAGCAGATCGATGTGGCATCCGCTGGGGTCGTTCGGTGCTCCGGTGTGACGCAGCAGGGCGTATCGCGGCAAAGACTTTCCCTCAGCCTTCAGTCTCCCTACCCTTCTAAAGCGTCCTGACAACGGTCTTCATGGCCTCGCCATCGCCGCAGTCCAACGGCAGATTCGAGCACCACTTCCGTGAGCGCTTTGAAAGCCTGCTGCCGACGATCCAGGAGCGCTGGCCGGATCTTGCTGAGCACACCCTTGAAGCCACACGGGGGAGTGTGGATGAGTTGGTTCGTTTGATTGAACAGAACACAGGCCTGACGCCCCAAGGGGTTCGGGAGCAACTGGAGGAGCTTCTCCACGGCGCCGGTGATCGCAGCCGTGACTGGGCCGACAGCCTGGATCCCCTCGAAGAGCAACTGGAACAGTTGCTGGATGAGTTGAACAGCACCCTGCGGCCGAAGATCGAGGCGCCTGTGCGTCAGCGACCACTGCTGGCTGTGGGTGTTGCCCTTGGTGTTGGGTTGCTGCTGGGCAGCATGCTTCGCGGGGGGCGGCGTTCCTGATGGCCGATCAAAACTCTCCCCGCGGATTTGGAGCGGCAGCTCGGGTGACCGCACTGGCGGCGTCAGTGATGGATCTGCACGTGCGGATTGCCCTGCAGGAGGTGGATCGGGAAAAACGCCGACTGATCAGCGGTGGCCTGTTCCTCGCCATCGGAGGCACGGCCATGTTCCTGGCCTTGCTGGCGGGCGAAGCGTCGTTGCTGCTTTGGATTCAGGCCCAGTGGGATCTGGATTGGACCCGCGCACTGTTGAGCCTTGCGGTGGCCAACCTGGTGCTGGCGGGCATCAGCTTGCGCATTGGCGGCCAGGTGCTGAAGGGCCCGTTCCTGCCTCAGACGTTGGAGGGACTGATGAAAACGGTGCGGGCAGTGATGGGACGGGTTTGATCAGCGGATGTAGTAGTGCAGCCAGCGGCAGTCAATGCCGCCGTTGCTGACGGGGATCCTTTGCTCGGCCTTCAGACGCAGGGCTCCCGTCAGGTTGCGATTCCCGCTGAGCAACCAGAGCTTCCAACCCTTGGCTTGCCCTTTGACGTAGTTGCCAAGCTCTCGATACAACGCCTCCAGCTCCGCTTCATCGCCGATCCGTTGGCCGTAAGGGGGATTGCAGACCAACACCCCAGGCCCCTCCGGAAGGGGTTGATCGCTGAACGTGCCCGTGCAGATGCGGATGACTCCACTCAGCCCAGCGGCTTCCACATTGGCCCGGGCCTGATCGGCAATGGTGGGATTTGCTTCAATCCCCAGGAGCGGCGGAAGGGTGAGGTCCCCCCTGCGCCGTTGCCGGGCGCGATCAGCTTCTCTGTCCCAGAGGTTGGTCTGAAAATCGGCCCATCCTTCGAGTGCAAAGCGGCGCTCCAACCCCGGGGCCTGCTGCAAGGCGGCCAGGGCCGCTTCGATCAGGAGCACTCCTGAACCGCAGCAGGGGTCCACGAGGGGTTGGTTCCCATCCCAGCCCGTGAGGCGGATCAGCCCGGCCGCCAGATTTTCCTTCAACGGTGCCGCACCCATGGCGGCCCTGTAGCCACGACGGTGCAGGCTGCTGCCACTGCCATCCAGGCTTAGCTGTGCTTCCCCGCGGCCGAGGTGCAGGTGCAGGGAGAGATCGGGATCGTCGAGATCGATGGAGGAACGCTCTCCCCAAAGATCCCGTTGTGCGTCAACAAGGGCGTTTTTGACCTGCAACGCCGTGAAGTGGCTGTGGTTCAGCCCCGGTGCCGTTCCGGTCACATCCACCCTGAAGGTCATCGAGGGATGCAGCCAGCGCTCCCAGTCGAGTGCCTGGCGGATGCCGTCGTAGAGGTCATCCCGGCCCTGGCAGGGGAAGCGCGCCACCTGGCGCAACAGCCGGAAGGGCAGTCGAGCCTGCAGGTGTAGTCGGTAGAGGCAGGCCATGTCTGCCTGGAAGCTGACGGCACGCCTGCCGGGCCTCACGGCATGGGCTCCAAGGGCGCTGAGTTCGTCGCCAGCTGCTGCTTCCAGGCCTTGTGGCACAACTGCCACGGCGGATAGCCGGTTTGTTCGACCCAAGGGCGTTGTGCTCCAGGTCAACACTCCTGTCAGAATGACAGGGTCCGGCTTCGTCGGACTAGGTGATCCACACCAGTGTTTCGGACAGCGGTTCGATTCCGCTCAGCTCCATTCCCCCCTCTCGGGGCTGCAATGGTTTCGACGGGGCATGAGGAGGGTGACTGAAGCCTGCTCGGTGAGAGCAAACCCGTAACTGCGAACAACATCGTTCGTTTCTCCCGTCAAGCAGCCCCTGTTGCTGCCTGACCCTTTAAGGGAGATGGGGTGAGGTCAGCCTTATCACCCAATTGACTCACGGGGGCTGGAAGGCCCCTTCAAACACTCCCAACACTGGGGTCTCCGAAATTAAGACGGAGGCTCTAGATGGTCTTGCACGCAAATCTGCACGCAAGCCACTGCCTCCGGTCTTGGACGGCATGGACAAGGCAGAGGCGCTCGCATACGTCTCCCGGTTATTTGATGCCGCTGAAGCAGGTGCCGTCCTTTGGGGCGACGCTCTGCTGATGAAGAGGTTCATCAGCCAGTGCAGCCGCACCGGCAGCAAGGCGACACAAGACGGCTACCGCTTCGAGATCCGCGAGTTCACTCGTTGGCGTGATCGCCACCATCCACACCTGCATCTGCGGGAGATCAACCCCGCGTTCTGCCAGGACTGGGTGTCCCAACTGCGGGAACAAGTCGAGGCCGGACTCATGAAGCCTCGAACCTTCAACCGCAGGATCGCTGCCATCAGTTCGCTCTATCGCTGGGCCTCTGAGCCCAGTCGGTCAGCAGTGACCGGCGTGCCTCGCAACCCGATGCCACTGCGATCGCTTCTCCACGCTGAGAAGAGCACCAGGCCGCTGACTACAGAGCAGTTCGGGCTGTTGATGGCAGCCATCACCAGAGCAGCTCACCTTGATCGCAACGCTCAACGCGATTACGCCCTGATCAAAGGTGCGTACTTGCTCGGATGCAGGGTCTCTGAGATCGCGGCTATCCGTTGGAGAGACATCGAGGTTCTCGATGGCGGAGGGCAAATCCACCTTCTCGGCAAAGGATCCAAGCGGCGAACTGTTCGCATATCGCCAGCAACGCTCGACCTCTTTCAAGGACTTGGCCGCGGCTCTGATGAAGAGTTCGTCTTCCCTAGTCCCCGCAGTGAGGGGCATCTCTCACGCCAAGCAATTGGAGATGTTTGCCGCAAGTGGGGCAGAGCTGCCGGGTTCCACGTTCACCCACACCAGCTGAGGCACAGCCATGCCACATACGCTGTGCAGAGGGGCGTGGACGTATTCACGCTTCAAGCCACCCTCGGTCACTCGTCGAGTGCGACTACTGGGCATTACGTGGCTGCAAATCCTCTGGACAGCAGTTCTCTGCGTCTTGGTTAGTGCTGTGGTCGGAAGTTAGGCCCTATCGGGCCTAACTCTTGCCGGCATAAACGCTGTTACCGCCTGCCCCAGCAGTGCAATTGCTGTTTACTCCAGTAGTCGAGATGAGCCTCGGCGGTTGCATAGTCGTCGCAGTAGACACGGCTGCCGTTCAACTCGGCTAAGTAGCGGATGTTGGTATCACCCACCATCAAACGAATTGTCCCGCCTACTTTTGATCTCCAAACAAGAGAAGGGGCAAGAGACATACTCACCTCCAATTCATTTGAGAGAGAAAATATGTTGAAAGGGACGCAAGAGGCAAGTTGGTTGTGAATGAAAATAAAGTACCTAGGTATATCTGCCTTAATTTGCCTCCGTCATGAGCAGGGATGTTGAATCTCAGGGGCGTGAAGAGAAGAATTGGTTGATTTGTTACAAGAAAATTTGATCAAAATAAAGCTTTCCCGTCTTCTTCTTTGCTGTTTTATAGCTTTGGGAGGAAAGTGAGTTTTCTGTGGCTCCAGCGCGAACAAAAAGGCTGACAAAGTCTGAAGTTGAATCTCTGATTCAAGGGTTACTCCAATCAGGGACGATCACCCACGATGCATTGCTTGCGTTCGCTGAGAAGATCAATGGATCAGCATTTAAAAACCCCAAGAAACCAAAAGTAAAAGCGATGACAATGACTGCGGCCAAGAAAGCTGTGCTGGATAAATTTAACTGTAAGAGCGTCGCTGAGCTGCGCAAGAATAAGACATTTTTAATGTCCATGACGGGTGAAGATATTAGCTTCAAAACAAAAGATGACTGGCTCAAACTTTATCGAAGGTGGGTAGGAGTTCCAGAGTCGGAAAGGGGGCTCAAGGGACCTACTTGTATTAATGGAATTGACGTTATTCAAAACTTCAGGCCTTGGCATGTATTTGGATTAGATCCTAAAAAAGCTACCGCAGAAGATGTTAAGGCTTCGTTCAGAGATTTAGTTAAAACGCATCACCCGGATGTTGGGGGTGACCCTAGGGTCTTTGAGCGTCTTCAGAAGATGCGTGATTCAGTACTTGCTCTCATGAATTAGGAGGAAGCGTTATGTCCAGAGATTTACTTACTGATCGTGAAACTGCTAGAGTGCTTGGCAAGAAGATCAATACTCTTTATAAGACTGTTGATTTCTTTGATGCATACGATGATGACGAATGGGATCTCGTAGAAGGCGAGCATTTTGAGTTCGTTAATGCTTCAAGTGATTATCCCGAGAGACGCTTTTATGAAGAAGGTGTCATGGCATTGGCTGAGTACTTTGATCGCAATACTCCTGGGCTGATCAAGATTGTTACCGAGGCCCTTACTCATCGGCGTAGGCGCCTAAAGCAAATGCTTGTTTCTCGTCGTATTACACAGGAGCTTATCGAGTCAGGTTCGTTGCTTGCTGTAAGGGGTGAACTTGGATTTGTGAGTAAGAAGACCTGCACAAATATCTTGCAAACTAACGGTAGAGGCATTAATAACTCGATTGAACGTCTTTTTCAGTCCGGGCTACTTGAAGGTGAGGAAGGACTTGAGCTTGGAAAGCATTTTCTCAAAAGCGAGGAAGGCGAAGAAATATGGAGTCAAAAGGGTCTCGCGAGTATGGCAGTAGATATGAGTCATAATTCAAGCATCACGAAGTCTCGTAAGGCTTGGGTGGGGGCAGTAGGAGAGGTAGTAGAGGATTGTTTTAAGACCGAGATCAAGAGACTTGCTGCCGCACCGCAGAGAATTAATAATGCTATTGCGAAGGCAAAACGCGCTGCCAGGGATACCTGTCAAGTGACAGGTAAGAAGAAGGCAAGAGGCAAACTAATGACCTTGGATGGGCATCATCTATTTGATAAAGTCAATCGTCCAGACCTTGCTGATTTTCACGACAATATTCTTGTTATTGAGTCATCAATTCATGCTGATTTCCATTCCTGGAAAGGTGGTTGTGGTTGTGAGCCCAAGGATTTTCTTAGATATAGCTCTGAAATCAGACTTGATTTGTTTGATTCAAGTAATGGTAATGCAATGAAGCGGTTTAATCGATTGACTGTGAAGCTTACGCAGTTACAAAAGAATTACGAATATAATCACCTTCGCTATCATTGATAACATAATAGATTCGTAGGCATAGAATGCTAATGCTGGCGTTCGGAAGTGTTAG
The DNA here is from genome assembly GCA_047285305.1 of Synechococcus sp. Taxonomy (GTDB): domain Bacteria; phylum Cyanobacteriota; class Cyanobacteriia; order PCC-6307; family Cyanobiaceae; genus Parasynechococcus. Next base: position 811,877 of record JBJBDL010000003.1, read on the forward strand.
CGCGCTCTGCGCCTACTCCCAAATCAGTTCCTACTATTTGCTCGAGCTTGCTCAACTTTCCGGAACAGACGTTGCGACGGACTGATGGCTTCAATCCTTGATGGTCTTGGTCTTGAGGGATCTGTCCTTGATGGCCTCGCTGAATGGCCCGCATCGACAACCAGAAAAGAGTGGTTGGCCATCACTCGTGGATTGATCCAGCAGACCATTGCCGAGATGGATCTGGACCCTGCCGCCCTGGCTGAAGTTGAGGAGGCGTTCATCGGAGCTGGACTCCTATGAACTCACTCGTACCAGCTACAGAAATCTCGAACAGCGCCGTACTCCTTATCGCTCACGCCAATATGTGCAGCGATTTTCCTTTCCTGGGCAACCCGCAGGTGTGCCAGCGTCCGAAACATGTACGCCCTTCGGCGAGCGCACATTTCGCTGTTCTGTGCATCCCTTGCAATCGAGCCACCAACACCCATCACAGCCAGAGCCAACATCAACGTGTAGATCGGTTGCAGGTAGCCGTTGGGTGGATGCAGAAGATCAGCCGCGAAGCCTCTTGCTTCTTTGAACGCTCTCGGACTTTTGTTGAGCACCAGGTCCCGCATCCTTTCGCCCAGGTCAGTCATCACCAGTCCTCTGTTGTCACTTAGGGGTAGCCATGACCCGCAAGAGAGTCACCGCCAGCGAGAAGAAAACACGCCATGAATGGGCGGTGCGGCAGATAGACGCCGGAATGGGTCTCAGCGAATTAACCGCCTTTACCGCCGAAACATGGGGGTGCAGCCGCAGGAACGCCCGTGATGTCGTCTGTGCGGCCCACAAGGACTGGCTGGATGCTGCCTACGGATCAGAGGAGATCGACCAGCGGGACTTGCTTTTCCAGCAGGTGGGACGACTCGAGCGCATCGCCCGCAAGGCAGAAAATGCAGGTCAGTTTTCAGCGGCAGTCGGTGCCATTACGGCGCTGAATCGAATGATGGCCCTGGGAGCTGACCAGAAGGGTTTTCGAGGACACTCAAACCACCACTACCGGCGCTAAGAAAGGATCAGCACAACTGTCCTTATGGCTACTTAGAAGCGTCCATATCGGTTGAAGTAGCGGTGTGTCCTCTTGCGGTAGATGCGCTTAAAGCTGCCACCGCTCTTGCCACGAACGATTGGAAGGATGGGCTTCTGTGTCCACCAATCCAGTGCCTGACGCCCGGAAATAAATCCCCAGAGTCCTCTAAAGGGTTTCCACAAAGCCCCGGCACAAAATGCCAGAAGGGCAATGAGCAGAAGAAAGCCGATTACGTCCAAGAACATGGAACGTCTTTTAGCTCAACGAGCCAATCATGCCGCCACCATCGCGAGGGCTTCAAGCGGGACTTTTTAGAAATGAATTTAATCAATTTGAATACGTTTGTTCTTACTCGTAGCGTCATTAGGGCTTTTGCTCATATAGTAGTCTGACATTCCTTGACAATTCAATTAGAAATGGATATAAATCAGGGAAATAAAAGAATTAAAGAGCTCTTTGGCGAGGGTCTTTCGACGCGAGACTTATTGGTTATTGCGGCACACTATCGTCAGATAGAGCTGCAAAAAGCGTTAATTGGCAGATATGAAAACAAGATATTAGATGGCCTTTTTAAGGGTTGCATACATATTGGTCGGGCCTATGGATCTGCGCTGTGCCCTAAGATCCTTGGAACGTACGAAAAAGAGATATCACAAGACCTTTGCGAATTGGCTGCTGGTAAAGATTGTTTTCTAGATATTGGCTGTGCAGAAGGGTATTACACGACTGGGATAGGTGTTGCAACAGACATACCGCTGGTGCTGGGGGTTGATGTCAGTGAAAAAGCCCTTACTCTGGCTCAAAAGTCTTCAGAAGCAAATGGTATTTCTAGCAAGTCTAAGTTCTTTCTTAATCTCGCCGAAGCTGCTTCTCTGGTCAAAGGAAGATCGCTTGTAATGATCGACGTTGATGGCAGCGAAATACAGGTTATTGACGAATTATTTTCTTCTCTCAGTGTGGCTCAGTCTCTATTGTTGGAATTGATTATTGAGACTGATTTTAGGGAGGATGGAAGTAGCAATGCTCCTGACATTGAGAGTGCGCTTCTAAATAGGGGGTTTGTGGTATCGAAGGTCATCAATCAGTCAGTCTCGAATAGATTTTCTCCGGTCTCTGAGGCTTTGACGACAAGTTTATTGGATCTGATGGCTTTTGGCATGGAAGGCAGGCCTTTGAACCAGAGCTGGATTATTGCCAAGCCTTCGAATTGATTCATAAGCATCATTTGTCTCGTAACGTAATAGATTTCCCTGGGCTAATTATATCTTCCCAGCCAATCTGATTCTTCAGGGTTGAGAGGGTGTGGACTATCGGTAAGTTCAACAATTGAGCTGAGCTGTTTCTTGTTGCCGCTGTCGTTGGTGTCCGACGTGTCCGAAGCGTCGGCAGTGACCGGACACCACAGACACCTCGGACAGTCCGGACAGGGCGGTTATTCGGTGGGCTTAAACGCGACAGTGCCCTGCTTGTGGTGAGTACTGGCCCGGGGCTTGGACGCCCCGGGCTTTCCTTCCTCGATATTGATTGGACTTTTTCTCTCAGAATCGACGCTGTACCGGTTGCGATTGTCTTCTGAGTGGGCTTGAGGCTTGTGGAGTTAGATGACCCGACAGTTATTCATGTTTAAGAACATGCCCCAGGGTGCCCAGTCAATTTCAAGGGTTCCACGGACTTTCACCCTGCTGTCTTCTCGAAGAGCAAGGATTTTGTCCAGATCTTGACTGCTGTATCTGCAGAACAAGCGTCCAAATTCACTGTCACCCTCGATTATTATGTGTTCATTGTCGACTTTGTCTACTCTCCCAAAGACAAGTGCATTTTTATTGTGGTAGATCTTTTTTGCGGCTAATTCATTTTCGCTGTAAAGCTTATGAATTGCATTGACGTTATACACCGTTATCTCGGCAAGTGCTTTTGGGGCAAAAAATCCTGTTCCAAGTGCCAAGAGAATGCCGATTTTTTCAACGAGTTTGACTGGTTTCATTCGCTATCAGTTGTATAGGCGATTAATAGCACCGATTCTTGCTTGAGCCTCTGTACTCGATGGAAGGGCTGCTACTGGGTCCTTATTGAATCAATTCCTGTGGGTCATCCGAAGGCGCATTGTTTGCCTAGGCAGCGCAATTTTTTGAAAGCACACCTTGTTTTGCGATGGCGATCGTCAACCTGCGTCAAGCCAGTGCCCATTTGGGCTTTAGGACAACAACAACGCTCAGGAGGCTGCTGCAAGCAGGCGAATTAAGTGCGTATCTGCGCTCAGGACCCGATTTAAGGGCGACATATCTAAATGTGGCTCCGAAGGGTCGGCCAACGCTGCGGCAACACGTTCAGGCCCATACGGAGTGCCGTGGAAACTCCCCGCTATGGGGTGCGGACTATGAGAACTGGCCGAAGGGCAGTCGGAATTGGACTGATGTCGCCAACGGCTATCTGGACCTGCCGCAATGGAGGCCACCACCGTGGACAGAGCTGCAGTGGGTGACGCTGCGGAACGTGATTGAGCTGGCTGAGGACAGCTAACGCTTGGGCTTTTGGCAGTCGTAATCAAAGGCAAGCTCTTGTTCTTCTCCTTTCCATCCCGCGGCCACGGTGGGATAGCTGCTCACACTTTTCTTGAGCCCAAATTCTTTAAACGTCAATTCGCCTGTGCTGCGATTTATGTGGATCTCGTTTCTCACCCAATCGGTAGAGGAGCCGTCCTCATTGGTGAATTGAAACCATTCATCGCCGAGGACAATTCTTTTTGGTGTCACTTTCAGTACGTCATATTCACCCTCCTCTTCTTTCCCGTCCTGTACAAATTCGTTGACCGCTACATCCAGTTTCGGGTCAATTATCCATGTTTCATCTCCCGATTTTTCGCCCCTGGTCCAAGTGCAGGTGATTTGAAATGGCTCCTCTGTCGTTAGGTCTATCGCTTGTTGGCCACTGCATGCAGCAAGAAACAAAGGCGTAAGCAGCAGTAGCCGTTTCATCGCACAAGGCTCGGTATGCCACCCAGTCTGGCTAGTACTTCAGGCATGCCCAACAAGGACCGCAGCTTTCACGAGGCGCCAGAAAAGGCTGGTGGTGAAGGGTGGCTGTATTCCGAGCAGCAGCAGAAGCTCTGTCACTTCAAGCCCGACACGGCGACAGTGCACGCGCAGTGGGTAGCCATCAGGACCTACAGCTACGTTCCGCCTCGCCCGCCTGAGCCAATGACTCGGCGGTGGATGCTGCGGCACAACGCGATTGAGGCTTGGCAGACGATGCAGAAGACGGGCTGGAGACGCTGCCCCCCGCCTGTCAGATGAAGTTCAACTGGATGCACTGGTTGTTTGTTCGACCTAATAAGAGGGGAGTTGATCGAGGAATCCATGCCAATCGCAAATCAGCAATGCGCGTGTGAGCCCTGCGGCTGCGTTGTTTCCCCTCAAAAAGCCGTCGAGAAAGAAGGAAAAATTTATTGCTCCCAGTCATGTGCTGATGGTCATGCCGGTGATGACAAATGTTGCTCTAGTTGTGATTGCTGCTGATTAGTCGCAGCAGCCGCCTTGTTGCAGGGGGACCACTGTTACCCCGCTAACGACATTTGAATCCATAAGAACCCTTACCTGTACGCCGCCACTGGGGTCTTCAGCTAGTTCTACGGCGAGCCCAACCAGCTCGTCTCCGTTGGCTTTGGTGTAGTTCAGAAGCTCAACGCGTTGAAGTTCTTTTGGAGTGGACACAGGCGGTAAGGCGGTCTTGAGGGCTTTTTAACGCTGAACTGACTCCCCGACCGGAAAGAAAGGGAGTCAGCTTCTGATCAGCGCCCAATGGCATTGCCTAACCATTGGGTGGAAGTGCCCAGCAAAGGAACCTCCGAAGAAACCATCGCCTCTGCCAGGCATTCAGTGCAGTTCCAATGAGGCGACAGCAGCGACCAAATGAGTCGATGAAAGGTTTCGGAAACTGAAAACGCTGAACTGACTCCCCCCGTTCAGAAGAGGAGTCAGGCCGTTGCTTGCTGTGTCGGCGTGAAACGAACGCTGACACTCAGCGCCCAATGGTTCCTACAAAAACCATGGGATGGAGGTCTTGGGGACTCCGAAGACAACATTGCCCCTTTCGTGGGCTGTGCTCCTTTCAGATGAGGTGATGGCAGCGACCAAATGAGCAGCAACTACTGCTGCATTTGCTGCATCTGCTGCTGACGTAGGCGATCCCGCTCAGCGACCTCTTTCTGCTTTTGCTCAACCCACGCCTTGATCGCGGCTTTGTCCTCTGGGCTGTGTGGAACGCGGTTGCGTCTGCGTTCCGCCCCGCCCCCCTGAGCCGATGACTCGGCGACGGTTGCTGCGGCACAACGCGATTGAGGCTTGGCAGACGATGCGGAAGACGGGCTGGAGGCGTTGCCCCCCGCCTGTGCGCTGAGGACCAATCATTTTCGTTATGACAGACGGACCCAGCAGTTGCCGCTGACATGGGTCCGCGTCCCGGCCGGAGCCCTCCAGAACGGGACTTGCCTCAATTACGCCAGTGACACCAGTCGATTCAGAGTGAATCGATACCAACCTCGGCTTTTTGTTACCAAGAGAAAAAACGGCTGGAGACGCTGCCCACTGCCAGTGAGGTGACTCAGAACTTTCTTGGGTATGGAGGGTTACCTGCCATCTCAACGTTGATCTCCCTGCAGATGTTCATCCATGCCCCCAATCCGAAGTTCACGCCATTGGGGCCGTCAATGAATTCCTGGAATTCCTCTGCCGTGATTCCCTCGCGGACTTCCCAGATGCAAAAGGCAGGGCCTTCTGGGCCAATGGGACAGAACGAATGGTTGTAGAAGCCCGCTTCTAGGTTTTTGGCTACCGCCTCATCCCAGCCACCACCTGGAGCCATGGCTGCTTGTGCCGTCTCCCACCACTGCTGAGCTTTGCCTGCGCGGAACTCGTGATGAACGTGGAAGAACGTGGATGCCATGGAGATGTCGCCTTTCGGCACATCTTGGGTTGAGGACTCAGCCTTCGTTGTCGCTTGCAGCACCTTGGAACAACTGACTACTGCTGTTGCTGCATCTGCTGGTGACTCGGCGACTTCGGCCGCTTGGACTGATGCACTATCGCGTTCATATGGCTTGAAGTAGGGCCCCGCCCCTATTTCCACGCAGGGGGATCTAGTCAGCCGTCGAGCAGATCCCCCGAGCCAAGAACGCCGTTTACCTCGGCATCTCGTCTCACTCACACCACTAGCCACGCAAAGCAATGAGCAGCAACTGGGTCACCTCATATATGAACGGCAGCAACCGTTGCCACCGCGCTCGATGCTGATGGCAAGTAAGAGCACCAGGCCGCTGACTGCTGAGCAGTTCGGTCTGTTGATGGCAGCCATCACGAGGGCCGCTCACCTGGACCCCAAAGCCCAACGCGACTACGTGCTCATCAAAGGTGCGTACTTGCTCGGATGCAGGGTCTCGGAGATCGCGGCTATCCGTTGGAAAGACATCGAGGCGCTCGATGACGGAGGCCAGATCCACCTTTTCGGCAAAGGATCCAAGCGACACACTGTTCGCGTATCGCCAGCAACGCTTGGCCTCTTTCAAGGACTTGGCCGCGGCTCTGATGAAGAGTTCGTCTTCCCTAGTCCCAGGCGGGATGGGCATCTCACACGCCAAGCAATTGGAGATGTTTGCCGGAAGTGGGGACGCGCCGCCGGGTTCCACGTTCACCCGCACCAACTGAGGTACAGCCATGCCACACACGCTGTGCAGAGGGGCGTGGACGTATTCACGCTTCAAGCCACGCTCGGTCACTCATCGAGCGCGACTACTTGGCATTACGTGGCTGCAAATCCTCTGGACAGCAGTTCTCTGCGTGTTGGTTAATGAATTGATCTCTTGACAGTGACGCTTTATTAGGGATGTATTTCAGCCCACTAACTGTGCTCAACGCTGTTGGTTCATTGTTGAAATGGCTGTTTCTCAAAAAGCCTGACCAGTCAAAGCAACCAACGCTTAAAGAGCGGACTCAGCAGACAGTGCATGCCGATCAAGTGGCTGAGATTCATATAGGGCCAAAAGGTGGTTTGTACCGAATCGATGCCAACGGGAAGAAGGTTTACCTAAAGGCATCTGAACAGCCGAAGCAGGGCAAACCACGTCGAGCGAAACGGCGTCGTCCTAAAGCGGCATAAACGGAGTTACGGCTACTTAGAAGCGTCCATAGGAGGAGCGGCGTGTCCTCTTGAGGTGGATGCGCTTGTAGCGGCCACCGCTCTTGCCATGAACGATTGGGAGGATGGGCTTTCTTGTCCACCAATCCAGTGCCTGACGCCGGGAAATAAATCCCCAGAGTGCTCTTAGGGGTTTCCACAAAGCCCCAGCACCAAACGCCAGAAGGGCAACGAGCAGAAGAAAACCGATTACGTCCAAGATCACGGCACGTCGGTTGGCTCAACGGACCAATCATGCCGTGCATTAAAAAGGCGGGTTCTTCAGGCCCGCCTCATCCGTCTTTTTCTTCGGGTGTCACGCCTCAGAATCCGCAGCTCTGCGGAGCGAGAGCCTAGTGACGACTTTCCTCAACGGTGATTGCGTCGCCAAAATGCTGCGGAGGCTATTGCGCTGAGTGTCGAAGCGAAAAGAAAGGTGAAACCTGTAGCGACCGTCGCAGACCAGGTCACCCCCTGAGAAATGAGAATCGTTCGCGTCTTCAAGCTGTCGTTATGACTGAAGCGCTCAAACTCCCTTATTCGGTTCAAGGGCGCGGAACCGTTGAGTCCATTGGCAATCACTTTTATCGGGTTTGTGGCCCTGCGGGCTGCACCGTTGTGATGGGCCTTTCCAATGCTCTTTATCTGAGCCGGAATGTTCCTGAATCAGCTGCCCCAGCTGATCCTTAAGCACTCCCTGGTGGTTCTGAGCTGACCAACCGCATGCGGGTGGAGCTGGTCAGCTCACAGCACTGGCAGCGCCATGGTCCCCATCAGGGTCCCAACTCCAATGACTACGAGCACCAGAAGCAGCATTCACTTCATCGAAAAACCCCAAAAAAAAGCCCCCTGGTGGGGGAGTTGATACGTCAGAGTTCACATGCTGAGGACGGCGGTCAGTTGTGGATCAATGGGTCAGTGAGCCCTCACTTCCCTTATCAATGCAGTGATTCTGCAGAGGTATGGATCAGGCCATGGTCATGAAGCTCGGGCTCATCGGCCTTGGTGGAGTCATCTTGCTGGCCTTCAGAAAGATGATCTTTCCCTTGGTGCTGCTAACTGGCGGTAGCTATTTCGCCTGGCGTGCTCTGTTCAAGAAATAGGTCGTGGCTGATTTCCTGGTCTACCCGCTGGTATTTGGCATGGTTGCCTTCCTCTACACCCTTGCAATGGCTCAGTTATTGAAAGATGAAGCTGGTTACTTCCAGGATCGCTTGGATCGTCGCCGCAGTCGCCGCGAGGGAAATTGTTGCGGTCTTTCTCGTTAATATTTAGGAAATAGAATATATCGAATCATAGGTTAATTGAATTTTCTTTGCCATATGAAAAAAATATAATGGCTGAACTATTTTGACGTTGTTGCTTGAGAGCAATTGATGCACAGCCAAAATTTGTGCTCGCAATAGCTTTTCAAGTCTTTTTAGTGATTCTGCTTTAAATGAACGCCTCTCTCTCTCCAAAATTCAGATTCGGTGCCGAGTCAAAAGCGGCCGATATCAGTTTTTCATCGCTGCAGTCGACCGTCGGGGAGAGCAAGGCTGCGCTGACGAATGCTGACTACTTAAGGCAATCATGCGCTCAGATGCAAATACCTGTTGGACCTCGAGATCATTCTGAATGTCCGCATCGAGTGACCTTTGATTGTTTTGTGCCATCTGATAGTGAGGCTTTGCATCAGGGGATTGAGGCTGCATACCGACAGGTTTTGGGTAATGCACATGTCATGGACCATGAACGCTGCGGCGTGCTTGAAGCCCAATTCGCTGATGGACGGCTTTGTGCTCGTGAATTCGTTAGGGGTCTCGCTAAAAGCGAACTCTATAAGTCTCGTTATTTCTACAAAGTCTCTGCATATCGCGGGATTGAGCTGAATTTCAAGCATTTACTTGGACGCCCACCCCATGATCAGCAAGAAGTTGCAAATGCAGCTGCAATTCAATCAGCACAAGGTTTCGATGCACTGGTTGATGCAATAATTGATTCTGCGGAATATACAGAAGTTTTTGGTGATCATGGGGTTCCGTACGTCCGCTCATTCACCTCGGCAAGCGGAATGTCAATGCTTAGCTTTGTCCGAATCGCTGCTCTTGAGAAAAATTTTGCCAGCAGCGATCGATCAAAAGGGAATGACAGCTCGATCCGCAGCAGCCTCGCCGGTGGAGTAAGCATTGCCATTGATGTAGCCCCAGCGCCTGAATACCTAGCTGTGTCTTCTGCATGGGTTGGAAATAAGCCGCCCGCTGATTATGAAAAGCTTTGGAGAGGCTTGGCTCTTGTTGGTGCAGCTCACCTCGCTGGAATGTTGGTGAATGTGGCGTCTCAAATGCTTGGGATCCATGCACTGGACCGTTTACCTGCCATTTTCCTCGGCCTCTGATCCTGTTTTTACAGCGAATAATAGGTGCAAGCCACTCTTGGCTTGCACCTATTATTCGCTGGTCAATATCACCAATATGGCCTAACTCGTCTTGCAAGATATCTTTCTATTTATCTTTCTTTTTAGTGATCAAACGCTGATGTGGGTATGCAGATGATTGGCATTAGACAGGCCCTACAGGTGGGCTCACACTGCCTGCTAAGCAGATCGACGATGCGTTGAGTTTTTTTAGATCGGTATGTCAACTTATATGTATCTTGGGTGACAAGCATCTACCCACAATCAAACTGACCGAAATTAAATTTTAAAGCAATGACCTATCACACCTTTATGCTTTTGCAGGGAGAGAAGGTGCAGATGGAAGTAGACCCTAGTGCAATTAATACTGTTGCGGTTTCCTTGGAAGATGGATCGACGATTTATGCCGTTGCAGGCGCATCTGAGGAGAAGAAATTAGTTTCAATGCAGAGGCGTATCGAGGAAGACAAAGCAATTGTTTTATTGATGCAGGTCAGGGATGAAATAGCTGCTGCGTAATTCTTCGGCGTGCGGATTCATGAAATGCACTCGTCATCTCATATTGAGCCAATGGCTAAGGGCTATTGGAACGTTTGTGGCGAACTTGCCAACCCTGAAGGGATGGATCCTTACATCCACGCTGTTAATCCCTATCTGGCCAAATACGGAGTGCGCTTTCTCTGCAGAGACCTCAAGATGGATGTCCGCGAAGGCAATGCCGGCCATTTGACCGTGACTATCGAGTTCCAATCATTGGCTGCAGCGAAAGCTGCCTAATAGGCGCCCGAAAAGGCTGGTGGTGAAGGGTGGCTGTAATTCCGAGCAGCAGCAAAAGCTCTGTCACTTCAAGCCCGATACGGCGACGTTACACGCTCAGTGGGTAGCCATCAGGACCTACAGCAACATTCCGCCCCGCCCGCATGTGCGTTAGAGCCTGTCCTCAAGCTCTTCGAACTTCATTGCGCTGTTGAGCATTACCTGTATGGACTCGGCCAAGGTTCGGCAGCCTTGGTGAAATCCCTAGCCGCCCTTGCAGTATCTGACCCTTTCCGGAGACAACGGAGGGTCCCAACCAGTCCTGGGGGTCAACACGCAGATCGCTGAAGGGATGGTCTGGAGCAGCAGGCAAAACGCGATGACCAGCAACGCGAAGCCTGTGCCGGGGGCGTGGATGTTGGCTTGGAACCAGGGTTTATGAGCCATGCCATCAGTGTGCCGCTGACATGGAACCGCGTCCTGCCAGATGCGCTCCAGAAGGAGACGCATCCTGATGGTGACATCGGTTGGGCGACAGAGGATCAGCTGAGGTTGGCTTCTGGCTGAAAGCTCGGTTTATTGGGGTAACAGCTGATGCAACGTGGTCCGCATCCTTAAAGACCAATGGTTCGCTTTGGCGTTGGGAGCCACTGCGCTCATCGCATTGTTCTGGCTTGAGTTGCTGGCCTACTGACAAGGGTTCTTGAAACCAGATTTTGTCCTCACTCTGCATGGTCAACAGAACTCTTGGCGGATGGTGAGGATCCCGAACGTTATTTCTGACCCACCTTGCGTCTGAATGTTTATGAGCAGGATCCGTACCGTTAGTTTTTGATGTTTAGAGCAAGTTTGGGTACGCATTAAGGAGTCCCCAGATCACCAGTGCGGTGATCGAGGCAAAGATCACGGCTGTCCATGCAGCCAGATCGGCGTTGTTGCTGGACCCTTGCAAAAGCTGAAAAAGGCGTGCCATCAGAAAAAACGCAAGCTCTTCGGTTCTGGCTCAGCTGGAGGGCAAATTCCAGTCTTATTTGCGAGCCCTCATACGTTCAGGGGGGTCACGACAGATCCGAACTCAGTGCTCCAGTTTTTTTAGTGATATTCCCCGGGGTGCTGAATCTTGGTGACGCTCACGCCGGAGGAACTCTTGCCGGAGAACCGCAGCAGTTCATCGCCGGAGACTTCATAACCCAGTCCCTGGGCAATCAGGGCCGCAGCATCGGCGCTCACGGCCTGCAGCACTTGCTCCCTGAGCGAAGGATCTCTGGAGATGTGACCAAAAAATTGCCGGAGTTGGTCCGTGCTCATGCCGCTGAGGATGTCCTGCCGATTCTGCCCGGTCTGGTCTTTCCTCTTGCCTGTTGACTGGTGAGCAGATTAGGTCCAATGGGATGACGCAATTAGCGGTGTCAGGCGCCTCTGGCAAAACCGGACGGCGCGTGGTGGAGGAGGCGCTCAAGCGTGGTCAATCGGTTCGAGCCATTGTTCGGCCGGCTTCCGTGCTGCCCCCCGCCCTGGCCCGGGCCGAGCAGGAGGGGCGCCTCGAGGTGCGTCGCTTGGAGCTGGACACGGCGGAAGCTTTGCTCCATGCGTTGCAGGGCTGCACGGCCTTGGTGATTGCCACCGGTGCTCGCCCTTCAATCAACCTGGCCGGTCCCTTGCAGGTGGATGCCTGGGGAGTGCAGGCGCAGGTGCAGGCCTGCTGCTCTTTGGGGCTGAAACGCGTGGTGCTGGTTAGCTCCCTTTGCTCTGGCCGTTGGCTGCATCCCCTTAATTTGTTTGGCTTGATCCTGGTTTGGAAGCGGCTCGGTGAGTGCTGCCTGGAGCGGAGCGGTTTGGATTGGACGGTGATCCGGCCTGGAGGGCTAAGTGAAGACGACAGTCGCAGCGCCACGGAGGGATTGCTGGTGACCGACGCCGATCAACAGCAAAGCAACAGCATTCCACGCCGTCTTGTGGCACAGGTCTGCCTGGATGCTCTGGAGCAGCCTGAGGCCTGTGGTCGCATCCTGGAAATCACCAGCTCCCCAGCCCAGCCCCAGCAGACGCTGAGCCAGTGCCTGGATCAGATTTCCAGCCGCTCCCAGATCACGCCCAGATTCTCCTGATGCAATGCGGTGCTGAAGCAGTCCTCCAGCTCTGCCGCGGAGAGGCGGCTGGTGACATCATCATCCGCTTCGAGGTTGGCGCGGAAGTCGCCGCCGGGGTTGTTCCAGGCGGTGTGGGCATTGCGTTGGACGACCCGGTATGCCTCCTCTCGGCTCATGCCAGTACCCACGAGAGCAAGAAGCACCCGCTGGCTGAATACCACGCCGCCATACACATTCATGTTGCGGCGCATGTTCTCGGGGTAGATGCCAAGACCCTTAACCACGCTGGTCATCTCCCGCAGCATGAAGTGCAAGGTCACTGAGCAATCGGGAAGCATCATTCGTTCCGTGGAGCTGTGGCTGATGTCTCGCTCATGCCAGAGGGCCACATTCTCAAGGGCAGCAATGGTGTAGCTGCGCAGCACCCGGGCCAGACCGCTGATCCGCTCGCTGCGGATCGGGTTGCGTTTGTGGGGCATGGCGGAGCTGCCTTTCTGGCCCTTGGCGAAGTTCTCCTCCACTTCCAGCACGTCGGTGCGTTGGAGGTTGCGAATCTCGGTGGAGAAGCGCTCCAGGGAGGCTCCCACCAGGGCGAGGGTCTGCACGTAGTCGGCATGGCGATCGCGGGAGATCACCTGGGTGCTGGCGGTGTCGGGAGTGAGCCCGAGGATCTCGCAGGCGATCGCTTCCACCTGGGGATCGGTGTTGGCATAGGTGCCCATAGCGCCGCTTACCTGGCCCACGGCCACATCCTGCTCAAGCCTTTCCAGCCGGATGCGGTTGCGCTCGGTTTCCGCCAGCCAGCCGGCCACCTTGAACCCGAAGGTGATCGGTTCGCCGTGGATGGCATGGGAGCGGCCGATCATTTCGGTGCCCTTGTGGGCCCGGGCCAGTTCGCGCAGGGCGTCTGCCAGTGCATCGAGCTCGGTGCGCAGCAGGGCTACGGAGCGTTTCAGCTGTAGGGCCACGCCCGTGTCCAGCACGTCGCTGCTGGTCATGCCCACATGGATGTGACGTCCGGCATCACCAACGTGCTCATTCACGTTGGTGAGGAAGGCGATCACGTCGTGGCGCACTTCGGCTTCAATCTCGAGGATGCGCTCCACCTCGAAGCTGGCTTTGGCTTTGATGGTGTCGAGGGCATCCTGGGGTACCCGGCCGAGGCGGCAGTTGGCTTCGGTGGCGGCGATCTCTACATCCAGCCAGCTCTGGAACTTGGCCTGTTCGCTCCAGATGGCTCCCATCTCGGGGAGGGTGTAACGCTCAATCACCGGCTCGCTCGGTTGGACAACCCAACAAATCTATGGGGCCGTCATCCTCGCGAGTTGCTCTCAGCGCTGGGCCTCAACAAGTCGCGGTGCTCTCGGGATTGGACTTGTCTTGGAACCCGCCCTTGGATGTTCAGCGTTTAGCTCTCAAAAATGCTCCAAAGCATTAATTGCCCCGGAACCGATAGGGACCGGGGCAATCCTGAGTAGTGAACTGGCGTTGCGAGCTCAGAGAGCCGTGCTGTCGCGATCGCCAGTGCGGATGCGAACCACTGATTCCACAGGGCTGATGAAGATCTTGCCGTCACCGATTTCACCGGTGCGGGCGGCATCGGCGATCGACTTGACTACCTCTTCGACCCGGTCGTCCTCGACAACCACTTCAATCTTCAGTTTCTGCAGAAATTCAACGGTGAATTCCGAGCCGCGGTATCGCTCCACCTGACCTTTCTGGCGGCCGAAGCCCCGCACCTCGCTCACGGTCATGCCGATGATGCCGGCCTCAACCAGCGCCACCTTGACGTCTTCCAGCTTGAAAGGACGAATGATTGCTTCGACCTTTTTCATGGGGGGAGTACGGATCTGGTTTTAAGGATGCCGCGGTTCTCAGAGCCGTGCGTGGCCGCTGTTACAGAACGCTGCCGAAGCTTGACTTCCTAGGGTCGCTGATCAGAAAAGCCCCCCACAGCCCTTTGACCCAGACCCCTCTCTACGGCGAACGCGCCATCGCCGAAGCCGAGCTGATCTGCTTCGACAACCCCCGGCCTGGGCGCCCCTACGAGGTGTCGATCGAGCTGCCGGAATTCACCTGCAAATGCCCCTTCTCCGGCTATCCCGATTTCGCGGTGCTGCGCCTGATCTATCAACCCGGGCCGCGGGTGGTGGAGCTGAAGGCGATCAAACTGTATGTGAACAGCTACCGCGACCAGTCGATCTCCCATGAGGAGGTCTCCAACCGCATCCTTGATGATCTGGTGGCGGCCACCGATCCGGTGTGGATGCAGCTGGAAGCCGATTTCAACCCCCGCGGCAATGTGCACACCGTGGTGCGGGTGAGTCACGGCACCCGTCAGCCCTGCTGATCGATCACCACCTGCTGCACCAACTGAGGCAATTCAGTGGCGAACGCGGCGAGGTTGCGATTGCAGAGGCCACCCACGCTGAGGGTTCCATCGGCTGCGATGGCCCACAGCTGCCGGGTGGCCACGAGGCTCAACCCACCGCCCACCAGCAGCACTGCGAAGCCCAGGTACACCAGCGGTACTCCAGGATCCCGTTTGAGCAGCAGTCCGCTGGCCGGCAGCACCGCATCCACTCGCATCGGCAAGCCCTTCACCTCAGCGGCGGGACCACCTGGTCGCAGTCGGGCGAGCTGCTGGCCGTCGGCATCGAACACTGTGGCGGGTCCCTGTTCGCTCTCCAGGCTCAGAAACACCGGTTCGGTTCCATCGGGGCGTGTCGGCAGCACCAGGCCCCAGATTTGATCGCCCAGCTCCGGATAGGTCTGTAGCGGCAGCTCCAGCACGGGGCTGCGCCCGATCTGCAAGCTGATCGTCGCCAGTGACCAATCGGCCTGATAGATGGTGATGCCCCTGTGCCGAAGTGGGTGATTGACGCTGATCTCGGCATCCAAGCTTTGGTTGGGTCCCTGCAGCTGCAGAGCGGAGCGAAATTGTTCCGTGCGGCCCGCCGGGTCCCTATCAATGGCGAACCGGTTCAGGGTGATCGTCAGCTGACTGGTGCCATCGCGATCCAGCAGATCGAGGCTGCGGCCGGGGGCCAGGAAACGCTCCAAGCGGTTCCCCGACAGCGCCCCCCAGGCTGCGCCAAGCATCAGCAGCACCAGGCCCGTGTGCACCAATAGGGGCCCCACCCTGCCGATGGCGCCACGTCGGGCCGCCAGCCGTTGTGGCTTGCGTTGCACTTCCCATCCGCCGGCCCGCAGCACCGTCTCCAGCTGCGTCAGAGCACGGCTGGGGTCAGCGCAGGGCTGGCTTTCGGCGATGGCCAATTTGCTCAGCTGGCGTGTGGTGCGGTAGTCGATCCAGCGCCGGGCCGCCATCAGTGCTGGCCACTGACGGCGCCAGCTGCAGAGGATCAGGGCGAGACCAAGCCAGGCCAGCAGGGCCAGAAACCAGCCGCTGGAATACACATGATCGAGCTGCAACTGCAGCACCTGTTCGCCGTTAAGCAGCCCCAGCCAGGGGGTGTCGGCATAGGCATCGATGTAGCTGGAGGGTGGATCCCCCTGGGGGATGCCGGTGCCCACGGCACTTGCCAGGGCAATCAGCAGCAGCAGCACTATGGCCAGCCGCAGATCGCTGAGCCAGGTGGCCAGGCGTTTGAGTAGTGCCATTTCCATCAGCTCCAGCGGGCCAGCAGGGTGAGCAGACCGCTGGTGAGCAGCACCACTCCACTGGCTGGCGGCACCCAGCGGCTGATGCCCCGCAGGGCGAGCAGTTTGGGAATGGCTGCTGCAAAGGTGCCCGCCAGCAGCAGGGGCAGCACCTGGCCGATGCCGAAGCTGCTGAGCAGGGCCACCCCTGCCAGGGGACGTCCGCTCTGGGCAATCCAGCCCAGCAGCACCGCCAACACGGGGGTGGTGCAGGGTGAGGCCGCCAGCCCGAAGGCCAGTCCGGCTGCAACCGGCGCCAGCGGGGCCGGCACCTTCTGTCGCCATTGCTCCGGGTCTGGACCGCTGGGCAGTGGAATCCGCAGCACTCCCAGCAGGTTGAGCCCCATCGCTACCGCCAGGATCGCCACCAATGTGGGGATCAGTGCCGGCACCTGGCCGTAGATCCGGCCCAGCAGTCCGCTGATGCTTCCTAGCACCACCAGGGCGCCGACGATGCCGCTGCAGAAGGCGAGGCTGCGCTGCCAGGCCGGTTGGCCATCGTCAAAGCCCGCCAGGTAGGCCAGCGTCACCGGCAGCAAGGACAGGGAACACGGCCCAAGACTGGTGAGGGCGCCGCCACCAAACACCAGTACCAGCGTCAGTGGACCTGGATCGGCCAGGGCGTGCTGCAGCAGCTGTTCGCTGCTCTGGGCCAAATCGGAGAGCAGCAGCAGCAGGTCCACAGGTGCCCTTGAGTGTGCAAAGCCTATCCAGGAAAGCCGCTCACCAGACCAGGCTCAGCGCTGACGCAACGACCGTTGGCGCCCGTTGGATCGCCCCCCGATCAAGCCAGTGGATTCCAGTGAGCAGCGGATCAGCAGGCCCAGGATCACCAGGCTCGACATCAGCGAGTTGCCGCCGTAGCTGATCAAGGGCAGTGGCAGACCGGTGGTGGGCATCGCCCCAGAAGCCACTGCGATATTCAGGATCGACTGTCCCACCAGGATCGTGGTGCAGCCGATGGCCACGAGCCTGGCTTGGTTACTTCGGCAGCGCAGGGCCACCCGCAGCCCCATCCAGGCCACCAGCATCAGGAACAGCAACAGCAGCACTGAACCCACGAATCCAAATTCCTCGGCGAACACCGCGTAGATGAAGTCGGTGCTCTGGATGGGCAGGTATTGGAGCTTCTGGGTGGAGAGGCCATAGCCCTGCCCCATCCAACCGCCCGATCCGATCGCCAGCAGGCTCTGCACAAGCTGATAGCCATCTCCCATCGGATCGTTCCAGGGATCAATGAAGGAAACAACCCTGAGCCATTGGTATTCGTTTTTCGAAATGCTCCAGCTGGCGAGAGCGATGCCGCCCAATGCTGTCCCAAGCAGACTTCGCCAGCGCAGCCCAGCCGCCAGGGCCACCATCCAGAGGGTAAGTCCCATCAGGGCCGCTGTGGAGAGGTTGGGTTGCTTGAGGATCAGCAGCAGCATCCCGCCGAAGCTCCCCAGCCAGAGAAGCTTCTGGTCGAGGCTCATGCGGCTCCAGGGGGCGAACAGGTTGGCGGCCTGCAGCACCACGAAGGGTTTCACCAGCTCCGAGGGCTGCATCTGCAGCGGGCCCAGCACCAGCCAGCGGCTGGCACCGTTCACCGTTGTGCCCATCACAAGGGTGGCGGCGATCAGCAGGCAGCCCATCCACAGCCCTGGGCCTGACCAGCGCAGCCATCGCCGCAGGTTGGTGGAGATCGTGATGCCCAGCAAGCTCCAGCTGGCCAAGAGCCAGATCGCCTGCCGTTTCAGATAGAAACCGCCATCGCCCATTTCCCGTAGGGCCACCCACCAACTGGCGGACGCCAATACCACCAGCCCTGCCACACTCCAGAATCCCGCCAGCCCCATCAGCAGTCGAGCTTCTGCCGGCCAGAGCTGCCACGGCAAGGGCAGCAGCCGCTGAACCAGAGCCGACTTTTGAGTCTCTTGCTTACCCCGTCGTCTCGAAGCTCGTTGGAGGGCTGTCGCGTGACCCAAGCGTTTGCTCAAACAGCATCAATGCTCCATTGAGCCGTGAAATGGTTGCTTTGCCAAGGCACTGATTGAACAGAATTATTGGCTGGGAGTCTTTGCGGGACTTGGTGAGCAGCGGTTTCGCTTATGCAACGTTCAACCGCTCATGCTCGACTTCCCATTGCACGTGGGATCCCCAGGATTGCTGGCGCACCCAGCAGCGTCCGCCGCGGCAGTGAAGCACCTGGAAGGGCGGCAGATCGCAGGGCTGGTTGTCGAGCCGCACAAAGCTGCCCGGCTGCAACAGCGGCACCACCTTTGCGGGTTGGGGGTGGTGGTTGGACACGTCCCTCGACGCGAATTGAGGAAATCCTCCAGGCAGAAGACGTTCCAGCCGCTGGATCGCCGGTTTTCTTCGGGATCGGTCTGCTTTTATGTCGCAATGGCGTCCAAACAGCGTCTTGATCTGGAACTCCTGACCCGTGGATTGGTCAGTTCACGCCAACAGGCGCAGCAATTGATTCGTGCTGGAAAGGTGCGGGATGGCTCCGGAACCCTGTTGGACAAGCCCGGAACGGAGGTGACGCCGGAGCGAGAACTGCGGGTGGAGCAGCCCCCCCGCTTTGTCTCTCGAGGGGGCGAAAAACTTCTGGCGGGCTTGAAAGCTTTCCCTGTGCCGGTGGAGGGGCGCGTCTGCCTGGACGGCGGCATCTCCACCGGCGGCTTCACCGATTGCCTGTTGCAGCACGGTGCTACTCGTGTTTATGGCGTTGATGTGGGTTACGGCCAGACGGCCTGGAGCTTGCGAACCGACGAACGGGTGGTGCTGCGGGAACGCACCAACCTGCGCCATCTGCAGCCCGACGATCTCTATGGGGCTGACGATCCCTGGCCCAGTTTGGCGGTCACCGATGTGTCGTTCATTTCACTGCGGCTGATTCTTCCGGCGTTGCGCCGGTTGTTGCGGGGTCCCGACACCGACGCGCTGGTGCTGGTGAAGCCGCAGTTTGAGGTGGGCAAGAGCCGCGTCGGAAAGGGCGGCGTGGTGCGTGACCCCGCGGCCCACCGGGATGCCATTGAATCCGTGATTGCAGCGGCAGCAGAATTGGGTTGGCAGCCCCAGGGCTTCGTGGCTTCGCCGATCACTGGACCGGCCGGGAACCACGAGTACGTGCTTTGGTTGGGGGAGGGAGATGCCGCGGTTCTTCCGGATCTCGATGCTTTGGTGGCGCAGACCCTCAACGGTTGATGGCCAATAAAAAAGCCCGGAGTTGAACCGGGCTCGGAATTTGCTTTTGAGCGGAGTTCAGTTGCCGACGTTGACCTGCTGACCCCCGGTGCAGAGCTCCACCTTGATGATGCGGCCACCCTGTTTTTGGATGCGCTGCTGTTCAGCAAACCAGCTGTCGTAGGGGACCCACTTGGTGAAGAAGGTGTTCTGCAATTCGCGCTGCGTCCGAACCTTTTCAGGGCTGGGGATGCAGGCGGTGACTTTGAACAACCGCATGGTGCTCAGTTGCCGAGACCGGAGCAGATGTAGTCGAAGTAGACACCCATTTCCTTGCCTGCATCAGGACCGACCAGTCCGGCGGTGACTTCCTTCATGGCCTGGATGGCCTGAACTGTGGCGCCGATGGGCACACCGAGGGAGTTGTAGGTCTCCTTGAGGCCGTTCAGAACACGCTCGTCAAGGATTGAGGTGTCCCCAGCCAGCATGGCGTAGGTGGAATAACGCAGGTAGTAATCCAGGTCGCGGATGCAGGCTGCGTAGCGGCGGGTGGTGTACATGTTGCCGCCGGGACGGGTGATGTCCGAGTACAGCAGGGCCTTGGCTACGGCATCGCGGATGATGGCCGAAGCATTGGCGCTGATGGTGGCGGCAGCGCGCACTCGCAGTTCACCGCTGGCGAAATACGACTCGAGGCTGCCCATCGAAGCAGTGTCCAGGTAGAGGCCCTGGACGTCCGACTTGTTGATGACGTTGGTGATGGCGTCTTGCATGGATCCGTGAGGAGGCGAGGGAGAAAATCAGCGTGAGGTTCAGGCGAGGGCGCCAACCACGTAGTCGAAGTAGGTGCCGGCTTCCTCTGCGTCGGCTCCGGTGAGGAGGCCCATGGCGACGATCTTCATCTCGCGCACGGATTCAGCCAATGCTTCCAGGGGTGTTCCAAGGGAGCGGTAGAGCTCTTTCGCGCCAATCACACCAATCTCTTCGATCGGAGTGACGTCACCGGCAACGATGCCGTAGGTGACGAGGCGGAGGTAGTAATCCATGTCGCGCAGACATGTGGCAGTCATCTCTTCGCCGTAGGCATTGCCGCCGGGGGAGATGACGTCGGGACGCTTCTGGAACAGCTGACCACCAGCCTGCTTGACGATGCGCTCGCGGCTCTCGCACAGGACCTGGGCCACGCGCAGACGGCGTTGCCCGCCGGTGACGAAGGCTTTGATCTGGTCGAGTTCGCCAGGGCTGAGGTAGCGGGCTTCGGCGTCCGCGTTGATGATCGAGTTGGAGACGATGCTCATGCAGTTCTGCCTCGAAACAAGCGGCCGCCCGTAGGAGACCGGTATCCGGTGAATAAGGGGTGATCCCGAGGGATCGCGTCCCAGACTAAAGGCTGGGACAGGGGGTCGAAGCGTTGGGAGTGAGACTTGTTCACATCGGTCAACACTGGCCGGGGTGAGCTCGCTCCCTTGGATTCGGCTGATGCATTCTGCGCTGGCGATGGCCAGGGAAATTTGGCCAGGTAACAGTTCTTCACGGCGCGTCTGTTCTGCGGAGAAGCCTTGGCATTACTGCGATCTGCGAGATCGCCCCTGATGTGGTCTCGACGCACAAAAATGATCCCGATGAAGCCATAGTTCACCGGGATCGGATCACAAAAATTGCCGTGATTTGTGGAGACTGTTTGTCAGCGAAATGGAGACCTGAAGATCAGATCGCCTCGCCCGTGGGGGGATTCAGGCCGGCATTGCCGCGGTAGAGCGAGGCCGTTCGCTGGATGGTGGCTTGGTTGACCCCTGATGCGGTCGCCATGCCGTCGATGCGGGGCACCGTCGTGCTGATCCGTTCCGCCAACAGTTCAGTCACGGCAGCGCCATGACCCGCTTGAGCGCGGGTGATCAGGAAGCGGCTGGTTTCCGCTGGGGTTGTGGCCCTTCCCAGCAGAGCCAAACCTGCCGCGGACGCGGCCCGAAGGGGTGCCATCGTGGCGATTCGGTTCTGGAACGCTTCGCTCATTGCTACTTCAGCAATGAACTCGTTCAGGTCAATGTCCTGATTGCGAAGCCGTGATTCCGCGCTGATCAGACGCTCATTCCCTGTGGGTACACGGTTAAGCAGCTGCTTGTAAGTTGCATTCACAGCAGTCTGGAGCTCATCTTCACTGCACGGCTGTTTCAGTTCCAGCGTCGCGGTAAGTCCACCCCGGAAGCGGAATCCCTCAGCGCCTTCTGTGGCAAGAGCCGTCCCCATGCGTGGGAGTGCTTGCCCGCTCCGCGCATTGGAAGAAATCAGCTCAACGCTCCATGACCGGCCACCAATGCTTGTTGGCGTTGAGTTGCTGGCTCGCCGCATTGGGAAGCCAGTCCTGTTGGACGCAAGACGTTGCTGACGCACTACCGACAGCCAACTTGGCGCAGCGGCGTTTCCGCTTGTCGTTGTCGTGAAATCTTGGGTGGCTGTCTTTTGGGTGTCAGGCAGGTTTCGTGGCGTTACATCGCCACTACTGCGGAATGCTTCGGACAGCTGTGCTTCGGGACGGCTACTGAGGGTGAGGTCAGCGGCAGCCTCAAGATTTAGAGCACGTGACCAGCCTGGAGTGCGGCGTGCAGTCACATCACCGGGTGTGATGAAACGTTCGTAGGGGACTGTGTCGGCCCCAAAAGCTTCGCTGTAGTCCTTGCTGTCGATCAGAGAGTCGACCACCCCATAGAAGCCGTGGCGGGCAGCGGTGTCGAACAGGGCATCGATTTCCCAGCGGCCGAAGGTGGGGCGTCCCAGCAGACGGCGGTGCATGACTTCGATCGCTTTAACGATGTAAAGACCGCTCCAGTAGCGACGACGGAAAGCATCGGATTTAGCGACTGCCCGAACAAAATCTTTGAGTGAGATGTCTCCGTTTTCGAGGCGAGCTTCATCAGAGCTCATCCGTTCTCCCGCATAGCCGCCGTTGCCGAGCACTTGCACGTAAACAGCCTTGATTACGGCTTGGGTGCTGGCCTCAGTCGTACGGACGCTGGGCTGACCACCTCGCCCTGGATTCACAGTGCCACCCGTGGCGATCTGCTGAAGTCGCATGACACGTGGACCACCCTTGCGGGGGCGGCTGTTGCGGAAGCTGGCGCTGTCCAGTTGCCCGGGGCTATTTAGACCGTTGCTCACCAGCAGCCGGCGGCTGTCGTAGCTGTAGGGCGCCGGCCGGGTGGCCACCGAGGCGGTTCCGCTCGGGAAGATGGCGCCGTACTTGTTGGCTACCGGATCATTGCCACCGCCGTAGACATGCTGGTCGGCAAAGGGCTGGCGGTAGGAGGCGTAGAGGGTGACGTACTGCGGTGCGCCATCGAATGGGGCGCTGAAGTTGAATAGCTTGCGGTTGGAGCCCCAGCCGGCACTTTCCTGAGCTTCCGTTCCGAGATCCCGGAGGTAGGGAACGGTTTCCTCTCCGAAGGCCTGGGCGTATTCCGAGGAATTCACGAGCACATCCACCAGACCGTTGAGGCCTTGGTCGCTGAGGATCGAGAATGACTTGCGGAATTCCTCGAGGGAGCTGATGCCCCGGCCGAGGAAGTGGCGGTAAGCCAGTTCCACCACGCGGCTGTTGACGAAACCGTCGTGGAACTGCTGGCGATATTCCTTGCTGCGGCCAAGGGCGCGAACGAATTCGCGCATTGAGATCTGCCCTTGGGAAACGGCGCTGGCTTTGTCTGCACAGGGGGTCTGGGAGTAGCCCTTGGCGATGTCGCGCTCAAACACCTGGCGGTAGGCGGCACGGATGATTTCTGCCTTCTCGGCACCCGACAGACCCGGCCGCATTTCAAACAGCTGGCGTCCCTCGGAGGCCAGGGCGTAGATCGCCGGCAGCTGCAGGCCCTGTTGCACCGCACTCCCCTGGCGTTGCTTGGTGCTGGGAGTGGGGATGGCCAGCTCCTGCAACAGCACGTTGAAGCAGTCGATGGTCATCTGACGGGCTTCAGGACGATCCCGCAGCAGCTCCGCTGAAGCGGCACGCATTTCCTGAAGGGCCACATTGGTGGCGGCCAGGGAGCAGTTCTCGAGAAGGATGTCCCGCAGCCCGCGGGTGTTCACCGCAAGGATGCTGGGGTCTCCGGCTACCAGTGCGTAGCCCACGTAGCGCAGGAACCAACCCATGTCGCGCACCGACTTGCGCATGAAGGCCGGGCCGTATTTGGCCACGCTGATGGCGTTGAAGCCTGTGGGAAGCACCACACGAATATCAGCATCCCCACCGGCCCCTTCGAGAAGACGGGTCAGGAAGTTGCCCCGCTTGGTGCTGTTGCTGTCGCCGGTGAAGGTGCGCACCGACTGCTCAAACGCTGCTTGGTCAGCTGCCAACGGAGTGCCTACCTGACCCGTTGAACGTCCGGTTTCACCCGTTGTTAGGGGCGCTTCAAGAAAGGAGAGGGGCGTACCTCCCACAAAAATTCTGTTGGCGGCGCGGGCCACGATGGCCTCGGCGTTGGCCGCAATGATCCGGGACGCTTCGATCCGGTCCTGACCGGTTCGGAAGAAGGTCACAAGACTGTCCAGTTCCCCGTTGTCAGGGAAACGGTCCTGCTGCTCTGCCTGACGGACGCTGGAGAGCGGCAGCGTGTCAAACAGTTGGGGAGACACGCGCGGGCTGCCGCTGCTGGCGGTCACTGTCATCGACGAAAGCAAGCCGGATCGCGCCACGTTACGGCTGCTGGGATGGCCCTCCGTGGCCCCATGAACAAATGTTTGCAGGCCTTGCGGTGCTGCAGGGGATCCACGGGTCTGACGTGAAAAGCTCGCAGGCGTGAAATAGCGCTGCATGACTCACCCCAAGCCCAGTGATGCTGCGACTCCCGTGGTGAGTGCGTTTTATGACCGCTTCCCCTTCCCGGGAGATCCACTGCAGGACGGACCGCCACCTGGATACAACTGGCGTTGGTGTCACCGCAGCGTTCTGGCTGCCGTACACGGATCGATCCCTGCAGGGATGGATGCGCCGCGGATCCTCGATGCCGGCTGTGGCACCGGGGTTAGCACCGATTACCTCTGCCATCTCAATCCTGGTGCTGACGTGCTCGGGGTGGATATCAGTGATGGGGCGCTGGCTGTGGCGCGGGAACGCTGTCAGCGCTCCGGGGCGGCCGAGCAAGTGACCTCCCTGCGTCAGGAGCAGCGCAGTCTTCTTGATCTAAGCGACGAAGGGTTTTTCGACTACATCAATTCGGTGGGGGTGTTGCATCACCTGGATCAGCCGGAAGCGGGGCTGCGCTCCTTGGCCGATCGCCTTGCTGCGTCGGGTCTGCTGCATCTTTTTCTTTACGCCGATGCCGGTCGCTGGGAAATCCATCGCACCCAGAAGGCCCTAAGCCTTCTTGATGCCGGCACGGGAGCAGAGGGCCTGCGTCTGGGGCGGGAGCTGTTCGAGACCCTGCCTGAGGGCAACCGCCTTGCCCGTCATCACCGGGAACGCTGGGCCGTGGACTGCGCACCTGACGCAAATTTCGCGGACATGTACTTGCACCCGCAGGAAACCAGTTACAACCTCGAGCGTCTCTTCGCGTTCATCGAAACGGCGGGTCTGCATTTCGCCGGCTTCTCCAATCCGGAGGTTTGGGATCCATCCCGCCTTCTGCAGGGAGAACTGCTGGAGCGAGCCCAGGCCTTGCCACCGCGTCAGCAGTGGGAGCTTGTGGAGCAGCTGGATCCCGACATCAGCCACTTCGAGTTCTTTCTCTCTGCGGCACCAGTGGAGCGAGCCCGCTGGAGTGATGAGGCCCTTGGCCTGGCCAGGGGTTTGGTTCAGCCCTGCCTCTGGGGAGAACCCGATCCGATTCTTGGTCGCAACATGGAGCCCATTCAGCTCACGGATGCCGACCGCTCCCTGCTGCGGACTGTCGCTGAGCAGCCGGAACAGAGGCTGGGGGCCCTTGCGTCTCCGGATCAGATCCGCGATCTTGTGGATCGCCAGCTGCTTCTGTTGCAGGAATAACAGCAGCGAACGCGTGATAGATTCCGCGCGCCATTTCAGGCAGCGCTTGGAAGATTTTTACCGTCTTCAACGTCGCCTGCTGTTGGCCACCGTTCTGGTGTCACTCGTCACGGTTCCGATCGTGGCTCTCACCATGAATCTCTCGGTGGCCGGCAGTGTTCTTGTGGGCTCCTGCGCCGGACTTCTGTACGTGCGCTTGTTGGCTCGCAGTGTGGCCCGGCTCAGTGACCAGTCCCGTGGACTGGGGCGTTTTCAGCTCATCGTTCCAACACTGCTTGTGGTTGGTTCGGCCAAGCTGCCTCAGCTCGATCTGCTGCCGGCCTTCCTGGGATTCCTTCTCTACAAGCCCGCCCTGATTCTTCAGCACGTCTTCGACGACCGCTGAGTCTGAGCACTTTTCTCTGCACCCATGGCTTTGTTGCCCTTACCACTCCCGTTCGCTGAACTGGAAGTGGGTCACCACCTGTACTGGCAGATCGGCGATCTGTATCTGCACGGTCAGGTGTTCCTGAGCTCCTGGATCCTGATCGGCATCCTCCTGGCTGTGGTGCTTGTCGGCACCCGCGGGATGAAGCGTGATCCGATCGGTCTGCAGAACCTGCTCGAATTCCTCTGGAATTTCATCCGCGACATCGCCCGCGACAACATCGGCGAGAAGTACTACCGCGACTGGCTGCCGTTCATCGGCACCCTGTTCCTGTTCATCTTCGTGAGCAACTGGGGCGGAGCCCTGATCCCCTGGAAGATCTTCGAACTCCCTGAGGGTGAGCTCGGCGCTCCCACCGCAGACATAAACACCACCGTGGCGATGGCTCTGTTGGTGTCACTGGCGTACTTCTATGCCGGCCTGAGCCGTAAAGGTCTGCGCTTCTTCGAGCTGTACGTGGAGCCGACCCCGATCATGCTCCCGTTCAAGATCATCGAGGAATTCACCAAGCCTCTTTCCCTCTCCTTCCGTCTGTTCGGAAACATCCTTGCCGACGAATTGGCTGTGGGCGTGCTGGTGTACCTGGTTCCGCTGATCGTGCCCCTGCCTGTGATGCTTCTAGGTCTGTTCACCAGTGCCATTCAGGCTCTGATCTTCGCGACCCTGGCGTCCTTCTACATCGGTGAAGGCCTCCACGAGGCCCACTAAAAGCCGACCTCCTCTATCGCCTGAGAACGGCGATCTGCTAAACACATCCGCGCGCAGGTCCGGCATTGCACCCGGGCCCGTTCCTTCGGGAATGTCCCTGCGCGGGGGGAACCGATCCCCAAGTCCATTCCGTACAGCGCTTCCCAGCGCTTCCCCTTACACCACCCAACATGGATTCCATCACCTCCGCCGCTTCCGTTGTGGCTGCTGGCCTGGCAGTCGGCCTCGCCGCCATCGGCCCTGGTATCGGTCAGGGCACCGCGTCTGGCGGCGCTGTTGAGGGCATCGCCCGTCAGCCCGAAGCCGAAGGCAAGATCCGCGGCACCCTGCTGCTGTCCCTGGCATTCATGGAATCGCTGACCATCTACGGCCTGGTGGTGGCTCTGGTGCTTCTGTTCGCCAACCCCTTCGCCGGCTGATCAGTGCAGGGGGATCGCAGATCCCCCTCCTGAGCTTCTTGTTTCGATTCCTTCCCAGCGCACCTTTCCATGACCTGGCTTCTGCTCGCTGAAGCAGGTGTTCCGGAGGGAGGTCTTTTTGACCTCGATGCCACCCTTCCGCTGATGGCGGTTCAGGTGGTTCTCCTCACCTTCCTGCTCAATGTCCTCTTCTTCCGTCCGGTCGGCAAGGTCGTGGAAGATCGCGAGGGCTACATCTCCACCAGTCGTGCTGATGCCAAGCAGAAGCTCGCCCAGGTTGAACGCCTGGAGGCTGATCTGGCTGAACAGCTGAAAGGTGCCCGTCAGGCCGCTCAGGCCGTGATCATCGAGGCGGAACAAGAAGTTGACCGGCTTTACCGCGAAGCACTGGCCCAGGCGGAAGCTGAAGCCAACCGCACCAAAGAGGAAAGCCGTCGTGCCATCGAGGCCGAGCGTGAGTCTGCCCGAACCCAACTCAAGGGCCAGGTGGATCAGCTGAGCACCACGATCATCAACCGTTTGCTGGCCGCGTGATGTCTCTCAATTTCAATCCGCTCGAAACCAATCTGGTCAACCTGGTCATTGTGATCAGTCTCCTGGTTTGGTTCCTGCGCGGTTTCCTGGGAGGAATCCTGGAACGCCGCCGCGCCGCCATCCTTCAGGACCTGCAGGACGCAGAGTCCCGCCTGAAGACCGCCACCGAAAACCTGAGCCAGGCTCAGTCCGAGTTGGCTGCTGCCCAGCAGAAAGCCGAGAAGATTCGTGCTGATGGTCAGGCCCGCGCCGCAGGCATTCGTGCCGAAGGCGAGAAGCGCACCATCTCTGCGATGGCTGCCGTCAAGGCAGGTGCCGATGCTGATGCAGAGGCCGATGCTGCCCGGATCAAGGACAGTCTCCGTCGTGAAGCTGCTCTGGCGGCAATCGACAACGTTCTTGCCCAGCTTCCGGGTCGTCTCGACGCCAGTGCTCAGGCCAAGTTGATCGATTCCACCATCAAAAATCTGGAGAACGCCTGATGCCTCTCCTCAACTCTCTGGCCACCCCCTACGCCGAAGCATTGCTTCAGGTCACCGAAGCCCGAGGTGAGTCTGAAACCGTTGCCGATCAATGCAAGCAACTGCTTGAGATCTGGAACGATTCCGAAGACTTCCGCGACGCCATGGTGTCTCCGGTTCTTGAGCCGGATGCCAAAAAGCAGGCTCTTAAGGCCATCGTGGGTGAGCAGGTCACGCCGTCCGTTCTCAACCTTCTCAAGGTCTTGGCGGATCGGCAGCGACTCCTTGCCTTTGATGCGGTGATGCTTCGCTACCTCGAGCTTTATCGCGAGCAGCAGGGCATCACCCTGGCTCAGGTCCGCTCAGCCCAGGCTCTCAGCGAAGAGCAGCAAGCGGCCCTCTCCAAGAAGGTGCAGGCCATGGCCGGCACCAACAAGGTCGACATCGACCTCAGTGTGGATCCGTCCCTAATCGGCGGTTTCGTCGTGAGTCTCGGATCTCAGGTGATCGACGCCAGCCTGTCTGGCCAGGTTCGTCGCCTCGGTCTGGCACTCGCCAAGGCGAGCTGACCTCACTTCTTCCTCCACCGCTTCTTCCCCCCCCCACTCCCAGCTGGGATCACACGCCATGGTTTCCATCCGTCCCGACGAGATCAGCGCCATCCTCAAGCAGCAAATTGAGGACTACGACAAGTCGGTTTCCGTCAGCAATGTCGGTACCGTTCTCACCGTGGGCGACGGCATCGCCCGCGTTTACGGCCTGCAGCAAGCCATGGCCGGTGAGCTCCTCGAATTCGAGGACGGCACCGAAGGCATCGCCCTGAACCTCGAAGACGACAACGTCGGCGCGGTGCTCATGGGTGAGGGATATGGCATCCAGGAAGGCAGCACGGTGAAGGCCACCGGCAAGATTGCTGCTGTGCCCGTGGGTGAGGCCATGCTGGGCCGGGTGGTGAACTCCCTGGGCCGTGCCATCGACGGCAAGGGTGAAATCGCCACCAGCGAGACGCGCCTGATCGAATCCATGGCGCCCGGCATCATTCAGCGCAAGTCGGTGCATGAGCCGATGCAGACCGGCATCACCGCCATCGACGCGATGATCCCCGTCGGCCGTGGCCAGCGCGAGCTGATCATTGGTGACCGCCAGACCGGCAAGACCGCCATCGCGATCGACACGATCCTGAACCAGGCGGATCAGGACATGATCTGCGTCTACGTCGCCGTGGGTCAGAAGGCTGCTTCCGTGGCCAACGTCGTTGAAGTGCTGCGTGAGCGCGGCGCCCTCGACTACACCGTGATCGTGGCGGCCAACGCGTCCGAGCCCGCTGCGCTGCAGTACCTGGCTCCTTATACGGGCGCCTCCATTGCCGAGTACTTCATGTACAAGGGCAAGGCCACCCTTGTGATCTACGACGATCTCTCCAAGCAGGCTGCTGCCTACCGCCAGATGTCGCTCCTGCTGCGTCGTCCGCCCGGTCGTGAGGCCTACCCCGGCGACGTCTTCTACTGCCACAGCCGTCTGCTCGAGCGTGCAGCCAAGTTGTCTGACGCCATGGGCAAGGGTTCCATGACTGCCCTGCCGATCATTGAGACCCAGGCCGGTGACGTTTCGGCCTACATCCCCACCAACGTGATTTCGATCACGGATGGTCAGATCTTCCTCAGCTCCGACCTGTTCAACTCCGGTCTGCGTCCTGCGATCAACGTGGGTATCTCCGTGAGCCGGGTGGGCGGTGCTGCCCAGACCAAGGCCATCAAGAAGATTGCCGGCACCCTCAAGCTGGAGCTGGCCCAGTTCGACGAGCTGGCCGCCTTCTCCCAGTTCGCCTCTGACCTGGATGCCTCCACCCAGCAGCAGCTGGAGCGCGGCAAGCGTCTGCGTGAACTGCTCAAGCAGCCTCAGTTCAGCCCCCTGATCCTGGCTGAGCAGGTCGCCATCGTTTACGCCGGCGTGAAGGGCCTGATTGACGACGTCCCCGTCGACAAGGTTGTTGATTTCTCCCGCGAACTCCGTGAGTACCTCAAGTCCAACAAGGCTGAGTTCATCACCGAAATCCAGGAGAAGAAAGTGATGAGCCCTGAGGCTGAGGCGATCCTCAAGGACGCCATCACCGAAGTCGTGTCCACCATGGTCGCCTCCGCGGCCTGAAGGAGCTGCCGACATGGCGAATCTCAAGGAAATCCGAGACCGAATTAAGTCGGTCAAAAACACCCGCAAGATCACCGAGGCCATGCGCCTGGTGGCTGCGGCCAAGGTGCGCCGCGCCCAGGAGCAAGTGCTCCGCAGCCGTCCCTTCGCGGATCGGCTGGCCCGGATCCTGGAAAACCTCCAGTCCCGCATGGGTTTCGAAGATGCGGCATCTCCCCTGATGCAGCAGCGCAATGTGGAGACCATCACCCTGGTGGCGGTCACCGGCGATCGCGGCCTGTGTGGTGGCTACAACGCCAACATCATCAAGCGCACGGAACAGCGTTTTGCTGAGCTGAAGGGAAAGGGCTTCGACGTGAAGCTGCTGCTGATCGGCACCAAAGCCATCGGCTACTTCACCCGTCGGGACTACCCGATCCAGGCCACCTTCTCCGGTCTGGAACAGGTGCCCACCGCCGATGAGGCCAACACGATCTCCACGGATCTGCTGGCTGAGTTCCTGGCCGAAAGCACCGACCGCGTTGAGCTGATCTTCACCAAGTTCATCAACCTGGTGAGCTGCAAGCCCGTGGTTCAGACCCTCCTGCCCTTGGATCCTCAGGACATCGCTGATCCCGAGGATGAGATCTTCCGTCTCACCACCAAGGACGGCCTTCTGACGGTGGAGCCTGGTGCAGGCCCTGCCAACACCGAGCCGAAGATTCCTTCGGACATCGTGTTTGAGCAGACCCCTGAACAGTTGCTGAATGCACTGCTTCCGCTGTATCTGCAGAACCAGATGCTGCGTTCCCTGCAGGAATCGGCAGCCTCCGAGCTGGCTAGCCGGATGACGGCCATGAACAACGCCAGCGACAACGCCAAGGAATTGGCCAAGAGCCTCACCCTTGACTACAACAAGGCCCGTCAGGCTGCGATTACCCAGGAGATCCTGGAAGTTGCAGGCGGTGCGGCCGCTGTTGGCTAACCATTTCGGCTGATCTTTTCGGTCGATCGATTCATAGACAGCCGGTCCTTCGGGGCCGGCTTTTTTGTGCTGTGTTTACGGTGAAGCGGAGCGGTTTGAGGGCGTGGGCGTGGGCGTGCTTCAGCTTCATCAGCTCTTCCCCACCGTCGTGGCAACGACGCAACTTCCTCTCGACCCTCTGCAGCAGGCGTCCTGCATGCAGGCTCTGCTGGAGCTTCGCGGCGAGGCCGAGGGCAACCCCAATGAAGGCTGCGCCTGGACGGGGGACCTGCATGGGGTGTGGCAGCTGCATCAACAGCAGCCCTTTCAGGCCTTGGCTCAGTTGGTGGTTCAGCAGGCCTGGAGTTATCTCGATTCGCTTGGGTTTGCGCGAAGCCAAGTGGCCCTGCATCTGCAGCGTTGCTGGCCGGTGATCAGTGATTGGGATCAAGCGGTTGGCCGCCACCATCACCCCAATGCCCATCTCAGTGCTGTTCTGTACCTCACGGGTAACGGCTCGGGAGAAGAAGGCATGTTGCGGCTGCATGCGTCCGATCAACCCAATGAGTTGGTGGCGGGTTTGGCGGTGGGTTACGGCGGCCCGATTGCTGAAGGCCACCCGTTCAATCAGGCCCACTGGGATCTGGCCCCACGCCCCGGTTTGCTGGTGCTGTTTCCGTCGAGCCTGCACCACAGCGTTCTGCCCAACGACGCCCCAGACGAGCTGCGCTGTTCCATCAGTTTTGATTTCGTGCTGACAGCACCCGTGCAGGGTGGTTCGCCGGAATATCTGGCGCCCCACCCCCGCCATTGGGACTCGCTGGACGAGCCCATTGCCTGAGAGAATGCGGCGTCTTCCTTGTTGAGCCCGGCATGTCCGACGTGGCCACCTACACCGTCCGCGCAGAGTTCGAAGGCGAAACCCACAGCTTTCCCTGCCGCGCTGACCAGACGGTGCTGAATGCTGCTGAGGCTGCTGGCATCACCCTCCCCAGCTCCTGCTGCTCCGGGGTATGCACCACTTGTGCTGCGGTAATCAGCGAGGGCAGTGTTGAGCAGCCCGATGCCATGGGCGTGAAGGGTGAGCTTCAGCAGCAGGGCTACAGCCTGCTCTGTGTGGCTTTCCCGCGGGCCGATCTCACCCTCAAGGCGGGGCAAGAGGATGCGCTCTACGAAGCCCAGTTCGGTCAATACCAGAAGTGAGGCTCATCAGCCTGCAACGGCAGTTTCCTTGGCCTGCTGATGTGCCATTGGTTGAGTTGCGCAGCTGGATCCGTCAGCAGTTGGCTCAGGATGGTGATCTGCTGCGTTGGGCTCTTACCGCAGTGCACTCCAGTGCCGATGGTGGCCGAATGATCCAGGTGGAGGCGGTGATCAGCGCATGAGCTCGGCCCCGATGCCAACGCTGATGCTGGTGCCCACGGGCATCGGTTGTGACATCGGTGGCTTTGCCGGTGACGCCTTGCCGTCAGCCCGCTTGCTTGCTGCAGCGAGCGGCTGCCTGATCACCCATCCCAATGTGATGAACGGGGCTTCGCTGTATTGGAGCGATTCCCGCGTGCTCTACGTAGAGGGCTATGGCCTCGATCGGTTTGCCGTGGGTGACTGGGCCCTGCGGCCGGTGCGAAGGCAACGGATCGGCTTGCTGCTGGATGCCGGCATCCAGCCCGAGCTGGCCCAGCGCCAGATTCAGGTGGCTGAGGGCTGCCGAGCCAGCCTGGGTTTGGAGATCGGCCCGGTGGTTTCAACGGATGCGCCGCTTGAGGTGACGCTTGAGTGTGGTGCCAGTGGCGCCAGCTGGGGGCGATTGGGGTGTCCTGATGCCTTGTTGCGAGCCGGTGAACGCTTGAAGCAGGCCGGGGCGACGGCGATTGCGGTGGTGGCCCGCTTCCCGGAGGATCCGGAGAGTGACGCGTTGGCGGCGTATCGCCAGGGCAGTGGCGTGGATGCTCTGGCCGGTGCTGAAGCGGTGATCAGCCACCTGCTGGTCCAGCACCTGCAGATCCCCTGTGCCCACGCTCCGGCCTTGGACCCCTTGCCCCTGGATCCGCAGCTGGATCCAAGGGCGGCGGGTGAGGAGCTCGGCTACACCTTCCTGGCCTGCGTGCTGGTGGGGCTGAGCCGGGCACCGGATCTGGTGAGCGCCCCCCGGCAGCCTGGCGATCTTGATGCGACGCAATTGGGGGCGGTTGTGGTGCCCGCAGGCGCCCTGGGGGGTGAAGCGGTGCTGGCTTGTTTGGAACGGAATGTTCCGCTGATCACAGTGGAGAACCCCGCGGTGTTGTCGGTCACGGCCGATGCCATTGGTTTGAGCCAAGGCGTTCTTCATGCCAGCAGTTACAGCGAGGCAGCAGGGTTGGTGCTGGCGCTGCGGGAGGGATTGAGTCCGGCGTCCCTGGGCCGGCCACTTCCAGCGCTGCAACGGTTGGATTGATGCCTGGCGGTTTCGGTGGAGCCTCCGATCAGAGCCCTTGTCCCTGTGGGGGTGGTGTTTATCGCAGCTGCTGCGGGCCCTTGCATCGCGGCTATCAGCGGGCCGAAACGGCTGAACAGTTAATGCGCTCCAGGTATTCAGCTTTTGCGCGCGGCGAGATCGACTATCTGCTGGCCACCCATCCCGAGCCGGATGTTCCAGCACAGCAGCGGCGTCGTTCCCTGGAGCGGAGTTGCCGGCAGACCCGTTGGCTCGGCTTAACTGTCCTGGGTGCCAGCGCCGGCGGCCCGCGTGATCTGGAGGGAACGGTGCAGTTTGAAGCCCGTTATCGCGGTGGGGTGCTGAAGGAAACCTCCCTGTTTCAGCGTCGCGATGGCGCGAAGGATGGTCCTTGGCTTTATGTGGGTGCACTCCAGTTGGATGGCTAACGCAGGCAGGCCATCGGATGCCGCGGCGGCACTCCCAGTGCTTTGGCCACGCCGGGGTGGCAGACCGATCCCTGCACCGTGTTAAGGCCGGAGATGAGTTCCGGTCGTTCCGTTACCGCCTCCTCAAGACCTCGTCCGGCGATGCCCAGGATGTACGGGAGTGTCACGCTCACCAGGGCTTCGGTGGAGGTGAACGGCACCGCACCAGGCATGTTGCCCACGGCGTAGTGCTGCACGCCGTGGATGGTCACGGTGGGATCGCGGTGGGTCGTCTCCTGGCTCGTGGCGATGCAGCCGCCTTGGTCGATGGCTACATCCACGATCACCGAACCGGGCCGCATCTGCTTCACCATCTGCTCGTCCACCAGGGTGGGGGCGCGCCCGCCGGGAGTGAGCACGGCTCCGATCACCAGATCCGCCGTTGGCACTAACCGTTCAAGAAGCCCGCGGCTGCTCACCACACTCATCAAGCGACCGCGCCGGTCGGCCTCCAGGCTGCGCAACCGCTGGGGTGAGCGGTCGAGCAGCAACACCTCGGCATCCATGGCGGCGGCTGTTCGTGCGGCATTCCATCCCACGGTGCCGGCGCCTAGCACCACCACTCGGGCCGGCTGCACGCCGGTGCAGCCTCCCATCAGCACGCCACGGCCGCCGTGGGGTTTCTCCAATAGGTGAGCTCCAACCTGGGCCGCCAAGCGACCCGCGATTTCGCTCATCGGTGCCAGTAACGGCAGGCTGCCGTTCTCCAGCTGCACGGTTTCGTAGGCGATGGCGGCGGTGCCTGCCTCCAGCAGGGCCTCGCCAACGCTGGGATAGGCGGCCAGGTGCAGGTAGGTGAACAGCACCATGTCCTTCCGCAGGTAGGCAAATTCCTCCGCCTGCGGTTCCTTCACCTTCACCACCAAATGAGCGCCCCAGGCCTCTTCGCGGCTCACCATTTGGGCACCGGCGGCGGCGAAGGCTTCGTCACCAATTCCCGCTCCAGCCCCGGCTCCGGTTTCGATGCGCACCTCCAAGCCTTGGCTCACCAGCTCCCGCACCGCATCGGGAGTCAGCGCCACGCGCTGCTCATCGAGCTTGATCTCCTTCGGCACACCGATGCTGGCCATCGGGGCCGAGAGAACGGAGGCTGCCATGGCGGCTTCAAGGGGATCCCTTCAATCTGGCTCCGCTGCGCGCAACCCGCCACATCTCAAGGGTGGGACTGCTTTAGGCCGCTGCAATGGGTAACCGCCAGCCGCTTCCAAAGGCCTGGGGGCTCACCTTGAGCAACGGTGCTGCCTGGCGTCGCTTGAACTCGGCCCGTTTCAGCAACCGTTCCACCCGTTGAACAAGGGCGGGATCGTGGCCGGCCGCCACCAGGGTTGGGCCAGACTGGCGCTCCTGGATCAGCGCTTTGAGCAGGGCGTCCAAAGCGTCGTAGTCGGGCAGGGAGTCGCTGTCTTTCTGGTTGGGCCTGAGCTCGGCGCTGGGGGGTTTGCGTCGAATCGCCTCCCCCACCAGCTCCCCGTGGGTCGGGAGTCCCAGCGCCTCGCGGCAGCCCAGGGCTGCGTCGCTGTCGAGCCAGTCGCACAGGGCAAACACGCTGGTTTTGTAGAGATCACCAATCACCGCAAGCCCGCCGTTCATGTCGCCGTAGAGGGTGCAGTAACCCACGGCCAGCTCGGATTTGTTGCCGGTGGTGAGCAGCAGTTGGCCCTGCTGGTTGGCCACGGCCATTAGCAGGGTGCCGCGAATGCGTGATTGCAGATTTTCCGCCGTCACGCCCTGGGGCATTGCCCCTAGCGGTGCGGTCAGGGCCTGGTCATAGCCCTCCATCAGGCCGGCGATCGGCACTGTGTTGTTCTGCAGCCCCAACCGTTCGGCCAAGGCCAAGGCGTCGTCGATGGATCCAGCCGAGCTCCAGGGGGAGGGCATCAACAGCGCTGAGACCGCCTCGTTCCCAAGGGCTGCGCTGGCGATCACGGCCACCAGCGCTGAGTCGATGCCGCCGCTCAACCCCAGCAATGCCTTGTTGAACCCGCATTTCCGGGCGTAATCACGTACCCCAAGCACTAGGGCGCGGAACAGCCGCTCGAGGGGGGGCATGGGTTGAATCTGGATCGGGGTGGGATGGCCGCTGTCCCAGACCGCCAGCTGCTCCTCGCAGACGGGGAGCTCCAGCTGCACGGTGCCATCGGCTCCCACCACAAAACTGGCCCCGTCGAACACCAGCTCGTCGTTGCCCCCCACTTGATTGAGGTAGATCAGTGGGCAATTGAGGCGTTGCGCTGCTGCCGCCGCCAGCTGTTGGCGCAAGGCTGGCTTGGAGGCATCGAAGGGGGAAGCCGCCAGATTGATCACCAGATCCGGCTGTTCGGGGATTAGTTGATCGATGGGATCAGGTCCGTCCAGGCGCTCGCGCTGCAGGCCGTCATCCACCCAGAGGTCTTCGCAGATGGTGAGGCCCAGTTGCTTCCCGTTGGGCAGCCTGAGCAGGCAGGGCCCATCGCCGGGGCGGAAGTAGCGCCGCTCATCAAAGACGTCGTAACTGGGTAGCAGCTGTTTCTGGGCAATCGGACGCCAGCCCAGACGATTCACAAGCACCACACCGTTGTGCAGCCGTGGAGTGCGGGCATCTGATGTTGGTAGCGCAGCTCCCACCAACAGGGTGACGCTGCTGTTCAGTTGGTTCACCAGCCACTGCAGCACCGTGTCCTGCTGTTGGAGGCGGCTGGGCTCGAGCAACTGGTCCCGGGGGGGATACCCCCAGAGGGAGAGTTCAGGGGTGAGCACCAGCTCAACAGCCTGCTCTTCTGCCCTGCGCACGGCCTCCAGAATCCGCTTCGCGTTGCCCTCGAAGTCGCCGACCACGGGGTTGAGTTGCGCCAGGGCGATGCGCATCAGCAGAGGCTCCCCGAAAGGCCATAAAGATTGTGCTGGAGCAACAGTGGCCACACCGCTTCAGGGATCTGAGCCTCATTCGGTTGCTGGCGTAGTTGCGAACTGGCGGTGGCGGGAACCTCTAGATCCAGCAGGTCCACCTTTCCGCCCAGATCGCGCAGGGCCCGAAGTGTGGATTCCTCGAGGGGCCAACCCTTGCGGGGGGCGATGGCCAGGCGGCACTGCGGCAGCCAGCAATCGCTTTGTTTCCAGCGGGGAATCTGGCCGGCGAGATCGCTGCCGACCACAAACACCAGGTTGCAATCAGGCCAATGCTGGGCTGCTCGTTGCAAGGTGATCAAGGTGTAAGGGCTGCTCAGATGCTGGGCCAGCTCGAGACGTTCATCCTGCAGTTGCTGCACCAGCTGGCCGAGCAGCATCGCTCGCAACTTCAGGGGGGCATCGTGCTGTTTCAGGGGATTGTCACTGGCCCATGTCGCCACGTGGTCGTAGCGGTTCAACAGCCCCTCCAGCAGCACTTGATGGCCGCGGGTGGGTGGATCGGCGCTGGTGCCCAGCAAAGCGATGGCAGCAGCGGTCATCTCAGGGCAGCAGTGGTTGCAGATCCTGCTCCAGGGCTTTGGGCCAGCGCAATAGCCAGTGGTGCACCACGGGATCACGTTCGGCCAGGCGGCGCAAGAGCGCACCGGGTTGTCCACCGCGCCGTCGCAGCAACTGCTGAGCCACCAGACGCCCCGTTCGGCGGCTGGCATGCACCGCCAGGGCGGCTTGGGCCAGGGCCACCGGGGCTGCAGGGGCCAAGCTGCCGCCGCCGCTCACCGGCACCAGCAGCAGCAGTGCTTGCTTGAGGGCCGCCAGCCCCAACTGCACCCCGCCCAACAAGGCGTTGTGGCTGGAGAGTCTGGTGAGCAGCAGCCGTGCCGCCGCTGGTGTCATCGGCAGGTTGTAGAGACGGCTGAGCTGCAGCACCAGGGCGGTGTCGCAGGCCATGCCTCCGGCCATATCCAATGCCAATACAGGGTTGACGGCCACGCCGGTGGCCTTGGCGGCTGCATAACGACCGATCAGGCTCTGGGCCGTGCGGCGGTGTTGTTGTAGCCGCAGTTCTTGGCAGGCCCTCTGGAAGCGGTCGGCTTGGCGCAGCGACTGAATCGCCAGCAGCAGGGTGCCTTCGTTCTCCAGCTGCCGGCAGAGCTGCTTCTGCAGATCCTGTACCTGCGGCGGCGTGATCCTGCTGCGCACCTGCCCATCGGCCTGGATCTGGGGGCTGCGGGGCGCTGCTGCTGCCGCGGTGATCGGCAGATCCACCGGCAGCCGGGCGCGGATGCTGTGCAGCAGTTCGGTACGTTCGTGCTCTGGCCAGCGGTCGCTCCGGTTTAGAACCAGCTGCAGGGGCTTGCCGCTCTCCAGCAGCGTTCGTAAGGCCTCCAGGTCGGCCCGGGTCAGGTCGCTGTCCACCACCAGCAGCACCAGATCAGCCCCCATGGCCACGCGCGAGGCCAAGCGAGCCCGCCCGGCGGCATCGATTTCATCAATGCCGGGGGTGTCCACCAGTTCCACCCTGGTCAGCCCGGCAATCTCCACAGGCCAGTCCACCGCTTGCTGGTGGCGGGTGCTGCCGTGGGCGACATCCGTTGCCAGCAGTGGCTGGCGGATTAAGGCATTGATCAGGCTGGATTTGCCGACCCCCACCCGACCAAACAGAGCAATGCGCAGGCGCCGTTGCTGCAGCCGTTGCAGCTGACGATCCAGCAGCTGCAATTCACCCCCCAGCAGTCCCTGGTCCCGTGGGCTCAGCTGAAGCTGACTGCGCCAGTGCTCCAGCAGCAGCTGGCAGCGCTCAACGGTATGGGGCGGGGTGGGTTGCATCCCGTTCATGCTGCCGGCTTGCGCCACCAACCGGCCAGCACGGCCAGCACCGATTCGGCACCGATCACGCCGACAAAGCCACCGAATTCATCAACCACCACGCGCACGCCACCGCTGTCGCGCCGGAAGCCCGTCAGCAGCCGATCGGCCCGGATCATCTCGGGCACGTATTCCACCGGTTCGCAGAGGTCAACGGGTGTGAGCAGGCCGCGGTTCTCCAATAGAGCTGTGAGCACCCGCTCGCGGCTGGCCACGCCAAGCACCTTGTCCACTTGATCGCCCAGCACCACCCACCAGGGGTCGTTGGTGCTCATCAGCTTGGCCCGCTGGGATTCGATGCTGAGGCTGCCGTCCAGGGTGGGCGCCGCCACCCGCGGCGTCATGAGGTCGCGGGCGGTGAGGTCGTTTAGCTGAAACACCTTGCCGATCATCGCGGCTTCATCGGCTTCGATCTCTCCCTTCTGGGAGCCGAGACGAGCCAGCAGACGGATCTCTTCTTCATTAGTGCTGAGTTCCGCTTCGGCGGTGATGGCCGGCAGCATCCTTTCCAGCAGCAGCACCAGCGGCCGCAGCGCAAGGCCGAGCCAATGCAATAGGGGTGCGCTGGCCAGGGCCACCGGCAGGGCCAGACGGCTTCCGAGGGCTTTGGGCAGGATTTCCCCCAGCAGGATCACCAGGACGGTGAGTCCCACCGAGAACACCGGCAGGGCCACACCGCTGATGTTGCGCTGCTCGAACACCCAGGCGGCATAGCCGCCCAGCATCAGGCTGCCGAAAATATTGAAGCCGTTGTTCGCGATCACCAGAGCCGACAGGGTGCGCCCCAGCCGTTGACGCAACTGCGCCAGCCGACGGGCACCGGCCACGGGGCGTTCCCGGGCCGCCAGCTCGTGCACCCGTATCGGACTCACGGTCAGCAGGGCAGCTTCCACTCCGGAACAGAGGGCCGAGCCCAGCAGCACCACCAAAACCAGCAGCAACAGCACCAGGAGATCGGAGCTCATTGCCGTCTGAAACTCCTTTCATCGTAGAGGCCCTGGCCAGTTCGGCCTTGCCAACTGCCATCCTGTTCCCCTGAACGCACTGCTGCTGTGAACGGTTTCGACTCCGGCATCCACGCTCGTCGTCGCGCCCTGTTCATGGAGCGACTCGGCGCTGCCGCCGCGGTGATTCCGGCCGCGGCGTTAGCGACCCATCACGCCGACTGTGAATGGCCCTTCCGGCAGGACAGCGACTTCTTTTATCTCACCGGTTTTGATGAACCGGACGCGGTGGCTCTGCTACTGCCGCATCGACAGGAAGGCCAGCGCTACGTGCTGTTCGTGCAACCCAAGGACCCGGCTGCTGAGGTGTGGAATGGCTTTCGCTGGGGCACCGAAGGCGCGGTGGAGCGCTATGGCGCTGACTTGGCTCATCCGCTGGATCAGCTGAGCGAAAAACTGCCCGAGTACCTCGCCGGTGCCGAAGCCATCGCCTTCCGGGTGGGCCGAAACAAATCGGTGGAGTCGATGGTGCTTTCGGCCTGGGGGCGGCAACTGGATACCTACGCCCGCACGGGGACGGCGGCCCTGGGCCTGGTGGCACCAACGCCGATCCTGCATCGCCTGCGCCTGCGCAAGGAGCCCCATGAGTTGGAGCGTCTACGAGAGGCCTGTCGCATCTCCTCAGAAGCCCACGAGCTGGCCCGATCGATCACCCGCCCGGGCATGAACGAAGCCGAGGTGCAGGCGGCGATGGAAGCCCACTTCCGCAGCAACGGGGCCCGCGGTCCTGCCTACGGATCCATTGTCGCTGGCGGTGATAACGCCTGCGTTCTGCACTACACCGCCAACACGGCCCCGCTTCAGGACGGTGACCTGCTGCTAATCGATGCTGGTTGTTCGCTGGAGGACTACTACAACGGCGACATCACCCGTACCTTCCCGGTGAATGGCCGCTTCTCGGCGGAACAGCGGGAGCTCTACAGCCTGGTGCTGGAGGCTCAGGAAGCTGCGGTTGCCGTTGTGGCTCCCGGCGGCACGGCGGAGGCGGTGCACGACACCGCCCTGCGAATTTTGGTGCAGGGCTTGGTGGACCTGGGCCTGCTGATCGGGAATGTGGACGGCATCATCGAGCGAGGCGACTACCGCCACCTGTACATGCACCGCACCGGCCATTGGCTGGGTCTGGATGTGCATGACGTGGGGGCTTACAGGCTCGGTGAGCAACCTGCGCCCCTGGAGCCAGGCATGGTGCTCACCGTTGAGCCCGGTCTTTACGTCAGCGATCGCCTCAGCGTGCCGGAAGGACAGCCTGAGATTGGCGATCGTTGGAAAGGCATCGGCATCCGCATCGAAGACGACGTTGCCGTCACCGAGACCGGCCATGAGGTGCTCACCGCTGGCGCCCTCAAGAGCGTTGCTGCGATGGAGCGCTGATCGCCTCGATCAGCGGGGAGTTTCGCGAAGCACAGTTGCTCTTATCCTGCAGCTCCTTCCCAGTGCAAGACCGCTTCGGTGGTCGTCAGCACTTGATCGGCGCCCGCCTCCCGCAGCCGTTGCTCATAGATTTCGCGCGGCGCAGCCTGCTCTGCGGTTTGCAGGTGAGGCGGTGCCACCGCCAGGCTCACGAATGGTTGTTCCGGCCAGCATTCCCGGGCCTGGATCACGGTGTGCACATCGGCCACGGTGTCGCCGAGATAGGCCACCTGAACTCCCTCGGCACTGGCCCCCAGTGCTTTGGCCAGGCGGATCAAGCCTGTGGGGTCCGGTTTGTCGGGGGCATCTCCCATCGCGATCAGGGGCGGGTCGTGGAGCCCCAGGCGCTGCTGCAGCACGAAGCGGGCTGAGGGAGGTTCAGCTCCACTAACAAATCCCCAGCGCAATTTGCGCTTCGACAGCGTGGCGAAAAAGCTGGTGTCCACCAGAAGAGGCTCATCACCGATGAAGCCAGTCCATTGGCTGGGATCTCCGTCCGGATCTCCGCCGAAGTAAAAGCCGCTGAAAACATTGATTAGCGCGGCGCGATCCGGCAACTCAGCACCATGGCGCCGCAGCAGTTCAAGGCTGGCGTCCCAGTCGTTGTTCCAAGCTCCCTCAGCCTTCAGCGCATCGATGACATCAGCGCTGGGCTGCCAACCGCAGTAGTGCTGCACAGTGCATTGAAGGGCCCGTCGATAGCTGCCCGCTACGTCGCGGATCACACCATCGATGTCGAATAGAAGGATGGTTGGGGATCCCAGAACGTCCAGTGGGGAGCGGCTGGTAGGTTAGTTGTTTGTATTTCTGTCTTGAGCGCTGACACCATGACGGTCACCGAAGGCGCTGCCCCTACCGACCAGGAGGTCGCGACTCCGTCCGCCGACGCGGCTGAAGGCGCCACCCAGGCAGCTGAAACCACTGAAAAGCCTGCAGCCAGCGAAGGCGAAGGCCGTCCTGTGCTGAAGGGCGCCGCCGCGGCTCTGGCCACGGCCACCATCGATGCTGATGGTGTTCCTTCCGGTTACACCCCTAAGGCCGATGAGGGCCGCTTCCTGCTGAAGATCCTCTGGCTTCCCGACAACGTGGCCCTTGCGGTTGATCAGATCGTTGGTGGTGGCCCCAGCCCCCTCACCTCCTACTTCTTCTGGCCCCGTGAGGATGCTTGGGAAAGCCTGAAGACCGAGCTGGAAGGCAAGAGTTGGATCACCGATAACGAGCGGGTTGAAGTGCTCAACCAGGCCACTGAAGTGATCAACTACTGGCAGGAAGAGGGCAAAGGCAAGAGCCTCGACGAGGCCAAGGCCAAGTTCCCCGATGTCACCTTCTGCGGTACCGCTTGATTCCGCTCCTTAATTCAATGATGCAAACCTGCCTTCGGGCAGGTTTTTTTATACCTTCCCGTTGCTTAGGTAGTACTGGGATGACGAACGGACAAACGACACTCTTAAAAAGGCCAGGTGCTCCCGCCCCTGGCCTTTTGCAACTTCATCCTTGAAACAGGGGGATGAATCAGTCGGCGGTTTTACTGGCCTGAAGGCGAGCGCGGGCTTCATTCAGCTGTTGCTGCGCCTTGAGTTTTTCCGGCGAAGCAGGTTGGCCTTCCATGCCAGCCACCACGGTGGAGGCTTTCTGGAAAGCGGCTTCGGCGGCAGCGGCATCTATGGAGCTGCCCAGTTCTGCCTTGTTCACCAGAACGGTGACTTCATCAGCATCTACTTCGGCAAAACCACCCATCAGAGCGATGGAGTTCCAGGCAC
Organism: Synechococcus sp.; assembly: GCA_047285305.1. GTDB lineage: Bacteria > Cyanobacteriota > Cyanobacteriia > PCC-6307 > Cyanobiaceae > Parasynechococcus. The sequence continues at coordinate 854,615 of JBJBDL010000003.1, forward strand.
CGTTGGCACGCACCCTCAGCACACCGATGTCGATGGCGGTGAGCAGGGAGATGTGGCCGGGCAGGATGCCGAGTTGACCGGTGGTACTGGGCAGTATCACCTCGTCGGCGCTGCCATCAAAGACGTTCTGGTCTGTTGCCAGCACGCGGAGGGTGAGGGACATGAACCTTGGTTCGAAAAGAGAACGGACTGTCGAGAAACATGTGATCGAGGGTGTGAATCACACCCCCGCAGGGATCACTTGGTTTCGGCGGCGATCTTCTCGGCCTTGGCTTTCACTTCCTCGATGTTGCCCACCAGGTAGAAGGCGGCTTCGGGGAGGCTGTCCAGCTCACCGGAAAGGATCTGGTTGAAACCAGCGATGGTCTCCTCCAGCTTCACGTACTTGCCGGGCATGCCGGTGAAGATTTCAGCCACGAAGAAAGGCTGTGAGAGGAACTTCTCCACCTTGCGGGCACGATCCACGGTGCGACGGTCGTCTTCCGACAGTTCGTCGAGGCCCAGAATTGCGATGATGTCCTGCAATTCCTTATAGCGCTGGAGGGTGGACTGCACAGCGCGGGCGGTGCGGTAGTGCTCGTCACCCACCACAGCTGGCTGGAGCATGGTGCTGGTGGAATCCAGAGGATCCACAGCGGGATAGATGCCCTTGGAAGCCAGGGCACGGTTCAGCACCGTGGTGGCGTCGAGGTGGGCAAAGGTGGTGGCCGGGGCTGGGTCGGTCAAGTCGTCAGCAGGCACGTAAACAGCCTGGATCGAGGTGATCGAACCTTCAACGGTGGAAGCAACACGCTCCTGCAGGGCCCCCACGTCGGTGCCCAGGGTGGGCTGGTAGCCCACAGCGGAAGGCATGCGGCCCAGTAGTGCGGACACTTCGGAACCGGCCTGCACGAAACGGAAGATGTTGTCCACGAACAGCAGCACGTCCTGCTTGTTCACGTCGCGGAAGTGCTCAGCCATGGTCAGAGCGGAGAGGCCCACGCGCATCCGGGCGCCGGGGGGCTCGTTCATCTGGCCGTAGCAGAGGGCCACCTTCGACTTGGACAGGTCGTCGGCGTTGATCACGCCGGATTCCTTGAATTCCTCGTAGAGGTCATTGCCCTCACGGGTGCGCTCACCCACACCACCGAACACAGACACACCGCCGTGCTCCTTGGCGATGTTGTTGATCAGCTCCTGAATCAGCACGGTTTTGCCCACGCCGGCGCCGCCGAACAGGCCGACCTTGCCGCCCTGGCGATAGGGAGCCAGGAGGTCGATCACCTTGATACCGGTCTCGAACACCTTGGGCTTGGTCTCAAGCTCGGTGATGTTGGGGGCATCCCGGTGGATGGGAGCGGTGGCCGTGGTGTTGACGGGGCCCTGCTCGTCTACGGGCTCGCCCAGCACGTTGAAGATGCGGCCGAGGGTGCCTTCACCCACGGGCACGGAGATAGGTGCACCGGTGTCAAGGGCTTCCATGCCGCGCACCAGACCGTCGGTGCCACTCATGGCAACGGCACGAACCCGGTGATCACCCAGAAGCTGTTGAACCTCAGCGGTCAGGGCGACGTCGTCACCTGCAGGGTTTTTCCCCTCGATGCGAAGGGCGTTATAAATCTTGGGCAGTTTCCCGGCGGGAAATTCCACGTCCAGAACCGGGCCGATCACCTGACGGATCACACCCTTGGTGCCAGCAGATGCAGGAGCAGAAGCGACCATAGGAAGGAGAGTTGCGGGAACAGGCGCTGCGCGCTCGGACCCATTCAGAGCGGCGCAACCATACCACCGCTGTGGTTGCACTCCCTCCGGTTCGGTCACCCGCACAGCTTGGGGTATGGCCCGAGGGGTGGTCGCTTGCATACGTTGGCACTCATCGGCATCGAGTGCCAACTCGCGTCGATGCGTGGCGCATTGCGCCCTGTCCCTGCTCCTGCAAGTACCCATGGCTGCTGTTTCTCTCAGCGTCTCGACCGTTAAACCCCTCGGCGACCGCGTGTTCGTCAAGGTCTCTGAATCCGAAGAGAAGACTGCCGGTGGCATCCTTCTGCCTGACACCGCCAAAGAAAAGCCCCAGGTGGGTGAAGTGGTTCAGGTGGGCCCTGGCAAGCGCAACGACGACGGCAGCCGTCAGGCTCCCGAAGTTGGTGTGGGCGACAAGGTCCTCTACAGCAAGTACGCCGGCACCGACATCAAGCTCGGCAGCGATGAATACGTGCTGCTGTCTGAAAAGGACATCCTGGCTGTCGTCAACTGAGATCAGCCCCGCAGCATTGCGATTTGAGTCGCAACTCAGTCTCTCTAAACCATCCTCTTCATTAGGAACCGCCTTCCATGGCAAAGCGCATCATCTACAACGAGAACGCCCGTCGCGCTCTCGAAAAAGGCATCGACATCCTCTGCGAAGCCGTCGCCGTGACCCTGGGTCCCAAGGGCCGCAACGTGGTGCTCGAGAAGAAGTTCGGTGCACCCCAGATCATCAATGACGGGGTCACAATCGCCAAGGAGATCGAGCTCGAAGACCACATCGAGAACACCGGTGTTGCTCTGATTCGTCAGGCCGCCTCCAAAACCAACGACGCCGCCGGTGACGGCACCACCACCGCCACCGTTCTTGCCCACGCCATGGTCAAGGCGGGTCTGCGCAACGTGGCTGCCGGTGCCAATGCCATCACACTGAAGAAGGGCATCGACAAGGCTTCCGATTTCCTGGTCAGCAAGATCAAGGAAATGGCCAAGCCCATCGCTGACAGCAATGCCATCGCCCAGGTCGGCACCATCTCCGCTGGCAACGATGAAGAAGTCGGCAAGATGATCGCCGATGCCATGGACAAGGTTGGCAAGGAAGGTGTGATTTCCCTCGAGGAGGGCAAGTCCATGGAGACCGAACTCGAGGTCACCGAGGGCATGCGCTTCGATAAGGGCTACATCTCCCCTTATTTCGCCACCGACACCGAGCGGATGGAAGCTGTCCTCGACGAGCCTTACATCCTTCTCACCGACAAAAAGATCGGTCTGGTGCAGGATCTGGTGCCCGTGCTGGAGCAAATCGCCCGCACCGGCAAGCCTCTGCTGATCATTGCTGAGGACATCGAGAAGGAAGCCCTCGCCACTCTGGTGGTGAACCGTCTGCGCGGTGTGCTGAACGTGGCCGCTGTGAAGGCTCCTGGTTTCGGTGATCGCCGCAAGGCCATGTTGGAAGACATGGCTGTGCTGACCAACGGTCAGCTGATCACCGAGGACGCCGGTCTCAAGCTGGAGAACGCCAAGCTCGAGATGCTGGGCACCGCCCGTCGCATCACCATCAACAAGGACACCACCACCATCGTTGCCGAGGGCAACGAGGCGGCTGTCGGCGCCCGCTGCGAACAGATCAAGAAGCAGATGGAAGAGACCGACTCCACCTACGACAAGGAGAAGCTGCAGGAGCGCCTGGCCAAGCTGGCCGGTGGCGTGGCTGTGGTGAAGGTGGGTGCAGCCACCGAAACCGAGATGAAGGACAAGAAACTCCGTCTCGAGGACGCCATCAACGCCACCAAGGCGGCTGTTGAGGAAGGCATCGTTCCTGGCGGCGGCACCACCTTGGCTCACCTGGCTCCGGCCCTGGAGCAGTGGGCAGCCTCCAGCCTGTCCGGCGAGGAACTGATCGGCGCCAACATCGTGGCTGCTGCTCTTACCGCTCCGCTGATGCGTATCGCTGAAAACGCAGGTGCAAACGGCGCTGTTGTGGCTGAGAACGTCAAGGCTCGCGCTGGTGCCGAAGGTTTCAACGCTGCCTCCGGTGAGTACGTCGACATGCTGGCTGCCGGCATTGTCGATCCCGCCAAGGTGACCCGCTCCGGTCTGCAAAATGCCGCATCCATCGCTGGCATGGTGCTCACCACCGAGTGCATCGTGGCTGATCTGCCTGAGAAGAAGGAAGCAGCTCCTGCTGGCGGCGGCATGGGCGGTGGCGACTTCGACTACTGATTGATGTACGGGTGGTCCGGAGACCACCCGATCAATCCAACTCAAGTCATGCCAAGAGGTCCTGCGGGGCCTCTTTTTTATGTGCTGATGCTGTCTTGTAAGAACTAGTTCTTACAAGACATGTGGTGCCTGGGGGTCGGCGTTGGTTGCCGGTCATGGAAGATGTGAGGTGCGGAGACGCGCCGGGTAACGTATTGCTGTGTATCGTTGTGTCGGGACAAATGCCCCAGCGCCCCGGAGCTTTTGCCGCCCAGTTCTCTCCAGAGACGCTGCAGCGTTTCAAGGCCCTTTGTCGACAGCAAGACAAGGCCTACTCCAAGGTGTTGGAGCGTCTTGCGTTGTTGTATGTCGAAACGGATGGAGGCATTTTTTCCCCGGCCAGCACGGCTTCCGCTCCGTCAAAAGGCGTGCAAAAAAGGCAAGTCCAGGTTGAATCTCTGCAGAACAAGCTGTTGGAGGATCTGTTGAAGCGGGTTGAAATCCTTGAGAAGAAGGAAACAAAAACGTTGTACGAGCTTGATCGGGTCTACAAGGAAATTGCTTTTCTGAAATCAGGCTTGCAAAGCCCTGAGTGATGTTTCTGACGTCTCACGACTTAAGTTCAAGGCCGCTACGGCTTTAACTCATTCAGGCCGCTTGAAGAACTCTTGGTTTGTTGATCTTGAAATACCGCCTCAGGTTTGCCTCAGCTTTCTGGATTCGTGCTCTATGTGCTTCTTTGAGTTTCTTCTGGCGCGCGAAATTGATCGGAACAGAGAGGCAAGTTGATGGGGAGCAATTCAACCATCGGGTTGAAGCTGCCTGCAAAGAATGCATGCTGAAAATTGAGTTTGTGAGCGGGTTGGTTTAGTTCAACCAGCCGGCACTCAGGATCACAGCCAAGGACAAAAACAACGCCAGGCATGTCCATGTCAGACGGTTCAACGTTGCTTCTGCGCTGCTGGCGCTGCTGAACATGGAGCTGCCGCTTGCTGCCAAGCCACCCATGCCATCACCTTTGGGGCTATGCAGCAGAACCAAGACGATCAACAGAAGGCCGGTGCCGATCCAGCTCCAGGACAAAATTGAGATGAGCATCAAACTGAAAGAGGAAGGCGAGCGGTCTTGGGGGTGGGGTCCATGTTGGACATGGGTGCAATCAGGCTTTGGCCAGTCATGGCCGCCGGTTGCGGAAGGTCAAGAATTTGCAGCAACGTCGGAGCGATATCGGCCAGCCCCCCGTTATCGCGAAGTGTGATTGCGTTGCCATGGCCAGGCAGTTTGCGCCGTTCTCCTTCGATCAGAATCGCAGGCACAGGATTGGTGGTGTGGGCTGTCCAGGCTTGGCCATCCGGACCTTGCATCAACTCGGCATTGCCGTGGTCAGCAGTGATCAGCATGGTTCCGCCCTGACGTCCTACCGCATCCAACAACCGGCCAATGCAGGCATCCACGGTTTGGATGGCTTCTTTGGCGGCCTCCATCACTCCGGTGTGCCCCACCATGTCGGGGTTGGCGTAGTTGATCACAATCAGCGAATAGTCCGTCTTCTCAATGGCTGAAATACAGCTGTCGGTAAGTTGCTCGGCCGACATTGCTGGTGAAAGGTCGTAGGTGGCGACCCTCGGCGATGGCACCAAGTGACGGTCCTCTCCCGCCAGTGGTTGTTCGATGCCACCGTTCATGAAGTACGTGACGTGGGGATACTTCTCCGTTTCGGCAGTGCGGTATTGCTTCAGCCCGGCGTCTGCCACCACTTGCCCCAACAGTTGGTCGAGTGGCTCGGGGGGGAAGGCTACTTGAACGGGAAGATCCTGTTCAACCTGTGTGAAGGTGACCACATCCAACTCCGGAGTGTGGCTGCGCTCGAAGCCCTTGAAATCGGGAAGGCAGAGCGCTTGCACGATCTGACGGGCGCGATCGGGTCGGAAGTTGAAGACCAGAATGCTGTCACCGTCTTTGATGACGCTGTTTTGAAGCCGTACCGGTTCGAGGAATTCATCGGTGATGTCCTCGGCATAACTGTCCGCCAACACCTGCTCTGCCATCCGGCTGTCGACGGCGATGTTGGGATCGGTGTAGAGGTTGTAAGCCTTTTCGATCCGCTCCCAGCGCTGGTCCCGATCCATAGCCCAGTACCGGCCACAGAGGCTGGCGAGCTGACCGACGCCGCTTTGGCTCAGGGCCGCTTTCACCTGGCTGATGTATCCCGGTGCGCTTTGGGTGGGTGTGTCGCGACCATCGGTGATGGCATGCACCGCGACATCGGAGATGCCGCTGTCGGATGCCCACTGGATTAGTCCACAGAGATGGTCCACATGGCTGTGGACGCCCCCATCGGAGCAGAGGCCGAGCAGATGCAAGGTGCCGCCCCGCCTTTGGGTGCGTTCCGCTAGTTCCTTGAGTGCTTGCGTGTCGCCAAGTTGGTTGCTGCGCACCGTGTCGGTGATTCGCACCAACTCCTGGCGAATGATGCGGCCGGCTCCAATTGTGAGGTGGCCCACCTCAGAGTTACCCATCTGTTGATCGGGGAGGCCCACATGCGAGCCACTGGCCTCAATCAAGGTGTGTGGATAGGCATGCCACAGGGCATCCATCACAGGAGTCCCGCTTTGCTGAATCGCGTTGTGCTCGCTTGCGTTCCTATAACCCCAGCCATCAAGAATGGCGAGAACGACCGGTGCCACTGTCCCGGAGCGTCCTGAACCGTTGGTAGTGCTTTTCCCCACGTTCACCCGTGCCCGACGGTTCTTAAGGACTCTTGCAGAATCAACTTAACGCCACGCCAGCCCTCAAGCTTCAGTTTCAGCCAATTCCCACACCCCGCAGCTCTCAATTCTCCATGGCCGACCCTGAACGGATCGAAATTCTCTCGGAGCGCGAGCTTGGTCTAACGCTGTCGCGTTTGGCGTCACAGGTGTTGGAGAGCGCCGAAGACAGCCGTCGATTGATGCTGTTGGGGATCCCCACCCGCGGCGTTCAGTTGTCCAAGGTTTTGGCACGGGAATTGGAGCGGTTGACAGGCCACGCCATCTTCCAGGGGGGCATTGATCCCACGTTCCATCGCGATGATCTGGAGCGCATCGGCACCCGTCTGCCCCAGCTCACGACTCTCCCCACCAGCATTGAGGAACGTCAAGTGGTTCTGGTGGACGATGTGATCTTCACGGGGCGGACGGTGCGTGCCGCGCTGGAGGCCATGCAGAGCTGGGGGCGGCCGCAGAGGGTGATGCTGCTGGCCATGGTGGATCGAGGCCATCGTGAGCTTCCTATTCAGCCTGATTTCTGTGGCCGCGTAGTGCCTACCCGACGCAGCGAAACCATCGAGCTCCGCCTCAGGGATGTTGACGGTGAGGAGGGAGTGTTCCTCAGCCGACTCAGCCGGCAGGCTTGAGTTCGTCGGCGCGGAAATGGGCCTTGTAGCGGCCGAAGGCAACGATCACAGGAAGCGTTGGGCTGATCACCCGACCCTTCCAATCATTGAGAACGTTCGCCACCTCTCCAGTCTGCCCTTTCATGTCAAAGGCTTGACCCCGGTGTTCGGGATGGTTGAACACAACGACGGATGCCTCCACCGTCACCCTGTCGCCCGCCTGCATTGCACCTGAGTCATCCACGAGCTCATCTTGTCACGGGCTCGGGGACGAGCGTCGACAGAAACTTTCCGGTCCGTCTTCTTCGACGCGACCGCCAAGGTCTCTGCAGCCCATCGAAAATGCCGTCCAGGGGTCCAGACCTTGGCGCAACTGATCCTCAACGGCGGCATCCAGCCTCTTACCGCTGATGACGTCGGCATTCACCGCTGGGTGCTGTTGGTGTTGCTGGGCCTCATCGAGGGCCTGAATGGCACTCTCCACCTCTTGACGTGTGGCACTTGCCTGCTGCTGCCACCAAGGATGGTCGAGTTTGTTGAGGCTGTCCAAGGCCTCCCACCAGCGTTCTTGCTCTACCAGTTGAACCAGCCGACGCTGTTCCAATTGGTTGCGGTTCCAGATCTCCATCAGCGTTGCACTGAGTTGGCTGATGGAGCTGCGCGCGCCGCCTTTGAGGGGATCCAGCAATTCGAGTGCCTGCTTCAGGTCTCCCTTACGAAACAGAGCAATCGCCTGATCCATCAGGGCCTTGCGCCAGCGTTCGAGGGTCTTGCGATGGAGGGCACGGTCGCCATGGCCCGAGGCGACCAGTTGCTGCTGCAGCGTGAGGGCAGCGATCGAATCGCCTTGGTCCCAAAGATGTTCGGCGTGCTTCTGGCGGCAGAGGGCCTGCTCTTCCGGTGCGCCCTCCCCCAACCAGCGCAGGGATGCGAGTTGCTCACTAGTGCGGATGCAGGCCTCGTAGTCGTTTGCATCGAGGGCGCTCTGCAGCCGCTCCGGCAGTTGTTGTTCCCACCAATAGGCACCTGTCGCAATCGCCAGTACCAGTCCCAGGGTCCCAACACTCCAGAGCCGTAGCAGCAGTTGACGCGGTGCCGCCACGAAGGGTGGAGCTGAACGTTGGTTCTGTTCTATGGAGTGACGGCTCCCGTTCCAAGGGCCTGTGGACGGACGTCTTATCGGATGGTCTTATCGGACAGTCCCCAGCGTTGGCTGGGACCACGTCCGACCTGAACGCAGATCGTTGATCTCCAGCTGAAGCTGCGCTTCTTGATCAATGCTCCAGCGCAGCCGCAGGCAGTCTTCGCCCTGCTCTCCGGCGGGTTCCAGAGGCAGCACCAGCTCGATGCCGGGCCAAGGCTGGTGGGAGACCTCCCCGGCGGTCTGCTCTTGCAGGGTCGGCAAACCATCGATGAAGACCACGCTGTGGCTCCCCTGGGGGATGGGCTCCCCCAGCACCAGCTCCAAGCTGCGTTGGCCTGTCCGGCTAGCGGCCAGCACGAGCTCCAGGGGGGCTGCGCTCGGCCAGGGTTGACCGGCGACGAAGAGGGGATGCCAGCGGTGGCTGTTGCTGCGCTGATCCCAGAAACGGAGGGAAACGCCTTGTTGCAGCACATCCCGAATGGCGACCCCTGGCGTGAGTTGAAGCGCACCCAGGGCCACGGCCTCCACCGGTGGCGGTGTGAGCAAGGGCGCTGGCGCCGTGTGCTCGGAGAGCCACTGGCGCAGGAGGGGCAGCTGGGCACCGCCTCCCACAGCCACCACGCCCTCCAGATCTTCAAGGCCGCAGTTGTTGCGGCGACCGCCGGCGAGACAGGTCTCCAGCAATTGTTCGAGGGCGTCTCCGAAGCCGCGCTCCAGAAGAAGCGCGTTGAGTTCGCTGCGCGACAGGCGTAGCACATGCTCCTGCTCATCCACCGCCAACTCCATCAGGGGCTCGCGTTCGGCCAAGGCGGTGTCGCTCAGCCGGCATTTGAGCCGTTCGGCGGCATTGAGCAGGGGGGTGCTGGCGGGTTGACCCGGGCAACATCGGTCCACAATCCATCGATCGATGTCACGGCCCCCGAGGCGCAGCCCCGCCTTGCCCAGAACCTTTGCTGTGCGCAGCATCTGGCGGCTGTTGTTCCCCAGGCTGCGCCCCCCCAGCCGCAGCAATTGGGCGATCGGTGCGGCACGACCTTCCCCTCCTTCCAGAGCCACCAGGGCCAGATCCAGGGTGCTTCCGCCCAGGTCCACCACCAGCAGAGTGGAACCAGCGGGAAGCCCTGCACCCATGGCGGCTGCTGTGGGTTCATCCACCAGGGCGATCTCGGCTACCGGCAGCGTGGTGCAGGCTTGCAGCAACCAGCTGCGATACGCCCGATAGCACTCCACCGGGGCGGTCAGCACCAGCCGCTCCACCGGGAGATCGCTGGGGAGCCGGCTCCAGATCTGTTGCAGCAGCTGCTCTCCAGCCCAGCGGGCTGTTTCCTGCTCTGGGGCATCCGCTTGCCCGATGCGGCCTTTGAAGTCGCGATGCAGACGGCTGTCCACGGAGTCATTGAGGCCTGACTCGAGCACCTGCCGACCAATCAGGGGACGTTGGGATGCATCCCACACCAGGCTGGGAATTTCACCGGCCCGGCTGCAGATGGCGGGCAGGTTCAGCAGATCCGCAGTTGTGGAGGTCGCTCCCTGATAGGCCACCACCGTGGTGGTGCTGCCTAAATCGATGGCGAGTGTTCCGCCCCGTTGGTCTGAATTCTGAAGCTTTTCTTCGCCCACGCGATCTCTGACCGTGCTCAGGGCACGGTGAAGTCAGGATGAGACTAGGGGGACTGGCGGTGATGGATCGATTGCAACAGCTGATCTTCTCCTTTTACCGGGAAGATCCTGAACTGCAGGACAGGCTGAAGCCGCTGCGGAGCTGTCGCATGCGTCGCAGCTGGGGCAGTATCCGCATCGAGTGCATCGACGATGCGCATCTCGAGGAATTGAGCGGTTTGGTCGCTGATCTGCGCTTGCCCCTGGCGGCCTTGGGGATGGGGCGCCAGATCGTGTTGCGGGTTCCAGGCTCACGTCAGCGGGCTTACCCCATGCACGTTCCCTTTCACACCGATCAGCTTGCCTGAGACGGTCACCAATTAATCTGAACCTGTTTGATCAAGAAGCCTGTGATTTCGGCCGGAGTGGATTCCAAGGATCTCGCCAAGCGTGGCGAAAGCTTGATTCGTCAATCAAGCAACCGTTATCTGACGACGGTGCGGATCGCCTTCCGGGCCAAGCAGCGCCGCTTCGACGACTTTGACGGTCTGCTTGAGGAGTCCAGCGTCAAGCCGGTGCAAAGGGCCATCGTGGAATTGAGCGACGAGCAAGACCAGCCCGATCTGCTGCCTGGTTGATCCATCGGCTGTGATTCAGCAGGAGGGGGACGGATGGCGGGTGTCGCACGATCCCTCCCGCGGCGAATATTGCGTTCTTGTGGGGGGAGAACGCTGGGCGTTTGAGTTGACCGAGCCGGAGTGGCGGGATCTGGTGGATCTCGTGGTGACCCTTGAACAGCAGCACAGGGGTCTGGTTGACCAACTGATGCCAGAGGAGTCGATCGAGCTGGAGCTGGATCGAGGCGTGTGGTGGGGATGCTTGAGCGGTGATCGCAACCTATGGGAGTTGCGCATCCTGCTCACCCCGCTTAAGGGACGTGCGGCGCAGGGAGAGTGGCCTGCCCCAGCGGCGGCGGCGGCCGTTGCGGCCTTGAGAACGTTGTGGGACTCGCAGCATTGATTAATCCAGCTAATCGTTTTTGAGTCATTGATTTCCCCCGTCCTTTCCCTGCTGCTCTGCACAGTTTTTCCACAGGCCATGGGCCGTTAATGCCGCCCTGGCGGGTTTCTGTGGAAATCCCCCGTTTGTCGTTGTTTTTGCTTGACGATGGCGGCGGGCTGCGCAGTTCCGTCTAGGCCGGCGCTTCGACCAGTGCAGGAGTAGCTTTCTGGCAGGGATCTCACTTGGAGATTCGTGAGAATGGCTCCGTGTTGGAGGTTCTTGACGGCGGCGCCGTGGTGTGGAGAACTAGTGTTCGTTTCGAAGAAAAAAGATGCCGGAAGGCCTTGAGCAAGCCGCGGCTGAGACCAGTGTTGTGAGTTTCCAATCGGAAGTGCCACAGCCTCTCCAGCAGGCCATGAACCAGTTCATCGAAGGACATCCGAACTGGGATCAATACCGTTTGGTTCAGGCGGCGCTTGCCGGCTTCTTGGTTCAGAACGGTCAGGCATCGCGTGAGATCACTCGGGTTTACGTCGGCAACATGTTTCGCCGAGAATCGCTGATCAATGGGGTCTGAGGCCGGCAGCAGGCCATCAGCACCAGGGCGCTGAAGGGGAGGCTGAGCAGCAGCCCCAGGGTGGCCCCGATCAGCCCCAGAAGATTGAGGCCGAGCAGCATTCCCATCAGCGCCAGCACCTTGAGCCCATTGCGGTGCACCAGCTGTCGGCTGTGGTCCATCGCCTGAAGCGCTCGGCAGCGCTCGTGCACGAGCAGGGGCAGGGCAAGGGTTTGGCTGAACAGCCAGCTCAGCAGTACCACTCCCCCCAGCAGCACGCTGAGGCCTGCCAAAGCCGTGCTCCAGCGTCCGAGCGCCCAGCTCAACGATTGAATCAATCCGACTCCACCCAGCACCAGCACCAGTTCAAGCAGCACCAGGGTGAAGGCCTGGTGCAGCAGCTGTCTCCAGCTCTGCGGTGGACGGTCGTCGCGTCGGTCGGGGAGCAAGCCATCCGTCAGTTGCAGCAGGCCCAGGAGAGGCAGCAGCGGAAGCACCAGGCTGATCAACACCGAGAGGTCCCCCAGCCGATTCAGCCATGGGGATTCCATCAGGCGCAGGTCGTGGCCGATCACTGCAGGGCCACTGGCACTGATCAACACCAGTGCTGCCAAGCCAACACAGCGCCAGGGTCCCCGGCTGAAGCCAATCCAGGCCCGTGGCAGCAGCGTGACCAGTGGGATTTCAGTGGAGCTGGCCAAGCCGTGCAAGGAGGTCGTTGGCGGTGTCGGTGGGGACCGGAAGGATCGAGAGCCTGTTGCCGCGTTTGATCACGGGCAGCTGCTCTTCGCTGTAATGCTCCCGCAGCTGGTCGAGGCTGAGCAGAGCGTCGAATTCGCCGAGGAATCGCAGGCGTGCGCAGTCCCAGCGTGGTTTTTCGGGGCTTGACTTGGGGTCGTAATACTTGGCCGTGGGATCAAACTGAGTGGGGTCCACCAGGCCGGTCTCCATCACCTCCATCAGCCCAATGATCCCGGGTGGTTTGCAATTGGAGTGATAAAAAAATGCCTGGTCGCCCACGTCCATGCTGCGCATGAAATTGCGGGCCTGGTAGTTGCGAATGCCGTCCCACAGCGTGGTGCCCTCGCGACGCAGATCATCGATCCCGTAGGCGTCGGGTTCGCTTTTCATCAACCAGAAGGCCACGTCTCAAGGCTTGTTTCACACCATCATCGGACCGTTAGGCCCAGATGCATCCCATTGCGTTCGTTTGGTCTCAGGCGTCGTCCAGAAGGGGGATGATCAGGGTGCGGAAGTGTTCTCCTCTGGCCTCGAAATCCCGGTATTGATCAAAGCTGGCGCAGGCCGGTGACAACAGCAGTGATGAGGCCTGATGCTGCTGCACGGCCGTTTCAGCCAGGTTCACAGCGCTTTCGAGCTCCGGGCACTGCAGCAGTTCGCCGGGGTATCCAGCCGCTTTGGCCAGGCTGGCCAGCTCATCGGCCCCCGTACCGAACAGGATCAGGCTGCAGACCTTGCTGTGCAGCTGCTCGAGCCAGCCACTGGCGTCGCCCTGTTTGGTCTGCCCCCCGGCCAGCACCACGATGGGTCCCTGCACGGCCCGCAAGCCAACCTCGGCTGCGTCGAAATTGGTGGCTTTGCTGTCGTTGAAAACGCTGGCTCCCGCCAAAGTGCCCAGGTGCTCAAGGCGGTGCGGTACGCCCGGAAATGTGCGCAAGGCGTCGGCGATTTGCTGGGGGGAAAGGCCGACCTCCAGGGCGGCAGCGGTCACCAGCAACAGGTTTTGGCGGTTGTGGCGGCCCGGCATCGCCAGGGCATCAGCCGCAAACAATCTGGTGGCGTTGTTGCGCACCATGCCCTCGTCATCAATCCAGAGGTCGGCGGGCTGGTTGTCCGGACGCGCGCCCTCACTGCTCACCCAGGTGCCGCGGTCCCAGCTGCTGCGTTGCTGGCGCAGATCTGGATCATCGGCATTGAAGAGGGCGCACGCCGAGCGTTCGAGTAGCCCGCGTTTGATGGCCCGATAGGCCTCCAGGCTGCCGTGGCGCTCGAGATGGTCTGGGGTCAGCGTGGTCCAGATGCCGATCTTGGGGGCCACAGCGGGTGCTGCCTCAATCTGGTAACTGCTGAGTTCCATCACGAGCCAATCGGGGCGGGGCGTTGCCCCTGAGCTGATCTGGAAGGCCAGCTCTGCCGCGGAGAGGCCCATGTTTCCCCCCATCGGTGCCGTGAGGCCTGAGGCCCTTAACACGTGGCTGAGCAGATGGGTGACCGTGGTTTTGCCGTTGGTTCCTGTGATGCCGATCCAGGGGATCTGTTGAAGGGCATCCCAGGCCAGATCCATCTCGCTGCGCACCTGGACGCCCTCGGATCGCAGCTGGTCAAGGGTTGGGTGATCCCAGGGGATGCCGGGGCCGATCACCACAGCGTCCAGGTTGTCGCGCCAGGCGTCAAAGCTTTCCAGGGTCAGGGGCTGCCCCAGCACCACCCGAATGCCCTCTTCGGTGAGCATTTTCGAAGTGTGTTGGAGGGCTTCGTTATCGCCGCGTTCGAACACAACAACGTCACGATTCTGCTGCTTGAGCAAACGTGCAGCCCCCAAACCTGAGCGACCCAAGCCAACGACAATCGTGCGTGTCATCGCGAGGTCTGAGGTTTGAAAACGCAGTCCCGACAGGGAAAGTGGGCGATACTGGATTTGAACCAGTGACTCCTACAATGTCAATGTAGTGCTCTACCCCTGAGCTAATCGCCCGACATCGATCGAGTTGAAATCTTGTGATTTCAACGACCGAGGCTGAACAGTAGCAGCTGGTGGGCAGCTCAACTCAACTGCGGCGCAGTTCAACGCGCCAGCGCTCCCGTTTGGTGCGGGTGAGCGAGATCACCTCCACTGAGCCGCGATCCTGCAGTTGCAGTCGGTCGCCCACCACCAGTTCACGGCTGGCCTGACGCACGTTGCCCCAGTTGAGCCGTAAACGCCCAGCTTTGACGTGGGTCACGATTTTGGCTCGGGACAGACCGAATCCTGCTGACGCAATCGCATCCAGGCGACAGGAGGCCTCCACCGTCTGCAGGGTGCGGATGCTGCGTTGCACAGGCTGATGCAACTGCTCCACAGCGCGGGATTCGCAGCGAATCTCCACCTCGCGCACGGCCCCCAGGCGGCCATGCAGGGCTTCGGCAGCGCTGGGGGTGCAGACCCCTTGCCCGCCGCGATCGCCCCGCACCCAGAGATCGCCGATGTTGTCCGCGTCGACGCCCATGGCCTGCAATGCTTCGCGCAGGTCCTCGGGGGAGAGGGGGTCGAAGAGGAAATTGCCTTCGATCAGCAAGCCTTGAGCCGGGGCCGCTGGATCAGGGCTGTCGTCGCGACGGTGGCAGAGCAGCCTTTGGCGTTCGGCGCCTGGATAGCCGCCATCACTGATCCAGGTCAATTCACTGAGGCTGCCCAGGCGAGCCAAGGCTTCCTCCCGCAGCGGTGCGCTGAGAAAGGGACTCCAGGCTGGTTGCCAGGTGCGCAACACCTGCTCCGCGAGATCGACCAGCACCGTCAGCCCTTCCGGGTTCTGGGTCCCCGCCAGCAGCTCCTCCCGGGGCAGCATCACAGGTCGTCGAGCCGAACCACCTGCTGCGGCCGCGACTTTTGAATCACCTGCCAGGGGGCCTCGATGCCATTGGGGGTTTCCAGCAGCACCAGCCAGCGTCCTTCGTCGCGGCGGTTGCGCAGGATCCGTACACCTGCGTCGTTGTCGGAATCCACGCTGGCGGCTGCGGCGTAGCTCCCCATCAGGCCAGAGCCCATGCCCAGTAGGCCTCCAATCAGGGTCTCACCCCAGGGACCAAAACTGGCGAAGGTGGTGAGGGTGGTGATCTTGGTGAAGGTGACCCCTGCCAGGAAACCGAAGGGCAACAGCCAGCGGGCCATGCCCCGCTGCCGCTGTTGGCGCGTGAGGTTGGGGTTCAGCAGGGCAACCTTGTTGATGGCATCACCATCTGGGGGGATCGTCAGACACTTCAGCAGCGGCAGATCGGTGTCCCGGAGCCGCTGGGTCAGGCCTTCCGCCGCAGGGGCATCGGCCATCACCATCACACAGACGGGCATGGGGCATTCAGGTCCAATGCGCTGAATTCTGAACCCTGTGCTTCGAATTGGAGGGGGTGGTGGATGTCGATCTCTACAGTTCACCGCGGCAGTTCTGCGCCTTTCGATGACGAAAGTTCTTGTCTCCGATCCGATCGACCAGGCCGGGATCGACATCCTTGGCCAAGTGGCGCAGGTGGATAAGCGCACCGGCCTCTCGGAGGAGGAGCTGATCGGGATCATCGGTGAGTACGACGGATTGATGATCCGGTCCGG
Organism: Synechococcus sp.; assembly: GCA_047285305.1. Classification (GTDB taxonomy): domain Bacteria; phylum Cyanobacteriota; class Cyanobacteriia; order PCC-6307; family Cyanobiaceae; genus Parasynechococcus. The sequence goes on from JBJBDL010000003.1 coordinate 870,537, forward strand.
CACCCAGGTGACCGCAGCGGTGATAGCGGCGGCAAGCCGGCTCAAGATCATCGGCCGCGCCGGCGTCGGCGTCGACAACGTTGATGTGCCTGCGGCCACCCAGCGAGGTGTGCTGGTGGTGAACTCGCCGGAGGGCAACACCATCGCCGCAGCGGAGCATGCTCTGGCGATGATGCTGACTCTCTCGCGGCACATTCCTCAGGCCCATGGCGGCATGCGGGCCGGCAAGTGGGACCGCAAGAAATACGTCGGCAACGAGCTCTACAAAAAGACCCTGGGGGTGGTCGGTCTCGGCAAGATTGGTTCTCACGTCGCCCGGGTTGCCCAGGCCATGGGCATGGAGGTGATCGCCTACGACCCCTTCATTGCCGCCGACAGGGCTCAACGGATGCAGGTGAAGCTGCTGGAGCTGGATGAGCTGTTCCGCACCGCCGACTACGTCACCCTGCACATCCCGCGCACCAAGGACACCGAGAACCTGGTGAATGCGGAGCTGCTGCGCACGATGAAGCCCACGGCGCGGATCGTGAACTGCGCCCGCGGCGGCGTGGTGGATGAGGCGGCGATCGCTGAAGCCATCAACAACGGTGTAATCGCCGGTGCTGGCCTGGATGTGTACGCAAGTGAGCCCCTGGTGGAAGACTCCCCCCTGCGGGCGGTGGAGCGTGGTCTGGTGCTTACGCCCCACCTCGGTGCATCGACGGAAGAGGCCCAGGAGAATGTGGCGATCGATGTGGCTGAGCAGATCCGTGATGTGCTGCTGGGTCTGCCGGCCCGCAGTGCGGTCAACATTCCCGGCCTCAGCGCCGAGATCATGGAGCGGCTCAAACCCCATCTCCAGCTCGCTGAGACGGTCGGTCTGCTCGTCAGTCAGCTAGCTGGCGGTCATGTGAAGGAGATGGAACTGCGCTTGCAAGGGGAATTCGCCAGCCATCCCTCCCAGCCTCTGGTGATTGCTGCTCTGAAGGGTCTGCTCAGTGCAGGCCTGGGTGACAGCATCAACTTCGTGAATGCCTCTCTCGAGGCCAAGGCCCGCGGCATTCAGGTGCTGGAGGTGAAGGATGAGAGCAGCCGCGACTTTGCTGGTGGCTCACTGCAAATCACCACCCGTGGGGATCAGGGCAGCCGAAGTGTCACCGGTGCCGTTTTTGCCGATGGCGATCTGCGCATCACCAGCATCGATGCCTTCCCGGTGAATGTGACCCCCAGCAGCCACATGTTGTTCACCCGACACCGGGACATGCCGGGAATCATTGGTCACCTGGGCTCTCTGCTGGGCGAACACAACGTCAACATCGCTTCCATGCAGGTGGGCCGCAAAATCGTGCGCGGTGATGCGGTGATGGTGCTCAGCATCGATGATCCGATCCCAGCAGATCTGCTGCAGACGATCACGGCAATCGATGGCATCCAGGAAGCACACCCGGTCACGCTCTGATGTGGTGGCGTCTCACACTCCCGTGTCCTCCGGAGCTGGAGGAATCGTTGGTGTGGAAACTGACGGATCTGGGGCTGCATCGCCATGCGGTGCAGCATGCGCCGGAAACGCCTGATCGCAAGACACTGTTGATCTGGCTCCCGAAGCCAGAGTGGCCGGAACCTCAGCGGCGGGAGCTGGTCGCCAGCCTGCAGCCGCTGGCGGAGCCCTTTGGACTCAGCCTGCCCGATGGGCACTGGGACGATGTGGCCGACGAGGATTGGAGCCTCAGCTGGAAACAGCATTGGCAGGCCGATCCTGTCGGTACGGATCTGTTGATCCTGCCGGCCTGGCTGGAGGTTCCGCCGGAGCATGCCGACCGGCTGGTGATCAAGATGGATCCGGGCAGTGCCTTCGGCACAGGAAGTCACCCCACCACCCGGCTCTGCCTGGAGGCTTTGGAGCAGTCGCCTCCGGTGGGGGCGCTTGTGGCCGATCTGGGCTGCGGCAGCGGGGTGCTGGGCCTCGCTGCGCTGGGCCTGGGGGCGGAGTCGGTGGTGGCCGCTGACACCGATTCCCTTGCGGTGCGTGCCACGGCGGACAACCGCGGCCTCAACGACCGATCGGAGGCTGAACTTCAGGTGGCTCTTGGTTCTGTGGAGACCCTCAACGAGATTCTCGCGCCCCGCCGCGCTGATCTGCTGCTCTGCAACATCCTGGCTCCGGTGATTGAAGCCCTCTCCCCGGGTTTCGAGGGGCTGCTTCAGCCCGACGGGCGCGCTCTGCTCAGTGGGCTCCTTGTGGATCAGGCGCCACGCCTGAAGGAGGTCCTCGGGGGCTTGGGCTGGTTGGTCACCGCCGAGGCGGCACAGGGCCGCTGGGGGCTGCTGGAGATCCGCCGCCGCTAGGTCTGGCTCTATAAGCCAGGCTTATCAGAGTGGGGTCTCCGATTGGTCCTCCTCCCTAGTGGCCATGGAATCGTCAGGTTGAGCACCTATTTGAAGTAAAAATGTGGCGTTCTGCAGGACCGGGTTTTCCGGAACCCTGTACGCATTCATCAATCATGGCTTCCTACAAGGTCACTCTGGTCTCCGAGAGCGAAGGTCTGAACAAGACCATCGAAGTGCCTGACGACCAGTACATCCTCGACGCTGCTGAAGAGCAGGGCATCGACCTCCCCTACTCCTGCCGAGCTGGCGCTTGCTCCACCTGCGCCGGCAAGATCACCGCTGGCACCGTCGACCAGTCCGACCAGAGCTTCCTGGACGACGACCAGATCGAAGCTGGTTTCGTGTTGACCTGTGTCGCCTACCCCACCAGCGACTGCACCATCAAGACCCACGCCGAAGAAGAGCTCTATTGAGCCTCTGTCCTTCAACTGGACGTGTCCTCAACCACCCCTTCGGGGGTGGTTTTTTTGGGTCTGGTCGTCTTCCATGCGTGTCCCTTGTCTTCTCCTGTCGTGAGCGACCCCGAAGTCGACGATCTTCTGGAGCCCGGCAGCGTTCACACCAGCCCCGGCGGTCAGTACAGCTTCCGCGTCATCGGGCCCTGTTGCCGGTTGTTTGATCGCGAAGAACTGCCCTGGCCCTGCTGTCGTCTGGCCTGGCGCAGCAAAGAGCCGAGCTGGCGACGGATCGGACGGCGGTTTGTTCCCGACCTGGCGGCCCGGCGTTGCCCCTCCTACGCCGTGGAACTGCTGCAGCCGGGAGGACGACCCACACCCACCGTATTGACCCTGTTCTCTGTTCGTTTCAGCCGGGATCTGCAGGAGTGGTGGTACAGCCGCCATCCCAACTCCATGGCTCCTGAGCAGGTGAGTCCCCAACAAAAAGGCCCGACGGCCTGAGGCCGCCGGGGACGAACGATTCTGATTGGAGTTGATCGGCAGAAGCTGATCAGAAGTAGATCTTCCCGCCACCCCAGGCGCTGCCCTGGACTTTGGGCGACACCAGGATGTAACCAGCCATCAGGCGCAGATCTTCATCATCGAGATCGCGCATGGCGGGATATAGCTCAGCGTCGCGCATGCTCGGGTGCAGGTCAGCAATGCTGTACTCACCGTCGTAGGAGGTGGGGTCCTTCATGTAATCGACCAGGGCCTCAACGTTGTCGCGAGCTGGGGTGGCCAGGGCCAGAGTCTCAGGATCCAAACCCACGTTGTGGTTGGTCTTGGTGATGCCGCCGGCGTGGCAGGTGCCGCAGCTGGTGTTGAACACCTTGCGGCCAGCATCGATTTCTCGATCGCTGAAGGTCACCTCTGTGCCGGAGGGATCTGCTGGAACCGTCAGGGTCTCAGCGTCCCACTGGGCCGCCTGAGCCGGAGAGATAACGGCCAAACCGATCAGCACCGGGAAGAGGACCAGAAGGCCCTTCAGGGACCGTCGCAAGGAAGAGAACACAGAGGCCATGAAGGTAAGGGGGTGTGACGCATTCACCGCACCAAGCTCTTGTATCACGGGGAAGTGACCCTCTGTGGCCGGATCACGAACTGTTGCAGCGTGGTTTGACGTCAATGCTGAGGAAGTCCTTGGCCAGCAGCGTGTTGGGGAAGATCGCCTTGGCCTCGTCCAAGAGGTCTTGGGGCGTGACCGGGTTGCCCGGCACGTAGCGCGGGCTCAGGTGGGTGAGCACCAGCTGCCCCACACCCGCTTCGGCGGCCGTCTGTGCAGCCATGGTGCTGGTGGAGTGCTGTTTCTGGAACGCCATCTCCGCCTCGCCATGGGCAAAGGTTGATTCATGGATCAGCAGATCCGCGCCGCGCGCAAGCTCGACGGCCGCTTCGCAGAACACGGTGTCGGTGCAATAGACGACGCTCACACCAGGCCTTTCCTCACCGCAGAGGCTGGTGCCGTCGATGCTGCGACCGTCCTCCAGGATCACCTTTTCGCCCCGCTTCAACTGGGCGTACACGGGGCCGGGCGGGATGTTCAGTTCCAGTGCTTTCTCAATATCGAAACGACCGGCCAGGGGCTTCTGTTCGATGCGATAGGCGTAGGCCGGCACACGGTGGGTGAGCGGTGTGCAGCTCACCGTGAAGTCGTCGTCCTCGAACAGCAGCGTGCCCTGCTCGGCTGCATCCCGGACCCTGTGGACAGCGAGGGGATAGCCGATCCGGGTGGAGCTGGTATGTAGCACACCATTCAGGTAACTCTCCAGTGGGTCCGGCCCGTAGAGATCCACCCCTGCTGCGCTGCTGCCGGCGAGCCCGAGGCTGGCGAGCAGACCAGGCAGGCCGAACACGTGGTCGCCATGCATGTGGGTGATGAACACTCGGCGCAGCTGCGACAGCCTCAGATCACTGCGTAAAAACTGATGTTGGGTTCCCTCACCGCAGTCGAATAGCCACATCTCCGAGCGCTGCGGCAAGCGCAGAGCCACAGCTGAAACGTTGCGGGCCCGGGTGGGTACCCCAGAACTCGTACCGAGAAATGTGACCTGCAAGGCCGGTGCTCCTCAGGACTCATGCTGCCATCTGGCTGAACCTAGGAACAGGCGGCACACTGGGACGTCTGTTGATCTCCAGCGTGCGCCGCCCCTCCGTTGCCGTCGGGCTGGTGCTCGTCGCTCTGATCGCTCCATCACCGGTGGTGCTGGCCCGCGGCCGCGAGCCGCAGATGCGCGTGCTGCTGCTGGAGAACAACCAGGTCAGCCTGCGCTCCGATGGCGTAAAGCCGCTGCGGGTGCAGGGACTCCCCGGCGGCGAGCGACGGCCGCAGCGGCTGCAGCTCAGCCTTCAAGGAGCCCGCCTGAGTGCCACTGTGGATGGCCGATCGATGCGGCTGGCCCCCAGCACCCTGGTGACGGTGCAGAACGACGATCCACGGGGCATCTGGCTGGGGGGGCGTCGCTACCGCGGTGTGCTGCGCGTCAGCGGACGCGGCGGGACCTTGCGGGTGGTCAATAGCTTGGGCGTTGAGACCTATCTCGCCAGTGTTGTCGGCAGCGAAATGCCCCACCGCTGGCCCCTGGCTGCCTTGCAGGCCCAGGCCGTGGCCGCGCGCACCTATGCGTTGAAACAACGCAGCCGCGGTGGTGCCTGGGATGTAAAGGCCACGGTGGCGAGTCAGGCGTACCGCGGCGTGGAGTCGGAGACCCCGAGCACACGCAGGGCGGTGGCGAGCACCCGTTCTCTGGTGCTCGTGCACGGCGGTCGCCTGATCGATGCCGTCTTCCACAGCAGTTCTGGCGGGGTGACCGAGGCGAGTGGGATGGTCTGGCGCCGCCAGCATCCCTATCTGGTCAGCGTCCCCGACCACGATCAGCACAGCCCGGTGCACCGCTGGGAACAATGGTTTGATTCGGCCGGGCTGCTTCAGCGGCTGCCCGAAACCGGTGGGCTCCAGGACGTTGAGGTGCTGAGTCGTTCCGCCAGCGGACGCGTGCGTGAGGTCCGCTTGTGCGGGCCCCGCGGATCGCTGGTGCTCAGCGGCAGCGAGCTGCGCAAGCGATTTGGTCTCAACAGCACGCTGGTGAACTTTGAGATGCTGACCGCAACCGCCAGCCGTGGCTCCCGTATCGATCGGATCACGGCTTCGGTGACCCGCCAGCGGGGAGCATGGCCGCCTCTTTTAGTGGCCCCTCCGCCGGTGTTAGTCAGCAAGAAGTCGGTGCGTCGTTGGTCCGCTGGCGGACTCCAGCTGCTGGTGAAGGGCCAGGGCTATGGCCACGGCGTTGGCATGAGTCAGTGGGGAGCCCACGGTCTGGCGGAGCAGGGGGCCGGCTTCCGTTCGATTCTTCGGCACTACTACCGCGGGGCTGAGGTTGTTCCCTACCAGCCGCACCACGACCCATCGCTGGCGCTGAAGCCCCCAACGAAGCCACTCTGGAGAGACATGCCGGTTTCGCCCTTTGGCGCGGTTTCCCTGTCGTCTGCAACGCCATTCCAGTGACACGGATCTGTGTGCTGTGCTGGCGGCCCATCTGGAGCGTCATCTGCGCAGTTGGCAGGGGCCTGATCCCCTGAAGCCATTGGGCCTGGCTACGGGACGCACTATGGAGCCGCTCTATCGCACCCTGGTGGAACGGCTGCTGTCGTGGTCTGCCGATGAGCTGGAGGCCCTGCGGGCCCGATGGTGCAGCTTCAACCTGGACGAATACCTCGGACTTTCATCGGAGGATCCCCGGGGCTATCGGGCCTACATGACCCACCACCTCGCTGCACCCCTGGGCTTGCCCGTCTCAGCGGTACATCTGCCCGACAGCACTGCCGCTGACGGAGCGGTTGCCGCGCGGCGATACAGCGAGCAGCTCAGCTGCTGCGGGGGCATCGGCCTGCAGCTTCTGGGGCTTGGCAGCAATGGTCATGTGGGTTTCAACGAGCCGCCTTGTCCCCCTGATCAGCACTGCCATGAGGTAGAGCTGACCCCTGCGACCCGGCAGCAGAACGCGGTGCTCTTCGATGGTTGCCTTGAGGCTGTGCCCCAGCGGGCTATCACTCTGGGCCTGTGGGAGATCCTCGAGGCTGCTGAGATTCATCTGGTGGTGACCGGCGCCGCCAAGGCCGGCATCCTCAAGCGGTTGTTGGACTTAACGGAGCCGGATCCTGCGCTGCCCGCCAGCTGGCTGCTGACCCATCCCAATGTCTGGCTCTGGTGCGATGCAGCGGCTTTAGCTTGAACAGCCGAGAGCAGCGGCGATGAGCATCGACCCCGTGGAACGGCGCCTTGAGCAGAGCTTTGAAGCGGAACGCTGGACGCGCTTCATTCAGGACTGTCAGGACCTTGAGCAGTTGCGCGAGACGGCCTTGGCGTTAGTGCAGCAGCTGGCCCAGCAGAAGGCGTCTAGTGCCTGGATGGCCACACGGGCCTCGGAATCGGAAAATGCAAAGTTGGAGATGCTGGCGCGGATGATCCGTCAGCAACCCGATGGCGAGGAGGAGAAGGCGACTGAGTCCCTCTAAGGGGGCCCCAGCCGCCGGCCTGGTCGGGTGTCAGTGTTCCTTTTGCCAGCGACTCAGGTGTGCGGGCGAGAACTTGTGGCCGTGTTTGGCCCCGACCTTGACCACGCAGGAGTTGTCCTTGCCGCAGCGCTGCACCTCATCGCGGATCGAGTCGTTGCTCTGCACCCGCGACATGAACGTCTCCAGCTGTTTCATGGACATGGCGATCCTCCAGAAGTGATGTCTTCGGCCTAGCGCTGGGGTTGATCGGGACTCAGGGCCTCAAGCTTTGGTGCGGATTTGCTGAAGACAAACTTCAAGGAGGCGTCAGTCGAGCTCCAGTCCGTCGGCGAGATCGAGGTTGGCACTGACGCTGCGCACATCGTCGAGCCCGTCGAGGGCATCCAGCAGCTTGAGGCAGCTGCGGGCGGTGTCGGGATCGCTCACAGAGACGCTGGTCTGGGCGGACCAATGATGGCCCCATTCCCGCACGTCCCAGTCAGCCCGTCGCAAGCCGTCCTGAAGGCTCTCCAAGGCCTCAAAAGAGCCGTGCACTATCACTGCATCGTCCAACAGCTCATAGCCATCGGCATTCAGCTCCAGGAGGCTTTCCAGTAACCGTTCCTCGTCGTCGGGGCCGGCGTTGAGGATCACTTCGCTGCGGTGCTCAAACAGGTAGGCCACGCAGCCGTTTTCCCCCAGGTTTCCGCCGTTCTTGCTGAAGGCCAGCCGCAGATCCGCCGCGGTGCGGTTGCGGTTGTCCGTGAGCGCCTCCACCAGCACCGCCATGCCGCCGGGGCCGTAGCCCTCGTAGCGCACCTCCTCGAGTTGGGCTCCATCACCCGCCTGACCTGACCCCTTGGCGATGGCCCGCTCAATGTTGGAGGCGGGCACCCCAGCGGCACGGGCTTTGCTGATGGCCGTCCGCAACTGAAAATTCCCGGCGGGGTCGGCGCCGGCACGGGCCGCCACCATGATTTCCCGTCCCAGCCGGCTGAACACCGCGCCTCGTTTGGCGTCGACGACGGCCTTGGTGCGTTTGATCTGGGACCATTTGCTGTGGCCAGCCATCGCGTCAGGGCAGGGCGGGATGCGCTCGGAGAGTACTGAGCGACCGGGTAGATTCAGCCTGCTGCATCGAAGACCACCTTGGGTCGCAACAGACCTTCGTTCTCGCGGTGACCAATACCGGCCATGCTTCCATCCGGGTTGCACACCACCACCGCCTCTCCAGCCCCTGGATCCATCGCGATGCGTCGGCCGCAGCGCCAGTCGATCTGCTCGGCTTCGCTGAGATCGCGCCGGGGCAGGGCCCCCATGGCCAGCAGAGGAGAGAGTGGATCGGGCGGCACAGCGTCTAGCTCTGGCAGGGGATGGGCCTGATGCGCATGGAACCCCAGGGCTTGGGTGCGGCGCAGGGAGGCCAGGCACCCTCCGCAGCCGATGCGGTCTCCCAGATCCCTGGCGATCGAGCGGATGTAGGTGCCGGCGGAACAGTGCACCTCGATGCTCAGCTGCCCCAGGGCCGCATCCCAATCCAACAGCTCCAGGCGGTGCACGGTGACGGCCCGCGGCGGCAGATCCATGGCTTCACCGCGCCGAGCCCTGGAATGGGCCCGTTCGCCATCCACATGGACGGCGGAGACCTGCGGCGGACGCTGTTCAATCGGGCCCCGAAACGCCTCCAGGCTGCTGTTGAGTTCGGCCTGACTGAGGCCAGGCCAGGCCTGCTGCTCCAGCAGCTCTCCTCCCAGATCGTCGCTGCTGGTGCGCCGGCCCAGCTGAATCACACCGGTGTAGGTCTTCTCCCCGGGGAGGTAGGGCAGCAATCGGGTCGCCGGCCCTAGGGCAATGGGGAGAACACCGGTGACGGCAGGATCAAGGGTGCCGCCATGGCCCACGCGCTTGAGGCCGTAGCTGCGGCGCAGGCGGCTGACGCAGGCATGGGAGGTGAGGCCTGCGGGCTTGTCTATTACTACGAAGCCGAAGGGGCCGTTCACCGGGGCTGGAGCAGGGTGCTCTGACTGTTGCATTCCGCCGGATGCGTAGGTTAGCCGCTGCCTGATGCCCATGCATGCCCCAGCTCCGCAGCAGCACGGACGTGGACGTCTCCGCTTTCCTGGCGGACGGTTTGGGCATCAAGCAACACCTCAGTCGCTACCTCGACCTGACGCTGGATCAGCTTGAGCAGCGTCTGCCCAGCAGCACCGACGACCTGGCGGATCTCCATCCCGGTGCGTTCCGGCCGGAGGACGCCACCGCCTTCTATGAGGACACGGTGGGCACGGGACACCTGCTGGAGCTGGCGGCCTGGCACCTCTCCAGTGCTGATTACATTGCCGACACTCTGCGGCTGCAGGGCATGGCGGTGCAGGGCCAGGTGCTGGATTTCGGCGGTGGCATCGGCACCCACGCGCTTTCGGCGGCGGCGCTGCCGGAGGTCGATCACGTCTGGTTTGTCGACCTCAATCCCCACAACCAGGCTTTTGTTCAGCAACGTGCGCAAAGCCTGGGGCTGGCGAACAAGCTCTCGGTGCATCGAGATCTAAGCAGCACGGGCGATGTTCGTTTCGATTCGGTGGTCTGCCTCGATGTGCTGGAACACCTGCCGGATCCCTCGGCGCAGTTGCTGGAGTTTCACCAGCGGATGGCCCCCGGGGCCATCGCTCTTCTGAACTGGTACTTCTTTAAAGGGCATCAGGGCGAGTATCCCTTCCATTTCGATGATCCGGCCCTGGTGGATGGGTTTTTCTGCACTTTGCAGGCTCAGTTCCTTGAGGTGTTTCACCCCCTGTTGATCACGGCCCGGCTGTATCGGCGTTCCTGAGGCTGCGACAACACAAGCTCCAAAAAAAAAAGCCCCTGTGCCAGCTGGCATCGGGGCTCTGGATTGATGTTTGCCTTGAACCTCAGACCGCTGATGTGATGTTGATGCGCTTGCGGTTGCGCAGGCCGCGGCGGATCGATTCGAACTTCACGATGCCGTCCGTGAGGGCAAACAGGGTGTCGTCTTTGCCTTTGCCGACATTGACGCCGGGCAGAACGGAGGTGCCACGCTGGCGGATCAAGATGGAACCAGCGGTGACGGTTTCGCCGCCGTAGGCCTTCACACCGAGGCGTTTGGCGTTCGAGTCGCGGCCGTTACGGGTTGAGCCTGTGCCTTTTTTATGTGCCATGAGAAGAGATGCTGATGGGGCGGTTGATGGAGCGAGGGGGAGAGGTCAGCTGATGGCCTTGCCGCCCACGGAGATGGACTCAACCATCACCCGGGTGAGTTCCTGCCGGTGACCATTCTTGCGGCGGGTTTTCTTTTTGGGGCGCATCTTGTAAACGATCACCTTGGGCCCGCGGCGATGGGCCATCACCTTCAGGGACACGATCGCGTCCTTGACGTAGGGCTGGCCGAGGCTGGTTCCCTTGCCATCCTTCACCAAAAGAACGTTCTCAAGCTTGATGGTGTCATCCACCTCGGCTTGAAGCCGATCGATGTCGTAATAGCGGTTGGGCTGCAGCCAGATCTGGGTGCCCGACGCCTCAACGATGGCGTAGGTCCCGCTCTGTTCCGCGGCTGGTTTGGTGTCGGACATAAGGTGAGAAGACGCGTTCAGGCTCGGCGAACCGATTCAGGCCTGAGCCGCAATCGAAAAACAAACAAAGATCTTCGTCTCTGACGCGCCCCATCGTCAAGATTCAGATATCTCGACGCTGCGGATGACCGGATGGCCAGGCCGGCCCTCACTGTTGCTCTCGTGCTTGCCAGCCCAGACTTGGTGGAAGCCTGCCGCCCCTGGCTGCCGGCCAACCGTTACGAGTCTGTTGTTCTGACGGTTGGTCCTGGGGAGACCCTGGCAGCTGTTCTCGGACCTCGGCAGGACGACTTTGACGCTGTGGTGCTCGAGCAGAGCCTGCTCGATACCGCGGCCAAGGAGCAACTGCTGGCATCGGGTCTGCTTTTCCCCGCCGTGATCGTTGGGGAGGTGAAGGGGCAGGTGGACTACCACCCCGAGGAGTTGCATCTGCCCGACGACCAGCTGGCCCAGCTGGGATACAACGTTGACGCGGCCATTTCGCGTTTTCTGCGCCAGGGTCGTGCCGATGGACGCCAGGACGACAGCAGCTCCTCCTCCCGCGCCGTCAGCAACCTCTCCGATCGCCTGCAGGAGCGACTCGGCTACCTAGGGGTCTTCTACAAACGGGATCCATCCCGCTTCCTGGGCAGCTTGCCCCCTGAGGAGCGCCGCGATCTGCTGCTGTCGCTCCAACGCACCTATCGGGACCTGCTGGCGAGTTATTTCAGCGATCCGGCCGCTGCTAATCAGGCCTTGGAAAGCTTTGTCAACACAGCTTTTTTCAGTGATCTGCCGATCACCCGCACCGTTGAGATCCACGTGGATCTGATCGATGAATTCTGGAAACAACTCAGTTTGGAGGGCCACAAACATGACTTTCTTCAGGATTACCGCCTTGCGCTTCTGGATGTGATGGCGCATCTGTGTGAGATGTACCGGCGCTCTATTCCGCCGGACCTTCCTCTGTCGGGCACGGCTTCCAGCCGTGTACGTCGCCCGACGAATCAGCTCGATGCCTCGGAGGAGTCGTCATGAGTCCCCGCAAGACCTACATCCTCAAGCTCTACGTGGCGGGCAACACGCCCAATTCGATGCGGGCGCTGAAAACGCTGCGCAACATTCTCGAGACCGAATTCCGGGGTGTGTATGCCCTCAAGGTGATTGATGTGCTCAAAAATCCCCAACTAGCGGAGGAAGACAAGATCCTGGCAACGCCGACGTTGTCCAAGATTCTTCCCCCGCCGGTGCGGCGCATCATTGGTGACCTCTCCGATCGGGAGCGTGTTCTGATCGGTCTGGATCTGCTTTACGACGAGCTGTCTGATACGTCGCTCAATTCGAGCTTGATCGATGCGGGCGATGAGGAGACCGACATGACGATTTCCTCAGATCCTTAAGCGACATGGTGTGCTCCAGCACGGTTCATCTCCTGCTCACTACGGTCAAGTCATAGGTGGTTGCCATGCAGTTCCCCCCGACCAGCGGTCAGCCTCAGATGCAGGTTCAAAAGCTCCCGACAGGGATCGAGGGCTTTGATGATGTTTGCCAGGGCGGCCTGCCGATCGGCCGCAGCACGCTGATCAGCGGCACGTCCGGCACCGGCAAGACGGTGTTTTCGCTGCATTTCCTTCACAACGGCATCAAGCAGTTCGACGAACCAGGCATCTTCGTCACCTTTGAGGAATCGCCCCTCGACATCCTCCGCAACGCCGCCAGTTTCGGTTGGAACCTGCAGGAGATGGTTGAGCAGGACAAGCTCTTCATCCTCGACGCCTCACCGGATCCGGACGGCCAGGACGTGGCTGGCAGTTTTGATCTCTCCGGTTTGATCGAGCGAATCAACTACGCCATCCGCAAATACAAGGCCAAGCGCGTCGCCATCGACTCGATCACGGCGGTTTTCCAGCAGTACGACGCTGTGTTCGTGGTGCGCCGTGAGATCTTTCGGTTGATCGCGAGGCTCAAGGAAATCGGCGTCACCACGGTGATGACCACCGAACGAATCGACGAGTACGGCCCGATCGCCCGCTACGGCGTTGAGGAATTCGTCTCCGACAACGTGGTGATTCTGCGCAACGTGCTCGAAGGAGAGCGGCGTCGGCGCACCCTTGAGATTCTCAAGCTGCGGGGCACCACCCATATGAAGGGCGAGTTCCCCTTCACCATGGGAACTCACGGCATCAGCATCTTCCCGCTCGGGGCCATGCGCCTCACCCAGCGGTCCTCCAATGTCCGGGTCAGTTCTGGCGTGCCGCGCCTGGATGACATGTGCGGCGGTGGTTTCTTCAAGGACTCGATCATCCTGGCCACCGGAGCCACCGGAACGGGCAAGACGATGCTCGTCTCCAAATTCATCGAAGACGCCTGCCGAAACAAGGAACGCGCGATCCTGTTTGCCTATGAGGAATCGCGTGCCCAGCTGCTGCGCAACGGCACCAGCTGGGGCATCGACTTCGAGCAGATGGAGCAGGACGGGCTGCTCAAGATCATTTGTGCCTATCCCGAATCAACGGGCCTTGAGGATCACCTGCAGATCATCAAGACGGAGATCAGCCAGTTCAAACCGTCGCGTATGGCGATCGATTCCCTCTCCGCCCTGGCGCGCGGTGTGAGCCACAATGCCTTCCGTCAGTTTGTGATCGGGGTGACCGGCTACGCCAAGCAGGAGGAGATCGCCGGCTTCTTCACGAACACCTCTGAGGAGTTCATGGGCAGCCATTCGATCACCGACTCCCACATCTCCACGATCACCGACACGATCCTGCTGCTGCAGTACGTGGAGATCCGCGGGGAGATGGCTCGCGCCCTGAACGTCTTCAAGATGCGCGGTTCATGGCACGACAAAGGCATCCGCGAATTTGTGATCACGGGCAATGGCCCTCAGATCAAGGATTCCTTCTCAAACTTTGAGCGGATCATTTCCGGTGTGCCCCATCGGGTCACTACCGATGAGCGCAGCGAGTTGTCGCGCATCGCCCGCGGTGTCTCCACCGAGGACTGATTTAAGGCTCGACGGCCTCGGCGATGGCGTTGCGGCTTCGCCGTTCCGCCTGCAGTTGCAGCTCATCCTTGTCAGCCTCCGCCAAGGGCAGGTCAAACCAGAAGGTGGTGCCCACCTCGGGCTCACTCACCATCTGCACTTGGGCGCCGTGTTTCTCGAGAATCCCGCGCACGATCGAAAGACCCAGTCCGGTGCCCACTTCCGTGTGAACGGCGTTCTCGACCCGGAAGAAGCGATCGAAGATGCGCTCCTGATCAGCGCTGCTGATGCCGCAGCCCGTGTCGGCAATCTCCACCCTCAGCTTGGGCAGCGGTGAGGTGAGGGCGCAGGTGGGGCCGTCACTGGTGGTGATCGTCGTTCCCTCCACCGAACAGGCGTCGGGCCAGGGATAGGCCCGCAGTGCCAGGGGTCCGCCGGGGCGGCTGAACTTCAGAGCATTGCCCACCAGGTTGTCGAGCACCTGGAGCAGCAGGTCCCAGTTGCCCAGCACTTCGGGCAGTTCTTCGGGAACATCCAGCACCAGTTCCACCTGACGATCCTCGGCATTCAGCCGGTAGGTGCGCAGGGTCTGCTCCATGGCCGGGCGCATGCTGATCGGTTCGAACTGCAGCGTCCGGCCCGACTCCAGCCGGGAGAGATCCAGCACATCGTTCACCAGCCGGGTGAGTCGATCGGTTTCGTCGTTGGCGACCCCGAGAAACTCCTTCTGTTCATCTGGGCTGAGCTGATCGCCGAGGTCGTGCAGGGTTTCGACGTAGCTCTTGATGTTGAACAGCGGCGTGCGCAGTTCATGGGAGACGTTGCTGATGAAGCGGCTCTGCGCGGCATTCAGCTCCACCTCGCGGGTGAGGTCCTGAATGGTGACGGCGATGCCCTTGAGGGTTTCACCGCTGGCATCACGCACAGCTTGCAGAACTATGCGCAGGGTGCGGGCCGGTTCCCCCACGCTGCAGCGCAGGTCTTCACTATCTGCAGCGCCACCAAGCAGGGAATCGAGGGGACTGTGCAGTTCGATGGCCAGCAGTTCCGGTAGTTCCCCCACCAGCTCCTGGCCTTCCAGGCTGCGCCCTTCCCAGCGGAAAAGACGCCTCGCCGTGGGATTGGCCAGCACGATGCGGCCATCGGCATCCAGCAGCATGGCGCCGTCGGCCATGGTGGCGATTAACGACTGCTGCTTCACCTGGGCGGCGGTGAGCTCCTCGATATTGGCCTCGTCGTAGGCCTCGAGCTGGGAGGCCATGGCGTTGAAGCCGGTGAGCAGTTCCCCCAATTCCCCCCCAACTGGCAGGTCAACCCGGGCACCGAAGTTGCCGGAGGCGACGGAGCGCACCCCCCGCAGCAGTTCCTTCACCGGTCGGGTGATGGTGAGGGCGTTGAACACCGCGCCCAGGATCACCAGCACCCAGATCGAGATGAACACGGCCACGGTCACCTCCCGGGTGAGAGCTGCGCTGGCCAGGGCGGTCTCATTCGGGTTCACCCCGAGGCCGAGAACGCCGTAGTACTGACCCCTCCGGATCAGGGGGACGAACACATCGGTGACGGCACCCTGGGGCGTGAGGTGTTGCCGCACCAGGGGGTTCTGGGGGCGTCGACGCAGCTCATCGGGCAGCTCCAGTCGTCGGTTGAGACGAAGCTCCCCATCGCCACTGCTAGGGGTGGCGCTGATCGGGATTCCCAGATAGACGACGCCTTCGGGGTCGGCGAAGAAGATGTAGCGGACGCTGCGGCTGGAACGCCAGAACTTTTCGGCGACGTTGGCCAGCTCGCGGTCTTGGCCCTGCGCCACCAGTTCAGTAACGTTGCCGGCCAGAAGCAAGCCCAGATCCCGCGCGTAGCGCGTGTCGTTCATCACGGCATCGCGCTGAATTCCGTTCAGCGCGAAGAAGGTGATGCCAGTCATCATTAGGCTCACCACCAGGGTGGCAATCGCCAGCAGCTTGGTCTGGAGGGTGAATTCCGCCCACCAGGCGGTGATGCGGTCCCAGAGGTTCTGGTCTTCCCCGGGCGGTTTGCCATTGGGGGGAAGCGCCCACTCAGCGATTGCTGCTCCGCTGCCGCTGCTCATCCGCCCGAGCGCACCTGATGGCCTATGTCTCGACGGTAGGTGATTCCGGCGTAATCCAGCTGATTGAGGCCGTTGTAGGCCCCGGCAAAGGCGGCATCGAAGTCATCGCCCTGGGCGACGACGGCCAGCACCCGGCCCCCCGCGGTGAGCAGTTCGCCGGAGCTGTCGCGGCGGGTGCCCGCATGAAACAGCTGATGGTTGGGGCTGGAGGCGAGGTCGATGCGAATCGCATCGCCTTTGCGGGGAGCCTCCGGGTAGCCCTCGGCGGCCGCCACAACGCAGGCACTGCAGCGTTCGGCGATGCTCAGTTGTGGGGCCAGATCCAGGCGTCCCAGGGCACAGGCCTGCAGCACGGCGCCGAGCTCAGGGCCGAGCAGGGGCATCAAGGTCTGGCATTCGGGATCTCCGAAGCGACAGTTGAACTCGATCACCTGGGGCCCATCGGCCGTGATCATCAGGCCGGCGTAGATCACACCGCGGTAATCGATGCCCCGTTGGCGCAGGGCCTTCAAGGTGGGCTCGAGCACGATGCGGCGCACCTCCTCCAGGCCCTCGGCATTCAGAAGCGGGGCGGGGGCATAGGCGCCCATGCCGCCGGTGTTGGGGCCGCGATCACCGTCCTTGAGCCGTTTGTGGTCCTGCGCCGGTGGCAATAGCACCATCCGCTCCCCATCGCAGAGGGCGAACACCGACACTTCAGGGCCCTCCATCCGCTCCTCCAGCACCAGCTGGGAGCCGGCAGCACCGAAACGCCCTTCAAACGCTTCGCGGATGGCGGTTTCTGATCCCTCCAAGCTCTCCGCCACCGTGACCCCCTTGCCGGCGGCCAAGCCATCGGCTTTGACCACCAGAGGCCGTCGCACCTCCCTCAACACCGCCAGGGCCTCGGCTTCACTGGTCACCGCCCAGTGGCCAGCGGTGGGGACCCCCGCCTCCTGCATCAGCTGCTTGGCCCAGGCTTTGCTCGCTTCCAGTTGGGCACCCTCCGCCCCCGGGCCGAACACGGCAAAACCCGCATCGCGCAGGGCATCGGCGACGCCAGCGGCCAGCGGCGCTTCCGGACCCACCACCACCAGGTCGACGGCGTTCTGCTGGCACAGCGCGATCAACCCAGCGCTATCGGTTTCGCCAACCGCCAGGGCGCTGCCTTCCGTGCCGCCGTTGCCAGGGGTGATCCAAACCATGTCCAGGCCAGGACAACGGCCCAGGGCCCAGGCCAGGGCCTGTTCTCTGCCGCCGCCGCCGACGACGAGGGCACGTTGGAGGGCGGGCAGCTTGGTGGGACAGGTGGACGACATGGCCATGGTTGCGGGAGGAAAGGTTTGGGCCTCGTAGGTTTTCCTTTGTAGACCGCAGCCCGCCATGGGGACTCTCCTTTTCCCCTTCGCCCTCACCTTTCTGGCTGCTGTCACGGCAGCCCCGGATCCGCAGGTGATGCGCGAGGAACGCTTTCAGAGCGTTCTCGCTGAGATGGATCTGGCCGCGGCGGAGAAGGCCTGTCTCAACCCCCGTATCGCCAACTCCGATGGCCGTCGCCAGGCCTTGCGTGACCGGCTGCTGGAGTTGCATCCGGTGATCGATTCGTTGGAGCTGGTGCTGGCCAACGCAAATGCCCTGATGAGCTGCGGTGCCCCCGAAGCTGCGGCCGTGGTGCTCAACCGCTACAGCCCCCGCGTTGGCGATGAACGGCGTCAGTGGTTGTTGCTGCGCTGGCGTGCAGCTGCAGCGGCCCTGGATCATCGCCAGGCGGCTTTGGCGCTACGCCGTTTGGTGGATGGCAATTTGAAGGCTTTGGATGTGCCTCTGTTCCCTGATCAGCCGTTGCCGGATCAGGGGAATGGGCTTGATCAGTTGGCTTTGCATGAAGCGGCACTGGGCCGCACCGCTGTGGCTGCGCAGCTACAACTGCTGGCCGATCTGGCGGGCGTTCAGGGGGCGAAACGACTGGCGCGGGCGGCGCAATGGCTCGATGCCGATCAGTTCGAGCAGGCCGATCAACTGTTGGAAACCGCCTTGGATCAAGCGGCGGCAGCGGAGGCCTGGGGACTGGCCATGGACCTGCTGCAACAACAGCTCCAATTGCAGTTGGCGGCTGGGGGCTATGGCGAGGGGCCGCGGCAGCGGATCCAACGGTTGGCCACTGTCCTAAATGATCGTTATGCGCTCCAGCAACTGCAGCCGGAGGCCGAACCCGATCCCTTGCTGCGTTCACCGAGGGATCCCGGAGGCCATGCTGATGTAAGACCATCAGCCGTTGCACCGTCGCCATGACGCCCGATCACGGAGAGCTGCTTTACGAAGGCAAGGCCAAACGGGTGTTCGCCAGCACGGATCCCGACCGGGTGCTGGTGGAGTTCAAGAATGACGCCACCGCCTTTAATGCCCAGAAGAAAGCCCAGCTGCACGACAAAGGTCGGCTGAATTGCCAGATCGCAGCACGGTTGTTCGAGCTGCTGGAGCGTGAGAGGGTGCCGACCCATTACTGCTGTCTGGCCGGGGAGACCTGGATGTTGGTGCGACGGGTGGAGATCATTCCTCTCGAGGTGGTGCTGCGCAACACCGCCACCGGATCGCTGTGTCGTCAGACGCCGATCGCGGAGGGCACAGCCATAGAACCCGCCCTGCTGGATCTCTACTACAAGGACGATTCGTTGGGCGATCCCTTGCTCACTGAGGCGCGCGTGCAGCTGCTCGGTGTGGCAGACCCAGCGCGACTGTCAGCGATTGAACAACTGGCCCGCCGGGTGAATGCCGTGCTCCTGCCGTTCTTTGAAGGGCTTGATCTGCAACTGGTGGATTTCAAACTGGAGTTGGGGCTGGCATCGGATGGAACACTCCTGCTTGCCGACGAGATCAGTCCTGATACCTGCAGGCTCTGGGACCGCCGCAACAGCAATCCCGAGGACCGGATTTTGGATAAGGACCGCTTCCGCAAGGATCTCGGTGGGGTCATGGAGGCCTACGGGGAGGTCCTTAAACGGGTCCAAAGCAACTGCCCCAACCCCCGCAACTGCCTGTAGGGTCAGCGCAACTTTTGTGGCTTCGGCCCAGCCTGCGTCTCGATGATCCGCCGTTCGTCCCGCCGCTCCTTGGTTGCTGTTCGTGGCACGGTTTTGGGTCTGATGCTGGGGATCCCCCTGGTGGCTCCACCTGTGATGGCTCAAGAGGCCATGCCTGGAACCCAAGCTGCTGAGGGTGAAGAGATCGTTGGTGAAGACACCCTGGTGGAACAGCCCCGGGTGCTGATCTCCGAGGTACTGATTGAGGGCATCGAGGGTCACCCGGAAGAGGAACGTCTTCAGATCTCCACCTACGACGTCATGCAGGTGCGTCCGGGGATGCGTGTGACCCGTGAGGAGCTGCAGAACGATCTGAATGGCATTCAGGCCACAGGTTGGTTCTCGGATGTGCGGATCGTTCCGCAGAACGGACCGCTCGGGGTTCAAGTGGTTGTTCAGGTCCAGCCCTTCCCTCCGCTGAGTGCTGTGGAGATCAACGGTGACGAGGAGAATCTCCTCTCGGATGAGCTGATTGAGCAGACGTTTGCTTCTGATTACGGCCGTACGCTCAATCTCAACGATCTGCAGCAGCGGATGAAGGCCCTGCAGGCCTTAGTGGCCGGTCAGGGCTATTCCCTGGCGCGGGTGTCCGGTCCGCAACGGGTCAGCCCTGAGGGTGTGGTTACGTTGAAGCTGCTCCAGGGGAGTGTTGCGGGAGTCGACGTCAAATTCCTCACCCAAGATGGTGATGACACCGATGAGGATGGCAATCCCATCCGCGGCAAAACCAGGGAGTGGGTGATCACCCGAGAGGTTTCTATTCAGCCTGGTGATCCCTTCAATCGCAACCAGCTGGAGCGGGACATCAAACGGTTGTACGGAACCCAGCTGTTCAGTGATGTGAAGGTGACGTTGCGGCCAGTGACCGCGCAGCCTGGCGATGTTGTGATTGTTCTTGGCATCGTTGAGCAGTCCACTGGACAGCTCTCCGGTGGTCTTGGCTACAGCCAAGGCCAGGGTGTGTTTGGGCAGGTGCAGTTGCAGGAAACCAATTTCCTTGGAAGAGCTTGGAATTTGGGCACCAACATCACCTACGGGCAATACGGCGGACTCGCCAACCTCACCTTCTCGGACCCCTGGATCTACGGCGATAAGCACCGCACGAGCTTCCGCACTTCTCTCTTCTTGAGTCAGCAGGTGCCTCAGGTCTTCCAGAGCGAAGACAATGGCAACATCCGTGCGGCAAAGGAATATGCCAATAACGGCTCTAATTCTGCTTATGAAATAGGCAATGTTTATAACTTTACTGGCGGTGTTGCAGCTCCTGATGATGTGAATTTGGCGCAAGCCGCTTATCCGAATCGCAGTTGGTTCGACTACGAGGGCGACACGGTGGTCCTGCGCAAGACTGGCGGCAGCTTTTCCTTCGCCCGTCCTTTGAACGGTGGTGATCCGTACAAAGAAGCTAAGTGGAATGTTGTGACCGGCATGTCTTTTGCTGAAGTGCGGCCAATCAACTTTTCAGGTGATTCAAGGCCCTATGCCGTCTCCTCCAAAAAGCGCAGTGAAGGGAGTGGTGAGGTCAGAAAAGATGAAATTATTTGCGTTTCGTATAACTGTGCAGATAGCAATACCCTCATTGGGACTCGTTTCGCTACCACCTACAACACGCTCAACAATCCCCGCAATCCCACCGTAGGGCGGTTTTTCTCAGCCGGAACTGAGCAATTCGTGGGAATCAATAACGACTCTCCCACCTTCAACCGGTTGCGGGCCAGCTACACGCAGTTCTTTCCTGTGGACTGGCTCAAGCTTCATAAGAGCTGTCGACCCAAGCCCGGCGAGCAGGCCGATTGCCCGCAGGCCATTGGTTTGCAAATTAAAGGTGGCCTCCTCATGGGTGAAGCTCCCCCCTACGAGGCGTTTTGCATGGGTGGCTCCAACTCGATTCGTGGTTGGTATGACTGCGATCTAGCTGTTTCCAAGGCCTTCAGTGAATTGACGATCGAGTACCGCTTCCCCTTGATCAGTATTTTCTCTGGTGAATTGTTCATGGATGCTGGTACTGATTTCGGCACTCAGGAGGATGTGCCTGGCAAACCCGGTCTGCTTCTGGATAAGGACGGTTCTGGTGTCTCTCTTGGTACTGGCGTGATCGTGACCACCCCAGTCGGTCCAATCCGCTTGGAGGTGGCCACCAAAGACTTTTCATCCGACTATCGCTTCAATCTGGGCGTGGGCTGGAAGTTCTAGTGACCAGCTGGCCCCAGGACTACTCCGCTGGTTGGACATTGGCGGAGAAAACATCACGCTCGGGCATTGGCCTCCACAGTGGAGCTGAGGCCACGGTGGAGCTTCGGCCGACGGATCAGCCGGGGTTCCACATGCGTTTGCCGGGGATGGAGCAGCCGATCCAGCTGCGGCCGGATCAGGTGCGCGACAGCCAGTTGTGCACAACCTTGGATTTGGGCTCCAGCAAGGTGGCCACTGTCGAACATCTGCTGGCCGCTCTGGCCGGTTGTGGGCTCAGCCATGTGGAGATTGGCCTCAACGGCCATGAAGTTCCCCTGCTGGATGGCTCAGCGCTTTGTTGGGTGGAGGCCATTGCCACCGCTGGGTTTGTGCCGGCGGCCACCCCGCGTCCGCCGGCACCGCGGCTGGAGCAACCACTGCTGCGCACCCGCGGCAACAGTGTGATCACTGCCACTCCGTCCGATTGCTTTGGTGTTGTGGGCATCATCGATTTCCCGCAGGCGGCCATCGGGCGACAGCAATTCGCCCTGGAGCTCACGCCCCAACGCTTCGTCGATGAGATCGCTCCAGCACGCACCTTTGGTTTCCGGGAGCAGGTGGAGCATTTGCGCGCTGCCGGATTGATCCAGGGCGGAGCTCTGGACAATGCCCTCGTCTGTGACGGTGATCAGTGGATGAATCCACCGCTGCGGTTCGAGGATGAACCAGTGCGCCATAAGCTCTTGGACCTAATCGGCGACCTGGCCCTCGTCGGTTTTCCCCAGGCACAGGTTCTTGTGTACAAGGGATCCCATGGTCTTCACACCGATCTCGCAGCCGCTTTGTGACTGAATCCACCACCCCAAACGTCGTGCTCACCAGCGAGCAGATCGCCGGTTTGCTTCCGCACCGTTACCCCTTCGCGCTGGTGGATCGGGTCATCGCCCATGAGCCCGGGGTTTCCGCCACGGCGATCAAGAATGTGACCATGAACGAGCCCCAGTTTCAGGGGCATTTCCCCGAGCGTCCCCTGATGCCAGGGGTGCTGATTGTCGAGGCGATGGCGCAGGTGGGTGGTCTGATCGTGACCCAGATGCCCGATCTGCCGAAGGGACTGTTCGTGTTCGCCGGGATTGACGGGGTACGCTTCCGGCGCCCTGTGGTTCCTGGAGATCAGCTGGTGATCCGTTGTGAACTGCTCAGCCTCAAGCGCAAACGTTTCGGCAAGGTGAAGGCTGAGGCCACAGTGGACGGCGATCTGGCCTGCTCTGGAGAATTGATGTTCTCCCTGGTGGACTGAGCGGGATGTCGCAGCAAACGGCGTCACAGCAAATCCACCCCACGGCGGTGGTGGACCCGAAGGCCGAGCTGGCCTCCGGCGTGGTCATCGGCCCGGGTGCGGTGGTCGGCCCTGAGGTGGTGATCGGAGAGCACACCTGGATCGGTCCCCATGCCGTGTTAGATGGTCGGCTGACCCTGGGTCGTGACAACAAGGTGTACCCGGGCGCCTGCCTGGGTCTTCCGCCGCAGGATCTCAAGTACCGCGGTGCCAACACCGAGGTGTTGATCGGTGATGGAAACACTCTGCGGGAATGCGTGACGATTAACCGCGCCACCGAAGAGGGTGAGGTGACCCGCATCGGCAATGGCAACCTGCTGATGGCTTATTGCCATCTTGGCCATAACTGCGATCTCGGCAATAACATCGTGATGTCAAACGCCATTCAGGTGGCGGGCCACGTGGTGATCGAAGACCGTGCAGTAATCGGTGGCTGTCTGGGGATTCACCAGTTTGTTCACATCGGTGGGATGGCGATGGTGGGCGGGATGACCCGCGTCGACCGAGATGTTCCCCCCTATTGCCTGGTCGAAGGCCATCCGGGCCGCGTGCGGGGTTTGAACCGTGTGGGTCTGCGGCGCCGTGGCCTAGCTGCCAACCATGACGGCGCTGAACTCAAGCAGCTTCAGGAGATCTGGACCCTGATGTATCGCACTGACCTGGTGATTGCCGATGCGCTTCAGCAGGCCAGAAGCCAGCCCTTGCTGCCGGCGGCTGAGCACTTCTGCCGGTTCCTTGAAGCCTCCACGGGTCAGGGTCGACGGGGGCCGATGCCGGTGCAGGGCCGCTGATGGTTCGGCTGCTGATCAGCACCGGGGAGGTCTCCGGTGATCTGCAGGGCAGCCTGTTGATTCGCGCCTTGCGGTTGGAGGCGGAACGACGGGGACTTGAGCTGGAAGTGCTGGCTCTGGGTGGCCCGCGCATGGAGGCGGCGGGTGCCGTGTTGATCGCCGATACCGCGCCGATGGGGGCGATCGGCCTGTGGGAGGCCCTTCCCTTGATTCTTCCCACGCTGCGGCAACAGGCCCGGGTGGATGCGCTATTGGAGGACCAGCCCCTTGATGGGGTGGTGCTGATCGACTATGTCGGGGCCAATGTGCGCTTGGGCACGCGGCTGCGGCGCCAGCAACCCGAGCTGCCGATCACCTATTACATCGCCCCCCAGGAATGGGCCTGGCGTTTTGGCGATGGCAGCAGCACTCGATTGATCGAATTCACCGACAGGATTCTGGCGGTTTTCCCTGCTGAGGCCGAGTTCTATGCCGCCCGCGGTGCGGATGTGAGCTGGGTGGGCCATCCGTTGCTGGACAACTTCCAGAACCTGCCCGATCGCGCCAGCGCCCGCCGCCAAATGGGACTGGACCCTGATGCTCCAGTGCTGTTGTTGCTGCCGGCCTCGCGGACCCAAGAGTTGCGCTATCTGATGCCACCGTTGGCCCAGGCGGCGGCCCTGTTGCAGCACAGCTATCCTGATCTCCAGGTGCTCTTGCCCGCTGGGCTTGCGCAGTTCGAAGCGCCCCTGACTGCAGCGCTTCAGGCAGCCGGCGTTCGCCATGGCCGGGTGATTCCCGCCTCTGAAGCGGATGGACTGAAGACCACCCTCTGTGCGGCGGCGGATCTCGCCTTGGGCAAATCCGGCACGGTGAATCTGGAACTAGCTCTCCAGGGGGTTCCCCAGGTAGTGGGTTACCGCGTCAGCCGACTGACGGCCTGGGTTGCCCGCCATGTTCTGCGCTTCCAGGTGGACCACATCTCGCCGGTGAATCTGTTGCTCAAGCAGCGGTTGGTGCCGGAGCTGCTGCAGGACGAACTCACGGCCGAAGCCCTGGTGGAGAGGGCGCTTCCTCTGTTGACCGATACGCCTGAGCGCCACGCCATGCTCGAGGGGTATGAGCGGCTGCGGACCACCCTGGGTGCTCCTGGGGTTACAGAGCGGGCGGCCAAGGCCATCTTTGACCAGGTGATCGGATGAAACGAACTCTGCTGCTGCTATTTACCTGCCTGATGCTGCTCAGCTTGCCTCAGCGCGCCATGGCTGAGCTGCAGACGGCGGTCTTTGCCGGTGGCTGTTTCTGGTGCCTGGAGCATGACCTGGAAGATTTGCCCGGGGTGCGTAATGCCGTGAGCGGCTACAGCGGCGGTCATTTGGAGCGTCCCACCTACCGGCAGGTGAGCAGTGAGACCACTGGTCATCAGGAAGCGGTGCAGGTGCGCTTTGACCCGGATCAGATCAGCTACGCGGAGCTGCTGCGTAGCTACTGGCGCAATGTGGACCCCCTTGACGACGGCGGTCAGTTCTGCGACCGCGGCGATTCCTACCGGCCGGTGATCTTCACGGCTGACGACGCTCAGGCTCAGGCGGCTGAGGCCAGTGCGGCGGCGGCGGCCCTTGAGCTCAGACAACCCCGGTCTGCATTGAAGGTGGAGCTCAGGCAGGCAGCCCGTTTCTGGCCTGCCGAGGGTTACCACCAGAACTACGCAGAGAACAACGCCGTCAAATACAACTTTTACCGGTTCAGCTGTGGTCGCGACCGCAGGCTCGACAGCGTCTGGGGCTACAACGCTCGCTCCGGTAACACCTGGGGGAATTAATGATGCACAGGAACCCTTCAGGCAGTCCTTTCCCTGTTGGCTGCAGCCTCAATCTTCCGCAGAGCTCCCTCGGGTGCGCGCACGGTCGCTCAGCCAGATGATCACCCGCGTGATCGCCCACGCGAGGGAGACGCCCAACAGGATCGAGAGCAGCGACTCCACAGCACAGCACTTGAGGTCACCGGCACGTGCCGGATGCTCCTCAATATGCCGATCTGAGCAAGCAATGCGTGTGGACTGTCGCGATCAGTCTCTTGCTTTGGCGTCCTTGTTCTTGTCTTTTGCTCGCTGTGTTGTGGCCTGAAGCTTGGATGCCACCTTGCAGGCCAGGGAAGCTTCCATGCGCTGCAGCTGTGCTTCGCGCAGGGCATCAGAAATGCTAAGAGCTCGGTCAGTCATCGATTGGCGTTCTCGACGGCAGCAGGCTCAGGGCTTTGTGCGATCGAAAGGGGGCCTAAAGATCAAAGTAGTGAGAAAACCTAGACGCCCACGGGTCAACGTCCAGGGAGCAAAAGTGCTTGCGTCAGTGTCTGGCAACACGCCCGCGCCTAAACGCCAGTGTGCTCAATGGCTTGCCAAATCATGGTCGCCATGGCTATCAGTACAGGCGTACTAATATTTTTGGGGCGGCTCATGTCGGTTGATCATGGTGATCTCGCGGTGAAGGCGGAAGCTCCGTTTCTTCATGTCCGCCCAGGGCATTTTGTGATAGTTGCTGGAGACCGGCTCGATCAAGGGGACTGGTGGATGGGTCAGGTGCTCTTCTGTGAGGGAAATGCTCGCCACCCCAGGCTTCCTTCTCTCTTTCAGGTGGCTGACGTGGATACGGGCGTCATCACATGGATCAATGCCGACGCGGTCTCGGATGTGGTCTGGTCGATGGATGGGTGGCCCGCCAGTGCGCCTGCTTCTTCAGGGCGTTGATCAAGTAGGGATGTTGATCAAGGGGTGGCGTGTATTGGCGCGAATGACGTCTGCTTGACGGCTGTCCTATAAGTGATTTGTAGCGGTTGCTACGAAACGTTCACCCCCTCTTGAGGGGGCGCAGATGCTCCAAGCCATGGAACGGGGACTTGGATTTCTTCGAGGAACATCAAATGACTGCACTTCTTTATCGAGGCCACACCTACACAGCAGCTCCAGCCACTCCAAAGGCCTGCGTTGAATTGACCTACCGCCGCGAGCACTACAACACCTGCCGCCAGGAAGTCATTGGCGAGAGCCGCCGCACCCTCACCTACCGGGGCGTCACCTATATCAAGTAGCCCGAAGCCTTTATTGGCTGCTGCCCCTGCCTTGGCAGAAGTTTTTGTTGGGCAGCCGGATGGAGGCAAGTCACGATCCAAGGGAGATCCGGGCATCCTGTGGGCGAGCCAGTCAGCATTCGCAGATGGGATCGGACCTCACCGCCATCGTGATCTCCTCGGTGTTTCTTGGGGTGGGTTTTGTGATTGCCAAGTTCTTCCCCGAAGCCGCGCTGTTGGCAGCGGTGTTCTTGGTGGGGTTGGCGATTCTCAACGTCGCCCTTGTTCTTGTGGCCTAATCCCCAAAAAAGGGGGTGTTCCCTAGCCACCCCAGCGCTCGACGCGTTGCCCCTTCACCGAAAGTAGCCCCCGCAGGATGGCCTGGGCTCCCGTGGCTGGTCGTCGCCATCACGACAAAACGGTTCTGCTGTGAGAGAGCCAAGAAAAAGGGGCTGTGCTCTACGGGCGCCCTCGCTGCGTTGACAGAGGCCGCACTATGAAGATGTTCACTATGAACTTTTTTTCATGGCAAACGTCCGCGAGATGGTCAACACCCATCTGCCCGTCGCGCTCAAGCTGATCAACAGCGCCGCCCTGGTCGCGATCGCTCTTTCAACCCTCTGCGCTGCTGGCTCTCTGCGTGAGATGTCTGGTAGATCTGCTGCTCCAGCGGCTGTCACTGAAGTCAACTGAGCTCAATGAAATGGAGCGACACCCCGTATCGCTCCAGGAGATCTCGCCGGCCGTTACTTGATCAAATCTGGTCGAATTCCTTAAGAAATCAACATCCAACCTGTTGAAAAGATTAAGGGCGGCAACCTGATTGATTCACCAAGTTCTCAGTGAACAGACGGGTTTCCGGCCATCGACGAAACTTTGGTCAATGCTTACGATCAAGCGGTGAGAGGAGGGTTGTATGTATCTGCTGACCATTAAGGATGGTCTTGGTACCCGTCATATCGGTCCCTACGCGTCGCCGAAGCACGCGTCGGATGATCTTGATCGGGTGTTGGAAACCTGCTCCGAGCGAGCACGGTGGCAGATTCATGCACTTGAGACCCCAGACCGCTCCCTCGAATTGCAGGCGGTTGCCTCCTGACGGGTTGTTTCGTAATGAACCGGAGCGTCCTGATCAGTCCTGACGTCGCCCCGGAAAGCCTCGGATCAGCCCACTGTCGATCATGAGGCCGATGCCGGCGTTGATGCAGATCAGGCTGAGGGTTCCGTACCAGAACCAGGGACCTCCTTCATTTCCCAGCATCTGAACCACCTTGCGGCTCACTGCTTCGCCGAACAGGCAGAGGCCAACCGGGAGCAGCAGCACCCCCAGCTGGGCCTTGATGTACCAGCGCACCGGGGAGCGGCTCATGACTGGGCCAGCACCCAGTTCACCAGGGTGCGGACGCCATAGCCGGTGGCACCAGCGGGATTGACCCCTTTGCCCTTGTCACTCCAGACCGGGCCGGCGATGTCGATGTGGGCCCATGCGGTGTCTTTGGCCACGAACTCCTTGAGGAACAGGGCTGCTGTGATCGAACCACCGGGCCGCGGGCCGGTGTTCTTCATGTCGGCCAGCAACGACTTCAATCCATCCCTGTAGGACTGCCGCAGTGGCATGCGCCAGAGGCCTTCACCGCCCGTCTGAGCGGCGGCATCGAGGGCCTCCGCCAGATCGTCATTGTTGGACCAGAGCCCGGCCATCTCATCCCCCAGGGCAATCACGCAGGCTCCGGTGAGGGTGGCTAGATCCACCACGGCATCAGGCTTCTGCTCACAGGCGTAGAGCAGGGCATCGGCCAGGGTGAGGCGGCCTTCAGCGTCGGTGTTGTTGATCTCAATCGTCATGCCGTTGGCGGCAGTGACGATGTCGCCGGGGTGGACGGCGGAGCCGTTCACCATGTTTTCGCAGGAGGCCACCACCATGTGCACCTCAACGCCGGCCGGCTTGAGTTCGGCGATGCTGCGCATGGCACCGATCACAGCGGCACTGCCGCCCATGTCGAACTTCATCATGTCGATCTGGGCGGCCCCCACCTTGAGGTTGTACCCGCCGGAATCGAAGGTGAGGCCTTTGCCCACCAGGGCAACGCGGCGGTTCACCTCGCCCTCGGGGCGATAGATCAGGTGGATGAACTTGGGGGGTAGATCGGAGCCCTGGCTCACCGCCAGGAAGGCCCCCATGCCCTTGGCTTCGCAGTCGCTGCGCTCGAGCACCTTGAGCTCAAGGCCATGGTCCTTGGCGATGCCAGCGGCCGTGTCGGCCAGGGCCGCCGGGGTGACCACGTTCGGAGGGGCCGCCACCAGTTCCCGGGCCAGTTCCACACCGGCGCAGGTGGCATTGACGGCCGCAAAGCCGCTTTCGGCGGCGGGGTCGAGGTCGATCAGCTCCAGGGCCTCGGGGATCCGGCGTGGGTCCGGCTCCTTGCGGAAGCGCTGGTCTTTATAGAGGCAGAGCCGCACCGCTTCAGCACAGATGCGGGCGGCTTCTGTGGCATCGGTTCCCGCCCAGGGCAGGTGCAGGCCGAGGTTGCCCTCACAACCGATGGCGGCCTTGGCGGCTCGGGCGGCGGCGCCGCGCAGGCGCTCGGCGTCGATCCCATCGCTCTCGCCCAGGCCCAGCACCACCAGGCGCTGCGGGCCCCCGCCCAGGGGCGTGATCACCAGTTGATCCCCGGGCTTGCCTTTGAACTCCTGCTGCTTGAGGGCCTCGGTGATGCCGGCAAAGCGTTGTTCCAGGGCCGTTGCCGTGGCATCGACATCGCCCTGGGGCAGCCCCACCGCCAGCACATCGCCGTTCCACTCCTGCAAACCGGCGGAGGACAGGGAGAAGCGCATGGCTGGACGCGTCAACAAAGGATGAGCGTAGCGATCCTGTGCGACGCCCTCGGCCCTCAGAGCTCTGCGGTGAAGGGGGTGGCCCAGCGCTGGCGGGTTTCCTTGTTGAACGGCGGCCACCAGCGTTGGATCAGCTGTTGTTCCAGGGCCCGCCGGGCGCGGGTGGCCCGGGGGACATCGCAGCTGAAGCGGATGCTCAGCTGGGCGCTCAGCTCACAGCGCTGTAGGGCTTCGCCGTAGGCGGCGAGGTAGGCCTTGCAGTCGTGATCACCTTTCCAGCGGCGCTCGGCCGCCAGGGTTTCGCCCACATAAAGCAGAAGCGGCTGCTCCAGCTGGGCTGGTCTGTCCATCACCAGATAAATCGCTGCTCCGCGGTGGGAGGGTTCCGGCCAGCGCCAGAAACTCATCGCCAGGGGGGTCAGGGCCAGTGGATCGATGGCTGCCGCAGCGTCATCGGGGCTGGCACCGAACAGATCCCCCTGGGCCGTGCTGGCGCTTTCGCCGCGGAACAGCGGCGCTTGATGGGCATGCAGCCGCGCTTGCCAGGCGAGCAGCTGCTCCCGTTGCAGGGGCAGGTCGGGCCCGTTGTTGAAGGCCAGCGCACCGTTGGAGAACAGATCCCCCTGCATCAGGGCAGCGGCAGGCTGGGCCCGGCGCGGCGGCTGCCGAAACTCACCCGGCCGATCAGGGCTTCCACGCTGCTGGCTGGAAGGCAGAGCCGCTCCTGCAGATCAGCCAGATCCTTGAAACCGGCGCGGCGGCGTTCGCGCATCAAGTTGGCCAGCCGTTGTTCGGGCCAGCCCAGCAGCGCCAGCTGATCGGCGCTGGCGTTGTTGAGGTCGAGGGGAGCGGCCTGGGGCTGCGGTGGGGCATCGCCGTGCCACTGGAAGAGCAGATGGGGGGTCCAGAGCCTGACCAGATCACTCGGCAGCTCCAGCAGCCGGAACAGATCATCGGCACTGGCGAATTGCACCCCACCCCGCTGCAGCCGCACCAGCAGATCGGCTGTGTCCTGGCTGCAGCAGGGCAGTTGCAGCCACTGATCGCGGCTGGCCCGGTTCACATCCATCACCCAAGCCGGCGGCTCGGGCACGGTTGGTAAAGGTTGCGCGGGGGCCGGCCGGGGTGATGCTGGCAGCTGTCCGGTGGCCTGCAGCACCCGCCTGGCCAGGGGATCCAACCAGTGGCTGCGGGGCATGCTGCTCAGCAGAGATGGGCTGACCTTAACGAGGCTGCAGGGGCTGCGTCTGCGCAACTGGCGCATCTGGTTGTTCTGGCACCGAGCGGGTCCTTTCAGGTCGAGGGGGTCCAGCGGGGAATCGGCAGCGGTGGATCCACCAGGTTGCGCTGAAAGGCGATCAGCACCGCCTGGGTGCGGCTTTTGGCATCGAGTTTGCGCAGCAGCCCGGTGACGCAGTGCTTGGTGGTTTCGATCGAGAGATGCAGCTGATCGGCAATCTCCTGATTGCTGAGGCCCTTGCAGAGCCCGCGCAGCACGTCTTCTTCCCGCAGGCTCAGCACGTCGCTGAGGGGATGGGCGGCGCCTTTGGGGCCACGGTCGTGGTTGGCCACGCCGGCAATCACCGGATCCATGTGGCTGCCATCTCTCTCCATGGCGCGCAGCACGCTGAGCAGGCCGCCGTTGCCGATGCGCTCATGGCTGCAGAGCCCTTCGCATTGCGCCTTGGCCGCGGCGTGAATCGTGCTGAGCAACGGGCGCTGAATCAACATCAGGCAGCGCAGGGAGGGCTGCTGGGCCTTGGCGGCTGCCACCAGGGAGGGGCCGGTGCCGCGCTCGAGCTGGTCGCTGCAGATCAGCAGATCAGCGGCTGTGTTGCGAAGGCAGGCGAGGGCTTCTGTTTCGGTGCTGGCGGCCCCCACCAGGGAGCCGATGCCGTTGAGGCTGTGTACCAGGCCGCTGATCAAGACGCGATCGGCGGAGGCCACCACAATGTGGCGGCCCTCCAACAGGGGCCGATGGCGCTGGGGAAGCTCACGCATCGCGCCGAGCTGAGCAGTGAAGTCCACGTCCTGGAGGCGGCCCGAAACTCACCATGAATTCGGATGCTCCCGAAGGGTGGTGCGGGTCAGCAAGACCGTACAAAACCTTTGCGTGAACGGCCATCAAAGGTGCGGCGATCACCCCCGTTGCCCCTGGCGAATCCTTGGCAGACTTTGCCGAAGCAGTGAGCAACGCCGACGATGGCCTTCTTCGATTCCGACATCGTTCAGGACGAAGCCAAGCGCCTGTTCAGCGATTACCAGCAGCTGATGCAGCTGGGCAGTGAGTACGGCAAGTTCGACCGGGAGGGCAAGAAGAAGTTCATCGAGACGATGGAAGAGCTGATGGGCCGCTACCGGGTGTTCATGAAGCGCTTTGAACTCTCGGAGGATTTCCAGGCCAAGCTCACGGTGGAGCAGCTGCGCACCCAGCTCAGCCAGTTCGGCATCACCCCCGAGCAGATGTTCGATCAGATGAACTCCACCCTCGAGCGGATGAAGGCGCAGATCGAGCAGCCGCCTTCCAGTTGAAACAGCCTTAGCTGAACCAGCACTCGTACGATCGCCAGCGCTCGCTCGTTGCGCCTCCCCATGCCGGACTCCATCCCGTCGTTGCCGGATTGGCTGTCGCGGGGCATGGCCGACCTCTTCCCCGCCGGGGATCCCAGTGATGCGGATCAGGCCCTGGCGGCCCGGTTGGCCCAGGCCGAAAAAGAAGGCAGGCCGCTGCGAGTGAAGCTGGGCATTGACCCCACCGGCAGCAACATCCATCTGGGCCACAGCATCCTGTTCCGCAAATTGCGGGCCTTCCAGGATGCGGGCCACACGGCTGTGCTGATCATCGGCGATTTCACGGCGCGGATCGGCGACCCCACCGGCAAGAGCGCCACGCGCGTGCAGCTCACCAAGGAGCAGGTGGCCGCCAACGCCTCTACTTATTTGCGCCAGTTGGGGCAAGACCAGCCGAAGGAGACGGCGCTGCTCGATTTCGAAACCTCGGGCCGCCTGGAGGTGCGCTACAACTCCGAGTGGCTGGAGGGCATGGACCTGCCGGCGGTGATCGGTCTGCTCGGCACCGGCACCGTGGGCCAGATGCTGGCTAAGGACGACTTCTCCAAGCGCTACGGCAGCGGAACCCCGATCGCCCTGCATGAATTCCTTTACCCGTTGCTGCAGGGCTACGACTCGGTGGCGGTGAATGCGGATGTGGAGCTGGGCGGCACCGACCAGAAGTTCAACGTGGCCATGGGCCGCGACCTTCAGCGCCACTTCAACAAGGGCACCCAGTTCGGCCTGCTGCTGCCGATTCTGGTGGGTCTGGACGGGGTGCAGAAGATGAGCAAGAGCCTCGGCAACGTGGTGGGGCTGGAGGAGGATCCGCTCTCGATGTACTCCAAGCTGGAGAAAGTCGGCGATGCGGCGATCGACGACTACGTCACGTTGCTGACCGACCTGGATCTGGCGTCGTTGCCGGAGAACCCCCGCGAGAAGCAGAAGGCGATGGCCCTGGCGGTGACCGCCAGCCGCCACGGCATCGAAGCCGCCCAGAAGGCCCAGAGCGATGCCGCCACGCTGGTGGGAGGCAGCGGTGATGCCGGCGCCGATGTTCCCGAGGCGTCTCTGGCGGAGGTGAATTTCCCGGCCAAGGCCTTTTATCTGTTCAGTGCCGTGGGGATCTGCGCCAGCAGCAGCGAGGCCCGCCGCCAGATCAAGGGTGGTGCGGCGCGGCTGGAGGGGGAGAAGATCACCGACCCCAACCAGGAGTTCGCCTCAGCGGCGGAGCTTGAGGGCAAGGTGCTGCAATTGGGCAAGAAGACCTTCCGTCGTTTGGTGGGCTGATGACCTTGCATCCCGCTGACCCCTCCGATCGGATCATCGTTGCCCTCGATGGCATGGCGCCCGAGCAGGCGCTGGCCTTTGCCGGCCAGGTGGACGGGCTGCGCTGGGTGAAGGTGGGCCTGGAGCTGTTTGTGCAGGCGGGCCCGGAGGTGGTGGCCCAGCTGCGGGAGCAGGGGCTGCGGGTGTTCCTCGATCTCAAATTTCACGACATCCCGGCCACGATGGCGGGTGCTTGCCGGCGGGCGGCGGCGCTGGGGGCCGAGCTGATCACGGTGCATGCCTGCGCCGGCAGCGAAGCACTCAAGGCAGCCCAGGCCGGGGCAGAGGAAGGAGCTCAAGGTGCTGGTCAACCTGCCCCCACGCTGTTAGCGGTGACGGTTCTTACCAGCTGGGAGGAGCAACGGCTGCAACGGGAACTCTCCATTGCCCAGGGCATCGCCGAACGGGTGCCGGCGTTGGCGCAGCTGTCGGCGACTGCTGGCATCGGTGGGTGTGTGTGTTCACCACTGGAGGCCGCGGCATTGCGGGCGCAGCACCCCGAAACGTTTGCATTGGTCACCCCAGGTATTCGCCCCAAAGGTGCTGCCGTGGGTGATCAGGCCCGGGTGATGGGGCCTGCGGAGGCGATTGCAGCAGGAGCCAGTCAGCTGGTGATCGGCCGGCCGATCACCAAGGCTGAAGATCCCAGTGCGGCATTTGCCGCCTGTTGTGCAGAGCTCATTGGCTGATCGCTGCCGGCGGCAATGCTCAAGACTTCTGCCCGATCTTGGGTTCGGTGCCCACCAGCAGCCGCTCGATGTTGCTGCGATGCCGCCAGAGCACCATCAGGCTGGCCACCAACGACACCACCACGTAGGCGCTGCTGCCGCCGGAGAGCAGCATCAACAGCGGTAATCCGATGGCGGCCACCACGCTGGAGAGCGACACGATCCGGAAGATCGAGATCACGGCCATGAACAGGCCAAAGCAGGCCAGCCCTACCGGCCAGGCCAATCCCAAAAACATGCCCAGGCCGGTGGCCACAGCCTTGCCGCCCTTCCAGCCCAGCCACACCGGCCAGATGTGACCCGCCAACGCCGCCAGGCCCGCCAGCACCTGCAGCCAGTCGCTGAGGCCAACGCTCTTCGCCAGCAGCACCGCCAGGGCGCCTTTGCCCACATCGATCAGGAACACCACCAGGGCTGGGCCCTTGCCCACGTTGCGCAGCACGTTGGTGGCTCCGGTGCTGCCGGAGCCGCAGTCGCGCAGGTCGATGCCCTTGAGCCAGCGGCCGGCGAGGTAACCGCTGGGGATGGCTCCCAGCAGGTAGCCGATGGCCAGGAGCAGCAGGGCAGTGAGGGCTGTTTGAGTCACAGCAGATCGTCGTCGTCGAGGCGTTCACCTGGTCCGGCCGCGAAGGCCAGCCAGAGGGGGAACTGAAGCACAGGGATGTCGACGCTGCGCTCGGCGGCATCGATCAGGATCAAGGGCACTTCCCCACGCTCCTCCAGCCGGTCGGCCCGCTCCACCAGGGCTTCCGGGCGTTCGAACAGCACGATGCCGCTGCTGGGGCCGAAGTCTTCCCGGCCCAGGCCGAGGGCATCCTGCAGGCCGCGCCGCCATTCGCCGAGCCGTTCGGGCCCGCCGGCCAGTACCAGGCACTGGAACTGATCGCCGTACAGCTCGCCGATCACCGCGATCAGGGCCGCGCTCGCCAGGATGTTGCGCGGCCGGGTGCCGCGGCTGGGCTGGGCTCCGCGTCCACCCTGATTGAAGAACCAGTCCTCCAGCAGAGCCGTGTCACGGGCATCGATGCTGCGCCGCAGGTTCCAGGGGTCGGCGTAGACGTCGGGTTGTTTGAGGAAGCGCTCCAGGGTCTGGCGGATCAGCTCTTCGTCCGGGCGGAAGGTGTCGGCCACCGCGGGAGGCGGTGCGCTCTCTCCGGGCTGGTCCGGCACCGCTGCGTTGTCTTCCGCCTGATCGAGGGGGGAGGGCTGCACCACCATCGGCTGCACCACCAGCTCCAGGTTTTCCACGCTCTGCACCAGGTCCTGCAGGGCGCCGCCCAGGTACTCCTGGAAGCCCTTCACGCGGCGGGCGATGGCGTCGGACTGGCCCGCGAAGTTGGCCTTCAGTTCGGTCTCGAGTTGCTGCTTGCGGGAGCTGAGGGCGGTGATCTCCGCTTCCAGTGCATCGCGGCGTTCCTGCAGATCTTTCAGTGCCAGCTCCATCACGGGATTGGCTTCTGCGGCGGCGGGCTCGGTGCTGGTGGTGTTGGCGGGTTCTGCGCTGGTGTCGCCGCTGGTTTCCGCCGAGGGCTGCTCCGGTTCAGGCGCCTTGGGGGTCAGGTCGGTGTCGTCGGGCATTGCGTCAGCTGCCGTGCTCTCCATCCCTCCATTCCAGCCGACCAGACCGCAGAAAAACAGGTGGCATCACAACTGCGACAAGGGCGCACAAGATTGCATGGATGTCTACACGAAATCGTGTCGAAATCGTGCTATTCCTCGCTTTTGCTCGTGCTGTCTTCCGGGTCGCCGTTCGGCACTTCCAGTGCTCCCACCCGCAGTTCCAGCTGTTCCCGTAGCTCCTTGGGGCTGAACAGGATCGGCAGGAAGTGAATGCTCTGGGTTTCGCGGAAATAAAACAGGCCCGGCAGCCAGGGGGCGAACAGTCGCCAGCTCAGCCATTGGTCGTAGGGGAAACGCCGCAGTTCGCGGCTGTTTTGCCACACGATCAGAGCGTCTTCCTTGAATTCCAAGCGAAGGCTGGCGCTCTGGATCAGCAGAAACAGGCCGAACAGCACCACCACCAAGGTGGGCCAGGGCGAAAGCGGCAGGGGCAGCAGTGCCAGGCCAAGGGCCACCACCAGCAAAGGCAGCCGCACGTCCGGCTTGAGGGTTACGGGGGTGGGGGTTGAACTCATGCTCCGAACAGCACCTGGGTGAGAACGACATCCATCAGTGCCACCAGGATCAGGATCATCACCACCGCGCCGGTGGTGCTGGTGCCCACTTCCTTGGGGCCGCCGCGGGTGGTCAGGCCCCAACCGCAGGCCACCGTGGCGATGATCAGCCCGAACACCAGGGCTTTCACCAGCATGAACGGCAGGTCCAGCGGGTTCATCCAGGTCTGCACCGAGGTCCAGAACACCGCCGGCGGGATGTTGTAGAGGGCCGTGCTGGTGAGTTGGCCCGACCACACCGCCACGAAGAAGAAGAAGAAGCACTGCACCGGTGCCATCACCACCATGGCGATCATCCGGGGCACCACCAGGTACTCCACCGGGTCGGTGCGCAGCATGGTGATCGCATCGATCTGTTCGGTCACCTTCATCGTCCCCAGCTGGGCGGCGTAGGCGGTGGCCACCTTGCCGGCCAGCAGGCAGGAGGTGAGCAGGGGCGCGATCTCCCGTGCCAGGCCGATCGCCAGGATGCCGCCCACCGTTGATCCCGCCCCCTGGCGGGTGAGTTCGGCGGCCACCTGAATGTTGAACACCGAGCCGGCGGCCACCGAGATGATCAGCACGATCAGCAGGCTGCCGGGGCCGGCCTCCAGCATTTGCTCAAACAGCTCACCCCGATTGATGCGACCGCGCAGGGTGGCGGCCACGGCCTGGCCTCCGATCAGCAGGCTGGTGCCCAGGCGTTTGATGGAACGGGGCGTGTTCATCCGGCGGCCTTCTGCAGGTGGGCTCCACGGTCGGGCCAGCCTCGCATCACCACAAGGCCAAGCAGCACAAGGATGGCGGGAATAAGACCCATGCAAAGGCGGAGCGCCAGCAGGGCTGAATCCGGCTGTTCGATGAAACTCAGTGCCCCGCTGCAGTTGCCCCCCTTGGCGGAGATGTAGCCGGTGAGCGAGAGCAGGCTGCCAAACACCGACATGGTCAGGCCGATGATCAGCTTCTGGCCGAACACCATCCAGGCGGTGTAAAGCCCGGCGGGTTTGCTCGGATCAGCGTCGATCGCATCGGGCAGCAGCGACCAGGGGATCAGATAGGCCGTCGCCGCTCCCACTCCCACCAGGGCGATCAGCCCCACCAGCGGCAGCAGTTGCAGCGGGCCGGGGTCCGCCGCCAGGGGCGGGAACAGCATTGAAAGCAAGCAGGCGCTGATCCACAGTCCTGCGCCCCAGCGCAGGGTGGCGACGCGGCCGATGCGGTTGCTGAGGTTGCTCCAGAGCTGAAGCCCCAGCAGGGCGGCGATCTGGAAGGGCAGCAGGATCCAGGTGGAGAGGTTGGCGGGCACATGCACCACCTGCACCAGCCAGATCAGGGCCACCACCTGCATCAGTTGCAGGCCGAACCAGAGCAGCAGATACAGCCCCAGCACCTGGCGGAAACGGGGGTTGGCCATCACCCGTTTGAGCTGCTGCATCGGCGGCTCGTTGTTGGGCACCGGCCGTTGGGCCCGCTTGGCGTAGGGGGCCAGGCCCCAGCAGCAGAGCAGCGTGGTGGTGGCGGCGATGCTGCCGGTGATCCGGCCCATGGCCAGGTAGCCCCCGCCTCCGTCGGTGAGCACCACCGAAGCCACGATCAGTCCGCTCAGGCCCGCCAGGATTGATCCGGTGAACCGCGCCGCATTTAGGCGGGTGCGAATGGCGGTGTCCGGCGTGAGTTCGGTGCTGAGGGCGGCGTAGGGCAGGTTGACGCTGGTGTAGGCGGTCATCAGCAACACCGCCATCACCGCGTAATACGTGGTGCGCTGCAGCGTGTCGCCCGGGGGCACCCACCACATCGCCGTCAGGCTGATGCCCAGCGGCAGGGCTGCGGTCAGCATCCAGGGCAGGCGCGGGCCCCAGCGGCTGCGGGTGTGATCGCTGAGCCAGCCGATCAACGGATCATTCAGCGCATCCCACACCTTGCTCACCGTGAGCAGAGAGCCGGCGATGAAGGCCGGCAGGCCAGCGGCGCAGATGAAAAACGGAAAGAGATAGAAGCCCAGCTGAGTGGCGGCAAGTCCGGTGCCGGCGTCGCCCAGGCCGTAGGCCAGCATCAGCCTGCGGCGGGATCCCTGCAGGGATGCGTCGGTCGGTGTCACGCGGAGGCTTTGGGCAGGCGGATTGCCATAATGAATGCGTGCTCACGACACCACCAGCCCCTGAGGCAGTGGTTCGTTTGTACTACGCGGGTGTTGTGTAATGGTAAGACCTCAGCCTTCCAAGCTGATGACACGGGTTCGATTCCCGTCACCCGCTTTGATCACAACCGCAGGCTTGTGGTTTCCTCCTCGGCGAGCAGCAGCACGAAGCTCCGGCTCTGCAAGGGGATCTCAACGCCGCTGAAGCTGGCTGGCTCGGCTGGGAAATCCTTGGGGCTGGGCAAGGAGGTGTCGATCACCCGTTTCCAGGGGGAGGCCGGAACCGGCAACTCAAAGCTGAGGCTTTCCTTGTAGGCGTTGAAGCCCATCCACAGCAGAGCCCCGCGGCTGCCGCGGTGGAGGCTGGTGGCCGTCGTGCGGCTCCAGGCGGCCCAGTCGGGTTTGGCCAGGTTCACCCCGTGCCATTGACGCCAGAGATCGCTGCGCTGCTCCGATGGTTGTTCCGCTGATTTGCGGTTGCTTTCCCGCGGCGGCACCAATGGATTGAACAGTTGCGGCAGGGCCTGGCGCAGCCGCAGCAGCCGCTGCAGAAATTGCTTCAGCTCCAGGTCGCACTGGTCTTCATTCCAGACCATCCAGCCCAGGGGGCTGTTCTGGCACCAGCTGTTGTTGTTACCCCCTTGGCTGCGGCCCACTTCATCGCCCATCAGCAGCATCGGCACGCCACGGGCCAGCAGCAGAGAGCTGAGCAGGTTGCGTTGCTGACGCCGCCGCAGGCTTTGCACCAGGGGGTTGCTGCTGGGGCCTTCGATGCCGTGGTTCCAGCTGTTGTTGTGGTTCTCGCCGTCGCGGTTGTCTTCGCCGTTGGCCAGGTTGTGCTTGCGGTTGTAGCTCACCAGATCCGCCAGGGTGAAGCCGTCGTGGGCGGTGATGAAGTTCACCGAACGCCCCAGGGCCACGGGCTTGCCGTCATAGAGATCGGGGCTGCCCTTGAACCGCTGGGCCAGGCTCCAGGTGCTGTGGTCGTCCCCTTTCCAGAAGCGCCGCACCCCGTCGCGGAAATGGCCGTTCCAGGTGCCGATCCGCTGGGCGGGGAAGTCGTCCAGCCGATAAAGACCGCCGCAGTCCCACGGTTCGCTCACCAGTTTGAGATCACTCAGCTGCGGCTCGGCCTCCATGGCCGCGAACAGGGGCGGCTCATTCAGGGGTTTGAGCTGGTCGCCGCGGCTCAGGGCAATGCCCAGATCGAAGCGGAAGCCATCCACCCCCAGTTCAAGGGCCCAGCAGCGCATCGACTCGAGGATCAGCTGGGTGCTGATCGGCGCATTGGCGGCGATCGAGTTGCCGCAGCCGCTCACATCCTGATAGTCGCCGTCCTCGTTTTGGTGGTAGTAGACGTTGTCGGCGCAACCCCGCCAGCTCAGGGTGGGGCCATGGCGGTTGCCCTCGGTGGTGTGGTTGTAGACCACATCCAGCAGCACTTCGATGCCGGCGTCATGGCAGGCGGCCACCAGTTGGCGCACCTCATGGCGGGCCTGCAATGGATCGCTGCTGCTGCAGTAGCCGTGGTGGGGTGTGAACCAGCTCAGGGGGCTGTACCCCCACACGTTGTCGCGGCCCGGGGGCGCATCGGCCGGGTCGAAGCAGAACACCGGCAGCAGCTCCACCGCCGTGATGCCCAGCTCCTTGAGGTAGGGCAACTTTTCAATCAGGCCTAGGTAGGTGCCGCGGTGTTCCACGGCGACCCCGGCATCCTCACGGCGGGTGAAGCCCCCCACGTGCAGCTCGTAGATCACCGTGCGTTGCCAGCTGTGGCGCGGGCGCGGATGGGCCTGAAAGTCGAACAGATCCCGTTCGCACACCACCGCCTTGAGGCAGGCATGGGCGTTGGGTGTGGGGCCGGTGGCCAGCACCCGGTCGTAGACGTCCCAACCACTGATCGCACGGGCGGCGGGGTCCAGCAGCACCTTGGAGGGCTGGAAGCCATGGCCCCCCGGCGCCAGCGGCCCGAAGACCCGGTAGCCGTAACAGCAGCCTTCACCGACCCCCTCCACTTCCACGTGCCAGTAGTCGCCTGAGCGGTGACGTCGACCGTCCAGTTCGATCACCCGCTCCGGGCTGCGGTCGTTGCCGTTGCTGTAGAGCAGCAATTCAATGCGGTCGGCCCCGGGAGCCGCCAGCACAAAGTTCACACCTCGTCGGGTGAGGCTGCTGCCCAGGGGCCAGGGAGAACCGGGGTGAATGCCACTCAAGGCCCGTAGGGGGCATCTCGACTTCAAACTAGTGGTTTGGTCCGTTGTTTTGAACCAATGGCGATGACCACCACACTTGAGGCCGGCCGGCCGCCGCAGCAGCTGCGTGACGACCTCTGGTTGTTTCCGCCCAACCGCGACAGCCAGGGCGGCAGCTCCTGGTGGCTGGATCTGGATCCCGAGCCCGTGCTGGTGGACTGCCCGCCGTTGACGGAGGCCAGCCTCACGGCTCTGTGCCAGCTGGCGGGAACCCGCAGCCCGAGGATCCTGCTCACCAGTCGAGAAGGCCACGGGCGCCTGCGTCGCGTTCAGGAGCGCCTGGGATGGCCGGTTCTGGTGCAGGAACAGGAGGCCTATCTCCTGCCCAATGTGGAGCCGTTGGACACCTTTGCCGAGGAACACACCACGGTGAGTGGTTTGCGGCTGTTGTGGACGCCGGGGCCGACGCCGGGGAGCTGTGTGGTGTTCGCCCCGGCACCAAATGAACTGTTGTTCTGCGGGCGTTTGCTGACGCCATGGGCTCCGGGTCAGCTCGCGCCGATGCGCCATGCCCGCACATTCCACTGGCCCAGACAGCTGAACAGCTTGGCCAGGCTCAGGGAGTGGATTCCTTCAGATGCCAGTCCCCAACTGCTTTCTGGGGCTGGGCTTGGTGCCTTGCGTGGGGAGCGGCTCGTGCCCTTCAGCGGTTGGAGCGATGCTGCGGACAACTGCTAAAGCGTTGCGGCACAACACGTTTCGCTTGCAGCAACCGGTTGCTCTCCATACGATTGGGCCGCTTGGGGAAGGCAGCGGCGAGCCCACGACGCCGTATCTGAGCCGTCTCCCGCCCCCCGACTCTCTCTAACCAATGAACAAAGCTGATCTGGTGAATCTGGTGGCTGCTCGCACCGAGCTCACCAAGACCGACGTTTCCATGGTTGTCGACGCCGCCATCGACACGATCATCGACTCCGTGGTGGAAGGCAAGAAGGTGTCCATCCTCGGTTTCGGTTCCTTTGAGCCCCGTGAGCGTTCCGCCCGTCAGGGTCTGAACCCCAAGACCGGCGAGAAGATCGCGATTCCCGCCAAGCGCGTTCC
The DNA here is from genome assembly GCA_047285305.1 of Synechococcus sp. GTDB lineage: Bacteria > Cyanobacteriota > Cyanobacteriia > PCC-6307 > Cyanobiaceae > Parasynechococcus. The sequence continues at coordinate 911,904 of JBJBDL010000003.1, forward strand.
CGCCTTCACCGCCGGCAAGATGTTCAAGGACCGCGTTCAGGGCTGATCAGCGCCTCAACCTCGTTCTCCGGGCGGCCCAGTGGGTCGCCTTTTTTGATGGCTGTTCAGATGAAGGAACTTCCGGAGCATCTGCAACAGCATCTGGAGCGGGGGCGAGCCTTGGCAGCCGCCGGTGGCTACCGCGGCCGTTTCGCCCCATCCCCCACGGGGGTGCTCCACCTCGGCAACCTGCAAACGGCTCTGCTCTCGTGGTTGGCGGCCCGTCAGGCCGGTGGGGCCTGGTTGCTGCGCATCGATGACCTCGATACGCCGCGCAACCGCGCCGGTGCCATCGAGGCGATCCAAAGCGATTTGTGCTGGCTGGGCCTGGAATGGGATGGGCCGGTGCTTCTCCAGAGCGAACGGCGTGGCATCTACCACTCCTGGTTGTCGTGGTTACGCCGATCCGGATGGTTGTTCGCCTGTCGCTGCTCCCGAAGGCAGCTTGCCGGTCAGCCGATCTACCCCGGCGTCTGCCGGACGGCTGGGCACCACTGGGGCTGGCAGCAGCAGCGGCTCCCCAGTTGGCGCCTGCGGGTGGCTGATGACGATCCCCACAGCAGTGGCGATGTGGTGTTGCGGCGAGCCGATGGCTTCATCGCCTACCAGCTCGCCACCGTGATCGACGAACTCAGCCTCGGCATCACCGATGTGGTGCGTGGTGCTGATCTGCGCGAGGCCCTGCCAGCCCAGCGAAGTGTCTTTGCGGCCCTGGGTGAATCACCGCCCCAGTTCCGGCATGGGCCGCTGCTTTGTGATGCCAGCGGCCAGAAACTGTCCAAGCGTGAGGCCAGTTCCGGCCTGGAACCGCTCCGTGCCGCGGGGCTCGATGCGGCTGCGGTGATTGGTCGTTTGGCCTCAGGCCTTCAGCTGCTGGATCCTGGTGCGCGCCTGAGTGCAACAGAGTTGCTCGAACACTTGACGCAGCAAGAGATCAATGCAGTGATTTCTTAAGGAACACTTCGGGATCAGCGGCGGGTTTTCCACCCACACTGAATCCATCGTCTGATCCTTGGGGTCATGTGCACGTGCACCGTCTGTGGTGGCAGTGGGATGCAGCGGGTGTCGGGGGACCGCTTCCGCACGTGCATCGTCTGTCTGGGGACCGGTCAGATCAGTTCAGCGGTGCAGTCGGCACCGTTGAACCACCAGCCCATCAACACCCCAGGTCTGGCCAAACTCAGCTGTCCGACCCGGCCCCTGGCTTGATCCTCAGCTCAGGGGAGTCTTCTGATCGTTCTGGATCACGAAGTAGGTGGCCGTCGCCACAACGATCAACAGCGGCACCGCGGTGAACAGCAGCAGGGCAATGGCGGTCCAGTCGGTGTACACGGCGGGGCGATGGGTCGAAGTTGAGGCATCATCTCAGCAAATCGCCCCCCTGAGCCCTGCTCGCGCGCTCCGTCACAGTCCTGCTGCTCCTCGCCATGGCGGCCCCTGTGGTGCGTGCGTCGCCCTTGGCAGCCTTTCAGGCCCGAGCCAGGCGCTGCTTGGAGGGCCGTCAGCCTCAGCTCTGTGAACAGGCCTTGGTCGAGGCGGAGGCCCTGCAGCAACAGGCGTCAGCCAGCAGTGCCTATCCCTGCCAGACCCTGCTGTTGGGGGTTCAGGCGGATCTGGTGATGCAGCAGCTCCGGGCGGGCCGTGGCGCCGAGGCCATTGCTGACCTGCAGGCGGCGACCCGCGGCTGCGCTGGGCTCTGATGCAGCCAGCTGCATCCCGTTATCGGCCAACAATCACCGGTGGTGTGCTGCCACCACGAATGGGAGGAACCACCTTTGTTTTCCCGTCCCACTTGTCGAGGAACAGCTTGTAGAGAACGCTGTCATTGAGCGAGCGGGTCAAGGTCTGAAACTTCAGGGCCTCCTGCTCGGCGATCTGAACCTCTGTTTTGGCGCGCAGAAGCTGCTGTTGTGCAATCTGCTTCTGCTCGATGGCCGCTCGGTATTCCTCAGCAATCTTGAGGCCCGTGATGTCCAGGCCTTTAACGGCCACATAGTCGAATTTGCTCAGCTCATTGGAGACGCTTTCTTGCACAAGGGTGGAAATGTTGTTCCAGTCGGTGGCGATGGTGTCGAGTTCATACTTCGAGAACACCGATTTCAGTGATTTCAGCAGCGATGGCTGGATCACCCTGGCGTAAATCGCAGAGTCATCGGTGGCAATCGTGCTGTAGATCCTGGGGGCTTCTCCGGGCTTGACCGCATATTTCACCGTTGCTGTGGCTTCGATCACCTGCAGGTCTTTGGTGAGTGTTGAAAATTTTTCGGGGATGACCTGCGTTCTGACGCTGAAATTATGGGTCGACTGAATGAACGGAAGTTTGAGGTTCAACCCCGGCTCTCTTGGGGTGTTGGAGACTTTGCCAAGGGTGGTGACCACGCCAACTTCACCAGCGGGAACAACAAACACGCTGGAGAGCAGAGCAATGCCTCCAATGAAAACCGTGGTGACGCCCACCACGGTTTTGGTGATCTGCTCCGGCTGGGGGTTGGCTTGCATGCTGCTGGCTTGATTCGATCCTTAAAACGGTAGTGATTTGTTGTGGGTTATTGGCAAAAAATTTCTGATGATCTCTGGACTGGTGCAGCAGCGATTGTGGTGTTTTTGCTCAGTCAGCTTCTGCGTTCCCGGTGCATCCAGCTGATCCAGTCGGCGGAAATCTCCTGAGGACAGACCGCCTCGCATTCGAGGTTGCTGCTGCAGCTGCCGAAGCCCTCGGCCTCCATCTGGCGTTGCATCGCGTCAGCGCGGCTGGCCCGTTCCGGTTGCCCCTGCGGCAGTTGCCCCAAGTGCGCCAGCTTGGCGGCCACGAACAGGCTTGCCGAGGCATTGCGGCAACTGGCGACGCAGGCGCCACAACCGATGCAGGTTGCCGTGCTGAAGGCGCTTGTGGCCTGCTCCCGGCCCACGGGCAGGGCGTTGCCATCGGGGGCCTGGCCAGTGCCCGTTGAGCAGTAGCCGCCGGCGGCGATCAGCCGGTCAAAGGCGGAGCGGTCCACCATCAGATCCTGGATCGGAGGAAAGGCCTTGGCGCGCCATGGATCCAGGGTCAGCACCGCACCATCGTTGAACTCCCGCAGGTAGAGCTGGCATACGGAGGTGGCGGCCCGAGGGCCATGGGCCTGGCCGTTCACCAGGAAGCCGCAGCTGCCGCAGATGCCTTCGCGGCAGTCGTGCTCGAAGCTCACCGGCCGTTCCCCGGCGCTGATCAGTTGTTCATTGAGCTGATCGAGGGCCTCCAGCAGGGAGAGGTTGGGGGAGACGTTCTCCAGCTGATGGCTCTGGTAACCACCGGGTTGATCGGCGCTGCTCTGGCGCCAGATGCGCAGGGTGAGTTTCATTTGTAGCTCCGGGTGCTGGGTTGCAGCGCGGTGAACTGCAGCGGTTCGCTGTGGCGGATCGGCTCACCGTTGGTGTTGTGCTCCCAGGCGGCGATGTGGGCGAAGTTCACGTCGTCCCGTCGGGCTTCGCCCTCGTCACTTTGGTGTTCTTCGCGGAAGTGGGCCCCGCACGACTCCTCCCGGGCCAGGGCATCCCGCAGCATCAGCTGGGCTAGCCCGAAGAAGTCTTTAACCCGCAGCGCTTTCTCCAGCTCGGCATTGGGGCCGCCGGCTTCGCCTGGCACCCGTACTTCGGCTTCGAACCGCTCCTCCAGCGCCTTCACCTGTTCCAGCCCCTCCCGCAGACCATCGGCATGGCGGCTGATGCCGCAGCGGTCGATCATCACGCTGCCCAGCTCGCGATGGAAGCTGTCCACCGGGGTGCTGCCTGCGCTTTTGATCAATTGACTGATGCGGCGGCGGGTGCTCTCCAAGGCCTCGCGGCAGGCTGGGTGATCGATGGGCACATCCTGCGCAGGGTTGCCCGCCAGCCAGGCCGTGACCGTGGACGGCGCAATGAAGTAGCCATCGGCGAGCCCTTGCATCAGGGCGCTGGCGCCCAGGCGGTTGGCGCCATGTTCAGAGTAGTTCGCTTCCCCCAGAACAAACAGGCCGGGGATGGAACTCATCAGGTGGTAGTCCACCCAGAGGCCGCCCATTGTGTAGTGCGGCGCGGGATAAATCCGCATCGGCTTCTTGTAGGGGTCATCGCCGCTGATGCGCTCGTACATCGTCATCAAGTTGCCGTAGCGGGCGGAAATGGCGTCTCTGCCTTCAGCTCTGATGGCATCGGTGAGGTCGAGGTAAACCGAGCGTCCCCCTGGGCCGACGCCCCGCCCCGCGTTGCAGAGTTCTCTAGCCCGCCTGGAGGCGACGTCCCGCGGCGTCATGTTGCCGTAGGTGGGATAAAGCCTCTCGAGGAAGTAGTCGCGTTCCTCTTCCGGTATCGCATCGGGTTGGCTCGTCTCGCCGGGGTTCTTGGGCAGCCAGACCCGCCCGTCGTTGCGCAGGCTTTCGCTCATCAGCGTCAGCTTGCTCTGGAAGACATCACCACTGGGAATGCAGGTGGGATGGATCTGGGTGAAGCAGGGATTAGCGAACAGCGCCCCTCTGCGGTGGGCCCTCCAGATCGCGCTGGTGTTCGACTTCAGTGCGTTGGTGGAGAGGAAGTAGACGTTGCTGTAACCGCCGGTGCAGAGCAGAACGGTGCGGGCGGTGTGCACCTCCAGCTCACCACTCAGCAGATGGCGCGCCACCACGCCACGGGCCACACCATCCACGGTGATCAGCTCGAGCACGTCCCGGCGGGTGAGCAGTTGAACGCGGCCCAGCTCCACCTGGCGCATCAAGGCCTGGTAGGCGCCATAAAGCAATTGCTGGCCGGTCTGCCCCCGGGCATAGAAGGTTCGGCTCACCAGGGCCCCGCCAAAACTGCGGGTGGCCAGGCTGCCGCCGTATTCGCGTGCGAACGGTACCCCCTGGGCCACGCATTGATCGATGATGCCGCTGCTGATTTCCGCCAGCCGCTGGCAGCCCGCTTCCCGGGCGCGGAAGTCGCCTCCTTTGAGGGTGTCGGCGAACAGGCGGCTGACGCTGTCGCCATCCACCGCCACAGAACGTGCGGCATTGATGCCCCCCTGGGCCGCCACCGAATGGGCGCGGCGCGGGCTGTCGTGAAAGCTGAGCACCGTGACCCGGTAGCCCTGTTGGGCCAGAGTCGCCGCGGCGGAAGCGCCCGCCAGGCCGGTGCCCACCACGAGCACGTCCATCTGCCCTTTGCGCAGAGGGCTGATCAGCGGCAGTCCTTCGCGGGTCCGTCGCCAGGCATCGGCGAGCGGACCGGCGGGAATCCTGGGATCAGGCAGGCCCTTTGTCATGCCAACCCTCCGAGGGCCAGTCCCAGGCTGATCAGCAGGAAGCCTCCTCCGATTCCCGACGCCAAGAGGCGACCTCCCCAGCGGATACTGGGGCCGTTGGCCGGGTTAAGCAGACCAAGGTTGCGGTGGGCTGCTTCCGCGCCGTGGAGCAGATGCAGGCCAATGGCCAGGCTGCCGGCGGCATAAACCACAAGGCTGATCGGCTGCTGCAGCAGGTGCTGCAGCAGCTCCCGCTCCAGCCCATCGCTCGGGCGTGGCCAGCGCAGTTGTTGCAGATGCAGGGCCAGAAATCCAAGGGTGATCACACCGGCCGCCATCTTGCTGCGGCTGGCCAGAGCGTCCAGCGGACGACCGCGACGGCTACGCAGCGCCGCTGTGTTTCCAGCACCTCGATTCCGCAGCGTTTTGGCGATGGTGCAGCTCAGATGCACGGCTGCGGTGGCGGCCAGGCCGACCTCCAACACCGGCAGCCATGGCTGGTGATGCAGGGCCGTGGAGTAGTGCTCGAACTGCACCGGTGCGATCAGCGCGGGCAACAAACCGGCCAGATGAACCACCAGAAACAGCACCAGAAGCAACCCGCTGATGGCCGAGCCAACGCGCATCAAGGTTGGATCCTGCATGAACCCCAGGCCACAGGATTTCGGCTGGGACGATACCTGCGATCGACGCGTTGTTTCGACATCAGGGTCGTCATTGATTCCCATTCCAATCGTATTCAGATCGTGGAAAAGGCTGGTTCCGTGCTGGTCGCCGTCGTTCAACCTTGTCATCGTGGGGAGGTTGTGAACGCTGGCTGGCGTGAGGCTGAGGTCCCGTCGTTGGACATGGCGGCTTGTCTGGGTTGCTCTGGCCTGCGCGCTCGGCCTGTCGATGGCGCAGTTGGGATGGAGCGCCAAGGCCGATGTCGACCCGAGGCCCATTCCGTTGACGGGTGGAATCCTCGGGCTGCGGGCGGGATGGACCAATCAGGCATCCCTGGCCGAACTGCAAACGATCCGCAGCCCTCAGGACCTCCAACGCATCGTTTTGGTGCAAGGACTTGGCTGGAGCGATGTTGAAATTTTCGATCGTGCTGGGTTGCGCACCTACACCGCCCGGTCGGAAAAATTGCTGCGCTTGGTGAATGACAACCGGGTGCAGTTGTTTCCCCGCGGTGTGGCGGAACTTGAAGCGGAGGCTTCCGTGGTGAGGTCGTTGTACCCGCAGATGCTGCTGGATCCCCATCTGTTGATTGTTTATCCCTTTGCGGGTTTCTTCTATGTGGCTCCAGAGAACACGGAGCTGGCAGCCGCTATTCAGACCGGTTTTGAACGGGTGATCGCCGATGGCTCGTAACAGCGCCTTGTTGAAGAAGCGATCATGACGCCCTGGTTAAGGCGCCAGCTCAAACTGCGGTCGCGAAGGATTCTGGTGCTTCAGAATCCTGAGGCGGCTGACGTGTTGGCTGATGTGAATCCAGATCACTGGATTGTTCCCTGGAATGATCTTCTCAGTGGAAGGATCACCAGCGGGAATTATCTCTGCTCGTCTTCGGGATTGAAGCGGTTATGTGTTAATTAAACGCGCATTGAATCTGGCTGATTCAACGCACCACTGCTTAAAAAGCCGATGACCTGACTTGAACAGGCGACCCACGCTTTACGAAAGCGTTGCTCTACCGGCTGAGCTACATCGGCGTCATGGGCAATTTAACATTTGCTCTGAATCCAACTTGGACGTTTGCCCGATAATCCCCGCCCCAAATCTGGCCTGGATCCCGCCCTGCGGGAACGGTTGCTCAAGGAATCACAGACCCCCTGGCGTGGGCTCAGACGGCTCGTCTGGTTCGCTCTCTTTGCCTCTGCTGGACTCGGCCTGTTCACGATGGCTTTCCGTGCTTCCGCCGGCGACACCGTCGATCTGGCTGACTTCGGCATCCAGGGGGGTGCTCTCCTGCTCTTCTCCGGACTGCTCTGGTTCGACCGCAACAGAGGCAGCAGCAGCGACACTTGATTCGTCGGCGTCAACCGAACTGATGTCTTCAGAGTTGTCGTCTTCAGCGTCGTCGTCTTCCGACATGTTGTCTTGAGCCTCTGCATCGACGGGTTCCAGCGCTTCGGGCTCGACGTCATCGGACTCTTCAGCCGTCGCGGCGTTTATGGCTGAACTTTCGTCGTCTGGCTCTTGGTTGTCTGGTGCTTCGTCGTCTGGCTCTTCGTTGTCAGGGCTGATGACGGAGGCGCTGATGTCTTCCGTGCTGTCGCTCTGTTCCGGCGTGGTGTCTTCCATGTCTTCCACGTCCATGGCCTCATCGGCGTCCTGATCGCTTGTTGGAGCAGCCTCTTCAGCGTCATCAGACGACTCGTCGTCAGCTTGAGCCTCGGCAACGACGGGCTCAGGAGCGGTTTCGGGATCAGCTTCGTCAGACACTGCAGCCGTCAACGGATTGTCGGCTGAAATCTCCTCGTCGGGTGACTCGTTCTCAGTGCTGTTGTCCGTCTCCGACGCGGTGTCGTCCACCCCGATGGCCTTGTCGGGCTTTTGCTGGATCGGCTCCACTGCAGGCTCCGGCCACTCCAGGCGAGGGAGGTTGAGCAACTGCAGGCCAAGGCTGGTGCGCTGCGTTGCCACAGCATCAGCACGAAAAGCTGAATCGGCAGGGGCAACGGTTGCTGGTGATCCAAGCAACAGCGCTGCGGCTTGAATCAGCTGCTGCACCTGCCAGACCATCAAGGCCAGCAATGGGCTGACCAGCAACAGGGTGACCAGACGGGATTGTCCCGACACCGGGGAAAATTCACTCGCCAGCACCGCTGAATCGTCCATCCACCAGAGCACGGGCAGCAGGACCATTGCGGCGATCACCACAGCGGCGCGGCTGCTCAAGCCGGCTTGGGATGCACTGATGCGGAGTTGATCGCTGTTGCGGCTGGCCAGCGGCTGACGCACGAACAGCAGAGATCCCCAATCGGCGGGCCGTCGCCACAACGCGACAGCTGGGGCCAGGACCCCCACCCCCCAGATCAGAAATCGCTCCACACCGGGAACAGGACCCGGATCCGCGCCGGCCAGAACCAGGCGGATCAGCAGCAGCTCTAGGGGAATGGCCCCAAGGGCCAGGCACTGAAGCCAGAGCAGGGGCTCGCTGCGGGGCTGCACGATCGCTTGCGGGGTCAGGTGGTGAGTTTGCGGCGTTGGGTGACCATCTTGAAGGCTTCAATGCGATCGCCTTCTTCCCAGTTGGCGAACCGATCGGTGCCGACACCGCATTCGAAGCCCGTGGCCACTTCCTTGACGTCGTCCTTGTTGCGACGCAGGGAGTCGAGGTCGCCCTCGTAGACCACCTGTTTTCCGCGGTGCACCCGCACCCGGCAATTGCGATGCAGCTTGCCGGTGGTGACATAACAGCCGGCCACGGCGCTCTTGCCGATGGTGAAGACGGCGCGCACCTCGGCTTCGCCCAGGGCTTCTTCCACCAGTTCCGGCTCCAGCAGACCTTCCATCGCCAACTGGATGTCTTCCAGCAGCTTGTAGATCACGTCGTAGTCGCGCACATCCACCCCAGTGGCATCCGCCGCTTTCTTGGCGCCGGAGGCCATGGAGGTGTTGAAGCCCACGATCACCGCGCCGGAGGCGGCTGCCAGGTCGACGTCGGTTTCGGTGATCTCGCCAGGTGCCGACAGCAGCACCCGCACCTGCACCTCATCCTTGGGCAGCTGCTCGAGCGATCCGAGGATGGCTTCCACAGAGCCTTGAACGTCGGCTTTGAGAATCAGGTTGAGTTCCTTGAGCTCACCGTCATTGGCCTGGCCGGACATGGCCGTGAGCGAGACGCGTCGTGACGCCATCTGCTGAGCAAGACGGGTGGCACGGGCATCGGAGGCGCGATCGCCTACAACGGATCGGGCTGATTTCTCGTCGGGGTACACCTCGAACTCATCACCGGCGGTGGGCACTTCGCTAAAGCCCAGGGCCTCCACAGCAAAGGAGGGGCCCGCTTCCTTGAGGCGTTGGCGGTTGTCATCCACCATGGCGCGCACCTTGCCCAGCACCGGACCAGCGGCGACGACGTCGCCAGTCTTGAGGGTGCCGTTCTGCACCAGCAGGGTGGCTACGGGGCCTTTGGCCTTGTCGAGGTGGGCCTCGATCACGGTGCCGCGGGCCAGACGATCCGGGTTGGCCTGCAGGTCTTCCACTTCGGTGACCAGCAGCAGCATCTCCAGCAGCTTGTCGATGTTTTCGCCCTTGATGGCGCTCACCGGCACCATCACCACATCGCCGCCCCAGTCTTCCGCTAGCAGGTTTTGCTCAGACAGCTCCTGCTTTACCCGTTCGGGTGATGAACCTTCTTTGTCGATCTTGTTGATCGCCACCACGATCGGCACTTCAGCGGCCCGGGCGTGGCTGATGGCTTCCAGGGTCTGGGGGCGGACGCCGTCATCAGCGGCCACCACCAGCACAGCCACGTCTGTCACCTTGGTGCCACGGGCTCGCATGGCCGTGAAGGCTTCGTGGCCCGGAGTGTCCAGGAAGGTGAGCTTGCGCTGCTCGTTGTTGTGCTCGATCTCAACCTGATAGGCACCGATGTGCTGGGTGATGCCGCCGGCCTCACCCGCAGCGACGCGCGCCTGACGAATGGCATCCAGAAGGCTGGTTTTGCCGTGGTCGACGTGGCCCATGACGGTGACCACGGGCGGACGTCGGATCAGGTGAGCCTTGTCGGCCTCTTCGATCATTTCGACGGTCTTCTTGGCCGCCTCCTCCACGTCATCCTGCAGCACCGGCACACCGAATTCGTCGGCAACGGCCTCGATCGTGGGCATGTCCAGGGTCTGGGTGACCGTGGCGATGATCCCTTTGAAGAACAGGGATTTGATGATCTCTGAGCTTTCGACGCTCAGCATGTCCGCCAGTTCCTGCACCGTGAGGTTGTCCTCCGGCACCACGATCATTTCGGGACGCACCTGCTTTGCTTCCCGGGCTGCCCGCAGCTCCATGGCACGCCGGCGCTGACGCTGACGGGCGGTTTCCTTCTTGCGCTTGCGCATCGCCGCCACTGGCTTGGGTGCGGTGCGCTGCTGCGACTTGGGCTTGGCGGGACGAGCCAGGCTCGCCGATAGAACCATGTTCTCCTGTTCGCCGGCGAAGCCGCCGGTCTGTGCCGCCAGGGAATCATCGTTTTCACCGATGATGTGCACCTTCTGGCGCTGCTTCTGCGGCGAGCGGCTGCGCAGAGCATCGAGCCGTGCGCTGTCATCCCAGTCCGGACGGCCAGGCCGCCGTTGGCCACCAGGGCCACCCGGACGGAAGCTGGGACGGCGGGGCGCTGAAGGGGAATTCGGACGCGCTACGGGCGGGGTGGCCGTTCCTGCACCTGCACCGGCTTTAGTGGGTGCATCCGGACGGCGGGGTGCCGGTGCTGCTTGCCTGCCGACAGGCTTCTGCAGTTGCATGAGTTCACCGGGAGCCACCGGTTTGCGCATTCCAGCAGGCATGCCGGGACGTCCAGGAGCTCCCGGCCGGGTGGGCGCACCAGGACGACCGCTACCTGTGCTGCTGCCATCGCGACGAATCGGCTTGCCGACCAGTTCCAGGGTGTTGCCGCTGCGGGGGGGCATCCCGGGGCGACCCTGTCGGGTGGGGGCTCCTGGACGGCTTGGACCTCCCTGGCGTTGAGGCACGCCGGTGCCTGCCGGACGGCGGGGCACGGGTTTGCCCACCAGTTCAGGCCTCGGAGTGGGCCTTGAGGGTGCACTGGGCTTTGTGGGAGCGCCGGCACGGGTTGGCACACCGGGCCGAGATGGAGCGCCTGCGCGGATGATCTGTGGCTTGGGCTGTCCCTGGCCAGGGGTGGGTCGTGCAGGACTTCCAGCCCCTGCAGGTCGCGGCGCCGGGCGAGCTGGTGTGGGTCGCGGCGTGGGTGCCGTGGGTTTGGCAGCAGCCTTGGGCTTGCTCACCAGTTCCGGTTTGCCTGCAGACGGCTTGCTGACAACCTGCGGTTTGGCCGCGGCAGGTCGTGGAACGGGTTTTGCCGCCGTTGGCCGCGCCGGGGCTGAGGGGGGTTTCTGAGGAGCGGCGGGCCGCGCCGGTGCTGCTGACGCTTTCACCGGTGCAGCCACTGGCTTGCTGATCACCGGTTTGGGCGTGGCCGCTGCGGGAGGCTTCGGGGCCGACTGCGGTTTGGCAGCCGCCACGGGTTTGGCGACCACAGGCTTGGCGACCGGTTTGCTCACCGCTGGGGCGGGCTTGCTCGGCGCGGCCGGGGCCGCTTTCTTCACCGAGAGGATGGCCTTGCCAGGTGCGGGCTTGGCAGGGGCCGCGGCAGCGGGTTTCGCGCCATTCCCGCCTTTGCCAAGTAGCGAACGAATTTTTCCGGCTTCAGTGTCACTGATCGAGCTGCTGTGGCTCTTCGCAGCGATTGACAGCTTTTCAGCCGCATCCAGCACGTCCTTGTTCTCAAGGCCGAGATCCTTGGACAGCTCGTAAATTCTGACTTTGCCGCTGCTGGTCATTCAGTTCGGGTCTCCGATCGGTCCGGGCATGGATTGCCGCGGTGGCCACGCACAAGGTGGGGCCAATGTTCAGTCTGCCTCAGCGGATTCACCAACGCTTTGGTTAAGCCGCTGTTTCAACACCGCAAGCACTGTTTCGGGCACCTGACAACGCAGGGCTTTCTGCAAACGCTTGCGACGGGTCGCCTCCTCAAGGCAGTTCTCCTCGCGGCAGAGATAGGCCGAACGGCCCATCCCCTCATCGAGGAGAACTCCGTCCTGATGGTCGCGGATCACCCTCCAGAGTTGGCAGCGATCCAAGAGCTGGCGGCAGGCCACGCAGCGACGCAGGACGGGGCGGTCACTCACCGGACCTGCTCCTGATCTGGATCGTCATCGGCCTCAACCGCTGCGTCCGTGGTTTCAGCTTCGGCCTCGAACTCGGTTTCGCTGCCGGCTTCTACCTCAGCGGGCTCCTCCTCAGAGAACTCCTGCTCGGCCTGCTCCTCGCCGTAGTCCTCCTCATCTTCGGGCAGCGGATACAGCTCTCGCAGGCGTGCATCCTCTTCCGCCCGAGCGGCCTGTTCCGCGGCCAGTCGTTCTTCGGCTTGCTGCTGGAGGGCTTCCTCCTCCTCCCTTTGAGAGATCAGCTCCGCCACCACAGCATCCTCTGACTCTTGGTCGTATTCGGTGGAGTTCTTGATGTCGATCTTCCAGCCGGTGAGTCGGGCGGCCAAACGCACGTTCTGGCCTTCGCGGCCGATGGCCAGGCTCAGCTGATCGGGGGGCACCAGCACATGGGCGTGCTGGCCCACGGGATCCACCAGTCGCACCATTTCCACCCGAGCGGGGCTGAGGGAATTGGCGATGTACTGGCCCGGATCTTGCGACCAGCGGATCACGTCGATTTTTTCTCCACGCAGTTCGTTCACCACCTGCTGAATGCGGGAGCCGCGGGCGCCGATGCAGGCGCCGACGGGGTCCACCTCTCGTTCGATGCTGTCGACGGCCACCTTGGTGCGGGGGCCCACGGAACGGGAGGGGGGATTGGCTTCACGGGCAACGGCCACGATCCGAACCGATCCTTCCTGAATTTCGGGAACTTCGTTCTCGAACAGGTAGACCACCAAACCGGCATTGGAGCGGCTGACGAACAGCTGCGGTCCCCGGCGGGGCACTTCGCTCACCTCTTTAAGGAAGACCTTGAAGGTGGCGTTGGCGCGGTAGTTGTCGTTGGGCAGTTGATCGCGCCTGGGGAGTTCAGCCTCCACTTCCGGACGGCCCAGGCCTGAGCTGACCGCCATGATCACTGACTGGCGCTCGAAGCGGATCACCCGGGCCGTCAGCACCGGGTCCTCCAAATCAGCGAATTCCTCCTGGATCATGCGGCGCTGCTGATCCCGCAGCTTCTGGGCCAGCACCTGCTTTGTGGTGGCGGCGGCCATCCGGCCGAAATCCTCTTTCTCTGGGGTGACGTCCAGCACCACCGTGTCGCCCACCTGGGCGTCATCGGCTACCTGCATCACCTCGGCGATTGCGATCTGGTGGTCTTCGCTCTCCACCTCATCAACGATGATTTTGCTGGCTAGAACCCGGTAGCCCTCCTCCTCAAGGTCGAGGCCAACGTCAAAGTTGCTGAAGTACTCCTCATCAAAGGGGTCTTCGCTGATGCCTATGTACAGCGTGCGCCTGTAGCGCTCGTAACCCTTCAGCAGGGCCTCCCGTAGGGCCGCTTCCACCACCTGGGGCGGCAGCTTCTTCTCTTCGCTGATGTCGTCGATGAGGTTGCTGAGACCGGGAAGCAGGACGAGAGCCATCGCGTTGGGTTAGGGGAAAAGAAAGGAGCGGTTGCAGGGGTGTGAACGCTGGGTTCAGCTGCCTGGACTCGTGAGGCGGACACCGATCACGCAATCCCGGGGAATCCGTTTGATTCGCCCGCGAATGTTGATCTGCAGCGTGTCGGCGTCGCGTTCGAGCAAGAGGCCCTCAAGGCGTTGCTCGCTGTCGTGCTTGTCGCGGTGATGCACCTCCACAGGGAACCCACGGAAGGTTTCAAAGTCGCGATCGCTGGACAGCTGGTCGCCGATGCCGGGACTGCTGATCTCCAGAACATACGCGTCGGTGAGCAGGGTGGAGGCCTCAAGGGCATCCCCCAGCGCGCCACTGAAACCGGCGCAGTCATCAAGGCTCACATCCGCTCCACTGCTGTGGCGGATCTGCACTTCCAGGGTCATCGGGCTCATGTGGGTGAGCAGCTGAATGTTGCAAAGGGCTAAGCCTTTGCTGGCGGCCACGTCAGTGGCCAGCGTTTCAAGATCCGGAAGCAGAGGATGAGGCAACGCGAACTGAGGGCGGACGTCGGCCCGACGTGCATTTCAGTTGTGACCGATCTCCCACAGGGAGATGCCCGTCGGACACGCACTCAATGTACGGGACCGTCAGCCCGCCGTCAGCTGTTGCCCAGATCGATGGCTGGTGCATCAGGGAAGGCGTCTCCCGGCTGTTCGGCGCCGCGCCCGTCGGAATCTTGATTGATGCAGAGGCGTCTACGCTCCGGATCGGTCACGTACTGGCAGACGCGGCTCCAGAGTTTGCTGCGGCTGCCCTGGGGACCATTGCTGAACGTCACCACATCGCGAAGACCAGGGCGGTCTTCGATCACGACCTGACAGAGCTCACAGCGTTGTGAAGCGGCGGTTTCGCTCAAAGGTGGAGGTCGCAAAACGGCTCGACCCTAAGCAGTGGACTCGAGAGCCGCTGTGCGATCAGTGGCAGCCCTGAACGGAAATGCGGTAACTGAATCCAGTGGCTTGTGGATCCTTGTTGGCGCCGATCCTGAAATTCACCTGGCTGATGCTCTTGCCCGATACCTGCTGGAAGGGGCCGAACATCCGAGCGGTGCCCGCGGGCGGCTGCAGTTGTTCATCGGCCACCTTGTGGTTGCTGATTTGTCAGCTGGAATTTCCAAGCTCGACTGCGCATCGCAATTGAGGTTCTGAGATTGCGATCGATTTGGACCAAGACCCGTTTTCTCGGGCTGGATCCGATAAAAAGAAGGCAATTAGAGGTGGTGTGTTGCGGTACGCCCTGCGTCAACTCCTGGCCGTTCTGATGGCCGTAGCGGTCCTGACCGCTGAAGGTGCCTCAGCGCAGGCCCTGGAGCACAGCTTTGTGGCCGATGCCGTTCAGCGGGTGGCCCCGGCGGTGGTTCGGATCGACACCGAGCGCACCGTGGAACGTCAGCCGTTTGATCCCACGCTGCTTGATCCCCTGCTGCGGGACCTGCTGGGAGACCCTCCGACAGGTCCGGAGCGGGAACGGGGACAAGGCTCCGGTGTGGTGATTGATGCCAAGGGCCTTGTGCTCACCAATGCCCATGTGGTGGATCGGGTGGAGTCCGTCAGCGTCACCTTGGCCGACGGGGAACAGCGGGATGGACGGGTGGTGGGCACCGATGCGGTGACAGACCTGGCCCTGGTGCGTCTCGAGGGCGATCAACTGCCGCCACGGGCTCCCTTGGGTGATTCGGAAGCCATGCAGGTGGGCGATTGGGCGATCGCCCTTGGCACCCCGTTCGGATTGGAACGCACGGTGACCCTGGGCATCGTCAGCAGTCTGCACCGCGACATCAACAGCCTTGGCTTTGCCGACAAACGGTTGGAACTGATTCAGACCGACGCCGCCATCAACCCCGGCAACTCCGGCGGGCCATTAGTGAATGGCGATGGCCAGGTGATTGGCATCAACACCCTGGTGCGGTCGGGCCCTGGGGCCGGCCTTGGTTTTGCCATCCCGATCAACCTGGCCCGCCGGGTGGCTGATCAGCTCCAGCAGCAGGGTGAAGTGGTGCACCCCTACATCGGTCTGCAACTGGTGGCCCTCACACCGCGCATCGCGCGCGAGCACAACAAGGACCCCAATGCGCTTGTGCAACTGCCGGAACGCAGCGGTGCCCTGGTGCAAGCAGTGCTTCCCGATGGCCCGGCTGAAAAAGCAGGACTGCGCCGCGGCGATCTGTTGATCACGGTGGATGAGCGCGACATTGCCGATCCTCAGGCTCTGCTCGAGGTGGTGGATGCCGCCGCCATCGATGTTCCCCTGCCCTTGAAGGTGGTGCGGGCGGGCCGCGAGCTGACCCTGTCCGTCAAGCCTGAGCCCCTGCCTGGGATTGCTTGAAACCCTTGCTACGGTCGCGCCCGAAGGAAGTGATCTGATGGCTGATTTACAAACCCAGATGAAAAAGGCGGTGGCTGAAGCCGCCGTGGAACAGATCAAGGACGGCATGGTGCTGGGCTTGGGGTCAGGCTCCACCGCCGCCCTGATGATTCAGGGCCTTGGGGCCAAGCTCGCCAGCGGAGAACTCAAAGACATCATCGGTGTCACCACCTCCTTCCAAGGAGAGGTGATGGCCGCTGAGCTAGATATCCCCCTGCTCAGCCTCAACGCCGTCAGCCGGATTGATCTGGCCATCGATGGTGCTGACGAAGTCGACCCTGGCTTCCAATTGATCAAGGGTGGTGGCGCTTGCCACGTGCAGGAAAAACTCGTGGCGGCACGGGCGGATCGTTTTGTGGTGGTGGTGGACTCCACCAAACTGGTGGACCGTCTCAACCTCGGTTTTCTGCTGCCGGTGGAAGTGCTTCCCGGCGCCTGGCGCCAGGTGAAGCAGCAGCTGGAAGCCCTCGGGGGCAGTGCTGAACTGCGCATGGCCCAGCGCAAGGCCGGCCCCGTGGTCACCGATCAGGGCAACCTGGTGCTGGACGCCAAGCTCGACGGCGGCATCAGCGATCCAGTGGCCCTGGAGCAGACGATCAACAACATTCCCGGCGTGCTGGAGAACGGCCTGTTCGTCAACATCACCGATGAGGTGTTGGTCGGCGAGATCGCCGATGGTGTGGCGGGTGTCCGCAGCCTGGAGAAGCGCCTCAGTTGAGGCGCCGCCGCACCGATTCAGCGTGGCTGTGCAGGCCTTCACTGATGGCCAGCTCCTGCACAGCTGAACCGGTTGCTTCCAGGGCAGCCCGGTTGAAACTGATCAGCGAGGTGTGGCGCATGAAGGTCTCAACGCTCAGGGCCCCGCTGAAGCGTGCGGCTCCACAGGTGGGCAGTGTGTGGTTCGGGCCTGCCAGGTAATCCCCCACGGCTTCTGGAGACCAGGGGCCCAGGAAAATGGCTCCGGCGTTCTGAATGCGATCCGCCAGGGGCTCGGGCCGCTCCACCAGCAGCTCCAGGTGTTCGGGGGCGAAGCTGTCGCTGAGGCGGGCACAGCTTTCGAGGTCGTCGCAGACCACCACCAGCCCCCAGTCCCGCAAAGCGACTTCGCAGATCTCCTGGCGGGGGTGATCGGCCAGCTGTTCGGCTACTGCGGCGTTGATCTCTTCGGCCAGTGCAGGGTCGGTGGTGATCAGCACCGCCGCCGCCAGGGGGTCGTGCTCCGCTTGAGCTAACAGATCTGCTGCCACCTGATCGGGCTTTGCGGAGTGGTCTGCGATCACCAGCACCTCGCTTGGTCCTGCCAGGGAATCGATGGCCACCTGGCCGTACACCGCCTGTTTCGCCAGGGTCACATAAAGATTCCCGGGGCCACTGATCACGTCCACCTTGGGAACGCTCTCGCTTCCATAGGCCATGGCGGCCACAGCCTGGGCACCTCCGAGGCGGAACACCGTTTTCACGCCGGCCAGGTGGGCCGCTGCCAGCACCACGGGACTTACCGCACCATCACGTCCGGCGGGGGAACAGATCACCACGTCTTTCACGCCGGCGACCCGGGCTGGCACCGCATTCATCAGCACGGTGCTGGGGTAAGCCGCCCGTCCTCCGGGCACGTAGAGACCCGCCCGCTCCACCGGTCGCCAGCGCCGCCCAAGCTGTTCGCCGTGGGGGCCTGTCACCGCTAGATCGGCGGGACGTTGGCGTTGGTGAAAATCAGTGATGCGGCGATGGGCCAGCTCCAGGGCATCCCGCAGGTTGGTCGACAGCGACGTCCAGGCCTGTTCGAGGGCCTCGGAGGACACCGCCATCGGTTCGGGCCGGAAGCCATCGAACCGTTCGGTGAAGTCGGCAATGGCGGCATCGCCGCGGTCGCGCACCGCCGCAAGAATGGCTTCAACCCGCTCACGGGCTTCACCCTGCTGGGTTTGTGTGGTACGGCTCGATAACCGTTTCAGTTCCCTCTGGGCCTGGTCCAGATCCCGCACGATGCGAAGGGGAGCAACGGCCGGCTGGCTCACAGACAAAGGAACAGTGCGAGTTCCAGTCAAGTTAGGACTCCACAACCCAGGCAAGGGGGTCCTGTCGAGGAGTAGGGTGCTGGATTGTTCGCAACGTTGAAGCCTCAGTGGCCAATAACAAGTCAGCCAAGAAGCGGATTGAGATTGCTGAGCGCAACCGTCTGCGCAACCGCACCTACAAGTCGTCGATGCGCACCCTGATGAAGCGCTGCTTCGCCGCCTGTGACGCCTACAGCGCCACCCCTGGTGATGAAGCCAAGGCCAGCGTGCAGACCTCCATGCGTGCTGCCTTCAGCAAGATCGACAAGGCCGTGAAAGTTGGTGTGCTGCACCGCAACAACGGCGCCAACCAGAAGTCCCGCCTCAGTGCGGCCGTTCGCAAGGTGCTCGAGCCCGCCAGCTGATTCGGTTTCAACCGGCAGAATGGGCCGAAAGCGCGTTTCGGCCCAGCTGTGTTCCCCACTCCGACGTTGATTGACAGCCACTGTCACATCGTCTTCCGCAACTTTGACGACGACCTCGATGCGGTGGCCTCACGTTGGCGTGAGGCTGGGGTTGGTGCTCTGCTGCACGCCTGCGTCGAACCCTCCGAAATTCCGGCGATCCGCGCCCTGGCGGATCGGTTTCCGGAGATGCGTTATTCCGTCGGCGTCCATCCATTGGACACCGAGCATTGGCGGGATGACACGGTGGCGGTGTTACGGCGGGCGGCTCTGGAGGACGATCGGGTGGTCGCCATCGGAGAACTCGGCCTCGATCTCTTCCGAGACAAGAATCTCGAGGAGCAGCTTGCTGTGCTGCGTCCTCAATTGGACCTGGCGGTGGAATTAAACCTGCCGGTGATCATTCACTGTCGGGATGCCGCTGAGCCGATGCTGGAGGAACTGCGGGCCCGTAAGGCGCAGGGCCGTTGCCCCGGAGGGGTGATGCATTGCTGGGGCGGCACCCCCGATGAAATGCACCAGTTCCTCGACCTCGGCTTCTACATCAGCTTCAGCGGCACCGTCACTTTCCCCAAGGCAGAGCCCACCCACGACTGCGCGCGTCAGGTACCGGAGGATCGTTTCCTGGTGGAAACCGATTGCCCTTTCTTGGCTCCTGTGCCCCGCCGCGGCAAGCGCAACGAGCCGGCCTTCGTTGCCTCCGTTGCCATGCGGGTGGCTGAGCTGCGAGGCGTGGACCTTGACAGCGTGGCCTGCAGCAGCACCGCCAACGCCCGGCGTTTGTTCGGACTCCCTTAACCGGAGTTCCAAAGGTGTCGAGTCCATATGTAAGATGTTGTATTGGCCTGGCCATGCGCAGGATTCCTTCTTGTGTGTGGTGCCTGAAGCGTCCATTTCCTTCCGGTGCATTTGTCGTCGTCAGCTGATCTGACCCGCGATTTCTGAACAGCAGCAGTGGCGCTGTCGGTTCCGCCCTAGAAACCGTCGGTACCGCTGTTGTGTCGAATCGTCCTGTCAGGTGAGCTTCTGCCGCCAATCCAGTCCTCCCCAGTCCCTTCGTCCTCTCTGCCGGTCCCCGCATGAGCAGCAGCGCGATTCAGGTCGCCAAGACCGCCACCTACCTCCCTGATCTGGTGGAGGTGCAGCGGGCCAGCTTTAAGTGGTTTTTGGATCAAGGTCTGATCGAGGAGCTGGAAAGCTTCTCTCCGATCACGGATTACACTGGCAAGCTGGAGCTCCACTTCATCGGTAGCGAGTACCGCCTGAAGCGCCCCCGCCATGATGTGGAAGAGGCCAAGCGGCGTGATGCGACATTCGCGTCACAGATGTATGTCACCTGCCGCCTGGTCAACAAGGAGACCGGTGAGATCAAGGAGCAGGAGGTCTTCATCGGCGAGCTGCCGCTGATGACCGAGCGCGGCACATTCATCATCAATGGCGCTGAGCGCGTGATTGTGAACCAGATCGTGCGCAGCCCCGGTGTCTATTTCAAGGATGAAATGGACAAGAACGGCCGGCGTACCTACAACGCCAGCGTCATCCCCAACCGGGGTGCCTGGCTGAAGTTTGAGACGGATAAGAACGACTTGCTCCATGTTCGTGTGGACAAGACCCGCAAGATCAATGCGCACGTGCTCATGCGTGCCATGGGTCTGTCCGACAACGACGTGCTCGACAAGCTGCGTCACCCCGAGTTCTACAAGAAGTCGATTGATGCCGCCAACGACGAGGGCATCAGTTCGGAAGACCAGGCGCTGCTTGAGCTCTACAAGAAACTTCGCCCGGGTGAACCCCCCTCAGTGAGTGGTGGTCAGCAGCTGCTTCAGACCCGTTTCTTCGATCCCAAGCGCTACGACCTCGGTCGGGTCGGCCGCTACAAGATCAACAAGAAGCTGCGCCTCACCATCCCCGACACGGTGCGCACCCTCACCCATGAGGACGTGCTCTCCACACTCGATTACCTGATCAACCTGGAACTGGATGTCGGTGGCGCCAGCCTCGACGACATCGACCACCTCGGCAACCGCCGCGTGCGTTCCGTGGGCGAACTCCTGCAGAACCAGGTTCGGGTGGGTTTGAACCGTCTTGAGCGGATCATTAAGGAACGGATGACCGTCGGCGAAACCGATTCGCTGACTCCGGCCCAGTTGGTGAACCCCAAGCCCCTAGTAGCGGCGATCAAGGAGTTCTTCGGCTCTAGTCAGTTGAGCCAGTTCATGGACCAGACCAACCCTCTGGCTGAGCTCACCCACAAGCGCCGCATCTCGGCCCTTGGACCTGGCGGTCTCACCCGTGAGCGTGCCGGCTTCGCCGTCCGCGACATTCATCCCTCCCACTACGGCCGTCTCTGCCCGATTGAGACGCCGGAAGGCCCCAATGCCGGTCTGATCAACTCCTTGGCGACCCACGCCCGGGTCAATGAGTACGGCTTCATCGAAACACCGTTCTGGAAGGTGGAGAACGGTGTCGTTCTGAAGGATGGTGATCCGATCTATCTGTCTGCCGACCGGGAAGACGAAGTGCGCGTCGCCCCTGGTGACGTGGCCACCGAGGACGACGGCCGGATCTCAGCGGATCTGATTCCTGTGCGTTACCGCCAGGACTTCGAGAAGGTCCCCCCTGAGCAGGTCGACTACGTCGCCCTGTCACCGGTGCAGGTGATCTCTGTGGCAACATCCCTGATCCCCTTCCTGGAGCACGACGACGCCAACCGCGCTCTGATGGGCTCCAACATGCAGCGTCAGGCTGTGCCGTTGCTGCGTCCTGAGCGTGCCCTGGTGGGTACCGGCCTCGAAACCCAGGTGGCTCGCGACTCCGGCATGGTGCCGATCTCTCGCGTGAATGGCACCGTCACCTATGTGGATGCCAACGCCATCGTTGTGCAGGACGAGGACGGCAACGACCACACCCACTTCCTGCAGAAGTATCAGCGCTCCAACCAGGACACCTGCCTGAACCAGCGCCCAATCGTCCGCTGCGGCGATCCGGTGATCGTCGGTCAAGTGATGGCGGATGGCTCGGCCTGTGAAGGCGGTGAGATCGCCTTGGGTCAGAACGTTCTGATCGCTTACATGCCCTGGGAGGGTTACAACTACGAGGATGCGCTGCTGGTCAGCGAGCGTCTGGTCACCGACGATCTCTACACCTCGGTTCACATCGAGAAGTACGAGATCGAAGCGCGTCAGACCAAGCTCGGACCTGAGGAGATCACCCGCGAAATTCCCAACGTCGCTGAGGAAAGCCTGGGCAATCTCGACGAGATGGGCATCATCCGCGTGGGCGCTTTCGTTGAGAGCGGCGACATCCTCGTGGGCAAGGTGACTCCCAAGGGTGAATCCGATCAGCCGCCGGAAGAGAAGCTGCTGCGCGCGATCTTCGGTGAGAAGGCGCGCGATGTACGCGACAACTCTCTGCGGGTGCCAGGCACCGAGCGTGGCCGCGTGGTGGATGTGCGCATCTACACCCGTGAACAGGGTGATGAGCTGCCCCCCGGCGCAAACATGGTGGTGCGGGTTTATGTGGCCCAGCGCCGCAAGATTCAGGTCGGCGACAAGATGGCCGGCCGTCACGGCAACAAGGGCATCATCAGCCGCATCCTTCCCCGGGAGGACATGCCTTATCTGCCCGACGGCACCCCGGTCGACATCGTGCTCAACCCCCTGGGTGTGCCGAGCCGGATGAATGTGGGTCAGGTGTTCGAGCTGCTAATGGGGTGGGCAGCGTCCAACCTGGATTGCCGCGTGCGCATCGTTCCCTTCGATGAGATGCACGGTGCTGAGAAGTCTCAGCAGACCGTGGAGACCTTCCTCAAGGAAGCCGCCAAGCAGCCCGGCAAGGGTTGGGTGTACGACCCTGAGGATCCCGGCAAGCTGCAGTTGCGGGATGGCCGCACCGGTCTGCCCTTCGATCAGCCTGTGGCCGTGGGTTACTCCCACTTCCTTAAGCTGGTTCACCTGGTAGACGACAAGATTCACGCCCGCTCCACCGGCCCCTACTCCCTGGTCACCCAGCAGCCTCTGGGTGGCAAGGCACAGCAAGGTGGTCAGCGTCTTGGTGAGATGGAGGTGTGGGCCCTAGAGGCCTATGGCGCCGCTTACACCCTGCAAGAACTGCTCACGGTCAAGTCCGATGATATGCAGGGCCGCAACGAGGCTCTCAATGCCATCGTCAAGGGCAAGCCGATCCCCCGCCCGGGTACACCGGAATCCTTCAAGGTGCTGATGCGCGAGCTTCAGTCCCTGGGTCTGGACATCGCTGTGTACACCGACGAAGGCAAGGAAGTGGATCTGATGCAGGACGTGAACCCACGTCGCAGCACCCCCAGCAGGCCCACCTACGAATCCCTCGGCGTCGCGGATTACGACGAGGACTGACGGATCAACGAACGAACCGATTCCCCGCTCCTTCTTCCTTAACCGTCAATGACCAACAGCAACCTCCGCACCGAGAACCACTTCGATTACGTCAAGATCACCCTCGCCTCACCCGATCGGGTGATGGAGTGGGGACAGCGCACCCTTCCGAACGGCCAGGTGGTCGGTGAGGTCACCAAGCCGGAGACCATCAACTACCGCACCCTTAAGCCCGAGATGGACGGGCTGTTCTGCGAAAAGATCTTTGGCCCTTCTAAAGACTGGGAATGCCACTGCGGTAAATACAAACGGGTGCGTCACCGGGGCATCGTTTGTGAACGCTGCGGTGTGGAGGTCACCGAGAGCCGCGTGCGTCGTCACCGCATGGGCTTCATCAAGCTGGCGGCACCCGTCTCCCACGTCTGGTACCTGAAAGGGATCCCCAGCTACGTGGCCATCCTGCTGGACATGCCCCTGCGGGATGTGGAGCAGATCGTCTACTTCAACTGCTACGTGGTGCTGGATCCCGGCGACCACAAGGATCTGAAGTACAAGCAGCTGCTCACGGAAGACGAGTGGCTGGAAATTGAAGACGAGATCTACGCCGAAGATTCCGAGATCGAGAACGAGCCCGTGGTGGGCATCGGTGCTGAGGCCCTCAAGCAACTTCTGGAAGACCTCACCCTCGATGAAGTGGCTGAGCAGCTGCGGGAAGAGATCAACGGCAGCAAGGGGCAGAAGCGCGCCAAGTTGATCAAGCGTCTGCGCGTGATCGACAACTTCATCGCCACCAACGCCCGTCCCGAGTGGATGGTGCTGGATGTGATCCCGGTGATTCCGCCCGATCTGCGCCCGATGGTGCAGCTCGACGGTGGTCGCTTCGCCACCAGCGATCTCAACGATCTCTACCGGCGGGTGATCAACCGCAACAACCGTCTGGCGAGGCTTCAGGAAATCCTGGCCCCTGAAATCATCGTCCGCAACGAGAAGCGGATGCTGCAGGAGGCCGTTGATGCCCTGATCGATAACGGCCGTCGCGGTCGCACCGTGGTGGGTGCCAACAACCGTCCGCTCAAGTCACTGAGCGACATCATTGAAGGCAAGCAGGGCCGCTTCCGTCAGAACCTCCTGGGTAAGCGGGTCGACTACTCCGGTCGTTCGGTGATCGTGGTGGGTCCGAAGCTGAAGATGCACCAGTGCGGTCTGCCCAAGGAGATGGCGATCGAGCTGTTCCAGCCCTTCGTGATCCACCGCCTGATCCGCCAGAACATCGTTAACAACATCAAGGCGGCCAAGAAGCTGATTCAGCGGGCCGACGATGAAGTGATGCAGGTGCTGCAAGAGGTGATCGACGGTCACCCCATCCTGCTGAACCGTGCTCCAACCCTGCACCGTCTTGGCATTCAGGCCTTCGAACCCAAGCTGGTGGATGGCCGCGCCATTCAGCTGCACCCCCTCGTCTGCCCAGCCTTCAACGCTGACTTTGACGGTGACCAGATGGCCGTTCACGTGCCCCTGGCCATCGAGGCGCAGACAGAGGCCCGCATGCTGATGCTGGCCAGCAACAACATCCTGTCGCCTGCGACTGGCGAGCCGATCATCACCCCGTCCCAGGACATGGTGCTGGGCTCCTACTACCTGACGGCGCTTCAACCCGGTGTCTCCAAGCCCGACTTCGGTGATCGCAGCTGCACTTTCGCGGGGCTGGAGGATGTCATCCACGCCTTCGAAGACAACCGGATTGGTCTGCACGACTGGGTGTGGGTCCGCTTCAACGGTGAAGTTCAGGACGATGAAGAGCTGGATGCTCCCAGCAAGAGCGAATCCCTCAGCGATGGCACGCGCATCGAAGAGTGGAGCTATCGCCGCGACCGTTTCGATGAAGACGGTGCCCTGATCAGCCGCTACATCCTCACCACTGTGGGCCGCGTGGTGATGAATCACACGATCATCGACGCGGTGGCCGCCGCCTGAATCAAGCCAGACGTCCTTCCTCCCTAACTCCTGATCCGCGCGCAGCCATGACCTCGTCTTCGAAATCCCGCAAGTCCAAATCCAGCAAAGCCTCCAAGGCCGCCAAAGAGGCTCCCGTGAGCGCATCGCGTCCGCTCTCGAAGACCCCACCGCCGTTCCGAAACCAGGTCATCGACAAGCGGGCCCTCAAGCAGCTCGTTGCCTGGTCCTACAAGAACCATGGCACGGCGGTGACGTCAGCCATGGCAGACAACCTCAAGGATCTTGGCTTCAAGTACGCCACCCAGGCGGCTGTGTCGATCTCCGTCGATGACCTCAAGGTGCCCGAGGCAAAGAAGGATCTGCTGGGCCAGGCCGAGGAACAGATCACGGCCACCGAAGAGCGCTATCGCCTGGGTGAAATCACCGAGGTGGAGCGCCACACCAAGGTGATCGACACCTGGACCGAGACCAACGAGCGTCTGGTGGATGCCGTCAAAAAGAACTTTGACGAGAACGCACCACTGAACTCGGTGTGGATGATGGCCAACTCCGGCGCCCGGGGAAACATGTCCCAGGTGCGTCAGCTGGTGGGCATGCGCGGCCTGATGGCCAACCCGCAGGGTGAAATCATTGACCTTCCGATCCGCACCAACTTCCGTGAGGGTCTGACGGTCACCGAGTACGTCATCTCCTCCTATGGCGCCCGAAAGGGTCTGGTGGATACGGCACTGCGCACCGCCGACTCCGGTTACCTCACCCGTCGTCTGGTAGACGTCGCCCAAGATGTGATCGTCCGTGAGGACGACTGCGGCACGACTCGCCACATCGTGGTGGACGCTGAGGACGGCAAATTCGGCAGCCGGCTTGTGGGTCGCCTGACCGCCGCCCAGGTGGTGAATGCCGATGGCGAGGTGCTGGCCGAGCGCGACACCGAAATTGATCCGCCGCTGTCCAAGCTCTTCGAGGCCGCTGGCGTCAAGGCCGTGAGTGTGCGTTCGCCGCTCACCTGTGAAGCCAACCGTTCCGTCTGCCGCAAGTGCTACGGATGGGCACTGGCCCACAACGAACTCGTCGACCTGGGTGAAGCCGTCGGCATTATCGCAGCCCAGTCGATCGGTGAGCCTGGAACCCAGCTCACCATGAGGACCTTCCACACCGGTGGTGTGTCCACCGCTGAAACCGGTGTGGTCCGCTCCAAGGTGGCGGGCACCGTCGAGTTCGGTAGCAAGGCGCGGGTGCGTCCCTACCGCACTCCCCACGGTGTGAATGCCCAACAGGCTGAGGTTGATTTCAACCTCACGATCAAGCCGTCCGGCAAGGGCAAGGCCCAGAAGATCGAGATCACCAACGGCTCTCTGTTGTTCGTCGACAACGGTGCTGAGATCGATGCCGACGTCACCGTGGCGCAGATTGCCGCTGGTGCGGTCAAGAAGAGTGTGGAGAAGGCCACCAAGGACGTGATCTGCGACCTGGCTGGCCAGGTGCGCTACGAGGAGGCGATTCAGCCCCGAGAGGTCACCGACCGCCAGGGCAACATCACCCTGAAGGCTCAGCGGCTCGGCCGGATGTGGGTGCTTTCCGGCGACGTCTACAACCTGCCGCCCAACGCTCAGCCCGTGGTCAGCAGTGAGACCCAGGTCACTGAGGGTCAGGTGCTTGCCGAAGCCAGCCAGCGGAGTGAGTACGGCGGTGAAGTGCGCCTTCGCGACTCCATCGGTGATTCCCGTGAGGTGCAGATCGTCACCACGGCGATGACCCTCAAGGACTTCAAACTGCTGGAGGAGTCCACCCACTCCGGTGAGATCTGGAATCTCGAGGCCAAAGACGGCACCCGTTACCGCCTCAACACCATCCCCGGCAGCAAGATCGGTTCCGGTGAGGTCATCGCTGAACTGGCGGATGACCGCTTCCGCACCGGCACCGGTGGTCTGGTGAAGTTCGCCCCTGGTCTGGCGATCAAGAAGGCCCGTTCAGCCAAGAACGGTTACGAGGTCAACAAAGGCGGCACACTGCTGTGGATCCCCCAGGAGACCCACGAAATCAACAAGGACATCTCCCTGTTGATGATCACCGACGGTCAGTGGATCGAGGCCGGCACCGAGGTTGTCAAAGACATCTTCAGCCAGACCGCGGGCATCGTCACCGTCACCCAGAAGAACGACATCCTGCGCGAAATCATCGTCCGTAGTGGTGAGTTCCACCTCTGCACCGATGCCAAGGCGCTGGAGCGTTTCGAGGGTGATGGCCAGATGGTCAACCCCGGCGAAGACATCGCCAAGGGGCTGTCTGTTGACACGATGAAGTACGTGCAGACGGTGGAGACCCCCGAAGGCAAGGGTCTGCTGCTGCGTCCGGTTGAGGAGTACACCATTCCCAACGAGGCTCAGCTGCCTGAGCTGTCCCATGTGAAGCAGGCCAATGGCCCTCACCTCGGCATCAAGGCCACCCAGCGTCTGGCTTTCAAGGACAACGAACTGATCAAGTCCGTTGAAGGTGTGGAGCTGCTCAAGACCCAGCTGCTGCTCGAGACCTTCGACACCACCCCGCAGATGACGGTGGATGTGGAGAAGGCTCCCGACAAGCGGGCTAAGACCATTTCCCGTCTGCGCCTTGTGATCCTCGAGTCGATCCTGGTGCGTCGCGACACCATGTCCGACTCCAGTCACGGCTCAACTCATACCGAGCTACAGGTCGAAGATGGCGTGTCAGTGAAGGCTGGCGATGTCGTCGCCACCACGCAGATCCTCTGCAAGCAGGCCGGTCTGGCGCAGTTGCCTGAAGCCACGGAAGCCGACCCGGTGCGTCGGATGATCGTGGAACGCCCCGAAGACACCACCACCCTGAGCACCTCCGGCAAGCCGGTGGTGAGCGTCGGTCAGCGGATTGTCGATGGCGATGCCCTTGCCGACGGCGAAACTGCAACCTGCTGTGGTGAGATCGAGGCCGTCAACGGCAACAGCGTCACTCTGCGTCTGGGTCGCCCTTACATGGTGTCGCCCGACTCCGTCCTGCACGTGCGTGATGGAGATCTGGTGCAGCGGGGTGATGGCCTGGCCCTGCTGGTATTCGAACGCCAGAAGACCGGTGACATCGTTCAGGGTCTGCCCCGAATCGAGGAATTGCTGGAGGCCCGTCGCCCCCGTGAATCCGCGATTCTCTGCAAGAAGCCCGGCACCGTTGAGATCAAGCAGGGTGAAGACGACGATTCCCTCGCCGTCAATGTGATCGAATCCGATGACGCCATCGGTGAATATCCGATCCTGCTCGGTCGCAACATCATGGTTAGCGATGGCCAACAGGTCACCGCTGGTGAACTGCTGACCGATGGCCCGATCAACCCCCACGAGTTGCTCGAGTGCTACTTCGAAGATCTGCGCAGCCGCAAGCCTCTGATGGATGCCGCCCAGGAGGCGATTGCCAACCTGCAGCACCGATTGGTGACTGAGGTTCAGAACGTCTACAAGTCCCAGGGCGTCTCGATTGACGACAAGCACATCGAGGTGATCGTTCGTCAGATGACCAGCAAGGTGCGGGTCGAGGATGCCGGTGACACCACCCTTTTGCCGGGTGAGCTGATCGAACTGCGTCAGGTGGAAGACACCAACCAGGCCATGGCCATCACCGGTGGTGCTCCCGCCGAGTTCACCCCGGTTCTGCTGGGTATCACCAAGGCGTCGCTCAACACCGACAGCTTCATCTCCGCCGCCTCCTTCCAGGAGACGACCCGGGTGCTTACCGAAGCCGCCATCGAGGGCAAGAGCGACTGGCTGCGCGGTCTCAAGGAGAACGTGATCATCGGTCGCCTGATTCCTGCAGGTACCGGCTTCAGCGGCTTCGAAGAAGAGCTGCAGAAGGAGGCTGGCCCCCACCCCGACATCCTTTCGGAGGATCCGGCCGGCTACCGCCGTATGCAGAACCTGCGTCCTGACTACACCGTCGACATGCCCCCTGCGGCCAGTGCCAGTGCAGTGCTGGATGATCCCAGTGACGCCGACCTCGAAGCCACCCGCACCCGCCACAACATCGACCCCTCGGCGAGCAATTTCGCCGCGTTCACCCGTCCGGACGCCGACAATGAGCTGAAGGAAGAGCAGGTGGTCGATGCTGAAGCCGTTGAGGGTCTTCAGGAAGAGGGCCTGCTCTCTGACGAATGAGCTCCGCTCAATCGTTCACCATTGCAGCCCCATCTATGCTTGAGCCCACTGAGACCCCTAAGAGACGCCTGCCCAAATATGGGTTCCACACCCATACCGAGCGGCTGAATGGACGTCTTGCCATGCTTGGCTTCATCGCCCTGATGGCGGTGGAGATCAAGCTTGGCCATGGTCTGCTGATCTGGTGACCAAGGCTCTGCTGGGTCGCAGCGCGGCAGAGCTGCAGGACTGGGCCGTCGCCCAGGGGCAAAAGTCGTTCCGCGGCCGTCAGCTCCATGATTGGATCTATGCCAAGGGGGCTCGATCCCTGGCCGACATCACGGTCTTCCCCAAGACCTGGCGGGCAGCCTTGGTGGAGGCCGGCATCGATGTGGGCCGGCTGAAGGAAGTGCATCGTTCGGTGGCTACGGATGCCACCACCAAATTGCTGCTCTCCACTGAGGACGGCGAAAACATAGAAACCGTTGGGATTCCAACCGGCCAACGGCTCACCGTCTGTGTGTCCAGCCAGGTGGGTTGTCCCATGGCTTGCCGCTTCTGCGCCACCGGCAAAGGGGGGCTGCAGCGTTCACTTCAGACCCACGAAATCGTGGATCAAGTCCTGAGTGTGCGTGAGGCGATGGACCGACGTCCCTCCCACATCGTATTCATGGGCATGGGCGAGCCCCTGCTCAACAGCAGCGCTGTGCTGGAGGCGATCCGCTGCCTCAATGATGACCTTGGCATCGGCCAACGGCGCATCACTCTCAGCACGGTGGGTGTTCCGAAAACCCTGCCGCAACTCGCGGAACTTGCCATGCAGCGGCTGGGCCGCGTCCAGTTCACGCTGGCGGTGAGCCTCCATGCCCCCAATCAGCGGCTGCGCGAGGAGCTGATTCCCACAGCCCATGCTTACCCCTATGACGCCTTGCTCGAGGATTGCCGTCACTATTTGGATGTGACCGGTCGGCGGGTAAGTTTTGAGTACATCCTGCTCGGTGAACTCAACGATCAGCCTGAGCACGCCGCAGAGCTGGCAGATCGCGTTGGTGGTTTCCAGAGCCACGTGAACCTGATCGCCTACAACCCGATTGAGGAAGAGGAGTTCAAACGACCGACGCCGCAGCGGATCGAGGCCTTTCGTCGCGTTTTGGAACGACGCGGTGTTGCCGTGAGCCTCAGGGCCAGCCGGGGGCTCGATCAAAATGCGGCCTGTGGTCAGCTACGGCGTCAGCAGATGGCCCCCAATTCATCCGGCAGCTGAAGGATGGGCTGATGCTCTGTTCCTCAGCAGACTGCTGAAGAACAGGGTCTGCGCATGACAGCGATCGATTGGCTGCTTCTCGCTGCCTACCTTGTGCTCACCCTGGTGTTGGGGTTGTGGCTGGCCCGCCGCAACAGCGGCGAGGCGGATTATTTCGTGGCTGGCCGTCGTCTGAACGGTTGGTTGGCCGGCGCCTCGATGGCGGCCACCACCTTCTCCATCGATACGCCGCTTTACGTCGCCGGCCTGGTGGGTGCTCGCGGCCTGGCGGGCAACTGGGAGTGGTGGAGCTTTGGTTTGGCTCACGTGGCCATGGCTGTTGTCTTCGCACCCCTCTGGCGCCGCAGCGGTGTGCTCACCGACGCCGCCTTCACCGAGCTGCGCTATGGCGGAGCGGCGGCGGCTTGGTTGCGCGGCATCAAGGCTTTCCTGCTGGCCGTGCCGGTTAACTGCATCGGCATCGGCTATGCCTTCCTCGCCCTCCGCAAGGTGGTGGAAGCGCTGGGGCTGGTGTCGGGTCAACCCGCAGCACTGGGAATGACGGACACGGTCTTGCTCTTGATGGTCGTGGCTCTGCTTGTGATGAGTTACACCGTGGCCGGTGGGCTCTGGGCTGTCGTGGTCACCGATCTGGTCCAGCTTGTGCTGGCGTTGGCGGGTGCCCTGACCGTGGCCGCGGCTGCCCTCCATGCCGCAGGAGGGATTACACCGCTGTTGGAACAACTGCAGGCGCTGCAGCGGCCAGAGCTGCTCTCTCTGGTGCCCTGGACCTGGGATGACTCGGGCTTCCACTGGTTGCAGGGCAGTGGCATCAGCATTCCGATGTTCACGGCCTACATCGCTGTGCAGTGGTGGAGTTTCCGCCGCAGCGATGGGGGTGGCGAGTTCATCCAGCGCATGCTGGCCACCCGCGATGAGCAGCAGGCGCGTCTGGCGGGTTGGGTGTTTCTGGTGGTGAATTACCTCGTTCGCAGCTGGCTCTGGATCGTGGTCGCATTGGCGGCCCTGGTGCTGCTGCCTGCCGGCGCTGATCTTGAGCTCGGCTATCCCGCCTTGGCTGTGCAACTGCTGCCCCCCGTGGCGCTTGGCCTGGTGGTGATCTCTCTGGTGGCGGCGTTCATGAGCACCGTAAGCACCTCGGTGAACTGGGGAGCCAGCTACCTCACCCACGACCTCTATCAGCGCTTTGTTCGCCCCTCTGCCGGTTCGCGGGAGCTGTTACTGGTGGGACAACTCACCACGGTTCTGCTGCTCGTTCTTGGGGTGATCACCGCTTTGGTTAGCGACAGCATCGGCACGGTGTTTCGGCTGGTGATCGCGATCGGGTCCGGCCCCGGTGTGGTTCTGGTGCTGCGCTGGTTCTGGTGGCGTGTGAACGCCGCGGCGGAGCTGTCGGCGATGCTCTGCGGCTTTTTCGTTGGGGTGTTCACCTCGGTGGTGCCCCTGGTACGGATCGAGGATTACGGGGTTCGCATTGCGGTGATCACCGGCCTCTCCGCTGTGGTCTGGTTGACGGTGATGCTGAGCACACCGCCGGAATCGGACGCTGTTTTGGAGCGGTTTGTACGGACGGTGCGTCCTCCTGGCCCCGGTTGGTCACGCTTGCGCCAGCGCTTCGGCGTCATGCCGATGGAGTCGTTGCCCGCCATGCTGCGGCGCTTCGTTCTGGCCTGTGGTGTGTTGTTTGGCGGCCTGCTCGGCACCGGAGGCTTCCTGTTGCATCAACAGTGGAGTGGCTGGATCGGTCTGTCGGTGCTGATCCTCTCGATCTGGCAGCTGCGGCGGCGTGTCGCTGCCGTGCCCTCTTGAGCAGAATGATGCCTTGATTGGCGTGTTCCGGTGTCGTTTTTTCGTTCCACCCTTCTGCCGGCTCTGATTGTTCTTCTGTTTGCCCTGGCGTTGTTCGCTGTGAGTGCCCGCATCTGGCTTCCCGGTGACATGCTGGCTCCAGCTCCTATGGGTTGAGCTCTGGAATGGCTCTCGTAGCATCCACGCATGACTGATGACCGCAGCCAACAGAAGGACCAGGGGCTCTCCAGCCTTTCTGTGGATCCTGATCTGCTGGCGCGTGAGCTGGCGGCGGAAGACGACGTTGATCCGCTTGATGCGATCCAGCTCGATGACGCCGAGCAGGATTCCTCCCTGGAGATTGCCCGGGCCTGTGACCAGGGCCTGGTCTGGTTGCGTGGCAACCATGGAGAGCGGCTGCAGGGCCTGCAGGTGTTCTGTGAACACCGCGATCCCCGGTCGATTGCCCTGCTGCTTCCCTTACTCCAGAACTCCTGTCCGGTGGAGCGGATGAGTGCCGTTTACGCATTGGGGCGCAATCCATCGCCTCCGGCTGTTGAGCCGCTGTTGCAGCTGCTGCAGCTAGATGCCAACGCCTACGTCCGCAAGGCTGCGGCCTGGAGCCTGGGCAATTTCCCCGATGCCCCGGTGCTCAATCCGCTGATCCGGGCGCTGCAGACGGATGTCGCAGCGGTGCGCCTCTGGTGTCCAGGGTCCCTGGCGGAAGCCGGCAGCCGTTCCCCGGTCAAAGCCGACCCTGCGGCGGGGCAATTGCTGGTGAGTCTGCGCATCGACAGCGAAGCGGTGGTGCGCAGCAACTGCATCTGGGCTTTGGGCCGTTTGATGGATCAGCTGGTGCAGCCGCGGCAAGTCGAGATAGTTGAAGCCCTGGTGAGTGCCCTGCTCCATGACGGGGAGATCTCCGTGCGCGATGAGGCCAGAACGGCCCTTGAGCAGCTGGAGGATCCGCTGGTGCTGGAACGTCTGCAAGCTTTGATCAACGACGGTTTCATCCTGTAACAGGGCTCTGTAACGAGGAAGGCAACATTCGGGGGAGACCCCCACTAGATTGCTGCGCAAATCACGCTTCTTCGATGCCCCAGAAGACCATTCGTTTCACCATTCGGCCCGACGGCCGTGTGGAAGAACGGGTCGAGGGTGTTGCGGGTGAAGCGTGCCAGCAGCTCACTGAAGAAGTTGAAGCTGCTCTTGGAACGGTTGAACGTCAGGAATCCACATCCGAAGCGTTTCTGCAGCCTGAGGTCCAGTCCCAGTCTCTTCCCGCTCATTTGAACTGATGTCGCATTTCAGCACCGTCAAAACCGAACTGCGTCAGCTGGAGCCTCTGGTGAAAGCCCTGGAAGACATGGGCTATGCCCCTGATCAGGGTGAGCGCCCCGTGCGCGGCTACCGCGGCCAGACCGTCACGGCTGATCTGGCCATCGCCGTCCAGGAAGGTGGTGATATCGGCTTCCGCTGGAACAGCGCATCGGAGTCCTATGAGCTGGTCACCGACCTCGACCTGTGGAAGCAACAGATTCCTGTGGAACGTTTTCTCTCCAAGCTCACTCAGCGCTATGCCTTGAATACGGTTCTGGCTGCCACCACCAAGGAAGGATTCCAGGTTGCCGAGCAGACCCAAACCGAGGATGGTTCGATCGAACTAGTGGTGACCCGCTGGGACGCCTGAATCCTGGCTGATCCTTCGTCTCACGCCTTTTCCGCCCCCGCTCGGCCGCAGGAGCAGGCCACCGGGAGGGAACCCTTGCTCGGGGGCGACATGCGCGACCAGGCCGTCTGGGTGGATGAAGCTGTGTGCATCGGCTGTCGTTACTGCGCCCACGTGGCTGCGAACACCTTTGTTGTTGAGCCGCATCTGGGACGCTCAAGGGCTATCCGACAGGACGGTGACTCAACCGAATGCATTCAGGAGGCCATCGACACCTGCCCTGTGGATTGCATTCACTGGGTTCCCTTTGAATCGTTGGAAACGCTGCGGCAAAACCTGATTCGCCAGAATCTTCAACCGCGTCCCCAGGGTTGATGGCGCTTCCCACCCGCCGATTCGGCCGCACGGAGCTTGAAATCCCCCTGTTGTCTCTTGGGGGAATGCGCTTTCAGCAGAGCTGGACCGACCTTCCTGCTGATCAGATCACGTCTGCGTCGCAGACCCAGCTCGAGGCGACCCTGAAGCGCGCGGTGGATCTGGGCTTTCATCACGTGGAAACGGCGCGGCACTACGGCAGCTCCGAGCGTCAGCTGGGTCGGGCCCTGCCGCGCACACCCGACCCCTCCCGTCTGCTGCAGAGCAAGGTGCCTCCCCGGCCCGATCCCGACGCCTTCGAGGCGGAACTGGAGCTCAGTTTTGAGCGGTTGGGCTGTGATCGCCTGGATTTACTGGCCATCCATGGCATCAACCTGCCTGAGCATCTCGAGCAGACC
Organism: Synechococcus sp.; assembly: GCA_047285305.1. Classification (GTDB taxonomy): domain Bacteria; phylum Cyanobacteriota; class Cyanobacteriia; order PCC-6307; family Cyanobiaceae; genus Parasynechococcus. The sequence goes on from JBJBDL010000003.1 coordinate 946,284, forward strand.
CTTCAGCCCGGGGGCTGCATAGAGGTGGTGCGCCGCTGGCAGGCAGAGGGTCGCATTGGTCACGTGGGTTTCTCCACCCATGGCCCCACCGCATTGATCGCAGAGGCCTGCGATTCCGGTGCCTTTGATTACGTGAATCTGCACTGGTATTACATCCGCCAGGACAACAGCCCCGCATTGGATGCGGCCCGCCGTCAGGACATGGGGGTATTCATCATCAGTCCCACTGACAAGGGCGGCCATCTGCACACGCCATCCCAACGGCTGTTGGAGCTGTGTGCACCGCTGCATCCCATCGTCTTCAACGATCTGTTCTGTCTCCAGGATCCCCGGGTTCACACCATCAGTGTGGGAGCGGCCCGGCCGGAGGATCTCGAGCTTCACCTGGAGGCGTTGCACCTGCTGCCGGATGCAGCGTCCTTGATTGCTCCAGTGGATCAGCGGCTTCGGCAAGCGGCCGATGAAGCATTGGGTCGTGACTGGATGGCCACATGGTCCGTCGGGCTGCCGCCGTGGCATGCGACGCCCGGGGAGATCAACCTGCCTGTGTTGCTTTGGTTGTACAACTTGCTGAAGGCATGGGATCTCGAGAGTTATGCCAAGGCCCGCTATGGGTTGTTGGGCTCCGGCGGCCACTGGTTTGCCGGGGCCAATGCCGATGGCTTTGAGGATGAGGTCAGCGTCGAGGAGCTGCAGAGCGTGCTGCAGGAGAGTCCATGGCGTGAGCGCATCCCGGAGATTCTGCGCAGCCTCAAGCAGCGGCTCAAGGGCGAATCCCAGATGCGCTTGTCGAGCGTCTGAGCGTTCCTCTTAGCTCCCAAGAGGATCCCGGCTGGGTGTCCCCACGGCCCTTGGGTAGCTGCGGGGGCAGGGGCCGTTCGGTTGCACCCGCAGCAGGTGACGCGTGCCGCGATCACCGGGCAGTTGCCGGTGCTGCACCTCGATCAGACGGGCCTTCAGCAGGCGCAGGGCCCTGTTCAACGGCACAGCATCGTTGTCAGTCCATTGGCCCCGATACAGCAGGGCCTGGCCGTTGGTTTTCAGCAAGGGCACCAGGTATTCGGTCACCACAGGAGCGGCCGCCACAGCCCGGGCCACGGCGCGATCGAAGCCGCCGCGGAAGTGGCGATCGCGCCCGGTGGTTTCGATCCGCTCGGTGCGGACCCGCACCCGATCGGCAAGGCCCAGGCTAATGGCCATGGCCTCCACGGCAGCGGTCTTGCGCCCGACGGAATCCAGCAGGGTCACCTGTGCCTGGGGAAGGGCAATGGCGATGGCGAGGCCGGGGAAGCCTCCCCCGGTTCCTACATCAATCCAGTGCTGCGGCTCCGCCGCTGACTGGAGTTCCCCCGCCAGCGGCCAGAGGCTGTCGAAGACCTGACCAATCCAGAAATCGTCGCCGTTCACCAGGCGCGTCAGGTTGACCCGTTCATTCCAGCTCTGCAGCAGGCCCTGAAGCTCCACCAGCTGGTCGCGCTGCGCGTGCGATGGCTGCCATCCCAGGGCGTCCCAGAACGCCGGTTCAGGCGCGGTGGCGGCCATGGCTGCAGCAATAACTCTCCTTAGGATGAAGGACCGGCCGTCCCCTGTGTCCGAAGTCTGCCCCAGCCATTACGAACGGCTTGGAGTGCGTCCCGGGGTTGACGCTGAAACTTTGCGCCAGGCCTTTCGACGCCAGTCCAAGGCCCTGCATCCCGACACCACGCAACTGCCGCCCGAGCAGGCCAGCATTGCTTTTCAGGAGCTCAAGGAGTCTTACGACGTTCTGCTGAGCCAGAGCCAAGCAACCCTCAGTCTTGGTGGCGCCCAGTCGTCGTCATCGCCCCCGCCCCTGCAGCGTGAGTCCCGCCCGGATGCCTGGCAGGGCATTGGTCAACGGAGGCCCCTCTCCGGTGGGGAATGGTTCTCGCTGGTGCTGTTGAGCATCGCGCTGTTGCTCAGCCTGGTGCTGGGGTTGGGGGTGGCTCTCGCCCAGGGCCGCGACTGGCAGGTGTCGCCGAGTTGGCTGGCGGATGAGCAGACTCGGAACACATCCGTGCGTTCGCAACCTGATGGCCACCCTGCCCCCGGAGAGCACCCCGCTGAATCAGCACTCTCTCCCGGCGCTTGAGGACTGGCTCCAGCAGCTGGGTGCCGTCCGCATGGACGACAACCCCTGCCAGTGGATGCTCGAGCGTTCTGTGTGGAGAGCGCTGTTGCTGCTGGAACGGGAGGACCTCAAAGTGATCTGGCACCCGGGTTCCCCGGAGGAGATGGTGCAGTGTTCGCTGCCCTATGGCCTCTCCAGGGCCGATGTCGAGGCGGCGATTCAGGCGGGGCCCTGAGGCCACAAGGTTCAGAGCTGATCGAGGGCCCTTTCCAGCGCCGAATAGCAGCGTTCCAGCTGGGTATCGCTGATGCAGAGCGGTGGCAGCAGATAGACCACCTGGCCCAGGGGGCGGAGGAAGACGCCGTTCTCCATCGCCAGCCGTTTCAGCTTCGGCCCCGCCGGGTTGAGATAGCCGGAGGTTCCCTCCACAACGAGGTCACAGGCGGCCACCGTCCCCGTCAGCCGGGGATGGTGCACCTTCCGATGGCGCGCCAACCGTTCCAGGTGCGGACGATGCCGTTGTTCGAACTGTTGAAAGGCAGCGGGGTTGCGCTCCAGCAGGTCGAGACTGGCGTTGGCCGCGGCGCAGCCCAGCGGATTGGCCGTGAAGCTGTGGCCGTGCCAGAGGGTCAGGCAGGGGTCGTCACCGACGAAGGCTTCGAACACCGCTTCGCTGGCCATGGTCACGCCCATCGGCAGACATCCACCCGTTAAGCCTTTTGACAGCGCCATGAGATCCGGCCGGATGCCCGCTCGCCGGCTTGCGAACCAGTCGCCGCAGCGTCCGAAGCCGGTGAGAACTTCATCGGCGATCAGGAGTGCTCCCGCTTGACGGGTGCGTGCCTCCACCTGTCGCAGAAACTCGGGCCGCACCATTGCCATGCCGCCAGCCCCCTGCAGCAGCGGCTCGAGGATCACCGCCGCTGTTGGTGTCTCCAGCACACGCTCGAGCACCTCCAGTGCCGCCGATTCCTTGGCCTCCACGGCATCGTCATCCCACCAGGTAGCCGGCCAGGGAACCCGGGCGACGGGAAAGAGCTTGTCTTCGAAGGGGGCGCTGAACAGGTTGCGTTCGCCAACGGCCATCGCTCCGAAGGTGTCGCCGTGGTAAGCCCCGTCGAAGGCGACGATCTGATAGCGCGGTTGCCCCCGGTTGGCCCACCACTGGCAGGCGATCTTGAGCGCCACTTCCACCGCAGTGGAGCCGTTGTCGGAGAAGAACAGCCGTTGCAAGCCGCAGAGGCCGCTCAGGCGTACGGCCAGCTGTTCCGCAGGCTCATGGGTGAAGTCGGCAAAAATCACCTGCTCGAGGCGGGCGGCCTGATCGGCGATGGCCTTGGCTAACACCGGATGGGCATGACCGTGCAGGGTGACCCACCAGCTGCTGATGGCATCGATCAGCGGCTCGCCCTGTTCACGGATCAGCAGGGCACCGTCTCCGGACACCACCCTTTGGGAGTTGGCTGCGCTGGCCATCTGGGTAAAAGGGGGCCACAGATTCGGATGGCGGATTGACCCCATGGCAGCAGCGGCAGCTTTTGCCATATTGAATCTGGAGCTGTTGAAGATGCCCCGGATGGCTGCCCCACGCACCCGTCGTCAAACCAAGCGTTTTGTTCCCACCACGCGACCTGAGCCGTCGGCCAAGCGACGTCTCGTTGTCCCGGAGGGCGACTGGCAAGCGATTCGCAGTGATCTCGAGCTGAGGAGTTGGTCGTTGTCCCAGCTGGAAGTGATCCAGGCTGAACTCAGTCACGGATGGCCGCTACGGGTCGCCGTGCGCCATGCCGCGATGCGTCTGGGCACCTGCCCCACCGGTTCAAAGGCCCTGGGCTGAGTGGTCAGCGGCAGACGTCACTGTTCTTTTCCGTCTCTGTGGCAGCTGGTGCGCTGCAGTTCACCCAGCGCACCAGCTGCTCCTCGATGTCGGTGAACAGCACCAGAATCCCAACGCAGAGTGCTGAAACAGCAAGGGTCGCCAGGGTTTGACGTGAAGTCACGGGGACAAGCGCTTCAACACTTCTCGGAATGTAGTGGTGAGATTCTGCTCGTGCCAAAGCCGCTCCAGCACCGTTGCTGAGAGCGAGGCCTGGGGGGAGAGCTGTGCCAGAACGGGGACGTCACCGAACTGTTTGAGGGTCCCCGGGTTGTCGGCATGGAGGGGGCCGTTGAGGATCAGTCCCAAGACTGTGAGATTCCGCCGTCTCAACGCTTCCAGGCTGAGAAGGGTGTGGTTAAGGGTGCCCAGTCCACTGCGGGCCACCAGAACGATGGGCAACTGCCACTCCACCAGTTGATCGATCTGGAGCCAGTTGCGGGTGAGGGGCACCATCAACCCTCCAGCTGTCTCCACCACTAGGGACCCCTGATGCTGGGGAATGGCGAGTTGGGCTGGGTCGAGTGGCGTGTCGTCTAGTTCGGCGGCCCAGTGGGGGGAGACCGGCTCTCGGAAGGCATAGGCCTCGGGCAGCATCCGTTCCGGCGTGAGGTTCAACAGCTGCCGCACCCGTTCGCGGTCACCGCCGCCCTCTAGTCCGCTTTGCACCGGTTTCCAGTAGCTGGCCTGAAGCCCCTGCACGAGCCACGCGCTCACCACGGTTTTGCCGACGTCCGTGTCGGTTCCGCACACCACCAGGCGACTGAAGCTGCCGTTCATCGCTTCACCATCAGGACCCATATCCTCCAGGTCAGGGCGAACCCGGCTGATACATCGGCTTGGGGCCAAGCCCGGAAGACGGCCTTCCATTGGCCTGGGGAGAGCTGGCCCCCGTTGGTGACGGAGGCGCCGATGTTGCTAATCGGTCGCAGCAGCCGCAGTGGATTGTCGGCGCGTTGGGTGAAGCTCAGGCACTCGTCCCGTTGCACCACGCCATCCGGCAGGGCTGCCATCAGTTGCTCCCGCACCGGCATGGACAAGGCCGTGCAGGTTTGATTCGCTGCCCGGGCAGCGTGCTGCCATTGAGGAAAACTTCCAGCCACCGGCACCGCCAGGGCCAGCCAGCCCCCCTTTGGCAGTGCATCCACCCAACGCCGAAGCTGCTGGGCTGGATCCGGCAACCAATGCAAAACAAAGCTGGAGGCCAGCAATTGCGGTGGCTCACTCCAGTCCGGTAACCCGCGGCTCAGGTCATGTCGCAGGGTGTGTGCTCCATGGGGGTGGCTTTTCAACATGGCGGTACTTCCGTCTAGGCGGATCACCTGCTGCCCCGGATGAGCGACTTCCAGGGCTGTGGCCAGATGACCGGTGCCGCTGCCTAGGTCAGCCCACAGGCCGCGCCGGATGGAGCAGCGACGGCTCAGCTGGGCCAGGCGCCATGCCACGGCCCGTTGCAGCAACGCTTCGCCTGCGTAGGTCGGTGCTGCGCGACTGAAGCGTTCCAGCACCTGGTCGGGGCGAATCACAGGGCCCCCAGCCATTGCTGCACCACCGAGAGCACCGTTGGTGTGATCAGTGCGTGGCCCCAATTCGGATCCCGATGCAGGGTCAGCGGCTGCGCTCCGAGGTCATCGATCAGCTGCTCTGCCGATGCGGCGTGCACCACAGCGTCCCGAACTCCCTGCACTACCAGCACCGGCACCGCTTCAGGCCAGCCCTTTGGCAGGCTCTGGCAGCGCGCCAGAAGCTCCAGATCCTGCTGCAGCCGCTGGCGCCCCAGGCTCGTCAAACCCTGCAGCAGGGGGGCTGGGGGCATGGCGCTGCGGGAATGGGGTGAAGCGGCTTTGTCGAGGAAGCGTTCCAGCATCGTCAGTTCCTGGTCGGTGCCCAGGGCCGCCTGCATCCCCTGCAGAGCCGCCGCCACCGCGCGCCCTACCCGCCCTTGGGGCACGAAAGCGCTGAAGCTGCCCAGCAGCACCACCGCATCGGCCTGCGCCAGAACAGCTGCCGGCAGCAGGTGCAGCCCCAGGGAGTGGGCGATCAACAGGTTGTGTCCTGGGACGGGGGGCCATGCCGGAGCAACGGCCTCACCGCCGTCGTAGCCCCGGTCCGCGCTGGACCATTTCGCTCCCCCGTCTTCAAATCGTTGACGCCAGGGGGACCAGGTGCTGGCCTGGCCAGCCCAACCATGCATCGCCAGGACCTGCATCATCGAGAGCCGAGGGCTGCGAGCAGTTGCTCCAATGTGCTCTCTGGCAGGTCCCGCCGCAGCACCAGGCGCAAACGGGAGGTCCCTTCCGGCACGGTGGGCGGTCGGATTGCCACCGACAGCAGCCCCGCTTGCTCCAGCTGTTGCTGGAGGTCGAGCGCGTCTTGGTCGTCCCCGACCAACAGGGGGAGCACGGGGCCGTTTCCTGCTGGTTTCGCCCAGCCCTGGTGCGCCAGGGCTGTCCTCCAGCGCTCTGAGCGCTGGCTCAGCTCGCTTCCCCAGTTGGGGTGGGATTGGATCAAGCGCAGGGCAGCCTGGGCTCCCGCTACCAGCGGTGGGGCCAGGGCCGTGGTGTAGCGGAAGGCCCCACTGGTTTGCAGCAGCAGCTCCATCAAGGTGTGGTCCCCAGCCAGAAACGCACCTCCGCTGCCGAAGGCCTTGCCGAAGGTGCCGCACACCAAGGCCACAGGCCGATGGAGTCCATGGCAAAGCCCACGGCCGCCGGGCCCCAGAACCCCCAGGCCATGGGCTTCGTCCACCAGCAGCTGTGCACCGTGGCGGGCACAAAGGTCGGCCATGCCCTGCAGATCAGGGCTGGTGCCTTCCATGCTGAACAGGCTTTCAGTCACCACCAGTGGCGGTCGTGTTGTCGGCTTGAGCCGCTGCAGCCGCTGGTCGAGATCTTCAAGATCGTTGTGGGCAAAGCGTTGCAGCCGCGCCCCACTGGTGCGGACGCCGGCCAGTAGCGAGTGGTGGATCAGCCGGTCCACCAACACCGTTGTGTGCCTGTCACTCAGTGCCGTTAAGGCGGCAATGTTGGCTTGGAATCCGCTGGGGAACAGCAGCACCCGGTCCCGGTTCAGCCAGGTGGCGAGAGCTGCTTCCAGCTCCAGATGGCTTGGTCGGGTTCCAGTGATCAGGCGAGATCCACCGGCACCGACACCATCGGAGGCCATGGCCTGCGTTGCCGCTGCGAGCACATCGGGATGACGGCTGAGCCCGAGGTAGTCGTTGCTCGCAAGATCAACGAGCTGGCCGGCACCGGCGGGATCCTGCAACTGCCAGGGCTCCTGGCCGGAGTTCAAGCTCCGCAGGTGGCGGCGGCGGGCTGGAGGGATGGGAGAAGCGTGGTCCAGCATTACGACAGTCTGGGCTCCCCCCTGATCAAGGATGGCCGCAATCCTCTGATCGTCATGACCTGGGAGCGTTTCACTCTGCTCTTTCCGCTTTGGACGTTGCTGGGAGCTTTGCTGGCCTTGCTGCATCCCCCGCTGTTCATCTGGTTCAAGGGGCCACTGATCGCCCTTGGCCTTGGCGTGATCATGCTCGGCATGGGCGTTGGGCTGACACCCGCTGATTTCGTGCGGGTGGGTCGACGCCCCCGCGCCATGCTGCTGGGGGTGCTGGCGCAGTTCCTGGTGATGCCGACACTTGCCGCTGGGATCGCGGCGGCTTTGCATCTGTCTGCGCCGCTCGCGGTGGGCTTGATTCTGGTCGGCTGCTGCCCGGGCGGGACCGCCAGTAATGTGGTGGTTCTGATCGGCCGTGGCGATGTGGCGCTGTCGGTGGTCATGACCACGATCAGCACCCTTGCGGCAGTGGTGTTTACCCCGCGTCTCACACAGGTGTTGGCCAGTCAGTACGTGCCGGTGGATGGTTGGGGCCTGTTCCTGGCTGTGTTGCAGGTGGTGTTGTTGCCGGTCACTGTTGGGGTTGTGCTCAAGCGTGGTCTGCCCTGTGTGGCCCAGCGGATTGAGCCTGTGATGCCTCCCCTGGCGGTGGTTGCCATCGTGATGATCGTCTCCAGCATCGTGGGCAGTCAGACGGCTGTGCTGCGTCAGGAGGGGCCCGTGCTGATCCTGGCTTGCTTGTTGCTGCATGGCGGCGGCTTTCTGCTCGGCTGGCTGATTCCCCGGCTGGCGGGGCAGAGCGTGCAGGCCCAGCGCACCATCAGCATCGAGGTAGGCATGCAGAACTCAGGACTGGCCGTGGTGCTCGCTCGCAGTGGTGGGTTCGCTAGTCCCCTCACGGCGTTGCCGGGTGCCATCTCTGCGGTGATTCACTGTCTGATCGGCAGCGCCCTTGCTGCCTTCTGGAGGCGCCAACCTCGCAGTAATCGCAGGTGATCTGACAGGTAAGTGGTTTTTCGCTACTGGCGGTGATTGCAACCAGATTGCGACTGGGTGTCAGTTAACTGCCTGATACGCCCTCATGAAATCCCCGGAAGGACGGCGGCGATTCATAAAAACCAGTTACTTCTAAAGACATGATCAACAGGTGATAGTCGCTGGCTCAACACGCTTCATCTGCCAACTTCGCCTCCTTCTTCCATTTAGGTCCCCAAGGCTTAAAGCTCCAGAGGATTTGGCAAATGATCAGGCAGGTTCGTCATGGAAGGTGTGCTCAACCAAGGCCCGAAAAAGCTCTTGTTTTTTGTATTCGAGAAATTCTTGCTCCTCTGCAGGTCCGCCAGGCCAATTTCTCAACGCATCGCAAGTCGTCTTGTACTCAAGCTTGAGAGACCGCAAATCAAGGTGAAGGCTTGCAACTATTTCCTCGTGCACAGAGGAGAGGCGGGTTCATGAATTATTACAGATGCTCAAAATCGCTTGACGTAGGGCCCGATACAGATTCCGCGTAGTCGGCTCGTTCTCTTTCTGCGAGCATTCTGCTGTACGGATACCTCCGTCACGGCACAAGCAACAATTTCGCGATGGTTTCTGTGTTGAAATTTTCTGAAGTCAATGACCTACGAAGCCAAGAACTGGGCAGTTGTTGCAGCCGCCATGGAAGCTCAAGGAGCTACCAACAGCCAGATGTACCGACGCGCCAAAGCTATGGCCGAAGGAAAGGCAGATCCAATGCCGACGAGCTATCCAGCTGCGCCTCACAGCATCTCTGTTGCCTGATTTATTGCTCCAAGGACCCCGCGCGAGGTGGGGTCCCTTCGTTGCTGCTCAACGGCCTTCTAGGGCTAAGGCTTGATCCATTCTCTTCTCCTCGGCAGTGAGGAAATCGGCCCACATCCCTATGAGAAAGCTCAGAGTAGCTAAGGCCTGTAGCTGCTCTTTCGAGCCAGGGCGGGTGTGTTTGAAGTCGATGAACATGCGATCAGCGGCTGATTGCTGTTCTTGGCATCGGGCGTCGATAGACATTGTCAGGCCTCAACAACAGTTTTTAGGTCAGCTTTTTGATGAGCCTCTATGGAGGTTGCTTCAGCTGACTTGCTGCGTGGGGAGTCACCAGCGTTGGAGCCGCCCATAAAGACAACCGAAGTGATGACAGCAACGATCACGCTCCCACTCAAAAAGGCGATGTTCGCTTGCGATTTTTTGACATGACTCATGTGGTCACACTACAAGCATTCGTTACATTTCGTCTTGTACTCGCTTTCGGGCCCTTATGCCCATCTCCAGTCAAGACCTGATCGTCTTCTTTTGCGGCTTTGGCGTGGCTCTCGTAGCCCTGAACCTCTACAAGTTGGCGCAGCCAGCAAAAGGCTGAGGTCAAAGTTGAACCCCTGGGGACGATCTGAGTCACTAGAGCATTGGTCACCCAATTGGTGGCGCCAGTATCGACAAGTGGCTTTTTCGCGCGTTGTAGGGCTACCACTTACAACAGGGTTAAAGGCATCCCCGCTTGGTCAAAAAACTCCATTGCCGCGTGTGCGGGAAGACAATCGAACTATCTGAAGTTGCTGCGAAGTACGCGGCTGGCTCAGCTGTACACGCTACGTGCGTTCCCAAGCCCAAGATCACTCGGAAAGGTCGCTCCTTTAAGTATCTGACTCGCTGGTTGGATCGTGTCTTGTGCGCATCCGACTAAGAGGGGGCTAGCTCCTTCATGCCGCCACCGTTTCGCCGCTACCCATGCGGTGCACTGCGTTCCAGTTGAGGCAACCGCTGCCTCCTCCCCTCACAATTAATGAGTCTTCTGACGGGTAGGCCGGCATGCGTTTTCCGCCTATTACGAGTCAAGTCGCCACAAGACCATGGACATGATGTTCTTCATAGGCGTGAATATCGCTCTTCTCGGCTTGCTCGTCTACGGCCTCATGACGGCCAAAGAGAAGATCAAGGCTGGCCGTAAAGAGATCGTCTGACGTATTGGCTCACTAGCTGAGATCTCGGCCTGAGGTCCATGGCCTGCCCTATGGACGCCAGGCGCATTTTCATGGATGTGACTTTTGGCGACACCTGTTCCATGCATCTAGTCTGGATCCCGGGTCTCCTGGTCGATGTTGGGGATCCATGAAGAGGTTGTCGGTGGAGCGGCGCCACACCGGGACGAAAACGTTCAGCTTCTCGGCGAGCAACACGTCGAGGCAGGCCCAGCAAGACAGCAAGCCTTGATGGTTAGCGACCCTCCGTAGTTCTCGATGCTGCTAGTGAGCCAGAGCGGATTGAGCTGACCGCTCCAGGATTTGTTGTTGAGGCACTCCCGTGTGTCCAGCATCGAGTGGACATCACCACCAGCTGGCAGCACGGGCCAGATCACATCCAAGGTGCTCATCTCTGCCCTTGCCGCCATCCAGAGGCGTGGCTCGCCATAGCCGGTCGCCCTAGGTCAAGCCCCCGTCATGGAGTTCGAACAGCAGGCGGGCGGCGAGGCCACGGGAGATGCGTCGTGCCACGAGCAGATCGCAGATCCATTTGAAGAGCGGTGGCGCATCGGTGGTGGATGCCAGGCGTTGTTCGAGGGCCTTCAGCTCCTTCACGTCGCGGCAGCCCCTTAGGGCATCGATCAGGGTGTCTTCAGCCGGCCGCGGCTTAGTGAGCTGAGTGCTGGTCACAGGCGTTGGCGCTAAATCCCCTCTGTCATGGCACTGGCGCAGTGCCCCTGTCACCCTTCGCCGCAGCGGAGGCATTTACAAAAAAAGCTCCGGTGATCTCACCAGAGCTCGAAGCATTCTCACCAATATTTTTCATGATCTGGTTTGGTTCCGTCAAAGGAGGTCGGCACATCTGATTGATTGCATTGGCGCGGCTTATCTCTTGTTTGAAAAGAGGGCTAAGCAAGGCTCCTTAAGATCATTTGATGAACCAATCGACACCGGCCACGCCCCGATCCGAGCCCGATGTCGATCGCAGTGCTCCACTGAATCCCTCAGAAATCTTTCCCTTCCCGCTGGATGATTTCCAGTTGGAGGCCATGGATGCCCTCAACCAGGGACATTCGGTCGTGGTCAGTGCCCCCACAGGATCCGGCAAAACCCTGATAGGTGAATACGCCATTCATCGTGCACTGGCCCACGGCCAGAAGGTCTTCTACACCACACCTCTGAAGGCTCTTTCCAATCAGAAACTGCGCGATTTCCGCGATCAGTTCGGTGCGGAGAACGTGGGTTTGATGACCGGTGACCTAAGCGTGAATCGCGAGGCTTCCATCGTGGTGATGACCACGGAGATCTTCCGCAACATGCTCTACGCCGAGGCGGATGAGCATGACGATCCCCTGGCTGATGTGGAAGCGGTGGTGCTCGATGAGTGTCACTACATGAACGACTCCCAGCGCGGCACTGTCTGGGAGGAGTCGATCATTCACTGCCCACCCACAGTGCAGCTGGTGGCGCTCTCCGCGACCGTGGCCAATGCCGGGCAGCTGACCGACTGGATCGAGAAGGTTCATGGTCCGACCACGTTGGTGATGAGTGACCACCGGCCGGTGCCACTGCAGTTCAGCTTCTGCAGTGCTAAGGGGTTGCATCCACTGCTGAACGAAGCCGGTACGGGTCTTCATCCCAACTGCAAGGTCTGGCGCGCGCCCAAGGGACACAAGCGCAAAGGACGTTCCCAGAGGCCGCCGCAACCCGAGCCACCACCGATCAGCTTTGTTGTGGCTCAGATGGCGGAGCGGCAGATGCTCCCGGCCATCTATTTCATCTTCAGCCGGCGCGGTTGTGATAAGGCGGTGCGGGACCTGGGGGTGCAGTGCCTGGTGACCCAGGAAGAGCAGGCGCGGATCAAGGAGCGCCTAACCGCCTATAGCCACGACAACCCCGAGGCAGTTCGGGATGGAATTCACGCTGATGCGCTGCTGCGGGGTATCGCTGCCCACCACGCCGGTGTTCTGCCCGCCTGGAAGGAGTTGATCGAAGAGCTCTTCCAGCAGGGGTTGGTGAAGGTGGTCTTTGCCACGGAGACCCTGGCGGCGGGCATCAACATGCCGGCCCGCAGCACGGTGATTGCGGCCCTCTCCAAGCGCACAGAGCGGGGCCATCGCTCGCTGATGGGCAGTGAGTTCCTCCAGATGGCCGGCAGGGCCGGCCGGCGTGGCCTCGACTCTCAGGGCTACGTCGTGACGGTGCAAAGCCGGTTCGAAGGTGTGCGTGAAGCAGGTCAGCTGGCGACAAGTCCTGCCGACCCCCTGGTGAGCCAGTTCACCCCCAGCTATGGCATGGTTCTGAACCTGCTGCAGCGCCACGATCTGGCCAAGGCCAGGGAGCTGGTGGAGCGCAGTTTTGGCCGCTACCTGGCAGGGCTTGACCTCGTGGAGGACGAGGAGAACCTGTCTCAGCTGCGGTTGCAACTCAGCCAGCTGGAGGGCGTCGCCGGCGACATCCCCTGGGAAGACTTTGAGGACTACGAAAAAATGCGTGGGCGGCTCCGCGAAGAGCGGCGCTTACTCCGCATCCTTCAGCAGCAGGCCGAGGAGACGCTGGCCAATGAGCTGACGATGGCCCTGCAGTTCGCCAGCACCGGCACCCTGGTCAGCCTCAAATCGCCGCAGCTGCGGGGTCGTGTCGCGCCCGCGGTGGTCGTGGAGAAGGTAAAGGGGCCCGGTCAGTTCCCGCTGCTGCTCTGCCTGACCGATGAAAACGTCTGGATCCTGCTGCCCTGTCAGGCCGTGGTGAGTATCCATGCGGAGCTCAGTTGTCTGCAGGTGGATGGGCTGGATATCCCGGAGCTGTCCCGCTCCGGTGAGTTGCGCCATGGCGATCAGGCCAGTGGTGGTTTGGCGTTAGCCGTGGCCCATATGGCCCGGCGCCACGACATGACCACCCCGCAATACGACCTGGCTGGGGAGGTGTTGACCCAGGCCCGGCTGGTGCGGGATTTGGAGCAGGAGCAGGAGCAGCATCCGGCCCATCGCTGGGGAGATCGCAAACAGCTGAAGAAGCACCGCCGGCGCATGGAAGATCTGGAGCTGGAGATCGCTGAACGGCAGCAGCTGTTGCATCAGCGGGCCAACCGTCACTGGGAGACCTTCCTGGCCTTGATGGAGATCCTGCAGCACTTCGGATGCCTCGATGAGCTGGATCCCACGGAGATCGGCCGCACCGTTGCTGCCTTGCGGGGGGACAACGAACTCTGGCTAGGGCTGGCGCTGATGAGTGGCCATCTCGATGACCTCTCCCCCCCCGATTTGGCGGCGGTGTTCGAGGCGATCAGCACCGAGGTCAACCGCCCCGACCTTTGGAGTGGCTTCCCACCGCCTGCGGCGGCTGAGGAAGCCCTGCAGGATCTTTCGGGTCTGCGTCGAGAGCTGCTGCGGGCCCAGGAACGCGCCGGTGTGGTGGTGCCGGCCTGGTGGGAACCCGAGCTCATGGGCCTTGTGGATGCCTGGGCGCGTGGAACATCCTGGAGCGATCTGATCGCCAACACGTCCCTGGATGAGGGTGATGTGGTGCGCATCATGCGCCGCACCGTGGATCTTCTGGCCCAGGTGCCCTACTGCGAAGCAATCAGCGAGCAACTGCGCAGCCATGCCCGTCAGGCTCTGAAAGCGATCAACCGCTTCCCCGTGGCCGAGGCCGAGGATCTGGTGCCGGCCTCCGCTGCGCTCAACCCGGCAACGGAGCGGGCCGCCTGAGTTCAGGCGTCCGGAGCGGCCATGGCGTCGGGATTCACCTGCTGATCAAAGTCGGCTTCGCTGATGTGGCCGAGCTCCAGGGCCGCCTGCTTCAGCGTCAACCCCTGATGGTGGGCATGCTGAGCGATGGCACTGGCCTTCTCGTAACCAATGCTCGGGGTCAAGGCGGTGACCAGCATCAAAGAGCGATCCACGAACCGCTGAATCTGCTCCCGATCCGGCTCCAAACCCTCCACAAGGTTCTGGCGGAAGCTGGTCATGGCGTCCTTGAGCATGCGGATCGACTGCAGCAGGTTGAAGCCGATCAAGGGCTTGTAGACATTCATTTGCAGATGGCCGCCTGCGCCAGCGGCTGCCACGGCGCCATCGAGACCGATTACCTGGGTGCAGACCATGGCCATGGCTTCGCACTGGGTGGGATTGATTTTTCCCGGCATGATCGAGCTGCCGGGTTCGTTGGCGGGCAGCCGCAACTCGCCCAGACCCGCCCGGGGGCCACACCCAAGCAGCCGCACGTCGTTGGCGATCCGGAGCAGGGCCACCGCCAGCAGGCGAAGTTGGCCCATCGCTTGGACGAGGGCGTCATGGCCGGCCATCACGGCAAAGAGGTTGTCAGCGGGACGGACCTTGACGCCAGCGACCCGGCTCAGCTCTTCCGCAACGGCATGACGGAAGCCCTGCGGCGTGTTCAACCCCGTGCCGACTGCGGTGCCGCCTAGGGGAAGATCGCCGAGGCTGACCAGACAGTCCTCTAGCCATGCCTGGGCTTGTTTGAGTTGATCCCGCCAGGCGCCCACTTCATCGCCCAGACGCAGGGGCACCGCATCCTGCAGATGAGTGCGGCCAATCTTGACGATGGGCATCCAGGCATGGGCTTTGGCATCCAAGGCCTGCACCAGGGCATCGAGCGCCGGCAGCAGCCCGTCCTTCAGGTGCTTGGCCGCGGCGACGTGAATAGCTGCGGGAAACACATCATTGGTGGATTGCGACCGATTGACGTGGTCATTCGGGTGCACTGGGCTGTGGCTACCGAGGGCGGTGCCAGAAGCCTGAGACGCCAGATTGCTGATCACCTCGTTGATGTTCATGTTGGTCTGGGTCCCGCTTCCGGTCTGCCAGACCCGCAGCGGGAACTGGTCGTTGTGCTGGCCAGCGGCAATGGCATCGGCCGCCGTGCAGATCAGCTCAACCTGTTGTGGGCTCAGAAGCGCATGTTGGCCGTTCACCGTGGCGCAGGAGCGCTTGATCCAGGCCAGAGCCTGGATGATCTCGAGCGGGATCCTTTCGTCGCTGATGGCGAAGTTCTGAAGCGACCGCTGAGTCTGGGCTCCCCAGAGCGCTTCGGACATCACCTCAATGCCCCCCAGGCTGTCGGTTTCAATCCTGAACGGCTGCGTCATCGGATCCACGGCGCGATCGATCGTTGCATCGATCATCCGTGATCACTGTCCGTTGGTCGTGGCGTCGATTCGCATCAACGGTCTGGTGTTGTCCCTGAAGGCTTCACGGTTTCAATTCCCAATCTGCTGCCGTCATATCCCGCCCGCTCGCGCACTTTCCTACACCACTCCTGATGCGATAGGTACCAGTTCACGGTCTCCGCCAAGCCCTGCTCCACATTGTGGCGAGGGCTCCAGCCCAGCTCAGAACTGATGCGGTCTGAGTCAATCGCGTAGCGGCGGTCGTGGCCAGGACGGTCGGTGACTGGCGTGATCAAGTCGGCGTGGGGAGCCGATGCAGGGCGGCTCTGATCCAACTGCTCGCAAATGGCATGAACAACCTCTTTATTGGTGCGTTCACCGTGGCCTCCAACGCAGTAGCTGCTGCCCGACGCTCCATTGCAGGCCGCCAGCAGCAATGCATCGACGTGGTCTTCCACGTACAACCAATCCCGCACATTCAGCCCATCGCCGTAGAGGGGAATCGACTCACCTTCAGCGGCCTTCAAGGTGACCACGGGGATGAGTTTTTCGGGGAACTGCCACGGGCCGTAGTTGTTTGAGCAGTTGGTGAGCACCACAGGTAGCCCAAAGGTGTGGTGCCAGGCCTGAACGAGGTGATCACTGGCCGCCTTGCTGGCGGAGTAGGGGCTGCGGGGGTTGTAGGGAGTTGTTTCTGAGAAGCGCCCTTCGGCGCCCAGGGACCCAAAGACTTCGTCGGTGCTGATGTGGTGCATCCGAAAGCCATCCCGGCGCTCACCGCTCAAGTCCTCGTAGTGGCCCCGCACCGCCTGCAGCAGGTTGTAGGTGCCGTTGACGTTGCTCTCGATGAACACACCAGGGCCGGAGATGGATCGATCCACATGGCTTTCCGCTGCCAGGTGCATCACCAGATCAGGGTCGGCCTCCCGCACCGCAGCCTCAACTGTTGTTGCATCGGTCAGATCCACCTTCTGAAGCTTGTGCCGAACGTTCGCCGCTTCGCCTAGTTCGCTCAGCACCTCCTCAATGGAGGACAGGTCGCTGGCATAGCCCATCTTGTCAAGATTGAAGACGGTGACTGTGGTCTCCTTCAACAGCCTGCGCACGACGGCACCGCCAATGAAGCCGGCACCTCCGGTGACCAGAACTCTGCGGCGATTTCCCAGCAGGTCGGAGGCGGAAGGCATGGACGAAACCATTGGTGAGAGCGTGGGTTGGTGAGTTGTTTGGGGTTGGGGCGTGGAACTCAGTCGCCCTTCATGGCGTTTTGGCTTGCTTCAACACGGCCTTGAGGGCTTGCTGCCAGTGCTCGCCCTTGAGGTCCAGGGCTGCTCGGGTGGCGGTGCAGTCAAGGAGGGAATAGGCCGGCCGTTCAGCGGGCGTCGGATAGTCCGCTGTAGTGATCGGTTGAACGGCTGCGGGTGTGTCGATGAGCCCCAAATCAGCCCCGATTTGGCCAACGGCTACCGCCACGTCATACCAGCTGGCGGCGCCGGCATCACTCCAGTGCATTACCGCCGGCACGTCGCGGTCATCAGCAATCTGCAGGGTTTGCCAGCAGGCTTGAGCGAGGTTGAGGGTGCTGGTGGGACAGCCCACTTGATCGGCGACAACACCGAGTTGATCCCGTTCGCGGTGGAGGCGGAGCATGGTGAGTGCAAAGTTCTTGCCCACGGGCCCGATCACCCAGCTGGTGCGCAGGATCAGCCCCCGGCCTCCTGTGCCAAAAATCGTCTGGACCGCAGCTTCTCCAGCGGCTTTGCTGGCGCCGTAAACCCCGAGAGGGTCACGGGCTTGCTCGGGTTGATAGGGCGTTCCCTGGGTCCCGTTGAAGACGAAGTCGGTGCTGATCTGGAGCAGGCGTCCCCCTTGTTGATTAAGCGCGAGGGCAAAGGCTTCCGGTGCCCCGGCATTCACGGCATGGGCCAGCTCGGGCTCCGACTCGGCCTTGTCCACAGCCGTATAAGCACCGGCGTTGAGCACCCAGTCGGGTTGGTGCTGTTCCACGGCGCTGCGGCAAGCTTCAGGGTCCGCCAGGTCAAGCTGCTCACGGCTGGTGGCCACCAGCTTGATTCCCACAGGGGCGGAAGCGATCAGAGCCTGGCCCAGCTGACCGCCAGCCCCGGTGACCAGCACCTTCATGGGAAAACGTCTCCGGCTACCTCAGCGGCTTTGAACCCTGTTGCTTTGGCATCTTTGCCGGAGAGGCTCACCGCGGCGCCCTGTAGCCGATTGATCGGCCAGGCAATGGCCAGATCTGGATCATTCCAGACGATGGCCCGTTCACAGGATTTGTTCCAGAACCCTCGGGCCTTGTATTGCACCTCTGCAACATCGCTGAGGGTGAGAAAGCCGTGGGCGAAGCCCTCAGGAATCCAAAGCTGGTATTTGTTCTCGTCACTCAGTTCGGCGCCGACCCAGGCGCCAAAGGTTGGTGAGTTGCGTCGGATGTCGATGGCGACGTCGTAGATCGCCCCGACCGTGGCACGCACCAGCTTGGCCTGGGGTTCCGGAGCGAGCTGGTAGTGCAGTCCCCGCAGCACGCCCTGAATTGAGCGGGAATGGTTGTCTTGAGAGAACAGCACCGATTCGCCAACGGCTTCATCGAACTTGCGTTGGTTCCAGTTTTCGTAAAACCAGCCACGGTCATCGCCGAAGACTTGGGGCGTGATCAGCAGGGGACCCTGCATCACCGCGCCGGACGGGGTTTTGAGTTGTTCAAGCTGCATGGCGCATCTTCAGGCTGGATTGCAGGGCCGCGTGATCGCTAACGCTCTCCTCGAGCATTTGCAGGAGATAGGAGCCGTAGCCACTCTTCTTGAGGGGCTGCGCCAGCTGATTCAGCTGCTCTGCCGTGATCCAGCCCTGGCGCCAGGCCACCTCTTCCGGGCAGCCCACCTTCAGCCCCTGGCGATGTTCGAGCGTGCGGATGTAGCTGCCGGCATCGTTGAGGGAATCGCAGGTGCCGGTGTCGAGCCAGGCCATGCCGCGACCCATCAATTCCACCCGCAGCAGCCCTTCATTCAGGTACAGCTGATTGAGATCGGTGATCTCCAGCTCGCCACGCGCTGAAGGCTTCACCTGGCGGGCCCGTTCCACGACGCTGTCGTCGTAGAAGTACAGCCCGGTCACGGCGTAGCGGCTCTTGGGCTTCTGAGGTTTTTCCTCCAGGCTCAGCACGCAGCCATCGGCATCGAATTCGGCCACGCCATAACGCTCGGGATCACTCACGGGGTATGCAAACACCGTCGCCCCTTGGGCCTGCGTGTTGCTGTTAACCAGCTGGGGCACCAGATCGTGCCCATGGAAGAGGTTGTCTCCCAGCACCAGCGCGGCGGGGTGGCTCGCCAGGAAGTCGGCGCCAATGAGAAATGCCTGGGCCAAACCGTCAGGGCTCGGTTGCACGGCGTACTCAATCGTCATGCCCCACCGGCGGCCGTCGCCGAGCAAGCGCTGAAATGCCTCCCTGTCTTGAGGGGTGGTGATGATCAGCACCTCGCGGATCCCCGCCAGCATCAGAGTGCTGAGCGGGTAATAAATCATCGGCTTGTCGTAAACCGGCAGCAGCTGTTTGCTGACGGCCTGGGTGATCGGATGCAGCCGTGTGCCGCTTCCTCCAGCCAGGATGATTCCCCGTCGCTTGGATGCGGTGCTCATCGGCTGGCTCACCGTCGTGAAGTCGGCGCCATTTCAGCACGAGAACCCTTGCGATCACTCCATTTGGGGCGATGGCAAAGCCGTTTCAGCAGATCACTCCTCTGTGGAGTTGTCTGCATGTGTCATGCAGCGGACGCGGTTAGGACGTCGATCTGCTGCGTCAGCAGCTCCCTGGCCTGGGCGGGCGTGGGGGCTCGCATGAGGGCATGCCGCAGTTGCGAGGCACCGGGGAAGCCCGTGCAGGTCCAGCCCATGTGTTTGCGGGCGATCAGCAGACCATGGTCGCCGCGATCCTCCACAAGACCGTCCAGTTGATCGCGGGCAAGTGCAAGCCGTGCTGACGGGTTGGGTGTGGCGGGGATCGCACGACCGGCCAGGGTGGCGTCGATCTGTCCCACCAGCCATGGGGCTCCCATCGTGCCTCTTCCCACCATCACGCCCGCCGCGCCGGTTTGCTGCAGGCAGCGCAGGGCATCGTCGGGGCTGTTGATGTCGCCGTTCGCAATCAGGGGGATCGTGAGGGCTTTTCGAACTTTGGTGATCGCGCTCCAGTCCGCAGAACCCTTGAAGCCCTGTTCGCGGGTGCGTCCATGCAGTGTGAGCAGTTGTGCACCGGCTTGTTCCAGCTGTTGGCACCAGTGCACGGGATCGGCATCACTGCCACACCAACCCAGGCGTGTCTTCACCGTGACGGGCACGGCTACGGCATCTGCCACCGCTTCCACGATCTGGATGGCCAGCTCGGGATCACGGATCAAGCCGGACCCACCCCCTTTGCGGGCAATCTTGCGCACAGGGCAGCCCATGTTGATATCGATCAGGAAGGCCCCACTGGCTTCAGCCCGTCGTGCCGCATCAGCCATGGCCTGGGGGCGATGGTCGAACAGTTGCACGCCGATGGGGCCGGATTCCTCGGCGAGCGATTCCACCTTGCAAAGCCCATGCCCCATCTCGAGGCTGGTGGCATTCACCATTTCGGTGAACAACAGCGCGTCGGGAGCCCAACGTCGAACCAGACCGCGAAAGATCCGATCGCTCACCCCTGCCAGCGGTGACTGCAGCACGCGGCAGCGCAGCTGACGCGTGATTCCATTGCCGGGTAGCTGCAGGGGGGATGAAGCAATCATGGGTCCATGCTGCACAACGCAACCGACATGCCCTGGCCGCTCAGTCGTTCGTTGTTGTTGCAGATCCTCGAGGACCGCTGCAGCGATCGCTTTGTTTGCGAAAGGATCTGGGAACGTTTGGGCTATCAGCCTACTGAACCGCAGTGGTGCGCTGGTCCTGATACACCCTCCGAATGGGCCGACGCCTTCCCTAAGGCTCCCGAGCTGATCGCGGAGCGTCCGGCGTCTGTTCGTTTGACCCGCTCGGTTCCCAAGCAACACAAACAGCTGCTGAAGCAACAGCTCAACTTCGCGGGTTACCGCATCGGTGAGTTGTACCCCCGCCGCACCCGACGAGCCACAGCTGTGAACTGGCTGTTGGCCTGGTTGGCCCAGCAGGGCGAGCCCCTGCCGGAACAAGGGCCCCTGGGCCCTGAGCTTCCCCCTCCTGCCGATCCGGTGCTAGGGCACCCCGGCGATCTGCCGGTGAAGTGATCCGGTGGCCTAACTCAGGCCTGAATTGTGATGGGTGTGCCTTTCGGGGTGTTGTGGAACATCCAACGGGCGTGATTCAGCGGCATGCGCACACAGTCATGGCTGCGGGGAACGCCGAACGGTTTCCCTGCGTTCTCCTGCCAGGGGGAGGCGTGGAGGCAGATGGCCTCGTTCGCGCTCACACACATCTTGAACGGCACCCCGGGAAAGGTGTAAGTGCGTCCATACATCGTTGTGGATCGGTACTTCGTACAAACCTTGCTGTTGAAAATCGGTGTTGGCGTTGAGGCTTTGCCGGTGCTGACCGGAATCACGCGAACCACCTCTTGATTGCTGTTGTAGATGGTCAGGCGTTGGTCGGAGAGGTCGACCACAAGGTTGGCGACGACCTCGAGCATGGCGAGGTAACCACTGAACTCGCCCAAGCCGTCTCAGGTGAGACTCATTTGTCTCGCTCCGAAAGGATTTCGGTTCTCTAGGGGCTTTATGGCTTCTCTGTAGGGTGAAAGATTGGCCTGAGCAGACCCTTGGCGCGTCCTGTCGTCGCAATCATCGGACGCCCCAATGTCGGTAAGTCGACCTTGGTGAATCGGCTGTGTCGCAGCCGGGAAGCCATCGTTCACGATCAGCCTGGCGTGACGCGTGATCGCACTTACCAGGACGGCTACTGGGGCGATCGGGAATTCAAGGTCGTCGACACCGGTGGACTGGTGTTCGATGACGACAGTGAGTTCCTGCCGGAGATCCGGGAGCAGGCGGCTCTTGCGCTCGAGGAAGCCAGTGTGGCTCTGGTGATCGTGGACGGTCAGCAGGGGCTCACAGCCGCTGACGAGTCCATCGCGGAATTTCTACGCAGTCACCGCTGTCCCACGCTTCTGGCGGTGAACAAGTGCGAGTCGCCGGAACAGGGCCT
Source organism: Synechococcus sp. (assembly GCA_047285305.1). Taxonomy (GTDB): domain Bacteria; phylum Cyanobacteriota; class Cyanobacteriia; order PCC-6307; family Cyanobiaceae; genus Parasynechococcus. The sequence continues at coordinate 967,862 of JBJBDL010000003.1, forward strand.
GGCGATGGCCGGCGAATTCTGGAGCCTTGGCCTGGGTGAACCCCATCCGATCTCTGCCATCCACGGCGCCGGCACCGGAGAACTGCTGGATCATGTGCTCACCTTTTTCCCACCGAAGGATCAGGAGGGTGACGAGGAGGAGCCCATTCAGATGGCCATTATCGGACGGCCAAATGTCGGGAAATCCAGTCTGTTGAATGCCATCTGCGGGGAGCAGCGGGCGATTGTCAGCCCAATCCGCGGCACCACCCGCGACACGATCGACACCAGCATCATTCGTGAGAATCGTCCCTGGCGCCTGGTGGACACGGCGGGCATTCGGCGGCGACGCAGCGTCAACTATGGCCCGGAATTCTTCGGCATCAACAGGAGTTTCAAGGCCATTGAACGCAGTGATGTGTGTGTTCTGGTGATCGATGCTCTCGATGGGGTGACCGAGCAGGATCAGCGCCTGGCTGGCCGCATCGAAGAGGACGGCCGTGCCTGCGTGGTGGTCGTCAACAAGTGGGACGCGGTGGAAAAAGACAGCCACACCATGACGGCGATGGAAAAGGAGCTGCGCTCCAAGCTCTATTTCCTCGATTGGGCTCCGATGCTGTTCACCTCGGCGCTCACCGGTCAGCGCGTGGAGAGTATCTTTGCCTTGGCCGCCTTGGCGGTTGAGCAGCACCGTCGCCGCGTCAGTACGTCCGTTGTGAACGAGGTGCTCAAGGAAGCGCTGAGCTGGCGCAGTCCCCCCACCACTCGCGGTGGACGCCAAGGAAAGTTGTATTACGGCACCCAGGTGGCCAGCCGGCCGCCCAGCTTCACCCTGTTCGTAAACGACCCCAAATTGTTCGGAGAGACCTACCGGCGCTATGTGGAGCGTCAGATCCGCGAGGGGCTTGGTTTCGATGGCAGCCCGTTGCGTCTGTTCTGGCGCGGCAAGCAGCAGCGCGATGCCGAACGCGACCTGGCCCGTCAGCAGAGTCGCAAAGGCTGAGTCATGGACTGGTTGCGCCAGGTCCCCATGGGTCAATACGTCGATGGGTCCACGGGTTGGCTCCGGCGCTTGGACCCTCGCCTGAAGCTGGCCTGGTCTGTTGTCTTTCTGCTTACTCCTGTTCTGGCGGGCCCCCTCTGGCGCGTCGGCCTGGTGGTGGCTCTGGTGCTGATCACCCTCGGCAGTGGACTGGCTCGTTCGCTGTGGTGGAGGTCTGTTCTGCTGCTGACGGCCTTGGCCGTTGTGGTGGGTCTCCTGTCGATGTTCTTGCCGGCTGTGGATCCCCCTGCGGCTTTCCCGCTGCGCAATCCGGCCGAGCTTCCGGGGCTCGAGACTGGAGGCCCCTCCTGGGATCTGTTGCGCCTCGGCCCCCTGCAGTTGGGCGGTCTCCAGCTGGGGCCGCTGGTGGTGGATCGGGCCTCGGCGCTGCTGGGGCTGCGAACGTCGACCTTGATCTTCACCGTGATTCACAGCGTCAACCTGATGCTGATCACGACCCCGCCTGAGGATCTGGTCTGGGCCCTCAGCTGGTGCCTGGCGCCATTGAAGTGGCTGGGATGTCCTGTGGAGCGGCTGGGGTTTCAATTGCTGCTGGCACTTCGCTTTCTGCCTCTGGTGCAGGAGGAGCTCCAGAATCTGCTGCGCTCTCTCGCCAGCCGTGCCGTCAATCTGCGCCAGCTGGGCTTCAAGGCCGGTTTCGGCCTGGTGCTGGCCGTCGGAGAGCGGCTGCTGGCCAACATCCTTCTCAGGGCTGAGCAGGGGGCTGATGCTCTGGTCGTCCGTGGGGGTCGAATTCTCGGTCCGTCGTACTTCCGCATGTCTCCCGATCGGGCTGCTCCCCTGCTGAATGGCCTGGCGATTGTCGCTCTTGTGTTGGTGATTGGGCTCCGCGGTCAGTACGGTGCTCTATGACCTCCGATCACGGCATGGCGTCCGAGCAATATCTGAATCACCCCACCTTCGGGATGCTCTATCGGGTGGCTCCGGCAGGTGAGGGTCGTGACGTCTACGCAACGTTGTATGCCCAGCGCATGTTCTTCCTGGTCACCCTGCAGCCCCGTGGCGCTCAGTTTGAAGTGATTCCCTACGGGGACGCGCGCCACCACGCTGAGGTGCATCTGGGTCGTTGCCGTCGTGATGGCTCGGACGACCTGGAGTCCTGGCGTCAGCTGTTCGATCAGACGTTCATCTGAACCCTTGACCGATTCCTTCGCTGCGCGTTGGCAGGCGCTCCAGACAGGCCGCCCCTCTTCATCCAGGCTTCTGGCCGTCAGCAAAGGGCATCCAGCCGCGTCCGTGCGTTGCGTGGCGGAGCTTGGTCAGTTTGATTTCGGGGAAAGCCGCGTTCAGGAGGCTCTGCCGAAGCAAGAGGAGCTGATCGATCTGAACTTGCGCTGGCATTTCATCGGTCGCCTGCAAAGCAACAAAGTGCGGCCGGTGGTGAAGGCCTTCGATGTCATTCACTCGGTGGATTCCCTGGCGCTGGCCGAACGGTTGTCGCGCATTGCCTTGGAGGAGGGCCGTCAGCCTGAAGTGCTGCTGCAGGTGAAACTGCGCCCCGATCCCAGTAAAGGGGGCTTGTCGGCCGATGAACTCGGTGCCATTTGGTCCGACCTGCAGGCTCTGCCGGGGTTGCGGATCTCGGGTCTGATGACCATGGCGCCGCTCGACATGGCCGCAGGGCAGCGCAAGGCGCTGTTTTCCGACTGCCGTGCCCTGGCGGATCGGCTGGCCTTGACGGAGTGCTCGATGGGGATGAGCACGGACTGGAAAGAGGCTGCTGAAGCGGGCAGCACCTGGCTCAGGATCGGTTCGGCCCTGTTCGGTCCGAGATTGGTGTCAACAGACGCTGCGAATTGACTTGCCCCGCCGCAGCGAAAACGGTATCCAGGGACATGGTTTTCGAACCACATACAGACCGAGAGGAATCCCAAGGTGTCGCTGATCTCCCGTCTCCGTGCCGTCGTCGCTGGCGATGACTATCTCGATGGCGAATTGGATGATTTCGCCTACGACGACGAGCAAGATGACCAGGACCAGCGCGCCCTGCAGGCTGACGGTGGTGCACTAGCCACCATTGGAGACTCCAACCCGTTTGATTTGGGTGGTGATCTGCCTGGATCCAACGTAATCGGCATGCCCGGCATCAGCAGTGCTGTGTCCGAGGTGAATGTGATGGAACCCCGCAGCTTCGACGAAATGCCTCGGGCCATACAGGCGCTGCGGGAGCGTAAGACCGTGATCCTCAACCTCACGATGATGGAGCCCGACCAGGCCCAGCGGGCTGTTGATTTCGTCGCTGGTGGCACCTTCGCGATCGATGGACACCAGGAGCGCGTCGGTGAGAGCATCTTCCTGTTCGCCCCAAGCTGCGTCACCGTGACCAACACCGGTCAAGATGACGCCTCGGCTCCAACGGTGGTGAGCCGTGAGGCCGATGTGGCGGATGTCGACGAATCCGCCAGCGCACCCTCGCCCGCCTGGGGGGCAGCCGCTCCCTGAAATCCACAGTGCAGCCAGCTTTCGGTGTGATCGGCCTGGGTCGCATGGCTCAGGCCCTCGTGGTTCCTCTCTTGGAGCATGGACGGATTCCGGCCGACCAGCTGTTGGCGGTGGTCGGAGGATCTGGCTCGCTTGAGCAACGACGTGGGACCCTGCCGGCTGACATCGGTTTGGTTACCGCTGATGATCCTTCCGCTCAGCAGGTCTGGACGGCTCCGATCCAGCTGCTCGCGGTGAAGCCGCAGCAACTTGATGCTGTTGCGGCAGCTGCTGGACCTGTTGTTGGTCAACCGCTGCTGATCTCTGTGTTGGCAGGGGTGTCTTTGGCGCGGTTGCAGCATTTGTTTCCCGGTCATCGCTCTGTTCGGGCGGTGCCCAACACCCCTGCGCTGGTGGGAGCTGGGTTGACAGCTCTGGCCTGGGGGGAGGGAATCGACCAAGTGCAACGGGATCAAGTGCGGCAGCTGTTCGCCGATGTGGGCGAAGTTTTGGAGTTGGCGGAAGCCAAGCTCGATGCGTTCCTGGCCCTCACCTCGTCGGGCCCTGCCTTTGTGGCCCTAGTGGCGGAAGCCATGGCCGATGGGGCGGTTGCGGCCGGTCTTCCCAGGGATCTGGCCCTACGGCTGAGCCACCGCACCCTGGCTGGAACAGCTGAGCTGCTGGACCGACGCGATCTGCACCCAGCCCAGGTCAAGGACATGGTCACCTCCCCGGGGGGCACCACCATCGCCGGCGTCCGCGCGCTGGAACGCATCGGCCTGCGTTCTGCCTTGATCGAAGCGGTTGTAGCTGCTGCGGAACGCAGCCGAGAGCTGGCCTAGGGCAGCACCTCCGGCCATCCCTGCCGGATCAGCAGAAGCGAGAAGTAGGGGCGCGGGTCGGCTGCAACTGAATCCGCGCAACAGATCTGCTGGTCGGGCCAGCCGACCCGCTCGGCAAAAAGTGCTTGTTGCAGCAGGCCTCGCTGCTTCAGCAGGGGTTGTACCCAACTCCAGCGCCGACCCAGCTTCAGCAGGGCCAGAACTTGCCCCGTTGCCGCGGCTGTGTCAAGCACCCGCTCCAGCTCATCAGGCGTGTCGGGGCAAGGGCGCAACAGCAGTTGGTCTTGCTGCAGAGCGAGGGGCCAGAGGCCTGCAGCCGCGGCTGCCGAGCAGGAGGTGATCCCAGGAATCACGGTAATGGGACAGTCTGGCCACGCCTGATGAAGGGCCAGCAGCACGTAGCTGCAACTCGCAAATAGAGACGCATCTCCCTCACACAGCAGTGCCACCTGCTGGCCAGAACGGATGGCCTGCTGCAGCTCCTGTGCCGCCGCTCCCCAGGCGGTGCGACGCGGTTCGGCGGCTTCCACCATTGGGAACAACAAGGGCAGGCGCTGATGGTCGCTGCGGATCCAGGCCGCGGCGATTTTGGCGGCCATGCTGTCGGCCCCCGGTCGTCCGACCGGGTAGGCCACCACCTCCGCTCGGTGGATGGCTTCAACGGCGGCCAGGGTGAGCAGGGAAGGATCGCCCGGGCCGACCCCCACCAGTGTGAGACCCCCAGTCGTGGTGGGATCGATGATGGTCAGCAGTCGATGCGCCCGGGGTCCAGACGATGAGTCGTCTCAGCATCTTTCCAGACGAAAGCGCAGCCCATGCTCCGAATGGGCCCATGCCTGCGCTGGAGAGCGATGATCCGGTAGTGATTCAGACGGAGCTCAGCCGCCGGGGCATCGGCTTTGAGCAATGGCCGGCGGAGCAGGGCCTGCCGGAGGGGGCCGACCAGGCCACCATCCTCCAGGCCTATGCCGATGCCATTGCCCGGGTTCAACGTGATGGCGATTACGCGACGGTCGACGCGATTCGGATGACGCCGGATCACCCCGATCGTGAGCCCCTGCGCCGCAAGTTCCTTGAGGAGCACACCCATGCCGAAGACGAAGTGCGATTTTTTGTGGAAGGGTGCGGCTTGTTTGTGCTGCACATCGGTTCCGAGGTGCTCAGCATGCTGTGCGAACGGGGCGACCTGATGCGGGTCCCTGCCGGGACCCGGCATTGGTTTGACATGGGCTCTCAGCCTCAGTTCTGTGCTGTGCGTTGGTTCAATAACCCCGAGGGATGGGTGGCGCAGTTCACCGGCAGCAGCATCGCCCAGCGATTTCCCAGGCTTGACTGAGGGGGCGTTCCAGAGACTTTGATGCGTCTCCTCCGCACCTTTACTGCGCTCCTGCTGGCCGACAGCTGCGCCCTGGATCCAGCCAAGGAGGCTGAAGCGCTGCGGCTGGCCGAAAATGAACACGAACCTTTTCTCGAGCTGGGTCTCAGAGGGGGCGATGAGAACGCTGGCTTTTATTTCCTCAGCGAATAAAAACCGCACATAGGGGTCCGGCCTGTTTGCCTGGCTGCTGTGGTCGTTCGGTCTTGTCTCGCGTTGAAGCTGCTGGCGCTGTTGGGCGTGCCTTGTTCTGACGCTGAGTTGGATCTGGCCTCTGCCTCCAGGCTCCCCACCACGTTGCCATCCACCTCCGCCAACGAGTCGGTCTTGGTGCTGAACCGCACCACGCGATCGCTCCAGCGCACGGGAGATCCCATCTGGAGTCTGCGTCTGGAAACCCCAGGTCAGCCCGTGCAGCACTTCGATGCCGACAGAGGTCGGGCCCACCGTCAGAATGCCGATCGCCTTCGCTTCGGCACCCGCGCGCCTCTCCCCGCCGGTCTCTAAGTCCTTGGCCCGGTGGAGCCCCTGGGTCCCGCTGATCCCCGGGAGCTCGGGCCCATCTGGATTGGGATTGAACCGCAGTTCCCCACTGGTCGAGGTCATCTGGGCATTCATCTCGACCCCAGTGCCAACTGCAATTCCAACAGCGGCACGCTCGGCTGTTTTGGCTTGATTCGCTGGGACGACATGCAGGCCCTGGCGGGTCTGGTGCAGCGCCGTAACGTCCGAACATTGGTGGTCAGCGAGTCAATGTTCTCTGATTGGGGCTTTAGTTGGGGCGGCTGGTTGGACAACCGCCGGGGTGAGTGGTGGCTGCTGGCCCAGCTGCTGCTGATCAAGGCCCATTTGCTGCCGGTCTGGCCAGCTCCTGCCAGCTTCGGTGTGGCGATTTGGCCCAAACCCTTGTTCGGGCTGGGCTTGCTGCTGTTGGCTTTTGGCCTGTTTCGGGCCCTTGAGGCGTTTCGCTGTCTCGGGGCCAGCCTTTCGCCGCTGCCGGCGCCCAAGCCGGCGAATCAGTTGATCGCCACAGGCTCCTACGCCATCTGCCGGCATCCCTTGTACCGGGCGGTATTGCTTTGTTCCGCAGGAGTATTGCTGGCCACAGGCAGCCCTCTGCACCTGTTGCTGTTGGTCAGCCTGGCGGCTGTGCTGCGGGGCAAAGCTCGCTTCGAGGAGCAGGGGTTGCGGGCGCTGCATCCGGATTACAGCCAATACGCCGCGGTCACCCCTGCGATTTTGGGTTGGGTTCCTGGCTTGGACTGGCGCTGATGGCCTGGCTCAGGCGGCGACCGTGCTGGTCTGCATCAGGTCCATATAGAGCTGTTCGAGGGCGTCAATGTTGCTGGAAATTGTGTAGCGCTCCAAGGCGCGGAGTCGGGCTTTGCGGCCCAGTTCTGCGGTCAGCACAGGCTGGTCCCTGAGCACCGGCAGCAGCGTGCGCAACTGGGTAGTGACTCCCTGGGTGCTCAGCACGATTCCCGCCCCTTGCTCCAGCACCTCACCATCGGCACCGGCATCGGTGGCCACGCAGGCTGTTCCGCTGGCCATCGCCTCCAGCAAGGCCAGCGACAGGCCCTCCACAAGGCTCGGCAGGATGAAGATCTCAGCGCACTGGAGCAGAGCAACCCGGGTGTCCAGGTCTGGCTCGTGGCCCCACCAGAGGATCCGATCGTCGTTGAACTGGTTCATCAGGCTGTTGCGCAGCGGCCCGTCGCCGACGATCACCAACCGGCAGCCCTCCGGTGAAACCAGCCGCCAGGCCCGCAGCAGGGCTTCAACGTTCTTCTCCGTTGCAAGGCGCCCCATGTAGAGGAAAATTCGTTCTCGTCCCAGCCGTTGCCGCACCTGCTGATGCATCAGCGAAAGGGTGCCGGGGCTGGTGGGGCACCAGCGGTCGGTGTCCACACCATTGGGAATCACCGTTAGTCGATCGGCTGGAACGCCCAGGCGCTCGAGAAAGTCCGCCTGAAGCTGTGAAAACACGATCACCCGGTCATAGCGGGCCAGGGCCGGTGCATACAGCTGGTACGTGAGCTGTTGGGTGCCCGCCGTCAGGTTGCGCAGGCCTGCATCGAAGGGTGGATGAAAGGTGGCCACCAGGGGCACGCCCAGCTGCTGACAGAGCTCTGGCAGGCGGAAATCCAGGGGCGAAAGGGTGAGGCTGGCGTGCACGAGATCGGGCTGCAGCCGCTCCAGGGATTCCCTCAGCTCCCGCTGGGCTCCGGGCGAAGGGATCGTGTAGACCTGCGATTTGACCAGGTAGGGGAGGCTGACGTCAGGGTCGTTGGCCAGCAGCGATGTGTTGTCGCGCTCCGGGCTGCGCGGGTTATCGAAATGGATGAAGTGCACCTGATGCCCGCGTTTGCGCAGGGCCTCCGTGGTGCTGATCCCGTAGGACACATTCCCGCAGAAGGGAGACTTCTTGCCGAGCCACGCAATCTGCGCCAAGCGGGTTGGGCCTCATCAGGCGAAGAGGCAAGTTAGCAGCGTTGCCACGGCCGTTCGATCAACGCCGCCACCAGGGCCAAACCCGCGAGCAGCCACAGCACCGGTTGAAGCCCCATGCTGCTGACCAAGGTGCCCGCCAGCACCAGCGGCAGACTCAGGGCAATGTTGATCAGGTTGTTCTGCAGTCCGAACACCCTGCCGCGCTCGGTTTCGGGGGTTTCTTCCTGAATCGTGGTCTGCGCTGGGATCGCCACCAGAGCTGCGCCGATGCCCAGGATTCCGCAGAGGCTCAGGGTGAAGGCCAGGGATCCCCGCAGCTGGCTGAGCAGCACCAGGGTCCAGGTGATGGTTCCCAGCCCTGCTGCCGTGAGCCGGCGGCGGCTGAACCGGTGGCCCAGCTGGGCGATCACCACGGCTCCGATCGCCATGCCCAGCCCACTCATGGCCAGCAGGGCACCAAAGCCTGAGGGGCCCAGGTTCTCGATCAGGGCAGCCAGCTGTAGCGCCAACACATAAAGCGCTGCCAACAAGCTGTAGAGCAGCACCAGATGAATCATGGCGCCACGCACCGACGGCACCCGGCGCAGCACCTGCAATCCTTCGCCGATCTCCGTCCACACAGATGTATTGGAGGGAGGCTTGGGGGCTTCCTGCAGCTTCAGGCGTGACAGGCTGAGGGCCGCAAGGCCGTAACAGAGCGGAAGCAGCAGAAACTCCCCGCCATCAATGCCGATGATCGCCAGGCTGCTGTGCAGGGCGCGAAGAATCGGTTCCCCCAGCGCGAAGCCCAGGATCGTCGCCCCCATGCTGGTGGCTTGGTAGAGGGAGTTGGCTGCCAACAGGTGATCTCCCGGAACCACCACAGGAATCGTGGCCTGTTCCGAGGGGGCGAAAAACTGGGTCAGGATCGACTCCAGGAAGGTCATGCCCACCAGCCCCCAGTAGCCCCAGGGCAGACCAAGCCAGACGGGCCCCGGCAGCAGACAGAGCGGTGCGAACACCACCAACAGGGCTCGTATGGCATTGCTGGCCACCATCACCCGACGCTTGGGCCAGCGGTCAGCCCAGACCCCAGCAACCGTTCCCAGCAGCATGGCCGGGATGGTGTTGGCCACAAAGATGCCTGTGGCTAGAAGGGTGATCACCTGTGTGCGTGTGCTGATGTCCAGGCCGTAATCCGAGGCCATCTCCGCCAGCAGGCCACTTCCCTGCCCCTTCAGCAGCAGGTGCTGATCGATCAGGAAGACCATCAGCACGATATAGAACTTGTCCGCCAGCTGGGAAAAGATCTGGCCCAGCCAGAGTTTGCGGAAGTCCTTGAGGCGCAGCACGGCTTCCAAGCCGCGCTTTCCCTCAGGGTTGCTGCCGGTGGGCAGAGCGGGTTCAGGGGTGGTGAGGCTCGGTCCGCTCAAGGGGCAATTGCATCGCGGCCATGATGGCTCACGCGCCTCCCAGGAGCGTCTCTCGCAGCATGGCCAGGGCTTTGCTGGGTCGGTTCAGATGCGTCCGGCTCCAGATCTCAACCACTCGCAGCAGCCGGCGCCACACGGCTGGGGGGCCCATCAGCTCACCGTCCCTGCGACGGGGCAGTTCGGCCCGGGTCAGTCGCTGGAGCAGGGCGAGTTCGGAGGGATTCAGCTGAATCGCCGCCCCAGGCTGCTCATCGATCGCAAAGCCGTCCTCCGGCAGCAGGCTGCAGCGCCAGTCCCACTGCCCCAGCGGTGGCTCAAGGGGATCGCCTGTGATGCAGCAGGTCTGTAACGGCAGTCCATAACCGCCCAGGGTGAGCAGATGGATGCAGGCCTGGACCGTGCCGGCCAGTACCAGCTCCGGGTCGGCTCGGTGCTCCTCCAGGCGTTCCAGGTGCAGCTGCATCGTGTCCAGCAGCCCGTCCACGGGATCCTGGGCCGCCAGTTGAAGGCACAGATCACACAGCGCCTGCGCCGCAGCCAGGGTTTCCAGTTGTTGCCCAAGACCGGAAAAACTGCGCAGCACCCGCAGTTGTCGCACCCGGGCCAGGCCGTTGCGTCCTCCCACCTGCAGTTCCAGCAGGGTGAGGGGGGCCGCGGCGGCCAGACTGCTCTTGGGTCGGCGTGCTCCGGGAACGGCGAAGCGACTGACGCCCTCCACATCACTGAGCAGGCTCAGCAGGCGGTCATGTTCGCCGAGGGGGCCCACCTTGAGGGCGAGTCCGGTGAGGCGTCGTTCTGCCATTCAGGCCGCGGGGCGGCGCTGGGCCTGCAGAAGAGCCGGCGCGCTGCTGGTGCCCAGCAGATCGGCCCCCGCCAACAAAAGCTCCCCCGCATGGCTGAGGCTATGAATGCCCCCGGCTGCCTTGATGGCGCAGCGTTTGCGGATCAGCTGTTTCAACGCAAGGATCTGATCGGCATGACAGGCCGGGCCAAAGCCGTTGCTGGTCTGAAGTCCCGCAGCGCCAGCATCAATGGCGGCCTCCACGGCCAGTTCCAGCTGTTCGCTCTCCAGACGGGCCATGTCCAGGACTGCCCGCACTGGAAGCCCCAGCTCGCAGAGGGCGGCGAGTTCCTCGGCAAACGCGCCTGAATCGCCATGGGCCAAAGCGCTGAAATCGGGCACGACATCGAGCTCTTGGGCGCCATGGGCGGCACACCACTCCGCTTCCGCCAGCTTGAGCTCAGCGGGAATGGCTCCGAAGGGAAAGCCGATGGCCGCCACCAGGCAGGGGCCTGCGTCGGTGGTCCCGATGCGTTCCCGCAGCAGCGGAAGCTGACGCGGTGTGGTGCAGATGGCCCTCACGCCCTCCTGCATCCCGGAATCACAGAGGGCCTGGAGCTGGTTCCGGGTCAGCAGGGGGTCGAGGATCGCCTGATCAAGCCGGGGGGGTAGGGCGGGGAGCTCTTGGGCTGGATCAGCCATGGCGGGCCGGGAGGTCACTCACGAGCCTGAATCACCCCATACCCCCCGTGGTTGCGTCGGTAGATCACCTGCAGCTGATCGCTCTCCTTCTCCCGGAACAGGTAAAAGTCGTGGTCGATCAGATCCAGTTGGCGGCGTGCCTCCTCCAGGCCCATGGGCGGCATGGCGAAATATTTGCGTCGCACTCCCGGATCCGGCAGTTCCGCCTCACGCCCTTGCAGAAGGGAGGATTCAACGGGGGATGCATCGTTGACCACATCCGTGCTGGGGGTGTGGCTGGCGCTGTGGCCGTGACTGTGGTGGTGATCGCTGTGGCGTTCCTTCCAGCGGCGCAGTTGGCGGGCCAGCTTCCCCGCGGCCAGATCGATGCTGGCGTAAAGGTTTTCACTGCGTTCCTGGGCGCGGATCACCGTGCCGTTGGCAAAGACCGTCACCTCGGCGGTCTGCTGAGGCACACGGGGATTGCGGGCCACCGAGAGATGGACGTCGGCCTCGCGAACAGCATCGCCGAAGTGCGATGTGGCCCGCTCCAACTTGGTTTGGGTGTAATCCCGCAACGACGGCGTGATCTCGAGGTTGCGACCATGGATCAGCAACTTCATGCCTCGCTCCTGTGCCGGTTGTTATCGGCAAGCTAGAACCGGCGCACGATTCGGCCCACCCCCAGCGTGCATTTCTTTTCGAGCCTGGTGATCCGGTTCGATTCGATGCCGCCTGGTCGGCGCAACAGCGCTGGCAGAGCAGCCTGCTGGCTGATCCATCGGCTCCGGAGGCGGTCTGGATCTTGCAGCACCAGACCTGCTACACCCTCGGCCGTGGTGCCAGCGAGGAGCACCTGCATTTCGATCCTGCAGAGCCACCGGCACCCCTGTATCGGATCAATCGGGGCGGGGAGGTGACCCATCACCTGCCCGGCCAACTGGTGGCCTACCCGGTGTTGGACCTTCAGCGGCGCACTCCCGATTTGCATTGGTATCTGCGGCAGCTGGAACAAGTCGTTCTGGATGTTCTGGCGGAGTTGGGCCTCGAGGGTCAGCGTCTGCCGGGGTTGACCGGCCTCTGGTTGAACAACCGCAAGGTCGCCGCCATCGGTGTGGGTTGTCGCCGCTGGATCACCCAGCACGGCCTGGCCCTGAACGTTGATTGCTCGATGCAGGGGTTTGAGCGGGTCACCCCCTGTGGGCTCACCGGTCGTGAGGTCGGGCGGCTTGCGGATTGGTTGCCAGGGTTGACGTCGGATGAGGTGCAGCCGTTGCTTCGGCAAGCCCTGGCCCATCGTTTCGGTCTGGTCTGGGAGGAGGAAGCGAGATAGACCTGAGCTGTTTGAACCCCTGCCTCGGATGACGGCCAGCTGGAGCCCGACACCCCGTGAAACGGACGCTTTGCAGCGTCATGCCCATGTTCAGAGGTTGTCGAGGGTCGATGCGGTGTGGCCTTGGCTCGCCGACCGCCATGGGCTGATTGCTGCCGTCGATGCGCCCCATGCGGCGCATCCCGAACGCTTCAATTTCGGCGAACTGGCGGAGCGCATCGCTACCGCTGCCGCCGCCTTTCGGCGCCTTGGCGTGAACGATGGCGATGTGGTGGCTCTGTTTGCTGAGAACAGCCCCCGCTGGCTGGTGGCGGATCAGGGCCTGATGCGTGCCGGTGCCGCTGATGCCGTGCGCGGTGCCTCGGCCCCAGTCGAGGAGCTGCGCTACATCCTTTCGGATTGCCAGGCGATGGCTCTGGTAGTGCAGAACGCTGATGTGTGGCGTCGTCTGGCCCTTCCCCCAGACCAACGGGCTCAGCTGCGTTTTGTGCTTCAGCTGGAAGGGGAGCCTGCCGAGGGCGCCATGGGCTGGGAGGCGTTTCTGGCGTCAGGGGCCGGCCTTGATCCCGTTTGGCCGGCGGGGGGGCGAGACGCCGTGGCCACTGTTCTGTACACCTCGGGCACGACCGGCCAACCCAAAGGGGTCCCGTTGACCCACGCCAACCTGCTGCATCAGATGAGCTCACTGGCCTGTGTGGCCTATCCCGAGCCAGGTGCTCCGGTGCTGAGTGTGTTGCCCATTTGGCATGCCTACGAGCGCAGTGCCAGTTACTTCTTCCTCTCCTGCGGCTGCACGCAGACCTACACAACCATCAAGCAATTGAAGAAGGATCTGCCGCGGGTCCGGCCGATCGCGATGGCCACCGTGCCGAGGCTGTGGGAGGCGGTTCAGGCTGGATTTGAGGATGTGCTCAAGACTTTCCCCCCCTCCCGGCAGCGCCTTTTGCGGGCGGCATTGGCCAACAGCGCTGCCCAGAGCAAAGCCGTGCGAACGGCGCGCAACCTCCTGCTGGAACCTGTGTCAGCCTCCGGCCGGCTGCGTGCCTGCGGCTCCGCTGCCCTGCGCTGGCCCCTGCATGCCCTGGCGTCGATCTTGATCTGGCCGAAGCTGCGTTGCCAGCTGAGTGGCGGTCAGCTTCTCTATCCGATCAGTGGTGGCGGTGCCATCGCGCCCCACATCGATGCCTTTTTTGAAGCCGTGGGGATTGAGCTGCTAGTGGGCTATGGCCTCACCGAAACCAGCCCTGTGGTGAGTTGCCGCAGGCCCTGGCGCAACATCCGCGGCAGCTCGGGGCTGCCGATGCCCCAGACCGAATTCCGGATCGTCGATCCCGACAACGGTCAGCCCCTGGGCTTCCGGCAACGGGGGCGGGTGATGGTGCGTGGCCCCCAGGTGATGGCGGGCTACCTCGGCAAACCCGAGGCCAGCGCAAAGGTTCTCGATGCCGCGGGATGGTTTGACACCGGCGATCTCGGCATGATCCTGCCGGATGGTTCGGTGGCCCTCACCGGCCGGGCCAAAGACACGATTGTGTTGAGCAGCGGCGAGAATATTGAGCCCGGCCCCCTGGAAGAGGCCCTGGTGGCCAGCCCCCTGATCGAGCAGGTGATGCTGGTGGGTCAGGACGAACGCCAGCTCGGTGGCCTGATCGTTCCCCGTGCTGAGGCGATCGTGGCCTGGGCGGCTGAAGCCGGCGTGACCTTGGCGCAGGATCTGGGCGGCCAACCCGGTGATCCGGCCCTGCTCCGTTTGTTGATGCGCGAATGCAACCGCTTGCTCAATCAGCGGTCGGGTTCCCGTGGTGATGAACGGCTGGCCGGGGTGGTGCTTGTGGATCCCTTCAGCATTGAGAACGGACTCTTGACCCAGACCTTGAAGCAGCGCCGTGATCGCATCACCAGCCGCGATCAGCATTTGATTGATGGCCTTTACGGCCGTTGAACGCGGCTGACGAGGCTTGGGGGGTGGTCGGTTGTCCGGTGATTGACCCCACGTGAAAGGGCTGACACGCTTTGGCCGTCTCCCAAGAACCCATGTCCGACGGCACCTCCCTGACGATCAAGCGTCCGATCATCGTCCGCGCCGTCGTGACGCCCACCTGGAAAGAAGAAGCAGAGCGCGAGCTCAGCAATGGCATTGCCACCGCTGACCAACAGCTGGCTCAGCTGGAACAGGAAGGTCAGGACGTGGTGGACCAGGTGCGTCGTCAGAGCGCCAACCCCCTGGATCCCCGCGTGCAGGATCAGGTGGCGCAGATTCAACAGCAGGTGGCGGCCAAGCGCGCCGAGTTGGAGGAGCAGAAGCGCAACCTGCTTCAGCAGCAGGCCCAGGTGCGTGAGCTGGAGATGGACCAGATCGTTGAGCAGGGTCAGCTGGAGAGCAGCTGTGAGCTGAAGGTCGGCGACAACCTGGTGCAGAAGATGCAGGTGGCCATCGTTGTGAAGGATGGCGTTGTGCAGTCGATTGAGGAAGCCTGATCGGCTTGCCTCTGCTGACTCGTAAACTCCCCTGATCTGCCCTCCCGGAGACGGTTTTGGCGACCACAGACATCTTCATGCCTGCCCTCAGCTCCACCATGACGGAGGGGAAGATCGTGGAGTGGCTGAAACAGCCCGGAGACAAGGTGGCTCGGGGCGAGTCTGTTCTTGTAGTTGAGTCCGACAAAGCGGACATGGACGTTGAGTCCTTCCAGGACGGCTACCTCGCAGCGGTCTTAATGCCTGCTGGCAGCACGGCACCGGTGGGCGAAACCATCGGTCTGATCGTCGAAACCGAAGCTGAGATCGCCGACGCGCAGGCCAAGGCCCCCAGCGCTCCTGCTACGGCGCCCGCTCCTGCACCGGTTCCAGCCCCCACGGCAGCTGCAGTTCAGGCCCCAGCTCCAACCCCTGCGCCGGCTCCGGCTCCTGTTGCTGCTCCTGCGCCGTCGGCACCGGTGGTGAACGACGGTCGCATCGTGGCCAGCCCCCGGGCCAAAAAGCTGGCCTCCCAGATAGGTGTGGACCTGGCGACCGTGCGCGGCAGCGGTCCCCATGGCCGGATTCAGGCAGAAGACGTGGAGCAAGCCTCCGGTCAGCCCATCTCCGTGCCCCGGGTGGCGGAAGGAACGGCTCCCGCTGCTTCCTCGGCTGGCGCTGCAGCAGCAGCGGCCCCAGCAGCGCCTGCGGGCAACAGCTTTGGTAGGCCCGGTGAGACCGTGGCCTTCAACACCCTCCAGGGTGCGGTGAACAAAAACATGGAGGCGAGCCTGGCGGTTCCCTGCTTCCGCGTTGGTTACACCATCACCACCGACAAGCTGGATGCCTTCTACAAACAGGTGAAGCCCAAGGGCGTCACGATGACGGCGCTGCTGGCCAAGGCTGTGGCCGTCACCCTGGCGCGTCACCCCCAGGTTAATGCTGCGACCACCGCCGCCGGCATGGCCTATCCAGCCGATGTGAACGTGGCTGTCGCCGTGGCGATGGAAGACGGTGGCTTGATCACGCCGGTGCTGCGCAATGCCGATCGCACCGATCTCTATGAGATGTCGCGTCAGTGGGGTGATCTGGTCAAGCGCTCCCGCAGCAAGCAGCTGCAGCCGGAGGAATATTCCACGGGCACCTTCACCCTCTCCAACCTCGGCATGTTCGGTGTTGATCGCTTCGACGCGATCCTTCCCCCAGGCACCGGAGCCATTCTCGCAGTCGCCGCATCACGCCCCACGGTGGTGGCGAACAAGGACGGGTCCATCGCCGTCAAGCGTCAGATGCAGGTGAACCTGACGGCGGATCACCGGGTGATTTACGGCGCTGACGGCGCCGCATTCCTCAAGGATCTCGCCGCTCTGATCGAGAACCGTCCAGAAAGCCTGGCGCTCTGATCGGTCGCCCGCGTGCGTGACCCCAGGGACCTGCAACTCAGCAGCTACGACTACCCGCTGCCGCCTGAGCGCATCGCTCAGGCACCGGTCGAGCCCCGCCACAGCGCTCGGTTGTTGATGGTTCCCCCCCACGGGGAGCCATTAATGGATGCCGCTCACGGCCAGGTGTGGGATCTGCTCGAGCAGCTGCAGCCTGGTGATCTGCTGGTGGTGAACGACACCCGGGTGCTGAAGGCCCGCCTGGCGGTGCGGCGTTCCGGTGGCGGACTGTCCGAATTGCTCGTGCTGGAGCCGCGGGGAGAGGGCCGCTGGCTGTGTTTAGCTCGTCCTGCCAAGCGCATGCGGCCAGGCGACAGCCTCACGATTGATGGCACTTCGATCAGCCTGACGGTGCTCGCGGAAGACTCCGCCAGCGGTGGACGGGTGGTGCAGTTCCCCAGTGATTGCAGGGATGCCGAAACCATTGAGGTTTTGCTTAATGACGTGGGTGAGGTGCCTCTACCGCCCTACATCGAACGGCACGACCCCAGCGACAGCCAGCGTTATCAGACCCGTTACGCCGATCGCCCCGGTGCGGTGGCGGCCCCGACCGCGGGGTTGCACTTCAGTGATGAACTGCTGGCGGGTTTGCAGAAGAAAGGGGTGGATCTGGCCCGGATCACCCTGCATGTGGGCCTCGGCACCTTTCGCCCCGTTGAAACGGAAGACCTCACCGCCTTGGAGTTGCACAGTGAATGGGTTGATGTCAGCCCTGCTGTGGTGGAGGCGGTGCAGGCTTGTCGAGGCCGGGTGATTGCGGTGGGCACCACGAGTGTTCGTGCTCTGGAGGGGGCCGCTCAAGCCCATGGCGGTGTTCTCAAGCCCTACACGGGGCCCGTGGATCTGGTGATTCAGCCGGGCTATCAGTTCAAGGTGATTCAAGCCCTGCTCACCAACTTCCATCTGCCCAAAAGCTCTCTGCTGCTGTTGGTGAGTGCCCTGATCGGCCGGGAAACCCTGTTGAAGCTGTACGTCGAAGCGATTGAAAGGAGCTATCGCTTCTTCTCCTATGGCGATGCCATGTGGATTGATGCAGCGGCGGTGCAGCCCCAGGCCCGCCCACTGGCACGCTGAAGCTTGAACGGTTATCGGTGAGGCCATAAAAAAAGCCCCGTCAACGACGGGGCCAAGGCTTCTGGTTGAGACAGCTCAGACAGCCACCGGTTGCTCGATGATGCCGGTCGGCACTTCAGCGAACATCACCGAGGAGAGATAACGCTCGGCCAGGTCAGGCAGCACCACCACGATGGTTTTGCCGGCGTACTCATCTTTCTCGGCCAGACGAATGGCGGCTGCAGCGGCGGCACCGCAGGAAATGCCCACCAACAGGCCTTCCTCCTGGGCCAGGCGCAGGGCCATGGCAACGGACTCCTCGTTGGTCACCTGCTCCACCTTGTCGACCACGGAGAGGTCGAGGTTTTTGGGGATGAAGCCGGCACCGATGCCCTGAATTTTGTGGGGACCGGGCTTGACGGCCTCACCGTTCATGGTCTGGGTGATCACCGGGCTGTTGGTGGGTTCAACGGCCACGGATTCGATCGCCTTGCCCGCTTCATTTTTGATGTAACGGGAGACGCCTGTGATGGTGCCACCGGTGCCGACGCCGGCCACGAGCACGTCAATGGCGCCATCGCAGTCGTTCCAGATTTCAGGACCGGTGGTCTTGAAGTGGATTTCGGGGTTGGCGGGATTGTCGAACTGGCCAGGCATGAAGTACTTGGCCGGATCGCTTTCAGCGATTTCCTTGGCTTTAGCGATCGCACCGGGCATGCCTTTGGCGGCCTCGGTGAGGATCAGTTCAGCCCCGAGCACGGCCATAACCCGACGCCGCTCGATCGACATCGACTCGGGCATAGTCAGGATCAGCTTGTAACCGCGGGCCGCGGCGGTGAAGGCCAGAGCGATGCCGGTGTTGCCAGAGGTGGGCTCAACAATCACCTTGCCCTTGGTGAGCTTTCCGCTCTTTTCTGCGTCCCAGATCATGTTTGCGCCGATCCGGCACTTGACGCTGTAAGCGGGGTTGCGCCCCTCAACCTTGGCCAGCACAGTGGCCTTGCAGTTTTTGGTGACGTTATTCAGCTTGACCAGCGGGGTGTTGCCGATGGCCTGGCTGTTGTCGTCGTAAATGCGGGACATGGAGCTGCTGTAGAGGGGCCCGAAGAAAACAAACTAATGATCGAAAGCCTCTCCTTACCCGGTTGTTAAGGGCTTTTTCAGAGTCTCACCGGACTCTTGGTCAGTAAACGCCTGCTCAAACCGCATCCACAGCGCCTCGGGGTCTTCCCGGCCGACTGACACCCGGAGCAGATCAGCTGGCACACCGCATTGCTCCGCCCAGCTCAGTTCGTCGTAGTGGGCCAGCTGGGTGTAGGGGCACACCAGGCTGAAATCGGTGCCAAGGCTGGGGCCTTTGCTGATCCGAAGCGCGTCGTAAACCCGCTTGGAATGCTCTTGGCCTCCCTTCAGTTCAAACGAGAGCAGGCAGCCGTGGCCAGCTCCGCTCCGCATCAAGGCGCGGAAGTTGGGGCAGCTCTTCGGATGCAGCACCCGCTTCACAGCCGGATGCTCTTCGAGCCGTTCCGCCAGAAGCAGGGCGTTCGCATCGAGTTGCGGCACCCGCTGGAGCACATCCCGGCTGGCGATCTCCAGGGCGATGGCATCGGCATCGCTGAGCGGGGCGATGGCTGGAACCGCCGCCAGCAGGGAGGCTGCCCAGGGCGACCGCGGGCTCACCAGCACACTGCCCGCCATCACATCACCGCGGCCAGCGAAGCTTTTGGTGAGTGAGGTGAAGATCAGATCGGCGAAGGGCAGGGCATTGAGGTTGATGCCGGTGCCGATCGTGTCATCGGCAATCACCGGAATGCCGCGGCTGCGGGCCAGGGCCGACACGCCGGGCAGATCCATGCAGCGCAGCAGCGGATTGCTGGGCAGCTCTACAATCATGGCCGCCGGCTGGAGCTGATCAAGGGCCGCTTCCACCTCGGTGAGGCTCTGCGGTTGCAACAGCTCGCCACCGTGAAACACCACCTGCGGCTGCTTCAGCACATCCACATAGGGGAAGCCCAGTTGCAGCGTGGGCTTCCCCGGCCGCAGCGTCTGGATGGCACTGAGTGCCGCATGCAGCCCGGCCATTCCCGCTGGATGCAAGCTGATCTGCTTTGCGTCGACGCCATGGATGCCAGCCAAGCGCTTTCGAATCACCTCGCGGGCCGCGTCGCCGGATGTGCGGCTGGGAGCCGTCTCCTTCCCCAGGGCGATGGCGGCCTGGCGGGAGGAGAGCCCCAGGCCGGTGTGCTGCCAGAACGCTTTGGCATGGGGGCTCGCCGCTGCATCACTGCGTAGGCAGATCACCCCAGCAATGGCGATCAGCTCCGAGCGGCTCTCCGGTGCCTTGCGTTCGCAGTGGGCCAGGGCTGCCAGGGCTGCCGCTTCGGTGGGGTAGGGCCAAACCGTGCTCCCTGCAAGCTCCGAAGGCTGAACCAGTTGTCGGATCAGCGGATGCAGGCCGAAGCGGGGATAGATCGTCTGCAGGGCATCGCGGCAGGCCGGATCCTTCTCCTCGTAGGCGATCACATCGCGCCAGCGCGGCAGCGCCACAGACACCGCATGTGGGGAGTCGGGCAGGGGATGGCCGAGATCAGAGCCCTGCCAGGCCGGATCGTTGAGCAGATTGCGGGGACTCACGCCAGCAGCTCCAGGGCCTGGTCCAGATCGGCCTGCAGATCGGCGAGGTCTTCGCAGCCCACGGAGAAGCGCACCAGGCCATCGTCGATGCCCAGTTTGGCCTTCACCTCAGCCGACACCGAGGCGTGGGTCATGGTGGCGGGGTGGCAGATCAGGCTTTCGATGCCGCCCAGGCTTTCGGCCATGGTGAACCAGCGCAGCTGTTTGCAGAGGGCATAGGTCTGCTCCTGGCTGGCGTTGAAGCTCACCGTCACGATGGCGCCACCGGCGCGCATCTGACGGGCTGCCACCTGATGCTGCGGATGATCACTGCGGTGGGGGTAACGCGCCCAGTTCACCTTGGCGTGCCCCGCCAGTTGATCGGCCAGGGCCGCGGCATTGGCCATCTGCTGCTTGAGCCGCAGCGGCAGGGTCTTGATGCCCCGCGTGATCAGCCAGCAATCAAAGGGGGAGGGCTGCAGGCCTAGGGCCTTCTGGGAGAACACCATCTTCTGCTGCCACTCGGGATCGTTGGTGCACACGGCTCCACCGAGGGCATCGGAGTGGCCGTTGATGTATTTAGTCGTGCTGGTGAGCGAGAGGGTGGCACCCAGTTCCAGAGGGCGCTGCACCAGGGCGGTGGCGAAGGTGTTGTCCACCACCACGGGGATGCCAAGGGGTTGGGTAATAGCGCAGACCGCCTCCAGGTCGATCACCTTGAGCAGAGGGTTGGTGGGGCTCTCCAGCCACACCATCGCCGGCTTCTGGGATTGGATCTGCTCCAGTGCGGCCGGCTGGGTGAAGTCCACCCAAGCGGTTTTCAAGCCGAACTTGGCGAACACCTGCTCGAACAGCCGCACGGTGCAGCCGTAGAGGTTCTCTTCGCAGAGCACCAGATCGCCCTGCTTCAGCTGGGAGACCACAGCGGTGATGGCGCTGACGCCGGAGGCGAAGACAGTTGCGTGGGCGCAGCCTTCAACCGAGGCGAGCACCCCATCAAGGATGCGGAAGTTGGGATTGCCGGACCGGGTGTAGTCGAACCCGCCGGTATTGCCATGGGCAAAGGTGCTGGTGGGGAAGATCGGCGGCATCACCGTGCCGGTGTCTCCCGCAAAGCTGTCGCCGTGGTGGATCACCCGGGTGTTCAGGCCTGTGTTCACGGACGATCCATCGATTCGGACAGGCTAAGAAATCGCCTCTCCCTTCCCAATAAAAAACCCTCGCCGTGTGACGAGGGTTGATGACGATCGTTTGGGTTGAACCGGTGGATCAATCGAGGTCGGGCATGCCGAGCACAGGCTCAGCTTTGCGGTCGATGCCTTTCTCGAATCCAGCAGCAGCAGCGCGAGCGCGGCCGGCGTGCCAGAGGTGACCAACCAGGAAGAAGAAGGCGAGCACGAACTGAGTTGCACCCAGCCACTGGCGGAGGTTCACGTAGTTCACCGAGTTGGGCTCGGTGATGATGCCGCCCACGGAGTTGATCGAGGCGTTGGGAGCGTGGGTCATGTACTCAGCCGCACGGCGCACTTGCCATGGCTGAATGTCGTTCTGCAGCTTGTCGAGGCTGAGACCGTTGGGGCCACGCAGGGGCTCGAGCCAGGGACCGCGGAAGTCCCAGAAGCGCATGGTTTCACCTCCGAAGATGATTTCACCGGTGGGTGAGCGCATCAGGTACTTACCAAGGCCGGTGGGGCCCATGGCGGAACCGATGTTCGCGCCGAGGCGCTGGTCACGCACCAGGAAGGTGAAACTCTGGGCCTGGGATGCCTCAGCGTTAGTGGGGCCCCAGAACTCGGAGGGATAGGCGGTGTTGTTGAACCAGATGTAGGCCGAAGCGATGAAGCTCATGAAGCTCAGAGCGCCAAGGCTGTAGCTCAGGTAGGCCTCACCGTTCCAGATAAATGCGCGACGCACCCAGCCGAAAGGCTTGGTGATGGCGTGCCAGATGCCACCGAAGATCAGGGTCAGACCCAGCCAGATGTGGCCACCGATGATGTCCTCCATGGAGTTCACACCGATGATCCAGCCCTCGCCGCCGAAGGGAGCGCGGAACAGATAGCCGAAGATCACGCCCGGATCGAGGGTCGGGTTGGTGATCATGCGGACGTCACCGCCGCCGGGGGCCCAGGTGTCGTAGACGCCGCCGAAGAACATGGCCTTGAAGACCAGCAGCAGACAGCCGACGCCCAGAAGAATCAAGTGATAACCAATGATGTTGGTCATCTGGTTCTTGTCACGCCAGTCCTGGGAGAAGAAGGAGGAATAGTTCTCCAAGATCTCCGGACCACGCAGAGCGTGATAGAGGCCGCCGAGGCCGAGCACGGCGGAGCTGATCAGGTGCAGAACACCGACCACGAAGAAGGGGAAGAGATCAGTGACCTCACCGCCAGGGCCTACGCCGTAGCCAAGGGTGGCGACGTGAGGCATGCAGATGAAGCCCTGCTCATACATGGGCTTGTCGAAGGTGAAGTGGCTCACCTCGAACAGCATCATTGCGCCGGCCCAGAACACCATCAGACCAGCGTGGGCCACGTGGGCACCAAGCAGACGACCAGACAGGTTGATCAGGCGGGCGTTGCCAGACCACCAGGCATACCCGGTGGAGGGAAGGTCTTTGCCGCCAGTGGCGCCAAGACCGGGATTAGAGAGCGTTACCACGGGGCAGAACCTCTTCAGGGAAGACGAAGTTTTCGTGCGGCTGGTCAGCCGGTGCCATCCAGGCACGCAGACCTTCATTTAGAAGGATGTTCTTGGTGTAGAAGGTCTCGAATTCGGGATCTTCTGCAGCGCGGATTTCCTGTGACACGAAGTCATAGGCGCGCAGGTTGAGGGCCAAGCCGATGATGCCGATGGAGCTGGTCCACAGGCCCATTACAGGCACGAACAGCATGAAGAAGTGCAGCCAGCGCTTGTTGGAGAAGGCGATACCGAAGATCTGACTCCAGAAGCGGTTGGCGGTGACCATCGAATAGGTCTCTTCTTCCTGGGTGGGCTCGAACGCCTTGAAGGTGTTGGCCTGCTCACCGTCCTCAAACAGGGTGTTTTCCACGGTGGCGCCGTGAATGGCGCAAAGCAGTGCACCGCCGAGGATGCCGGCGACGCCCATCATGTGGAAGGGGTTCAGGGTCCAGTTGTGGAAGCCCTGAAGGAAGAGAAGGAAGCGGAAGATCGCAGCCACACCGAAGGAGGGCGCGAAGAACCAGCTGCTCTGGCCGAGGGGATACATCAGGAAGACACTGACGAACACCGCGATCGGTCCGGAGAAGGCGATGGCGTTGTAAGGGCGGATGCCGACCAGACGGGCGATCTCGAACTGACGGAGCATGAAGCCGATCAGTGCGAAGGCGCCGTGCAGGGCCACGAAGGCCCAGAGGCCACCGAGTTGACACCAGCGAACGAAGTCGCCCTGAGCTTCAGGGCCCCAGAGCAGCAGCAGGCTGTGACCCATCGCATCAGCGGGGGTTGACACAGCAGCGGTCAGGAAGTTGCAACCTTCCAGGTACGAAGAGGCAATGCCGTGGGTGTACCAGGAGGTAACAAAGGTGGTGCCTGTCAGCCAGCCACCGATGGCCAAGTAGGCCGTTGGGAGGAGAAGAATGCCGGACCAGCCGACAAAAACGAAGCGGTCGCGCTTGAGCCAGTCATCGAGGACGTCAAACCATCCCCGCTGTGGCGCGCGTCCTACAGCGATCGTCATGAGAGGTGAACGGTGCGGAAAGCCGCAGGCTGTGGGATACGCCGCGACCTTAACAATCTTCAAGCGACCTGCGGGGCTGATTTGCGTGAGCTGAAACTCCCTGTATCGCTCTGTTTCTTAGGGAATTTTTCCTATTTCGTCGTCGGGGCCTTTCTGCGGTCACAATGGCACTCCGTTCTGGCTGGGTCATGTCCGCAGCAGTGCTCGAGCAACCCGTGCTCGGCTCCCGTCGTCTCTCGAATTTTCTGGTGGCTTCGGCCGTCACGATTGGGGGCGTGGGCTTCCTCCTGGCTTCTCTCTCGAGCTACCTCGGTCGCGACCTGCTCCCCCTTGGCCACCCCGCTGCTCTGGTGTTCGTGCCGCAGGGCCTGGTGATGGGCTTCTACAGCCTTGCTGCGGCGTTGCTGGCCACGTACCTCTGGTATGTGATCGCTGTGAATGTTGGTGGCGGCAGCAATCGCTTCGATAAAGATGCCGGCGTGGTGACCATCAGCCGTCGTGGTTTCCGCAAACCCGTTCTGGTGGAAATTCCGCTCAAAGACGTCAAGGCGGTGAAGGTGGAGGTGCGCGATGGCTTTAATGCGCGCCGCCGCGTCGCACTGAGAATCCAGGGACGCCGTGACATGCCGCTCACCCGCGTCGGCGAACCGCTTCCTCTGGCGCAGTTGGAGAAGGACGGTGCTGAACTGGCCCGCTTCCTGGGCGTCAACCTTGAGGGCCTTTGATCCGATGCGTCGTCTTCGTTCCTGGGCGCTGCTGCTGATCATCCCGTTGTTGGTGAGTTGCAGCACTTCCCCGCGCGCTTCGGTGGTGACTGGTTGTGCTGATGCTGAGGCGGCCTGCCTGCAGGGCCTGGCCACCGTCACCATGCAGACGAGCCAGGGCGAGTTCACGATTGAAGTGAACGGCGATGCCGCTCCTCTCACCTCCGGCAATTTCCTTGATCTGGTGCGGCGCGGCACCTACGACGGAACCATGTTCCACCGCGTTGTTCGCGAGCCCGTTCCCTTTGTGGTGCAAGGGGGCGACCCGCAATCCAGTGATCGATCGGTTCCTCTGGGGCAGCTCGGTACGGGCAGTTTTGTGGATCCCGACAATGGTCAGGCGCGGATGATTCCGCTTGAGATCAAGTTCAGATCCGAGCAGCAGCCCCGCTACGGCAGGGTCAGCACCAATCCGGCGGAACTTGATGGCCTGGAGTTGACCCACGAGCGTGGAGCGGTGGCCATGGCCCGCTCCCAGGCTCCTGATTCCGCCAGCGCCCAGTTCTATGTGGCCTTGCGTCCCTTGCCAGAACTCGACGGCCGTTACGCCGTCTTCGGCCGTGTGGTGGACGGCATGGAGGTGGTGGATGCGATCCAGCAAGGAGATCGCATCGCCAAGGCTGCGATAACGCAGTAACTCAGGCCGGTACCCGGCTTTGGCTGGGGGACACCTTGAGCATTTCGGTGTTCACGCCTGAGGCCCGCTCAAGGGCCACCTTGCCGGTGCGGGCGATTTCGAGAATGCCGAAGGGGGCCATTAACCGTTCAAGGGCTACCAGCTTTCCGGGATCCCCCACCACTTCCAGGGTTAGGGCTTCATCCGCCACGTCCACAACCTTGGCCCTGAACACCTGAACGAGTTCGATCACGGCGCCCCGGGATGCTGCCGGTGCCGAAACTTTGAGCAGCATCAGCTCCCGTTCGACTGCCGGGCGCTGGGTCAGGTCGAGGACCTGAAGCACATTCACCAGCTTGTCCAGCTGTTTGGTCATCTGCTGGAGCGTCTGGTCATCGCCCTCCACCACCATGGTCAGGCGCGATTGCCCTTCGGCCTCTGCTGGGCCGACAGCCAGGCTGTCAATGTTGAAGCCGCGTCGGGCGAAGAGTCCTGCGATCCGGCTGAGTGCGCCGGATTCGTCTTCAACCACCACCGAAAGGGTGTGTTTCATCACCGCTGGTAGTCCCCTGCCGGTCTGGTCCTCCCAAGTTACGGTCCAGCCAGGGCAACAACACAGCCATGAAGCGATCAGGTGCTTCGTCATGGGGGCAGTGGCCGCAGCGATCCAGCACCTTCAGCTCGAGTTCTGAGTGGCTGGCGGCCACGGATTCCCCGATGGCCAGGGGCACAAACCGATCCTGACGGCCCCAGATCAGCAACATCGGCACCTGCAGTTGTTTGAGCAGGGCGGGGGCGGTGGCGCCTCGGGGACGGTTGGCCATGCCCAGGCTCATGCCCCGCAGGGCCCGGGCTGCTGTAGGGCGCCGGGCAGGACGGGCGATCAGCTGCAGCAGCTCCGGGTCGGATTGGATCGACTGCCAGTAGGCCCCCTGAAGCCCGGCTTTGAGCAAGCCCGTTCGTGCGATCAAAGGCACCACAAGTTCAAGCGGGAGCACGTGCAGCACCAGGGCGAGCAGGCGCCGCTGCCAACGCCGCCGCCAGGCCGCCCGCCGTTTCGGCAGCGGTTGAATCAGGGCAGGGTCCGGCAGGGGCGCGGCGACCACCGCCCGCACCCTGTTCGGCGCCAGCACCGCCGCGGTGAGTGCGGTCAGGCCCCCCAGGGAATTGCCGATCACCACCGCTGGCCCTTGCACCACCTGGTCGAGGAATGCGCACACCTGCAGGGCCCAGAGCCGGTTGTCCATCGGCCGCGCCGGCTGGGCGGATTGGCCGAAACCAAGCAGATCCAGGCTGTAGACCCGCCAGCCCTGGTCAGCCAGCCGCGGCGCGCAATGGCGCCAGTGTCCGCTGGCGGCGCCGAAACCGTGCAACAGCAGCAGGGCAGGGCCCGTTTCAGGGCCGCTGACCCGCCAGTGGCAGGGCCAGTCCCTCCACTGCCAGGTGCTCTGGACACCCCAGTCGGCAGTCTGGACAGCAGCAGGCGGCACCCTTCTGACCTCAACCGATCATCACTATCGCGAAGGTTTGGCTGAGCTCAGCCTTGGCCCAGGCTTTTTCAGGCCTGAGTCGCGTCCGGCCCGGGACCTTTCGGTGTTGCTGGCCCGTCACCAGAGCCGCCATGCCACGCGGCCCTTGCGCTGGCTTGATCTGATGGCCGGTTGCGGGATCAGGTCCCTGCGCTGGGGGGTGGAGGCGCTGGCCAACACGGCCGTTAAAACGGAGCTCTGGATCAACGATGGGGATCCCGACCGGCTACCGCTGATCCAGGCCAATGTGCAGGGGCTGGGGTGTTCAACCCGGCTCACGGCTGAGGCTGCAGACCTGCTTCTGTATCGCTCGATTGTTGAGCGCCACCGTTTCGATTTCATCGACCTTGATGCCTTTGGTGCTCCTGGGCCTCTGATTCAGCCGGCACTTCAGGCTCTGCGCTTCGACGGCCTGTTGTTTCTGGCCTCCACGGATGGTCGCTCCCCCACCGGCCACGACCGGCCTGGCGCCATCCGCAGCCTAGGGGTTGCCGCTCGCGTCCATCCTTCCAGCTGGGAAATGGCCCTGCGGCAGCAGATTGGGCTGGTGGCGCGGCAGGCTTGGATGCTGGGCCACGGACTGCAGCCGCTGTTCAGCTTCAGTGAAGGCCGCACCTTTCGCCTCGCCCTGCGCCTGCGGCGCCAGATCCCCGCGGGCGATGAACAGAAGCTGGGGCTGGTGGCCCGTTGCGAACGCTGTGGTGCCCAGCGGGTGCAGCCTCTGCTTAAGCTCAGCGGCTGGCCCGCCTGTGATTGCGTGGCTGGGCAGGGGCGCTGGAGCATCAGCGGCCCACTGTGGATCGGTCCCTTGCAGGAGCCACAGTTGTTGCAGCAGCTGATTGCCGAGGCTCAACAGCTGGGGCGTCAGCAGATCAGCCCCGCCACCATTCGATTGATGCAGCGCTTGCAGGCGGATCCCGGCGATCGCCCCACGGTGTGGCCCACCTATGAGCTGGCCCGACGGCTGGGCATCGGTGGACCACCAGCTCTGGGGCCATTGGTGCAGGCGCTCCAAGCGGCGGGTTATCGCGCCAGTGCCAATGGCGTCATGCCTGGCCAGGTGCGAACTGACGCGGAATTACCGCAGCTGTTACAGATCTGCGCCAGCCTGCGGGGGGAAGGGATTTAAATGGGCGGGTGATCGCTTTGCCCAGACCATGGCTGCTGAGATTTTTGGAACTGCTGCGATCTTCTGGGTCTTGATTCCGGTCGGCCTCGCTGGTGGTGCTCTGCTGCTGAAACTGCAGGGCGATGACTGAAGCAGTCGCTTTGTAACCGGGGCCATTAAGCTCCACCCTTCGTGAGGAAGGCGCCGATGCAAGTGCTTGTGGTGGGTGGCACCGGCACCCTGGGACGACAGGTCGCCCGTCGTGCCCTTGATGCCGGCCACCAGGTGCGCTGCATGGTGCGGACCCCCCGCAAGGCTGCCTTTCTGCAGGAATGGGGTTGTGAGCTGACCCGCGGTGACCTATTGGAGCCCGACAGCCTCGATTACGCCCTTGAGGGCATGGATGCCGTGATCGATGCATCCACCAGTCGCCCCAACGACCCCCGCAGCATTTACGAAACAGATTGGGACGGAAAGCTCAATCTGCTTCGTGCCTGTGAGCGAGCAGGGGTCAAGCGTTTTGTCTTTCTCTCGCTGCTGGGTGCGCATCAGCACCGCGAGGTTCCCTTGATGGACATCAAGGCTTGTACCGAGAAGCTGCTTGAGTCGTCGGATTTCGACTACACGATCCTGCAGGGTGCCGCCTTCATGCAGGGGGTGATCAGTCAGTTCGCCATTCCTGTTCTGGAGAGCCAGACCGTTTGGGTCAGTGGCAGCCCCACGGCCATTGCCTACATGAACACCCAGGACATGGCCCGCTTCGCCGTCGCGGCACTCGAGCGGGAGGAAACCGTGCGTGGCACTTACCCCGTTGTTGGTCCCAAGGCCTGGAACACCGGCGAACTGGTGCAGCTCTGTGAACGCTGCAGTGGCAAGACAGCCCGCGTGTTTCGGGTGCAGCCATTCCTGATGAACCTGATGCAGGGGGTGGCGTCCTTCTTTGAACCCGCCGTCAACGTGGCGGAGCGCTTGGCTTTTGCTGAGGTCACCGGCAGCGGCCAGACCCTGGATGCCCCGATGCAAAACAGCTATGCCGCCTTCGGTCTTGAGGCCTCGGAGACCACGGACATGGAGAGCTACATCGGTGAGTACTACGACACGATCCTGAAACGCCTGCGCGAGATGGAAGCTGATCTCGACAAGGACGCGAAGAAAAAGCTGCCCTTCTGAACCTTGACCCCTCCTGGTTCTTTTGTACTATCGCCTCAATTGATCCTGTCCTGATGGCTGTCGCTCAGCTCAAAAATCTGCAGCGGCGTCTGCAGTTGTTGTCGGATGAGGCGGAACAAGGCCTCAACCGCGTCTGCGGCCATGAGCTATGGAAGTCAGTGGGTCCCGATGCGGTGGACGGTGTGGCCGACCCCGACCGACGGGCCGAGGCCAACTACTGGTACGGCCAGTGGAATGTGGTACGTGAGCTGCAGGAGGCGATCGGCTGATGGCGGAATCGTGTTGTTCGTCCCTAGTGCCTCAGTCTCTGGATCAAACCCAGGCGGTGGAAGCCCGCTACGGGGCTGCTGCCCAAGAGCAGGAAGCCTGCCTTTGCACCCCGGTCGGCTTCGACCCTGCCCTGCTCAAGGTGATTCCTGATGCTGTCGTTGAGCGGGATTACGGCTGTGGTGACCCCACCCGCTGGGTGAAGCAGGGGGACCGCGTGCTCGACCTGGGCAGCGGCAGCGGCAAAAACGCCTTCATCTGCAGCCAGATTGTCGGGGCATCCGGCGGCGTGACCGGTGTGGACCGCAACGGAGACATGCTGGCCTTGTCGCGTCAAGCGATCCCGGTTGTTGCTTCAGCTGTGGGCTTCGACAACGTCCGTTTTGTTGATGGGGCCATCGAAGCCCTGGATGCCCCTACGGCCACGGGTGAACCTCTGATCGCTGACGGTTCGATCGATGTGGTGCTGAGCAACTGTGTGCTCAACCTGGTGAACCCGTCGGCACGCGACAGGCTCCTGGCCAACATTCGCAGGGTCCTGGCCCCCGGTGGTCGTGTTGCCATCAGCGACATTGTTTGCGATCAGGTGGTGCCCCTGCGTTTGCAGCAGGACCCTGATCTCTGGAGTGGCTGCATCAGCGGCGCCTGGCAGGAGCAGGCCTTCCTTGAGGCATTCGAAACTCTTGGCTTTGAGCAGGTTCGCTACGCCGATCGCAGTGAGCAGCCCTGGCGTGTGGTGGAGGGCATTGAATTCCGGGCGGTCACCCTCGTCGGTGCCCTCCCCGCCGATGGCCAGCGCTCGAGCTGCTGCTGATCAGGCGGTTGAGCCGTTCCTGTTCAGCTGCGGTCACAGCACGCCAACTGCCGGGTTGAAGGCCCGTGAGGTCCAGCGGGGGATCGTTGTCCATCAGATCGATGCAGCAACGCACCAGGCGCAACGTCGGCAGTCCAACAGCCGCAGTCATCCGGCGCACCTGCCGGTTGCGCCCCTCGGCGAGTGACAGCTGCAACCAACTTGTGGGAATCGCAGCGCGATAACGAATCGGAGGCGTTCGTTCGGGCAACTGCGGTTGGTCTTGGCCCTGAAGCCAGTGCGCTTTTGCCGGCAAGGTGCGGCGCCCCTGAATCACAACGCCATCGCAGAGCTGTTGCAGTTGATCGGTGTTGGGAGTGCCTTCCACCTGTGCCCAGTAGCTGCGCCAGTGGCCAAAGCGAGGGTCGGTGAGGCGTTGTTGCAGTCGGCCGTTGCTGGTGAGGATCAGCAACCCTTCGCTGTCGGCATCGAGTCGCCCCGCGGCGTACACCTTGGGCACATCAACAAAGTCGCTGAGGCACCGCCAACGGCTTCCCTCCTCCGGCGTGAATTGACTTAAAACCCCGTAGGGCTTGTTCAGCAGCAGCGTCGTCAAGTCAGCTTGCGTTTTCGCGCATCCTCCACAGGTTGACCACGCCAATGGAGATCAATAGCAGGCCGAGATCCAGGCTCAACGGGGGGAGAATCACGGCAGAGGGATGTGTGTCGGCGTTGGAGCCTAAGGGCTGTGTTGCTTCTGCGGGGTGCAAGTGGCCTTCTAAACTGACCGAAGCAAGACAGAACTGGCCACCAGCGCATGATCGAAACCTCGGGCGTGATCGAGAAGGAACAGGGCAACGGGTTCTATCTGGTCACCCTCGAACAGCCTGCTGGCCACCAATGCCTCTGCAGAGCCGCTGGAAAGCTCACCAAGTTCCGGATCAAACTGCTTGCTGGTGACAAGGTGCTGGTGGAGATCAGCCCCTACGACCTCACCCGCGGTCGGATCACCTACCGCGAGCGCAATGCCGGTGCTCCCGGCGGTCGTCCCGGCGGCAACCGCCCCGGCGGACCGCGCCGTCGCTGAGGGCTACTGCCCTCAGGCGGCAGCCTGAAGGCAAGCTTCAATCGCAGCTCTGAATTCACTGCGTTGCTTCACGCCGCGCCACTGTTTCACCATCGCTTTGTTGTGGAACAGCTGCACCGTAGGTGTGCCGTTCACTCCGGCCTGTTCGGCGATCTCCTGATCGGCTTCAATGTCGATAACGACGGCCTGGGCGGATCCATCAAGTTCTTGAATCACCCGTTGCAACTGGGGTTTCAGCACGTGGCAAGGGCCGCAGCTCGGTGAGGTGTAAATCACCAGCAGAGGCTTGGCGCTGTCGTGATACAGCTTGCGCAGGGCAAAGCTCCCTTTCTGCCACAGCCCCTGGGGGTCGTAGGTGGCTTCCGTGGTGACATCCACATTCACAGGGCGTTCCGCTACCGCTGGCTCCACCTGCTCACGCTGCACCCGGGTGGCCAGGTTGTGGTGACTCAGCCAGCGCTCCGCTGCTAAGGCCGCCTTGCAGCCGCTGCCAGCTGCGGTGATGCCCTGCCGCCATTCGGCATCGGCCACGTCACCGGCTGCGAAGACGCCTTCCATGGACGTTTCCGGTCGTCCCGTTTCCGTTGTCAGGTAACCCTTTTCGTCCAGATCAATTTGCCCCTGAAGTAGATCGGTGTTGGGGGTGTGGCCGATGGCATAGAAGAGCCCTTTAACGGCGATGGTGGATGAACTGCCCTCGATGCGATTGCGCAGGGTCATCGACTTCATCCAGTCATCTCCGCTTACGTCTTTAATTTCGCTGTTCCAGTGCACCGTGATCGCGTCGTTGGCCAACACCCGATCAGCCATGGCGGCACTGGCGCGGAGTTTGTCGGAGCGCACCACCAGATGCACGTGGCTTCCGTACTTGGTGAGGTACACCGCCTCCTCGCAGGCAGAGTCTCCGCCGCCCACCACGGCGAGTTCTTCGTTGCGGAACTGCGGTGTGGCGCCGTCACAGATCGCGCAGGCGCTGATGCCTTTGCTCCAGAAGGTTTGCTCCGAGGGCAATTGGAGGCGGTTGGCACTGGCGCCCGTGGCAATCACCAGGGCGTGGGTGCGGATGGTCTGTCCTTCCACCTCAATGCAATAGGGCTTGGAGCTGAGATCAATCCTGTCGGCATCAGCCTCCAGCAGGTGAGTGCCCCACCGCACCGCCTGAGACTTCATCAGGTCCATCAGGTCGGGCCCGAGCACACCATCCGGGAAGCCCGGAAAATTTTCCACATGGGTGGTGGTCATCAGCTGGCCACCGGGGATGCCACCGCGTTGGAACCCAGTGATAAGCAGCGGTTGCAGGTTGGCCCGTGCGGCGTAGATGGCGGCTGTGTACCCGGCTGGCCCTGACCCAATGATCACCAGGTTTTCGATGTGATCCGTACCGGTTTGGCCCACCGCTTAAGCGAACTGACTATGAGTTAAATCTAAAGCCCTACTGGAAGCCGGCGTGAGCAAAGGCTTGAAAATGAATGAATTAAATTTTAGGAGTATTTAAGAAAAAGTTCAGATTTCGACTTGTGAGTCGTTGGAGCTGGGGTCGTGAATCGGACGCCGTTTGCTCGGGTTGCGCGGGACCGCCAAAACATTGGCCTCAAGCATCTCGACGTTTTCGCCGATGCATGTGATCCATTCGCAGAATTCTTGCGTTATCGCATAACTGTCTTCATAGCGCTCTTCCTTGTCCAGGACTGCGATGCGCGTGGATGCCCAGCCCGCTGCAACGACGATCCGGCGTTCCATTGCGGCGTCCATAGCTGTCTCCTCGATGTTGATCAGGTTGGCGGATCGGGGGTCCCTTTCGGCCGTTCATTCGCACAAATTCGCATTTTCCTCTGGCCAATGCTGTGTTCAGCGCTGCAAAAAAGCTGGCAATTCGGGCGTTTTCAGCCGGATCACAGCACCGGCTCCGTCCTCCACCGCTTCGAGGGGCAGGCTCGGCCCGCGCCAGGCGCCAACCCCCGGCCGCTCGTCTTCGGCCCCCTGCTCCTGAGGCCGAAGCACGTAGGGCTCGGCCACTGACCATGAGCGGGCGTAGTCCATCAGCAGTGGGTCTGCTGGAGCAAACACGTAGGAGGCTTCTCTGGGAACGGCTTCACTGGCGGCCAGTTCGGGCGTCATCCGCACAGCCCGGGTGATGCCCTGCACAAAACGGCTTCGGGTTACCACGGTGGTCAGGTAGGCCACCACCCGCAGGCGTGGCGCATCAAAGCCTTCCGCGCACATGTCGATGCTCACCAGCCAATCGGCGTTACCGCTTTGGAAGGCTTTCAAGCGCTCCGCTGCTTGGGGGCTCTGGGAATGGATTAATTCCACCCGGTTGCCGTCGTCAACTAACACCCGGCTGATGGCTTCGGCGTGGCTGATGTCGCGGGCGATCACAAGACCAGCAGCCTGCGGCTGTCCCTCACGCAACTGGTTCAGCTTCTGCTGGGCGCGCAGCAGCACTTGCTGGCCAATGCTGCTGCTGTCGGCCAGGCGGATGGCGCGACGCAGGTTTCGCGCGCGCCAGCTTTCCCGTTGCTCCGCCGAGAGGGGGGAAACGTCGCGGTCCGGGTGTCCTTCGCGACTGTGTTCCACCCAGCCGTCCTGAAAACGGAACTCCAGGGGGCGCACATCCCCTGCGGCGATCAAGTCCCTGGGTTCCACACAGAGATCCGGACGGATCTGTTCCGCCCATCCACCGTCGTCCAGTCGCACGCGGATGCGACGGGCGGCGCAGAACGCCAGGTTGTCGGCACGAAAAGGGGTGCCCGTGAGCCCCAGCCGCAGCCGCACGCTGCCTGTCAGCTCCAGAAAGGTCTGCCCCCAGGCGGTGGCGTCCGGTTCGTCGGGATCAACGCCGAGATGGTGGGCCTCATCGGCAATCGCTATGCAGCTGCTCAGGCCCCATTGCTCGAGCCGTGCCCCCAGAACTTCGCGCTGGCGACCGGCCCCCTGATAGGTCACCAGCAAGCCATCAGCGTCCTGGCTTTGCTCCGGCGGGCACGGCCACTCCTCAAGCCGCAAGCCAAGACGCGCCGCGGCGGATTTCCATTGGTTGAGGATTGAGGTCCGGTGGCAGAAGACCAGGAAATGGTTCAGCCGGCCTTGATCGCGCATGGCGCGGAATCCCAGTAAAGCCCCGAGGGTTTTTCCTGCCCCTGGGCCTGCAAACACCAGCAGGTCGCGGCTGCTGCCCTCAAGCCCGAGCCTGCGCCGCAGCAGCTGGATCAGCTGTTGCTGCCACTGCCTTGGTTGAACTTGCCTTGGTTGAACCTGGCGGGCTTGGGCCCCGTTCGTGTTCTGCCTGGCCGGGAGGTTGAAGCTGACGGCTGAGATATCACCTCCCGGGAAGATGAGTCTTTTTAACCATTACTTTGCGCTGTGGCATCTCTACCGTCCGGCCATCAGCTCCATCGGGATCGGGTCCCGCCCATCGCCATGGCCCAACGTCGTTTCTTCAGCAGCCCCCTCGATCAGCAGCGCGACCGGCTCGATGGCTGCTGGCAACTCGAATGCGACATCGATCCGTTGATTCTTCGGGCCCGCGTCCTGCACCGCCGCGGAGAGGTGAACGGTGCCGCCGGCCTCGAACAGGAAGTGCTGCCGATCGTCTGATCCAGCAGCACGTCTTGGAACATCAGCGCCTGCTTCAGAGCGCTTCGGCGTGGTTGACCACCAGATGCTCCACCTCCTTCAAGGCCTCCTCTGAGGCGGAGCGAGCTGCTGTGAAATCCCCCTTGGCGGTGTCCAGTAGCTGCTGAGCGAGCCGATCTAGCAGCTCCTCTTTGTGCTCCTCAAGCATCGCCACGATCTCGGTTTCCACCAAGGTGCGCACCGCCTGAATGCGCAGGTCGTCGTTTTCGGCTTCCGCGAAGGTGCCCTGCACGAGTTCCTGGATGAACAGACGGTGCACTTCGCTGCTGCGCAGGAAGCTTTCCGTGGCGTTGATCATCCCGTCCACCAGTGTGCGATCGGGTTCGCTCTCGCCGTCGTTGAGCTTGAACTCCCAGTCGAGATGGCGTCTCTGCCAGCCGGCCGTGTGCAGGCTCGGCATCACGCTTTGCGAAAAGGTGTCAACGGAGATTTCATAAATCCGCTCCGCCAGCCGTTCACACCAGTCTTTGCCGTGCAACTGGAGGGTGGACTGCATGGTTTCCCGTTCGACGGCATGGCCACCGTGGTGGCTGTGGCAGAGCCCGTCGGGACACTCGATTGCGCTGAGACCCATGGGAAGCACAGAGGGTGCACTTCACGTAGCAAGACCGACAGAACTGAGGGCCTTTCTTCAGGAAGGTTCCTGATCGCGAGAGGGCGACCTCGTAACCTCGCTTGGGTCGGTGGTTGTGTTCCCCTTGCCCAGACTTCTGATACCGGTGGAGTCGACACCGGGAGAAACCCGGGTCGCGGCAACGCCGGACACGGTCAAAAAATTCATCTCGTTGGGCTGCAGCGTCGCAGTCGAATTCGGAGCCGGTACCCCCTCTGGATACCTCGACGAGGCCTACGCCGAGCAGGGCGCAGATCTCATTGAGACGGGAGATACGTCGGCCTGGAGTCAGGCAGACGTTCTTCTCTGTGTTCAATCTCCAAGCGCAGCCACCATGGCCCGCCTGCGCCAGGGAGCGCTGGTTGTGGGTCTGCTGTCTCCCTACGCCAACGAAGAGCTGACGGCCGCCCTGAAGCGCAGCGGCCTTTCAGCCATGGCGCTCGAGCTGCTGCCCCGGATCAGCCGGGCTCAGTCCGCCGATGCGCTGTCCTCCCAGGCCAACATCGCGGGCTACAAGTCGGTGCTGCTGGCCTCCGCCGCGCTGGACCGTTACTTCCCGATGCTGATGACGGCAGCGGGCACCGTTCAGCCGGCCAAGGTCGTGATTCTTGGAGCTGGTGTGGCCGGTCTTCAGGCCGTGGCCACAGCCCGCCGTCTGGGTGCTGTGGTGTACGTCAGTGACATCAGACCTGCGGTGAAGGAGCAGGTGGAATCCCTCGGCGCCCGCTTCATCGAGCCCCCCGAAATGGAGGACAAGCCTTCGGAATCCGGTGGCTATGCCAAACAGGCCTCTGACGCCTTCCTGGCGGCCCAGCGTCAGCAGCTGTCGGATCAGCTGGCGGAGGCCGACGTGGCCATCTGCACCGCCCAGGTGCCCGGTCGCCGCGCTCCGCGTTTGATCAGCGAAGACATGCTTGATCGGATGCGCCCCGGCGCGGTGGTGGTGGATCTGGCCGTGGCCCAGGGCGGCAACTGTGCCGACACCGTTCCTGGTCAGACCGTGGATCGCAAGGGTGTGAAGCTGATCGGTGGTAACGACCTGCCCTGCAGCGTTCCCAATCACGCCAGTGCGCTCTACGCCCGCAACCTCGTGGCTCTGCTGGAGCCCATCTTGAAGGACGGCGTCCTCAGCCTTGATCCCGAGGATGAACTGATCGCCGGCTGTCTGATCGCCCAGGACGGCACCATCCGTCGTGGCGATGTTCTTACCCCAGGTTCCAACTGATGTTTGTTGAATTCCTCTGGGTTCTCCTGCTTGGCAGCCTGCTTGGGCTGGAGCTGATCGGCAAGGTTCCCCCCACCCTGCACACTCCCTTGATGAGTGGTGCCAATGCCATCTCGGGCATCACAGTGTTGGCAGCGCTCACCGCCATCATTAAAGCCGGCGACAACACCCTGCTGTTGTTGCTCGGTTCCGTCTCGCTGGGCTTTGCCCTGTTCAACGTGATCGGGGGCTTCCTCGTGACCGATCGCATGCTGGCCATGTTCAGCCGCAAGCCTGCTCGCAAGGAGAACCGCTGATGTCTGACCTTCTCAAATACGCGATCGAGCTGGTTGCGGTTCTGCTGTTGGCTCTCGGCATCAAAGGTCTCTCCAAGGTGCGTTCCGCCCGGGGCGCCAATCAGCTGGCCGCTGTGGCCATGGGCCTTGCAGTGCTGGGTCTGCTGATCAACTACCTCGGCACCAGCGGCATCAGCATCGCCGCCTGGACCTGGATCATTGCCGGAACGTTGGTGGGTGGTGTGCTCGGCGTTATCACCGCCCAGCGGGTGCCGATGACCTCGATGCCGGAGACGGTCGCCCTCTTCAACGGCTGCGGTGGCATGTCGTCACTGCTGGTGGCTCTGGCTGCTGCGCTTTACCCGGCGGCCCTCGATGCGGCAGGCCCCGTGGCCGTGGTGTCGATCGTTGTCTCTGTGTTCGTGGGTGCGATCACCTTCAGCGGCTCGATCGTGGCCATGGCCAAGCTGCAGGGTTGGCTGTCCACGCCGGCCTGGATGCAGAGCAAGGCGCGCCATGCCGTGAACATTGCGCTGGCGGTGGCATCTCTGGTGGGTGCCGTTGAGATGCTGCGCAACGCTGATTCGAACACGGGCCTCTGGCTGCTGGTGGTGGCCTCCGGCCTTCTGGGGGTCGGGGTGACGCTGCCGATCGGCGGCGCCGACATGCCCGTGGTGATCTCCCTGCTGAACAGCTATTCCGGTGTGGCTGCTGCAGCTGCCGGTTTCGTGGTGGGCAGCCAGTTGCTGATCGTGGCCGGCGCCATGGTTGGCGCTGCTGGCCTGATCCTCACCCAGGTGATGTGCAACGGCATGAACCGTTCCCTGGTGTCTGTGCTGTTCGGTGGCGCCCTGGGTGCCACGAGCGCTGCAGGCGGTGGCGGCGGTGAATACACCAACATCACCAGCTGCAGTGTTGAGGAATGCGCCCTCACCCTCGAGGCAGCTGAACGGGTGGTGATTGTTCCGGGCTATGGCTTGGCCGTGGCTCAGGCGCAACACACACTCAGGGAAGTGACTCGCGTGCTGGAGAGTGCTGGCATCGATGTGGCCTATGCCATTCACCCGGTGGCTGGCCGTATGCCGGGTCATATGAACGTGCTCCTGGCTGAGGCCGATGTGCCCTACGAGCAGCTGCAGGAGATGGATCAGATCAATCCCGAGTTCCCCGCCACCGACGTGGTGCTGGTGCTGGGTGCCAATGATGTGGTCAATCCTCAGGCCAAGAACGACCCCAATTCGCCGCTGTACGGTATGCCTGTTCTGGATGTGCAGGACGCCCGCACGGTGTTCGTGGTGAAACGGGGCATGAGCGCTGGCTACTCCGGCATCAAGAACGATCTGTTCGAGTTGGCCAACACCTCGATGTTGTTCGGCGACGCCAAAAAGGTGCTCGGCGATCTCCTGGTGGAACTCAAGGATCTGGGCCTGGGCAAGAAGTGATGGGTCGCGGCGTGGATAACCCCCAGCTGCGGGAGCGGCTGGGGGTTCCATCGTTTGAGCAGCGCTGGCCCTGGATCGGTGGTGACCTGCAAACCCTGCGCGACACCCTGCGTGAGGTGGATCTTCCTCACGATCAAGGGGTACCCATTGAAATTCCCGTGCCAGCTCTGCCCAGTGGAGCAGCGGCTGCCGGGTCGTTGCTGGCCCTGCTCGATCAGCCGGAGGGGGACCCCAAGGGCTTGGTTTTGCTGCTCCATGGCCTGGGGGGATCGAGTTCCCGGGAAGGCCTGAGGCGGATGGGTGTGGCGCTCCAGGCCGCTGGTTTTGCGGTGCTGCGCCTTAATCTGCGCGGTGCTGATCCAGGCCGCCACCTCGCTGGTGGCACCTATGCAGCACGCTGCAACAGCGATCTGCTGCCGGTGATTGCTCGGGCCCGAAGCTTGGCGGCGGGTCGCCCACTGCTGGGGGCAGGCATCTCCCTGGGCGGCACGATGCTGCTCAATGCCGCTCTCGCTTCCCCCGGCGTGCTTGATGGCCTCTTCTGTGCCAGCAGTCCCTTGGATCTGGCCGCCTGCAGCGCCTCGATCGAGCGACCGCGCAATCGGGTCTACCAACGCTGGCTGCTCAAGCGGTTGGTCCGTCAGACCCTGGCGGATCCCTTTGTGGTGAGCGCCGAAGAGGAAGCCATGCTGCAAGCGACGCCCCCTCGTTCGATTCGTGAGTTCGACAGTGCCGTGACGGCTCCCCGCTGGGGGTTTCCGGATGTCGAGGCCTACTACCGCGAGGCTTCACCCCTGCAGCATCTGTTGCCTGCCTGCAAAGCGATACCGCCCACCTTGCTGCTGCAGGCCCTGGATGATCCCTGGGTTCCTGCTTGCTCTGCGATCGATCTCGCAAAGGCGCTGCCGCCGGAGGCTGCGATTCGCACGTTGTTCACGCCACGGGGAGGGCACAACGGCTTCCATGGCCGTGACGGCTGCTGGGGCGATCAGCTGGCGGCGGCCTGGCTCAGGGACGTTGTTGCTCGCTAAGCCGCTATTCCTACTGGTTGCAGGCCTCTCGCTCTTCAGTAATAGAAGGCTCGATCGCTTGGGTTCTGATACACAGCGCCACCGCAGCGTGTGGCAATCCTCCACAGCGCTTTGTGGATCGGTGTTGAGTCGTAGCGCACCAGCTCAGGGAACCTCTGCCGCAGCAGTTGAGTTCCACGCCAGGCGTTGTAATGCGGAATCGATGAATTGACGTGATGGCACACGTGGGTTGAGCCGATTCCATGGTGCAGCAGGTTGAGGATGGGCCCGTAGGGACGATCAACCGTTTGCAGGGCTCCCTTCGACCAAGTCCAGGTTTCGTTGGAGAAGTGAGGGATATCGGTGTTGGTGTGCTGTAACCAGGTGTAGGTCGTCAGCCACATGTTGATCACCAGGTAGGGCAAGCCGTAAAGACACAGCACACGGAGCAGGGAAAACTGCACTGAGGCGACGATCAACATGGCAACCATGGCGAGCAATCCCAGGTTGGATCGCAGCATCCACTTGCCGAATGAATGCGGGAAAAGGCGGCGTTTGCCGTTGAAATTACGATTGCGATTCCAAAAATGAGAGGTGGGAGAGTCGTAGTCTTCTCCGCCGGTGGCTCCCAGGAAGAGATAAAGCTGCCAGCCAATCACGAGGTGATTAAACAGAGAAATGATCCCGAAGACGGTGGGATTCAACCTTTGCTTGAGCTGTTCGGTGGTTCGGCCCATCGGTGAAGTTGCCCGAGGCGGAACATGGGTTTCTCCCTGTTCCAGGTGATTGCAGTGGGCGTGGTGCACCGCATGGCTGTGGGCCCAGCTGTAAAAAGGAACAAGCAAAATGCTGTGCAGCACAAAGCCCACAACGCCTTCAACCCGCCGGTTGGGGTGGAAGGCGTGATGGCCGCATTCATGGGCGATCACCCAGCAGCCCATCGCGATGGTGCCGGTGATCATGCCGTAGAGGAGCCAGAGGGGGATGGCGGCTGCCGAGAGCGGAACAAGGGTTCCCAGGCTGAGGGCCAGAAGCGAAAGGCCTGCAGACATGGCCAGGCTCAACCATGACTTCGCTGGGCTCAGCTTGCAGAGCTCTGCTGGCAAGGCGCTGAGCAGCTCAGCCTTGCTCGGGTAGGAGATTGATTCAGCGCTGTCTTCAGGTGCTGGATTTGCTGGTCGGGTCGCTGTTGCAAATGCCAAATGGAAGCCTCAAGACAAGCGCTCATCTGCTGGCGCTTAAGGTTTTGATCATAATTGCTTGGGCTGCGAGCTGTGGGGCATGGTGCTCCAGAGCGCAACGGCAATTAATCGGGTTTCGTTGTTTGGAATTCAGGCTGAATTTCAAGCTTCTTTTACTCACAATTCCCTCTCTTGGGCGTGAATTGAGCTTTTTGCTAATCCTCTCCTGAGTTTATTTGGGATTAAATCTTGCCTAAAGGTGCACCAGTGTTTGCCTCGAATGGTGTTCTTTTGAGAATCCATTCTTCTACAGGCTGTTGGCCGATGATGTGTTGTTCAATGATTTTTTTGACGCGATCGGGCGAAACATCGGCGTACCAAATTCCGTCTGGCCAGACCAGAAGAATCGGTCCTCGTTCGCACACCCTGAGGCAATCGGCTTTGCTGCGCAGAACAATTCCCTCTGGGCGCTCCGTGTTCTCGAGATTCAGTTCGCGAACAACGCTCTTCAGTTCATTCCAGGTTTGTGCCCCAAGCGCTGAATCGCAGCATTTGGCTTTGGTGGCGGTTGCGCAGAGCAGGAGGTGATGGCTGACCAGTTGCATGCCTAAGCGGCGAGCGCTCCCATGGGCAAACGGGTCACACCGCGGTTCACCTGTTCCCGCACGGCGGTTCGCGCCCACTGATCCACCCGCAGCACGTCGTCCAACTGGGGCTGGACCATCAGATCGGGTTTATGACGCTCGCAGGCAGCCTCGATTACTGCGGGGATGTCGAGGAAGTGAATCTTCTCCTCAAGGAACTGCGCCACGGCTTCCTCGTTGGCAGCATTCATCACCGCAGGCATGGTGCCGCCGGCGCGTCCAGCGGCGTAGGCCAGCTCCATGCAGGGGTACTTGGCGGGATCGGGGGCCCGGAAGCTGAGCTGACCCACTTCCGTGAGATCCAGTCGCCGCCATGGCGTCTCCAGGCGTGAGGGCCAGCTGAGGCAGTAGAGGATGGGCAGCTTCATGTCGGGCCAGCCCAGTTGGGCCAGCACGGAGGAATCAGCCAGTTCGATCATCGAATGGATGATGCTCTGGGGATGGATCACGATCTCTATGTGGTCGTAGTCCAGACCGAACAGGTAATGGGCTTCGATCACCTCCAGCCCCTTGTTCATCAATGAGGCGGAATCCACGGTGATCTTGCGGCCCATGCTCCAGTTGGGGTGACTGGTGGCGTCGGCCACAGTGGCCTTTTCAAGGTCGGCGGCCGTCCAGTCGCGGAAGGCGCCGCCGGAGGCTGTGAGCTGAATCCGGCGCAGCCCCGGTGTGGGCACGCCGGTGGACAAGCGTGCGTTTTCAGCCCAGGGGGTTCCCTGCAGGCACTGGAAAATTGCCGAGTGTTCCGAATCCGCCGGCAGCAGACGGCTGCCGCTCTTCTTCAGCTCCGGCAACACCACGGGGCCGGCCGCAATCAGCGTTTCCTTGTTGGCCAGAGCCAGGTCTTTGCCAGCGCGGATCGCCGCCAGGGTCGGCAACAGACCGGCGCAACCAACAATGCCCGTCACCACCAGGTCGGCGCTGTCCCAGCTGGCAGCAACGTTGAGACCATCAGCGCCTCCCACAAGCTGGGGTGCATCTGCGTCTGTGACGCCAGCGTTCTTCAGACGCTCCTGCAGTTCCGGCAGGAGATCGGCATCGGCCAGGGCCACCACCTCAGGGCGATGCCTTTGAACTTGGTCAACCAAAAGCTTCAGGTTGCGGCCGGCCGTGAGGGCCACAACGCGGAACTGCTCCGGAAACTCCTCAGCGATCTGAAGGGTCTGGGTGCCGATCGAACCGGTGGATCCCAGCACGCTGATTGCTTTCATGCTGTCCCGGCAGTTGCGACAAGTCTCCCACCAGGACCGCGGAACGCTGGCAAGCTGGCGGACAGCTTGTGGAGAGCGCATGGCCAAGGAACAGTGGCGATCGGGACTGGGGTTTGTCCTGGCGGCTGCAGGCAGTGCTGTGGGTCTGGGCAATCTCTGGGGCTTTGCTTACCGCGCCTCCCAGGGAGGTGGCGGCGCCTTCCTGCTGCTCTACGTGGTGATTGTGCTGTTGGTCTGCCTGCCGGTGCTGGTGGCCGAAATGGTGCTTGGGCGCAGCACCGGCCAAAGCCCTCTGCTTGCGCCAGTGGCGGCAGCCGGTCGCCGTTGGCAGCCAATGGGTTGGCTGTTCGTGCTGGCGGCCAGTGGAATCCTGGCCTTCTATGCCGTGTTGATGGGGTGGACCGGGGCCACGCTGGTGCAGACCCTCACCCAGGGGCTCCCCGCGGATATCGCTTCAGCGCAAGCCTTTTTCGCCGGCCTAAGTGGCGGCCGCTCTGCCTTGATCAGCCAGCTGCTCAGCCTGGTGGCGACTGCTGCCGTGGTGGCGGCCGGCGTGCGCGGAGGTATTGAGCGGTTGTCCCGCTGGGGGCTGCCGTTGTTGTTTGTGCTGCTGATTGGCCTTGCGGTTTGGGCCGCTGGTCTTGATGGCGCCTCGGAGGGCTATCGCACCTTCCTGCTTCGTTGGGACAACAGCCAGCTGCAGGACCCCACCACGATTCGCAATGCCTTCACCCAGGCCTTCTTCTCAATTGGCACGGGCATCGGTTGCATCCTGGCCTATTCGGCCTATCTGAGCCGGCGCGCCCACCTGCCGCGGGAAGCCGTGGCGGTGGTGGGGATGGACACCGCTGTGGGCTTGCTGGCCGGCATGGTCACTTTCCCCGTGGTGATGAGCTTTGGCCTCCAGGATGTGATCAGTGGCTCCACCCTGGGCACGATCTTTATCGCGCTGCCTACGGGCCTGGGCTCGCTGGGCACCACAGGTCAGCTGGTGGCGGTGCTCTTTTTTGCTCTGGCCCTGATTGCAGCGATCACCTCAGCGGTGTCGCTGTTGGAGGTGCCGGTGGCCTGTTTGATCGATCGCCTGGGGTGGAGCCGCTCCCGGGCCGTCTGGGTGTCCGCGGCGTTGATCTTTGTGGCCGGTCTTCCAGCGGCCACCTCCATGGAGGTTCTCGGCTGGATGGATTCCGTGTTTGGGGGCCTGCTGCTGATTCTGGGGGGCTTGCTCCTGGCCCTGTTGCTGGGTTGGGTGCTTCCAGCTCGTTTTCAGGAAGAGCTGGGCCATTCGGGGAGCCCGATCTTGTTGCAGCGCTTTCTGCTGGTGATGCTGCGCTGGATTTCACCGCCGGTGATCGCTGTTGGTCTGGTGATCAGCGTGATTGATCTGATCCCCAGCTGAATGATTCGCCTGGCTAGTGCCTACGGCTTATCCGAAGAATTGAGCATGGATTCCATCTTGCGGATCCTCTGCAGCATCTTGTCCCAGACCTCTGCTTTCCAGGCTTGCTCCGCATCGCCTGTGGAAGCGGCCAATTGCCTTTGAGCCGTGAGCTTCGCCTCAAGATCCTCGCCGGCATCGAGGGCCTTCATCAGCTCCATCTCGAGCTTGGCGGTTTCCATGAAGTTCAGCTTCTTTAGCCAGAGCATGGGGAGCGACAGGATTGGGGTTCAGTCTGCCGGGATCAGGCGCGGATCCACTCCGTCACCC
Organism: Synechococcus sp.; assembly: GCA_047285305.1. GTDB lineage: Bacteria > Cyanobacteriota > Cyanobacteriia > PCC-6307 > Cyanobiaceae > Parasynechococcus. The sequence continues at coordinate 1,011,741 of JBJBDL010000003.1, forward strand.
CGCCGGGTTTGTCGATCAGCTCTACCCCTTGGGCGGCAAGCTCATCCCGGATCCGGTCGGCCTCCGAGTAATCCTTCGCTGCTTTCGCTGCCTTGCGCGCCGCGATGGCTGCATCAATGGCGCCGTCGTCGAGGCTGGTTGCGGCTTCCGCTTCCGAGCGCAGTCCCAGCACCGCCCCCAGGTGTCGCAGCAGCTGCCAACGCCCCTCCAGACCCTTCAACTCCGGCTGAGGCAGGGCGGCGTCTTCCCCCCGTTCCAGCCGGTTGGCTAGGGCCCGCAGGGGCTTGGCCAGATCAAATAGCACGGCCAGTCCGCCCGAGCTGTTCAGGTCATCGTCCATGGCGCTGATGAAGCGTTGTTCGAGCTCCACCAGAGCGGTGTCGGCTGGACCTTTATCGGCCGTCATGGCGCCCTTTGTGAGCGGTGCGGCCGCGCTCCAGCCGAGGCTCTCGCCGTGGCGATCGCCAAGGCTCAGGGCTGCATTCAGACCCTTCCAGCCGGTGGCTGCGGCCTCAAGGGCCTCGGCGGTGAAATCAAGGGGTTTGCGGTAGTGGGCCTGAAGCACAAAAAGGCGCAGGGTCATCGCTGAGACACCGCTCTCCAGCAGCGCACGGATGGTGGTGAAGTTGCCGAGCGACTTGCTCATCTTCTGCCCGCCCACATTGACCATGCCGTTGTGCATCCAGACCCGGGCCAGGTCCTGACCGGTGGCGGCTTCGGATTGGGCGATCTCGTTTTCGTGGTGCGGGAACACCAGGTCGGCACCACCAAGGTGGATGTCGATCGTGTCGCCAAGTTCTGCCCGCACCATGGCTGAACATTCGATGTGCCAGCCGGGGCGTCCCTCACCCCAGGGGGAGGGGAAGCTGGGTTCTCCGGGTTTGGCCCCTTTCCAGAGCGCAAAATCGAAGGGGTGCTGCTTGCGGGCCTCTTCAGCATCGGCCACACGCCCGGCGGCGTTGTCCTGTTGTTCGCTCAGATCGCGGCCACTGAGCTTGCCGTAACCGGCATGCTTCATCACCGCGAAATACACATCCCCTTCAGCGCTGTAGGCCGCACCCTTGGCCTCCAGTTCGCCGATCAGTGCGCGGATGCCATCCAGGCACTGGGTGGCGCGGGGCATCCGGTCGGGCCGCAGGATTCCCAGGGCGTCCATGTCCTGGTGGAATGAGGCAATGTTTCGCTCGCTCACCTCCGACATCGAGGAGTTCTCCTCGCCGGCCCGTTTGAGGATCTTGTCGTCGATGTCGGTGAAGTTCTGAACGAAGGTCACCTCGAGGCCGCGCCAGATCAGATACCGCCGCAGCACATCCCAGTTGATGTAGCTGCGGGCATGGCCCAGGTGGCAGAGGTCGTAGACCGTCACGCCGCAGCAATAGATGCTCGCCTTACCTGGGGTTAGGGGCGTGAACGGCTCGGTGCGGCGGGTGAGGGTGTTGGTGAGCCGCAGGGACACAGCCGTTCAGAAGCTGCGGCTGAGGCTACGGCCTGTTCGGCTGCGTTTATTTCGCCTCCATCCAGTTCGCGCCGACGCCGGTCTCTACCACCAAGGGAACACTCAGCGCGACGGCCTGTTCCATGGTCTGCACCACCAGCTCTCGGGTGGCGTCCAGGGCGTCCGGTGCCACCTCGAGCACCAGTTCGTCGTGCACCTGCAGCAGCAGCTGGGCCGGTAGGCCCTGATGCTGCAGGGCGTCTTGCAGCTGCACCATCGCCACTTTGATGATGTCGGCACTCGACCCCTGAATCGGGGCGTTGGCAGCCGCCCGCAGTTGCTGGGCCTCCATGCCACCGCGGCGGGCCACATCCAGGTCGATCTCCAGGGGGTCCTTGCCCAGCAGCCGTCCAAGGCCGTTGCGATCGAAGTGGAACGGCCGCCGACGGCCGAGAATCGTTTCCACGTAACCGCGGCTGAGGGCGAGCCGCTCCTGCAGCTCGAGGAAGGCAAACACCCTCGGGTAGCGCTGCTTGTACTTGGCCAGGAACTCCTTGGCTTCGCTCTGGCTCACGCCGGTTTCCCGGGCGAAGCGCTGGGCTCCCATGCCATAGATCACACCGAAGTTGATCGTTTTGCCAAGCCGACGTTCGTCCGAGCTGACCTCATCCTTGTCCAGCAAAAGCCTGGCGGTTAGCGCGTGCACGTCGTCACCGCTGCGGTAGGCCTCCTGCAGCACCTCTTCGCCCGAGAGGTGGGTGAGGATGCGCAGCTCGATTTGGGAGTAATCAGCGCTGAGCAGTGTCCAGCCCTCCTGTGGCAGGAAGGCCTTGCGGATCCGCCGGCTGTATTCGGTGCGTACCGGAATGTTCTGCAGGTTGGGGTTGCTGCTGCTCAGCCGTCCCGTTGCCGTCACAGCTTGGTTGAAATCGGTGTGGACTCGTCCGGTTTCCGCCTCCACCAGCTGCGGCAAAGCGTCGATGTATGTGCTTTTGAGCTTGCTGAGCACCCGGTGCTCCAGCACCAGGGGCACCACCGGGTGGTCGTTGCCGAGTTTTTCCAGCACGGTGGCGTCGGTGCTGAAACCGGTTTTGGTGCGCCGGGATTTCTTGCGATCCAGGCCAAGCGTGTCGAACAGCAGCTCCCCCAGCTGCTTGGGTGAGGCCAGGTTGAAGTCCACTCCCGCGGCCGCTTTGGCGTCGGATTCCAGCTGCTGCAGGGTGGAGCCCATCTCCTCGGAAAGGCTCTGGAGGTAAGGCACATCAATGCGGATTCCGGTGGATTCCATCCGGGCCAGTACCGGTTCCAGAGGCTGCTCCACCTGCTCTAACAACGGCAGCAGTTGGGGGCCCATTGCCTCCAACTGCTGCCGTTGCAGCAGGGCGAGGCGACGGGTGACGTGCACGTCCATGCCGCAGTACAGGCTGGCGGGCTCCAGCGGCACATCGGCGAAGGTTTGCTTTTTGCCCACCAGATCGGTGAATGCGGTGGGCTGGAAGCCGAATTCCCGTTCGGCCATCAGCTCCAGACCGTGTTTCGCTGCGGCATCCCGCAGGTAATCGGCCAGCAGCGTGTCAATCACGACGCCTTTTAGGTCAACGCCATGCCGCAACAGGATCAAGCGGTCGTATTTGGCGTTCTGCAGGGTCTTGGGGTGGTTGCTGCTGGCCAGCCAGGGGGCGAGTGCGGTGAGTACGGTTTCTAACGGCAGCTGCTCCGGGCTGCTGTCTTCGCTGCCTTTGTGGCCCAGCGGGATGTAGGCGAGCGCGTCCAGGGCCTCTCCCCAACAGATGCCGATGCCCACCAGTTCGGCGCGGAACGGGTTGAGGTCGGTGGTCTCGGTGTCGAAGGCGACAGGCAGGCCGCTGTCGGTGCAGGTCATCAGCTTCTGCACCAGGGCGTCCAGGGCCGCTTCGATCTGGATCAGCTGCGGCTTCAGGGCCGGCAGCCCCACGTCGTTGTTGGTTGCCGCTGCGGTTGCCGCTTCCGCCTCTGGCTGTTCCGAGCTGGCTGAGCGGCGGGGGGGGGTGGTTGCAGCGGTCTCTGCGTTAGCCCCGTAGCCCCCCTCGGAAAAGGCCGCCACAAAGCCGCCCACCTGGCGCAGAAGGCTGTTGAGTTCGAGGTCTTCTAGGCAGCTGCTCAGGCCGTCGGCATTCACCGACGACAACGGCAGGCTGGGTTCCTTGGGCAGTGGAACATCCACGAGAATCTCGGCCAGCTTGCGCGACAGGTAGGCGTTGTCGCGGTCGGCGCGCAGCTTCCCTTTCAGTGCACCTTTGATGGCGCCCCGACTGGCTTTCGGCCCTTCCGCTTCCACCTGCTCGAGGGTGGCGTACACCGAGTCGAGGTCGCTGTTGTCTTTCAGCAGGTTGATGGCTGTTTTCGGGCCAACCCCACGCACGCCGGGGATGTTGTCGGAGCTGTCACCGGTAAGGGCCTTGAGATCCACCACCTTGTTGGGCATCACGCCGAGCTTGCCGAGCACCCCCTCTTCGCGGATCAGCGTTGGGCCACTGCTTTTGGCGTAGGGGCCGCCACCCATGTAAAGCACCGCGATGTCGCGGCTGTCATCCACCAGCTGAAACAGGTCGCGGTCTCCCGAAAGGATCCGCACGCCCCATCCCGAGTCGGCCGCTCGGTTCGCCAGGGTTCCCAGCACATCGTCGGCTTCGTAGCCCGGTGCCATGCAGAGAGGGAGCTGTAGGTGCGTTTCGAGGATCTGCTGCAGCTGTTCGAGGTCCTGGAAGAACACCTCAGGCGCCACATCCCGGTGAGCCTTGTAGTTGGCGTCCGCCTTGTGGCGAAAGGTGGGCTCGGCCGTGTCGAAGGCGATTGCAACGCCTTCAGGCTTCAGGGTTTTGCTGTTGTCCAGCAGGGCTTTTAGAAAGCCGTAGGTCACGCTTGTGGGCCGGCCGTCTTTGGTGGCCAGACCGCCTTCCCCTCCCTTGCTGAAGGCGTAGAAGCTGCGGAAGGCCAGGGAATGGCCATCCACAAGCAGCAGAAGGGGCTTGGCGGTGGCCTCGGGCATGACGGTGTTGAAAATGTGGGTGGATCAATCGCGGCGATCAGCCCAGGGAGGCAGATCGATGAACACGCGGGTTCCTGATTCGAGACCGTTCAGGATCGCAGTCTTGTCGCCGCTGCTGTTGCCCAGTTCCACCGGCTGAAAACGTGGTTGCTGGTTCTCATCCACCAGCAACACACCCTGTTGGCCGTCTTCCAGGGTGATCGCCACGGTGGGCACCAGGATTTTGGCCGCACTGCTCCCGGTTTGGAAATTGATGTCGGCGGTCATGCCGATCTTCAGTTTGTTCTGCGGGTTGACGAAGTTCAGCTTCACTTCGAAGGAGGTGACGCTATTTTCTTTCGCGGCGCGGGGTGCAATCTCACTCACCGTTGCCTCGAAGCGCTCATCGGGATAGGCATCCACCCTGATCTCGGCGGTTTGGCCGGGCTCGATGCGGCCGATGTCGCTTTCTGGAACGCGGGCCCTCACCTCCAAGCCTTGCGAGAGCTCAACGATCGAAGCGCTAGTGGCACCGGCTGTGGCCGAGGCGGCTGTGGTGGGGGTCACAAACGATCCCGGTTCGGCGTAGCGCGCTGTGATGGTTCCTGAGAAGGGGGCGCGGATCGTCTTTTCGCGGCTCTCCTGTTCCAGTTGCTCCACCCGTTCTCTGGCTGCCACCAGGCCCGCCTGCCTGGCCATCAGGTCGAAGCGGGCACCACTGAATTCTTCAGCGCTGATCACCCCGCTGGTATAGAGCTGGTTTTTACGCTCGAATTCCTCTTTTTTGCTCTTGAAATTGGCGTCGGCCTGACGCAGCAGAGCCTGCTTCTCCTGCAGCCGATCATCGAGATCGCCGCGATCCATCACCGCCAGCACCTGCTCGTTCTCAACCACATCCCCTTCATCCACCATCAGCTCCGCCAGCAGACCCGGCTGGCGCGGACTCACGTTCACTTTCTGCTGAGCCTGCAGTTCGCCGCTGGCGCTGATCACCCCAGACAGAACGCCGCGTTCAGCTGTGGTGGTGAAGGGCGTCAGATCCCGTTGACGGTTGCTCCAGGGACCGAAACGCATCAGCAGCCCACCACCGCCCAGGGCCAGCAGCAGTAATCCCACCATCGCGGTTTTGGGCCGTCTGGATTTTGCTTTTGCCACTGAGGCCAGCTCTGCTTCAGGCGATGGGGACGCAGGGGAGCGCAAGGACTGCAGCATGGGCCCACAAAACTTCACGACAGTCTCGCCGCTGGCCGGTAGATTCCGCCGATGCTCAAAGCTGGAATTGTCGGATTGCCCAACGTGGGCAAGTCCACCTTGTTCAATGCGTTGGTCGCCAACGCTCAGGCGCAGGCTGCCAATTTTCCGTTCTGCACGATCGAGCCCAACGTCGGAACCGTGGCGGTGCCCGATGAACGATTGGACCGGCTCACAGAACTGAGCAAAAGCCAGGACACCATTCCGACCCGGATGGAGTTCGTCGACATTGCTGGTCTGGTGAAAGGCGCCAGCCAGGGCGAGGGTCTGGGCAACAAGTTTCTCGCCAACATCCGTGAGGTGGACGCGATTGTTCACGTGATCCGCTGCTTCGAGGACGATGACGTCATCCACGTTTCAGGGTCAGTAGATCCTTCCCGGGATGCGGAGGTTATCAATCTTGAGCTGGGTCTGGCGGATCTGGCTCAGATTGAGAAGCGCCGGGAGCGTCTCAAGAAGCAGATGCGCACCAGCAAAGAAGCGCAGGTGGAAGACGCTGCTCTTGAACGGATTCAGGCGGTGCTCGAGAACGGTGGTGCGGCCCGCAGCGTCGATCTGAACGATGAAGAAGCGGCGATGATCAAGCCCTTGGGGCTGTTAACCGCCAAGCCGATCATCTACGCCACCAATGTCAGTGAGGACGACCTGGCTGAGGGCAATGCCTTCTGCACCGAGGTGGTTGAACTGGCCGCCAAGGAAGGTGCCGAAACGGTGCGGATCTCTGCCCAGGTGGAAGCGGAGCTGGTGGAACTGGGAGATGAGGAAACCGCGGACTATCTGGAAGGTCTTGGGGTGACCGAAGGCGGTCTGCAAAGCCTGATTCGGGCCACCTATCGATTGCTGGGGCTGCGCACCTACTTCACCACCGGTGAAAAGGAAACAAGGGCCTGGACTTTCAAAGCCGGTATGACAGCTCCGCAGGCTGCCGGTGTCATTCACACCGATTTCGAGCGGGGCTTCATCCGCGCTCAGACCATCGGTTGGCAGAAGCTGCTGGAAGCCGGCTCACTGGCGGAAGCCCGCAACAAGGGTTGGCTGCGCAGTGAAGGAAAGGAGTATCTGGTGGATGAGGGCGATGTGATGGAGTTTCTGTTCAACGTTTAGTCAAAGCATCTGATTGCATAGACATTCCCTCAAAGCCCTTTAACTTTTCAAGATCGCCACATTCGGGAAATATAAGTGAGCTCTAGTTGGTTCGCCTAGAGCAAATCTGGAATGCACTTGTATCCCTTGAGGAACTTGCTCAACTTTCCACCCTTCATGATCTCACTTCCTATTTTCTCGCACTGATTCAGGGATTCAACTGGAATTAGTTCGATCTCCTGGGTGATTGTCCTTAGAACCAGGTAAGCCTCATTATTGCGCTCTCCGTGAGCCACCAATGCCCATTCATCGTGCTGAGCGGCTCTGGCAAGCGGCGTAAGCATGACGGCAATCAGCATTGCTGTGAACCATTTCATTGAGCGATCTGATCTTGCTTTTGCGGTGTTGTGGCTAACACAGTTTGTCTGCTGATCATTCCTTGGAAAGTCCATAAAGCGTGAACATATGTTCCTTGGTTGAGATCGATTGGTATGACAACAAGAGGAGTGAGGTCTTCTTCAGTATTTATCTTCAGTATCTAAGTGAAAAATGGATTCTCTTGGTCCTCGGATGGTTTTCATCCTTGGGCGTCTGTTCTTATCGATGTTGTTGACCTGAACTCCCCACCAGAGCATCAAAGCGTTGTTGTTCCGGCGGGGCTACGTCCTGGCCTGTTGCCTTCACTCCGTAGCGCGGCTTGAGGCTGCGCAAGGTGGGGATCACCACCAGGCAGGCGCCACCCATCAACAACCAGAGCAGCAGGCCATTGTTTTGAAGGTCAAGCAAAGCTCCTCCCGCCAGGGGAGTCACGATGGCGCTGATGGCGAAGCACTGGGAAAACAGTGCCATCGCCAACCCCCGGTGTTCTGGTGGTGTCTCTTCAATGACGGCTTCTGTGGCCGTGGGCAGGAACGCGGCCTGGGCGAAGGCCATCGGCAGCAGCGCTGCCAGCACCAGGATCGTTCCGTTTTCGAACAGCGAAGAAAGGGCAATCAGGCTGCAGCCCAGACTGAATCCCGCCAGGCTCAAGCCGAGGCCGAAGCCAACGCTGCGCTCCGCCAGCCAACGGCCCACCGGCCACTGCAGGCTCACCAGCAAGGTCAACTGAAGGGCGATCAGGGCACTGCTGTGGCTTTCGCTCAGGGCCGGTCGCACCAGCCCGCCGCGCACCAGATCGAGGGGAAGCGCACTTTGTTGAAGGGCCAGGATCCCAGTGGCTACGACGCTGATCAGCAGAACCGGTAGCAGGGGAAGCAACCAAGGCGGCCGGGTCGTTGGCCGTGGCAGTTGACCAACCGGCGCTGGGCTGTTGCCGCTGAGGTTGTGATGAGGCGGATCGTCCTGGAGCGGGACAAGGCTGATCAGCATCAGCACAGCGCCCATGCACACCGCTTCAACGATGTACACCGTCCGCAGTATTCCCAGGGTGGCGGCAGCGGTTCCGATCAGCGTGCCGATGCCGATGCCGAGGGCATCGGCACTGCGCACCAGGGCGTAGCCCCGCCCGGAGGGAAGGTTGCCGCAACTCAGGGGAACGGCCAATTCAATGGCAGGCCAGTACAGACCTGCCGCTGAGCCCAGCAGCAGTTGTCCGAGCAGGTAGCTGTTGTAGTTGTTGGCCTGCAGCAGGATCAAATCAGCTGCAATGGCCAACAAGGTTGTGCCTCTGACCGGCCAGGAGCAGCGGATGCCGCGATCGAGCAGTGCACCGCTCAGTAAACGCACCACCGTGCCGATCAGGGCAGAGACGGCCAGGCCGCTGCCCACTTCACGCGCTGAGAAGTCGATCGCATGAAAGATCAGCGGCGTCATGAACATCACTCCGCCGGCACCGATGGACGCCAGGAACCTCAGTCGGGTGACATTTCTCAGGGGTGATGGAAACTGGTTCCACCACCGCAGAGGATCAGGCGTTGCTGCGCGGACGCTTAACAGGACGATGCATCGCAATGGGCTTGATGGGCAGTCTGCTGCTCAGCACATGCGGATCGTGGCCTGTTGGCTCTACAGAACGTGTGGAGGTCAAGATCGACGGCGTGGTTCTTCCGGTTTCAGTTGAGGAAATCGGAGCCTTTGTGCGCTCGCAGACGGCTGATCCAGCGCAGCTCTCGCGATCGGAGTTGTCCACCTGGATGGGGCTTCTCGCACCCGAGAGCCGCGAGGGGCTGATCCGTCTGCTCCAGGCTCCGGTGCTCTCTCGCCGCAGCTTCGGGCGTCAGCTGCTCAGTAGCTGGGGGGCGGGTCCACTGCTGGATGCGCTGGGGGAATTGATTCGAGTGGAGGACGGACAGCGCATCAACCGTTTGCTGGTGCTCTCAACGTTGGAGCAGCTGCTCGAACGGCAGGAAACCGTCTCAACGCTGGATGTGTTGGAGGCGTTGCCCACCCCGCAGTTGCGTCTGGATCTGGATGCGTTGGTTGCTGCTGCCAACCGCTGGCGGCTGGAATTGAAGCGTCATCAGGTCTTGATGCGGGCTTTGGCTCAGGAAGAGGCTCGGCTGCAGCCCCTTCAGGCCAGGGAGCGTTCTGCCTCGGCTGATGCGCCCCGTCACGCAACGCTTGCGGTAGGCCATCGGTCGCGTCCATTGCGGCTGGAACGTTGGATCCCCCATTCGCCTCGATCGGACCGGACCTGGGTTTTGATGATGCCTGGACTGGGCGGGGACCCCAACCACTTCCACTGGCTGGCGCGTTCGCTGATGCAGGCGGGCTGGCCCGTACTGGTGCTTGAGCATCCCGGCAGCGATGCCGCCGCTGTTCAGGGTTTGCTGGAGGGGCGTCAGTCGTTTGATGGTGCCGCAGCACTTCGTGATCGCTTGGCTGACCTGGCGGCGGTGCTGGAGGCGCAACAAGGAGGCGATTTGAATATCCCCGGGACCGAGGTGGTTCTAATGGGCCACTCCCTGGGTGCCTTAACGGCCCTCCTGGCCAGTGGGGCGGAGCTGGTGCCAGGGATGGCCCAGCGCTGTGAAGCGGCCCTGGCGGGCTTGCCCCTCACCAACCTGTCGGAATTGCTTCAGTGCGAACTGGCGGCAGGCCGTGTGCTCGACGGTAAAGAAATGGACTCGCCGCCCCGGGCGGTGGTGGGGCTCAATAGCTTTGGTGGGTTGATCTGGCCGCACCGCGCCAGTCGGGCGTTGCCGATTCCGCTCTTGATGGTGGGTGGCACCCTCGATCTGATCACCCCTCCTCTGGATGAGCAGCTGGCTCTTTTGGCAGGATTGGCGGAGCATCCCACCAGCCGGGTTGTGGTGGTGGAAGGGGGCAGTCACTTTTCACCGATTCGCGTGGATGGCCAGGGAACGGCATCAGAAGGGAATGACCTCTTCCGGCTCGGCGAAGAGTTGGTGGGCGTCAATCCCCTCAGCGTTCAACGGGTGATTGCCCATGAAGTCATCCGTTTTCTTGATTCCCTGAACTCCACGTCAGCCCGCAACGATGCCGTTCACCTGATGGACGCCAGTTCCAAGACGCGCTGGCATCGCTTGGGCCGTCGCAGGACCCTGCAGCTGCTGGATCAGTAGCGCACCCGTGGATCGAGGGCGGCCACCAGCAGGTCAACGGCAACACTCACCAGCACTACAAGGGCGGCGATCACCACCACGATCCCCTGAACCACGGGGTAGTCCCTCTGGTTGATGGCTTCCTGCAGCCGTAAAGCAATGCCTGGCCAGGAAAAGGTCACTTCAATCAGCAGGGCCCCACCGATCAAGGAGGCCACGGTGATGCCAGCAATGGTGAGCACCGGCAGCAAAGCATTGGGCAGTCCGTGGCGCAGGATCACCTCGCGCTCACTGAGGCCGCGGCTGCGTGCCGCTTCCACGTAGTCGCCGCGAAGGCTGCGTCGCAGGTTCAGTCGCAGGGCGGTCGTGAAGGTGCCGCTGAGCAGCAGGGCCAGGGTCCCCGCGGGCAGGATCAGGTGACGCATGGTGCCTTGGAAAGCGGTCCAGTTGCTCTGCAGAGCGCTGTCAAGCAGGAAAAATCCGCTGCCCTCGGGGGGGAGAAGGCTGGGGGGGAAGCGCCCGCCCACCGGCAACCAGCCCAGGCTGACGGCGAAAACCAGCTGCACCAGCATGGCCACCCAGAAGGGCGGCAGGGCATAGGTGCCCAATCCGTAGAGGCGTCCTCCCAGGTCAATCTTTCCCTCGGGCCGGGCAATGCCGCTGAAGCCAATGCTCAGCCCCACCACAGCAGCCAACACCAGGGCGATCACGCTCAGCTCCAGGCTGGCGGGCAGGGTTTTGCCGATGATGGTTCGAACCGGCTCCTGGTTGATCAGGGCTTGCCCCAGATCGCCGTGGATCAATCCGTTGAGATAGCTGAGGTACTGATCCAGCAACGATTGATCCAGGCCCAGCCGAGCCCGCATCGCGGCTTTGGCGGCGGCGGGGGCACGGCTGCCGAGCACCGCATCCACAGGATCCCCTGGGGCGACGCGCAGCAACAGGAACACCAGGCTCGCGATCAACCACAACATCAATGGCGCCAGGGCGAGGCGGGTGGCGCTGTAGCGGGCGAGGTCTCGGGCGCGTCCCATCAGTTGTTCGTCGCTCCCTCGTTCATCGATCCTTTCTTTGATGCTCCGTCCTGGCGGCGCTCCAGCTCGGCGAGCATCAGCTGACCACTGCCATCAAATCGTGGAGGGTTGAGGTTCAGCTGGGCCCAGGCCCGAGGTGAATCCAGCCAGACGGGGATGTAGGCGGCACCGTCGGCGGATAGGTAGTCCACACGATCCAGGGCGGTGCGGCGGGCCTCGCCCGTCAGCGTGTCGGATTTCAGCAGAGCGGTTTGCAATCCGTGGGCACTCCAGAAGCTGCCGCTGATGGCTGCTTCTCCTTCCATGCAGATGTTGCCCTTCACCGAGGTGCAGCTCAACAGCGGCGTCAGATAGGCCTCCGGATCGGGGTAGCTGCCGCGCCAATCCAGCATTACGGCTTTGAAGGCACCTTCCCCCAGCTGGCGGTAGATGGTGGTGGATTCGACGCCATCCAGATCCAACACCAGGCAGTCCGAGAGGTCCCGTTGCACCTGGGCCTGCCAGGTGAGGGCCAGCAATTTGTCGGCGGGCACGTTGGAGCGGAAGGTGAGCGGGAAGCGCAGGGTGGTGCCGTTGCAGTAGCCCGCTGCCTGGAGCAGCTCGCGGGCCTGCTTGGGGTTGTGTTCGGGCCATGGGGCCATGGCGCCGCCGGCCAGGCTGGGGGGCACCAGCGCCCGCAGTGGACGGCGCAGCCCGTAGCTCACCCGTTCACTGATCTCGCTTCGGTTCAGGCTGACGGCCAGGGCCCGCCTGAGGTTGGGGTCCTGGAATGGCTCCCGGTTGCTCAGCAGGGTGATGTAGCCGATCTCCATCGCCGGACCCACCGACTCGTGCAGCTCCCCCGCGCTGGCCTGTTCATGCAGGGTGTGGCGCTGGTCTTCGTCGATCGAAGCGGAGAGCAGCAGATCCACCTCGCCACTGCGCAATGCCCCGTAGAGCGCCGTGGAGTTGCTCAGCGTGATCAGATCGAGTCCGTTGTTGCGCGGCGCCTCACCCCAGTACTGGGCAAAGGGCTCCAAGCGTTGCTGATGTTCGCTGAAGCGGACCAGTTTGTACGGGCCTGTCCCCACAAAGCGGTCGTGCAGAAAACGGTCCTGGTGGTTGTGGTAGGCCGTTGGTGAGATCGGGGTGAGGTTGATCGACGTCAGCAGGCCCTCCAGGGACGTGGAGGGGCGACTTAGGCGCAGCCGCAGGGTGTGGATGTCGGCCTCTTCCACTGCCGCAATCCGATCGCCCACCACATAGCTGAGGGTTCCGATCTCGAGGAAGCGCCGCAGGCTGAAGGCCATGGCTTCGGCATTGAACGGCGTTCCATCGTGAAAAAGCACATCGGTGCGCAGGGGGACCGAGACGGTGCGACCGCCATCACTCAGAACGGGGGCCGATGCCGCCAGGCGAGGTTCCAATGAGCCGTCCCGCCTGAGGAGATAGAGCGGATCCCCCAGGGCGCTGATCAGCTGCGTGGCGACAAGGGTGCTGGCCTGGGCTGGATCCAGGGAGCTGATTCGGCCCGCTGAGGCCACCGTGATGCGGCTGGTGGGGGGCGGGGCCTGACACCCCATCTGAGTGATGGCCAAGGCCAGAGCCATCAGCGCGCCACCGCACGTCCATCTCGTGGGGCGATCGATGCGATTCAACGGGCCTCAACCAACACGAGTCGGCCCATTCAACAGGGACTTACCCGACCTGGCGAATCCTTTCCAGCGAGATTTCGAACACCGGTGAGCCCTCGTTGCTCTGCAGGGGCCAGCGGCGCACCCAGCAGCGGTCGTGGTCACCATCCACGCCGATCACTTGATAGGTGTAGTCGTCACTGTCGAGATTGACGCAATCTCCCTGGTGCACCTTCATCGGATTTACCCCCTCCTCTAGGGGGCAGCCTTGACCGGGACTCGAACAGGTGAGGTTCTGCATGAACCGTTTCGAGCACAGATCTGAGAATTCAGGCCTGTGCCGTGAAAGTTCTTGACACTCTGACGCACGCCCGGGGGCATTTGCCAGGGCCGACGCTCTCCCTAGAGGCAGCCGAGGTGAGCGGCCAGGCCAGACACCTCCGGCAAAGCCTGGATGGCGTCCAGGGCTTCATCCATCTGACGTTGGCTCACTTCATGGGTGATCACAACGATCTCGGCGCCGGCGTCGCTGGCGTTGAACTGAACGATTGACTGGATCGACACGTTGCGTTGGCCGAAACAGCCGCCCACGTTCCCAATCACGCCAGGGGCATCTTTTGTCTTGAAACGCACATAGTGGCGTTGGCGAATGTCGCCTGAGTCGACCAGAGCGCAGGGTCGCCAGCTGCTGGCCGCCAGCAGGGGATCCACGTTCCCGGGACCTTCACTGGCCTGGCGGATGCCAGCAATGTTGAGGATGTCGGCCACCACCGCAGAGGCGGTCGGGCCGGCTCCCGCACCGGGGCCGTAGAACATCACCCGGCCGATGGGGTCGCCTTCCACAAGGATGGCGTTGTTGACGCCGTTCACGCCCGCTAGGGGGTGGTCCTTGGGAACGAGCGTGGGCTGCACCCGCAGGGAGAGGGGCAGGGGATCGCCGCTTTCAGCCATGCGCTCGGCCACGGCCAGCAGCTTCACGCCGTAGCCCAGTTGGTTGGCGTAATCCACATCCACGCCCTGCAGGCCACTGATGCCGATGGTTGGAACGGCAGCGCGATCCACGCTGCCGCCGAAGGCGAGGGTGGCCAGGATCGCGATCTTGTCGGCTGCGTCAAGACCGTCCACATCCGCTGCCGGATCGGCTTCGGCGTAGCCCAGCTCCTGGGCATCCTTGAGCACCGCCTCATAGGCGGCCCCCTCCTCAGCCATGCGGGTGAGGATGTAGTTGGTGGTGCCGTTAATGATGCCGCTGACGCGGTTGATGCGGTTGCCCCCTAGGGACTGCTTCAGCGGCTCAATGATGGGAATGCCGCCACCAACGGCGGCCTCGATCAGCACGTACACCCCAGCGGCGGCCGCGGCTCTAGCGATTTCCTGACCGTGGCGCGCGATCACGGCCTTGTTGGCCGTCACCACGGATTTGCCGGCTGCAATCGCCTGGAGAATCAGGCTGCGGGCCGGCTCCAGACCACCGATCACTTCCACCACCACGTCCACGGCTGGGTCCCCAATCACCGCCGATGGGTCGGTGGTCAGCAGGCTTTCGTCCAGGGCCACGGGCCGAGGGCGGTTCAGATCGCGGACGGCAACACGGATCAGCTCCAGTTCACCCACCAGCGGGTGACGTTCGCTGGGGTTCTGGAGGATCGAAGCCACTCCACCGCCAACCGTGCCCAGTCCCAACAGACCCACGCCGACCTTTGCTGCCATCCCCTGTGATCCGTGTTGGAACGTTTGCGAGCGACTCTATGTATTGACGTGATTCGGCTTCTCTTCCTGTCCTGAACAGCCCTCGGGTCAGCTTTCCAGTTGACGGGCCTGCTCCTGCATGGCCAGGAGGATGTTGAGGAAGCCATTGGCGCGGGAGGGCGTCAGGCTGGCCTGCAGGCCTGTTGCCGCAATGAAGGCTGGGTCCACAGCCTGCACCTGGGCCGGCGTCAATCCATCCAGCCCCTGGATCAACAACGCCAGCAGTCCCTTGGTGATCAGCGCATCGGAGTCCCCCTGCCAGCGCATCACTCCTTCATCGAGGGCACCCCGTACAAACACCTGCGACACACACCCCTTCACCTTGATGTCGTTGGTCTGCTCCTCGGCCGGCATGGGCGCGAGCTTCTTGGCCAACCAGAGCACATACTCGTAGCGGCGTTTTGGATCGGCGGTGCCGCCCAAGCGCTCCACCATCCGGTCGAGGGCATCACTGCCGGTGCTGGTGGCCATGCGGGGCTAAGTCGTTTTGACGTCGCACGCTAACCAGCAGCCCCACCATCACCAGGCTGAAGGGGACCATCACCACCTCATTCAGATTCACTTCGCCGTCTCGAACGGGAAGTTCGAGGTAGTCGCGGTGGCCTGGACCACCGTCCACTTGGAGATCAACGGTGCCGTTGCCCACGCTGCTGAGATCGAGGCTCAGGCGTCCCTCGGCATCGGTGCGGCCCAGTTCCTGTCCTGGCGTGCCATCGGCATTCAGCAAGCGAACAACGGCTCCCTGGGTGGGCTCACCGTTGGAAAAGCTGCTGCTCAATTGCAGATCGCCATCGAGATACTGCAGAGCACTTTCGATCTGATGGGCCTTGGCAGGGGGCAGCACCGCGCCGTGCAGCACCGAGCCGAGCAGAAGCAGTGGAGCCAGCAGACGCAGCATGGAAGGGCGATCAATGGTGCCCATGATGCGGCCCCTCAGGCGGGCCGACCAGCACCCTGTTCCGTGATCCAGCCGGTAAACGGAACATCCCAGGACTCTCTAGGCAACGTCTCGGCCGCAAGGCAGTTCGAGGGGAGAATCACCCAGGCCGGCACGGCAGCCCAGGCGGGATCAGCCCTGAGCCGGTCGTAATACCCACCGCCGTAGCCAAGACGGATTCCAGCGCTGTCCACCGCCAGCGCCGGCACCAGCAGCAGCGCCAGCTGATCGGGTTGCAGGGCGTCTCCTGCGGCAGGAGCGGGAATGCCGCAGCCATCGGGCTGAAGCGGGTCCTCACCCCAGCTCCGGTAGATGAGTCCGCCGCAGCCATCAGCCACCGGCAAGGCCAAGGGCGGATGGGGACCATCCTGCAGCGGCCTTACATCCACCTCCCCCGGAAGGGGCCAGTAGATCCCCACATGGCGGTTGCCGCAGTTGGACTGGCTGATCAGCACCGCCACGACGTCCTGGATGGATCGCGTGGCTGCTTCTCCCAGATCACGCTGGGCTTTGAAGTGACGGCGCAGGGTTGGTTTGCTGCTCATCGCTGCAACCAGGCCGTCAGTGCCACCGCCAGGGCATCGGCTGCATCATCCGGTCGGGGCGGTTCCTCCAGGTTCAACTCCCGCATCACTGCCTCCAGTACTTCATCCTTCTCGGCATGGCCGAACCCCGCCACGGCGAGTTTGATTTGCATGGGAGGGAACTCCATCATCGGGATCTTGAAGCGGGCCAGGGTCATCACCACCACGCCACGCGCTTGCACCACATTGATGGTGTTGCTGGATCGGTAGAAGAAAAACTTCTCCACGGCCGCTAGTTCCGGGCGCCAGATTCGGATCAGCTGGCGCAGGTCGCCTGCGATCTCCACCATGCGATCACCATCGGAGCGACCGGAATCGGTCTGGATGATGCCGCAATCGAGCATGCGCTGGCATCCGTCCTGAATGTCGATCACCCCGTAGCCCACTCGGGCGAGGCCCGGGTCGATGCCGAGGATTCGCATGGGCTGATTGTGGGGGGATCAGGCAGCGAGGGCTAGTTCGAAATCAGCGCGGTCGCTGCTCTCGCTGCGCTCGAACACCTTGCAGAA
This sequence comes from Synechococcus sp., assembly GCA_047285305.1. Lineage (GTDB taxonomy): Bacteria > Cyanobacteriota > Cyanobacteriia > PCC-6307 > Cyanobiaceae > Parasynechococcus. Next base: position 1,028,446 of record JBJBDL010000003.1, read on the forward strand.
CACCTTCACCACACGGTCGCCGGAATCCACTTGCTCGAGGGGGTCTTTGCGCAAACGGTGCCGCAGGCAGCAGGAGGCCACGCGGGCCACGTCTTCCTCGCTTACTTCCGTGCGTCCCTCGAAGGCGGCCAGGGCCCGGGCGGCACGATTGGTGACGATGTCACCTCGCAGACCATCCACATCCAGTTCGCCGCAAACGGCGGAGATGCGCAGGCGCAGATCCTCATCGATGGTCACCTGACCGAGGCGTTGCTGGGCCTCCACTACCCGCTGTTGCAGGGCGTTTTGATTGCCCTCCACGGCGGTGCTGAAGCCATCGGGATCGCTGTCGAAGGACGTGCGCTGGTCCACCACCTGCACCCGCAGCTCAGGATCACGCACGGTGCGCACTTCCACGCTCATGCCGAAACGGTCGAGCAGCTGGGGGCGGAGTTCGCCTTCCTCCGGGTTGCCGGAGCCGATCAACACGAAACGGGCTGGGTGGCGCACGGATACACCCTCCCGTTCCACCGTGTTCCAGCCGGAGGCCGCTGAATCGAGAAGCACGTCGACGAGGTGGTCGTCGAGCAGGTTCACCTCATCCACGTAGAGCAGGCCGCGGTTGGCTTTTGCCAGCAGACCGGGCTCAAAGGCGCGCACGCCTTCGCTCAGGGCTTTCTCGATGTCGATGGTGCCGCAGAGGCGGTCTTCCGTTGCACCGAGGGGCAAGTCCACCATCGGCACCTGCCGCGGTTCAGTGCTCAGGGTTTCCCCCTGTTGCATCCGCTCGCGCACCTCACTGCTCTGCAGGTCGGGATCGCTGGCCGAGCTGTTGTATGGATCGCCGGCGACAACGTCGATGTCCGGCAGCAGATCGGCCAGGGCACGGATCGTGGTGGATTTGCCGGTGCCACGGTCTCCCATGATCATCACGCCGCCGATGCGCGGATCGATCACGTTGAGAAGTAGGGCCAGCTTCATCTCCTCTTGACCGATCACCGCAGTGAAGGGGAAGACCCTGCGCTTCCGGGGTTCAGTCACGAGCAATTCTCCAGGCGTGCTCAGGATTGTTTCACAGGCTGCACGGTGATCACCTGCGGTGGCGTGGCATCAGCGGGATAGACCAGGCGAACGCGCACCTGTTTGGCCTCCCCTGGCTTGAGCATCAGCTGCCCCAAGGACGGCCCCTGTTGCCCCTGGCGTAGTACCAGGTGCTGGGTTTGGCGCCCCTTGGAAACACCCTCTGAATCCTCCAGACCCGTTGTCTGCACAGGCCCGCGGAACATCACCGGGCCGTTGAGGTCATCGCGGAAGCGCAGCATGGAGGTGGTGCTGTTGCCTTTGAGGGGCGAATCCAGCGACAACTGCAGCGTTACGGCGGCTGAGCCAGTGTTTTTCAGCGGCAGGGTGAGGTCGTACTCCACCCCGTAGTTGCCATGGGCAGCCCAGGCTGTGCCGGGATAGAAGCTTTTGAGTTCCGCGGTTTGCACCTGGTTGGTGGCGAGGGTGCCGCGCTCCAGGCTGCTGATCGGCCAGGAGATGGGGGCCGTGGGTGCTTCCAGCACAGGGCTGCCCGGGTCGGTGATGCGGGCCCGCCAGCTGCTGCCGATCTGAATACCGCTCACCCTTGAATAGATGATCTTGCCCTTGCTGCCCGGAGGGGTGGGTTGGTGCTCTTTGCTGCTCATGCGCTGGTCCTTGAGCAGCTGTAGCCAGTGCTGTTCACTTGGAGCCTTCCCGTCTTCACCGTGAGCGGCCAGGGTGGCCAGCGCCACAGGGCCGGAGCTGTGGAAGCGAAGTTGCAGGTTGCGGCCATTGAGCAAGGGATCGAGGCCGGCCACGGGAATGGGCAGCAGCAACAGCTGTTTTGGTGCGCCGGGAGCCAGGCTCCAGCGGCGGTTGGTGAGTTCCGCTGCGCTGCGGCGGGCCAACAGATCTCCGGCCACACGGCTGCCGGGTCCTGACGCCACCACTTCAGTGGTTTCCGGCATCAGGCTCGGCAAGGGCAGGAAGGGGGCCTGGGTCTGGCCAGGCCCTGTGGCCTGCGAGAGCGAGGTGCTGCCCGAGAGCAGCTGCAGGGTCACAGGAGCATTCTTCAGCGGACCTGCCAGCAGCACCAGCCACAGGGTTGAGCTGGGGCTGCCTTCCGCATCACCGGCATACACGTGGTGGCTGAACAGGTCGAAGCGACCGTTGAGCACTACCGGAACCGACGCCGCCTTCCCATCGGGGAATGTTGAGATCAGGATGCCGTCGTCCTTGATCAGTTCGGGGTTGTTGTCGTTCACCATCAACACGCTGTCGAGGCCTCCCGGCAGGGGGCGAACGCTCTGCTGACGCTCAATTACCTCCGCAGCGCCGGGCATGGTTGCAACAGCCAGCCAGGCAGCAGTCAACAGCGGAGTGAGCTTCATGGCTTGCGCGGAACAGGGATGGGTTTGAGGTGCGGTGCCATGGCAGCGGAGAGCTGACGGATCAGTTCGGTGGATCGGGGGTCATTGAAGGGGCCCTCCACCAGAAATCCCGCCACAGCGCGTCGTCCGTCGGGGAGTTCGATCAGCCCGGCATCGGCGTATGCAATGCCGATGTCGCCTGTTTTGTTGTAGATGCGGTACCCCTTGCGGGCCAGGCTTTCGTCCGGTTCGCCCTGGGCGCCACCGAGGCCGCGCATCAAGCCCCTGGGCAGCAGCGTGTTGGTGATCGACGTGCCCATCACCTCGCGAAACAGATCCCGGCTGCGGGGAGCCAGCAGCTCACCGCTATCAACCAAGGCGATGGCCCGGCTGAGATCTCTGGCACTGGTGGTGTTGGTTCCGTCGAGATCCGGCAGCCAGTTGTTCACCACGGTTGAGGGCAGGTCCAGCTCCTGAAAGCGGGCGTTGATCGCATCCATTCCCCCCGCCCGGGCAATCATCAGGTTGGTGGCAGAGTTGTCGCTCACTCGGATCATTTCCGTGGCTACCTCATGGGTGGGGAAGCGACTGCCCAGGGGCTGGTAAGCCATCCAACCGGCGCCTCCCCCCACCAGCTCCTCGGTGAGCGTGAGCGGTTCGTTCCACTGCAGTGTTCCCTGATCCAGCAGTTCCAGCACTGCGAGCAGAATCGGCGTCTTGATCGAGCTGGCGGCAGCCATCGGCCGTTCGGCTTGCATGGCCGCAAAGCGCCCGTCGTCGAGGATCAGCATGTAGGCACTGGCCTGCAGATCGCCCTGTTGCGCGGCCAGCTCCAACCAGCGCTCCGAAAGCGCTCTGATTTCCTGCCTCGGGGCGAAGCGTGCCTGTTTCAGGCCCTTCGCCACGACAGGAGCAGTTTTCTTCCCAGCGGCATACTTAGTGCTGGGCGGCTCCACGGCGTCACCGAGCAGCGTGGTGATCAGCGCTTGATCGGCTAGCCAGCTGGGCAGTGCGATCTCCTGTTGCTGAACTCGGGGCGCCAGCAGCCGCAGGACGCTGCCGGTGAGCAGTCCAAGACCCACTCCCATCATCACCAGCCGCAGGATGAGCTGGGCCGGACCTTTCCAGCCGGCGGAGCGACGTGACGAACGACTGCTGCTCAACCTTTCAGCCGTGACTATTCGGCAGAGATTAGGGGCGCTTGGCGCGGATGGCCCAGCGCAGTTGGCGCACCATTCCCCGTAGCAGAGCCACCTCTTCGGCGCGTACGGTGGCGCGTTGTAGCAGATCCCTCACCTTGGCCATGCGGGCGGAGGCGGTGTGCTCCAGCAGGAAACCGGCCTCCAACAGCAGGTCTGTGGCGTCGTCAAGACAGGCTGAAAGAGCCTTGGCGGCTGCCGGGTCCGGCGATGGGGGCTCGATGCAGCGGGTTTCAGCGGTCCTGCTGTTGAGGCGGGCCAACTCATGCAGCACCACCGCCACGGCGTGGGAGAGATTCAGTGAGGGATAGGCCTCCCCGCTCTGCAGGCAGAGAACCCTCTGGCAGAGCCGCAGCTCACTGTTGCTGAGGCCGCGGTCTTCCCGTCCAAACACCAAGGCCACGGGGGCGACTGAGCTTGAGCTGCTGCCATCGCTGGCCAGCAACCAACCCAGGGCCTGCTCGGGTGTTTGCAGGGGGATCTCGCCATGGTCCAGGCGTCCGCAACTGCCCACGGTTCGCCGGCAGTCATTGATGGCCGTCAGCAGGTCGGGAACCACTACGGCGGCCTGAAGCAGTGCTTGGCCGTGCACGGCCATAAGCATGGACTCCTCGCTGAGGTGGTCACAGCGGGGGGCTACCAGCCGCAGTTCGCTTACGCCGAAATTGGCGCAGAGCCTCGCCACGCTTCCGACGTTAAGGGGGCCGGCCGGCTCCACAAGCACGACAACGGCATTCAAGGCAGCGGCTCAGCTGAGGGTGTGCAGGTAGGCCAGCAGGTCGGCCATCGATTGCGGTTCCATCTCAAAGCTAGGCATGGGGGGAGTCTCGCCACTGATGATTTGGTGCACCAGAACGGGGTCTTTGAGCTGCTTGCTGACGCCCTGAAGTTGAGGGCCCACCAACCCCTGGCCAGCAAGGCCGTGGCAGCCGGCGCAATTGATCCGGAACAGCTGGCCGCCGTGGTCAACGGCCCCCTGCAGCTCAAGGCTGGCCTTGATGTACGGGTCCTGCTGGGCGCTGCCCAGAACCCAGAGCACCAGCACCATGCAAGCCGTGGCAGCCGACACCACAAGGGCCGCGATCAGGCTGCGACCCCGATCGCTCGAATCATTTGCATCAGCTGATGCCGATTCGGCCGCAATTCGTGACGGCTGGACCACAGACCTGGAGTTCCAATGAGAGAATTCTCCCTAATTCTGATTGCTGACGCGACGCGATGATCGAACCTCTGCTATGCGGCATCGTTCTGGGTCTGATCCCCGTCACGCTGATGGGTCTGTTCGTGGCGGCATGGAACCAGTACCGCCGTGGTGGCAGCGCTCTGGGGGGCTGAGCAGCATCACGCTGCTGATGCCGTAGCGGCGTTGATCCACCACCGTCCAATCTGAGCCCGGTTCTGGGTTCAGGTTGGAGCGGTGTTCACACACCACCAGAGAATCCTGGTGAAGCCAATTTCCCTCGGCGAGGGCGATCAGGCTGGGTTCGTAGAGGCCCTGGCCGTACGGAGGGTCGAAGTAGACGATGTCAAAGGGCTCCTGGCTCCAGCCCTTGCGCAACCATGTGATCAGTTCCCGCCGTTCTGTGCGGATCTCCGGTGCCGGTGAACGGCTTGCTGCCACTGCATTGAGGTTGCTGCGGCTGACGCGGATGCATTGCGGGTCTTGATCAACGGCCACCACACAGCGCGCCCCCCGCTGCAGAGCCTCACAGCCCATTACGCCGCTGCCGCTGCAGAGGTCGAGCCAGCGGCAGTCCTGCAGGTGCGGGGCGAGGATGTTCATCACAGCTTCGCGCACCCTGGAGGTGGTGGGCCGAGCCGTGCGACCCCGGGGGCTGAGCAGCCGTCGCCCTCCGCTGAGTCGCAGCTGCCCGTCACCGCTCATGGGCAGGGTTCAGCCCCGTTGTGCAGCCAGGTCAACCAACGCTTGAGCATCTGTTCTCCGGCATCGGACGACTTCTCCGGATGGAACTGGCAGGCGCCGACTCGGCCCCTCCAGACCACAGCAGTCACTTCCTGATCGCCGAAGGGGGCCGAGGCCTTCAGGTCATTCCGATCGGTAGGGACAGCGGCGTAGCTGTGCACGAAATAAACCCACTCCGAGGGGGCATTGCTGCTGAGCAGCGGGCAGGTGCCGTGATGTTTCAACGGAGCCCAGCCCATATGGGGGATGCGTTCGCCGCTGTTACTGGGCAGGCGTGTCACCCGTCCGCCCAAAAGCCCGAGGCCTGGATCGCTGCCTTCATCGCTCTGCTCAAACAGCAGTTGCAGGCCGAGGCAGATGCCGAGCAAGGGACGATCCTCCTGGCCCCAACGCAGCAGGTGGGGCACCAGCCCGGTGGCCCTGAGGTTGGCCATGGCCGGGTCGAAGGCGCCGACACCGGGCAGGATCAGCGCATCAACTCCGTCCAGATCATCGGCGTTATGGATGAACGAGCAGCATTGATCAAGCCGCTCGAGGCATTTCTCCACGGAGTGGAGATTGCCCATGCCGTAATCGATTAACCCGAGGTTCAGGCTCAACCTGTCGATCCGTTCTGGAGACGGATTCAGAGATATTTGGAAATGGTGCCTGACAGGGTTGCCTTTGGAACAGCGCCCACCACCGTGTCCACCTTCTGACCACCCTTGAACACCATCAGCGTCGGGATGCTGCGGATGCCGTACTGGCTGGCAACGTTGGGGTTCTCGTCGGTGTTGAGCTTGAACACCTTGATCTGGCCGTCAAATTCCTTGGCGATCTCTTCCACGATCGGAGCCACCATGCGGCAGGGTCCGCACCATGGTGCCCAGAAGTCCACAAGAACCGGCACGTCGCTCTGGAGCACGTCCTGCTCGAAGGATGCATCGGTGACAGCAGCAGCGCTGGACATATGAGCAGGGGAATTTAGGGAGAATTTAGCAACGGTTTTGAGCGAAAACACAGCTCTTCCCTGCTGAGAAGGGATCTGTGACAGTCGCTCTCTACAAAGAGTGAAAGCCCGATCGCGCCGGGCCGAGGGGTGTGAGGAGTGTGTGGGCCGAAGCCCGCACACCTCCAATTTAGCCCTGCCTTACTTACCCATTCCGAGGTGCTGGGCCTTTTGGTAGACCTTGCCTTCCGTCAGCAGGGAAGGTGCCACGACCACCTCCACCTGCTGCATCTCCTTGATGGTTTGGGCTCCCAGGGTGCCCATCGATGTCTTCAGGCATCCCAGCAGGTTGTGGGTGCCGTCGTCCAACTTGGCCGGGCCGCGCAGGATGCGTTCGATGCTGCCGGTGTTGCCCACATTGATGCGGGTGCCGCGGGGTAGCACCGGGCTTGGGGTGGCCATGCCCCAGTGGAAGCCCCGGCCGGGAGCCTCCTCAGCACGGGCGATGGGGGAGCCGATCATCACGCCGTCGGCGCCACAGGCGATGCACTTGCAGATGTCGCCGCCGGTGACGATGCCACCGTCGGCAACGATCGGAACATAGCGACCGCTTTCCCTTTCGTAGTCGGCCCGGGCGGCAGCGCAGTCGGCCACGGCGGTGGCCTGGGGAATTCCCACGCCGAGAACGCCACGGGAGGTGCAGGCGGCACCGGGGCCGATGCCCACCATCACGCCGGCGGCGCCAGCCCGCATGAGCTGCAGGGCTACGTCGTAGGTGACGCAGTTGCCGATCACCACGGGAACGCCCATGTTGCGGCACAGGGCTTCCAGATCCAGGGTCTCCTGGCCTTCAGGACCGGTGTGATCCGTCGAGACCACAGTGGCCTGTACGAAGAACAGATCAGCTCCGGCTTCGGCAATGGCCTTGCCGAAACGCATGGCGGCCACAGGAGTGCCGCTGACAGCGGCAATTCCGCCTTGGTCCTTGATGTCCTGGATGCGTTTACGGATCAGCGCCTCTTGTACTGGCTGGCTGTAGATCTCCTGCATCAGCGGGACGAATTCGTCCTTGCCGACGGCAGCGATGCGATCGAGCACCTGATTGGGGTCTTCGTAGCGGGTCTGAACACCCTCAAGGTTCAACACGCCGAGGGCGCCCAGTTGGGACAGGCGAACGGCCATGCCCACGTCCACCACGCCGTCCATGGCGCTGGCGATGATTGGGATCTCGCGCTCGATTCCCCCCAGAGACCAACGGGTATCGGTGACTTCGGGGTCCACCGTGCGACCCCCAGGCACCAGAGCGATTTCATCGATTCCGTAGGCCCGGCGAACGGTCTTGGAGCGTCCGAGCTGAATGTCCACCGCGCGACTTCAATAAAGTCTGATCAAGCTACCAATCGGGATGATCGGCTTAGCTTGATCTGCCTGTCACGCGGGTCCAGGTGGAGCGGGCGCCCTTGATGAAGTTGTCCCGATCGCTGTTGCGGATCAGGTTTCGCAGGGCGAAGTTCACCAGCCAGATCACGCCAGCCAGCTCCAAGAGGCCTGGCACCAAAGGGATGCCGTTGATGGTGCTGAGCACACCGGAGTAAACCGTCGCCACCAGGCTGAACACGATCAGGCCGCCCACCACCAGGAGCGGCAGCTGGGCTTTGGCCCAGAGCTCAGCCAGATCGTTCTGCTCGAGCCAGTCCTTCACCTTGCCCACCAGCAGCTCCCATTCACCGCCGTCCTCATCGGAGCTCTCCTGAGCAGGGATCGACATGGTGGAGGCAATCACCGGGTCTGGTGTTGGGGCGGGGGTCGGTGCCGGAGCCGACGCTGGAGTGGGCGCAGGCGTTGGGGCTGGAGTGGGTGCCGGAGTCGGCTCAGGTTCCGTCGTTGGTGCGGGCGTGGGCTCCGGTGTGGGCGTGGGGTCGCTGCCTGGGGTTTCGGCTTCAGGGCGCGGCTCGTCGACAGGACCCATCACGTCAGTGGAAAGCTTCGGGATTTTATCCGGACTTTTCTGCTCCAACCACCGTCCGAGATAGACTGATAAAGGACGTCTGATGCACGTATGACGGATTCAGTGGGGCCTGTAGGCGGCGGTCCCGGCGATTCCGACGATCGGATCATCCAGACAGACCTGCGTAATGAGATGTCGCGCTCCTATTTGGAGTACGCGATGAGCGTGATCGTGGGTCGGGCCCTGCCCGATGCCCGCGACGGCCTCAAGCCGGTGCATCGCCGGATCCTGTACGCGATGTACGAGCTGGGCCTCACTAGCGATAGGCCATACCGCAAGTGCGCCCGTGTTGTGGGCGAAGTGCTCGGCAAATATCACCCCCACGGCGACACCGCCGTGTACGACGCCCTGGTGCGCATGGCCCAGGACTTTTCTATGTCGATGCCCCTGATCGATGGGCACGGCAACTTCGGTTCTGTGGACAACGACCCACCGGCAGCCATGCGATACACCGAATCGCGGTTGCGGGCGCTCACCACCGACAGCCTCCTGGAGGACATCGAGGCGGAGACCGTTGATTTCGCCGACAACTTCGATGGCTCCCAGCAGGAGCCCACGGTGCTGCCGGCCCGGATCCCGCAGCTGCTGCTGAATGGTTCGGCGGGCATCGCCGTGGGGATGGCGACGAACATCCCGCCCCACAACCTCAATGAACTGATCGACGGGTTGCAGGCGCTGATCGCGAACCCCGAGATCACCGATCAAGAGTTGATCCAGCTAATCCCCGGACCGGACTTCCCCACCGGTGGTCAAATACTGGGACGTGAAGGCATCCGCGAGACCTACCTGGGTGGCCGCGGCTCGGTGACCATGCGCGGCGTCGCCAACATCGAAACGATCGAGGCGCCGGGGCGCCCTGATCGCGATGCCGTGATCATCACCGAGTTGCCTTATCAGACCAACAAAGCGGCTCTGATCGAGCGCATCGCTGAGCTGGTTAACGACAAGAAGCTCGAGGGTATCTCCGACATCCGCGACGAGAGCGATCGCGATGGCATGCGGATCGTCGTGGAGCTGCGCCGCGACGCCTACCCGCAGGTGGTGCTGAACAACCTGTTCAAGCTCACCCCGCTGCAGAGCAACTTCAGTGCCTACATGCTGGCGCTGGTGAGTGGTGAGCCGATCCTGCTCACCCTGCGCAAGATGCTCGATGTGTTCCTCGACTTCCGGGTCGAGACGATCGAGCGCCGCACCCGCTACCTGCTGCGTAAGGCCGAAGAGCGCGACCACATCCTGCTGGGCCTGCTGCTGGCCCTTGATCAGCTCGATCCGATCATTGCCCTGATCCGGGCTGCACCCGATACGGCCACGGCACGGCAACAGCTGCAGGATCGCCATGGCCTGTCCGATATCCAGGCCGACGCCATCCTGCAGATGCAGCTGCGTCGTCTCACGGCTCTTGAAGCCGACAAGATCCGGCTCGAGCACGAGGATCTGGTCACCAAGATCGCCGACTACAAGGACATCCTTGGCCGGCGTGAGCGGGTGTTCGGGATCATCCAGAGCGAGCTCGCTCAGCTGCAGGAGCGTTACCCGACTCCGCGCCGCACCGAAATTCTCGACCTAGGCGGTGGCCTCTCCGACATCGACCTGATTGCCAACGAGCGTTCGGTGGTGTTGCTCACCGAGACCGGCTATCTCAAGCGGATGCCGGTGAGTGAATTTGAGGCCACCAGCCGCGGCACCCGTGGCAAGGCGGGCACCCGCAGCCAGGGTGAAGATGCGGTGAAGCTGTTCATCAGCTGCAACGACCACGACACCTTGGTTCTGTTCAGCGACCGTGGTGTGTCCTATGCCCTGCCCGCTTACCGCGTGCCCCAGTGCAGTCGTGCGGCCAAGGGAACGCCGGTGGTGCAGCTGCTGCCGATCCCCCGGGAAGAAGCGATCACCACGTTGATTCCGGTGTCGGAATTCAGCGAGGACACTGACCTGGTGATGCTCACCCGAGGTGGCTTTATCAAGCGCACCCGCCTTTCGGCCTTCAGCAACATCCGCTCCAACGGCCTGATCGCCATCAACCTGGAGGAAGGCGATGCCCTCACGTGGGTTCGCCTGGCCGTGCCTGGCGACAGCGTCTTGATTGGCTCCAAAGCCGGGATGACCATCCACTTCCGCCTCAGTGATGAGGAATTGCGGCCTTTGGGGCGTACGGCCCGCGGCGTGCGGTCGATGAACCTGCGCGATGGCGATGCCCTGGTGAGCATGGATGTGCTGCCGGTGGAACTCGCCGATCAGGTGGCCGCCAGCGCAGACGACGAAGAGGATGCCGCCAGCGAGGGCCCCTGGGTGCTTGTGGCGTCGGCCTCGGGTCTGGGCAAACGGGTTCCGGTGACGCAATTCCGCCTGCAGAAGCGGGCCGGCATGGGCCTGCGGGCGATGAAGTTCCGCACCGAAGCCGACGAGCTGGTGGGGCTGAGTGTGCTCGGTGCTGGTGAAGAGCTCCTGCTAGTGAGCGAGAAGGGGGTGATCGTGCGCACCAGCGCCGATGCCATCCCTCAGCAATCTCGAGCTGCCACTGGGGTGCGTCTGCAGAAGCTCGACAAGGGCGACCGGCTGCTGAAGGTGGTGCTGGTGCCGCCGGAAGCAGAAGACGACTCCGCTGACGACACGTCGAACAACGGCGAATCGAGTGACAATGAAACGGCTAACACTGAAAACAACGCTCAGGACAACTGACCTTGGCTGAGCCGGTTGATGTGCTGGTGCTGGGGGGCGGTCCTGCTGCCCTCTGCATTGCTTCGGAACTGAACCAACGGGGTGTTGCTGTTGCTGGCATCGCCCAGGATCCGGTCGACGATCCCTGGCCAAACACCTACGGCATCTGGGCCGATGAACTCAAAGCGGTGGGGCTTGAGCAGCTGCTGGAGCACCGCTGGAGTGACACCGTCAGTTATTTCGGTGAAGGCGGGTCAACGGCTCAGGATCAGAGTCATGCCCACGGGATCGACTACGGCCTGTTCGATCGGGCTGCTCTACAGCGGCATTGGCTTGAGCGGGCTGAGGGCGTGGTCTGGCATCAAGCCACCGTTCAGCGGGTGGATGTGAATGGCTCAACGACCAACGTTTGCTGCGCATCGGGAACAACGTTTCAGGCGCGCTTGGTGATTGATGCCTCCGGTTCGCGCACGCCCCACATTCGCCGGACTGATAAGTGGCCGGTGGCGGGCCAAGCGGCCTACGGCGTGGTGGGGCGTTTCTCCAAGCCTCCAATCGAGGAGGGTCGGTTTGTGTTGATGGACTACCGCTGCGATCACCTCAGCGAGGAGCAGCGCAGCGAACCGCCCACGTTTTTGTACGCGATGGATCTGGGCGATGGGGTGTTCTTCGTGGAGGAAACCTCACTCGCCTTGGCACCTGGTGTTCCCTACGACGTGCTCAAGCAACGGCTCCAGCAGCGCCTGGATCTTCGCGGCGTGGAGATCACCGAGGTGATTCATGAGGAGTTCTGCCTCTTCCCGATGAATCTGCCGCTGCCGGATCGCAACCAGCCGGTGCTCGCCTTCGGGGGTGCGGCGAGCATGGTGCATCCGGCCTCGGGCTACATGGTGGGTTCGCTACTGCGGCGGGGGCCTGATCTGGCCCAGGCTTTAGCCGAAGCCCTTGCCAATTCAAGTCTTGGCTCAGCAGCCTTGGCGCAGCGGGGCTGGCAAGCGCTTTGGCCGATCGAGTTGGTGCTGCGTCATCAGCTCTATCAATTCGGCTTGGGGCGGTTGATGGGCTTTAACGAAGCGTTGTTGCGCACCCACTTCGCCACTTTCTTTTCGCTGCCGCGGGAGGAGTGGTTTGGCTTCCTCACCAACACACTGCTGCTGCCTCGGCTGATGGGCGTGATGCTGCGCTTGTTTGCCTTATCCCCTTGGGAATTGCGGCGGGGATTGGTGCTGGGGGTAGCTCAGGATCAAGCTCCGCGGTTTTGAGATCGTTTCAGCCGAGTTCAGATCCCTCAGTTGAGGGAGTGCTGAGCATCCACGACTCCCCCATTTGGGTAGACGTTTGTTTAGGTGCTGGGTTTAGAGGGATTCACTGAAGCCCAGTCCAACGGCTGAATCAGCGGGAACAGGCGGTCGTCCGTCTGCACCTCTTCGAGCCAGCCCTCCGGCAATTCGATGCTGCCGTCGATGGCCTGCATCAGCTGCCAGAAGCGGCCCAGGTGGCGTTGCACCCGTTCTTTGGCCAGTTCAGTGGTGGTTCCGGCCCGCAGGATGAAGCTCCAATCCGACGACTGCGCTAGCAACAGTTCCCGCGCCGCCTGCTGCAGCCACTGCATCGCCTGCTCGCTACCCACGCCGCGGCTGCAGCGCTGCACCATCGCGGCGCTGGCCTTTTCCCATTCGGGGATGATCCAGGCGTTGCTGTCGTTCAGCCAGTAGTCGTGATAACCCCCTTGCCCCCAGCTGGAGGGGCAGGGATCGCAGAGCTGTAGCTGGCCAACGTTGTTCAGCACATCGCGCAGCCGGGTAAAGCTGACCCGCTCCTGGGGTGCTTGCTGGAACAGCTGGCTGAGAAACGCTGGTCCTTCAAACCACCAGTGGCCAAACAGTTCGGCATCGAAGGGGGCCACCAACAGGGGGGAAACGTCCATGGCACTGCCGAGCTGATCCAACTGCCGCCGGCGGCCCTGCAGGTAATCGGCGGCATGTTCTTTCACCCGTTCAGCCGCCACCCCCGGTTCGTAGGGACGTTTGAGGTCCAATGGAGCGCTGTGGTCGGTGACGCGATGCAGCTTCAGGCCGAGTGGGCGCGGCTGGTCGAGCCCCAGGGGCTTGAGCTCTTCGATCGGCAGGTCCCAGCCCAGATCCCGGTGGAACTCCCGGTAGTGGGGATCGCCGGGGTAGCCGTCCTTGGCCGACCACACCGGCAGTGTGGCGTCACTGTCGCGCCCGAAGAAGGCAACCCCGTTGCGGCTGCAGATCGGTGCGTACACCCCATAGCGGGGCCTGGGCCGGCCGTGCAGCAACCCATGGCCGTCCAGCACGGCGTAGCGCAGCCCGGCATCGCGCATCCAGCGATCCAGGCCCTCGTAATAGGCGCATTCCGGCAACCAGATCCCCAAGGGGCGTTCGCCCACCAGGCGTTGGTGTTCCCGCACCGCAGTGCGCAGTTGCCCGCGCACTGCTTCCGGGTGATGGCGCAGCAGGGGCAGGTAGCCGTGGGTGGCGCCGCAGGTGAGCAGGTCCACTACCCCTTCACGCTGCAAAGCCGTAAAGCGCTGGATCAGATCGCCGTCGCGGCTCTGCCAGGTCTGCTGATGCCGCTCGATCGTGGCCGCCAGGTGCTCGGCGCCTGCGCGTAGGGATGGGTCGGCCTTCGGCAAGAGATCCAGCCGTTCGTTCAGCCACTGGGGAAAGCGCTGTTTGAGGTCTTGATCGCTCAGCAGCGACAGCAGCGTCGGCGACAAGCCGATGGTGAGCTTGGGCTGCTGGTGGGGGTCGGCGCTTGCCAGCTCCAGCGTTTCCAACAGCGGCAGATAACACTCGATCAGGGCCTGGAAGAACCAGTCCTCCTCAAGGGAGCCAGGTTTCGCCGACCGCACGTAAGGCAGATGGGCATGCAACACCAGGGCGACAGCGCCTTTGGTCACGAACAAGCCCAAACGGTGGCTGAATTTAATCCGATTCCCCCTCGGGGGCTGAACTAAGATGGATTAACTCGTAGTCATTCCGACTAAGACCTCCGTTGGAGCCCCTTCCATGGCCAAGGACCCCGGTCGCGTCCTGATTTTTGACACCACCCTGCGGGATGGTGAGCAGTCGCCCGGGGCGAGCCTCAACCTGGAGGAAAAGCTGGCCATTGCCCAGCAGCTGGCGCGGCTCGGTGTGGATGTGATCGAGGCGGGGTTCCCCTTCGCCAGCCCCGGTGATTTCGCTGCCGTGCAGCGGATCGCCCAGCAGGTGGGCGGCGATAACGGACCGATCATCTGTGGCCTGGCCCGTGCCTCGCGGGCCGACATCAAGGCCTGTGCCGATGCCGTGGCGCCAGCACCCCGCCGCCGCATTCACACCTTTATCGCCACCAGCGACATTCACCTCGAGCACAAGTTGCGCAAGAGCCGTGCCGATGTGCTCGGCATTGTTCCCGAGATGGTGAGCTACGCCCGCTCTCTTGTTGAAGACGTTGAGTTCTCCTGTGAAGACGCCGGCCGCAGCGATCCTGAGTTCCTTTACGAGGTGATTAAGGCGGCCATTGCCGCTGGCGCCACCACGATCAACATTCCCGACACCGTCGGTTACACCACCCCGTCGGAGTTCGGTGCGCTAATTGCGGGCATCAATAAGCATGTTCCCAACATCGGTGATGCCGTGATCTCGGTGCACGGCCACAACGATCTCGGCCTGGCCGTGGCCAATTTCCTCGAGGCGGTCAAGAACGGCGCCCGCCAGCTCGAATGCACGATCAATGGCATCGGCGAACGGGCTGGCAATGCCTCCCTCGAGGAGTTGGTGATGGCGTTGCATGTGCGGCGTCGTTACTACAACCCCTTCTTTGGCCGTAAGGAAGACAGCCCCACGCCGCTCACGGCCGTGCGCACCGAAGAGATCACCAAGACTTCGCGGCTGGTCTCCAATCTCACTGGCATGGTGGTGCAGCCCAACAAGGCCATCGTTGGCGCCAATGCCTTCGCCCATGAATCCGGCATCCACCAGGACGGCGTCCTCAAGAACCGGCTCACCTACGAAATCATCGACGCCCAGACGGTGGGCCTGGCAGACAACCGCATTTCTCTCGGCAAGCTGAGCGGCCGCAGTGCCGTTCGCGCCCGCCTGGAGGAATTGGGCTACGACCTCACCCGTGAGGATCTCGATGAGGCCTTTGCCCGCTTCAAGGAACTCGCCGATCGCAAGCGCGAGATCACCGACCGTGATCTCGAGGCGATCGTCAGCGAACAGGTGCAGCAGCCGGAAGCTCGCTTCCAGCTCAAGCTGGTGCAGGTCAGCTGCGGCAGCAGCCTGCGCCCCACCGCCACCGTCACCCTTTCGGATGAAGAGGGCAGTGAAACCACAGGTTCGGCAGTGGGCACCGGTCCGGTGGATGCCGTCTGCCGTGCCTTGAATGATCTGGCGGGTGTGCCCAATCAGTTGATCGAGTTTTCGGTGAAGTCGGTCACCGAGGGCATCGACGCAATGGGCGATGTGACCATCCGCCTGCGCCGCAACGGTGCGCTTTATTCCGGTCACGCTGCCGACACTGATGTGGTGGTGGCGGCGGCGATGGCCTTCGTGAATGCTCTCAATCGCCTGGTTGCCGGAGAGGAGCGCCAGTCATTGCATCCGCAGAAGGATCCTGTTGTTCTGGAGAGCCGACCGACGCTCTAGAGCCGACGCCATGCGCACCTCCACCGCCAGGGCCGTTCAGCTGGTGCTGCTGATTCTTCTGGCGCTGCTGGTGCTCACACCGTTGCTCTGGTTGGTGAGCACCTCGCTCAAGGGCCCGGCGGAAGACATCTTCAGCAGTCCGCCGGCGTTGCTGCCCGCCCAGCCGAGCGTCGATGCCTATGTGCGGCTGTTTCAGGACAATCCCCTCACCACTTATCTGTTCAACAGCACCGTGGTGAGCGGCCTGGCGGTGCTGACCAACTTGCTGTTCTGCTCCCTGGCCGCCTACCCCCTGGCCCGGCTGCGCTTCGCTGGCCAGGGCTTGGTGCAGGGCCTGGTGGTGGCCACGATCCTGATTCCCTTTCAGGTGGTGATGATTCCGCTGTACTTGCTGATGGTGCAGCTGGGGCTGCGCAACACTCTGCTGGCTCTGGTGATCCCGCAGGCGGCCACCGCCTTTGGGCTTTATCTGCTGCGCCAGAGATTCCTGGGTGTACCCAAGGAGCTGGAGGAGGCGGCTCGTATCGATGGCTGCACCCGACTGGGGGAATGGTGGAACGTGATGATCCCTGCCGCCAAAGCCGATCTCATCACCCTGGCGATGTTCGTGTTCATCGGCACCTGGAGTGATTTCCTCTGGCCGCTGGTGATCCTCGACGACCCGTCGCTTTACACCTTGCCTCTGGGGCTGCAGCAGCTCTCCAGCAGCTTTTCGCTGGATTGGCGGATCATTGCCGCCGGTTCGGTGGTCTCAATCCTGCCGGTGTTGGTCTTGTTCGTGTTTTTGCAGCGATTCATCCTGCCCAATGCCAGCGGGGATGCGGTGAAGGGATGAAGCGGCCGAGGTGCGCATGGCCGCGAAGGCATCCATGCGTTCCTGCATCACACCCATCTGTTGGCTGAATAAGTCGCTGTGGGCGCTGTTGGGTGTGCGCTCTTCCAGCTGAACGATCCGCTCCTGCAGCGCATGGATGCGTTGGTTGCGCTGCCGCAATCCCTGCAGCAGGGTCACCACCAGAATTCCCCCAGCGTCAGGCTGCCGCAGCTGATCAGTTTCAACAGCATGCAACCTCCTCACTTGGGCCGATCCTGACTTGAATGGGAGCACGCAAGATGTGGTGCAGGGATGTTTCTGGAGGATCTGGATCGGTTTCTCACGCTTCGCGAGAGCGACCCTGATCTGGCCAAGGCCCTCGCGCAGCCCATGGATCTCGAGCGGTTTCTCAGACTCGCTGCCGAGCACTGTTTTGCCTTGAGCGAAGCGGATGTCTTCGCTGCACGGCAGCGCGAGCACTACGCGCGAACCGCAGCTGAGCTGCAGCAGGATCAAGCCGCCGAATCACGCCGCCAGCGCAATTTCATCCACGGCTGATCACCAGCGCCGTTCAGTTCATAGATCCAGTCACTGATCCAGCTTCACCACTTCCGGTGTTTCCCCGAGCACCTCGCCGATCCGGCGGGCGTGGTCCACGGCACCGTCATGGCTGTGAAAGATCCAGGCTTTGTCGAGGGAGGGTTGGCTCTCGATGAGTTGGTTCACCGCATTTATGCTGAGATAGCCGCCTTCCGAGCAGGACCGCAGCACATAGTGTTAGGCGTGTTTGGTGAGCATCGGCTACAAAGGCTATCTCTTCTCGCTAGCGATGCCGTTGCGCGGCTGACATCGTTCTGCGGAATTGCTTTTACTTGTCTTCCTTGAGGGTTAAGAGGGTTTGTTGTTGCCAGCCCAACCCTTTGGGTGCGGCAAAGCGGCTTTGATGCCCGCCCTCGCGGAACCAGGGAATGCTGATGGCCTCGATCTCCAGTTCGTCCGGGTTGAGCGACCAGGTGTCCTGCAGGTAGCGGCGCAGCTTCTCCGGCTCGGGAGGATGGGGCTGCTGCCAATGCACCACGGCCAACTGCCCCGGCCGTGAGCGGAGAATCGCCAGGCGGTGATTCGGATCGCCGTCGTTGGCGGGCTGAATCGATTCCTCCAGCTGCTCATCGCAGACGTAAAGCCGCAGCGGAGCGCTGCCATCGGCCTGGGGAAGTGGATATTTGTTGAGATACAGGCACCTTGCTTTTTGAAACGCTGCCCCCGGAGCCTTCACCATTAAGGCGTTGTAGGCCTGCTGCAGCTGTTCACTCATGCCCGTTCCGCCACGTTGCTGGCTCCAGTGTGGGAACGCCGTCGTGCCAGGGCCATGGGAAGATGGTGACACTTCCGGGATTGGACTGCGATGGCCAAGCATCGCTCCCGCTACCGGTTGGTTGGCCTCGACGGTCAGCCCCATCCGGTGCTCGACGCTCCTTACGACACGTTGGAACTGGCCCTCGCTGATGCCAGCGATTGGTGCACTGGACAAGGATCCCGCTGTTCCATGGGTCAGCAGGGCATTGCGGTTGAAGTGCGAACAGACAGCGGCAGTTGGCGCACCATCGATTACCCCGTCAGTTGCTTGAGCCGACCAAGTGCGATGGCGGGCTGATGTGGGTCAGTGTTGACCTCTGTGTGGTGCCGATCGGTGTGGGTGTCAGCCTTTCGCCCTACATCGCCGCTTGTGAGCGGGTGATCGCTGCCACTGGGCTGTCCCATCAGCTGGGTCCCAATGGCACAGCGATAGAAGGCCCGTGGGACGAGGTCATGGACTGTGTGCGCGCGTGTCATGCCGAGTTGCATGGCATGGGCACTCCGCGTGTCTATACAACCCTCAAGCTCAACACACGCACCGATCGGCAGCAGTCGTTCGCTGAGAAGGTCACTTCCGTGGAACAGCTGCTTGACGACTGAAAATCTGTAGAACTTCGGTGGGTTTCGAGCCAGCTTGAGCCGATCTTGAGACTAATGAGATTGTTTTGTGGTCCCTGGCTTGATGGGTCGCCGTTTCAGGGCTGCGCTGTTGGCTCTGCTGGTGTTGCAGCTGACGGGCAGTGCTGTTCAAGCCTCAACCTGGGATCGCATCGCCAGTTACCTGCGGCTGCTGCAGCGGGCGGGAGTGAAGGCCCTGGTGGTACCCGACTGCCCTTTGGGCTTGCTGGGGGCCTTCCATGAGGGCAAGCAGGCCCTGTTGATATGTGGCAACAACCTGCCCGATGATCCCTCCGCGGTTTGGGTGGTGCTGGCCCATGAATCAGTCCATGTGATGCAGTCATGCCATGGCGGCAACCTGATGCCGGCGGCCTTGCTCAGCCGTGAGGTGGAGGTGGCTCGCCAGCAGGTCCCCAATCCTTTTCACGAGTTGCAGCTGTATCACTCCAGTCAGCATCACGTTGAGGCCGAAGCCCGTCTGATTCAGGCCCTGCCCGCGGAGCAGGTGGTGGCCTTGTTTGAAAAACACTGCGCTAAGCGGCTCTCCCCTTGAAGCTGCTGATGCGGGACCCGTGGCTGATGGCGGTCGACAAGCCCGCCGGCCTGCTCAGCCAACCGGGCCTGGGGCCCGAGCAAAGCGATTCCGTGATCACCCGCTTGCAGCAGCAGGACCACGGCCTGCGCTTGGTTCACCGCCTGGACCGCGACACCTCAGGGGTGCTGCTTTTGGCCCGCAGCGCTGACGCCCTGCGGCAGCTCAGTGCCCTGTTTGCTGAACGGCGGATCAACAAGTTGTACCAGGCGGATGTGGAGGGGGAGCTCCACGGCCGCGGTTTCATCGCCTGCCCTCTGGCACGACTCTCGCGCCAACCGCCGCGCTACGGCAGCCACCCCGAGGGACGTTTGGCGCTGACGATCTGGAGGGCCCGCACCGCTGGTGCCCACAGCACACGGCTCTGGCTGCGTCCGCGCACGGGCCGCTCCCATCAGCTGCGGGCCCATCTGGCCGAACGGGGTCACCCCATCGTGGGCGATCCCATCTATGGGGATGCCGGCCGTTCCTGCCGCTTGCATTTGCATGCTCAGGCCCTGAGCTTTCGCCATCCCTTCACACAGCAACGCGTCCGTTTGATTTCGCAGGAGGTTCCCTTTGCCACTGAGTGCTGAACTCGGACACTGCGGTCAGCGTCGGGCGGGGATTGGGTAGGGAATGCGGCGGTGGCGCATCCGCCGCCAGACCTGCACGAAGGCACGAATAACCAGTGCCACTTCGCTGCGGTTGAGGCTGCTTTTGCGCAGTTGTCCATCCCGCTGCCTCGCTTCCACAATCCGCTGCACCGTGTCCACCGCCTGGGCATCGGAGGTGTCGGGAGGGAGTGATCGAAGCGCCGCCTCACATCCGTCGGCCAGCATCAGGATCGCCGTTTCTTTGGAGCGAGGTTCCGGGCCCCTGTAACGGAAGCGGCGTTCCTCCACCACCTCGCCGCGCTCCCGGGCCTTGTGGAGGAAGTACCCCATTTTCAAGGTGCCCTGGTGCTCAGGGATGAAATCAGCGATGGGCCGAGGCAGGCGGTGGCGCCGCGCCAGCTTCAGGCCCTCATCCACATGAGCTTGAAGCACCGCCGCACTCGCCTGGGGGTCATCCAGCGCGTCGTGGGGATTGGGTCCGTCCTTCTGGTTCTCGATGAACCAGTCCGGCGCATGAAGTTTGCCCACGTCGTGATACAGAGAGCCGGTCCGGATCAGATCCACATCTGCACCAATCGCTCGCGCCCCTTCCTCCGCCAGGCCGCAGATCATCAGGGTGTGTTCAAAGGTTCCCGGGGCTTCGCAGGAGAGGCGGCGCAGCAGGGGACGCTCCTGATCGGCCAGTTCCAGCAGCCGCGCCCGGGTGAGCAGGCCAAATGAGAACTCGAGCATCGGGATCAGCAGCAGGCTGAACATCAGCAAAACACCGAGCACAAAGGAGTCGGTGGCCAGTTCATCCAGGCTGGGATTCAGATTTCCCCAGACCCGCAGGCCGGTAACCGGTTGCAGCTGCAGCAGCAGCCACTGCCCCACGAAGGCGCCAATCGGCAGCAGCACCGTGAGTTGCAGCAACTGGCCGCGGCTGCGCTGACGGCCTGCGATCAAGGCCCCAGCGGCGGCCACCGTTGCCGCCACAATCAAGCGACCGTCCCCCAAACCCTGGACGGGTTCTGGCCAGAGCAGAGCGGCCACTCCCATCCAGACCAATCCGCAGCCGGTGCCGAGGCCTTCCGCCAGCACCAGGGTGGGCGCTACCAGCACGGCCAGAGGGCTCACGGAGCTTTTGAACCAGAGCTTGGCTCCCTGCACCAGCAGCAGCAGGCCAACCGCCAGAAGGGCGTGGCGCACCTCCAGACCAGGCCGCTCGCGCCGCATCACCAGCAGCATCACGGCGCAGGCTGCAGCGGCTTCAACAAACCGTTGGAACCAAATCAACGGTTGGGGTTCGCGGCGCACGCGGCCGAAATAATCCAGAACGTCATAGGCCTGTGGACTGATCGGCTCGCCCTTGCGGGTGATCAGATCCCCCTTGCGCACCTCGATGGTGGGGATGGCCTGTTTGGTCAGCTGTTCCTCGATCAGCTGTTTGCTCAGGTTCGGGTCGGTGCGCAGGTTGCTGCTACCGCGCATGGCGCTGGTGAGCACCTTGCCGGCGAGGGTGCGCGCTGCATCTGGCTGCAGGTCAACCGCCTTGAGTTGCTGGTCGGCGGCCTTGCGCAATTGCTCAATGGCCAGGTTGCTCACCAGCCCTTGGCTCAGCATGCGATCAGCGGTGCTGCGCACCTCTTTATCCCAGGCCAGATGCTCCCATTCGCTGCGTCGTTCCAGCCACCTTTTCTCTTGATCAGACAGGTTCACCGGCCCGATCCGGTCTCCAGATCCTGTGTTGGTGACCTCCTGCAGCTGCAGCAGTTGTTGCTCGAGCCGTTGTTTGAGTGCTTGGGTCTGCTCCTGATCGATCACCTGCACCACCGATCGCGCCACCAGAGAGGCCCGCTGCTGCTCGAGGGCGGTGCTGTCCTGCACCAGGGCATCCTTTGGAGCAATGGCTTCAAACGGGGCCAGCGATCCGGGTTGAAGTTTTGGCTTGATCAGCCAGGGCAGGCTTGAGGCTGCGGCCACGGAAAGGCACAGCAGCAGCACAACAAAGGTCTGCAGTCGCGTCCAGCGCAGGAGGCGTCGCCCTGGGCCTTCGAGCCGCGCCCAGTTCCGCCAAAGGCTGCTCAGCCGTGGAACACGAACCAAAAAGGACCCTGTAGCGGCTTAACGCTAGCTCTCCTCAGAGGGCATGCTGGAGGGAGTGCATGGGAATGCCATGGCCCTGCGTTTGGACGGCAAGGTGCTGGCAAGGGATGTGGAGCATCGTCTTCAAACCCTGATCGAACGGCGTTTGGCCGAGGCGGGGCGACCGCCGGGCTTGGCGGTGCTGCGTGTTGGTGATGATCCCGCCAGCGCCGTCTACGTCGCCAATAAGGAAAAAGCCTGTGCTCGGATCGGGGTGGCCAGCTTTGGTGATCACCTCCCCGGCGACACGCCTCCAGCGCAGGTGCTTCAGACGATTGAACGGCTGAATGCCAACACTGCAGTGGACGGGATCCTCCTGCAGCTCCCCCTTCCTGCTGGCCTCGATGAGGGGCCGCTGCTGATGGCCATTGATCCTGAAAAGGATGCCGATGGTCTGCACACCCTCAATCTCGGACGGCTGCTCAAGGGGGAGCCGGGCCCGCGCAGCTGCACCCCCGCCGGGGTGATGGCGATGCTGCGCAGTAATGGCATCGATCCTGCGGGCAAGCGCGCCGTGGTGATCGGCCGCAGCATTCTCGTGGGGCAGCCGATGGCCTTGATGCTGCAGGCCGCCAACGCCACCGTCACCATCGCCCACTCCCGCACGGTCGATCTGGCGGCCCACACTCGCGAAGCCGACATCCTCGTGGTGGCAGCAGGCCGTCCTGAGTTCATCGGGGCCGAGCACGTGCGGCCGGGGGCGGCGGTGGTGGATGTGGGCATCCACCGCAAGCCGGAAGGCGGATTGTGTGGGGATGTTCGTGCGGCTGAAGTCGAGTCGGTCTCTGCTGCGCTTTCTCCCGTCCCCGGCGGTGTGGGACCGATGACGGTGACGATGCTTCTGGTGAACACCGTTGTGGCTTGGTGTAGACGCCACGACCTTGACCATGATTTGGACGATCTAGTGCCCTGATCGGTTCCATGGCGCTGCACTGGCTGTTCCCCACCCCCGTTGTGCAGGTGGAGTACTTCGATGCCCAGGTGTATCAGCACCCTGAGTTCAGCGATCGCAACAATCTCACCGGGGATCTCCTGGGCCATGCCGGCCTGGATCAGTTGCATCGCATGGATGCGTTCCAGTGGCTGAACGGGCAGTTGGCTGAGCACGTTTCGGCTTATCTCCGTTCGCTGTTGGGCCCGGAAAACGGTCTTGTGGCCCACATCCAAAAGGCCTTGCCTGCGGTGTGTGCGAGGAATGGCGGAACGGTGGATCTGCAAAGCCACCGCAATGCCCAGTTGAGCGCGGTGTTCTATGAGTTGACTGATCCCGCCAACGAGTGCGGGGAGCTGGAATTTGAGGCGCCCGACGATTACTTCAGCCATGTGATGGCGATTCCCTACCGTGACGCGGCGGTCTCCGGTGGGGTGTTCGCGCCGCTGCCCCACCGTCTTTTGCTGGTCCCTTCGGACCACCTGCGCCATCGTGTGTTCTCCCCTAAGGGAATCTGCCCTCCCTATTCGGTCTCCTACAACCTGGCCATCACCATGGCACCGGGCAAGGGAGGCGAGACGCAAACACCCCATCCGATGGATTGGGTCCCCCTCGGCAGCTAATGGCTCGGCCTGAGAGAATCCCGCCAGCCAGGGTCCACCCATGAGCGCCGAGTTCGATTTCAAGGCCTATCTCGGCAAGGCCAAAGAGCGAGTGGAAGCGGCCCTCGATGGATCCCTCGGTCCGGAGCGGCCGGAGTCCCTCAGAAAAGCGATGCGCTATTCGCTGCTTGCCGGTGGCAAGCGCCTGCGCCCGATTCTCTGCCTTGCAGCTTGCGAGTTGGCGGGCGGGGAAGCGACGCAGGCCCTTTCCACGGCGGTGGCGCTGGAAATGATCCACACCATGTCATTGATCCATGACGACCTGCCGGCCATGGATGACGACGACCTGCGCCGTGGTCGTCCCACCAATCACAAGGTGTATGGCGAAGCCGTGGCCATCCTTGCCGGTGATGCCCTGCTGACCCGCGCCTTCGAAATGGTGGCGCTGCGCAGTCCGGATGTGCCGGCTGAGCGTCTGCTCAAGGTGGTGGGAGAACTGTCGTTGGTAGCCGGTGCCCCTGGCCTGGTGGGCGGCCAAGTGGTGGATCTGGAAAGCGAAGGCAAGGAGGTGGATCTTGAAACCCTCGAGTACATCCACCTCCACAAAACCGGAGCCCTGTTGAGTGCCTGTGTGATCACCGGGGCGATGATCGGCGGCGCCGACGAGGCGCTGATCAAGGCCCTGCGCACCTATGCCAGGGGGATAGGCCTCGCCTTCCAGATCATCGACGACATCCTCGACATCACCGCCAGCAGCGAGGTGCTCGGCAAAACCGCCGGCAAGGATCTCATTGCCGACAAGACCACCTATCCCAAGCTTCTCGGGCTCGACGAGTCCCGCCGTCGGGCCGATGCGTTGGTCAATGAAGCGAAAGAGGCGCTTCAACCCTGGGCCGAGAAGGCGATTCCCCTGCTGGCCTTGGCCGACTTCATCACCAGCCGCGACCGATGATCGACGCCTCGCCCTCCCATGCGGTGCTGCGGGAGTTCTTCGACAACAGTTCGCTCACCTGGGGCTTGATGGCCTGTGGGATCGCCCAGCTCTCGAAATTGTTCCTTGAGTTGCTCTTGCATCGCCGTTGGCGTCCAGCGGTGTTGATCGAAACGGGCGGCATGCCGTCGAGCCACTCCGCCCTGGCCACCGGCACGGCGGCCTGTGTGGGTTGGACCCTGGGCTTTGATCACCCCCTCTTCGCCCTTGCGGCGATGGTGGCGTTCGTCGTCATGTACGACGCCAGTGGCATTCGTCGCGCCGCCGGGCTGACGGCGGAACGGGTCAATGGTCTGCCTGATTCGCTCTGGCCGGACGCTCCGGAGAAACCCCTCAAGGAAAGCCTTGGCCACAGCCGGCTGCAGGTGCTGGTGGGCAGCCTGATGGGTCCTGCCGTTGCTCTGCCCGGATTGGAATTTGTGGGGTCACCGCTGCATCTGCTGTCGGGTCTTGGAGCTGGGCTGGGGTGACCGCTGCCGCGGACCTCACCGCTGATCAGCAGGAAGCGGCGGACGCCTTTGCGGCCTGGCTTAAGCAGCCCGCGGATGGCACCCCCTTCGTGCTCAGTGGTTTTGCCGGCAGCGGCAAAACCTTCCTCTCCATGCGCCTGTTGCGCCAGGTGGAGGCCAGCGGTTTGTGCTGGACCGTCGTGGCACCAACCCATAAAGCGGTGGGAGTTCTGCGCCAGGCGTTGGAGTTGGAGGGTCTCCAACCCACCTGGTATCCCTCCACCATCCATCGCTTGCTGCGGCTGAAGCTCAAGCGCTCCGCCGACGCTGAACTCTGCGAACCCACCGAGCAGACGGCCATGGCCCTGGAAAACCTGGGCCTGGTGCTGATTGACGAAGCCTCGATGGTGGACAGCACCCTGTTGGGCATCGCCCTCCAGTGTGCCCATCCGTTCAAGACCCGTCTGGTTTTTGTCGGCGACCCCGCCCAGTTGCCTCCGGTAGGTGAGCCGAACAGCCCCGTGTTTGCGATGCAACGGTCCTGTTCCGCCAGCTTGACCCAGGTGGTGCGGCATCAAGGCCCAGTGCTGCAGCTGGCTGCGGGGCTGCGGGAGGGGAGCCTGCCCTGCCAAATGCCGCCGCTGCTGCCGCCGATTCGTTCCCCGCAGGGGCAGGTGCGCAGCCTGGTGCAACGGGAGTGGCTGGATCAGGCTCGGCGTGCATTGCGCGACGCTTCGGTTCAAGACAACCCCGATGCAGCACGCATCCTCTGCTACACGAACCGCACCCTGGATCGTCTGGTGCCCCATGCGCGCCGGGCCATCCATGGGGAGATGGCGGATCAGATGCCGGTGCTGCCCGGTGAGGTGTTGATCAGTCGCACCGCGGTGATGGCCCCGGCCTCAAGGGACGGAGAAGAGGCCGGTGAAGAACCCGACATGGTGCTCGGCTCCAACCGCGAAGTGACGGTGCGGGACGTCAAGCCGGAGGCCTGTGACCTGGCGGATTTCGGCCTGTCCTCCGCCGATGGGCCCGTGCCGGTGATCGAGACCCTCTCCGCATCGGTGAATGCCGGGGATCTGGAGCTCACCCTGCGCCTGCAGCCGCCGATTGGCAGCTCGGGTCGTCAAGAGCTTGATGCGGTGATGCAGCGGCTGCGCAAGCAGGCCCGTGATGCCGGCAAGAAAAACGGTCGCGCGATCTGGCGGCAGTACTTCCTGATTCGCGATGCCTTCGCTTCCCTGGGGCCGGCGGCGGTGCTCACGGTGCACCGCAGTCAGGGCAGCAGTTTCGGGGATGTCTTTGTGGCGCCGGATGTGTTCCGGGCTGATCCAGCCATCCGCCAGCAGCTCTGTTATGTGGCCGTGTCCCGTGCCCGTACGGGAGTTTGGTTGCTCGGCGGGGAGACGTCGTCTGATCTGCGCGCCACCTGGCAGCGCCAATTCGACACCACGCGGGAATTCGACTGAATCAGGAGAGGATCAGTACGCTGATCCCGGCTCAGAGGCGCATGATCAGTGCCGAAAACAGTCCTTCTCTATGCCGCCAGCTCTGACAGGCGTCTAGGGCTTCTGCCGCGGAATCAAACACCTTCTTAGTGGTTGCCCGTCGCGTGCTCATCGCCTCCACGCCAAGCAAGGGCAGCGCATTGATCAACAGACCAAATCTGAAGCGGAGCATGCGACAGGTGCGAAGGTCCTGCTTCAGCCGTGGCGAGATGGGTGGAGCGTGGAGGCCTCCTCCCCAGTTTTTTCACTTGCGAGTCTCAGCGCACTTCATTTCAGTAGCGCACTTCGAACCAGTCGTCGCCCGTGATCGGGAGCTGGCTGGGGGTCACCCGAACCACCCGGGCGCCCGGCGGCCCGACCTCGCACCAGGCCCGCAGTTCAGACAAGGCCAGCGGTGGTCCCTCGGCTTGCACTTCTACACGGCCATCACTCAGGTTGCGTACCCAGCCGCTGATGCCGAGATCCAGGGCACGCCGATTGCAGCTGGCGCGGAACCCCACCCGTTGAACACGGCCTTCGATTACCCAGCGCCAGCGTTCGGCGAAGGGTTGGACCCGCGGGGGTTGCTGGCGGCTGACGAAGCGTTTGGCGATCTTCTCTCCCCGGATTCGAGCGCGGCGCGCCATCGGGAGCAGATCGTCGTAGAGCTTGCCCAGTGCAGGTGAACCCAGCTCGCGTGAACCGTCTGATCGACCCATCCTTCCGAATGTCGATGGACTTTCCATCCCTCAATGTCCCACAGCACTGACCTGTCGGAGGATGGCCGGTTGGTGTGCAGTTCCCAGCAGTGAAATTCGTGGCCCACCAGCTGCTGACCGCTTTCCACCACAGGGCTGTCCCGCCGTGCCTGTAGGCGTCGATAGCCCACCTGCAGGGGGCCGCGCTGGGCTGTGAAGGGAAGCAGGCCCGCCATGGGGTGGCTGGTGCCATCGAGGTCGGTCAGCTGGTCTCCGAGCACAAGCATCCCGCCGCATTCGGCGTAGAGCGGTCGCTGCTGCACGAACGCCCGCAGCGAGCTCAGGCTTCGTTTGCAGCTGCTGAGCTGGGCAGCGTGCTGTTCGGGGAACCCACCCGGCAGGATCAGGCCCTTGGCATCTGCAGGGATGGCCTCATCGGCCAGGGGGCTCCAGCTGAGCACGGGCATGCCCATGTGCTCCAGCAGTTCACTGGTTTCCTGGTAGCGGAAGTGAAAGGCGGCATCACTGGCTAGAGCCACCGGCAGGGGCTGGCCCTGCTCCACGGGGATGCTGACCAGGGGATGCGGCCCGTGGCGGGGTGCCTGCAGCAGGGGGACCAGGCGTTCCAGGTTCAGGTGCTGGCTGGCCAAGGCGGCCCAGGCCTGGCGTCGTTGCACGGGGGCCTCCAATTCATGGGCCGGGGCCAAGCCGAGATGTCGGCCCGGCAGAGCAAGGGCTTCGCTGCGCGGCAGGCAGCCCAGCAACGGCACCTCCATGCGCTCCAGCACTTCGGCCAGAAGCTCCCGGTGCCTTGGGGTGCTGACCTTGTTGAGTACCACGCCGGCGATGCGCAGCTGGGGATCGTGATCGCGGAATCCGCGCACGATGGCGCCGAGGGAGGCGGCCTGACCACCGGCATCCAGCACCAGCACCACCGGCAGGTCCAGCAGGCGGGCCACGTCAGCCGTGCTTCCGGTTGTACTGCTGCCGATGCCATCGAAGAGCCCCATCACCCCTTCAATGAGGGTCAGCTCAGAGGCACCGCCGTAACCGTGAAAGGCCTGGCGAACCCAGGTTTCCCCGCAGAGATTGAGATCGAGATTGCGACAGGGCTGACCCGAGGCCTGGCTGAGCAGCTGGGCATCGAGATAGTCCGGTCCCACCTTGAAGGCCTGGATCCGGCGTCCGTTCTGCTGGGCCCAGCTCAGCAGCGCCAGGCTCAACAGGGTTTTGCCGCTGCCACTGGCTGGTGCAGCGATGACAGCGGCCATGGCTCAGACGCGGATCAGCAGAGCAGCCTGGCAGCCAGCGGAGCGGCTGCGGCCAGCAGGGGGTTGGTGCTGTCGTGACCGCCGCCGAGCAGGCGGGCCACATCCATTTCAGGGGTGTCGTGCTGTACGGGAACGACTTCTTCATGCAGTTCGAGGTTGGCCATGCCTCCCCCCTCCAAACGCATGCAGCCCCCGGATTCAGCGCAGAGAATCACGCACACGCCCTGGCCGTACTCCGGTTCAGCAATTAGCCGCAGCCCCACCATCTGCCCGGCGTGCACGTTGGGCTGGGCTGTTGGCACGGCCATCAGTTGGAAGCGCACCTCGGTGCCATCGGAGCGCTTGAACTGGGCGGTGGTGCCATTTTCGACCGCAGCGGTCGAGAGCAGCGTCCAGCCCAGTCGATCGGCGATCCAGGCGGCCAGCAGCAGCCCCTGGGCAGGGTGATGGCCCTCAACGTCTATGTCGAGACGGGTGATGTGGCTGAGGGCATCACGCCGTTGCGGCGGGTCGAACACCATGGCCAGAGTCTCGCGCCAGCTGCGCAGACGCAGCCAGTTGAGATCGTTCACCGCCTGGCCGCTCTCCACGCGGTGACGCAGCAGCTCAAGGCACTGATACGGATCCCCCAACGCGGTGTCGATGATCAGGCGCCGTGGTGCGCTGGTGAGGCGTTGCATCAGCTCCGGTGCTTCGTCGATGCAGCCGTTCCACCAGACCCAGGCCGGCATCGATTCCGGTAGCAGGGGGTCGAGAATCGAAAGGCCCTCATGCAGGGCGCCATGGCCGCCCCGCAGCACCACCACATCGCCGCAGGCGGCAGTACCACCGCCTTCTTCAGGCAGCGGGCAGTAGGCGGCCACGAGGGTTTCCAGGGGCTGGGCCGCATCGATGGTTGGCGCCAGGGTGATCAGGCGCCGGGGCATCAGTGCACTCAGGGCTGGATCGATGTACTGCCCACGTAGATCTTCGGCGTTCGCTTGCCCCTCCAAATCAGCCACCGCCTTCACCACGGCCCCATCCAGGGGCGGCGTGCTCAGGGGAAGGTCAGCATCCAGTACCGCCTGGCGGCCCGCAGCGATCAAGGGGGCGGACTGCTGTCCCGTGATGGGGCCCGACAGACGACCACTGCGGATCAATTGCTGCTCGGCCCAGGCGGGTTGCCAGATCAGCAGGCAGAAGGTGTTGGCCCCGGTGCCCGTGCTGCCCTGCTGCTCGGGGGACCAGAGCTGTTCGAGGTAGTGGGGCACCTCCGCCGGTGCCAGTTCTAGCGGGGTTTGCAGGGTGAGCTGAGGGGACATGGTTACGGATGAACGAGACGTGGAGAGCTGATAAACAGGGCTGTGAACGTGCGCGGTCAGGGGCGTCGCCAGAGCAGTCCATCCTTCGCCAGCAGGGCATCCGCGGCGGCTGGTCCCCAGGTGCGGGATTCGTAGGGATGAACCGGCAGCTGCCAGGGACTGTCTTCAATAAGTTCCAGCAGCGGGGTGTAGAGCCGCCATGCCGCTTCCACCTCATCGCTGCGGGTGAATAGGGTGGGGTCGCTGAGCATTGCGTCAGCCAGCAGCCGCACATAGCCCTCATCGGAGGGTTCCCCGAAGGATTCGTCGTAGGAGAACTCCATGTCGATGGGGCGGCTGCGCATGCCAGATCCGGGTGACTTCACCTCGAAGCGGAATTCGGCCCCCTCATCCGGTTGGATGCGCAGGATCAGCTGATTGGCCGTGGGGCCTCCAGTGGCCGCATCAAACAGGTGAACCGGTGCTTCACGGAAGGTGAGCACCACCTCACTGGTGCGCTTGGCCAGCCGTTTGCCGGTGCGCACATAGAACGGAACCCCCTGCCAGCGCCAGTTGTCGATGAACAGCTTCATCGCCACGTAGGTCTCGGTGGTGCTGTTGGGATCCACACCGGGTTCATGGCGGTATCCGGCCAGGGGCGATTCCGCTGAACCACCGGGTCCGTACTGGCCGCGGATGCAGCAGTTCCAGGGTTCGAGTTCATCGGCTAGGCGGGCAGCCTGGAGCACCTTGGCCTTTTCGTTGCGGATGGCCTCCGGGTCAAAGCGCCCGGGTGGTTCCATAGCGGTGATCGCCATCATCTGGGTCAGGTGGTTCTGCACCATGTCCCGCAAGGCACCGGCCGATTCGTAGTACCCGGCCCTTTCCTCCACTCCAACCGTTTCAGCGGCGGTGATCTGAACACTGGAGATGTAATTGCGGTTCCAGATCGGCTCGAAGATCGTGTTGGCAAAGCGCAGAACCATGATGTTCTGGACGGTTTCCTTGCCGAGGTAATGGTCGATGCGAAAGATCTGGTTCTCCTGACCGCAGGCCTGCACCACGCGATTGAGGGCCTGGGCACTGCCGTAGTCGCGTCCGAAGGGTTTCTCGATCACCACTCGGCTGCGTTTGGGGTCTTTCAACAGGCCAGCGTCGGCGAGTGAACGGCAGCCACTGCCATAGAACTTGGGGGAGACGGAGAGATAAAAGGTGCGGTTGCCGCGGGTGGCGCACTGTTGATCGATCTGCTCGAGCCTGTCGTGCAGGCTCAGCATGTGATCGGTGTTTTGTAGGTCTACCGGCTCGTAGAACAACTTGCCCACGAACTGCTCCCAGGCCTGGGGATCGTCCTCAATCGTGCTGGCCAGTGCCTCCGCCATCTTTCCGCGGAACTCCTCGTCACTCCACGGCCGTCGCGCACAGCCCAGCAGGGCGAACTCACTGGGGAGCCGCCGTTGCTTGAACAGCTCAAACAGGGCGGGCACCAGTTTGCGGTGGGTCAGATCACCGCTGGCGCCGAAGATCACCAGACACTGCGGCGCGATCACGCGCTCTTGACGCAGTCCAACCCTGAGGGGGTTCGTCATCGTGGCAACCATGGAGTGTCCAGGCTTCTGACGCTGGTTTAGGCACGGAACCGGCAACAGACATGGACTTGCCGCTTTGTTTCCGCGTTGGTGTCAGCGTTTGTTGCCAACCCAAAAAAAAGTCCACCCCTCGGGGTGGACTGAAAACGATCGATGGCTGATTGATCAGCGCTTGATCGATCAATAGGTTTCCACGTGCCAGCGGTCGGCCTTCTTGAGCTGGGGACGCAGCTCGGCCCAGTCGAGACCCTTTGCCGCTGCGGCGGCGGTCATGGCTTCATCGATGCCCGGCTCCATGCCGCGCAGACCGCACATGTACACGTGGGTCTTGGGGTCTTCGATCATCGCGAAGATCTCTTCAGCGTGCTCCAGAACGCGGTCCTGGATGTACATCCGGCCGCCCTTGGCGTTCTGCTGTTCCCGGCTGATCGCCTTGGTGTAGCGGAAGTTGTCGGGGTACTCCTTCTCATAGTGCAGGAAGTCCTCGTCGTAAAGCAGGTTGGCGGTTTTGGGTGCCCCCATGAACAGCCAAGCTTTGCCGCGGAATTTCCAGCCGTTGGCCTCCTGTTCGCGGGGCTCGAACATGCGGCGTAGGTAGGTGCGCATCGGAGCGATTCCTGTGCCCGTCGCCAGCATGATGATGTTGGCGTCCTCGTCGTCAGGGAGAAGCATCTCCTTACCGACCGGACCGGTGATCTTCACCTTGGTGCCGGGTTCGATGTCGCAGAGGTATGTGGAGCAGACGCCGTAGATCTGCTCACCGGCGTCGTTCTTGTACTCGAGCTGGCGAACGCAGAGGGAGACGGTGTTGCCTTCCAAGTTGTCGCCGTGGCGGGTGCTGGCGATGGAGTACAGGCGCAGCTTGTGAGGTTTGCCGTTGGCGTCTTCCCCTTCGGGAATGATGCCGATGCTCTGGCCTTCGATGTACTTCAGCTGCGGGTCGCCGCCGGCCAGATCAAAGGTGATGTGCTGCACACGGCCGATTGCACCGTCCTTAAGCAGGGAGTAGTTCTCCGTGACCGTGCCCATGAACGGTGTTTTGGGCTTGTAGGTGTTGACCGGAACGTCGGCGTGGGGCTTCTTCTTCGGGGCGCTTGACGTCACGGATTTCTTGGCGGTTTTTTTGACGGTTTTTTTGGCAGGTGCCGGGGTGGTGGCAACGGGAGAGGCTTGTCGCTCTACTTCCACACCATTCACAGAGAGAATTTTGGCGCCAGACGCACCCAATCGTTTGAAAAGTGCGGAAAACTGGTTCATCCCAACGGTGTAGGTCTGAACCACAGACGGTTGTGAGCCGACATGCGGACCACTTGCCACGACAGTGAACAGAGCCTCATTGCAGTGCTCTGTCGCTGCATTGGACACCCGCATTGAAATCACCTGCCATTGGTGGCGCGACTATAGGCGTGGCCTTCGATTTCACACAAAACGGTTGCTCTTCGGAACAGAATTGGATGTGGTCTGGACGACCTCCTTAAGATCTTCAGGTTCGGCCTCTCATCTCGGCGTCTCTTTTGGTTTTCCCCCAGACAATGTTTGGACGAGGGCTTCAAACCTCTGCGGATTCAAGTTCTGCGATCGAGCAGACCATGGAGAGGCTGCCCCAGGGGACGCGCCGTCTCGCCGCTGAACTCAAATCACCACTGCCAGTTCAGCTGCTCTGGGATGTGCTGACGGATTACGAGAACCTTTCTCGTTTCATTCCCAACCTCAGCACCAGCGAGTTGATTCAGCGCCAGGGTCAGACGGTGCGTCTTCAACAAGTGGGCAGCCAGCAGCTGCTCGGGCTTCGCTTCTCGGCCCAGGTGCAGCTTGAGCTGACGGAATACCGCCAGGACGGGCTGCTGCAGTTCCGCATGGTGAAAGGTGATTTCCGACGCTTTGAAGGGTCATGGCAGATCCGTCAACGTCCCGAGGGCAGCTCACTGCTTTATGAGCTGACGGTTCAAGGCTGCCTTGGAATGCCGATCGGTCTGATCGAGGAGCGGCTGCGGGACGATCTCTCTAGCAACCTCAACGCCGTTGTGCAGGAAGCACACCGCAGAAACAGCTGAACGAGCAGCAATGGCGCAGCAATTTCAAAACTTTTTCAATCGTTGTGTGAAATGGGGCTTGAAAGCCTCACAAAACGGTTGAACTGGTACTTAATTCATCACCAAAACGAGTCTGGAGATGACGTCATACCCCCAAGGGGATTCGAACCCCTGTCGCCTCCGTGAAAGGGAGGTGTCCTAGGCCTCTAGACGATGGGGGCGAGGCCGTAATCAGCGAGCGATCTGTGCTCCTGATCACTTGTGAACACTAGGGCTTGGTCGGACCCTCCGTCAAGACAGCTTGACCCCATTCGACACCTTGTCCTTGCCAGATCGGCACCGTGAAGGTGAAGCAGGCACCTTCGCCAGGGTCCGAAACCACCCAGATCTTGCCGCCGTGCACTTCGACGATGCGTCGACAAACCGACAGCCCCACGCCGTAACCGGTGGTTTGGTCGGAGGTTTGCGGCAGCCGCACCCGATCCAGAAAAATTCGCTGCTGTTCTGTTTCCGGAATGCCCGGGCCGCTGTCACAAACGCTCACCTCCACCCGTTGGCTGGTGCGGTGCAGCATCGAGAGCGAGATGTGCCCGCCGTCGTTGGTGTATTTCAGGGCGTTTTCGAGCAGATTCAGCAGCACCTGGCGCATGCGGCGCTGATCAGCGAAAACCTTGGGCAAGTCGGCGGGAATGTCGGTTTTGATTTCGACGTTGCGACCCAGCCATAATTTTTCTAGCTCGAGGATCACTTCGGCTGAAACGCTGGCCAGGTCAAGCCGTTGTGGGTTGAACAGGGTTTCCCACCGGGTGGTGCCCACCTCCAGCAAATCCTTTGACAGCGCCTCCATCTCCTGCAGGCGGCGTGTGATCACATCCTGAAAGCGATCCATATCGATCTGGCCCAGCTTCTGGCTTTGCAGGGCCAAAGCCGCTGCCGTGAGTGGGGTGCGGAGTTCGTGGGCCACCATGCGCAGCAGGCGTTCTTGGGCGCTGACGCGATCGATCAGCGTCTCGTTCTCCTGGCGCAGCACCAGCAGCTGATCCTCCAGCTGGAGTTCCTTCTGGGTGCGACTGCCATCGAGTTCGGTTGGCCTGAGGCTGAGGCCAAGGCCGCTCACCACCCCATCCTGTTTCCAGCGGGGCACCCATCCTTTGAGTTGCTGAAGGATGTTGCTTCCCGCGAACACCTGCTTGGGGTTCGGCGCCAATTTGATCAGCGCTGGAGTTACCACGAGGCGGTGCAGCTCAAGCAGTTCGGGTTGCTGGGAGGGATCGGCAACCTGCAGGGTGACGTCGAAGCCCAGGTCCTCCCGTTCCAGGAACTGCACCAGGGATCTGAGGTCCTGACCAGACAGGTGATGTCGAGCTGCCACCAGCAACAGCTTCAGGGTTTGCCGTGTCTTTGGAGCGTCCTTGACCACGCGGACTGCAAGACAGCAAAAACCGATGTTCACCTTATGGGTTTTTGACTGCACCGCCAGCAGCGCTAAGACGAAGAGGAACACTCCGTTGCGTCATTGACGCGGTCCATGTCGCTTTTTTCTGCGCAAAACCGTGTTCCTCTGACCGTTCCCGGCGGAGTGGCTGCCCAGCCTTCGATTCAGGTGGATAGCAATCTGCGTCGCTGGTTCAGCCGCAATCTGGGGTTGTGGCGTTCTCGGCGGCAATACACCTTCAGTGACGACCAGGTTCTCCACTTGGACATGAACCTGAAAATGGAGGCGTTCGCACACCCCGAGGTGGGTGAGAGCCGCTACCGCTTCAGCTGGTGGTCTGATCAGGAAGACCAGCATTCCGACGAATTCTTTGCCCGCAAGCCTTGGTTTGAACGCAGTGGAGTGATGGAAGCCACGTTGTGGGGCCATCAACTCCAGAGAAGTCGTGGTTATTTGACGGGAGACCCGGTGCGCACCCGGCTGCGTCAGGTGGATGAGCACGAAACCATCCTCGAATCCCACTACCAGCAGTGGGACATCCTTGAGCACATTCGCCTTGTCGATCAGGACCGCTACCGCTACCGCGCCATCTACAGCTGGGAGAACGGTGATCTCTCGATCGTTGAGCATCACCATGAGATTCGAATGTCCGACCCCCTGCCGCTGATCGAGGACGACTGAACGGCGCCGTTGTGCTGATGGCCCAGTTCAACAACCGCGCCTGAGCTCCAGCCAGCTTTGGCATGGGAGGTAAGTTGCGAAAAATTTGACGCTGCCGGGCCCCAAGGTGATTCGTCGTTCGTTTGCTGCCGCAGCTCTCTTGCTGGCTGCCCCCTTGTCGTTACCGGCAACGGCTCTGGCTCAGGCCTCCAAGGACAAGCCCACTCCTGCCACAGCCATGGAGGTGAACACCTATGGAGTGATGTCGATTGCCACCTTCTGTGAGGCGAGGGCACAGAAGATCGATTTCAACAAGTCTTTGGCGGTGGCTCTCGCTGGTCAGTTGCATGTGATTTATGGCAAGCACGGTGGTTTGCTTCCCGGCACTAAAGACCCCTTGCCCGAGAAGCAATTTCTCAACAATGCAGGATTCATGATCGTTGGCGGTGCGCTGAAGTTCTGCCCTAAATCAGTCCCCGCTGCAGAAAAAGCACGCTTTGAAAAAGCTGCTTCTTCGTTGAAGTCTTCGAAAAAATAAGATTTTCTCAGACTCTAAATATCGAAAACGTCTGGCCCGCTGAGGTCAGGCGTTTTTTTGTGCCTGTTCCTCTGCTCTGATGCCGTTACTCGCCTCATGGCCGGCACCTTGGCTGAAATGTCCCGGTTTTGAGCTTCGTCCGTCAGGATCATCCGGTCCTCGCGTGGTTCGGCCATGACTGCAGCTGCTTCGATTCGTCTGGCGGACTACACGCCGTGGGCTTTTGAACTCCCTTCCATCCTCCTGGACGTGAACATCCAGGATGACCATGTCGTCATTGCCTCCAGGCTCAGCCTTGAACCGCGTCGCTCTGGAGAGCCGTTGGTGTTGTGCGGCGTCGATCTGGAGATCGAATACCTGGCGATCGATCAGGTGCCATTGCAGCCCGAGGAGTACAGCTTTGCCGACGGACGTCTCACCATCCCCAACGTGCCGGGCCAGCCGTTCGTACTGGAAACCCATTGCCGTCTGGACCCCTACTCCAACAGTTCGCTCGAAGGCTTTTATGCCAGCGGTGGTCTGCTGAGCACCCAGTGTGAGGCCGAGGGGTTCCGGCGCATCAGCCTGCACCCTGATCGTCCGGATGTGCTGAGCCGTTGGCAGGTGCGGATTGAGGCCAGCCGCAGCAGCTGCCCTGTGCTGTTGAGCAACGGCAATGCGGTTCAGGAGGAATCCGTCGGCCATGATCGTCATGCGGTCACGTGGGATGACCCCTTCCCCAAGCCCTCCTATCTGTTCGCCCTGGTGGCAGGAGACCTCAAGGAGATTCGTGATCACTACACAACGGCGTCGGGCCGGCAGGTCACCCTGCGCTTGCATGTGGAGGAGGGGGATGAATCTTTCACGGCCCATGCCATGGCTTCGTTGAAACGATCCATGCAATGGGATGAGTCGGTTTACAGCCTTGAATATGATCTTGATGAATACAACATTGTCGCCGTCCGTCACTTCAACATGGGTGCGATGGAAAATAAGAGTCTGAATATTTTCAACTCAAAGCTTATTTTGGCTGATGCGGAAACAGCAACTGATGCAGAACTTGAGCGCATCGAAAGTGTTATTGCCCATGAATACTTTCACAACTGGACCGGAAATCGCATCACCTGCCGGGATTGGTTCCAGCTGTCGCTCAAGGAAGGCCTGACGGTGTTCCGCGATCAGTGCTTCACCGCAGATCTGCATTCGGAAGCGGTGAAGCGTATTGAGGATGTGGCAATGTTGCGCAACACCCAATTCCGTGAGGATGCTGGTCCAACGGCCCACCCGGTGAAGCCAGCGGAATACCAGGCGATCGATAACTTCTACACAACAACCATTTATGAAAAAGGTGCGGAGTTGATCCGCATGCTGCGCACCCTGCTGGGACCCGAGCGGTTCATGAAGGGAATGGAGGTTTACGTACAACGTTTCGATGGCACGGCCGCCACGACGGAAGACTTCGTTCAAGCGATCGCGGATGGTGCCACCAGCCAGGGTGAGCCGCTTGGCTTTGATCTGGAACGCTTCAAGCGCTGGTACCACCAGGCAGGAACTCCGGAACTCAGCATTGATCGGCAGTGGAATCCTGAATCGGGTCAGCTGACGGTGGACTTGCGCCAGGCGACGCCTCCGACGACGGGGCAGGCGGACAAACACCCCCTAGTGCTGCCGGTTGCCATGGCCCTGGTGGGTGATCAAGGCCTTGTTGGTGACGAGCAGCTGCTGGTGATGGAGGCCGAGCGCGCCAGTATCACCCTGCAGGGCCAGCCCGGCCATACCCCTCCTGCCCTTTCCGTGCTTCGCCGGTTTTCGGCGCCGGTGCACGTGCGCTTGGAGCAGCCGCTGGAGGAGTGCCTGCAGCTGTTGGCTTCCGATGATGATCCATTCTGCCGCTGGGATGCGGCCCAGCGCCTGGCACGCCAGGTGCTGTTGGCGCGGGCAGAAAACCAGCCGAAGCCTGCCGTTGAGGCCGCGCTGATTCAGGCCCTTGATCAGCGGATCTGCGCCTACGACGGTGGTGATGGTATGGATCTGGCGGCGCTGCTGGCGCTGCCCGGTATGGCGGAACTGGAGGCATTGCAATCCCCGGTGGATCCGCTGGCGCTGGATCAAGCCTTCCGCGTGTGGACCCAGGAGATGGGCGTTCAATTGCAGTCGTCCCTGCGTCGCCTTCTGGAGCTGGCCCGGGCTGACTGGACCCTGGCTTGGCCGGTGGGTCAGGGCGGCCGGGCCCTTACCGCCTTGGCCTGGCGCTGGCTTGCCGCTGCTGGTGATGCCACGGTTAAAGCGGAGGCGTTGGTTGCTGTTTCCGGCCCCTCGATGACCCTGGCGCGGGGAGCCCTGAGGGCCTTGCTGCCGCAGGAAAGCACTGAGCGTGAGCAGGCAATGGCGCTGTTCTACGACCGTTGGCAAGACAAGCCCGTGATTCTGGACGCCTGGTTTGCGATGGAGGCATCAGCCCCCAGGTCCAACGCGTTGGAGCGGGTTCAACAGCTGTTGGAGCATCCGCGCTTCGATCCCCTGGCGCCCAACTCCCTTCGCGCTGTTCTCGGTGGATTTACCGCCAATGTTCAGGCGTTTCACGCAATCGATGGCAGTGGTTATCGGTTCATGGCGGAGCAGATTGCAGCGGTCGACTCCCGCAACCCGATCACCGCATCACGGATGGCCAAGGTGTTCAGTCGCTGCGGCAGTTACGGCCCCGAGCGCCAAATGGTCATGCGTCAGGCCATCGACCAGCTGGCAGCCAAGCCTCTGTCGGCGAACACCGCCGAGGTGGTGCAGTTGCTTACGACGTGACCACCACCAGCACGATCACTGCGATCAGCAGGATCACTAGCCAGCGTTTTGTGTTGCTGCGCCTGCTGCTGCGCGGTGTGAACCGCGCAGCTCGGCTTCCGGCCGCAAGGCCGCAGTTCTGGCAGACCAGCCGCCCGGCCATGGATCGGTCGGCACGAAACCGACGACTTCCGCAGTTCTGGCAGACGGTGACGGCCAAGTTCTCTCGATCAGCGTTTCACCAGCTTGCCTGGCGTGAGCCAGGCAGTCAGTCCCGTTACCAGCCATCGCAGCCAGCTTTGACGCGTTGACGCTTGGTGCGCCGGCAGCTCTCGTTCTATTGAGCCAGAGCTTCACTCGCCGCAGCGACGGCCGTGCTGTCAGTGCCTTCCGCAATGATCAAACAGTTGATTGCCATGGCGTTGCCCATGCGATTCAGCACCTGATCGATTAAGCGACACTGATCAAATTCGGCGTGCCCCGCACTCGGGATCCCCAGCAGGATCAGGCTCTAACACGCAGCACGCCAGCCCTTCATCGATCAGCTCAGAGGCCGTAGGTAATGGTGCACTGAATACCGGCTGCAGGCTCCCGCATCAATGCTCTTGCAGGTGGTGTTGGCGATAGTTGCCCCTTTCGGGATCGCCTGCATCGCCTCGGCGGTGGCGAACTGCTCGGACGGCTCTTGGGCTGTGGCCCGCTTGCCACCCACAAGAGCCATGGATCCCAGAAGGCGGCTGGCCATCAACAGCGCCGCGTTTCGCATCGTTAGGGCCCGAAAGGGGTGCTTCTCCTTTCGATTGAGACAGAACAACTCAAGGTGACAGCTGCTGAGTTCAACAGCCGCCCCGGCACCAGCGTCGGCTTCGCTGACTGGACTCGGTACAGGGATTGGAGGTGGCGGCAACGATGATGCGGGCTGTACCGGAAGACGTCGCGACCCCCATGCGGCATTGAAGGGAACCATCACGAGGGGGGATCGATTCCGCACTCTTTGCCGGCCAGGCCAAAGCACTGGACGCGATCAGAACTGATCGCGCCATTTTTACCGATCCTGCGGCGTCATGCCGTCATGTCGGCTGCGTTCTCAGTGCCCAAGTCCAACGCCTTCTCAGGCTTTGGAGTAGGAGACGCCGCGGTAGGTCAGAGCAACGCAATTGCGTACGGATTTGATTTGCTCAGACCGATAGCTTTTGCCCATGTATTTCAGTTGGATTGTTGGTCTTGTCGATACTGCTTCTGTCTTTGCATATTTGTTGCCCAAGAAAGTGAGTTCCATGGTGTGAATAGGGATGGATAAAAACTTTTTTAGTTCTACGCCGTCGCCCAAAAGCCGCAAGGTTCCATTTGATACCTTGCTCTTTAGCTATTGTTAAGGCTGCATCATCCTGATACAAGTTCTGCTCTTAATCCCTGTCCTGAAAGGACGAGGGGGGTGATGCGAGTTGTGGGATTTTGTGTTTGTTGATGTGAAGTAGTTGAAATATTTGTTGGTTTTGTTCGCGCTGTCGAACTTGTCTTGATTGATTCTCTCAGGCTTGAGGCTTGGAGCGTTCCTCTGTTTGCGCTTTGCTGCAGCGTTGGCATGCATTAACGCTGTCTTTGTGGTGTTCCGGCAGCGTTAGCCGGAATGGGTCCACGTCAAATTCGTAGCCACAGGCGCAGCGGGCATGGAACTTCAGTTTTTTCGCTTTTTTGAGTCGCTTTAAAAGGGTGACGTTGCCAAAAACTTGATCTGGCTTGAATCGCTCCAGCTTGGTGCGTTCCTCCGGCGCATGCTTGACCCGGGCCTTTTGCAGGGCGTTGCGTACGGAGTTTTCACTGCCTTTTCCCAGGATCTTGGGGATCTGCAGGATCGATCGCCCTTCCTGCAGGTACAGACGCTTGATCTCCTCGATCTCAGCACTTGTGAAGCCAGATTTCTTGCCCACCTGCTTCCTTCCTTTGGTTTGAGTCTCTCAGGCGGTGCGCAAGAGCCATCCAAGTTCTCGGAGGCGAAATGTCAGCCTGTCGGGATGATTCCACTGGACCCACTGTTGCAACGGCTGGCCGGAGTCGCCGGCATGGAGAGCGGCTGCAAGCGCCTTGTTGTTGTGCAGGGCCAGCTGGGGGATTTCGACTCGATCGAATACGCCCAGGCGCTGGTGGCAAGGCTTCCCCAGTTGGCGGCGCTTGGGGTCAAGGTGCAGCTGTTCGGCATCGGCAACGCTGCCAGTGCCGAACGCTTCGCGGCCTTCACCGGGTTTCCCCTGCAGCAGCTGATCGCCGATCCATCGCCGCTGTTGCATCAGGCCCTGGGGTTGGAGACGGGCTTGAAGCTCCCCGGTGGCCCCTGGCCTGGTTTTCTGCTGATGTGCGCCGGCGTGGGCTCGCCTGGCACCCTGCGCGAGGTGCTGCGCGGTTACACCGGAGATCGCGCGGCGGCCCAGATCTTTGACGACGAGGAGTGGGTTGAAGCCTTTCCTTTGCCGCGCTTCCGGGGGGCTCTGTTCCGCCGGGTCGGTGGTGCTGGGTTCCAGCGACCCTTTGAGCTCGCCACCAAGCGTTTGCGCAACATGAATGAAGTGCTCCGCAACTGGCGCACCTATGTGCCCTGTGATGACTACATCACGCAGCGCGGCGCCACCGTGCTGCTCGACGCCGATGACAGCGTGATCTACTGCCACCGCGATCAAAGCCTGCTCGGCTACTCCGCCACCATGGAACGTCCCTTGGCGTTTCTCGATGAGGTTCTGGCTCAGGGCTGAGCTCAACCGGCTGTCTTCAATTAGTGGTGGGCTCGCGATACACCGCAAGAGCTGCCACCAAGCCGCCGATGAACCCTGCGCTGTGGCTGATCCAGCTGACGCCGGCGGATGAGACACCGGGAATCAAGGCGATCAGGGCTGAGCCGTAGAGCCAGAACGCCACCAGGCC
This sequence comes from Synechococcus sp., assembly GCA_047285305.1. Lineage (GTDB taxonomy): Bacteria > Cyanobacteriota > Cyanobacteriia > PCC-6307 > Cyanobiaceae > Parasynechococcus. Next base: position 1,069,927 of record JBJBDL010000003.1, read on the forward strand.
CAGGGCGATGGAGAGGATGCGGCGTTCTAGCCAGCCGATCAGCAGCAGGTAACCCAGCAGTCCGTACACCACGCCTGATAGTCCATGACTGTGGGCGGGCCAGAACAGGGCCACGGGAATGTTGATCAGCAGCACCGAAAGCCAGACGCTCAGGTAATCGCGCATCCCCCGGCTGAGCACCAGCCAGCTCAGGGGTAGAAACGCCAGGCTGTTGGAGACCAGATGCCCGAAGCCGGCATGGCTGAACGGCGCTGTGATTACCCCCCACCACGGTTGATCCGGCCCCATCGGCAGGTTCCACTGCCCCGCAAAAAAAAGTTGGTCGCTCAGCTCCTGCCCCCAGGCCAAGGCCAGGATCAGCAGGGGAAGCAGCAGTCGAATGCGCATCGCCTTGCGCCAATGACCACAATGATGACGCGGATGCTGGGCGGATGATCAGAAGCGACGTCGACGTTCTGGTGATCGGCAGCGGCATCGGTGGACTGTGTGCTGCAGGTTTGTGTGCCCGCGCCGGTCGTGAGGTGCTGGTGCTGGAAGCCCATCACCAACCTGGTGGAGCCGCCCATGGCTTTCAACGCCAGGGGTATCACTTTGAATCCGGTCCATCCCTCTGGAGTGGCCTGGGGCGCTGGCCCAGCAGCAATCCCCTGGCCCAGGTGCTGCGTGCGCTGGGCCAGACCGTGGAGGTGATTCCCTATCGCAGCTGGGATGTGCTGTTGCCGGAAGGGGATCTGCGCATCGCCGTTGGGCACGACGACTTTGAGGCTGTGGTGTGCAGCCTGCGCAGCCCCGAGGTGGCCGCCGAATGGCGGCGTTTTGTGGAGGCGCTTCAGCCAATTGCCGCAGCTGCCGATGCTTTGCCCTTGCTGGCCCTGCGGCCTGGGGTTGATGGCATGGCGCAACTGCTGAAGCGCGGTGGACGTTTGCTGCCGCATCTTGCGGCGATGCGCTACCTCTCCGGTTCCTTTGGTCCCCTGGTGGATCGTCACCTCAGCGATCCTTTCCTGCGCCATTGGGTGGATCTGCTTTCCTTCTTAATCAGCGGCATGCCGATGGGAGACACCAACACCGCAGCCATGGCCACGCTGTTCGGTGAGTGGTTTGAACCGGATGCCCATCTCGACTACCCCGTTGGCGGCAGTGCTGCCGTGGTTGAGGCCCTGGTGCGTGGCTTGAAAGCTCACGGCGGCACCCTGCACATGGGAACGGCGGTGCAACAGCTGCGGGTGGAGGGGGATCAAGTAGTAGGTGTGACGATGGCCGATGGAACGCAGATCGCGGCGCGGCAGGTGATCTGCAATGCCGACATCTGGTCCACCCTTGCTCTGCTGCCGGAGTCCGTGGCGCCGAAGTGGCAGCGTCAGCGCCAGGCCACGCCGGCCTGCAACGGCTTCCTCCATCTGCATCTGGGCTTTGATGCCACGGGGCTGGAGGATCTGCCGATCCACACCGTCTGGGTGGATGATTGGGAGCGTGGGATCGACGCCGAGCGCAATGCCGTGGTGTTGTCGATTCCGTCAGTGTTGGATTCCTCGATGGCACCGGCCGGTCGCCATGTGCTGCATGCCTACACCCCGGCCAGCGAACCCTGGCAGCTCTGGGCTGATCTAGAGCGCGACAGCGCGGCGTATCAGCAGAGAAAACAGGAGCGATGTGCTGTGTTCTGGCGGGTGCTGGAACGCCGTATTCCCGACATCCGCGACCGCTGTGAGCTGATCATGGAGGGAACGCCGCTGACCCACAGCCATTTCCTCAATGTTCATCAGGGCAGTTATGGCCCTGCCCTTTCAGCAGCTGAAGGTCTCTTCCCGGGCGTGACGACGCCCCTGGCCAATTTCTGGCTTTGTGGTGCCAGCACCTTCCCTGGGATCGGCATCCCCCCCGTGGCGGCGAGTGGTGCCATGGCGGCCCATGCCGTCCTCGGCCGGGAGATGCAAAACAGTCTGCTGCGGGAGCTGGAGCTTTGAAGCAGCTGCGTCATAACCTCCTACCGGAACGCCGATGCAGTCCATGACTTCCAATGCCCGGATCGATTCGCTGCAGCTGATGCTCACGGATCTGCGCATGCGCAACGAGCCGATTCGTCACAAGGCGGCATTCCGTGGTTGCCAGCCGGAATTTCAGGCGTTGGTGAGTCGTTTGATCGAGCAGCTGGAGGGGGAACTGCTGGATGAGAAACAGCGCTCCCGTGAAGCTTCCCGTCGGGCCTGATACTCAAAGAAGGCCGCGCCACTGCGATTCCTGCCTGGCGGCCTACTTTGCGCCCTCATTGGGGAAGCCTTTGAGAAAGTCTTTGTCTTGAGCGGGCTTGTAGAGCCCCTGTCTTAGCTCGAAAATCACGCTGACGGCCTCCAGGGCTACAAGGGTGTGGAACTGATCTTCTGCAATCTCGATGCAGTGGGTGGGCCCCTTGGCGCTGAGATGTAGCTGCTGCTGGATGTTGCCCTCACTTTTGAACAGCAGCAGTCCGACGGTTCCCTGCAGCATCAGAAAGCATTCGACGCCAGTGCCGGGGCAGTTGTGCTGGTGGCGGTGGGGCCGCACGAGGTGCCGCGTTGATGATGCACCGTTTGGATGTGGTGGGTTTCCGCAACACGGTGAAAACCCGCTTTGCCGATGTTTTGGAAATAGCAGTGGAGTGAATCTTGGTTGGAGCTCCGGATCCACTAGAACCGGGTTCCCTCCATTGCTGTGAATGGCGGCGCTGCAGATCGTCTGGTTCAAGCGTGATCTGCGCATCGTTGATCACCAGCCCTTGGCGGCTGCTGCGGAGCGGGGTTTGGTGCTGCCGCTGTATGTAGTGGAGCCGGAGTTGTGGCAGCAGCCCGATGCCTCCGGGCGGCAGTGGATGTTTTGCCAGGAGTCGCTGCTGGAGTTGCGCCAGGCCCTAGCGGATCGGGGCCAACCCTTGGTGGTGCGCGTTGGGGATGTCGTGCAGGTGCTGGAACGGGCCCGGCGTCAGTTCGGCATCGATGGGCTGTGGAGTCATGAGGAAACTGGCAACGGCTGGACGTACCAGCGCGACAAACGCGTTGGGGACTGGGCCCGTCGGCACGGCATCGATTGGACGGAAATCCCGCAGTTTGGGGTGATGCGCCGGATGCGTAGCCGCAATGGCTGGGCTAAACGCTGGGAGGTACAGATGACGGAGCCCATCACACCAGTGCCGGCCGCGTTGCAATCGCTGGAGGGCATTGATCCCGGTGTGATCCCGGAGCAGCCCTGCCGAGAGCTGCCGGTTGATGGTTGCCCGCAGCGCCAGACCGGTGGGCGTTCAATCGGCCTGGAGGAGTTGAGCGATTTTTTGCTACACCGCGCCCCGCGCTATCAACGGGCGATGTCGAGCCCCAACACGGCGTTCACCGGTTGTTCGCGCTTGTCGGCTTATCTCACTTGGGGTTGTCTCTCGATGCGGGAAGTGCTGCAGACGAGCCGCACCTACAGCGGCCGCGGCGTCAGCAGCTTTGAATCACGGCTGCACTGGCACTGCCATTTCATTCAGAAGTTGGAGGATCAGCCGGCGATTGAATTCAGCGATTTCCATCCGTTCATGCGCGGCATTCGCGCAGACGACGTCGAGCGCTTGACGGCCTGGAGCGAAGGTCGCACTGGCGTCCCGTTTGTGGATGCCTGCATGCGCGCCTTGCGGGCCCATGGCTGGATCAACTTCCGCATGCGGGCGATGTTGATGTCTTTTGCCAGCTACAACCTTTGGCTGCCTTGGAGAGACAGTGGCCTGCATCTGGCCCGTCAGTTTGTGGATTACGAACCGGGGATTCACTGGAGCCAGTGCCAGATGCAGTCGGGCAGCACCTCGATCAACACGATTCGGATTTACAACCCGATCAAGCAGGGCATGGACCACGACCCCCAGGGGCTGTTCATCCGTCAGTGGTGCCCTGAACTCAAGGATGTGCCCACGATTCACATCCATGAGCCCTGGATGCTGGGTGGTGGCATGCCACCACCGATAGTTGATGTCACTGCATCGATGCAGGACGCCAAAGATCGCATCTGGGAGATTCGCCGATCGGCAGGTTTTGATCGCCATGCCGATGCGATTCAGCACAAGCATGGCTCACGTAAGGCGGGTTTGAAGCCAACAACGGCTCGCCGCCGCCGGCGCAAACCACAGCAGCCCGACAACGGCAGCCAGCAGCTCAGCCTCGGTCTTTAGTTGCGCTGCAATAGCAGCCGCTTGATTACCCGTTGGGCGATGTCGCCATAGCCCATCTCCCCGGAGAGAATCTGAGCAATTCGCCGTGGTGCGGTGGGCCGCTTGATCCCCAGCTGATACCCCACACCGGGGAAGCGATAGAACACCTGGGCAATGCGCCGGCCCCAGGCCATCGACTCACCCCAGCGCTTCCGCATGCTCTGGCTGTAGCCCTGCAAATCCCGACTGTCGCCCTTGAGCCATAGGTTCAGATGTCGAGCTGCCTCGCAGCCACTCATCAGGGCTGGGCGAAGCCCTTCCGCCAAAAAGGGGTCGCACAGCGATGCCGCATCGCCCACCACCACAATGCCGTCGCCATCAAGACGGTGATGACCGTTCCACACCCGCAGTTGGCCGCGCTGACGGATGCCTGCATCGGCGGCGAAACCAAGATCCGGCAACAGCTGAGCCAACACCTGCTCCGGGTCGGCGTCCTGCTTGCCGATGAAGCTTCCCACGCCGATGTTCACACCACCTGCAAGGGGAAAGGCCCAGGCGAAGCCCTGTTTCACCAGGCCGAATTCAAAGCGTGTGGTGCCATCGCTGAGTTTGCCTTGACCTTCGAGTCGCACCGACATGGTGGTGGCCATCTGGGGTTGTTTCGCGCCCAGGCCGAGCCGTTGGGGCCAAGGGGACCCCGAACCGTCGGCGATCACCACGGCCCGCCCCTGCCAATGGCGTCCATCGGTTGCCGTGACTCGCCAGACGTCGCCATGGCGACGGATGTCATTCACCTCAACGCCCGCAAGGCGTTGAGCCCCAGCCTGAATGGCCTGATCTGAGAGCAGTTGATCCAGCGTTTCGCGACGCACGATCCAGAACGGTGCATCGCCGGGCAGCTCGGCGACCACCGGATCCTCCAGGCACCAACTGAAATCCACCCGTCGGATCACCTGCTCCACCGCTGGTTCCAGGGAAAACGGCAACCACTGCTGCACGGAGGCCGCCATGCCACCTCCACAGGCTTTGATCCGCGGCTCTGGGTCGCGCTCAAGCGTCAGGGCGTCATGGCCCGCTAACGCAAGATGCACTGCCGCTGCACCGCCAGCGGCCCCAGACCCAACGATCAGAACGTCGCGGGTCCGATTCAATCCGTTGCTCAAACCTTAAGGATGTCGGCTTCCTTGGTGGCCAGGTGCTGTTCCAGCTCAGCGATGAATTTATCGAGCGTTTTCTGAACGCCATCTTGTTCGTCGCGGCTCTGGTCTTCAGAGAACTCCCCTTCCTTTTCCTGCTTTTTAATCTTGTCGATCGCGTCGCGGCGCAAGTTGCGCAGGGCCACCTTGCCTTCTTCGGCGTACTTCGAGGCCAGCTTGCAGAATTCCTTGCGGCGCTCCTCGGTGAGGGGAGGCACGTTGATGCGGATGATCTTGCCGTCGTTGTTGGGGGTGAAGCCCAGCTCACTCATTGCGATGGCCTTCTCGATTGACGCCAGGGCGCTGATGTCGAACGGTTGGATCTGGATGGTCTGGGAGTCCGGGGTCGATAGGGTGGCCAGCGACTTCAACGGTGTGTCAGCGCCGTAGTACTCCACGCTGATGCGATCCAGCAGGGAGGAATTGGCCCGGCCAGTACGGATTGTGTTGAAGTTGCGCTGGGTGGCCTCCACCGACTTGCGCATGCTGGCTTCGAGGTCCTGGGTCGACATGGTTGCTGAGGGAGGAGGCGTGCGAACTGGGTTGGCGTTTTTTAGGAGAGGCCGCCGATGCGGGACCCGATCGGTTCCCCGGCCACGGCTCTGCCGATGTTGCCAGGTTCAAACAGGTTGAAGACAACAATCGGGATGTTGTTGTCTTTGCAGAGGGCGATGGCGGTGCTGTCCATTACCCCTAACTCCCCGCTGAGCACGTCTTGATAGCTCAGCTGCGCGTGCTTCACCGCGTCGGCGTGCTTCGCCGGATCTTTGTCATAGACCCCATCCACCTTGGTGGCTTTGAACACCACATCGGCATTGATTTCAGCGGCCCGCAGGGCAGCGGTGGTGTCGGTGGTGAAGAAAGGGTTGCCGCAACCGGCGCCGAACACCACCACCCGGTTTTTCTCCAGATGCCGAATCGCTTTGCGACGGATGTAAGGCTCCGCCACTTCCTGCATGGCGATGGCGGTTTGCACCCGGGTGGGAACACCAGCCCTCTCAAGCCCGTCTTGGAGGGTGATGGCGTTCATCACCGTGGCCAACATGCCAACGTAATCAGCAGTGGCTCTCTCCATGCCCGCCGCAGACCCCTTCAGCCCGCGGAAAATGTTGCCGCCGCCCACGACGATCGCCAGCTGGGTGCCACTGGCCACCACCCTGGCCACATCGGAAGCAATCGACTGAACAATGGCGGGATCTATGCCATAGCCCTGAGATCCCATCAGAGCTTCGCCGCTGAGTTTCAGCAGGACGCGTGTGTAGGTCATCTACGGTCCAGATCCTTTTGACAGTAGCAAGCACTGGCACAAGCCTCTGATCGCCGCTTGGATGGGGAAACCGCGGCTGTTTCATGCCAGAGACCGATGCCACCCAAAGCGGTGTGATGGCCCGTCTCACGCTTTCAGCCCTGGAACGGGCCAGTCAGGATCCCGACTGTTGGCGTGAACCGGTGGTGCATCGCGCTCTGTTGGTGAGTGGGCTGTCGGTGCTCACCGCGGCCACCCGTCATCTTCTGGATGATCTCGAGGCGGCTGAAGCGCTCTGAGACCGGCTGGTTCAACCCTTAAAACTCGATGCCCGCCTGGGCCTTCACCCCCTGTTCGCGGAAGGGGTGGCGCACCAAGGTCATCTCCGTCACCAGATCGGCCCGCTCCACCAGCTCGGCTGGTGCCCCCCTTCCGGTCACCGCCACGTGGGTGAGCTCCGGTCGCTCGTTCAATCCGGCGATCACCGTACGGGCCTCGATGTAGCCCAGTTTCAAGGCCACGTTTAGCTCGTCGAGCAGCACCAATTTCACGCTCGCATCGCGCAGATAGCCCAGGGCCGTCTGCCAGGCCTCCTCCACCAATTGCTGATCCCGCTCTCGGTTCTGGGTTTCCCAGGTGAAGCCTTCCCCCAGGGCATGCCAACTCACCTGATCACCGAAGGCTTGCAGTGCCCGTGCCTCGCCGGGCTCCCAGCCCCCCTTAATGAATTGAACAATCGCCACCCGCTCGCCATGGCCAAGGGTGCGTAGCACTAGCCCAAGCCCGGCGGTGGTTTTTCCCTTGCCCTGGCCGGTGAACAACAGCACCAGCCCTTTCTCCTTGTTGCGTTCCTCCACCCGTTGCTTCTGCACCTGCTGGCGCCGCTCCATCCGTTTGCGGTAACCGGCATCGTCGGTTTCTGGGGCGAGCTTGCCCCCCATGCCCAGTTCCGCGGCGGATTGATCGAGGTCGTTCGTGCTCATGGAAGGAAGGGATGTTGGTTCTATCGAGGTCGAGTGGCGGTGATGCGTTGCAGGGCGCGACCCGCCAGCAGCTCCTGTCTCACGCTGTTGAACCCGAGTTGCTCCAGCTCAGTGGGGAGGTCGTCCTCCAGCATGGCGGTGGCGGTGTCTGTTTCAAACAGGGCACAAAACAGTTGTTGGGGAAGCTTCAGCCAAGGTCCGGCCGGATGCAGATCCACAAGCACCAACCAGCCGCCCGGTTCCAGCAGCCGCAGGGCACTGCGGAGCACCCGTTCCCGATCGCTTCTGGGGAATTCGTGCAGGGCCACGCTCAGCTGGATGGCGCTGAAGCTGGCATCGGCCAGGGGCGGATCTTCGGCCAGCCCTTCCACCCGCTCCAGGCTGGGGTGGCGTTGGGCCGCCAAATCCAGGGCGCGGGGGGAGACATCGAGCCCCGTCACGGCGTAGCCCGCCGCTAGCCAAGGGGCTGCTGCTTCGCCACTGCCGCAGCAGAGATCCAGCACTGCCGCGCCGGGCTTGAGATGGGGCTGCACCGCCATGAGCCCGAGGCCCCGCAAGCGCTCCACCCCGCCAACACTCAGTGACGACACCGCCGTGACCGTGTCGTAAATCCAGCGGTAGCGGTAGGCCAGTGGCCTCAGAAATGAGGTCATCGTTTATCTGCAAAAAAGGTAAACAGGATCCCGTCAGGCCGGTTGCCGGGCCAGGGCTGCATCGACCGCCTGCTGCTGATCACGCCGGGTGATCCAGTGGTGATACGTGCGGGTGTGGATCGTCACCGAGTGGCCCATCATTCTGGCGGCGACGGTGTCCGGCAGGCCGACATGAATGGTGCGCACCGCCCAGGCGTGGCGCAGGTCGTAGGGGGTAATCGGCAGGTCATAGCGGCGAAACTGCTCACTCACTCGTCGTCCCACCTGCTGCAGGGTGGTGCTCCGCAGATCGGTCTGGATGGTTGGCAGAGCGGCCGGATTCTCCGCCAGCTCCTGCAACCCGAAATGCTCGACCCAGTCAGGGTGAAACGGCCAGCTCTGGTGCTCACCGGTTTTGGTGGTGGGCAGCACCCGCAACACCTGATCTCCGCCCGGTGCCAGGGAGGAGCAATCGCAGAAGAACACCTCGTGGTTGCGCAGGCCGTAGGTGGCCATCAGGGCAAAGGCCAGTCGCCACTTTGGATTGGGGATGCGGCCTGCGGCCTCGAGGATCTGTGGATCGGTGGGCAGCTGGCGGAACCGGGCCCGGTGCAGGCCATAGCCGCCGGCCTCCTGGCGCCAGTCCTCCGGTAAGGGCAGCTCCAGGTGCCTGGCCAGGGCAGCCAGGGCTGTGGCGCATTGCTGCCGGCTGCGGCTGCCGTCCTCGTAACTGGTCAGCGTCTGCATCAGCAGCGCTGGCTCCAGCGGCTGATCACCGCACTGACGCGCCAGTCGCCTGAGATAGGGCAAGTAGGAACTGGTCCAGGTGGTGCGACTGCTCGCCGGGGAACGACGTCGGCGCGGGTCGGCAAAAAAGGCTGCTTCGAAGCCCTCGATGGCGGCCTGGATCCCGATCGAACGGCCTCTGGCCGTGGCTGCAGAGGTGGAGGCCGACCAGAGCGTCCAATCAAAACTGCGCTGCTCCAGTTGCAGTTGCACCAGGGCAGCGGTGCTGAGGGCCTGATTTAGTCCGGCTGCATCGGCCATCAGCCCCAGGCTGATCCGTTGCAGGCCGTTGCGGCTCGGATCACTGCGCAACGGCAAAGACCCGCGCAGGTTCAGTCGCCGACCCCGCTGTTCGATGCGCAGGCGTGACCCCTGTGCCGCCAGCTGCGCATTGGCGGTCTCCAGCGCACTTTTGAGCTCCATAAATGTGTCGTCGGAACCAAGGATCGCGTCCGTGGCGGCTACGCTCAACCCCCGAAAACCGTTCTGATCGGTATGTCTCGCGTCGGTGTCGTCCTGCTGAACTTGGGTGGCCCGGAGCGGATCCAGGACGTTGGCCCGTTTCTATACAACCTTTTCGCCGATCCGGAGATCATTCGGCTTCCTAGTCCGGCCCTGCAGAAGCCGCTGGCTTGGTTGATCAGCACCCTGCGCAGTGGTAAGTCGCAGGAGGCCTATCGCTCCATCGGTGGCGGATCACCGCTTCGGCGCATCACCGAGCAGCAGGCCCGTGAACTCCAGAGCCTGCTGCGTCAGCGCGGCATCGATGCCACCAGCTACGTGGCCATGCGCTACTGGCATCCGTTCACCGAATCCGCTGTGGCGGACATCAAGGCCGATGGTATGGATGAGGTGGTGGTGCTCCCCCTTTACCCCCATTTCTCGATCAGCACCAGTGGATCCAGTTTCCGTGAGCTGCAGCGCCTGCGTCAGGCAGATCCGGCTTTTGAGAAGTTGCCGATTCGCTGCATCCGCAGCTGGTTTGATCACCCGGGCTATGTGAAGGCCATGGCCGAGCTGATCGCGGCAGAGGTCCGCAACAGCGACGACCCCATGAAGGCCCACGTTTTTTTCAGTGCCCACGGAGTGCCGAAGAGCTACGTCGAAGAGGCGGGTGACCCTTATCAGAAGGAGATCGAAACCTGCACCGGTTTGATCATGAAGGAGTTAGCCGTTCAGATGGGCTACGAGAACCCCTTCACCCTGGCGTACCAAAGCCGTGTGGGTCCGGTGGAGTGGCTCAAGCCTTACACCGAAGAGGCCCTTGAGGAATTGGGTCAAGCCAAGACCAATGATCTGGTGGTGGTGCCGATCAGCTTCGTCAGTGAACACATCGAGACGCTTGAGGAAATCGACATCGAATACCGGGAGTTGGCCACTGAAGCCGGTGTGGTGAATTTCCGTCGGGTGCGCGCTCTCGACACCTACGCCCCCTTCATCGAGGGATTGGCGGATCTCGTGGCCACCAGCCTGCAGGGCCCTGAGGTGAGTCTCGATGCGGCGGCGGAGCTGCCCAACAAAGTGAAGCTCTATCCCCAGGAGAAGTGGGAATGGGGCTGGAACAACAGTTCCGAGGTCTGGAACGGCCGTCTGGCAATGGTTGGTTTTTCGGCCTTCTTGCTCGAGTTGATCAGTGGTCAAGGCCCGCTGCACGCCCTTGGCCTGCTCTGACCAAGCCAGGGGAGCTGCGGGCCCCTAACCTTGGGGGTCATTGACCCGTCGCCTCTGTGACTCTCACCTCAGCGTCTTCGGCCGTCACTGGGCAGCAGGCCGGTCACGGTGGCCAAAGAATGTCTGGGGCGACAGCCCTTATGGATGCGTTGCGGCGCCATGGCGTCAACACGATTTTCGGCTACCCCGGCGGCGCGATTCTCCCGATCTACGACGCACTCCACATCGCCGAGAGTGAGGGCTGGGTGAAGCACATCCTGGTGCGGCATGAGCAGGCCGGCACCCACGCGGCCGATGCCTATGCGCGTGCCACCGGCAAGGTGGGCGTTTGCTTCGGCACGTCGGGGCCTGGTGCTACCAACTTGGTGACCGGCATCGCCACCGCCCAGATGGACTCGGTGCCCATGGTGGTGATCACCGGTCAGGTGCCACGTCCGGCGATTGGCACAGATGCTTTCCAGGAGACCGACATCTTCGGCATAACCCTGCCGATCGTGAAACATTCCTGGGTTGTGCGAGATCCGGCTGATCTCGCCTCCATCGTTGCTCAGGCCTTCCTGATTGCAGCCAGTGGTCGTCCGGGCCCCGTGCTGATTGACATCCCGAAGGATGTTGGCCAGGAGATGTTCGATTACGTGCCGGTTGAGCCCGGATCGATTGTTCCCAAAGGCTTCCGCAAGCCACAGCCCCCCCGGGATGAACCTATTCTTTTGGCGCTTGAGCTGATCGCCGAGGCGGAGCGTCCGCTGCTCTATGTGGGCGGTGGTGCGATCTCAGCCGGTGCTCACGACAGCCTGCGGGTGATCTCTGAGCGCTATCAGATCCCTGTCACCACAACCTTGATGGGGAAGGGTGCCTTCGATGAAAACGACTCCCTCTCGGTGGGCATGCTCGGCATGCACGGCACGGCCTATGCCAACTTCGCCGTCACGGAATGCGATCTGCTGATCGCTGTTGGTGCCCGTTTTGACGATCGGGTGACCGGAAAGCTCGACACCTTCGCCCCCCGGGCCCGGGTGATCCACTTTGAGATTGATCCGGCCGAAATCGGCAAGACCCGCCGCCCCGATGTGGCGGTGCTGGGTGATCTGGGCCTGAGCGTGGCGCGCTTGGTGGAGCTGAGCCTGCAGCAGCAGGTGCAACCCCGCACGGCCCCTTGGTTGGCGCGCATCGCCGAGTGGAAACAGACCTATCCCCTCACCGTGCCTCCCGCCGAAGGCCCCCTCTTCCCTCAGGAGGTTCTGCTGGCCGTTCGCGAGCTGGCACCGAATGCCATCGTCACCACGGACGTTGGCCAGCACCAGATGTGGGCGGCCCAGTACCTGCGCAATGGGCCCCGGGGCTGGATCAGCAGTGCCGGCCTTGGCACCATGGGTTTCGGCATGCCGGCCGCCATGGGCGCCCAGGTGGCTTGCCCCGATCGTCAGGTGGTGTGCATCGCGGGTGACGCCAGCATCCTGATGAACATTCAGGAGTTGGGAACCCTGGCGGCCTATGGCCTTCCGGTGAAGGTGGTGATCGTCAACAACCACTGGCAGGGCATGGTGCGTCAGTGGCAGGAGAGCTTCTACGAGGAGCGTTATTCCGCCTCCGACATGCTCAATGGCATGCCGGACTTCGTGGCTCTTGCCCGCTCCTTTGGTGTGGATGGCGTGCACATTCGCGAGCGGGAGTCGTTGAAGCGTGATCTCGAGGCTGCGCTCAAGGCCCCCGGACCGATGTTGATCGACATCCACGTGCGTCGTGGTGAGAACTGCTATCCGATGGTTCCCCCGGGCAAAAGCAATGCTGAAATGGTGGGCCTTCCGGCTCCCATGCCGGTTCTCAACGCCCCGACCTCTTGATTCGTCTTGTCTTAATCGGCGTTCTGCTGCTGCTTTCGGCCCTACCGGTGCAGGCCGCAGAGGTGCTTCAAGTGCGCAGCAGTTCACTGCTGCAGGTGGGAGATCACAACCGCACCTATACCGTTGCCCTGGCCTGTTCCTCCGTAGATGTAAGCCAAGAAGCCGAGGCCACCGCATGGCTGCGTCAGGAACTGCCGCGCCGTCGCAAGGTCAATCTGCGGCCGGTCGGCTCCAGCGAGGGGCAGCTGATGGCCAGGGTGACTCCGATCGGCGCTGAGCGTGACCTCAGCACCGGCTTGATTGCAGCGGGTTTGGCTAGTAACAGCTGTGGAGTCGATGGCTGATAACCGCATTGCCCGGGGCATTGTTTTGGTGCCCTGTCTGCTGTTGGGGGGTGCCTTTCTGGCCACAGCGGCCTGGGGGCAGGGCGCCGCAGCTGAAAACCGTACCCTGGCCATCGGCATCGGTGCTGGATTGCTTTTGGCAGGTTGGCTGTCCCAGTTGGGTGGCGGCTCTGAGTCCTCTGTGACAAAACCAGACGAGTCCGACCCCTCTCCCTAATTTGAGGGCATCGGGTTGCTTCCCTACGGTTTCATGTCGAAGCCTGAGTGGCGACATTGGCTTTGGCTGTAGTGGTGTGTTGTTGCAGCCACGCTCATCGGTTGCCAGTTCATGCGATGGGTTGGTTGGACCCTGACCAGAGGGAGGCCGTTACGATTAGCCGGGCTTTTCAGCAGCGTCGCCGCGGGGAGCGTCTGCGTCTGAAAGCCGTGGCCAGTGATTCCCGCTTTTGTACTGGCCTCGCACAATCCGGCCAGGCCATGGCCGGTCTGATCGAATGAGGTCTGGGGACACGACCTCGAGATGCTGCGCCTGAGTGAACTGAAGCTGCCCCTCGACCATGGGGATGAAGCGCTGCAGGAGGCGGTGCTCAAGCGTTTGAGGATCCCGGCGGATCGTCTTCTGAGTCAAACTCTGGTGAAGCGCAGTGTTGATGCGCGACGTCGCGACCGGATTCAGCTGATTTACAGCGTGGATGTGCAGGTGAAGGGTGAAGCCGCCCTGTTGCGTCGCATCGGCAACAAAGGCCGGGTGCGTCTGGCTCCAGACACCCGCTACCGGTCTGTGGGTCATGCCCCCGATGGCTACCCCTTGGATGCGGGCGATCGGCCTGTGGTGGTGGGGGCAGGCCCCTGCGGTTATTTCGCTGCTCTGCTGTTGGCGCAGATGGGCTTTCGCCCGCTGTTGCTGGAGCGGGGTCAGGCTGTGAAGCAACGCACCGCAGACACCTTCGGCTTCTGGCGGGGCACCAGCCCCTTCAACCCTGAATCCAATGCCCAATTCGGTGAGGGCGGAGCCGGCACCTTCTCCGACGGCAAGCTCTACAGCCAGGTGAGCGATCCCGAGCATTACGGCCGCAAGGTGCTGGAGGAGCTGGTGGCCTGTGGTGCCAGCGAGGAGATCCTCACTTTGCATCGTCCCCACATCGGCACGTTCAAGCTCGCCACGGTGGTGCGTGGCCTGCGGGCACGGATTGAAGCCCTGGGCGGTGAGGTGCGTTTCAACAGTCGCGTGACACGCCTTCAGCTCAGCGATAGCAGCGCTGAGAAGCCCCATCAACTCGATGGAGTGGTGCTGGCCGATGGAACGGAGATTCCCTGCCGCCATCTGGTGCTGGCTCCCGGTCATTCCGCGCGCGACTGCTTTGAAATGCTGGAGCAGATCGGTGTGCAGCTGCAGCGCAAGCCCTTTTCCGTGGGTGTGCGGATTGAGCATCCGCAGCATCTGATTGACGCAGCCCGCTGGGGGGAGGCGGCCGGTCATCCGCGACTCGGGGCGGCCGAGTACAAGCTGGTTCACCATGCCGAGAACGGCCGCTGCGTCTACAGCTTTTGCATGTGTCCCGGAGGATTTGTGGTGGGAGCAACCTCGGAGGAAGGCCGGGTGGTGACCAATGGCATGAGCCAGCACTCCCGCAAAGAGCGCAACGCCAACAGCGGTTTGGTCGTGGCTCTTGATGCTGATGACCTGGCACAGTTTGAACGTTTTCCCGGGGATCCGTTGGCTGGGATTGCCCTGCAACGGGAGCTGGAGGAGCGCGCCTTCAAGCTGGGGGGAAACAGTTATGCCGCACCGGCGCAGCGGTTGGAGGATTTCCTGGCTGCCCGTCCCTCCACCCGTCTGGGTGGCATCGTCGCGTCCTATCAGCCGGGTGTGCATCCCGCCGATCTGGATGACCTGCTCCCCTCTGCCATCGTTGAGGCCTTGCGGGAGGCGTTGCCCGCCTTTGCTCGCAAGCTGAAGGGGTATGACCACCCCGATGCTGTCCTCACCGGCGTCGAAACCCGCACGTCATCGCCTGTGCGGATTCCCAGGGATGAAGCGTTGGAATCGCTCAATGTGAAGGGGCTGGTGCCGGCGGGTGAAGGAGCGGGCTATGCCGGCGGCATCCTGTCGGCTGGAATCGATGGCATTCGGGCTGCTGAAGCCTTGGCCATCCAGATCCTGGGGACCAAGCCTTTTTAAGTTTCAGTTGCAGACGGGGGCTTGCGCCACGATTCCGCTCCACTGGACGGCTTTCACTTGATCCCGTCGCCAGGAATGGAACAGCTCGGGTTCACTGACGGTGCACAGCGGGCAGTGGGCGATCTGTTCGCTGAGGATTCCTGCGCCCCGGAGCTGCACGCTTGCAGCGGTTCGAATGTCCAGGCGATGCCGCCCCGGTTGCTCATCCGGCAGCAGGGCCCCTGCATCGGATAAGGAAGCCTTGTTGGGGACCGCAGCGCTGACGGCCTCAACCACCTCGTCGCCCACCTGGTAGCAGTGGCCGCTGACGGCCGGGCCCAGGGCAACCACCAGATCCTCCCGCCGGGCCCCCCGCTCCACCAACCGATCCAGGGCTGTGATCAGGATCCCAGCCGCCACCCCACGCCAACCGGCATGACAGGCCGCGGTATGTCCGGTGCCGGGATCGGCGATCAGAACCGGTGTGCAGTCGGCGCCGCACACCCAGAGGCTTTGGCCCCCGCGGTCGCTCACCAGGCAGTCGGCCTCAGGCCATGGATCCTGACGGGCGTCGCTGGCGTTCAGAACGATTCCACTGTGGATCTGCTGGGGCCGGTGGACGCTGATGCCGGCGCTGACGTACCCCGCCAGTTCATCAGGTCCACGCCCGTGCCAGAGCCGGGTGAAGAAGCCGTGCTCGAACCCCTTCGTATGCAGCAGATCGCTCTGGAGGTAATAGCCCCCGTAACAACCGATCCAGGTCCAGCCCTTCAACGTGTTGAAGCGGCTGTCTGGTCGATCAAACGGCCCGTCTTTCATCAGCCCTGCAATCAGGCCATGGGGATGTCCCGCAACATCCAGAAGCCGCCAAAGGTCTGTTCTTCAGGGCTGGACTGAATGGCGATGAATTGGAGGCCGCGCACCTGTTGCTGTGAGGTGGCCAGGGCTTTGGAGATTTCAGCGGCGACGCCCGGCTCCAGGTCGCTCACCAGCCAGCGGTCGTCCTGACCAGCCTCCAGCACCAGCTGGCGGTCTTCAACGATCATCCGCACGGGTTCCAGACCCCCCAACCAGCCCGCCATGGCGAGGGAGCGGCTCTGGCTGAACAGGCGCAGACCCGGCACAGATGCCTCGGGGTCGATGCCATCGGGCACAGGCAGCAGCCCGCTGAAACTCATCGGCCATTCCGAAGCCTCCAGCAGCAGGCTCGCCGGCAGGGCGGCCCAGCTCCAGGCGTCTCCTTGAACTTCCTGCGGCAGGGGCACCGGAGGGGTGGGAACGGGCGCCGGCGGCGGTGCCAGTGGGCCAGCCATGAAGCCCTCCTCCTCGGGATACACCTCCCTTTCACGCTGTTGAAGCCAGTCGATCAGGGCGAAGGTGCGGCGACTGGGAATCACCTCGAGGTCTTGTTCGGCTGCGGCGCGCTGCACCATGGTGCGCATCGAACTGCGCCAGCAGCGCAAGCGCACTGGCGAACCCCAGCCCCCGCTGGCGGATGCCTGCTTGGCTTCAGCCAGGGCTTGGCTCAACCAAAGCGAGTTCACTTCACCAGAGGGGCACACCTTGGCGAAGCGAAATGGCTCTGCATCGCCAGTTGCGGTGGGGGTGGAGGTGATCAGCAGTTCCCAACGCTTGCGGCCATCGGCCTCAAGAATTGGTCGGGAGTAGAAGTCGAGTTCCCAGTCTTCAGCGGCTGTCAGGGCAGCAGTGCTCATCCGGCCGATTGCTCCTTCTGTTTCAGGGTGTTCTGGGCGCGGCTGGCGCGATCGGCGGCTTCAGCCATCACTTTGTCTTTTTCGATCAGCAGCTCTCCAGGAGGCCCTTCCAGCAGGGCTGTGTTGAGGCCGATGCGTCCGCGGCCCGGGTCCAGTTCAGTGATCAGGGCCGACACGCGGTCGCCCTGGTCGAACACCTCACGGATCGAGCGCAGGCTGCCATTGGTGATGGCTGATTGGTGCAGCAGTCCGCTGATGCCACCAAGGTCGATGAACAGGCCGTAGGGCTTCACCGCAGCAACCTGGCCTTCCACCAATTGGCCCACTTCCAGATCTTGGAAGCGTTCGGCGACGGTGGCTCGTTTTTCGGACAGCACCAGCTTGCGCGTCTCCGAATTCACCTCGATGAAGGCCACGCCCAGGGTCTTGCCCACGAGTTCCTGGTGGTTTTCACCGTTTTGAAGTTGAGAGCGGGGAATGAAGCCGCGCAGCCCTTCGAGATCGCAGGTGACACCGCCGCGGTTGAAGCCATTGACGATGACTTGAACCACTTTTCCCTGTTTTTCCAGTTCCTTCACCCGGTCCCAGCTCTTGCGCAGCTCAAGAGCGCGACAACTGATCGTGACCATGCCATCAGCGTTCTGCTCACGGGTCACCAGAACTTCAACCTCCAGGCCCTTGGGGAAGCGCTCCCGGAAGTTGGTCACAACGCCTAGGCCCGCCTCGCTCTTGGGCATGTAACCGGGTGCTTTGCCGCCGATATCCACGTACACGCCATCGCTTTCGATGCCAATCACCGTGCCCTTGATCACCTCACCGGTGGTGCCGACCGGAGCGTTCTCGTCCAGGGCGGCGAGGAAAGCTTCCTCATCGAAATCGAAGTCATCCACACTGCGCGGCTGATTGCGCTGCTCCTTCTTGGGTTTTTGATCCGGTGCGCCCATCAGGTCGGCCATTGTCATGCCTTCCATCCCGCCCATGTCGAACAGAGCGTCGTCATCCGTTCCTGGAGACGAGGTGGGATCCTGCTGGACCGGTCGCGGCGGGGTGGTGAGACCCGCCCGTTCCTCAAGGATGCGTGCCTTTTCCTCCGCAGACTCTGCTGCTGCACGTGCTTCAGCCGCTTCACGAGCCAGCTTTTCCTGCTCGTTGCGGCGGTTGATCTGCATCACTTGCAGCGGTTTCGTCGCTGCCGGCTTGGGTGCCTTGGGGCGGTTGGGCTGCGGACTGCCGGCTGCGGGCATGGACCATTGGGCTTGTCGATCGCTCATTTTGACAGGCTGGGTTGGGATCAGCACCCCCTTGCCTGTGCAACGCCATGGACCAGCTCCGCAAGCGATTTGATCAGCTGACGTGGCCCGAGGCCAGCCATGCTGCCAGCCAACCTGGTGCCACGGTGATCTGGCCGTTTGGAGCCTGTGAGCAACACGGTCCCCAACTGCCGCTTTCGACGGATGCTGTTTTTGCTGAGGGCATCCTCGATTCAGTGATGCGCGGGCTTGAGCCAGCTCTGCCGATTTGGCGACTGCCGTGTCAGGCCATCGGCTTTTCGCCTGAGCACCAGAACTTTCCTGGCACCCTCAGCCTTTCAGCTCCTCTACTTCTGGATTTGGTCGACCAGGTGGGCACTCAGCTGGCGGCGATGGGGGTGCAGCGCCTGGTTCTGTTCAACGCCCATGGCGGCCAGATCGGTTTGCTGCAGGTGGCAGCCCGACAGCTGCGCGTTCGCTGCCCATCGTTGGCCGTTCTGCCCTGCTTCCTCTGGAGTGGTGTGGAGGGGGTGGCTGATTTGTTGCCCGAGCAGGAGTTGGTCCATGGACTTCATGCCGGCCAAGCCGAAACCAGCTTGATGTTGCAGATGGCCCCAGAGCTGGTCGGATCCGCCCGCCCGGTGGATGGACGTCCAGCACCGGGCTCCGCCCAGGACCCTCCAGCGGGCTGGAGTCTGGAAGGGGCGGCGCCTTGCGCTTGGCTCACCGACGACCTCAGCGCGACGGGAGTGATCGGGGATGCGCGCCAGGCCTCCGCTGATCTGGGACGTTGCCTGGAAGATCGCTTGATCAACCACTGGCAGGAGCGTTTTCAAGCCCTTTTGGCCAGTGACTGGCCACCCACGCAAAGTCTTCTCACCAAACCGTCCAACATCACGCCAAAGTCCTGAACCTTGGACGCATGTGTCACCAACTCTTGGGGCACTGGTTATTGTCAGTCCCACTAAACGTGGTGGACAGCGTCCTATGACGACCCTCAATGCACCTGAAGCACCCGTGCTGGAGGGCCAGGACGCACTTCCCGATTTCACAACCGAGGCCTACAAAGACGCCTACAGCCGGATCAACGCCATCGTGATCGAGGGCGAACAGGAAGCACATGACAACTACATTTCCTTGGGCACGCTGATCCCCGAGCAGGCCGATGAGCTCAAGCGTCTGGCGCGGATGGAAATGAAGCACATGAAGGGCTTCACTTCCTGTGGGCGCAACCTCGGGGTTGAAGCCGATCTTCCCTTCGCCAAGAAGTTTTTCGAACCCCTTCACAGCAATTTTCAGGCCGCTCTCAAGGAGGGCAAGGTGGTCACCTGTCTGCTGATCCAGGCCCTGCTGATCGAAGCATTTGCCATTTCGGCTTATCACATTTACATCCCTGTGGCCGATCCCTTCGCCCGCAAAATCACAGAGGGTGTGGTTAAGGACGAATACACCCACCTCAACTATGGCCAGGAATGGCTGAAGGCCAACTTCGAGGCCAGCAAGGACGAACTCTTCGAGGCCAACAAAGCCAATCTTCCCCTCATCCGCTCGATGCTGGAAGACGTGGCTGCTGATGCTGCCGTCCTTCACATGGAGAAGGAAGACCTGATCGAAGACTTTCTGATCGCTTACCAGGAAGCTTTGGGTGAAATCGGCTTCACCTCCCGCGACATTGCCCGTATGGCCGCAGCAGCGCTTGCTGTTTGAACCGTTTCAGGGCCTGAGCCAACGCCGGTTTATCGACAGGCACGTTGCCGTCGATACCGGTTGCCATGGGAGCATGGTTGTTCGAGGTGTTCTTTGAGAAGTCAGCGGTAAGACATGTTTGGTCTGATCGGACATTCAACGAGTTTTGAG
Source organism: Synechococcus sp. (assembly GCA_047285305.1). GTDB lineage: Bacteria > Cyanobacteriota > Cyanobacteriia > PCC-6307 > Cyanobiaceae > Parasynechococcus. The sequence continues at coordinate 1,089,768 of JBJBDL010000003.1, forward strand.
GCCGCTCGCCGCAAGGCGATGGAACTCGGGTTCGATCACATCGCCGATGGTGATCTGGATGTGTGGTGCAGTGCACCTCCGCAGCTCGTTGAGCATGTGGAAGTCACCAGTCCCGTGGGCACGACCATCGAGGGTGCCTACATCGACTCCTGCTTCGTGCCCGAGATGCTGAGCCGCTTCAAAACGGCCAGACGCAAGGTTCTCAACGCCATGGAACTCGCCCAGAAGAAGGGCATCAACATCACTGCGCTCGGTGGCTTCACCTCAATAATTTTTGAGAATTTCAACCTGCTCCAGCACCAGACGGTGCGGAGCACCACCCTGGATTGGAAGCGGTTCACCACCGGAAACACTCACACAGCCTGGGTGATCTGCCGTCAGGTGGAGAACAATGCTCCAAGTCTCGGGATCGATCTCAGCAAAGCCAAGGTGGCCGTAGTCGGTGCCACTGGTGATATCGGCTCTGCCGTCTGTCGTTGGCTGCAGGCGCGCACTGGAGTCGGTGAGCTTTTGCTGGTGGCGCGTCAGCAGAAACCGCTGCTTGATCTTCAGCAGGAACTGGGCGGTGGACGAATTTTGTCGCTCGATGAGGCTCTGCCTGAGGCCGATGTGGTCGTCTGGGTGGCGAGCATGCCCCGCACCCTTGAGATCGACCAAGACAGCCTCACGAAGCCCTGTCTGATGATTGATGGGGGTTATCCCAAGAATCTCGATACGAAGGTCGCCGGTGGTGGCATCCACGTTCTCAAGGGTGGAATCGTTGAGTTCTGCCGCGACATCGGTTGGTCGATGATGGCCATCGCCGAGATGGAGCGGCCGCAGCGCCAGATGTTTGCCTGCTTTGCTGAAGCCATGCTGCTCGAGTTTGAGCGCTGCCACACCAACTTCAGCTGGGGGCGCAACAACATCACCCTCGAGAAGATGGATTTCATCGGTGCGGCATCGGTGCGCCATGGGTTCAGCACTTTGAACCTTCAAACCAACCTGCAGGCCACTGCTGCCTGACCTTCGAAGAGCCAGAGCCATGCCCCGTCGCCCCCTGCTTGAGTTCGAAAAACCGCTCGTCGAGCTTGAGCAGCAGATTGAGCAGATCCGTCAGCTGGCGAGAGATTCGGAAGTCGACGTCACACAGCAGCTCCAGCAACTGGAAAGCCTCGCGGCCCGTCGGCGTCAGGAGATCTTTCAGGGGCTAACTCCCGCTCAGAAAATTCAGGTCGCCCGTCATCCGCAGCGTCCGAGCACGCTGGATTTCATCCAGATGTTCTGTGACGACTGGGTCGAACTGCACGGTGATCGTCGCGGTAACGACGATCAGGCCTTAATCGGCGGTGTTGGCCGGGTGGGCGATCGACCCGTGATGTTGATCGGCCATCAGAAAGGCCGCGACACCAAAGAGAACGTCGCCCGCAATTTCGGGATGGCGGCTCCGGGTGGATATCGCAAAGCCATGCGGTTAATGGATCATGCCGATCGCTTCCGCTTGCCGATTCTCACGTTCATCGATACCCCCGGGGCCTATGCCGGCCTTGAGGCCGAAGAGCAGGGCCAGGGTGAAGCGATCGCCGTCAACCTGAGGGAGATGTTCCGCTTGCGCGTTCCGGTGATTGCCACCGTGATAGGTGAAGGCGGATCCGGCGGTGCCTTGGGCATCGGGGTGGCCGATCGCTTGCTGATGTTCGAGCACAGCGTCTACACGGTGGCCAGCCCGGAGGCATGCGCCTCCATCCTCTGGCGTGATGCGGCCAAAGCTCCTGATGCGGCGGCAGCCTTACGGATCACCGGCAGGGACCTGCTGGAGCTTGGGGTGGTGGATGAGGTTCTCGAGGAGCCTTCCGGTGGCAACAACTGGTCACCATTGGAGGCTGGAGAAAACCTACGGGCGGCGATCGAGCATCATCTGGACCAACTGATGAGCCTTTCGGAACAGCAACTGCGCGAGGCCCGTTACTCCAAATTCAGGGCCATGGGGCGGTTTCTCGAAAAAACGTCACAGGATGTCGACAAAGCCGCTTAAAGTGTCGCGGTTTGCTAACGGTTTTTGCCAACGGCTCTAATCACAGGTGCGAGCCGAGGCATAGGTCGCCGAACTGCTGAGCTTCTGGCTCATCAAGGATGGGATTTGCTGCTCACCGCCCGCAGCGCTGATCAACTGGAGCAGCTGAGTGCTCAGCTCAGCCACAAAGGTGTTTCTGTGGCCTATGCCGCCATCGACCTGACTCAATCTGATGGCATCGCAGCTGCGATTGCTGGCTTGTTGCAGCAGGGTGAGACCCCTTCAGTGTTGATCAACAACGCGGGTGCGGCCTACACCGGCGATCTATTGGCCATGCCGATCGAGCGTTGGCAATGGCTGCTACAGCTGAATGTCACCAGCGTGATGCAGGTTTGTTCTGCTGTTGTTCCCGCCATGCGTGAGAACGGTGGACTGGTGATCAACATCAGCAGCCACGCCGCCCGCAATGCCTTCCCTCAATGGGGGGCGTATTGCGTTAGCAAAGCTGCATTGGCCAGCTTCACCCGCTGCCTTGTGGAAGAGGAACGGAGCAACGGCATTCGTGCCTGCACCCTCACTCTTGGGGCCGTGAACACACCACTGTGGGACGCGGAAACCGTACAAAGCGATTTCGATCGTCGTGCCATGCTCTCTGTCGATCAGGCGGCAGAAACACTGGCGAATCTGGCGATGCAACCCAGCAACCAGTGGATCGAAGACCTCACCCTTATGCCGGCCGCCGGCGCCTTCTGAACGAACACCATGACCTCCACAGTCCCTTTCGTTTCCAACGGCGTCGCCAACGGCAACGGCAATGGCAGCTTGAATCCCCAGGTTTCAGTGCGCATCCGTGAGCGCCTGAGGGAAGCGGGTGCTTCCTTTCTGGCGAACGACAACATCGCTGATCACCTCCAGCCTGGTGAGCTGGATCAGCTTCAGGTTGAAGTTGCAGACAAGGTTCGCGACCTGCTGCGCAGCCTGGTGATCGATATCGATAACGACCACAACACCCATGAGACGGCGGAGCGCGTCGCCAAGATGTATCTCCAGGAGGTGTTCAAGGGGCGCTACCACCAGCAGCCCAAGGTGGCCAGCTTCCCCAATGTGAAACGGCTTGATGAGATCTACACCGTTGGCCCGATCACGGTTCGTTCCGCCTGTTCTCACCACCTTGTGCCGATCATGGGCAACTGCTGGATCGGTATCAAACCTGGTGCCCGGGTGATCGGCCTCTCCAAATTCACCCGTGTGGCTGATTGGGTCTTCTCGCGTCCTCACATCCAGGAAGAGGCTGTGATGATCCTTGCCGACGAAATCGAGAAGCTCTGTGAGCCCCAGGGTCTCGGCATCATCATCAAGGCGCAGCACTACTGCATGAAGTGGCGTGGGGTGAAGGAGCCCCAAACCAGCATGGTGAATTCCGTGGTGCGCGGCGATTTCCGCCACGACCCCAGCCTCAAGCAGGAGTTCTTTGAGCTTGTGCGTCAGCAGGAAGCGCTGCTCAGCACCTGATCAGCTGCGATTCAACGCTGTTTCACGGCCCAAAGTTCACTGCTTTGACTTCACGGCCTCGACGAGGGCTTGAACCTTGTCGAGGTTTTTCCATCCCGGTCGTTCCTCCAGCCGACTGGAGGCATCGAGCCCCTGAGGCGTGACGCGACTGAGCAGTTCTGGAACCCACTCCGCACTCACTCCTCCTGCCAGCCACCACGGCACTGACAGCTCGGTTTCAGCCAGCCAATCAAGAGGGATCCGGTGACCGGTGCCGCCCAGTTGATCCGCGCTCCAGGCATCGAGCAGCAGAGCATCCATATGGGGCGCATATTGCTCGAGCTGGTTGAGATCTTCGGGTTCACGCACCCGCAACGCTTTCCACCACTGCTGCCGGGGGTAGCGCTGTTTTAAACGTTGGCAGCGTTCGTCTGACTCGCTGCCGTGCAGCTGCACCACGGAGGGCTGCCCTGCACCGTTGAGCGCTTCCTCGAGGGCGGCATCGTCGGGGTCGGCCACCACCCAAACTCGATGCAGTTGGGGGTGCTGTTGTTCCAGCAGCCGGAACAAGACCCTGCGCTGGGCTGGTTCTACAAAGCGTGGGGTGGCAGGAACGCCGATCACGCCAATCGCCTGCACGCCCATCTGTGCGATGGCTTGAGCCTGCTCGGGGTCGGTGATCCCACAGATCTTGAGCTCTGGAGTGGGGCGGGGATCACGCAAGGGCTGCATGGGGTTGCTCTCCCTAGGATCGTGGATGACAGCCCGCAGCAGCGGCACACGACGGGATTGGCGGTGGGAGAGGGCTGGCAGGTGCTCAAGATTGGCGGAATTCCCCTGCGGCTCCAGCCCAGCTGGTTGTTTGCCGTGGCGATCTTCACCACGTTGTTTCAGTCCCGCTACGCGACCACGGCCTCGGTAACGGTGAGTTGGGGGTTGGGATTGCTGACCACCTTGTTGCTGTTCAGCTCCGTGCTGCTGCATGAATTGGGCCATGCCCTGATGGCCCTGCGAGAAGGGGTGAAGGTGTTGAGCATCACCCTGTTTCATCTGGGCGGCATCGCGCGGGTGGAGAAGGAATGCCCCACCGCCTTGGGCAATCTGCGCATTGCGGCTGCTGGCCCGATCGTGAGTTTGGTTCTGGCCTTCGGGATGTTGGCGGGGGCTGCAGCGCTGTCGGATACCCAGCCCATGGCCACACAGTTGTTGAGCCAGGTGGGTTTGCTCAACTTGATGCTCGGCTTGTTCAATCTCTTGCCCGGGCTGCCCCTCGATGGCGGGCTGATCCTCAAGGCCTTGGTCTGGCAGCTGAGCGGCAGTCAGCAGAAAGGCGTTCAGGTGGCATCGGCGTCCGGACGCGCGTTGTCGATGCTGATGATCCTGTTGGGCGGTGTTCTGCTTTGGCAGGGCTGGGGGCTCAACGGCCTCCTGCTGATGTTGATCGGTTGGTTCGGCTTGAGTGCCAACCGCAGTCAAACCCAGATGCTGCAGTTGCAGACGGTGCTGCGGGAGTTGAAGGTGGAGGCTGCGGCAGGCAAACGTTTCCGCGTGCTGGAGGCGGATCAGACCTTGCGGCGCCTCAGTCAGCTCCGGCTGTCCGCCAGCGAGGCGGGGGGACCTGCCGATTGGGTGCTCGTCTGTAAAAGCGGCCGTTGGGTGGGTTGGATTGATGATCAGCCCTTGAAACTGTTGCCGGTGCAGCAATGGGACCAACAGCGCCTCGAGGATCATCTGAGCCCCCTCACTGAACTGCCCTCTATCGCCAGTTCGGCCCCCCTGGTGGAGGCGGTGCCGGCCCTGGAGGCGGCCTCCCAGGGACGCCTGTTGGTGATGAGTGCTGCGGGCCTTCCTTCCGGCACCCTTGACCGAATGGATGTGGGCGATGCGGTGCTGAAGCGGCTCGGGGTGACCCTGCCCCCCGCGATTCTCGATGAGGCGCGCAAGCGCAATGGATACCCCCTGGGTTTGGCGATGCTTCCCCAGATGGTGCAGACGATGCAGGCTCAGAGCGCAGAGCCGGATGCCAGCTCGACCTCCAACTCCTGAACTTCGTCAGCCTTCAGGGGCTGCATCTGCCAAGGGCAACGGCTCCAGGATTGAACCAGGCTCTGGCGCAGTCGCTGATCCAGCTCCAGTCGGTTGATCCGGGCTGGAGCTGCCGCTGGAGCCGCTTCCTCAAACACCTCCTCCCATAGCTCAGCAGGGGGATCCAGCAGGATTTCACCGTGTTGAAGCAGACGACCGTTCTGCCAGCGCTGGGCGCTACCGACCCGTTTGACGCCGCACGGATCCACCAGGTCGGCCACCGTTGCCGAGGCGAAACAGTTGTTGGCTTCAGCACCCGCAGGATCGGAACCGAAGTGCAGCGGTAGCCCGAGATCCTGGAAGCCATCGATCAACCACTGGCAGGCCTGGCGGTAAGCCTCCTGGCGCCGCCGGGGTGCATCCGGCCAGATCAAGGCATAGGTGAGACCGCCCGCATGAAGCACGGCCCGGCCTCCGCTGGGGCGTCGCACCAGGCTGATGCGGCCGCGGCGGGCCAGACCATTCCAGTGCCCAGGCCATTGGCGTTGATGGCGTCCCAGCGAGAGCCAGGGCCCACTCCAGCGGTAAAAACGCAGAACCGGACCGTTGCTGCGCTTCAGAAGCCAGGCATCCAAAGCCATCTGGGTGTGTCCATCCGCTTGCTGGGTGGGGAGCAAACGCCCAGTTGCGGGCATGCTGGAGAAAAGCATCGATCGCACGCCATGGTGCCCTGGTGGGATGTGCCGATCTTGATCGCCCTGGGCCTGCTGGCGGGGGGCTTGGCCGGGTTGTTGGGGATTGGCGGTGGCTTGATCTTTGCCCCCCTCCTGCTTTGGCTTGATCTCCCGCCCCATCAGGCCCTGGCTACCAGCAGTTTCGCCATTGTGCCCACGGCTTTGGCAGGCACCATCACACATCTGCGCCAGGGCCGGCTGCCGACCCGGCCTGGACTCGCCATCGGCTTGGCAGCCTTTGGCTCGGCACTGCTGTTCGGTGGTTTGGCCGGTTTAGCAGCGGGCTGGATTCTGCTGGCGATGCAGACGCTGATGTACATCGTGCTGGCGTTCTGCGTTCGCGAGCGGCAGGAGGTGGATGCCAATGATGACGTTGATGACAGCAGCGCTCCGCAGTTGGCAGGTGTGGGCTGCATCGCCGGCTGGACCGCTGGGATGTTGGGCCTGGGCGGTGGGCTTGTGATGGTGCCCCTGATGAGCGGTCCGATGTCTGTGCCGATTCATCAGGCCGTGCGGCTCAGCACGGTGGCGGTGCTCTGCTCGGCCAGCGCAGCATCCCTCCAGTTTCTGCATGAAGGACGCGGCGTTCCTCTGATGGGCCTGCTGCTGGGGGCGGTGGCAGCGATCGCTGCGCAGTGGACGGCCAGCCGTCTCGATCAGTTTGATGCGGCCCTACTGGTGCGCTGTCTGCGGGGCCTTGCCATCATCCTGGCGATCGACAGCTCCAGGCGGGCCCTGCAGCTTTGGCTGAGCTGACTGGTCAGCTCAACAGGCTCCAAAATCCCGCATCCAGCTCATAGCCCAGGGCTGCGGCCATCTGGGAGAGGTTGCCCCGCATCGGGCGTCTGAGCTCTCGCTGGCAGAGGTCGTCCAACACCATCAATCGATGCGTCACCCAGAGCTCCAAGGCTTCCGGGTCAAAACGCAGGCCTTCACTGCGGCTGAAACTGTGGGGCACCACCAGAGCCACATGACGAATCAGGCTGCCTTGGTCCCGTTCAAGCAAGAGCGGCAGCCAGGGGTAGCGCGCATCGGCCCGCAGGGCCCAGAGTCGAGGCTCGGGGCATTCCGGAAGCTCGCGTGGGTCATCCTGTGCTCGTGGCCAATCGAAACGAAGCTCGAGCACCGGCCCCTTGCTGAGCAGTGCATCCAGCGGCTGAGTGCCCCAGATCTCCAGCGGCTGTAGATCCAACGCGCGGATGGCAGGGGCATCGATCAGAACCGGATCCATGGGCTGGTGTGACAGGCCTTTGCGAATGATGGCCTGCAGCCCGTCCCTCAGAGAAGAATGGGACCGTTCGATGCATGGCTCCAATGGAAACCGTTCTGTCTGCACCTGAGGTGTTCATTGCCCTCGTGGTCGCTGCCCATGCCGCTGTTCTGGCCCTGCGTCTCTCCATCAGCCTTTACGAGGCCTGATTAAGGCAGCCCAGATCAACGGGCGTAGAGCTGGTCTTGGCACTGCGAACGGATTGCGTTACAAGCGGATGTTCGTGCTGATGTGGTGACCGCCGGTCAGGTTCAAAGATCAGTTCCCCGTACGGATGCAGCCAGCATGGCTGCAGCGATTCAGCGGCAGACCGACCAACAGGAACTGCAGTGCAGCCTTCTCGCCTTGGCGGCCAAGGCGGGTCTTGTTCTATTGGGCTGTGTGAGCTTGATTCGCCTGTCGGTGGCCTACCAGGAACGCATGGATCGCCACAGTGAAATCGCGGCGGTCGTGTCGATTGAGTCGGCGAAATTGGAAACGCTGCAACAACGCTTCGACCGTCTGTTCAGCATCGGTGGAGAGAAGCGTCTGATCAGCGAGCAGGATCAGTGGATCGCCCCCAATCGTCTGCGCGTGATCTGGCGCTGAGATTCGTGACCAGCGGCGTTGGGATTGAGTACTGACCGGCAGACTGGCAGCCTCACTGGCCCTGTCTTGATGTCCACGCCTGGCACCGTTCTGATCACCGGCACCACCTCCGGTGTTGGCCTGAATGCAACCTGCGCCTTGGTGAAGCGGGGTTGGACGGTGATCACGGCGAACCGCAGCCCGCAGCGTGCCGCGGCGGCGGCGGATGAGCTGGATCTCCCGAAAGACCGGCTCAAGCACGTGTTGATGGATCTTGGTGATCTCGACAGTGTGCGCAGGGCAGTGGATGCCTTGCCCGAGCGCTTGGATGCCTTGGTCTGCAATGCAGCCGTGTACAAACCGAAGCTGAAGCAGCCGGAGCGTTCGCCCCAGGGTTACGAGATCTCGATGGCCACCAACCACTTCGGCCATTTCCTGCTGGTGCAGCTGATCTTGAGTCGGCTCAAGGCCTCCACTCACCCCTCCAAGCGGGTGGTGATCCTGGGCACCGTGACGGCGAACTCCAAGGAGCTGGGGGGCAAGATTCCGATCCCTGCGCCGGCAGATCTGGGGGACCTCTCAGGTTTTGAGGCCGGATTCAAAGACCCCGTTGCCATGGCCAGTGGCAAGCCGTTCAAGCCCGGCAAGGCCTACAAAGACAGCAAGCTCTGCAACATGATCACCACCCAGGAGCTGCATCGCCGTCTTCACGGGGACACTGGGATCACCTTCACGTCGCTCTACCCGGGCTGTGTTGCGGACACACCGTTATTCCGCAACACCCCTAAGGTCTTCCAGACGATCTTCCCCTGGTTTCAGAAAAACATCACCGGCGGCTATGTCTCCCAGGCCTTGGCGGGAGAACGGGTTGCTGATGTAGTGGCCAATCCCGACTTCGCCGAATCTGGGGTGCACTGGAGCTGGGGCAACCGCCAGAAGAAGGACGGTCAGCAGTTCAGCCAGGAATTGTCCGACAAGGCCACAGATCCAGAAACAGCCCGCCGGGTGTGGGAGCTTTCGATGAAACTCGTTGGCGTTTGAGCTCAGCTTTTCACAACAAGGCCCCGGTTGCAGCGGCCGGGGCTTTGTTGATCAAGTCGAGGGTCAATCGAATCCCAAGAGGTCGAAGATTTCGCGGTCTTTGAGGGAAGTGGCCTCGAGTGGCTCCACCTTGTCAAGCATGTTCTGTGCCAGCCGCAGATATTCGTTCTGCACCGCTTGCACGGCCTCATCGGCATCATCCATTTCAAAGATGGTGCATTTCTTCAGTCGGGATCGCCGGATGGCATCCACATCCCTGAAATGGGCCATGGTGCGCAGGCCGGTTCGATCGTTGAACTTGTCGATCTGATCGGTGTCTGCCGAGCGGTTCGCAACAACGCCGCCAAGCCGCACCTTGTAGTTCTTGGCTTTGGCTTGAATCGCCTGAACGATGCGATTCATCGCGAAGATCGAATCGAAATCGTTGGCTGTAACGATCAGGCAATAGTTGGCGTGCTGCAGCGGGGCGGCGAAACCACCACACACCACATCGCCGAGCACATCGAAGATCACCACATCGGTGTCTTCCAAAAGATGATGCTCCTTGAGCAGCTTCACGGTCTGCCCGGTTACGTATCCGCCGCAGCCCGTGCCCGCCGGTGGGCCGCCGCTCTCGACGCACTGCACCCCGTTGAAGCCGGTGAAGACGAAATCCTCAGGCCTCAGCTCTTCGCTGTGGAAGTCCACTTCCTCAAGGATGTCGATCACCGTCGGCACCATCTTGTGGGTGAGGGTAAAGGTGCTGTCGTGCTTGGGGTCACAGCCGATCTGAAGCACCCGCTTGCCCAGCTTCGAGAAGGCGGCTGACAGATTCGAGGAGGTGGTGGATTTGCCGATCCCGCCTTTTCCATAGACCGCGATCACCAGGGTTTCTTCCTGGATATTCAGTGCCGGGTCCTGGTGGACCTGCACGCTGCCTTCACCGTCCGCCGGTCGCGTCAGGGTTGTGGTCATGCAGCGACCTGTGCAAGAGAAGTCGATTTCATTCAACAGCAGTAGATGTCCAGTAGTTGGTTTTCACCAAGAAATGAAAGATCGGGCTCTTGCTTGAGTGCAAGAGCAGAATTTCTTTCAATTAAATCAAAAGAAATGAGTGCAAATGCTCATGCCTTGAAGTGGGCTTTTGCGTCATATAGCGTTTCGCTGCTGATCTCCCTGCAGCCCACATCGCGGGCGTAAGACTCCGTGTTTCGTCGCACCTTGCCCCGTACGAAGAAGGGGATCTTGTTCAGCTCGGCTTCCCCGTCGGCCGTCCAATGCAGAGCGCCATCGCCCTCTCCTGGGGTATCACTCAAGCCTGAACTTTCGGCGGCGCCGGCACCACCGGCATGGCCCAGGTGGCTCTGGTGGCCATCCACGAATTCGAAATCGTGGCGGAACATGCCGATCAGGTGTTCCTCCAGGCCCATCATCAGCGGGTGCACCCAGTCGTCGAAGATCACGTTTGCCCCTTCCCAGCCCATCTGGGGGCTCATTCGGGCGGGCACGTCCTGTACATGCATCGGTGTGCTGATCACCGCGCAGGGAATTCCCAGTCGCTTGGCGCTGTGGCGCTCCATCTGGGTTCCCAGTACCAGTTCTGGTGCCGCTTCGGCCATGGCCGCTTCCACCGCCAGGTAGTCGTCACTGATCAGGGCCTCTAGGCCCAGGGCTTTGGCGGCGGCCCGCACGGGCCGGGCCATCTCTCGGCTGTAGGTGCCCAGCCCAACCACCGTAAAACCCAGTTCCTCGCTGCAGATCCGGGCCGCGGCGAGGGCGTGACTGCCGTCGCCAAAGATGAACACCCGCTTGCCAGTGAGGTACGTGGAGTCCACGGATTCCGAATACCAGGGCAGGCGTGAGCGCCGGTATCCCTCGTCGGGGGCTGGGGGCTCCATTCCCAGCATTTCGTGCACTTCGACGAGGAAATCGTGGGTGGCACCCACTCCAATCGGCACCGTTCGGCTGAAGGGCATGCCGAAATTGCGCTCCAGCCAGCTGCAGCTGGATTCAGCCACTTCCGGATAGAGGCAGACGTTGAAATCGGCATCGGGGATCCGCTGCAGATCCTCCACGCCTGCTCCGAGGGGCGCCACCACACCCACATCGATGCCGTGCAGGGTGAGCAGCTTCTGTATCTCCAGCACATCGTCCCTGCAGCGGAAGCCCAGCAGGGAGGGGCCCAACAGGTTCACCCGGGGCCGGCGGCCCTGGTGTTGCCATGCCCTGGGGGCGTGCTGGCTGTTGGCGGGTGCCTGCTCCTTCAGCAGGTTGCGCACCAGTTGATAGAAGGTTTCCGCGGCCCCCCAGTTCTCCTTTTTGCTGTAGGCCGGCAGCTCCAGACTCACCACCGGCATGGTCAAACCCATGCCCTGGGCAAGGGCACCGGGCTGATCCTGAATCAACTCCGCGGTGCAGCTTTCCCCCACCAGCAGGGCATCGGGCTGGAAGCGATCCACCGCTTCACGCACATGCCGTTTCACCAGTTCGGCGGTGTCCCCGCCGAGATCCCGGGCCTGAAAGGTGGTGTAAGTGACGGGCGGACGCTGTCCGCGCCGCTCAATCATCGTGAACAGCAGATCGGCATAGGTGTCCCCCTGGGGGGCATGTAGCACGTAATGAACGCCGCGCATTGAGGCGGCGATGCGCATGGCCCCCACATGGGGTGGCCCTTCGTAGGTCCAGAGCGTGAGTTGCATGGGATCAGGCGTGCACGGTTGGGTCGGGGCTGCTGGGGTGGAGGCCAGGTCGAATCAGTTGCCGGCGACGCAACGGCCGCGAAAACAGTTCCGCCAGGTCGCCGGCCTGGTCAATGCCGTGGATCGGGCTGAACACCAGTTCGATCGACCATTTGGTGGCGATGCCTTCGGCCTCCAGTGGATTGGCCAGGCCCATTCCGCACACCACCAGGTCGGGCTGGCTGGCGCGAACCCGGTCCAGTTGCTGCTCCACGTGTTGCCCCTCCATCACTGGGACGTCATCGGGGAGCAAGGCCAGCTCAGCAGCCATCTGTTCGCGGTTCAGATAAGGCGTGCCCACCTCCACCAGTTCCATGCCGCATTCCCGTTGCAGAAACCGGGCCAGGGGCAGTTCCAGCTGGGATTCGGGAAGCAGGAAGATCCGCTTGCCCTCCAGCACGGCGCGATGGCGGGCCAGGGCGCTCTGGGCCCGCTCCATCAACGGATCGAGCACAGCAGCAACCCGTTCATCAGGCAGATGGAAGGCAGCGGCAGCAGCTTCCATCCAGCGGCGACTCCCCTCGGCCCCCAGCGGGAAGGGAGCCGTGAGCACCGTGGCGCCGCGGTCGCTGAGCAGGCGCGCGGTTTCCGTGAGAAAGGGTTGGGTCAGCAGCACCGTGGTTCCCGCTCCCACGGCGGGCAGGTCGGCCGATTGCCGGGGCGGCAGGCTGCGAATCGTCTCGATGCCCATCCGTTTGAACAGGTGCATCTGCCTGTCTTCCACGGCATCAGCGAGGGTTCCCACCAGCAGCAATTGCCGTTCATCGCTGGCCGGAAGCAGGGGCACGAGGGCCGCCAGCGCCCCATCTTCTCCCTGGGTGAACGTGGTTTCAATGCCGCTGCCGGAGTAGTTGACCACCCGCACCCGGCCGGACAGTTCTTCGTTGAGCCGTTCGGCGGCCCGGGCCAAATCCAGCTTGATCACTTCGCTGGGGCAGGACCCCACCAGAAACAGCGTGCGGATTTCGGGGCGGCGTTGCAGCAGTTCCTTGCAGACCCGGTCGAGTTCGTCGTGGGCATCCGCGAGGCCAGCCAGATCCCGCTCGCTGAGAATGGCTGTGCCGAAACGGGGTTCGGCAAAAATCATCACCCCTGCGGCGCTCTGGATCAGATGGGCGCAGGTTCGTGATCCCACCACAAGAAAAAAGGCATCGGGCATGCGCCGATGCAGCCACACAATCGAGGTGAGGCCACAGAACACCTCGCGCGGCCCCGATTCCTTCAGCAGCGTTGGCCCGGCCATCGGCCGCTCCCTTGATGATCAACCTCTCCAAGCTGCGAATAAATCCGCTGAGGAGTGGAAATGTCGCTCAAACTCTTTGGGATCGCTCCGGCCAGGCAGGCCCTGGATTGAGCTCAAAGGCGGCGGCGGAATCCGTCGTAGCGATCGGAGCGATCACTCTCCTCTGCTTTGCTCAAGCGCCAGACGTTGCGGCTGACCCGGCGGGCGATAAGGCCACCGCGTTCCACCTTTTCCGTTCCAGGGCGGGCCCCTAGCAGCATGCTCACCTCCGCGGTGGTGAGGGGAGCACCGGTTTCGATGGCCAACGACGTCAGTTCCAGTCGTTGACGCAGCTGGCGCAGACGCTCACTGTCTGCATTTCCTGATGCCTCCAGCCAGGGCAGATCCACCTGGCCATCCTGCGCAAGCCGTTGCATCAGGCCGAAGCTCACCATCCCAAGGGCTTGATCAGCGTTGAGATCCACTGGCTTCAAAGAAGACTGCTCAGTCATTGCAAGATCTCTAGAAGGGTTCTCCGGAAGTTATCGGCTGTTTTTCAAGGCGCAAGACCGCAGGCTCTAACTCTTTATTGGCCCGTTTCAGCTGAATTCGTCCGGTACACTCCCCGCCATGACACGTTTTGCCAGCTTCGATGCTCGGGAGCGGCGACGCGGCGGTAGTGCTCTCGTCACCGGCACTGAGGTGACCCCCCAGCAAGGGGGGGCGAGCTGTGTTGTGACAACGGATTCGGAGTCGCCCCGGCTGTTGCGGCAGAACAGCCATGTGCAGTCGATCGAACTGCGCACCCACGTGTTCATCGACTCGCTGCAGCCGCAACTCGCGGCCTACATGGGTTCGGTGAGCCAAGGATTTCTGCCCATTCCTGGAGATGCCTGCCTCTGGATGGAGGTGTCACCAGGCATGGCGGTGCACCGGGTGACGGACATCGCACTGAAGGCCAGCAACGTTCGTCTCGGCCAGATGGTGGTGGAGCGGGCGTTCGGTTCGATGGCCCTTTACCACCGTGATCAGAGCACGGTGCTCCATTCCGGAGATGTGGTGCTGGAAGCGATCGGGAGCACCATTGACCAGCGTTCTCCAGCCGATGTGAGCTGGACGGAAGTGATCCGGGCAATCACGCCCGACCATGCCGTGCTGATCAACCGGCAGAACCGACGCGGCTCAATGATCGAAGCCGGGATGAGCATGTTCATCCTGGAGACGGAGCCGGCCGGATACGTGTTGATCGCTGCCAACGAAGCAGAAAAAGCCTCCAACATCACCTTGGTGGACGTGAAAGCGGTGGGTGCTTTCGGGCGTCTCACTCTTGCTGGACGGGAAGGTGATGTCGAAGAAGCGGCCGCGGCGGCGATGCGCGCCATCGACCACATCAACAGCAACGCAAGGCTGCCCTGAGCGCACTGATCAGCTCAGGTGCAGCAGCTCACGCAACTGTGGTGCCAGAGCTCGCGCCGCCTTCCCGCGGCTGCCAAGGCGGCTGAGCTGAGCCGCATTTAGTTCGCCGTAGGTGCAACGGGCTTCCCGCACCCAAAGCAGGGATTCGAATCCGCCGCCAGCGTAGGCCGGGGCGCTCAGGAGTTCGCCCCAGCAAATGCCCTCCGCCGCGGCACGACAGCTTCCGGAGGGATCACACAACACCATCGTGCTGCGGAAACAGGCACTCCGATAAGGCGAGCCAACCAGCTCGCTGAGGAGCCGCTGCACCTTGGCGTCGTTTCCATCGGCGTAACGGGCCGAATACAGGCCGGGTGCCCCTTGAAGAGCATCCACCTCAAGCCCTGAATCGTCAGCCAAGGCCCAGCAGCCGGTACGAAGAGCTGCAGCGCTGGCTTTCAGCTCAGCGTTCTCTTGGTAGGTGCCCCCCGTCTCTTCAACATCCAGATCGGCAGGTTGACGCTGCACGTCCAGGGGAAGCGGTCCCAGCATGGCCTCGATCTCAGCAACCTTGATCGGGTTGCCCGTGGCAATGGTGAGCTGAAGCGCCAAGGAGGACCGACAAAAGAGGGTCTCCATTGTGCGGGCTGGTTGGGGCTAGGAGCTAACAATCTCTGGATTCGACCCAGCGACACCCAATTGGGTTGAACATTCCACCCCGCAGCAAGGCTTTGGGAGGGTGACGCAACGTGAACCTATGGACCTTCGCCACTGCCGACAACGACTTGTGGGGATGTGATCACACGAACCACCACAGCAGATCGGAACAGTGAGGCAAAGGGTGATAAGCCAGGCTTATTTAGTTCACTATGGACAGTGATCGAGAAAGTCGTCCAAATCGCTTGACGAGAAGGGTTCTGGCGGAGCAATGTCCCCAGCGAACATTCCACCCCTTCTCCCGGTAGGCAATGGCTAACGAAACCATGGGCATCGCCCTCGGCATGATCGAGACCCGCGGTCTGGTCCCCGCCATCGAGGCAGCTGATGCCATGACCAAGGCTGCCGAAGTGCGCCTGATCGGTCGTGAGTTCGTCGGCGGCGGCTACGTCACCGTTCTGGTTCGCGGCGAAACTGGCGCTGTCAACGCTGCTGTGCGCGCTGGCGCTGACGCTTGCGAGCGCGTCGGTGACGGCCTGGTCGCAGCTCACATCATCGCCCGCCCACACCGCGAAGTGGAGCCTGCTCTGGGCAACGGCAACTTCCTTGGTCAGAAGGACTGAGATCTTCCGCTGAGCCTCTGACGAGGCACGCGAACGTCTCAACCTCTTCACCGACCTAACGGAATTTTCCTATGAGCAAGAAGTACGACGCTGGGGTCAAGGAGTACAGGGATACCTACTGGACTCCTGATTACGTCCCCCTCGACACCGACCTGCTGGCCTGCTTCAAGTGCACCGGCCAAGAAGGTGTGCCCAAGGAAGAAGTTGCCGCTGCTGTGGCTGCTGAATCCTCCACCGGCACCTGGTCCACTGTGTGGTCCGAGCTCCTCACCGATCTCGACTTCTACAAGGGCCGTTGCTACCGCATCGAAGACGTCCCTGGTGACAAGGAGTCCTTCTATGCCTTCATCGCCTACCCCCTCGACCTGTTCGAAGAGGGTTCTATCACCAACGTTCTGACCTCCCTGGTCGGCAACGTGTTCGGTTTTAAGGCTCTGCGCCACCTCCGTCTGGAAGACATCCGCTTCCCGATGGCCTTCATCAAGAGCTGCTACGGCCCGCCGAACGGCATCCAGGTCGAGCGCGACCGGATGAACAAGTACGGCCGTCCTCTGCTGGGTTGCACCATCAAGCCGAAGCTCGGCCTGAGCGGTAAGAACTACGGGCGTGTTGTCTATGAGTGCCTGCGTGGCGGTCTGGACTTCACCAAGGACGACGAGAACATCAACTCCCAGCCCTTCCAGCGTTGGCAGAACCGTTTCGAATTCGTCGCGGAAGCCATCAAGCTGTCCGAGCAGGAGACCGGCGAGCGCAAGGGTCACTACCTCAATGTGACCGCCAACACTCCCGAGGAGATGTACGAGCGCGCTGAGTTCGCCAAGGAACTCGGCATGCCGATCATCATGCACGACTTCATCACCGGTGGCTTCACGGCCAACACCGGTCTGTCGAAGTGGTGTCGCAAGAACGGCATGTTGCTGCACATCCACCGCGCCATGCACGCGGTGATCGACCGTCACCCCAAGCACGGCATCCACTTCCGCGTTCTCGCCAAGTGTCTGCGTCTGTCCGGTGGTGACCAGCTCCACACCGGCACCGTGGTCGGCAAGCTGGAAGGTGATCGTCAGACCACCCTCGGCTACATCGACCAGCTGCGCGAATCCTTCGTGCCCGAAGACCGCAGCCGCGGCAACTTCTTCGATCAGGACTGGGGTTCCATGCCTGGCGTGTTCGCCGTTGCTTCTGGCGGTATCCACGTGTGGCACATGCCCGCCCTGGTCACCATCTTCGGCGACGACTCCGTTCTTCAGTTCGGTGGTGGTACCCATGGTCACCCCTGGGGCTCCGCTGCAGGTGCTGCTGCCAACCGTGTGGCCCTCGAGGCCTGCGTCAAGGCACGCAACGCCGGCCGTCATCTCGAGAAAGAGAGCCGCGACATCCTCACGGAAGCCGCGAAGCACAGCCCTGAGCTGGCCATCGCCCTCGAGACCTGGAAGGAGATCAAGTTCGAGTTCGACACCGTCGACAAGCTCGACGTCCAGAACTGATCGTCTCAACGGCCGGTTGATGCAACCGGCCACCCCTTTTTCTTACACCCAGGATCCCCATGCCTTTCCAGAGCACCGTGGGTGACTATCAAACAGTCGCCACCCTGGAGACTTTCGGCTTCCTCCCGCCGATGACCCAGGACGAGATCTACGACCAGATCGCCTACATCATTGCCCAGGGTTGGAGCCCGCTCGTTGAGCACGTCCACCCCAGCAATTCCATGGCCACCTACTGGTCGTATTGGAAGCTCCCCTTCTTCGGTGAGAAGGATCTGAACGTCGTTGTCAGTGAGCTCGAGGCTTGCCATCGCGCATACCCCGATCACCACGTGCGCATCGTCGGTTACGACGCCTACACCCAAAGCCAGGGTGCCTGCTTCGTGGTCTTCGAAGGACGCTGATCCTTCGAACCCATGGTTCCGAGCCCTGACCTGATCAGGGCTCCAGCTTTTTCCGGAGGGGCAAGTGCCCTTCCACCTCACGACGACATCCTCGGGCGGACATGGCAAGACTCTCCAGTCGCGAACTCGCACTTGAACGCCGCAAGGCGCTGACCACTTCCGGTAAGAAGTCCTCGGTAGCGGCTGGTGATGGCGCCAACCGTGTTCGCACCGTTGATGATGCCCGTCCCACCCGCACCAACGCGGCCGCTCCTGCTGAGCCTGCCTCTGCAACTGCCACCCCCGCTGCCGTAGCTCCGCAGCGGACCACGTCGTTTGCAGCTGCTCCCGCAATCCGCAGCTCTCAGGTCAAGCCCCATCGCGATCCCAGCCGCGAATTGGTGCTCGCCCGTCGTGATGCCCTGTCCCGCCGCGGCAAGACTGCCGACACCAGCCGCGATCGCAACCGCGCAGATGTGGCCCGTCAGACCCAAGCCGCTGCACCTGCTGAAACCACCAAGAGCTGCGGCTGCGGTGGCAAGCGTGCCGTTGAAAAGGCTTCTCTCAGTGCACCGGCCCCCAAGTTCTCTGCCCGTTCGGAGCGCCGTTCGGCTACTCCCAAGCGTCGTGCCATCGAGAACCCCAGTCGCGCGCTGGTGCTGGCCCGTCGTGAAGCCATGGCGAAGCATGGCAAAACCGCTGGCAAGCAACCCACCAGTGCGGCAGCCGTTGCCCGTCAGGCCAACCCTGACCTCACCAGCCGTGAATTGGCTCAACAGGTGCGCGAGCTGCGCACCAAGGCCGGCGCCCGCAACAAGCAAAGCGCTGGTGTGACCCGCCCTACCGGTCCCAACCGCCACGGCGCCAAGCAAGCCGCTGCTGCTGATGCTCACTGGAAGGTGGGTGAAAGCACCACCACAGGCGGCCAGACAGTGACCGGCACCCAGGCCAACCGCTCGGTGAAAACCACCGGCAACGAGGCGAGCACCTGTCGTTCGATCACCGGTACCGAGTACCTGGGCTCCGAAGTCTTCCAGACCTTCTGTCAGACCACTCCCGCTGCAACAACTCCGGCCAAGGTGCGCATCACCGCCACCAGCCACGGCAACCGCATCACCGGTAATGAAGTCGGCCGTTCCGAAAAGGTCACCGGCGATGAGCCCGGCACCTGCAAGAGCGTGACCGGCACCGAGTACATCTCCGCCAATCAGTCGGCTGCTTACTGCGGTGGTGGTACGACCTCCCCGCGCAAGGTGGGCCACAGCCTCACCGAACAGGGCCGTCCTGTGAGTGGCGTGATGGTTGGCCGCTCCGCCAGCGTCACCGGTGATGAAGCTGGTGCCAACCGCAGCCTCACCGGCGATCAATACCTGGGTTCGGATCCCCTGCCCGAAGGTCGTCCTGCCGCCAAGGTAGGCCTTTCCGGAACCCTCTCCGGCACTGGCGTGACCGGCACCATGGTGGGCCGTTCGGCTCAGGTCACCGGTGATGAGTTCGGCTCCTGCCACCGCGTGACGGGTGATCAGTACATCAGTGCAGAGCAGGTGAATGCCTTCTGTGGTTCCAAGCCCGAACCCGAAGCAGCCAAAGTTGGTTTCAGCGTCACTAACCGCAACCAGGTGGTGAGCGGCACCCGCACGGGTCGTTCGGAGAACGTGACGGGCGATGAGCCTGGCAGCTGCCAGGCCGTCACCGGCACCCCCTATGCAGGTCTTGAGCAGGCCGGCCAACACTGCGGGACCCCTGCTGTTCAGGCCATCCGTGAGCGCACGCCTGTGCGTGTCGGCACCCCTTCCGCAGCTATGACGGGCATCCAACCAGGTGTGGGTGGTGTGATGACCGGCGACAAGCGTGGCGCTTGTGAAGCAGTCACCGGCACCCCCTACGTGGGTGCTGATCAGCTGGCCGCTGCCTGCGGTGCTGATGCTCCCGCTGGAACCGATACCCACGGCCAAGCTCCTGAGGGTGCTGCCTGGACTCGCTTCAGCGTGGTGTCTCCCGCCCGTGCTGCCCAACAGCAACGTGAGGCCGCGTCCGGTGTGACTGGTACCTCCTATGAACAGGGGAATCGCATTACTGGCCCTTTTGACATGGCTGGCGGCAAGGTGACCGGTACCGAGCAATTCCGCTTCGACAACCGCGAGTTCCAGAACCGTCAGCAGCGACAGTTCCAGCCCACCGTGGCTGTGGTCAGCGAGCCTTCAGAGAAGCCTGCATCCCGGGTGACCGGCGAGGGCTCCTCCACCAAGATCACTGGTGACGACTGGGATCGTGGTGAGCACGTGACCGGTACTGAGGGTGCTTCGGCCCGCCGTCGTAACCCCAGCCGCCCCGGCCCGATGAGTGCCATGGCTCCTTACGAGCGCAAGCGCAACGAAGAGACCGAATGGCCTGTGAGCCGCGTGACCGGTTCCAGCGGCAACACCGAGAAGGGTTCTCTGATCACCGTCTCCGGCGGCGCACGGGGCTGATTCATTGATGGTTCGCTCCAAGCCTCTCCGTGGCGGGCGACCTCAGGCCCCCTCTGCACCCACCCGTCGTCAGCTTCAACAGCTGGCCACAACTTCTGATTCCGTTCAGACCACGTCTGAAGTGGAGTCCTCCACCCGCAAGGCCGCTCTGGATCGGCGCCGTGCCCTCACCACCACGGGCAAGGCCGCTCAACTGGGCGGCGCCCTGGTTGGTGGTGGCCGAATTCGCTCCAGCAAGGACGTTCAGCGCCCTGCTCCCTCTCAGCCAGGCTGGGTCCGACGTGAGAAGGCAGCCACCCGGGCGGTTCCTTTCAATCTGAGCCGCAGCTCTCTGCCAATCACCCATAGGCGCCATCCGTTGACGGATGCATCGGCAAATGCCCGTCTTCAGGCCTACGAGCAGGAGATCAAGGGCCGCTTTGATCGGATCGTTCCCCTGCTTCAGCAGGTTTCAGCGCTTCAGCACGAAACCGATTTCATTCCCCAAGCCCAGCGGTTGTGCCGTGCCGAGCTCGGCTTTGATCTGCCTGATCACATCCTGCAGCGGGCCTGGGTGCGCCCCCTCGATATGCGCGCCCTGTTCGCCTGGTGTGTATTCGAAAGCCACCGTCTGTTCAGTGATCGCTTCTTCCAGGACGATCCCCTGGATGCCGGTACGGACAGTGCTGCCTCCCGGGAGTTTGAACAGTTCTTGCTCGACTGTGGGATCCATCTTCTGGACCTGACGCCCTGTGCCGATGGTCGGTTGGCCCACACCGTGGCCTATGCCCTGCGCATTCCCTTCAGCGCTGTCCGTCGCCGATCCCACGCTGGCGCCATGTTCGACGTGGAGAAAACGGTGAACCGCTGGGTCAAAACCGAGCACCGCCGCTACCGCGAAGGTTCACCCAATCCCTCCACGGAACCGACCCGTTACCTGAAGGTGGTGACATACCACTTCAGTTCCCTCGATCCCTCCCATCAGGGCTGCGCTGCCCATGGCAGCAATGACGAACTTGCGGCAGCGGCGGGTCATCAACGCCTGCTCGACTTCCGTGAGTCGGTGGAAAACAGCTTCTGTTGCGGTGCCTCCGTTGATCTTCTGCTGATCGGCCTCGACACCGACACCGATGCGATCCGGGTGCATCCCCCAAGCCGTGACAGCGAGATGGTGCTCGACCGTTGGCTCTGCGCCAGGGAACTGCATGCTGCTACGGCATCGATGAGTGCTGATCAAGCGATGGCACAGATTGCTGAAGCCGTTGAGAGCTCTGCTCCTGGCCCCATGGATGCCGGGATGGTGTCGTTCCTGACCCGCTTGCTCGCCAAGAACTTCTCCCAGATCGACTACGTGCAGGATCTGCACGGGGGCACATACCCGGATGCTGGGCACGCAGAGCGTTTCATTGGCGTTGGCATCGGTTTTAAAGAGGTGCATCTGCGCAACCTCACGTATTTCGCCCACCTCGACACCGTCGAGGAGGGCGCGCCTGATCTCGATGTGGGCGTGAAAATTTTCACAGGTCTGAATGTGTCCCGGGATCTGCCGATTCCGGTTGTGGTGCGTTTCGACTATTCCGGCCGTGTGCCTGGTGCTCGGGAACGGGCCCTCGCTGATTGCCAACGTGTGAACCAGGCCATCGCCGATCGTTACGCAGCTCTCGTTGATGAGGGTCTGCTCCACACTTGTCTCACTATTCGCGACCGCAACCAGACGGCTCCGGCCGAGGTCGTCGGTTCCACGCTCGACCCGCAACTTCCGGAGGCTCACTGATCATGCTCATCGTCAAGGTCGTCAAGCCGCTCGTTTCCACCAACCGGATCCCTGATTTTGAGCACAAGCACCTCCAGGTGGTTCTGGATGGCAGCACCAAGAAGGTGGCCGTCGATGCGGTGGGTGCGAAACCTGGTGACTGGGTGATCTGCGTCAGCAGCTCGGCAGCCCGTGAAGCTGCCGGCAGCAAGTCGTATCCCAGTGACCTCACAATCGTGGGGATCATCGACCACTGGGAACCCGACCCCCCGAAGCCCTCTGCTCCCTCTCCATCCCCCAGCCCCAGCAAACCCGCGGGAGGCAATCCCAGCTGATGGAGATCATGCAGGTGATGGGAACGCTGGTCTGCTCCTACCGGGTTGCCGGTCTGGATCACATGCACTTGCGCATTCTCAAGAACAACAAGGGCAAGAAGCTTGTGGCCGTTGACCCCGTGGGTGCCCGTGAGGGCAACTGGGTGTTCACCGCCAGCGGTTCGGCTGCCCGGCATGCCTGCCCTGACAACACCGTTCTCACCGATCTCACCATCGGTGGCATCATCGATTTTTGGAATCCGGACGGATAGGGATCCTTCATTTCCCTCCGCCGTTTCCGTTCCGCTTCCACACCTACCAATCCATGGCCACTCCTTCCCCCACCCCCCGTCGTCGCACCACCCGCAGCACTGCTGCGGCGAATAAGACCGTGGAAGTGAAGCCTGTGGCTAGCACCTCTGCTCCAGCGTCGACTACCGCCAAGGCAGCTCCTGCTTCAACGACCCGTCGTGCGTCCACTACAACGCGTCGCAGCAGCGCTTCAAACACCGGATCCGACGGCGGCTCAGCCGTGACCAAGCCCCCTGCCACCCCTTCCTCCATCGTTCCAGGTGTGGCGCTGGGCATGATCGAAACCCGAGGCATGGTTCCTGCCATTGAGGCAGCCGATGCCATGACCAAGGCTGCTGAGGTGAGCTTGATCTGCCGTGAGTACGTGGGTGGTGGCTACGTCACGGTGATGGTGCGTGGTGAAACCGGTGCGGTGAATGCCGCGGTTCGTGCCGGTGCCGATGCCTGCGAGCGCGTGGGCGACGGCCTCGTTGCTGCTCACATCATTGCCCGTCCCCATAAAGAGGTGGAGCCGGTGTTAGCTGGCAGTGGTGCAGCTCGCCGCAGCTGACGGCATAAAAGCCTCCTCACAGCCGTTCACAAAGAGCCCTTTTGCTCCTGACCGGCTCCTAGATTCGCCGGCCAACCAGCGACCAGCTCGATCACCATCCCGCTCGCCGTTTTGACCCCGGAGCTTTCGCTTCCCATACAGACCGCCTGGTTGATCCCGCTCTATGGGTTCATCGGGATGCTGGTTTCGCTCCCTTGGGCCTGTGGCTTGTTCCGCAGAGATGCCCATCGACCGGCGGCCTACCTCAATATTGTTCTCACCCTGCTGGCCTTCGCCCACGGAAGCCTGATCCTGCAGGAGGTGTACCAATCAGGGCCAGTAGATCTGGCCTACCCCTGGCTCAGCGTGGCTGATCTGGAGCTGAACATCAGCTTCAGTCTGTCGCTTACCAACCTGGTGGCACTGGAACTGATCACGGGCCTCAGCCTGCTGTCGCAGGTGTATTCCCTGGGCTACATGGACAAGGAATGGGCTTTGGCCCGCTTCTTTGCTCTGCTCGGTTTTTTTGAGGGTGCGATGAGTGGTGTCGTTCTCAGCGACTCCCTGTTCCAGAGCTATTTCCTGCTGGAGATGCTGACGCTCTCCACCTATTTATTAGTGGGTTTCTGGTATGCCCAACCCCTGGTGGTCACAGCAGCCCGGGATGCCTTCCTTACCAAGCGCGTTGGTGATGTGCTGCTGCTGATGGGTGTGGTGGCGCTCTGCAGCTATTCCGGCGTGATGGGATTCAACGACCTTTACGCCTGGGCCGCTCAAGACACCCTCTCTCCCTTGGCGGCAACGCTTTTGGGTTTGGGCCTGGTCGCTGGCCCAACGGGCAAATGCGCCCAGTTCCCCATGCACCTCTGGCTGGACGAAGCCATGGAGGGCCCGAACCCTGCTTCGATTCTGCGGAACTCGGTGGTGGTGACCTGCGGCGCGATCGTGCTGCTGAAGGTGATGCCCATCCTTCAGCTCTCGCCCATCGCCATCGGCGTGATGCTCGTGATCGGCAGCATCAGTGCGATCGGTGGCTCTTTGGTGGCACTGGCTCAGGTGGACATCAAACGCACGCTGTCGTATTCCACAACGGCCCACATGGGCCTTGTCTTCATCGCCATTGCGCTGCAGATCCCTGTTCTGGCCTTGTTGCTGCTGTTCACTCATGCAGTGTCCAAGGCGCTGCTGTCGATGAGCATCGGCGGTGTGATTGCCTCAACCAACTGTCAGGACATCACCGAACTGGGGGGATTGGGCAGCCGCATGCCGGCCACCACCACGGCGTTTCTTGTGGGTGGTGCTGGTTTGGTGGGCTTCCTGCCCCTGGGTGGCTTCCTGGCCCTGGCCCAGTCGATTGAACTGCTGAGCGTGCGCTCGGTGCCGTTCATGGCGGTCTTCCTCCTCACCAACGCACTCACCGCCATGGGTCTGGTGCGGGTGTTCCGCCATGTGTTCATGGGGGATTCCCTGATCAAGTCCCGCCGGGCTGCCGAGGTGAACTGGCAGATGGCGTTCCCGATGGTGGCGCTCACCGTGATTGTGCTGATCACCCCGCTGTTGCTGGTGCGGCTTGAATCGCTCGATGGTTTGTTGGCCTTCCCCCTCTGGGCAGCAGCTCTGGTGGTGGGAAGCGGACTGCTGGGCCTGCTGGCTGGCGCCGTTCTCCCTCTGAGCAAGGCCTGGTCCCGCTCGCTGAATCCTGCGCTGCGCTGGTGGCAGGACCTGCTGGCTTATGACTTCTACACCGAGCGCTTCTATCGCCTCACCATCGTCAACGTGGTGGCTGGCTTCTCTCGCCTGGCCTCCTGGTTCGACCGAAATGTGGTGGATGGTCTTCTCAATGGGGTGGCTCGCTTCTCCTTGGCCAGTGCCGACAGCCTCAAGCTCAGCGTCAGCGGCCAGAGCCAGTCATATGTGCTGACGGTGCTCCTGGCCATTGTTCTTTTCCTCACCGCGGTGAGCTGGTTCCTCACCTGATCGCCCCGAGATGCTTCTTTCCCTCCTGCTTTTGATTCCCTTCCTCGGGGCTCTGGCTCTGATCCTCTGGCCGGGAACCCCCTCCAGTGAACGCCTGCGCGATGTGTCCATTGTGCTGCTGGTGGTGCAGTGTCTGGCGAGCTTTGCCCTGCTGCTGCCTTTCGATGCCGCCGACGCAGGTTTGCAGTTGGTGGAACAGGCCCGCTGGGTGCATGCCATCGGCCTGGATTACGCCTTGGCGCTGGACGGTCTTTCCTTGCCGCTGGTGTTGATGAATGGGGTGCTCTGCCTGGTGGCGGCCATATCGTCGCGCACGATCGAAAACCGCCCCCGGGTCTACTTCGCCCTGTTGCTGGTGATTTCCGGAGCAGTGAATGGTGCCTTCCTGGCCCAGAACCTTCTGCTCTTCTTCCTGTTCTACGAACTGGAACTCATCCCCCTCTGGATGTTGATCGCTGTGTGGGGTGGTGCCAACAGGGCTTACGCCGCCACGAAGTTTCTGATCGTCACCGCCGTCTCAGGCGTGCTGATCCTGGGTGCGTTCCTTGGCATTGCTCTGGTCACCGGAACCATGGACTTCAGCCTGCGGCCGATCCTTGCCGGAGAACTGGGCATGACCGCCCAGCTGCTGCTGATGGGTGCTCTTTTGATCGGCTTTGGCATCAAGATCCCCCTCTTCCCCTTCCACACCTGGCTGCCGGATGCCCACACCGAGGCCTCCACACCGGTGTCGGTTCTTCTGGCAGGTGTGCTGCTCAAGCTGGGCACCTACGGCCTGCTGCGTTTCTGCCTTGGCTTATTCCCCGATGCCTGGCAGCTCGCATCTCCATGGTTGGCCGGTTGGGCTGCGATCTCAGTGCTCTACGGATCGCTGGCCGCGATCGCCCAGACCGACATGAAGCGCATGGTGGCCTACAGCTCTGTTGGACACATGGGTTACGTGCTGCTGGCTGCCGCCGCCGCCACGCCGCTCGGGTTGATGGGAGCCCTGTTCCAGATGGTGAGCCATGGCCTGATCTCCGGGGTGCTGTTCCTAGTGGTGGGTGTCGTTTACGCCCAGACCGGTACCCGTGACCTCAACGTGTTGCGTGGCCTGCTCAATCCCCAGCGCGGCCTGCCGTTGACGGGATCTCTGATGATCATCGGGGTGATGGCCAGTGCCGGAATTCCCGGCATGGCCGGCTTTATCTCAGAATTTCTGATTTTCCGCGGCAGCCTGCAGCCCTTCCCCCTGGCCACGCTGCTTTCCATGGTGGGATCGGGCCTAACGGCGGTGTATTTCCTGTTGTTGGTGAACCGCGCCTTCTTCGGTCGCCTGGCGATCGCACCCGGCGAGGTGGTGAATCCCCGTATCCTCAATCGCGTAGCGCTGCGGGAGCAGGCCCCGGCCATCGCCCTCAGCTTCGGTGTGCTTGTGCTTGGCCTTGCTCCGGAGCTGCTCTCGAACCTCAGTGAGGCGGCTACCACGGGCCTCAGCCTGATCACTGGAGATCTGTCATGACCCCGACATCCTCATCC
Source organism: Synechococcus sp. (assembly GCA_047285305.1). GTDB lineage: Bacteria > Cyanobacteriota > Cyanobacteriia > PCC-6307 > Cyanobiaceae > Parasynechococcus. The sequence goes on from JBJBDL010000003.1 coordinate 1,116,223, forward strand.
ACCGTTCAACCTCCGGTGCTTCCCGATCAGGAGGATTTGATCCGTTGTTTGCTCAGCGATACGCCGCTGCTCAAGGACACCCCCGACCATCTGCTGCAGGTGGTGAATGTGCTCGAGAGCTATGGGCTTGTTCTCGATGCCTACAGCAAGAACCTGGTGGATCAGGGCGAGCAGCAGATGCTCAATCCCTTTCCGGTGTTCCGCTTTTTCCACGAGGGGTTCAGCTTCAAGCGCCTGTGGAACCATCTGATGGGGGATCGCATCAATTTCGAGTACGCCGAGTACTGCCAGAAGGCGATGTTCTGGCATGGAACCGGCGGGCTGGATGCCTACCTCGACACGCCTGAATTCGCGGAGGCCTGCCAGCGGATCATTAAGCGCAAGTCTGCGCGGGACCCTCTGTTAGCCCTGAACAACCGCCTCTATCCCGACTTTGCCCCGGAGGCCATCCGCTCACTAACCACGATTTATTGCCTCGGTCTGTTCTGGCGGGTGATGAGTGACATCTTTGTTGACCTGGCCCGCCGCTATGCAATCAAGGAAGTCACCTGCGTCAACGATGTGGTGCATCACATCCGCGATGGCTTGGTGGCTGCGGCTGGAAGCCCGATTGAATACAAGGTGACGATCGGTGGTGAAGAGATTTGGGTGCTTCCCCCTGAGGCGGGTCTCACGTTCCTGGTGGATGTTGCGGTGCCCTACGTGGAGGCCGTTTTCTTCCGCGGCATGCCCTTCCTTGGAACGGTGTCCTACAACGCCCAGGCCCGGCAGATCTCTCCGGACATAAGTGATTTCAAGTACGGCGCCCTGTATGCCGATCCGATTCCGAGCATGGGTGCGGGCATTCCCCCCAGCCTCTGCATGCAGGACATGTACCGCCACCTGCCCGAGGAACTGAGCCTCTGGTACGACGACAACGGTCGTGGCCAAACGGACGTGCACGTGCAGATCTGCGTCAGCTTCCAGAAGTCGATGTTCTGCGTCACCAATGCCGCCATCGCCGGCACCATGCCCCATCCGCTGGACACCAATGATCCCGAGCAGCAGGCCGCCAATCAGGCCTACGCCGAGGCCTGGTCTGGGCGCCTGATGGGCTGCCAGCGGGTGGCGCTCCTCTAGGTTTTCAGCAGATTCAGGCTGAACGGGGACTCTGATGAATCAGTGGCAGGAGCGGAAACGACCCGTATGCCTCGAGTGTCGTTTCGAGTTTGATAGCTACGACGCCACCAGGGATTTTCTTGACAAGCTCGGCGACCACAGCGAGGCGACCCAGCGCTTTCCCGACATCAGCTTCGGGCGCACCTACGTGAACATCACGATCCGGCCGGAGGATGACAGCCCCGATGCCCAGCTGAGCGAAGCCGATCGCGCCTTTGCCGCAGAGATCGATGCCCTCCTCAGTTGATCTGGCTTCGGCCTACGCCGATTCCGGTGTGGCTGAGGTGTTGGACCAACTGGATCGTGAACTGATCGGCCTGGCACCGGTGAAGACGCGGGTCCGGGAGATTGCAGCGCTGCTTCTGGTGGATCAGGCGCGGCAGCAACTGGAGTTGCCCAGCACCGCGCCCAGTTTGCACATGTCGTTCACCGGCCATCCCGGCACGGGCAAGACCACCGTGGCGCAGCGGATGTCGCAAATCCTGCATCGCCTCGGTTACCTCCGCAAAGGCCATGTGGTGACGGCCACCCGCGACGATCTCGTGGGTCAGTATGTGGGTCACACCGCCCCAAAAACCAAGGAGATGCTCAAGCGTGCCCAGGGTGGCGTGCTGTTCATCGATGAGGCCTATTACCTCTACAAGCCAGACAACGAACGCGATTACGGCGCCGAAGCGATTGAGATTCTCCTGCAGGAGATGGAGAGCCGGCGCAGCGACGTTGTGGTGATCTTTGCCGGCTACAGAGATCGGATGGAGACCTTCTACAGCTCAAATCCAGGCCTGTCTTCAAGGGTGGCGCACCATCTCGATTTCCCCGACTACAGCGACGACGAGCTGATGGCGATTGCAGGGCTGCTCCTCGAGGCCCAGCACTACCAGTTCAGTGCCGAGGCCGAGACGGCGTTCTCCGATTACGTCTCGCGCCGGCGTCAGCTGCCTTTCTTCGCCAACGCTCGCTCGGTTCGCAATGCCTTGGATCGGGCCCGTCTGCGCCAGGCCAACCGGTTGTTTTCGCGGATGGGAGAAGCCCTCACCAAACAGGATCTCACAACGATTGAGGAGGCCGACATCCGGGCCAGTCGTGTGTTCAAGGGTGAAGTGGAGGGCCACCATCCCGCTCAGCACGCCCCCTGATCAGCTGCGCCATGCCGAGGCCCACCAGCAGGCCGGCTGTGCCGTGACCCTGCAGGAGGGCAACCCCGAGCACCAGAACCGCCAATGGTGCAGGAAGCACGCAGCGGTACAACGCACCTGTGAGGGTGCCGCACCAGCTGCCCAGGCTTCCCAGATCGGGCAACAGCAGGTGGAGTCCCATTCCAAGTGCGCAGGCCACCAGGAACAAGGGGAAGAACACCCCTCCGCGCCAGCCTGTTTCCAGGCAAAGGCCGAGCATTAGCAGTTTCACGATCGAGGAGAGGAGTAGAACCCAGGCCTCACTTGAGTTCTGGCCTTCCAGCAGGGGCCCCAGCTGCTCTTCCCCGGCGAAGGGAACCAACGGCACCCAGTGCATGCAGACCCCCAACAGCAGGCCGGTCAGCAGCGGCCACCAGGGCCATTGGGCCAGGAGTTGGCGCTGCCCCAGCCAGCCTCGCCACTGCAGAAACAACAAACCCAGGCCGCAACCGATGAGTCCCCCCAATAGGCCTGCGCTGAGGCTGCCGAGATCTTCCCCCAGGTTGCTGGGCCATATGTACGGAAGCCGTTGCAGCGATCCACCGCTGGCGGTTCCCATGCCATTGAAGGCGGTGTAACCGGCAACGCCGCCAAGGCTGCCCGGCAACCAGCGGTCGAGGAAGGTCTGCTTGCGGTTTTTTGGATGAGCGACCTCGCCAACCACAGCACCACCCAGCAGTGGAGCTCCGAAGAAGGCGAGGCTCCCTGCCACTGTTGCTTCCAGCAGCTTCTGGTCACGACCACGCCAGATCTGTTGACTGATCAGGGCGGCCATGCGGCTCATCAGGGCCTCAGGTCCGATGCAACCTCCCCCAACCTGGGCCAGAGCCGCTCCGAGAAGGCCGCGAGCTTCATCGCGTTTTGGCGCCTGGTCGGGATCACGCAGATCACTCAGGGTGTCTCGCAACTCCGGTAGCAGCGTGGTGGGGCCGGGGCGATGCAGCAGCGAAAGAATCAAGCCGCTGCCGCCGCAGATCAGCAGCGACCAGCCCAGGGGGAGGCTGCGTTCCAAGCCCTCGAGCACCGGATCTCCCCAGAGCCGCTGGCTTAAGCCGCCGATCCAACCCATCACCACCGCCACACCGGCGCCGCTCAGGGCGCCGGTGAGGAGGGCCATCAGGCTGAGGCGAAGGCGAGTCACCAGTGCGGGTCGGTGGCGAATTCAACGCTGAGTTTCGCTGATTTCGATGCCGGAACGGTGCTGATGCAGGCGCGAACCGTCTTGCCGTTTACGTCGATCTCGCAGGCCCCGCAGCTGCCCCCCAGGCAACCGGTGGGAATGCTGATGCCCGCTCCACTGGCGGCCACCAACCAGTCCTGGCCGATGGTTTCGTGGGTGATGCGCCCATCGGGCCAGCGCACAGGAATCGACTTCATGGCTGGAGCAATGGAGCAAGGTTCACATGTTGCTCGAAGGCATCGGCAAGGCGATCGAGCAACAGATCACGGTGTGCGCTGTGGTTCTTGGGTTCGTTGGCCAACGGTTGCAGACCCCGTTGCTCGCGAAGCCTGTTGAGCCATGCCCGTCGCCAAGGGCCGTTGTCGAGCAACCCGTGTAGGTAAGTGCCCACCACGCTCGAACCCTTGGGCCCGGGAGCCCACCACCCCAAACCAGGGTTGCTGCTCAGCGGCTGAAGACCGGGATCCGGGGTGGTGGTTCCGTAGTGAAGTTCAAATCCGCTCAGCGGTGTTTCCATGGGCCAGAGGCCATCGATGCTGCGCTGGCTCAGCCGTTTCGTGCCGCTGAAGGTGGTTTCCAGGGGCAGGAGTCCCAGGCCGATCTGGGGTCCCCGCTGATCGGTGCCCTCCAGTCCCTCCGGATCGTTCAACGTTTTGCCCAGCATCTGCATTCCGCCGCAGATGCCCAGGATGGATCCCCCAGCGTGGGCGTAGGCCCTGAGTTGATCGGCCAGTCCACAGCTGTTCAACGCCTCCAGATCCCGCAGCGTCTGCTTGCTTCCCGGAAGAATCACGGCATCCGGCTCCCCCAGGGGTTCCCCGGGTTGAATCCAGCGCAGCTTCAGGCTGGCTTCGGCTTCGAGCGGATCGAGATCGGAGAAGTTGCTCAGGGAGGGCAACCGCAGCACAGCTATCTCCAGATCGGTGGCCCCGCGGGTGGGTTTGCGTTCCAGCAGATCGAGGGAATCTTCTGGTGGAAACAGCTCGTTGAGCCAGGGCATCACCCCCAGCACCGGTACCCCGGTGTTGGCTTCCAGCCATTGGCGACCCTCATCAAACAGCTCCCGACGGCCGCGGAAGCGGTTGATCAGGATTCCTTTGATCAGTGGGCGCTCCACCGGGCGCAGCAAAGCGAGCGTCCCAACGATCTGGGCGAAGACGCCGCCGCGCTCAATGTCGGCCACCAGCAGGCAGTTGGCCCGCAGGTACTGGGCCAGGCGCAGGTTGGTGAGGTCGCGGCGTTGCAGGTTCACTTCCACCGGGCTTCCCGCCCCCTCCAGCACCAGCCGGCCTTGCGGCCATTGCTGCTGGAGCTGCATCAGCCCAGTGCGGATCGCTTGCCAACCGGGGCGGAACCAGTCGCGGTAGTAGTGCTCGGCGCGGGCGATCCCCACGCTTTGGCCCCCATGGATCACCTCACTGGTGCTGTCTCCCCGGGGTTTCAGCAGCACGGGATTCATGGCGCAGCAGGGCTCAAGGCCCGCCGCCCAGGCCTGCATGGCCTGGGAGTAGGCCATCTCGCCGCCATCGGCATCCACCCAAGCGTTGTTGCTCATGTTCTGGCCCTTGAAGGGCAGTGCCTGTTCCCCACGGCGTTTGAGCACCCGGCACAACGCCGCCGTCATCAGCGATTTGCCGGCACCGCTGGAGGTGCCCAGCACCATCAGGGGTCGCGGCGTGGTGCGGGTCACAGCGGCCAGTGCCGACGCAGGCTGTGACGCAGACGCTCCAGCACCGAAATCGAACGCTGCAGGAGTTCAGGGTCGTCGTCGAGGAGTTGGCGACCCAGGGGTGTGAGCCTGAAGCGGCTGGTCAGCCCTTGCCCATCTACTTCCCGGCGGAGCACGCCCACGCTGATCAGCCAACGCAGGTCGTCTTCGAGGGCTTCGCTGTTGCGGAACCAGCGTGTCTTGCGGCCGTAGCGGCTGGGTTCGCTCCAGAGTTCGCCAGCATCCAATCCTTGCTGCTGAAGATCCCGGTAGAGGGCTTCAGAGAAGGGCAGGCATCCCATGGCCCGGCAGGCCCGGTCACGGCTTCGTCGATCCAGCAGGTCGGTGGGGTGAGCGATGGCAAAGCCTTCCGTCCCTGGCAGCCTACGGAGCGTTGTTCTGCGGTGTGTTCCCGTGCTCATGCTTGCTTCCGCCTCGCCGGCGCGTCGCTGTTTGCTCGAGCAAGCGGGAATTCCGCATCAGGTGCGCGTCAGCGGTGTGGATGAAGACCAGATCCAGCATGCGGAGCCCGCAAAGCTGGTGAAATTGCTGGCTCAGGCCAAGGCCACAGCTGTCGCCCAGACGCTTGACCCGGTGGACGATGCCGAGATTACGGCTGTGCTGGGCTGTGATTCCGTGCTCAGTTTTGAAGGGCAGGTGTTCGGCAAGCCCTCAGGGCCAGCTGAGGCAATCGAGCGTTGGCAGCGGATGGCTGGCGGCTGCGGATCTCTGCTGACGGGCCATTGCCTGATCCGTCGCGGACAACCTGAGCATTTGGCGTGCGTGGAAACGGTGGTGCGCTTTGCCCCGCTCAGCCAGGCCGAGATCAAGGCCTACGTGGCCAGTGGAGAACCGCTGCAATGCGCTGGTGGGTTTGCCCTCGAGGGCCGCGGCGGCCTCTGCATCGATGGTTTGGATGGCTGTTATTCCAACGTGATCGGCCTGAGCCTTCCCTGGTTGCGTCAGCAGCTTTCAGCTTTGGCTTAGTGCAGCAGCAAATTTCGCGTTCCCGAAATCGCTTGCATGGCCAGCAGCACAGCCACCAGCAGATTGCTGCTGATGTGAATGCGCCTGGCCTGCACGGAATGACCAATCAAGGGCTGCAGTGCCGTCGTGCTCAGCAACAGAGCGGTGAGCAATATTCCCATCCAGAAATGGGACTGCCAGAACAGGGGGCTCCAGGGAACATCGCTGAATCGTTTCACAGCCGGTTGCAGCCCCAGCAGGAGCAGGCCGCACGCACTGGCAACAGCCCAGAGAAAGCGCTGCCAGACCAGCCGTGTCGCTAGCAGGCGCCCGAAGCCAAACATCACAGCGCAGCCTGTGACGAACAGACCCAGGGGATGGACGCTCCAGAGACTTTGGCTCAGGCCGATCAGCACCGCCACCAGCACCCCGCCGGTCACCCAGGCCCCATGCTGCGCGTGCTCCACCGGCACTGTGTCGCCAATCGGGTTGATCTTGAGCCGCTTTTCCCGCGCCAGGATCCCCAGCCGGATTGTGGCGCCCACCACCGGGTAGACGAACAGGATCATCAGTACGGGGTGGATCAATCCCAGCCAGTCGTGGCCGGTGAGTGTTTGCAGTGCCTCGGGATCAGCCAAAAAAAACGCAACCCTGGATCCAGGGTTGCGCATCGTGGCGTTGTGAACTGCGGATCTGGATCAGACCTTGCGGGAGTAGTACTCCACAACCAGCAGTTCGTTGATCTCCAGGGCAACCCACTCGCGTTCGCAGCGGGCGGTGACCTTGGCGCTCAGCTTGGATTTGTCCAACTCGAGGTGGCTGGGCACGTTGGCCAGACCGGGGAACTCGAGGTTGGCTTCAGCCAGCTTCTTGCTGCACTTGCGCTCTCGGATGGCGATCACATCGCCAGGCTTGCACTGGTAGCTGGCGATGTCGGTCACACGACCGTTCACTGTGACGTGGCCATGGTTCACCAGCTGACGGGCGCCCGGCACGGTGGGACCGAAGCCGAGGCGGAAACAAACATTGTCGAGACGGTTCTCGAGCAGCTTGAGCAGGTTGGTTCCGGTGGAACCTTCCTGGGCGCGCGCTTTCTTCACGTAGCGCACGAGCTGACGCTCGGAGACGCCGTAGTTGAAGCGAAGCTTTTGCTTCTCTTCGAGACGGATCGCGTATTCAGAGCGCTTGCGACGGGCTTGGCCGTGCTGACCGGGGGGATAGGACCGTTTGGCGGCCTTCCGGGTGAGACCGGGGAGGTCTCCCAAGCGCCGCGTGATCCTCAGGCGAGGGCCGCGGTAACGAGACATAAGTAGGAAGGTGTGTGTTGAGATCGTGCGGTTGTTGGGCATGCTGGAACCGAAACAGCTCCAGGCATCTGCCGTGATGCACGAATCTGTCACTCTATCTGGCGGCCCGATGACCAAGCTGCGACAGGCGTTGAACCAGGCTCTGGCGGCTGTTCTCTTGGCAGGGATTGGTTTTTATCGGCGTTTCATCTCCCCGATGATCGGGCCCCGCTGCCGTTTCACGCCCACCTGCAGCGCCTATGGCCTTGAGGCCATCCAGAAGCATGGTCCCTGGAAGGGGGGCTGGCTCACTGTGAAACGGCTGCTGCGCTGCCATCCCTTCACGCCCTGTGGCTGTGACCCGGTGCCCGATTGATGAAGCAGCTCACCTTGTACAGCCGCACTGGTTGCTGCCTTTGTGAAGGCCTTGAATCCCGCTTGCGCAACCTTGATCTCCTGGGGCTTTCGATCGAGCTGATCGTGATGGATATCGATGCGCCCGGCACTCCCCAGGAGCTGAAGGCGCGCTACGACCTCGAGGTGCCCGTGCTCGCGCTCGATGGATCTGAGCTTCCCCGAGTTTCCCCGCGTCTTACGGGTGAGGGACTGTTGAATTGGTTGCAACGCTGCCTGTCCACGGCGCTCTGAACGGCTTAAAACTCTCCCAAGCACAGGGGAGATGGGATGACGAAGGTGTTGCATGCCCTGTTAAGTGATGCAGGAATCGCAGTGCCGCCGGGCCTTGTGAACCCTGGGTTGGAGGCGATCACCACCGATTCCCGTCGCGTCGGCCCTGGAACTCTGTTTCTCGGTCTCCCTGGCGAACGGGTGGATGGAGGCAGCTTCTGGGCCCAAGCCCTTGAGGCCGGGGCCGCCGCTGCCGTTATTGGAGCTGAAGCCGCTGCTGCGCAACCGCCAGCTGCTGATGACCCCGTGGTGGTGATCCAAGAGTCGGTGGCGCGTCGGATCGGTGAGATCGCCGCGGCGTACTGGGATAACCCCTGCAGGCGCATGGCCCTGATTGGTGTGACCGGCACCAATGGCAAAACCACCACCACCCATTTGATCGAGCATCTGGCCGCTTCGGCAGGTCAATCGGTGGGCTTGTTCGGCACGTTGGTTAACCGCTGGCCAGGCCACAGCATCACGGCCACCCACACAACGGCCTTTGCTGACCGCCTGCAGGGGCAACTCGACGAGGCTGCCTCCGCCGGTTGCGGCCTGGCGGCGATGGAGGTGAGTTCCCACGCCCTGGCGCAGCAGCGGGTGGCGGGCTGCCGTTTCGCAGGCGCCGTGTTCACCAACCTCACGCAGGACCACCTCGATTACCACGCCTCTATGAAGGACTACTTCGAGGCCAAGGCATCGTTGTTTGCGGATCCTTTGCTGCTTGCCGACGGCGTGCGATCGGTGGTCAACAGCGATGACCCCTGGGGGGCGCGCCTGGCCGAACGGCTCGGTGCCGCCTGTTGGCGCAGCTCCTTGGAGGATCCATCGGCCGAGTTGCACATGAGCGACCTGCAGATGACGGCTGCTGGAGTGGATGGTCGCTTGATCAGCCCTGTGGGTGAGGGCCGTTTCCGTTCGCCTTTGTTGGGTCGCTTCAACCTGATGAACCTGCTGCAGGCGGTGGGGGTGCTGCTTCAGCAACAACTGCCCTTGTCTGTTCTGCTGGAGGCCATCGGCCGTTTCGGTGGTGTGCCCGGCCGCATGGAGCGGGTGATTTTGCACGGGGTGCAGGCCGACAACCTGCCTCCGGTACTGGTTGATTACGCCCACACACCTGATGGTCTGGACAACGCGCTTTCAGCAGCGCGTCCGTTCTGCACTGGGCGGCTTATCTGTGTGTTCGGTTGCGGTGGTGATCGGGATCGGGGCAAGCGTCCGCAGATGGCGGCGATTGCGGCACGCCTGGCTGACCGCGTGGTGGTCACCTCCGACAACCCCCGCACCGAGGATCCTCAGCAGATCCTGGATGACGTGGTGGCGGGGATTCCGGCCGGTATCGATCTGCTGGTGGAGGGTGATCGAGCCAAGGCGATTGCCTCAGCCATTGCCGTAGCTGAGCCGAACGATCTGGTGCTGGTGGCCGGTAAGGGCCATGAGGATTACCAGATTCTCGGTACTGAAAAGGTGCACTTCGATGATCGCGAGGAGGCGGAACGCGCCCTGCGCATGAGGTTGTCTTGAGGCAAGGTGCTTGACGCGGTTGATCTGAGCCGATCAAAGGTCGCTGATCGCGGCCACCAAAGCGTTGATGTCGTCGTCTGTGGTGGCGATGTGGGTGCAGGCCCTCAAGCAACTGGGGTCCGCTAAATCGCGAATCCACAGCCCTTGGGCACCCAACTGCTTCACATGCTCTGCAGGGGGCACATCGCCGTTGATCTGAAAGCTCACCAGTCCGCTGGCGGGTGCCACATTTAGTAGAGGTTTGACTGCCTTCAGCCTTTGGAGTGCCTGCCAGAGGCTGCTGCTGAGGGCTCGAATGCGGTCCCAGCGTTGTTGCGGTGATCCTTCTTGTTCCAGCAGTTGAAGTGAGCTGCGCAGGCCGGCCATCAGGGGCACACAGCTGGTTGCTACCTCAAAGCGGCGGCTGTCGTGATGAAACAGATCAGTGCTGCTCAGATCGGCTTTGCTTTCATCACGCAGGCTGCGCCAACCGATCACGGTTGGAGACGCCTCGGCCATCACACGCTCTGAAAGAGCCACGCCCCCCAGGCCTTCTGGTCCACAGGCCCACTTGTGCCCGGTAAAGGCATAGATGTCCGCTGCAGAAGCCGCGTCCTCGACGGTGATCTGTCCAAAGCTTTGGGCCGCATCTACTAATAGAAAAGGTTGTTGGGGATGCTGATGGAGTTGCTTGGCGACGGTGGCAATCGGCATCACCTGGCCGGTGTTCCAGAGCAGATGGCTCAGCACCACCAGACGGGTGCGGGGGGTGAGGGTTTGATCAATCGCCTCGACCACGGCGGCATCGCATTGGGTCTGATCACCCCGCAGCTGCTTCACCGGCAGCACATCGATGGCCAGGTTCTGGCGCTGGGCCAGTTCCATGCAGGCACTCACAACACCGGGGTGCTCGCAGTCGCTGATCAGCAGCCGGTCCCCTTCGGTAAAGGGCAATCCCCAGAGCGGCAGCACGCAGCCGCTGGTGACGTTTTCGGTGAGGGCAAGCCGATGGGGCGGAACACCGCAGCACTGGGCCAGAAGGCGGCGGGTGCTGTTCACCTCTTTGGCGATGTAGGGCCAAACATCTGCAGTGAACGGCCCCAACTCCTGAATGCGTGTCCAGCTTGCGGTGATCGCCTCAAGGGATGGATTGGGCAAAGGCCCTTGGCCGCCGTAGTTGAAGTAGGTCTTGTTCTGCAGGGCAGGACACAGTGATCGCAACTCTTTTGTGCCCATCTGGCTTTTGGCTGGCTAGAGTGTGACAAAGGGTTCCCTTCCGGAAGCATCCGACATACGTGCGTAAAGCACGCATTGGGTACCAGTCGCAGCGTGGCGTTCCGAAGGACGTTCAGCCAGTCATAGGTAAAACGATTTGGGTTGACCTGCGGGGTCGACCTATCGGGTCGCCAAGCGTCTCTCGCCAGCTTTTGCGGCCAAGACCGACCGGCTCATTGCTGAGGCTCAAAATGAGGTGTTGCTCACGGGTGAGGAGCTGATTGATTCGCTGCCTCAACGGTTTGACCTCAAAGATTTCGAAATTGTCGATCTGTTGCTTTAAGGCTCTGGTGTCGCCGTCGAAGAAGGTTTTATCACTCCCCAGCAAGAGAGCAGATATAGAGCTGCTCTGAGGGGAGAGGAGTCGCCTCAACAACACTTGTTGAAGGACGAGTTGATCCAGCAGGCCAAGGCCCTTAAGTCGCCTGCAGCGCGGACCGAGATGAGTTGGAAGAGTGCTTTAGACGGTTTCTTGGAACACGCAGGGGTCACTCACCCAACCGCTGCCACCAAGCAAGACGCCATTGCCTATCGATCCTGGTTGTTGGGACGCCTCAATCCTTCAACTGTCAAAACGCAACTCGCCTTTATGAACGGTCTATTCCGATTCATCCAAGGCTCAAGGCTTTGGTTGTCGATCTGCGAAAGAAGAATGGGCTTTTATGGCCAGCTCAGTATCAGGAATCAAACAAATGTCGGGGTGGCAGCCTATCGAAACCATGCAGGAAAATAGTTGGAATGACTCCTAAAGATTTTAGAGACCGTGCTGCAACGGTATTCCGCTCAAATAATATGAATGAAGCTGTTGTCGTTACATTGCTCGGGCATACACTCAATTCAATTTTAATGTCATATGGCGCTGTGCCATGGAGCGAGCTTAAAAGCGCCGTAAAGCTCCTCTAAGGCCTCTGTCTATGGTTAAACGATAATCCATCGCGAAGTGCTTATCTCTTGCTGTGGGGCTTCCTGGGCGGCTCTCAGTAATAGGGCATTGAAACAGGGGAACAGCCGAAGGCTTTCCACCATCATCAAAGAAAAGATGATCAAAAACTCGTGGATTGGAATCCACGTAAAAGAAATGGGTGACTCTGAATGCCTTCGGGAGTAGGTCGTCATTCGCGTTGTCAGACGCCAGGGAAATCAAGCCTTCAGGCAGCTTGTTGTAGTACCCGTTATCTGATCTTGTCAGCGTGACGTCTTAACACAGAGGCACCACCATGAACTCAAGTGAAATCGTCCTCTATGGAGTATTCATTTGATTCGTGTTTGCGGAGTACTTGCGGAGCCTGCGGCAAAACATACCAGGCCGAATCTAAGTGAATTCCTGGATGAATATTGCTAGGAATAATTAAAAAGTGATGAGTTGCATAATGGTGTTTCAAGAGCCCATCGATCTTATGTTTGTTGAGATGAGTGGAGCCAGTGAAAGTGGAATGATCGATGTATTAACTAGTCCTCTCAAGAGCAGCAGGTCTGCTCAGCTCGTCCTTGATAAACCCAGCGACTCCTGCAACCAATGGAATCGTCATACCAGCAACCGCAAGCAGAGCCATGGCTTGAATGAACCATTTGGGTGAGAGTGTTTTGTCTTCCATTAGTCAGTTTTATCTTGTATTGAATAGATGCACAACATGATCGACCTCAAGTGCCCTAACGCATGTTTTCTCCGGTCTTGCAGTCCATCACGTTGCGAATTCGACCACCAAAGGAGTTTGTATTAGCTCGTGGCAATTCTCGAACGGAGTACTCGATCTGGAGGGTTTCAAAGTTCCGATTGTGAACCTTGAAGCTGCCCAGATCCTTGATGGTGGCCTTAAGTGATTTCTCACATGCAGCCATGGCTTGTTCACGCGCTTTACGCGCATCAGCCATTGCTATGCGTTCTTCCTCCGCCTTTTTGGCGGCTTCAAACTTCTCAGCGAACCGAGAGATGTATTCCTCGTTGGTGATTCGGGAAATATCGAATCCCTCATAGAGGAGGGAGTTGCGTTCGAGCAATGCCTCGCAGTCTTTTGCTTTGCCGTCATTACAGCCCTTGATTTCACCCCCTGTCGGCACCTTGCCAAGGATCGCGAAAGTGATCCCGGCGGATGAGATGGCAATAAATGCCTTTCTAACCAGATCAAGAAAGTCTTTTTTCTTCTTGGCTGTCGCTTCCTCTGCCATGACGACGTGAAATCTGCTCCAAGGATGGCAGTGACTAAGCCCCTTGGAGTAATTTGCGTTGGGTGGTAGGAGATGACCCACCTCATGATGCCTGTCCCATTACCGAACCTCTGTCCAAGGACATTGATCGGCATGCCTCCAGCAGACCTCTGCGTGACCAGTGGCGACCATCTCCCGCTGAACATTCGTCTCCCCAACTAATATCTCTGCCACGGTGCGTCCGTAGCTGTCTTCGGTGATGCGTTGAATTCCGGCCTTCTTGCCCACCACCAGACCTCTCAGATGGTCGCGAGCCGCTTTGGCTGGCACCGGCTCTGCTCTTTCTCGCGGAGTTCAGTGGTGTCGATGCAGGCGATTCAAACCTTTTCACTGGTTTTGGTGGTGCAGGTATCTCCGTCGTAGCAGGAGGCGATCACAGCAGATGCAAAGGCTGCAAGGAGCATCAATAATTTGGTGGAGCCTAATACTCGCCGGGAATGCCAAATCTATCTCTACATTTATTGACATCAGCTTTGTATTCGATCCACTTATCGTTGATGTCAGATGCCTTTTTGATGCACTCATTATAAGTATTTGGTTCTCTCACCATCTTCTGATCTTTTTCCTTGGCTATGACTGGGATGGTTGCCAAGAAAATAATTATGATCAAAGACGCCTTCATTGCTTAGTTTTTCGACAGTTGATGCCTTCATTATCTCGTCTTTTGGAAATCTAGCAACTTCTGCTGCTGATCCATTGTTCATGCCCTCGATGGGAGTTCAGTCATGGCTTGGATGAAAATTTTGGTGGGATGGGCTTCACTTTTATTGCTGTCTGCATCTGCTTGAAGGCAGGGTTATAGCAGGTAAATTTGTGCTTAGTTCGTCTTATTTTATCGCTGCTTGATTCTGTAAGAGCGATCAACCTGAGCCATTGCGAGGTTGTAGGCGAGAGCGGCGATGCCTACCCCCAGCAAGCAGGTCAGAAAATCAGCCATGATCTACTTCTTGAATAGGGAACGCCAGGCGACATAGCTGCCGCCACCAAGCAGGACTAGGGGAAAGATCATCTTGCTGAAGGCCAGCAGGATGACTCCACCAAGGCTGATCAGCCCTACCTTCTTAATCATGGCCTGACTTTCGTCAGTCATTGTTTCCCACTTGACCCTGGCCATAAAGACATTGAGGATTTAGATCTCTTTTTAGTTGCCATTGGCTTTGGGTGCCACGGCCTCTTCCCACGAGCTCATGCCACGTTGCTTCGTTTGAGCGCTAACCCCAGTCCCCTGAAAAGAGTTTTGTCTTGGTGGCGGTTAAGTGAGGCATGTCCTCTATGAGGTGCTGGGCTGCCCACACCCCTCGGACTACGCGGCATACACCTTCCTGGTCGCAGACCCTGTAGTACTCGAAGCCTTGTGGAGTGCTGGTGAGTTTGGTTGCTCTCATGTCATTGGTCCCAGCTGACCCAATAACTAGGCAGCAGGACTAGTCTTGACTGAGTAGACCGAGACAGAGTGTTCGGTTCGTTGCAAGCCTTGGACAGCTAACGGGCTTAACCGTATCGAGTAAGCCTCGACAAACATCATTTGAGAGCAGCTTTACTCAGACCATGGGTCCGATTTGGATTCATCTTGGGCCGCCTCACGTGCAGCGATGATTTCCTTGGCTTCTTGCTTCCAGGCCAATCCAATCGGATCGCCTTCCATCTTCAGGAGATATTCAGCCTGGGCAGCGAAGTAATCCTCTCTCGTGATCTGTCCAGCCTTGATGAGGATTAAGGCTCGGACGACATGGCCGTGGCAGTCATAAGGAGCTCCTTCTCCGATGAAGCCCCCTCCATTTTTTCGGCTGAACTCGCGGGAGTCCGAAACCAAGTCGATGGTTTTGCCTGCGATTACCTCTGCAGCACGCGCACGCAACCAACGGTCAGCCCCGTCGGGCATGTTCCCCTTCTGGAGCCACTCATCCCAGACGTAGTCGCGGTAAGCATCAATCTGCTGTTCGCGCGTCCAATCTGGCTTCTTTTCCTCGAAGAAGTTGCTTACAGGCGATTGTTCACGGCTGATGAAGTACCTCCGTGCCAGATCGGGACGCTGGAGCGATCTCGTCCCACGGTTACCTTTTTGTGTAGTTGCACCAACCCAGTCAGACCGAGTATCCGTTCTTCCCATAACTGCGATCGGATCGATCTCGTCGTCATAAGTTTCATCCCAAGCGGATGGGCTGCCAACGACAGCCTCGGCAATCCAGGACAGCATTTCTTTGCTGTTCGTTCGCCAGTCCCATTTTTTGGCCCTATTGCTCGTCATCGGCGTTTTCGGATCACTTCGTTTTCCTGGAGCTTTCTCTATGTATCTAGTTCCTGGTGAAGCGTAGTCGGTCGCTTCTATTGGCTAGTGACAAAGTGGCACAGCTTATTACTACATCGCATTCACTTTGTTTTCACTCATTCTGGACCTCCTCTTGGCCAGCATGATCAATGTGTTCGAGTAGTGGCGCCCATTGCCCCATCCAGTGATTGATCTTCTCTGGCTTGCGGTTGCCGAGCTACGTCTCCGGCCAGTGTTGTAGACGCGATTCACGATCCGTTGCTAGGAATGAAAGTGAGACGAGATGGCCAGGAAAATGGCGGTCTTGGCTCAGGTGATCTGCTCTATGAGCTGCAGTGGATCACCTTGACGTGAACTGGTCGGGACAGAGCCTAGCTGCAGTCCCTGATCTCGACCCATTGCTAGTGCGCCATTGCTGTGTTCGTCTTGAAGTGACATAGTTTTTTCTGTTACTCGGAGTTCAGCCGCTCCTCACCCCTTTGCATTGTCTGGCGCTTCGTGAAAGTTGCGATCCTTTTGCGGCCTAGGATATTGGTAGCGATATTGAGCTGTGGTTCGAGGGTTTTACTTGAAACGACTACCGGTGCTCCTTTCTGTTCTGCTCGTTTCGGCTCCCTCAGCTTTTGCTTGGGAGAGGTTTGACCGCGACGAAGGATATAAAAACTGCGTCGATATGGCTTTAAGAGAATGGTTAGACCAGGAGAAATGGAGATCATTGAGCAGGGTTGAGAAGAGCGCCTACAAGTCTTTGGCGCACCAGCGCTGCAGTTCGCCAACTCAGCAACATCACTTGAGTGGTGTGGTGAAATAATATTCAATCCATTTTGAGTTTGGCAGGCGAGATCTGAAGGTTGATGAGAAAGGCGCTCGGCAGCTTTCTTCAATCAGCTCATTGGCGTTCCACAACTTCCCATTGCGGTGTCTTCAAATCAGCTGCGCTTGGCGCCTGTAGCGGGGTAGGTTTTATGTAGAGGAACAATCATGATGCCCTCACTCCAACCTTTTCTTGTGTCCCTGCTGCTTGGCACAGCAGCTATGCCGCTCGTTGGCCTTGTAGGCGCAGAAGCCCAAACCGTTTCCCAGCCTGGTTATTCACGTACTACGCAGTGCTTTCGGGACGAGTACAGGGAGGAATACGTCCCTGGTACAAAAGACAGGCCTGGATACGTACGGAATTGGACTGAAAAGGTTGAGATTGCCTGCTCTGGTAGCTCGACTCAGTCCTCTACTCAGAAATCCCAAGAAGTGCAAATTGACAATAACGACTGCAGCCAAGGGAGTGTAATTGGTGGATTGCTTGGAGCCGGACTAGGCGCGGCTTTGTCTAGGGACAAAGGCCGTTGGGTGGGAGTCCCCGTTGGAGCTGCAGCAGGAGCAATGGTTGGCTGCCAAGTTGATGGTGGCTAATTGAGTTGACTTTTCACTTGATTCTCAATTGTGTGATGCTTGATATGGCTCTCAATCCACTTAGCCAATGATCGAGTGGTCCAAGAAAGTTACTAAGAAGATAATGAAGCTATTTGGCATAGGCGAATATTCATGCATGTCACTGACTTTTGCGGACGTGTTGCTGCTTGTATAAGTCGCAGTGCTCTTTATTTCTTCTTTATGCATCGAAGGGATTTAACCTTCATGCCTCAATGGTTAATTAGAGGTTTTGTGGTGTATCCCCGTAGATAATTTGTGCAACTATCATCACCAAGCCGGCGATAGGTAGAACGATCGGGACCGGAATCATTTCAAGGATATTCACTAGATGCTTTTTAGAGCGAAGCCGCGCGAATGGGTCGTAGTGTCACATGCCACTTTTTGAAAGTTCACTTTCAAGAGGCCCCCTACGCAAAGTGTCTTAACTTGATACCTATACCGCCGCTGAGGCTGGACCCTGCTCAAGAGGCGAGTACGCATACAAGGATGATTGGCTGGTCGCGCACGGGTTGGCTCTGCTGCCTATCTGCCTTACTTACTTGTGATCCATCAAGCACGAGCTCGCCGAGTGATTGAGCGTGCTGAAGGTGAATCTCTATCGGATCTCGCACCAATATCCTCGATCTAATCAGGGCTTGGGAAGAGTCAAGTGATGACAGATGCTCTTCAAGGATCTGCGTAGGGTCCTTGAAGCTGTCTGAGGACAAGCGATGAGCCGTCTACTCACCCCTGTCGCAGTGCACGTCAAGTAGAGATGGTTGGTTTGTGAGGAAAAACGCCTTACGAGGTGGAAACAAGGCCACACTCCCGAGAGGTGTTTTGAAGCCCCTGCCTTTGGCGGGGGCTTCTTTTTGGCTACTCACTGAAGAATGAGGAGATCCGGGCGGAGACATCGCACCATCGCGTCAGCCCCCTCTATCGGCCGGGCTGACTTCCAACAGCCGTTGCCGAATTAAAGATGCGGGACTACGGAACCGCGAGGAGAACGATGTTCGCCCCGAGCGATGCGATCCGTTCCATAACGCTGACGAGGAGTTGTGCAATCCAGTGCAATGCACTGAATCTTTCCCGTTATTGGAAGACGGGGTTAAGCGCAGAAAGCCAGCCCCATCCACAGTTGCCGTGGGATGGGGGCTGGATTGTCTGCCAGCTACGGGTCGCTCTCCCGTGCTGCTGCGATGGTTCACTCAGCCGTAAGAGGAGATGTCGCAGGATCCATTGATAGGGAGTCCCCATTGGTGCTGCACACCATTTTTCGGAGAGCTTTGGGATCAAGGATTTCTTCCGTGAAGGTCCGATAAGCAGGTCGCGATGGCTACAGAAAGTCGTCGTTTGTCCTTCTAGTGCCTATTGATTCAGTAGCCAATACGAGACATCACGCGATCGTGATAATCACGCTGGTCCCACACCTGCTGGATTCCCTTCTGGCAAGGCAGGCAAATTTCTCATAGCCATAGACGTAACCAGCTCAGCCACCAGCAGAAATTTCTGAGGGTCTTTATGTATGAGTAAGGACGCTTTCGCCCCCATGCTCGCGTTGCCTGATGGCTTGCTTGGTAGGCGGCTGACTTAGTCCTTACGCGCTTTCTTCACTACCAGTCCGGCTTCAACTGCAGTTCTTGCGGCCAATGCCCCCAACCCTCTTAGTCCAACCAACTGGTTTTGGATTGCTTCTGCAGCTCCGCTCCTTCTCCCAGGACTGCTCCGAGAACGAACCAGGTGCTGGCCACAACAGCAGCTGTTCACGGACGTCATCTGACCTTGAGCTGACTGCCCGCTAAGGGTGAATGAGAAGACAAAGCAGTCGAATGTCTTTCCCTTATTCCGGCACCACCATTGCTTCTTGAGATTGAGCTGATGTACGGGGCGAGGTTGAGTCAGAAGCTGGAGACTGTTCTGGAGGGTTCCCCTCAGTACTTGTCTCAGAGGCCACATCCTCAACCTCCGAAACCGGTTTATCAGTCGCTTGATTTACTAAGGACTCAGGTTGAGATGGAGGGGCTGCGACCCTAGTGGAGCAGTCCCGTTTGATTTTTTGGACATCTACTGCAAATTGATTGGCTGCTCCCCCTGCCAGTAAGGCTTGCGGCATATCTCCTAGTTCCTCCATCAGGACTGAAAATGCTCGGTATCGAGGAACAAGCAAGTCCATCCCTGCAGTGATCTTTCCGCTGTTGGCACACAGCCCATCGAGGTCAAGGTCTGCGACCTCCTCAAGGCTCTCGTCCACCTCTTCGAGAAGTTCGTTGATCTGCGCTTGAAGCTTCTCTGCTACCTGAGCGGCTGTCGGCTCCGCGGGCTCACAAGCAGCCAGCAACAGCAGCGGCAGAAGCAGCAGAAGTCTTTTCATACCTCTGATTGTGCCTTGATCTCGCTTTTGGCGCCCAGCCCATTTGCTTCTGCACTCCGCAGCGGGGAAGGAAGTGGGTCGCCGGATCAGTTGGAGTGCTTAATGCCCAACGTGATAGACGTTGGATCACAGTTGGTAGCTGCAGGTTGTTTCCCACTGATCACGACCGCCATAACCGTCGTTTTCCAAGTAGGTCACACGAACATCGACACCGTTGATTTCGTTGGCGAGATAGAGATGAGCTACGAAGACATAACTCCCTGGATCCCAGAGAGCCGCTTTGATTGCCTGCTCACAGTTTCGAACTAAGTCTTGACGCGAAGCGGCCTTCAACCTTTCAGCAGGCTCCACATAAGACTTGAGCTCTTCGCATTTGAAATGTTTGTCTCCTATCCCCGGTTCTGCCTTGTTGAGTTGGACACGAGTCCAGTCGCACCTCTTGAAGTCAGAGATGATCCCTGCACTCTTGAAATCAAAGTGGGCTTTGCCCTGCTTGTCGGTTAGAGCAGAAAAAACAGCATCATCTCTAGCCGACTTTGTTGAGAGGAACGAGTCTGCATGGCTGTAGTAAGCCCGAAACCCTAGGCCACTCGCGACAACAAGCAGAGCCGAGGGAATCCAGTGTCGCCTTCTCATTGGCCTATTAAGGCCGGAGCCAAGGATGTCAACAGTAGCAATTCAGACCCTCGGCAGGTTCAGTCTCAGTGGTGGCCTTTTGCAGCAAATGCTTCAGCTGACTGGCCGCGAGTGCAGTCACCAGCGTTGGCGCCTCCAATAAAAACAGCCAAGAACATGATCGCGACGATCACGCTGCCAAAGATGTAGGAGATAGGAGGTTTCATATCGATGAAGTTAACGGCGTTATCAGGCCCGGGTTACGTCATTTGATACGTGGCCAGCGTTCAAATCAGACCCAAGCAGGCTTGGGGCAACGCCTATCAGCAGAAGCTCGGGAATATTCCAGATACTCTTCCAATGGTTTACCTGCATAGATGCAGTGCCGGTAATGCCCAACCTTCCGGAATAGGAAATCCATCTCCCGCTTCAGGTCACTCACGTTCTGCTCATATGCCTCTTCTGCATACCTCAGCCTGTAGACGGCCTGCACGTACGCCTCCTCTGCATCTCGCACCTTGTCCTGGGGTGTGAAAGAGTCAAAGTTCTTCCGGAGTGACATGTGTCCAAACCGTTGTGAAAATGATGCCAGCGGTTTAGACCCTTGGGCAGATGTGAGTCACGAGATCAGCGTTTACCCAGTTGACGACGCCTCAATCGTCTCGCCACCCCTCCCAAACTCCAGTAGAAATTTCTGAGGCCCGTCTACGTACTGGCATGGACCTGGAAGCCCCCCATGCCCCTCCTGTTTTTGAAATTTCGCAGGACTGGGCAGTGGCTCAGTCCGCTGTACCAGCATTCCTCCAAGCCAACCCAGCTTCGATTGCAGTGCCTGCTGCCTGCTGCACAAGGGCCATAGAGGAGGGCCGCCCCTCCCAGGTGGAAGAGACGGCCTAGCTCGCTTGTTCAGGATTGGTCGATCAATTGTTGATCAGCCTCCAGTGGCTACCCCCACAACAACCGTCGCAATAGAAACCACGATGCCTCCCCACTTCACCCATTCCGTGCCGTGATCATGAGTGTTGGCGAAGAGAAGAGCGCCAAGCTGAAGAACAACAAGCTTTTCGAACATGACAGAAGAGCCAATGGCGACCTATTTGTAACCGAGAGAACGTGTTCGCACGGTTACATTCTTTTTCAAATTATGTATTGCTTGTTACTTTTTGCGTATTGCCCTGGGTGTCGCCGGCTGACTTTGTCGACCAAATTCCGTGGCTGAAGGTGTGGCTAAAGCTTTCTGCTCTCTTTTTTGAAAACTACTGCGCTGCAATCGGTCTGAGCTGTTTCAAGGAGAAGTGCGTCCTAGTTGAAGTACGTCTTTTCCTGCAGGGCAGGGCAGAGGTCGCGCATGGTCACGTCAATGGCGTGAGCCAAAGGATCGGTGTCACCACGTTGGAAGTGGCTTCGTCGCTCTTTGGGATCTTCGCTTCTTGGCCAACGACTCAGGCCCACCTTTTTCTGAACTGTTTTGCAGCTGTTCGTTCCATCTGCCAGCCCGACCAACGACGCCATTCGATTTCCGCTGCTGTCAGGCATTGATCGGCGAGCGATTCCTTTTGATTGTTCCCGGTGCCAAAGCGGATAGGGCAAGCTGGACCAGCGTTCACCTCGATCTCCCGATCTGATTCAACCTTGTCGTGCAGGCTGAATGGATGGTGGTTGTATTTGCTACCGAACCAAATTGATCAGTATTTCAACTCAGCTTGTCGTCCAATCTGTGGGTTTGGGCGACTTCAGCTGGCCTTGAGGTACACCTTGCGGCCATTGGCATCCACCTTGTACCGACCCCCCCGTGGACCGATGTGAATCACATCGGTGGTTGATGTGTTGATCGGGGTTGGCGGCTCCAGAGGTTCCGGCTCAACCTCGGCGGTGGCTGGAATCTCAGGCGTATGTGCTTTCAGGTGTGGTGCGGCCTTGAAGATATTCAGCCCGAGCTTGCGATACAGAAAATCTGCAATTCGCATGACGCATTACTGGAACTACCAATTATTTTCCGGTGATGTCAAGTGTGCTTGATGTGGCTGATCCAATTGCCTAGTTCCCATTGCCTCAATGCTGGTTGTCTACGACTCCGAACGACTGCTTTGCACATCGGGAAAGTGATCGTTCATGCATTCGGGACAGATGCCATGGCTGAAATTCAGCGTGCTGTGCTGCATCAGGAATCGTTCGATCGGCTGCCAGAACCCTTCGCTGTCACGGATTGATTTGCAGTAACTGCAGGTGGTGATTAAGCCTTTAGCGTGATGCATCTGACAGAATTCATCCATCAGGGCCAGGGATCGGCGTCTGAGTTCTAAAAGAGTGGTGGCCTGTTCTGCCAGGCCTTCCATCACCTTGTATTGCGAATTGGTGAGTGATTTGGGAATGCGATCAATCACGCAGAGTGTTCCAATGCGGTGGTTGATGTCTGTTTTCAGGGGGAAGCCCGCATAAAGCCGGATGTGGGGGTCTTCCTGAACGAGGGGGTTGTCGCGGAATTTCTCATCAAACAGCGCGTCCTCAACCACTAGAGGTTTGGAATCGAGGATCGTATGGGCACAGAAGGAGATATCCCGGGCGGTTTCGCGGGCCTCAAGCCCCACCTTCGATTTGAACCACTGACGCTTCTCGTCCACCAAGGAGATCAGGGCAATCGGAGATTGGCAGATCTCTGACGCCATCCGGGTGATGTTGTCAAAGGCCTTTTCGGGCTTGGTTCCCAGGATCCGATATTCACTGAGTGATCTCAGCCTGGCTGCTTCGTTGATCGGCTTGGGTGCTGCCTGCATCGGCCCACCTCACTTGGTCTGCCAATGGTCTAAGGCATCATTGTTTTATTTTCTGTAAATGTGCTGTGCGAAAAATTTAGCTTTGTGGATTTCACTTTCTTCGATTAATTAATTCTTGGAGTTGCCTCATAGAGCCACACGCTGCGGCCATCCCTGAGGGTCGCGCTGCTGCGTTGATACACATCAGGCACCTCCTCCCAATCATCCAAGGCCGACAAACAACGCTCGGGTACTAAGTACACCTCTCCTGAAATGGCCCCATTGCCCCGATGCAGCATCGGATAGCCCCGGTGCTGCATCTCGATGAAGCCGTCAACGATGCCGTCGTGGTCTCGTTTGGCGCCCTTCAGCAAGTGATGGGCGCTGCCGTTGCTTTTTAGTGATCCGTAGACGAAGAGGCGCTTCAGAGCACCTGCACCACTTCACTCACTTCGGGGATCGACTCGCGCATCTTGCGTTCGATGCCCATCTTCAAGGTCATCGTGCTGCTGGGGCAGCTGCCGCAGGCTCCCTGCAGTCTCACCTTCACGATCGGGCCGTCCAGTTCCACCACTTCAACATTGCCGCCGTCGGCCATCAGGAAGGGGCGCAGCTCATCGAGCACCTTCTCCACGTTCTCAAGCGTGAGGGCCATGGTTTCAGTGCTCATCGGGATGAACCGAACATCAAGGTTTCAAGGTTACGGAGTGGCCCCATAGGGTGACGAGAGCGGTTAACCCTCCAGCTCCGGTGCAGCACGACGGTTCGTTCAACCCAGAGGCCCGATACGACGCCGTGCTGGTGGGCGCTGGAATCATGAGTGCCACTCTGGCGGCGCTGTTGCATGAACTCGACCCGCAGTTGCGAATTCTTCTGGCGGAGCGCCTTGAAGCGCCTGCTCTGGAGAGCACCGCAGCGGTCAACAATGCCGGCACCGGCCATGCCGCCAACTGCGAGCTGAACTACTCCCCGATGCAGGCGGATGGCACCGTCGCGACGGCCAAAGCTGTGGCGATCAATGCCTCGTTTGAACGCAGCCTGGAGTTCTGGAGCTCGCTGCAGGAGCGGGGCGATCTCGACACCAGCAGCTTCCTCCACCAGGCGGCTCACATCAGCGCCGTGTGGACGCCGGAGAACATCGCCTTTCTGCGTCAGCGCTTCAGCCAACTGAAAGACCTACCGGCCTTTGCACGGATGCGCTGGAGCGAAGACCAGGGCGAGCTCACCGAATGGATGCCCCTGGTGATGGCGGGCCGCGATCTCAAGCAGCCGGTGGCGGCCACCCGTATTGATCGGGGAACCGACGTGGATTTCGGCACCCTCACCCGGGCCTATCTGATGCCCTTGCAGAAGAGCGGAGCGCTCAGCGTGGAGTACGGCACCCAGGTTCAAGACCTAAAACGCCTGCGTCGCAGCGACATGACCGAGGCCGACTGGCGAGTGGTGCTTAACGGGCCCTCCGGGAAAAAAGAAGTGCGTGCCCCCTTTGTCTTCCTTGGTGCCGGGGGTGGTGCTCTACCGCTGCTGCAACGATCGGGGATTCCGGAGGCGGCTGATTTTGCGGGCTTTCCGGTGAGTGGCCTCTGGTTGGTTTGCGGTGATGCTCAGCTGGCCGAACGCCAGCGGGCCAAGGTCTATGGCAAGGCGGCGGTGGGGGCCCCGCCGATGTCGGTGCCCCACCTCGACACCCGCTGGATCGATGGCACGCGGTCGCTGCTGTTCGGCCCCTTTGCCGGCTTCAGCAGCAAGTTCCTCAAGCGGGGTTCCCTGTTGGACCTTCCCGCTTCCGTGAGGGCCACCAATTTGCTGCCCATGCTTCAGGTGGGGGCCACTAATTTTGAATTGGTGCAGTATTTGATCAATCAGCTGCGCCAGAGCCCAGCAGAGCGGCATGAGGCGCTGCAGCAGTTCATGCCCACCGCCCGCGCTGAAGACTGGACCCTCTCGGTGGCGGGCCAGCGGGTTCAGATCATCAAACGCAGCAAGCAGGGTGGACGGCTGCAGCTGGGAACCGAGGTAGTGGCCTCCGGTGATGGCTCCCTGGCGGCGCTGCTGGGGGCCTCCCCGGGAGCGAGCACAGCTGTGACGATCATGTTGGAGGTGCTGCAGCGCTGCTTCAAGCAACGGCTCGATAGCGAGGCCTGGCAGCAGCGTCTGCAAGCGCTGTTGCCCAGCATCCAAGAAGATCCTCAGCAGGATCCGCAGGTGCTGCAGCGGATGCGGGAGCGCAGCGATGCCTTGCTGGGGCTCACCCCATGAGGCTCATTCCCCCAGATTCACCAGCACCACACCGGCGGTGATCAGGCCGATCCCGATCAACTGGGCGGGCTGCAGCATTTGGCTGTAGGCAAAACGCCCTACCAGCACTATTACCACGGTGCCGATGCCGCTCCACAGGGCATAGGTGATCCCTAGAGGGATGCTCAGTACCACCTTGGAGAGCAGGGCCATCGCAAGGGCATAGGCGCTGAACACCAGCAGGGTGGGCAGCGGTCGGGTCATGCCTTCCGACAACCTCAGGCAGGAGGTTCCGATTATTTCAGCGCTGATCGCCAACAGCAGCAGGGTCCAGGGATTGCTCATGAGCACTGGTGCCGCTCCTTAGGATTGTGACGACGACGCTTTCTGGACCCGAGACGGGATTCCGCCGCTGCATGACCGACGCCCCCGTCTCACGGATTCGCAACTTCTGCATCATTGCCCACATTGACCACGGCAAGTCAACCCTTGCCGACCGCTTGCTGCAGGACACGGGCACCGTAGCCAATAGGGACATGCAGGAACAGTTCCTGGACAACATGGATCTTGAGCGGGAGCGGGGGATCACGATCAAGCTTCAGGCCGCCCGGATGAACTACGCCGCGGCTGATGGGGATGAGTACGTCCTCAACCTGATCGACACCCCTGGCCATGTCGACTTTTCCTATGAGGTGAGCCGCAGCCTTCAGGCCTGTGAAGGGGCGCTGCTGGTGGTGGATGCCAGCCAGGGCGTGGAAGCCCAGACGCTGGCCAACGTGTATCTGGCGCTGGACAACGATCTCGAGATCATCCCGGTACTCAACAAGATCGATCTCCCCGGTGCGGATCCGGATCGGATCAAAGAGGAAGTGGAGGCGATCATCGGCCTCGATTGCAGCAACGCCATCCCCTGCTCGGCCAAGACTGGTATGGGTGTGCCCGAGATCCTGCAGGCGGTGGTGGACCGGGTTCCCCCGCCGAAGGATGCGGTGGACGAGCCCACAAAGGCGCTGATCTTCGATTCCTATTACGACCCCTACCGGGGTGTGATCGTCTACTTCCGGGTGATGAGTGGCCGGATTAACTGCAAAGACAAAGTGCTGTTGATGGCCAGCAACAAGACCTATGAGCTCGATGAGATCGGGATCATGGCGCCGGATCAGAAGAAGGTTGATGAGCTCCACGCCGGTGAGGTGGGCTATCTGGCGGCCTCGATCAAGGCCGTGGCGGATGCCCGTGTGGGCGACACGATCACCTTGGTGAATGCACCCGCGGATGAGCCTTTGCCCGGTTACACCGAGGCAAAGCCGATGGTGTTCTGCGGCTTGTTCCCCACCGAGGCTGACCAGTACCCGGATCTGCGCGATGCCCTCGACAAGCTGCAGCTTTCGGATGCGGCGTTGAAGTACGAGCCGGAAACCAGCAGCGCAATGGGCTTCGGCTTCCGCTGCGGCTTCCTCGGCCTGCTGCACATGGAGATCGTGCAGGAGCGGCTCGAGCGTGAGTACGACCTTGATCTGATCGTCACCGCGCCATCGGTGATCTACAAGGTGAACATGATCGATGGCTCAGAGGTGATGGTGGATAACCCCGCCACACTTCCCGATCCGCAGAAGCGCGAGTCGATCGAAGAGCCCTACGTGCGCATGGAGATCTATGCGCCGAACGACTACAACGGCGCCTTGATGGGGCTGTGCCAGGAGCGGCGCGGCGATTACGTCGACATGAAATACATCACCACTGACCGGGTGACGTTGATCTACGAATTACCGCTGGCGGAGGTGGTGACCGACTTCTTCGATCAGATGAAGACGCGCACCCAGGGCTATGCCTCGATGGAATACAGCCTGATCGGCTATCGCAAGAACCAGCTGGTGCGGCTGGATGTGTTGATCAACGGTGAGCGGGCCGATGCCCTCACCACGATCGTTCACCAAGACAAGGCCTACAACGTGGGCAAAGCCTTGGTGGAAAAACTCAAGGAACTGATTCCCCGCCAGCAGTTCAAGATTCCGATTCAGGCCTCCATCGGTAGCCGGATCATTGCCTCCACCAGCATCAGCGCCATCCGCAAGGATGTGCTCGCTAAGTGCTATGGCGGTGACATTTCTCGGAAGAAGAAACTGCTGAAGAAGCAGGCCAAGGGCAAGAAGCGGATGAAGGCGATGGGCAAGGTTGATGTGCCGCAGGAGGCCTTCATGGCTGTACTCAAGCTCAATGATGGAGGGGGGAACTGAATTCCCTAAGTCGGGCACCAGCCTTGGGCTGGGATCGCAGGTGTGGTGCTTACTTCTGTCTTCAGAGATGAGTGGCTACTGGTGCTGTAGTCGACCTGAATCAGATTTGTATTGCTAACGAGGGTTCCAATCGTCCGGGGTTACTTCGATTTCTCGTAACGCAGTGCCGAAATCAACCGTGCGCTGTAAATCCGGCTCACGGCCGGGGTTGGTGGCCATGGCGGTTTGGATGGCGGCGTGCGAAAGGGATCGGTGGCTGCGGGGCCGCAGCAGCGTTCCGGTCTTGTCTTCGATCCAGAGACTGTTGTTGGCACTGGAGTGGAACAGCAACCCCTGTTCAAGCCGCGCTGGGTCGTTTTGCCGGCCACGGATGGCTTCGTCGCGGAGCGCGATGCTTGGCTGGCCAACTGCTGGTCGTTGGCCAGCAGATTGCGCTGACCGCTTAACAGGCCCACCGATGAGGCCCCGGTGAAGCCGAGGAAGACCACCAGATATGTGGCCAGCTGCAGCTGGCCTTGCAGGCTGCCCAGCAGCCGTTGTCGCCAGCGCTAATGGGACGCCATGGCTTCATTCTTCCGCGGTTCGGGAGACAATGCATCTGCCTGAAGCCAACCTGCCCGTGACCCGCAGCCTCTCCACTCGCATGGCCCGCTGGGGCCTGGTGATTGTGGGGATTTACCTGCTGGTGGCCTTGATCACACCGTTGTTGGTGAGTGCTGGCGTCCTTCCTGACGCCAATGCTGGCCTGGAGAACCCGATCTATTCCTCTCCCAGCTGGACCCATTGGTGCGGTACTGACCGGCTCGGCCGGGATGTGTGTGTGCGCACCATGGCCGGCAGTGGAGTGGCGCTTCAGGTGGTGTTGCTGGCGGTGGGTGTGGCCCTGCTGGTGGGTGTGCCCCTGGGCATGGTGAGTGGTTATTTCGGCGGTGCTGTCGATCGCCTGATGGTGCTGCTGATGGACACGCTCTACACGCTGCCGGTGTTGTTGCTTTCGGTGGTGTTGGCCTTTCTGCTGGGCAAGGGCATTCCCAATGCCGCCGCCGCCCTTTGTGTGGTGTACGTGCCGCAGTATTTCCGCGTGGTGCGCAATCAAACCGCCCAGGTTAAGAGCGAGCTGTTTGTGGAGGCCGCCCAGAGCCTCGGGGCGGGGCCGCTCTGGATCCTGCGGCGCTACCTGTTCCGCAACGTGATCACCTCCGTGCCGGTGCTGCTCACCCTCAATGCCGCCGATGCGGTGCTGGTGCTGGGTGGATTGGGATTTCTCGGCCTGGGTCTGCCGGAGACCGTGCCTGAATGGGGTGGTGATCTCAACTTGGCCCTTGCAGCAGTGCCCACAGGGGTGTGGTGGACTGCGCTGTTCCCCGGCCTGGCGATGTTTGTGCTGGTGCTGGGGCTGTCCTTCCTTGGTGAAGGCATTGAGGCCTGGGTGAGCGGCGCAGAAGCCCGGCCCGCGTCAGACTGATCCCATCGGCACGGGTGTGATGGCCTGGTGGATCAGCTTGCTGTTGCTGAGCATGGCCGCGTTGCTCTGGAAAAAGAGCTGCGACAGCACCGATGACGTGATCGCATTGCTCGAGGGGATCCTTGCCACCACCTTGACGTTGGTGGTGGTGCTGGCCAGCCGCAATCTGCTGCTGGAAACGGCGGTGTTGATCGCCGCGGTTCAGTTGCCTGGAGTGCCGCGGCGACCGCGCTGATCTCAGGCTGGTTTCGGTGCTTTCACCTCACGGATCGAAATCCGGCAGGAGCTGGGGAAGATGGCGTGGGCCGCTTCCACGGCATGGCTGAGATTGTCGGACTGGAGCATTTCTTCGCCCCATTCGTTGCCGCAGTGGTAGGTGACTGCGTACTGGTGCAGCTGTTTGTTGTCCATTGCTGACAATCCGCTGCTTTGGTTATGGCCCAGGGTTCACGGAGATACAAGTCTTCCCTTGGATCAGCAGCGCAGCTTCACAGTTCGCGGCAACTCCTCCATCAGCTCTCCCTCCTCACTCAAGGCGAGGTAAGGCCGTTCCTGTTCCCGGCACCAGCGGGCCACCTCGGGGTAGGACCACTCAAACAGCAACTGCTGGTACTGCTCTGGCTTCAGGCCTTCTCCCTGGGTTGGAGCCAGTCCGGCCACCTGGCGTTGGCGCAGCGCCTCAAACAGCAGGGTTGCGGTGGCGACCGACACGTTCAGGGACTGCACCATGCCACGCATCGGGATGAACAGCGCTTCATCCATCAGGTCCCGGGCCTGATCGGTCAGCCCCCATTTCTCGGCCCCGAGCACGAAGGCGGTGGGCCCGGTGAAGTCGCACTCCCGGTAGTCCTTGGCATCCACTCCGAGATGGGTGCCGTAGAGCCGGAACCCTTTCGCTTTGAGATGGCGGATGGCTGTTTCGGTGTCGGGATGGTCGTGCAGAGGCACCCATTTCTGGCTGCCCTGGGCCGTGCTGTTGAAAGTGCGTGGCCGCCCGTCAAAACTCACCGCGTGGGCTTCCAGCGCCCCGACGGCATCACAGCTGCGCAGGATGGCGGAAAGGTTGTGGGGTTTCTCCACGTGTTCGAGCAGCACCGTGAGATCCGCCATGCGGTGGTTGAGCACGGATTTCAGCCGCTCAAACCGTCGCGGCAGCAGGGGCATGGGCGGTCAATCGGGTGAGAGCAACAGGTGGGGGCCTTCCATGCTTTGGGGTCTGGAACGACAATCGAGAAGTCAGCGCTTCCGTCGCCATCCAGATCCCGCCCAAGGATCCCTCCGTTGAACCGTACGTCTCCGGCGGCATGTTTGATCAGCGTGTCTGGGGCCAGGTGGCCCGCATCCCCCACGGTCGCTTGGCGACCTATGGCCAGATCGCTGATTTGGTCGGTGCCTTTGGTTGTGCGCGTCAGGTGGGTTGGGCCTTGCGGCGTCTAAAGCTCCCGTCCAGCGTTCCCTGGCACCGCGTGGTGAACGCTAAAGGCCGGATTTCGATGAGCCTCAGCCGTGAGGGCAGTGACTGGATCCAGCGTGACCTGCTGCTGGCTGAGGGCATTCCGGTGGATGCGGAAGGACGCTTGCCGCTGCGTCAGTTCCTCTGGCACCCGGACGCCCATGCTGGGGTTTGATGCGTGCTGCTCTTGTCTGATTCGGCTCCGATTGGACTGCTGCCGCGCCGTCTCGCCTGGGATGTATTGCAGGCGGTTGCGGCTGGGGCCTATGCCGATGTGGCCCTGGAGCGGGTGCTGCGAGAGCGGGACCTCAAGCCTTCGGATCGGGGATTGGTGACCGAGCTGGCCTATGGCGCGATCCGCCAACGGCGCACTCTCGATGCCTGGCTGGATCGGTTGGGCAAGGTGCCGGCGTTTAAACAACCGCCCAAGCTGCGCTGGCTGTTGCATGTGGGGCTCTATCAACTGCTGTTGATGGAGCGGATTCCAGAGTCAGCAGCGGTGAACACCGCCGTGGAGTTGGCCAAAACCAGCAAGGGATTGGCCCGGCTGGCCCCTGTGGTGAATGGGGTGCTCCGTGCGGCGCTGCGGGCACGGGAGGCCGGCGAAACCCTGCAACGGCCCAACGATCTGGCCGCTCAGCTTGCCCAGACCCATTCCCTGCCGGATTGGTTCACCCAGTTGTTGATCGAGTGGCGCGGGGTGGAGGGGGCCGCGGCGGTGGCAAGCGCCTGCAACCGTGTGCCGGATCTGGATTTGCGGGTGAATCGGTTGCGATCGAGCCCTGCGCAGGTGCAGCAGGATCTGGCTGCGGGTGGCATCAGCAGTGAGCCCATCGTTGGTTGTCCCGACGGCTTACGCATCTCAGGCCACAGCGGCGATCTGCGCCACTGGCCTGGCTATGCCGAGGGCCATTGGTGTGTGCAGGATTGTTCGGCGCAATGGATTGCGCCTCTGCTCGATCCCAATCCGGGAGATCGCATCCTGGATGCCTGCGCGGCTCCGGGGGGGAAAGCCACCCATTTGGCCGAGTTGGTGGGAGATCATGCGGAGATCTGGGCTGTGGACCGTTCAGCCGGACGGCTCAAGCGTGTTGCGGCCAATGCTGCCCGGCTTGGCCTCTCCTCCATCAATGCCCTGGCTGCGGATGCCGCCAATCTTTTGGAGCAGCGTCCCCAATGGCGTGCATCCTTCCAGCGGATTTTGATCGACGCCCCCTGCTCGGGGCTAGGAACCCTGGCCCGTCACCCCGACGCCCGTTGGCGCGTGACGCCCCAATCCATTCGTGGTCTTTTGCCCCAACAACAGGCTCTGCTGGATGGGCTTTTGCCGTTGTTGGCTCCCCAGGGAGTGTTGGTGTACGCAACGTGCACCATTCATCCCGATGAAAATCAGAAACAGATCCAGGCGTTGTTGAAGCGCCATCCAGCGCTTCGCGTGGAGCAGGAGAGCCAGCTCTGGCCGGATCAAGCCAACGGGGGGGATGGGTTTTACTCGGCTGTGCTGCAGCGGGCTTAGGGCCTTGGATCAATCCCGGTTCCAGCGACGCCCTTGGCGATCAACGTTGTTGCCTGGCGAGCTGTCTCTCCATAGATAAGGGGTCTGTCGAGGTGGAGGCGCCAAGGGCGTGAGACCGGGCAGGTCGGACTCAACTGTCGGTTGACTTGCATCAGGCAAGTTGATGGGCTTGGTCTTGGGTGGCTTGGCGATCGTTTTCGGGTCGACAGCCAAACGCACTCTGCGTTTCAGCTTGGGTTTGTCGGGGAAGTTGCGGACGAGGATCTCGTCCTTGATCTGGAGCATGAACTGCTTCCAAGCCCAAGCCGCCTCGCCGCTGGTGCTCTTGGTGGCGCGGTCGTCGTCGTATCCAAACCAGACGCCCGTTGTGAGCTGAGGAATCGAGCCGATGAACCAAAGATCACGGGTGTTCTCTGACGTTCCCGTTTTGCCGGCCACCTGTCGATCATCGAGTTTGGCGGCGATGCCGGTGCCGCCGGTCACCACCCGCTGCAGCATCCAGTTCATGGTGTCTGCTACATCACTATCAATCGCCCGCTTGCCTGGGTTGTCGCTCAGCTGCCGGCTCCAAAGCAGCTCATTCTTCGGTCCACGGATTGCCTCAAAGGGGCTGGGTGTAAAGAACACACCGCGGTTGGCCATGCCGGCATAGGCGGCGGTCATGTCGAGGATGGTTTGCTCATAGGCCCCGATGGCCATGGGGTAATACTTGCCGAGAGGTCGATTGGTGCCGATGTTGAAGTTATTGGCAATCTCAATGACGGCATCAAACCCAACGATCTCCTGCAGTTGAACCGCCACCGTGTTGAGTGAGTTCTTCAGAGCATCAGCCAAGGAGATATTGCCGTAGTACTTGTTGCCAAAGTTTTTGGGGCAGTAGCCGTTCCAGCACCGCTTGGCATCAAACACTTTGGTTTCGGGCTTCATGCCCCGATCAATGGCCGCGGCGTAGGGAAACAGCTTGAAGGTGGAGCCCGGAGAGCGCAGCGCCAGGATGGTGCGGTTGAACTGGCTCTTGGAGAAATCCTTGCCGCCCACCATCACCCGCACCAGTCCGTTGCCAGGATCGATCGAAACCATCGCGCCTTCGGTGTCGAAGGGGGCATTGGCTCGAATCACTTGCTGAGCTTTCTTTTGCCAGTCGAGATTCAGGCTGGTGCGCACCTTGATCCCGCCCACTTCCAGTTGTTCTGCCGTCAATAATTTGGGCAGCTCCTGGGCAATCCAGGTGGTGAAGTAAGGCGCTGAACTGTTGAAGTACTTGGGTGTTGCAGGCTTCAGTCCGAGGGGGCTGTTGCGACCGCGCTCTGCCTCGCTGGCGGAGATGAATCCGGCCTGGGCCATGCGATCCAGAACGATCGAGCGCCGCTCTTCGGCCAGATCTGGATTCACCAGGGGTGAATAAATCGATGGAGCTGGCGGTAGCCCAGCGATCATGGCTGCTTCAGGAACCGTGAGCTGCTCCGGGGTTTTGGAGAAGTAGATCCAGGCCGCATCTGCAACGCCATAGGCGCCGGACCCCAGGTAGACGTAGTTGAGGTACTGCTCGAGGATCTGCTGCTTGCTCAGCTGGCGCTCTAGCTTCATGGCCAGAGCCGCTTCCTTGAGTTTGCGAGTGATCGTTCGGTCTTGGCTCAAAAAGACGGTTCGAGCCAGCTGCTGGGTGATTGTGCTTGCCCCTTCCCGAACCGCACCTTGGCGGACATTGGTGACGATGGCCCTGGCGATGCCCCAGCCATCCACACCGTCGTGTTGATAAAAGCGACGGTCTTCGGCGGCAATGAAAGCCTCAGCCACACTTTGCGGCATCGCACCGGGTTTGACCTTTTCTCGCGTCGCTGGCCCAAGCTTCTGGATCACCTTGCCGTTGGTGGAGAGCAGGGTGATAGTTCCTGGCCGATTGAAACTGGCAATTCCGCGGGCATCCGGCAGCGTGGCATCCATCAGTTCCGTCAGGGCGCGCATGCTTAGAGATGCGCCCACGCCCACTGCAGCTGCTGTGCCAGCGATCAGTGCCCAGCGCAGGCGGGAACGGTTCACATCACCTGGGTCAAGGGGCTATGGCCCACGGCCAGAGCGGTCACCAACATGCCGAGCACCAGGAAGGGCTGGGCACTGGCCTGATATTTCACGTCAAAGGCAACGGGGTCTCTCAGCAACCAGATGTCCTGGAAGGTGATCTGGGGGACGATCAAGAGAACAAGCAGAACCGCTGCAAAATGCTGGCCGATCCCGATCAAGACGGCAACCATCGCTAGCTGAAAAACATCGATCATTGCGGCGCTGATCCAACTGGCTCGTTCAATGCCGAACACCACCGGCAAAGACTGAAGTCCGAGTTCACGGTCGCCCTCAACGCTCTTGAAGTCGTTGACAACAGCGATGCCAAGACCCGCAAGGCTGTAGGCCAGGGTGAGCAATGCTGTGCCCCAGGTCAGCTGCCCGAAGAGGGCCTGTCCAGCCCACCAGGGCAGGGCGATGTAGCTGGCGCCGAGGGCGTAATTCCCCAGCCACCCGTTCTGCTTGAGCTTCAGCGGCGGTGCTGAATAGATGTAGCTCACAAACGAGCCTCCCAACGCCAGCAGAAAGACCACAGGAGTGCTGTGGCCCGCCCACAGGTCGAGTCCGTAGGACACGCCTAAACCGGCGAGCAGCAGCACCCAGATCTGGAGCTTCACCTGACCGAGGGGAATCGCTCCCGACGGGATCGGACGATACGGCTCATTGATCGCGTCGATCTCGCGGTCGTAGTAGTCGTTGATGGTCTGGGTGAAGCCCGCCAGCAGAGGACCGCTCATCAACATGCAGGCGAAGGCGCATAGCAAGTGGTCCACACGCCACTCATAGTTGCCGCTGGCCGCGGCACCACAGATAACCCCCCAGATCAATGGGATCCATGTGACCGGTTTCATCAGCTGCAGCCGCAGCTTCCAGATGTTGGTGGTGCCTGAGGCACCCTTCATCCCAAGCAGCTGACGCGCGTCGCTCACAGAGAAAGTCCTCAGGCGGTGGCGATTTCGTCTTCGAAGAACCAGCTTGTGGAGCCATCGCTGAGCTCAACAACCACGCCGATTCCCTTGCCGTCGACTGTGCGGAAATCCTTCACCGTGCCGTTGGCGTCCTTCTTCAGAAGGTCAACCATGGCCTGGGGAATGCGATCACGCACGCGGGTTACGCGAACCTTGGAGCCGATCGAAATGGCGTCAGCCTGGGACATGGCCTGCGAGGCTTGGAGAGTGGCGCAACCCTAACAGTCGCTTTTGCGCCGAATCGATGGTTGCTCTGCGTCTGATTCCCTGTCTGGATGTCGCCCGGGGACGGGTGGTGAAAGGTGTCAATTTCGTTGGCCTGCGCGATGCCGGCGATCCAGTGGAGCTGGCTTGCCGTTACAGCCGTTCAGGGGCGGATGAACTCGTTTTCCTTGACATCGCAGCCAGCCATGAGGGGCGGGGCACCCTGGTCGACATGGTGCGTCGCACAGCTGAATCGGTCACGATCCCTTTCACGGTTGGCGGTGGCATCAGCACCGTCGAGGGAATCACCGAGTTGTTGCGGGCCGGTGCAGACAAGGTGAGTCTCAACTCCTCGGCGGTGCGGCGACCCGAGCTGGTGCGAGAGGGGGCCGATCAGTTTGGCTGCCAGTGCATCGTCGTGGCTATTGATGCTCGGCGGCGCGATGCCGGCGGCTGGGATGTGTATGTGAAGGGAGGCCGAGAGAACACTGGCCTCGATGTTGTGGAGTGGGCCCAGCGGGTGGCTGGTCTCGGGGCTGGAGAGATCTTGCTCACCTCCATGGATGGTGATGGCACCCAGGCTGGTTACGATCTCGCCCTGACCCGGACCGTGGCCGATGCGGTCCCCATCCCGGTGATCGCCTCCGGTGGTGCGGGCTGCCTGGATCACATCGCTGAGGCGTTGAACGTGGGCCCTGAGGGAGGCCATGCTTCCGCAGCTTTGCTGGCCTCATTGCTGCACGACGGTGTTCTCACCGTGGAACAAATCAAGCAAGATCTGCTTTCCCGTGGTCTGACGATCCGTCCATGAAGCCTGGTGATCCCGCGGCGGTGGAACAGCTGTTTGACGCTGTCGCTCCCCGCTACGACCGCCTCAACGATGTGCTCAGTTTCGGGTTGCATCGCCAGTGGAAACGTCAGTTGGTGCGCGCCCTCAAGCCGGTGGCTGGCGAGCATTGGCTGGATCTGTGCTGCGGAACGGGGGACCTGGCCTTGGAACTGGGGCGATGTGTTCGCCCCGCCGGTGCGGTGACTGGTCTGGATGCCGCCGCTGCTCCACTTGAGCGCGCCCGCCAGCGCCAGCGCCAGCAGCCCTGGTTGCCGGTGACCTTCCAGCAAGGGGATGCTCTGCAAACCGGCTTGCCCACTGCCTGCGCTGATGGTGCGGTGATGGCCTATGGATTGCGCAATCTGGCGGATCCCCTGCAGGGGCTGAAGGAACTGCGCCGGCTGTTGAAGCCCGACGGGCGCGCTGGGGTGCTGGATTTCAACCGTCTGCCCCAAAGCGGTGCGGCGGCTGCCTTTCAGCGCTTCTATTTGCGTCGCCTGGTGGTGCCAGCTGCCGCCTCTGTGGGCTTACGGGAGGAGTACGCATACCTGGAGAAAAGTCTGGAGTGCTTTCCTGTGGGCCCTGAACAGGAGCGGCTGGCACGGCAGGCGGGATTTGCCGAAGCGAACCACCGCTCGCTCGTGGCCGGGCAGATGGGCGTTTTGATCCTTAGGGCATGACTCTTCACTTGCGTCGCTTGCGACACGCCCCGTCTCTGACGTATGAAAGCCGAAGGCAACGTTAAGGGGGAGGTTCCGGTTTGGCGTTTCCGCTGCCGAAGCTGCTGCCCCGCATCGAAGAGCTGCTTCAAGAAGTGCAGTGGCTGGATGGTCTGATCCTGATCACCGACTCCGACCGCGCCTGTTTCGTCTCCTTCTCACAAGTGGATCCACTGTTGCGTCGCCTGCGCCAGCGCCCCAAGGGTCCAGAGGTCGCTGAAAAGCTCTGTATGTCCTTGCTGGATTGCCATGGCAAGGGGGGCGCAAAGCCCGTCCTGGTCTTTCAGGGGGATGGCAGTTTCTGGCTCGGAATGATTGGTCCCAGCGGCAACAATCCGCACCGCCATCACGCCATCGCGCACCTCCACCGTTGCCTGGCTTTGGAGGGCTGACCGGCCACTGGGCAGAATCGGAACCTAAGTAGCCCCGGCCCAGTGCATTTGCAGGACAGAAACTGCTCAATGTCTTGAAATTAAGCCCTGACTGTGATTTGAGCGATTAAAGTCACTGGTAACGACAAATTATCAACGGTAAGGAGCGGTTTAATTAGTTTGGAATCGCCTTCAGTCATCCATCTTGTCGTTGATTTAAGGTAAGCACGTCAGTATGAGTACATATAGATAGTCTCTAGATAATAATGATGGATCAATTCGTCAAGAAACTGCGTTTGAATTAGAAGGATCTGTTTGTAGAATTCATTCACTGCAACTACAGTAACGTTTTTAACAAGAAGATATGAGAGGTTGTTCGACAGTAGAGAATTCTGAACTTAAGAGACCTGAAGGAGTTGGATTATGTCTGTCAATTCGTCGATCTGAGTAGGTTGTTTGTCTCTGTCGTCGACAAAGGTCACTTCATATCCCTCGTAGTTTTTCATTAAATCCAGTTCGACGACATCTCCGTTCAGGAACATCCGCATATTGACTCCCCAGTCAGCGCACTGAACCAGGAGCGACTCCACTTTGTCCTGTTTCAAGTCTGTTAGGAGTGAGCGGATGGTTTCTTCGGTTTGCGCTGCGTCCATTGGTCCCTCGGGTTTCAGGGAATATCCGCGGAGTCTGAATCCCGCGGCAAGGGACTGGTGTTCAGAGTCGTTCCGTCTGACCTTTTTGACTCCTGTTCTGCTCTGGTCAGTCTCTCCACCAGGTTCAGGGTGTCGTGAGGGGACAAATCACCGTCATCGCTCCACTTGAGAGTGGAAAGGTCAGGCGGGCACATGAGGGGATTTGGCATGTATTTGCGCAACCTACGGACGTTGAGATCACTGTTCTGGCAATGCTCCCCAAAGATTCATGGAAGAAATACTGAATTGAGTGCCCTAGTGATACCGAACTGGTTGGGAGTGGTTTTAACCACGCACAATCCGACCACCCAGGCATTGCGCAGAGATGGTCCAGAACCCCGCCGCTGCTTTCAGGAGTTTTCGATTTGGAGCGAACTCCTCTGTTCGCCAAAAAAGGAGCGCATTGTCCAACCCAACAAAAATCACTCGATTGGCGTCCTGGGGTTTGGGGACTCGATTATGCGGGTTCCATACAAGGTCGTTCTCAAATAGGAGAGCAGTTCCTGAATTAGCGGCGTCCTGGGTGAAGAAGGACCAAGTGGTTTGGCGGTATTGCTTGGGTTTACTGGACATAAATATTCCAAGTCGTTTGTTGTCCTGGATCAGAACCCCTCGAAGTCCCGTAGGAGTTCGCTCTTTCAAGCGAATGGAAATGGTGGGAACCTCTTCACTGGTTACTTCGCAAACCAAGGGCAGTGGGACTGCACTCGCAGGCATGGCTGATAGAAGCAGAAGGAGTAACGCCCTCATTCGTCCCTCATCAAACACGGCATTCTCATGGATTCACCTCAGTTAGGACTTCTCCGTCTTCGCTCAGCACTCGGGTTTTCCTGCCGATCCTCTTGGCGATCCTCTTTGCTTCTTCAGAGGCGACCTCTAATGACGCTGCTCTCGCGTGGAGGTGCCATTCCAAAAAGGGATTCAGTTCTTGGATTTGGAACTGATGCCCTCCCATCCCCTTAGTCGCCTACCAAGACTTCGTTGATCCGATCTTCGAGCGTCTTCTCCTCCAAGGCGGGGGAAAGAGCGTCTCCTGTTGCTCTGAGTAGATCAGCAGTGATCTGTCTTGCCTCTGGGTTGGCGTAGATGAAGACGCCAATGGCAATACCCAGCAGAACTCTCAGCACGGCACCTTCACCTGTTGCTAAATGATCCGACGAACCATCGATGTTGTCATCCCCATCGCTGATGCGATTTTTCCGTATCCATCTCCTCTCTGGCGTATCTCCATAACTGCTACCTCCCTTTCCGGTGGTGCCTTTTCAATGACCGCCTTCCAGTGATCGAGATGTAATTACATCAAACTCTTGAAGTAGAGCGTACGCATCCTCGAACCGCTCAGCATCTCTGAGCTCTTGGACCTTGTGATTCCACCAGATTCCAGTGTCGATAATTGCTTGGAGTTGTTCAGGTGATGGGTTGAACCCTGATCCTCCAGACATAAACGCCTTTCTGATTTCACGGAAGAGTATCTGCTGAGAAAAGGAACGCAAGTAAATCAGGATAAAGGAAGTTTTACCTATGGATCTGATCCTTCGAATCGATATGATAAGCCCTTCGTGCTTAATGGTTAGGCCCTTTTAAGGAGCAGAGGAAGTGCTTGGCAAGAGTGATATTCCGAGCCACTTTCTGAAAAAATATCTGCTTAGAAAATTTGACTACAGGGGATTATGTGTGCCGATTTGAGCCAAAATCTGTGGAGGTCTCTCTAGACGAAGGGGTGGAAGAAGACGAGACCGCTGTGGGGTGCAACTGCCGAACCCTGAGCAGGTCTTTCTGCGGATGACATGCCTTTCCTGTATTCCTAGAAAGAGAACACGACACCTACGGAACCGCACTTCATTAGGACGGGGTTAGGTGCCAAGGGGCGGGTAACTCCCGCCCTTCTTCATGGGTAGGCCTCTTTAGAGGCAGGGTCGGAAACCTCTGAAGATGCCTGACTAGGGCGCTTCTGCTGAAGAACCTTGAAGCAGCGTCTGACGCGATGCTTTCTCTGGGGTTAGACAGCTGGAAGATCGTCATCCTCTTTGAATGCCTTCTAG
This sequence comes from Synechococcus sp., assembly GCA_047285305.1. GTDB lineage: Bacteria > Cyanobacteriota > Cyanobacteriia > PCC-6307 > Cyanobiaceae > Parasynechococcus. The sequence goes on from JBJBDL010000003.1 coordinate 1,155,555, forward strand.
GTGCGTCAACTGCAAGAACTTCCAGGGAGAACCTGGTTTTGATGGGATTTGTCGTGTGTGGCAGTACATAGTTCCTGCCTGGCGCTCTCATTTCTTAAGGTGCGAGCACTGGACGCCACAGTGGTTCGGCAACCCGTAAGCACAAATGCTTATTGGGTGGTGTTAGACCAGTCGTATCGCATGAGAGCGAGGAACCCAGGAGGTTAAACACTCCTGGGTCTTTTCTTGGAAAACGCTCACGGCACCCACGGCAGTCTCCCCTCATCGGTGAGGGTGGTCACCGCTGGGCGTCGTCCCGCCCAGCGGCACTTTCAGTTTCCGAAGGAGCGATAGGGATACCGCTCCTTTTTTTGTGCCTTCAGGATACGGAAAGCGGTAGTTCCGCTCATGACCCACTGCTCTGATCTGACATAGAACTGGGATGAGGTCAGAGACCGCTGAAGCAGTAACCAGGTCTCAACGACCTTTAGGGGGGTACAGCTTGCCCCCCTTCTCAATGGGCGCTTCTACGGATGGCTGCGCATCTGTTGCGGCGGGAACATCTGTTCATCCCGAGTTAAGGGGGGGGGGAAGGATGCGTCATGAGGGGAGCGGGTGGGAGCGCTCCTTTTTCTTGCTTGCGGGCGACCGAACCTTGATCGGCACGCCGTACCAGTTCTGACGGTTCTCCCACTCCTCACGGGAGAACACCAGGAGGAAGGTGAATGGGTCGAGAAGACGAGGGTTCAGACCTCTGGGAGTGGGAGACACCCAGAGGTCTTTTTCTGTCCTTTGTGATGGCAGTACGTTTTTGCCCTCCCTCGCTTCCGCGTCATGGATCTCCTGAAGGCTTGCGATGAGATGAAGGGCTTCATCCAAACCGCGCAGAAGTTGGTCGAAGCCTGGGATGCAGACCCAGACAACTACTCGCAGTTGGAAGAGGGGCTATCCGCCTTGAAGGCTGAGCTGGAGAAGTTCAAGGACTGAGAGGGGAGATTTGCATTCCCCCTCTCCGCAGCAGATTTGCGGAGAAGTCGTTGGATTTGAGGGTGTTACCCCCCTTGATACCACCACCATTTGGGAAAATGGCGGCTTCGGGTCAGCGGGTATCAACAGAGGTATCAACAGACCACGGAAATACTGGGTTTTCCGCCCAGGTGTCAACAAGGTATCAACACCTTCAATCCTCCAAAACCCGCACCATCACTAGAACAGGCCGACATATGCACTTCCAGGACATCATCAGCACGCTCAACCGGTTCTGGGCGGACCAGGGGTGTCTGTTGCTGCAGCCCTACGACACCGAGAAGGGTGCCGGCACCATGAGCCCCCACACGGTGCTCCGAGCGATTGGTCCTGAGCCCTGGGCCGTGGCCTATCCCGAGCCCTGCCGTCGCCCCACCGACGGCCGTTATGGCGACAACCCCAACCGGGCTCAGCACTATTTCCAGTACCAGGTGCTGATCAAGCCATCCCCAGATGGCATCCAGGAGACCTACCTGACGTCACTGGAGGCGTTGGGCATCAAGGCCGCTGACCACGACATTCGTTTCGTCGAGGACAACTGGGAGTCCCCAACCCTCGGCGCCTGGGGTGTGGGCTGGGAAGTGTGGCTCGACGGCATGGAGGTGACCCAGTTCACCTATTTCCAGCAATGCGGCGGCATCGATTGCAAGCCGGTTTCCATTGAGATCACCTACGGCCTCGAGCGGCTGGCGATGTATCTCCAAGATGTGGAGAGCATCTGGGACCTCAGCTGGAACAGCGAGCGCAGTTACGGCGAGATCTGGCTGCCGTTTGAAAAGGGGCAGTGCCACTTCAACTTTGAGGCCTCCAATCCCGAGCGGCTCAAGCAGTTGTTCGCCATCTATGAAGCGGAAGCGGCAGATCTGATTGAGAAGCAGCTGCCCGCACCGGCCTTGGATTTTGTTCTGAAGTGCAGCCACACCTTCAACCTGCTGGAAGCCCGTGGCGTGATTTCTGTGACGGAGCGCACCGCCACCATCGGTCGGATCCGCAACCTGGCCCGCAAGGTGGCCGAGGCCTGGCTGGCGGAACGGGAGGCCCTTGGTTTCCCGCTCTTGAAAGGGGGAACTCTCGAGACAGCGGCCTGATGGTTTCTGCGTCGACGTCGTTCTGTCGATGCCATTGCCCTCTGTCTCCTTGCGCTACTTGTGCTTAGAGGGGTGTTGTGGGGGCACCGACGCCGAGCCGAGCCGATCCATCTCACCTGATCCAGACGCCACCGGCGGCCGTGGCGATCAGCGGTCGCTTGCTTGTCGATGTGCGCCGTTTTCCCTCGGGTTGTTCCGGTCTGTTGGAGGTGGATCGGATCGAGGCTCGCGGGGTTGAGGGGCGAACTGAGATGCAGTTGCCTGGTCGCACTGCACCCCTGCTGCAGGGCTGGCGTATCCAGCGGGGGTGCTGAGGCGTCCGCTGCTAGCGGTGCACCCGCTGTTGCCGGGACCAGCAGAACGTCTGGCCCGCCAAGGCACTTGGAGTCAGCTGCGGGTCGAGAGCATCGAAGTGCTGCAGCGTCCGTGGACGCCGTTGGCTGATCTGCGGCGCGATGTTGCTCAACGGCTGCAACAGGCCGTCGGGCCAAGGCGGGGCGGTTTTCTGGCCGTTCTGGTGCTGGGCAGCGCCCAGGTGCAGCTCCCGGAAGACATCCGAGCGGCGTTCCGGATGGCCGGCTTGTCCCATGCCCGGACGGCATCGGGGTTTCACCTCTCTGTTCTGCTCGGCAGTGTGCTGATGCTGGCCCACCGCATTGGGGCTCCCCAGCAAGTTCAAGCTCCCATCGCTATCGGCCAGGTGCTTCGAAGTGATGGCCTATCGGTGCAGCGTCTGCAGCCTTGCACCGGAGCACTTGTGATGCGGGTGGGGCATCAGCGCTGGCAGCTGTTCCAAAGCCCTCAGGCCTTGTGGGCACTACAGCATCGGCAGCGATCAGAACCCCGGCAGATGATTGCTGGAACATGGCTGGGGTTCAAGCCTTCCGCACCCCAGCGCCGTCGGCTTCTGAAGCATGGAGCAGGTTCCCGGTTCGTCGGCCTTTAAACTTCTGGAACGCCTGATGGCGTGTGGAGAGGTGGCAGAGTCCGGTTGATTGCGCACGACTCGAAATCGTGTAGGGGTAACACCCTCGTGGGTTCGAATCCCACCCTCTCCGTTCCGAATAAGTCCTGAAAGGTCCTGGTTCGTCCCATGAGACACCAGGGTGTCTCGAAAAAGTGTTGGGGGAAATATTCGGGAAAAAAGGGGGTGTCTTGGGGGAAATATCTTTGTTGGGGGAATCCTGAAATGTCACTCTCTGACTCGCAGGTCCGTTCTCTAAAGCAGGAGTTTCCGAATGGTCGAGAGCATCTCGGATTTTCCATCGAATGGTTGCTCTCCCTCAGAGTCCAGTGAGTGGAAGAGTGTTTCTCGGAAAGTTCGCACGACGACTGGACTTTGCCCGCACTCATCTTGTTCGTGCGCATCGCTCAGCGCCACCAGGGGCATTTTCTTCCGATTTCTCTCTTGACCAAACCCCTCCAGCCAGGAGTAGAACAGATGAACTACTCACAAGGAGGGTTCGATGTCGGAAGAGGAATGGGACTTTGTGGATGGTCTGAGGCAGACCAGGTCCTCGTGCGTCTGCATGACGTGCCAGCACTTCTCCTATGTCTGCGACCAGCACTGCCATACATTGCTGACCTGCGGTCTTCAGCGTCGTCAGGTTCCTCACGGTGAGCACCTGACGAAGAGGTGCCGCAACTGGATGGTCCGCAGGGAAGCGGAAATGGGTTGGTGCCCGGAGGTGGCGTGATGCAAGAGGGATGGTTGATCGATGCCAGCGACCATTGGGTCTGGCGGTTTCACCGGGACAACTCCGCCTGGGTGAAAGATCCGAAGGTCTTTATCGACCGAGGGCGTCAGATGCCCGAAGGTCCGCCGCTGCTCAAGGAGCGTCGATATCTGAGGAAGGATGCCGCAGAACAGTTGTGGAGGTCTCTTCAGACGCAGGGGTGGAAGAAGACGAGACCGCTGTGGGGTGCAACTGCCGAACCCTGAAGGTGTCCCCTCCACCTAAATCGCAATCCAGTAAAAATCGCTGCCACTTCTCATATGGCGGGTGCCTACAACCCCAAAAAGGTGTTGCCCTGCCATGTCTTACAAAGACGCCAACTACCTCAAATCAACCCTCCAGCGGGAACTTTGGAGTGAATCGGGGACTTGGTTGCTGGAGAGGACGCAAACGCTTTGGGATGACGGGATGCCCGATGAGGCATCGGCGCTCTACTCAGAGTTCTCCAGGGGTCCTGCTCTGGGCGAATGACTTTGTGCCTTCATAGATACAGGAACCGGTAGTTCCGCTCATGTCCTGGTGCTTTGAAGCGCCCTAGAACAGAAATGAGGTCAGAGACCGATAGGAACTACTAACCTTTCTCAGTCGGTCCACTTGGATTCTCGCTATGTGAACTGGCACGAATAGGTGATCACATGTGTATGTAAAAGAAGATGACAATTAGATGCATACAAGTAGCTGGGTGCTTGGATGTCAAAAGTATTTTATGTAGTTGGTTTACTTAGGCGGGCTACAGTTTAATTCTCATCCAGTCAATAGTTGTATCTGTATTACAGATAAACTTGGTGAGGCGGATTGCGCCAGATCCACAGGCAATAACTGGCATCTCATTTTCAATTCGTATTACCGTTCCAGGTTTTGAAAATTCATTCACGACCTCTGATGAGATGATGTTTATACATCCATAAATATCAGATCTTATGCTTGCGGTGTACGTGGGTGATTTAAATGGGTGATATGACCCAGCCCTTATAAAGTTTCTGACATGAGTTGCAGATTTGGACCAATCAATTGAAGAAGAAAGAGCATCTTTGTGAGTAAAATTAATTCTTTTACTTAGATCTTGAGGAGTTCTTGTTAGAGGCTCACCACTAATAAGTTTTTCGGCAAAAATCTTCATTAAATCAAGCCCTTCACGCTTGGTTTTTTGAAATAGTGAAAGACCAGTATCATCATTTGTGATTTTTATATGTTTCTCAAGGACAATATCGCCTGCATCGACATCAACACACATATGATGAATAGTTACTGCGGTCGAAGTTTCCCCATTTCTGATGGCCCACTGATGAACATGTATCCCTGCATATTCAGGTAGTTTTCCATTGTGAACATTAAATGCCCTTCCCTCAAATCTCTCCAAAATATGAGGCTTAATTATATGAGGGCTAAAATAATTCAAAAGGACGTCTGTTTCTGGCAGCAAAAAGTTTTCATAATTGATCTGTTTGGAAAGTATTGGACTGAAAGAAGCGGCAACCGTTCCACCATGTTTCTCAATGTGGGACACAAGGCTTTGGGCTTCACCAAGGATCAGAAACCTCATTGCTCGATGCTTTTACTTTGTTCATTATTTTGAATGACAATTGCAGAGACAATGCTGCCCAAAGTTTGTAAATCAGTATCATCAATTATTGATAAATCAAACTCCAATTCGAGTGAACTGCAAAGGTCAGTTATGAGTTGTATAAACTCAAATGAATCGATAATTCCAGAGCCAAGTAAATCAAAATCACTTGGGATCTCAGCATCCCTTAAACCTGCTTTTGATAAGCGGTCACCCATTATCAGAATAAATTTGTCGTATACTACTTTATAGCTAGCCATTAATAGTTAGGGAGTCATAAGTTGCCAATTAATTTTAGCGCATTTGAATCTATTTTGCCGTTTGAGTTTCTAGGAAATTTATCAATCAAAATAAACTTGCTGGGTAATGCGTAATGGGGCAAGTGCAATGAAGCTAACTTGCGAATATCATCTAGCAGCACACTGGACTTTAAGATTAAAAATGAAAATATTTCACCATCCTTGAATACAGAATAGCTGTCTAGATCAAACAAATTCTTAAAAATAAAATCGATTTCATCGAGTTCAATTCGGTATCCTTTAACTTTGACTTGTCTATCTATTCTGCAACTGAAAAAGTTGTGGCCGTTGAGGTTTTTTGACCAGTCGCCCGTTCGATAGCAATTAACTGAAGATCCGTTAGTAATTAATTTAACAAATGACATTTCAGTTTTTTCACTATCATTCCAGTATCCCAAAGATACCTGCGGTCCTGACACGTATATTTCTCCCTCAAAGGCATCCGACCCTCCAACTAGATGCATCTGCATTCCAGGAATAGCATTACCGATCGAAACAGCATTATTATTACAGGCCTGTTCATAATTTTCCTTTGTTAATCTGGCTAGTGTAAAAGAAACAGTTGCTTCGGTTGGGCCATATGTATTGTGCACGACTGCATCAGGACATATTTTAAATAAATATTCAAGCTGACTTTTTTGCAGAGTTTCGCCACAAAATGAAAGCAATCTGAGGGACGATAAGGTTTCTTGTGTTACATTTTTCTGCAACGAGAATAAGTCTATTGCACTTGGTACGGAATTCCAGACTGTGATCTTGTTTTTCCTGATGTAATTTACAGCTGAAAGTTTATTTATTTGCGTCATTGGAAATAATGTTGCGCCAGAACATAGTGCCCCGTAAATATCTAGAACAGAAAGGTCAAAACCTATATTTGAATGTTGACTACAATTATCATTTTCACTAAGAGCCATTGCCCGAATTGACCATTCAACGAAGTGAGCTAATGATTCTCTACTTATCATCACACCTTTTGGAGCACCTGTAGAACCAGAAGTGAATATTACGTAGGCAAGTTTTGAAGGTTTTATTTTATTGGTCAATCGTGGTATCCCTATCATCTCATCAACTAAAAGAAATTTATAGTCTTTATTCCTGCCTATTTCATTTAAGTATTTTGAGGATGTTATTATAATATCTGGGTTGAAGATTTTGCGTATATTGTTATTCCTTTCTGTTGCAGAGTGAATATTAATCGGGGTATATACGGCACCCGCCTGAAGCGAGGCCATCATGCTTGCATATGCCTCGATCGACTGTGGCAGGTGGATAAGTACTTTTTGGTTTTTTCCTAATGAGATTATTTGTGACGCTATTTGACTAGATAGAACTAGAAGACCATGATATGAAATTGATCTTTCTTTTTCAACGATTGCAAGTTTAGCTGGGACTTTGCATGCTTGATAAGCAAATAGTTCGTATGGATCTTTACACATGTTATTGCAAGTGCTCAATGAGAATGCTTGGTTCAGAACTGAGCAGCTCCGAAACTTTTTTGAAAAGTAAATCAAGATTAACTAGTCGACTAGTCACACCGCTAATTGAACTTGTGGATCCTACATTACTATGTTGTAATATCTGTTCAAGCCTATTCAAATTTGTCTTGGAGGATCCTTTTTTTCCATAGTACTTAACGTTTATTTCCTCAATTTTTCCTTCATTGCTCATAATTTTTCTTGGTAGTTCTATCCATTCCCTGTATGAAACTCCCCTGCACGCCTCGACATGATGGATGAAGGTGCCTCCTTGCTGAAAAGTGGCACCCAGAAGCAATAAGTAGAAGTGATTTTGCATCATCGCATCAAAAAATGATCCCTTTCCAATGGATATTTCTGGGTTTGCCGACATGAGAGTATGCGATAAAGGGCCATCAATTTGGTGATTATGAATTGGACATAATGTACGAACAGAATTTGGTAGGTTCATTACATAGTTTGAAAGTGCACCCATCCCAACAGCCTTTGTTTTGAGCGGATCGTAAATGTCCTCGCTGCTTAGGGTAAAGTTGTAGGTTGGAACTACTATTGTTGATTTCTTTCCGATAACTTCTCTTATTAACTCATATACGCGTTTTACTCCACCCTCTATATTTCCGAATCTTATCAAACTACTATGAATGCATAGGTTCATTCCTTCCTTTACACCTAATGCTTTCAAGTGCAACTTGATACTATCGGTTGTAGTTGTGTTTACATTCACTTGTGACTAAAAGAATTTGAACGATTGAACATAGATCTCATTCCCTTGAATTAAAAAAATATAATCCTTTTAACTTGATTTGACTGTTGCATGTTTTGCTTTAATTTGCACTATTGAATTTATTCTGTTCGAAGCTTCACCTATCATAACACATGAGAACATCATTTTTGACTTGATGATGAAGTGCTTTCATGCTGCTTTCTTTCCGCAGCAGATGTAGTGACAAATGGTTAATACTAGCAATATTGCGTTTTATCCTTCATTGCATCTCTTGCTACACACATGTGGATGTTCTCCTCTGATTTAGCTAAACGGTTCTACGTAGTCCATGTCATCCATAAGTACTTCCAAAATGATGGATAGTTGTTGATGCTGGTGTTTGTTGTTCGTGTCGATATGAATTACTTAGGTTATAGCTCTAACATTTAAGAGTGTGATGGTTTTACGACTGCCTTAGCATAAAATATTGCCATTATCATATTATTTTCATCTTGAAAAAGCCTCATAGAATCAATGTCTATATATATCTTCCATCCTTTTGATTTCAGACTGGTTTTATCCCCAAAGAATATTACTACACTGCAGCCTTCTTATTTATTTCTATCGTCAGCTTTTGGGTGGGTTTAAGATCAATAATTAATTTGACTTAAATCTTTTTAATGAAGAAGACATTTGAATCTCTTATCTTCTCGACTTTGAAATTTCCCTCGATGTTCAATGCGTAGCATGCATTAATCAATCTGTCCTGGATTTGCTCTTCAGTGTAGTATTTTGATTTCTCCTGGCGAGGCATATCACTCGCTATATATTTTTGGAGTTTTAAGTATATTCTTTCATCAACGTATTCATTATTAACCGTATTGTGCTTTTCCAGGTCTTTCATTATTTCCTTGAGACTAGAAACTGTTTCAAGTTTTTGAATTTCACTCAAATATTTGTTCGCTTTTTCAGTATCTACTAATTTCATGTTAATGTCCAGCAATTCTTTTGTTCCATAGTTGTCTAGGGTTTTCTCAAGTGATGTAGCCCTCTTTTTTATAGACTGCATTATCGTTGCAACCTCTTCTTGCGTTTGAGGCTTATATGTGCACATTTTATAGCTTTGTCCTAGTTCTCTTTTGTCCTTTACGACTTTGCTAATGTCTACTGTCTGTATACCAGCAAGTGTTGCTTCCATTCCTATCGAACAGCCACTGTGTAGAACTACCTTTGATCCAAATATCCATGGCAATATTGATCCTGTACTTATAATTGTGATATTTCTGCGCTCCTTTACAAGTAGATCCCATATCTTTTTACTTCCTTGAGGGTGAGGTCGAAATATAATATTTTCTTCTGGCAATAAAATCCCTATACCTGAAACAAAATTTGAAAAATTTACCGCAAATTTTCCAGTCTCGGCGTCTATATTTATCTTATCTTTTATTAGAAACTTTTCCGCGTACCTCGCAGGAAGTATGTTGTCCGATATTAAACTATAGTTGCCGAACATTAGTCTTATGCTTTCTGTTTCTTTCTTGTAGTAGCGTTGTCCTATTGGCCCACACATTTCTATTCTTGTATTTCCCACTATCTTGAATTTATTTTTTAGTTTATCTCTCAGCTCATTTGGGCAGACATAATTTAAGACTAGTTCTTCCTCCAGCGAGTTCCATGCATATACGCATGATGTTGCAGCAATGCTTTCTTCAGTTATCTCGTCCCCCTCAGCCAAATAATCGTCTTTTCTGGCCTCAATATCATTGATACCTTCTTCAAAAATTAATCCTACATATCCTCCATTATCTATTATTGGTTTGTACCAGCTTTCCGTTCTAAGCTTATTGTATATTGGCCTTCCCGCACCTATATGAAATATTTTCTTTTCTTCCTTGTATATTGGAGACATATTATATTCGTGTCCCAGAATTACTAGATTGTCTTTATTAGCCGCGAGTGCCGCTAATAGTATTCTACTGTCAAGTTCGCGGTTCCATACATGTAGTGGAAGTGCCACAATCCCCTTAAACTGATTCATTCAAATGAATTTACTTTTCTAAATCTTAGCATGCAATTACTTTTTCTTTTTTCTCGTTGCTTTTTGATTGTATCCTTCCCTATCAGCTTTATTTTCTTTGGTTCATCTTTTTGAAGTTGCCTGAGAATGAGTTCTTTATTTTCAGTCTTTTCATCTCTGCTGTGCTTCATGTTCTGGGGATAACGAAGAGTTTTCTGTACCATCAGACTTTTTTGCTCTAGGTCTATCCAATTATGTTTTTTGAAGGTATTATGTAATATAATCTATTTTTGTCAGCCAATTTGTGGGACTTCCTGTCTACTGTATGGCCGCTCTATTTTTAGTGTTTGCATTGCATCAACTTTAGGCAGGTACATTTTTGCTATAAATCTTTCGAATCTTAGCTGTTGTATGCTTGTGTTGGCATTTCTTTTTTTATGGGTTATGCTTTGTTTATAAAAAAGACGTTTGATTTTCCGACCAATTTAGCTTCAATCTTGTCTTTAATATTCAAGGCATTGCATGCCCAGTTTAATCTCTCTTGAATTTCTTCTTCTGCATAGTATCTGGATTTTTCAGGATTTGGAACGTATCTCTTTATTGCACTCTGGAATTCAACGTATATCTTTTCGGTGATATCCTTTTCATTAGGACCACTGAACTGGTCTAAATCCTTCATTATTTCTTTTAAGCTAGATGTTTTTTCAAATCTCTGGCTTTCACTTGTGTACTTACTCACTCTTTCTGTATTTACTAATTTCATATTAATATCTAGCAAGGTATATGCTTCATAGTTGTCTAGGGTTCTTGATAGTGATGAATCGTCTGATCTCTGAGTTCTGATTAAAGTTGCGGCTTCTTCAAGCGTTTTTGGTTTATATGTACACATTTTATGGCTTTGCCCGAGTTCTCTTTCGTCGTTTATCATTTTGCTTATATCCATCGTTTTCTTTCCAGCCAGTGTTGCTTCCATTCCTATAGTGCACCCGCTATGTAGAGCTAACTTGGATCCATGTATCCATGGTAATACTGACCCTCCGCCTATAACTATTAGGTTTCTCCTTTCTCTTACTAATACATCCCACAATTTCTTGCTGCTTTGTGGGTGAGGTCTCAATATTACATTTTCTTTCTGCACTAGGTCGCATACGTCCGACACGAAATTTGCAAAATTTTTAGCTAGCCTTAATCTTTTGTTCGCTTTGGTGGTCATTTGTCCAAATCTTACAGGAACCATATTGTCTGATGCCAGGTGATATTCGCCAAATATTCTTCTTATGCTCTCTATTTGCTTTTGAAAATATCGTTGGCCTATTGGGCCGCACAATTCTATTCTTGTGTTACCTACTATCTTAAATTTTTTTTCTAATTCCGTTCTCAGTTCTTCGGGGCACATTTCATTTATCACTATCTCCTTTTCTGCCTTGTTCCATGCATATACACACGATGTAGTCGCGATGCTTTCTTTGTTTATCTTGTCTTCAGGGCCCAAATACTTGCGTCCTTTTCTCTCGATATCGTTGACTCCTTCTTCGAAGATTAAGCCTACATAGCCTCCATTGTTGATTATCGATCTATACCAAACCTGTGTTCTAAGTTTGTTGAATATTGGTCTTCCTGCCCCTATGTGAAATATTTTATTCTTTGTTTTGTATATTGGAGCCATGTTGTATTCATGTCCCAATATTACCAAATTATTTTTGCTTGCTGCAAGCGCTGCCAAAAGTATTCTGCTGTCAAGTTCTCTGTCCCATACATGCAGTGGTAGCGCTACAATTCCCTTAAATGAATTCATTTAGATGTTTCCTTTTTTAGATATTAGCACATTGGCCCTGGCTATGATCGAGTTCAACTATTATTGCCGCACATGATTTTTTGAAAAATTTACCGAACATTCTTCTTCTTTGTTGATGGTGAAGTTTCTATACCAGCTTTGCTCCAGTCTGTTGAGGAGACAGATGCAGAAGCGCTGAATACTTCGACTTCAACTCAGTGCCTTCTGCACTGAAGTCGTACCGCCTGAGATCGTTGACGGAGCGGTAACAATCACCATTAACGACACCCCTCTCACCAATCCCTCCTATTACTCGGTTGCAGACACGCAGGCTTATGAGGGTGACACCCTCTACCTCAAAGCCTCACGCACCGGAAACATCAACCTCGCCCATGACCTCAGCCTCTCTCTGACGAACGGCACCGCCTTCCAGGGCTTTGACTTCATGCCGCCAACCGCCACCACCGACTCCAGCTGGAGTGCAGCAGCACTGGGCCACAACGTTTTTGGGGATGCTTCCAGGTTCTGGTGAACCTTGAAGGGGGGACACAAACGCCCACGTCTCTGATGGCACCCAAAAGAGAAGAGCTAAGAACGGCTAAATGGCTCTGGCTGCCTTAAGGCAAGAGCTCTGTCATCAGGTCTCTTCCTCCCTCTCTGTCGTGCCATCAAGCCATAGAGCTCAACCCCGTTTCTTGCGCCTTGCAGAGGTGCTTGAGATGACGGGGATGGGCAAGACCTTCATCTATGCCCGCGTGAAGGACGGAACCTTCCCCAAGCAGATCCAGTTGGGTTCTCGCACGGTCGTCTGGAGCCAGCAGGAGGTCATCAAGTGGATGGAAGACCGCATGGCATCCAGATGATCCAGTTCAGGGTCGTTCGTAGGCGTTCGTGGATGTCCGCGATCTCGTGATGGGGTATGTGATGGGGTATTTGCCGACGATTTCGGAAAAATCGTTCGTAGCCGTTCGCTGAAGTGCGTCAGGGAGTGAAATCGACTTTCACCCTCTCCGTATTTACTGCTTCCTAGGAAGTCCTCTGAAGTCCCATTCTCTAGTGAGGGTGGGACTTCTTAGCGTCTAGGTGGTCCTGGTTGGTCCCGTAAAGGGGCAGGATGTCCTGAAAATGTGCTGGTGGAAGTGTTGGTGGAAATAAGGGGTGTGTTGGTGGAATTCTGGGGTGCTCGTTCTGTGGTCTGGAAGCGTTCCCAGGTTGAAGACTGGTGCAACCAGAAAGTTTCTGCTGTTCTTGGTTGATAACTCCGAGAGCAAGCATATTTTCACTTGCTTGTTAAAGACAAATGCGATTTCAAGAGAAACTTACAGAAAAAGAAATCTAATAGTGGTGCACGATGCCACTGCTAATAGTGCAAAAACTTTGATCACTACTGATGCCGTAATAAGAGATGATTTACTGGGGCTTATGACTTATTGCATCGATAGATGCCGTCCAGGTTCAGTTGATGATCTATCGGTCTCAGTCAATGGGAATCTTATGCCAAGTATTACCTATACTGAGCAGTATTGCCCTGACTGGGGAGTAGGTATGCACTCCCCCTTTGTTCACTCACATAATGAGGAACTAATGGAATGCCAATGGCAATTGACTATCAACTTTATACGCAAGAACTACGAACTGAACACCTCAAGCAGCAAGAGACATTTTGTGATTTCTATTTTGATGAGGATTTACCCAAAGGTGAATGGGATGTATTCAATATCGCATCCCACGAGCCCAACCATTTTTCAATGATTGGGCTCGTGGCAGGGATATGGTGTGGGACAGCGAATAGTGAATGTAGCTTATTGCCCTCAATTTATCTGGGGCGATTTTTCGAGACAATTGATTCGTTATTTCGCTCTCGATTTGGTTTCGATGTAGGTTAGGAACCTTAGGGTTTTTATGTTGACTTCCTAAAACAGCAATCCTGCAGTTATGGTAGTCATTGCAGGATTCTATTATCTATTCGAATTCACGGTCATTTTACGGGTGCAGGGACAATTGAAGAGTTTTTCGATGGCCATTGGTCACTACCTCCACTGGTCAATGGGATCTCCTCATTTCCTTTCCAGTTTCGCGCTGATAGGTTTATAGTAGACTTCTCAAAAATGCATTAGCGTGTCTAGTATTTGCTTCTATGTTCATACTCCAAAGTGTGGTGGAAGTAGTGTGCAACATGCGTTAAGAGACCCAAGAGTCTTTCTAGTTAAAACTTCTGACATCAAAATTTCCGACGAAAGTTTCGATTCTCTATTTGTAAAGCAGGTTGACAGACCCCTGATAGTTCATGGTCACATTCACCATCTTGGTCGCAACCAACAGGAGGTTGATCCGGTTATTTATAGAAGATTTATGAGAGCATTGTATAATCAAATTCCAATGATATTTCCCACTAGACACCCTGCTGATTTGGTTCAATCCTGGATGCACTATTCAAAAACGCGTGCCAATAGGATTCTCGCTGACATGATGAGTCAAGGCACCACGGAAGTAAAGATATCTGGCAAAAATCTTGGAATGTTCACTCGTATTGCGCATTTGAAACAGAAGGACCTTCTACTAAAAGAAGGTCGAATCGTCCTCCGAAATCATACGATTAATCTTGCAGAAGAGAATGAAGAGGAAAATATGCATCTTTTTATTGATCACTTGCTTGGCGTAAGTAGTGATAAAAATACTCTGCGGTCTATGCAGAGTCAATTAATGGCACCTGCTCTCAGTTTGATTGGCGAAAAGATCAATCAGGGAGTGCCATATAAAATTATCCCGCCTCAATCAGACGATACACGCCCTATTTTCTATTATGACTCACAGCATCTAACCGAGAGAGTCGCCAGAATACTTGACGATTATACTTTCCATGGTTTTAGTAATAAGTTGAGGATGGCACGTGCAAATCCGAGCACTGATAAGCCCACTCTTCTTGCCTCTTCTATTAAAAGTGTGGATGAAAGGCTGATGACAATTATTCCTGGTGAGTACCGTATTTATGCAATGGGTCTCGCCTCGTAGCATATTTAAATCTACTGCGTTTTAGTATTTCTCTTGAAGAAGCATCTTTTTTTATATTTAATCAGGGAGGGAGTGGCTTTATATTTTGTTCTTTTTTGTTGGCATTGATCCATGCATGGAGCGAACCCGGTCCCTGAATCGCTTTGCCATCCATGTGATCAGCATCTGTCCGTCCTCCTTTACTTCTCGCGGTTGAATGCAACCTGGATTGCTTCTTCAATGACTGCTTCTGGTTTCCTCTTGGTCTTCTTGGAAACCTCAATGAGCATTTCGTAATGCACGTTTGATATTTGGATTGATTTCATGCGATTGAATGCCTTTCACCTGCTTGATCTTTGCTCCAAGAGTTGGTCCGATAGCGTTCTATACGGTCTTTTGAGACTTATATGGACTCCCACCCTCCCCCTATTAAGCACTTCCCTGGAAGCCCTCTGAAGTCCCATTCTCTAGTGAGGGTGAGACTTCTCATCGTTTAGGTGGTCCTGGTTCGCGCCATAAAGCACCACGGTGTCCTGATTATGTGTTCGTGGAAGTGTTGACGGAAACGATGGTTGTGTTGGTGGAAAATATGTGTGTTGGTGGAATACTCAAAACCTTTTCCTAGAGTTATTCCATTCCGATATCGATGATTTATCTTCTGACCAATCATTTGAAGCCAAATACCCCTTCCCTTGTCCCGAAGGTGTCTCTGGACTGTGGGCGCTTGCTGCCTGATGGACTTCCTTCGCTGAAGGAGCGTCGGCATCTGAAGAAGAATGTCGCAAAGCAGTTGTGGAATTCCCTTCAGACGCAGGTATGGAAACCACTCAAAGAACCCGCTTGTGGTGTTGCTGCGGATGTTTGAGACGTTCGGCAACCCGTCAGCATAAATACTCATTCAGTCGTGTTAGACCAGTCGTATCGCATGAGAGCGAGGAACCCAGGAGGTCAATCACTCCTGGGTCTTTCCTTGGAAAATTCTCACGGCACTCACAGCGGTCCCACCTCATCGGTGATGGTGGTGGTCGCTGGGCGTCGTCCCGCCCAGCGGCACTTTCAGTCCCCGAAGGAGCGATAGGGATACCGCTACTTTTTGTTCCCTTAAGGAGTAGTTCCGCTCATGCCCTGGTGCTCTGAAGCGCCTTAGAACGGGAATGAGGTCAGAGACCGCTGAAGCAGTAACCAGGTCTCAACGACCTTCAGGGGGGTACCGCTTGCCCCCCTTCTTAATGAGCGGTTCTACTGATGGCGTCAGAGTTTGTAACGGAGCGAACATAAAAGAGCATCATCCGTAAGAGATGAATGCGTCGAACAGAGCAGAGGGTGGGACCTCTGCTTTTTCTTGGGTTGCTGACCCCAGTAGTCGTTTGGTCGTAATGGCGACGACCAGTAAGTATTTCTTCAGGCACCTTGTAGCTGCTCCCTTTTGATGAGGGGGTGATGCGTCGAACTGGGAGGGGGTGGGACCCCTCCTTTTTTTGCTGTTTCGTAAAGAGTGCTCTCGCCTCTGGCTTTGGACAGGTGATGCTGTCTGTGGACCTACTCCCTTGGTTCGACGCATTACCTCCCTTCGTTGGCGGCATTCCTTGCCGCTTTTTTATTGCCTGCGGGCATAAGACCTGAAGCAGTGGTTCCGCTCATGCATTGGCGCTCTGACTCGCCTTAGAACGGGAATGAGGTCAGAGACCGCTGAAGCAGTAACCAGGTCTCAACGACCTTTAGGGGGAGGGACCGGTTGCCCCCTTCTCAATGGGCGCTTCTACGGATGGCGGCGCATCTGTTGCGGCGGGAACATCTGTTTATCCCTCGTAAGGGGGGATGGATGCGTCATATGGGGAGCGGGTGGGACCGCTCCTTTTTTTGGCAGTTCGTAAACGGCACCCACGGCACCGCTGACTGCCTGAAGAGGGTGGTGCCGCTGGTAACCCCAGCGTTTTCGACGCGTTAGTCCCCTTGTTTCTGGCGGCACTCCCTGCCGCCCTTTCTTATTGCTTGCGGGCAACCGAACCAGGAACGGTCCTCAACACCTCTTCTGACGGTTCCCATACACCTCGGGGGAGAGCATCTTGTGGAGGGCAGACGCGTTGAGAGACGAGGGGTCCATCCTTCTGGGGGGTGAGAGACCCAGAGGTCTTGTTTTGTGGTCTCAGGGTGTCCCACCAGATGTGTTGGTGGAAATGCTGGCCGATTTTAGAAATACGTCCCTAACAGTCCTAGGAGGTCCTATCCGGACCTCTAATCTGCGTACACCCTCTCCGTATTTATTCAGTCCTGGTCGGTCTTCAGAAGTCCCCAATCCATTGCGGTGCGTGATTTTTAGGGGTTCCTAGTCCTGGTGAGTTTCTGAAAGTTCCAGGATGTCCCGCGAATGTGTGGGTGGGAATATGGGCGAATAAAAATTTGTGGGGTTGAAATGCTGGTATGTCACCCTCTGGCTCGCAAATCTGTTACGTAAATGCAGCCGACAAAAGATAGAAGAAAAGTTGTGGGGACTCTCTTTTCTTGGTGCTGGAACCCATCGGCAAGGGAGGAGGCAAGTCATTCATGGGAAGGATTCGGTTTCCTCTTAGTCGGACCAATCCTGTTTTGGATGTTCGGATCGGGGTTTATGGGAAAGGTCCTGGGAAGTGCTCTCTCAGGGAATCAAGAGATGAATGGGCAGCAATCAGGACATGGAGCAGAGAAATCGGTAAAGATCCCAGGAGAGAAAGAGAGCAGCAGGCACTCCTGGTTCAGAGGAAGATCTCTCCGACCCTTAAACAAGCATGTGAATCGTTCCTCTCTGACTGAACCTCGGCAAATGAGAGTGGGAAGAGGGAATACAGAAATCTCCTTTGGAACCAGGTTCTTTCTGAGTTCGTTGGGAAGATACCGGTGGAGCACTTCGCCTGGGAATACAGGTACTCAGGTGGGAAGACCACCCGGTAACTCATGACCGAATACCTGGGAAGAGTCAGGAAGAAGGAACCCTACTCAGCAAGCAAGCAGCAGATGGTCCTGAAAGGGGTTTTTTAGAACGCGGTCAATAAGGGGGGAATCAAGGACGGAACGAACCCGTTGGTGCGATCGGTGTTCAGCTCCAAGGACAGGAAGTTGCGTCAGGTCCAGCACTATCCGTTTCCATTCTGGGGACAACTCCGTTAGTTCTTTGAGGAGTTTGCCCGCAACGAACCGAATTTTCAGTTCTCAAGCCGTGGTGTGCTTGCTGACCTTCATGACTGATCTGCGGGTGGGTGCGATGTCTGGGATGCGATGGGAAGAGTCGATACGGAAGACGGGGACTTTACAAAGCAAGTTGCTCTGGGGGCTCGTTCTGTCGTCTGGGTTCGAGCTCAGGTCGAAGACTGGATGTTGTGTAAGATTTCGTGTGAAAATACAAGCATTCATAAAGCATAATATGAAAAAACATGTCTTCTATCTCCATCCTAGAAAATGTGGGGGTTCTAGTGTTAACTCTACTCTTCGTAGAATCGGCATCCCTTTTGTAAGTACGTCGGAGATGATTGTTGATGAATCCGAATTTAATTCTCTATTTCTCTCGAATTATAGCCGTATTTTGATGCATGGACATATTTCCTATATTGGTAAAGGAAATCCCAACAAAAATAACGAATTGTTTTCAAAATATGTTAAAAATATTTTTAAGGAGTTTTCACTCATAATGCCAACACGGCATCCTGCAAATCTTGTTCAGTCTTGGATGCATTACTCAAAGACACGTACGAACAAAATTCTATCTAAGATGCATGCAGAGGAAGTAAATATGCTGACCCTCGCGGAAGAAGATTATCCAATGTTGAGACGCATGGCAGCATTAAAGCAGGATACTATTTCGATGAATGATAATTTAGAAATTTCTAATTTTGAAGTTATCTTAAAACAAGAAGACGAGGAGGAAAATCTTCATAAATTTATAGACTTTCTTTTGAGTAAAAGGTATGAATGGGTGACGTTGAGGTCTATGCAGATTGAGTTAATGGCACCTATGACTAGTGTTCTTGAAAGAAAAGTGCATTCTGGTTCCTCATATATCATTGATCCACCTCGGACTGATGAGAATCGATTTGTTTTTTATTACGATGTTGAAAATATGGACGACCAAGTTTTAAGTCTGTTGGATTTAGTTATTTCTGACAAATTTTCAAAGGTATATCGGTGCACTCGTACCAACCAAAGCGAATCTCCATCAAAAATAAAGGCAAGTAACATTCAGTCAGTAGACGATCGATTGAGAAAGTTGATCCCAAATGAATATTTAATTTATAATCTTGGAAGGTTGCCAAATTTTAGTGATGTTTGTTTATGATTATTTGCATTCTTGCGTATAAAACTGTTAGTAATTAAAGAATTGGTTGATCTTGATATCATGCATTCATGATCATCTTGTGAGTCCTCTTGACTCTACTCAATACACATCGATATTTATTGGGTAGTCATTGTTTTGCATCTACTGCTACTTTTTTGTCTGCTAGTACAATCTTATTTGTTTAGCAGATGTTTAGGAGCTTTTTAAGGTTTGGAATAATCATTTTATCTGTATTTTGAAAGTAACTGCATGAATTGCAAGGGTTTGGGCTATCCCCTCTTAAGCCGCTACCTGGTATAAAACGCATATATTTTCTTTGATATAGATCTAAGGCATTATCTTCAAAAGCATTGCCTAGATTTAGGTTTTCCTTGCCTGCATCCATGCAGCATAGTGTAATCGAACCATCTGCTGCTATTGAAAGATCTTCCCATCTTGTACATCCGAGTTTCTTAAATGCTTTAAGAGGAACACCCATTTCAATTAATTTATCTCTTGAATTCTCATTGTAGTTGAACCAATCATTCAACTTAAGCAATGATACTTTGAAATTCGGGAAAAGTCTTGCGCACTCTTCTAGAAACAAAAGATCGCCAGCTGCGCTTGTGCTTACTCTTGTTAGGACTACTTTTAAGCCATTATTATCTACCTCCCCGATCCTCTTGTGAAGATTAGATATGTTTCTGATTGTTCTATCGTAATTTACTTGCATTAATCTTTCATACTTAGCTTTGTCTACAGAGTTTAATGAAATGCTGATAGATATGGGTTTTTTGTTTCTTCTTTTTTCGCGGCTGCTGCAGTCGATGAGCCAATCAATCTTTTCTTCTGTCATTAAATTTCCATTGCTGATAAGACGTATTTTTGACCCTGGTATTTTGTTTAAAATTTCATCGGCAATCCAAGGTAGTCTCTTCTCCAAAAAAGGTTCAGATACCTTGTATGGTTGGATCTGGACATTCCTAGCAGAGGGAATCAAGCTCAGGTCGGAAATGATTTTCTTAATATTTTCATCGCTCATCTTCTCCCCTTTTCGCGAGAGCGAGTCATATTCACAAAAGCTGCATTTTGCATTGCAAACTGCTTGTGTTTCTATATGCACGATTTTGGGGTATAGTCGACTGAGTTGGTCCGCTGAAATTGTTTTGCATTTCAGATCAAGAGCACCAAGGGTTGCTATTAAATAGTGTTCGACTGTTGTTTGTGAAGGAAATCTATGCTGTGCACTTTCTCTGAAAATATTTGCCGCAAGATGCAAGTGCTCATTTTCAATCCCCTTAAGTTCAATAAATTTCTTGATTTTACGTTCAATTAATAGGCATGTTTTATTAAGCTTTGCCGGAAATGCAAAACTCATTCTGGCTTCCGACATCAATACACAAGTTATGACTACAGTCTTTTCGAAGTCGGCATGATTGTAATCAATTTCTACGCATTTTCTGTAATAACTGTCTAGTAGTTTGATTGTTTGTTTGTCCATCTTCAGCAACAAATCCTCATTCCTAGTCAGTATAGAATAATCCAGATTTCCCATTCAAGCTGCTTTGCCCTATTCCTGTACTGCCTGAATTTGACGTCGTACCGCAGACTTGTTTGGCAGGAGAGAGCTTGACTCCTCTGTGCCCGTGTTCTAACGAATGTAAAAAACTAACTAGAAGTGCGATGGCGTCACAGTGCTTTCTGTGCGTCAGGGAGGTCCTGGATGAAGGGGATATCTCGTTCATTCATCTATGCGCAGATGGCTGAAGGCGCCTTCCCCAAGCAGATTCACCTGGGTCCTCGCACCATTTTCTGGAACGAGCGCGAAGTGGTTCAGTGGATGGAAGAGCGTATGGCATCCAGATGGCCCCTCCAGGTGGGGACCTAAATACCCGTAGAACTCTCTGTTGGCAATGCACTTATCAGTGCTTTGCCTTTATTTGTGCCTATTCCATAAAGAAAGCGGTTGTTCCGCTCATGCCCCAGTGGTTTGACGTTGCTTATAACGGAGTTGAGCTCAGAGACCGATGAGCCACAAAGCAGGTCCCTATGACCTTTAGGGAGGTGCCGATTGCCATCCTTGTCAATGGGCGCTTCTACGGATGGTGAGACAGGAGGGTTCGGGGAGCATTGAGTCAACCTTCTTTAGGGGGAGGGGACGCGTCATGAGCGGAGCGGGTGGGAACGCTCTTTTTTTGTGCTTGAAATCGTTTAGGGCATCCCCTTCGTGAGATCGCGTAGGGCACTCCCTCAGTCCAGTGCTGTCCCGCGCCGTTTAATGGGCGTGTTAGGTAATGTGTAGCTGGTTTCAAGCAACATCACCCTGAGGTTGTCCAGGACTTTGTGAGTGCTTCCATAGAATTGGTGAATTAAACTTTCACCCTCTTCGTTTTTATTGATCATTAACAAAGAGATTGCTTGATCAAGAGTTAATAAGCCAAGGTAATTGATGGCTTATCGCAAATTCCTAGAGCTTCGAACGTATTCATAGGGCTTTTTAGCGGATGTGTCGGTCCTGTTTTTATGAATGAAACAGCAGCACTAGACCCTGCTCCACTTGATGAAATTCTCGTTCCTCTCGGCTGAGGTCGAGCCCCACATTGAGCCCTTCTTTCAGTGCGTCCTCAAAGGGTGGTGTCGATGGCGCAGCGCTGTCAATCCAAAGTGCCGCAATACCTACCGCTGTGGCATGCCAACGGAATCGGCTCGTTGTGCCGATGTCCGGTTCATTCAATGCCTCCTCCAGGAGGATGTTGATGGTGAGGTTCGTGCTGGACATGTGCACCAGCATCGTGATCTCGGCCTGCTCCTGCAATGAGCTGAGAGACTTCGTAGCGTTAGTTCATTCCAGCAGGGTGTCCTCGGCTTCGGATGACCTCCCGCAGCGCATCGCTTTGCTTCATGAGTGGTTCTCGCTTCGTTCTGTCGGTGGTGCAGACCAGGATGTTCAAGAGGTTGATTCCCTTCTGTGCCGCCTCGGTTGTGAGCCGCAGATGGAGGCCCTGATTGACGTCGAATCTCAACGTCCGGGCAGTTGGTTGCACGGACGATCCGTCCTCACCAGCCCGGTTCAGCGCCAGCCGTGGGGGCGCAGCCATGTGCAGAAGCACCTGCCGCTGCTGCCCTTTGCCATCGAACAGATCGATCTTGGCGCTGCTGAGCTGGTGATCAGCAGCAGCCACCTGGTAGCCAAGGGTGTGCTGACGGCTCCGGACTGGCTGCACATCAGTTATGTGCACCCGTGCGTTACGCCTGGGACTTGATGCACGCTTATATGCAGTGTTCGGCGCTGGCTTGGCGTGGTCTGGGCCCTTTGATTCGCTGGCAGTTGCATGCTCTGCGGCAATGGGACCAACTCAGTGCTCAGCGGGTGGATTACCTCATTGCCAACTCCCGTTTCACGGCGCGTCGAATCCGTAAGTACTGGGGGCGGGAAACCAGCGTGATCCATCCCCCCGTGGAGGTGGAGTGCTTTCACTAGAAGGCCGATCGAGACGACGTCTACCCCTGCTTTTGGTGGGGGATGGTCCGAAGAAGGCGCGATTGGAGGCTCTGGCTGGTCCCACGGTCACCTTGCTAGGCCCTCAGTCCCAGCAGTAGGTGGAAGAGCTCGTGGCCCGTTGTGGGGCATTTGTGAGCGCCGGCTTGGAGGACTTCGGCATTGCTCCGGTGGAAGCAATGGCGTCCGGAGCTCCGGTGATTGGGTTGGGGCGGGGTGGTTCGTTGGACACGGCGCGTTGTGCGGCTGCCGGGGTTCCTGAGCCCACTGGGGTGCTGTTCCCGGAACAAAGCGTCGAGTCGTTGTTGCAGGCCGTGGAGTGGTTTGGACAAGAACGCATTTGGCGTTCTTTGGATGCAGAAGCCATTCGTGCGTGGGGCGAGCACTTCAGCCAGGAAGCCTTCGCGGCGCGCTTTGAATTGGCTTTGCGAACAGCCTGGAGTGCCAATCAGCGGGGCTGTGCCGTTGCAGCGAGTGACCCTGCGGAGATGTCAGAGCTGCACCTGTGACGTTGAGTGTTGTTAGTCCCAGGTTGAGCCTTTGACCTCGGCCTCCCGGCCATCCTTGATTCAGTCTCCAGGGCGTGCAGCTCGCCGTGGCAAGTTCAAGCAGCACCTTGCGCTGATCTCAGCCCCGCCATCGGATCTGTCGACCGGCACGCTTATCCGCCATCAGAACCGTTGGGGCCGAGTCTTTAAGCGCACTGGAGACATTGTTTTTTCACTCGTCGTACTCAGCATCGGTTCACCGGTGTTGCTGCTTCTGGCGGGATTGGTGAAGCTCAGTTCACCGGGGCCTGTGTTTTACGTACAGCGTCGGGTTGGACGGAGCTACCAACGTTTTGGCTGCATCAAGTTCCGCACCATGCGGGCTGATGCGGATGCCGTTCTTGCTCGCGTTCTGGAGGCAGATTCCTCGCTGTGTGCTGAGTTCGAGCGTGACTTCAAGTTGAAACGTGATCCCCGAATCACTCCCCTGGGCCGTTTCCTGCGCCGCTCGAGTCTTGATGAGCTTCCACAGTTTTTGAATGTTCTTCGTGGGGAGATGAGCGTGGTCGGTCCACGCCCAATCGTCGAGAAAGAACTAGTTCGTTATGGCCCTTATATGGATGAAGTCGCCTCAGTCCGCCCTGGGTTGACCGGCCTTTGGCAAGTTAGTGGCAGAAACAACTTGAGTTACAAGAAACGGGTCAAGCTTGATCTGGCCTATGCCCGTGGTCGTTCGTTTGCCCTTGACTTTGCCATCATCCTGCGAACATTTGGTGTGCTGCTCCTGCCGATGGATCGAGGTGCTTACTGACTTGTGCTCAGTGGCTCATTGCCCATTGGATGATCCCAAGACCACTGAGCCACACGATCTCCAGTCGGCTTGATGCCTTCAGAACAGCCATAACCAAAGGCGCGTTTGCTGTTGGTTGGCCGGCCCCAAGCACAGGTTTCTGCACCAATCGCTCTCCATACCTGTTTTCGCCTCCAAGTTGGATCCCGATGCAGTGGGCGTAGATCGCTTCTGAACGACCTGCATTGGGGGATGGATCCGCAGAGCCATCCCTCTCTGCCGCCTGCACCCGTTGCAACCAATGCGTCCAGGGTGGGCAGACCAGGGGCAGCGTCATCATGACCATCCGACAAGGCAGCCAGTTGAGCAGATCATCGAGGCGAGCTCCGGCTGTCCCTAACCAGCGAAGTCGGCCGCTGCGGTACCCCAGCATGGAATCCAGCGTGCTGCCGGCCTTGAATCCCCAGGCCAGCGCTAGCGGACCAGGGCCAGAGGGCAGGACCATCCACAGCAGGGCACCGATCCCCATCCAGAACAGCGGTGCGAACACTCCATCCACAGCATTCTCTGAGGCTGTTTCAGCTGCGGCCCTGAGCAGTCCCGTGCGATCAAGACTCTGAACGTCTCGTCCAACGATCCAGCTCAAGTTCCGGCGGGCTGGTTCGAGATCACCCTCCTCCGCTGAGGGCAGCGCATCAACCACGGCGAGCACGCTGTCCCTGAGGCTGCGAGCCGCCAGGGCGCTGGCGAGGCTCAGGGTCAGTATCGGAATGCTGAGCCATCTCCATGGGGATGGAAGCCAGAGCAGCCGCTCCAGACACCAGCCCGTCAGAACGCTGCCAAGCACAAGCATCAGGCTGATCAAGCCTCCCCCGATCCGCAGCTTGATCGGATGGTCCCCCGCCCATAGCTCGACCCAATGCCGCAACTGCTGAATGCTCCACCCCATCACCACCACGGGGTGGAGCCACCTGCGCGGGTCACCGATCAGCTGATCAAGCAGTGCTGCCCCAATCACTAGCAGGCCTCCCAACGCTTCTGAGCTCATGGGAGGGGCGTGGCCAGAAACCAACAAAAATCCCCGCTATGCGCCGTTAGGGCAACAGAGCGGGGGGTGAGGTGAGTGATGGTGTCTGATGCCACTGGCTGTTCAGCGCTTGCGCTGGATCAGGCGTCCTTTAGCCAGCTGAACATTGAGCGCAGACCTTTGCCCACTTTCTCGATCGGATGCTGGGAATCACGGTCGCGCACCTTCTTCATCTCTGGCTTGCCGGCTTCGCATTCGGCCACGAAGTTCCTGGCGAAGGTGCCGTCTTGGATGTCTGCCAGAACGCGCTTCATCTCGGCCTTGGTATCGGCGGTTATCAGACGGGGGCCACTGACGTAGTCGCCGTACTCCGCAGTGTTGGAGATCGAATCGCGCATGGAGGTCAGTCCTCCCTTCACCATCAGATCCACAATCAGCTTCACCTCGTGCAAGCACTCGAAGTAAGCCAATTCGGGCTGGTAGCCCGCTTCCACCAGGGTCTCGAAACCAGCCTTCACGAGTTCGGACAGTCCGCCACACAGCACAGCCTGCTCACCGAACAGGTCGGTTTCGGTCTCTTCCTTGAAATTGGTCTCCAGGATGCCGGCACGGGTGCCACCGATCCCCTTGGCATAGGCCATCGCCATGCCGCGGGCATTGCCGGAGGCGTCCTGTTCGATGGCGAACAAGGCGGGCACACCCTGGCCGTTCTGGTACTCCCAACGCACGGTGTGGCCAGGGCCCTTCGGGGCGATCATCACCACATCCACATCGGCGGGCGGCTTGATCAGCTCGAAACGGATGTTGAAGCCGTGGGCGAAGCTGAGCACCTTTCCTGCACTCAGGTGGGGTGCGATTTCCTTCTCGTAGACGTCCTTCTGGAATTCGTCGGGCAGCAAGACCATGATCCAGTCGGCCTTGGCTGAGGCATCGGCCACGCTCAGCACCTCAAGACCATCCGCCTTGGCTTTCTCGGCGGAGCGGCTGCCGTCATAGAGGCCAACCACCACGTTCACGCCTGAATCCTTCAGATTCAGAGCGTGGGCATGACCCTGGGAGCCATAACCAATGATGGCCACGGTTTTGCCGTTCAGCAGACCGAGATCGGCGTCGGAATCGTAAAAGAGCTGGGCCATCCGGGGCGGGCTTGCGGAACACTGCAGTGGACGAGCTTACGCAGCGGCCTGCCCCGTTCTGTTCAGGCCTCGTTCGGATGGGAGATGACGCGGTCGATCAGGCCGTATTCCTTGGCTTCTTCAGCGCTGAGGAAGTAGTCCCGGTCAGTGTCCTTCTCGATCTTCTCGAAGCTCTGGCCACTCATATCGGCCAGGGAGCGGTTGAGCATCTCCTTCATCCGCAGGATCTCCCGTGCTTCGATTTCGATGTCACTGGCCTGGCGACGGCTGGTGCCGCCAAGGGGCTGGTGAATCATGATCCTGCTGTGGGGCAGGGCGACCCGCTTTCCCTTGGTTCCAGCGGCGAGGAGGAAGGCACCCATGGATGCAGCAAGGCCAACGCAGATGGTCACCACTTCGCTCTTGACGTACTGGATGGTGTCGTAGATAGCCAGTCCAGCCGTGACGGAGCCACCTGGGGAGTTGATGTAAAGGTAGATCGGCTTGCTGCTGTCTTCCGAGTCCAAATAGAGCATCTGGGCAACCAGGCTGTTGGCGATGCCGTCATTGACCTCAGAGCCAAGGAAGAGGATCCTCTCCACCCCGAGACGGGTGTAGATGTCGACCCAGCGCTCCATCTGGCTGCCGGGCAGGCGGTAGGGAACGCTGGGAGTACCGATCGGCATGATTCAGAACGATGATGGAGGAAGGACAGGAGGGTTGGGTCTGATGCCGTCGGTCAGACGGGGGGATTGCCAGGCAGGTCCTTGCGGCTGCTGAGCACGCGGTCGATGAGTCCGTACTCAACGGCTTGTTGAGGAGTGAGGTAGCTCATCCGGTCGGAGTCCTTGCTCAGCTCTTCCACAGAACGACCTGTGTTGGTGGAAAGGATCTCGAGCATCGCCTGCTTGTTATGCAGCACTTCTTTGGCCCGGATCTGGATGTCCGTCGCCTGGCCGCGGGCGCCGCTGCGGGGCTGGTGCAGAACGATGGAGGAGTGAGGCAATGCGGCACGTTGACCTTTGGTCCCTGCCGAAAGGATCACCGCCGCCGTGCCCATGGCCTGGCCGATGCAGATGGTGTGCACCGGAGGCTTCACATAGCGGAGGGTGTCGCAGATGGCGAAGGCTTCGGTTTCGAACCCGATGGCATCACCCGAGTACCAGCTGGTGCCTGTGGAGTTGATGTAGAAGTAGATCGGCTTCTCTGGGTTGTCGAACTCTAGATAGAGCAGCTGAGCGATGATCAGCTCAGTAACGTCTATGCCCATCTGACGCTTGGCGTCGTCGTCAGAGAACAGGGGCAAGCCCAAGTAGACGATTCGCTCCTTGAGCAGTAGTGAGGGAAGGTCTGGAGGTGGTGTGCGCATCACGGCGCTGTCGCCGTAGTACGGGGCCGAAGTTGTCATCTCCACCATCGCGGTGGGGCGAGCCTAGCCGGGGTCAGCGGGCTTGCGGTTGCTGGTTTTGGCCGGTTTTCCCTGACTTTTCGATTTGGTTGAGGGCTTGGTGTCGGTTGATGCATCGTTCTCGTCCAACCGTGCAAACACCATGCGGCCGGTTGGGGTTTGCAGGGCACCGGTCACCACCACTGGCTTGCGTTGGCCTATCAGCGATTTCGCATCGTTGACCACCACCATCGTTCCGTCATCGAGGTAGCCGACACCCTGACTGTCCTCCTTGCCCTCACGCACGATCTTGAGTTTGAGCTCGTCGCCGGGTTGCACTTCAGGCCGCAACGCGATTACCAACTCACTCAGATTCATCACCTTCAGGTCTTTGACCTGGGCCACCTGCGCCAGATTGAAGTCTGCGGTCACCAGCGTGCCGCCGGTGTCGGATGCCAATTGCAGCAGTCGGTCGTCCGTTCCCTTGCCGTCGTAACGGGTGCTGTTGATCACCAACCGCCGCCCGTAGGTTTCCCGCAGATCCTTCAGAAGCTTCAGGCCACGTCGGCCCTTGGCTCGCTTTTCGATGTTGGTGGAATCCGACAGCTGCTGCATCTCATCGATCACTGATTCGGCAACGATCACTTGCCCTTCCAGTAATCCGCAGGCGAGCATGCCCCGGATCCGGCCATCGATGATCACGCTGGTGTCCAGGATCTTGGCCGTGGCGGGGGTCAGCACCCCATCAGCCACCAGCAGCGCCTCGGTGCTGGCGGGATTGAACAGGCGCAGCAGCGTGCGGCCGTGAACTTCCGCCAGGTTGCTTCCCAGAATTCCAAAAAAGACATTGCTCACCACCGCCAGAAGGGGTTTGAGCAGAACAATCCCTCCGGAGAATGGAAGCAGCAGAACAGGCAGCAGCAGCAGGTTGGCCACCAGCAGCCCCAGGATCAGGCCGACAGCCCGGCTCACCAGAAGATCGGTGGGCATGGTGCGCACCTGTTGCATCAGGCGCACCCGCAGCTTTTTGAACACCAGGCCTGCGATCAAGCCGATGCCACCGCCAGCTCCGCTGAGCTGGAGACGCAACTGTTCAGCATTGGTGGTTGCACTCACCAGGCCGTCGGGCAGCAAGTGAATCCCCATCCACCCGGCAGCTGCACCGGAAACCACAAACAGAAGCAGGATGATCGGATCCACCATGGGTTCAGGTCGTGGCAGCTCGATCCGGATGCCAGAAGCATGCCTTATCCCATCCCGCCCCGCAGCGCCTACCTCCACATTCCCTTCTGCCACCGGCGCTGTTATTACTGCGATTTCGCTGTGGTTCCCCTGGGGGACCAAGCCCGCGCCGACAACGGGCCTGGCAGTCGCTCTATCCGTGAGTACCTGAGCCTGCTGCATCGGGAAATCGCCTCTGCCCCAGGGGGTCCTCCCTTATCCACTGTGTATATCGGCGGGGGAACGCCATCGCTGTTGTGCCCCGATCAGATCGGAGAACTGATCGATGCCTTGGTCAACAAATTCGGTCTTCAACCGGGTGCGGAAATCACCCTGGAGATGGATCCTGCCACCTTTGATTCTGCGCAGTTGGCCTCCGTTCTGGCCCATGGCGTGAACCGCATCAGCCTGGGGGGGCAGAGCTTTGATGATGCGGTACTAGAGCAGCTGGGGCGTCGGCATCGCCAGAGCGACCTCCATGCGGCGATCGACTGGCTGGTTCAGGCCTGGCGGGATGGCGCGCTTAGGTCCTGGAGTCTCGATCTCATCCAGAACCTCCCGGGCCAGACCCTGTCTGGTTGGGATGCGCAGTTGGATCAGGCCATTGCCAGTCAGGCTCCCCATCTCTCGATTTACGACCTCTCGGTGGAGCCGGGCACGGTGTTTGATCGCCAACGATCTCTTGGACTGTTGCAGCTGCCGGAGGACGACCTTGCCGTTGCCTTGATGGAGCGGACCACGCAACGGCTGGCGGCTGCTGGACTCAGCCGCTATGAGATTTCCAACCATGCCCGTCCGGGTCATGCCTCCCGTCACAACCGGGTGTACTGGAGCGGTGCCGGTTGGTGGGGTTTTGGCATGGGAGCGACATCAGCACCCTGGGGGGTGCGTTTAGCACGACCCCGCACCCGCGACGCCTACGCGGAATGGCTGGATCACCCTCCTGAAGAATCAATCGAAGAGGCTGGTCTCCCCCTGGATGATCAATTGCTGGTGGGTCTGCGGCGCCGGGAAGGGGTGACCCTTCAAGGTCTGGATGCTGATGCCCTGGTGCGCCGTTGGCAACCGTTTGTTGAGCGTGGATGGCTGCAGCAGCGGGCAGGCCGTTGGTGCCTGACCGACCCCGAGGGCATGGCCCTCAGCAATCAGGTGCTGATTGAGGTGATTCTGTGGTGGGAAGAGTGTTGTTCCGGGTCTGCTGGACCCAACCCTTCAACGCGTCGATGAACAGGCGGCGGCCATCCACCAGCGCTGGGCTGAAGGGAGGTTGTTTGGCGGTGAGCCCCAGCAGGTCTGCGGTGACGCGCACCTGGCCGTCGCAGTCGTCACCTGCCCCGATGCCGATCACCGGGATGGTCAGGGCCTGCTGCACCCGGCGCGCCAGATCCCCAGGAACATGTTCCAGCACCAGGGAGAAGCAGCCCTTCTGCTCGAGGGTGCGCGCCTGATCCACCAGGCGTTCCTGGCTGATGGCGTCCGTGGCCTGGCGCCGGTACCCCAGACGATGCACGGCCTGGGGGGTGAGGCCCAGATGCCCCATCACGGGAATGCCCATGCGCACCAGACGGTCGATCACGGCGACAACCTCGGGTTCCGCCCCCTCCAATTTCACAGCCGCTGCGCTGGACTCCTTCAACAGACGCCCTGCGGCAGCCACGGCTCGGTCTTCGCCGCACTGGTAGCTGAGAAAGGGCAGGTCACAGACCAGCACCGGCTGATCGGCGGGCATGGTCGTCAATCCCCGGGCCACCGCCTGGGTGTGATGAAGCATCTGCTCCAGGCTCACCGGGAGTGTTGTGGCGTGGCCCAGCGCCACCATCGCCAGTGAATCACCGATCAGCAGCACGTCTGCACCGGCGGCTTCCGCCAGAGCTGCAGAGAGGCTGTCCCAAGCGGTGAGCACGGCGATGGGTTGGCCCTTCTGCTTGAAGAGGATCAGATCAGAAGGACGCATGCAGCTTCAGAACCCCTCGGGGGCTCATTGCTAGCATTAAGCCGATTCGGGCCCATGCGGCTCTGACGCCCAAACCTGGTCAGGACCGGAAGGGAGCAGCCACACGGGATGCTCAGGGCAGGCGTGGGTTCCGGGTCACCACCTTCAAATGAGCTGTCAGACCGCGTGGTCTGACAGGACTCTCACAATGTGCTGTTGTCCTGTTGCTGACGGCGACGCAGAAATTCAGGAATGCGGGCGCCGTTCTCTTCGGGTTCTCCACGATTCAGGATTCCGGGCACAGAGCGGCTGCGCTCGCTGCGATAAGGCTGCTTGTTCTCAAAGCCTGTGGCAATCACCGTGACGTGGATCTCGCCTTCGAGAGCCTCATCCACCACAGCACCCACGATTATGTTCGCTTCGGGGTCGACAACGTCGTAGATCACCTCGGATGCCGTGGTCATGTCCTCCAGGGTCATGTCCTTTCCGCCGCTGATGTTGATCACACAGCCCTTGGCGCCATCGATGCGCTCGGTTTCAAGCAGGGGGCTGGCGATCGCAGCCTGGGCAGCCTCCACTGCTCTCGAGCGACCGGAACCGATGCCAATGCCTAGCAGTGCTGTGCCTGCTTCGGTCATCACCGAGCGAACGTCAGCAAAGTCAACGTTCACCAGGCCCGGGCAGGTGATGATGTCGCTAATGCCTTTGACGCCCATGCGTAGGACGTCGTCCGCACTCCGGAAGGCTTCCTGAAGGGGTGCTCCGCCGATGGCATCACGCAGACGGTCGTTGGGGATCACGATCAGGGTGTCCACGTGTTCAGCCAACCGAGCGATGCCTTCGTCGGCCTGACGCATGCGACGACGGCCCTCGAAGCTGAACGGTTTGGTCACGATGCCCACGGTGAGAGCACCGACCTCACGGGCCACTTCGGCCACCACCGGTGCTGCACCAGTTCCCGTTCCACCGCCCATACCAGCGGCAATGAACACCAGATCAGAGCCTTGCAGCGCATCGTGAAGATCAGTGCGGGATTCCTCGGCTGCCTTCTGACCAATGGTGGGGTTGCCGCCGGCACCCAGTCCGCGGGTCAGGGTCTGCCCCAACTGCAGCCGTTGCTGGGCCTGCGACTGAATCAGGGCCTGCGCATCGGTATTGAGAACGCGGTATCCAACCCCCTCAAGGTCGCTGAGGATCATTCGGTTGACGGCATTGCTACCGCCACCTCCAACGCCGATGACCTCGATGCGGGCGGACTGGCTGGGCTGGATACCAGCTGCCGTGAAAGACCCTGAGCCGCTCACCATCTCCATCGTCGAGGCAGAACCGTGTGGTTGCGTTGCATTATGTCCCTGAAGCATTGTCTCGGCTTGAACAGATCACAAACCCGGCGCTGAGGTTGTGGTCTCCAGATTTTCCACCTGTTGGTTTCAGGGTCCAGTTTTGACCTGCTTGGGGGCGGGTGGCGCCGGCAGTTGCAGTTCCGGGCGGTCCGGATTGCTGAGATCAAGGCTGCTGTGATGGGCCTGGCGCAGGTGCTTCGGCAACGTCTTGTTCAGATGGAGGATCGTTTCGATCTGGGCATTGAGGAGGGCCGGTTCGCCGCCGAGATCGATCCGGCCCAGTGCGGTGGTGATCAGACTGATGTTGCCGTCCGGATCAAGCACGATGGCTTTCAGCATCCCCGCCAAGCGATTCCGTTGTTTCAGCAGCGCAGCGACCTGACCGCGTTGCGGGCTATTCCAGCCGCGCACCATGATGTCCGTGAGCGGTTCTGATACTGCGTCGCTCAGGGGAATCCATTCGCCTGCGGAGTTGAGCAGCCCCCGTTCCCGTCCAGCGGGTCCCCGACGCTCAGCTCGTGCGATTGGAATCTCCGGCTTCAGGCTGATGACGAGGCGAGCGGGGAGCATCCGGCGCTGCACGTGAGCGCTGTGAACTGGTAATGCCCTGACCAGCTGTTGTTCCAGTTCCCTCGGATTCACCTCCAGCAGGGGTGAGGGAAAGCGCAGCTTGGCGGCCTCGATCATCTGATTCGTCTCAATGGCAGCACCGCCGGTCAGGATGACTGCCTCAGGGCTCCGAAGCGCCCAGCCATGGCGCAGCAAGATCCAGCTGAATCCGCCACTGAGCAGCAGCAAGGCCACAAAGCGCCAGAGCTGGAGCAACAGGGTCTGGCGGCGCTGCCGGCGCAAGTCCCGGCGCCGGGCGACCTGAGCGGAAACCGGCCGTTGTGAGGGTTTGTTGTTGGTTGAGACCCGGCTCACAGGTCGCATCGGGCCCGTGCCATCAGCTGCTCACCCCAGCCGCGCGCGCGGTCGGCATCAGAGAAAGGCACATCCATCTGCAGACCTTTCCCGATGAGGCGCAGCCGACAACGCCCCTGGGATTCATCGGTGAGGGGCGCATCACCGGATGCCAGCGACATCAGTTCCACAAGCTCGAGTTTGCAGACATCAAACGAGCCCTGATCCTGAAAACTTCCCGCTTCGAAGCTGCTCCAGTGGAGTACACCGTCTTTCAGACGAGCACCACCACAACCGTCGAGCTTCGCGAGTTCGGAGCCTTCGGCCCAGGTGCGAAATAGGTTTTGGCGCCGCCGTTCCAGCCACCCGAGCGAAGCCAGCAGCACAAAGGCCAGCAGCAGAGGAAACCAGAGCAGTCCGTGGCTCATGGGTTAGGCGAAGGACGCTGCACTCATTCTCCTGCGGTTTGGATCAGTTTGTGCACCAACTGTTCGAGTGTTACTCCGCTGGCCGCCCAGAGCATCGGGAACATGCTCTGGGCCGTGAAACCGGGCAGGGTATTGATTTCGTTGATCCAGAGCTGATCGTTGGCGTCGTCGTAGAAGAAATCCACCCGACCCATGCCGTTGACGCCCACGGCAGCGCAGGCCTGCAGGGCCTGGGCGCGGATGCGTTCAGCTACTTCATCGGGTAGGGGAGCTGGAATCAACGTGGTGCTGCGCCCTGCGGTGTATTTCGTCTCGTAGTCGTACCAGTCCGCATCAAAACGAACCTCACCGATCACCGACGCTTCGAGCGTGCGTCCCCCCAGGACGGCGCATTCCACCTCTCGGGCGTTGACGCCCTGCTCCACCACCAGCCTTGGATCGAGCGCTGCGGCCTGGTTGAGGCCTGCTTCCAGTTCTTGGCGGGAACGCACCTTGCTGATGCCCACCGAGGAGCCAAGATTGGCGGGCTTTACAAAGCAGGGGTAGTTCAGTTCGCGTTCAATCCGATCCAAGAGGGCCGATCGGCTGATCGCGTTCTCGAGTTCGGACGCGTGAAGGGCCACATAGGGCACCTGGGACAGCCCGGCGCTGGAAAAGGCAGATTTCATCGCCTGCTTGTCCATGCTGACGGCAGAGCCGAGCACGCCGGCGCCCACGAACGGTTTGCCGGTCAGCTGGAACAACCCCTGAATGGTGCCGTCCTCTCCATTGGGACCATGCAGCACCGGGTACCAGAGGTCAACTGCATCACATCTCTCCGGGAACCCCTGGAATCCTGAGGGGGGCAGAGGTGGGTTGAGCTCCGGTGCGGTTTCGGAGGTCAGGGTTGCCTCGGACAGATCCTTTCCCCACCAGCGACCATCACGGTCGATGTAGATCGGCTGCACCGAGTATCGCTCTCGGTTCTGCCCGCTGCGCAGGCCTCGGACGATGGTCGCCGCAGATCGGATCGACACGTCATGCTCTCCAGAGCGGCCTCCAAAGACGAGCCCGACCGTGATGGGACTGGACGGCATGAATGCTGCGACCCCTGAGCGGTGGGAGCGCCAAAGGTATCAGCGTTGTGCTCAGTGGGGCAGGGGGCTGCCGCTCAGTGAAAAGGAGCGCACCGCATCGATGCGCACCGGCACGAGATCGCCCGCTTTGTAGGCACGACCATCTGCTCCGGTGGAGCTGAAGAAGGTCAGGCGATTGGTGCGGGTTCGCCCCATCAGCTGCGATGGGTCCTTGGGGTTGATGCCCTCCGCCAGCACTTCTTCCGTGCGCCCCTCGTAGCGGGCATTGGCCTTGCGGGCGCAGCGTTCCACCAGAGCATTGATTTCGCGCAGGCGTTGCACCTTCACCTCCTCCGGCAGCTGGTTGTCCCAATTGGCTGCAGGGGTATTGGGCCGGGGTGAATAGGCCGCTGTGTTCACCTGATCGAAACCGATCTCTTCGATCAGATCGAGGGTGCGGCGGTACTGCGCATCGGTTTCGCCAGGGAAGGCAACGATCACATCGGCACTAAGGGAGGCATCAGGCATGCGCTCACGGATGCGGTTGATAATCCGCCGGTAGCGCTCAACGGTGTAGCCCCGGGCCATGGCCTGCAACACGTCGTTGTCCCCGCTCTGAAACGGAATGTGGAAGTGTTCGCAGAGCTTGGGCAGGTCGGCACAGGCATCGATCAGCCGCTCGGTGAAGTAGCGCGGATGGCTGGTGGCAAAACGGATCCGTTCAATGCCCTCCACGTCGTGGACCTGATGGAGCAAATCCGTGAGGGTGTGTTGGCGGCGACCCTCCGGCGTGATGCCCGGCAGATCCCGGCCGTAGGCATCAATGTTCTGGCCGAGCAGAGTGATTTCTTTGTAGCCCTGGGCGGCAAGACCCTCCATTTCCAACTTGATCGCCTGGGGCAGCCGTGATTGTTCCTTGCCGCGCACGGAGGGCACCACGCAGTAGGTGCAACGTTCGTTGCAGCCGTAGATCACGTTCACCCAGCCGCAGATGCTGCTGTCCCGGCGGGCCGTGGTGATGTCTTCAAGGATGTGGTGGTCTTCGGTGGCGACCACCTGCTGACCGCTGTCCACCTGCAACAGAAGGGTTTCAAGCCGATTGGCGTGCTGCGGTCCCATCACCAGATCAAGCTCCGGCACCCGTCGGAGCAGGGATTCACCCTCCTGCTGAGCAACGCAGCCCGCCACAACCAGGGTGAGATTGGGGTTGCTGCGTTTCCGCTGGGCCTGTCTGCCGAGGTAGCTGTAAACCTTTTGCTCGGCGTTGTCCCGGATGGTGCAGGTGTTGTAGAGCACAAGATCGGCATCCAGTTCGGCTGAAGCCTCCCGATAGCCCATGGCCTCCAGGATTCCCGCCATCCGTTCGGAATCCGCCTTGTTCATCTGGCAGCCGAACGTGGTGATCCAGTAGCTGCCACGCTGGGGGTTGGTGGTGGCGTCAGTGGCGAGGGGGGCGGAGGCGACCAAATCTCTGGCTCAAGCCTTCTCAGTGTGAGTCACAGCGGTGTTGTGTCAGTTTGGGGATTGACAGCCGGATGGCGATGAGCTGGGCCCTCACACGGTTTTCGCTCACCAAGGCCGTGCCCCTCACGATCAGCAGGGGCACCACAGCTGCCGTGGTGCGGTTGGAGATCAGGTTGGAACGTGATGGGCTGGTCGGCCGCGGCGAGACCGGTGGATTTGAGACCGGCCACCGAGCCTTTGCCCTGGAGGCTGTGGAACAGGAACTGTTGGGGCTTTTGTCGCAACTGGAAGCTCTGGATCCCCACCGTCCGCAACGGTTCGAGCCCCTGCTTGCATCCCTAAGTCCCCCGGCCCGTTGTGCCATCGACCTGGCCTTGTGGGACTGGCATGGGCAACGGCTCGGCCATCCGCTGTGGCGGCTCTGGGGATTGGATCCAGCCGAGGGTGTGGCCACCAGCGTCACCCTGGGACTGGCTTCTGTGGATGCCGTGTTGGATCGTCTCGAACGCTGGTGGACGCAGCTGCCGGCGACGCGAGTGAAGCTCAAGCTGGGCAGCCCCGATGGCTTGGACCACGACCTCAGCCTGTTGGGGGCGGTGGCCCAGGCCGTCACGGATCGATCCCAGCGGCAGGGTGTGGCAATCGAACTGCAGGTGGATGCCAATGGCGGATGGACTGTGAATCAAGCCAGGCGAATGCTGGACCCCCTGGCCGCACACCAAGTGGTGCTGCTGGAGCAACCTCTGGCTCCCGATCTGGATCCCACGCGGGACACAGCGGGATTCGCGGCGCTGCATCCGCACTGTGCAATGGCCTTGGTGGCGGATGAAAGTTGCTGGGATCTGGAGGATCTGCTGCGCCTGGCTCCAGTAGTGGATGGCGTGAATCTCAAGCTGCTGAAGACCGGGGGGCTCAGTCAGGCCTTGTTAATGGCCCAAGTGGCGCAGAAGAAGGGGCTGGATCTGATGGTGGGTTGCTACTCCGACAGTTCGTTGTTGAACGGTGCAGCGGCCCAGATTTTGCCTCTGATTCGTTGGCCGGATCTCGACAGCCATCTCAACTTGGTGGATGACCCCTTTGTTGGCCTTGAGTTGCAGGACGATCGTCTGCGGCCTTCGACGATGACTGGATTGGGGATCCGCCAGGCAGGAGGCACAGCAGCGTTATGAGCGGGATTCAGGCGCCGTCTGGATTTCGGGAGATGAGGTTGGTGCTGCTCCAACACGGCGGTTTGGCAAGCCTCACCGGCAAGACCGGTCTGGCCATGCTCCGCCACCGTGCTGGACCGATCGTTGCGGTGATAGATCCCGAACATGCGGGCCAGTCTCTGCAACACGTCACCGGGATCGACCGTGACGTGCCGGTGGTCGCGGATTTGGCTGCTGCTCTGCCCTACAAGCCTGAGGTTGCTGTGGTTGGCCTGGCTCCTTCGGGGGGGCGGCTGCCTGATCCTGTCCGCCACGACGCATTGGCGGCGTTGCGCGCAGGCCTTCATCTCGCCAGCGGACTGCACACCCACCTGGCCGATGATCCCGAACTGGCAGAAGCCTGTTGGCACGACCGTTGGATCTGGGATCTGCGCCGGGAGCCGGAAGGACTCAACGTTGGCCAGGCACGCGCCGCAGAGCTTCCTTGTCGGCGCCTTCTGGCAATTGGCACCGACATGGCCGTCGGCAAGATGAGCGCATGCCTGTCTCTTCTGGAGGCAGCCCAGCGCTCCGGGATCCCCGCGCGCTTTGTGGGGACAGGGCAGGCCGGAATTCTGATCAGCGGAGAAGGGGTCGCTCTGGATGCTGTGCGCGTCGATTACGCCGCCGGTGCGGTGGAGGAGGCGGTGCTTCGCGCGGCGGATGCTCTTCCAAAGCAGGGTCTTGTGCTGGTGGAGGGGCAGGGATCGCTCTGCCATCCGGCCTCCTCGGCCATGTTGCCCCTGTTACGGGGCACGCAGCCGACGACCCTGTTGCTCGTGCATCGGGCAGCACAGCAGACAATTGATCGGCTGCCTCAGATCCCGCTTCCAAGCCTTGAGGCCTTGGTTGCCACCACTGAAGCCCTGGCAAGCTGGGCTCGGCCTGATGGGGCAGCTGAGCCAGCCAAGGTGGCCGCTGTCGCCCTCAACACCGCCCGCCTTGATGAGGCTCATGCTCGAGAAGAGGTGGATCGGATCGGCCAGATGCTGGGTCTGCCCTGCACGGATCCGATCCGCTGGGGAGCTGAACCTCTCCTCAGAGCCTTGTTGAGTTGTTGAGAGGGCGAGCGAGGGGATTCGAACCCCCGAATAGCGGCGCCACAAGCCGCTGCCTTAACCACTTGGCGACGCCCGCCGCGTCCGTGAGAATCTACCAACACGAGCTGCAGCCCGCCTGGTGTCCTCTTCATCGCGTCCGCAAGGTCGGTCTGCTCTGGTGATGTTGGCGGGGGGGATTGCAGCGGCCGGGGTGCTGTCGCTGGTGGTGTCCAACCCGTCGTTGGAGGACTATCAAGCTCATGCCGGTGATCAGCTGGTCCGTTTGGGCACCAAGGAACTGTGCAACGAGCCGACCCTGCCGATGGTGCTGCGTCTTTGGATTCGCAACTGCCCTGAACTGATTGCCTCCCAGCGGGATGCACTGGCGGCGTTGGCGGGTCAGTTCACCACTCGTCGAAACTTGTTAGTGGCCAGTCTGTATTCCACACGGATGGAAAGGAAGGAGATGCTGCCCGGTCTGCGCCTGCCTGGTTTTGAAGTGCTCAGCCTTGGTGTGGCCGGTCGTTTCGTGGTCCTCAGCACCGATGCCAGCAACGGTGCTGAGCGGTGATGGACGCCCCGTCGCTTGAATCCAAGCCGGGGAGTGGTGTCCTTGAGGCCTGGGCGCCCCTGGGGCTCCTGGATTTCGCCCCTTCAACGCCCTTGCCGGAGGTCGAGAAGCAAGGGCTGACGCCCGTGCGCCTTGCCTGGGATCAGGGGCGCTTGCGGGAGCCCCAGCCCCTGCCCGCCGAACATGTGCCACCGTCTCGAATGGTGCTGTCGCGCTTGGTCGACTGCCATGTCCATTTGGACAAGGCCTACACCTGGCAGGAGCATCCCAACCTCAGAGGTAGCTACGGAGGTGCCCTGGAGGCCAATCTGCGGGAGCACAGCACCCGAACCATGGCCTGCGTGCTTCAACGCGGAGAACGCGCCATGGAGAGGGCATTCGTCCATGGGCTGCGGGCCATGCGGAGCCATGTGGACAGTGGTGGCCCTGGCGCTGAGCCCAGCTGGGAGGCCTTGCTCACCCTGCAGCAGCGCTGGCGCCGCCGTATCGACTTGCAGCTGGTGGCGCTGGTGCCCTTGGAATTCTGGTGTTCAGCTGAAGCGGATGCTCTGGCGCGTCGTGTGGCCGCCAGTGGCGGCTGTCTGGGTGGTGTTTTGACACCTCCTTGTGAATCGGCCGTGGTCACGGAGCAGTTGGAGGTGTTGTTGCGCCTGGCTGATCGCCACAACTGCGGCGTCGATTTGCACATCGATGAGGCGGATCACGGTCCGGCGGAGGGCATGGTTCAGCTGTTGAAAGCGCTGCAGCGCGTGCCGGTGCAGGTTCCCGTCACCTGCAGCCATGCCAGCAGTCTTTCCCTTCTGCCGGCGTCATGTCTGGCGCGGTTGGCAGAGCGCATGGCAGCAGCGCAGCTCAGTGTGATTGCCCTGCCCCTTACCAATGCCTGGTTGCTCGCACGGGCGGAAGATGCCACCCCCCTTCAGCGTCCGCAGGCCCCGATCCGTCAGTTGCAACGTTCTGGTGTTCCGGTGGCGGTGGCGGGTGACAACGTGGCCGACCCCTGGTTCCCGGGAGGTGACTTCGACCCCTTGGCCCTTCTGGCCGCATCGATGCCGTTGACTCAGTTGCTGCCCTGGCAGCGCCTGGGCCTGGCCCCTTTCACTACAGCACCACCCGCCATTCTTCAACTGCAATGGGATGGGGTGCTGCGGGCCGGCGCTCCTGCCGATCTGATCTGCATGGAGGGCCAGGGATGGTCGGACCTGATCCGTTGTGCTCCGCAGCGTCAGGTTCTCGTGGACGGCCACTGGCAGTCGTCACAGGGCGCTAGACCCTGACCAGTGTTCCGCCACGCCATGGGTCGCGCCGAAGCCTTGATTGCCCTGCGGCAAGCCCTCAGTGCTGATCCGGAACTGGAGTTGTTGGAGGAACTAGGGGAGCTGAAGCGCCATTCCCTGGACGCCTTTGAGTACTCCCCCGTCCTTACGCCGCGGCTGGAGGCCTGCCGTGCTGAGTTGGTGGTCCGCCCGCGCACGGTGGATGCCGTCGAAAGGCTGGCTTCGGCCTGCGCCGTGCACCAGGTTCCCTTAACCCTGCGCGGCTCTGGGACAGGGAACTACGGCCAGTGTGTGCCTCTGCAGGGCGGGGTGGTGATGCTCACCACCGCCCTGCGGCAGATCCGCTCGATTGATCCGATCACCGGGGTGGTGACCGTGGAACCGGGCTGTGTGATGCGCGATCTGGATCAGGAGTTGCGCCGCCATGGACGCCAGCTGCGCTTGATGCCCAGCACCTGGCGCAGCGCCACCATTGGCGGCTTTGTTGCAGGGGGTTCTGGGGGCATCGGTTCGCTGCGCTGGGGCTTTCTGCGGGATCCAGGCCATCTGCTCGGGTTGGAGATCGTGTCGCTACGTGCCGATGCCCAGCGCCATCTACTCGGCGAGATGGATGCGGAGGCCTTGAATCACGCCTATGGCACCAACGGCATCATCACGGCCCTCAGCCTGGCCACGGCTCCAGCGGTCAACTGGCACCAGGTGAGTGTGGACTGCGAGCACTGGGAGCAGGCGATTGAGCTGATGCAACGGATAGCTGCCTCGGCCTTGGATCTCCATTTGGCGACCCTGCTGGAACAGCCGCTGCTGTCCCGGATGCCCGGCTGGGCTGGCCCTGTCGTCTCCGCGCACCGGCTGCTGTTGCTCGTTGCACCCGATGGGCTCAACAGCCTGCAACGGATGGCGCAGTCAGCCGGCGCCAACCTGCGGGATCTCGGCCCTGAGGATCTCTCTGGGGGCAATGGCTTGCGCGAGCTGAGCTGGAACCACACCACCCTGCATGTGCGGGCTTCAGAGCCGGGATGGACCTACCTGCAGATGCTGTTGCCGCGACCGGAGGCCCCAGCGATGGCGGCATTGAAGCAGCGCTGGGGTGATGCTCTGCTCTGGCATCTCGAGCTTGTGCGTCAGCAGGGCTGTCCTCGGCTGGCGGCACTGCCGCTCGTGCGTTGGCAGGGGGCAGAACAGCTGAACCGGTTGATGGACGACTGCAGGTCCGCGGGTGCCGTGTTGTTCAACCCCCACGTGATCACGGTGGAAGACGGCGGCCTTGGCGTCATCGATGCCGATCAGGTGGCGGCCAAGCAGCGCTTTGATCCCGAGGGGTTGCTCAATCCCGGCAAGCTTCGGGGTTGGGAGGAGCGCTCCTGAGGATCAGCAGCCCAGACTGTCGAAGGTGGAGACTCCGGTGCTGGGGTTGATCCCATCGGCCTCGCCGCACAGCCGGCGTTGATCATCACGATCGAGCAGGGCATCAGTGAAATCGGCCCCCTCGATCTGAGCGTTGCTGAAGCTGCTGCCCGACGCAATGATTCCGGTCAGGACCGCATTGCGTAGATCGGTGGCGACGAAGTCGGCGCGATCCATCAGTGCATCGGAGAGGTCAGCTCCCTGGAAATCAGCTTCGGCGAAGGCCCCTTGGGTGAGGATCGCGCCATGCAGGTTGGCGCCTCGGAAATTCGCTCCGCGGCCCACGGCTCCGGCGAAGGATGTGTTGGCCAGGTTCTGCCCCTCGAAGTCGCCGTTGCTCTGGTTAGTGAGCGTGTAGTCCACCATCTCCTGGAACAGGGCACGATCCTGCAGTCCCACCCCAGCCGAGGTGTCCAGGGCCTGGGCCGGCGTTGCCATGAGCAGAAGGGGCAGGAGAAGGCCCAGCAACCGGGAGATTCGCAGCACAGTCCACGCACAAGCTCTGCTTACTCTGCCGTTACAACGCCGCGAGCGAACAGGTCACCGATCAGATACAGCGATCCGGCAACAATCGGTACCGGTGTCGGCCATCCATTGCTGCTGAGCTGGTGCAGCACGCTTTCGAGGCCGTCGGCCTCCTGCAGCTGATGCTCGAGTAGGGGCAGTTCCTGG
Organism: Synechococcus sp.; assembly: GCA_047285305.1. Taxonomy (GTDB): domain Bacteria; phylum Cyanobacteriota; class Cyanobacteriia; order PCC-6307; family Cyanobiaceae; genus Parasynechococcus. The sequence goes on from JBJBDL010000003.1 coordinate 1,197,299, forward strand.
AGGAGGGCCGAACGGCTCCAGCTCCTGTGGCTCGGCACCGGAATGATCCAGGCCTGGTCCTGGGGCTGAAGCAGCGTCTGGAGCATGGCGACAGCGTCCTTATGGGCCTGAATCGCCAGGATCCAAACAACACCGTTGCAGGCACCACTCCACTGGCTGCGTTCTTCGGCCAGCTGCACTGCGGCCGGTGGATTGTGGGCTCCATCGAGGCGAAGCTTGTGGTGGCCCCAATGCACTGTTTGCAGGCGACCTGGCCAGTGGGCTTTGGCGAAGCCCTTCTTAATCACAGCCTCAGGCAACGACCAGCCCAAGTCCGTGAGGGCTTGCAAGGCACCGAGGGCTACAGCGGCGTTACTTCGCTGAATGGCGCCGGGCAAGCCCAGTTGCCAGCTTGAATTCAGGGGCTTCACCCAGTGGAGCGTGGCCTGCTGAGTGCGGCAGGTTGTTTCCAGGACCTCCTGCACTTCAGGGGCTTGGGCGCCACTGATCACGGTGGCCTGAGGCGGGATCGCTGCCGCTTTTTCGGTTGCGATGGCGGTGAGGCTGTTGCCCAGGTGCTCGCAGTGGTCCATCCCAATGCTGGCGACGGCCACCACAGGACGGCAGGGATGGGCCGTGGTGGCATCAAGCCGTCCCCCCAGTCCCACTTCCAGCACCAGCAGGTCGCAGGCGTGCTGGTGGAACTCCAACAGGGCTGCGGTCACAAGCAGTTCAAACGGGGTGAGCCGATGCCGTTCGTTCAGGGGCTGGAGTTCCTGCAACCGGCTGCGCAGGGTCTCAATCGCAATGGGGGTCCCCTGGATCCGGATGCGTTCGCACCAGCTCACCAGGTGAGGGGAGGTGGTGACCCCGCAGCAGAGGCCGGCGGCACAGAGGGCTGATTCCAGAAAGCTGACGATGGATCCCTTCCCGTTGGTGCCAAGCACCTGGATCGCGGGAATCGTCCGACAGGGATGGTCGAGCTCGTGCAGGGCCAAATGCATGCGATCCAACTGCAGATCCATGCCACGCAGGTCGAAGCGTGGGATCAGATCAGACAGATCGTCCACTCAGCTGAGGCTGGAGAGGGTTGCCGCCAGACGGCGCAGCAGTTCGCGCACCTCGCGCTTGTTGATGGTCAGTGGTGGCACCATGCGCAGCACTGAGGGGCCTGCCGCCACCAGCAGCAGGCCGTGGTCGATGGCGGCTTTCGCAAGTGCGGGGGCCGTCCAATTGCTGCCCTCCCGGATGACGATGCCCTGCAGCAGGCCCCAGCCCCGCACGCCTTGGAGGTGCTCGGGGAAACAGTTCACAAGCTCCTGGAGCCCGTCGCGCATTTGTTCGCCTCGGGCTGTGACGTTGGTCAGCAGATCTCGTCGTTCGATTTCGGTGGCCACCGTCAACCCCGCCCGGCAGGCGAAAGGATTGCCGCCGAAGGTGCTGGCATGGTCGCCGGGTTCAAAAACATCAGCTGACGCATTCACCAGCAGGGCTCCAATGGCATGGCCACCGCCCAGGCCTTTGGCCAGGGTGAAGGCGTCAGGGGTGATGCCCAGTTGCTCATAGCCCCAGAGGCGGCCACTCCGCCCCATGCCTATCTGCACCTCATCAAGGATCAGCAGGATGTTCCGCTCCGTGCAGATCTCGCGCAGGCGTGAGAAGAAAGCGCGGTCTCCAGGGTTGACCCCACCCTCACCTTGCAGGGGTTCAACCAGAACGGCCGCGATCGAGGGACCGGCCTGTTCGTAGCGGTTGATCAGGGCTTCGAGGGCCTTCAGATCGTTGTAGGGGAAATAATCAAAACCGGTCACCAAGGGCTCAAAACCCTTGTGGTACTTGGGCTGACCGGTGGCGGTGACCGCCGCGAGTGTGCGGCCATGGAAGCTGGCTGCTGCTGTGAGGATCACGGGCCGCTCGATGCCGCGCCGTTGATGGCCGTGTTTGCGCGCCAGCTTGATCGCGGCTTCATTGGCTTCGGCGCCGGAATTGCAGAAGAAGACGCTGTCGGCACAGCTGTTGCGCACCAGCCAGCTTGCCAGCTCTTCCTGTTCCGGAATCCGATAGAGGTTGGAAACGTGCTGGAGACGTCCCAGCTGCTTGCGGAGAGCCCGCTGCATGGCTCTGTCGCTGTGGCCCAGGGTGCAGGTGGCAATACCAGCAACAGCATCCAGGTAGCGCCGCCCTTTGGTGTCCTTGACCCAGCAGCCTTTCCCCTTGGCCAGAGCCAAAGGGAAACGGCCGTAGGTGTTCATGACGGCGGAGGGATGGGAGCCGGGGGACTTGAACCCCCAAGACCAGTGGCCGGCTGATTTTGAGTCAGCTGCGTCTACCAATTCCGCCAGGCTCCCGCACAGGGATTGTATTGATTGAAGGGCCCCTCTTCAGAGGATGTTGCGCTTCACCTCAGCGCCGGCAGCGCTGAGCTTGGCTTCGAGGTCGTCGTAACCCCGATCAAGGTGCTTGAGACCAGCCACTTCCGTGATTCCTTTGGCGGAGAGGCCAGCCAGCACCATGGCAGCGGCTGCACGGAGGTCGGTGCCGGTGACGGGCGCCGCGCTCAGCTGAGCCACGCCTTCAACGATTGCTGTGCTGCCCTTGAGCCGAATCGATGCACCCATGCGCTGCAGCTCGGCCACATGTTGCAGCCGGTTTTCATAGATCTTTTCGCTGATCACGCTGGTGCCCTTCGCTGTGCACATAAGGGCCATGAACGGTGCCTGAAGATCGGTTGGAAACCCTGGAAACGGTTGGGTGGTGATGTCCACGGCCGTGATCTCGCCGGGGGTGATCGTCACTGCCCTCCCCTTGATCTCGATGGAGCAGCCGCAATCGCGAAGCTTTTGGATCACAGCGCTGAGATGTTCGGGAATGACGGGCTCGACCACCATTGGTGAGCGCGTGATGGCGGCCGCCATTAGGAACGTTCCGGCTTCGATGCGATCCGGGATCACCGGATAGTTGGTGCAACCACCGAGCCGCTCCACGCCTTTAACGGTGATCACCGGTCCGCCAGCGCCGCTGACCTGGGCGCCCATGCTGTTGAGCAAGTTGGCTAGGTCCTGCACTTCAGGTTCCTGAGCAGCATTTTCGATGGTGGAGACCCCATCGGCCAGAACCGCTGCCATCAGAATGGTTTCGGTGGCGCCAACGCTGGGGCAGTCGAGCACGATCTGAGCGCCTGTCAGGCGTTTTTTGCTACCGGGCACTGAGGCAGTGACAATTCCGTGCTCCACGTTGACGACGGCACCGAGGGCTTTCAGGCCGCGGATGTGTTCGACGACGGGACGTGCCCCGATGCGGCATCCCCCAGGAAGTGGGACCCTCGCGTGTCCCAGACGTCCGAGCAGGGGACCAATGCTGAAAAAACTGGCGCGAAGGCTGTTGACAAGTTCGTAGGGAGGGGCCGAGCCACTGAGCTGGGCGGCGGTGAGGCGAATGCATTCCGACTGCCTGTCGACCTGAACCCCCAGCGCTTCAAGGATGGCGCTCATGCCATCGATGTCTGTGAGAGAGGGAATGTTGGTCAGCTCAATGCTCTCCTCACTAAGGATGCTTGCTGTCATCAGCACCAGGGCTGAGTTTTTCGCGCCGCTGACGCGAAGCGTTCCCTTCAAGGCGTGTCCGCCGCTGACATTGAGGCGTTGCTTGAGACTCTCCTGAGACGCTTCTGCAACGGCCATCATCGATGAGCTGATCCCCTATGTCCGGATTTTGGCAACAGTCTTTGAGACCGTCTAGACGGCCGGCGTTCAAACTGGATAGTTTGTTACGGGGCCGGGGCAGCCACAGATCGGCGATGCCCTATGTTCTTCACGTCGAACACGACACGCCAGCGGATGTGGCGGAATTGGTAGACGCGCTAGTTTCAGGTACTAGTGGTGGCAACATCGTGGGAGTTCAAGTCTCCCCATCCGCATTAACTTTGTCGGGTAGCAGCTCTCGACAAAAATGATCGTTCTCAAGATCTCCAACGCTTCGGAAGTTGTTGCTTCCAAAGTTGGCAAGTTCCTTGAGCTGCTCACACCTGATTCCATTGATCACGCCACAGTTGAGGATCAAGTAATCAAAAAGATGATCGAAAATCTTGCAGCTGAAGGAATCAAGGGTGAGATTGCAGCCATCAACGGCCTTGAGTTGGATGGTGAAAATCTGAGCGTCCACAAAGGCCTGAATGTGCGCAAACACGCAGCGTTCTGAGTCGTTCTCTGGATTCCTCCTCTCCCCTGATCAGCAGCCGACGCAATCCTCTGGTCAAACGGCTGCGAACCCTGGCCACCCGTGCAGGGCGAGAGGCCGAGGGGCTTTTGCTTCTTGAGGGCACCCACCTGTTGCAGGAAGTTCTCAGATATGGCAACGCGCCCGAGGAAATCATCGCGACCGAAGCCTGGTTGCAAGGTCATTCGGCCGTGGCTGAACGTTGTTCCCAGGCGCGATGGCGGATCGTCACCGATGAGGTGTTGCGGGCTGCGCTCACAACGGTCACACCCGATGGTGTTGCCTGCCTGAGCCCCCTGGATCAACTGCCAACCGTGGCTCCAGAGCTGGATTTTCTGCTTGTTCTGGATCGGATTCAGGATCCTGGGAATCTGGGCACATTGCTGCGCACTGCTCTGGCGGCTGACGTCAACGCGGTCTGGATGGGAGCTGGTGTTGATCCCCTCGGCACGAAGGTGTTGCGGGCCTCTGCCGGTGCTCTGCTTCAACTGCCGCATCAACGCTTTGGCCCGAGCGAAGCGATGGCGATTTCACAGCTTCAGCAGGAACTGAAGCAGCTCGTGGCCTTGGGTGTGCAAGTGGTGGCGACCCTTGTGCCCGATGCGACCAAGGCTGATCCTCCTTCTCCCTACTGGGATCTCGACTGGACTCTGCCGACGGCGCTGGTGCTGGGAACCGAGGGTGCAGGTCTGCATCCGGACCTGCAGGCCTGCTGCACCCATGCCGTCACGCTCCCCCACAGCGCACGGGTGGAATCCCTGAATGTGGCGTCTGCCGCTGTTCCTCTCCTTCTGGAGCGGCGAAGAGCGACAATGACCGCCACATCGCAGCAGTTCGGGTGAGCGACGCCAGCTTCGACTTCGACGTCATTGTTATTGGAGCCGGCTACGGCGGCTTCGACGCTGCCAAACATGCCGCCGAACACGGCCTGAAAACAGCGATCGTTGAATCCCGCGATATGGGTGGCACCTGTGTGAACAGGGGCTGTGTTCCCTCCAAGGCGCTGCTGGCTGCCAGTGGAAAAGTTCGGGAGCTGGCGGACGACAAGCACCTCGCGAGCTTCGGAATTCATGCTGCTCCTGTGCGGTTCGAGCGTCAGAAGATCGCTGATCACGCCAATCAGCTGGTTCAAACCATTCGCACCAACCTCACCAAAACCCTTGAACGGGCGGGGGTGACGATCCTCCGAGGCCACGGCCGTCTGGAGGGAAGCCAGAAGGTGGGGCTGCGGGAGCCCAGCGGGGTGGACAGGGTGCTGACCGCCAAAGACGTGATCATCGCCACGGGGTCTGATCCCTTTGTGCCGCCAGGCATTGAAACCGATGGCCGCACGGTGTTCACCAGTGACGAAGCCATCAACCTGGAATGGTTGCCCCGTTGGATCGCCATCATCGGCAGCGGTTACATCGGCCTTGAATTTGCTGATGTGTACACCGCCCTCGGTTGCGAGGTGACGATGATCGAGGCCATGGACAAGGTGATGCCCACCTTTGATCCCGACATCGCCAAGATCGCTGGGCGACATCTGATTGATGGTCGCGATATCGATGCGCGTTCTGGTCTGCTGGCTCGCAAGGTCAACCCGGGCTGTCCCGTGCAGATCGAACTGGCTGATTTCAACAGCCGTGAACTGGTTGAGACCCTTGAGGTGGATGCCGTTCTGGTGGCCACAGGGCGTGTTCCCAGCAGCAAGGGCCTCAACCTTGAGTCGCTCAATGTGGAGACGAACCGTGGCTTCGTCCCGATCGACGACGCCATGCGCGTTCTGGTCAACGGCCAACCTGTTCCCCATCTCTGGGCCGTCGGCGATGTGACCGGCAAGCTGATGCTGGCCCACACGGCTGCTGCCCAAGGCACCGTTGCGGTGGACAACATCCTTGGCCATACGCGCGAGATCGATTACCGAAGCATTCCGGCAGCCACCTTCACCCATCCCGAGATCAGCTCTGTTGGCCTGACCGAGGCGGATGCCAAAGCTTTGGCGGAGGAGAATGGCTTCCAGCTTGGTTCCGTTCGCAGCTACTTCAAGGCCAATTCCAAAGCTCTGGCTGAGCTGGACAGCGATGGTCTGATGAAGCTGCTGTTCAACAAAACCAGTGGTGAAGTGCTTGGCGCCCACATCTATGGACTTCACGCCGCCGACCTGATCCAGGAGGTGGCTAATGCCGTTGCCCGGCGCCAGAGCGTGCGTCAGCTCGCCACCGAAGTGCACACCCACCCGACCCTCAGCGAGGTGGTGGAGGTCGCTTACAAGCAAGCTGCCTCCCAGCTGGCTGCCTGATCCCATCCCGCTTTTTTCGTTCCAGTCTTTTCCCTCTTCCATGGAGATCCGCCGTCGCCCCCCCAACCCCAAGGTGCGGGTGGCCCATCTCGAATATGCGGTGCCCCACGACGACGAGGAACCGCGTCACATCCTCGAGAAGATTGTCTGGGAAAAAGATCGTGAGATCGATGCCGCCCGCGACAAGGTTCCCCTCGACAACCTGAAGAAGCAGATTGCCAAGCTTCCCCCCACCAAGGATTTCCTGGGGGAGCTTCAGGCGGCCGCCACGAAACCTGCGGTGATCGCTGAGGTGAAAAAAGCGAGCCCTAGCAAAGGGGTGATCCGTGAGGATTTCGATCCGGTGGCGATCGCCAAGGCCTATGCCGCTGGCGGTGCAAGTTGCCTCTCGGTGCTCACCGACAAAACCTTCTTCCAGGGTGGCTTTGATGTCCTGGTGCAGGTGCGTCAGGCCGTAGACCTACCTCTGCTCTGCAAGGAGTTTGTGCTGAGCCCCTATCAGTTGTTCCAGGCCAGGGCGGCCGGGGCTGACGCGGTGCTGCTGATTGCTGCCATCCTTTCGGATCAGGATCTTCGTTATCTCAACAAGGCTGCGGCGGCTCTGGGCCTCACCGTGTTGGTGGAGGTTCACGACGCCAACGAAATGGACCGTGTGCTGAATATTGGTGGCTTCCCTCTGATCGGAATCAACAACCGTGATCTCACTAGCTTCGAGACGGATCTGGTCACGACCGAGCGGCTGCTGGTCGACTTCAACGACCGGTTGAACCAACAGGGGGTGCTGCTGGTGAGTGAATCGGGTCTGTTCAGCCGGGCCGATCTCGACCGCGTGCAAGCCGCCGGTGCGGGAGCTGTGCTGGTGGGGGAAGCCCTGATGCGTCAGCCGGATGTTGAAGCTGGTTTGGTGCAGTTGATCCAGCCCGGTTAAGGCCTTTCCTCTTTCACTGCTGATGCAGAATTGCGACATTCAGGCGGTTCTTTGTGCTGATTAGCCTTTTGACCGGTGTTGCAGCCGGGGCCGTTCATGTGGTCGGTGGTGCTGATCACCTGGTGGCAATGGCGCCCTTCTCCCTGAGCAAGCCATGGGCCGCCTTTCGACATGCCCTGGCTTGGGGTGTTGGTCATTCCACCGGAGTTGTGGTTCTGGCGTTAATCGCCATTGGTCTGAAAGACCTGGCCCACGTGGAGGCCATGTCGTCTTGGGCGGAATTTTTGGTCGGTGTGGCCCTGCTTGTGGTGGGTGCCCTGGCCGTGCGCACGGCGTTCGGGCTGGAATTGCACACCCATGAGCACCGCCACGATGGTGCCGCCGAGCATCGTCATCTTCATCTGCATGTGCGCGGCGCCAGCAACCACCGTCGCCACGTCCATGCCTCCTCGGGCCTGGGCTTGTTGCATGGACTGGCGGGGGCCAGTCACCTGCTGGCTGTGATCCCTGCTTTGGCCCTGCCTCCCCATGCCGCTGTGGGCTACCTCGTGGCTTACTTGCTTGGATCCATCGGCGCAATGGTGGCCGTTGTGTCGGTGGTCTCGTTTCTCACCCTCCGCAGCGGTGCCCGGCTGATGCCCTTCCTCGTGGGCGGTGCGGGTGCTCTCTCAATCATCACCGGGGCCATCTGGCTGCAGAAGACCTCACCGGCTCTGTTCTGATTCCCCGAGCGGGAGCCGGCCCACCACCTCACCAATCAACAGGTTGGCTGGCACCGCTCCGAGTTGGCGGCTGTCGGTGCTTTCAGCGGGGTTGTCTCCCAGTAACCAAAGTCCTGTGCTGTCCACTCGGCTGAGGCGCTTGATCAGGCGCAGCTCGCTTCGCTGGGGATGCCAGGTCACGACCACGGATCCCAGGCTGGGTGCGGCCTTCTGTCCCAGCCGTCTGACCAGAACCCGGTCTCCCGGTTCAAGGGTGGGTTGCATCGATCGTCCTTCGATGCGCAGCAGCAGACGTCGCCAACAAAAAAGCAGCAACAGGTCGCGAAGACCTGCTGCTGCGATGGGGGGATTGGTTCTGTTTGAACTCAGGATGCCGTGACCCAGGCGTCGGAACGGCCCTTGGACTGCCAGAACATGCCGTGGATTTTTTCAACGGCGGCCATCAGTTCCTCAGCCTTGGCCTGATCGATGTTCACCTTGCAGGAGCTGCAGAGCTTGGCTGCTTTCCAGAAGGTGTCGTGCAGGTCGGGGAAGGTGGCCAGGTGATCGGGCTTGAAGTAGTCAGTCCAGAGGATCAACAGCTCTTTCTTGGTCTTCTGTGCTTCCTCTTCCTTGATGGCCACGTAGCGGCCGAAGGTGTTGTTGTAAGCAGCCAGGGCAGCGGCGTCACCAGCTGCGGGAGCTTCCATCGCCTTCAGCTTTTTGGTCATCGAAAGCACGGCTTCGGCTGCCACGCGAGCGGAAGCCGGGTCGTACACGCCACAAGGACCGTCGCAGTGGGCTTCTGCCACGGGGGCAGGGAGGGCACATGCAAGGGCGGAAAGGGCCGAGCGCAGCATCGGTTCAGAGCGGAATTGGCTTGAGATGAGCCTAGCTTCTGCTTACTTCTTCACGTCGAGCAGTTCCACCTCGAAGATCAAGGTTGCGTTGGGGGGAATCACACCACCGGCGCCACGGCTTCCGTAGGCGAGGTCGGAAGGGATCACCAGCTTGCGCTTGCCGCCCACTTTCATCCCGGCGACGCCTTCATCCCAACCCTTGATCACCCGGCCAGCCCCGAGGGGGAAGCTGAAGGGGGTTCCCCGGTCGTAGCTGGCATCGAACTGCTGCCCATCTTCCAGGGTGCCGCGGTAGTGCACCACCACCGTTTGGCCGGGGTTGGCCTCGTCGCCGCTGCCCACCTCCAGCTCGATGATTTTCAGACCACTGGCGGTGATGGTGGTGTCTGGTGCATCGAGGGGGCCGCCGAGGGCTGAGGCGTCGGCAGGAGCGGAATCATTGGCCATGGCGAAAAGAGTCGGGTTGGGGTCGTCAGGGTCGAGTTCGAAGCTCAACGCCTTCTGGGGTTTCGAAGCCTCGCTGCGAACGGCAGCAGGCTGCGCCGGTGCTGCGGAAACGGTGGAGGGGGCCACGATCTGGCTGACCAAGGCCAGGAGCAGGCAGGCCACACAGACCGTTGTGCTGATGATGATGTCGCGCACGGAAAGGCTTCTGTTGCGCTGATTCTGACCCCCGGTCCGCGGCGTCGGCGTTCATTCAGGCCGGTTCATCTGCCGCAGCTGTTGCTCGAGGCGATCAATGCGGCCGCGCAGCTCATCCACTTCCTTCTGGCTTGGAACGCCGAAGTCCTGAAGAAGGTTGTCGCGGTTGCGTTCCAGGTTGCGCCCCATCTGCTGTTCCAGTTCGGGGGTTTCCCCGCGCAGGGCCTTGAGCACGTCGTCCACCAATGCGGACGCTTCGTTCGGATCCAGCCGGCCACTGCTCACCCAGTTCTGGGTGACGCCGCGCAGACGCTCAGCAACGAGGGTGGTGGTGCCCAGGCCGCGGAGCAGCAGTTGCTGAAGAGGATTCGCGGCATCCATGGCGACAGGTGGGCGGGTCCGATCCAGGATGCCTTTGGCCGGGACTGCTGACCATGGGCAATCAACAACTGCAGGCCGGATCGCGGGCCCTGTTGGGCGGCGTCCTGGCTGGCATGGCTCCATCCCTCGGCGGCCCCCTGCTGATGGTCCCCGCCCTGGCGCTGCTCTGGTCCGTGGTTGAGCGTCCCCGCTGGTCAGCGGTCTGGGGACTGCTGGCCGTTTTGATCAGCCACCGTTGGTTGCTGGCCCTGCATCCACTCACCTGGATGGGCGTTCCCGCCTGGCTCAGCCTGCCTGTGGCAGTGGCCCTCTGGTTGGCCTGCGGGAGCCTTGCTGCTCTGCTCCTGGTCGGATGGTCTTTGCTGGCGCGGCGGCTGCCTCGCCGTTGGCCGCGTCCAGTGCGGCTGATGCTGTTGGCCGGGCTCTGGGCCCTGGCTGAACTGGTGCTGTCGGGGTCGCCGTTGTTCTGGATCGGCGTTGGCGGTACAACCCTTCCCTGGGACCGCCCCCTGGCGGGATTGGCCCGCTGGTTCGGTTCCGGAGGGCTGACGTGGCTGCAGTTGTGTTGGGGCTGCTGCCTGCTGGTGTTGTTCGAGCAACCCTCAGCCTGGCATCGCTGGGGTCTGCTCGGATTGGCCAGTGTGCTGCTGGCCCATGGTTTGGGCAGCTGGTTGTTGTTGGCGCCGCCGCCGCCGGTCGGCTCCGTTGCTCTGGGGGTCTGGCAACCCGCCGTTCCCACCCGAGAAAAGTTCGATCTGGAGCGTCAACGGGCGCTTCCACAAGCTCTGGTGGAAGCGATGCGTCAGCTGGAGCCCAACAATCCGGCTGCTGTGGTGGCTCCGGAAGGAGCGCTGCCGGCGCGTTTTCAGCTGCCAGTCGAGGCTCCAGCCATTCCTCTGATCAGTGGCGGATTTCGTTGGGTTCGGGGTCAGCAACGCAGTTCTCTGTTGCTGTATGAGCCCCCCGACTGGTTTCCCGTTCCTCTGGCTGACAAGCACCGTCTGGTGCCGATCGGGGAATGGATCCCGCCCCTGCCCGCCGGGCTGACGGCAGGACTGTCTGCAGTGGGTGGATTGACCCCCGGTCCGGCCCCGAGAACGATGGCGGTGGTCGAACCCCCTGCGGCCGTTGCGATCTGCTACGAGGTCGCCGATGGTGTGGCTCTGGCGCGCGCCGCTGCCGATGGCGCCACCTGGCTCCTGGCCATTGCCAATCTCGACCCCTATCCGCTGCAGCTGCAGAAGCAGTTCCTGGCCCTGGCGCAGTTACGGGCGATCGAGACAGGACGGGATCTACTCAGCGTTGGCAACACGGGCCCCACGGCGCTGATTTCGGCCAACGGGTCGGTGCAGTGGTTGCTTGCGCCTGAGGCTCCAGGCGTCGCTGAGGCTCTCGTTCATGTGCGCCAGCGCGTCACGCCCTATTCCCGTTGGATCAGCCCCCCACCCAGAACGGTGTCACCGTCGTAGAAGACCGCCGCCTGGCCTGGCGTGATCGAGAACTGCTCCTCCTCGAAGCTGAGGTGGCAGCGGTGGGGCCGCTGCCGCTGCTGATCGGCCTCGGTGGCCTGGAGGGGTGAAAGCTCCGCACGCACGGGTGCACTGCGGTAGCGCACTTGCACCTCAACGGTTCGTGGCGCCTCGATCGGGTCAATCGACACCCAGTTCACCGCACCCACCACGCAGCTGTCTCGGCCGGCTTCGGCCCGGGGTGCGACGACCACTCGATTCATCGCAGCATCAAGGCGGATGACGTGCAGCGGTTCGCGCCAGGCCACACCGAGCCCTTTGCGTTGGCCGATGGTGAAGTGTTCGATGCCGTCGTGCTCGCCCACAACAGTTCCGTCCGAAAGCACGATTTCCCCCTGCCGCGGGGGCAGATAGGCATCCAGGAACGCCCGCATCGATCCGTGGTGGTCGGCCAGGCAAAGATCCTGGCTTTCCGGTTTTTCTGCGGTGCGCAGACCGTGTCGGGCGGCTTCGATCCTTGTGTCGGGTTTGGTCAGTTCCCCCAAGGGAAAAACGATGCGCCCCAGAACCTCCTGGGGCAGGTCGTAGAGGAAATAGCTCTGGTCTTTGCGGGTATCGAGGCCCCGCAACAGCTGATGGCGCCCTTGATCGCCGCCATGGCGGATCCGGGCGTAGTGGCCGGTGGCGATGCGGGGCAGCTTGCGCTCCTGCAGGGCCCAATCAAGCATCGGTCCGAATTTCACCGATCGATTGCACTGGGAGCAGGGCAATGGCGTGATCCCATCGCGATAACCATCCACCAGCCGTTGCACGATCTCCTGCTGGAACGTCTCCCGTGTGTCCACCACGTGATGGGGAATGCCGAGCTGCTCACAGATGCCGGCTGCATCCACAAGCCCCTCGGCGCAACAGGCCCCTTTCCCGCTCATCAGCCAGAGGGTCAGGCCTTCCACCTGCCAGCCCGCTTCCACCAGCAGTGCCGCCGTCAGGGAACTGTCGACGCCTCCAGAGAGACCAACGGCCACGCGGTGCTCCCCGGGCCATTGCCGCAGGCGCTCAAGAGCAGCCTCTCCAGCGCGGGTTGTGGTGGATCCAACGGCCATGGGCGGCGCAGGGAGTTCTCTCCATAGTGAGGTCCCGGCAACCGCAACTGGTGTGGCCTCCCGCTGATTCTGATCATCTGCTTCTGGATGCCGCGTCCATGGCCGCCTGCGAACAGAGGTTGTTCGACAGTGGCATGCCTGTTGCGGCCTTGATGGAGAAGGTGGGGCTGGCCATGGCGGCTTGGCTGCTGGCGCGCCGGGATCTGCTGCGCCATGGCGTGGTTGTCCTGGTGGGGCCCGGTCACAACGGTGGCGATGGTTTGGTGGTGGCTCGGGAGTTGCACCTTGCTGGCGTTGAGGTGTCGTTGTGGTGTCCCCTGCCGATTCGCAAGCCCCTCACCGCTGAACATCTGCGCCATGGCGAGTGGCTTGGTCTGCAGCGCCTGGCTGACGAGCCCGAACCCGGCGGAGCCGCACTTTGGCTTGATGCGGTGTTCGGTCTCGGCCAGAGTCGGCCGCTGCCTGAGTTCTTGGCGGATTTGTTCCGGCGTCGGCAGCAGCTGCAGCCTGGGTCGTTGATCAGCCTGGATTTGCCGTCAGGCCTTTGTTCCGACCAAGGAACCGTGCTGGGCGAGCAGGCAGCCTGTGCCTCGGTCACCCTCAGCGTTGGCTGGATCAAGCGCGGCTTGTGTCTGGACCCGGCCCGTCCCTGGGTGGGTGCGCTGGTGCGGATCGATCTGGGCTTGCCGCCTTCGGTGATGAGCAACGCCGCTGCGGTCTTGCCGCGCCGCCTGCCGGTGACAGAGGCCTGTTCGGCCCCGTTACCGCCGCTGCCGCCCACAGCGATGAAGTACGAACGGGGCCGCTGCCTGGTGGTGGCGGGCAGTGATCGCTACCCCGGCGCAGCACATCTTGCGCTGCGGGGGGCCATGGCCAGTGGCTGCGGCTGTGTTCAGGCCGTTGTGCCGCACCGTCTGCAATCCAGCTTGTGGCAGGTGTTGCCGGAGGTGATGCAACTGGAGGACGGGGTGATTCCAGAGCGGCTGGATGCGGTTTTGGTCGGTCCCGGTCTGGGGGAGTCCAGCCATTGGTGGAACCAGTGGTCGGAGCAGATGCTCAGCGTCGCTGGTTTGCTGGTACTCGATGCTGATGGCATCAACGGTCTGGCGGCCAGTCCGCAGGGGTGGCGTTGGTTGTTGAAGCGGCGGGGGCCGACCTGGCTCACGCCCCATGCGGCCGAGTTTGCGAGGTTGTTTCCGGACTGTGGAGCGGGTGACGCGCTGGAAAGGGCGATTTCTGCAGCCCGCTGCAGTGGTTGCTGCATTTTGCTTAAGGGGGCGCATTCGGTGCTGGCGGATCCATCGGGTGCAGCCGTGGTGTTGACCGGCACGACCCCTCGGGTGGCCCGCACCGGTCTGGGTGACTTACTGGCCGGTTTTGTCACCGGTTGGGGTGCCCAGGCAGTTGCGGCACAGCAGCAGCCTGGGCTGGAAAGCTTCACTGCCGCTGCGGCTTTGCATGGTTTGGCGGCCGCCCGTGCTCGCTCCAGTGATGCTTCTGCGATTGCAGATTGTTTGAAAATCAATACAGCGCGGTGTCAGAAAAAGCAAACAACGATGTTCAACGAAGTCTGAATAAATGATTCGTTTTGATTGCCTCGGCTTGCAGTTTCCAAAAGAGCTTTTCTTGCTTTTTAAATCTTTCGCAAATCTGAAATGTTGCGGTTTCCTGTTCTGAATCTGAAGGGTTGCTGAAAACACTTCGACATTCTTTCCGTTCGTAGGAAAGTCAACTCACTTCCGCAGCACCCAAGGTGTCCACAGCTTCCAAGCCGCTGGAGACGCAACGCCGGCGCAGCAGCGACCCAGTCAGTTGGTATCTCGCCACCATCGGCAGGATTCCATTGCTGACCCCAGCTGAAGAAATTGAGCTGGGCAATCAGGTTCAGGCCATGATGGCCCTCACCGAGGACGGTTCACGTGAGTTCGAGAATGGAGAACTCACCACGGCACAGCGCCGTCTTCTGAGGATCGGTCGCCGCGCCAAAGAGCGGATGATGAAGGCAAACCTTCGTCTTGTCGTCAGCGTTGCCAAGAAATATCAAGGCAAAGGTCTGGAATTGCTCGACCTGATCCAGGAGGGCTCCCTCGGGCTGGAGCGTGCTGTCGAGAAGTTCGATCCCACCCGGGGGTACAAGTTCTCCACCTATGCCTTTTGGTGGATCCGCCAGAGCATGACCCGCGCCATTGCCTGCCAGTCGCGCACGATCCGGCTTCCCGTTCATCTCAGTGAGCGGCTCACAACGATCCGCAAGGTCAGTCTCGATCTGGCCCACAAGCTCGGCGCCATGCCCAGCCGTGTGGAGATTGCTGAAGCCATGGACATCCCTTTGGATGAGTTGGATTCGCTGCTGCGCCAAGCGCTCACCACCAGCAGCCTGGATGCTCCCGTCAATGGTGAGGAGGGGCGAAGCTTCCTTGGGGATCTGATCGCTGATTCATCTCTGGATGAACCACTCGAGATCGTGGAACAGCGGATTCATCATGAGCAGCTGGGCCGCTGGTTGAGTCACCTCAGCGAACAGGAGCAGCACGTGCTGCGCATGCGCTTCGGGCTTGAGGGCAACGAGCGCCACACGCTGGCTGAAATCGGACGCCTAATGGAGGTGTCCCGCGAGCGGGTGCGTCAGGTTGAACTCAAGGCGCTGCGCAAGCTGCGCAACCTCACCCGCCGTCTTCCGAGTGGAATCTGAGCCGCCTCGGGAGACATTGGTTTCAATGGATCCCGTTCGGTTGAATCAGTCTTCTGCCCAGATGTAGCGCGTGAGTTCTGCGGGGTCTGGCTCGGGTGCAGAGAGGGCGAAGTCAACGCAGTCCTGAACAATGCCGTCGATGTCCTTTTCGATGGCGCGCAGCTCTTCGCTGTTCACCAGACCCGCTTCGGTCAGGTCCCGCTCGAGGGCTTTGAGGGGATCACGTTTGGCCCAGAACTGCTTCTCTTCCTCCGCCCGGAGTTCGTCTGGGTCAGCCAGGGAATGCCCCCGGAAGCGATAGGTGAGGCACTCCAGCAAGGTCGGACCTTCACCCGCCCTGGCTCGTTCCACTGCGCGTTGGGCCGCTGCCCGAACCGCCAGAACGTCCATGCCGTCAACTTCTTCTCCGGCCATGCCGAAGGAACTGGCCTTGCGCCAGATCTCCGGGTCACTTGTGGCCCGGTCGTGGGCCATGCCAATGGCCCACTTGTTGTTCTCGACCACGAAAATGATCGGCAGCTTCCACAGCTGCGCCATATTCATGCACTCGAAGAACTGACCGTTGTTGCAGGTTCCATCGCCAAAGAACGCTGCTGTTACGGAGTTGCTGGAGGCATCACCGAGGGCGTCGCGCTTGTAGCGGCTGGTGAAGGCAGATCCGAGTGCCACGGGAATGCCCTCTGCGATGAAGGCAAAGCCGCCAAGAAGGTGATGCTCCTTGGAGAACAGGTGCATTGATCCGCCACGACCCTTGCTGCAACCGGTCTCCTTGCCGAAGAGTTCGCTCATCACTTCGCGAGCCGGCACGCCGGCACTCAAGGCATGCACGTGGTCGCGGTAGGTGCTGCAGAACCAGTCGTGCTGCCGCTTCATCGCACCGATCACACCGGTGCTCACCGCTTCCTGACCGTTGTAGAGGTGCACGAAGCCAAACATCTTGCCCCGGTAGTACATCTCGGCGCATTTGTCCTCGAAGCGCCGGCCCAGGGTCATGTCCCGGTACAGCTCCAGGCCGGTCTCCCGGTCCACGGTGGCCCGTTGTGCCGTCACCAATTTGGAGAGCCGTTCGGCATGGGGACCAGCAGTCGCAGTGCCAATCGGAGCGGAATCGACAGCGAGGTCCTGACCCATGTCCACCTGAAGGATTGCGTCCAACTTTAAGGGCCTACCAATGAGCGATGGGCAAAACCCCTTACACTGACTAAGATCCGCGTCTCCTCGCAGCGGCGCTGTTGGATCTGCCCATTGATCATTTCCGACTCCTGGGCGTCAGTCCATCGGCAGAGCCAGAGGCGATTCTGCGCCGCTTGGAAACCCGCTGTGACAGTCCTCCGGATCAGGGCTTCACCCACGAGGTTCTGCTCCAACGGGCCGATCTGCTGCGCCGCTCCGCCGATCTGCTGAGCGATCCCGCCGACAGGGCCAAGTACGAAGCAGCGCTGTTGCGCCTCAGTGAATCCCATCCCAACGGCACGGTGGGCTTGGACCTTCCCACTAGCAGTGAGGTGGCGGGCCTGATCCTGCTTTGGGAGGCCAATGGCGCTCTCGAGGCCTTTCAGTTGGCACGGCAGGGTCTCCAACCCCCTCAGGCCCCGGCCCTCGGCAGTGGCCGTGAAGCGGACCTGACGCTTTTGGCTGCCCTGGCCTGCCGCGATGCTGCCGTGGAGGAACAAGACCAACGGCGCTATGAGTCGGCGGCCAAACTGTTGATCGATGGCCTTGAGCTGCAACAGCGGATGGGCAAGCTGCCTGACCAGCAGCGCCAGTTAGAAGACGCCTTGCAAGGGCTGACTCCCTTCAGAATTCTGGATTTGCTCAGCCGTGATCTCGGCGATCAGGACTCCCATCAAAGGGGGTTGAAGCTCTTGGATGAGCTGGTCGTTGCACGAGGTGGTCTGGAGGCCGCAGATGCTGATGGTGATCAGCCCGGCAGCCTCAGCCAGGAGGATTTCGAATCGTTCTTCCATCAGATCCGCCGCTTCCTGACCGTTCAGGAGCAGATCGATCTGTTCAGCCGCTGGTTTGAGGGGGGCGAAGCGGATGCCGGTTTCCTCACGGTTCTGGCGCTCACCGCAGCGGGATTCTCGCGGCGCAAGCCTGAGTTCCTCGAGCAAGCCCGCTACCGGCTGCAGACGGTTGCTAACGCCGACCTCGATCCCATGCCGCTGCTTGGCTGCCTGGATCTGCTGTTGGGCAACGTCAAGGATGCGGATCGGCATTTCGCCGTCCTGAGAGATCCGGATCTTCAGGCCTGGTTTTTGAACCACCCTGGTGATCAGTTGGCCGCGCAATGCGAATACTGCCGGGCCTGGCTTGAACGCGATGTCTTGCCGGGATATCGCGACGTCGATGCCTCCGGTGCTGATTTGGATGCCTGGTTTGCTGATCGTGACGTGCAGGGTTTTGTCGATCGTCTCGATCGCAAGGCGTTGCGCCAGATCGGTGCCGAAGAGATCAGCCTGACCTGGGCAACGGCAGGCGATGCATCCCTTGCTGCCTCGAGCGAAGCGGCCGAAACAGACCAGGACTTTGACTCCGAAGACGCTGATGCCACGCCGCTCTGGCAGCAACTTTTTTGGCAGCAAAGTTGGTTTCGCCCCGCTGCTGCCGCTGTTGCACTGGTCGGGATCACCGTTGCGGGTGTTGGCCTAGTTCGACGCAACTGGGATCCCGCGCCGCTGTTGCCGGAAACCGCTTCATTCTCCGCTGAGGATCAGGACGACGATGAGGTTGACGAGAAGCAGGAGCTCGATGCTGCTTCGTCTCCTGTGGATGACGAGCCCATCGCGAGCCTGAAGCCCGACCTTGATCCTTCATCGCCCACAGAACCACTGCTCAGTGATGCCCCCACGGAAGCCGAGCTTCAGACCTTGCTCCAGGGATGGCTTGATGCCAAGGCTTTGATGCTCTCCGGTGAGCCGGCTGATCTTTCCGTCGTGGCGAGGGATCCCCTGGTGAGGCGCGTGGAGCTGGAGCGGGAAGCTGATCAGGCTGCAGGGCGATCCAAGACGATTGATGCCTCCATCACCACCATCGAGGTGGTCGACCGCAAGCCTCAGAGGATTGAACTGCTGGCTCAGGTGGCCTACAGCGATCGCCTTCAGGCTGCTGACGGAACCGTCATTGATGAGACGGCACCGACTGATTTCAGCGTGACCTATGTGCTCGGCAGAGATGGAACCCAATGGCGTTTGCACGACTACATCCCGGGCTCCTGAGTTGTTTGCCCGGGTTGCTTGACCGTCGCTTTTTACGATCACCACATTGATCAAGGGGC
Organism: Synechococcus sp.; assembly: GCA_047285305.1. Classification (GTDB taxonomy): domain Bacteria; phylum Cyanobacteriota; class Cyanobacteriia; order PCC-6307; family Cyanobiaceae; genus Parasynechococcus. Next base: position 1,215,827 of record JBJBDL010000003.1, read on the forward strand.
GTAACGCCGATGTTCGACGAGCTTTCAGCCCGTTTTGAGGATGCGGTCAAGGGGCTGCGTGGCCAAGACAGCATCAGCGAAACCAACGTCGATGGAGCCCTGAAGGACGTCCGTCGAGCTTTGCTGGAAGCCGACGTCAGCCTGCCGGTGGTGAAGGAGTTCGTGGCTGAGGTCCGCGATAAAGCCGTTGGTGCCGAGGTGGTGCGCGGGGTCAGCCCGGATCAGAAGTTCATCCAGGTAGTCCACGAACAGCTCGTGGAGGTCATGGGGGGCGATAACTCTCCTCTGGCCAAGGCGGCTGAAGCTCCCACCGTCGTGTTGATGGCCGGCCTTCAGGGTGCCGGTAAAACCACCGCGACGGCCAAGCTTGGCCTCCACCTCAAGGATCAGGGTCGACGAGCCCTGATGGTGGGCGCCGACGTTTACAGACCAGCCGCCATCGAGCAGTTGAAAACGCTCGGTGCTCAGATCGATGTGGAGGTGTTCAGCCTCGGTGCTGAAGCCAAACCGGAAGACATTGCAGCCGCTGGTCTGGCCAAGGCGAAAAGGGAAGGCTTCGACACGCTCTTGGTCGACACCGCCGGTCGCCTTCAGATCGACACCGAGATGATGGAGGAGATGGTGCGGATCCGCACCGCTGTGCAGCCCGATGAGGTGCTGCTGGTGGTGGATTCGATGATCGGCCAGGAAGCGGCCGAACTTACCCGCGCCTTCCACGACCAGGTGGGCATCACTGGAGCGGTGCTCACCAAGCTTGATGGCGATTCCCGAGGTGGTGCCGCCCTTTCGATCCGCAAGGTGAGCGGTCAGCCGATCAAGTTCATCGGCACCGGAGAGAAGGTGGAGGCCCTGCAGCCGTTCCATCCCGAACGGATGGCCAGCCGAATCCTCGGCATGGGTGATGTGCTGACGCTGGTGGAGAAGGCCCAGAAGGAGGTCGAACTCGCCGACGTCGAAAAGATGCAGAAGAAGCTGCAGGAGGCGACGTTTGATTTCTCGGACTTCGTGAAGCAGATGCGCTTGATCAAGCGCATGGGCTCGCTGGGGGGTCTGATGAAAATGATCCCGGGCATGAACAAGATCGATGACGGCATGCTCAAGCAGGGGGAGCAACAGCTCAAGCGCATCGAGGCCATGATCGGCTCGATGACTCAGCAGGAGCGGGAAAATCCCGACCTCCTGGCCAGTCAACCCTCAAGGCGTCGCCGGATTGCCAGCGGCAGCGGCCATCAGGCCGCAGACGTGGATAAGGTGCTGGCCGACTTCCAGAAAATGCGCGGCTTCATGCAGCAGATGAGCCAGGGCAACATGCCCGGCATGGGAGGTATGCCCGGGATGGGAGGCATGCCAGGCATGGGCGGAATGCCAGGAATGCCTGGAATGGGAGGCATGCCTGGAGGTGGAGGTCGTCCCGGTCGCGGTGGACCACCGAAGCGGCAGCGACCCGCCAAGAAGAAGAAGGGCTTCGGGGATCTGTGAGGGCGGAACGGTATGGTGGTTGTTTGGCGGGCCTTTGGGCGTCGCCGGACCACCTCTTTTCCTTCATTCCAGGGCCACGATGATCAAGCTCCGCCTGAAGCGGTTTGGCAAGAAGCGGGAAGCGAGCTTCCGCCTCGTGGCCTGCAACAGCACCTCACGTCGGGACGGTCGTCCCCTGCAGGAGCTGGGCTTCTACAACCCGCGGACGAAGGAAACACGCCTCGACACCGAGGCCATCCGTGAGCGTTTGGGTCAGGGTGCCCAACCCACCGATGTGGTTCGTACGCTGCTCGAGCGCGGCGGTCTTCTGGAAAAGACCGTGCGTCCTGCAGAGACCGTGGGCAAGGCCAAGCAAGCGGCCAAGCGTGAAGCTGATGCCAAGCAAGCTGCCGAGGCCAAGGCTGCTGCAGCTGAAGAGAAGGCTGCAAAAGCTGAAGCTTCTGATTCCGCAGAATCCGAATCCACCGAGGGCTGATCATTCCGGTGTCCGACGACGGCGAACGCGGCCGTTTCGTTCTCGACCTGCCTGATCCCGATGCTGCACTGGCCCTGGCCGGTGAAGCGGAAACAACCCTGCATCGCATGGAAGCTCTGACAGGAGCCTCCATGGTTTTGCGGGGTCTTCAACTGGTGATCACCGGGCGGCCAACGCAGATTGAGAGGGCTGCTGCGGTTGTCGAATTGGTGCGCCCGATCTGGCAGGACGGTCAGTCGGTGTCACCGGTGGACCTCCAGTCGGCGCTGGGAGCGCTCAACACCGGCCGCGGCGATGACCACGCCGCCATGGGCGAGCAGGTTTTGGCGAAGAGTCAGAAGGGCAACCTGCTGCGCCCGCGCACCCTGCGCCAGAAGAAGTACGTGGATGCCATGGAGCGACACGACCTCACCTTTGCCCTCGGTCCTGCCGGCACGGGCAAAACCTTCCTTGCCACCGTTCTCGCGGTTCGGATGCTCACCGAACGCAAGGTGGAGCGCTTGATTCTCACCCGGCCGGCTGTCGAAGCCGGGGAGCGTCTGGGGTTCCTGCCGGGCGACCTGCAGCAGAAGGTGGACCCCTATCTGCGTCCGCTCTATGACGCTTTGCATTCCCTGCTCGGCGCGGAGAAAACCACTGTGCTGTTGGAGAAGGGCGTGATCGAGGTCGCTCCCCTGGCCTATATGCGTGGCCGCACCCTGAGCGATGCCTTTGTGATTCTGGATGAGGCGCAGAACACCACGCCGGCTCAGATGCGCATGGTGCTCACCCGCCTGGGAGAGCGTTCGCGAATGGTCGTGACCGGAGACATCACCCAGGTGGATCTTCCTTCCACCGTGCAGAGCGGTTTGGTGGAGGCGTCCGAGGTGTTGGAGGGCGTTGAAGGGGTTGCGGTCTGTCGCCTCACCGCTGCGGATGTGGTGCGTCATCCCCTCGTACAGCGGGTGGTGGAGGCCTATGCCAGACGGGACGAGCGCAAAATGCCCAAAGTTCAACGGAGATAGGGAGATCCACACCCCAATCCCTTGTCACCGCTGGCAGGATGTGATGAATCTTTGGTGACCTGGTCGACATGCCAGCAAGCAGCAATTTCCAGGAGGCGATCCGCGAGGCGCAGTCGAGCGCCCTCGTCGGCCCCAACGTCGTCAACAAAGCGCTGCCCTACGTCGGCGGCGGCATGGTTCTCACTTCAATCGGGGTGATCGGTGGTCTCTCGATGATGGCCACACCGCTGTTCATGCCCCTGTTCTGGGTGGCTGTGATCGGCAATCTTGTGCTGTTCTTTGTGGCGCAGAACGTCGCCTTGAAGGGCAACAACGCCACAGCCTTGCCGCTGCTGTCCATCTATAGCCTGATCACCGGCTTTACCCTGAGTGGTCTCGTGGCTTTGGCGGGAGCCGTTGCTGGTGTGGGTGCGGTCGGTACCGCTGCACTGGCTACCGGCATCACCTTCGTGATTGCCTCGATCGTTGGCCGTCGCATGAGCGATTCAGTTGGCCAGGCGCTCTCTGGAGTGGTGGGTCTTGGATTGATCGGCCTGATTCTGGCGATGGTCGTCCAGTTCATCGGCGGCATCTTTGCTCCCACCATGTTCCACGGCACCAGTTTTGAGCTGATGATCGCCGGCTTTGGCACCGTGCTCTTCGTGGGAGCCGCCTTCGTCGACTTCTACACGATGCCCCGCTCCTACCGGGATGACCAATACCTGGCAGGTGCCCTGAGCATGTACCTCACCTACATCAACCTGTTCATCTTCATCCTTCGCCTCATCATCGTGCTCAACGGTGGTGGTCGTCGCGACTGACGATTTCAACCCCATCGAATCAGGCTTCGCCCCGGCTTTTCCGGGGTTTTTTTGTAATTCAGCCCTCAGCCACGGCATAGACGCTGTCTCCAATGGCTTGTTTCTGCTCGGCGTCGTACCCCCACTTCTCCAGGAAGGCGACGTCCTCACCGCGGTTGTCGAGGGCTGCGGCCAGCAGTTGCTCTAGGCGCTCCTTCACCTCCGCTGGTTCCAGCAGCCTGAGCAGTTCGATGCAGCGGCTGCTGACCCGCTCCGAGCCGGCCTGCTGGGCCTCATCTCCCGTGCGCCGGTGATGCACGGTCATGGCGGTGCTCATGGCCAGATTGCGGACGCTCAGATCCACAACGCCAGCCCCGGCGCCGCGCAGTTGACCCACGACGGCATCGGGCAAACGATCCATCAGCACGCTCTCGCCCGCCAGGCTCACCACGAAAAATCCCCGGGCACCATCGCGGCTGGCCACCATTTCACCGATGCGGTCGGCCAGCACCTCATCGCTGATCTCCTCGTTGTCCCACTGTTGCAGCCAGGCCGCTGTGATTTCCATGGCCTGCTGGAAGGTGGGCTGCTGATCCGCCATGGACCTGTTCAATTCCTGCCCTAAGGCTATGGGTCGATTCAACGGCGGCGCAGACTTAGAGCATGCATGCAACTCCCCTGCCAGAGGATTACCGCTCTGGCTTCATCGCACTGATCGGTCGCCCGAACGTGGGCAAATCCACGCTGGTGAATCAGCTGGTGGGGGAAAAGGTGGCGATCACATCGCCCGTGGCCCAGACCACCCGCAACCGCCTTCGGGCAATCCTCACCACGGAGGTTGCCCAGATGGTGCTGGTGGACACGCCTGGTATTCACAAACCCCACCACTTGCTGGGGGAACGGCTCGTGAAGAGTGCGCGCAGCGCCATCGGTGAAGTGGACCTAGTGGTCTTGCTGTTGGAGGGGTGCGAGCGCCCGGGGCGCGGTGATGCCTTCATCGTGAATCTGCTGCAGCAGCAGTCCCTGCCGGTGCTGGTGGCCCTGAACAAGTGGGACAAGCTGGCGGAGGAGCGCCGCTCTGAAGCGGAAGAGGCCTATGCCGCCCTGCTGCAGGAGACGAATTGGCCGGTGCACCGCTGCAGCGCCCTCTCAGGCGACGGCTGCGCAGAGCTCACAGCAGCGATGGCGGCTCAGTTGCCCTTGGGGCCACAGTTGTATCCGCCCGAGATGGTCAGTGATCAACCGGAGCGGGTGCTGCTGGGGGAACTTATTCGCGAGCAGGTGCTTCTGCATACGCGGGAGGAGGTGCCCCACAGTGTTGCCGTCACCATTGATCGAGTTGAGGAGTTGCCGGTCAAGGGCAAGGGTGCAGGTCGGACGGCTGTCTTGGCTACGGTGCTGGTGGAACGGAAGAGTCAGAAAGGGATACTGATCGGCAAAGGCGGGGCGATGCTCAAGACGATCGGCCAGGGGGCGCGGCTGCAGATGCAGGTGCTGATTGATGGCCCGGTGTATTTGGAGCTGTTCGTCAAGGTGGTGCCTGATTGGCGCAGCAAACCGGCCCGCTTGGCGGAGCTGGGTTACACAGGGGATCAATAACAAGAAATGCCTGACCCACTGCTGAGAGGATGGGTGCATGAGTGAACAAGCCTTTCCCCCGGAAGACCCTGGTTCCTTTCTGAGCCTCTGTGACGGGGAGTGGATGAGCCTTCGCAGTTGCTTTGAGCTGGCTGCCGGTGGTGATGACGAGTGGCACAGCAGCGAACGGGGTGAACTCACCGTCCGCTGCGTGAGCGAGCAGGGGGCTCTCGGCCAACTGCAGGTGCAGGCCCCTGGTGGAACCAGTAGCACCCTCACCTTTGCCGCTGATGGACAGCTGATCCTCGATGGTGATTCTCCAGGTAACTGGAGGTTCTGGCCTGACGGCAGCATGGAGCTGAACCTCAGCCGGGCTGACGGCGTGCAGGTTCAGGAGCGGATCTGGTTCACGCGGGCGAACCTGCGCCTGCGCAGCACCACGGCGGTGGATGCCCAAGGAACACCAGTGCAGGGCAGTTTCTGCACGGATATCCGCAGGGTGTCCAAACCCGCGGCCTGAGGCGGCATGGCGCCCTACCGCCTTGATGTGGTGAGCCTGGCGCCGCAGGCGTTTGCTCCTCTGCTGGAGCTGGGGGTGATCGGTCGTGCCTTCAACGCGGGCATCGCCGAGTTGCATCTGCATAACCCGAGGGACTTCGCCACGGATCGCCATCGCAAGGTGGACGACGAGCCCTACGGGGGCGGTGCCGGCATGGTGCTTAAGCCCGAGCCGGTGTTCGCCGCGATGGAGGCGATTCCACGCAGTCCTCGCAGCCGGGTGCTGTTGATGTCACCGCAGGGGCGCCCCCTGCAGCAGGCAGATCTGCAGCGTTGGTCCAATGACCACGATCAACTGGTCTTCCTCTGCGGTCACTACGAGGGCTTCGACGAGCGGATTCGCGGCCTGGCCGATGAGGAGGTGTCGATGGGTGATTTCGTCCTCACCGGTGGTGAGCTGCCAGCGATGACGGTGATCAACGGTGTTGTGCGCCTGCTGCCCGGAACGGTGGGGACGGCCGATTCCCTGGTGGAGGAAAGCCACAGTGCACTCCTCCTGGAACACCCGCATTACACCCGCCCCGCCGACTTCCGCGGCATGACCGTTCCGGATGTGCTGCGCAGTGGCGACCACGGTGCCATCGCCCGGTGGCGCCAGGAGCAGCGGGAGCAGCGCACCCGCGAGCGGCGGCCCGATCTATTTACCCGCTGGCAGACCGCGACAATGAATGACCCTTCAGATCCCGGCATGGAGCTGCGCATCGGCAACGGATACGACATCCATCGGCTGGTGCCCGGACGGGCCCTCATCCTGGGGGGTGTGACCCTGGACCACCCTGATGGTCTTGGGCTGGATGGCCACAGCGATGCAGATGTGCTGGTGCATGCGGTGATGGATGCGTTGCTCGGGGCTCTCGCCCTCGGTGACATCGGTAAGTACTTCCCCCCCACCGATCCCCAATGGAAAGGCGCCAACAGCTTGAAGCTGCTGGATCAAGTGGTGAAGCTGGTGAAGGAGCGAGGCTGGTCGGTGGTGAACATTGATGCGGTAGTGATTGCTGAGCGCCCCAAACTCAAGCCGCATATCGCCGAGATGAGCAGCCGGATGGCGTCAGCGATCGGCATTGCCCCCGATGCCGTGGGTGTGAAGGCCACCACCAACGAAGGCTTGGGTCCGGAGGGACGGGAAGAGGGCATCAGTTGCCAGGCTGTGGCTCTGCTGCAGCGGAGCTGAACTATGTATCACCTCCGGTCTGTACTGCTTAGGGTCATCGCACCTTGTTTGGCGCTGGTTCTCTTGTTGGGCGGGCTTTCGGAGACAGAGGTGCGGGCAGAGTCCGACCCGACGCTTGGTGAGGTGGTGGCTGTAGTGGAGCACCTGCGGCTGCAGGTACCCCGGGAGAGCCGTGAGCAGTGGATGGCGGCGGAACGAGGCAGCTGGGAGCCTTGGTTGAAGCAACAGCCGGGTTTTCTGGGCCGTGATCTGTTTTGGGATCCGGTAACCGAAGAGGGAACTCTGCTGATTCGTTGGAGCAGTCGTAAGGCATGGAAATCGATCTCCATGGCCGAGGTGGAGAAGGTCCAGGAGCGCTTCGAGACCTTGGCCCGCGAGCAAACAGGCCAGCGCCATGGCAACCCGTTCCCGCTGGTATTTGAAGGGGAACTGTTGCCGCAGTGACCACGCCGGATGCTCGCCTCGATCTGCGGCGCCGTCAGCGCTTGGGCATGGTCGAGGCCGTGTGGGGAGAACACAAGACAGCCGATCAGATCATCGCGATCCTCGAGAGCTTCTCCGCAGCAGGGGAACTGGGTCTGGTGACCCGGGTGGCTCCCGAAAAGGCGGCACGGGTTTGTGAGGCGTTGCCGGCGGTGGAGCTGCATGCCGATGCTCGCTGCCTCACCCTGGGTGCACTGCCTCCTGTGCCTGCGCCACCGGCTGCGGTGGTGGTGCTAAGCGGAGGCAGTAGTGATCGCACGGTGGTGGCGGAGATCAGCTTGGCCCTGCGTTGCCATGGCATCGGCGTGGATCCTGTGATGGATGTGGGGGTGGCTGGATTGCACCGTCTGCTCGATCAACTGCCCCGTCTGGCATCGGCGCGGATCCTGATCGCCTGCGCCGGAATGGAGGGTGCGTTGCCGACGGTGCTGGCTGGTCTGGTGCCGCAACCCGTGATCGGCGTCCCGGTCTCGGTTGGTTATGGAATCAGCGCAGGGGGACGAACTGCTCTGGAAGGAATGCTTGCCAGCTGTGCTCCAGGCCTGACGGTGGTGAATATCGACAACGGCTATGGCGCAGCCATGGCTGCATTACGGATGCTAAGGGGCTGTGCCCCGGGCGCTTCAAGCTGACGCTTCAAGCCGCAGCGGAAGGATCGATCTTGCCGAGACGCTGCAGCTCAGCGCTGTTGTGATCGCACTCCACCTGCTGAAGCGCATGCACAAGAGCATCCAGATCAGCCCGCGCCAGCTCACCGTCCTGTTGCCATTGCATGGACCGGGGGTCGGGAGCCAACGCTGGAGGTGCGCAATCTGATCAACCAATTTAGGCCTGATCGCTGGGAAGAAATACTCAGAAAACCTGTAGATGAGCCATGAGGGGTCTGGCTTCTCAGAGGTGTTGGAGGTTGGGGTAGGCCGTCACCATGTCGTTGGCGCTCAGCACATCTCCGCGGCCTTCCGGTTGCCAAATCACTTCCAGGGCCATGAGTTCACTGGAGGCTGTGGAACCAAGAATGCGCAGGGTCTGGCGCAGATCTTCTCCGGTGTCGGCTCCGGCGAGCTTGGTCGATGCCGTGGAGGCCACCAGTAAGGTCACAACTATGAATTCGTTGGTGGCATCAGCGTCTCCAGCGCTGCTGCTCGTGTCCGTTGTTCGCTGTCCTCCGACGTTGCTGGTGAGCTCAGCGTCCAGCTTGCTGCGCTCGTTCATCGAGAGCCGATTGAACGTCGATTCAGCCGAACTGAAGGGAACACTGCCGCTCTCGGCATTGGCGTAGACCCAGAGGTCCGGTTGGCGCAGCAGTGCCAGGGTTGTCTCCTGCAGCAGCCTTTGCAGACCGGCGGAACTGCTGGTGTCCGAGGAGGAGGCCAAGGAGCGCAGATCCTCTTGTAGGGATTTGGCACTGGCCAGCAGGCCCACCTGCACCTGAATCATGTTCACATTGCGCGGCATGACTGGAGCCGCAGCAGCACCACCGATCGAGGGGGCATTGCTAACGCCACGAAGGGCGTTCACCAGCATGCCTGCTACCGCCATAAGGATCAGCAGACCAAACAGTCCACCACCACCGAAGCCGAAGATGGGAATGAGGAAGGGGAAACCCATCCCGCTGCCGCGGTAGCCCCCCCCGCGGTAGCCACCGCCGTAACTGCCCCCCCCGTAGCTGCCACCGGATCGCGGCATTGAGGGAGCACGGAAACTGCCCCCTCCCATGCGCCCACCTCGGGCGGCATCAGCTGGCTGTGCCTGGAACAGGCAGAGCCCGACGATCACCAGCGGCAACAATATTGATGCGAGCAGTCGTCGGGATCGTGTCAACAGTCGGGGAGTGGCCACAGCAGCGCCCACAGCATTGATCTGGTGACTCTAGGAACCACCACCAACGATGGTGACGATCTCAAGGGTGTCGTCATCCTTCACCACGATGCTGTCCCAGCGGCTGCGGGGTGCGATCACGCCGTTGTGCTCTGCGACCACCAGTTGGGGGTTGTTGGCGAGCAAGGCGACAACAGCCCCAAGGCTGGCGGGGTCCGGTGCTGGATCCAGCACGCGGGTTATACCGTTGACTATCAGGGTGAGAGGCATGGCTCAGAACGAGGCGTAGTCCAGCTGCTGGAGCAGTTGCCGCGAGGCCAGACCGCTGTCATCTGCGTGCATGATCGCGCCGATCACGGCCACGCGCTGCCCCCCTGCCGTGAGTAGTGCCGGCAGATTGGCCGGGGTGATTCCACCGATTGCGAAGACGGCGCATTGGCTGATCGCAGTGGCCTGCGCCAGGAGCTCCACACCAACAGGGTCCCGCTCGGGTTTGACGGCCGTGGAGTGGATCGGGCCGAAGCCGAGATAATCGACCGGCTCCTGCTGAGCCTGATGAACCTGCTCGATGCTGTGGGTGCTCCGGCCCAGCAGACGATCGGAACCCAGTAGATCGCGGGCCACCTCGCTTGGCATGTCCTCCTGACCCAGGTGCACCCCATCCGCATCCACCGCTAGGGCAATGTCCACACGGTCGTTGATGAACAAGAGCGCCCCGAAGCGTGTGCAGAGCTGCCTGAGCTGCTGAGCCTCCCGCAGGCGTTCGCGGTCGTTCCCCGCTTTGCAGCGGTACTGCACCATCCCAACGCCGTTCCGCAGGGCCGCCTCCACCCGATCGGTCAGGTCATCGCAGGTGGTAGTGATCAGGCAAAGGCGAGCGTCCTTGAGCTTGTTGCGTCGCCTCGCTCCCAGGGTGGCGTTGAGACAGGTCACCTCCAGGTCGTAAAGCCCGTAGCGGATCGCTGCGGCTTCAGCGGCCAGCGCAGGATCGATGGTGCGGCCGTACTCCTCCAGGACACGCAACGCCTCCTGCACCCGAGCGCAGTTGGCCGCCACCACGTGGTCGGGGCTATGGCGATCGAGCTGGGCCGGATGCTCCAATCCGGCGCCGGTGTCGGTGCTGGTGGAGCGGGCCTGCTTGTAGCTGTCGTGATGCAGTCGCCCCAGACGTTGACGCCAGTCTTTAAGACGCACCACCAGATCCTGTTGCTCCAGCCCAAAGCGGCACCAGTCCTCGACCACCCTCAGGCCTTCCCGTGCACGGTCGAGGTTGGCGTCGATCAGTCGTGCCACCCGTGGATCCAGGGATGTCTCGCTTGGGGTTGGATTCATGGCACGCTGTGGGCAACGGTTTCGGCGTCGGTCATGGAGAACGGTGGTTCTGAGAGCACCATGCACGTTCTTGTCTGGGGAATCGTCCTTCTCGGCGGCATTGGCGTGTTCATCGTCTGGGGGCTGGTGAATGCCTATCCGACCGTGGCCTGAGAGCCGGTCTGAAGAATCTCCCGGGCCTGGGCTGCGTCGCGGCCGATCTGCCTGCTGAGCTCCTCCAGGCCGCTGAATTTGGTCTGGCCGCGCAAGCGCTGCACCGGCTCGACGCCCAGTTGCCGGCCTTCCAGTTCCAGGCTCTGATCCAGCAGGTGCACCTCCACGGCTGAAGGGGACGTTGGATCGATCGTTGGTTGGGGCCCGAGGTTCATCACGGCCGGTAGCCGATTGCCATCCCCATCCAGTTGGGCCCAGGCGGCGTAGACGCCAAGGCCTGGCAAGGCCTTACGCCCATCCACCTGGAGATTGGCGGTGGGCCAGCCCAGTTCACGCCCCAGGCCTCGGCCCCGCACCACCCGTCCCTGAAAGCGGTAGGCCCGGCCGAGCAAGGATTTGGCGGTGGTGAGGTCGGCCTGGTCGAGGGCCGCGCGTATGCGGCTGCTGCTCATCCGGCCCTCTTGGTCTTCAACGATCGGCACCACCTTCACCTCAACGCCGCTGCGAGCCGCCAGCCGTTCCAGCATCTCGGCGTCACCGCGGCGCTGATGACCGAAGCGGAAGTTGGTGCCCACGGCAATGCGCCGGGCCTGAAGTGTGTTCAGCAGCACGCTAGTGACGAAGTCCTCCGCACTCAGCTGAGCGAGCTCGCGGGTGAAGGGCACCAGCACGAGCTGCTGTATCCCCAGGGGTTCGAGCAGGGCGAGTTTTTCGCTGGGTAGATCCAGCCTCAGGCGTGCCTCCCCGAACAGCACCTCACGGGGATGCGGCCAGAAGCTCACCACCGAGGCAACGGCATCGTCTGGGCTGTCCTGGATGGCCTCGGCGATCACGCGGCGATGGCCGGCATGCAGTCCATCGAAACTCCCCAGCGCCAGGGCAGCGGGCCGACGGGCTTCCTCTGGAGAGCAGAGCGGGATCAAAGAGGTGCAGAAGGTGCGCTTTGGTGGCAAGTTTGAACGACCGAGCACCAGGGCATGCCAGACCGCCTCGATTTCCAGAAGTTGTCGTTCGGCGTGCGTCGGATGGGATGGATCCGCTTCTGGATCCAGGTGGTTCTCGGCATCGTTGTGGTGGGCGTTCTGCTGTTCAACAACATCGGCGGCAGCCTGGCCCGCAATGCCGAACGTGCTGTGGGTCTGGGGCCTGGCCTTTCGCTAACGTCACTTGCCTTCCTCGTGCTGCTGTTCAGCCTCTGGCAGGGCTGGCTGATCGTTCGTACCGGTCGGGCCATCGACAGCGCTGCCCGTCCCAGTCGGGGCGAGGTAGCGCGGCTGATCAAACGGGGCCTGTTGGCGGATCTCCTGGGCCTCACCTTCGCCACCATCGGCTATCAGGCCCTTGCCGGCAGCCTGTTCGTGCAGGCCTCGATGCAGACTCCCGGCATTGCCATCGGCGGCCGCGGCATGGCCGACAACCTGGCCATCACATCCCTGGAAATGCTGTCTGTGCTCAGCAACACCCAGGTGCTGTTCGCCCACCTGATCGGTGTGTTGTTTTCCCTCTGGTTGCTGCAGCGGGTTTACCGCACCAGTTGATCCTTGAGCTTGAGTTGCGGCAGTCCGCTAAGGGGGCCCCGCCAGAACAGGTCGGGCTGGATCGGTGTGAGTGAGGGGGAATTGGCATGGATCTGGGCCACATCACTGGGCCAATCCCGGGGGCCTTCTCCGGCTGATTCCAGATCCTGCACGGCTTCTCCCGCAAGCCAGTAGTAGGCGCGGCCACGGGGGTCTTCCCGACGGCTGAATTGCTCGTCGTATCGCCGGATCGAGAGACGGGTCCAGCGCAGTGCTCCCATCTCCTCCCGGGCACAGGGGGGAATGTTGAGGTTGAGCAGCAGGTTGTCGGGCCACTTGTCGGCGATGGCCTGTTCACTCACCTCCAGGGCAAGATCGGCGGCCGCCTGAAACTGACGCCACTGGAAGCAGGCGCTGCTCACCGCCAGGGAACGAATGCCCTCAAGGGTGCCTTCCATCGCTGCGGCAACGGTGCCGGAACAGAACACATCTGTTCCCAGGTTGGGTCCGTGATTGATGCCGGAGAGCACCAGGTCTGGCTTCTCCTTCACTAGTTCGAAAAGGGCCAGCTTCATGCAGTCGGCGGGGGTGCCACTGCAGGCCCAGGCGGTGACCCCTGGGGCGAACAGCTCATCGGCCCGCTCGGCGCGGATGGGGGTCTGCAGGGTGAGGCCATGGCCTGTGGCAGACCGTTCCTGGTCCGGGCAGACCACCGTCACCTGATGGCCGCGGGCTGCCGCTGCGGCGGCCAGGGTTCGGATGCCGTCGGCGAAGACCCCATCGTCATTACTGATCAGGATCCGCAGCGGGGCCATAGGGTCATTCGCACTGAGGTGAACCTAAGCGGCATGGCTGCTTACAGTCGGCAGCTGTCTGTTCTATCCCTGTGAGCGCACCGGTCACCCTGCAGCAGCTCACCGCTCAACTCGATGCCCTCGAGCAGCAGGCCGCGGTGGAGATTGCCGAGGCGGCTGATGCCGCTTCGCTGGAGCAACTGCGGGTCGGGCTGCTGGGCAAGAGGGGCCGCATCTCCGGTGTGCTCGGGGCGATGGGCAAGTTGCCCGGTGAGGAGCGTCCCCTAGTGGGTCAGCGCGCCAACGTGCTGAAAACGCAGGTGCAGTCGCTCTTGGGAGAGCGGCTGCAGGCCGTGAAGCAGGCGGCCATGGCGGAGCGCATCGCCAGGGAAAGCCTTGATGTCACCGCTCCGGCTTCCGGGGTGCCGATGGGCCATCGCCATCCCCTGATCACCACCACAGAAGAGATCGTCGATCTGTTCCTGGGCCTCGGCTACAGCGTGGCTGAGGGACCTGAGGTGGAACGGGACCACTACAACTTCACTGCGCTGAACATCCCCGAGGACCATCCGGCCAGGGACATGCAGGACACCTTTTATCTCGGTGGTGACCTGCTGATGCGGACCCACACTTCCCCGGTGCAGATTCGTCACCTCGAAGAGAACCCGCCGCCGGTGCGGATTGTGGCTCCCGGTCGGGTCTATCGCCGCGATGCCGTTGATGCCACCCACTCGCCGGTGTTCCACCAGGTGGAGGTGCTGGCCATTGATGAGGGGCTCGATTTCAGCCACCTGCGCGGCACGGTGATGGCTTTCCTCAAGACCTTCTTCGGCGACCTGCCGGTGCGTTTCCGGGCCAGTTATTTCCCCTTCACCGAGCCTTCAGCCGAGGTGGATGTGCAGTGGCGCGGCCGCTGGCTTGAGGTGATGGGTTGCGGCATGGTGGATCCCGCCGTGCTGGAAGGGCTGGGCCTCGATCCGGAGCGCTACAGCGGTTTCGCCGCGGGCCTGGGGGTGGAGCGCTTTTGCATGGTGCGCCATGGCATTGACGACATCCGCCGGCTGTACACCAGCGATCTGCGCTTCCTCGAGCAGTTCTGATCGGGAACCTTCGTTACTGAGCGGCGTTCAGTTCTCGCGCGTCCCATAGGCTGTGGCAGACCTCTACCCGTCGTGGATCAGTGCCCCGGATCGGACTGATCGTCAATGACGGCAAGCCGCTGGCAGTGCAGACGGCGGACACGATTCAGCAGCGTCTGGAGGCAGCCGGCTATGCCGTGGAGCGGGCCAGCAGTTCTGGGGGCATGGTGGGCTTCGCCAACCCTGATCAGCACCTGCGGCTGCGCGGCTACAGCGCCTGTGTGCCCAAGGGCTTCGATCAATCGATGGTGTTGGCCATCGTGCTGGGGGGTGACGGAACGGTGCTCTCAGCCGCGCGGCAGACCGCCCCTGTGGGGATTCCGATCCTCACGATCAACACCGGCCACCTGGGATTCCTGGCCGAGGCCTATCTCGATGATCTGGACCGGGCCCTCGATGTGGTGCTCACCCAGCAATGGACGATCGAGGAACGCAGCAACCTCGTGGTGAGCGTGATGCGGGGCGATCAGCGCCGCTGGGAGGCGCTGTCTCTCAACGAAATGGCACTTCACCGTGAGCCGCTCACGAGCATGTGTCACTTCGAGATTGCCATTGGCCGCCACGCCCCCGTGGACATCGCCGCCGATGGTGTGATCCTCTCCACGCCGACGGGCTCGACGGCCTACGCCCTTAGCTCCGGCGGGCCGGTGATCACGCCGGATTGTCCGGTACTGCAACTTACCCCGATCGCGCCCCATTCCCTGGCCTCACGCGCCCTGGTGTTCAGCGACCGTGAACCCGTCACGATATTTCCAGCCACGCCGGAGCGGCTGATGATGGTGGTGGACGGCAGTGCCGGTTGCTATGTCTGGCCGGAAGATCGGGTGTTGATCCGTCGCAGCGATCACCCCGTGCGCTTTGTGCGCCTCGCCGACCATGAGTTCTTCCAGGTGCTGCGCAACAAACTGGGTTGGGGCCTGCCCCACATCGCCAAGCCCGAGCGGGAATGAATGCCGATCCCCTCTTGCTGCTGGCAGGTGCTTCGGCCGTGTCCCTGGCGCCCCGTCTGGCTGCATCGGGCTACGCCACCCTCGACTGGCTCAGTGCCGGGCCATCGGCCCATGCCGCTGAACCGCGTGAATCCCCTATGGCGGCTGTGCTGGCGGCCGATCAGGCCTCATTGATTCAAGACCTGCGCAGCCGTTTCGGGGCCATGCCGATCTTGTTGGATCTGGAACGCGACAGCGTTGAGGCCCGCGCCGCCTGCCTGGGAAGCGGCGCCGATGATTTCTGGCTCTCGGAGACCGGGCCCAGCGATCTGTTGCTGCGTCTGCGCCTGCACCGCACGATTCAGCAGCGCTCGGGTCAGCGACCGGCGCTGCTGAACCTGGATGATCTCAGCGTTGATCCCACCAACCGGACGGTGCGGCGGGGAGAACGTGTGGTGGCGTTGACTGCTCGGGAATTCATGCTGTTGCAGGTGCTGTTGCTGCGGCGCGGCCAGGTGTTGAGCCGCGAGCTGCTGCTTCAGGAGGTGTGGCAGGGGGAGCGTTCCAGCAGCAATGTTGTTGAGGTGTACGTGCGCTACCTGCGTCAGAAGCTGGAGGCAGGTGGTGAGCATCGTTTGCTGCACACCGTGCGCGGCCGGGGGTATTGCCTCGGGCAGATGTTGCCGGAGGCTTGAGCGGCCATGCATGCTCTGCCCCCTGAGCCGCTCCCGCAGTGGCTGCCGATTGGGGCCCGCTGGTGTGTGGGCAAGCAGGGTTGCATTGATCTCGAGGTGGCCCGCAGTCCGGAGCAGCAGCGTTTGGGGTTGATGCAGCGGCCGCCTCTGCCGCCCTTGCGCGGGATGTGGTTTCCCTTTGCCACCCCCCAGCCGCAGCGCTTCTGGATGTTCAACACCCTTGCTCCTCTTGACATGATCTTTGTGCGCGATGGGCGGGTGCTCGATCTGGTGCCTGCCGTTCCCACCTGCCCTGCCCTGCCCTGCCGCTCCTACGCCGCCGATGCGGATGGCAATGGGCGGGCTGATTTCGTTGATGCGGTGATTGAGATCGGTTCCGGTGAGGCGCAGCGGCTTGGCATTGGCATCGGCGATCCGGTTCGGATTACCCCGTTTCAGCTTTCGCCGTGAAGTCGGTTTAAGCCGGCTTCGCTCCCGTCACGATCAAGGTGGGGTTCATCGGAGCCAGGCGGGTGCCATCCCCCAACGGTTGTCCCCGCCAAGCCTGCAGTTGTAGAACGCGCACGGCCAATCCAGCGTTCTCGAGCAGCGGCCGAACGCTGGCCAACGCCTCCATGCTCGCCAGGGGGATCACCACAACACCTCCAGACCGCAGTCGCGTCAGCACCTCCTGCAGCAAGCGTTCCCGTTGGGCGCCCCCGCCCCCGAGCAGAACCCGGTCGGGCTGACTGAGCTGGCTCGGGAGCCCGCCGTGCAGCACCGTGGTGGCGTCGGCCTCCAGCACCGCCGCAGGGCTGACGCCGAGCCGTTGTGCATTGCGTTGGATCAGTTGCGCGCCACCGGCGCGGCGTTCCACCGCCAGCAGTTGCAGGCCAGGCCGCAGGCGTAGCGCTTCCAGACCGACGCTGCCGGTGCCGGCCCCCAGATCCCAGAGCACGCCTTGCTGCGGCAGGGCGAGTTCGGCCAGAAGTTGGATGCGCACCTCCCGCTTGGTCATCAGTCCGGGATGATCGCAGTGCTGCAGGTAGAGCCCGTCATCGAGCCCGAACAAGGGCAGTTGATGCGGATCCGGTGCGGCAGGTTCGCGGGCGATCAGCAGTGCAATCAGCAGCGGATGTAGATCTGTTGGTAACGCGGTGCCGGGTGTGATCAGCTGCACCCGTTCATCGGTGTGCCCGAGGTTTTCGCAGAGCCACAGGTCCGTGCTGGCCTCAAGGCCGCTGCTGCGCAACATCTGCTGCACGGTGCCGGCACCCCCCTGGTTCGGGTCCGTGAGAACCGCCAAGGCTGCAGGTCGCTTCTGCAAAGTGTTGGCCAGGATTTCGGGGTCCCGTCCGTGCAGGCTCACCCAGTCCGCGTCCTGCCAGTGTCGGCCGATGCGGGCGAAGGCCAGCTGCAGCGATGTGGGGGCCGGATGAAACCGCAGCCGCTCTGCCCCGATGCGGTCGCAAAGGATGCGCCCCAGGCCGAACCAGAGCGGATCGCCGCTGGCCAGCACCACCACAGGCTCTTCCGTATGCCGGGATTGCAGGCTGTCCACCAGAGCCCGCGGGTCATCGCTGCTGATCAGCTTCGGCAGGGTGTCCCCCAGCCAGTCCTGCAGAGCAGCTTGCAACCGCTGCGGTGCTGCAATCACCGCGGCTGCCCGCAGCAACGTCTGCTGTGGAGCAGGCAACGAGGCGGGCGCCCCGGCGTCGGTGCCGATCACATCGATCATCCCGTCATTCTGGTGTCAGGGTTTGTGAGGTCATGGCAGGGGGTGATCTGCTGGTGGATCGCTTGGTGGCAGGGGGCTTCCTGCGCCCTGCGGTGCTGCTTCGAGGCTTGCAGCTCCGTCGCTCTGCCCATCGCCAGCTGCTTGAGGCCTATGAGACGTCTCGTGACCGGATTCCTGCGGGGCAGTTGCTTGAGGTGCCCTATGAGGCATTGATCCGCCAACCCCTCGCTGCGGTGAAACGGATCTATGACGAACTCGGGCTCAGCAGCTGGCCGCTGGCGCAGGCCCCGCTGCAGGTTCGGATTGCCCAGGCTTGTAGCCACACCGCTGATCCGTTGACGCTGCCCTTGGCGGCGGAACAGCGCCTGAACGACCTGATGGAGGAGGCATGACCCCAGCCCACGATCGTCGCCAACGCCTACACGAGCTTGTGATTGCCTTGATTGCCCAGCAGGACGATCTGCCCCTGCTCGATCCCGATCAGCCCGACCTGGAGGGGACAGCCCCCGGCCGTTGGCTCGATCAGAACCGCCGCAGCCTGCATCGCTATCAAGCCCTGGTCCGCACGGCGGTCACCTTGGATGCCCTGCTGGATGCCGAAGACAATCCCTCACCACTGTCTGCAGGCTGATGACTGCAGGCTGATCGCAACGGCTGGCTGATCGCTTCAAACCTGGCAATCTGAGGCGACTCTCGGCCCCTGCATGGCTTCGTTCGGTTGGTCCGCTCTGAGCTCCCTGCTGGGTCGCGGCAAGCAAGCCAAGCGCTGGCAGCCACCGGAGGCCTCATGGAGCCGACCCTTCGGCCTGGGCTGGGACAAGCCTTACACGGTTCGCTATGCCAGCAACCTCGACGACGGCCCCAACCACGGCATGCCGCTGGGGGGCTTCGGAGCTGGCTGCTTCGGGCGGGCGCCCGACGGCAACATCAACCTCTGGCACCTCGATGGCGGCGAGCACTGGTTTGGGGTGCTTCCCGATTGCCAGTTCGCTCTGTTTGAAGGGAATGGCCGCGGCAAGCGCGCACACGCCTTGGCGGTTCAGCCGGATCAGGATGCTTCGCGGCCGGAGGCTGGCCAGCCGCTGAAGGCCTGGGAGTGGTATCCGGCCAGCACGCCGGACCGCAGCACCGGCACCTATGCCGCCCGCTACCCCTTCAGTTGGACAAGCTACGAGGGCGTGTATGACGCTGAGGTGCGTTGTGAGGCCTTCAGCCCGATCCTGCCGGGTGATTACCAGCGCACCAGCTACCCGGTCGCGGTGTTCATCTGGACGCTGCGCAATCCCACGGATCAGCCTCTTGATTTGTCGTTGCTGTTGAGTTGGCGCAACACCACCGGCTGGTTCACCAACACCGATGCCTCGGCGGAGGTTCACTTCCGCGATGACGGCAGCCCCGAGCACAACTACGCCCCGGCCATCGGCAGCACCGCCGGCCAGCGCAACCGTTGCATTGACGATGGCTCCCTCAAGGGAGTTGTGCTGGAGGGCAACGTCTCCAATCCCGTTGCCGAAGGTGAGGGCCAGTGGTGCATTGCCGCAGCTGAGCAGCCCGGTGTGACGATCCAGCGCTGCAGCCGCTGGAATCCCAGCGGTGATGGGCGTGAGCTGTGGGACAGCTTCAGTGCTGATGGCTCCATCCCTGAAAGCAACAACGACCGACGCAGTGGCTCCGACGATCCCCTCAGTGCCGCGCTTACGGTGAAGTGTCAGCTGGCCCCTGGGCAGAGCATTGAGATCCCGCTGGTGATCAGCTGGGACTTGCCTGTGACGGCCTTTGCCACCGGCAGCCAGGCGCTGCGCCGCTACACCGACTTCTTTGCTGCGGATGCCAACCAGGCGGTTGCCATTGCCGCTGAATCGCTGCGTGACTGGCGCAGTTGGCGCCAGAAGATCGAGGCCTGGCAGGAGCCGGTGCTGCAACGCCAGGACCTACCGGAACCGCTGCGGATGGCTCTGTTCAATGAGCTTTACGACCTTTGCAGTGGCGGCAGTCTCTGGAGTGCGGCATCACCTGAGGATCCCTACGGCCGCTTCGGCGTTCTCGAGTGCCTCGACTACGCCTGGTACGAAAGCCTCGACGTTCGTCTCTACGGATCCCTGGCCCTGTTGCAGCTTTGGCCGGAACTCGACAAGGCTGTGCTGTGCAGCTTTGCTCGGGCGATTCCGGCGGCGGATGCCACCCAGCGCCCGATCGGCTGGTATTTCACCCAGGGCAAGGGCCGGGTGGAGGCTGATCGCAAGGTGAAAGGAGCCACCCCCCATGACCTGGGGGCTCCCAACGAGATCCCCTGGGATGCGACCAACTACACCGCTTATCAGGACTGCAACCTCTGGAAGGACCTCGGTAGTGATTTTGTGCTGCAGGTGTGGCGTAGCTTCAAGCTCGCCCCCAGTGGTGAAGACATCCGCTTCCTCGCGGATTGCTGGCCGGCGGCCGTGGAGGCGCTGCGCTACCTCAAGACGTTCGACGTGAACAACGATGGCCTGCCCGACAACGGCGGTGCTCCGGATCAGACCTTCGACGACTGGCCCCTCAAAGGGGTGAGTGCCTACTGCGGTGCCCTCTGGATTGCTGCTCTCGAGGCAGCCCTGGCCATTGCCCAGACGCTTCAGCTCAGCACCGGGCTGGACACCTCCGCTGAGCAGAGGGAATTCAGCGGTTGGTTGGAACAATCCCGGGGCAATTTCGACAAGCTGCTCTGGAACGGCGAGTACTACGACATTGATGCCGAGAGCGGCACGCCTGTGGTGATGGCCGATCAGCTCTGCGGTGATTTCTACTCACGGCTCTTGGGCCTGCCGCCGGTGGTGAGTGACAACAACAGCCGCAGCACCTTGAAGGCGGTGAAGGAGGCCTGCTTCGAGGCTTTCGATGGCGGATCCCTCGGAGTGGCCAACGGCTTGCGCCGTGATGGCACTCCCTTGGATCCCAATGGCACCCACCCGCTCGAGGTGTGGACGGGGATCAACTTCGGGATCGCCAGCTACTACCGCCTGATGGGGGACAAGCAGACGGCGCAAGCAATCTGCTCAGCTGTTGTTGAGCAGGTGTATTCCGGTGGTCTGCAGTTCCGCACCCCTGAGGCGATCACCGCGGTGAACACCTTCCGGGCCTGCCACTACCTCAGGGCCATGGCCATCTGGGGGTTCTGGGCCACGGAGACCGATTGGACGCTCATCCCCGGAGCGGATGCTCGTTGAAGTGTTGCGCTGGGGGATTCACCGAACTGGCTGCGGTAATCCCTGGCGAAGAGATTGCGGCATAGGAAGCCGTAATGGCAGACAATTTTATGCACCTTGCTGAGCCCAGGTGCTGAATGAAAAGGAACCTCCATGGGCTGATTGTTGGCGGAAATCGCCTTAAAGCAAGGATTGTTGTGAGAATTCGCTGAGTCACCTCCTGCCCATGCGCCGTTTGCTCTGCTGTTTGTTGGCCGCTCTGGGGCTGCTGCTTCTCACGCCGGGTCTGGCCTGGGCCCAGGTTCATCAGCACGAGAACGAGGCCGGTGTTGCAATGGTCCGTTCGCTGGAGAGCCTCCGGGACCTCGATTACGACAGTTGGCAGGCGGTGGCCTACCGCGAGGGCCCTGCAGGCCAGCCGGTGGTGCTGCGCGTGGTGGGCTATCCAGGAAAACTGCGGCTCGATCATCCGGTAAGCCTCCAGGTGTTGGCGGGTCGGCGCGAATGGCAGCTGGACGACATCACCCTGGCCAATCCGGTGCTGGCCACCGATGGCCGTGACGCAGCGGCTGAATTTGCCCTGGATCCTTTGCTGGACGATCTCAGCAACAACCGACCGCTGCGTTTGGCGTTGCCGGGTGTCTTCACGGAGTTGCCGATCCCTCCCTACGTCGTTGGTGAATGGCGGTCCCTGCAAGAGCTGCCCCTCAGCTGATGTGGGAGCTCTGGATGCGGCGGGCCCTAGCCCTGGCCGCCCTTGCTGAAGGTCACACCAGCCCCAACCCTCTCGTGGGGGCCGTGGTTCTTGATCGCCAAGGCCGACTGGTGGGCGAAGGCTTTCATGCGCGGGCTGGAGACGCCCATGCCGAGGTGGGTGCCTTGCGGCAGGCCGGGGATGCGGCCCGGGGCGGAACCCTTGTGGTCACCCTTGAACCCTGCTGCCACCACGGCCGCACGCCCCCCTGCAGTGAGGCGGTGCTGCGCGCGGGCATTGGCCGCGTTGTGGTCGCCCTGGAGGATCCCGATCCCCGGGTGGATGGGGGCGGCATCCGTCAGCTGAGAGAGGCGGGGCTGGAGGTGATCAGTGGTGTACTGCGTGAGGAGGCCCGCCAGCAGAACCGGGCTTTTCTGCATCGCGTTCGCACCGGCCGCCCGTTCGGGGTTCTGAAGTGGGCCATGAGCCTGGATGGCCGCACCGCTTTGCCCAATGGCGTCAGCCAATGGATCAGCGGTCAATCCGCCCGCGATTGGGTGCATCGGCTGCGCAGCGGCATGGATGCCGTGGTGGTTGGGGGTGGCACGGTTCGCGGCGATGATCCGCTGCTCACCAGCAGGGGCCGGCGTTCACCGGAACCGCTGCGGGTGGTGCTGAGCCGCAGTTTGGATCTGCCGAATCAGGCCCAGCTCTGGGATACCGCGTTGGCGCCGACCCTCGTGGCCCACGGCCCCGATGCCGACCTCCGGCGTTTGCCATCCGGTCCTGAGGAACTGGGGCTTTCGGCCTGTGAACCGCAGCAGCTGATGGAGGCCCTGGCGGAACGGGGTTGCAACCAGGTGCTTTGGGAATGCGGCCCTGAGCTAGCGGCCGCGGCGATTCGGCAGGGCTGCGTGCAGGAGATTGCAGCGGTAGTGGCTCCGAAGCTGATGGGGGGTATGGCTGCCCGTACCCCCCTTGGAGATCTGAACTTCAGCGCCATGGATCAGGTGCTGCAGGGGCAGTGGCATCAGAGCGAGCCCATTGGCAACGACTGGTTGCTGCGTTGGCGCAGCGGCAGCTGAGCTGAGCGCTCCCGGCTTTGCCGATCGAGGCTGCTGGCGAAGCAGTCGATCAGCACCCCCATCACGGCAGTGAGCTGCGGCTGTCAAGCCTTGCTCAATCGAGCAAGGAGAGCTGCTGGTGCTTGTTTGCGGGGGCAGCTGGCTTGAGTGCTCTGCAGTCCCACGGCTCCGCTGGCGATGGCGTGAGCATCGGCTTGAGGGCGCGTCGGTGAGCTCCATCACCCGGTTCCAGCCAGATGCTCTCCAACCCCTCGGGAATGATCACCGGCATTCGATCGTGCAATGGGGCCACCAGGCTGTTGGGCTGGGTCGTGATCACGCAGCAAGTCTCCACTTCACTGCCATCGGGGCCGATCCAGCGGTCCCAGACACCGGCCAGCCAGAACATCTGCCGGTCTTTGCGCTGGATCAGATGCCCCTTTTCAAAAAAGCCCGTGCTGGGCAGAAGGCAGCGGTGATGACGCCATGGCCCGCGAAAGGAGGCTTTCTCCGCAATGGTCTCGGCGCGGGCATTGATCGGTCGCGGCGCCTGCAATGGGTCCTTGACCCAGCCCGGAAGGAGGCCCCAGAGCATGTGGGAGAGACGCTCTTCACCATGCTCACGCCGCACCGCCAGCACCGGTTCGTGGGGGCGGATCAGCTCGCGGGGGGCGTAATGCTCCAGCCAGGCGCTGTCGTCTGGCCGCAACCAGCTGCGCAGCAGCTGCTTCAATTCCGCGCGAGGCGTGTCGAGACAGTAGCGACCACACATGGGCAGAAGCTAGGCGCCGTTCGGTTCTCACACCCGTTGATTGCCAGAGATCCCTCGTAGCGTGTCAGAACTCTCAGGCCATTCATGCCGATCCGCCAGGACGACAACCAGCCGAACCGTCGCTTCGGGATCATCAACCTGGTGCTGATTGGCTTTGGGGTGTTGCTGCTGGCCAGCAGCTTCATCCCCAGCAATGGCATGCAGCAGGTGCCCCGGGTGCCCTACTCCCTGTTCATCGATCAGGTGAATGACGGTGCGGTGAAGCGGGCCTTCATCACGCAAGATCAGATTCGCTACGAGCTGAGTGATCCCGAGGAGGGCACGCCTCCGGTGCTGGCCACCACGCCGATCTTCGACATGGACCTGCCCCAACGCCTCGAGACCAAGGGCGTTGAATTCGCGGCAGCTCCCCCGAAGAAGCCGAACATTTTCACCACCATCCTCAGCTGGGTGGTGCCGCCCCTGATCTTCATCCTGGTGCTGCAGTTTTTCGCCCGTCGCTCGATGGGCGGTGGTGCTCAGGGTGCGTTGAGCTTCACCAAGAGCAAGGCCAAGGTGTACGTGCCTGATGAGGAGTCGCGGATCACCTTCGCCGACGTTGCGGGCGTGGATGAGGCGAAGCAGGAACTCACTGAGATCGTCGACTTCCTCAAGCGCCCTGAGCGGTACGCCGAGATAGGTGCGCGCATTCCCAAAGGTGTGCTGCTGGTCGGCCCCCCAGGCACCGGTAAGACCCTTCTTTCCAAGGCCGTGGCCGGCGAAGCAGAAGTGCCGTTCTTCATCATTTCCGGCTCGGAGTTCGTAGAACTCTTCGTTGGTGCCGGTGCCGCTCGCGTGCGGGACCTGTTTGAAGAAGCGAAGAAAAAAGCGCCCTGCATCATTTTCATCGACGAACTCGACGCCATCGGTAAGAGCCGTTCTGGCTCTATGGGTGTCGTCGGCGGCAACGACGAACGGGAGCAGACCCTCAACCAGCTGCTCACTGAGATGGATGGCTTCACCGCCCAGGACAAGCCGGTGATCGTTCTGGCGGCAACCAACCAGCCCGAAGTGCTCGATGCTGCCCTGCTGCGTCCAGGCCGTTTCGACCGTCAAGTGCTGGTGGACCGTCCGGACCTCTCCGGCCGCAAGACTATCCTCGAGATCTACGCCAAGAAGGTGAAGCTGGCTGCAGGCGTTGATCTCGACAGCGTGGCCCAGGCCACCAGTGGTTTTGCTGGAGCTGATCTAGCCAACCTAGTGAATGAAGCAGCCCTGCTGGCGGCACGTGCCCAGCGCACCAGCGTCGAGCAGCAGGACCTCGGTGAAGCGATCGAGCGTGTTGTGGCCGGTCTGGAGAAGAAGAGCCGCGTCCTGCAGGACGACGAAAAGAAGGTTGTCGCGTATCACGAGGTGGGCC
Source organism: Synechococcus sp. (assembly GCA_047285305.1). Classification (GTDB taxonomy): domain Bacteria; phylum Cyanobacteriota; class Cyanobacteriia; order PCC-6307; family Cyanobiaceae; genus Parasynechococcus. The sequence continues at coordinate 1,240,562 of JBJBDL010000003.1, forward strand.
ACGCGATCGTGGGCCATCTCATGCCTGGCGGCAGCAAGGTGGCCAAGATCTCGATCGTGCCCCGCGGCATGAGCGCACTGGGCTACACGTTGCAGCTGCCGACGGAAGAGCGGTTCCTCAATTCCAAGGAGGAACTCCAGGGCCAAATCGCCACACTGCTCGGTGGTCGTTCCGCCGAGGAGATCGTCTTCGGCAAGATCACCACGGGTGCTGCCAACGACCTGCAGCGGGCCACCGATCTGGCCGAGCAGATGGTGGGCACCTACGGAATGAGCGACACCCTGGGCCCCTTGGCTTATGACAAGCAGGGTGGTGGCCGTTTCCTTGGTGGAGGCAACAACCCACGCCGCTCGGTTAGTGATGCCACGGCCCAGGCCATCGATAAGGAGGTCCGCGGGCTGGTGGACCAGGCCCACGACGACGCCCTTGCGATCCTGCGGGAGAACATGGCGCTGCTCGAGACGATCGCCCAGAAGATCCTTGAAAAAGAGGTGATCGAGGGGGATGACCTCAAGCAGATGCTTGAGGCGAGTGTGCTGCCGTCGGGTGTGACCGCTTGACGGCATAGGGCCTCATCCCCGATAACAGTCCTTTGAACCGTCGCGATGGCTACCGCTTCTGCGGGCGTTGCTGCTGTCCTTTCTCCGCTCTGCGGATGTGACTTCCTTTCTTCTGCGGATTGTTCCGCCGAGGAAACAGCAGCGTTGCTGGATCTGGCTGCACAACTGAAGAGCGGCGATCGTCGTATCGATCTCGGCAACCGTGTTCTGGGTCTGATCTTCAGCAAGGCCTCCACCCGAACCCGTGTGAGTTTTCAGGTGGCCATGGCCCGCCTCGGCGGCCAGACGGTGGATCTCAATCCTTCCGTCACCCAGCTCGGCCGCGGCGAGCCGCTGGAAGATACGTCCCGGGTTCTGAGCCGTTACTGCGATGTGCTGGCGATTCGCACCTTTGCTCAGCAGGAACTGGTTGATTACGCCCACTGGGCCTCGGTGCCGGTGATCAATGCCCTCACCGATCTGGAACATCCCTGTCAGGCGCTGGCGGACTTCCTCACAATGAAGGAAGCCCATGGCGCCCTTCCTGGTCAGACCCTGGCCTATGTGGGCGACGGCAACAACGTGGCCCACTCTCTGATGCTTTGCGGCGCGTTGCTAGGGGTGAATGTGCGGATCGGCTGCCCAGAGGGCTTCGAGCCCTTGCCGGGCGTGGTTGAGCAGGCCCAATCCCTGGCACAGCACGATGCCTCGATTGAGGTGGTGAGCGATCCCCGTGAGGCGGTGGCGGGTGCCCAGGCTGTTTACACCGATGTCTGGGCCTCCATGGGCCAGGAGGCAGAACAGGCTCAGCGGGAGCTGGCCTTTGCTGGATTCTGTGTGGATCAAGCCCTGATGGAGCAGGCGGCAGCCGATGCGATCGTTCTGCACTGCCTGCCGGCCCACCGCGGTGAGGAGATCAGCGCTGAGGTGATGGAGGGCACGGCGAGCCGCATCTTTGATCAGGCGGAAAACCGCCTGCATGCGCAGCAGGCTCTGTTGGCGGTATTGATGGGTGGTCTGTGACGGTGATCCACCGCTGGTTGGTGCCGTTGATCGTCACCGCCCATGCGGTGGCTGCGTCAGCGGATCAGGCCACTGACAAACAACAGCAGAGCACCATTGCCCGATGGACGGCCGAGAAAATCTGTGAAATGGGTGTGGATGCCTTTTACGCGTTGCCGGATGCTGAGCTCAAAACCATGTTTGAGCGCGACACGTCGATGCGTTATGAGGATGTCCCCAACACACCAACCGATCAGGAAAAGTCCCGTATCACCGGGCAGTTGATGGGATATCTGATGGCGGCCTGTCCGCAACAGCTTGAGTCCTACAAAAACCGCTGAAGAGCATCTTGATGCGTAAGGAACGCTGCTGGGTTTGGTTCAAAGGTGGCCTCTCGGAGGAGGGGCACTGGATGTCGGGCTGGGTGGCCAGCACAACCGAGCAGCCGGGCCTGCTGATTGAGCATCCCGGCTACGTCCCCTGCCGGGTTCCGGAATGGCGTGTGGTGTTCAAGGAGCCCAAAGACCTGAAGCTGGCGCCGAGCATTCCCGAGGCTGCGGTGTGGAAGCTGGTTTGAACCGAGTCTGCGCTTGCAGCACACGGCAAGGAACGGTACAAATGTATTGCCTGAACTTTTTCTTGCGGTGAACCGTGCCCCCCAGGAGCCCCTCACCACTGCTCAGCAAGAGCTTTACGACTGGCTGGCGGACTACATCGGCGCCCATCGCCATAGTCCCTCGATTCGCCAGATGATGCAGGCGATGGGACTGCGCTCTCCTGCGCCGATCCAGAGCCGGTTGCGCCATCTTCAGCAGAAGGGATGGATCACCTGGCAGGAAGGCCAGGCGCGCACCTTGCAGCTCTTGGGCGACATGGTGGGTGCCGCCGGGATTCCTGTGCTGGGTGCCGTTGCCGCCGGTGGCCTTGTGACTGCTTTCGATGATGTTCAGGAGCATCTCGACCTGGCGCCGGTGCTGGAGACCCGCGGCCTGTTTGCCCTGACGGTGAATGGTGACTCGATGGTCGACTCCCATATCGCCGATGGGGATGTGGTGTTGATGGAGCCGGTGCAGGATCCGCAGCGGCTGCGCAACGGCACGGTGGTGAGTGCTCTGGTGGCCGGCAGTGGCACCACACTCAAGCATTTCCATCGCCAAGGGGCGACGGTGGTGCTGGAAGCTGCCAACCCTGCTTATCAACCGATTGAGCTTCCCGCCGAACAGGTGGAGGTGCAGGGTCGCTTGGTTGCCGTTTGGCGGCAGGTCTGAGGCTCCCGCGGTGTAAGCTGTGACACGACAACGGCGGCTTTGAAGCCACCACGTCGACATGGGGCCATAGCTCAGCTGGTAGAGCACCTGCATGGCATGCAGGGGGTCAGGAGTTCGAGTCTCCTTGGCTCCATTCTTGAAAAACACAGTCCTAGACAAGGTTTTCGGCGGTCACTAGACCCCTTTTTTGTTGTCTGGCTACAGCTGGCTACGGCCTGTTAGGGCTGTTCTGCTCTAAATCCTGCTCTAAAACTGCTCTGGATCACGACAGCAGTCATGGCGCCCCAGAAGTGGGAACAAACTCTTCGCCGCCAGATCCGGGACAACCACGGCGCTGGTTGGAACGTCATTCAGCAATCCGGCAAATGCAAGCTGACGCGCCGCTACGAAGACGGCGCTAAGAGCGCCAAGGTGCTGCCTATTGAGTGGAAGGCCACCAACTCGGTGCAGATCTTGAACGCCGTCACACGCGTTCGTGAGTTGGTTGAAACCAGGAACATCAGCATCGCTGAAGCGGTCCGCTTGGACACTGAGGCGCTAGCCACTCTTGAGGAACACAACGGCACTGCTGATGCCTGGCTGTATTGGCGCACCAAGGAAGACGGTGAAGTTGACGACACCTACTGCTTAAAGCGGATCAAAGACCGCAGCGGCACTGTTGAGGTAGGCACCGTCTATCAATTCACAGGCAGCAGTGAAGACCGTCGCCTGACCTTTAAGGGCATGCGTGACAGGACGGTGAGCCTTGATCAAATAGCCACTGATCGGGAACGGGTTAAGCGGTTTCTGCTGACGCATGAACCTGCGAAGTTCACCGCCAAACAGGTTTATGAGCACAACCCTGGTCTGTCGCTTGGCTACTGCAAGAACCTGCTGGCAGGGCTTCACGGGGAGCCGTTAAGCGTCATAAGGCGGGAAAAGGTCACTGGCGGTGTTGGTAGGCCCTCATACGCTTACTTCGCGGTCACAGGTAAGAGTGACAAAGGTGCAAAAGTGACAAACTCCGTGCCTTTAAGCACGGGTTTAACACCCTCTGAAAACAGCTCAGAAAGCAGTAATAGGAAGAGTCCTTTTTTCAATTAGATACACATCTTGCCTCTGCCTGACCCTGTTATATGCCCTAGAGATGAAACTAATCAAATTATTCTTTCTTAAAATATTTTACCAAAGCAGTTGCTAGGTATAGTGTATTTTTTAAATACTGTCTAGTATTTCGCAGTTGATTCAATTGCTATTGCCTTTCACTCCTTCATGGCTAAAGTTTTTTGGATGCAATGTTTCCAGGATAGTTGGTTTTGTTTTGGCGAAAATGCTTCCAGTATCTTTTCTCTTGAATTCGAATACTTAATGCTTAGTCTCTCGCGCTGCTCGTCTGCGACATGTAATAATTCAACAATATTTTGTCCCACAATTGCAATCTTACTGAGCTCTAGATAGCTTTTGATTGGACTTGCAATTGTTATGCATCCAGCGCTAATAGCATCAACCATTCGGTTGTGACTAGCAAATGCTTTGTTAGTATTGTTGGGATCTGACGGAATTAAGCAAAATGTGGCTTTGCTTAATTCCTCTTGCAGTTGCATGGGCTGTTGATCGTGAATCCATTTGACTTTCCTTATTTTTAGTCTGGATTCATCATGAACCTCGTTTATTAAATCTGAGAACCTATTTAGTCCCCATTCGCCCGTAAGGATTGTTAGATTGATCTTTTTGCGTTTGACTATTGCAGATCTCTTTAAGTCTTTAAGTATGGAGGCCATGAATATTAGGTTTGAATCATGTCCGAACCATATCGCATCAATTTCACTCGTTTCTTTAACATTAAAAGGAGAGTATTTGACCTGGCATGGATCAAGGATGATAGAATAATTCTTGATTTCTGGGATCCAATCTATGCATTTATTTTTAATTGCTCTGCAGGGGAAAACGACATGATCGGCAAATTTGAGGAAATCCCTATGCAATTCCCTTGAGGCTGGCTCTGTATCTTCCATGTGATTTGAATAAATGCAAATCAAAGGTATCTTTCGGCTTTTTAGTCTTGCTAAAAGTGCAAGCTGTGCCATTGCTTGGGATTGTCGATTCCTCTGACCACGTGTGTGCATCTTTCCGGCAATACAGATGGCAGGGTGTTCAATGAGCTCTAGATCTTCCGGATGTTGTAATTGTAATGAAAAACATTCAGGAGTTAGTCCAATTTCCTTGCAGGCTTCGAAAGCTGGTTTTAATTGAAGTCGAAGAGAAGCTACGCCTGCACATCTTGCAAGTGAACAAAAGCCATGATAATTATCGGTTGGTTGGAGAAAAAGTGCTTGAGAGTGATAGTGATTCATATTAGAATAGTTTAAAGAACTTTAAAGGTGCTTTTCATCTGCTGTCCTACGTAGTATATAATGATTCCGATGCGTCGTCGATTCTTTTGGCATTAATGAAAATCTTTTTTCTTAATGCGATGTGAACGCAATTCGATGGCAAGTGTAGTAGATTATATGTTCTCGGTCGAGTTCGTGTATTATTGGATTCCATGAATCTTGCTGGCTATCGTAAGTGAAAAACAAGGTGATGCTGAATCTGGGATGTGGTGACAAAATAATCCCCGGATATATCAATATCGATGCAGCCGTTTCACGTGCAGGATTGAAACCTGACATTGTCGCCGATATTCGTGATTTAAAGAATATTAAAACAGGAATTGCCGATGAAATCCTGGCGGTCCATGTCATTGAACATTTTTTTTACTGGGAGGTAGTTTCTCTCCTGAGTGGATGGCGTCGAATTCTTAAGTCTGGAGGGAAAATAGTGTTAGAGTGCCCAAATCTCTTGTTCGCTTGTCAAATGATTGTGAACAATCCTGAGAAGTGTAGTCAGTCAGGAAAAGATGGTCAAATGTCTATGTGGTCGTTGTATGGAGATCCGTCATGGAAGGATCCCTTGATGTGTCATAAGTGGGCATATACCCCTGATTCTCTGAAGTTAGTAATGAAAAAGGCTGGATTCATTCAATTACGGCAAGAGCCTGCTCAGTTCAAGCTGCGAGAGCCACGTGATATGCGCATCGTTGGCATCAATCCTTGACCTGTAAAGAGGGCATAGTCGCCTTTTGCACCAGAAATTACCTGAACTCTGATTTCAGCCGCGAGATTGATGCCATCAGGCCAGATGTTGTGCGTACAGTTGACGTCAGCATCATTGGTGTTCACATTGACGCTGACCAGATCAAAGCGGCTCAAGAAATTGAGCGGCATGAACGGGAGCTGCTGGAAGACATCAGGAGCCGTTTGCAGGGCAAGTCTCTTAAGAGCACCTACCCCATCAGTAGGTGGTCAATCCTCTGAAATGCCTGCTGTGACTACGAGCTGTGGGCTTTTCCGCTTTTTAGAGCAATTCTTATAGCATCAGCGCCTGTGGACCTGGTGAGTAAAGCGACCACGGAAGTGCGCTTCAAATTGCCGATCCAGTTGAGGCTGCACCAACATCGCCCTCAAAGAATTGAGTGCGCCAATCGCAGCTGAGTATTGCTGCGCTTGTTCACTCTTGGCGGCTAGGCGTTGATATTGCGTCGCTAACCAACCCACCATGTGCTGAAGCTCAACCGAGTTCAGGGCGTTGGCAAGCTCTCCTTGGGCGAGTTCTATGTCACGCAGGCTGGTTCTACGGCTGCACCCCCATGTCTGCGACAGCTGCGTCGCTGCATCAGTTGGCGGAACACCATCAGCAATCAGCTGAAGAGCCTCACTGCGGCGTTGCTGGCGCTGCTGCTTGGTGGTGATGGTCATGGATCAGCCCCTAAAAAGATCGGTGTGTCTCTGATGGAAAGACCGCCTACCAGAACCTTGTGGCATCACCAAAAACATTATTCCCGAGAGAAGATGCGTTCCAGCTTGAGTCGGTAACGACTGCTTCTAAAGAACCAGAAGCAAAGATGCCCAGACCATCGTCAATCTGACGGATCGAGAGTTCATCGGTTGCTACGCCAAGGATGGTGATTCGGTCTTCTTCTCCAAGGGAATTGATTGTGTCGGCGTTGGCACCCTTGTGGAGCCTGCCCCATTCATAGTTGTGTGCGTGGTAGTCGGAGAGGATAAAAAGTTGATCGAAGTCGCCATCATCGTTGTTATTAAAGGTGTTTCTTCCGCCACCGCCATAAAGGATGTCTTCACCCTTGCCACCATCAAGAATGTCATGCCCATAGCCGCCTCTTAATTCATCATCTCCAAGGCCAGCATTCATCACATCACGACCTCCACCACCACCGAGAAAATCATCACCATCTAGAGAGCTAAAATAATCGTGTGCCCAGGACTCTCCATTAGCGCCTTGAGAGCCAAGTAAGCGATCTGAGGCGTTGGTGCCGTAATAGGTATAGTCAACAGTGATCATTGTGGAAGGCGGGATCGGGCGAATGTCTTGATTGTTGTCGTCTCCAGCCATGTGAATGCTGTGATTTTTCCCAAAGACATTCATAATATAATTCCGAGTTTTGTCTGCAGAGTAGGAGCTGTAAGAGGTGAATAATTGCTCAGGATTCATGCGTCGATCATCAAATTGCAACCACTCAATATTCCTAAAAAAGTCAGCCGATCCATCTGGGCCAGACAGAAAGTAAAAGCTTCCTGTTTTCATATTTTGACTGCTATTGTATGTATATTGGTAGCGAATATTGCTTTTATATTCAATAGAATATTCGGATGAGTTTCCACTTAGTAAAATCGTATCTTCGCCGGCCTGGCCATCCATCAAGTCATTGCCAGATCCGCCAACAATTAGATCATTACCTCCTTCTCCATAAATGATGTCATCGCCGTCATAGCCATAAAGCGTGTCGTTATATCTGCCACCTTCTATCTGATCTTTTTCGCCCAATAGAACATTTTCGTAAAGATGCCTGCCAGCCGATGATCCGCTCGCGATCTGCTCATATTGCCCTACATTTATTTTGAGCTTACGGCCTGTAATCCCTTGCCATATATTTACTCTATTGGCCCTGTTTGGATCACTAGCTGTGATGTCTTCAAGGCTTGAACTATGAAGTGTATCTTGACTACTAAAATCAAAATAACCATAGCCATATAGTTCAGTTCTTCGTCCATTTCCCTCTAGAATCCACCACAGAGGAGCATCTCCGGTGCTGTCGCTAAGCCGGTTGAAGTAAGTATCTCCCCAGCGATTGGAATGGCCTCTGGTCTCACTTGAGATAAATATGTATGTCACTGTCGATCAGCCACATCTGGTTGTGACTTTACTTGTTTCAAGTCGAGGCTGTCTCGCAAGTTCAGCAGATAAGCGTTGAGATCTTCTGCGGCCAATTCTTAAAGCAGACCTTGGGCTTTGAACATGGATACGACAGCCTCAAGCTGTTCGTCATCCCAGTGTGGCGACAACTGGTGGATGCACCGTTCCACCTGACGCTTGGTGATGCCTTTGGGTCGGGACAGCCGTGGTGACAGAACAGGGCCGTCATCACAGATGTCGTCCAGAATGTTGGCCATCTTTCAGATGCGGCGTGCGGAGGGTATTGCTGGCGTTGTTGGTGGTGACAGCACTCCCAGTGCAGGCTGCAGAACCCATTCGGCTGCAGGTGATTCCTTATCAAGAATGGCCTCAGGCAATACCGGTACTGCCGTATTTGTATGCGCCACCTCCGTCGCTTGTAGAACCAGTCAAGCCGAAGAAACGCAGGCGCAATAGCGGTAGGCACGAGGTCTGGGAGGACGATTTTGATTGGCTGATGGACTAGCCATCACGCATCACCAGCTTTGTCGAGTTCGTTCTGCAGCCAAAGGCGCTGACGACTACTAGGACGATTGTGCTCTAAAAACTGCTCTAAAAATTTAATGCTTTTGCTTTAGTCCTGTCGTGGCAATAGGTTTGAAGCAAAGAGCACCTGTATGGCATGCAGGGGGTCAGGAGTTCGAGTCTCCTTGGCTCCATCTTCAAGAAAAGCCAGTCAAGTACTGGCATTTGAGCGGTCCACGCGGGCCGCTTTTTTGATGCCAAAACGCTGAACATCACTTTTGATGCGCAAAGTGATGCGCAAAATCTTGGAGTGAGGGCGCTGAGCGGTGCTAGTGCCAAAAACGCGCTTTGTATCCCTACGAACGACGCAGGGGTTGACGCTCCCCCTATAAAAGATCTGTAGCAACCACTACACAACGTTCACCCCTTTCGAAGGGGCGCAGACACTCCAAGCCACGGAACGGGGACTTGGAATTTTCTGAGGAACTAACCATGACTGCTCTTCTCTACAGAGGTCACTCCTACGAAGCTCCAGCAGCATCGCCCAAAGCTTGTATTGAGCTGACCTACCGCCGCGAGACTTACAACACCTGCCGCGAAGAAGTCGCACGCAATGCTCATCCAACCCTGACCTATCGCGGCATTGCCTACGCCAAGTGATCCAGGCTTAATCAGAAGATCCCAAGCCCCTGCCTTCGGTGGGGGATTCTTTTTGCCTACGAGCCAGCACTGACATGCCAAAAGGAGATGGGCTGGGCTCCTGAGGCGGGATAGTGATGCTTAGCAAGTCGAATATCTATAAGGTCCTGCTGACCAATCGACCCAAAACGCCTTTCAGTCGCCAGAGTCAGCTGGTTAATCAACACGAGCCCCTTTTATAGAGCTGCGGGGGCTCATTTTTTATTAAGCGAAGCCGCTGCCCTTGTAGAGGTGGCCTCGCCGCTCTCAGAAGTGCAAATCAACTGCAAGCAATACAGTTCCAACTCTTCTTAACTTGTAGCAATTGCATCAACGAATACAAAGCAATTAGAGTATCCAAGCTTTTGGATGACGTGAAATCATGAAGCGCCTTTTTTTTCTTGTGATAGCTCTTTTAACTACAGTTCCTGCAATTGCTGAAACCCGAAAATATGGACCTTTGATACTTGATTTTGGTCGTGCTCGGAAAATGGGGCAATCAATTGTAGTTCCAGGGATAAACCCTCAGAAGCAGCCTCTTTATATCGCAGTTCTATGTGAAGTTCGTTTGTTTAATTTCACTGTCGCTGAATCAAAATGGAATGACTGGAATAAGCCTGCCAATATTCACGAGGCCAAAATAATAGCCGATGTCTGTAATTTTATTTGAGACAAATCAATCCACCACTACTTCCCTATGAAGGTGAGAACTTGAAGAAGCGCAACTCTCGGCGCCGACGTGGCAGAAGGAGAATCGCTTTGCCCAACCCAGGCAGGAGCACCCCAACTCACGCCAACACCAATCAGTCACTGCCCTGTAGGTAGCCATGAGCTGAACGAGAGTCACCGCTAGCGAAAAGAAACAACGCCATGAATGAGTGGTGCGGCAGAGAGACGTCGGAATGGGTCTCAGCGAATTAACTGCCTTTACCGCCGAAACATGGGGGTGCTCCAGGAGGCAGGTCCGCGATGTTGTCGCCAAGGCCAGCACGGTCCGCATCAGCACCATCATGCTGGAGCGGTTTGAGTCACTGGGCCGCGGCGCTTCAGAGGATTGGCTTTTTCCAAGTAATAAAAGGAATGGGCCATTGACCCGGCAGGGGGTGGTCGCTCGCATGGCCAGATGGGGAAAGGCTGCCGAGGTGTACCTCTACCCGCACCGTTGCCTTCACACCTATGCCACTCATGCAATTCGGCGGAGGGTGGATGCTTTCACGCTCTCGGCGACGCTCGGCCACAGCTCGACGGGAACCACGTCTAATTGCGTTCTTGCTGAGCGTGGTGAGAGTTCATCTCTCCGGCTGGGTTGATGGATCTTTCTGATGAGGAGCTGACCAAGCAAATCGATACCAATATCGGATGGTTCGGTCTTGAAAGGCAATGAGCGTTAAGGCTGATTGCCTTGTGCGTGCCCGCTGACGAGAGTGAATCCATCGAGTTCGGAGGCGCCAATGGCGGCAGACACTCCACCTGAGCAATCCGTAGAAGTCGCCTGACTTTTAGGTCCCTGCTCCAACAGTTTCCACCCAACCGTGGGCTACTCGTCTGTGACGACACTGCAGTACGTCAGAACAGTCGACTCTCCTCTGCACCGTTCGTAGGTGCCCCGTAGGAGACCAGCCCAACACCTGGACGCAATGGCCCCAGGAACCTGAAAGCCCGACACTTCGCCCGCCTCCAGCAATGGCATACGGCATGGCCCCTGTTCTGTCATCACAGGGGTGTCGGAAGCGAGCAATAGGAGAGGTCACCCCATTCCTGTCGTAGGTGGGCTGGCCTCTCAACCCCTGATCACTCACGGGTTTAAAGATGCACAAGCGAGCGAGCTAGGCCGTCTCTTCCACCTGGGAGGGGCGGCCTCCCTCTTTGTGCCTACACAGAATTGGACTTTTCCCGCCCCCCCAACACATCCCCCCTCACTTTTATTGGTAACAACAGCGCCAATCGTTAATAACTAGCTAAAAGAGTCACAATAGTGAGTTACCCATGAATACTTCTCAGATGCTGATCGCATTTCTTGCGTTCGGTGCTTCTGCCAGTTCCATCGTCGCTTGGCGTTTTGCAGCGTCAAAGCTTTGGAGAGATGAGCCATGATTCCTGTCTCCACCTTAGTGCTGATGGCGCTTCTCAAGCCATTGCGAGTTCTTTCCGCCGTGCAGCTTGTGAGTAATTTCGGAACACGTCTCCGCGTAAGTGCCAAGCAACGCAGGGCTAAAAGCGTGAGCCTTTGTCTAGGCGACGTATGGCGAAAAAAAGCTGGTTAATACTGAGATGTTTTCCACTGCTTGTCCTCCAACGCAAAAATCAAAGCGAGTCTTTCTAATGCCCAGGGTTACGAGAACCAGTACCTCTTCCGCACTTGCGGAGCCGAACTTGGTTGTAGTCAGATTCCATGGCGGCGTTTTGAGGTCAGCAACAACGTCCCCTCAAACCTCACGAAGGGTTCAGGGACCGACTTGTCGGCTGTCATCTAGGGGAATTTCGCCGATCTGCTGATAGGCCTGTAGGGGACGCTGGAGATCCTTGTGGACCCCTATTCGGACTTCTCAAAAGGCACGACAGGTGAGCGTGCTTTGCAGGCGATCGACATTGCAGTTCGAGATGCCGACTTGTTTGTGGTGAGGAAGGACGCGATCGCGCAACTTTCCTGTCACGGGCTGATCACCTGAAATGTTGCAATCCGTGGGAATGGCTACGACATAGCTGTCCCCTTCCTCAAGTTCTGTGCAGCACTACTTAATCGTTTGGAGCTTCCCCACCGTTGAAGGGGCATGGGAGTCATGTCCAGGCTTTGCCGAGTACATCAATGCTGGAGCGCCTGGGGACAAGTTCGATGGATTTGAACTCAAGTACCGAGTATGTGAACCAGTGAGCGGCAGTGGTGTGGCGATTGCTGAGGCGAGTGATGTGGGGAAGGTCTGGGCTCATCTGGGCCCTTGGATTAAGGGTTATGGGATTGAATTTGAAGTGACCGCTGTTGTCTCTGATGCCCAGTTCGCAGCGATGTGGCCTGGCGTTGAAGCGGCCGCAGCAATCGAATAAGCATTAAAATAATTAAGGATTTTGATTTGGGGGCAGCATCAGGTTGGCCCTATTTTTTGCCAAAATCAGAAGGCTCTGTTAAGTGTCACCTGTTGAGGTTTGGCCCTTTTTTGTGCTCACCTGCGAGTCAGGACAACCTTTCTGCTCGTCCCGCTGCCGTTGCAGTGCTTGCACTTGTGACTTGTGATCTTGGTGTTGAATAGTGGCAGCCACATTTGTAGTGCTTTCGGTTCAGTAGTTATGTCTTGTTTTTATTGACAACTCACTACCAGCTCTGGTCAATCAGCCATTTCAACAGATATAGACTTACTAATAACTATCAGTGTCAACAGTCCAGCTTATTGATGACCTTTGCGCAAAGGTGCCCAACCCTGCCGATGACTCATTGAGCAGTCCGAAGTCACGGCGCTATTGGCGCGAACAGGGTCCTTCTGGGCCAATTCAACGTTGGTAATCCGGAGGCGCGTTGATCCCCTAAACAGTGGTTGTCAAAACATTGGACACTTAGGGGCATTGGGAGACAGAGACATGCAACTTATGAGTGTGAGTATCGCTGCAAGGCGCCTTGGATATAAGAGCTGTTCGCGGCTATACAAGCTGATGAATGATGGCTGGCTGGACGCGCACGTGCATGTACAGATGCCGAGTGAGCAGCGTTTGCTTGATGTTGATGGATTAAAGAAAACTCTGCAGTGATTTTGTCAGTGGCGTGTCGATAGTGTCTTTCTTGGGCGACAGAAGTCGATCCTGCGGCGGGAGATTTTGACTATTGCTGCTCGTCTTCTAAGCGTTGACGGTGTAGCGGTAGAGCCCACCAGATAAAAGCTTCTTTGTTACGAATTGTTCCTTTGTTGGCACATTCAATATCGGCAGCATTCTTGTCTGACCAGGTAATAGTTTCTAGTCCCTCAAGCTTCGTGTATTTGCAGTAGCAGTGTGCTGTAGCTAGGTCCTCCATTAGTTCTGAGACTTCTCCCCACATGGTCATTTGAGTGTCCATGCAGGATTGGCGAAACTCTGAATACTTTGTAAGAGCCTCTGATTGATCAGTAGAAAGTTCAGGCCTTTTCTCTTTGTCATACCAACTCCCATCAAATGCAATGGCTGGATCTGCCAAGACCAGTGGGACCAAGAGCAGTAGTAGTCGTTTCATGTCGTCATTTTGCCGCTGACTATTGCTGTTTCATCATCTGCTCCTGACGCTTGCTGCGCGATGCCTTGTGATTGCCGCTCGCTCTCTAGTAGACCTTGCGACCCGACTTTGCTTCAGAGTTTATTGAGATTGATCTGTTGAGGCGGAAGCTTGTAGGAGCGGGCATAAGACCTTCTGACGATCCTCCTCAGCAGCAGGAAAGTCATGGCCATCAACAGCAGTAGAAGGGCTTCCACGGCAACAATGTGTCCCTATACCTCGTGATCCCTGATCAGGCAGATGGTGCTGTCAGCATCACTCATGCGATTAGGGGCCTGCCGTGACGAACGATCGCAGTCACTTCGTTAGTGGTCGCGTCAACCACCATGTAAGTGCACATCAGCGCCTTCGACTTTGTGCGGGCACACAGGTAAGCCCTGAATTCCGTTTGGAAGTAGAGCTCTTTGACCCAACGGTCGGGAGCTTCTTGCTTGACGACGTTGTACACGGCTATTGCCTGGAACCTTGCTCTAGCAATGCCTTTGATGTGTCAGTCCAAACCACGGAATTTCCGCTGTTTGGGAACCAGCAGTTATCCAACGAGTCGGTCGTCTTCAGCTAGGACTGCTTTCCCTTTTGAAATCCTCAGCACCTCACCTGAGTTGCCGCGACTTTCGTAGATGACTCGATAGAGCCCGAAAGTATTCAGCGATTTGGCCCGAGCGTTGGTGAACGCCTTGAACTCAGTCTCGAAGCACTGCTCCTGAAACCAAATGTCGGGACCATCGCTTCGTTCGACGCAGTACATCATCTTCATCGCTTGTGCAGTCAGCTTGGTGAGGGCAGAGCTGTTTGCTTGTCATCTCCAAATGAGCTTTGGGATCATGTCTTCAGTTGGCGACCAGTGAGCAAATGACCCAGTCAGCCTCAGGTGCTTAGCTCGTCTCCATCTGTAGTGCTGGGGTGCAGAGAATAGTTGTGGCATGCCCACCCAAAGCGCTACGGCACACTTGGGGGACAAGGGCCAGAATCACCTCCAAGGAGATCGTCGGTTGTGATCAAGAAAGTGATTGAAGCAATTGTCTGCATGGCGATTGGAGCTGCCTTGTTTGCTGCCAACCCCCGTGTGGGGCAGCGCGGCGGTCTCTATCTGTACAGCTGTACAGCCGGATTGGGTTTGCAGTGGGCTGAAGCTAGCAACCAACCTGTTTTGCTTAGGAAGAAGCCCAAACTCTGCAAATGCTGATAGCTCCTTTTATGAGTAGACCGTTGAGAAGGCCGGCTTTTCAATGAAAAAGCCGAACTTGTTCAGTGCCAGCAGTTCTTCTCGCGGTTAGACGCGTCACCTAATCGAATCGCTAAAACGGTGATCCGCTGCAGCTCATAGAGCAGATCACCTGAGCCAAGTCGACCACCCTCTCGTGGGGAAGTGCCTCTGTTGAAGTCATGGTCCTGATGGTTTTGCCTCTGCCGTGTCGGATAGGTGTTCAGTCAACCAGTTCAGTGTCTTTGCGGACAAACCAGTCGTTCTCATCCGCGAATCTCTTATCGATTCGGCGCCGAGTCTCAACAACGTGTCGGCGTTGTGCCCACAATTCGCCAACGAACTTTGCGAGTCGTTCCCGGTGATCCCCAGGCTGCATTGGTACCGAGGGATCCTGTTCCGTTATTTCTGGATATCCAGAGGTCATTTAGATCGAGATGGTTGAACTCAACCCTTAGCTAGATCTTTGGTTGGAGGCCATTTCCCAAAAAGAAACCCCGGAGGTGTCTCCGAGGTTGCTAATCCTTTCGGTTGATCCCCATCACCCGACCGGACTGGACTGGACTGGACTGGACTGGACTGGACAAAACTAGCCTCGTTGGACTCAAAACTGCCAACAAATCCATATTCCGGACATAGTGCAGTGAAGTTCTGTACCGACTCTTAAGACACCAAGTGTGGGGCTAGGCAGTGGCTAAGAGCTGGGCCATATTGTCAGTTCCCCCATCACCTGGCCCGATGTGCGCGTCACAGCGGGTTTTTTTATGCCTGAACCACTAGCAGTAGTGCTTTTGAGGCGTTTTAAGGCTCGAAGCTGCAGGCAGGTCTACTGGGTCTGTGGATACGCGAGGCAAAAAGAAACCCCCGCCGAAGGCAGGGGCTTGAGATCTTCTGATTAAGCCTGGATCACTTGGCGTAGGAAACGCCGCGGTATGTCAAGGCAGGCTTGTTGGAGTCGCCAGCAACTTTTTGCTGGTCGTACTTCTGGCCGCGATAGGTCAGGGTCATTTGTGGTTCCTCAGAAATCCAGGTCCCCGTTCCTTGGCCTGGTGATCTGCGCCTCGCAGAAGCGAGGTGAACGTTGTTAGTAGCGGTTGCTACAAGCTCTTTATAAGAGCAAAGTCACCCCCTGTGTCGTTCAAGCGGATACACAGTGCGTTTCTGGCTGTTTTCAGCTCAATGCCCTCATCCAATATCCAGGCAAGCGGAGCTCAGAGCGATTGAAGCTCTGCTGCACCACTAGCTCTGCCAGTGCGGTGCGATTCAGTCGTGACCGCCCTGACTATTGCTAAATCGCTTCGTCTACTACTGAATCGCAGATAAGGTGATCTGCCCGCAAATCAAAGGCAGATCACCCGAGCCAAGCCCACCACCTCTGCGGGCAAGTCTCACCTAAGTTCATAACCTTAATATCCTTACCATGCCACCTCAACGGATCGCGGCTACGTCAACTGGCTGGAGAAGTTGCCTTGCAACCGCAAGCTGCAATTGGTAAGCGGCTGGAGGTGCTGGAGAACGTTGGCCCCGTCCTTGATGTGTGTCTAAGGCCACAGTTTGCGTTGTTGACTTCCGGACATTGCACTGCCTGGACCACAGAGTTTTTGAAATTCGTGCAGGGTTGATGGATTCTACGTTTTTTGGAGTGCGCTGTGGGCTATTCCTACCGTGATTGTCTGAGCGAAGAGATTGAGATCCTTCAGTTAATGCTTTACCGGGACGAGTTGGTTCAGGATCCCAGTGCTCGCAAGTACTGTGAACCTCTCTTGGATAAATTAGAGGCGAATATAAAAGAACTTGCTGATCTCGATGCTCAGTTAGCTGCTTAGTTCCTATCAGCGATGGTTGTTTGGCGTGGCATTGAAGAAGTATAGATAAGCATCCGGGCTGGTTGGTATGTTGATCGACTGCCGCCATGTAAAGCAGCGTTAACCGTGAACAACGAGTCATCACCTCGTTGTGGGAAAGTTCTGAGTATGAGTCAAAACACAAAAGAGATTCCGGTCTGGGTCGGTGGCGAGTCAGGTCAACGGAAGCGCTACTTGAAATCGTTGGAGAAGGACCTGGAAGCTGATCTGGGACCTGATTGGCGGAACGTGATTGAGCTTGCGAAGGACAGCTAACGCCTGCGCCTCGCTTTGATCTTTAAGGCTCGCTTATTGCGCCACACCGCGAGATAGCTGCCAAGACCTAAGCCAAACAGCAGAAGAAGAGGGCTCATCTTCAGTGGCAGCTCATGGGTTCATAGTCGGTTAGTACCCGATCTACTCGTGAGGCGTATTTCTCGATAACAGACTCTCTCGCCAATACTCCTTCTGCCTCGTAGGGAGCCATTCTCCTGCCCATGCAGTTAATGACCTCATCGTTGACAAATTCTGCAGAACATCTTGCTTTGGCTTTCTCCATTGCATGCAGGACGATTGCGTTTTGACTCGCTAGGGCTTCGGTATCCATAGCTGCCTTTAAGCGTGCAGCAGCTCTTTGTATTGCTTCGCATTGGATATATCCATAGCGTGAGAGCCAGGTACCAGGAAGACAAGCGGAAGCAGCAGTGGCCGTTTCACTTCAAAAGGCTCGGTATGCCATCCAGTCTGGCTAATAGTTGAGGTATGCACAAAAAGGGCCGCAGCTTTCACGAGTCGCCAGAAAAGGCTGGTGGTGAGGGGTGGCTGTATTCCGACCAGCAGCAGAAGCTCTGCCACTTCAAGCCCGACACGGCGACGGTTCCCGCTCAGTGGGTAGCCATCAGGACCTACAGCTACGTTCCGCCCCGCCCGCCTGAGCCGATGACGCGACGGCTGTTGCTGCGGCACAACGCGATTGAGGCTTGGCAGACGATGCAGAAGACGGGCTGGAGGCGTTGTCCGCCGCCTGTGCGCTGATCAGATGAGGTCGTAGGCCCTCAATACCTGAACGCGAATGCCCCCAAGCTTTTGCCACGACTGCAGCGCATCCTCTTTGGACTGAAAGGGAAGCCAATCGTCTTCTTTTATGCGGCGCTGGATATGAGCCGCGACTCTTTGGGCTACGACCGCGTCGCTTTTAAAGCGAACGCTGATGGGGTGCCCATTAATTTTCAGCTCCATCAGCGAATCAAGAGTTCAGCCAGTTTGCCTTTGAGTACTGCTGTTGCTGCTTCTGCGCTGATTAGCGAATAACCACCTTCTGAATAGGGCAATGTTCATTCGCCATCTGTCGCAAGACCGCAGCGACTCCATGAGTGTTGCGGAATGCTTGGTAGATAGCCAATTGGTTGTTTAGGTCTTGGCAGCTCTTGCTTTTGAGATCCATTTGGTCAGTGCAGAGAACTGACTCAACGCTTGCCTTGGTTCGCCTGCAATTGGAGTGTGATCTGGCACCAATTGCTGATTGCTGCTGCTGCTGCTGACTTGGCGATTCAGGTCGTTCTGACTGGTTTGCTGCTGCCTTTGTGATGGCTGAGAACGGGGCCTCACACAATTTCCAGACAAGAGGAGACTTAGGTGCGAGGAGTATGGCTCCGCTGTATCACCAGCTCATGCGCGATCCACTGGTGCAGTTCAACACAGCCGTCTTTTCACTGCTGTATCGCGTCAACTACTACCAAATCGTAGACAGGGTGATCCGGCCAGCCGTCGGACAGATCACCCGAGCCAAGACTGCCGTTCCCTCGGATATCTCGTCTCATCTCCACCCCTAGCCACGAATCATGAATCGTGACTACATCAACTGGCTGGAGACGCTGTCTTGCAATCGCCGAGCGCCGAAGGTGAACCAGTGGATGGGTGGCTGGGCGCCAATGCCTGAAGAGATTGATCTGTCCAGCTACGAGGATTGGCAAGATCGAGAGGATCAGCGGAATCCCAAGGGTCTGATGTCTCGCCTGTGGCGTTGGACAAATAGTTACTAGAAGCACATGCAACGACTTTCTGTAGCCATCGCGACCTGCTTATCGGACCTTCACGGAAGAAATCCTTGATCCCAAAGCTCTCCGAAAAATGGTGTGCAGCACCAATGGGGACTCCCTATCAATGGATCCTGCGACATCTCCTCTTACGGCTGAGTGAACCATCGCAGCAGCACGGGAGAGCGACCCGTAGCTGGCAGACAATCCAGCCCCCATCCCACGGCAACTGTGGATGGGGCTGGCTTTCTGCGCTCTTCAGATCTCTGAAAAGAGTTGGTGCATTCGCGCTAAAACTTTGTATTGCAACGAACTTGTTTGCAGCGGATACCGCATCGCTCGGGGAGAACGTCGTTCTCCTCGCGGGTCCGTGGCCCCACATCCTTGATTCGGTAAGTGGCTGTTAGTCAGCCCAACCGATAGAAGGGGCTGTCGTCACAGATGTCGTCGAGAATATCGGTCATCTTTCAGGTTGGGCGTGAGAAGGGCATTGCTGGCGTTGTTGGTTCTGATAACACTGCCTGCACGGGGGGCGGAGCCCATTCGCCTGCAGGTGATTCCATATCAAGTGAGGAGGCAAGAGATACCTGTCCTGCCGTTCTTGCTGCCGCCACCTCCCTTGCTCTTAGAACCAGCCAAACCCAAGAAGCGCAGGCGAAATAGTGGTAGGCACCAGGTCTGGGAGGACGATTTTGATTGGCTGATGGATTAGTCATCCCCCCAGTACCAGCTACGTCGGTGCCCAGAGCTTGCACTTCTTCTTCTTCTTCTTCAGATGCTCGCCTTGCTGCAAGTGCTGCTGGCGTCTGGTCAGTGACGCAGTGAGCTTGGCTTTGGCTGCACCAAAGGCCGCATCTAGGCCAGCCTCATCAGTCCATTGGCCGCAGTGCTGCATATGGGTACGCACGTCGTGGCCCATTGATGCGGCGAGCTGTCTAAGAGGTATGCCGGTTAAGGCCCCTCGGTAGGCGTAGCCATGCCGAAGGCTGTATGAGGAGAACCTTCGGGCTTTCCCTTCGTGCTCTGAATCGCTACCTTCCGCGGAGACTAGAAAGCCCTGTAGTTGCGATGAATTTTTTTCTGACCTTATTTGCTGTATTTGGGATTGCAGCGTTCACGCCCATATCAGTTCAATCAGAACAAAAAGCAAGTGAAAATAATACTTTTAATTCGTTTTGGTCGGGGGCGTCGCAAGCCAGTGCAGGAGTAATATGTCATGCATATAAGAATGGAATGATTGAGGTAGACCAAGCTCTAGATTTGATATATAATGAATACCTTGTTGCTTATAATGTCGAGATGGATTCCTGGAATCCAGATATTGATTGGCAAGGCCAAAGCCTGGGTAGTTCTTTTGTGGCTTCTTTTGGGGAAGCGCTTGACAGAGCTGGATGCGAATCTTTGAACGCTCCTAACTATCTTTTTGCTCCTGAGAAAGACAGCAATACAGACATTAAACCAGTTAAAAAGCCAGCTAAAAGACGTGTCGGAGGGATCTAAGGGCGCCCTGCATGGATTCGCCCCGCCCACTTGACTTTGTTGGAGTAGCTCACCCCGCGGTATGTAAGAGCGGTCACGGCACGTGAGGCATTGCTCATTGGTGCTTGGTAAGCCTTGCCAGTATTTTCATGGCATGCAGGGGGTCAGGAGTTCGCTTCTCCTTGGCTACGTTCAAGAGAAGCCCAGCCTCTGGCTGGATTTTTTATTGCCAATTCGCGGCGATGATCCCCCTCGATGCCCCGTGTTGGTGCAAAAAGATGAAGCGGTGCAAGCTCTGGGTATCCACCTAGCGAAAGGAGCTGGGCTGGGCACCTGAGGCTGGTTGAGGGCAGGATGGATGTATGGGTAAGAAATCTAAGGAATCCAAGAAGTCAAAGAAGGCAATGCAGACCTGCTCTGTCCTGCTGTGGCATAAGACGACCATCAAGCGGATCAGACAACGCTTTGGTTTGAGTAAGTACCAAATGCTGTGGATCACCTTCGGCAAAGGTCTGCTGATCGGCTACGTCCTGGCATTCCTGGTTCATCGCTGAATGGACTCCACCCAGAAGCTCGTGGAGAAACTGGTTGAGAGGCGGATGCGGGTCACTGGAGAGTCGCAGGCGGTAGCCACTGCCAACGTGATGGCAGCTTTCGAGAAGCTGAGGAAAGACAAGGAGTAGCCAGACCCGCTGCAAGCTTTGGGCTCCAGAAGCGAGCTAGATCGGGCTGCACCGTGGCGGCATAAGAAAGCCGGGTGCTGTCTCCAATCGCAACCAGGCTGACGCATTCACCTTGATGTAGCTGGACTTGGCCCGTCCCGTAGAACTTCAGTTATGGCTCAACTGTTCAGCCCGATACATGAGCTAACTGGCGCATTCACTTGGGGCCCCGGCGGCACCGTGGGCTGGCTGATCAAAAACCGCGGCCGTCACGCTCCCGCATTTCCAGGCGGAGTTGCTGATAGCGAAGCAAGGCCCGCTCTTCATCCAACTGAGGAAACAACAAACGGGCCTCCTCCAAGCTTGGTGGCTCCAAGAGCCAGTCATCAGAGCGATCCGGGGCCACTTGCTCAGGCTTGCGTTCCCACGGCTGGCGTCCTGGTGCGACCCAGCCAAACCAGCGACGAAAACGATCGAACAGCTCGAGTGGATGCATCCGATCACCCTAAGGAGATCACGAATCCAGGCGTTGGGATGCCTGCATGGCGTACGCCTTCGGGCGATCAGAAAAAACCTCCTCGTTTTGAGGCATCCGGCTCTGCGGTTGCCGCTGCCTCGGATCCTCCCCATTGCGCCAGGGGGTGAACATCAGGAAGTTGCCGGCCACCAGTCCTGCCGTCACGATCACTGCGGCAATCTGCTCGAGCTGTTCGATCTCCATCCCTGCATTGTCCCGCGTTCTTCCAGCAGGGGTGTCCCCTGCATCGTCGAGGGCTTGGGATTCAGCTCGCTCTGCAGTTCAAGGCAAAGGGCGGCTCCCAGCATCACCGTGACTACGCCGAGTCCCTCACTCAGCTTGAGTCGCCTTCTGGGCTTGCGAAAAATACAGCGGGTCATGCCAGGCCCCTTGTTTCTCAGCCTGGTTTAACGCTTGTTTTCAGTTCAAATTGAAGCGTTGGCCACGAGAACGCTGGGAAAACTCTGAGACAACCGCTCTCAATCCTCTTTTGGGTTCTCCAGGTCGCGGCGGATCAGGGCCAGCAGGTAGGAGGGCGATTTGTAGCGGGTGGGCAGGCAGCGGTTCAGCGTTTCCAGATGCCCCCAGCAGACGGTGCGTTCAATGTCTTGAACGGTTTTTCCCTGCTGGAGGAGACGCCGCAGCGCCTTGCAATACATCGGATAGCCCGCCTCTAATTCACCGATGGTGAGTTTCGCCTGAGGCATAGGACCACTGAAGCCAGTTCCAACCTATGCCCCCGCGGGCCAGGCTCAGCTGCCGAGCCAGGCGACGCAGTCGATTTCCACCCGTGCTCCCTTGGGGAGGGCTGCCACCTGAACGCAGGCGCGCGCTGGGCTGACCCCCTCGCCGAACACCTCGGCATAGATGCCATTCACGGTTGCGAAATCGCCCAGGTCTGCCAGGAACACCGTAGTGCGCACCACCTGAGCCGGGGTGGCGCCAGCTTCCTTCAGCACAGCACAGAGGTTTTTCAGCACCTGATGTGTTTCCGCCGCCACATCACCGTTCCCCACCATTTCGCCGGTGGCTGGATCCAGTGGAATCTGCCCGGAGCAATAGAGCCACTCGCCGGCCAGCACTGCCTGGTTGTAAGGCCCAACCGGTGCAGGTGCGTCTTGAGTGGTGATGGCCTTGGCGCTCATGGGCTGGTTCTCAACAGCAGTCACCACGATCATCGCCGTTGGTGATCCCCTGCTTCGCCATCGCTCATGCCGGCCGCCACTGGTCCTTGTGCTGACGCAGCACGGCCAACTCCGCTGCTGAACCGGCCTGCATGAACAGGTTGGTGCGGCGTTCCATGCCGATGCTGCTGGGAAGGCTGAGCTCTCCTTGGGCACGGAGCATCCGCACCTCCCGGTAGCGCTCAGCCAGAGCTGCGTTGCTGGGGCGTTGCTCAACGGCCCATTGCAGGTTGGCCTCGGTGTACTCGTGGGCACAACAAACCCTTGTGGCCTCGGGCAGTTCCGCCAGCTTCTGCAGGGCCTGATGCATCTGTTCAGCGCTGCCTTCAAACAGTCGGCCACAGCCCCCGCTGAACAGGGTGTCCCCGCAGAACAACAGGGGCCCGATCTCGCCGCCCTCCGGGTTCGGGATGAAAAAGGCGATGTGGGCCCTGGTGTGGGCCGCCACATCCAGCACCTCCACCTCATGGCCAAGAACAGTGACCTGGTCCCCATCCCGCACCGGCATCGTCTGAAACGGAATCCGCTCCCGGTCCTCAGCGGCGGCAATCACCGCAGCCTGGGGCCAGCGTTCCAGCAACTCCGGTGTGCCGCCGATGTGGTCGGCGTGGTGATGGGTCTGCAGCACGGCGGCCAGGCTCAACTGCCGTTCGTCCAGCCAATCGCACACCGGCGGCGCCACGGCGGGGTCGATCACCACGGCCTCCGCGCCTCTCACCCAGATCCAGATCACGTTGTCCTGGAGCACCGGCAGGGCATGAAGTGAGGAATGCATCGTTAAAGTCCTGCCTGGTTAACCGGTCAGCGCTGGACCCATGATCACCGTCGCGTTGGCCAAAGGAGCGCTGCTCAAAGACTCGGTGGCCCGCTTTGCGGCGGCTGGTCTTGATTTCTCCGCTGTTCTGGACAAGAACAACCGCCAGTTGATGGTGCCCACCCCTTGTGGGCGTGCCCGGGCCCTGCTGGTTCGCAACGGCGATGTGCCTACCTATGTGGCCTACGGCCAGGCTCAGCTGGGGGTGGTGGGTTACGACGTGCTCAAAGAGCATCAACTCCCCGTTGCTCAACTGGTGGACCTGGGCTTTGGCGGCTGCCGCATGGCTGTGGCGGTTCAGGAGAGCAGTGGTTACACCCGGGCCGCTGATCTGCCTGCCCACTGCCGCGTTGCCAGCAAATTCACCCACTGCGCCCGGGAATATTTCGATGCCCTCGACCTTCCCGTTGAGTTGGTTCACCTCAATGGCTCCGTGGAGCTGGGGCCAATCACCGGTATGTCAGAAGCGATTGTCGACCTGGTGGCCACCGGTCGCACCCTGCGGGAGAACGGCCTGATCGCCATCGAAGACCTGTTCCACTCCACAGCTCGACTGGTGGGGCACCCCCTGTCGGTTCGCCTCGATCACGGCCCCTTGGCCTCCATCGTTGATGCGATCCGCGCAGCAAAACCCGTCGGGAGCTCCAGCTGATGGGGGCCGTCGCCGACTGGCGCCGGGTCCGTCGTCTCGGTCGTTATCTCGTGCGGGATCGCCGGCGGCTGCTGGTGGCCCTGCTGTTGCTGCTGCCTTTGGCCTTTGCTGGAGCATTGCAGCCCGTTCTGCTCGGGCAGGCCGTCAGCGTCCTGCGCGGGGAGCCCAGTCTTCCCTTCCTTTCGGGGTTGAGCCTCTCTGCCTCGATCCGGGTGATCATCGGGCTCTACTTCGTTTCCGTGCTGCTGCGGCTCGGCCTGCAGGGGGTGCAGCAATTCAGCATCCTGGCCGTCGGACAACGGCTCACCGCCCGCATCCGCGACGACCTCTTTGAACATGCGTTGTCGCTGTCCCTGCGGTTTCACGACCGCATGCCGGTGGGCAAGTTGCTCACACGGCTCACCAGCGATGTGGATGCCCTGGCTGAGGTGTTTGGCAGTGGTGCCGTGGGGGTGCTGAATGATCTGGTGAGCCTGCTGGTGCTGGCCTCAACGATGTTGTTCATCGAGTGGAGGCTTGGCCTGCTTCTGTTATTCACGCAGGTGCCCGTCACCCTGGCCGTGCTTTGGCTGCAGCGCCGTTACCGCAAGGCCAATTACCGCGTGCGTGAAGAGCTTTCCCAGCTCAATGCCGATTTCCAGGAGAACCTCCAGGGCCTCGAGGTGGTTCAGATGTATGGCCGTGAAACGGTCAACAGCGCCCGTTTCCTGCGCACCGGCATGCACTACCGCAGCGCTGTGAACGGAACGATCTTTTTCGACAGCAGCATTTCAGCCTTCCTGGAATGGGTGGCTCTGGCCGCCATTGCCTTAGTTCTGGCCCTTGGCGGCTTGATGGTGACCAATGGCGCCATGGGTCTTGGCACTCTCACCACCTTCATCCTGGCCTCCCAACGCCTGTTTGATCCGCTGCGTCAGCTGGCGGAGCGTTTCACCCAGATCCAGGGTGGGCTCACGGCGGTCGAGCGCATCGGCGAGTTGATGGAGGAGCCCCTCGAGATCGCTGAGGCCAAAGGGGTTCTCCCCCACGTAAGTGGCGGTGGCGGCGAGGTGATCTTCGAGAACGTGAGCTTCGCCTATCGGCTGGACGATCCGATCCTCCGCAACCTCTCCTTCCGCATCGCCCCCGGAGAACATGTCGCCCTGGTGGGCCCCACGGGGTCGGGCAAAAGCACGATCATCCGCCTGCTCTGCCGCCTGTATGAACCCCAGCAGGGGCGCATCCTTCTGGATGGACGGGACATCCGCACGATCCCGATGGCCGATCTCCGGCGTGAGCTGGGCGTCGTGCTTCAAGACACGTTCCTGTTCAGCGGCAATGTGGCCGACAACCTTCGGCTCAATGCGTCGGTGAGTGATCGAGAGCTGGCTCAGGTCTGTGCTGAGCTTGGTCTCAACGAGCTGTTGGCCAAGCTTCCCAACGGGCTGGAGACGGAGCTGCGCGAGCGGGGCGGCAACCTCTCCTCGGGCGAGCGCCAGCTGCTGGCGGTAGCCCGGGTGGCGATCCGCAAACCAACGGTTTTGGTGATGGATGAAGCCACCGCCTTCATGGACCCTTCAACGGAGGCGACGCTGCAGGCTGATCTCGATCGCCTGCTGCAAAAGCGTACCGCCATCGTCATTGCCCACCGCCTGGCCACGGTGGAAGCCTCGGACCGCATCCTTGTGCTGCGCCGCGGTGAACTGATTGAACAGGGAACCCATCGCGAGCTCAGGGCCCGTGGCGGGCTCTACGCCCAGCTGGCTGATCTGCAGGAGCGGGGGTTGGCGCGACTGTGATCGCTCCTCTGCCCATGCCTGTTGATCCTCTGTTGGAGCAGTACGGCCAGGGGGCGCGTCTCTGCCCCTGCGCCAATGATCAGATCACCTTGGTGTTCAGCCAGGAGTACCCCTTCGATCTGGTGGAGCTCGAGCAGTTGCTGGAAGCGGTGGGCTGGAGCCGCCGGCCGATTCGCCGGGTTCGTAAGGCCCTCAGCCACAGCCTGCTCAAAGTGGGCCTCTGGCGGCACGACCCACGGGTGCCCCGTCTGGTGGGGTTTGCGCGCTGCACAGGTGACGGTGTGTTTGAAGCCACCGTCTGGGACGTGGCCGTGCATCCCCTGTACCAGGGCAATGGCCTGGGCAAGCAGATGATGGCCTACATCCTCGAGGCCCTTGATCAGATGGGAACTGAGCGGGTCAGTCTGTTCGCCGATCCGGGCGTCGTCAGCTTCTATCAGAGCCAGGGTTGGGATCTCGAGCCCCAGGGCCATCGCTGTGCCTTCTGGTACGCCAACTGATCGGCCCCTTCAGCGCCGGTAGAGCCGCAACAGCTGCTCCGTTGATCGCCCCTGCCGCCACAGCCAGCGCAGCCGGGCATTACGCCAGGCCTGCACCAGCACGCTTCGCTTCTGCCAGCGCTCTGCGCTGGTGAGCAGGGCACAGTTCAATGAACGCAGGGGGGCGACCTGGCTCAGGCGTTCCACCAGGTCCAGGTCTTCCATCAGCGCCAGGGGCCTGTAGCCGCCCACGCGCTCATACAGCTGGCGCTGAATCAACAGGCCCTGATCGCCGTAAGGGCGTTGCAGCCAACGGCTGCGCAGGTTCACCATCCGCTCCAGCAGCCACAGCATCGGCCGCCCATGCGTCTCCACCTTGAAGTCGAAGCACCAGGAGCTCAGGTGCGCCTTCGGCCTGTTCAGAATCGCTCCCACCTTCTGGTGCCAGGTGTCCGGCAGGCGGCTGTCGGCGTGCAGCACCAGCACCCAGGCATGGGAGCTGTGGCCAACGCCCCAGCGCAGCTGTGGACCCCGCCCGGCGGTGGGGCTGTCGAGCACGGTGGCGCCGGCCAGCTGAGCCACCGCCCGGGTGTGATCCCTGCTGCCGCCATCCGAGACGATCACCTCCAACTTCCCCGGCCATCGCTGTAGATCCGCCAGCAGCAGCGGCAGCCTGCTGGCTTCATCCAGGGTTGGAATCACAACGCTCAGCCCTGCCATGGCTTCAGATCGCTCCAGTGATCCAGATCATTCCGTTGGGCCACGAGGGCCGATGACAGCTGCCGTCTCCGCGCCGCCTCCAGCGTTGCCTCCAGCACGCTGGGGCCGCCCCAGGGAATGCCGATCAGCGGCCAGAGCTGCGGGCTGCGGATCAGGGATGCGCCGATCCCCAGCAGCCAGTAGCCCCCATCGGAGGCTGGCCCCAGCACCAGGTCATGCTGCTCCAAGTGCTCAACGGCTTGCCTCAAATCATCGGGATTGAGTTCGGGCAGATCCGTGCCGATCACGAGGCAGGGCCTGTTGTGGCGATGGCCGTGCATCAATTGCCGTCGCAATCGGGTGCCGAGTTGCCCCCTCCCCTGCAGCCGCACCTGCCCCAGCCCCAGCTGTTGCCCCCAGCGAGTGGCCGCACGGGGGCCGAGTCCGCTCACTGCCAGCACCGGCTCGATCTCCATGGCGCCGGCGAGGCCCCGCAGCACCGCTGCGGTGTGCTGCGTGAGCCGCCGTTGGATCCTTGTGGCGCGTTCGCTGCTGTCGGCCAAGCC
The DNA here is from genome assembly GCA_047285305.1 of Synechococcus sp. Lineage (GTDB taxonomy): Bacteria > Cyanobacteriota > Cyanobacteriia > PCC-6307 > Cyanobiaceae > Parasynechococcus. The sequence goes on from JBJBDL010000003.1 coordinate 1,267,933, forward strand.
CAGCTCATGGTTGAGATCGCGGCTCAAGCGGCGTTTGCATCGGCCCGGTGATGGCCAGCGGGCCATCACAACGATCTGCACCATCTCAGTTGTTGCGGGGCAGTTCCCACGGGCGCACCTGCACGGTGAGCTCCTCTCCGTTGCGTTGAAGGGTGAGCTGCATCGGTTTCCCCACTTGGCCGCGGTCCACGGCGAGTTGCACCTCGTTGGGGGTTTGAACGGGGTTGTTCTCCACCTTGAGGATCAGATCGCACTGGCGGATGCCGGCAGCAGCGGCCGGCGTGCCTTTCACCACCTCTTTCACCAAAACGCCATTCAGCTCGGGCACCGTGCAGGCGCTGTTGGTGGAATTGATTTCCCGCGCCAGCTGCGGCGTGAGGTTCATCAGCTGCACGCCTATGAAGGGATGGGAGGCCTGACCGGTGCTGACGATCTGTTGCGCGATCCGCTTGGCCAGGTTGATCGGAACCGCAAAACTCAAGCCGCCACCTGGGGCAGTGCGGATCGCCGTGTTGATGCCGATCACCTGACCGGCGGCATTAATCAGGGGGCCGCCGCTGTTGCCGGGGTTCACCGCTGCATCGGTCTGGATGTAGGGAACTCGCTGGCCGTCACCGATTGCATTGAGGCGGCCGACGGCGCTGATGATGCCTGCCGTCACGGTGTTGTTCAGGCCGAAGGGATTGCCGATGGCAATGGCCCATTCCCCCGGCTTGAGCTGGTCGGAGTTGCCCAGGGCCGCCACCGGCAGGTTGTCGGTTACCACTTTCACCACCGCAACGTCGGTGAGGGGGTCGGTGCCGAGAACCTTGCCCTTGAAACTGCGTCCGTCCGGTAGGGTCACCGCCACCTGATCGGCACCACGCACCACGTGCTCATTGGTGAAGATCAGGCCGCTGGCCCGGGTGATGAAGCCGGAGCCCTGTCCCTGCTGCCGCTGGCTGGAGGGACCAATCCCAAAAATCCCTCCGAAGGGGTTGGAGATCTCCTTCACCACATCGATGCGCACCACCGCTGGACCGACGCGATCCACCGCCTTCACGATCACGTTGTCCCCCGGTTGCAGAGGCGCATTGCGGGGCTGATCGTGCACCACCGGTGGCGCCGTCATCGGTGGCTTGGTGGTCAGACCCAGCTGGTCTCTTACCAGGCTGCAACCGGAGAGTGCACTCCCGGCCAGGGCGATGGCGAGCCAATGCTGGGCGTTGGGCATCACGACGAGATGTGTGCTGATGCATTTAAGACGGCCTGAGCGGATCGGCATGCGTAGATTCAGCGCTCGGGCGATGGGCGGTTTTGGCGCAGACGGGCGAAGAGCTCTGGATCAAGGTGCGGGATGGGTTGCAGGCGAAGCTGAGCAAGCCCACCTTCGAGACCTTCATTCGCCCCACGGGTTGCAGCAGCTTTGCCAATGGAGAGCTGAAGCTTCTGGCCCCGAATCCCTTTGCCAGCGTTCGTCTGCGGGAGCAGCTGCTGCCCACGATCGCCGAAATGGCCAGCAGCATCAGCGGTCAGCCCGTCCAGGTGACGGTTTTGGCGGAAACCGCCTTGCCACTGCCGGACGCTACCGATGAAGCATTAGCCGCTGCAGATGCGGCGCCGCCTCCAGCGGCCCAGGAGTCGGCATCGGCTCCAGCGCGGAACGGCTCCCCACGCCGCTATCTGCCCGGGCTCAATCCCCGCTACGTGTTCGGCCGTTTTGTGGTCGGCCCCAACAGCCGGATGGCCCATGCGGCGGCTTTGGCTGTGGCCGAAGCACCTGGCCGGGAGTTCAACCCCCTGTTCATCTGCGGCGGTGTTGGCCTGGGCAAAACCCACCTCATGCAAGCCATTGGTCATTACCGGCTGGAAATCGATCCCGGGGCCCGGGTGGCCTATGTCTCCACCGAAACCTTCACCAATGACCTGATCCAGGCCATCCGCAAGGACGGCATGCAGGCCTTCCGCGATCGCTACCGCGCCGCCGATCTGATCCTGGTGGACGACATTCAATTCATCGAGGGCAAGGAGTACACCCAGGAGGAGTTCTTCCACACCTTCAATGCCCTGCATGAGGCAGGACGTCAGGTGGTGATCGCCAGTGATCGTCCCCCCAGCCAGATTCCGCGGTTGCAGCAGCGCCTGATCTCCCGGTTCCAGATGGGCCTGATCGCTGACATTCAGTCGCCTGACCTGGAGACACGCATGGCGATTCTTCAGAAGAAAGCAGAGCAGGAGCGCATGTCGCTGCCCCGTGATCTGATCCAGTACATCGCCGGTCGCTTCACCTCGAACATCCGCGAGTTGGAAGGGGCCCTGACTCGGGCTGTGGCCTTCGCCTCCATCACGGGGCTGCCGATGACCGTGGAATCCGTGGCACCGATGCTCGACCCCACGGGGCAGGGGGTAGAGGTCACGCCGCAACAGGTGATCGACAAGGTGTCTGAAGTGTTTGATGTCACGGCCGAGGAGATGTGCAGCAGCACCCGTCGCCGTGCTGTGAGCCAGGCCCGTCAGGTGGGGATGTACCTCATGCGCCAGGGCACCGACCTCAGCCTGCCGAGGATCGGCGACAACTTCGGCGGAAAAGACCACACCACGGTGATGTACGCGATTGAGCAGGTGGAGAAAAAACTGGCCTCCGACCCCCAGCTCGCCGGTCAGGTGCAGAAGGTGAAGGATCTGCTACAGATCGATTCCCGCAAGAAGCGCTGATCAGCGGCAGGCTTTCTTGTCACCTTTCCAGCCAGGCATGTCCTGTGCAGCCGCAGAGCAGACCAGCTGGCGGGCTGCTGCGAGTGCCGGCTCCAGGCGCCTGGAGCTGAAGGGGGGCAGCGGTCGGCTGCGCAGCCAAGCACCCCAACGAAACTCGTGATACGGGATCAGGGGCTGAGGCTTGATCCACCCCTCCTGCTTCAGCTTCCACACAAGGCTCCGGTAGGGATCGTCGTCCAGTCCCAGAAGGCTCGTTGGCAGCTGCTCGGCCGGGCGGGGGCCGTTGCCTCGTCCGTCGTAGAGGTAGAGCCAGCCCTGGTTGTGCAGATAGGCCAGCACAGTGCTTCGGTCGGCTGTTGGGAGTTCATCCACCACGTAACCCCAGGTTGTGGCACCTGGATCAATGCCGATCAGGCCTCGCAGTCGGTGGTGCCAGTCCAGCATCCACATGCCGCCATTGGCAGATCGGATCAAAGGGACCGGTTTGCCGCGCAGGTAGTCAAGACGTTGCTGACGGGTGTCCTGGGCGAAATCTTTCTCGCGCGACCAGATCTCCGCCAGTCCCACACACCACTGGGTCGGCTGCAGCTGCGCCGCTGACACTTCAATCAGATCGGTCCCCCGATCGGGGGCTGGGATCGGTTGATAAGCGGGCAGCCGCAGGGGCACGACTCAGCGTTGGCGCCCCCGCACTATGACCCAATTAAGAAGGGTCGGGGATCCTGATCAAAGCGATCCCTCACCGGCAAGGGATTGGCCTGCTCAGGGCTATCTAGCTGGGCGGTGGCTTCAAGGGCCTGACGCAGCACACGAGCAGCCGGGAGCGGCATATCCCTTGGCACCGAAATTCGATCGCGCAGATAGCGCAGTCCAGCAGCACTCCCCGCTGGAGGCGGGCAGGGTGTGTTGTGAACCAACCGGGTGAGGGCACAGCGCAGGGGCTGGTCAAAGGCCGCAGCACCCATTGGGTTCACGTCGCGCAGCCGTTGCTGGTGACGCAGCACCCGTCTCAGGGCGATGACGGCCTGATCGGCTTGATGGTCCTCATCCCAGCAAGCTTCGTCCTCGCCAAGGCCATCACCTCGGTCGATCCGTTCGGCTAGGCGCTTCGCTTCCTCACCATCGTCCGACCAGCAGCCGCCCATCTGGGGAGGCAGGTCATGGGCATGGGTATGAAAGTCGCTTTGGGTGCCGCGGTAGGTCTCCAGTTGCTCCAGGGCACGGAACCAGCGGTCAATGGCTGGATGCTCAGCCCTCAGCCGGAATCCCTTGTAGTAAGCCAGCGAAGCATTCATCCGTTCCACGTAGGGAACGAAGATCAGATCCACGGTCTGCGGTTCCGGACCCCGCAGCCACGGTCCTCCGTCCTGGTTCAGCTCCCGTTCAAAGCGCCGGGCGATGTCTTGAAACTGCTCTCGGGCCAGAACCTGTTGCCTCGGACTCAGCCGTGGTGAACACAGCCAGATGCACCAGGCCTGAAACAGCAGCCGTTCAAGACGGCGCAGCTCTAGAGCTTCCGGCTCTGTCATCGCCATGCCCAGAGGGCCGAACTGCTGTTCGAGAGCCAACAGGATGTCGTCGCTTTCGGTGATCAGCCGCTCGTTGAGCTCCAGTGCCGGCAACATCCCCGAAGGCACTTTTTCCAGGAACCACGGCTCCTTCTGGCCGTAGCAGCGCATGGTGACTTTGCGGATCCGGTAGGGGATGCGCTTGAACTCCAGCCAGAGCCAGACTTTTTGGCAGTAGGGGCACCAGGCGTGGTGGTCGCGGTACAGCGTGACCATCACGTCGGATTCAGGCTGTCCGAACAGGCGCAACGCGGCCTGTGCATTTGTCGGCCCCTCAATCCGATTCGGTTCCGGCGTCGCCAGGCTGGCCAGTTCCGACCAACTCAGGGGTTCAGCTGATTCCGATGAAAGGGGCATGAAGGATCGGCGCAAGCGTTGCCCGTCCATAGGACTGCCAGTCACCCAGTTCGTGCATCAGCGCCAGACAGTCCTGCTGGCGGCCCTGATCAGCCAACTGCTTCAGCCGCAGTTTCATGTCGTCGCTGGTGATCATCATCACGATCTCGCGGCGTTGCGATCGTTTGAGGCGCAGCTCAGGTTCAGGCGGCTGCCTGCGGCGCTTGGAAGAACGGTTCATGGTTTAAGGACGCGGTTGAAATACGACCGACTCGTCTTGGGCCTTTTGGCCCCCTTCCCCGGACCATAACGCCATCTTTACGATGACGCCCGTCGTCTCGAGCACCCTTCTGTTATGGGCGCTGATCTGGATCTGATTGTTCTTGGGGCGGGGTCTGGTGGACTGGCCGCTGCGAAACGCGCGGCCCGTTATGGAGCCCGCGTCGCAATCGTCGAGGGCGACCGCGTTGGCGGCACCTGCGTGATCCGCGGCTGTGTTCCCAAGAAACTTTTGGTGTACGGCGCCCAGGCCCGCCATCAACTGGCGGATGCCTCGGCCTACGGCCTTGAGATCGGTTCGGTGCGTTCGGATGTGCCTGATCTCCTGCGTCGGGTGCGCGCCGAAGTGGATCGGCTCAATGCCCTCCATATCGGATTTCTGGAGAAGGCCGGAGTTCAGTTGATCTCCGGTTGGGGACGCTTCACGGCAGCAGATCGCATCGGAATCTCCGATCAACGCGGTGGACCCGTGCGAGAGGAACTCTCGGCCCCGCGCTTTCTGGTGGCGGTTGGTGGCCGGCCGGCCCGGCCGGAGTTTCCTGGGGTTGAACACACCTGGGTCAGTGACGACATGTTCCTGCTGGAGGATGTCCCTTCCGCCGTGGTGGTGGTGGGTGCAGGTTTCATTGCCTGTGAGTTCGCCTGCATCCTGCGGGGCCTTGGTGTTGCGGTCACCCAGGTGGTGCGTGGTCCGCGCTTGCTGCGCGGTTTTGATGCTGAGTTGGCCGATGCCGTGCTGGGTGGCATGCGTGAGCAGGGCATTGAGGTGATGTTGGAGCAGACGCTGGTGGCTGTGGAGGGAGAGCCCGAGGCGCTGACGGCGCGGCTGGAGAATAGTGAGTCTTTGGCTTGCGGCGGTGTGTTGATGGCCACCGGGCGTCGCCCCTGGCTTGCGGATCTTGGGCTGGATGCTGCCGGCGTAGCGGTCGAGAACGGCCGCATCATGGTCGATGCCAACTCCTGCACCTCGGTGCCCCACATTCATGCCGTCGGCGATGTCACCGATCGGGTCAACCTCACGCCTGTGGCCATTGATGAAGGTCGTGCTTTCGCCGACAGCGTCTTCGGGTCGCGTCAGCGGCAGGTGAACCACGACCTCGTGGCCAGTGCCGTGTTCAGCGATCCAGAGCTGGCGACCGTGGGCCTATCGGAAGAACAGGCCATCGAACGCCACGGCGTCGATGGTGTTGTTGTGCATCGCGCCCGCTTCCGGTCCATGGCGCGGGCCCTGCCCGCTTCCGGCCCCCGTTGTCTGCTCAAGTTGGTGGTGGAGAAGGCCACCGATCGGGTGCTGGGCTGCCACATGGTGGGCGAGCATGCCGCGGAGATCATTCAGATGGCGGCGATTGCCGTGGGGATGGGCGCCAACAAGGCCGATTTCGATCGCACCATGGCACTGCACCCCTCTGTGTCAGAGGAGTTCGTGACGATGTAGTGATCTGGCAATCCTTTCGACAGTATGAAAGGTGAATGACAGTGCATATCTGGCGATCTAGACCACGATTAGATCGATATATATGACGTGGAATCATTCATGCAGAGTCGAGGTCATAAGGCTGATTTTGCTCACTTTTTGATTGAATCAGGCGAGCAGTTGCTCAGCCTTCTTTGGCCTACAGCTGATGCTCGCCGGGCAGCGTCCTTAGAGATTATTGCTCGCACGGCCTACACGGCTGAGGAAAGTGCTTGTCATTACCTTGAAACGATTGGACTCGATCAGAGTGGTGCTATTCGTAAAACTCTGGAGCTGGCACGTCGGCAGGATAGTAATGAGCAGACGCATGAAGACATTTTTTCTCGTGATCTTGGTGGATTGTCTTTATGGATAGATCGCTTTGTGGCAAGGCATGTAGCTGTCCTTGTTTATTGGATATTTGCTCTTACTACCTTGTTGGATCACGAGTTGGCCTCTTTGCTTGGAGAAGCTGTTGAGGCCGAAGCTGTCAAAACGTACCGGCGCATGCTTCTGGAGCAGCCAGAGGAATGGTTGCAGCAGCCCGTAACTCCGATTGCAACAGCCTATTGGAGAAAAGAGGGAAATATGTGGGCTGCCCGTGATGAATGTGAGCCAAAAACTCTTCGAGATGTAATCGAATTAATTGCCAGAGATGAGTTGGACCATGTGGCGGCTAATAGCAAAAAAGCAATTGCTTTTTAGATATTGATTTTAGTGGTTGGCTTGTTCTGGTTGTCCCGCCAATAAAAAACTGCCTGAGTGAAAATCACGATCATTACGATTGGAATCACAGCGCAGAGCATCACAAGGCGAAATTCATCGGCCCAGCTGGCCATAGCCGTTCGGGGCAAAACATTGTCGACCAGATACAGAACATAGAGGCCTAGAAGTAGCCCTCCTTCCAATCGGGATATTCGACCTTTCGTCCAAAAAATTGGCATGCAGGCCAGGCTGGTGAGCAGCATTATCGGCAGGTCGTCCTGAATCAGTTCCGGGCTGACTTCAAGTCCGTTGCCAGCTGCCGCAATAGCTCCGCCGCCAAGCACCAGCATCAGGTTCAACAGGCAGCTGCCCACCACGTTGCCGATGGCCAGATCGGTGCGTCCGCGCAGGGCCGCCACCAGGGACGTGATCAATTCGGGCATCGACGTTCCGGCTGAAACGATCGTCAGACCGATCACTGCCTCACTAACTCCCAGAAGGGTTGCGGCGCTGACTGCGCCATTCACCAGAACCCTTGATCCGATCGAGAGAACGGTGATGCCTGCAATTAATCGCATTGAGGCGGGGATCAATCCACCTTTGCTTGCTTCGACGCTGATTTCCGGTTCAGCGCTGCCGCTGTCGTCCGGTTGTTCACGGGCGGTGCGGATCTCCCAGACGGTGTTGATCACGAGCCCCAACAGCAAGGCCAGGCCTGCTTGCCAGGTGACCCGTCCTGCTGAGGCCATGCCCCAGACCGCCGCCGAGATGGCAATCATCAGAGGCACATCTCGCCTCACCAGGCGGCTTTCAACCCGCAAGGGCAGCACAAGGGCGCTGCTGCCCAGCACCACCATCACGTTGAAGATGTTGCTGCCCACCACATTGCTAACGGCGAGGGCGTCTGCTCCCTGCAGAACCGAACTCAGGCTCACGAACAGTTCCGGGGCGCTGGTGCCCAGAGACACCACCGTGAGGCCGATCACGAGCTGGGGAATGCCGAAGATCACCGCCATGGCGACGGACCCCTGAACGAACAGTTCCCCGCCACCGAAGAGCAGTCCGATGCCCAGGAGCACTTGGATAGAGGCCTGCAGAAATTCAGGCATGGGGCGTGCTCAGCTGTACGGGGATTCTGCTTTGAAGCGAATCAACCTAAGGTCACTCATCTGGGTAATAGATAAGAAACCTTGTTAAACCGGATCAGCACCAGCAACCTCCGGGGTGACGCCTTTGGTGGCGTGACCGCCGCGGTGATTGCTCTGCCGATGGCCCTGGCCTTCGGGGTCGCCGCAACGGGTGACCCTGCCCCTGGGCTTTGGGGCGCCGTGATCATCGGCTTGGTGGCGTCTCTCTTCGGCGGAACGCCCACCTTGATCTCCGAACCCACCGGTCCAATGACCGTGGTGTTCACGTCGGTGATCCTGAGCTTCACCGCCACAGCTCCGGACAAGGAAACGGCCATGGCCATGGCCTTCACCGTGGTCATCCTGGCGGGTCTGTTTCAGATCCTTTTTGGCGTCTTCCGTCTGGGTCGATACGTCACCCAGATGCCTTACACCGTGATCTCTGGCTTCATGTCGGGGATTGGAGCCATCCTGGTGATTCTCCAGCTGCCCGCTTTCCTGGGGCAGACCGCATCGGGCGGGGTGATGGGAACCCTGTCCAACCTGCCGGGCTTGATTGCCGGAATTCAGCCGATGGAGCTGGCGCTGGCGTTGATCACCGTTGCGATCCTTTGGTTCACCCCAGCCAGCGTGAAGCGTTTCTGCCCGCCGCAGCTGCTGGCGCTGGTGCTGGGAACGGTGCTGTCGATGACCCTGTTCCACGACGCCGGTCTCAAGACCATTCCGCCGTTCAATGCTGAGCTCCCCAGCCTGCATGTGCCCACCTTTTCGGGCGGCCAGCTGCGTTTGATGTTCGTGGATGCTGCAGTGCTGGGCATGCTCGGCTGCATCGATGCGCTGCTCACCTCCGTTGTGGCTGACAGCCTCACCCGCACGGAGCACAACTCCAACAAGGAATTGGTGGGTCAGGGACTGGCCAACATCGCTTCGGGCGTCTTTGGCGGACTGCCTGGGGCGGGAGCCACGATGGGCACCGTCGTGAACATTCAGGCCGGCGGACGTTCAGCCCTGTCGGGCATTGTCCGTGCGCTGATTCTGATGGTGGTCGTTCTGGCTGCCGCGCCCCTTGCGTCCACGATTCCCCTCGCTGTGCTGGCGGGCATCGCCCTGAAGGTGGGCATCGACATCATTGATTGGGATTTCCTCCAACGGGCCCACCACCTCTCGGTGAAAGCTGCGGTGATCACCTACGGCGTGATTGCGCTCACGGTGCTGGTGGATCTCATCACTGCAGTGGGTATCGGAGTTTTCGTGGCCAACGTGCTCACCATTGATCGGATGAGCGCGTTGCAGTCCAGAAAAGTGAAAACGATCAGCACCGCCGATGACGATGTGGAGCTGACCGATGAAGAGCAGGTGTTGCTGGATCAGGCCTCCGGCAAGGTTCTGTTGTTCCAGCTCGCCGGACCGATGATCTTCGGCGTGGCCAAGGCCATCTCGCGTGAGCACAACGCCATCGGCAATTGTCAGGCGGTGGTCTTCGACCTCTCCGAGGTGTCCCACCTGGGGGTCACCGCTGCGATCGCCCTCGAGAATGCCGTCAAGGAAGCGATTGAAGAGAGTCGTCAGGTGTTCCTGGTCGGTGCAACGGGCAGCACGGAGAAGCGCCTGCAGAAGCTGAAGCTGTTGGATCGGCTCCCCCAAAGCCACATCACTGGTGATCGCCTCGATGCTTTGCGTCTTGCCGTGAACGGTTTGCAGCTGAATGTCTGATCAGATCTCGATCATCGCCCCTGATGATTGGCACGTGCATCTCCGCGACGGGGAGATGCTCAACCAGGTTGTGGCCCATACCGCCCGCCGTTTTCAGCGGGCCATCGTGATGCCCAACCTGCGTCCCCCGGTGACCACGGTGGCTGCTGCACGGGCATACCGCGACCGTATTAAGGCGGCGTGCCCCGCTGATCTGGAGTTCACGCCGCTGATGACGGCGTACCTCACGGATTCGATCGCTCCTGCCGAGTTGGAGACAGGATTTCGAGAGGGCGTTTTTGCTGCCGCCAAGCTTTATCCCGCCAACGCCACCACCAATTCCGCCGCAGGGGTGACGGATCTGCTGCAGATCGATCCCGTGCTGGAAACGATGGCCCGGATCGGCATGCCCTTGCTGATCCATGGTGAAGTCACGGACAGCGAGATCGATATCTTCGACCGAGAGGCGGTGTTCATCGAACGCCATCTGGCACCACTGCGGGACCGCCATCCCGAGCTGAAGGTTGTGTTCGAGCACATCACCACCGAACAAGCGGTGCAATACGTCAGCTCAGCGGATCGTCATCTCGCCGCCACCATTACCCCCCACCATCTGCACATCAACCGCAACGCGATGTTTGCCGGCGGGTTGCGCAGTGATTTTTATTGCCTCCCCGTGGCCAAGCGGGAATGCCACCGTCAGGCCCTGCGCCGGGCGGCCACCAGCGGTGACCCACGCTTCTTTCTCGGCACCGATACGGCGCCGCATGAACGGGCATCCAAGGAAAGTGCCTGCGGATGCGCCGGCATCTTCAATGCGCCCTTCGCCCTGGAGAGCTATGCCCAGGTTTTTGATGAGGAGGGTGCTCTGGAGCATCTCGAAGCCTTCACCAGCCTGAATGGGCCGGCCTTCTACAACTGTCCAGCCAACACGCGTCGCATCACGTTGCAACGCCGTGACCATCTCGTGCCGGAACTTGTGAATGGACTGGTTCCTTTCCATGCTGGAGAGATCCTGTCCTGGGCCGTTGCCGATGCACCTGATCAAGTTCAGCTCTGAAGACTGCGGTACCTGTCACCGCATGAGTCACTACGACGGCAAGGTGGCCGAGGAACTCGGCTGCAGCTTCATCTCCGTGATGCTGCAGGACACGGAGATGTATCGGAAATACCGGAAGATCCTGCTCAAGCAGTACCCCAACAAGGAGGGGATGGGCTGGCCCACCTACCTCCTGGTGAACGATCCCGATGGAGATTTTTCGATCGAGGGAGAACTGAAGGGCGGCATGCCCAAGGGAGATTTCCGCACCAAGCTGGCTGAGTTGTTGCCGTCTTGAGCTCAGGTGGTGGGGGCAGGGGGACTTGAACCCCCACAGGCCTTTCGGCCCAAGCGATTTTAAGTCGCGTGCGTCTACCGATTCCGCCATGCCCCCGCCCGGACATCTTAGATTTCCCCCAGATGTCCTCAGGCCTTGGACCTTTCGTCCCTGCTTTCTCAAGTCCCACAGGACACGTTGTTGGTTCTGTTGGCCTACACCGTTCTGGGCGGCCTGTATCTCGTTGTGGTTCCCCTCGCCCTGTACGCGTGGATGAACCAGCGTTGGCATCGCATGGGCAAGCTGGAGCGTCTGGGCATCTATGGCCTGGTCTTCCTCTTTTTCCCGGGGATGATTCTTTTTGCCCCCTTCCTCAATTTCCGGCTGAGCGGGCAAGGAGACGTCTGAATTGACGCGTGGCAAGGTTCTTCTGATCGGACTTGCAGTCCTCCTGCTGGGCGGGCTTGGGCAAGTCGGCTTTCAGGCTGCAGGCTTTGAGGGGTTTTCGGCAGGAATTGCTGCGGAGGCCCTGCTGGTTGTGATTGTGGTGGTGTGGACAAGCTCTTACCTGTTCCGTGTGGTCACCGGCCAGATGACCTACATGGACCAGCGGCGTCGCTACCGCGAGGTGTACGACAAACAGGAAGCGGAGGCGCTTCAAGCCCGTTTTGATGCTCTCCCCGATGAGGAGCAACAGGCGCTGTTGCGCAAAATTGGAGCGGATGCCTCGGTTCCCGTGGACGGCGATGCCCCCGTCGACTCATAGGCTTCCGAAGTTTGTTCCTGGTCGGTTGACCGAGATGCCCAATCAGCAGTCCTCTTCCATCGCCCAGCGCTTTGAGCAGCTGAAGCAGGACGGTCGCCTCGCCTTGATGCCATTCCTGATGGCCGGCGATCCGGATCTCTCTGTCACCGCTGATGTGCTGCTCAGCCTGCAACGTGCAGGGGCTGACATGGTTGAACTGGGAATGCCTTACAGCGACCCCCTCGCTGATGGGCCGGTCATTCAGGCTGCTGCGTCCCGGGCCCTTGCCGCCGGAACCACGCCAAAGGGTGTTCTGGACATGCTGCGCTCGTTGAAAGGCCAGCTGCAGATTCCCGTGATCCTGTTCACGTATTCCAATCCACTGCTCAATGTGGGGATGGAGGCGTTTTGCCAGTCCGCAGCGGAGGCTGGTGCGGCGGGTTTGGTGGTCCCTGATCTACCCCTTGAGGAAGCAGAGCGGCTGTCGACAATCGCAGAGCGTCATGGCTTGGATTTGGTGCTCTTGGTTGCGCCCACCACTCCCCAAGATCGGATGGGTCGGATTGCCACATGCAGCCGAGGTTTCACCTACCTGGTGAGTGTCACCGGTGTCACCGGTGAGCGAGCTCAGATGGAAAGCAGGGTTGAAGGTTTGGTGCAGCAACTCAAACAAACCTCACCGGTTCCTGTTGCGGTTGGTTTTGGGATCTCCGGTGCCGAGCAGGTGCGTCAGGTTCGGGGTTGGGGTGCCGATGGAGCAATTGTGGGCAGTGCACTTGTGAAACGGATGGCTGCAGCATCGCCCGGGGACATTGCTCAGGAAGCTGGTCGTTTTTGCGCTGAGTTGCGTGCAGCTGCCGATTAGCCCTAGGGGCTGTCATCCCGCTCAAGCCATCAAAAACCCCGGCATTGGCCGGGGTTGCACTGCTTTTTAATGTTGAATCACTCGTCGTCTTCGTCGGTGGCACCCACCGATGTCAGACGAATCTGTTTGCGACCCAGTTTGATTTCAAATTCATCTCCAGGCTTCAGGTCAAGCAGCGCTGTATAGGCCTTGCCGATGAGAAGATTGCCGTTGCCTTGCACAGTGGCCACATAGCTGAGTTTGCGGCCACCTTGGCCAACACCACCAACTCCACCCACGCCAAGACTGACGCCTTTGGCTTCCAACAGTGCTTCATAAAAAGCGGTGAAATTCAGACGTTCACCACCATCTTTTTTCGTGGAGACATAGCCACAGGCACGAACAAGGTCAGACTTGCTGATGTCACCCAGGTCTTTGACTTTATTGAGAAGGTTGCTCCCAGTGAGCATCGCTTTTGAGAGATATCAACCTTCACAACATAGCCATGTTTCAAGCGGCTATGCCATCATTTTCGACTGAAAAGTTCGCTGTTATTTCATCCTTCGCTATGGCACGTTTCGTTTTGTGGGGCACTTACTGCGCGGATGCGCTTGAGAAGCGTGCTCCCTATCGGGATGAGCACCTTGCTCGTCTCCAAAGTCTGAAAGAGCAGGGAACGCTGGTCACGCTCGGACCCACCGAGGGAAGCACCCATGTTTTCGGGATCTTCGAGGCCGACAGCATCGACGTCGTCCGCAGGCTGGTTGAGGACGATATCTATTGGAAGCAGGGGATCTGGACGGCGCTCGAGGTTTATCCCTGGGTCCAGGCGTTCTGAGCCTGCATGAGCACCCATTCAGCCACGAGCTGATCTCCATCGCTCCCGAGAACATCGGCGTAACCACTCATCTGGCCTCGCCCTTCCCGGGCGATGGCTGCGATGGCGTCCACCGTTGCGATCTGCTCACGCTCGAGGGTCTTCAGCTTCAGGTTTTTCCCCCGGCGAATGATGTTGCCACCGTTGATGTGGCATCCCGCGCAGTGCTGTTCGAACAACAGGCCGCCGGGGCTGGCGTCAGACCCGGCAGCCAGCGAAGCGCCGGCTGAACCAAGGCTCAGCAGCAGAACAAGAAACGCACCAATGCAGCAGCGCAGGAGGTGGCTCAGCACAGGGATGATGTGGCTTGGATCAGTCTGCTTGAGCAGGCGATGCCTCCTTCTGGAACCGCTGGATCAGTTCATCGGGAGAGCGGTAATCCTTCGGAAGCGAGGTGTGCAATCGGTTGAGGTAGTCCCAGCAGACCGTCCGGCGAATGGCGTTGAGGTCGCGTCCATCGGCCACAAGGCGACGCAGGGCCTGGCAGTAGGTCGAGAATCCAGCCTCCAGATCTCCGATGGTGAGTGCCTTGGTTGCGGACGGCATGAAACAGAAGGTCAGGATCTTCTGACTTTTGCGTCGATCCCCTGATTGGTCTGTTGTCAGGATCACTGTTGAAGCTGTGCGGTGGTCTCCGTGGCGGAACAGGATCTGATCCGTTTCCTCAACAAGATCTCCCAACTTCAGGCCCTTGCGGAGCGTGTGCGGAACGACTCCAGCAGCCGCGAACAGCTGGCGGCTTGTGCGGACCACAACCAGGTTGTTCAGTTGGCCCGATCCTGGGGGTTCGACATCGGTCGGCGCTGGGGTGAGCGTGACCATCGGCCGGGGGGAGAGGCCAACCTGTTGGCGACCCCGTGCCCTCCACCGGGTGAGGAATCAACCCAGGTGGTGGCGTCTGCCGAAACATGGAGACTGCTGTTGATCGCCTCCAACGGCTTCAGCTCCTCCCGTGACGAATGGATGGATCAGTCCGATCACGAGTGGGTGCTTGTGTTGCGGGGGAGTGCCCGTGTTGCGCTGCAGAACCCCGATCGGATTGTGGATCTCAGTCCAGGGGATCATTTACTGCTTTCGCCCCATCAACGCCACCGGGTGGAGCGCACTGATCCCGATCCAGGAACCCTGTGGCTCGCCTTGCACTGGGATGCTGCTTAAGCCCGGCGAGGCACGCCACCTCCACGATGGGTCGTGCAGCCCCCAAAAGGCAATGAGCACGACAGCTGATTGCCGTCGGTGGCATCGCTGACGAGAGTTAGTGCATCGAGATCGGAGGAGCCCATGACGGCCGACACTCCACCTGAGCAAGCCCCAGAAGCAGACTGACTTTCTGGCCCCTGCTCCAACAGTTTCCACCCATTCGTAAGCGATTCGTCTGGCGCGACAACGAAGAGCGTCAAGCCAGTCGACTCCCCTCTGCATCGTTCGTAGGTGCCCCGCAGGAGAGCCGCTTCACACCTGGACCCGATGGCCCCAGGGTGCCTTGAGCCAGACGCTTCGATCTTCCTGTCTCAGTTCCATTGCTAGAGGAGATTTTCCAAGGCATCAGACACTGAAGTTGAGATCGATTGCCATGTGCAAACGAGCGAGTTAGGCCGTCTTTCCAACGGGAAGGGCGGCCTTCCTTTTGTTCGTTAACCCTCAGTCCTGGACATCAAGCTTGGTTGCTGATCCTCCTCGGCCCAGTCGTTTGCGTGAGGGAGTGGCGTTCGCACGCTTCACCAACCAGTAAGCGGCTGAAAGTGAGACGACTGCGATCCCGAGGCCCACCAGCAGCTGGGGTTTGTTTTCAGCACCGGAGGGCAGCACGATCACTTTTCGAGCCACAGCCGTCAGCGCGGTGACCAGAACCAGCTCGATCTGCACCACGTGGCGCCTCAGGTAACTGGTGATGTTTTGCAGCACCTCCAGCGCGATCAACACTGTGAGCAGATCGCCGAGGATCTTGATCAGGTCATCGCCCAACCACGTCGCCGCTGACCCAGTCAGCAACTTGGAGCCCAAGGAAACCATCAGCTGGATGATGGCGGCGCTGATCACCACTGCGGTGATCAGAGTGAGCAGTCGGGCGACCTCTCGCTCACCCGCATCAACGAAACCGAGGAAACTTCTCTTGGAACGCTTGGGTTCACTCACGGGGTTCAGTCGTTGAAGGGGTTGTAGTAAAGGCGAGCCTTGGCCTAGCCGGCCAGGTTGACCACCTTGGTGTCGCAGGTGACGGAGCCGTCCTCTGCCTTGATGCAATCGGCTTCAATCTTGCTGTCCTTGCCTGTGGGGCTACCCGGTCCCCGCAGCCACCCCTCTGTTTGCGCCTGGGCTGAGGAGGCGTCTAACACCGACATCATCAACAGACCGGAGGCGTGAGGAGGTGATTTCGCGTCATCGGGGCGATGTCTGAGCCACCACTTTGCCCGTGCCGGCCGTTAATCGGTGCAGTCGTCTCGAATTTCCTGCAAAAGCAGATCAAGTTGTCCGAACGGATCGTCTTCGGCCGTTGCGACACCGGCAGGTTCGCTTGAAGGCTGGCCATGCCATTCGGCTTCAACGCTGCAGAGCCGATCAGCCAGTCCAGCCAGTCCACGCATGTTGTGTTCGCGCTCCAGCACCTCAAGCAGGGCGGGCATTCGGGTCGACACAGCGCGCAGGTTTCGACGCAGGTCGGCCTGGGTGCGACCTTGCTGCTTCAACCAGTCCTTCAGCAGCAGAGTGAGATCCGCTTCAAATTCGGGGTTCCAGCCAGACATTGATCAGCGATTCAGTTCAGCGATTCAGTGCGCCAGGGGAAACCAGCGATCCAGTTTGCGGCGAGCTCGCATCCGGATGTCTGGAGTGACGTGATTCCTCCACAGACCCACCATGGCTGTAAGCGCCACCAAATCATCACTGAAACCGGCCACCGGTAGCAGGTCTGGAATCAGGTCTGCGGGCATCAGAAGATAACTAAGGGCAGCGAGCATCGTCAGCCGCGCGGCTGAGGGGGTCTCGGGGTCAAGCATCAACTCCAGGGCTTCCAAAGTTGGGACGGCAAGACCCCTGCCGGCCCGCTGCAACAGGCGCCGCAGCAGGTTTTCGTCGATCACCTCCCGTTCAAGCACGTCGGCTTCAACGGTGGTTCGCGCAGCCTGGTCAGTCATGCGGAGGGAACCGGATGGATCCACTCTCCCCAGTTCCTCCGCAAGACGCCAGCGGGGCGGGCCGATCTTCAGGGTGTGGATTCCACGAGTCCGCTTTGAATTCCCGTCTTGCGAAGTTTGCGCAGGGCCCGCTGCACCACCTGACGGCAATACTCCCGTGAACAGTTCATGTGGCGAGCCACCTCGGCAAGGGTGCGCCATTCGTTGGTGCCATCAAGCCCAAAGCGCAGGGTAACGACGGTGTGTTCTTTTGGGGTGAGATTGGCTTTGGCCAGCAAAGACCAGACCGACGCGGTGCGTTCAGCGATCTCGGCCCGTTCCAGCGGCGGTAGCTCTTCGCTTGGGAGCACATCCACCAGCTCGGAGGGATCCGATTTCGATTTCACAACCCCCTGCAGGCTCACAGTGACGCTGCGCAGTTCACAGGCCAGCAGGTCTTCCACCTCAGCGATGGGGATATCCATGAACTCCGCCAGCTGCTCTCCGCTGGGGCTGAGGCCATTTCGCTGCATCAAGCGTGCCTTGGCAGCCCGCAATTTGGTGAGCTTTTCGTTCACATTCACGGGAATGCGAATCGTGCGGCTTTGGGTAGAGAGCGCTCGATTCAGTCCCTGTCGAATCCACCAGTAGGCATAGGTGGAGAATCGATGGCCGCGGGTGGGGTCGTATTTCTCGACGGCTCGGGTCAAGCCGAGGGTTCCCTCTTGAATCAGATCGAGAAGATCCAGGCCCTTGCCCTGATAACGCTTGGCCAGATTGACGACAAGACGAAGGTTGGACGTAATCATCTGATTCTTGGCCCGTTCGCCACGGCGAATCACGCCTTTTTCTTCATCGCTGTACTCACAGGCTGGGCCACTCCCGCCAGCCAGATGACAGCGTTCTGTGATGGCGACCATCGCCTGAACCTTCCTCCCCATCATGAGTTCCTGCTCTGGAGTGAGCAGTTGATGGCGACCAATTTCGCCGAGAAAAGCACTCAGAGAACTCGTCATCATGACGATACGGCTGAAATGAACCTAGAACCAAAGAGTTTTTTTATGGCGTTCATAATAAAGACTCCTGAATTAATACTTTGTGCGCTATTTCACTCTTTCTTCCTATTACTGAAGCGAATCTTTCATTGTTAATTCAATTGGGTGGCTAAGGTCGCCGAACCTTCCGTCGCCACGCCCATGCCCCTGGCCGTCGCTCTCACGTCCGACATCGCCAAAAACGCTGGCGTTGCCTACGTTCACTACCTCAGCTTCATGCTCTGTTTCGCTGCCCTGGTGCTGGAGCGAAAGCTGATCAAAGCTGATCCGAATCGCCAGGAGGCCACGGCGATGGTGATCACCGACATCGTTTATGGAATCGCTGCCCTGGCACTTCTAGTTAGTGGAATCCTGCGGGTGATCCACTTCGGCCAGGGGTCTGAGTTTTACACCCAGAATCCCTTGTTCTGGTGGAAGGTTGGTCTGTACCTCTCCGTGGGGGGCCTGTCGCTGTATCCCACGATCACCTACATCCTCTGGGCGATTCCGCTGCGCAAGGGTGAGCTGCCGAAGGTGAGCGAAGCCCTGGCCAAGCGTCTGGCCTGGATCATCAACATTGAACTGGTCGGCTTCGCCAGCATTCCGTTGATGGCGACCCTGATGGCCCGCGGTGTGGGTCTTCCCGCCGCCTGATGCAGCCCGAGCTCTGTCCTCCACAACAGCAGGTTCGAACCCTGCAGGTGGCGTTGGAACGCCAGCCTCCAGGCCAATGGCCGGGCTATGCCTCCTCCATCGCCACCACCTCCCTGGGCCCGCCGGTGTTGAAGCACTGGTGCGTGTGGGTTCAGCCCGCCGCCGCCACGCCGGTCAACCGCTGGGACCAACGCTGGCTTGATCAGGTGTCATCGGCGCTGACCACCTGGGGTGCACTGGTTCCGCTCACGCTGGTGGACAATCCGGACCAGGCCAACGTGTTGATTCATCGGCAGCGTCCGGCCCGCCGGCAGGTGTCTGGGGTGTGGCGCGCCAGCAACGGACGCACACAGCTTCAGGTTGTGGACGTGCAGCGCCAGGGCCGCCGAAGGCTTGAACCCCTGGTGAAGGTGATGGTGTCACCAGGGCTGCGAGCGGAAGCACTGCAGGCCACGGCTCTGCATGAACTGGGTCACGCCTTCGGCCTCTGGGGCCACAGTTCTGTTCCAACTGATGTTCTGGCGATCAGCCAAGGCGAGAGTCCGGTGTTGGTGCCATCGCAGCGGGATCGCCTCACGCTGGCGTGGGTCATGCAGCAGACCACCCGTTTCGGATCAACGCTGCGAAAGCCCATCGAACCGGCCGAATCTGAATCACTTGACTGACGTCACCATGCGGGCGCGGCATGCTGCCGGCAGTCGTGGTTGATCGATGCACCTGGTCCGTTCTCTGGCGCTGGCTGGCCTGCTGCTGAGTCTGGTGGGTTGTCGTTCCAACAACAGCCTGCCCCAGCAGAACCCACAGGTTCGAGCACCGATTCGGATTCAGCTGGATGGCAGCAATCCAGCAGCCAGTGAAGGTGTGTTGGATCGTGCTGAGGGGCCGTTGCGTTTCACCGTTGGCCATGGTCGCCATGGCATTGCCTGTGAAGGCACCACCTTTGAAGAGGGCGTCACTCCGCTTGGAACCTTTCAGGTCAACGCAATCCTCAGCAACGACCGCTTCGAGATGGATCCCGCACTGGTGGAGCAATCCGGCAAATCAGAAGAGGAGCTGCGCGAGACCCTCTTCACCAACATGAACTCCATCGACTTCAAAGGTGATGGGGAAACCGGGGAATACGGCATCGGTTACATCAGCCTGGCTCCTGTGCCCGCAACCGAGCAGCCCTTCCGTTTCAACACCTATGACGGCGTCTTCCGCTGGTACAGCTTCGCCATTCACGGCACCAATGACGAGTCCCGGATCGGCAAGGCGGTGACCGGCGGTTGCATCAACGCCGGAAATCTCACCATGGGGGTGTTGTTGGACACCGTGGAGCTTGGCGATGAAGTTGTGATCAGCAGCGACAGCCCCTGTTTGCCTTAGTGCCGACGCGGGGCACCCCGTCGTGCGGCCAGCACTTCCTGCACCTGCCGCCAGCTCACACCGTGATGGGCCAGGGCCACCTGCATGTGGAAGACGATGTCCGCCGCTTCGCCGGCGATCTCGGCGGCGTTGTCGTCTTTGCAGGCCATCACGAATTCAGCACTCTCCTCGCCGATTTTCTTGAGGATGCTGTTGTCTCCCCCCGCCAGCAGCTTGTTGGTGTAGCTGCCTTCCTCCGGTTTCTCGCGTCGCCCTTCGATCACCCGGAACAGTTCGGTGCAAGCATCCGTTGGTGGCGCTAGGGCCTCGGCGCCACCTGTGGTTCGTGCATCGCTGTTTTCGTAGAAACAGCTGCGGGAGCCCGTGTGGCAGGCCACATCCCCAGCCTGCTCCACGGTCACCAGCAGCACGTCGGCATCGCAGTCGTAGCGGATCTCCC
Organism: Synechococcus sp.; assembly: GCA_047285305.1. Taxonomy (GTDB): domain Bacteria; phylum Cyanobacteriota; class Cyanobacteriia; order PCC-6307; family Cyanobiaceae; genus Parasynechococcus. The sequence continues at coordinate 1,288,177 of JBJBDL010000003.1, forward strand.
GCATCGTCTGGACGTGACCGCTGGTGGCCCCCTTGTGCCAAAGCTCCTGGCGTGAGCGGCTCCAGTAATGCACTTCACCGCTGCGCAGGGTGGCTTCGATGGCCTCCCGGTTCATCCAGGCCACCATCAGCACCGCCCCGTCCAGCCAGTCCTGGGCCACAGCTGGAATCAGCCCCGCTTCGTTAAAACGGAGTTGGTCAATGAAGGCGGGGCTGAGGGGCTGCATCAGGCCTCGGACATTCGGGCAACGCCTGAATCTTCCCGCAGCGTGCTCCATTCCGCGTATCCACCCCTTGCTCGTTTCTCCGACCCCCTACAGCTGCAGCAAAGCCTTCAGCGGCTATCCCTGCTGTCACCGGCAGTGGCGCCACCAGGGCCATTGCCGCTTCGTGCATGGCTACAGCCGCAGTTTCAACCTCTGGTTCGCCGCAACGGAGCTGGATGCCTGCGGGTTTGTTGTTGATTTCTCCAGCCTTCGCCCCTTCGAAGAACGCCTGAGGCAGCAGTTCGACCACACCTTTCTGGTCAATGCCGACGATCCACTGCTGGCGGAATGGCAGCGGCTGCATGACCTCCAGGCCATTGATCTCCGCGTGATGGAGAACGTGGGCATGGAGGCAACGGCGGCCTTGATCTGGACCTGGGCCAATGAGCTGCTGCAGGAGCGGGACGGCGGTCGCACCTGTTGCTTCGGCGTGGAGGCGCGGGAGAACAGCCGTAATGCGGCCACCTACAGCACTGTTCCCGCCTGGTTTTCAGCGCAGAGCTAACGCGTCCGCTTCCAGCTCCACGTTGATCGCCTGCCCTTCGCTGTAACGACCCGCCAGGATCTCTTTGGCAATGGGTGTCTCCAGTTCCCGTTGCACAGCGCGTTTCAGTGGTCGTGCCCCATAGACGGGGTCATATCCGGCATTGGCGAGCCAGTCGGCGGCTCCATCGCTCAGGCTGAGCTCCAGCTTGCGCTCAGCCAGCCGCTGGCGCAGGCGTTCCACCTGCAGCGTGACGATCTGGCGCAATTCCTCTCGCCTGAGGCTGTGGAAAATGATCTGATCGTCGAGGCGATTGAGGAATTCCGGCCGGAAATGGGCCCGGAGAGCGTCATTCACCCGGCTTTCTATCGCTCCATGCTGCTCGGGATCGCCGGCCAGCTCCAGGATCGACTGGCTGCCGATGTTGCTGGTGAGAATCAGCACGGTGTTGGTGAAGTCCACGGTGCGGCCCTGCCCATCGGTGACACGGCCGTCATCGAGGATCTGCAACATCACGTTGAAGACATCCGGGTGGGCTTTCTCCACCTCGTCGAACAGGATCACGGCGTAGGGCCGACGACGCACCGCTTCGGTGAGCTGGCCACCGGCCTCGTACCCCACGTAGCCGGGAGGCGCCCCGATCAAACGGCTCACGGTGTGCTTCTCCATGTACTCCGACATGTCGATGCGAACCATGGCGTCATCGCTGTCGAACAGCCGGTTGGCGAGGGCTTTGGAGAGTTCCGTCTTGCCCACACCAGTGGGGCCGAGGAACAGGAAGCTGGCGATGGGGCGGTTCGGATCGCTCAGCCCTGCCCTGGAACGTTGAATCGCATCGGCGACGGCGGTGACGGCCTGGTGCTGGCCGATCACCCGCTGATGCAGGTCATCCTCCAGCTGCAGCAGCTTCTCCATTTCGCTCTGCACCAGCCGCGCCACAGGGATTCCGGTCCACTTGGCGATCACCTCGGCGATGTCGTCTTCACTCACCTCCTCCCGCAGCAAGCCTTTCTCGCCAGGCTCCTCTGAGGCGATCTGGGCTTCCTGTTCGAGCAACTGCTTCTGCAGCGAGGCCAGGGTGCCGTATTCCAGTTCCGCTGCTTTGTTCAGGTCGTAGCTGCGTTTGGCCTGTTCCACCTGCAGCTGCACCCGTTCGATCTCCTCCTTGAGCGACGACAGCTCATCGATCGCTCCTTTCTCCTGCTGCCACTGGGCATTCAGGGAACTTTGCTGTTCGCCCAGTTCCGCCAGTTCCCGTTCAATCCGTTGCAAGCGTTCCTGGCTGGCGCTGTCGGATTCACGGCCGAGGGAGAGCTTCTCCATCTCCAGCTGCAGGATCTTGCGATCGATTTCATCGATCTCCTCCGGTTTGGAGGTGATCTCCATCTTGAGGCGGGCGGCCGACTCATCCACCAGATCGATGGCCTTGTCGGGCAGGAAGCGGTCGGCGATGTAGCGGCTGCTCAACACAGCAGCAGCCACCAGGGCACTGTCGGCAATGCGCACACCGTGATGCACCTCATAGCGCTCCTTCAGACCACGCAGGATGGAGATGGTGTCTTCCACCGTGGGTTGATCCACCAGCACCTGCTGGAAGCGACGCTCCAAGGCGGGGTCCTTTTCGATGTGCTGGCGGTGCTCGTCGAGGGTGGTGGCGCCAATGCACCGCAGTTCCCCCCGGGCCAGCATCGGCTTGAGCAGATTGCTGGCATCCATGGCTCCACCGGTGGCGCCAGCGCCCACCACCGTGTGGATTTCATCGATGAACAGCACGATCTGGCCTTCCGAGGCGGTGACCTCCTTGAGCACAGCTTTGAGCCGTTCCTCGAACTCACCGCGGTACTTCGCACCGGCGATCAAGGCTCCCATGTCGAGGGCGATGAGCTGACGGTTCTGCAAGGCCTGGGGCACATCGCCATTCACTATGCGCTGCGCCAATCCCTCAACAATGGCGGTCTTGCCGACCCCGGGTTCGCCGATCAGCACGGGGTTGTTTTTGGTGCGCCGGCTGAGGATCTGGATGGTGCGCCGGATCTCCTCGTCGCGACCGATCACCGGGTCCAGCTTTCCGTCACGGGCGGCGGCCGTCAGGTCCCGTCCGTACTTCTCAAGCGATTCATAGGTCCCTTCCGGGTTTTGATCGGTCACCGTCTGGTTGCCTCGCACGGCTGTAATGGCTTCTTTGAGTTTGCTGGTGTCAACGCCCGCTTGGCTGAGCAGTTGCCTGCCGCAGCGTTCATCGTCGGCCAGGGCCAGCAACAGATGTTCGATGGCGATGTAGCTGTCACTGAAACCATCGCGGGCTGTTTCGGCGCGATCCAGGCAGCTGTTGAGGGAGCGTCCCAGAAACACCGATTCCGGTGGAGAGCCAAGACTGGGCTGCTGCCTGAGATGGCTGTCGACGGCCGCCTGGAACGTGCCAACGTCGACCCCTGCTTTGCTGAGAATGCGTCCAGCCAGACCGTTCTGTTGCAACAGCGCAAGCAGCAGATGCTCCGTTTCAAGTTGCTGATGCTTGGCGCTCTGCGCCAGTTGCTGGGCGGCGACGATGGCGGCCCAGGCTTGTTCGGTGAACTGTTCCGCCGTGGGTTGCATCTCGGATGCGTTTCAACTGGGTTCACCGTATGGGGCTTGTTCCGTTTTCAGTGGGGGCAAACCGAAGCCTTTGGATCGGTCCCCACGCCAGGGAGCGGCAAACCGGGGTGTCTTTTTAGAGTTTGCCGAACCCTTGGATGCCAATGCCTGATCAGCCGCTGGTGGACTCCCTCGTGCTGCAGGGCCTGGCGCTCGCAGCAACGGCTGGCGGTGAGCTGGAACGCAGCTGTTGGATGGTGGTGCATGAGCACCACCACGGTGTGAAACCCACGGAGTACGACATCCGTGAGATCGACGAGGATCTCTATCTGGCTGTGTTGCAGGCGGCCAAGCAGGCCCAGTCCGCCGCTTGATCAGCCGTTGAGCAGCTCCCGTAGGAGCGCGCGGTGAGCGTTTTCGGCTTCGATGGTCTCCCGCATCTCTTTGGGGAGGCGGGCCTCAAGGATGTCCTGTTTTTTCATCTCCGTGGCATAGCGGCTGCTGAACGCACTGAAGCGATCGAGATACGACGTTGCGGCCTCTGGGGTGAAGGCAATCACCTCCAGGGCATGTTTGAAGTGGAGGTAGGACGCGGTCCACTCCACCAGCTCGTCAAAACTCTGCAGGCCAAGCGGGTTCTCAGGAAGTGCCATCGCTGCATCGCCCATGGCTTCAACCAAAACCCTTGGCCTTGGCCTGGGCCGTCAGGTCCTTCAACCGGCCGTTGAGCAGAACATCGCGTTCACGGTCTGCTCCCACATGGGGGGCGATCTCCACCCCAGCGCTCCGCATGGCCTGCAGCGCTGCTGCTTCCTCAGCTGAGCCTGTTTCACTGCTGAGGTAGCGGTCCACGGCGGCAGCCCCTGGGGCATCCACTGCGAAGTACACCGTTCCCGGACCTCGCCGCTCGATGGTTTGCTGTCGATGCCGGCGGCGCTGCTGCACGCTCGCCCAGAGTCGGCCTTGATTGGCGGTCATGAAGGCGTTCAGATCCGCGGCATCGGTGTCTTCCGCCAGGGCCATGCTGGTGCCGTCGATGAAATCACTAAGCAGGGTGACAACGGCCATCAGGTCTTTGGTGATTGCGGGGGTGTTGATTCGGAGGGTGTTGATTTAAAAGAGCGTTGTATTCGGCTGGTTTCGAACCAGCTGGTGATGGCTGATTCGCGGGCGTCGTCGCAGAGATCCCGCTGGATCACATTGAAGCCGTGGCGGCGTGCCAGGGCCAACAACTGATCGTCATCACGGCATTGGGCCGCATCACTCCGCAAGCCTTGGTGGTGCTCCACAGCCCGCAGAAAATCCCGAAGAGCTTCACGACTCATCGCCTGGACCAGCCCAATTCGGCCCGTTGTTCAACGTAGGTGGCTACCGCCATGATCTCCTCCTCACTCAGTTTGTCGGCATAGCTGGGCATGGCATTCAGCCCATCCTCGATCTCATGCTCCAGAGCCTCCAGCGGGGAACTGGAGTAGGCCTCTACATGGTCGTTCAAGTCGCTGATCTTCAGCGTTCGGTTGGCGCGGATCACATTGCCGCCCCCCATGTGACAGGCCGCACAGTTGCTGTTGAAAATTTGCTCACCTCGCTCCAAGGCGGAGTTTTCCATCGTGTCAATCGCCATCGCCGGAGCAGGCAGCAGGCCTGTTGCGCCAACGATCAACAGCAACGTCAGGATCAGGCCTGATAGGCGTGCCATCGCAACCCCCCTCAATGCCCCAAGCTATCCATCGTTGCCGGCAAAAAAAAGAACCCCGGTCTGTGGTTGATACACAGCCCGGGGCTTGAAGTTCAGTTAGAGATTTTCAGAGATTTTCTCAGAAATCCAGAAATCACTCAACGATCACCTTGCCGACCATGCCAGCACCCCGGTGGGGCTCGCAGTAGAAGTCGTAGGTGCCAGCGGTGGAGAAGGTTTCCTCCCAGGATTCGCCGGGGTTGAAGGCGAGATCAGAGTGGCTGTATTCGTCGTGGCCTTCGAAAACAGCGTTGTGAGGAGCCAGTTTGTTGTTGACGAACTTGACGGTATCGCCGGCCTTGATGTTCACGGTGGCGGGCTCGAAGGCGAGCATTCCGCCGTCGGTGCCGAGCTTCACTTCAACAGTGGCGGCTTGAGCGCTGCCTACGTTGAGGCCGATCAGCATCAGGAAGGCGCAGCAGGCGGCTGCAATGGTGCGGATGACGGAGCGCATGAAAGTGCTAGGTCGATGTATTGACCTTACGCGCGGGTCTGGGGGTTCCGCGGTTGGGTAAGCCGGAATCGCTAAGAACTGTTGCCAAGTCAGGGGCATGGCTGCTGCCCCCGAAACGTTCCGGCTGCGTCACCGGGTCATGAATGAAGTGGCGCTGGCGAATGCTGAACCGGTCCCAGGTATTCACTTCGATCGGCAGAACGCGGATCAGGGTCTCAATCAGCCATGGCCAGAGCGGAATGCCGGGTGTTCGGGCCACACCGCGCCAGCGGCATAGGGTTTTCACGGTGTCGTTCACCGAGATGACCGGTTGTCCCATCACCACCCGGCGCAGGGCGCCTTGCCCTGGTTCTCGGTTCGGTTCATGGGGGCGTGTGGCCAAGAGGCCACAGATGCGGGCGATGTCTTCCGCATGGATGAAGTGGAAGCTCGCATCCACTCGAAGCCAGCGGGCCAGCCAGAGCCAACGGCTGGCTTCAGCCAAACCTTCGGTGAGATAGCTGGTGGGGAAGGAGCTGGTGCCGTCGACCCGTCCCCCGAAAACCAAGGTGGGAAACACCGCCACGACTTTGCTGGCCAGGGGGTGCTGTTCAAGATCCCTGAGGCAGCGAGCCTTGGTTTGGATGTATTCCGTGCCGTAGGCCAGAGCTTCCGGCAGGGGGCGCAGGTGCCGGTCGAGCACGCTGGCCGTTGAAAAGTAAATGATTTGCTCCAGCTTGCTGGGATCCAGAAGCGACAGCATCTGTTTCACTGCCACCACATTCACCTGTTCGGCCCGCTCGGGGTCACCCCAGGCCGTGGCGGTGTGAATCACCCGGTTCACCGAGGCCAGCTCTTGGGCAAAACGGTCGGTGTCCCGCAGGTCCCCCACCAATAGGCGGATGCGGGGATGGTCTGCTGGAACAGCGGTGAGTTTGGCTGGGTCCCTCAGCCAGAGCAGCAGCTCTGCATCCGAGTGGTCCAGAAGCCACCTGGAGATGTACTGACCGACGCATCCGCTGGCGCCGGTCACCAGGATGCGGGTCAAACGAAAGCCCCGAGACGGTCCATCACGCTCTTGCCGGCCCTGAAGAAGGCTTCACCATTCTCTTCCGGTGTACCCGGCAGTATTCCATGGCCGAGGTTGAGGATGTGCTTGCGGCCGCGGGCCTTGCGCACACAGTCATCGATGCGGGCCTCAATCGCCTCCGGGGTGCCGAACAGCAGGCCGGGATCCACGTTGCCCTGAACACCAACGTGCTCCGGCAGACGTGCCAGGGCTTCGGCCATGTCCACGGTCCAATCCAGCGAAACGATGTCAACACCGGTGTTGGCCATCCGTTCGATCACGCCGGCGCTGCCGGAGATGTAGAGGATGAAGGGGGTGTCGGGGTGCGTCTGCTTGACCAAATCCACCACCTTCTTCTGGTAAGGCGCAGCGAAGGTGTCGTAGTCCGCTGGGCTCAGCTGGCCCGCCCAGGAATCAAACATCTGAACCACCTGGGCGCCGGAATCAATCTGATAGCGCAGGTACTGGGCGATCGACTCGGCGAAGTGGTCGAGCAGCTTGTGGAGGATCTCGGGTTCGCGAAAGGCCATGGCCTTGATCACCGCGTAGTTCTTGCTGCTCTTGCCCTCCACCACGTAGGCGGCCAGGGTCCAGGGGGCACCAACGAAGCCGAGAACAGCTGCTTCGTTGCCAACGCTTTGGCGCAGACGACCCAGCACTTCACCCACAAAGGGCATCGAATCGGCGGGGTTGAGGGGGCGCAGGGCATCTACCTGGGCCATGCTCCGGATTGGATCGCCGATCTGGGGGCCTTTGCTCTCGATGATGTCGAAATCGATTCCCATCCCCGGCAGGGGCGTGAGGATGTCAGAGAACAGGATCACTCCATCGGGCTTGAAGGCGTGAAACGGCTGCATTGAGATCTCATAGGAGAGATCAGGATTTTCGGAACGCTCACGGAAGCTGGGGTACTTGTCCCGCAGGTCCCGGTAGATCTTCATGTAGCGACCGGCTTGGCGCATCATCCACACCGGAGGACGCTCCACCGATTCACCGCGCGCAGCACGCAGGAGCAGGGGTAAAGAGTCGCTCATCAAGCCCGGTCAGGTCAGCCGGAAACCTACCTGAATTGAGGCCTTGCCTAGAGCTTTACCCCCTCTTTGTCATCACGTTCGTCACACGATGTTGTCCGGTTCGCTGCTGCTCAGGCTGCGTTTCGGGTCGTGCTTAAACACCATCAGGCTCAGCGGCGGCAGGCAGAGATCCAAGGAGTTCTCGTAGCCGTGGATGCCCCACTCGTCCGTTGGTTTGCCACCCATATTGCCGAGGTTGCTACCGCCATATTTGGCTGCATCGGAGTTGAAGATCTCCTCGTAGAAGCCGGAGAGCGGAACGCCCACGCGGTAGTGGGAGTGACTTTGGGGCGTGAAGTTAGCCACCACCACCAGCCAGGTGCCGCTGGTACTCTCCCGCCGCATGAAGCTGATCACGGAGTGGCGGTTGTCGTTGCAATCGATCCACTGGAAGCCGAACTGGTCGAAGTCGTCCCGCCAGAGTGCCGGTTCTGCCTTGTAGAGAACGTTGAGGTCATCCACCAACCGCTGGACGCCCTTGTGGGGTTCGTAGTTGAGCAGATCCCACTGGAGATCGCCCCACACATTCCATTCAGCCCGCTGGCCGAATTCCATCCCCATGAAGATCGTCTTCTTGCCGGGGTGTGTCCACATGTAGGAGAGCAACGCCCGAGTGTTGGCGTACTTCTGCCAGTCATCTCCAGGCATCTTGTGCAGTAGGTGGCTCTTCCCGTGCACCACTTCATCGTGGCTCAGGGCCAGCATGAAGTTCTCGGTATAGGTGTACCAGATCGAGAACGTGATGTTGTTCTGGTGGAACTGGCGGAACCACGGGTCCAGCTCGAAGTAATCGAGCATGTCGTGCATCCAACCCATGTTCCATTTGAGGTTGAATCCGAGGCCGCCGTTGTCCGTAGGCTGGGTCACCATTGGCCAGGTGGTTGATTCCTCCGCGATCGAAAGGGCCCCTGGGAAGTGCTGGAACAGCACGTGGTTGGCCTGCTGCAGGAAGCGAACAGCTTCGGTGTTCTCCCGACCACCGTTCTCATTAGGGAGCCATTCCCCGTCGGGACGCAAGTAGTCGCGATAGAGCATCGAGGCCACGGCATCAACTCGAATGCCATCGATGTGGAACTGCTCGAACCAGAACACCAGGTTGGCGACGAGGAAATTACGAACTTCGTTGCGGCTGTAGTTGAAGATCAGTGTTCCCCATTCCTTGTGTTCCCCAATCCGGGGATCACTGTGTTCATAGAGATGGGTGCCATCAAAGAAGGCCAGGCCGTGGGCATCCTTTGGGAAGTGGCCCGGAACCCAGTCAATGATCACGCCAATGCCTTCGGCGTGACAGCGATCCACGAAGGCCCGGAATTCATCGGGCGTTCCATAGCGGCTGGTGGGGGCATACCAACCCGTCACCTGATAGCCCCAGGAGCCGTCGAAGGGATGCTCGGTGATCGGCATCACCTCGATGTGGGTGAAGCCCCTCTCTTTGACGTAAGGAATCAGGCGATCGGCGAGTTCGGCGTAGGTGAGCAGCCGAGCGCCGGGCTTCATCTCCGCTGCGGGAACGGGTGTTCGAGGGGTGCCATCGGGTTGAATCCACGGCTCGTCCGCTGAGGCGTGGATCCAGCTGCCCAGGTGCATTTCGTAAACCGAAATCGGTTGATCGAGCGCGTTGCTGCTGTCGCGCTTCTGCATCCAGCCCTGATCGGACCATTGGTATCTGCCCAGGCGAGCCACAACGGAGCTGTTGTCCGGGCGAACCTCGTGCTGGAAGCCGTAAGGATCAGCCTTTTGGTAACAGTGGCCCTCTTGGGTACGGATTTCGTACTTGTAGAGATGTCCCTCGTCGAGGCCGGGGATGAACAGTTCCCAGATCCCTCCGACGCGCTGCTGCATGGGGTGGTGACGTCCGTCCCATGAATTCAGATCTCCAATCACGGAGACGGTAAGAGCGCTGGGCGCCCACAGACAGAACATCACACCACTGACCCCATCACGCTCGGTGAGGTGGGCACCCATCTTTTGCCAGATGTGGTGATGGTTGCCTTCAGCAAACAGGTGGCGATCCATTTCGCCCATCCATTCGCCGCGGAAGGCCCATGGGTCGTGTTGTTCGTGCACTATGTCGCCCCGCTCAACCCTGACCCGGTAAGTGCAGCCAGGGTCTCTATTGAGCTGTGCCTCGAACACCCAGGGGTGGTTCGGCGTTGTCATGACTATCTCGTCACCAGCCTGCAGCAGGGTGACTGTTTGGGCTTCCGGCATCCACATCCGCACGGTCCAACCCTGATCCGAGGGTTGAGGACCAAGCACCGCAAACGGGTGGTCATGGCGACAATTCGCCAACCGTTCGCCGTCCTGCACCATCCAGTCGAGGACTGCGGCGACACCCATGGGAGATCTGAGAATTGGGCGCGATGTTAAGCCCGATTTACGAAACAGATCCGCTGTTGATTAGACGAAGTCTCGGGAAATGTCGACGTTGATGATCCGACCGCTTGCGTCAAAGATCACGAACAGGTTGGTTGTGGCCTGGCCGAAGGCGACAGCCAGCAGCACGAGCTGCTGATCGCCGCCTTGATGGTCGATCGGAGCGTCCTTGACCCTGCGTAAACAACCTGACACCTGGCTGAGCTTGGTCCATTTGCGTTCCAGGTCTCCTGGGGCCAGTTCCTCCTGGAGTTGAAGGGAAATCTTGGATCGCGCGGCAATCCAGCGTCCTGCTGCCAGCTCCCTGGTGAAGTCGAGGGCCGTTGTTTTGATCGGCTGGATCCGGTCGCTCCGCTTCCAGGCGAGGAGTTTGCCGTCCTCATCCAGCACCATCAGCATCACTTCGTCACCCCATGCAGTGGTCACCACAGCATCAATGGTTGTTGTGTTGAAGCCAGGAGTCAGGCTGACAACGCGGGTTGCATCAATGGCCGCGCCTTGGTCCAGGCGTGCCTGGACGCTCTTCACATCAACACTGGTCTTAACATGGGCTGCGAGAGCGTCATGCATGACGTCTCTTTGGCGGTTTTTGAGCGCCTCCACCAGCAGTTCAGCCGCTGCTCCTGCTTGGGCTGGGGTGAGTTCGGTTCTGGTGAGTTGCTCCGCTTATGCGGGACTGATCAACCCCATGGGACCCGACAAAGCGATGGCCAGCAGGGCAGCGGAGAGCTTCAAAGCCCAAACGTCAGTCGAGCTTCAATCTGCCGGAATCAAAGGGGTTCAGCTGAAGGGTGGAGTCAGCAAGTTTCAGTGTCAGCGTCACCACACGATGCTCCGCGCTTGGTGCTCCGCAGGGCACGGCATCGTGGCCAGGGTTGACGCCAATGGCGGGCCACGATGCTGCGGCAACGGAGAGCCTCAGTCGATCGCCACAAGCCAGGCTCGCGTGCAGCGGCTGGAGGGTCACGCTGCGCCTGGCTCGCTGCAACGCCTCCTCACCGCGAACCCGTACGACTCCCGTGCTCAGTTGTTCAACGCTTTTGGCTTCCGCGGGCAGGCGCGACAGGCTGATGCAGAGATCAAACCCGGGCTGGTCCGCTTCGGCGTCCAGCAGGAGGTTCGGTTGACCTGACAGCAGCAGCTCATCGACCAGGGGTGCGGTGGTGAATGTCGCGACGTCGCTGCGTTGATCCACGGCCGTGCGCTCCGCCGGCCCAGGGGTTGTCCCGAGGTGTCCACCGATGGCCGGCACCGGTCGCCAGGGGTCATGAACAATGACCACGCTGCCTTCTCCTTCTCCATCCGCCACAAGGGCACCGTCGCTTGGGTCGATGCAGGCCAGTCCATGGCTGCGCAGTCCCCATGACGCTGATCTGCCCGTGGCGGGTGCGGGGATCGCTTCCCACTGATGCTGGGTGATGTTCCAGAGCTGTTGGTTGGGCTTCGGCTCCTGCGGGGGGCGATCCTGCAAATGCTGTTGGAAGAACTGAAGCATTAGCTGCTGGGTTTCAGGCCACCACTGAAGATGGGAGGCTGGCCCGATGTGCAGGGATGGCTGCCCGCCGGCCACCTGGCTGCGATGCCAGAGGTCCAGTAGACCCACCAGATGTGGATCCCACCATCCACCGATCAACAGCATCGGCCGCTGAAGCCAGCTCTCCGGGGCGTGATGAACCGTCCACTGCTGATCGTTGCTGGGGTCGCTTCTCAACCAGCTCCAGGCCATGCCTTCGGGATCATGGCGCTCCAGCAGGGTTGGTCCGTCCCGCAGATAGCGGTTGTCTTCAAGGCTTCGGCGGATCTCCAGCCAGGCCGTTGCATCTCCGCGTCGCTGGGCCTGGAGGCCCGCCAGCTGCAGCCCCCAGCCAAGGCCGAGGTGCCACCAGTGGGCACCGCCTTCACAGCTCCAATGGCGTCGTTCGTCCAGGCCGGTCATCGCTGGAGCGGTGCACTCCGGCGGTTGGGCCGACTCAGCTGCGGTGAGCTGGGTCAGGCCCTGATACGAAAACCCGTAGACCCCCAGGCGTCCATTGCATTCCGGCAGCTGTCGCACCCAGGCATGGGTGGCGGTGGTGTCGGCTGCTTCCTGACCAAATCCCCGGAAACATCCCTCCGACTCCCCTTGCCCTCGTACGTCCTGAACGACCACCAGGAAGCCATGGGAAGCCCACCAACTGGGGTGGGCGTAGGTGACTGTTGAGGCGATGCGGCTCCCGTACGGCTGCCGCATCAGCAGGGCAGGCCAGGGGCCTTTGCCGCTGGGGTGCCACATCCGTGACCGCAGCACCACGCCATCGGCCAACTTCAGCGCTGCAGACCGGCAGGCAATTCCGCTTGTCTCAGCGGACATCGTCGCAATGCATCCCCACGATGTAGGTCATAAGGATTTCCGCATCCTGAAAACTCAGGTTTTCGCTGGCGGCGACCTGGTTGATGTGGGGCTTGGAGAATGGCGATCGGCCGTTGGCGTTCATTTGCCGGAACGAACGGCACATGGCCTTTGCTTTTTCAGGATTGCGTTTGACGCTGTTGAGCAAGTCCGAGTCAGCAGCAACCACGAGCAATGGTGAGCCCAGCAGAGCCAGAACGATTAGAGCTGTGCGTAGGAGTTTCAAGCCCATATAAGGTTCATACGCAGGATTGGATGCCAAGTCAGGGTTGCTGGGGTCAGTTCGCCAGTTGCCTGGCGCGGCGGATCCAATCGCCGGCCACCCGCAGATCCACAACGGCAGGCCTTTTGGTTCCAAGGCTGCGCTCCAGCCTTCCGGTCTGGCGCACAAGACGTTCGGGGGTGCATGCCGCCAGAGCGGCGGGCGTGGCGATGCCCGCATGCATCAGTAGCGCGGCGTCCTGGGGAGGCAAATCCAAGCGGCAGACCAAATCTGCCATGCCCCGAAGCCGCTTGAGGTTTCGGGCCGAAGCCTGGCCACTGCGGGCGAGTTGGCTCAGTTGCAGATCCGTTAGATCACGGATGCTGGACCAACGTTTAATACCAGCTTGATCCAGTTCCTGTTGTTCCCTGCGAAACGACTGGGGGAGCTCCTCGATCGCGTCGTTGAAATTCGGCATCAACGCAAGGTCTTGCTCATTTCGCCCAGGACGACGGGGCGTCCCAGCCCATCGCCCTCCGGCTGGATGCCCCGCAACCGCACCAGCACGGTGCCGCTGGAGCGACCTGAGCCGCGCAGGTTGCCCTCCAATTGCTCCAGGGTGGCTTGAACTGTGGTTGGGGCCAAGTCGGCAGGAACCTGGGCCACCACGAGGTCGTTGCCGTTGTCGAAGACGATTGGTGCCCGAACCGCACCCTCCACGACCACAGGAGGTGTATAACTCACGCCGAATGCCCAGCAACTCACGGCCAGCAGCAGGGTGAAGCTGCTCACGCCGACCAGCCGAAAACGAATGCCCCACTTGGTTAGGAAGGCAACCGCTGTCAGCGCTCCGAGCCCAAGCCCAGACCAACCCAGCCAGGGAGCGGCAGTAAGCAGCAGCTGATCGAAGGCCATGGGGTCTGGTGGACTGAAAACAGTCTCCTTATATTGCGCGAGATTCCGGGGTGACCGCCGCGTCTGATGCAGAAAACGCGGCGCAGGACCTGGTTGGTTGCGGGAGGTGTCGTTCTGGCCGGGGCAGGAGCTGCAGGCTTCATCGCCCTGGATCGTGCTGCGGAACGCGTCTTGAGCAGCATGCGCCCCAGTTTGGAGCGCTCGCTGTCGGGTCCTCTGGGCCACGACGTGGATCTTGGTCCCTACGAGGGACTTCGCCCCTTAGGCCTAGGGATCGCCATCGGGCCGAGTCGGATCTTGCCGTCGGCGGCGGATCGTTCTGAGCTCAGCCTGGCGGGGCTGGAGGTGAGCCTTGCTCCCATAGCGAGTCTTCGGCGTCTGCAACCGGTTCTGCAGATCACAGTGCACAAGCTGCGCGGTCAGTTGCAGGCCAATGAGGCTGGTCGTTACTGGACCTTTGGGCCACTGAGCGGCGACGGCGCCCTGCCGCGACTTGGCGTGCAGTACCGGTTGGCCGATCCTGCACTGCTCCGTTTCGGTCCTCAGCAGCAGACCCTTGAACTCCGCAGTCGGGGGGCAGTTCGTCTCGGGGAGGCTTTTTTCAGCACCGCATCGGAACTTCGCTGGCTCGACGCTGAAGGGGTGCTGCGGCTCGATGGACAAGGGCATTGGGATCGCCCTCGCTTCAGGCTTCGAACGCGGCTGGATCGGCTCAACCTGAAACCTTTTGGGGCCGTCATTGCCCCTGCTCAGGATCTGGATGCCTCTGGGACGTTGGAGGGAGATGTTCAGATCGGCTGGGCCGATGGGTCGCTGAACTGCCGAGGTGGGCTCAGTCTCAAGCGTCTCGAACTTGCTGCGCTGAACAGCAATCGCCTCAGCTTCGCTTGCAAGGGCGATCAACTCAAGTTGCAGCCCGCAACACTGCGTTTCGGAGCCTTTGAGGCTCGGGCCTCAGGGTCTGTTGCCTTGAACAAGAGCTTTGATCTCCTGGCTGACGTTCGCCGCACAGACCTCAGCTCTGCAAGCCAGGACCGGTTGAAGCTCAGGATCCAGGGGCCCTGGGCTGAGCCCCGGTGGAGTGCCGATGGTGAGATCCAGCTGGCTGAGTCCACAGGGCTCAACACAGCCCTGACGCTGGACTCTCAGTGGCGCATCCCCTGGCTGCAAGACCAGCAACCGTCTGTTGCCGTGGACAGACTCCGCCTCAGTGCCCCGGGACTGCGCTTCGGGCTGGCCGGGACGATTGGATCCCAACTGGATCTGCGCAGCACGGAGCTGCACATCGATCCCCGCTTCTGGTCTGCGCTGCCGACCCTGCAGGCCGGACTGGGCCAAACCGCTCCGATACTTGGAACCGTCGACGTCAGTGGTGCGTTGGCGTCACCGGAGCTGAGCCTGAAGCTTGGCCAGGCGTCCAACCCTTTGCTGGACGAATGGTCGTTTCAGACCCGATGGTCCTCGGAGGATTCCGCCCTGGTGCTGGATCACTTCACCAGTCCGCTGTTGCGGGCGGAAGCGCGCCTTCCTTTGCAACTGGCGAAGGGGCGGTTGGAAACCGGTGAACTTCAGAGCGGCTTTGAACTTCAACCTTTCAGCCTGAGCCGTTTCACCCCCTTGATCGGTTCGGCGCTGGGCGGGCAGGTGGCGGCGCGGGGTCGCGTTGATGGTCCCCTGTCGGGGCTTCAGCCCGATATCAGCCTGATGCTGAATCAACCCCGCGTTGGTGCCTTGCAGGTTCCCGAACGCTGGCAAGGCAGCCTCAATGGTGAACTGGGCCGTGGTGCTCGTCTGGCGATGGTGGCTCAGCAGCCTGCCGTGCCAGGCACGCTTGTGGCTGAACTCGATGCCGATGCTTGGCCCAAGACCGTGCTCTTGCGCCGGGGTGAGGGGCAGTTGCGCTTGCACGAGCTGGTTTCGGCTGGAGAGCAACGCCGTTACCGCTGGCGTGCAGCGGACCTCAACATCGATGGACTTCGTTTCATCTTTCCGCCGGTCAACCAGCCCAAAGCGGTGGCAGGTCAGCTCTCGGGTGCAGGGAGGCTTGCCATGGGTTCCCTCGCGATCCGTGGGTCTGCCGCCATTACGGAAGCCTCGATGGCGGGGGTTGCCGTCCAGAGCCTCGAGTTGGAGGGTTCCCTCGGGGATGGGCGTTTTCAGGCCAATGCAGCACTGACGCCCTTGCAGGGCAGCATTCGGCTGAAGGCCCGTGGCGACCTGGGTGGCCGGATGCACAGCGGCATCCAGGCCGAAGGCCTGGATGTGACATGGCTGACGCTTCTGGCTCGTCAGTTGAGAGGGAGCGCCCCTTACCCGGGCCTTGCCCCCGGCCGTGCCGAGGATCTCGGAACCCTTTTGATCAATTCCTTTGGTGGATCGCTCGATGGTCAGTTGCGAGCTTTGGCCGAATCGCGCCGGGCGCTCGAGGCCTATGCCCTGGCCCACCCCCGCAAGGGCCCAGAGCTGGAGCGTCTAGAAGGAAGGGTCAATCTGTCGGGAACGATCGATGGTCCTGGTCCAAAGCTCCTGAAGGCCAATCTGATCGCCAAGGCACATCTTTGGATTGAGGGGGATGACCAGGCCAAGGCATTACAGCTTGAGCCGATGGTTGCCACGCTTCGCGGCCCGCTGCTCGGTGGATCCGGTGACCTCTCCTTGCTGCAGGTTCCGCTCTCTTTGCTGGCGTTGTTGGCTCCTGTGCCGCCGCAGCTCCGCGGCAGTGTTGGCCTCCGCGGCCGCTATGACCTAAGCGGAGCGGCTCCACTGTTGGTTGCCGATCTAGTGCTCGACTCCGCCAGCCTGGCGGGCCAGCCCCTGCAGTTAAAGCAGCGATCGGTTGTCGTTGAGCGTGAGTTGATCCGCCTGAACCTGGCCTTGAAAGGAGGCGAGAGCGAGGAAGCCGTCTCCGTGTCCGGCACGGTGCCCTTCAACCCCGATTCGAATTTGAATCTGAGGCTGGAAAGCCATGGGGATGCCCTTGGAGTGTTGACGCTTCTCGCCGGGGATTCCTTGAGCGTGAAGTGGGGGAGCACCAATCTGCGGCTGTTGCTGCGCGGGCCGTTGAACCAACCCCAAGCCAATGGCTTTTTGGTGGTCAGTGATGGAGATCTCAGCATCGGTGAACAGGAGCTGAGTCATATCAACGCCTCGATCCTGTTCGATTTCGATCGCGTCTTGGTGCAACGTCTGGAGGCCGAAGTGGGCCGTGGCGGCTCGCTGCGCGGTTCAGGAACACTTGGCTTGTTCACCCCCCACAGCGGGGCTTCACCGCTCATCCTGCAACTCAGCCAAGGTCAGATTCGTCATCCGATCGTGCAGTTCCAGGCTGATGGCGAACTGCAGGTCGCCGGTGCTCTCGTCCAACCTGTCCTCTCCGGAGACCTGACCCTGTCGAGAGGCACATATCGGCCTCAATCTGGTTCATTCGGAAGTGCTCGGAGAAGGCAACCTCAAGGATTGGTCCCCGGCGTTGATAAGGGTCCCTCCGCTGCGGTGCAGTCAGATACTCAATCGTTCAAAACCCTTCTTGAGGAGGAGTGGGATTTCAAGGAACCTCTGGTCCTGATGGGACCCAACACACCCATCCAGGAGCCAGATCAGCCGCAACGGTTCATGCCAACGCTGCCCGCCATCCGCTTTGAGAACCTTCGGCTAGCCCTCGGGCCGGACACCAGGGTGCTGATGCCCACAATCAGTTTCAAAGGGGGTGGAGTGGTGACGTTGAATGGCCCCCTGGACCCTTCTCTGCAGGCAAGAGGAGTGATCCGGCTCAATTCCGGCAGCGTCTGGATTCCCCCTCTCGCGCCCCTCCGTTTGGATCCGCAGGAGGAGAACGTTGCGGTGTTCGCGCCCTCCTTGGGGCTTGTCCCCTTTGTAGATATTGCTATGCAAGCCAGGGTCTCTGACACCGTCAGCGCGGGCAACAGCGATCAGCTCACTAGCACCAACCTCTTTGCTTCAAATGGCACTGGCAGCACCTTTGCCGGGGTTGGTCAGCTCCGGCTGGTGAAAGTCATGGTCCAGGCCACAGGCCCGGCCAACCGTTTGGGTGACAGCAACAATCTTGTTTTACGCAGCTCACCACCGATGAGCGAGCAGCGACTACTGGGTTTGATCGGTGGCAATTCCCTGGCTTCTCTAGGCAGTACTGGTGGTGCCGCGTTGGCCACGATGCTGAGCCAGTCGCTGCTCTCCCCTGTCCTTGGCACCTTGACCGATCCCTTGGGACAACGGCTGCAGGTGGCGATTTTTCCGACGTATGTCAATCCTGAGGTGAAATCAGAGGAGCGCACCTCCGGCAACGTTTCCCCGACACTGACATTGGTGACTGAGTTTGGCGTGGCATTGACCGACAAACTCAGCCTCTCTTTATTGATGGCACCGAACACAACCGATGTTGATGTTCCTCCACAAGGAACTGTCTCCTATCGGCTAACACCAACGACTTCTGTGTCTTCGTCGATGGATGCCAATGGCACCTGGCAGAGCCAGTTGCAGGTGTTCTTCCGGTTCTGAGCCATGCCTACCGCGCAGGTGATTGGAGTGGATCTCGGGGGCACGGCGATCAAGCTGGCTCGGATTCGTGCTGATGGAACGGTGCTGGCGGAGGCGCAATGGCCCACACCCCAGCCAGCCGTACCTGGCGCCGTGACGATGGCCCTGTGTGAAGCCATTGAACAGATTGATCCTGAGCATGCGGCTGAGGCGGTCGGCATCGGCCTCCCCGGTCCAATGGATGCGGCGGCTCGGGTGGCCCGGGTTTGCATCAACCTGCCCGGTTGGGAGGACGTGCCGCTGGCAGATTGGCTGGAGTCCAGGCTCAACCGCCGGGTTACCCTCGCCAATGACGGCAACTGTGCGGTGGTTGGTGAGGCCTGGCTCGGCGCAGCCCGTGGTGTTGATGATGTGGTGCTGCTGACCCTCGGAACCGGGGTTGGAGGGGGGGTGCTTCTAAGGGGTGAGCTATTTACTGGCCATAACGGCGCTGCAGCGGAACCCGGTCTGATAGGGGTTCAGCCCGACGGTCCGGCCTGTAACAGCGGTAACCGTGGCTCCCTGGAGCAGTTCGCCAGCATCACCGGCCTGCGGCGGTTGTGTGATCGCGATCCCCGCGAGCTCAGTGCAGAGGCCGATGGTGGTGATCCGGAGGCCCTGGGAGTTTGGAGCCGTTACGGCCAGCACTTGGGCTGTGGCATTGCTTCGCTGGTGTATGTGTTCACGCCGCAGTTGGTGTTGCTGGGTGGCGGTCTGGCGGGTGCCGCCCGCCACTTTTTGCCAGCGGTGCGCCGCGAGGTTGAGTCGCGGGTTCAGGCCGTCTCAAGGGAGGGATTGCGGATCGAAGCCTCCTGCCTGGGGAACGGCGCTGGACGCCTGGGGGCTGCGCGGCTCGCTCTACAGCGGCTGAACGGGATGATGGCTCAAGATTGATCACCTTGATGTCCAGCGTTCCAGAGCCTTCTACTGCGTTGCTGCAGCGTGCCGCGGCTGTCCGCCGTGCTGCTGTTGATCTGGGGCAGACCGATGACGATCAAAGAGCCCAGGCGCTTCAGGCGATGGCGGACGCGCTGACCGACCGTGCGGAAAGCATCCTCGCGGCCAACCGTGAAGACCTTCAACGCTCTGCAGCCGAGGGGTTGGCGCCGGCTCTGATGGCGCGGCTGAAGCTGGATAACACCAAGTTGGCGGCGGCCATTGATGGCGTCCGCAAGGTGGCCAGCCTGAGTGACCCGCTGGGTTGTCGTCAGTTGCATCGGGAGCTGGATCAGGGCCTGGTGCTGGAACGGGTCTCCGTTCCGCTTGGGGTGGTGGGTGTGATCTTTGAAGCCAGGCCGGATGCGGTGATGCAGATCGCCTCGCTGGCGATCCGTTCGGGCAACGGTGCTCTGTTGAAAGGGGGCAGTGAGGCTCGCTGCACCAATGAGGCTGTGATGGATGCCCTGCAGGCAGGCCTGGCTGCCAGTCCGGTGTCTGCCGATGCCCTGGCTCTGCTCACCACCCGTCAAGAAAGCCTGGCCTTGTTGCGTCTCGATGGCCTCGTGGACCTGATCATTCCCAGGGGAAGCAACGAACTTGTGCGCTTCATCCAGGACAACACCCGCATCCCGGTGCTGGGCCATGCCGATGGGGTGTGCCACCTCTACGTGGATGCTGCGGCCGACGTCGACAAAGCCGTTCGGGTGGCGGTGGACAGCAAGAGCCAGTACCCCGCCGCCTGCAACGCCATTGAGACCTTGTTGGTGCACCGCTCGATTGCGCAGCCTTTTTTCGCCGCTGCGCTGCCGGCCTTCGCTGCCGCCGGGGTGCAGCTGCGTGGCGATGCCGAGAGCGTGGCCCTTGGCGTGGCGGAAGCGGCTACGGAGGAGGACTGGAGCATGGAGTATCTGGATCTGATCTTGGCGGTGAAGCTGGTGGACGATCTCGAGGCAGCCACCGATCACATTCGCTCTTATGGCTCGCGTCACACCGAAGTGATCCTGACGGAGGATGCCCAGGCTGCTGATCGTTTCCTCGCGGTGGTAGATAGCGCAGGGGTGTATCAGAACTGCTCCAGCCGCTTCGCCGATGGGTTCCGTTATGGATTCGGCGCTGAGGTGGGCATCAGCACCCAGACCCTGCCGCCCCGCGGACCCGTTGGTCTGGAAGGGTTGGTGACTTACCGCTATCGAATGCGCGGCGAGGGCCACATCGCTGCCGACTACGCCGACGGCAGCCGCGTCTTTACCCACGTCGATCGGCCGCTCTGATGGATTGCATCGGTGTGAGGGACCTGCGGTTGTGGGCCCATGTCGGGGTGTTGGAACACGAACGTCGGGATGGCCAATGGTTCAGCCTTGATTTCAGTGTTCAGCTTGATCTGAAATCTGCTGCCGTAGCCGACGACCTGAGCCGGAGCCTGGACTACGGCGTGGCAATTCAGGCACTGCAAAGCTTGTCCCAGCAGGTTCGTTGCCTCACGATCGAGCACTTCAGCGAGCAGATGCTGGATCGGCTGGAAACGCTGTACGGGCCCATTCCGGTCTGGCTGCGATTGGCCAAATGTGCTGCACCGGTTCCAGGATTTAACGGCCGCGTGTTCGTGGAACGCTCCCGCCATGGCGGCAGATCAGCCCTGTGAGCATCCCGTTGGTGCTGGTCCATGGTCTCTGGGACACGCCTCGCCTGTTTCATCGATTGATTCAGGGGTTGGACCAGCCCGATCGCCAGCTGTTGGCGCCGCATCTGCCCCATGGTCTGGGTTGGATTCCCCTGCGGCAGCTGGCCTCTCGCCTGGATCAGCACATTCAGCAGCGCTTTGGTGCCGACACCAAGGTCGATCTTCTGGGTTTTTCGATGGGGGGCGTAATCGGCAGGATCTGGCTGCAGGAACTGGGGGGGGTGCAGCGCACCCGGCGCTTCTTCAGCGTGGGCAGCCCGCAGCAGGGCACCCTGGCTGCTCAGATGATTCCCCGCCCGCTCCTGGCCGGTGCGGCAGATATGAAAGTGGGAAGTCGCCTGCTGCGCGAGCTGAATCTCCAACCCGATGCCCTTGCTGGGGTCGAGTGCTCAAGTTTCTTTTGCCGCTGGGATCTGATGGTCTGCCCCGGCTGGAGGGCCGTTCTGCCCTTGGGCCGGTGTGAGGAAATCCCGGTCTGGACCCATCAGCAACTGATCAGCCACCCCGCCGCAATTCGACGGCTCTGCAGCTGCTTGCGCGCCTGAGCTCAGGCCGCGGCCACCAGGCCGGAATGGCGAATCAGGGCTTCGGTGCTGGCAGGACGGCCTCGGAAGGCTTCAAACACCTCTGCTGGGGAGCGGCTGCCACCGAGGCTGAGCACAGTGTCTCGGAATCGGGCTCCCGTTGCACGAACCTGATCCTCCTGATCCAGACCCACCTCTTCAAAAGCGGAGAAGGCATCTGCGCTGAGCACCTCAGCCCACTTGTAGGAGTAGTACCCAGCGGAGTAGCCCCCCGCGAAGATGTGGCCGAAGGCGCAGAGGAACTGATCCTCCGGGATGGGATCCATCACCGTGGTGGTGGCGGCGATCTCACGGCGCAGTCCGTCTGGGCTGAGACCAAGTTCCGGGGTCCACTGGCTGTGGAGACGAAGGTCACTCAGGGCAAAGTGAACCTGCCGCAGGGTGGCGAGGCCTGCATTGAAGGTGCGGCTGCTGCGCAGCTTGTTGAATTCCGACTCAGGCAGGGGTTCACCGGTTTGCCAGTGGCACGCCATGCCCATCAAGGTGGCGTGATCAAGGCACCAGTTCTCCATGAACTGGCTAGGGAGTTCCACTGCATCCCATTCCACGTTGCTGATGCCGGCGGCTTCCGGTTCCTCAACGGTGGTGAGCATGTGCTGGAGCCCATGGCCGAATTCATGGAAGAGGGTCTCCACTTCCTCGAAGCTCATCAGGCTGGGCGTGTCGCCCACAGGTGGGGTCTGGTTGCAGACCAGGTAGGCCACCGGCAGCACCACAGAGCCATCGGGTTTCTTGCTCAGGCCTAGGCATTCATCCATCCAGGCTCCACCGCGTTTGCTGGCGGGCCTGCTGTAGGGGTCAAGGTAGAAGCCGGCAATCGGTGTGCCATCGGACCGCTTCACCCGGAAGAAGCGCACGTCGTCGTTCCAAGTCGGTGCCTCGCCGTCGGCGGCAACGATCTCGACGTCGAACAGACGAGTACAAAGGGTGAACAGGCCTTCGAGCACCTGAGGCAGCGGGAACCAAGGACGCAGCGCTTCTTGGTCCAGATCGAACCGGGATTGGCGCAACTTCTCCGACCAGTAGGCGATGTCCCAGGGAGCCAGCTCATCGGCTTCGGGGGCCCTGTGCTCCCTGGCGATGGCTTGGAGATCTCGCAGCTCTTGTTCAGCTGCTGGGTATGCCGCAGCGCGCAGTTCTTCCAGCAGTGCTTCCACCGCCGGAACATCGTCGGCCATCTTGGCGCTGAGGCTGAGGTCAGCCCAATGGTCATAGCCCAGCCGAGACGCTTGCTCGCGCCTCAGGGTCAGGATCTCCTCGATCAGTGCCTGGTTGTTGAGTTCGCCTTCACTGGCCCGACCCACATGGGCGCGATAGGCCTTTTCCCGCAGGGATCGGTTGTTGGCGTGGGTGAGGAAGGGCAGGTAGCGGGGCATGTCCAGTCCCAGCAACCACGGGCCGCACTCCGCAGACGCATCAGCATCCCCTGCTTCACGCGCTGCGGCGGCTAGTGCCTCCAAGGCCCGTTGCGGCAGGCCTTCCACCTCGTGGGGCTGGCTCAGCTTCAAGGTCCACTGCTGCGTGGCATCGAGCACGTGGTTGCCGAACTGGGTGGAGAGAGCGGCCAGGCGTTCACTGGTGCTGTTGAAGGCTGCTTTTTCATCCCCACTGAGGCCAACACCGCGTTGCTGCATCGAGAGCAGTTCTGATTTCAGAATCCGCTTCTGGGTTGGGGTGAGCGGTTCGGAGGGATCGCTTTGGAGGGCCATCAAGGCCCGATGAAGAATCTGGCTTTGGCCAAGGCGGTTGCTGAGGCGCACAACATCGGGTTGCTGGGCGGCATGGGCATCGCGCAGCTCAGCGGAATTGCAGACGCCATTGAGGTGTGACACCACACCCCAGCTCCAACGCAGCCGTTCGCCGATGGCCTGCAGCGGTTGCATCACCCGATCCCAGGACAGCTTCGAGGATCCTGTGAGGGCTGACTCAAGAGCCTGCTCGAGCGCAGTGAAGTCCTGATCCAGCTGTGCGAGCAAAAACGGGATGTCTGTGCTGATGAGCTCAGGGGAAATGGCCCGGAACTCGGGAAGCCCTTGGCCGCGCAGGAGGGGGGAAATAGTCGACATCTCAGCTGTGAATGAACTGCAGGGCCAGAGCGTTGGTGGAAGCTTCGTAGAGGTCCATGGCAATGCGGGGCCAGATGCCGATCACCAGGGTTGGCACCAGCAGGCTCAGGCCAATCACCAGCTCCCTGGGGCGCATGTCAGCCACGCTGGCCAGCGCAGGAATCCTGGGGCCGAAGAACACCCGTCGGCACATGGAGAGCAGATAAATCGGTGTGAGCACCAGTCCGATGGCGGCCAGCAGCACGGTGATCGATCTGAACACGGACGTGAAGGCTTCCTGGCTGGTGATGCCGAGGAACACGGTGATTTCACTGATGAAGCCACTCATGCCAGGCAGCGCCAGCGACGCCAGGGAGCTGGCAAGGAAGAAGGCAAACGTGATTGGCAGCGCCTTGGCCAGTCCGCCCATGTTGGGGATCGAAAGGGTCTTGGTTCGCTCGTAGAACACGCCCGTCACGAAGAACATCGCGGCTGCGATCAGGCCATGGCTCACCATCTGGAGCATCGCTCCGCTGATTCCCAGGGCATCAACTGCACCGATCCCCACCAGCACAAAGCCCATATGGCTAACGGAACTGCAGGCAATCCTGCGTTTGACGTTGTCCTGGGCGAAGGCGTTGAGCGCGCCGTAAACGATGTTCACGATCCCAAGGATTACCAGGGCTGGCGCCAGGGTGGCGTGAGCTTCTGGAAGCATCTGCACGTTGAAGCGCAGCAGGGCGTAGCCGCCCATCTTCAGTAGCACCCCGGCTAGCAGCATCGACACCGGAGCGTTTGCCTCACCGTGGGCATCGGGCAGCCAGGTATGGAGCGGGAACATCGGCAGTTTCACGCCGAAGCCAATAAGGAAACCCACGTAACACAACAGGCCGAAGCTGCCGCTGGGAGAACGAGCCGCCAGTTCCGTGATGTTGAAGGTGAACGTGTCACCGGAGAGGGCCAGTGCCAGGCCGCTGATAAGAATCAGCAGAGAGGCGAGGGCCGTGTAGAGGATGAATTTGGTCGCGGCGTACTGGCGGTTTTGTCCGCCCCAGATGGCAATCAGCAGGTAGACGGGAACAAGCTCCAGCTCCCAGGCCAGGAAGAAGAGCAGGAAGTCCTGCGAAAGAAACACCAGGCCCTGGGCCGAGGCCTGAACAAGCATCAGGGCGAAGTACAGCCGTGATTTCCGCTGAACCGACCAGCTGGCCGCCACAGACAGAAACGTGACCAGGCCGCTGAGCACCACGAGAGGTGCTGAAAGACCATCTACACCAAGGGACCATTCGAGGCCGAGTGCTGGGAGCCAGCTCACCCGCTCCACCAGCTGCAGCCCTTCAGTGCTGGGGTCGAAGCGGGTGGTAAACACCCCCATCATCAAAAGAAGATCGACCAGAAGGACGACCAGGGTGATGATCTTGGGTGCGGGGGATGGCTTCTGTTCGCTGCTAGGAACCAGTGGCAGCACTAGAGATGCTGCCGCCGGCAACAGCACAATCAGCGATAACCAAGGGAAGGAACTGCCCGAGACAGCAAGCTCTGCTAACCCAGCGTCCATTCCGTGTCCGCAATCTTTAACAAAGCTAACAGGGCTGAATGCTCTATTTAGGTGGATCTACTCATCGTCGGCCGGTTGCCAGTGGCTGCCTGAGGTTTGCAAATTCAGCACCGGCGCTCGGCTGGCGACCCCTGCAGCTTCCCAGGCTTTGACCATGGCTCGACTGACGGCTGGGCCTTTGTCTTCCTCGCACAGAGCCAGAATGCTTGGTCCGGCTCCGCTGATGGCGCAGCCCCAGGCTCCCGCGTCTATGGCGGCCTGTTTGACCTGGTCGCCGCCTTTGATCAGGCGCCAGCGGTAAGGCTCGTGCAAACGATCATGCATGCCGTCGGAGATCAGATCACCATTGCCGGTGCGCAGCCCTTGAAGCAGCAGCGTTAGGGCACCCAGGTTGACCACAGCGTCGCCAACGGGGATGGCCTTGGGCATGGCCCGGCGGGCTTCGCTGGTGCTCAGGCGAATCGATGGAATCGCCACGACGGCCTTAACGCTCGGCGTCCATTCACAACGCACCACGCGCCAGCGCTGAGAGGCGGCCTTGGCGGTCATGCAGAGGCCCCCCAAAAGGGAGGGCACAACGTTGTCGGGGTGACCTTCGATATCGATGGCCAGCTCCAGCAGCTTCTCCTTGGAGAGAGGCTCACCGACGAGGGCATTGGCTCCCATCAATCCCGCCACGATCGCCGTGGCACTGCTGCCCAGCCCCCGTGCCGGCGGAACGGCAAGACGCACCCGTGCCTCAAGGGCGACGGGTTCCAGCCCAGCTGCTTTCCACACCCGTTGGGCCGCTCGGTAAACGAGGTTCTCAGGCCCACCCCGGAGGTGATTGCCTTCCGTTCCCTCAATAATCAGCTCAAATCGTTCACCGCCCCCTTCGATCCGCCGCATCGCGAAGCGGTTGTTCAGATCAAGGGCTGCACCGAGGCAGTCAAATCCGGGGCCGAGATTGGCGGTGGTTGCCGGGACGTCCACGACCACTTTCTGACCGATGCGCGGCTGCGCCATCGCTGATCCTCTGCTCAAGCCAGTGTCCCACCTGACTCCGCCAGCATCCGGGCGCGACAGGCTGCACTGAACAGTCCGGCATCGGGATCGATCACCACTGTGACCTGCATCCCTTCGATCAGTTCGCGGAAGCGTCCCTTATCGCGCATCGCATTGAGAAAGCTGGCGGATTGCAGGCCCTTCAATTGCTTTGATGCGGTGCCCCCGCCAACCCATAGGCCTCCTGTGCAGAGTTCTTGAAGAGCAAGATCGCCTGCCGCTGAGCCATAGGCCTCCAGCCAAAGCTGTAAGGCGCGTTGCATCAAAGGATCACCCCCTTCAGCGGCAAGGCTCACCTGAGCGGGAAGATCGTTGGAACTGTTGCGCCGCCAAGCCTCAGCCACGCTGCGCAGGGGGTGCATGGCGGCATCGGGTTTCTGAAGCAGCCAGTGGGCCACATGCCCCAGGCCGGTGCCACTCACGATTCGTTCGATCGACAGGCGGCTGACGCCGAGGTCTTGTTTGAGCCAGGAGGCCAGCTCCCATTCCGCTTCATTGCGCGGCGCAAATTCGCGGTGCCCTCCTTCGCTCGCCAGGGCCACCAGTCCCTGTTCGCTCTGCAGGCCTCGCGCCATGCCGAGACCAGTGCCGGCCCCAAGAATGGCCAGGGGGCCCTTGTCTTGGTGGCCCTTCTGAAGGATTACCTGCTGATGGCTGTCGAAATGGGGCAGCCCGTAAATCAGCACGCCGAAATCATTCACCAGCTCGAGCTGTTCCATGCCGGCAGCCCGCGCCAGGTCGGCCTCTCGCAATCGCCAGGGCAGGTTGGTGATCCTGGCCTCCCTGTGTCGCACCGGACCGGCAACGGCGATGCAGGCATGCGCTGGAGCCGGGAGATCAGCGGGGCGATTGTTGAGGAAAGCCTCGAGCATCGGCTCAAGGGATGGCCATTCTCCCGAGCGGAAGCGTTCCTGATGCAGGAGGCGCAGCTGGCCCGCCTCACTCCCGTAAAGAGCAAGCAGAGTCTTGGTGCCTCCCATGTCCCCCGCCAGGAGTGTGGTGGTGGCCATCCAGGGCTGCGGCAAGTCCTACCAGCGTGGTTGGCTCAGGAGAAGAAGTCCAGTGGCAGCGGTCCCCAGGTGGTGCTTGGCGTGGTGTCGTCGTCACCGTGGCCACTGATCAGAATTCCTTCGCCAAGGCCATGCTCGATCCGAATGCGGATCGTGCCCCCCTTCTGATTGGCTTTCAGGAAAACAGGGCCCTGCTCCTCTGGGCTGTCGACGATCTCCAGCGGCTCCCACTTTTGGCTTTGCTCGAGGCTGCGCAGCGCTGTGATGGCCTGTTCCCGGGACGGGGCCATGACGCCGATGGTGAACCAGCTGGCCTTGGCCATCGCCTGATCGAGTTCTCCTCGCAGTTCGTTTCTGATCGTGGGAAGCAACTCCGGCGCTCCCCGCAGACGCGCGAGATCGGCCAGGTGCTGCACAGGGGAATCCGTCATTGGTTCAGCTCCAGGCCCGCTGCGCGCTCGCTGTTGGCCATCTGGGCAGCATTGAGAAGGTCGGCCGCCGCTGTGACCCCGAGGTCACCGTCCCGTCGGCTGCGAAGGCTTACGGCGTTCTGCGCCGCTTCCTTGGCACCGATGACCGCAAGCACAGGGATCTTCATCTGTTCTCCGGTGCGGATCAACTTGCCGAGCCGGTCACCGCTGCGGTCGATGGTGGCGCGAACCCCAGCTTTGGTGAGTTGGTCCAACATTTGTTCGGCGTATGGCTGCACCTCGTCGGTGACAGGCAGCAGACGCACCTGCTCGGGGGCCAGCCAGAAGGGGTAATCGCCAGCGTAGTTCTCGGTCATGATCCCGAAGAACCGCTCCAGCGAACCGAAGATGGCGCGGTGGATCATGATCGGCCGCTGCTTGCTGCCGTCGGCGGCGATGTAGTCGAGCTCGAACCGTTCCGGCAGGTTGAAATCCAACTGGATGGTTGAGCACTGCCACATCCGGCCGATGGCGTCTTCGATCTTGAGGTCGATTTTCGGGCCGTAGAACGCACCGCCGCCCTCATCGATTTTGTAGGCCCAACCCTTGCGCTCCAGGGCTTCAATCAGTCCATTGGTGGCCAGGCTCCAGACGGCGTCGTCGCCGATGGACTTCTCGGGGCGGGTGGAGAGGTTGATCTCGTAATTGCTGAAATCGAAGGCAGAGAGGATCCGTTCGGTGAGATCGAGGATCTTCAGGATCTCGTCGCTGATCTGCTCCGGCAGGCAGAACACGTGGGCATCGTCCTGGGTGAAGCCTCGTACCCGCATCAAACCGTGCATCACGCCGGGCCGCTCGTAGCGATACACCGTTCCAAGCTCCGCCCAGCGGATGGGCAGTTCCCGGTAGCTGCGCAGTTTGCTGGCGTAGGTGAGCACGTGGAACGGGCAGTTCATCGGCTTGAGCTGGTACTCCCGTTCGTCCACCTCCATCGGGCCGAACATGCTCTCGGCGTAGAAGTCGAGGTGGCCTGAGGTCTTCCATAGGCTGATGTCCGCCACGTGGGGGGTGTAAAGGAGTTCATATCCGCCCTCAAAGTGGGCCTGGCGCCAAAACTCCTCGATCAACAGGCGCATGCGGGCACCGCGGGGGTGCCAGAACACCAGACCAGCCCCGGCCTCATCCTCGATGGAGAACAGGTCGAGATCTTTCCCGATGCGGCGATGGTCGCGGCGGAGAGCTTCTTCCTTGCGACGTTTGTGCTCCGCCAGCTGTTCCGGGGTTTCCCAGGCCGTGCCGTAGATGCGTTGCAGCTGCGCTTTGGTTTCATCGCCTCGCCAGTAAGCGCCTGCCACGCTTTCCAGCTCGAAGGCCTTGGCATTGAGTTGGCCGGTGTGATCCACGTGGGGGCCAGCACAGAGGTCCCACCAGGCCTCCCCAAGGGTGTAGAGGGTGATCGGCTCCTGCAGTCCTTCAAGAATCTCGAGCTTGTATGGCTCGTTCTGGGCTTTGATTTTTTCCTCGGCTTCGTCGCGGCTCACCTCGACACGTTCGAGAGGCAGCTTCTTGTTGATGATCTTGATCATCCCTTTCTTGATGGCCTTCAGGTCGGCCTCGGTGAAGGGATCGGGATTGTCGAAGTCGTAATAGAAACCTGTTTCTGTCCAAGGGCCGATGGTGACGCGTGCCTTGGGAAACAACTGCTGCACAGCCATGGCCATCACATGGCTCATGGAGTGCCGAATCTTCAGCAGTTGATCGCTTTCGCTGGTCTTGGGCAGAACCACCGGTGCTGAAGGGGCTGGGGTGGTTGCTGCAGCGCTGCTCACCGGTTCAGGTTCAGGGCCCGTCATCCTATGGGCGAGACCCGAGGGCTACAGGTGGGTGAGTCAACCAATCAGGAAGCTGGCGCACTGTTGGATGAGTTGCTGGCATCCCTGCTCGATGACTTCGAGCATTGGTTTCAGCGCGGTGAGGAGCTTCTGCAGGCCTGTCCGGACGAGGTGATGCCGTTGCAGGAGCGCCGACGAATGGAGGAGCGGCTGCAGGACGGCAAGAAGGCCATTGCTGCAACACGTTCACTTGTGACTGCATCAACGCAGCCCATGGCGGTCTCGATGGAGGTGATGAACCCTTGGCATGGCTTAGTCACGGAGGTGTGGGCCCTGGCCGCGAGGTTGGGGTCGAACCGTTCGCATCAGGCTCCTAGCTGATTGCGCAGCTGGCGCAGGTTGCTGCTGTAAAAGCTCGCCAGTTCCTGAGGGCTCTTCACCGGTTGACCGTAGGCGGAGCGGCCGGTCCAGGTGGGGAAGGATGCCCATTCGGGAGCTAGCTTCGCCATGGCGTTCCTGGTCAGACCTTTCCGGTCAATTTCCTTGAGAGCACCGCGACGATCAACAAGGTGCAGAGCGGCTTGGTCCTGGTGCCTTGGCTCGAAGCTGGACAGCTTGAGCTCCTTTGCCACGCCTTTCCAGGTCTTGGGCAGGAATTGATAGGCTCCCGCTGCGGCGCTGGCGTAGCCCTTCACGATCACCCGCTCGGGATGACGTGAGAGGTCCTGAAACTGCCCGCCGCCGTAAATGATCTGGTAGCCCTTGTCTTCGCCGTCTTTCCAGGTCCCCTCGGCGTAGCGAATGGTGTTGAGCAGGGCGCGTCGCTCAGGTGTCAGCTCGTAACGACCACCCTCCTTGCCGGAGGACAGGGTGGCGCGGGTGCTGGGGGCGCTTTGCTCGGCCTGTTCTGCAGGCGCCTCTGCTTTCTTGGGCGGCTGTGTAGCTCCTGCAGACAGCACCAATCCTGCGGTCAGGGCTGCACCGACCACAGGCCGGCTCCAACGCGTGACTGGGCTGAACACAGAAAAACGGCGATGCACGCAGAACAATCGGGTGGACAATCAGGGTGCTGGCCTACGAGGCCTGGACGCGAGTTCTGTGCCTGAGGGGTTGACGCGCCGTCTGTGCTGTGTCTAGGCAGCTGAGAGAAGGCTGAGAGTCTTGCGAGACTCTTGTCTGTAGCTGAAGTTGTCTCCCTCAAGCCTCAGGGGCAATGGCTTAGGCCTATGGCCGTCGCATTGATCAGAGCAGCTAATGCTTCTCTTTGTTGCTGATCAGGCTGGCCGGGCGAAGCCCAAGGCATCCCTAACCCGTTCAAGCGTGGCGTTGGCCACGGTTTCGGCCTTTTCGCGGCCTGTTCTCAGCACCTGATCGAGCTCTGTGGGGTCCTGCATCAGCTCCCGGTAGCGGGCCTGGATGGGCTCCAGCGCGCTCACGGTGGCTTCGGCCAGCAGCGGCTTGAACTGTCCCCAACCCATCTCGGCGCATTCGGTGGCAGCCTGCTCCCGCCCATTGCCGCTCAGGATTGCATAGAGCCCAAGCAGGTTGTCGGTTTCTGGTCGATCGGGGTTGCCGAATTCGAGGCCACGCTCTGGATCGGTCTTGGCGCGTTTGATCTTTTTGGTGATCAACTCTGGAGGGTCCAGAAGCGTGATGCGACTCCCCTCGTTGGGATCGCTCTTGCTCATCTTGCTGCGACCATCCGTCAGGCTCATCACCCGTGCCCCTTCTTTGAGGATCATCGGTTTGGGCACTTTGAGTACCGGCGTGTCCTTGCCGCCGAAGCGGGCATTGATGCGCTGCTGGGCGATGTCACGCGCCAGCTCCAGGTGCTGCTTCTGATCCTCACCGACGGGCACCAGGTCAGCGTCGTAGAGAAGGATGTCGGCGGCCATCAACACCGGATAGTCCAGCAGCCCCACGGAGACGTTGTCCCCCTGCTTCACCGCTTTCTCCTTGAACTGGATCATGCGCTCCAGCCAGTTGAGCGGCGTGACGCAATTTAGTAACCAGCACAGTTCGCTGTGGGCTGCCACCTGGCTCTGCACAAACACCGAACAGCGCTTGGGGTCCATGCCACAGGCCAGGTAGAGCGCTGCTGTGGAACGGGTGTCCTCGGCTAGGCGGCTGGGGTCATGGGGAACGGTTATGGCGTGGAGATCCACAACGCATACAAAGGTGTCATGGGTCTCCTGCAGATCAACCCAATTGCGGATGGCACCCAGCCAATTGCCGAGGTGCAGTGCTCCGGTCGGTTGCACCCCGGAAAGAACCCTTGGCCGGCTCATCAATCAGGCCTCTTTTGCTTCGGTGTTGGTGTCGTCGCTGGCGGTTGCTTCTGACTCCACCACCGGCTCCACCACTGGTTCGGCCTCCGGCTCGGCAACCGGTTCAGCCGCCGCTTCCGGCTGGGGTTTGGCCGGTCGGGCAAAGGGATTCGGACGGGACCCACGGCCACCACGCTCATCGTCAGAGCGGCGGCCACGACCACCACCCTCACGCCGGCCACCTCGGGCGGGCTGATTCCGCTGCTGTTCGATCAGTGCGTCGAGTTGGCCGTCCTCCAGCATTTGGCCAAGGCTGCGGACTGCGAAACCCAGCACAGCCACGGTCGAGCGGAGATTGAAGGCCTCCTGTAGGGCCCGTGCTGAGCGCATTTCGTTGTCACTCAGGCGAATCCGGAAGCCTCCGCCTTCACGGCCGCCACCACGGTTGCCACGACTGCGCTGACCATCTCGGCCGCCGTCTCCTTGTCCCGCCTGTTGTTGGGGATCGCTGTAGGAATCACTCATGGCCCATGGCCTGGAATCAGGCGCAAGTGTGACGCATCACCGGGGTGTTTTCGGTGATCCAGAGCAGCTGGTGGTATTCAACGCTGTTCTTTCGAGCCAGCACGAGCATCGGAACCACCGTGATCCCCCGTTCAATCCGCTCGCGATAGCTGCTCACCAGTTGTCGGTACCGCTCGGCTGTCCAACCGTGGATGGCTGTGTCACGACTGTTCCAGTAGTGCCGTAGCGCTCTTTGGCAGTCCTCGATGCCGAACTCCCGCCAGCAGTTCTGTTGGGCCAACAGTGGATCCATTCCCTGCTGCAGCAAGCGCCGGTAATGCATCAATTCCGGGGCTTCATCGCGCCCATCCGGAGGGAGCCAACGATGCAGCTCGGTCAGGGGAGTTCGAGACAGCCGTAGCCAGCAGCGTTCCCGTATCAACACTGGCAGTTGCCACGACCAACCCTCGGAACGACGGACTTCATCGAGCACCTCAATCAATCCCCGCTGCTGACGCTCGGTCAGCCCAGCGAGCTCATGGGGTGTGGTGTCTACCTCAGCCATGGGCGCCGGTGTAGGTGATCTCGTCCTCCACGTAGTCCTTGGGTTCCAGATGGATGGTGCACCGCACCGGCCCGAAACTTTCGTCTAAGCGCTCTTCCACCTGTTCGGTGATCCGGTGCGCCTTGGTGAGGTCGTCTGCATCGACAACCATATGCATTTCAATGAACACCTGCTGACCCAGAACGCCCCGGCTGGCGATGTCGTGGCAGTTCAAGACGCCGGCGGTGGCCATCGCTTCGGCATAGATGGCTTCAGGCGCAACCGCCATGTGGTCCACCAGCCAGGGCAAGGTTCCGCGCAGCACCTGCCAGCACACACGGATCAGTAGAAGTGCCATGGGGATGGCCAGCGCGACGTCGAGCCAGCTCACCTGCAGCCACACCGCCCCCGCCATGCCCACAAGCACCACCACGGTGGTCCAAACATCGCTCGCCGCATGTTGAGCATCCGCTTTGAGGAGGTTGCTGTTCATTCGCCGACCTTCCCGCAGCTCATATCCCGCCAGCAGGAGGTTGAACCCCAGCACCAGTGTGAGCAGCACAAGCTCCTGGCTGGTCACCCGGATGGGTGGCAGGCCCTCGAGGAGCCTCTCCCCCGAACGCAGCAGAATCTCAAGGGCTGTGAACAGGATGAAACCAGCGATGCCCAGGGCTCCTACCGCCTCGTATTTGCGGTGGCCGTAGGGGTGATCCCTGTCGGGGCGTGGATCAGACAGTTTGTTGGTGACCAGTCCCGTGAGGCTGGACAACGCATCCGTGGCGCTGTGCATGCCATCGGCGATCACCGCCAGGGAACCACTCATTGCCCCCACCAGAAGCTTCAGCAGCGACATGCTGATATTCAGGCCCAGGGCCACCATGAGAACCCTGCGCACCCCCCGGCGGTTATCGACCATCGCATTGGGATGACTGTGTGTCACGGCTTACTCCGGCCTGTTCCCAACTTATGGAGAACTCGTGTTTCTGGCCTGAAGTTCTGGTGTCAGGTGGTGGGTTGAGCTAAGAAGGGCCACTGCTACAGCAGCCGATCTGTTGAAACTCCCGGCTTCATGGCCAGAACTGGTGATGCCACCGTCGTCGCTGTTGCGGCCGTTGGCTCTGGCTGGAGCTGGTCTGCTTGCTGGACAGTGGCTGATCAGTGATGTGATGCATGTTCCCGGCGGGGGGCTGGGTCTGCTTGCCGCCGGAGGCGTTGTGATCTGGCTTGGCCGCAAGCCAAGTCAGCCGCGGTTTGTAGCGCCGGTCTCTCTGGACGGATGGATCGCTCGGTGCCAGGAGGTGCTGAATCAATTCGCACTTTTTGAGCAGCAACCCTCTGCCGATCTGGCCCGTCGCGCTGAACTGAAAAGGGTGCTGGACCGCTGCGGTCCGGTGCGCATGGCGATGGTCGCCTTGGGGGGCTCTCAGGGACCGAATGAAGCAGACCTCAGCAGCTCTCTTGCTGGCCCGGCGCCAGTGACGCTGTCGCTCTGCCATCCCCTGACCACTGATGACGGCAGCCGTTGCTGGCCTCGCGGCCTGCTGGATCAGGATCTGATCCTGTTCAGCATGCAGGCGCCACTGCTGGCCTCAGATCTGCTCTGGCTTCAGCAGGTGCCCGACGATCAGCCGGCCTGGCTGCTTGTGTCGACCGACGCGCAGGACGCATCCACCGATGCCGTCGCTGCTGTTCGGGACGTCCTTCCCGAGCGCTGGCGTGAGCGGATCCTGGTTCAGGAGTCTTCGATGCAGTTGCGCACTGCCCTAGCACCGTTTCGCCGTTCGCTGAAACATGCTTCGGTGGAGACGCGTCCGCGACTCTTGGCGGAATTGCATCGCCGTTGGCAGCGTGAACTCGAATCGCTTCGGCGCGAACGCTTTCTGCAGATCCAGCAGCGCACCCAGTGGCTGGTGGCCGGGTCTGTGATGGCCTCCCCCATCGCCAGCCTTGATCTTCTTGCCGTCACGGTGGCGAACGGTTTGATGATCAAGGAGATGGGAGAGGTCTGGGGAACATCGCTGCAGCCGGATGTGTTGAGGGAAGCGGCGGCGCAGCTGGCTCGGGTGGCTCTTGCCCAGGGCGTGGTGGAGTGGACCGGACAGACCTTGCTTGGGCTGGCCAAGCTGGATGGGGGGAGCTGGCTGATCGCCGGTTCGATGCAGGCCCTCAGTGCGGCTTACCTCACCCGTGTGGTGGGACGCTCCATGGCGGATTGGCTGGCGATCAATGCCGGCGTCGATGAGCTTGATCTTGTGGCCTTGAAGCAGCAGGCACCGTTGTTGGTGGCTCGGGCTGCAGAGGAGGAACGGGTGAACTGGAATGGCTTCGTTCAGCAATCCCGCGAGTGGCTGCTTCATGCAACTTCATGAACGCTTAATGAAGTACTTAATGAAGTTTTTTTGAGACCTGATTCTGATTGTTGAGTTGTCATGTAACGGAACGTTCCGTCCATAAACTTGATCCACCTGTCCCTTTTTTTGGGGAGAGGTTCATCCGTCTTCTTTCCTTCTATGTCCACCGCAATTCGCAGCGGACGCCAGAGCAATTGGGAAGCCTTTTGTCAGTGGGTGACCGACACCAATAACCGCATCTATGTGGGTTGGTTCGGCGTGCTGATGATTCCCTGCCTACTGGCGGCCACTATCTGCTTCACCATTGCCTTTATCGCCGCTCCCCCGGTTGATATCGATGGCATCCGCGAGCCCGTCGCTGGCTCCCTGATCTACGGCAACAACATCATTTCCGGTGCTGTTATTCCGTCTTCAAACGCCATTGGCCTGCACTTTTACCCCATCTGGGAAGCTGCTTCCCTCGATGAGTGGCTGTACAACGGCGGCCCTTATCAGTTGGTCTGCTTCCACTTCCTGATCGGCATTTCCGCCTACATGGGTCGTCAGTGGGAGCTCTCCTACCGCCTGGGCATGCGCCCTTGGATCTGCGTCGCTTACAGCGCTCCGCTGTCTGCAGCGATGGCTGTTTTCCTGGTTTACCCCTTCGGTCAGGGTTCCTTCTCTGATGGCATGCCCCTGGGCATCTCTGGCACCTTCAACTTCATGTTGGTGTTCCAGGCCGAGCACAACATCCTGATGCACCCCTTCCACATGTTGGGCGTCGCAGGTGTTTTCGGCGGCAGCCTGTTCTCTGCCATGCACGGCTCCCTGGTGACCTCCTCCTTGGTGCGTGAAACCACCGAGGCCGAGTCCCAGAACTACGGCTACAAGTTCGGCCAAGAGGAAGAGACCTACAACATCGTGGCTGCCCACGGTTACTTCGGTCGCCTGATCTTCCAATACGCCTCCTTCAACAACAGCCGTAGCCTTCACTTCTTCCTGGGCGCCTGGCCTGTTGTCGGCATCTGGTTCACGTCCATGGGCATCAGCACCATGGCCTTCAACCTGAACGGCTTCAACTTCAACCAGTCCATTCTGGATAGTCAGGGCCGCGTCCTGAACACCTGGGCTGATGTGCTGAACCGTGCCAACCTCGGCATGGAAGTGCAGCACGAGCGCAACGCTCACAACTTCCCCCTCGACCTGGCTGCTGCTGAGTCCACTCCTGTGGCTCTGCAGGCTCCTGCCATCGGTTGATCTGGAATCAACCTGTTCCATTCGGAACAGCAAAAACGATTCAGATCAACTGAATCGGAAAGCCCCCTCCTCGGAGGGGGCTTTTGTTGTTGTGTTCGCTGGGGAGGTTGGGCGGCGCATCAGGCCCCTTCAGGGCACCAGGCGATCTGCCTCTCCAGCCGTTGCATCCATTGATGGCAGCGGTGTGTGAGGTGTGCTCCCTGGGGGATGCGCTGTTGGTGGTGTGCGCAGGCTGGCTGGGTGACCCCCGCTTCAGCAAGGGTGTGCTGAAAGTGCTGGCAGGTGAGGCACACCATGAGGGACCGGCTGGGTCGGAGCTGCCCTGATCCCATCAGTGGCCAGTCGCTTGGCGGCGGAGCGTTGATGGCGCCCATGCTTGTTCTATTGGTAATTATGTACTACCTGTTGTTCTGTCGGTTGTCAACGTGGCGTTGGGGAGAATGGATCCATGAGTGAGCCTCGCCCCACCCTCCAGTTCGATCTGGACCTAGAAGCTGTTCGCCTGCTCCACCGCTCGGTGAGCTTTCACCTTGAGAAATGGCCCGGGGGGCCAGATCCCAGAGAGCAGGAGGCCCTGCAGTCGATGAAGACCTTGCTCACGGCAGCGTTGCTTGAGTTCAGCCTTGACCAAGACGGTCAGCGCTGAAACCTGCTCCCTGCACGGCTGAGCAGGGAAGCAGCGACAGCGCTGCGTTGGCCGCTGTACAACGCATTGAGTCGGTTCAGGCCTGGCTGGACTGCATCGCCACCTGTTGCATTAACGATGGAAGAGAACTGGGCTCCAGCAGCTTTGGTTCCTGCGTCGTTCTCTTAAGCCGTTGTCCCCGTGGGTTGGTTGATTGCCCTTGCCATCGTCGTGGTGCTGTCCTGGCTGGGATGGCGTTGGAATCAGCTCGAATGTGCTGAAAGCCGCTCCGTCAGCGGCCGTTTGGTGAAGCGGATGCGTCGTCATTCGCGGCGACGCAAGCACCATCACTAGGCCTTCAATCAGGCCATGGGCATGCGACAACCCAGTTGAATCGTGCCTTCGTCGATCAACCGGCCGAGCCGTTGGGCGACAGCCTCTTCAGTTCGTGTGAAGTGATCCTGGCGGGCGGTCACCCACGCCATCTCACCGTTGGTGATCACGCCGGTGGACATGGCTTCGAGAAAGAGTTCGCCGAGTGTCATGACACTTGTGCCGTTGGGATCACGTTGATGGGACTCCCAAGGGGGGGCATGACCTGCTCACCTTTCTTCATGGCAAGGCATCAAGAATGGTTTGGAGGGCCCGGTTGATCTGATCGCTGAGCTGGGGGCCGGCGGGATTGAGGCGGATCAAGCTTGTGAATCGTTCGCTGAGGTCGGGCCTGTTGGGGGGGCTGTTCAGGCTCAGGTGCATCGCACGAATCACGGCCTCTGGAACGCACCGTTGGCGGCTGCGGTTCCAGACCAGGCACTGCTCCAACGGAGTCTGCAACCACCAGCCGGTCCATGGCAGGTGCTGGCCCCCCATGCTGCGCTGCATCAACCCCTGGCGCCAGTTGAGTTGCGCATGGGTTGCATCCACCAGCACGTTGTCGCCATCGGCGATGGCGCGGTCGATGGCGCCATGCAGATGCGGTTCCAATTCAGACCAAGGACCCTGCACATTCGCATCTCCCCACAGTTGTTCCCTCAGAACGTCATTGGCGATCACCCGTGCAGGGAGCAGCGGAGCGAGGATCGCCGCGAGGGTGGACTTGCCGCTGCCCGGGGGGCCGATCAACAGATGGCCCTGGGGCCGTGGTTCAGGCAACGAAGCGTTTGTAGAGCCAGCGCACCAGTCCACCAATCACGGGCACTGGAGCAAACGTGGGGCCGACGAAATCGAAATAATCGCGGTGGTCCCCGATCTTTCCATCTGGATTGAAGCGGAGTCGGGTCGCCCCGGGATAGATGAACTCAATCCCTTTGATCTTGAGGCCCATGCGCCATTCAACAAAGGCTGTTTCACCGTTCACCACCACCGATTCCGTTTCCAGGAACACGTCATCACAGCGCTGCATGAGACCGTCCTGGGCAAGGATGTAGGCGTCAATGCCCTGCCGTTCCTGGGTTGGATCGGTGAAATGCACGTCACTGGCATAGACGGATTCCCACTGCGCAGCTGTGGGGCCTGGCGTGCCGTAGGGCTTGGTGAACAGGGCACGGATCTGTTCTGCGTCCAGCGGAGGATGAAGCATGGGTGTTGTCATCAGAAGTCGGCGCCCACCTGAGTTGTCATGGTCTCGGCCCAGCTCACGCTGGGAACCAGGCCGAGGCCGAGAAGTCCAGCTGTGGCAAGGAATCGATGCATGGCGTCAGTTGAAAAACCCCTTGGACTGAAGCCAGAGGCCGATGGCGACCAGGGGCCCGAAGCCGGCGATCAACACCGTGATCTTGAGGCGCAGCGGTGACACCTGGGGTTTGGTCTCTCGAAGAGCCATGGCAAGGCACGAAGGCAAGTGAACCTAAACGCTGTGCTGCGTTCGTGCCTGTTCAGAGCTCGTACTCCTCTTCAAACTGCTCAATCAAGCCCTTGTAAAGCGCCAGAAGACCCTCGGTTTCTTCGCAGAATCCGTCCGTTGTGTACTTCGCGATCAGATTGACCACGGCGCTGCGGATTTGCATGAAGGCGCTGAGGTACTCACCCTGGATGTCTTCATCGCGGATGTCGTTAATCAGCGCGCCCACCAGCTCAATCTTGCGCTTGGCAGCGGCCATCTCCGCTTCCATCTCTTTGTTGAGCTTGCGGCGTTTCTTCGGCATCCCCTCAACCGGTTCAATCAGCGACATTACGAGAGCCGCAGGCCTTCCTCGTTCGAGCGACTTCTCCTAGCGTCGGGTTCGCTCGACCCATGGCCTTGTGAATCGGACCTTCCGCGGTGTTGCTTACGTGTCCGTTTGGGTGGTGATCTGGGGAACGGTGGCGTCCTTGATGGATTGGATGTTGCTGACGGGTGAGGTCTACGAAACTGCCAGCTCTGGTCAGGCGGTGACGTTCATCGCCTACGGGGCTGCAACAGTGGTGTTGGCCACGCGGTTTTCGGGGCGTTTCCTTGCAGACGCTGATTCAGAGGCTGCGGATCAGGAGTGATCCGCCCATCAGCAGCGCCAAGATCTCGAAGGCTTGTTTGACCAGGCGGCTTCCTTTCATCAGGGAGTAGTGGGCCCCCAGGAAGCCTCCGATCAGCGAACCAAGAACCAGCGGTGGAAGCCAGTCCCAACGGATTTCACCGCTCAAACCCAGCACCAGTGCACCGGTGCCATTCCACCCCAGGCCTACCAGCACCAGGGTGTGGGCAACGGCTCTGGTGTAGCTCAGCCCAAACCAGCGCACCAGCCACAGGGTGACGAACAGCCCCGTGCCTGAGGTGAGGGAACCGTTGAGAACGCCAATGATGAACAGCCCGCAACTACCAAGCCCAACGGTGTGGGCTGTCAGCGGGTAGGGCTGGTCTGTCGTCCCCAGATCCGGTTTCCGAGCCGAATAAACCCCTAGCCCCAGGGTCAGCAGCCCAAGGCTCGTGGTGGCCACTTGATCGGGCAGCGCAAGAACCATGCTGGCTCCCACAAACACACCTGGAA
Organism: Synechococcus sp.; assembly: GCA_047285305.1. Taxonomy (GTDB): domain Bacteria; phylum Cyanobacteriota; class Cyanobacteriia; order PCC-6307; family Cyanobiaceae; genus Parasynechococcus. The sequence continues at coordinate 1,327,821 of JBJBDL010000003.1, forward strand.
GACCGGCAGCCAACACCAGCGCCGAGCGTTTCAGGTCGAGACTGCTGGCACGCCAATGACGCCCACTCGCTCCTAGGCCAAGCGCAACACTAGCCACCTTGTGGGTTGCCAATGCCATGGAGAAAGGAAGCCCCAGAAGGATGAGTGCGGGCAGTTGCACCAGTCCTGCTCCCCCTCCCGCTAAAGCCGAGAGGGCATTGGCGCCAATGGCAATGCCCATCAGGGCGATTTGCATCAGCAGTTCGGACACACTCAATCTCGTGTCAGGAAGGCGATGGGAACTGAAAAGGTGATGATTCGGTGGGGATCCCCCGGGAGAATGGCCACACAGGCCACTTCACGATCAGCGTGAGCCTCGCGGGACTGCACCACAAACGCTGTGGCGTCTTCGATGCTCCACATCGGGGCATCACCACAACGGCGTTCATCTTTGTAGGCCTGCCAGACCTCGCAGAACGCTTCCCTATCCTCACCACTTTTCATTTCCGTCAGCGCCTGTTCCAGGCCCACGTCTTCGAACCGTTCGAACAGGCGCACCATCAACGGGTGGGCAATGGTGGATGAGGCCTTCAGGGTTGAGTTGATCGTGCCGATGGTACTCACCATCAGCTTTGGTTTGGTGCGTCGTGCATCGATCACTCCCACAGGCAGATTGAGATCCCAGCTTGGGTGTCCGCTGACGGCACAGGCCAGATCGAACAGCCCCAAGCTGCATTGCTTGATCAGGCTCTGAACGGTCTCTCGATCCATAGCTCAGTTCCGCGTGGCCCGATTCACCGTTTGCGTTCCAGTGTTGCCAGGATGGCCGCCGGTTGATGCCGATGTGGATGTCCCTGGTTCAGATCTACCTTGATGCAGTCACCCACCAGGTGATCACCAGTGAAGAGCTTGCCTATGTGGCCGGCCATCAGGAGCAATTTGATCGAACCGAACAGAAACTCACTGCACGGCTTGAACAGTTGATTGGCGCAGGGAATATCAGTGTTGGAACGCGTTGATTATCCGAACAAAAAGCGTTGAAGCCGTTTCAGTAATTGGCGCAGGGGCTTTTTGTCACGGCTAAAAATCTGCCGCTCATCTGACAGCATCGCGCGACTCATCCGATCTGCGCTTCTGATAGGCGGGAAAGGCTGTCCCGTCAACCTTCACGGCAGGGCAACCACCCCCGACCAACTCTGCAGAACGTCAGGTGCGCCTTGGGTTAGGGCGGCAACAGCAGTGGCTGAGCCAATTCCGATTCCCACCACAACGCCTACGGCGAAGACAAGCAGCCCCGTCAGAACGCTGCGTTCGGAAAATTGCATCCACTCAACATCAGCCAACCCGACTTTCCTGCGGCCATCGTCCAATGGCCACTGTGGTGTCACAGGACGTGATGGGGCCCGGAGCAGATCTGTTGTGTGGTTTCGGCCACAAAGGTAGATCTACCGACTGATCGATCGGGGTGGTCTTCGCTAACAACCGAATGTCAGCCAGATGACAGTTTCAGTCATGAAAACGATTGACGAGCACATTCAGAAGGACCAGGAGGAGTTCCTTAAGGCCCTGTCTGAGCACAACGAAGGCAAGGTGCGTCATCTAACGGAGGAGCTGCAGTGGCTGTTGGATCACAAGAAGGAATTTCCTGATGATCCCCATGACCCCTCACCCCTTGAGCTGTTCTGCGAGCAGAACCCCGATGAGCCCGAGTGCCTGGTCTACGACGACTGAGTAGAAGTACCCATTCCTTGCTCCGCCCTGGCGCGAAGCCGCGTTGCTACACGCAACTTATTTAAGTTGTGTGTAGTCGATGTGTTCTGTGGTGATTCGCGCCATTCTGACCCGCCCCATTGCTGGCGATCTCGGTCTGCTCCTGCTTCGGGTGTTCACCGGCGCGCTGCTGATTCACCACGGTTACGAAAAGCTCGCCAATATCGAGAATTTTGCAGATGCATTCGTTCGCCCTCTGCATCTGCCCTTCCCGATCCTTCTCTCCTACGTCGCAGCGTTCTCGGAGGTGATCGGCAGCTGGCTGTTGATTACTGGCTTGCTGACGCGGATGGGAGCCTTGGCAGTCGCCGGGACCATCTCCGTCGCCATTTATCACGCCATCGTCACAGCGGGCTTCAACATCTATCTTTTGGAGCTTCTTGGCCTTTATTTCGCGGCTGCCGTGGCCGTTCTCGCCTGCGGCCCAGGTGTCTTTTCCATTGACGAGCTCATCGCCCGCCGCCTTGAGCCCGACATGCAGTTTTCCGCTGCGGAAGACACGGATTTCGCCGCTGGCGAAGTTGCTGTTCTGGAAGAAGCCGTGGCCAGCCGCTGAACACCAGCGTGATCAGATTCAAAAGCCCCGCCATCGCGGGGCTTTTTTTATGGCTGGCGACGGTATGGGTGAAAGACGCGTCAGAATCAGCACAGTTGGATCAACGCGATGAAAGAGGTCAGCCTGCTCGAGATGATTGGCCGTTCTCTGGCAAAGGTTGCAGCAGGGGCTGGCGTTGCAGCAGTGCTGATTTGGCTCACCTACGTGATGCTTGATGTTGGTCATATGCAGTCGGGCTTCACCCTGCCCCAATCCAGTTACTGAACTCAGATGCAGTGGAATGATCTTGAATCTCCGGTTCTGATCATTGCTTCGCTGTTGATTGTTCTGCAGGTTTGTTGGATTGGAGCTGTGCTTCGGCGCAACCAACGCAGGCGCTTGGGGGACCCCCTCAGCACCACAGCATTTCAACGTGAACTCCAGCGAATTTTCTCAAGAGCGAACGGACTGTCCTGAGCCATGAAGCAACTTCCAGGTCAACAGAGCAGAACCCTGCCGCGATGGCTGAAGACGGTCATGGCAGGTGCAATCACCGTGATGGCCACCATTTGGCTGGTGTCGTTGCTCCCCTTTCTGCTTCTCGCAGCCCTGGTGCTTTCAATCGCGCTCATCCCAATCACCCGTCGGCTGCGACGGGAGATGGAAGCGGCTGGATTCAGTGTTGATCAACCCAGGTCGAATGTTCAGCGCCCTGATCTCAACATCACCCCCTGGCACCGACAGATTCGCAATCTCTGGAGAGACTTCAGCTCTTGAACAGGTCGTTAGCCATTGAGCGATAACGACCAAGAGAACTGCCTGCGCGACGATACTTTGTGGGCACACTTTGTCCCGGCAACAGGTTCAACGGAGCGAAATTCACCAACGTCAGCTCTGGGCGCTGCTCCTGTTCGGCTGCCAGCAATTCGGCAATGGCTTCTGCTGTGGTTTGTGCGGGAGCTGCGCTCTCCGAAACAGCTTCGGTGGTCTCCACCGGCTCGGTCTTGAGAGATGTTTTGGCATTGGAGGTGCCGAGGGGCCACAGAAAAACCAGACTCAGCAAAAGAGCAACAGCGGCCGTGAGGGTGCCGGTGAGTCCAAAGGCCAAACCCTGAAAGTTCCACAGCAACCCGGAACCCGCCATGCCGAAGGTGCCGAGGATTGCCAGCATCAGGCCGAGGAAGGATGCCTGTGGTGCCTTGAATTTGAGCGGTTGGCTGGCATCAGGGACTTCAACGGGTGAAAGTCGTGGTTCTGGCCGAAGCAGAACAAAGCTGATTCCCAGCAGAACCAATGCCGTAACCGTGCTGCCAAGCCCCAGGGTGCGGCCCTGAAAATTCCAAAGCAAACCACCGCCGGCAAGACCTGAAACTCCGAGGGTTGCCAATGCAAGTCCGCTCAAGAAAGGAAGACGATTGCGCATGGCTCAGTTGCTCCGGTTTTGCATGGCGGCGTAAGCAATGGCTCCGCCAGTGATCACAGTGAGTAGGCCTGTGGTGAGTAAGAAGCTCACCAACATGGCGAATCCAAGAACAGATCCCAGGAGGGACATCTTGATTCGCAGCAATTTCGACTTCATCAACAACACCAACAACAAGACCACGGTGGTCTTCAAGCCAGCAATTTTTGCCGCACAGATCGGGCAAAAAGGATTGATCAACACCATTGGCTGGTCTTGGTCTTCTTAAGCATTTATGAAGTCTGGCGAAAACCAGAGCGCACCGTGAAGAGAGCGACGGATGGGCACAAAAAAACGGGCCCGAGGGCCCGTTTGCAGCTGACGTGTCGTGCGAGCTCAGCGACGACGGTTGCGTGAACGCTGCTTCAGCTTGCGCTTGTATTTCTCAACGGGGGTCTCGTGGTGACGGATCCGACGCAGATCAGAAAAGATGCCGGCTTTGGCGACGGAGCGCTTGAAGCGACGCAACGCGGATTCAATACCTTCGTTTTCGCCGACTGTGACCTGACTCATCCGTTCCCCGAAAGAGAGCAATAAACAACAACTTTACCAGCCGCCCTCTACCCCATCCCCCACCACCTGCCCGGGGTGGGATAGGTCTCTTGCATGACGCTTGTTGAAGAGATCGTGGCGCGTCCCGGCTTCTGCTTTGGGATGGGTCCATCACTCCGGCAGGCCCCTGTCTTGACCCTCACGCACTGCCCCCTGTGCATTGGTCTGGCTGTTCTTTCGGCCGTTCGATTTATGGCCCACTGCGTGATGGCCGTTCAGCTCGAACGCAGCACGGCAGGGGAGTCAACCCATCCCGCCACGCTGCTGGGCACTCTGTTTGAGCTCTAAAGCAGTTCCGCCTCAGGGATCGCTGGGATCAACCAGCTGCAGATAGGCCGTATCGGCGTTCTGCAGGGCTAGATCATCGTGATGAGCGTCAACGCTGTAGATGAGGTGAAGCAGGCGGCCGCGATCCATGCCACGGTCGGCCACGTCTTTCCAGAGGCGTGAGCTGAGCTCCGCATCACGCCATTTGAGCTGGGCATCGACCAGTGCCCGCGTCATCGCGATGTAGCTCTGCCGGTCGTTGCGCAGCCGGTCTTCGGAGAAGCTGTGTTGAGTTGCCGGCTTGAGCAGATTGCGAATCGTCTGTGAGGCCGCCTTCAGCACCTTTGGCATCGTCGTTGTCCGACTCAGTTCAGTCTGATTCGGTCGTCTGGGCTGACAACGGAGTGAAATGCCTATGCCTGGATCAGAAATGAGTATTTGAACTCACTTCAGCGGGACGGTAGTGCTGATGACTTTTTGTAAAGTCAAACTCGTTAGGTTCAATCAGCTGTTCTTAAGCCCGTGGAAATACTTGTAATGGCGGCCGTATTTGTGCCCTTTTCTGCCCTCGTTATGAATGCATTTTCCGGTGATTCGGAAGACGATTTCGATTTCCTCTGAATGGAAGCCAAGCTCCTGGCGATGATGGCCTTTGGTGCCGCTGTTATGACCCTTTGGGCTTGGTTGATGGCGAATTTGCCGCGGATGGGGTCTGACCGGAACAAGCCTGACAACCGCCGTTGATGCGGTAGGGCGCGAGGTGTCCACGCAGGCAAGTTGTGCCGCGGAAGAAGAGTTTTTGTCCCAGTTCTCGTGCGTGAGCATCGGTGAGCGGCAGGGAAAGCCAGCGATCAGGCACTTGACCCTTCAGCTGTGATCTTGCTTCCAGCGCTGCTTGGCGTCGTTGTTTTTCCTCCCGATCGTTTTTGCGATAAACCCCTTCAATTTGAAGTTCGCGGGAACAGGTTTCACAGGCATTCACGGTGGGCTTGCGGCGAGCCGTGTTCAGCGACAACTTGTCGCTGGGCACTTCCCGCTCGGCCCCGCAGCTGCAGCGGCACCACCAAAAAGCGTTTCCTGCTTTGGTTCGCCGTTCGGATGAGCGCACCACGGTGAGTTTGCCGTAAACCTCGCCAATGCGGTTGCGTGGACTGGAGGGCATGGCTCAGGCCGATTTCTGATCAGGAGCGTTGTTCAAGTCAGCAAACTTGGCTGCCATCGTTGGATTGCGTCGGGTCAACTTTTTAACGGTCACATCCTGTGCCTTGTCATTGGCAAGCCTCAGGTTTCGATCAGCACCCATCAGGGCATCCTTTGTTTTTTGGAGGTGATCGATCGACTTATCGATCTCATCGATTGCTGTTTGGAAGCGTCTGGAGGCGAGGTCGTAGTTGCGTGAGAAGGCTGTTTTGAAGGTTTCGAGGTCGTTCTCGAAATTGGTGACATCAATGTTCTGCGCCCTCACCAGAGCCAGTTCAGCCTTGTATTCCAGAGACTTCATGGCTGCATTGCGGAGCAATGTGATGAACGGGATAAAGAATTGTGGGCGAATGATGTAGGCCTTCGGGAAGCGATGAGACACATCAACGATTCCTGAATTGTAAAGCTCATTTTCAGGCTCCAGCAGGGAGACGAGCACCGCATACTCGCAATTTTTTTCGTTCCTATCTTTATTTAGCTCCTTGAGGAAGTCTTCGTTTTTCTTTTTGGTGGCTGTTGTGTCAGCCTCGTTCTTCATCTCAAACATGATCGAGATGATTTCGTTGTTGTGTTCGTCCTGGTCGCGGAAGATGTAGTCACCCTTGCTTCCACTGCGCGCGTCGTTGTCTTTTTCGAAATAGGCCTTGGGGAAAGCCGCTGCACGAATCCTGTTGAATTCGGTTTCGCAGTGTTGCTCGAGGGTTTCTCCCACCATTTTGGTGGAAAGCCGCGCCTTCATGTCGCGTAAGCGTTCAATGGCTTTGTCCCGATCACTGAGCTGGGCTTCGTAGCGATCTTTCAGTGATTGAGATTCAAGTTGATGCTTCAGTTCCGCTTCCTTCAAGCCGCTTTGAAGTGCATCCCGTTGTTTTTCAACGGAACTGACCGCTTCATTCACGGCCAGCTGACGCTGCATGGCCCCAGCCTGGAGCTTCGCCTGCAAATCCCTCACTTCACTGTCTTTTTGCAGCGTCATCGCCTGCATTTCTTTGGCGAATTTGGTTTCAGCCAGGCGTAGTTCTGTGGCCTGCTGCTCACGAATCTGCTGGAGCTCAGCGGCAATGCGATCGCGCTGCTTCTCCGCTTTATTCACCGCATCTTTAATCGCCAGTTCCTGATGCATTGCACTTTGCTTGAGTTGGGCCTCAAGCGTTTGCATTTCCCTGTCTTTTTTGGCAACGGCCAACTCGATGGCATTGCGTTTGTCCTGTTCGGCGAGGGCAAGTCGCTTGTTCAGTTGCTGCTCAAATTCACGATCCCTCACCTGTTTGAGGATGTCGGCATACCCGGCCTCATCCACCTTGAAGGCGGTATTGCAGTGTGGGCAAATGATGTCGTGCATGTCTGACGATTTGTGTTGAACGTTCGCGCTACGTACTGGGATTTTATCCGGCTCTGGCTAATACGAGATCAGCCCACGGTTCATGCCATGCCCGATTGGATCGATCCTCGCTCGCTGCTCGACACGGTGATCATCGTGAGCATTGTGGCCTTGGCCGCCATCGGTTTCGTGGCTGGCATCAAGGAAATGATCACCGATCTGAGCAAACTTCGTCGCGCCAAGGTTTAAGCGAACTTCAGCTCTCCAGCCCCGCCCGCAACGCCGCCAATCGTGCGGCGTTCACACCAAGATCCGAGTCGCCGAGGCGTGACTCGGACCGTGCCTGGATCCGGTTGTTGTCGCGATCAGCGAACAGCTCCAGGTCATCCACAAAGCCAAAGAAAGCGCTGCTGGCCTCGGCATGCAGGTAGGTCTCGGTTTGATCAATCACAACCGTCCGCGGCGACTCCTGCACCAACCCATTCAGCTTGCTGAAGTCAGCCATCGGGTTGGAGCTCTCCCAGGTTTGGCTGGAGCAGTGAGCTGTTGTCGAGCAGTCGCGCAACACCCCGTTGCGCACGCCGAGATCCGCAGGGACGGGGCCTGCAAGATGGAAGAGCATCAACACGGGGGCCAGTAGGCCGGCAAGGAAGGTCACTGGTCTCTGCGGTGACGACCGCCCCAGTTCAGCATCCAAAGCCAGATGCCGAACAGGGTTCCAACCGGTAGCGCGATCACCACCAACTGGCTGATCACGAACTGGCGCACCTCAGGATCCACGGTTGCGCTGATGAGGGGACATGCAGGCAAGACTCGCGTCCCTTTCGCCATCATGGAGCGCATTGCTGGGCAACGATGACGAATCCGGGTTGGATTGTGCTCGCATGGTTGGTGGTGGCGCTGGCGTCTGCCTTGAAGTTTTGGTCGATCACGCGCCCCTATCGCGACAAAACAGCTCTTTCCCGTGAGCAATCCGTTGACGAAGTCCGACAACGCTTGGAGCGTCGCTGGCGAAACGACAGCAAGGTATGAGGCTTATTTCTCGGCGATCACCCAGGCTGTTGCAGCTCTCTGACGCACGTAGAGGTCTGCGAGCTCCCGTGCCAGAGCCTTCAACTGGTCGAGATCGTCCGTGTCGTCGATGGACCGCTTGATCGCTTCAGCTTCGAACTTCTGAGGCAAGCTGAGGTTCATGACTCACGAGCATGTCAACCAATTGTAACGAAGCGTTATTTCTGGTGTGGGCTTGCTGCTGCCCGTGAGCGGGCAATCTCCTGTTGCCAAGCTAAAAGCAGATCTTTGCTGATCTCCTGGAGCTGTTTAACGTCGGTCATTGAATTGATATCACGACTGCGCTGTTCGATGTCGAACTGTTGGCCAAGTGTGAGAGCGATGGGCTCCATGGTGAAGTCGGCAGATTTAACTAAAGGTATTGACTCGATCCTGTGTTGTCGTGACAACGGGCACGGTTCATTGCCGATGTGTGCTGTCACGTACTTGGTTTGGATGTAAGAACATTGATCCTCGTTCTTGCCATCGTGATGTTATGCAAACTACGGTCGCTAAATGTTGGTACCCAAAGCGATGCCGATCTGTATTGCCTAGATTCTGTGGGTGACGCAGGTAGAGCTTTGGACGGTTCTGGACAAAATCTCGAGCGCCGTTTTCATCTGGAAATTTGGAGGGAAACGGTGTACTGGATGCAAGCGCGATGCAAGGACTTGCAGGAGCTCGATCGTGAGCGCGATGCCGATTCGATCTACACGGAATTTCGCTTGAAAAGTATTGGTTGATTCGAAATCAGTTCTGAGATTCAGCGACGGGCAGGGAAACTGCAACCAGAAGGGCAATTCCGATTTCCGTGGCAGCGATCAGCAGTTCAGTAACAATTCCCATGCTCAATTGCGGTTCTCGTCGATAGGTGGCATGTCACTAGGTCGCATCAGGGCAAACACCACTGCAGCCGTCAAAACAATGCCAATGCCCACCATGGCGATGATTGCGGTTGTGTAATCACCCATCAGGTGCGATCTGCTCCCATCACGTTACACTAATGTAACGCTCTGTAAAGCATCTCTCGGCTGGCAGGAGTCGTTGCCGTCCTTTGATTCAGCAGCTCCTCTCCGCGGCGATGGATCTCGTGGGCATACTCGGTCCAGGTTCCTTGTCCCCAGTACCGAAAACAACTGGTTTCCAGTAACAGCACATGCAGCAACGCTTCCTGATAAGCCCGGGTAGCGGTGGTGGTGGGGTCTGCGGCGACTGAGGGGTCGAACAGCGCATGAAACTGAGCGCTGAGCTGATTCATCGGGCCGAGCACATTGGCGTAACCCTCAATCCAGTTCAGGTCGTTGGTCCAGGACGCACCCTCCATGCTGAAGCTGGTGTCGTTCGCCCGTAGTTTGCTGATGGTCTCTTCCATCCCTTCGGTTGAGGAGTTGTTGTCAAGTTCATGCCAAAGGCGATGTTGTTGCATGGCCTGGATGGTGGGGAAGTGGTGGTGATTCACTCCGTTGCGCTCTAGGGCCTCAAGGTATTCACTGCCGTTGATGGCCACGGTGCCGTTGGGGTTGTCACGGATGTGGCGATTGGCCTGCCGGAACGCCTCTGGGAATTCATTCATCATTACCCCACCGTTTTCTCCGTCGGCTATCTGGCTCACCAGGGATGGCAGCTCAACGTCACCAAGACGTTGCCGTTCGCAACCCAATGCCTCGTAATAAGGCTGCATCTGGCCCACAAGTTTGGTGTCAGACCCCTGGGTTTTAATCAGTGCCGTCATGCTGATCTCCTCGCCTCGACTATTCCTGGCGAGAAGTTGATTGGGAATGAAGCATTGACTGCGCAGGAGTGGACTGCCGTCCATGCGTTCAACGCTGTGCTCCTGCACCAGAAGCCACTGATACCCCGCTTGCTTCAAGGCTTTGATGAATTCAAACAGGGTGTCGGGATGGTTGGGTAGCGCCATCTCCGGTGGAGAAAACCCTTTGACTCGCTCTAGGGCAGCGCTGCCAAAACAGGCCGCGAACTGCTGTTGCCAGGCGCTGATTTGCAGTTCCAGGTCTGGGATGGGTGTGGATGGAGCCACGGCATGGCTCCAGAAGGTTCCAAGCCACTCCACATGCCCCTGCATCAAAGGATCACAGGCGAGGTAGTGGAGTGCATCGCCAATGTCGCCGCGCCCCATCTGCTCGATTCCCCAAAGCAGATTGCCCGAGTAGTCGAGCATGATTCTTGGGCTGCAGCCTTCGTTGATAAGTTCAGGCAGCAGGCCGGCAAGACGCCGATAGCAGTGGGCGAATGGCTCTGCGTTGTGGTTATCACCCTCGTTGGGGTGATCCAGCATGTACTGAAGATGGGAGATCAAGCTGTTGTTCGCCCCCGCCGGCACCGTTGGTTGGTGCATGTGAAGAGCACAGGCAAAGCCGGAACGCAGTTGTTGAAGGTCGATCGCGCTGTTGGCCCAGACGTTACGCGGAGTCAGCATCACAGCGGCGATGTCCGCTTCGCGTCCGCTGATCGGTGGACAACCTGTCATTGCACTCCGCTTGTTATGACCAGCCGGCACGCGGTGTTTGGCGCAGCATGCCTTCCCAATGATCACGCCAGGTGTGCTGATCGCCAAGGCCAGCCAGGAGTTCAACCTCAGCAGGGGCCTGATCCAACCGATACCTCCAACGGGTGATGTCTTCGGCTTGATCAAGCCAGGTGCTCATCACGTCGTGACGAATCGCCTCCCCATCCCAGTGGTGCTGGTCGGCCATGTTTTGCGACCAGTGAATCAATTCATCCAGGCTCAGTGGCCTGAATCCCATGATTGTGAGACCTGTGATCTGCTCGAGTTCAAAGCGACGCAGAATGTCTCCAAGGCCAAAGAAGTGAAGAAGGATCATTGAGCTGATCACTTTGTCTGAAATTTATGAGCCTTTCTCTGTTCGAATTGTTCAGGTTGATGGTCTTTGCTTTTGAAAATATTTCAATTTGATCGACAGCTAGGGCTTGGCACTCATGGCTTGAGAGTGCCAATCTTGTGCCAGAATTCTTAAGCCGATGCCTCTGATCAATGTGCGCACGTCGCTTTCAGCGCTGAAGGACGGATCGGGGTTGCTAGAGGAGCTTTCGTCTGAGTTGGCCAACCAGACGGGCAAGCCGGAGGCCTACGTGATGACGCTCCTGGAGACGGGCGTGCCGATGACCTTCGCCGGAAGTCATGAGCCCTGTGCCTACGTGGAGGTGAAGTCGATCGGTGCCCTGCGTCCGCCCGCGATGACGGCCGCATTCTGTGAACTGATCCAGGCACGCACAGGAATCCCTGCCAACCGGGTGTACATCGGTTTTGACGATGTACAGGCCAGCTGTTGGGGTTGGAACGGCAACACCTTTGGGTAACAACAGCTGCTAACAGCAGGTAACAAGCAAATTCGCGTTGTCAATCATCTTGCGTAGCGTTTGCTCAGCGCGAATGATTGCTGTGAGTGAATCCTTCGGTGGTCTGCCCAACAAAGAGTTGAGTTCTGGTGTGTCGCAGTGGTGGCGCGAACGAGTTCAACACCTGATTGACTGCGGCCGGGCTGAGGATGCCCGCTGCCTTTACCTGGAGTTCGGGGTGGACAGTGCAGGAACGTTGGGTTTCTGAAAACGCTCCATAAAAAAGGAGGGTTCCCTGGGCCCTCCCGGAGTCGACGCATTATCCCTCACCGGGATTCATTAACTGTTACTTATCGAACACTCAGCTGCTGTAGGTGTTGATACTTGTTCCTGTCCGCAACGATCAATTTAAGGATTGCTCCTGACGCCGCAAAATTTCGTAGGCCTGCCAAAGACCTTCAACGTCAGAGCACACCGCATGTCGGTTGCAGACGCGGTAGCGGCCCTGGCCCAAGGCATCAATGGTTGTGCCCTTGGAGGTGGCGCAGATGCGACTGATGCTCTCCATGGCATTCGCTCAGTAAATCAAGGATCTACAGCCGCGGGGGGGCGGCATGCACATCTAATTTGCAGTTCTAAATCTCTTTTGCGGGAGAATATCCCGTTGGCTAATTGCTCACCGCCATACAAAAACCGGGGCAGGCCCGGTTTTTGTTCAGCTTTGTGCCGGAGTTTCGAACGCTCAGGCTTTGGAAGGCTTGGTGGTGAGTGCAGCAGACATGGCGGAAGCCAGGAGCATGCATCCGGCAACGGCAAGGAAACCCATGGATCAGGGGGAGGGGAGGACAGAGTCATCATTCCCACAGCTGGAGTCAGCTTTTGTTGCTGTTGGCACTGAATTCGGAAGAACCTTGCTTTCGGTCGCTTTTGGCCCTTTTCAGAGGCATCTCCTGGCGGTCGAGACACGAAGAACACAGCAATTTCCCATTGTTGCGCCAGTACGCCGCCATCGAGCGCTCGATGCGCATGGAGCACCCTTCACAGCGAAATAAAGGCATCGACGGCTCCGCGACGTAGCTCTTCTAACGCAACGGCGCGGTTGAACCGGTGTTCTCTGTGACGATGGGTGCGCTTCGCTCGCCCCAGCTTTTGATGCAGGCCCTGCGTTTGTTGCTGCTCACCCTGATGGCGCCTGTCGCCTCTGCCACCACTTCGTTTCAGCCCTTGGATCGGGTGGAGGGTTGGTTGATCGAGCGACGTTTGGACGCAAACCAGGATCCGATCTGCCGTGCATCTGTGCCAGGACCTGGCACCTGGTTCTCGGCACGGGTTCATCTGGATGCGGACGACGAGATGGTGGTGCCTGCAGGGCTGCATCGGCCGGACGAAACGAGGCTGGAGGCTGTGCGTGATGCGCTCCGGCGTTGTCGCGCCAGTGTTCTTTATCTGTAGCGGATAAAGCTTTGTGGCTTGGAACGCTGCTGATCTGAAATCGAGCTATGAAATCAAGGTCGGCAGTTCCAAAATCGTCGACTCCTCACACCACCCGAGCCTCCGCTAAGCGCGGGGGCTTTTTTTTGCTTGATCCCGAAAAGCACCTTTCGATTTTGTGCTCAGCAAATGTTTTGCGGTTGTGATGTTTTTAACCGCTAGATCTCTGATGTACTGCATCGAGAGGCTTGATACAGGAGGGCAGTGGATCCAGGAGATCTGCTTTAAAACGGAGTTCAAAGCCTTTGTGAATGCCCGCACCAAATCGCGCGCCACGTTGAAGACCTATCGCGTGGTGCATGCCACCTGGAATCAGGTGGTCACCGTTGTGCAGGGATCAGCTGAACCCCATTGATCTGCCTTGCTTCGGCTTTTCCCGAGCCGTTGCGATCCCGAAGACTTCAAGGCTCTTTCTTGGATGTGAAATGTCCTGAGCCATAACCGGTGGCCCATGCGCCTGTGGGCATGATCCTCACGCGGTATCTCAGCAGTGAAGGTTGGGTGGAGGAGTGTTCCCATGCCAACGCTTTTGATGCCTACATCGACGCAAGGCGACGTTGCGTGCTCCGAGGCTGCCCCTATCTGCTGGTGGATGCAGAGACCGGCAGCGCGGTCTCAGTGCTCACGGTGAAACAGTGTTTGCATCAGTACGGTGTCGAGGGGGATTTTCTGGCGTGATCGCTTCAGGGGACCGACGCAAGAGCCGGCAAGATGGCGGTTGTTGAACCCTCCCGATGGCGACGTTTCTGGTCACCGGCGCAAACCGTGGGATCGGCTTGGAATACTGCAGGCAGCTAAAGGCCCGTGGCGATGACGTGGTGGCCGTTTGCCGTCAAACCAGTGATGAACTGGAGTGCCTGGGGGTGCGGGTGGAAGCCGGCCTTGAGTTGAGCGACAGCCAAGCCATTGATGACTTGGTGCAGCGTCTGGATGGTTTGCCTCTCGATGGCGTCATCCTCAATGCCGGGATTTTGCAGTCGATGGGCCTGATGGATTTGGATCCCTCCGGGATTTGCCGCCAGTTTGAGGTGAATGCCCTTGCGCCCTTGATGCTGGCCAGGGCGTTGGTGGATCAGATGCCCAGCGGAGCCAAGTTGGTGCTGATGACCAGCCGCATGGGCTCCATCGACGACAACAGCTCGGGAGGTTCCTATGGCTATCGGATGTCGAAAGTGGCCCTCAACATGGCCGGAAAATCGTTGGCGATTGATCTGGAATCGCGGGGTATCGCTGTGGCGATTTTGCATCCCGGATTGGTTCGCACCCGCATGATTCGCTTCAATCCCAGCGGGATCCCCCCCGAGCAGTCGGTGAAGGGTCTGCTGGCACGGATCGATGGCTTGACCATGGCCACCAGCGGCAGCTTCTGGCATGCCAATGGTGAGTTATTGCCGTGGTGAGACAGGAGACATGCTTTGGGCTTTGATCCGCGTCAGTGGTCAGGCGGACGCCCTGAACAACGGGTCACCAGCAATGTTGAGGCGTTGCTGGCGGAGAACGACGCTTTGCGTCGCGAGGTGTTGCGGCTCAACCGTGAGTTGGAGCGACTGCAACGTCAGCAACGCCAACGCATTCGTACGGAGCCCAGATCCCATCGTCCCTGGAGTGAGCCATCGGCACAAGCTCCACCGCGTATCAGCGGCCAACAGGTGCGGGCCTGGGGGCAGGCCCTCGCTCAGCAGCCGGGATGGACGGCACTGCGTCAGCGCGGATTGGAGCTGTTGATTGAGCAGCTCAACCGCAGCGGTTTCCCTGCCCACTTAAACCTTGAACAGCGGTTGGATCGGTTGGTTCGAGGGCTTGGAACAGATCTCATGGCGGCGGTGGGACCCAAGCCGAATAAGCAAACAACGGCCGTTCTGGCGGCGTTTGCCGTGTTTGGGGTTCGCGCCAGTGAATGGCTGGATGAGGATCCAAAGCGTGTGGTGGAGCAGCTGCGTCAGCATCAGGATCAATCAGGTTCCAGACGGCAGGGTCGCCGCACCCGAACGGACCAACGTCAAACGGATCGTCAGGATGATGGCTATGCCCGTGATCCACGCAGTGCAGCTTTAAGGGTGTTGGGCTTGGATGCCAACGCGTCCCTCGCTGAGATCAAGCAGGCGCATCGAAAACTGGTGAAGCAGCACCATCCCGATCTCGGTGGTTCTGCTGAGGCGTTTCGACGCGTCAATGAGGCGTATCAGTCGTTGGTTCAGTAAGGCCTTGGTTCGATAACGCGGCCTTTGCCGTGTTGATCGGTCTTGTCCGATGATCTAGGACAGCAACAGGTGGTGTTGATGCCGGTGGAAGTTGGTGTGGTGCTGATTGGTTCTGGCTTTGCCGTGGGAGTGTCCCTCGCCGTCGCAGTTTGGTTTGAACGTTGGAAGGAAAAACAGCCAGATCCTGAAGGCAAATGAGCCATGAAAAAGCCCCGCCGAGGCGGGGCTTGCAAGAGGTCGTCATGCTGATGTCATCGGGCGACTTTCTTACCGCAATAAACAAGAACTTGGCGCTGAACGTTGGATGCAGCAGCGTTGTTCTGGTTGTACTTCTGGCCGCGATAGGTAAGGGTCATGATGGGTTCCTCGAAGCAACCTCAGGTCCCCGTTCCATGGCCTGAGTCAAACTGCGCCTCGCCGAAAACGCAGTGAACGTGATTGCGTAGCAGTTGCTACAAATTTTTTGTAGGGGTGGCGACAATCCACGTGTCGATTGTGCTTTTAAGAACAAGAATTCTGTTGGCTCAGATTGTTTGATTCCGGCCTTCAAGTGCTTCAAGCGCTTTTGGGTGGTGTGTGCACCGGGCGTGGCTTGAGTTGTGGTGCTTTCTGGGTCATCACAGCTGAAGGTGAATTGATTTGATTCTGTCGCCGCTTGATTGGTCGGAATGATGGATCGGCTACCGATCACGAGGTTTTTGCGCTGATCGCTCTGGATCGGACTCAAAGCTTCCATTAATTCGTTGTTCTACTGAACAGTTCTGCTGCGATTAAGTGATCCTTGATGCTTACTCAGTGTGAAGCTCATGGCGCCGAAGGACGCCATCCGTACGGTGTGGGCAGGTTAGTTTTCGCGGTCATGAACAGCTCTCAGAGCAAGGATGATTGGGT
Source organism: Synechococcus sp. (assembly GCA_047285305.1). Classification (GTDB taxonomy): domain Bacteria; phylum Cyanobacteriota; class Cyanobacteriia; order PCC-6307; family Cyanobiaceae; genus Parasynechococcus. Next base: position 1,343,855 of record JBJBDL010000003.1, read on the forward strand.
GAAGGCGCAGCAGCATAAGTTCCATAAACCCATTGATGTCGACACCTTGATGTGGGTGCGCAATCGCTTGATGCGCTTGGAAGTGGAGGCCCGTTGGGCCGACCGCATCTGTGTATTTGAAGAGTTTTTCCCCAACGACGCGATCATTCCGCGCATTTAAGACACAGCCATGTTTTTGACTGTTTTTGGCCAGAAAGGTGGTGTGGCGAAAACCTGCACCAGCATTCATTTGGCTTGTGTTTGGGCTCAGCAGGGCCTGTCGGTGTGTGTTGTTGATGCGGATCGCAACCGCTCGGCAACCGCCTACGCAGCCCGGGGGATGCTTCCGTTTGAGGTGGTGCCTGTTGAGGCTGCAGCAAAGGCCACCCGACATGCCCAAGTGATCATCACCGATGGGCAGGCCAGCAGCCACGAGGATGAACTCAAGAATCTTTCGGCCGGAGCAGATCTTGTTTTGCTGCCCACCACGCCGCAGGCGAGATCGGTTGAGCTCACGATTGAACTCTCCTCAATCCTTAGGCAGATGGACACTATGCATGCCGCGTTGTTGGTGAAGGTGGACAGCCGAAAACAACGGCTTGCGCAGGAAGCACGTCAAATTTTGGAGGGTTTTGATGTGGATGTGATGCAGGCGGAAATCCCCTTGTTGGCGGCGTTTGAAAAAGCAGAGGTGGAGGGTGTTTGTGTGTCGAATGCCGTCGATGATCGTGGCCGTGCCGATCTGCGGCGCATGGGGGGCTGGGCTTCCTATTGCCAGGCCGCTGTCCAGATCCGTGATCGCTTGTTGGCAGAAACGCCTAACGCCATCAGTGCTTGATCACGAAACAGCTCACTTCTGGCGTCGGTCGCCAATCAGACAGATCTTCTGAGCTTCAGCCGCAAAAATTGGGAAAGGTGATTGAAGGTTGATGGGACGCAGTTCTTGGTTAAAAAACCCCACCCGTTGCTCAGCCGCATCCACCTGGCAGCCTCAGGCGCAATCCGCTTCTTCTGGCCAGGCGACGGTGAATCCTTCCGCTGCGGCGGTTCTGATCAAGACGCCGAGCATTCCCACTAAAGCCGAATGATCGAAGCTGTTGTGATGCTTGCCATGGGTTTGTCGATGGCCGGCGTGGTGCTTGGCAATCTGAACAACGACGAGTCCGTTTAAGTTCAAAGGCTCTTGCTGCTTTTGATTAAGACCTTGTTTGCCTTCATGCTCGGGGAGCTTGAGATCAGCAATCTCACAGCGGTCTTCCTCGCTCTGGTCGCGGTGATCTTTGTGGGCAGCTTCGCCTTGGTGTCGTTGCAGACCGGTGAGTTGATCAAACCCCCAAACAACGAATGAGTCTGAAAGGTTGATGCCTGATCAAGCCAAGGTCGCCAGCGTGGATTGCTCCCACGTGATGGTGATCGGCGCTGGCTGGGCCGGCTGGGGTGCAGCCAAAGCCCTCTGCGAAGCCGGTGTTCGCGTCACCCTGGTCGATGGGATGTCGGATCCCACGGGGAGGACGCCGATGCGCACCGCCAGCGGTAAACCCTTCGAAGCGGGCACCCGGGGCTTTTGGAGGGATTACCCCAACATCAATTCGCTGACCGATGAGCTTGGGCTCACCGATGTGTTCACTGAATTCACCACCAGCGCCTTCTGGTCTCCCGCTGGTCTGGAGGCCTCTGCCCCGGTTTTCGGTGACGGGTTGCAGTTGCCCAGCCCCCTGGGGCAGGCCATGGCAACGATCAAGAACTTCAAGCGCCTGCCTGTTGCCGATCGCCTGAGCATTGCCGGCCTTTTGGTGGCGATGCTTGATCTGAACCGCAACGAGGAGACCTTCCGGCGTTACGACGCCATCGATGCGTTGACCCTCTTCCGCCAACTTGGAATCACGGAGCGGATGATCGACGAATTCTTGCGTCCGATTCTTTTGGTGGGTCTGTTCAAGCCACCTGAGGAATTATCGGCAGCCGTCACCATGGAGCTGCTCTACTACTACGCCTTGGCGCATCAAGACTCCTTTGATGTGCGCTGGATTCGTTCCGGCAGCATCGCCGAGCAGCTGATCGCTCCCCTGGCGGAACGCCTGCTCGACTCCGGTTTGCTCACTGTTCTGGGTGGAACATTGGCCACGCGCCTGAATTTTGATCAGCTACGCGATGAGATTCGGTCGGTGGAGGTCCGCTGCAAAGCAACAGGCCGCTCCAGTGTTGTCGATGATATTGATGCGGTTGTGCTGGCTGTCGGTGCCAATGGCATGCATGCCCTGATGGCGGAGTCGCCGCGTTGCAGTGATGCGCTGCCGGAGCTGGCGGCTGCTGGCGGTTTGGGTGCGATTGATGTGGTCTCGGTGCGGTTGTGGCTGGATCGCACCATCGCGGTCGCAGATCCCGCCAATGTCTTCTCGCGCTTTGACGCCTTACAGGGCTCGGGCGCCACTTTTTTCATGCTCGACCAGCTGCAGCACGTGGATCTTGATGCGCTCTGGGGCGGCAGCGAGCCCCAGGGATCCGTGGTAGCCAGCGACTTCTACAACGCCACGGCAATCGCAGCCTTGAGTGCTCAGGAGATCGTCGACACCCTGCTGAATGAGCTGTTGCCCCAGGCGGTGCCGGCCTTCCGGCTTGCCCAGGTGCTGGAGTTTGAGGTGCGGCGTTACCCGGGCTCGGTGTCGTTTTTCTCCCCCGGCAGTTTCAACCAACGGCCGCCGCTGCAGACAGCACTTCCGTCTGTGGTCTGTGCTGGCGACTGGGTGCGAATGGGCGATCGCGAGCACGGTGCCAAGGGCCTGTGCCAGGAACGGGCCTACGTCTGCGGCCTCGAGGCGGCCAATGCCTTGATGCGCAGTGGGGTGGTGAGAGGGGCGAATGCTGCGACCTGCCCAGAGCATCCCGTGCGTCCGATCCGTCCGGAAGAACCCCAGGTGCTGTTGGGCCGGGCCCTCAACAAACTCGTGATGGGCCGCCTAGAGGCTTTCGGGATCCGTTGGCCTTGGTTGGCCTGAGCTCAGAAATTCAGTTGACCTGAAAGCCAGAGTTCCTGCCAAGACCCCGCGGCTGAGGCATTCAGCGCCATCAGGATGGTCACGCTGATGCCACCCAGGGTGAGCCCCACCCCCATCATGATCAGCGCGGTCAGTCCTTCCGCTTCGGTGAGCGGTTGCTTTTCGAGAAAGCGACGCTTGGCCATGGCTGCTGATCCGATGCACCCGTTCTGCATTGGCCCAAGGGCACTTGGCAACAGGCCGTATCACTCATTCACGCAGAGCTGCGGGGGGATGACTCAGCGTTGCTTAGGTTGCTGGCCTGCGCTTGACGCCGCCCCGATGGGTTTCATCATGCAGCCATGACTGGTTTGATCTGTGGCATGACCGCTCTGTGGCTCCACGCCTGGTGGTGTTGCAGAACAACCAATTCGCCTGCAGTCAAACGCAGCTGGCCCTACCCGCGCTCGTGGAAAAACAGCGCCGATTTGTATGAGAGGCCCTGTCGCCGTCACCGTCATCTCAGATCGCGCACCCAACTCAGCGCACGCAGCCGCCGCGGCATCGCCGGCAAAACTCTTGTCTTTGTAGCGCAAGTTACTGAAAACGCTTGAGTTTGCTCGTCTGGATTTTTCCGTTGAACGGCAGTCAATCGGTCGAGGCCAGGAGTGAGAAGCGCCGTCAGCAGCTGATTGGGGTGCCTTTTGTGACTGCAGCGGTTGGCGTTCTGGCGTTGTTGACGATCCGTCTTGGCACCTGTTGCTCTTGGTTCGGTTGGCACTGACCTTTTCGGGTTACCAGCTGGTGGTCAGTGGTGTTAAGTGCCTCGGCAAGGCTGCGCCAGCCGCCAGATGTGGTGTCCTTAGCCCTTGATTGTGGGTTAAGGGCCGGTATGTTTTGTTTGTTCCCCATCACCTGGCTTCAGTCCATGCGGCTGAGGCTTTTTTATTACCTCCTTGCAGGAAGTTGTATCTGAACAAACCAACTTCTGATTGTCTTAAGTGACATCGCTTGGTGGTAACGGCCACATCGAAACCACGTTTTTTAAGTTAAAAGATCATGTGTTTCCTTGATGTCTCCCGCTGAATTGTCGAGCATCAAATGGGAGCAAGATGGTGAAATGTATGTGCAAGATACCTTGACTCTGGTGAAAGCGCTCACCAAGGTGGAAGAGCAAGACAATGTATCCGACCTGTTGCATTTGTCGTCGAAACACATCCACTCAAAGCGGTCCAATCGCCGCTGAATTCGACCCCTTCCTTTGGCACGCATTCTGGTCGTTGATGGGAACCTGGGTGCAGTCGTTCGTTCTGATTCCCGCTTTTTTCGGCAAAGGTTGGAAGGCGTTTTGCTCCGAGTTGAGTCCCCCCTTTGAGGGAGAGCTCCGTCTTGAACACTCCCTCATCTGAGGGATGGTCCGTTGGCGTTGGTGGGTTGGCGGCAAACGGGAGAGTGGTGCTGTTCTGGGCCGGAGTGGGTGGTTTGCCCCTGGGCTGATCCATTCCTCTGCAGAATCACTGCATTGATAGGAAGTGTGGTGGCTGGAGCTGGTGTGAATCCTGCGGATCAGCGCTGGGGTTTCTGGCCGCTGCTGCCGCTCTACCCCTATGGCCGTCGCCGCACGCTGTTCAGTGAGCTGATCCCTGGCCAGCTCTGGAGCCTGGAGCAGCTGCAGGGGGTGTATTACGTAGCCGTGCCGGTGCGGCTCACCGTGGCCAAGGTGCCCGGCGGCTTGATGCTGGTGAACCCTCTGCCGCCCACCGGTGAAGTCCGCCAAGCCATCGCCGGGCTGGAACAACAACACGGCCCCGTGCGCACGATTGTGCTGCCTACCGCCTCTGGTTTGGAGCACAAACTTCCCCTCGGTCCCCTGGCCCGCGCCTTCCCGGATGCGGACATCTGGGTGTGTCCGGGTCAGTGGAGCTTCCCGGTGCAGTTGCCCCTGGCCTGGCTGGGTGTGCCGGCACGTCGCACCAAGGTGTTGTTCGACGATGGCCTTCCCCATGGCGATGTTTGCCAATGGTTCTCCCTTGGACCTCTCGACCTTGGCGTCGGCCGTTTCCAGGAAGTCTCTTGTTTGCATTGCCCTTCAGGCACTCTGTTGGTGACCGACGCCCTGGTGGGCATCAGTGCTGAACCCCCGGCCCTGTTTGAATTAGATCCAACGCCGCTGTTGTTCCATGCCCGCGAACGCGGCGATGAGCCCCTCAGTGATTCAGCGGAAGCCCGCCGCCGTGGCTGGGCCCGGCTGGTGCTGTTTGCCTCCTACCTGAGGCCGGAACCGCTGGAGGTGCCAGAGCTGCCGGAGTTGCTCCGGGATGCGTTCAAGCCAGGGCTCCGTTCCCTGAAAGCCCACTTCGGCCTGTACCCCTTCCGCTGGAAGGCCGGTTGGCAGGCGGCTGCCGATGGCTTGATCGGCGAAGAAGCGCCCAAGTTGCAGGTGGCCCCTGTGCTTGAACGGTTGGTGTTGCCCAGAGCTAAAGAAGCTCTGTTGCGATGGCTGCAGGAGTTGAGCGGTCAGGCTGAGCTGCGCTGGCTTGTGCCGGCTCACTACAGCGCGCCGGTCACATTCACGTCCGAAACCGTGCAACACCTGCTCGCGTCATTGGAACAGCGGGACTGGGCCCCAAGTTCTGAGAACTGGGAGTTTCTTGGATCCATTGATCAGCAATTGCTCGATCTCGGCGTGGTGCCTTATCAGCCCGTGATCAAAGCTTGAGTTCGTCTTCCGGCTCGATCGCCATCTGCTCGTCTGCGAACAACGTCTCTTCAAGCTCTTTGCGCTGTTCCATCTGGCGCAGGAAGTAACCAGTCATCATTGCCGAGGCCAGCATGTTGGCGAGGTTGTCGCGGTTGGCCGTCACTTTTACCTCAAAGTGCTCACCAGGAAGCATTCCCAGCAAGCCTTGAACGTTGTGGCGAATGATGTCTTGAATATCGTTGCTTGCTGATTTGGCGACTCTCTGCAGCGTGTCTGGCGACTGCTCCTGCAGGTACTGGATCAAGCTGTTCCCCGCGTGACCATCACTGCTGTCAGTTGTAAGGAACTCGGGGTTAATCATTCGTTTGTGATCTACATCACGGACATGACCTTAACGCAAGCCATTGGCATCAACCGCCATCGCTGCTGTCGGTGATCCGTAACGGACCGAACCTCTGCAGCGGCCAATACCGCCACACCGCCGTGCCCAGAACATTGGTTTCCGGCAGTGATCCCCAGAGGTGTGAATCGAGGCTGGCATTGCGGTTGTCTCCCATCACCCACAGCTGATCCGCCGGCACGGTGATCGGGGCCATCTCGTAGTTGATCGGTTCCGCCAACCAGGGTTCCGCAGCCGGTTCGCCGTTGCGGAACAGCCTGCCGTCGTGCACGTCCAGCTGATCGCCAGGCAGCCCCACCACCCGTTTGATCAGTGCAGCCGATGCGTCATAGCCAGCGGCTACGAGCTGTTCGGGAGGGGCGAACACCACCACATCGCCCAGGTGCAGATGGCTGTGGAGGCTGCGGGTCAGGCGGGGCCTCACCTTCTCCACCAGGATGTGGTCCTGCAGCTGCAGGGTTGGCAGCATCGAGCCGGAGGGAATCCAGCGCGGTTCCACCACCAACCAGCGCAGCAGCAGCGCCAGCAGGGCCCAGAGAATCAGATTGCGCCAGAAGCCCTTGCTGTCTTCTTCTGGAGCGGGTGTCGTGGGTTGGGTCATCGTTGACCGAAGATCACACCAGCCTGGCCTGCTGCACTGACCATCGCTCGCGCCAATTTGCAGGCCGCTCTCACGCTGCTTGAGGCTCTATGTCTCCAGGGGCTGAAGCAGCTGGTGCTCTGCCCTGGCAGCCGTTCCGGCCCCCTGGCAACAGCGGCGGGCGTGCTGGCATCCCAGGCAAAGCTGCAGCTGGTCACGGCCATCGACGAGCGGTCCGCCGCCTTTCTGGCCCTCGGCATGGCGACCGCCCATGGACGTGCCGTGGCAGTAGTCACCACGTCCGGCACCGCGGTGGCCAACCTGCTGCCCGCTGCGGTGGAGGCGGACCGCTCCTGTCAGCCCTTGCTGCTGCTCACGGCGGATCGCCCCGCTCGGCTCAAAAATTGCGGCGCCAACCAGACGGTTAACCAGGAATCCTTTTTGCTCTCGGCCTGTCGCTGGTTCAGCGGTGGAGCGGCAGATGGCGTCCACACCCAGGCCAACGACGCCATCAACGCTCTGGCGGTTCAGGCCTGGCAGCGGGCTCAAGGTGTAGGCACTGGGCCGCCGGGAGCGGTTCACATCAACCTGCCCTTCGAGGAGCCGCTGCACACCACTCTGGAGCAGCAGCAACAGCTGGTTTCGGGTGCGCTCCAGCCCACGGCTTGCTCTGAGCCTTCGCCTGAGATCGGGCCTGTGCCTCGCCTCGATCCAAAGCGCCCGGGGGTTGTGATTGCGGGCCCTTGGCGTGGTCTTTCGCCCGCAGCGGAGGCCTTTCAACAGGCGCTGCATCGTTGGCTGAACCTCACCGGTTGGCCTCTGCTGGCTGATCCCCTCGCTTCCCTTGCTCCCGAATGCCCCAACCGCATCGAGCACTGGGAGTTGCAACTGGATCGGCTGAACCTGCCTGACGACGCTCAGGTGTTGCGGCTGGGACCAATGCCCGCCAGCCGGCGGCTGGAGGCCTGGCTTCCGCGCCATCAGGGCCCACAACTGTTGATCACCGAAGGGGACCCAAGGCCGCTGGATCCGCTGCAGATGGCCAGCCAATGGTCCGGGGGCATGGCCGCCTGGATCGCTCAACAGCCTGGTCTGGACCAGCTGAGCAAGCCATCGGTTGGCACCGACGACCTTTCGGCGTGGATCGAGGCCCAGCTGCCCTTGTGTGGCACCGTCAATGAGCCCGCCCTGGCCTACTGGCTCCCCCGGCTCCTGCCGGATCGGTTGCCGCTAATGCTGGCCGCCAGTTCACCGGTGCGCGACTGGTTGACCTGGGGCGGGCCCGCCTGCAGCCGCCACCGTTGCGTCAGCTTCCGCGGGGCCTCGGGCATCGACGGCACCTTGTCGCTTGCCATGGGTCTGGCGGCGAATCTCGGTCCGTTGGCTCTGGTGACCGGTGATCTGGCCCTGCTGCACGACAGCAACGGCTGGCTGCATGCATCGTCCGCTGCTGAAGCTCCACCACTGCTTGTTCTGCTGATCGACAACGGCGGCGGCGGCATTTTTCAGCAGCTGCCCATTGCCACGCCGGGCTTCGAATCGCTCTTCGCCATGCCCCAGCAGGTGGATCCCCTGGCCCTGGCGGCAGCTCACGGTGTGCCCGGGCGCCAGGTGGCATGTTTGGAGGATCTGCAGGAGGCCTTGGCCTGGGGCTTGTCGCTGCAACGACCGGTGTTGTTGCGCTTGTGCAGCGACCGCGGTCGTGATGCTGCCCTGCGTCAGCAGCTGCGCGCCGCTGCTCAGAATGCACACACTTACCCTGAACCCGATGAGTGACATGCGTCAGGTGCTCCCCGGTGTGCCAACCGCGCAATGGACACCGTGGGGCAGCTATCAGGACATCGTTGTGGACCGTTGCGCTGACGGCCTGGCGCGTGTGGCCATCAACCGCCCCTCCAAGCGCAACGCCTTCCGCCCTCAGACGGTGATGGAGCTCTGTGATGCCTTCACGCGCATCCGGGATGACCGTGACATCGGTGTGGTGCTGTTCACCGGTGTTGGTCCAGCTCCCGATGGTGGCTATGCCTTCTGTTCCGGCGGCGACCAGAGTGTTCGTGGCGACGGCGGTTACGTCGGTGAGGACGGTTTGCCCCGCCTGAACGTGCTGGATCTGCAGCGCATCATCCGCAGTCTGCCCAAGGTGGTGATCGGCCTGGTGGCCGGCTATGCCATGGGCGGCGGCCAGGTGTTGCATCTGCTCTGCGACCTCAGCCTTGCCGCCGAGAACGCTGTGTTCGGCCAGACCGGCCCCAAGGTCGGCAGTTTTGATGGCGGCTTTGGTGCGGGCTACCTGGCGCGGGTGGTTGGCCAGCGCAAGGCTCGTGAAATCTGGTTTCTCTGCCGCCGTTATGGCGCCAAGGAGGCGTTGGAGATGGGGCTCGTCAACGCCGTGGTGCCGTTGGAGCAGTTGGAGGCGGAGGGGGTGCGCTGGGCCCGCGAGGTGCTGCAGCACAGCCCTACGGCCATCCGTTGCCTCAAGGCCGCATTCAATGCCGAAACCGATGGCCTTGCCGGGTTGCAAGAGTTGGCTGGCAATGCCACTCATCTCTTTTATCGAACCGAAGAAGCCGTGGAAGGCCGCAATGCCTTCCTCGAGAAGCGGTCACCGGATTTTTCCGAGACAGGCTGGTTGCCCTGACGGGCATGCCTCCTCTCCCTCCGCCGGAGCCGCTGGCCCTGCCGCAGACGGCGGCTGAGGATTCCGTGACGGTAGGCCTGGCTTCACTGCCTCAAGATCTGCGGTGCAGTGGCAGTCGTCATGTGGTGATGTTGCGCGGCCATCGCCGTGTGTTTCTGCTCGACAACGGCAGACTGCGCAACGCCTTTCCGGTGCCCATCGGTATGCCCGACTGGGAAACCCCCACCGGAAGCTTTGAAGTGCTTCAGAAGATCCCCAATCCGGTGTGGGTGCATCCGGTGAGTGGCTAGCGGGTGGAGGAACAGGGGGCCAACCATCCCTTGGGCAGTCACTGGATCGCTTCCCATCGCGATTGCCGCGGCCGTCCTCCATGGCTGTAAGCGGCTTTACAACGAGAATGTGCTTGCCCTGTATCGCCAGGTGTCGCTTGGAACTCAGGTGACGGTTCTTCCCTGACGGAACAGATTTCTAAATTCCCCTTAAAGTCGCCGCGCCAACGCCGATCTGAGACATGCGCATCCTCTTCGCTGCAGCGGAATGCGCCCCGATGATCAAGGTCGGAGGGATGGGCGATGTTGTTGGCTCTTTGCCCCCGGCATTGGCCAAGCTCGGCCACGACGTGCGCCTGATCATGCCGGGCTACGCCAAGCTCTGGAGCCGCCTCAACGTGCCTGCGGAGCCGATCTGGCGAGCCCAGACCATGGGTACTGAGTTCGCCGTTTATGAAACGAAGCATCCCACCAATGGGATGACGATCTACCTGGTGGGTCATCCTGTGTTCGACCCGGAGCGCATCTACGGAGGCGACGACGAGGACTGGCGCTTCACCTTCTTCGCCAGTGCTACTGCCGAATTCTCCTGGAATGTTTGGAAGCCCCAGGTTCTTCATTGCCACGATTGGCACACCGGGATGATCCCGGTGTGGATGCATCAGGACCCGGAAATCAGCACGGTGTTCACCATCCATAACCTTAAGTACCAGGGTCCCTGGCGCTGGAAGCTCGATCGGATGACCTGGTGCCCTTGGTACATGCAGGGGGATCACACCATGGCCGCTGCGCTGCTGTACGCCGACCGCGTCAATGCGGTGTCGCCCACATACGCCCAGGAGATCCGCACGGCGGAATACGGCGAAAAGCTGGAGGGTCTGCTCAACTTCGTCTCGGGCAAGCTGCGCGGCATCCTCAACGGCATTGATCTGGATGCCTGGGATCCAGTCACCGATCGCTCCCTGCCGGCGAACTTCAGCGCCGACGATCTTTCCGGCAAGGCGGTCTGCAAGAAGGTGCTCCAGGAGCGGATGGGACTGGAGGTGCGGGAGGACGCATTCGTCCTCGGCATGGTCAGCCGCCTTGTCGACCAGAAGGGAGTCGATCTGCTGCTGCAGGTAGCTGATCGGTTGCTGGCCTACACCGACACACAGATCGTTGTGCTGGGAACCGGCGATCGGGGGCTCGAATCCGGGCTCTGGCAACTCGCATCTCGTCACCCCGGCAAGTGCGCCGTCTTCCTCACCTACGACGATGACCTGTCGCGGTTGATCTACGGCGGCAGCGATGCCTTCCTGATGCCCAGCCGGTTTGAGCCCTGTGGCATCAGCCAGCTCTACGCCATGCGCTACGGCTCAGTGCCCGTTGTTCGCAAGGTTGGTGGTCTCGTTGACACCGTTCCGCCCCACATCCCCGCTGCCGACAGCGGCACAGGCTTTTGCTTCGATCGCTTTGAGCCGGTCGACTTCTACACAGCCCTGGTGCGGGCCTGGGAGGCCTTCCGCCACCGGGACAGCTGGGTCGAGCTGCAGAAACGCGGCATGAATCAGGACTACAGCTGGGATCGTTCCGCGGTCGATTACGACCTCATGTACAAGGACGTCTGCGGCATCAAGGAACCCACCCCGGATGCTGCCTTGGTGGAACAGTTCTCTCAGGGTCAAGCTGCTGATCCCTCCCGTTCCGAGGAGCAGACTGAAGAGGCCAGGGTTCCTGCTGAGGTGACCTCCGCCGGCCGGAATCCCCTGAATCGTCTCTTCGGTCGTCGATCCAGTTGAGTTTGAGCGAGCCCGCCCGATCCGACTCCCCACTTGAGGCTCGATCCGAGCCACAGGGCGTGGAGCCATCGGGCAATCTTCCGGCTCCCTACGTCAGTCCCTGGCAGGAGTTCGGCCGCAACCTACAGGCGATGGCCGCCGATCTTCAGCTCAGGGGCCAGGAACTCTGGCGCCGCAATCGGGAGGGTGAGCTTTCGGTTCCAGGCTTCTGGCCCCGGGATCTAGCCCCCAGCTTCTGGCCACTGCTGCTGGTGTTAGTGCTGCTGCTGCCGCCGCTGGCTGGGGTCCGCTTCTGGCAGGACCATGCCCGCCCCGCCCCGCGTCCGGAGCCGGTCGTGGAGCAGCGAACCTCTCCCATTGAGCTCCCCGCGCCAGAGCTGATCCCAGCCCCACAGCCCATGGTGCAGGAGCCATCCCCTCTTCTGGAAGCTGTAGGTGTGGAACCGGCTTTGGAGCCACTGGAGCCAGAGCAGTCCCTCCAGCCCCAACTCAGTTTCGATTCCTTGTTCGAGCTGTTTCAGGACAAGGCCGTCCCCGAAGGACTGCTCCGTTCAGCCAAGCCTGTTCCGGAGCAGGACCGCCTGCTGTTGGAGTTGTCTGTTGACGCTTGGCAGCAGTTGCCTTTCGATCAGCGCCAGACCCTCGCCTCCAGCTGGCTTCAGTCGGCGTTTGAGCTGGATTACGCCAGTCTTCAGTTGGTCAATAAACAGGGCGATCTGCTGGGGCGGTCAGCTCGGGTTGGTGGCGGAATGATCCTGTTTGACTTCGGGTTGGTGGGATGACCCTGACGCTGCGTCAGCTGCTTGATGCCTGGGGAACTCCCCAGGGTGGCAGCTTTGAACCCAATTCCCTTGTGGGACGGGTCTGCACCGACAGCCGACAGCTTCAGGCGGGTGATTTTTTTGTCCCCCTGGTGGGCGAGCGCTTCGATGGTCATTACTTTCTCGACCAACTGCCTGAACACAAGGTCCAGGCGGCTGTTGTGAGCCGCAGCTGGACTGAACCGTTGCCTTCGGGCCTGTTGCATTGGCGGGTGGACGACACACTGCTGGCCTATCAACAGCTGGCCTTGCTCCATCGCCGTGCCCTGGCCAAGCCTCTGGTGGCAGTGACGGGGTCGGCGGGCAAAACCACAACCCGGGAGTTGATTCGAGCGGCATTGGCTCCGCTGGGAGCGATTCAGGCCAGCGAAGGCAACAACAACAACGACGTTGGCGTCCCCCTCACCGTTCTGCGCGCCACCGCAGCTGATGCAGCCCTGGTGATTGAGATGGGCATGCGGGGGGCTGGGGAGATTGAGCGTCTCTCACGCTGCACCGAGCCGGATCTTGCGGTGATCACCAACATCGGAACGGCCCACATTGGTCGTCTCGGTAGCCGTGAGGCGATTGCAGCGGCTAAATGTGAAATCACGGCTGGGTTGCATCCGAAGGGAACTGTGGTGATTCCCGCCGGCGATCCCCTGCTGGAGTCGGTCTTGGCGGCGGTGTGGTCCGGCCGCGTTCTGCGCGTGCGCCTGGCTGACGATCCCGAGGTGGAACCCGATCTGATGAGTTCTGATCGGATTGGAGCCGATTTGGTTGGAGACATCAACGGCGACCAGTTGCTGATCGATGCGGATCGTCTCCCGCTACAGCTAGAGGGGCGCCACAACGCCCGCAACCTGCTCTTGGCCGTAGCTGTTGCTGACCAGATGGGAGTGCCCCGTAAGGCGTTGCAAGGCATGCAGGTGACGGTGCCGGGCGGACGCAACCGCCGCCTGCAGCAGGGTGGTTTGACACTCCTCGATGAGACCTACAACGCCTCGCCTGAGGCGGTGTTGGCCGCTCTTGAGCTGCTGGCGGCGCAACCGGGGCGACGTTTCGCAGTGTTGGGCACCATGCTGGAGCTTGGGGAGCGCAGCCTGGAGCTGCATCAAGAGGTTGCCGCCCGCGCAGTGCAGCTGGGCCTGGACGGTCTGGTGCTGGTGGATGGCGGTGCGGAGGGCAAGGCGATGGCTGAAGTGGCGGCATCCCTGCCCCACCTGCAGCTGGTGTCGAATCCCGAAGACGCCGCAGCGCCCTTGGCCGCCTGGCTGAATTCTGGTGATGTTCTGCTGCTCAAGGCCAGCCGCGGTGTCGCCCTGGAACGGTTGATTCCGCTGTTGCCAAGTCTTTAGAAAGGCTGGACTAAACCTTTTTTCGTTCCGCCCAGCCGTCCTTGGTCATCTGGCGGGCGCGACCAATTGCCAGTGCGCCATTCGCCACATCCTTGGTGATCGTTGACCCGGCACCGATGGTGGCGTGTTCACCGACGTAGATGGGGGCAACCAGCACGGAATTGGCACCGGTTTTGCTGTTGCTGCCGATAACGGTGCGGTGCTTGTTCACCCCGTCGTAGTTGGCGGTGATTGTTCCGGCTCCCACATTGACCTTCTCCCCTAGTTGGGCGTCACCGATGTAGCTGAGGTGGTTCACCTTGGTGCCTGCCCCCAGCTGGCTTTTCTTCACCTCCACAAAGTTGCCGATGCGGCAGCCATCGCCGACATTGGCGGCCGGCCGTAGGTGAGCAAAGGGACCGATGGCAACGTCGTTGCCGACGTTGGCCTCTCGCACCACGGAGTGCACCACACTGACGTTGGTCCCAACCGACACGTCCTCGATCAGGCTGCCGGGGCCGATCCGGGAGTTGTCGCCAATCACGCAGCGGCCGCGGAAGTGGGTTTGCGGTTCGATCACTACATCGCGGCCGAAGCGGCAGCCTTCACTGAGGGTGCAGCTTTCGGGATCAACGAAGGTGACCCCTTCATCCATCCAGTGGTGGCGCAACCGTTGCTGCAGCAAGGCTTCACACTGGGCCAGTTGCCGCCGGTTGTTGATGCCGTTCACCTCATCGGCATCGGCCACCTCAAGGTGCATGGCCTTAGGCAGCATCGCCACCGTGTCGGTGAGATAGAGCTCCCCCTGATCGTTGTCGGTGCTGAGCTTCGGCAGAACGTTGGCCAGGGCCGTCCAGTTGAAGCAGTAGATCCCGGCGTTGGTGAGGTTGTTGCTGCGTTGCTCGTCCGTGCAATCGCGATGCTCAATGATGCTGCTCACCTGGCCCTCGGCATCGGCGAACACACGCCCGTAACCGGTGGGATCCTCGAGCCGCGCCGTCAGCAGGGTGACATCGGCACCGCTGGCACGGTGCTGTTGCACCAATGCTTCTACTGTTTTACTTCGCAGCAGCGGCACATCGCCATTGAGCACGAGCAGTTCCCCTTCAAAGCCCTGCAGCGATGGGATCAGCTGTTGCACCGCATGCCCCGTGCCGTTCTGGGGCTGCTGCAGAACAAATTCCAGGTCTCCTAGCGGAGCCAGTTGCTGCTCCACCCGTTCGGCTTGATGCCCAACGATCAGCAGGCGCCGTTCCGGTTGCAGGTTGCCCGCACTGGCGAGCACCCGTTCCACAAGGGTGGCCCCCGCCAGCGGTTGCAGCACTTTCGGGAGTGCGCTCTTCATGCGGGTGCCTTTTCCAGCGGCCAGTACGGCTACGGCAAGCATGCGGAGCAAGGGGAAGACGGGCGGAATCTACCGGGCTCAGTACTGAGTGTCCCTGCGCCAGCGCCTTTGCCAGGCATTGGTGGGTTCATGACCGCAGTGCTCCTGTTCAAGGCGGCGGCGCTCAAGGATGTCTGCAGCTGTGGCGTTGCCCTGGGGATCACGAAATGGCACGGCCGCCCGGGTCTGTAGGTGTTCCCACTCCATCGCCGAGAGGGGGCGCCAACCGGGGCCTTCCAGAGGACAGGCGGCGTCTGCAGGCGTGGCCATGGTGCCGCTGCTCCACCCGACCCGTTCGCCCGGGGCAGGTAGCAGGGAATACAGGCTCAAGCCCCCTCGCTTTAGGCTGGCACGTACCGCCGCTGAACGGCTGTAGGTCAGCAACCGTCCCTGCGAAGCCAAGCGCTGCGCTAGCGCTCCAAGGAATTCTTCGCTCCATAGTTCCGGGCAGCGCTGGGGGGAGAAGGCGTCCAACAGCACCAGATCAAAGCGAACGGGTTCAGGAATCTCCTGGAGCATCGATCGGGCATCGCCCCAGAGCTGGATCCCTTGGCTGTTGGGCTCTTTCCAGCCGCCGTAGTCGCGAATGGCTTCAAGCCTCGCCAGCACAGGGGTTGACCAGAAGGATTGGAAGCTTGCCTGCCTCAAGGCTTGTTCCAAGGGGCGGCGGTCCAGCTCAAGCCCCCACCACTGCAGCTTCGGCCCTGCCGTAGGCAAGGCCTCCAGCACAGCTGCCGTGTTGTAGCCGAGCCCCAGGCACACATCCAGGATCCTAAATTCTGTGCCGCCGCTGAAGCGCTGCAGCTCCGCGGGTTGGACAAACTTGGCTCGGGCCTCATTCAGGGCTCCCGCCGAGTTGTGAAAAGCCTCGCCGAAGTGATCGCTGTGCAGGCTGAAGCTGCCATCCGCCGTCGGATAGACGCGGAGCGCACCAAGCTCAGCAGCGGAGCCGTTCAAGTTCGTCCCAGAACGAGGGATAAGACACGGCTGCAGCTTCGCTTCTCGCCAGGCTCGAGTTGCCGTCGGCGAGCATGGCTGCCACGCCGAGGCTCATCGCCACCCGGTGATCGGTTTCGCTGTCCAGCAGGGCTCCCTTGAGCGGTCGACCGCCGCGGATGGTCATGCCGTCCTCATGTTCATCAATGTCGGCTCCCATAGCCTTGAGCTGACGCGCCATCACCGCCAGCCGATCGGTTTCCTTTACCCGCAGTTCAGACGCTCCACTAATCCGGCTTTCGCCCTCGCAGAAACAGGCGGCGACGCTGAGGATCGGCACTTCATCCACGAGGCGGGGCATGATCTGCTCGCCAAAGTTGAAAGGTTTCAACGGGCCGTGGGTCACCCGCAGATCGCCTACCGGTTCACCCGCCACGTCGCGGGGGTTGAGCACCTCGATCCTGGCACCCATCTGCTCCAGCACCTCCAGGATCCCTGTACGTGTTGGGTTCAGCCCCACGTTTTCGATGGTGAGATCGGCACCTGGAATCAGGGCTCCAGCCACAAGCCAGAAAGCCGCCGAGCTGATATCGCCAGGGACCACCACATTCTGGCTCTGCAGGGTGGCGCCGGGACGCACGCTGATGTGCCGCCCCATTTCGCCGCCAACGGTCAGATCGGCACCGAAGGCCTTCAGCATCCGCTCGCTGTGATCACGGGACTGGGCCGGTTCGATCACCGTGGTGGGGCTCTCGGCCGTGAGCGCAGCCAGAAGAAGGGCTGATTTCACCTGAGCACTCGCCACGGGCGTGCCGATCACCGTTCCTTTCAACTGGCGCCCCTGCACCGCCAGCGGCGCCAGGTTGCCCCCATCACGGCCACGCACATCCGCACCCATCGAGGCCAACGGTTGGCCTACCCGACGCATCGGGCGGCGGCGCAGGGAGGCATCGCCATCCAGCACGAAGTGGCGGCCGTCGCGGCCCGCCAGCAGGCCCAGCATTAATCGCATCGTGGTGCCGGAGTTGCCGCAGTCGAGCACTTCTGCTGGCTCCTGCAATCCGTCCAGGCCAACCCCTTCAACGGTGACGATGCCGCCATCGGTGATCGGGCTGATGCTGACGCCCATGGCCCGCAGGCAGGCGGCTGTGCTCAGGGGGTCTTCGGCTGGGAGCAAACCATCAATGGTTGTGGTGCCCTCTGCGATGGAGCCAAACAGCAGCGATCGGTGCGAGATCGATTTATCGCCAGGAACCTTCACTCGTCCCTGGAGGCTTCCTCCGGCCTTGAGCTCACGGGGGTCGTCGAATTGGCCTGTGCCGCTCAAGGTTGTTTCGTCGTTGGGCTGATCCTATTGGCCGGTCTTCAGGCCTTGAATCAGGCGATCGAGGGCATAGCCGAACAGGCTGGGGTCGGGGTCGTCGGCGCCGAGGTCCTCCAGACCCAGCTCGGCCCAGCGGTCGCTGACCCGTTGTTCCAGATCCGCAGGACGGCTGAGGGGTTCACCCCATTCGTGATTTTTCTCAGGTCCCACCTTGGTGGTGGCATCAATGGCCAGTCGCCCCCCCAGGCCCAACTGCTCGCTGGCGAAGTCCAGGCTGTCGAAGGGGGTGTTCTCCAGGGTGAACAGGTCGCGCTGGGGATCCACCTGGGCCGCGATGGCCCAGACCACCTGACGCGGGTCGCGCACGTTGATGTGACTGTCCACCACCACAACGAACTTGGTGTAGGTGAATTGCGGCAGGGCACTCCAGAAGGCCATGGCAGCACGCTTAGCCTGCCCCGGATAGGCCTTGTCTATCGAGATCACCGCCAGCTTGTAGCTGAGGGCTTCCATCGGCAGGAAGAAGTCGGTGATCTCTGGAATCTGCTGCCGCAGGATCGGCGTGTAGATCCGGTTCAGCGCGATGGCCAGCATCGCTTCTTCCTTGGGAGGACGGCCGCTGAAGGTGGTGAGAAACACCGGATCCCGCCGTTGGGTCATGCAGTGGAAGCGCACCAGAGGTGAGTCCTCCACACCGCCGTAGAACCCCATGTGATCTCCGAAGGGACCATCCGGCAGCACTTCACCAGGGGTGATCGTTCCCTCCAGCACCACTTCGCTGTGGCTGGGCACCTGCAAGTCGATGGTTTTGCAGGGGGCCAGACGAACCCCCTCTCCGGCATAGATGCCTGCGAACAGCCACTCACTGAGTTGCACCGGGATCGGTGTGGCGGCGGCCATAACCAGCAGCGGGTGCACGCCGATGGCCACCGCTACCTCCAGCTTCTTCCCCATGGCGGCAGCCTTGCGCAGGTGGCGGGCACCGCCGCGCACGCTTAACCAGTGCACGGTCATCGTGTTCACCGACTGCTTCTGGAGCCGGTAAACACCCACGTTGGGGACACCGGTTTCGGGGTCTTTGGTGATCACCAGTCCAAGCGTGATCACGCCCCCGGCATCTCCTGGCCAGGGCCGGATCAGGGGGATGTTGTCGAGATCAACCTCATCGCCACGGAACACCTGCTGACGGCAGGGGGGTGTGAGGTCGCGGTCGGGCTTGGCCCTTACCAGGTCCCAGAAGACCCGGGCGAACTGTTTGGTTTCCTCCAGGCCTTTGGGGGGGCGGGGTTGCTGCAGCAGGGCCAGACGTGACCCCAGCTCCTCTAGTTGCTCGGCCCGTTCGAGGCCCATGCTCCACACCACCCGTTCCACGGTGCCGAGGATGTTGACGGCCACTGGCATCGACGAGCCGATCACGTTCTCGAATAGAAGAGCGGGCCCTCCTTGGCTCAGCACCCGGTCGGCAATGGCCGCCAGCTCAAGGTCGGGATCCACCGGTGCCGTGATCCGGCGCAACTGGCCGCGGTCCTCGAGCAGCTTGAGGAAGCCCCGCAGATCTTGGGTGGCCGGACCGGATTGGAACAGGGCCATGGGATGACGGTCTCGGCGCAAGCGGTCTCGGTACTGTGTCGCACGCCGGTGTTCAGCGTGGCCATGCAGATCTACTACTTCCATGTGCCGGCAGAGATGCCGCAGGACCTTCGCCCCGATGCGGCGGTGGTGATTGACGTCCTGCGGGCCACCACCACCATTGCCTGGGCGTTGCACAACGGTGCCGAGGCGGTGCAGGCCTTCGCCAGGCTCGACGATCTGCGCGCTGCTGCAGCGGCGTGGTCTGCCGATGCGCGTCTTCTCCTTGGTGAGCGCGGTGGGCAGATGCTCGAGGGATTTGACCTGGGCAATTCACCTGTTGCCGTGACGCCGGAGCGGGTGGCTGGCAAGCGTCTGTTCATGAGCACCACCAATGGCACCCGTGCTCTCGATCGTGTCCGCGAGGTTCCCCTGCTGCTAACGGCGGCGTTGCCGAACCGTGAAGCTGTGGCCCAGCGCTTGCTGGCGAAACAACCCAGCCAAGTGGCGATTGTCGGTAGCGGTTGGGAGGGGGCCTATTCCCTCGAGGATTCCCTGGCCGCTGGTGCCTTGGGCCATCGCTTGCTGGAGCTGGATCCCACTGGAAGCAGTGCCGCCAATGACGAACTCACGGCAGCCGTCTCTCTCTGGCGTCAGTGGCAATCCGAACCAGAGGCTTGTCTTCGCACGGCGACCCATGGTCAGCGCTTGATTCGCCTGGGCGATCACGATGCCGATTTCCGTTGCTGTGCTGGACTCGATCAGCTCAGTGTCGTTCCGACACAGGAAGAGCCTGGGGTGCTTCGGGTGGCCTGACTCTCACTAAAGTTCGCTCATCTGATCAGTGCATGTGAGCGACTTCCTGGCGGCTGCTGTCCAGCTGACGAGCGGTCAGGTCCCGGAGCTCAACTTCAATGCAGCTGAAGAGCAGATCGATCTGGCTGCTCGCCGTGGTGCCGAGCTAATCGGTCTGCCGGAGAATTTCGCCTTCATGGGCGAGGACAGCCGGCGCCTGGAGCTGGCTCCGACCCTGGCGGAGCAGAGCAGTCGCTTCCTGGTGACTATGGCGCGTCGTTATCAGGTGGCTCTGCTTGGTGGTGGTTTTCCTGTGCCGGTGGGTGATGGATCGCGAACCCTGAACCGCGCTGAGCTTGTCGACCGCGACGGCATGCTCCTGGGCCGTTACGACAAGATTCACCTGTTTGATGTCGACCTGCCGGATGGCAACACCTACCGCGAGTCGGCAACGGTGAACCCAGGTAGGGATCTGCCTCCGGTGGTTGAGATTCCTGGTCTCTGCAAGGTGGGGCTGTCCATTTGTTACGACGTACGGTTTCCTGAGCTTTATCGCCATCTCGTCGGTGCCGGCGCAGACCTGTTGATGATCCCTGCGGCATTCACGGCCTTCACCGGAAAAGACCACTGGCAGGTGCTTCTGCAGGCCAGGGCCATTGAAAACACGGCTTATGTCCTCGCTCCGGCTCAGACAGGTGTCCATCACGGTCGCCGTCAGAGCCATGGACACGCCCTGGTGATTGATCCCTGGGGAACGGTCCTCGCTGATGCGGGTGTCCAGGCGGGAGCAGCCATTGCTCCGGTGAACACCAATCACCTTGGTCATGTTCGGGGACAGATGCCGAGCCTTCGGCACCGCCAACCCACGCTGTTCTGAGCGCCATGGCTCCGGCCTCGTCCCGACGGATGGCCTGGCTTCTGGCTGCAGCCCTGCAGTGCACGGCCTTCACCCAAGCGTTGCCTGCCCGAGCCGCCAGTGCCTTGGCCGCCTGGGCCTTCACGGAGAAGGGGGTTCTCAAGCTGCGCACCAGCCGGAACGCTCGATTGGAGGCGTTTTTTCAGGCCGCCAGCGATGGCCGCGGCACCCGGGTCTGGATTGACATTCCAGGTGAGCTGAGATTCCCGCGGCGCCTGGCGGGACGCGGTGCCGTCCGTGAGATCCGGCTTGGCAAACCCCGCGCGGGGGCCACCCGTCTGGTGGTGGAATTCCGCCCTGATGTGGATCTCAACCCCAACGATCTGCGCCTGCGTGGAACCGCTCCGGACCGCTGGGAACTTGTGTTCACCGGCCTGCCCACCCGCGGCTTGGATGATTTCGGTGAAGGCGACCTCAGCGGTCGTGCCACGGCTTGGCTCCCACCTGGTGGCTTCCGTCCCACCCGCACGCCGGTGGATCCTTCCGGGCTTCCCACGGTGGTCCGCAACCGGTTTCGCATCGTGATCGATCCCGGTCATGGCGGCCCTGATCCGGGGGCCATCGGCATTGGTGGTCTGCGCGAGACCGACGTGGTTTTGGATGTGTCGCTGCAGGTGGCCGACCTGCTGCGGGCGAGGGGCGTGGATGTGCGCTTGACCCGCACCCGCGAAGTGGATGTGGACCTGCCGCCGCGGGTGTCCCTGGCGAACCGCAGTGGGGCCACGGCCTTCGTGAGTATCCATGCCAATGCCTTGAGCATGAACCGTCCGGATGTGAACGGGATCGAGACGTTCTTCTTCTCGGACCCCCGTTCTGGACGCCTCGCGTCCTACCTGCAGCAGCAGATGATGGACGTGTCCCCCGGAACACCGAATCGCGGTGTCAGACGCGGTCGATTCTTCGTGATCCGGCGCAGCACCATGCCTTCGGCCCTGGTGGAGATGGGATTCGTCACTGGGGCGATTGATGCGCCGCGTCTGGCCAAGGCCAACCATCGCCGCCGCCTGGCGTTGGCCCTGGCGGCCGGCATCCTCAACTACCTCAAGCAGGAGGTGCGATGACGCCACAACTGCTGGGGTTCTTCGACAGCGGCCTGGGGGGGCTGACGGTTCTGCGTCGGGTGCTCGAACGCCATGGACCGGTTCCCTGCGTCTACCTCGGTGATACGGCCCGGGTTCCCTATGGCAACCGTCAACCGGATGACATCCGGCGCATCGCCGCAGAAGTGGTGGGTTGGTTGCGCGACCAACAGGTCTCCACGGTGGTGATGGCCTGCAACACCACCAATGCTCTGGCGAGGGATGTGGCCGAAGGACAGGCCGGGGTACCGGTGATTGGTCTGATCGGCGCCGCCGCAGCGATGGTGGAAACGCGCCGTGTTGGCGTGCTGGCAACACCAGCCACCGTGGCCTCCTCGGCCTATCGGGCCAGCATTGAAGCGCTTCATCCCGGCTCGGTGGTGATCGAGCAGGCCTGTCCTGCCTTTGTGCCCCTGATCGAAGCCGGCGAGATGAACAGCGACGACCTGCGTCGTGCGGCCCAGGCCTATCTCGAACCCTTGCTGGCGGCTTCCGTGGACTCGATCGTGCTGGGTTGCACCCATTACCCGTTATTAGTGCCCCTGTTGCGTCAGCTGCTGCCGGAGTCGGTCCAGATCATTGACCCGGCCATTGGCGTGGCCCGGCAACTGGATGCCGTTCTGGGGCCACCGGCGCGCATCTCGCCGGCTCCAAGGTCGTTTTCCTTGGAGAGCTGCCGCTTCTGCGTCACCGCGGAACCCGATGGCTTCGCAGTGCGCGCCACTCCCTGGCTGGGCCAGCGGCCTGCAGTCAGCCTCCAGCTGCTGCAGGACTGAGCGTGGGACCACTAGGATCGCGGCGCCGAGGGGAGTCATGAGCACCGTTACCGAGCTACTCCAACCGGTAGAGACAGATCTTGAAACCCTGCTCGGAGACCTGCGCAGCCTGATCGGGGCAGGTCATCCCATTCTCCAGGCCGCTGCCGAGCATCTGTTCAGCGCCGGCGGCAAGCGGTTGCGTCCTGGCATTGTTCTGCTTCTGTCGCGGGCCCTGTCCGCGCGAGGAGAGCTCTCGCCCCGCCACCGCCGCCTGGCTGAGATCACCGAAATGATCCATACGGCCTCCCTCGTTCACGACGATGTGGTGGATGAGGCTTCGACCCGGCGCGGGGTGGACACGGTCCACAGCCGGTTCGATGCCCGGGTTGCTGTTCTTGCCGGCGACTTCCTCTTTGCACAGGCCAGCTGGCACCTTGCCAACCTCGATGACCTCGATGTAGTCAAGCTGCTCAGCCGCGTGATCATGGATCTCGCGGATGGGGAGGTGAAGCAGGGCCTCTACCGATTCGACACGGCCCAAACCTTTGAGACCTACCTCGAAAAGAGCTACTGCAAGACGGCATCCCTGATTGCCAACAGCTGTCGTGCCGCAGGAGTCCTCAGCGGCTGCTCGCCGTCCCAGCTCGACAGCCTCTATCAATTTGGTCGGCAGTTGGGCCTAGCCTTCCAGGTGGTGGATGACATCCTCGATTTCACCGGAAGCGACCAGCAGCTCGGTAAGCCGGCCGCCAGTGATCTAGCCAGCGGCTATCTCACCGCACCCACCTTTTATGCCCTTGAGGAGCATCCATCGCTGCAGCCGTTGATCGCTCGCCAGTTCTCCGAGCCCGGTGACCTGGATAAGGCACTGGAGATGGTGCGGGCATCTAAGGCGATTGAACGCACCCGTGAGTTGGCGGAAACCTTTGCCCGCGAATCCCGTGAATCGATCGCTTGGCTGCCGGAGTCTTCGGCGCAACGCGCCTTGATGGAACTGCCGGACTTTGTCCTCAGCCGCCTGTACTGAGCAGCGACTTCAACACAACAGTTTCAATGCAACAGCCAAGCTGTTGATTCCACAGGGGTTGGTGTTCAGGTCGGGTTGGTCTGAGCCTTTGGGGCTCACCAGCCAGACCTGACACCCGGCCCCAAGGGCCGATTGGCTGCCGGCCTGGGAATCCTCCAGAGCCCAGCAGTTGCTCGGGTTGAGCCCCAAGCGGTGGGCGGCAAGCCGAAAGGGTGCTGGGTCGGGTTTGCCCGCGTCGAGCTCGGGATCGTCACCGTAGACCCGTTCCTTGATCAGCTCGAGCCAGGGATGGGGGGCTGCTTTGAACGCAACGGCATCGCGGCTGCTGCTTGTCACCAGTGCCATGGGGATGCCCCGGTTGTGGCAATGCGCCACCAGTTCCTGCGCGGCAGGCATCGGGGCAGCATCCGGAAGCAGGGCACGCACGATCGGCTGCTGCACTGCCAACAGGGCATCCGCGCCCACCGGTTTCGCCAGCCATGCATCCACCTGGGCCGCACAGTCGAGCCGGCGACGGC
The DNA here is from genome assembly GCA_047285305.1 of Synechococcus sp. Classification (GTDB taxonomy): domain Bacteria; phylum Cyanobacteriota; class Cyanobacteriia; order PCC-6307; family Cyanobiaceae; genus Parasynechococcus. The sequence goes on from JBJBDL010000003.1 coordinate 1,367,618, forward strand.
CCTTCAGCTGCATCAACTGGGCCTCGCTCAGCTGGGTGCCGAAGTGGGCCGCGGCTTCACACCAGCCCCGGCCATGCAGCGGCTCGGTGTCGAGCAGAAGCCCATCCAGATCGAACAGGCAAGCGGCAGGTGGCAGTTTCATCCCGGGATGGCGATGCCCAGCTCAATCCTTTCGCATCGACTGCAACATCGTCCGACGGATTGATACGGGACCTGGATCAAGCGGGGTCCTGCTCCTTACCCTTCCAGGAGAAGCACTGCGCAGTCTGCTGTGACCGACGCCAACACCACCATAGAAAGCGTGCTGCAGGAGCAGCGGGTGTTCGAGCCGCCAGCAGACACCGCCGCCAAAGCGCGCATCGGCAGCCTCGATGCCTACAGGGCCATGGCCGATGCCGCCAAAAACGATCCCGATGCGTTCTGGGGTGAGGCCGCCCGCCGAGAACTGCATTGGTTCGAGCCCTTCCACACCGTGCTCGATTGGTCGAATCCTCCGTTCGCGCGCTGGTTTGAGGGAGGGACCACGAACCTCTCCTACAACTGCCTGGACCGTCATCTCGAAGGGCCAACGGCGCAGAAGACAGCGTTGATCTGGGAAGGAGAACCGGGGGATGTGCGCCGGTTCACTTACCAGGAACTGCATGCCGAGGTGTGCAAAGCCGCCAATGGCCTTAAGGCCATGGACATCGGCAAGGGTGACCTTGTGGCGCTCTACATGCCGATGGTGCCTGAGGCGGCGATCGCCATGCTCGCCTGCGCGCGTATTGGTGCTCCCCATTCAGTGGTGTTCGGTGGCTTTTCCGCTGAAGCCCTGAGGGACCGGCTCAACGATGGCGAAGTGAAAGCGGTGATCACCGCTGATGGCGGGTTCCGCAAGGACAAGCCGGTGTCACTTAAGCCCGCGGTGGATGCGGCGCTGGCCAATGGCGCCTGCCCCTCAGTGACCGGCGTGCTTGTGGTGCAGCGCACCAAGCAGGACGTTGAGATGGTCTCCGGTCGAGATCAGTGGTGGCATGACCTGGTGGAGGGTCAGAGTGCCGACTGCCCCGCTGAGCCGATGGCCAGCGAGGACCGCTTGTTCGTGCTCTATACCTCCGGCTCCACCGGCAAGCCCAAGGGCGTTGTGCACACCACCGCCGGCTACAACCTCTGGGCCCACCTCACCTTCAAGTGGATCTTCGACATTCGGGATGAGGATGTCTTCTGGTGTACGGCCGATGTGGGTTGGATCACCGGCCACAGCTACATCGTCTACGGCCCCTTGTCGAACGGTGCAACGACGGTGATGTACGAGGGTGCACCGCGCCCGTCCAAGCCCGGTGCTTTCTGGGAGTTGATCCAAAAGCACGGAATCACAATTTTCTATACGGCTCCCACCGCAATCCGGGCGTTCATGAAGAGCGGACGCTCCGTTCCGGATCAGTTCGACATGAGCAGCCTCCGGCTGCTCGGCACCGTCGGCGAACCTATCAATCCGGAGGCCTGGATGTGGTACCGCGACGTGATTGGAGGCAACCGCTGCCCGATCGTCGACACCTGGTGGCAGACCGAAACTGGCGGGGTGATGATCAGCCCCCTGCCTGGTGCAACGCCCACCAAGCCCGGCTCCGCCACCTTGCCCCTGCCCGGCATTCAGGCCGACATCATCGATGCGGAAGGCAACAGCTGTGGTGCCGATGAAGGCGGGTACCTGGCGGTGCGTGCCCCCTGGCCTGGAATGATGCGCACTGTGCATGGCAACCCCCAACGCTTCCGCGAGAGCTATTGGGAGCACATCCGGCCTGCCGATGGTTCCTATCTTTATTTCGCGGGGGATGGTGCCCGGCGGGATGCTGATGGCTACTTCTGGGTGATGGGTCGCGTCGATGACGTGATCAACGTCTCGGGCCACCGTCTCGGCACGATGGAAATTGAATCAGCCCTGGTCAGTCACCCTGCGGTGGCGGAGGCGGCCGTCGTGGGTCGGCCCGACGACCTCAAGGGCGAAGGCATCGTGGCCTTCGTCACCCTGGAGGTGGGCCGCGAGGGCGATGACGCGCTGGTGAAAGAGTTGCGCGCCCACGTGGGAACAGAAATCGGTCCGATTGCCCGGCCGGATGAGATCCGTTGCAGTGATGCCCTGCCCAAGACCCGCAGCGGCAAGATCATGCGCCGGATTCTGCGGGCCCTGGCGGCGGGTCAGGAGGTGAGTGGCGACACCAGCACCCTGGAAGATCGCTCCGTTCTGGATCGCCTCAGGGCCTGATCGCCTGGCCGATGGTTCGGCTCAGCTGACGGATGACCGCCACCCGCTTGGGGTCATCCGCCCAGTCTCCGAGAAAGCTTCGCCGCAGCCCTGCACTGGCCGGGGTGAGGTGATCGCCTGGCAGCTCCAGGGTTGAGCTGGCGTCGGAAGGACGTTCTCGCAGGGCCTGAATCAGATCGCCGCTTTGATCCAGTTCATCGCGCCCGAAGCGCACCACCAGATTCCGCTCCTGTATGTAGTGGCGGCTGATCAAGCGAAGCGTTTCAGCTGGGCTTGGGCTGAACTCGGTTTCCACCCCGAGCCTTGGTGCCAGTTCCCCCAGCAAGGGAATCGAGCGATCGGCGTTGAAGTTGTTGAAGCTCAGGGCCACCAGAGCCCTGCTGCCGCGACCCCCATCGGGGGCCAGCAGGTGAAGCTTGCAACCCAGGCTGTGGCCAAGCCGCAGCGGAGCTCCAAAGGCCCCGCAGCGCACCTCAAGTTGGTGACGCGCTGAGCGGAAGGCACTCCAGGCATCGCGGGCCTGACGTTGATGATCGAACCCAGGCACATAGGCCCAGGCATGAACAGCCAACCCGTCCGCCGCAAGGTCTTCAAGCAGCCTGCGGTAGCTGATCTGGGGGGTGGCCGCCAGATAGCTGCCGCCGATGAATTCGATCAATCCCGTGGGTTCGGCCGGCCGCAGTTGCCAGATCGCACCCAGCTGACGCCAGTTGGCCATGCTCAACCGCGCAGCTGCTTTAGCACCTGCTGTGCTTCACGCACGTGGGCCGGTCCATCCAGGAGGTTGCTAAAGGTGTGACGGATTACTCCCTCGTCATCAACGATGTAGGTGACGCGACCGGGCAGCAGACCAAGGGCTTTGGGCACACCCATCTCGCGGCGCAGGGCGTTGTTGCGGTCGCACAGCAGCGGAAACGTGAGGTTGTGGCGGGTGGCGAAACGGCGGTGGCTGACGGCGTCATCACCGCTGATGCCCCAGACCTCAGCATCGAGTGCAGCAAAGCTCTCTGTGTTGTCGCGGAAGCTGCAGGCTTCAGCTGTGCAGCCGGGTGTGTCGTCCTTGGGATAGAAGAACAGCACCAGCCAGCGGCCCTGCACCGAAGCGGGAGTGCGAAGGTCACCGTTCTGATCCTCCAGGCTGAAGGAGGGGAGCCGATCGCCGATCCCGAGGGCCATTTGATTGAAATGAAGAGGTTGAACCTTAGGCAGCAGGCACCTTGCCCGGGGCGGGAGAATCAGGGGCGGGAGGAGTCACTGCGCCATGCCTGAACAGCTCGATTTGCTTGCGGGATTTTCAAGGCCTCAGGCGGAGCCCCAAACAGCGGCAACGCTGTTGCCTGCTCCGCAGGCCGCTGAACCCGCGGCCAAGGCTGATCAGCCCGAGGATGCGCCAGAGGCCTCCCCGACCACCCTGCTAATCATCGACACCGAGACCTCCGGTTTGGATCCGCAGCAGGACCAATGCCTTGAGCTGGGCTGCATTTTGTTTGATGTGCCGAGTCGTTCGGTGCTGGCCCAGCAATCGTTTCTTTTGCCGGTGGACTCCAACGCGGCAGAGGCGATCAACCGGATCCCCGCCGCCGTCACCCGCAGGCCTCAGCCCTGGCGGGAGGCGCTGGTGTGGTTTGAGCATCTGCTTGAAGCTGCCGATCTGCTGGTGGCCCATAACGCGGCATTCGATCGCCAGTGGTTCGGTCTAGGCGTTGTGCCGGCCACCGCAACACGGTGGCTTTGCACCATGGAAGACATCCGCTGGCCGGCGGAGCGTCAGTTGCGTTCGCGGCCGTCGGTGCGGGACCTGGCCTTGGCCTACGGCGTCCCGGTTTGGGCGGCCCACCGAGCCCTCAGCGATTGCATCTACATCGCGGAAGTCCTCGCCCGCTGTGACGATCTTGAGCAGCTGTTGGAGCGGGGCCTGGAACCCCGCAAGTTGATGCGTGCACGGGTGTCGTTCGAAGAACGCCACCTCGCCAAAGCAGCGGGTTTCCGTTGGAACGATCCGATCAAGGGGGCCTGGACCCGTCGTTTGAGCGATCGTGAAGTGGCGGAGCTGGAGTTTCCGGTAGCGCCCCTTGAGCTCGAAGCCGATCGGCTCAGCGACTGAGCCTGCGCATTTGCTTCAGCACTCCGAAGCGTCTGGGTGATTTTGCGGAGAGTGCTGCTGAACGCAGCAGGCTGAAGCCATGACGGCTTTTCTGCACCCCCATCAACGCCCCATCCGCTCCCGCCTGCGTCAATGGCAGCAGGTGCGCACCTGGGCGCGTTTGATTCGTGAAGCCGAAGCGCTCTGGCATGTTGATGTGCGTGCGCTGCGACGCATGGGGGCGGATGAACTCAGCCAGTTGATTGAGGAGGTCCCCCCCCCCCATCGCAAACGGGTGAACCGCTGGCTGCGCTGTTATTCGGTCGCAACACGGCTCACCGTCGCCTCCACCGTCGTTCCCACCGCCTGAGCCTGGATCAACGACGCGGGAGGATCGATCAAATTACTCAAACGGTTTTGGCACATCATTCCCTGGTTGTTTCAAGCCTGAGCGTTCTCGCTGTTGGCCTCGCCGCTTGTGGTGGTAGTTCCAGTGTGTCCAGCCTTAATGCGGCGGGGGCCTCCTTCCCCGCCAAGGTGTACCAGAGCTGGTTCGCCGAGCTCGCCGGCTCCGGTGGAATCAAGGTGAACTACCAGGCGGTGGGTTCCGGTTCCGGCCGTAAAGCCTTCATCGATGGCACCGTGGATTTTGCCGCTTCGGACGACCCGATCAAGGAGGCTGACCGCAAGCAGGTGAGCCAAGGGGTGGTTCAGATCCCGATGGTGGGGGGGACGATCGCCTTCGGTTACAACAAGCCCGGTTGCAACCTGAAGCTCACCCAAGAGCAGGCTGTGGAGGTGGCCACCGGCGCCATCAGCGATTGGAAGGAGCTCGGCTGCGAAGCGGGCACGATCACCTGGGTGCATCGCTCGGATGGCTCCGGCACCACCAAGGCCTTCACCAACTCGCTGCAGACCTTTTCACCGGATTGGACCCTCGGCAGCGGTAAATCGGTGAAGTGGCCGGTTGGCGTGGGTGCCAAGGGCAACTCGGGCGTTGCCGGGGTGATCGACAACCGGGTTGGCGCGATCGGCTATGTGAATCAGTCGTACATCAAGGGGAATGTGCAGGCTGCTGCGTTGCAGAACAAATCCGGGGAATTCCTCAAGCCCTCCGTGGAGGCTGGTGCTAAGGCCCTCAACGGCATTGAGCTTGATCAGTACCTGGCGGGCAGCAACCCCAACCCCTCCGCTGCTGGTGCCTACCCCATCGCAACACTCACCTGGGTGTTGGCCTATGCCGAGGGCAATGGCGCCAAAGCTGAAGCTGTGAAGAAGGTCTTCAACTACATGCTGGAAGATTCCACCCAGGAGGGTGCTGCGGTGCTGGGCTTTGTGCCTCTCCGGGGCAACATCCTCGAACAATCCCGCAGTGCGGTGGCAGGCATTCAGCCTTGAACCCGAACTCTTGATTGAGTGAACGTCATGCCCCGGTTTGGATGGCCAAGCCGGGTTCTTTGAAGTTTTTACTTGCTGTTCGGCCATCTTTAACCCTTGTTAATACCCCATTAACGACATCCAGTTCGATGGCCGATTAGGTCTTAGTTGCAACAGTCCTCTTTCTGGTTGTGACTCGTTTCGCTCAAAAGGCTCTCCTCTGCACCTCCGTTCTTGCGCTTGGAGCAAGCATGCCGGCTTCTGCTGCTGAACGGCTCAATGGCGCAGGTGCGTCTTTCCCCGCCAAGATTTATCAGCGTTGGTTCGCTGATCTCGCTAAGGCTGGCGGCCCTAAAGTTAACTACCAGGCTGTGGGTTCCGGTTCCGGCCGCAAAGCCTTCATCGACCAGACCGTGAACTTCGGTGCATCGGATGATCCGATGAAGAAGAAGGATATGGAGAAGGTCACCCGTGGCGTGGTCCAGATCCCGATGGTGGGTGGCACCATCGCCTTCGGTTACAACAAGCCCGGTTGCAACCTGAAGCTCACCCAAGAGCAGGCTGTGAAGGTTGCCATGGGCATGATCAAGAACTGGAAGGAGCTCGGCTGCAAGCCCGGCACCCTCACCTGGGTGCACCGTTCCGATGGCTCTGGCACCACAAAGGCCTTCACCAACTCCATGCAGGCCTTCTCCAAGACCTGGACCCTCGGCACCGGTAAATCCGTGAGGTGGCCCGCTGGTGTTGGCGCCAAGGGCAATTCCGGCGTAGCTGGCTTGATCCAGAACCGTGAAGGCGCGATCGGTTACGTGAACCAGTCGTACATCAAGGGCAAGGTGGTTGCCGCCGCTCTTCAGAACAAATCTGGTGAGTTCCTCAAGCCCTCCGTAGCTGCGGGTGCCAAGGCCCTCAATGGCATCAGCCTGGACAAGGACTTGGCTGGCAAGAACCCCAACCCCACCGCTAAAGGCGCTTATCCCATCGCAACCCTCACCTGGGTTCTGGCGTATGAGAATGGGAACGGTCCCCGAGCCAAAGTTGTTCGGGAAGCCTTTAATTACATGCTGAGCGACGCTGCGCAGGACAAAGCACCTTCCCTGGGCTTCGTTCCTCTTAAGGGAGACATCCTGGCCAAGTCCAAGGCCGCTGTGAACAAGATCGGCAAATGATCTTGGCTTGAATTGGTTTTCAAAACCAATTATCAAAGGGCCCCTTGGGGCCCTTTTTTATGGGCTGAATGATTTGAATTTCGATCAGTGTTAGAGCCTTCTTAACCGAATCTCTCCCGGCTCTTTGTTGGGAATCGATGTTGTCCTCAATACAGTTTTGCTGGATTCACGGGATTCCAAATGCTTGCCACTCCGTCGGCTGATCTGAGTTCAAAAGCTCTGGGTTTCAAGGCGTTTCTTGAAAGCAGCTACGACAATCGCAATGTTGTTCATGTCACCTCGGGAAGTTTCGTTCCTCTGCTGAAGAACAGCGTTTGGTTTGTGGTTCGCGGCATGGTGAAGCTCGGGGCGCTGTCAGTGCATGGTGATGAGCTGGTGCTTGGCCTGGTGGGTCCCAATGAACCCTTCGGTGCCGCATTCACCAATGTGGAGGCCTATGAGGCTGTAGCGCTCACCGATTGCGATCTGCTCTGCTGCAATCTGGCGGAGCTGGAGCAGTCTCCTCAGTTAGCGCTTGGTTTGGCCAAGGCCATGGCTGCTCGCTACCGCCAGGCGGAGTCGCTCCTGGCCCTGCTGGGGCTGCGTCGCGTTGAAGAACGGGTCCGGGGCTTTTTGGAGCTCCTTGCTAAGGACTTTGGCGAACCCTGTGAGGCCGGGTTGCGGCTCAACCTTCGCTTGACTCATCAGGAGATCGCCAGTGCTCTCAGCACCACACGGGTGACAGTGACCCGCGTGTTGGGGCAGTTGCGGGATGAAGGCTGGCTTCAGATTGATGCCTCCAGGCATCTGGTGGTGACTGGCACCGGCCGCGGCTGAAGGCAAAAAAAAGAGCCGGCGAAACCGCCGGCTCAAACCCTGAAGTGTTGATGTTCAGGTGGGGAAACAAGAAGGTTGAATCGGAGCGGCGGGATTTGAACCCACGACCCCCACTACCCCAAAGTGGTGCGCTACCAAGCTGCGCCACGCCCCGTCAGATTTAAGCTATCACAGTGCATTCTGGCGTCTGAGTCGCCTAAGCAACCGAGTGGTGAGCTGGTCTCTCGTTGCAGATCCGTAGTGGTACACACGCAGTTCCGCAGCGGCCTGGCGAAGCTCAGCCAGGCTCATCGCTGCCAGACGCAGCTCGGGCAGGGTGCGCCAGGCTCTTGAGCGCATCGGGAGTGAGGCAGGGCCTTTGGCCTGGCCCAGATTCAGGGTTCCATCGGCCAGCCATTCGGGGATGAGTACCACCAGAACGGCGATGAGGCCATAGAGCTCCACCAGCCCCCTCGGCAGGGGATGCAGTTGTCGCTGTTCGGATGGATCAGGCCGTTCACTCACTGCAGAACGGAGGTGTCCTTCTTCACCCACGATCGCACCAACAGGAAGCGTGCCCGCGGGCTGGTGGTCAGATTGCCAAAGGTGTTGATTTGGGTTGGGAGGGCTCCCGCCACAGCATCGGAGATTGCTGCTCTTGGTTGAAGGAGACACTGCCCAGGATCAGGCCCAGAACCAAAATCAAGGTCAGGGCGATGGCCAGGATCACCTGCCTATCAGACCAGGGCTCAGGCATGACATGGGTCGGGACCTTCCTCATCTTGGCCGAATCAGCCCAGGGCGATGGGGCTGTTGTCGGATCGAAGCACGCAGTGACTGATGGACCAGTCGTACTTGTCCCAGACTTGCTTCGGGAGTTTGTAGTTCGATCCCTCGAAGTCACCAAGCAGCGTCTGGGTTGGCATGGCGGAGCAGTAGGGGCGGCTGCCCGGTTTTGCGAGGTACTGCTGGTGATAATCCTCGGCGAAATAGAATGTCTGGTCCGCCAGGATTTCGGTGGTGATGGCCCCGTAGCCCTTGGCCGAGAGGGCAACTTGATAGGCGTCCCTGCTGGCCAGAGCCAGTTGCAGATGCTCCGGATTGAACGTGTAGATGGCTGATCGATATTGGCTGCCGGTGTCGTTGCCTTGCCTGTTGCCCTGGGTGGGGTCGTGGCACTCCCAGAACAGTTTCAGCAGGTCGCTGAAGTCGAGGGCGGGTCGGCTCCACACCACTCGCACCACTTCCGTGTGCCCGGTTCTGCCGGAGCAGACCTCGTTGTAGCTCGGTTGCTCGGTCTGGCCTCCCGCATATCCCACAGCAGTGCTCACCACCCCAGGGAGTCGCCAAAACCCTTTTTCAGCACCCCAAAAGCACCCACAGGCAAAGATTGCTTCCTCCTGGTCGGCCATCAGTGGGGCCTTCAGCGGCGTTCTCAACACGGCATGCGTTGCCGGTGCTGAGGATTCGGCGCCGCCGCGGGGAGACAGCCAGGAAGGGAGCATGTTGATTGCGTCGGTCCGCAGAGCTTAGGCAGCGGATTCAACACCGTGATGCTGTCGTGTGGAGGGCAATCAGTGAACTCTCAGTGATTGCTCCCCAAGTCAAGGATACAAAGGAACGAATCAAAGGTTGTCTTGAAGAGTGGCTCTTCTTTGAACAATGTTCTGCAGAAAGGTGCTGATTTTTGTCAGCAGTTTTCAGTCTAAATGGCGCTGTTGCTGAGCCGTCTCGAAGCGATTCTGCGTGTCAGGCGCATTTGACTGTTGGCAACATTGAGAATGTCATCAGGGGTGGAGGAGATTTTGCTAAGGGCTGGGCCATGGCTAGAAAACAAGACGAATATGATGGATCAATCAATTGCAAGCCATTGATTGATGGCGTGTTGATTAAGAAAGTTGTTTCTGAGAAACAAAATAGGTTGTTCATTCTGTTGACCCAGAAACCGCGCCTGCGCCAGGAATGTCTGCCCTCAAGCGCGTTGCAGGATGGAAAGAGCTCCTCCTGATGGTCGACTAAGGGAAAGTGGTCTGGTCCTGCGGAACCATCTCGTGGTAAACGTTCCGGACATGTTGGTAGGCCCTCGTTTCTTGTTGCCGTGAATGCTCAGGACGCGTTGGCTTCCCCCTCAACTGGGTTGAGCTGGATGTGATTCAGCAGCGTTGTCACAAAGGCGAAGAGCAGAAACGGAAGGCTGAGCACCAAAATCAGCCCCACTCCCACCAGCGCAAACACCGGTCGCGACGAGCCCATCAGGGCAAGCCCCGCGGCCAGGCTCACAAAAATGACGGCCATCCAGGCCAACACCTGTCCGTAGATATCGCCAAAGGTGAGCGTGCAGCGCACCGCGAAGGGGGATCCGCTGGTCATAGGAAAAGAGTTGCCTTCACAGCTAAGCCACGAACGTTCGTGTTGTCAGAAACCGCCCGGAGATTCTTCAGGAAGCCAACGCATCCAGTTGTTGGGTCGCCTGCTGACGCTCCCAAAGCCGTTTGTACACACCCGGGTGCTGAATCAAGGCGTGGTGGTGTCCCTGTTGAACGATTCGTCCGTTCTCCATCACCAGGATGCGATCACAGGCCGCTGCGGCTGAAAGTTGATGGCTGATCATCAGGATGGTCCGGTCATCCTGAGCTCGGATCGAATCCAAAATCGCTGCGGCGGTGTTGTTGTCAACACTGGCCAAGGCGTCGTCGAGGACTAATACCGGCGCCGATATCAGCAGAGCCCGGCCCAGGGCTGTGCGTTGACGCTGACCACCACTCAACGTGATGCCGCGTTCGCCAACGATGGTTCCGAAACCATCGGGGAAGCCCTTCACGTCATCAGCCAGGCGGGCTTGCTCTGCCGCCAGTTCAACCCGCTGATCACTTGCGTCAGGGTCGCCATAGCGCAGGTTGTCCGCCAGGGTGCTGGTGAACAGAAAGCCTTCCTGGGGAACGATCGCCACGTCACGGCGCAACCTCTTCAGGGGCATCTGGGTGACATCAACGCCATCCAGGAACAGCTGTCCCGGTTCCAGTGGAACCATCCGACCGAAGGCCCGAGCCAGGGTGGTCTTGCCGCAGCCCACGGCCCCTACAACAGCCACCAACTCCCCTGGCTCGATGCAGAAGCTCAGGCCATTGAGGGTGTTTTGCTCAGCACCCTGGTACTGGACCGTCAGGCCGCGAGCTTCAAAATGCCCCCGACGTTCGGTCGTTGGCTGGGGCTGAACATCAGAGGGATCAGGGTCTTTGATCTTTGGTTCCCGTTTCAGTAACTCCTCTACCCGCTCGAGGCTCACCTGGCCGGTCTGGAAGGTGTTGAGCGTGAATCCCAGCAGTGCCGTTGGGAAGACGAGCTGCTCCACATAAAGGATCAGGGCCACCAGTCCTCCAATGCTCAGACGACCGGCTTCGAGCTGGCCGCTGCCGATGGCCAGCAGCAAAAGAACCGAGAGGGAGGAAATGCCCTGAAGCAGCGGAAACAGGGTGCTTTGTGTTCTCGCCAGCTGAATGGCACTGTCGCGGTAGCGGCGGTTGCGTGTGGCAAAGGCCTGCTTTTCTGCTCCCTCCTGGCCGTAGATCTTGATGGCCCCGATTCCCGAGAGATCCTCCTGAATCAGGTTGCTGAGGGCGGAGAGTTCTTCCTGCTGCGCACGCTTCTGACGCATCATGCGCCCACCGAACAGGCGCACTGTGCTGAGCATCACGGGGTAGAGCCCGACGGCGGCCAGGGTCAGCCACGGATCGATGGCCAACATCGCGGGCAGCGTCAGTGCATAGGCCAGCAGCGTGTTGGTCAGGCTGAGAATCGCGAATCCCAGCAGGCGCCGGATGTTTTCCACATCGCTGGTGGCGCGACTGATCACTTCACCGCTGCCCTTGCTTTGAATCCAATCGGGTTCCTGGCGGAGCATGTGCTCGAACAGGCGCTGACGCAGATCAACTTCCACCTGCCGACCCACGCCGAAGATGAGTTGTCGCGAGGTCAGCCGGATCACTCCCATGGTGCTGGCGAGCAGCACAACCCATCCCGCCTGGCGCAGGACTCCGGCGTAACTGAATCCCTCCTGCAGCTCGTCCACAACGCTGCGCACTTCCATCGGGATCGTGACCCGCAGAACGTTGACCACCACCAAGGCGATGGCTCCCAGCAGCACCGTGCGGCGGTGGGGACGCAGATAGCGGCCTATCAGATCGAGACGAAGGGCGGCCATGCGAGCTCGTGGGTCCCGTTGGCAGGCCAACCTAGGCATCCGGCTTGAACGGCTGGTCGTTCTCCGTTGATCTGGGAGATAGTGGGTCTGTCCCCATCACCCGGCCCGGTGTGCCTCGCACCCGGGTTTTTTACTGCCAGCTTCCCTGCCATGTCTTCAGACCCGCGTTCCTGGTCCGGTTGCTTGGACCATCTGCTTCAGGGCAACAACCTCAGCTCCGACGAGGCCACTGCCCTGATGCGTGCCTGGCTGGCTGAAGAGCTCGAGCCAGTGCAGACCGGGGCGTTCCTGGCTGGACTAAGGGCCAAGGGGATGGTGGCCGATGAGCTGGCGGCCATGGCGGCTGTCTTGCGCGAGGCCTGCCCCCTTCCCTGCGCCCGGCCTGATCTGGCCATGGTCGACACCTGCGGCACCGGTGGTGATGGTGCCGACACCTTCAACATCTCCACGGCGGTCGCCTTCACCGCCGCGGCCTGCGGGGTCAATGTGGCCAAGCACGGCAACCGAAGCGCCAGCGGCAAAGTGGGTTCAGCTGATGTGCTCGAGGGGCTCGGCCTCAATCTCAAGGCATCTTTGAACAAGGTGGTCGACGCTTTGCCGGGAACAGGTGTCACCTTTCTGTTCGCTCCCGCCTGGCATCCAGCTCTTGTAAATCTGGCGCCGCTGCGACGAGCCCTGGGGGTCCGCACGGTGTTCAACCTGTTGGGCCCGCTGGTCAATCCGCTGCAGCCCCAGGCGCAGGTTCTTGGCGTGGCGCGTCCGGAACTTCTCGACCCCATGGCGGGCGCTCTGCAGCACTTGGGCTTGAGCCGTGCCGTGGTGGTTCACGGCGCTGGAGGCCTCGATGAGGCGTCCTTGGCGGGTCCCAATGCCTTGCGTCTGATCGAATCCGGGGGCGTCACCACAAAGGAGGTCTCACCTGAAGATCTGGGCCTGACCCGTGCTGGTCTCGATTTGCTGCGTGGTGGTGACTGCGCGGTAAATCAGCGGATCCTTCAGAACGTTCTGCAGGGGCAGGGATCGCTGGCGCAGACGGAGGTTGTGGCCTTCAACACAGCACTGGTGCTTTGGGCTGCCGGTCTGCAAAGCGATCTGCCGGCTGCTGTTGCTCAGGCTCTGGCTGTTCTCAACGAGGGCAAGGCCTGGGACAAGCTTGTGGCTCTGCGGGATGCCCTGTCCGACGGAGATGGAGAATGAGTGACTGATGACCTGCGGCGGCCCTTCGATGCCCGATTCCCCATCAGACAAGGCTTATCTCGTCCTTGCCGATGGCACGGTTCTCACCGGTGTCGGCTTCGGCCATCGCGGCACCACCATCGGCGAGGTGGTGTTTAACACCGGCATGACCGGTTACCAGGAGGTGCTGACAGACCCCTCCTACGCCGGGCAGCTGGTGAGCTTCACCTATCCCGAACTCGGCAACACCGGGGTGAATGCTGACGATCAAGAAGCTGATCGCCCTCATGCCCGTGGCGTGATTGCCCGCCAGCTGGCCCCAGTTCCCAGCAACTGGCGCTGTGAACAGTCTCTTGAGAGCTGGATGCAGACCCATCAACTGGTGGGCATCAGCGGTTTGGACACCCGCGCCCTGGTGCGTCACCTGCGTGAGGTGGGGGCCATGAATGGCGTGATCAGCAGTGACGGCCAGACCCCGGCGCAGTTGCTTGAGCTCCTGAAGCAGGCACCGTCGATGCAGGGGTTGAACCTGGCGGACCGCGTCACCACCCGTGAGCCTTACCAGTGGAATCAGGCCTGCAGTGTTGGCTTCGATCAGCGTTTGCAGCGCCGCAGCGACGCGCCCTTCCGCGTTGTCGCCATCGATTTCGGCATCAAGCGCGCCATCCTCGATCGATTGGTCGCCCATGGCTGTGATGTCACGGTTCTGCCGGCAGACACGGATCTGGATACGGTTCGTTCCCATTGCCCGAATGGCGTCTTCCTGTCCAACGGCCCTGGCGACCCGGCAGCGGTGACCCATGGGATTGCCCTGGCCAAGCTGTTGCTGGAGGAATCCGATCTACCCCTGTTCGGCATCTGCCTGGGCCATCAGATCCTTGGTCTGGCCCTGGGCGGAGAGACGTTCAAGCTGTCCTATGGCCACCGTGGCTTGAACCATCCTTGTGGCACCACAGGCCAGGTTGAAATCACCAGTCAGAACCACGGCTTTGCCCTCTCCGCTGATTCTCTCGACTCAGACGTCATCGACGTCACCCATTTCAATCTGAACGACCGCACCGTGGCAGCGATCGCCCACCGTCAGAAGCCGGTGTTCGGGGTGCAGTACCACCCAGAAGCGAGTCCGGGCCCCCATGACGCCGACCATCATTTCGCCCGCTTTGTGACGCTGATGGCCGATCGCCGTTGATGAGGTGGTAGCCAACGCACGGCATCACTACACTTCGTGCCGATGATGCCTGGGGGGCTTGATCCCATCAGCGAACTGCAGCGACTGACCGTCTCACTCCGGGGCGGATTCGAACAGAAAGATGGCTGTTTGGTGTTTCATTTCACCGGTCAGCTGGATGCCTACTCCGAGAAGCAGTTCACGGAGTACGTGGGCGATGTTTTGAAGGCCAACAAACTTCCTTCTGTTCTCGATCTCAGCAAGATCGATTTTCTTGATTCATCCGGGCTTGGGGCGCTGGTGCAGCTTGCCAAGCAATGCACGGACGCCAAACGGTCGTTTCTTTTGGTGGGTAACACCAGGGTGACGCAGACGATCAAGTTGGTGCGTCTTGAGGAGTTTCTTCATCTGGTGGAGGATCTGCCCACAGCCCTCAACCAGTTGGCCGCTTGAGCGATTGGATTCGAAGCCAGTCTCCCAGGGAGATCAACGAACAGCTGGGTCCACTGCAACTGGCTTGGATTGGTGATGCCGTTTGGGAGCTGCATCAACGGCTCCGCCATGGGTCGAGGCCAGGACGTTCTGACGACCTGCATCGGGCTGTCGTAGCAGATGTTCGTGCTGACGCCCAGTCCCGCTTTTTGAGCTGGCTCGAAGACCGTGAGTTCCTCTGTTCAGAGGAACTCGATCTGGTGCGGCGTGGCCGTAACAGTGCCGGGCGGGGTCCACGGCGCGCAGACGCTGCGGTTTATGGAAGGGCCACAGGATTTGAGACAATGGTGGGCTGGCTGTTTCTCAACAATCCAGCCCGGCTTGCAGAGCTCTTCGATCACTTGGAGCAAGCCGGATCCAACCCATAACGTTGCCTCGCACACCATGAGCCCTCGCTTTGAACGCCGCTCCAGCGGCCCATCCCGCGATGGCCGTTCGGGGCCAGGGGGAGGTGGGGGCGGTCGACCACCAGGAGGAAGGCCGTCGAGTGGACGGGCATCCGCTGGCCGCTCCTCGATGGGGCGATCAGATAGCGGTCGCCCCATGCCCAGTAACCGTCGTTTCGATGGTGGTCGTTCCCCCTATGCCAAACCTGGGCGTGATGCCGGTAGTTATCGCGAACGACGCGCTCCACGGGATGGAGAGTGGGACCAGTCACGAGGTGGTGACCGGCCCAGTAACCGCTTTGGTGAGCGTTCCGGTGATCGACCGGGCTATCGGTTCAAGGAGCGGTCCGGGGAGCGTTTCGGTGATCGCCCGAAAGAGCGGTTCGGCAATCGTTCCCGTTCCTTCGACCGAGATCAGAACGCTCCCCGCTCGGGCTCTCAAAACGAACGCTCAGGGCCTGGACGTTTTCGCGATCGCAACGATCGGTACGGCGACCGCCGTCGCTCCGGGGATGAGCGGCGCCAACCGTCCCAGCGCTCCAGATCCCGCTTTGACGAGGCTCGTCCTCAGCGGCCGGATGCAGCACCGGAGGCTGCAGCGGCCACCCCGCCAGCGGACGATCTGATCTGGGGGCGTCATGCCACCCAGGCCGCGTTGGAGGCCGGACGCCCCATCCATCGCATCTGGTGCACTGCGGAGATGCGCAGTGCCTCCAAATTCCTTCAGCTCCTGCGCGATGCCAAGGCTTCGGGCGTTCTCGTGGAAGAGGTGACCTGGGCCCGGTTGGGACAGATCACAGGTGGGTCCGTTCACCAGGGCATCGCCCTGCAGACGGCGGCGGCGGAAACCCTTGATCTCGACAGCCTCATCGAGGGCTGCTCGGATCTGGGGGAGCCCCCCTTGTTGGTGGCCTTGGACGGTGTCACCGATCCCCACAACCTCGGGGCGGTTGTTCGCTCCGCTGAGGCCATGGGAGCCCATGGTGTGGTGATCCCCCAGCGCCGCAGTGCTGGCTTGACCGGTTCCGCCGCCAAGGTGGCCGCCGGAGCCCTGGAACACCTTCCGGTGGCACGCGTGGTCAACCTCAATCGGTCCCTGGAAAAGCTCAAAGACGCCGGCTACAGGGTGGTGGGCCTTGCCGCTGAAGGGGACGTGACCCTCACCGATGTCGACCTCAGTGGGCCGATGGTGCTGGTCACCGGATCCGAGGACCAGGGCCTGTCGCTGATGACCCGGCGCCATTGCGACCAGTTGGTTCGCATCCCGCTGCGGGGCATTACACCGAGCCTCAATGCCTCCGTTGCCACAGCCCTTTGCGTCTATGAAGTGGCTCGGCGCAACTGGATGAAGGACATTCACGGCCAAGCACCGTCGCCGCCGATTCGGAGGCCCAAACTTGTGGGTGCTGAATCGCCTGTTGTGGCTGAACAGCCTGCCTCTCCCGAACAGCCTGAAGCTCCTGTGGAGAAGGCCCCGGAACAGCGGATTGACCTGGATCTGAATCCATCGCAGTCGGATGCTGGCTTGCCGTTCGATCAGAACATCCAGCTATCTACCTGAGAACAGCGCGGTTTTCAAAGATCTCGGGGCACAATGCCTTGAGGTCCTGTTCCTCCCATGAGTCCGCTGATTCGGCCGCTGCGCAGCCTTGCCAATGGCTTTGGAGTCGCTTGGTGGGCTCGCGTTCAGACGTCAGGCCCTGATGTGACCTACTGGTTCGGTCCTTTTATCACCCGCAAGGGGCTGGAGAGCGAGCTCAGTTCCTTCCTGGACGACGTCAAGTCGGAGCAACCCCAGTCGATCAGCCATTCCCTGCTGCAGACCAGGCGCTCCGAGCCCCTCACCATCTCGGCTGAGGGCTGATCCTGCGGCTGATAGCGTCCTTGCTGCAATGGATCGCAGGGACATGACGATCAGCGCGTGGCGTCAGCAACTGCAGAGCGGCGAGGTTTCCTCCCGCGAGCTCGTTGATCAGCACCTCAAGCGGCTCGAAAGTTCTGAGACTTCGCTGAACGCTTTTGTTGAAGTCACGGCCGATCAGGCCCGTGCAGAGGCGTCCCGTATCGATGAAGCCCGGGCCGCAGGAGAGACGCTTGGCCCTCTGGCGGGATTGCCGCTGGCGATCAAGGACAACCTCTGCACCAAAGGTGTTCGCACCACCTGTTCCAGCCGAATGCTCGAGCAATTCGTGCCGCCTTACGAATCCACCGTCACCGACAGGCTCTGGCAGGCCGGTGGTGTGTTGGTGGGCAAGACAAATCTGGATGAGTTCGCCATGGGTGGCTCTACCGAAACGTCCGCGTTCGGTGCCACACAGAACCCCTGGAACACCGCCCATGTGCCGGGTGGAAGCTCCGGTGGCAGTGCAGCGGCCGTAGCCGCCGGCAGTTGCGTCGCTTCGCTTGGTTCCGACACCGGTGGCTCTATCCGCCAACCGGCGTCGTTCTGTGGTGTGGTGGGCCTCAAGCCCACCTACGGCCGCGTTAGCCGTTGGGGCCTGGTGGCTTTCGCCAGCTCCCTGGATCAGGTGGGTCCCTTCGCTGGGAGCGTTGCTGATGTGGCCGAACTGCTCCAGGTGATCGCCGGGCCCGACCCCCGCGATTCCACCTGCCTTGATGCAGCGGTTCCCGATTTCAGTGCTGGCCTCAACCAGTCCATCAAGGGGCTCAAGGTGGGGGTGATCCAGGAGTGCTTCGATGCCGAAGGCCTCGATCCTGAGGTGAAGGCATCGGTGCAGGCCTCTGCTGCCCAGCTGGAGGCTCTTGGCGCTGAACTGGTGGAGGTGAGCTGCCCCCGGTTTAACGACGGCATCGCCACCTACTACGTGATCGCACCATCGGAGGCGTCGGCCAACCTGGCGCGATACGACGGTGTCAAATATGGCTTCCGTGCCGAAGACGCCGAGAGCCTTGCCGCGATGACGGCGCGAAGCCGTGCTGAAGGATTTGGCGCTGAGGTGCAACGGCGAATCCTGATCGGTACCTACGCTCTGTCCGCCGGATACGTCGATGCCTATTACAAAAAGGCGCAGCAGGTGCGCACCCTGATCCGGCGGGACTTTGATGTGGCCTTCCAGAGTGTGGATGTGCTGCTTACGCCAACAGCGCCGTCCACGGCCTTCAAGGCTGGCGCCCACGCCGATGACCCTCTGGCGATGTATTTGGCTGACCTGCTGACGATTCCGGTCAACCTGGCTGGACTCCCGGCTATCAGTGTTCCCTGTGGATTCAGCGCGGAGGGTCTGCCGATTGGGATGCAATTGATCGGCAATGTGTTGGATGAACCGCGTCTGCTTCAGGTGGCTCACCAGTACGAGCAGGCTGCGCAGGTGTTTGAGTCACGACCGGAAGCCCCGCTGGTTCCCTGATTTGCGCCACATGTGGGGGTTGTGTTTCCCTTGAACGCTGGATCTTGCGTCGGGTCCTAGTCTGACCCCATGGCTTTCGTCCCTCTCCACAACCACAGCGACTACAGCCTTCTGGACGGTGCGTCGCAGTTGCCAGCCATGGTGGAGCGGGCAAAGCGTCTGGGCATGCCTGCAATCGCCCTGACTGATCACGGCGTGATGTACGGCGCGATTGAGCTGCTGAAGCTCTGTCAGGGCACAGATCTCAAGCCGATCATCGGTAATGAGATGTATGTGATCAATGGGTCCATTGACGACCCACAACCCAAGAAAGAGAAGAGATACCACCTGGTGGTGCTGGCGAAAAACGCCACTGGCTACCGCAATCTGGTGAAGCTCACCAGCATCAGCCACCTGCGGGGGATGCGGGGACGAGGGATCTTCTCCCGTGCATGCATCGACAAGGAACTGCTGAAGCAACACAGCGAAGGCTTGATCATCGCCACGGCTTGCCTCGGTGGTGAGATCGCCCAGGCGATTCTGCGTGGGCGCCCCGATGTGGCTCGCAAGGTGGCGGCTTGGTATCAGGAGGTTTTTGGTGACGATTATTACCTCGAGATCCAGGATCATGGATCCCCGGAAGATCGGATCGTTAACGTTGAGATCGTCAAAATTGCCAAGGAACTCGGCATCCAGATCGTTGCCACCAACGATGCCCACTACCTGAGCAAGCAGGATGTTGAAGCCCACGATGCCTTGCTCTGCGTCCTCACCGGCAAGCTGATCACCGATGAGAAGCGACTGCGTTACACCGGCACCGAATACATCAAAACCGAAGAGGAGATGGGCCTTCTCTTTAGGGATCACCTCGAGCCTGAGGTGGTACAGGAGGCGATCGCCAACACCGTCAAGGTGGCCGAGAAAGTGGAGCCCTACGACATTCTCGGGCGCTATCAAATGCCCCGCTTCCCCATTCCCGAGGGCCATACCCCCGTCAGCTATCTGAGGGAGGTGACCGAGCAGGGATTGCGGGATCGGCTCGAGCTCAGCCCTGAGGCCCCGTTGCCCGATGACTATGCCGAGCGCATGGCCCATGAGCTCAAGATCATGGAGCAGATGGGATTCCCCACCTACTTCCTGGTGGTCTGGGATTACATCCGTTTTGCCCGGGAACAGAACATTCCCGTCGGTCCGGGTCGTGGCTCCGCCGCAGGGTCGCTTGTCGCATACTGCCTGGGGATCACCAACATTGATCCGATCACCAACTGCCTTCTATTCGAGCGCTTCCTCAATCCGGAACGCAAGTCGATGCCTGACATCGACACCGACTTCTGCATCGAGCGTCGTGGTGAGGTGATCGACTACGTCACCGAACGCTACGGCGAGGACAAGGTGGCGCAGATCATCACCTTCAACCGGATGACCTCCAAGGCGGTTTTGAAGGATGTGGCTCGGGTGCTCGACATTCCCTACGGGGATGCCGACCGTCTGGCGAAGCTGATCCCGGTGGTTCGCGGCAAGCCCGCCAAGCTCAAGGCGATGATTGGCGAGGAATCACCCAACCCCGAGTTCCGCGAGAAGTACGAGGCCGATCCAACGGTGAAGCGTTGGGTGGACATGGCAATGCGGATTGAAGGCACCAACAAAACCTTCGGTGTTCACGCAGCTGGTGTGGTTATCGCTGCTGATCCCCTCGACGAACTGGTGCCGTTGCAGCGCAACAACGATGGTCAGGTGATCACGCAGTACTTCATGGAAGACGTGGAATCCATGGGTCTGTTGAAGATGGATTTCCTGGGGTTGAAGAACCTCACGATGATCGAAAAGACCCTCGAACTGGTGGAGGTGAGCAGTGGCATCCGTGTCGACCCCGACAAATTGCCGCCCCAGGATGAAGAGACCTTTGCCCTTCTGGCGAGAGGTGATCTGGAGGGGATCTTCCAGTTGGAATCCAGCGGAATGCGGCAGATCGTTCGTGATCTCAAGCCGTCATCCCTGGAAGACATCTCCTCGATCCTTGCCCTTTACAGACCGGGGCCTCTCGATGCTGGCCTGATTCCCAAATTCATCAACCGCAAGCACGGCCGGGAGACGATCGACTTCGCCCACGCGATTCTTGAGCCGATCCTGTCCGAGACCTACGGGATCATGGTGTACCAGGAACAGATCATGCGGATCGCGCAGGATTTGGCCGGTTACTCCCTGGGTCAGGCCGATCTGCTCCGGCGGGCGATGGGCAAGAAAAAAGTGTCCGAGATGCAGAAGCACCGCGGCATCTTCGTTCAGGGTGCTGGAGAGCGCGGCGTTAATGAAAAGGTCGCCGACGAACTGTTCGATCAGATGGTTCTCTTCGCTGAATACTGCTTCAACAAGAGCCATTCCACGGCCTATGGCGCCGTCACGTATCAGACGGCTTACCTGAAAGCGCACTACCCGGTCGCTTACATGGCGGCTCTGCTCACGGTGAACGCCGGAGCGACCGACAAAGTGCAGCGCTACATCTCCAATTGCAATGCGATGGGGATTGAGGTGATGCCCCCGGATGTGAATGCCTCGCTCACCGATTTCACCCCCAACGGCGATCGGATCCTGTTCGGCCTCTCCGCCGTTCGCAACCTTGGTGATGGTGCGATCCGTCAATTGATCGCTGCCCGCGATAGCGATGGGCCTTTCCGTTCCCTGGCGGACCTCTGTGACCGGATCCCGTCCTCGGTGCTCAATCGCCGTGGTCTGGAGTCGTTGGTTCACTGCGGTGCCCTGGATGCCATGGATCCGCAGGCCAACCGTGCTCAGTTGATGGCTGATCTTGATCTGCTGCTCGACTGGGCCTCCTCACGGGCCAAAGATCGAGACAGCGGCCAGGGCAACCTCTTTGATCTGATGGCTCCTGCCGCCGATGGCGATGGGCCGGCGGATCTCAGCCATGCACCCAAGGCGGCGCCGGTGCCGGACTATCCCCCAACCGAAAAGCTTCGTCTCGAAAAAGATCTGGTGGGCTTTTACCTCTCCGATCACCCGCTCAAACAGCTCACACCTTCGTCGAAGTTGCTGGCCCCCATCGGTCTGGGCTCCCTGGAGGAACAGCCCGACAAGGCCAAGGTGAGTGCCATCGCGATGGTGGCTGAAATGCGCCAAGTCACCACCCGTAAGGGGGATCGCATGGCGATCCTGCAGCTCGAGGATCTCACCGGAAGTTGCGAAGCCGTGGTCTTCCCCAAGAGCTACGCGCGCCTCGCAGATCACCTGATGGCAGAAGCCCGCCTCTTGGTTTGGGCTGGGGTCGATCGGCGTGACGAGCGGGTGCAGCTGATCATTGATGACTGCCGTGCCGTCGATGAGCTCAATCTGCTGCTGGTTCAGCTCCCCTCCGATCAGGCCAGCGACATCGCCATTCAGCACAAGCTGCGGGAATGCCTGAACCAACATCGTCCCGAGCGGGATGAGCTCGGCGTGAAGGTGCCTGTGGTCGCCGAGGTGTGCCACGGCGACAGCGTTCGCTATGTGCGACTCGGTTCCCAGTTCTGCGTCAAAGACGTTGATGCAGCGATCGCGTCACTGCGCACTCAATCCTTTGAAGCCCGATGCAGCGAACGTCTGGTGCTCACCTGATCGTCTGATCAGGAGGGACTGATCCACACAACAGGATCAGGAGTTCGATTGCTTTTGTTGCTGCTTCTGGGCCCGGATCGACTCCTTCATCCGCTGAATGTTCGGCTTGAAGTTCTCGAAGCCGAGCAGAGAACCCGGTTCGGGATCCCAGCTGGCGGTCAACACGCCAACGCTGAGGCCCACCAGACCCAGGAGGAAAAACAGGCCGGAACCCGTCAGCGTGAGCCCTGGAGCGATATCGGCGATGCCACGGGTGACAACGAAATAACTGCCAACAAAAACTCCCATCCCAGCGAGGGACGGGAGTCCTGTGAAAACAGCAACCCGGCGAGCCATCCGATCGGCCACGTAGCGAGGAATGGCTTCCTGCCGAGGCATCCCTGAAGCAGGCTTGTTTCCCTTCCCAGACCCTTTCGGCTCAAAGGGGAGGGCATTGCGTTGCTCAGGCATGGGTGACGTCGATCAGCCGCGGATGCCCAGTTTGGCGATCGTGTCGGCGTAGCGTTGCTCGCTCTTGCTGCGCATATAGCTCAGCAGGCGCTTGCGGCGGCCAATCATCTTGAGCAGCCCCTGCCGTGAGGAGAAGTCATGGATGTTGTTCTGCAGGTGGCTGCTGAGACGGTTGATGCGCTCACTCAGCATGGCCACCTGGACCTCTGCAGAACCGGTATCGGTGCCGTGGGTCTGGTGGGTGTTGATCAGCTGCTGCTTCTCGGTGGTATCAAGCGACATGCGCGGGGGGCGGCCCTGTCAGTGCAAACGACTAGCTTACCTTCGCGTGGGGCGGCTCAGGCTGATTCGCGGCTCAGCCATTGCAGGCAGCCCCGCAGCCAGGCGTCCTGGTCGTCTCCAGCAGGCGGTTGGCTATCGGCGCCCTCAGCGATCGCACGGATGGCTCGACGGATTTCCAGATCGTCGTAACCCAGCATCGAGAGGGTCGCTTCCACGTCGGCAACGCTTGCCGGCATCTGCTCCGAGCTGACGCCTTCCGCCAGCGATGGGGCGGGATCCACGCCCGCGAAGGCCGCAATCGAGGCTCTGAGTTCCACCGCCAGACGCTCAGCGGTGCGTTTGCCGATGCCCTGCGCCTTGCAGAGGCGACGCAGATCACCGCTGCTGATCGCTTCCACCAGCTCCTGGGGTTTGCATTCCTGCATCAGCGCCAGACCGGCCTGGGGGCCAACACCGCTGACGCTGATCAGCAGCCGGAACAGATCCCGCTCCTGGCGCAGGGGAAAGCCGTAGAGGCTGCTGCCGTCCTCCCGCTGCACCTGATGAATCCACAGGTTCAGGTCGCCATCCGCCGGAAGGTTCTGCTGATGCCGCTCGGTCAGGTGCACCTCATATCCGACCCCACCGCAGAGCAGCAGAACGCCGCTACGGTTGCCTTGAGTCCAGCACTCCATCGGTCGTCCCTGCAGCCAGCCGATCATGGGGAGAGGTTTCAACCGCGTCATGTTGCCGCAGCTGTCATTGCCTGTCTCTGCTTTCAAGCGCGTTGTGCGTCGTTTGCTTCAGGTGCTGTGCGTTCTATCGATCGTGGTTTCACTGACGGCATGCAATGGATCTCAGCCGCCACGGGCTCTACTGAATGAGGCGCTGGCCTTGCAGATTCAGCTCACCCAGTCGGCCATTGCCAGCTCCCTCGATCTCACCCCGATGCCCATCGCCCCAAGCGTGAGTCGGGTGCGGGTGGAGGACCAGGAAAGTTTTGCCCTGGGTGACGAGCAGGGCCTCAGGATTTCAGGCCGCTTCGACTGGCAGCTGCCCGGCGACCGTGTGCAGGTGGATAGCCCGTTTGAACTGTTTCTGCAGCGGGGCTCCCGTGGTCAGAGCTGGCGCCTGGCCAGACCCAAGGGTGGATCCGACGACCGCCAGGCCTGGCTGACGTACCCCCTGGGTTTGGAAAAAGCCTGAGCTCTAACGTCGCGCCGACAGGCTGATTAGGGTGGCGGCCAGCACCAGCATCCCGCCGCACACCTGCCAGGCATTGATCGTTTCTGCGAACCACAGCCAGCCCCAGCCTGCGGCAAAGACCACCTGCACGTAGTTGATCGATGTGGCTCGGGCGGCGGGCAGGCAGCGGAGGCCCTCGGTCACCCAAATCTGGCCCAGCTGGGTCATCACCCCGACCCCCAGGAGCCAGAACCATTCGATGCCTTGGGGCCTGACCCCTTGCTGCAGCACCCAGGGCAGAGTCAGTGGAACCGAGATCATCGGGAAATAGAGGATGATCACCAAGGGGTGCTCGGTTTGCGACAGCCGCCGCACACTCACGTAGGCCAGGGCGGTCATCAGAGCGCCACCAATGCCGATCAGGGCAGGGATCAGTTGCGCAGGTTGGGCTGTTCCCGTGAGCCACTGCGGTTGCACCACCAGGGTGACGCCGATCCAGCCCAGCAGAACCGCTGCACTGATGCGTCGGCGCAGGGGCTCGCCCAGCAGCAACAGCGCTGCCACGGCGGTGAAGGTGGGGTAGGTGTACTGGAGCACCGTCGCTGAAGCGAGCGGCAGCTGGTCAATCGCTTCGAAGAAGCAGAGCAGGGCCAAGCTGCCCAGCACCCCCCGCGCCGCCAGCAGCCCCCGTCGCTGGCCCCACGGGGAGACCCCGGCCAGGCGCAGGCCCACAGCGGTCAGAACGATGCTGATTAGGGCCCGGCACAGCACGATTTCCGCCACCGGAAGCCGACTGTTCAGTTGCTTGACGCAGACCGTCATCAGGCTGAAGGCCAGGGAGCTCAGGATCAGGGCTCGGCTGCCCCGTACCGATTCCCGGTTCCACCAGGGCTGTGGGGTCTGCGGTTCGGCCATGTCTGTTCTGATGACGGGGTGCACGGAACCCTGCGACTTCGCAGAATGGACCGATGGTGAACGCCCGCCTGCACCCAAGAACGATCGAGGCCGTCAAGGAACGGGCCGACATCGTTGATGTGGTGGGCGAGCACGTGGTGCTCAAGAAGAAGGGACGGGAATTCGTCGGGATCTGTCCGTTCCATGACGACAGCAAACCGTCGATGACGGTGTCGCCCGCCAAGCAGTTCTACTACTGCTTCTCCTGTGGTGCTGGCGGCAACTCCATCAAGTTCCTGATGGAGTTCCAGCGCCAGAGTTTCAGCGATGTGGTGCTGGATCTGGCGCGGCGTTATCAGCTGCCGATCGAGACGGTGGATGGTCCGCAGCAGGAACGGCTGCGGCAACAATTGTCCCGCAGGGACAAGCTGCAGCGCGCCCTGGCCCTGGCTGCCGGTTGGTTTCGCAGCCAGTTGATGGCGCCTGCTGGCGCAGAGGCCCTCATGTACCTCAGTGAGGCCAGAGGGTTGAGTCCCGCCACCCAGGAGACCTTCCAACTCGGTTATGCGCCGGATCAGTGGGATGGTCTGCTGAAGCATCTTCAACAGGTTGAGGGGCTGGCACCTGAGCTTCTGGAGGCTGCTGGGCTGGTGGTTCCTCGCAAGGGCGGCAACGGGTTCTATGACCGCTTCCGCCATCGGGTCATGGTGCCGATCCATGACCGTCAGGGCCGGGTGATCGGTTTCGGGGGACGCAGCCTTGATGGCAGCGAACCCAAATACCTCAACTCCCCCGAGACCGAAGTGTTCGAGAAGGGGAAGCATCTGTTCGGTCTCGACAAGGCCTCTAATGCCATCCGCAAGGACGACAGGGCGGTGGTGGTGGAGGGCTATTTCGATGTGATTGCCCTGCATGCCGCCGGCATCACCAACGCTGTGGCCTCCCTCGGCACGGCTCTGAGCAGTCAGCAGATCACCCAGTTGTGCCGCGTCAGCGACAGCAAGCGGATCGTTCTGAATTTCGACGCCGACGGCGCCGGTGTCCGTGCAGCCAATCGGGCCATCGGCGAGGTGGAGCAGCTGGCGATGCAGGGCCAGCTGGAGCTGCGGGTTCTGCACCTTCCTTCAGGCAAGGACCCCGATGAGTTCCTCAAACAGAACGGGGCCGGCGATTACCGCGCTCTGCTCGATCAGGCCCCCCTCTGGCTGGATTGGCAGATCGAGCAGGTGCTGGAGGAGCGTGATCTCAGCCGGGCCGACCAGTTCCAACAGGCGGTCACGGCCCTGGTGGGGCTGCTGGGCAAACTGCCCCAGTCCGCCGTGCGCACCCACTACCTCCAACGGGTGGCAGAGCGCCTCAGTGGTGGCCAGGGACGCCTGGCGCTTCAGCTCGAGGACGACCTGCGGCAGCAGGTGAAAGGCCAGCGTTGGCATGGGCGCTCCAGCCGTCACGAGCAGCCCGGTGAATCCGGACAGCGGGAGCGCTGTGAGGCCGATCTGCTGCGGCTGTATCTGCACTGCCCCCGGCATCGGGCCACGATTCGCCAGGAACTGCGCAAACGCGAACTAGAGGATTTCGCCATTCCCCATCACCGCCATCTCTGGGCGGCCATTACGGATCTCGAGGAGACCAACCTGGGTGAGGGGCGCATGGAGTCGATCAGTCGTTGCGACGACGACGGCGAGGGTCTGGATCTCATCGATCTGCCCCGCTTGCTCACCGATCAGCTTCTGCTGGAGAGCAGTGCGCTGGTGTCTCGCCTGACGCCCCTTTTGGAGCCAGGTGAATTGCAGCGTGTTGCCCTGGCGGAGCCCCTGGAGCAGCTGCGGGGCATTGCTGCCCTGCTGGAGCGTCAGAAAAGCTTGAAGCGCTGCCGGCACCTATTGGAGGCCTGGGGCGGCCAGCGTCTGCAAACCCTGGAATCCTGCATCGCTGTTCTGATTGATCAGGAGGCTTCGTCAGATCAGGCCTCCGTGGACATGGAGGTGCGGATTCAGGCCCTCTTCGATGACCTCAACCGTGATGCGCTGCGCTACCAGGCGTTGTATTACACCGAGCGAAAACACATCGGCCATCTGGATCAGCAACGTTGCGCCAGTTACACCGTTCCCCCGGCCGCCTGAGCCATGGGCCGGTGGTCTGGGCAAACTGCATCAGGATCTGTTCCTCGAGTTGAAGATGTCTGAATTCTTCGAAGCGATCTGGCACGGTGAGGGCGTCGGCGACGGCGGTGATCTGGAGGAAGCGCTGCAGGCCTACGTCGCGGTGAAGCCGGAGGAGGGGGATTGGGTTGAGGCTTGCGCCGCCGAGGGGGCCGACCCTGTGATCGAGCGCTTCGCCTCGTTTGACGCCTACCTCGACAATGCTGATCCGCTTGAGCGCATTGCCGTCACCCCGCAGATGATCAGCGAAGCCCTTGCGTTGTTGCCGTCCTGATGACTGATTTGCAGCTGGATTTCGCCGCGCTCGATCCGGTCAACCACCTCTGGCCGGCCTTCGTGGAGCGTCTGGGTTCCGAGAAGGCTCAGCGGGCTGTTCGTCAGGCGCTGGATCTGCAGGGCATGCGAGGGCATCAGGGCACCCTGCCGGTGCTTTTCACTGAAACCGGAGGACTGGCGTTGGCCAGCACCGATCTGGTGCGGGAGCAGACGGGTCTCAACGCCCACGGCGAGCGGATGGTCTTGTTGCTCAGTACCCGTGAGCAGGTCATCCAGTTGCTGCAGGAGGTTTGAGGCCTGGCCCAACGCTGTGGGTCAGGCCTTCACCACCGGTAGATCCTGCAGACGGGTGGTGGCGGCGCGGCTGAGTTGCTCACGCCGCATCAACCAACTGGGCTGCAGTCCGCAACCGGCCCATTGCAGGGTTCCACGCCCGTAACGCCGATTGATCCGGTCGATGGTCTGCATCAGGCACTCCCGTTTCTGCTGCTGCTCCTCACTCATCGGCACCATCAGATGGGTCTGCAGGATGTCGTGGCTCTGCAGGTGCTGCATCAGCACGCCGGCCTTGGCCAATGGACGGTGGGGGCGAAAGATCCGTGCCACCAAGGGGCGTGCCGCCTCCAGCAGCACGGCTGTGTCATTGCTCGGTAGGTCCAGCTGCGTGCTGGCGGCTTGGCTGTAAAACCCAGGAGCGAACGGGCTGGTGCGCGTGTAGACGGTGAGCGCTGCCGCCCGTTGCCGTTGTTTGCGCAATTTCTCGGCGGCGCGCACCACATAGGTGGCGATGGCCTGGTGCAGCTCCTCCTGGCTGGTGATGGGTC
Source organism: Synechococcus sp. (assembly GCA_047285305.1). Lineage (GTDB taxonomy): Bacteria > Cyanobacteriota > Cyanobacteriia > PCC-6307 > Cyanobiaceae > Parasynechococcus. The sequence continues at coordinate 1,395,718 of JBJBDL010000003.1, forward strand.
GACTGAAACTGCGGCTCACGCAGGTTTCTTGCTTCGGTGCTGGTGCCAGCTCCAGCGGCAGGCAGGCATGGCCTCGCAGCTCCCGTTGCAGTCGCAGACCCACCACGCCGCATTTGGCGCGCAGTTCACCGCTTGGCATGTCCCGGAGGTGTCGTGCGTTGCTGACGCCCCGCAGGCGACACCAATGGGCCAGTTGTCGACCGATTCCCCAGACATCCTCGATCGCAATGGTTTCCAGCCAGCGATCGGGGTTGTCGCACTGGCCCAGGTCGAACATCCCGCCATGGTCTGGGGTCTGTTTGGCCAGGCGATTGGCCAGCTTGGCCTGGGCCTTGCTGGCTCCTAGGCCGATGGCGATCGGTAGGCCGAGGTTCTGCCGTGCCCGTGCCCGCAGCTGGCGGGCCCAGCCCTGCAGGTCGCCATCGCGGGGACGACGAATTCTCCCGAAGGCCTCGTCAATCGAATACACCTCCAGCTCTTCACAGTGGGCCTCAAGCAGGCTCATCATGCGCTGGCTCATGTCGGCATAGAGGGCGTAGTTCGAACTGCGCACCACCACGTTGTGCCGTTCAAGCTCCCGGCGCGCCTTGAAGTACGGCGTCCCCATGCGGATGCCGAGGGCACGGGCTTCGGCACTGCGCGCAACGATGCAGCCGTCGTTGTTGGACAGCACCACCACGGGGTGACCGATCAGAGCCGGATCCAGGCTCTGTTCGCAGGAGGCATAGAAGTTGTTTCCATCGATCAGGGCCGTGGCCTGAGGCATGGCGATGTCGCTTCAGAGCGGATGGATCACGTGGATGGCGACGCCCCAGATCTGCACTTCGCCGCAGCGGTGAAGCTCCAGTGGCGGATAGTCCGGATGGGCGGCTTCCAGGCGCAACCGGCCGCGATGACGCATCAGGCGTTTGAGGGTGAAGGCACCGTCGAGCACAGCCACAACCACCTGGCCCGGGCGCGGGTCGAGGCTGCGATCAACCACCAGAAGATCGCCGTCGTGGATGCCGGCGTCGGTCATCGATTCGCCGCTCACATGCAGGAAAAAGGTGCTGGTGGGATGCCGGATCAGCTGTTCATTGAGGTCGATCCCCACGTCGACGTAGTCATCGGCGGGGGACGGGAAGCCAGCGGCGACCCGTTCCCCGGCCAGGGGCAGCGTGAGCCGACTGCGCTTGGGCTGCAGGGGAAGCGGTCTGTGTTGGAGCTCCACGGCAGCAGCGACAACTGGCTAAATAGTACGTATGTACTGTTCGCTATGGGGGGGATCCGGTGAGGATGGTGGCCTTCGACATCTGGTGTTGGCTGACTCCCCTTACCTCGTGGCCATGGCGCTGATCGATCAGCAGGGCCGGCGCGCCCTGCCCCTGGGGGGGCGGTCTCAGAAAGAGGTGGCTCCGCAGGGTGAGGCCCCGGAGGCGTTGGGCCATGCACTGGTGCTGGAGCTGTTGCTGCGGGTGTGGCAGCGCAGTGATCAGGGTGTGCTGCAGCGTGCGGCTGGAGCCGACAGCCTGCTGCTGGTGGAGCTGCCGATGGAACGGCTGCCGGAGGACGTGCCCAGGCTCAAGGCGGACTGGTTGAACACGGGGGATACGGCCGCATTCAAAGTGGGATTGCAGGCTTTCTCCCCGCGGGCCTGGACGGTTTCGATCGAAAAATTCAAGCCGGTGGCTCTGCAGCCGTTGTGGTGAGGGGCGCTTGCTCCAAGATGTTCACGGCCACGGAATAGCGCTCCCCTTAGAACGGGTTGATCCGATGCGGGATGCCGGGGGAGAACAGCACCAGGCGATTCACCACCGGTGGGACCGAGATCACCGAGCGGAATGTGGGTAACGGTCCCTGGTATCCGTTCTCGATCGGAGGGTTGTCGGCCACCAGCAGTTCGCCGCCAGCGCAGCTCACGTGGGGATAGAACACGGTGGACAGCAACAAAAGCAGGAAACGGCCGCTGCGTCGACCTTCCAGCTCGTCCTTGTCGATTTGCCAGTCGAGATCGTTGTTGGTGTTGCACCACCACTCGACTCCGGCCCGCCGGGATGCGAACGGTGTTGCCAGAGGGAGCAGGGCCTCGTCGAGGTAGTGATCGACGGCGGCTTGCTGAGCAGCTGCGTGAATCGAGCGGGGAGAACCGGTTTCGGGTCGCCAGCTGAATTGAGCATCACCGTCGTGTTCCTCGTGGAGTCGCCAGTGGATGTCACAGAGGTCGCGTAGGTCCTGAAGGGCGCTGGCGGGCAGAAGGTTGTCGATGATGTGCAGCATGGTCGTGGCTGAGAGATCAGCGACCATCGCCGAACCCTAGGCACGGTGATAAGGGCTGCCTTGAACAATCGCCTGGGCTCGGAACAGTTGTTCTACGAGCATCAGCCGCGCCAGTTCGTGGGGGAAGGTCATCGGTGAAAGGCTCAGGCGCCATTTGGCCTGTGCCTTGAGCTCAGCCGTCAGACCGTCGGCGCCACCAATCACGAAGGCCAGCCGCTGGTTGCCGAATTGCTCGAGTCGTCGCGCGAAGGGAACCGACGCCAAGGTGTCGCCCTGTTCCATCAGCGCAATCAGGGTTTCATCGGGTCGCAGGGCCGCTCTGATGGCATCGGCTTCCTTGTCTGGAGTGCAGTCGCGCAGTTCGCTGATGGTCAACCCAGGCAGGCGTTTGAGGTAGAGGTCAATGCCGTCCTGAATCCAGCCACGACGCACTTTGCCTACCGCAAGAATCCGGCAACGGGCCGGGTTCAAACGTCGTCTCCCTCATCCTCGAGCAGCAGCTGCCCGAAAGCCACGTAGAGGCTTTCCTCCTCGCTGCCCGGGTCCACCTTCGGCCGTTTCGGCTGGGTGTTTTTTCCCGGTCCTGGATGGCTGCGCGCTGGTGCGGCAAGGGCTGGGGTGGTGTCGTTGCTGTTGAACGGCGATGGTTGAGTCGATGGTTTGCGTTGGGCCTCCAACTGTTTGAGCCGGTCCATCAGGTGCTCAGGAACGGTGCCGTCCTGGCTGGCCTTCATCAGTTCCCGGAAGAGCTCCTCGGGGTTCTTCTCGGTTTCAACGCGATGGCGCACCTGGCTGGCTTTGGGAGCTGCCGCAGGCTTCTCCGGTTCCGGCAGACGTGCGGGGAGCTGGCGCCCCAACTCACGCAGGCGCTCGAGGCTGCGGGGATCAAAACTCATGGTTCAAGCGCAACCGAGACTCTCGCGGGTGCTGCGGCCCGTGACGGAATTCGTTCCGTCGGCAACGGCGCAGAGGCTTTTGAGTTGGTCCCCGCGCATGGGAACGTCTGTAAAGTCGGCTCCCGTGATCAACACATCGCTGAAGCGGGTGTTGAAGGCAAAGGCCCCCTCCAGCACGGCATCTTCAAGGTTGGTGCCTGTCATCACAGCGGCGTCCAGGGTGGCTTCGCGCAGGTCGGTGCCGCTGAGGTCGGCATCCTGCAGCTTGGCGCCATACAGGCTGGCTCCCCGCAGATCCGATCCGGACAGGTTGGCTTCGCGCAGGTTGCTGAGGTTGAAGGTGGCCCCCCGCAGGTCTTTGTTGGAATAGTCGGCCCCGATCAGCACCTGTTTCGCCACATCCATCGCGGCGTGGGCCGGAGCCGCCAACAGCCACTGGCATGAGAACACCACCAGAGAGATAAATACGGCCGTGAAGCGTCTGCGCATGATCGGAACCATCACCGCCGAACCCTAGAACCGTTTCAGGGGGGAATGGTTTAAACCAAGACGTGAGGGTTCAAGCAGTTGGGGTTTCAGTGCAGCGGTGGCTGGGCGGAGCAGCAGGCCTTGCAGCAGCTGGAATCGCAGGGATTGCGGTTGCTGGACCACAACTGGCACTGCCGCTGGGGCGAGCTCGATCTGGTGCTGGAGCGTCAGCAGCAGCTGCTGGTGGTGGAGGTCAAGGGCCGTCGCACGGGTCATCGGGACCGCCATGGCCTTGATGCCTTTCAATTCATTCCGCCAAACGGCGCCGCATGGCCCGCGCGATCAGTTGCTGGAGAGCTGTGCATCCGGCGTCAGCTGAGCAGCTGCTCCAGGTCAAGCTGGCCCTTGTTCCCTTGATGACGTCCCGCCGAACGATTCGCTGGATTGATGTGGAGCGGCTGTGCTGATGCACAGTTGACCCATGGGTTTCTCCGGACATCACGCCCGCAAGCGTTTCGGTCAGCACTGGTTGCGGGACGAATCCGTGCTGCAACGAATCATCGAGGCTGCTGACCTGCAGTCCACCGATCGGGTGCTGGAGGTGGGGCCCGGTCGCGGGGCGTTAACCGAGCGTCTGCTGGCCGCGGGGATGAAGGCGGTGCATGCGATTGAGCTCGACCGCGATCTGGTGGATGGTCTTCAGGAACGTTTTGAGGCTCAGCCAGGGTTCAGCCTCCATCAGGGCGATGTTCTCGAAGCCCCACTGGAATTGAGTGATGGCCGCATCGCCGACAAGGTGGTGGCCAACATCCCGTACAACATCACTGGCCCACTGCTGGAGCGGTTGGTGGGCCGACTGGACCGGCCGGTGGATCCGCCCTACCAACGGCTTGTGTTGCTGGTGCAGAAGGAAGTCGCGGAGCGGATTCGTGCCCGGCCCGGCCACAGCAGTTTCAGCGCCTTGAGTGTGCGCATGCAGTTGCTGGCCCGGTGCCGTTCGGTGTGTCCAGTGCCGCCGCGCTGTTTCCAGCCACCGCCAAAGGTGCAATCGGAAGTGATCTGCCTGGAGCCCTTGCCGGCCTTGGAGCGGGTGGAGCCGGCTCTGGCCGCTCGGGTGGAATCGCTGTTGAAGCAGGCGTTTCTGGCGCGGCGCAAGATGTTGCGCAACACCCTGGCGGGTGTGGCTGAGCCAGACCGCTTGAAGGAGCTGGCGGCCTCCGCGGGTTTCAGCCTGCAGCAACGCCCCCAGGAACTCGCGCCCGCCACCTGGGTCGCCCTGGCCAGGGGTTTGAATCGGGGCGACTGAACAACCACCATGATCACGGTGACGGCCCCGGCCAAAGTCAACCTGCACCTGGAGGTCCTGGGGCTGCGCTCGGACGGTTTCCATGAGCTGGCCATGGTGATGCAGAGCATCGACTTGGCGGATCGCCTGAGCTTTCAGAACACCGCTGATGCACAAATCAGCCTCACCTGCGATGACGCCAGCCTCAGCGTCGGCCACGACAACCTGATCCTCCGGGCGGCCCAGTTGCTGCGGGACCGTTCGGGTTTCAGTGAATTGGGGGCGTCCATTCATCTCGAGAAGCGCATCCCCATCGGTGCTGGCCTGGCTGGTGGCTCCAGCGACGGCGCCGCGGCACTGGTTGGTCTGAATGCCCTGTGGGGCTTGGGCCACAGCCCCGCGGATCTGGAGCGAATGGCCGCTGAGCTCGGTTCAGACATGCCCTTCTGTGTGGCCGGAGGCTGTCAGCTCTGTTTCGGGCGAGGCGAACAACTGGAAGCCGTGCCACCAACGCCTGAACCCCTGGCCGTGCTCTTGGTTAAAGACCCCACGGTGAGCGTTTCAACGCCCTGGGCCTATAAGCGTTGCCGTGAGCTCAATCAATCCCACTACCTCGCTGACGAGGCGGCTTTTGAACAACGACGGCAAGCCTTGCGCAGCGTTGATTGGCTCCAGCCATTGCGCAGCGAGCTGCCACCTCCCCTGCGCAATGACCTGCAGGAGGTGGTTGCTCCTGAAACAGCTGCGGTGCGTTCGGCGCTCGATCTGTTGAACAGCGTTCCCCAAAGCCTGGCGGTGGCTATGAGTGGTTCTGGACCCAGTTGTTTCGCGCTGTTCTCCGATCTGGCGTCATGCCGCCAGGTGCAGGATCAGCTCACGCCCCAGCTGGACCGCGCCGGCCTGAAGGCCTGGTCTTGCGCCCTTCGCAGCGATGGCGTGAGGATCGAGGCATGACTGATATCCCCACACCAGAGAGCCCCGAACCACAGGATCCGCGCAAAGGTCCGCTGAGTTTTCTCTCCGGAGCGCTGACGGCCGGGCTGTTGGCCTGGCTGGCCCTGGGCCTGAGTCGGCGGATGGTGGTTTATTTCGCTGTTCATCCCCCGCACTACAACTCGCCGATTGCCCAGAACATCGCCGTCACCCTGAAGACCCTTCTGGTGGGTTTGTCCTTCCTGGCCACCTTCAGCACGGGTTTTGTGGCCCTTGGCCTGACCCTGGTGTTTCTTCGCAGTCTCTTTACGGCTCGCGACCAGAACCCTGCCTAGCGTCCGCTCATTGCCAGGGTTTGGATGACGCCCCACGACCTCGGCCAGCTGGCGTTGCTGCTGTCTCCGGCCATGCTGCTTTCCGTTTTGTTGTTGTTCACCTTCGCGGCGGGCGGTTGACCCTGCGCTGACTGAGATAGCTTGGCCTCACCACCCGGATTGGCCGGGATCACTGTGACGCCGTGGCAGGAACACTTCTCTTCAACGCCCTCCGGGAAGCCATCGACGAGGAGATGGGGAGAGACCCCCACGTCTGCGTGATGGGGGAGGACGTCGGTCATTACGGCGGCAGTTACAAGGTCACCAAGGATCTGGCTGAGAAATACGGGGATCTCAGGGTGCTCGACACCCCGATTGCTGAGAACGGCTTCACCGGAATGGCTGTTGGTGCCGCGATGACCGGTCTCCGGCCGATCGTTGAGGGCATGAACATGGGCTTCCTGCTCCTGGCCTTCAACCAGATCTCCAACAACATGGGGATGCTCCGCTACACGAGCGGCGGCAACTTCACCATTCCCACCGTGGTGCGCGGCCCCGGCGGTGTGGGTCGTCAGCTTGGTGCTGAGCACAGCCAACGGCTGGAGGCCTACTTCCATGCCGTCCCCGGCATCAAGATCGTGGCCTGCAGCACGCCCACCAATGCCAAAGGCCTGATGAAGGCCGCGATTCGCGACAACAATCCCGTGCTTTTCTTCGAGCACGTTCTGCTCTACAACCTCAGCGAGGATCTCCCCGAAGGCGACTACATCTGTGCCCTTGATCAGGCGGATCTGGTGAAGGAAGGCACTGATGTGACGATCCTCACCTACTCCCGGATGCGTCATCACTGCCTCAAGGCTGTGGAGCAACTGGAGGCAGAGGGGGTGAGCGTTGAGCTGATCGATCTGATCAGCCTCAAGCCCTTCGACATGGAGACGATCAGCCGCTCCATCCGCAAGACCAACAAGGTGATCGTGGTGGAGGAATGCATGAAGACCGGTGGCATCGGGGCCGAGTTGATTGCGCTGATCACTGAGCAGTGCTTTGACGATCTTGATGCCCGGCCTGTGCGTCTTTCCAGTCAGGACATCCCCACCCCCTACAACGGTTCTCTCGAGAACCTCACGATCATTCAGCCGCATCAGATCGTTGAGGCGGCGCAGGCGTTGGTCAACAAGGGCATCTGACGTTGATGGCGCGTTATCAGGGTTGGTTTGCCCTTGTTCTTGCCCTGGCGATCGCCGCCGGGATGTTTTTGGTTCGGACGCCGCTGGAACTGGGCCTCGATCTGCGGGGCGGCAGTCAGCTCACCGTTGAAGTGAAGCCAGCCGGAGAGATCACCCGGGTTGGCGTTGAAGAGATGGAAGCGGTGAAAGCCGTGCTCGATCGTCGGGTCAACGGTCTTGGTGTGGCTGAGTCCACCCTGCAGACGGTGGGTGAGTCGCAGCTCGTGTTGCAGCTCCCAGGTGAGCAGGATCCCACCGCTGCTGCGCGGGTTCTCGGCGACACAGCCTTGTTGGAGTTTCGTGCCCAAAAGGCCGACACCGAAGCTGAGTTCCGAGGTCTGAGGCAGCTCCGTTCCCAGGTAGAAGCGATCCTCAGGTTGCGTGAGGATCAGATCCGCCGTGGTGAGACCCCGGAGCCTCTAGATCTGGCTCAGCTGAAGTCAACCCAGCAGACCCTGGGTCTGGATCGGCAGGCCAGCTCGGAGGAAGAGCAGCTCCATCAGCTTCTGAACAAGGTTGATTCCGATCTGCTCACGATGCTTGAGCCGGCAGCGCTGACGGGCAAGCAGCTGGTGACAGCAGGCCGTCAACCGCTCCAGAACAACCCGAACAGCTGGGAGGTGACCCTCAATTTCGATGGTGAGGGTGCTGAGGCCTTCGCTGACCTCACCAAATCGATTGCCGGTACCGACCGGTTGCTGGCCATCACTCTGGATGATCAGCTGATCAGTGCCGCCAGCGTTGGCCCCCAGTTCAAAAGTGCTGGAATCTCTGGTGGTGCTGCCACCATCAGTGGCAATTTCAGTGCGGAAACGGCCCGTGAGCTCGAGGTGAAGCTCCGCGGCGGCTCCCTGCCCCTCCCCGTTGAAGTGATCGAGGTCCGCACCATCGGGCCCACGCTCGGAGCAGAGAACATCCGCCGCAGCCTGGTGGCCGCCCTCTCGGGCCTGGCTCTGGTGGCGGTGTTCATGGTGGTGGCCTATCGCCTGCCAGGGGCGGTGGCTGTGATGGCCCTCAGCCTCTATGCCCTGTTCAACCTGGCGGTGTACGCCTTGATTCCGGTCACCCTCACCTTGCCGGGAATCGCTGGTTTCATCCTCTCGATCGGCATGGCCGTGGATGCCAATGTGCTGATCTTTGAGCGGATCAAGGACGAATTGCGGCGGGGCAACACCTTGATCCGCTCGATTGATACCGGCTTCTCCGAGGCCTTTTCATCGATCGTCGATGGTCACCTGACCACGTTGATCAGTTGTGCAGCTCTCTTCTTCCTTGGCACCGGCCTGGTCAAGGGCTTTGCCGCGACCCTGGGCATTGGTGTTCTGCTGAGTTTGTTCACGGCCCTGACCTGCACCCGCACCCTGCTTCGTTTCCTGATGGGCTACGCCGGTCTGCGTTGTGCCAGCAATTTTCTGCCCACCGGGCAACTTCCTTCCCCCACCGCCTGAACCATGACTGAAGCATCGTCATCGGAACAAGCGGCCACGGTCCTCAGATTGCGCTGGTCCCTCAGCAGCATGCGCCGCAAGGTGTGGTTGATTTCTGGAATGGTGGTTCTGATCAGCCTGTTGGGCTTGTTGCTCAGCTGGATGGATCCTGCGATTCGTGCTCCCCTCCGTCCCGGCCTTGATTTCACCGGTGGCACGCAGATTCAATTGGAGCGTCGCTGTGATGACGCCTGCGCCGAGCTCAAGGCGATTCAGGTCTCGGATGTGATCCGCAGCCTGGAGCTGCCTCAGGAGGAGGGTCAACCTCTCCCCAACCTGGGCGCTCCCCTGGTTCAGCTTCTGGATGGCGGTCAGTCGTTGTTGCTGCGCCTGCCAACGTTGTCGGCTGCCCAGGGCCAAGCGGTCATTCAGGCAGTTGAACCCGTTGCAGGGCCATTCCTCTCAGGTGGTCAATCGGTCGACACGATCGGGCCGAGCCTGGGCAAGCAATTGCTGCGCAGCAGCCTGATTTCTCTGTTGGTGGCTTTCAGCGGTATTGCGGCCTACATCAGCTTCCGCTACGACCGCCGCTACGCGTTTCTCGCCCTGGTGGCGCTGGCCCATGACGTGGCGATCGTCTGTGGAGTTTTTGCCTGGCTAGGGGTTGTGCTTCAGCTGGAGGTGGACAGCCTCTTTGCGGTTTCATTGCTGACCATTGCTGGTTATTCGGTGAACGACACGGTGGTGGTGTTTGATCGCATCCGCGAACGCAGCAAGGATGCCGCCGACCTGCCGCTCTCAGTGCAGGTGGATCAAGCTGTGTCCGCCACCCTGACCCGCACGCTCTACACCAGCGGAACCACCTTGCTGCCTCTCTTGGCGCTCGTGTTTTTCGGTGGAGCAACGCTGTATTGGTTTGCCATCGCCCTCGCTCTCGGGGTTGTTGTTGGTTCCTGGTCGAGCATCGCCCTGGCGCCGTCGTTGCTCACGCTGTGGGACCGCTCCCGTGACTAAAGCCAGCGGCAATTCTGAACGGAGACGCCGTGCTGTTTCGGCCCGTTGGTTTCCAATTCTGTTGATCCTGCTGGCTCTGGCTGATCTGCGCACCGAAGTTCTGCTTCTCAGTGATCAGTTCACGATTACAGGGCTCGGTTATGCCATTCGGCATCATCAGCTTGCTGTGGTGGTCTTGCTGGGTTCCGGCACTCTCTGGCGCCGTTTCGGTTAGCGCTTGGTGCCGTTGCCGAATTCCTGCCAGATCGAATCCCAGGTGCGTTGTTTCACCTCGGCGTTCCACTGGCCCTGGCTGTGGGTGGAGGCCCACCACGATTCGAACAGATCGTGGGCTTCCTCTTTCAGCAATTCGGGGTCAAGATTCTCGCGAACCAGCTGCATCACGGCCTGCCTCAGTTCCTCGTAACGGGAGAAATTGAAGATGACGTCCAAGCCCGCTCGTCTCACGATCTCTTGGACACACTATTGGATTGAAGAGCGTCAATCCGGCTTCTTTGGTATCGCGCTGAACGTCATTGCCTGTAAAGGCTGAGTTACGACTCAATTGGTTGCTCAGGTTCCATGGAGTTGAATCCTGGTCTAAGCGAGGTGGTCTTCGGCTTGCGTGCTGAGGTTGAGGCTCTGAAGACGCGCTTGAACAAGATCGAGCGTGGCCAGGAGGTCGCGGTTTCTGCGGCCTATTGGCAAGCGGTTGAGCGGGAGCGTGATTCGAGTGAAAAGAAGCGGCGTCAGCTGCTCTGATTTGGTCGAAAAAATTGGGACCCTCTCCCAAGAGTCCCAAGGCTCGACGCGTCGTTCTCACGACTCCGTTAAAATACTTAGGCAGTGCGGGTCTCAGGTGTGATGCCTGCTACCGGATGTTCGTCTGGTTACAAGTCTCGCGTCTGGATTTATGCCCAGCGATCCATGATTTGCTGCACCACCACCCGCTGCATCAACACCTGAAGCACCACTACCAAAGGAAGGGCCAGCAGCACGCCCGGAAGCCCGAGAAGAGCACCAAGGCTGAGCTGAGCTGTTAAGGCCACCGTTGGCAGCAGATTCACAGTTTTGCGCAGCAGCAGTGGTGTGAGCAGAAATGCCTCCAGGTTCTGCAGCACCAGCCGGAACACCAATACCGACAGCATTAATTGCGGGGACTGCAGCAGGGCCAATCCCGTGGGCAGCAGCGTTGCCGCCGTGGGCCCGATGGTCGGAACGAACGTGAGCAGGCCACACACAAGGGCACTCAACAGGGCCAGGGGGGACTTCAGCAGCAACAAGCCGCCCCAGGTGAGCAGAAAAACGGTGGTGGAGGAGAGGGTCATGCCACTAAGCCAACCCCCCAAGGCTTGTCTGCACTCGTCGAGCAGATGCTCCATCCGCTCCCGGGCTGGTCGGGGCGTCATGGCCACCACCATGCGCCGGTGGGCGCTTGGATCCAAGGCCAGCAGCATCGCAAGCAGGACCATCAACAAGAGTTGAATCAGCGAGTTCGCTGCACCTCCTGCGAACCCAAGCAATGGCTGAAGCCCTTTCAGATTGAGCCCCTCCCCCAAAGCGTCATTCAGCTGCGCCAGGCGTGGCTCACTGCTCAGCAGGTCGGACACTTTGCTGACCAACTGCGGCAGATCCCGTCCCAGTTGCTGAAACTGGCTGATCAGTTCCGGAACCAGCAGTTGCCCTAGCAGCCCCCCGGCCAAGATCAAAATCCCCAGGACAGCCGCCAGGGCCTGGGGGCGCTCCAGTCGGGTTCGCTTCTGAACCTGAACAATCAGCACATCCAGGGCAACGGCCACCACCACGGCGCCAAAGAGCACCAGCAGCACCCAACGCAGGTTCCAGAGCAACAGCACCAGCACCACCAAGGTGAGTGCAATGAGAAACGTGCCGGCGGTCATCGAACCGGCTCCAGACGTTTCCAGCGATTCAACACATCGTGGATCACGACTTCACGGATGATCACCTGCAGTACCACCGCCAACGGCAGCGCCATCAGCAGGCCGAGGGGGCCAAAAAGGAGTGTGAACAGGAACTGAGCCGCCAGAGTCAATCCGGGCAACAGCTTTACCTGGTGGTGCATCACCGATGGTGTGATCACGTAACTCTCGATGTTCTGTATCACCACATAGGCACCCAGCACCGCAGCGGCCTTCCAGGGGGCATCCAACAGAGCCACCGCCATCGGGAAGATCGTGCTCATGGTTGGTCCCACATTGGGGATCACGTTCAACAGCCCTGCCAGGAGTGCATTGGCCAGAACGAGCTTCACGCCTAAAAGCGTTAAAGCAATGCTGCAAAGTACAAACACGGCCAGGGAGCTGATCAGCACACCCACCATCCAGCTGCTCAAGGCAGCACCGCACTGATCCAGGATGCGACGCCCTCGGCGTCGGTAGAAGGAGGGAATCAACTGCAGGCCAACATTCCGATAGGCCTGAGGCTGAATGCTGATCATCAGAGCCACCGCCACCACGAACAACAGCCGCAGCACGCCGTTGCCGAGGTTGCCCGCCAAACCGAGCAGACCCAGCAACCCACTGCCCACACCAGCGGCGAGGGATGAACTGTCGGGCACAAGTTGGCGTGGACCGCTCAGGCCCAGTTGATCCAGGTCGGGGAATGCATCGACGCCATAAATGGCCTCACTGATGCTGTCGATCCAACCGAGTCCCAGGCTCACCAGGGTCTGACCTGCTTCGGGCAGCTTCTGCAACAGCAGTGCGAATTCCTCGAGAAACGGGGGGAAAACAACACCAGCCGCACCGGCTACCAACAACAACAGACCAACGATGCAGAGCAGCAGGGCCAGGGGCCTTTGCATCGGCCGCCGCTCGCGAAGAATGCCCACCAGCGTGCACAGCGCCATTGCCAGAACCACTGCTGCAAAAATCAGCAGGAGTAGCTCTCGCAGCGACCAAAGCAGGACGATGGCTGCAATGAAGGCTGTCAGTAACAGCCACTGGGGCAGTCTCAAGCTTGTTGGTCGTCGGCCCCTTCAGTCTGATTGGAATCCTGGCTTTGTGAATAACCCAAGCCGTTGGCCTCGGCGTAGCGCTGGGCGAAGCGCATGAACCGTTCGAAGTCCTGTTCGGACTTCCACGAGTAAACGGCTTCAAGGGCACTTGCGGTGCCGTTCACGAATTTGCCATTCACTTCACGGGTGACCATTTCGCCTTCTTCATCCACCATCCACATTCCGGTGATGTCACCCATGGTTTCGGGAGCAATCGCAGCAGGTTGTTCAAAACGGAAGGTCGCTTGACCGGTGCGGCCATCGCGGCTGCGGGTCAGACGGATGTCGGGCACCACCGGCTCATTGACTCCCCGAAAGAACTGAATCGCTGCTTTGCTCACGTCGTTCTCGAACCGTCGATGGGGTCGATCCTAATCGGGGATTTCAACAAACCCGCCGTCGATCAAGGTCTCGGCGGCTTGAGCAGCGCTGACCCCTGAGAGATCGATCGTGTCGCGTCTGGGCGTTCGCGCCAGTTCATGTTCGTAACAGCGGTCGTAGTAATCGAGCGTGGCGCGGCAGGCGGTGGCCCAGTCTCCCCTGGCAATCGCTTCCAGGGCTTCCTTGGTGCGCTGGGGCCCAAGGCGTCGACTGATCCGTTCGGTTGCCTCAGCCAGAGCGGCTCCCCCCTGGTGGCCGTACACCTGAACCAATTGGTTCACCCGTTCCCCTAGGTCGCGCTGAATCTCCAGCACAGGCGCCTCTTGCATCTGATCGAACAGAGCCTTGGGAATGCGGCAGCGGCCTACCTGGATGCTTTCCGCTTCCAACCAGATGGATGTGGCCCCACGGCGTTCGTGTTGATCCAAAGCCTCAGCCAATTGGTTCTCGTAGTGCTCGGTGCTGGGTTGATCCGGCAGACCCAGACCGCCGAAACTGCTGCCGCGGTGGTTGGCCAGCCCTTCCAGGTCAACCACGGCTGCACCGCGCGCTGCCATGGCCAACAGCAGATCGGTTTTCCCTGTTCCCGTGCGGCCTCCCATCACGCGAAGGGGCCAGATCTGCTCAAATCGACCCTGAGCCCAGCGCCGATAGCTCTTGTAGCCCCCCTGAAGGAGCCTTGGCTTGAGATCGATCTGCTGGGCAAGCCAGGCCACACTGGCCGAGCGCATTCCGCCCCGCCAGCAGTAGATCCGTGGTTCCCCCTGCTGACGCAGGTTTTCCAATTGGCGGGCCAGGCTGCTGAGCTTGGGGCCAGTGAGTTCAAGCCCCAGGTGAATCGCTTGTGTTCTGCCCTGCTGTTTGTAAGCGGTGCCGACTGCGGCACGTTCCTCATCGTTGAACAGCGGCACGTTGATGGCTCCGGGCCAGTGCCCCTTTTCAAATTCGCTGGGGCTGCGAACGTCCACCAGCGGACCTTTCAGCTCGCGAAGCTGCTGAATCTCGATTGAACCTGTTTCGCCCATGCCTGACATAGTGGCCAACACCGAGCCAGTTGGGGCCGGTTGCGACTCATGCTCTCCGGTTCCACACCCGCCACCAAACTCAGCGTTGATCAGCTGCTGGATCGTTTCGCGAAGGGAACACCTCGCCAGCGACGTCCGCTGATCAAGCAGATCGAAACCCGCGCTGAGGAGTTGGCTGCGGTGGGTCCTGCCCTTCTCTCTGGTTTCGACCCCGCTGGTGATGACTGGGCTGCAGGTTGGATCTTGCAGGTGTTGCAGCGCCACCAGCCCGATGCAGTCACCGCTCTCATCCCGTCGTCCGATCGAGGCTGGTTGACCACTGATTCCGGGGTTGGCCTGGATTACGGGCCGCTGCAGCAGGAGCTGCTCGATCAGAACTTTGAGGAGGCGGATCGCGTCACCAGCCAGTGCCTGCGCGAATTGGCCGGTGATGCAGCCATGAAACGGGGCTACGTCTACTTCACAGAAGTTGCGCCGATGTCAGGCGTTGATCTGGTCAGTCTTGATCGTCTCTGGACGGTCTATTCCCAAGGTCGCTTTGGCTTCACAGCCCAGTCCCAGTTGTTGTCAGCCCTCGATGGGCGTTACGAACGCCTTTGGCCCCGGATTGGCTGGAAATGCGATGGCGTCTGGACGCGTTATCCCGGTGCATTCACCTGGTCGATCGAGGCTCCAGAGGGGCATATGCCGTTGATCAATCAGCTCCGCGGCGTTCGTCTGATGGATTCCCTGTTGAATCATCCGGCACTTGTGGCCCGCAGATCCTGACGGGGCTTCCCATCAACGGTAAGTTCGAAAGACCGACTTCAACGGGCCCCACTGTGCCGTCCAAGAGGTTTCGCTGGGCTGAGTTCACCTTGCCGTCGACCCTGCAGCTGGCTCCTCTGTTAGAGCTGCTGACCGAGCCCATCGGTTGTGTTCTCACCAGTCAGCGAATTGAGCTGGGATTGCATGAAGCCCTGGTCAATGCCGTTCGCCATGGCAACGCTGAGAACCCCGCCAAGAAGCTCCGTGTTCGCCGCATCCTCACGCCCAATTGGATGGTCTGGCAGGTTCAGGATGAGGGTTGCGGCCTCCCACAACAGTCCCGCACAGCTACCTTGCCGCCGGCCCTCGATGCTCCTAGCGGCCGTGGGTTATTCCTGATCCATCAATGCTTTGACGATGTGCGCTGGAGCCGCCGGGGGAATCGCCTGCAGCTGGCCTGCCGACGGCCCGTCAGTGACGCGGACAGCCCGGATCCTTCAGCTCTCCTTTGAACCACCCCAGCGCCTGTTGGGTCAGGTTCTCCACGTCGGCACTCTTTCCTTGGCGGAGCAATTGCACTATCGCTGCAGACAGTAACTCAGCTCCACGCCGCTGTCGGTTGCTTTTCAGTTGATGCCAGTCGCGATCGCCGATGCGGAGCAACTGGTGCAGTTCTTCCGCCTTGTCTGTGGCGGAGTCGGGCCATGGGGCGTCGGGTGAAGTCATCCCTGAATCAGCAGATGGATCCAGTTTCGGGTGATGTGGGTGCATCGGCGTGGAACAGCGCAAAGGCCAACGACGCGTTCGTGAACTGAATTGATTTCACCATGCCTCACGGCTGGGGTTGCAAGGGCAATGTCAGGCCGATTCCCGGTCGGATGTTCCGGCGCGGCGATGGGTGCAGCGCCGCAAACTTGATACGAATCTGATAACGCAACGGCCTTCGGTCTGGGCCTTCTCACCAGTGTCTGGGGAGCGCTTCTGGAGAGACTTACGCTCAGGTGGGACAGGCTTTGCCTTGGCCTGGATGCTGGCGCAGCTTTGAACGCGTCAGGAGATTAGGCCACCCGTTGGCGATGGGCCTGGCCAACCACCACCAGCGAATTCGAGGCCGGTGCCGATTCCTTCGTGGGTGAAACCCCCGCGGGCTGTGCCATGTCATTACCGCGAAGCCAGGCATTGTGAAGTGCTCGCCTGCGACGATCTTCAGACAACACCAAACGATCGGCTGCAGCCTGAGGACTTTCCCCAGGAATCACGGCCGTGCGCAGGCAGATACCGAACCCATGGGCTTCGACCTGCACATGGCCTTCCATCAGCACCACCTGGAATGTCCAGCCCTGAAGCCAACGCAGCCGGAAGGGATTGGTCATGACGTTCCCTTCGGGATTCAGCTCACCCTATGGCTCGCAACCGTTCGTGCAAGGGACGCTGTCAGGGAATCCCCTCAGCTGGCCTTTGCGATGGGTTTGCGTGCGGACCAGACCCTCGTCATGAAGTGGGTTTCCGCAGTGATGCCCTCGAACCCTGCAGCTGAGAGGCGGGCGTCGATGTTGTCGCCGATGTAGTCGCGGTAGTAGGGCTCATGGAAGACGCGCCGGAAGTTCTCCATCACGGAGGCGAACTTGGCTGAATCGGCCATCTGCACAGAGTCGGCAAGCACGAACACACCGCCGGGCTCAAGCACCCGCCAGGCCTCGTTCAGCACGTTTTGGCGGGCATCCGCCGGTAGTTCGTGCAGCAGGAACACACTGGTGACGGCCTGAACCGATCCATCGGCCAAGGGCAGTGATTCCCCGTTGGCACGGATCAGCTGAACCAGCGATGCATCGCCGTCATTCAGCCAGCGGTTGGCTTGACGCAGGTACGACTCGGAGAGATCGGTTCCGATTAGCTGTGCGTGGGGGACGGCGGCGCGGATCTGCTGAAGGGTCCGGCCGGTGCCAGTGGCCACATCGAGAATTTTGAGGGAACCCGGAGCACGGTCTGCGAAGTGCTTCAAGCCGCGTTTCAGCGGAGCCAAAACCCTGCGCCGCATGGCATCGGCGGTGCCATTGAAGAGGATCTCCACCTGCAGGTCGTAAAGACCAGCCGAGTGGTCACTCAGGTAGCCGTCGGTTTGATGGTGAAAATTCTGGAGGTAGTACTCGGGATAGAGAGCTTTTTCGGTCTCCTTGGGTAGGTCCCGCACATTGCGCACGCGACGTCGATCCCAGGTGGATGGAAGATCCATCCAAACCTGCGGGTAGCGGCTGACCCAGTCGAGCCAGGGTGCATCGAACAACAACTGCTCGGGGTAGACCCCCTGTTCGGCGTCCTGCCAGTCCTGTTCCTGGAGCTTGTTCATGTCGAGCCGGAGCTCTCCAAGAACTTCGGCGGACACGGGCTCCGTTTTCGGCACCGCATCCGGCGCCAACAGCTCCATCAACTTGGTGCTCAGCTCCTTGTGGGCCAGGCCCGCGATGCTTTTGCCTTGCTGAAGCGTTTGGTACGCAAGCTTGCTCAGGGGCGTTGACGCCATCGCGGATTCAGACAACAGAACCATTCCAACGAATGAGACGCGCAATCGCGTGGCCAGCAGTCCACAAAAAAACCCGCCTCCTCGGAGGCGGGTTGTGCGATGTATGGGCGCTGATCAAGCGTCGTAGTACATGGTGAATTCGTGGGGGTGCGGCCGCTGGCGCAGTTGCTGAACCTCCTCGTACTTCAGGTCGATCCAGTTGTCGATGAAGTCGTCGCTGAACACACCGCCAGCGGTGAGGAAGCCGCGGTCGGCATTCAACGCTTCCAGTGCACCGTTGAGGGATGCAGGAACTGTGGCGATCTTCGAGAGCTCTTCAGCCGGAAGTTCGAACAGGTCGCGATCTTCGCCATCGCCGGGGTCGATCTGGTTCTTGATGCCATCCAGGCCGGCCATCATCATGGCGCTGAAGGCCAGGTAGGGGTTGGCGAGGGCATCGCCGGAACGGAACTCGAGGCGCTTGGCCTTCGGGCTTGGGCCGGTGAGCGGAATCCGCACGGCGGCAGAGCGGTTGCCCTCGGAGTAAACGAGGTTCACCGGGGCTTCGAAACCGGGCACCAGACGCTTGTAGCTGTTGGTTGTGGGGTTGGTGAAGGCCAGGAATGCAGGGGCGTGCTTGAGGATGCCGCCGATGTACCAGCGGGCCGTCTGCGAGAGGTTGGCGTAGGTGCCTTCACCGAAAAACAGCGGCTGACCGCCCTTCCAGAGGCTCTGGTGCACGTGCATGCCGGAGCCGTTGTCGTTGAAGACCGGCTTGGGCATGAAGGTGGCCGTCTTGCCGTACTTTTTGGCCACGTTGCGCACGACGTACTTGTACGTCATCACGTTGTCGGCGGCCTGGATTAGCTCAGCAAATTTCATGCCGAGTTCGTGCTGACCTGCACCTGCCACCTCGTGGTGGTGCTTCTCGGTGGGAATGCCCAGCTGACCCATCAGCAGGAGCATCTCGGAGCGGATGTCCTGGGCGGTGTCGTTGGGAGCGACAGGGAAGTAGCCCTCCTTCTCCTGGATCTTGTAGGCCAGGTTGCCGCCTTCTTCGATCCGTCCGGTGTTCCAACCCGCTTCGATCGTGTCAACGCTGTAGAAGGAACCCCCTTCAGCCGAGTTGTAGCGGACGTCGTCGAAGAGGAAGAACTCCGGCTCAGGACCGAAGAAGGCCATGTCGGCCAGGCCGGTGCTGGCAAGATGATTTAGTGCCCGCTGAGCCAGGGCACGGGGGCAGCGCTCGTAAGGCTGGCCGGTGCGTGGCTCCTGAATCGAGCAGATCATGCTCAGGGTTTTGTGCCGGTAGAAGGGGTCAACCCAGGCCGTGTTTGCGTCCGGCACCATTGCCATGTCGGAGGCCTGGATGCCTTTCCAGCCGCGGATGGATGAGCCGTCAAAAGCCAGGCCCTCAGTGAAGGATTCTTCCTCCAGCAGATCGGTGCAGACAGTCAGGTGCTGCCACTTGCCGTGCAGATCGGTGAATTTGAGGTCGATCAGTTCGATGCCTTCGTCCTTGATCTGGCGCAGGACGTCCTGGGGGGATTTCGACATAAGAAGGGACTGCTCGACTGAATTGTGCAGTGATGTGACCGTATATAGCCACAAGACACCATTTTGTATCAAGAGGTACGTTTCAGACGCCAGAGGGCGGCTGCGTAACCGTTTCTGTCAACTTGGCTGAAATGCAGGCATGCCAAAGGATCTGCCCGCCTCAACGGTGTTAGCTTCCGCTGGGGATCCTCTGGAGATTCAGGGACATGCGCGATGCAATCAGCGGTCTGATCGGTCGCTACGACCAACTGGGTCGTTATTTCGATCGTCCGGCGATAGACAGCATCAATGCATATCTAGATGAATCCGCGCTGCGGATTCAGGCTGTTGAACTGATCAATGGATCCTCGGCCGAGATTGTGCGTGAGGCCAGCCAGCGCCTATTCCGTGATGAGCCCGACCTTTTGCTGCCTGGTGGCAACGCATACACCACCCGTAGGCTCGCCGCCTGTCTTCGGGATATGGACTATTTCCTGCGTTACGCCAGCTACGCCCTGGTTGCGGGGGACTCCACGATCCTCAATGAGCGTGTGCTGAACGGTCTCGACGACACCTACAAGAGTCTCGGTGTTCCCACCGGTCCAACTGTCCGCAGCATCGTTCTCTTGGGAGAGGTTGTTTCCGAGATGCTCCTGGCCAATGGTGCTGCATCCGATCAGCTCGCCACCGTTCTTCAGCCTTTTGATCACCTGGCCAAGGGCCTGGGCGAAACCAACGTGCGCCAGCGCTGAGTCGGCACGCTCAACGCAGGATTTGAACAGATTGCAATCAAACCTCCTTCACCCCTGCCAAGGGGCGTGACTGCGTAGGCTCAACACTCGAACCAACGAACAGGGCTTTGGCGACGACGAACTCACTCCTTCCTGTTGACGATCGTCACCGCAAAGCCTTTGCACCGATCGGCACACCCGACCGCCTCCTGCTTGGACCGGGCCCCTCCAACGCCCATCCAACGGTTCTGAAGGCTCTTTCGAGAACCCCGATTGGTCACCTTGATCCTCTGTATGTGGATCTAATGGGCGAAGTGCAGGAACTGCTGCGATACTCCTGGCAAACCGACAACCGTCTCACGCTTCCGATGAGCGGCACCGGCAGTGCTGCCATGGAGGCAACCATCGCCAACACAGTTGAGCCTGGAGACACCGTTCTGGTGGCGGTGAAGGGATACTTCGGCCTGCGATTGGCTGACATGGCCGGCCGCTACCGAGCTGAGGTGAATACCATTGAGAAGCCCTGGGGTGAGTGGTTTTCCCTCGATGAGCTGGAAGCTGCCCTGATTGAGCACAAGCCAGCCATCCTGGCGATGGTTCATGCCGAAACTTCAACGGGTGTCTGTCAACCCATGGAGGGCATCGGCGACCTCTGCCGGAAGCATGATTGCCTCCTCCTGCTCGATACCGTCACCTCTCTGGGGGGCGTGCCGCTTTACATCGATGACTGGAAAGTCGATCTCGCCTACAGCTGCAGCCAGAAGGGTCTGAGCTGCCCTCCCGGTTTAGGACCCTTCACCATGGGTCCCCGTGCCGAGGCCAAAATGACAGCCCGTCAGGGCAAGGTGCCCAACTGGTATCTGGACGTCTCCTTGCTGAACCAGTACTGGGGCAGCGACCGCGTCTATCACCACACCGCGCCGGTCAACATGAACTTCGGCATGCGTGAGGCCCTGCGTCTCCTGGCTGAAGAAGGTCTCGACCAGGCTTGGGCACGCCATCGCAGCAATGCGGAGATGCTCTGGAGTGGGCTCGAAAGTCTCGGCCTTTCGATGCATGTGCCGGCCGAGCGCCGACTGCCCACCCTCACCACAGTGCGTATCCCTGAAGGTGTGGATGGCAAGGCCTTCAGCCAACATCTGCTCAACAACCACGGAATTGAAGTTGGTGGTGGACTCGGCAGCCTGGCCGGCAAAATCTGGCGCATCGGCCTGATGGGGTACAACTCCACCCCTGAAAACGTGAACCGTCTGCTCAACCTGTTTGAGACTGAGTTGCCTCGCTTCAGCGGTTCCGTCGCCGCCGCTGCCTGAACCAGCGCTCCAGCTGCTCCCTCGCCTCCGGCTCGCGCACGCCCTGAATCACCTTCATGTTGTGATGGGCACTGCCATGGGTGGAGAGGTCAAGGCTTCCCCCCAGGCCACCACGCTTGGGATCTGACGCCGCAAAAATCACAGTTCCCATGCGGGCCTGCACCAAGGCCCCCGCACACATGGGGCATGGTTCGAGGGTAACGATCAGGGTGCAGGTGTTGAATCTCCAGTCGTCCTGAACGATCGCTGCCTGTTGCAAGGCCACCAGTTCGGCATGCCCGAGGGGATCCCTGTCGTTCTGGCGCCGGTTGCGTCCATGGCCGATGGCTCGTCCCTGTCCATCCAGGATCACAGCGGCCACCGGAACTTCTCCTTCCGCTCCAGCCTCCTCAGCGCGCTGGAGCAGAACATCCATCCAGCGAGTGAACTCATCCCGCTGATCCACCGCTGTTCCACCTTGTCCTTTGAGCACCATCCCACGAGACGCGAAGATCGGTGCAGTTCACGGGTCTCCGTTGCAAGCCTGTTCCGAGTCTCAGCACCCACCGGCTCGGCTTGCTCCGTTCGCCATCCCTTCGGCCGAAGACCCGGTGCTGAGTGACTTCTTGCATCGCACTTCGGATCTGCTTTGCCGTTGGATCGGCTCCGCTGATCGATCAAGCCCGGTCCCCGTCATGCGCCCCTTGCCTGACGTGGCACCAGGGCTTGATGGGGCCAGCGTTGAATCGCTGCTCAGTGATCTTCAGCAGGTGATGGATGGGGCGTATCAGCCGTCCCATCCCGGTGCTCTGGCCCATCTCGATCCGCCCCCGCTTACCGCGTCCATTGCGGCGGAATTGGTCTGTGCAGGTCTCAATAACAACCTCCTTGCAGAGGAGCTTTCGCCTGGTCTGACCGCCCTGGAACATGACCTCTGCCGCTGGTTCTGCCACAGGATTGGCTTGCCCTCCGGTTCCGGAGGGGTGCTGGCCAGCGGCGGGACCCTGAGCAATCTCATGGCCCTGGTGGCGGCACGGGCGGCGTTGGGGGCTACCCATCAGGATCCTGTGCTGCTGTGCAGCCAAGACGCTCACGTCTCCATCAACAAGGCCGCAAAGGTAATGGGGCTGGCGGATGATGCCCTTCAGACGCTTCCCGTGGCCGCGGATGGTGGTCTTTGCCTCGAGGCTTTGAACAAGCGTTTGAAATCTCTGCAAGCGGAGGGGCGGCCTTGTCTGGCGGTGGTGGCCACGGCCGGCACCACGGTGCGCGGAGCCATTGATCCTCTCTCGGATCTGGCAACCCTCTGCAGTGATGCCGGGGTCTGGTTGCACGTTGATGCGGCCATCGGCGGTGTGTTCGCGCTCACGGCCCGCTATGCCTCCCTGATGGATGGCATGGAACTTGCCGATTCGATCACGCTGAATCCCCAGAAATTGCTGGGCATCACCAAGGCGTCATCCCTGCTGTTGCTTCGGGATCGCACCCATCTCCGCCAGGCCTTTTCAACAGGATTGCCCTACATGGAGGCGCCCAGGGGTATGGATCACGGCGGGGAGATCGGCTTGCAGGGCACCCGACCTGCAGAGATCCTCAAGCTTTGGCTGGGCCTGCGTCAGTTGGGTGAGGCGGGTATCGAAGCAACGCTCAGCGGAGCTTTGCAACGGCGAATCGCATTCGCAGCCCAATTGGACCCTGAGAAGTTCACGTTGTTGGCGGGTGACCTGCACCTGCTGGCCTTCCATCCCAGACACGGGGATGTGGCTGCAGCCGGCCGTTGGAGTGAAGACAGCCGGCAAATGCTGCTTTCTCACGGCTACATGTTGTCGCGACCCTTCTACGGCAACCGTTTCTGCCTCAAGGCGGTTTTTGGAAATCCCCACACCACGGCTCAGCACCTCAGCGACCTGTCGGGACGACTGAATGGATCGCTGTCTCCAGCCTGATCGTTCAAAATCGCCATCGTTTGAGACGCACCGATGCCGGAACAGCAGCAGGGTTCACGCTGGGTTGCCATCGTCACCGGGGCGATCTCCGTGGCGATTGGTGTGCTCTATCTGCTCCTGATCACAGTTCTGGATGCCCGGGGGCCGATGCTTCCCCCTCCTGCTGAGGCCCTGGCCGGGGGGGAAGACGTCCCGCCGCGGACGTCTGAAGCGGTTCAACCACTTGCCGCATGGCACTCGCCAGAAAGCGCTGTAGTGAGAGTTCCCGTCGGTTGAGCTCAAAGGCCTGTTGAACCACGGTTTGCATACCACCGTCACCCCAGTCCTGGTCCTGTTCGAAGTAGCGCATGAAACTGCTTCCTGCGATTCGGGTGAGCCATGCGGTCACCACCCCCTGGAGCACCTGCCCCAGCACCAGAGTGGGCAAGCTCAGGCTCAGGCTGGTGCCCAGCAAGCTCATGGCCCCTTTGACGATGCCCAACTTGCCGAGGGTTTGTCCAAGGGACATGGCCAGATCCTTAGCGCGATCACGGGACATCTCGACCCCGTAAATCTTGGCCATCTCAAGGATCATCTGGGCATTCACCGCTGCGGTGCTCAACAGATCCACCCCTGGCAGCGGGTTGGCAGCGACAATCCCCGCTCCCATCCAGCTGTAGCGGTCAATGCAGCGTTTGGCTTCCCGAGACCGCTGGTCGTTCAACAGGTCGCGCCCACGGCTGTCGAGGGATCGGCATTGCAGAAGGATGTTGTCGGAAATCAATTCCTCACCCTCGGCGTGCAGCACAACGGCGAGGCGCTGCAGCAGATCGCTGACGTCAGGCAGCGGCTGCAGCGGGCGACGGCCGGGTTGAGGAATCGATTGAGGAGAGGCACTGCAGGCCACTACATCAGCAGCGTTGAGCTGTCCCTGGCAACGGGAGTGAAGCACCTGTAGGAGCCTTTTCTCCTCGTCAATTCCGCGCAAATCCCGCTTGTTCAACACCAGGAGCAGCCGCTTGCCGAGCCCGGCGAGAGAGGTCACGACGGCGTATTCCGAGGCTCTGAGGTCCCCGTCCACCACCACAATTAAAAGATCGGCACGAACCGCCCGACGACGGGCTGTTTCCTCCCGGCTGAGTCCTTCGTCTCCGGCTTCCAGGATTCCTGGGGTGTCCACGAGCTGAAGACCACGCTCAAGGCCTCTCAAACGCAGGCGGTAGGCGCGGCTGGTTTTGGTCACGCCCATGGGCGCTCCCACATCGCCGACCATTTCGTTGAGTAGGGCACGGATCAGCGATGTCTTGCCGCTGGATCCAGTGCCGAACACCACAACCACCAGATCGCCTCGCTTCAGTTCCTCAGCGACCCGATCGCGTTCGTTCTGAAGGCTGCGGCGACTGATGTCGTCCTGAATGCGTTCGATCAGACGATCCACATGGCCGAGGCTGGTGGTCGCGGCATCCCGCCGGTTCTGAGGAGTGGCGGTGGCTTGGCGTGGGCGTTGGGTTGGGCGTGATTTCAGGCGTTTCCAGATCGGCCAACCCACCTGCACCGCCAGGGTGGCCACCAGCGCGAACCCCAGCAGCAGCAGCGGCGTGAGCAACCAGGTAGGCAGGAAGTAACTCAGATCCCACAGCAGGCTGCGGATGGTCTGAACGGCAGCGCCGATCAGCACGAGTGCCACAAAGCCAACGGCGAGACCGATCAGCAACCGGGTTTGGCGTTTCATGCCTGCGTCACACCAGCCTCAGGACAAGTTTGGGTCAGCCACGGCTGCTGTCACCCCGGCGGGTCCAAAGGTCGATGGCGAAGCAGAGCACTGCGAGATTGATGGCGACATCTGCCCCGTTGAAGATCGGAAACTCGACCGGTTCGAGGGCCAGAAAATCCACCACATGGCCTAGACGCCAACGGTCAAGCCCATTGCCAACGGTTCCGCCCAGAAGCGCTGCTGCGGCGAGGGCCTGCCAGAACGGCAGCACCCGTTCACGCCAGATCCACAGGATCAGCCCGATGCCTACCCCCAAGCTGAGCAGCCCGAGTAGGGCAGTGGAATCTTGCAGAACACTGAAGGCTGCGCCGGTGTTGTGCACCAATTGCAGCGAGAGCACATGCGGTAGCAGGGGTAGGGATTGGCCCCCTCGCAAGGCGCTCGAGGCCGCTCCCTTGCTCAGCTGATCCACCACCACGATGACCAGGGCAATCAGCAGGGTTGAGCGACGTGGAAGTGGTCTCGTCATGGCTCGATGATCAACAACCGGCGCAGCACAATTGACAGGAATCCTGCACCGATGCAGAGCAGCATCTGAGCCGGTAGCGGACCGATTGAAAACTGCATCAGCAGCTCGGGGAAGCCAAGGCTCCATCGCCCCAGCAGCGCCCCGAGGGCGAGATTCAGCACCCCGCAGATCTGGAGAACAAGCAAACCAGCCAGGGCGCAGAGCGACTGTCTGGGCAGGTCATCAATGCCGTCC
Organism: Synechococcus sp.; assembly: GCA_047285305.1. Taxonomy (GTDB): domain Bacteria; phylum Cyanobacteriota; class Cyanobacteriia; order PCC-6307; family Cyanobiaceae; genus Parasynechococcus. Next base: position 1,421,146 of record JBJBDL010000003.1, read on the forward strand.
TGCTGCGCCAGTCGACCGGTGAGCCAGGCCGCGGGCACGAAGCCCGCGAGATAGCCGAAACCCGGCTCAAGAACGTAGTTCAGCCCCCCACCGCCATGGAACACAGGCAGGCTGAACAATCCCAGGGTCAGATAGCCAACAGCAGCCATCACGCCGGCACGTGGGCCACTGACCATCGCGCAGAGAAGCAGTGCTGGCACCTGCCACGTAACCGGCAGGGGGAGAAGGATCGGCTCGGGAGCAGGCAGGAACAACGCGGCCGGTACAAGACCACCGATGAGGATGGCCAGCAGACCCGCCAGGGCACCACACCAGGAGGCGAGAGCCCTCACATCACTTACTCAACTCGGCCCATCCTGCTCGACAATGCAGATCCTGCCTAGTTCAGATGTCGGTATCGATTGGTGATCAGCTGCGTCTGTCGCAGCAGCTTCCGTACCTCAAGTCGGCGGATCCGATGCCGATGCTGCGACCGCGGGATCTGGTGGCCGCCGGTGAAGTGGGCGAGGTGGTTGCTCTTCATCCGATGGACACGGTTGCCGTGCGTTTTCGCCGGGGCACGTTTCTGATCCCTCTCGATCGGCTTGATCCGGTGAATGCCGCTGAGGTGGACTAAGCAGCGTCCCGCCGATCCCAGCGCCGGCCGAGCTGCTCCAGCGCGGCGGAGGTTCCGCACAGGCTGAGTCGTGGTTCCCTCAGCCAACGTTTGGCGGCCTGGAGCACATCAGTCGGTGTCAGTTCCGCGAGAGCCTCCACACAGCGCTGGTCGTGATTGTCGGGAAGCCCCTGGGCCTTTAGCTGAACCCGTCGCTCTGCCCGTTGGGAGCAGGTCTGCAGGCCCTGGGCGAGCTGACCGATGTACTTGGCCCGTGCGAGCTCGAGTGCGGCCTCACTGAGGGGTTGCTCACTCAGCTCGTCCCAGATGTTCAGCAGCAAGTCCAGCGCGAGCTCTGAGCGCTCTTCCACGCTAGAGGCCATCAGCACAAAGGGCGCCGGTCCTGCCAGGGCAGGGAAGTGTGCGGCCACGTCGTAGGCCACGCCATGGTCTTCCCGCAGGCGCTGGAACAGCAGGCTCGACATGCCCACCCCCAGATGGCACTGCAACAGACGCAACGCCAGTTCATCCGGGTGGCCATGCCCCAGCGTCGCCTGCCCAATCATCAGAACCACCTGTTCGGTGTCCATCGGTTGGAGCTGGATCGTCTCGGTTCCCACCGCTTCGGCGTAGGGCCGGCGGACTGAGCGATCTGTGCTGCTCCCTACTGGCCAGTCGCGAAAGTCCTCAAGTGAGCCAATCGTGTCAATGAGTTGCGGCGGGACGCTGCCCGCCAGGGCGAGAACGCTCGATGCCCTCGGTAGCCGTTCGGCCAGGGGAAGAAGCGCCTTCCGATCCAAGTCATCCAGCTCCTCAGCGATGCCCATCGGGTCGTGGCCGTAGCCCCCGTTGCCATAGGTCAGCTGCCTCCATCCGGTCGTGGCGCAATGGAAGGGGTCCTCCTGCTGGCGTTGCAAGGCCTGAATCGTGAGCGAACGTTCAAGGGCCACCTGGCCAGGCTCAAGCTGGGGGGAACGAACCATCTGTGCCAGCAGGGGCAGGAGCTGCTCCGCGTCTTCCACCGTGCAGCGCAGGCTCAGCACGAGAGCATCCTCCTGGGCATCACAGCGCAGACCTGCTCCGCATCCCTCAACAAGGTCCGCCAGGTCAACGTGGTTGTGTTGTCCACAGCCGCGGCTGAGCAGAGATGCCAGCAGGTCATGGGCACCGCGTGTTCCTGCAGGGTCGTCGGCGCTGCCGAAAGGAAGAAGCAGTTTCGCGGCCAGAATCCCTGGGCTGGAGACCGGTTCGATCAGCAGTTCGGGGTTGCTCATCCGTTCTTCATCTTTGCTTGGGCGGTCAGGACAAACGCCTGTTCGGGTTGAAGCCTGGGAAACAGGTCTGAGCGAAGCCGCTCCGCCGTCCATGGCGGGAGGAAGGCCAGGGGTTGGAGCAGATCCTGCTGCCGGTCCCAGAGGGTCTGGCTGGCGCTGAGCCCAGACACCTGGCCCGTCGATTCCAAGGCATAGCGCAGTCCGTTGCTCACCAGCTGTTGGCCCCGTTTCAGCTCCTGATCGCTGACGAGCTCCTCTGCCATGGCGCGCAGCTGCCGGTTCACCTCGTCTTCCACAGCCTCTAGATGCTCGTCCGGGCAGATCACCTCCAGCGTGATCAGGCTTCCCTGCTCCAGAACAGAGAGGTCCATCGACACGCTTTCAACGATCTGCAGTTCCTCCCTCAAGCGGTTCACGAGACGACTGCGTCGTCCCTCCCCCAGCAGGGTTGTGGCGAGATCAGCTGCCATCACGCCTGTCTGATCCTGGGCCCGTGGAGCTTCCCAGAGCATCAGTAGTCGAGCGGATTCGAGCCGGTCAACAACAATGCTTTCGCGTCCAGGACGCACGCTCAGGGGCGATGACGGTGATGAGGGCTCAGGCGCATCTAGGAGGTCCGCCAGAGCCGAGGACCTCAGGGCACTGCGCAGCTCCACTGATGCAGGCCCGGCCATCGCCAGGCAGCAGTTGGACCCGCGGTACTGCCGCTGATGAAACACCCTCATGGCCCCGGGCGTCATGGCCTCCAGGCTGGAGGGTGTACCCAGGATGGGGCGGCCGTAGGGGTGCTGGTCACAGCCCTTGCTCAACAGCAGTTGCAGCACCTGCTCATTGGGTTGATCGGCGTATTGAGCGATCTCTTCAAGCACCACTCCCCGTTCCATGTTGAACCCGTCAGGTTCGAGGCTTGGCTGCAACACCAGTTCCAACAACAGATCCAACGCTTCGCGGGCTCGATCCGGTGGTGTCAGCACGTGGAAGTGAACGTCATCAAAGCCTGTGGCGGCATTGCTGCTGCCCCCCAGAGCTTCGATGGCTTCATCGAATGCCCCTGCGGCCAGCTGATCACTTCCCTTGAACACCATGTGCTCTAGGAAATGGGCCATGCCCTCTTCCCCTGGCTGCTCACAGGCACTCCCGGCACGGCACCAGAGATCGAGACAGGTCAGGGGTGCATCCGGCATGTCCGCCGTCACGCAGCGCACTCCGTTGGGGAGGGTCCAATGGTCCAGTGGGGGACCGGAGAACAGAAGGTTCAGAACTGCGTGGCAAAGTTCCATTCTGTGCCTGCCCCTTCGATGCAGCCCAAGCCGCTGGCGCCACCGCCAGGACAGCATCCCCTCGTGCAGGCCTTGGCGGCATCGATACGTAGTGCCTGGGCGGGATTGCCTGGATTGGAGATCCTCCCTTGCGATGAGGATTTGCGCTTCATCCAGGGGCAACTCGATGGCGAAGGCCTATCGATCGGCAACGAGCTTTTTCGCTGTATCGGACTTCGCAAGCTTCATTTGGAGGTTGCGCGACTCGGCAACGGCCTGCAGATCCTCCACAGCGTCTGGTTCCCAGATCCCCACTACGACTTGCCGATCTTCGGGGCCGACATCGTGGCCGGCCCTGCAGGCATCTCCGCCGCGATCGTTGATCTGTCCCCCACCTCCGATGCCTTGCCGGAGCAACTGATTCAGCGGCTTGAGGCCAGGCCATGGCCGGCGTTCCGTCAGGTTCGGGAGCTGCCCGCCTGGGGATCAGCCATCTTCTCCAACAAGGTGTGCTTCATCCGTCCCGATGGTGCTGACGAGGAAGCAGCCTTTCAGGAGCTGTTGAGCCACTACCTGCAGGTGATGGCCACCAGCGTGATCGAGGCGACTCCCGAACCGTCAACGGCTCTCACTACAGTCCGCCGGTACGAGGGTCAGTTGAACTATTGCCTTCAGCAGAAACGCAACGACAAGACTCGCCGCGTGCTCGAGAAGGCCTTCGATTCAGCCTGGGCCGATCGCTACATCGACATGCTTCTGTTCGACAACCCACCGGAACTCTGATGACCCCCAAGCGCTGGTCTGTTCTGGCTGGAAGTTTGGTCATTGCGGTCTTCGGTGGCTGGTTGCTGCGGCCGACGCCCGAACCCAAGCCGGTTGAACCGACGCCTGTACGCACGGTTCGTCCCGAAGCAGTCGCTGCCCTGGGGCAGCTGGAGCCTGCCGGGGACATACGCAATCTGGCGGCTCCCAATGCGGGGATGGCGGGGACACCCCGGGTGGCAGCTCTCAATGTGAATGAGGGTGATCCGATCAAGACTGGCCAGGTGTTGGCGTCCTTCGATAACCGGGATGGCCTCCTCGCTGATCTGGAGCGTGTCGATGCGCAGCTGCGCAGCCTCGACCAAGAGATACAGCTTCAGGCCCTTGAGGTGGAGCGCTTCAGCAAAGCCGCCGATTGGGGTGCGGCCGAATTGACTCTGGTGGACAACAAGCGTGAAGAGCTGGTGCGTCTTCAGGGAAAGCGGGATCAGGCCCTAGCGGAGCGCAAAGGGCTTCAGGCCGACCTCGTGCTCAGTCAGCTGATTTCGCCCATTGATGGTGTTGTGCTCAAGCTGCATGCCCGTGCAGGCGAGCGCCCCGGTGCAGAGGGGGTGATGGATGTGGGGGCCAACCAGGCGATGCAGGCCAGCATCGAGGTCTACGAATCCGATATTTCCCTGATCCGCCTCGACCAGTCCGTGAGCCTCATCAGCGAGAACGGTGGTTTCCGCGGTGAACTCGTCGGGCGCGTCCTGCGTATCAGCCCGCAGGTGGAACAACGGTCTGTTCTCTCCACCGATCCCACCGGCGATGCCGACGCCCGCGTTGTGGTGGTTGATGTGGTTCTCAACCCTGAAGATGCCGCCAAGGTCAGTCGTCTGGCGGGTTTGAAGGTGATCGCCCGCTTTGATCCATGAATCGGTTCTGGCGGGGCCGTCGGATTCCCCTTTCTTGGTTGTTGCTGACGCGCCAGCCCGTTCGCTTGCTGGTCGCGCTTGCCGGCATCAGCTTCGCGGGAATTCTGATGTTTATGCAGCTCGGATTCCGTGATGGCCTCTTTGATGCAAGCGTCACGGCGCATAGGCTGTTCGATGCCGATGTCGTTCTGATCAGTCCCCGCTCCGCCAGCTCTGTGAGCATGGAAGCCTTCCCAAGGCGGCGGCTGATTCAGACCTTGGCTGATCCCGATGTCGAGGGGGTGACCCCGGTGCACTGGGGGCTGATGCTCTGGCGAAATCCGGAAACTCGGCGCAACCGGTCGATCCTGGCCTTGGGTTTCAATCCCGACGCCCCCTTTTTTGTCGATCCCTCCCTGGCTGAGAAAACTGACGCTCTAAAGCAGAAAGGGCGGATCCTCTTCGACCAGTTGTCACGCCCTGAATTCGGACCTATTGCCGATTGGTATCGCGATGGCCGGGTGGTGGAAACCGAGATCGCTGGCAACCGCGTCCGGGTGGCGGGTCTGGTGAGCTTGGGCACCAGCTTCGGTGCCGACGGCAACATGCTCACGAGCACTGAGACGTTTCTCGATCTGATGCCTCAGAAGCCGCCTGGGGCGATTGAGGTGGGTCTGGTGCGGTTGAAGCCAGGCGCGGATCCTGAGCAGGTGGTGTCCCGATTAAGCCAGCGACTGCCCAAGGATGTTTCGGTGCTGACAAAGCAGGGCTTCATTGATTTCGAGCAGAACTACTGGAAGAGCAGTACCTCCATCGGTTTTATCTTCACCCTCGGCGCTGCCATGGGCTTCGTGGTGGGCTGCGTGATCGTTTATCAGGTGCTGTACACAGATGTGAGTGACCACCTGCCGGAGTACGCCACCTTGATGGCCATGGGCTATCGGCTCAGCCATCTGTTGGGAGTGGTGGTCCGTGAGGGCTTCTATCTGGCGGCGATGGGGTACGTCCCCGCCTACCTGGCCGGTCAGGGGCTGTACTGGTTCGTTCGTGACGCCACCAAGCTGCCCGTCGGCATGGATCTGTCCCGGGCGTTGACCGTTCTGGTGATGATCCTGGTGATGTGCATGTTGTCGTCGTTCCTGGCCATGCGTCGTCTCATCGATGCAGACCCTGCGGAGATCTTCTGATGGCAGCTGTTGTTGTCGACAACCTCTCCCATGCCTTCGGTCAAGGGGAGATGCGCCGCGAGGTTCTTCAGAACATCAGCTTCAGCATCGAGCCGGGAGAGGTGGTGTTGCTGACCGGTCCTTCTGGCTGTGGCAAGACGACACTTCTCACCTTGATCGGCGCCTTGCGGACGGTTCAGCAGGGCGAGGTGTCGGTGCTTGGAGAGTCCCTGCATGGTGCCGGCCGTCGGCGCCGCCAGCAGGTGCGCCGGCGCATTGGAATGATTTTTCAGGGTCACAACCTTCTGCGCTGCCTTACGACTGAACAGAACGTGCAGATGGGAGCCGATCTTCTGCCTGATCTCAGTTACAGGGCCCGTCGGGATGAGGCCCGTCAGTGGCTCCGTGCCGTCGGCCTTGAGGACCACATGGCCAAAGTCCCCCATGACTTGTCCGGAGGACAGAAGCAACGGGTTGCCATTGCCCGTGCCCTTGCCGCAAACCCCCGCCTTCTTCTGGCTGACGAACCCACCGCTGCCTTGGACAGCCGTACGGGCCGGGAGGTGGTGGAGCTGCTTCGTCGATTGGCCCGTGAACAATCCTGTGCGGTGCTGATGGTGACCCATGACCCGCGCATCGTTGATGTTGCCGATCGCTTGCTTCAGATGGAGGACGGGCGATTAAAGAATGCTGTTTAGTAGGATGAAATTTGAGATCAGAGCTCGCAGTTCCGCATGGCCAAGCGCAGAAACCTGAAGAAAGAAAAGCAGGAGCGGAACCGCGCCTACGCGCGCAAGTTCAAGAAGCGCAAGATGCGCAACGATGGCCGTGGTGAAGGCGCTGGTAACGGTGTGACCGGAACCGCCAACAACGGTGGTGCCGCCGACTGATCAACGGACCAGACCATCCATAAAAAAGGGGGGCCTGTGTGCCCCCTTTTTTTGTTGTTCGTAGGGTGGGTGGCCATTTGCATCGGCCGTCGAGATGTTCGTCAGCGTCGTTATTCCGACCTACAACCGACGCCCGATCCTCGAGAAATGCCTCTCGGCACTGGAAGATCAGCAGCTTGCTGGAGCTCTTCAGGACTACGAGGTTGTTGTGGTCGACGACGGTTCCACCGATGGAACGCCGTCATGGCTCAGCGAGCAGTCCCATCGTTTTCCCCATGTGCGCCTGATCGAGCAGGAGCACGGTGGTCCTGCGGAGGGCCGGAACCGCGGTGTGGATCATGCCCGTGGCGATGTGATCGTCTTCATCGACAGCGATCTTGTGGTCACAGATACCTTTCTGGCCACCCACGCACGGGCGTTGCAGCAGTGCTGGCAACGGCGTGGTGATCGGCTCTGCTTCACCTACGGCGCCGTCATCAATACCGCCAACTTTGAAGCACCCTGCTCGGAGCGCCACAAATTACGCGACTTGTCCTGGGCTTATTTCGCCACCGGCAATGTGGCCATCGATCGGGAGGTGCTGGAGCGCTCAGGCATGTTTGATACCGGTTTCCGCCTCTATGGCTGGGAGGACCTGGAACTGGGTGAGCGTCTGCGGCGGATGGGGGTTGAGTTGGTGAAGTGTCCGGACGCTGTCGGTTATCACTGGCACCCCGCCCTGAGCCTCGACCAGATCCCCCGACTTGTGGAAGTGGAGGGTGAACGGGCTCGTATGGGGCTTGTCTTCTACCGCAAACATCCAACCAGGCGGGTGCGGTTGATCATCCAGTTCACCTGGTTCCATCGCATCCTTTGGGAAGTTCTCACCCTCGGTGGGCTGATCAATCCCTCCAGCCTTCGCCCGCTGCTCCGTTGGCTGATCCGGCATGGCTATCCCGGAACGGCAATGGAGTTGCTTCGTTTGCCCCTCAATCGCATCGGTGTGCGTGCCCTGTTCCGTGAAGCCAGAGCGGCAGGGCTTCGCTGATCAACGTTTTGATACCTTCTATAGGTCCTTTCACTCCGCACACCTGCCCGTTTCGGGTGCACCGTAAGACCAGCTTCTGCTGGTTGTTCAGGTCCCTGGCAGGTGGAGGCGAACCCGAAACCCTTAAACCATGGCTGTCGTCACCCTCGCCGAGATGATGGAGGCTGGTGCTCACTTTGGGCACCAGACCCGTCGTTGGAACCCCAAGATGTCGCGCTACATCTATTGCGCGCGCAACGGCGTTCACATCATCGACCTCGTGCAGACCGCCGTCTGCATGAACAATGCCTACAAGTGGACCCGTTCTGCGGCACGCAGCGGCAAACGTTTCCTCTTCGTTGGCACCAAGAAGCAAGCCTCTGAAGTTGTGGCGCTGGAAGCCGCCCGCTGCGGAGCGTCCTACGTGAACCAGCGCTGGTTGGGCGGGATGCTCACTAACTGGACCACCATGAAGGCCCGGATCGACCGTCTCAAGGATCTTGAGCGGATGGAGTCCAGCGGCGCCATCGCCATGCGCCCCAAGAAAGAAGGTGCGGTGCTGCGTCGCGAACTCGAGCGTCTCCAGAAGTATCTGGGTGGCCTCAAGAACATGCGTCGCCTTCCCGATGTTGTGGTCCTGGTGGACCAGCGTCGTGAGTCGAATGCGGTGCTCGAAGCCCGCAAGCTCGACATCCCCTTGGTTTCCATGCTGGACACCAACTGTGATCCGGATCTCTGTGAAGTGCCGATTCCCTGCAACGACGACGCCGTTCGTTCTGTGCAACTGATCCTGGGCCGTTTGGCCGATGCGATCAATGAGGGCCGGCACGGCTCCAACGATCAGCGTGGTGGCGACAGCGAAGGCTGATCTCCTCTCACCGCTAAGTTCACGCCGCTGATTCCAATCAGGGAATCGGCGGCGACTCAATTTCCCTTCTCACTGCTCCGACCGATGGCTGTTGCCGTATCCGCCAAGCTTGTCAAAGAACTGCGCGACAAGACCGGCGCGGGGATGATGGATTGCAAAAAGGCCCTGGCCGCCACTGAAGGCGATGCCAACAAGGCCGTTGAGTGGCTTCGCCAGAAAGGCATCGCCAGCGCTGAAAAGAAATCCGGCCGCACCGCCGCCGAGGGTGCCATCGGCAGCTACATCCATACCGGTGCTCGCGTGGGTGTGCTGGTTGAGGTGAACTGCGAAACCGACTTCGTGGCCCGGGGCGACATGTTCCAGTCGCTGCTGCGTGATGTCTCCATGCAGGTGGCGGCATGCCCCAACGTTGAGTACGTCACCACCGACGAGATTCCCGACGAAATCCGTGAGCGGGAGAAGGCGATCGAGATGGGCCGTGACGATCTCGAGGGTAAGCCTGAGCAGATGAAGGAAAAGATCGTTGAGGGCCGCATCGGCAAGCGCCTCAAGGAACTCGCCCTGATGGAGCAGCCCTTCATCAAGGACAGCTCCATCACCGTTGCTGACCTCGTGAAGCAAACCGCCGGCAAGATCGGCGAGAACGTGAAAGTTCGTCGCTTCACCCGTTACACCCTGGGCGAGGGCATCGACGTGGAAGAGAACGATTTCGCTGCTGAAGTGGCGTCCATGCAGAACGCCGGCTGATTCCCTTGTCCGACCCGGACGTCAGGCCTGCTTACGACCCGTCAGAACAGCTGGCACGCCTTCAACGGTTGTGCCGGCTGCGGGGTATCGCCCTATACAGAGAGCAGGCTCTTTATCTTCAGGTGCTGCGGGAACTGCTGGAAGGAGCCACCCGTCAGGCACTATTCAATCTTCTCGGTGAGGTTGATCCCTCCCGTTTCGGTCGGCTGCCGGAGTCGACCCGTCAGAATTTCCACGCAGCGGTCACAGACTTGATTGATCGCTGCAGCGTTCTGCTCACAGTTGAGCAGCTGATGCAGCTGGTGCGGCAGATGCAGCAGGAGCAACGGCGCCAGCAGGCCCATGCCAGCAGAAGCATGCTGCAGAAGCTCAGTCGCCAGACCCAGGAGAGTGCCCCTGAACCCGAGCCACCCACGTCTGAGCAGCCACAGGAAGAACCGAGCGGATCCATTCAGTTGAGCTTGGCTTCACCGCTTGAATCCCCCCCGAGGACCGCTGCCCATGATCCCGTCAAAGAACCGGTCCCTGAACCCGCAGAAAACAAATCCTCGGACGATTTGGATGTGCTCCGCTCACTGTTCGAGCTGGCCGGTGATGCGATGCAGCAGGCCCAACAGCCCCTTGATCCCGTTGCTCCTCTTGATCCTTCGGTAGACGGCAACGGCCACTTTCTCCCGAATGAACCGGATGCGCTGTTGAACTGGATCCAGGCCATGGATCAGGCTCTTGATCGACGCCTTCGCAACCTCTCTCATGCGGTGAATGTGCAGATGCTGCGGTCCGGACTGGCCCAGACCCTTCTTCCCATCAGCCTTCTGGATGCTGTCCTGAAGGGACAGGTCGAAACGCAGCCAACCGCCACGAATGTGCTTCGCCTGCGCCTCCCTCTGCCCGTCGGTGAGCTCGACCAGGGCATGGACGTGCTCTGTGTGCTCTTACGCAGCAACGATCTGGAGTTCGACAGCCCACGTCTGCGTCAGTGCCGCAAACGATTGCGCGCTCACCACCATGCTCTGCTCACAATGGTGCAGCAGCAGCGTCATTGGCAGCGTCGCTCCCTGGATCGTGAGGCCCGGACCCATTGGCAGACCCCATCGGATTCAACGCAGCAGCTGAGCGGGGACTGACCAGCGAGCAGCTGTCGTTGCTCCTCACCTGGATGCTTCCCATTCAGCGCTCGCTGGGGTTGGAGGCCGACCGTGGTTTTCAGAATCTGCAGGGTCGCCAGCAGCGCTTTCACGCCTTTGTGCAGCAGCAACTCGCAGCGCCTCCGGCCGTTTCCTTACCCCAGGGGGTCACTGAGCGCATGTCCAAGCTCAGCTCCGCCTTTGCCGACTATCCGGCCCTCACTGATCCTGCCCGCCGTCGCTTGGTCACTGATGCCCGTCAATGGCTTCATGAGCTGCGCCATCGCCTGGAACCCTCGGCTCCAATGGCACCGCCACGCCTGAAGGTTCAGGCGTCTCCCGAGCAGCGCGCCAGCTCACCACTGCAGCTTGACAGTCCCATCACGCAGATCCGTGGTGTGGGTCCCAAATTCGCGGCACGGCTGGCTTCGATCGGCCTGCTTCTGGTACGCGACCTGCTCCGTTATTACCCCCGTGATCATGTCGATTACTCCGCGATGCGCCGAATTGAGGCGCTGGTGTCGGGGGAAACAGCCACGATCGTCGCCTCTATTCGCCGTTGCAACGGATTCGTCAGTCCACGGAACACCAACCTCGCCATCATTGAGCTCCAGCTGCAGGATCCGACAGGTCGCCTGAAGGTGAGCCGTTTCCTGGCAGGCAAACGCTTCAGTTCCCCGGCCTACCTCAAAGGCCAGCAGCGTCTCTACCCCGTTGGTGCCACCGTGGCCGTCAGTGGTCTGGTGAAAGACGGTCCCTACGGCATCACTTTTCAGGATCCGTTGATCGAGGTGCTGGACAGCCCCTCGTCTCCGGTCAAATCCCCCAGCATCGGCCGGCTTCTCCCGGTGTATCCCCTCACCGAGGGGGTTGGCGCGGATCGGTTTCGCAGCCTGATCGATCAGGTCCTGCCCCTCGCGGCATCGTGGCCTGATCCTCTCCCCGCCGCGGTGCAGCGGCAATTCCAGCTGCCGGCACTCTCGGAGGCCCTGCAGGCTCTGCATGCGCCCAAGGACCGTGAAAGCCTCGATCGGGGACGCCGCCGGCTGGTGTTCGATGAGTTTCTACTCCTGCAGCTCGGTCTGTTGCGCCGACGCCAGGCGCTGCGCTCCCGGACTGGACCGGACCTGGATCTCCAATCCAGTTCCAACGGGCTTGTGGGGGAGTTCATGGATCTGCTGCCCTTCCGCTTCACCGCAGCCCAACAACGGGTTTTTCAGGAGATCGAAGCCGATCTGGCGCGCAGCGAACCTATGGCCCGTCTGGTGCAGGGGGACGTCGGCTCGGGCAAAACGGTGGTTGCCATTGCAGCGTTGCTCAGCACCATTGCTTCGGGCTGGCAGGGGGCCCTGATGGCCCCCACGGAGGTGTTAGCCGAGCAGCATTACCGTAACCTCTGCCAGTGGCTGCCGCAGCTCCATGTGAGCGTCGCCTTGCTGACGGGTTCCACGCCGCGGCCCCGCCGTCGGGAGCTGCTGGATGACCTGGCAAACGGTTCGCTGAAGGTGCTGGTGGGCACCCATGCCTTGCTCGAGGATCCTGTCGTTTTCAATCGCCTGGGGCTGGTGGTGGTGGATGAACAGCACCGTTTCGGTGTTCATCAACGGGATCGCCTGCTCAACAAGGGCTTGCAGCCCCATCTGCTCACCATGACGGCAACACCGATCCCACGGACCCTGGCGCTGTCGATGCATGGGGATCTGGATGTCAGCCAGATCGATGAATTGCCGCCAGGGCGAACACCGATTTGCACCCGCATGCTCACGGCCGCAAAGCGGGAGAAGGCCTATGAGTTGATCCGTGAGGAGGTGCAGCTGGGCCAGCGGGCCTATGTCGTTCTGCCTCTGGTGGACGAGTCGGAAAAGCTTGACCTTCGCTCAGCTGTTGAGGTTCACGCTGAATTGGCCTCGGAGGTGTTCCCTGATCTGGCCGTTGGTTTGCTGCATGGGCGCCTCTCCAGTGCTGAAAAGCAGGCGGTGCTGACCGATTTCGCTGCGGGCAAGAGCCAGGTGCTGGTGGCTACCACGGTGGTGGAGGTGGGGGTAGATGTCCCTGAAGCCAGCGTGATGGTGATCGACCATGCCGAACGCTTTGGTCTGGCACAGCTGCATCAGTTGCGGGGGCGCGTTGGCCGTGGCGCCGCTGCCTCCCATTGCCTGTTGATCAATGGCAGCTCCAATCCCCTGGCCCGCCAGCGTCTGGATGTGCTGGTGCGCTCCACCGATGGCTTTGAGATCGCCGAGATGGATTTGCGCTTGCGGGGGCCTGGCCAGGTGCTGGGAACCCGTCAATCTGGCTTGCCTGATCTGGCCCTGGCCAGCCTTGCCGATGATGGGGCTGTGCTGGAGGACGCACGAACAGCCGCCCAGGAGCTGTTAAACAACGATCCTGAGCTCTCGCAGCATTCTTTGCTGCGAGAGACCTTGGAGGCACAGCAGCGTCGCCTCAGCGGTGGCACCCCCTTGAACTGATCCATCCCGCTTCCGCCTCGATGCGCCCCTGGAGTCCGATTCCGATCGAAGATTGCGGCGAGCCTTTGCAAGCGCTGCCTCCCGCTTTGTTGCGGATGGATCCTCATCCATACATGGCGCTGGGGGCGCCCTATGGGGCGTCTGGGCATCCCTTTCAATTGCGCCTGGGGGTCGTTCAGCGCCTGCTTGATGCTCAGCAGCACCTGGTCGAGCACGACCCCAGCCTGCGCCTGAGCATTTTTGATGCTTGGCGGCCGATCGCCGTGCAGGCCTTCATGGTGGACCACAGCATTGCGGAACTCTGCCGTGAACGCGGCGTAGAACTGCGCTCGGGGCACGCTTTCGATCAGGTAGTTGCCGATGTGGGGCGCTTCTGGGCCGCTCCCAGTCGGGATCCTGCGACCCCGCCTCCTCACAGTACCGGTGCAGCTGTTGATCTCACCCTCAGCAGCAGTGATGGAACGCCGCTGGCCATGGGGGGAGAGATTGATGCAATTGGTGCAGTGTCTGAACCGCAGCACTACGCCGGTCGGGAGGATTCCGAAGCTCGGCGCTGGCATCAACGCCGGCAGTTGCTGGCTGAAGTGATGGGAGCAGCCGGCTTTGCTCAGCATCCGAACGAGTGGTGGCACTACTCGTTCGGCGATCAGCTATGGGCCTGGCGAAAGGGTGAAGCTGTGGCCGTCTATGCCGAGGCCGTCAACAGCGCGCTGACTTCCTGATCACCCAGCTTCTCGATGTGGTCCCCGAAGCTGCGACGTCCACCCGCCGCTTTCCAGCTTAGGAGGAGCGGCTCGAGGGTTTTTTCCAGATCATCCAAGGGCAGCTTCTCCATGTAGGGGCGCGCCAGACGCTGGAGGTTGGGGGTGCCGCCGAGCCACAGCTGGTACTGGTTGACCCCGTTGCCCACCAAGCCCAGCTCCGCCATGTAGGGGCGGGCACAGCCGTTGGGGCAGCCGGTCATCCTCACAAGCAGGGACTTCTCAATCTCGAGCCGTCGCAGTTGGGCATCGAGGCGATCCAGAACATCTGGAAGGATGCGCTCAGATTCGGTGATGGCGAGCCCGCAGGTGGGTAGAGCTGGGCAGGCAATGGCATGCCTGGCCAGAGGTGCTGGAGCTTCAGGCACCTCAAACCCGAGGGCTTCCAGCTGGGTTCGAATGCTGGCTCGCTGGGAGGTGCCGATGTTGCACAGCAGCAGGTCTTGATTGGCGGTGAGGCGAATCTCCAGCTGGTAGGTCTCCACGAGCTCCCTCAGTCCTGCCTTGAGATCTCCGTTCAGGCGACCACAGAGCAGGGGCAGTCCCACGAACCACATCCCTGCCTTCTGGCGATGCCAGCCGAGATAGTCCAAAAGCTTGGCCTTGGGCTCATTGCGCAGCCCCTTGAGGCTTCCCTTGAAGTAGGTCGCGCAGAGGGTGTCGCGGAACCATTGGATTCCCTTGTCGTGCAGCAGGTACTTCATGCGGGCGTGCTTGCGCACTTCCCGATCACCGTGATCGCGTTGCAGCGCCAGGATCGCCTGAACCACATCCAGAACGTCGGCGGCATCGACGTAACCCAAAGGATCCGCCGTGCGCGCGAAGGTGTCTTCTTTGTTGTGGGTGCGGCCCATGCCACCGCCCACGTAGACGTTGCAGCCCCGCAGATCGCCAGAGGGGTCGGTGAAGGCCACAAGGCCGATGTCCTGGGTGAGCAGGTCAACAGAGTTGTCCCCAGGCACGGTGACGGCAACCTTGAATTTCCGGGGTAGGTAGGTGTCCCCGTAGAGAGGTTCCTCAGTGCTGCCGGAAAAAACGCCGGCTTCGCTTTGGCGTTTTCTGGCCTTCCGAACGGCTCGGCTGGGCTTGAAGCGATAACTCAGGTCACCATCCACCCAGAGGTCGAGGTAGGCCCCCTCGGCCGCCTCGGGGCTGAGCAAATCAGCGATTTCATCGGCCAGGCGCCGTGCCACGGGATAGCCGCCTTTCTCAAAAGGAGCTGGTGGTGCCATCACATTGCGGTTGATGTCCCCGCAGGCCGCCAGGGTCGAGCCCATGTTGCGAACAATGGTGCCAATCACCTCTTTCAGGTCGGCCTTGGCGATGCCGTGCATCTGGAAGGCCTGACGGGTGGTGGCCCGCAGAGTTCCGTCCCCAAGGCGGTTGGAGAGGTCATCGAGAGCAAGGAACAGCCGGGCAGGGATGCGTCCGCCCGGACTGCGAAGCCGCAGCATCATTTGCCAGCTGCGAACCTTGTCTGTTTTGCGCAGTTCGCGGTGGTGCTGTTGGTAGCTGCCGTGAAACTTCAGCAGTTGAACAGCATCTTCCGTGAAGCGAACATCTTCGTTGCTGAGCTCGCTCAACAACGGATCGCGTAGATAGTCGCTGTCCAGCTTGCGCTGCTCCGCCTTGGACAGCGATTGAGTTCCTGTTTCCGCCACTGCCAAGGAGCCTTCCCCCACCCCGAAAAGGATTTCTTGATTTGAACGTAGCGAAACGGCTTCCAATACAGTCGCTTCCGGCTCTGACCTTGGCGTGACGGCAACCTTTCTTCTGGAAATCGGCACCGAGGAGCTTCCGGCCGATTTCGTCAGGCAAGCGCTTGACCAATTGCAGCAACGGGTGAGCCGTGATCTGCGTGAGGCAAGGCTTGGCCATGGAGCGGTGTCGGTGTTCGGCACCCCCCGGCGTCTGGTGGTCTCCGTCTCTGATCTGGAAGACCGACAACCCGATCTTCAGGAGGACCGCAAGGGCCCTCCCGTGGCTCAGGCCTTCAAGGACGGCATCCCAGGGCCAGCGGCGATCGGTTTCGCTAAGCGCTGCGGGGTTGATCCCTCAGCTCTTGAGCAGCGTGACACTCCGAAGGGGCCTTGCGTCTTCGCAACCGTGCTTACCCCCGGCCAATCCTGCGTTGAACTGCTACGAGGGCTGATCTCCCAATGGATTGATGCTTTGCAGGGTCGGCGGTTCATGCGCTGGGGCACCGGAGCCCAGCGCTTCAGCCGCCCCATCCGGTGGCTGCTGGCGCTCAAGGGTTCAGAGGTGATCCCGGTGGTGCTGGGCGGCGCTGACCCCGAGGTCCGCAGCGATCGTTTCAGCCGTGCCCACCGTCTCCATGGAGACGAGCCACTCTCCATCGCATCAGCGGAGCAGTTTGAAGAGACCCTTGCTGCCGCTGGCGTTGTTGTCGATCGTGAGGAGCGGGCCAAACGAATTCGCACCAGCCTGGACCAGTCGGCTCAGGCCGCCAACGGAACTCCCGACTGTCCGGAGTCGCTGTTTGAGGAACTGGTGGATCTGGTTGAAGACCCGAGGATTCTCGAGGGAACCATTGCTGAGCGGTTCCTGCAGCTTCCTCCGGAGGTGATCAGCACGGTGATGCAGGCTCATCAGCGTTATGTGCCGCTGCAGGTGCCTGGTCTGGAAGCTGACCCGCTCCGACTCACTGCTGAGGCTGTGCTTCGGCCCCAGTTCCTTTTGGTGGGCAATGGCTTGGCTCCGGCGTCGTCCTTGATTGTTCGCGGGAATGAACGCGTGCTTGGAGCTCGCCTGGCGGATGCAGAATTTTTCCTAGATGTTGACCGGCGTCAGTCCAGCGGATCTCGGCTTGAAGCCCTCGACCGTGTCACCTTTGCCGAAGGCTTGGGCAGTCTTCTGGACCGCTCCGAGCGAATCGAGCGGCTCACGGGCCTTCTGTTGAAGCAACTCGGTCTTGATCAGAGCGTGGTGGCTGCGGCCCAGCGTGCCGCTCATTTCTGCAAGAACGATCTGGTCAGCCAGATGGTGGGTGAGTTCCCAGAACTTCAGGGCCTGATGGGGGGCAAATATCTCCTGGAGGAGGGAGAACCCCGCGATGTTGCTCTCGCTGTGGTGGAGCACTATCTGCCCCGGGGAGCCGGTGATGCTCTGCCCGCAACCTCCGCGGGAGCCGTTGTGGCCTTGGCGGAACGGCTAGAGCTGCTGCTCAGCATCTTTGCCAAGGGAGAGCGACCAACCGGATCCTCCGACCCCTATGCCCTGCGGCGGGCCGGCAATGGTGTTGTGCAGATTCTCTGGGGCCTGGCCTGGCGCCTTGACCTCATGGCCTTCCTCAGCAACGCCGTGGAGGAGTGGGCTGCTCTGTTCCCGGCCTTTGCGGTGGATGCCAGCCAACTGCACAACGACCTCTGTCAGCTGATGCGGCAGCGGATCCTGTCTCAACTGGAAGATGACGGCTTTGCGCCTGATCTGGTGCAGGCTGTGGCTGGTGATGCCGTCTCCAGCCAGCGTCTGCTAAGTGATCCCCTGGATGTAAAACTGCGGATTCAACTGTTGCGTGACCTTCGTGACAGCGGTCAGCTGGATGCCGTCCAGGCGGTAGTGCAGCGAGCAGCGAAGCTTGCGGAAAAAGGTGATCTGGCACGGGATCAGCTTGTGGCCGGCGATGTGGTTGAGCCCGATCGGTTCGAGTCCGCCAGTGAGAAGGATCTGTTCGCAGCTCTGGAGCAGCTGCAGCCATTGGCTCAGCAGCGGTCGTATCAGGCGCTTGCCGATGCCCTCGTCGCGGCAACCCCGGCGCTCCAAGCCTTCTTTGATGGTGACACCAGCGTGATGGTGATGGTCGAAGATGCCGCGCTGAGGATCAATCGCCTCAACTTGTTGGCGGTCTTGCGCAATCAGGCTTCGGTCTTGGCCGAATTTGAATCTATTCAATTCAAATGAAGGCAGACCTGGTCTCTGCGGCTGAGCAGGGGCCAGCCGCTTTAGCCCCCAATATCTGATCAGGATGCGACCACCGCCCAGCAACCTATGGTGATCCGCCAGGAAGGCGATGATCTGGGCAGCATGATTGCGGCGGTGATCTTGGCTGCTGTCGCCGTTTACGCCATCAACGTCTGGTCATCGGCCAAAAAAGAAAATTCCCCCGCCAAGACCATTGAGCAGGGAATTGAGCAGATCAAGGATGCTGCTGGAAAGGCGATCGAGTCGCGCAAATAACCTGCAGCATTGTCAGTGGAGTTGGAGTGATGTTGGGAGCCGGCCTCCTTCAGGAGACGCCGGCCTTTTCCTTCGACTCGGAACCTTTGGAGTTCCCCTCCTTGGATTCGCCAGCCTGAGCCTTGATCTGCTGGGCCGCTTCCTCCGCCAGGAAATCTCCGTCGGAACGGCCAACGGCCGAAGGAACAGGGTTGTAATCGGATGGAGCCAGGGCCTCACCCCGGATCAGGCTGCCCAGGGTGCGGAGGGTGAGCTTGATCTGCTGCCAGGGGTTCATCATCACCACCCGTTTGTACAGGTAGCTGTCGAAGGTCAGCTTCTGCACGTCTTTGTCGTCGCACATCTCGACGAAGGCTTCCCGGGCAGCGTCGTTGCGATAAAAGATTCGCTGCAGGATGTCCAGCACCGCATAGGTGGCACCGTATTTGCGGTCCCAGCGCTTGAGGTAGGTCGACTTGATCTGCTTTTCAGTGGGAATGGAGGCACCGTTGTTGGAGATTTCCACAATCGCTTCGGCACACATCCGGCCGCTCTTGGCAGCGAAATAAATGCCTTCCCCGGAACTCTTGGTGACGTAGCCCGCTGCATCGCCCACCAAGGCCATACGGCCTACAACCCGACGCGGACGGGGGTGCTCAGGAATCGGATGGGCTTCCACCTTGATCACTTCGCCCTGGAACAGGCGCTTGTTGGCCCGCTCACGAATGCCCCTTTGCAGACCCTTGATCAGGCTCTGGTTCTGCTGCATGGTTCCCGTTCCCACGGCTACGTGGTCGTATTTGGGGAACACCCATGCATAGAAGTCGGGAGAGACGTCTGTTCCGACGTACATCTCAGCCAGATCCTCGTAATAGGTCATCTCCTCAGAAGGAAGCTTGATCCGTTCCTGGAAGGCGATTGCCACGTTGTAGTCACCGGCATCCATGGCTTTCGCCACCCGGGAGTTGGCGCCATCGGCACCGATGATCAGATCCACGGCAAGGGTCTTCTGCTCACCGGTGGGGCCACCACCGCTGTAGTCGGCGTAATGAATGGTGTAAGGGCCCTGACGGTCTGTACCGGTGTCGATCTTTTGCACCAGGCCATTGATCAGGGTTGTGCCCAGATCGGCGGCCCTATTGCGGAGGAAGGCATCGAACACCTCGCGACGGCACATGCCGATGTAAGCGTTTTCGTCGTAACCGAGGGGGTCAAGCTTGATATCCACCTCCCGGTTGGAGGGAGAAATCATCTTCATGTTGCGGACCTTGCGGTCGATGATTTCGTCGGGCAGGTCGAACTCTTCGACCATGCAGAGCGGAATGGCTCCACCACAGGGTTTGGCGTTATCGAGTTTGCGCTCGAACAGCCAAGTTTCAATTCCCGCCTTGGCCAGAATTTCGGCAGCACAGGAGCCACTGGGGCCACCGCCGATCACCGCAACTCGCAACATCTCAGCCCGTCTCCGCTGGATTGTTTTGTGAAGCTATCACTGTCACAACAACCATTGTGGGTTGAGCTGGCTGCTGCCTTTACGATCGAAACAACACGCATCAGCGCCTTGGCTCGGGCCTCCTCTGCGCGACGCATCGAGCGGGAGGACATTCCGGTCGCTCGAAGAACACGGCAGCCGCGTCAACGCAAGGGAAATGGCGCAGCTGGATTGCTGTTTGGGCTCGTTCTCGTCTGTGCCGGAAGCCTCGCTGCGGTGATGCTGGTTCCCACGCTGCTGTCACGGCGCCAGCCCACGCAGAGCCTTGAGATTTCAGGCTTTCGCGAACGTCCCGACGCCGATGGTCGTCTCCTGGGTCACTTTCCCTACGGAGAGGCCGACGCTGATCAACTCATTGTTTTTGAACCGGGGATTGAGCTGAATGTGAAAGCCGCAGAGGCCCTCGACACGATGATGCGTTCCGCTTTGGCTGACGGGATTGATCTGCGTCTGCTCAGTGGATTCCGCTCACTGGCCCTCCAGGAATCGATCTTCTTTGATGTGGCCTCCGAACGGAACCAGACCGCCGAAGAGCGAGCCCAGGTGTCAGCTCCACCGGGCTACTCCGAGCACAGCACTGGTTACGCCGTTGATCTCGGCGATGGCCGTTTTCCTGAGACCAACCTCTCCCAAAGCTTTCAAGACACCGCGGCCTATAGCTGGTTGCAGAACCATGCGGCGAGATATCACTTCGTTTTGTCTTTCCCTGAGGGCAACAAACAGGGTGTGATGTACGAACCCTGGCATTGGCGCTACGAGGGCAATGCGGATGCACTGCGTTTGTTTGAGCCGGCCAGTCGGTTCTCCAGGCGTGACCCTTGACCGTTCCCGAACTGCTCTCACCTGCTGGCGACTGGGCTGCGATGCAGGCGGCCGCTGCCTCCGGTGCCGATGCGGTGTATTTCGGCGTTAATGCCTTCAACGCCCGCCAGCGGGCTGAGAATTTCCGACTGCAAGACCTTCCTGAGGTGATGCAGTGGCTGCATCAGCGGGGTGTGAAGGGATTCCTCACCTTCAACGTGTTGGTGTTCAGCGATGAATTGGAGGCAGCGGCTCAGTTGCTGATCGCTGCAGATCGTGCCGGCGTGGATGCAGTAATCGTCCAGGACGTGGGGCTCTGTCGCTTGGCCCAGCGGCTGGTGCCGAACCTCTGTGTGCACGGCTCAACCCAGATGTCGATCACCAGCGCCGCGGGGATTGCCCAGGCTGCCGCGCTCGGTTGCCAGCGGGTGGTGCTGGCCCGTGAGCTGGCCCTGCGTGATCTCGAGCGCCTGCAGACACAACTGATTCAGCGGAACCTTGCGATGCCGTTGGAGGTGTTTGTGCACGGCGCTCTTTGCGTCGCCTATTCCGGTCAATGTCTGACCAGTGAATCCCTCGGGCAGCGCAGTGCCAATCGAGGTGAGTGTGCCCAGGCTTGTCGCCTGCCCTACGAAATGGTGGTGGATGGTCAACCCCACCCCCTTGAAGACCAGCGTTACCTCCTCTCGCCTCAGGATCTGGCGGCCTGGGAGCTACTGCCGGAGTTGCAGCGCATCGGCGTGGCCAGCCTCAAGATCGAAGGGCGTCTTAAGGACGCTGCCTACGTGGCTGCCGTCACCGATGCCTATCGCCAGCGCCTGGATCAAACCCCCGCTTCGGCGCCGCAGGTGCAACGCCAGCTTGAACTGGCATTTTCCCGAGGCCTTTCCACCGGTTGGCTTGAAGGGGTGAACCATCGCCGTCTGGTGCATGGCCGCTGGAGCAAGAAGAGGGGCCCGCTGCTGGGACAGTTGTTGCGTGTGGAACGGTTTGGTTGGTTGCATCTGCGCAGCCGTGAACAGCTGCATCCCGGGCAGGGCCTTGTGCTGGAACAACTGTCGTCCGACCCTCTGCAGCCGCCTCGGGAGATCGGTGGCCGGATCATGGTTTGTGAGCGGATGGGCGACGAACGCTGGAAGCTGCGCCTGGGGCCCGATCGTGTGGATGGCTCGGGCTTGAGACCTGGCGCCTCGGTCTGGCTCACCAGTGACCCCGATTGGCAGTCCCGTTGGCAGCGTGTCGCCCGTCGCACAGTGGAGGCTCGGTCCCGGGATCTGGCGCTGCGGGTGTCCGGTCGGCTGGATGCAGCGCTGGAGTTGCACGTGATAAAGCCCCAGGGATTTGAGCTGAAGCTCTGCAGCACCATGCCGCTGCAGAGCGCTTTGCAGCGCCCCCTGGACCGGGAACGGCTTGAGCAGCAATTGGGACGCCTGGGGGGCAGCGGTTGGTCGCTTCAGCATCTGGAGATCGAACTGGAGGGCGATCTTTTTTTGCCCGTAGCTGAACTGAACCGCATGCGTAGGGCCCTGCTGGAGCAGTTGGAGGTTTTAGGTGATGACAGCACCGATTCAGGCCTTATTCCTGCAGCAACCAAAACGCCAGACCCAACAGCGCTGCTGGCTCAGATGTGCCCACCAGCTATTGCTCCCCTCAGCGCGACCAAGCCAGGCTTGGTGGTGCTGGTACGCAGCCTGGAGCAGCTGCAGGCCTTAGTGGATCTCTCCGGCACAGAGTTGCCGATTCGCTCTGTAGTGGCGGATCTTGAGCAGCCTCGGGAGTTGCGGGAAGCGGTGGCGATCGGTCGAGGCTGCTGGCCGGAGGGTGTATGGCTGGCCGGGGCACGGGTCACACGGCCTGATGAACGCTGGTCGCTTGAGCCACTGATTCGGGCCCGCCCTGACGGTTTCCTGGTGCGAAATGCCGATCAGCTGGAGGTGCTGACGCCGCTGGCCCCCTGCATTGGCGACTTTTCCCTCAACACCGCCAACCCTCTGAGTTTCCACTGGTATCGCGACCATTGGACGCTGCAGCGACTCACGGCCAGTTACGACCTCAACCTTCAGCAACTGCTGGATCTGGCCACCGCCATTGATCCAGCGTTGTTGGAGGTCACCTTGCATCAGCACATGCCGTTGTTCCACATGGAGCATTGCCTGTTCTGTGCATTCCTCTCGGACGGCAAGGATCACACCGATTGCGGTCGTCCCTGTGAGAAGCACCACGTAACCCTGCGGGATCGCAGCGGCGTTGAACATCCCCTACGGGCTGATCTGGGTTGTCGCAACACCCTTTTCAATGGCACGGCGCAATCGGGCGTCGAGGCGCTTCCGTCGCTGCTGCGGGCAGGCGTGCGCAGGATCCGGCTCGAACTTCTCGATGAGGATGCCGCTGCGACGCGCCGGCGCGTCAGCCTTTACGCCGAGGCTCTGGCGGGTCGGATGGCCACCCAGGAGGTCTGGTCCCAGGAGCAGATCCACCACCAGCTGGGAGTCACCCGAGGCAGCCTGCGCAGCAAGGGTCCGGAGCGCACCAGTCGATTCTCACGTTGAGATAACCTGTCGCACTGCGCCTTTGGCGTTCTTCACAAATACTTACGGTCAGCCCGCATGAGCGCCAACAACAAGGCGATCCGCAACATCGCGATCATCGCCCACGTTGATCACGGCAAGACGACTCTGGTCGATTCGCTGTTGGCGCAGTCAGGAATTTTCCGCGACAATGAGGCCGTCCCCACCTGTGTGATGGACTCCAACGACCTGGAGCGTGAGCGGGGCATCACGATCCTGTCGAAAAACACGGCGGTCACCTACAACGAAACCCGGATCAACATCGTTGACACCCCTGGTCACGCCGATTTCGGTGGAGAAGTGGAGCGGGTGCTGGGCATGGTTGACGGTTGCCTGCTGATCGTGGATGCCAATGAGGGGCCGATGCCCCAGACACGGTTTGTTCTGAAGAAGGCTCTCGAGCAGGGCCTGCGTCCGATCGTGTTCGTCAACAAGATCGACCGGGCCCGGGTGGATCCCGAGACCGCCGTCGACAAGGTGCTCGATCTGTTCATCGAACTCGGCGCTGACGATGATCAGTGCGATTTCCCCTACCTGTTCGGCAGCGGTCTTGGTGGCTTCGCCAAGCCCGACATGAAGACCGACAGCGACAACATGCGTCCGCTGTTCGATGCCATCCTGCGTCACGTTCCGCCTCCGGTTGGTGATCCGGAGAAGCCCCTCCAGCTGCAAATCACCACCCTTGACTATTCCGACTTCCTTGGCCGGATCATCATTGGCCGCGTTCACAACGGAAAAATCAAACAAGGTCAGAACGCTGCACTGATCAAGGATGACGGCAGCATCAAGAAGGGCCGCATCAGCAAGCTGCTGGGCTTCGAAGGTCTGCAGCGCGTCGAGATCGAAGAGGCTTCTGCCGGTGATCTGGTGGCTGTGGCTGGCTTTGACGACGTCAACATCGGCGAAACCATCGCCTGCCCCGATGAGCCCACCGCTCTGCCGCTGATCAAGGTTGATGAGCCCACCCTGCAGATGACCTTTGTCGTCAACGATTCACCCTTCGCTGGCAAGGAAGGCAAGTTCGTCACCAGTCGTCAGGTGCGTGACCGCTTGCAGCGTGAGTTGCTCACCAACGTTGCCCTGCGTGTGGAAGACACCGATTCACCGGACCGTTTTGCGGTGAGTGGACGCGGTGAGCTGCACCTCGGCATCCTGATCGAGACCATGCGCCGTGAGGGCTATGAGTTCCAGGTGTCCCAGCCGCAGGTGATCTACCGCACTATCGATGGCACCCCCTGTGAGCCGGTGGAAACCCTGGTGATGGATGTGCCTGAACCAGCGGTGGGCAGCTGCATCGAAAAACTGGGCACCCGCAAGGGCGAGATGCAGAACATGGAAACCAGCGCTGATGGCCGCACCCAGCTGGAGTTCATCGTTCCCTCTCGCGGTCTGATTGGTTTCCGCGGTGAATTCATCCGCGCCACCCGCGGCGAAGGAATCATGAGCCATTCGTTCTATGAATACCGGCCGATGATGGGTGAATTCGATACCCGCCGGAACGGTGTGCTGATCGCCTTCGAAGAGGGAACAGCAACGTTCTATGCCCTCAAGAACGCCGAGGATCGCGGCCAGTTCTTCATCAGCCCGGGCACCAAGGTCTACAAGGGAATGATCATCGGGGAATACAACCGGCCTCAGGACCTGGAGATCAATGTCTGCAAGACCAAGCAGCTCACCAACATGCGTTCCGCGGGCGCTGAGGAATTGGACACGCTGCAGGCACCGGTCCAGATGACGCTGGAGCGCGCGCTGGAATACATCGGTCCCGATGAGATGCTCGAAGTCACGCCCGAGTCGATCCGTCTGCGCAAACTTCCCGGCAAGAAGCCGGCCAAGTCCAAGCGCTGATGCCTCAGGCGGACCCTCGCTTTCAGCAGTGTGTGGAGCTCTTCAATGCGGGTGAGTGGTACGCCGCTCATGATCTGTTTGAGGAGCTCTGGCATGAAACAGCCGATCCGGAACGGCGCAGCCTTCAGGGGATCCTGCAGGTGGCAGTAGCACAGTTGCACCTGCAACGGGGCAACCGGCGCGGAGCCACGATTCTTTTCGGTGAAGCTCTGGGTCGTCTCAAACGTCCGGGAACCCCAGATCTTGGCCTTGATCTTGCGTCTCTGTGCCGTGCTGCGCAACAGCGGCTCGAGGCGCTTCAGCAGGATGGGGATCCCGAGTCATGCACTGTCCCTGTTCTTGAGTTCATGCGCTGAAGCGCCGGTAATCTCGACGAACTTGGACAGGTGGTGTGGCAGTGAAAGCAATGCTCCGTTTCCGGGGGCTTCTTTTAGCTCTGCCCCTTCTGACCGTCCTGTCCCCCCTGGTTTCGGCCCAGGCTCAGCAAACAGCTGACGCAGGCGTCATCACCATTGAGTCCGACCTGCAATCGGCCGACAACGGCACGGGAGTAATTACCGCTAGTGGCAATGTCCGCTTTGTGCATGCCGGTCGTGGTTTGGTGGCCACCAGCCGACAGGCCCAGTACTTCACGGAGGAAGACCGGATTGTGCTGAGTGGTGATGTGGATGTGATCCAGGCTGATGGCAACCAGCTCCGCGCTGATCGCCTCACTTATCTGCTGGACGAAGGTCGCGTGATTGCCAGTCCCGTTCCGGGCCAGCAGGTGTTCAGTCAGTGGTCGCTTACTCCCAGCCAACCCGTGCTCGACGTTCAGGCCGAGACAAACCCGGTGACTCCATGACCCTCGAACTGTCGAATGTCTCCATCACCCTTGGGGGCCGCCAGTTGGTGAAGGGTTTGGATCTGAACCTTGCCCCCGGCGAGGTGGTCGGCCTGCTGGGTCCTAATGGAGCTGGAAAAACCACCACCTTCAACCTGGTGATCGGTTTGCTCTCCCCTGATCAGGGCGAGGTGACCGTGAACGGTGAGCGGGTCACCCATCTGCCCATGCCGGAGCGAGCCCGGCTTGGTGTGGGTTACTTGCCCCAGGAAGCGAGTGTGTTTCGCAATCTCACGGTGCGTGAGAACCTGGATATCGCCCTTGAACAGACCGATCTCAGTTCCAAACAGCGACGGGATCGGCGCCAGCAGCTGATTGAGGACTTTCACCTCTGCGCGTTCATCAACCGTCTTGGCTTCCAGCTCTCCGGGGGAGAACGTCGCCGTTGTGAAGTGGCCAGGGCGCTGGCATCGGGTGCCAACGGACCGACGTATCTGCTTTTGGATGAACCCTTTGCCGGCGTAGACCCTCTTGCAGTAGCGGATCTGCAGCAGCTGATCAAGGAGTTGCGCTCCCGGGGCATGGGGATTCTGATCACCGATCACAACGTGCGCGAAACCCTGGCCACCACCGATCGGGCTTACATCCTCAACGATGGTGCGGTCTTGGCTGCAGGACGTTCCGATGAGGTGGCAGCTGATCCACAAGTGCGTCGTTATTACCTCGGGGAGGGATTCCAACTGTGATTTTGGATCGTCTCAAACGGGCCACCTGGATGCGCCTTGATCTTCTGGATCGTTGGTTGCTCAAGGAGCTTATTGGCCCGCTTCTGTTCTTTATTGCCCTGTTCACCCTGTTGCTGCTTACGGGTGGCGTGATGTTTGAACTGGTGCGGCAGATGGTCGATAAGAACCTGCCGATCATGATCGCGGCTCAGGTGTTGTTTTTGAGCATCCCGCGTTGGTTGGCTTTCTCTGTTCCGATTGGAACGCTGATGGCATCTTTGTTCGTGTTCACCCGCCTGTCCGCAAACAACGAACTCACTGCCCTGCGTAGCCTCGGCATCACCACAAAGCGGATGATCAGTGCTGCCATCGCCCTCTCGATGGCGATGACTCTGTTCAGCTTCGTCTTGAACGATGTGGTCGTGCCCCGCAGCGAGCGTTATGCAGAAGTCAACTTGAAGCGCGGTTTGGGCCAAGCTATAGCAAATAAAACAGGAGAAGACATTATTTACCCTCGATTTGGTAGGCGTACTGGAATAGATGGAAAGTCGGCAGACAGAGGCTTATTACAACTGTTTTATTCAAGGAAATTTCAAGATGGTGAAATGAAAGATGTAACGGTGCTGGACTTCTCTAGATCCGGCATTACTCAGTTATTGCGAGCTGATCGGGCCGTCTGGAATGAGGATCAGGCTGGTTGGGATTTCCTGAATGGACACATACTCACTTTGATCGCTAATGGAAGCTCTACCAAGGCAGATTTCGAACGTTATCTGTACCCTCTTGACTCAGCTCCTCAGCGAATGGCAGGAATTGAAGAAGATGCGGTCAACATGACTGTTGCTGAAGCATTGCAGGCTCAGAGGTTGTACGAAGAGTCCGGAAGCATCAAGGAAGCCCGTAAAATTCGTGTGCGGATCCAGGAAAAGTTCACGGTTCCGATGGCCTGTCTGGTGTTTGGTCTGTTTGGAGCCACCCTCGGTGCTCAGCCCACTTACCGCACCAGCCGAAGCTTCTCGTTTGTGCTCACTCTTGGGATCATCGCCGTTTATTACGTTATTGGTTTCAGCTTCAGTTCCCTGGGGGTGAAGGGAACCCTGTCACCGATTTTGGCGGCCTGGCTGCCCGTGATGTTGTTTCTCGGGGCGGGTGGTCTGTTGCTGAAACAGGCCAGTCGCTGATTGGCCGAGGCAGAATCTCCGTGTTTTCGGGGAATGGTGTGCTGAACACGCCTTTTGAGTTGGTCACCAGCCTCGGCTTCGCAGGCTTTGTGTTGCTGCTGGTGGCCATGCCTCTGGCTTTCTGGGCGGTGTCCAGCCAGTCCCGTGCTGGTTTGGTTCGGCTGCTGGTGGCCGTCGCCAACCTTCTGTTCACAGCTCAGCTGATTCTGCGCTGGTGGCAGTCCGGTCACTTCCCGATCAGCAACCTCTACGAATCCCTGTGCTTCCTGGCCTGGGCTTGCACGCTCACCCAGTTGCTGGTGGAACGGGCCTGGCCTTCTCCCATCGTCGCGGCAGCGGCCACTCCCATGGGTCTCGGTTGTATCGCTTTTGCCAGCTTTGCCTTGCCCGATCAATTGCAGTCAGCAGCTCCTTTGGTCCCTGCCCTGCGCTCCAGCTGGTTGGTCATGCATGTGAGCGTGATCATGGTGAGTTATGCCGCTCTGCTGGTGGGATCCTTGCTCTCACTGGCGGTGTTAGTCACGGATCGCGACCAATCCCTGGAACTGCGGAGCAGTTCCATTGGCAGTGGTGGATTTCGTAAGGCGGCCTCGATCGCGAACTCTGGTTCTGTTCAGCTGCAATCGGTTCAGCTGAGGACCAATGAACAACTCGATAGCCTTAGTTATCGCACGATCACGGTTGGGTTCTTGATGCTCACGGTGGGCATCGTGAGTGGTGCGGTTTGGGCCAACGAAGCCTGGGGCAGCTACTGGAGCTGGGATCCCAAGGAAACTTGGGCATTAATTTGCTGGTTGGTGTACGCCGCTTATCTGCACACCCGCCTCAGTCGCGGTTGGCAGGGCCGACGCCCAGCTCTTGTTGCTGTGATTGGCCTCGTGGTGATCGCTGTTTGCTACATCGGGGTGAATTTGCTGGGCATTGGTTTGCACAGCTACGGCTGGTTTTTCTGAATTCCAGTGAACAACGAGGCATGCTCTCTAGCCACAATTTTCACCCTCGGATGAGAGATTGATCCTTTGGCCTAGATTCCACATTCCAGGGATGTTTTGCCAGGGTTCAGTCTGTCAAGACGGCCCACCATCAGTGGAAGAGATTCTTGAGCTGCATGCCTGCAGCTGCGGATGGAAAACGTGGTGGAGATGTGGGTCTGGCAGCGCAAGCAGTTACCGATTGGGGATCGAGGCCTAACGGACTCTCCCCACCACTGAGGGGGGATCGAGGTTCACTTGGACTTTCCCCCCATACCAATCAACCCTTGGTTGTGATCACATCCTTAGCTCGCCCGAAAGTAACGAAAAAATCAGTTCCTGCGGGGACATTTGTCTCACTGAGATCAGCGATGCCGGATCGTTGGTTGGTAGGTTTCGCTCTCTTCTGCTTCCGAGCGCAGATAACGCTTCCGCTGCGCCGATTCCAAGCCAGACAGCAAGACATCACTTGAGGGTGCGATCCGCTGAGGCCGATTTAGCCCCCGAATCAGTGGATGGATGCCTCGTTTGCTCATGCTGTTCTCCCGGTTATGCGTGAATCTCGTTTCGTGACCTGTGGCCAATCGTGTGCTCGAATAATTCCATGATCACCAATCTTGTTTTGTGATCCACGTCACTGATTAGCGTGATGCTCTGCCCTTCTACCCCATAGTTGGCTTCTCAGGACATGCACAAGCCAACGTGCAAAAAGGAAGGCCACCCCTGCATAGGGATGGCCTGAACCTTGTTTGCGTTCTTTGAAGCTGAACGAAGCGTCTGGCTGTATGGCTTGTCAGACCAGTCAGGCAGCTTCTAGATCTTGCTCAGTTGGACTGTCGTCACGCATTGGACGCCTCCGACTTCGACTCCCCCATTCTCCTCCAGTGGAGATGCTTTGATCATCCGTATTTCAACTCAGCGGTAGGGAGCAGTGCCTAGGCCTGCCCGATGCTCAAAGCCAACAGAACTATTGAGCCAAATGTTGAAGGACCGCACCGATATTCATGCTCCCTTTTAGATATCCGGCAAAAGCCAATGCGATCACACCAGCATTAAGCGCTAGGAACGCGGCAACCAATTTGACGTCGTCATTCATCCATTGATTATCGGAGGGGTGTTCGCGTGACTGTGGTCACCAAATCTTTGGAGATGATGAAACTGCTCAAGCGCTGGGTTCTTTCCTGAAGTGGTCACAAAAAAGCCCGGCGTTGGTGCCGGGCTTGTGGTGTTCAGTTGATGGTCTGCCAATCAGGCAAGAACAGCTTCCTTGCTGCTGCTATTGCGGATGCCCTTGATCGCCTCGGCGTAATCGGGTTGGTTGAACACACCGGAGCCGGACACAATTGCGTTGGCACCTGCTTCGATCACCTTCCAGGCATTGCCGGCTTTGATTCCGCCATCAACTTCGATCCAGGGATCGAGACCCTTCTCGTCGCACATGCGGCGCAGGTCGCGGATTTTCTGGACCTGGTTTTCGATGAAGCTTTGGCCCCCGAAACCGGGGTTGACGCTCATGATCAGCACCAGATCGCAGAGCTCGAGGCAGTACTCGAGGGTGTCGATCGGTGTTGATGGATTGAGGACTGCACCTGCTTTTTTGCCCAGGTCCTTGATCTGAGCCAGGTTGCGGTGCAGATGCGGGCAGGCTTCAACCTGAACAGAAATTATGTCGGCACCGGCTTTGGCGAAGTCGGGAACGTATTTCTCCGGCTCAACGATCATCAGGTGAACGTCCAGGGGCTTCTGGGTCACCGGCCGCAGCGCCTCAACAATCAGCGGACCAATAGTGATGTTCGGAACAAAGCGGCCGTCCATCACATCCACGTGGATCCAATCCGCACCGGCTTCGTCCACGGCTTTCACTTCTTCGCCGAGGCGTGCGAAGTCAGCCGACAGGATTGACGGCGAGATCACCAGGGGCTTGGTGCTCATTGATGAGGAGCGCGAAGTGCCGGGCGATTTTAGGGACTCCTGCAACCACTGATACAGTGAGCCGCGCTCAGACGTCGAGATCCACTGCGGCGACGGCCAACTGCCCGTCCAGGAGATCTCGCCAACCCGTCCCACCTCATCCGGAGTCCCGTGGATCAGACCCTCATTCAGGAAATTCTCGAGATCGTCGAGCAGGCCGCCATCGCTTCCGCCTCGCTCTCCGGCAAAGGCCTGAAGGATGAAGCCGATGCATTGGCCGTCGATGCCATGCGTAAGCGCATGAATCAGATTCAGATGCAGGGCCGCATCGTGATTGGAGAGGGTGAACGTGATGAAGCCCCAATGCTCTACATCGGAGAAGAGGTCGGGACCGGCACCGGCCCAGGCGTCGACTTTGCTGTTGACCCTTGCGAAGGCACCAACCTCTGCGCCTTCAACCAGCGCGGCTCCATGGCTGTTCTCGCCGCTTCCGACCGTGGCGGTCTGTTCAATGCCCCCGACTTTTACATGAAGAAGCTGGCTGCTCCTCCGGCAGCCAAGGGCAAAGTGGACATCCGCAAATCAGCCACCGAAAACATCAAGATCCTCAGCGAGTGCCTGGGACTCCCCGTCGACGAGCTGAACATCGTGGTTATGGATCGCGCCCGTCACAAGGACCTGATCGCTGAGATCCGGGCCACCGGCGCTCGCATCCAGCCCATCTCCGATGGAGACGTTCAGGCTGCCATCGCCTGCGGTTTCGCTGGTACCGGAACTCACTGCCTGATGGGCATCGGTGCTGCCCCTGAAGGTGTGATCTCCGCCGCTGCCATGCGCGCTCTTGGTGGTCACTTCCAGGGCCAACTGGTGTATGACCCTGCGATTGCTCAGACCTCCGAGTGGGCTGACATGACCAAAGAGGGCAACCTGGCGCGTCTCGCTGAGATGGGCATCGCCGATCCCGACAAGGTCTATGAAGCTGAGGAGCTGGCCTGCGGCGAGCATGTTTGTTTCGCTGGCAGCGGCATCACGGATGGTCTGCTCTTTGATGGCGTTAAGTTCGAAAAGGACTGCACCCGCACAAGCAGCCTGGTGATCAGCAACCTGGACAACACCTGCCGCTTCACCAACACCGTGCACATCAAAGACGGCGCCCAGAGCATCGCTCTGAGCTGATCGTCATCAACTGGTTGAGAGGAACGTCTTCATGCATATCTCCGTCGTCGGCCTCAGTCATCGGACGGCACCGGTGGAGATCCGGGAACGGCTCAGCATCCCTGAGCAGACCATGGAGACGTCCCTTCAATCTCTCCGCGGCAATGAGCAGGTGCTCGAGGCATCGATCCTCAGCACCTGCAACCGCCTTGAGATTTACACCTTGGTCCGGAATCCGGACCTCGGCGTGTCTGCTGTCAGCGACTTCCTCAGCAGCCACTCCGGTCTTGAGACAGGGGAGCTGACGCCTCACTTGTTCAGTTATCACCACGAAGACGCTGTCGACCATCTGATGCGGGTGGCAGCAGGTCTCGACAGCCTTGTGCTGGGGGAAGGTCAAATCCTCTCCCAGGTGAAAAAAATGATGAGGCTCGGCCAGGAGCACAAATCCCTGGGTCCGATCCTGAATCGCTTGCTTACCCAGGCTGTTTCCACTGGCAAACGGGTCCGCAGTGAAACCAACCTCGGAACGGGGGCTGTTTCGATCAGCTCAGCTGCCGTTGAGCTCGCCCAGCTCAAGCTCGGTCAATCCCGGGGACTGGATCAACTGGTCACCCTGGAAAGCGAGCAGATCGCCGTTGTTGGTGCAGGGCGCATGAGCCGTCTGTTGCTCCAGCACCTTCAGGCCAAAGGTGCCTCGGGTGTTGTTTTGCTGAACCGCACCGTTGAACGGGCCGAGCAGCTGTCGGCTGATTTCCCTGATCTCCCTGTTCAGTGCAGGCCGCTCACGGATCTGGATCAGTACCTGAGTACCTGCTCGCTGATGTTCACCAGCACCGCCGCCGATGATCCGATCATTGATGCCGCAC
This sequence comes from Synechococcus sp., assembly GCA_047285305.1. Classification (GTDB taxonomy): domain Bacteria; phylum Cyanobacteriota; class Cyanobacteriia; order PCC-6307; family Cyanobiaceae; genus Parasynechococcus. The sequence continues at coordinate 1,453,487 of JBJBDL010000003.1, forward strand.
GTCTGGCACCTCTGAACCGGCGCAGCAAGCTGCGCCTGATTGATATCGGTGTGCCGCGCAACATCGCTGCGGATTCGGCCGATGTGGACGGCGTTGAATCCCACGATGTGGACGACCTACAAGAGGTCGTTGCCCGTAACCAGGAAGCCCGTCAGGCCATGGCCCGGGAGGCTGAGCAGTTGCTTCAGCAAGAAGCACAGCAGTTCCTAGAGTGGTGGGACAGTCTTGAGGCTGTGCCGACCATCAACCAGCTGCGCTCTTCGATGGAGTCGATCCGTTCGGAGGAACTCCAGAAGGCCCTCAGCCGAATGGGCCCTGATTTCTCAGCCCGGGAACGCAAGGTAGTCGAAGCGTTGAGCAAGGGAATTATCAATAAAATCCTCCACACGCCTGTGACCCAGCTGCGGGCTCCCCAGACCCGTCAAGATCGCCAACAGGCCCTCCGAATTGTCGAACGACTGTTCGATTTGGAAGCTTCTTGAGCTCTTAAGCGATGCAGTCGCGATCTGAATCCCAGTAATCTCGACTGATTCTTCCCAAAGACGGTTGCGAAGCCAAAAACTCCGGTAAGTTCTTGCGGCAACGCCGATTTGGGACAGCGGCATGAAGCGGGTCTTGGCCATCATTCTGGGCGGCGGTGCAGGTACGCGCCTGTATCCGCTCACAAAAATGCGCGCCAAGCCGGCCGTCCCTCTCGCAGGGAAATATCGACTGATTGATATTCCGATAAGCAACTGCATCAACTCCGACATCAACAAGATGTACGTGATGACGCAGTTCAACAGTGCGTCACTGAACCGCCACCTCAGTCAGACCTACAACCTCAGCAATTCCTTCGGTGGCGGCTTTGTTGAGGTGCTCGCAGCCCAGCAAACCCCTGACAGTCCCACCTGGTTTGAGGGCACTGCAGACGCTGTACGCAAATACCAGTGGTTGTTCCAGGAATGGGACGTTGATGAATACCTGATCCTTTCCGGCGACCAGCTCTACCGGATGGATTACAGCCTCTTCATCGAGCACCACCGCCGCTCAGGCGCTGATCTCACCGTTGCTGCCCTTCCCGTTGATCCCAAGCAGGCAGAGGCTTTCGGTCTGATGCGGACCGATGAAAACGGTTCGATCAAGGAGTTCCGCGAGAAGCCCAAGGGTGATTCGCTTCTGGAGATGGCTGTCGACACCTCTCGCTTCGGCCTCAGTGCTGATTCAGCTAAGGAAAGGCCCTACTTGGCCTCGATGGGCATTTACGTTTTCAGCCGTCAGACCCTCTTTGATCTGCTCGACAAACATCCCGGACACAAGGATTTCGGCAAGGAGATCATTCCCGAGGCTCTCGCGAGGGGCGACAAGCTTCAGAGCTACGTGTTCGACGACTACTGGGAAGACATCGGCACCATCGGTGCTTTCTATGAAGCCAACCTCGCTCTCACCCAACAACCCACGCCTCCCTTCAGCTTCTACGACGAGAAATTCCCCATCTACACGCGTCCTCGCTATTTGCCCCCCAGCAAGCTGGTTGATGCCCAGATCACCAATTCGATTGTTGGCGAAGGCTCGATCCTGAAGTCCTGCAGCATCCACCACTGTGTTCTCGGCGTGCGCAGTCGAATTGAAAGTGACTGCGTGCTTCAGGACACCCTGGTGATGGGGGCCGACTTCTTCGAATCCCCCGACGAACGTGCTGTCTTAAAAGAGCGAGGAGGCATTCCCCTTGGCGTGGGCAAGGGCACCACGGTGAAACGCGCCATCCTCGACAAGAACACCCGCATTGGTTCGGGTGTCTCGATCATCAACAAAGACAATGTGGAAGAAGCCGATCGTTCGGATCAGGGTTTCTACATCCGCAACGGCATTGTGGTGGTTCAGAAAAACGCCACCATCGCAGATGGAACGGTGATCTGAGGGCAGGAATCGCTCTCAGGAATGAGTAGACGTCTATGTGAGCCGATGGCTCATTCCTGACATTTGTTGGTTGATTTGCGGTCGAGACAAGCCGAGATCAACACACTGATATCAGTAGTCAGTGGTCCTTCAGGCCATGTCCAAGTCTCACTTCGGCCTCATCGGTCTTGGCGTGATGGGCGAGAATCTCGTCCTGAATGCGGAGCGCAACGGTTTTTCCAGCGTTGTCTACAACCGCACCTACGCCAAAACCGAAGACTTCCTCCAGGGGCGTGGCAAGGACAAGAACATTCAGGGCGCCACTGACATCGAAGATTTCGTTGGCAAGTTGGAACGCCCCCGCCGGATTTTGATGATGGTGAAGGCGGGGCCTGCCGTCGATGCTGTTGTTGATCAGCTCTCTCCTCATCTCGAAGAAGGTGATCTGCTGATTGATGGAGGCAACTCCGACTACCACGACACCGAACGTCGGGTGAAGCAACTCGAGAGCAAGAGCTTCGGCTTCATCGGTATGGGTGTGTCCGGTGGCGCCAAAGGTGCCCTGGAGGGGCCGAGCATGATGCCCGGAGGAACCAAGACCTCCTACGAGGCCATCGAGAGCCTTGTGAACAAGATGGCGGCTCAGGTCGAAGACGGACCTTGCGTGACCTACATCGGTCCAGGGGGGTCAGGACACCTGGTTAAAACTGTCCACAACGGGATCGAATACGGCATCGAGCAGATCCTTGCCGAGGGTTACGACCTGATGAAGCGGGTCAAGGGAATGACCGGTGTGCAGATGGCCGACATTCTTGGTCAATGGAATGCCACAGAAGAGTTGTCGTCGTATCTGGTGGAAATCACCGAGGTGTGTCTCCGCACCAAGGATCCCGTCGATGGCACTGATCTGGTGGAAAAAATCACCGATCAGGCTGGCCAGAAGGGCACGGGCCTCTGGACCGTGGTGACGGCGCTGCAGATGGGTGCCTCTGTTCCCACGATTTATGCCTCTCTCAATGCAAGGGTGATGAGCTCGATGAAGCCTCAACGCGTGGCGGCCGAATCGATGCTCAAAGGACCTGCCATTAAGGACTTTGACCTGGGAACGCCTGACGATGCCATGGCTCCGCTGATGGATGCCACGGTGCTGAGTTGCATCGCCAGTTATGCCCAGGGCATGGAGCTTCTGCGTATCGCCTCCCAGGACCTCGACTATGAACTTCACATGCCGTCGATCGCTCAGATCTGGAAGGGTGGGTGCATCATTCGGGCCCGTCTGCTGAAGCGCATTCAGGATGCTTTCGATGCTGATCCCCAACTGCCCAACCTGATGGTGGATCCCTGGTTCGCTGAACAGATCAACCGACGGCTGCCCGGACTGGCTCAAGTGGTGGCCGGTGCCGCCGAGGCCGGCATTCCCGTTCCCTGCTTCAGCAGCACCCTTGACTACATCAACAGCTACCGTTCCGGCCGCCTTCCTCAGAACCTGGTTCAGGCGATGCGCGATTGCTTCGGCTCCCACACCTACCAAAGGGTCGACAAGGAGGGCACGTTCCACACCGAATGGCTCAGCTGAGAGGTTGAGCGATGACCAACTACCGCATCGAGCGGGCTAAGGATCCTCAGGACCTCGCTCGTCAGGCCTGTGAAACTGTTGCCGCCCAAATTGATCTTGCCTTGGATCAACGGGACCGTTGCCAGATCGCTCTCTCCGGTGGGAGTACGCCCGCCAGCGCCTACTCCCTGCTCGGTCAGGAACGGTTGCCCTGGGACCGGGTGGACGTCGTCCTGGGTGATGAGCGCTGGGTGGCTGCCGACGATGCGTCAAGCAACGCCGGCATGCTGCGCCGCACCCTTCTCGCACCCGGGCCTGGAGCTTCAGCCGCTTTTCATCCCGTGCCCACCGTGGAACTGGACAGCCCTGAGGCAAGTGCCCAGGCTTTTGCTGACAAGCTTTCTCAGCTGTGCTCAGGAGCACCACCGGTGTTCGATGTGATGCTGCTAGGCCTGGGGGATGACGGCCATACCGCATCCCTTTTCCCCGGCACTGAGGCTCCATCGGTGCTGGATCGCTGGACGACCATCGGGCGCGGCAAAGGATTGGATCGCATCACCCTGACGGCTCCTGTGCTCAGTGCCGCCCGTCACGTGATCTTCCTCGTCAGTGGGGCCGGTAAACAGGAAGCCCTCAGGCGACTGGTCGATCCCTCCGAATCCTCCGATCGCACTCCCGCTCGGCTGGTTCAACCTGCTAATGGTGTGCTGATCCTTGCTGATCAGGATGCAGCCGCCGGCCTCTGAACAGATCCTTTTCCAGGGCAGCGACTTTGCTGACTGGGCCAGCCTGAACGACACGATCATGGGCGGCCGATCCCGTGCCGGTTGTCGCGTGACCCCCGACGGACTCGTTCTGGAGGGGGAGCTGGTGGAGACCGGCGGTGGTTTCGTGAGCTGCCGCTCCCCTCGCCTTCAGCCCCCGCTCGATCTGTCCCCTTATTCAGTACTTCAGCTGGATGTTGAGGGTGAGGGACGCACCCTGAAGATTGCCCTTGGTTGCCGGGATGGAGCCATGGGACTCACAGAACTGATTCCCGGTGGTCTCCGCTGGGTGGTGGATGTTCCGACTCAACCGTCCGGAGTGACCCCTGTTGTGGTGCCATTCGCCGACCTCAGCCCCACGGTGCGTGCCAAGCCCGTTGGCTTGCCGCTGCGCTTCGATCCCAGTGGCATCACCCGCATTCAGGTGTTGCACTCGAAATTCGGCGATGCTGGGGATCTCAATCCTGGTTTTCGCGCTGGCTCCATCCGGGTGCTGATCCGTTCAATCCGCGCCTTGCCCTGAGTCCATGGACCTTCTGGTGTTGATTGCCAAGGCGGCTGACGTTTGCCTCAAGCCCTGGAGCCATGCTGTTGTTCTGATCGATCCTTCGGCTCCAGTACAAATCGACGATCTGCACGTGCGGATTGAATGTCGTGATGGCGACGGCCAGCGTTGCTCCGCTCAGGATCTTGAACTGGAGATCTACCTGAGTGGCAACGAGATCAATCTGATGCTGAGCTGGTGGGACCAACCGGAACGTCCGATGCTCTGGCACGGGCGTCATCCGGTCTGGATGGATGGCGCCTCGGGGCAGCGCTGTGCGGCACCGCAGGATGCCGCACCTCTGGAAGCGTTGGGTCGGCGCCTACGGGCTCTGGTGCAACCGGCTGTTTGATTGCACCGAATTCAATCGGCGTGGTCGGTTGTCGCCCCCCGGCTTGAGCTGGAGACGAGTCGCGCGTACTTGCCGAGAATTCCGTTGCGGTAAAGCGGTTCCGGCTTGCTCCATCCCGCTCTGCGGCGATCCAATTCCGCTTCATCCACGTTGAGTTGGAGCAGCAGCTGATCAGCATCAACCGTGATGCTGTCGCCTTCTTGAACCAGCCCGATCGTTCCGCCAACTGCAGCTTCAGGAGCCACGTGACCCACCACCAGGCCATAGGTGCCGCCGCTGAAGCGGCCATCGGTGATAAGGGCGACCTTGTCCCCCAAGCCCTGACCCACGATCGCTGAGGTGGGAGCCAGCATCTCCCGCATGCCCGGTCCACCGACGGGACCCTCGTTGCGGACCACCACCACATCCCCGGCCTGGATCTTTTTGTCGAGGATGGCGGCAAGGCAGTCTTCCTCGCTTTCAAACACCCGCGCCGGGCCGGTGAGCACGGGAGACTTCACACCGCTGATCTTGGCCACGCTTCCCTCGCTGGCGAGGTTGCCCTTGAGAATTGCTAGGTGTCCTTTGGCATAAAGCGGATTGCTCAGGGGGCGGATCACGTCCTGCCCGGAGGGCGGCTCCGACGGCACATCGGCCAGCAACTCCTTCAGGCTTTTGCCCTCCACCGTTCGGCAGTCGCCGTGCAGCAAGCCTGCATCCAGCAGCAGCTTCATCACCTGGGGAATGCCGCCGGCGTTGTGCAGATCAACGGTCACATAGCGGCCGCTGGGCTTGAGATCACAGATCACCGGCACCCGCTGCCGAATCCGTTCGAAGTCATCGATGCTCAGGTCGACGCCGGCGGTGCGGGCAATGGCCAGCAGGTGCAGCACAGCATTGGTGGAGCCACCCACCGCCATGATCACGCTGATGGCGTTCTCAAAGGCTTCTTTGGTAAGCAGATCCAGAGGGCGGATGTTGGCTTTCACGGCCTCCACCAGCACCTCGGCCGAGCGAGCGGCACTGTCGGCCTTTTCCTCGTCCTCGGCAGCCATCGTGGAGCTGTAGGGGAGGCTGAGACCCATCGTTTCGATGGCAGCACTCATGGTGTTGGCGGTGAACATGCCGCCGCAACTGCCAGCCCCAGGGCAGGCATTTTTCTCAACTGCGGTGAGCTGCTCTTCGTCGATCTTGCCGCTAGTCAGTTGGCCGACCGCTTCAAAAGCGCTCACCACCGTGAGATCACAGCCGCCCAGCTTGCCCGGCTTGATCGTGCCCCCGTAGACGAACACCGAAGGAATGTTCATCCTTGCCATAGCGAGCATGGCGCCGGGCATGTTCTTGTCGCAGCCACCGACGGCTAGCACCCCATCCATGCTCTGGCCATTGCAGGCCGTTTCGATGGCGTCAGCAATCACTTCACGGCTCACCAGGGAGTACTTCATCCCTTCGGTGCCCATGGAGATTCCATCACTCACGGTGATGGTCCCGAACATCTGTGGCATGCCTCCGGCCTGCCGGGCCGCTTCCTCAGCTCGTTTGGCCAGGTCGTTCAGCCCCACATTGCAGGGTGTGATGGTGCTGTAGCCGTTGGCGATGCCCAGGATGGGCTTGCCGAAATCGCTGTCTCCAAAGCCCACGGCCCGCAACATGGCGCGGTTGGGAGACCGCTGAATCCCCTTGGTGACGGCGTCGGAGCGAAGCATGGAACGGAGCGGACCAGTGGCAATCAAGCCAACCTACCGAGCGCTCATCCTTCGCTACCTAGTCCCTCGAGCTGGGCGCGAACGCGGGCGATCTCCGCGTTGAGTTTTTCCACTCGCTCCTCGAGGTGTCCGTTGCCTGCGCTGTCTAGAACTTCGGAACCGTCCTGCATCCGTGGTGCGTGCAACATCGACTTCTGCGCGCCGTAACGCCTGCGCCTGTCGGCTTCGTTGAGGAGCCACCAGGCCAGTCCTGCAGCACCGAGCACTGCTCCGGTGACCAGAGTTGCCAGGGTGCCTGAGCCCGTGTCGTGCTGCTGGGCCATGGGTGCGATCAACCTGCTTGAAGGTTAGTCATGCCCTCAAGATCTGAGGTTCAGCCGTCGCACAGGGTCACCGATTCCCGGACGAATCTCACCCTGCTCTCCCACGCCCTCGTCAATGCAGGCGGTGTGCAGCGTCAGATCTGGAATCGCTTCACCCAACAGCTTCAGTCCAGGACTGGCGCACAGAGCAGTGATCAGCCGCAGCCGCCGTCCATCCACACCCTTGCTCTGGAGCTCCTGCAGGAGCTTGAGGGTCGCCTCACCATCGCTGATTTGATCAACAAACAAAATCACCCCGGCGTTGGCTTCGATCTCCTGTGGGCATGACTCCAGGCAGAGGGAGGAATCGGGAAGGACGGATCGTCCTCCCTGCCAAAGCTCGAGACCTGCTGGGAGCACTGGAATGGCGATCAGTGGTACCGATGCTTCAACGAGGGTGCCTTCGGTGTCCCCATGGATTCCGGGCACCATCTCCCGGCGATTGGGCAGCCAGTCCCGCAGGGCTTCGTAGGTGAGCCACCGGCCCAGTTCCTGCAGGGCGGTGGCGTAGAGGGCCGCAGGGGTTTCCCGATGCCGAAGCATCGTCAGCCAATGGCCGATCAGGGGATGGGGTGGAACCACCACCCGCAAGCTCATGGCCATATCGACTCGCTCCGCGGACAGTTGCCATAACGTGATTGCTCAAATTACCGGTCTCATGGGCGCCCTTCGACGTATGGCCTCGCTGCTAGCGGTGATCACGCTGGCATTTTGCACTGCTGTTTGGGCTGAATCAGTGCAGGCCATCACCGCTCCCGAGCTGCGTGGTCAGTTCGCAGTTCAGGAGATCAGCGCCGATATGCACGGTCTTGACCTCAAGGAAAAAGAGTTCCTCAAGGCAGATTTGCGGGAGGTAAATCTCAGCGGCACGGACCTGCGCGGCGCTGTGATCAACACCTCTCAACTGCAAGGGGCCGATCTCCGTGATGCCAATCTCTCCGATGTTGTGGGCTTTGCCAGCCACTTCGAGGGAGCCGATCTCCGGGGGGCCAACTTCACCAACGCGATGATGATGCAGAGCCGCTTCACGGACGCGCAGATCGACGGTGCTGATTTCACCAACGCCGTGCTCGATCTTCCCCAACAGCGGGCCCTTTGTGCTCGGGCGGATGGATCCAATCCGATCAGTGGTGTCTCTACCCGTGAGAGCCTGGGCTGCCGCCCTTAATCGTCATGGCTAAGCGTCTGCCGGTGACAGTGATCACCGGGTTTCTTGGGGCCGGCAAGACCACGGTGCTCCGCCATCTGCTCACCCGTGGCGGTCAGCGATTGGCCGTGATGGTCAACGAATTCGGCAGTGTTGGGCTTGATGGTGATCTGATTCGCAGCTGCGGCTTCTGTCCTGAGGAAGAGGTGGATGGCCGTTTAGTTGAGCTGAACAACGGTTGCCTCTGCTGCACCGTGCAGGACGACTTCCTGCCGACGATGGAGACGTTGCTGGAACGAGCGGATCAGTTGGATGGGATCGTTGTTGAAACCAGCGGTCTCGCTTTGCCACGGCCTCTGCTTCAGGCATTGGATTGGCCGGCCATCCGCAGCCGTGTGCATGTGAATGGTGTGGTGACTCTGGTGGATGGCGAAGCTTTGGCTGCAGGCAGCCCGGTGGCTGATGCTGAAGCGCTGGAGCGGCAACGGGCCGAGGATCCCAGCCTCGATCACCTCACAGCGATCGACGACTTGTTTGAGGATCAACTCCAGGCCGCTGACCTGGTCTTGATCAGCCGGGCTGATTGCCTGGATGCATCAGCAATGGCTGAGGTGCAGGGGCGGATCAAAGACAAAGTGCGCCCGGCTACCGCTCTGCTGCCTGTGTCTCAGGGACAGGTGGAGACGTCCGTTGTGTTGGGCCTTGAGCACAAGCCCACCCACCAGGAGGCCCACACCCACCACGACCATCACGATCACAGCCATGTCGACATGGTCGGCAGCAATGTTCGCGTTGAAGGGGCATTGGAGCGTCATGCCCTCGAGCAGCTGTTGCCCGGCCTCGTCAGCAATCACCAGGTGGTTCGACTCAAGGGGCGTGTCTGGCTGCCCAGTAAAACGCTTCCGCTTCAGATCCAGATGGTGGGTCCGCGGTTGAACAGCTGGTTTGAAGCAGCTCCCAGCCATGCCTGGCGTCCCGATCAGGGCTGCGGTGCTGATCTGGTGGTGCTGGCTTTGAACGAGGCTGCAGCCCCGGCCCTGGAATCCGGACTTCAGAGGCTGGTACAGGCCACACCGGCCAAGGCCAGCCCCGCGGCAGCCACGCCGGAGAGCTGAATCGGGTCTCCTTCCATTCGTCCCACAAAAAGAGCCATCACAGGCGCTGTGGCCATCAGCGTCACCCCTTCTCCAACGGGCAACGTTTGAAGCACCACCTGTTGCAGCAGGATTCCCCCGTTGGTTCCGACCACGGTGGCAATGACAAGCTTCCATGCCTCCCGTGGCTTCAGCTTGGTCTGTCTCCAGATCCCTTTGAGGAAGGGGAGAAGACCAAACCATCCGCCCAGCAGCCGGATCGATGCCGTCTGCAATGGGGTGAGGTCGCTGCTGATCAGCACATGACGGGCCAGAAAGGCTCCGCTCAGGCCACAGATCACGGCGAAGAGTGCCAACAGCAGACCGATGCCGAAGTCAACAGTGCTGCCCCCCCGCTTCCCTTGGCTGGTCTCTTTCGCCTGCATGGCAATGAGAACCACCGCGCTTGAAACCAGAAGCGCGCCGAGACCGTTCTTCACGGCCAAGCTGTCCCCCATCACCAGAACCCCAGCGATGCTGGCCAGCACCGGACCGCTGGCCTCTACGGTGAGGGTTCGTCGGGTGCCGAGTCGCCGCAACGCCTCGAGATAGAAGCTGTCCCCTGCCGCAATGCCGATCAAGCCGCTGATCAACAGCAGCAGAACAGCATGCACGTTGGTGTTGTACGGAAGTGTGAGCAGAACCGGCAGAAACAGCAGGCTGGCCAAGCCGTTTTTCATGGCGTTGAGCCGGATCGCCGTGACCCGCCCTGATAGCGATCGCCACAGCGCACTGGCTCCCGTCCAGGCGATGGCCGCTCCCAGGGCCGCCAGTACACCCGTCATGGTCTGATGTTGATCGTTCTGCAGTCTGCTGCGCAGTAGAGAACTCTGTTCACAATTCAGGAATGTGAGGCCCCGAGACCTGCACGGTGCTGGGGCAATTAATGGAAAGCCTGTCGGGACATTTGGCGGTTCATCTTGAAAGTCGTGTTCCTCGCACGGAGCTTTATGAAGCGCGGATCGCTTCATCCAAGCCATCGCTTGGTTTTTTCATTCTTCTGATCACCTCTGCGGTGATCGCCAGCCTCGGGCTGATTCCCAACAGCACGGCGGTTGTGATCTGGGCCATGATCGTCGCTCCGTGAGTTAACGCAATGGATGCTGGTTTGTGAACGGTTTGGCTATCAGCGGGACGGCGTCAAAAAAGTGTTGATCAACTTGTTCGACAACATCCAGAGCATCGTCGCTTTGTCGCTGTTCTTCGCTTCCTCGGAGGGTTCCGTTGGTTTGAATTGATGCCGGCCAGGGCCCAACAGCGCATTGCTCCAGTAGCTGAATCCCGGTTGATCAAGTTGTGCATCGATGAGCTGCACCAGCAGTTCCCCTGCCCGCTCAACGCTTTCCGTCAAGCGCAAGAGATCCCGAGCGACCAACCCAAACAAAGCCTGCCCAAGTGGATTGGCTTGGCGACTGTTTCTGAAAAACCCCCCTGATGTGCGTGGAATCACCAGCCCCGGACTCCACGCCAAGACAGGTAAATCCTGACGCTGCCTGTGGATCTGCACGGCCATCAGCAGATTGCAGAGCTTGCTGTCTTTGTAGGCCTTGTCTGCATTGAACGGACTTTCTCCGTCCACCATCGGCGCCCCGGGGCCCTCGCGGAGCCCTTGTAGCGAGCCCAGGCCTGCAGGCTGGCCAACCCGTCCTCCGCCGGTGGCTGGATTGTGCACCTCAGAGGCGGTGATCACGATGGCTTGGCTTTGCTCCTTCAATCCTTCAGCCAGAAGTTGATGGGCCAGGTGGTTCACCGCAAAGGTGAGTTCAATGCCCTGTGCACTCCAACGTGGAGAGCCGTGGCCGGCGTATTGCAACCCTGCATTGAGCACTAGTGCATCGAATGTCATCTCGTCATGTCGGAGTTGTTCGATTGCTTTGGCCACAGACGCAAGGTCCGCCAGATCGGCAATGCAGGTGTCAACAGAACCCGACAGAGCCGTGCGGGTTAGCTCGGCCCGTTCTGCATTGCGGCAAACAATGGTGAGTGCATCACCACGCGCCAGCAGGATTTTTGCCGCTTCAAGGCCAATGCCGCTGCTGGCACCGGTGATCAGAACGCGGCGCTGTTCAGCAGTCGTCATGGAGTTTGAACACGTAGAGATCGGCGTCTCGATCGCTCACCAGGTACATCCTTTTCCGCCCGGGATCGAAGGCAACACCCTCCGGTTTGCGGATCCGTTTTGGCTTGTCTCCCGTGCTGATGGTGAGATCGAGGCGCTGGAGAACAGTGTCACCTGCCCAGTCGTACTGGAACAGGCACCGCCCCTTGTCGCTGACGATCCAGAGGGTGTCGCTGCTGCTGTCGTAGCTCAGGCCCGAGAAATCGAGCTTCTCGGCTTTCAGTTCGGGATGGATGAACCCTTGGCTGGGTTGCAGCACTCTTGTGGAGAGGATTGTCGTGAGTGTGGAATCCAGTTCGATCAGCAGACCGGGCTGGCGCTCTTTCACCACAACCACATGGTTGTTCCTGGTGTTCACGGTGATGCCCTCCAATCCTTTGTTGTCCGGAGGGTCTGGGAAGTGGTGCGCGATCGTGTCGTAGTTGGTCATGGCTGACAGCGGGCGCCGCGACCGTTCGGTCCGGCTGCTCAGATCCACCACGACTACAGAATTGCTCCCCTCCTGCACCACGAGCAGCTCGCTGTCATCGCCACGGAGTGCAATGCCTTCCAAGTCATCGAGGCCGATGAAGAACGAGTCGCTCACCGACACCCTGCCTTTGAGATCCAGACGAAAAATCGCCTTGGTGTCATCACTGACGGTGTACAGCGCAGAGCCATCCGCGTTCAACGTCAGTCCGGATGGTTCATTCAGGCCGAGGCCTGGGTCACGAATCCGGTGACGTTTCAGCAGCTCAAGGCGCATAGAGGTCATCCTCATCGGGACCCGTTCCTGGTGATTCTCGAGGCTTGGCGCGTGTTTGCCAGCCATCGCAAGTGAGGATGAAGGGATCACGGCTAGGCGCCATGAATCGGATCGCTGTGTATTGCGGCTCCTTGAGCGGCGACTCGAACCTGTTCAAGCTTGCTGCCACTGAGCTGGGTGCACTGATCGCCACCCAGGGCATGACCCTGGTTTACGGCGGAGCTCGCATTGGCTTGATGGGAGCGGTTGCTGATGCCGCTTTGGCGTCTGGAGGGGAGGTGATCGGGGTGATCCCCGAGTCGTTAACGCAGGATGAAGTGGTGCACACCGGTTTGACCTATCTCGAGGTTGTGGGATCGATGCACGAGCGCAAAGCGCGGATGCTCGATCTGGCCGATGCAGCCGTGGCCCTGCCCGGAGGGCTGGGAACCCTCGACGAGTTGTTTGAAGCCTTGACCTGGGCTCAGCTTCGTTTTCATGCCAAGCCGATCGGCATGCTCAACCTCGATGGCTACTTCGATGCTTTGCTGAGCTTTTTGGATCAAAGCGTTTCGATGGGCTTTCTCTCGGAGCGAAATCGCCAGCTTCTCCTGGATGCAACAACGCCAGAATTGCTGGTTGATCGACTCCTCAACGCGTCCTGATGCAACGCACGGTTTTGCTTACCGGAGCCAGTCGTGGCATCGGACTTTCCATTGCCAGACGGTTGCTCAAGGATGGTCACCGACTCAGCCTTGGTCTGCGGGATCCGCTGGCTCTTAGGGGAACAGATCTGGACGTCGAGGCGGTGTTGCATCACGCCTACGACGCCAGCGACCCAGCCAGTGCTGAAGCCTGGGTTGACAGCACCGTTCGTCACTGGTGTGCAATTGACACCGTGATCCACTGCGCGGGGATTTTGCATCGAACCCCGCTGTTATTTGCGGATGGCGAAGAGCAGCAACTTGATGAACTCTGGGCGATAAACGTGAAGGGGCCCTGGTGGCTGACCCGTGCGGCCTGGCCGTACCTGGTGACCAGTGGTCATGGACGAATCCAGGTGCTGGTGTCGATGAGTGGCAAACGCGTCAAAGGTCGAATGGCGGGCTATCCCGTGAGTAAATTCGCCTTGATGGGGCTCTGTCAGAGCATGCGTAATGAAGGGTGGGACAAGGGGATTCGGGTGACCGCCATCTGTCCCAGTTGGGTCAACACCGATATGGCTTGTGCGGTGACGGCCGTTGAGCCTGCCGCAATGACCCAACCCGAGGATCTTGCTGCTCTTTCCAGCAGTTTGTTGTCGATGCCAAACGCTGCCGTTCCGTTCGAGTTGGCGATGAATTGTTCGCTCGAAACATGAGTTTTCTCACCATGACGATGTCGCATCCAGAGGACGTCGCTATGGATGACTAAGCGTCCCTGCCTTGCGATGTGTCTTATGGCGGGGATTGGCTTGCTTGCCCCACGCCTTGTTTTGGTGCTGATGTGGTTGATCAACAGCAGCTTCGTGCTGCAGTCCTTCAGTGGCACCAGTGTTCCCAACCCGGTGCTTCCCATCCTGGGCCTGTTTTTCTACCCACCACAACCCTCGGCTATTGCTGGGCTGCGGCCTTGGTCGGAGGCGTGTCGTCGTTCAGTGGCCTATTGGTGGTGTTGTTCGGCCTGATCATCGACTTCGGGTTGAGCGGTAATGGCCGTGGTGCTGTTCGTTGTTGAAAATCATCCCCGTGGAAAACTGCGCCATCTGTCAGCTGCATCTCGATCCCACAGCGCAAGAGCGGTACGAGATTCAGCGCTCTGAACTCTGGGTTTTGCGGCATCACCCGGACCCAGCACCTCTTCCAGGTTGGCTTCTCTTGGATTCACGAAGGCACTGTTCCGGACCCGTGGATTTCACGGTGGCCGAGGCTTCTGATTGGGGGTGCGCTGTTCGCGATGCCAGTGATCTCGTGAAACAGATCAGCGGATGCGAGCGCGTGTATGCCATCGCCTTTGGTGAGGGAGCCCAGCATCTTCATCTCCATCTCATCCCACGCCATTTGAATGAACCGGCCTCCAAAGCGTGGGCGGTTGCCGACTTGTACCGGGACATGGATCGCGGAGATCGAGCCGCTGCTGATCCTGCTGTTGTGGCAGAAATGGTGCGACGCTGCCGATCGTTGATCAGCGACCCAGGTTGAATCGTTTGCGCGTCTTGGTGCCGTTGGAGACTTGCTTGAGATTGCCCAAGGGCCAGCCGAGGTGCCTGAGATGGCTCACCGTGTTCGGTGATGCGTTGAAGCAGTTTTCGCTGTAGCTGCTGGCGATACCGATCTCTTTGAGGGTCAGTAACAGCAACCTCTGCTCCCGGCGTGTACCCCGACGGCTCGCGAGCAGCACGAAGTCGCGTTCGCGAAGCTGTTCACCGATCGCATCGATGTTCTCGGAGTACCCCAAGGAAATAGTTTGATCAATAGCGCGATAGGCGGTGTAGATCCGTCCCTCAGGATTGTTCTCGAGGGTTTGCACCCTTTCGCTTAGGGCAATCACGGCGTCCATTACCGGAGCCTGAAGCGCCTGTTCGATCTGATCAAGCTGCACGATCACAACCCTCCCACGGCCAAACGTTCATCACAGGCAGCCTCGTAGGCGCGGATGGCTGCGCCTGGAATGGAGCCATTGCTCTTGAGTTGGCGCACCGATAGCTCCACGCACTGAAGTACAACGCTTGTGAGCTCACGTCCTTCGCACAGGGCCCAGCCGCGAAGAAGCACATGAAGGCTCGGTGGAACGGAGACCGTGAGCTTTACCTGGGTCTCTCGGGTGGAGGTTTTGATCATGACCCGTCTGCTGCCGGAGCGTCCCAAGGGTAGCCCAAGAGTTACTACTGGGCAACTTGTAAGTAGCTCTCTGGCGACTCCTGGGTTGCTCTGAAGTTGCTCCGCTGCATTGCTGGACCCAGTGGCGTGATCGCCACGGTTGCTGCTCGTGTCCCTGATTTATGGGGCACCCCTGGGAGGCACCAGGCCTGAAAAATCTGGCTGTCATTGTTGTGTCTATATGTCGTCAATTCAGCCCTGCTTTGGCTGCCATCTTTCGTTGTCCCGGTGATTCCAGGTGTCGACTTTTCATCGCTTGGCTAAAGTTGTTTTTATGCATATTTCGCATCAATGAGGATAAAATACTGCTGTGACGACATCCGCTTCGATGGGCACTGCTTCTGTTCAGGATGACAAGGTGGTCAACGTCAGAATGTCTGAATCGGAGCACACTTTGTTGAAGGCCTACTGCGCTTCGTTGAACCGGAGCATGCAAGATGTGCTTCGTGATTTCGCGTTAATGCAAATCCAGAAGCAACGTTTTTTGTTGCCGCCTTGTGCGTTCCTTGATGGATGAGCATGGCATCGAACAAGACCCAAGAGTTCGTAAGGCTTGTTTTGGATATGCCTGTTTTTACTGCCGCCATTCAGAGGCCTGCACGGCTGGTGAAACTGATTTGCTTTATGTCCCCCGCCAGGAGATACGTGAATTGGTTGCTGAGGAATCGGCCTATATCTTCGACTTTGACGGCAGCAGCATCGAGGCTCCCACCCAGGTGGGCTGATCGAGTTTCGACCCGCCAGTCACTTCGCCCACTGATGAACGAGCTTTCACATCGTGAGTAGATCAAGGCTTTCTAGGCAGGAATCACCTCGAGTCTTGGGCGCAATTTGTTGATGTCGAGAAATCCGAGCACAACCCCTTTAAATATGCGGACGCTTCGGCTCATGTTGGCAGTGATAAGTCGCTAATTGGGCTTGGAAGCCGGACTAAGCGATGTACGACGCCTGATGTTTGACCCTTGTTTCGGCAGGGGGCAAATGCGTTTCTTTCTTAAGAAACCTAGTAATGAATCGATCGGCAGTGATTGGCCCGTCAAGGTATCGACGTGGTCAAATCGCTCCGGTGGTGCATAACCGTCGGCCACACGACATTCACTGATTCATTTCAAGACGAACGATCGTCAATATCGTTGGTCCCGGTTGTTCAAAACGGAGAGGGTGGGATTCGAACCCACGGTGCCCGTGAAGACACGCTGGTTTTCAAGACCAGAGCCATAAACCACTCGACCACCTCTCCAGAGGTTGTCAGGTGCCCCGCAGGACACCTAACAACTGTATCGGGACGTGCTCCCAGTTCAGTTTTCCGGCTTGGCCAGAGGCAGCAGACACTTATCGGAATCACATCCGGCCGGCCCTGCTTCCGTCAGCTCACCCTGGTCGTAACGCTGCAGTGCTTCGAAGAAATCACTGCTGACGCGACGCTTCACCACAGCCGATTGCAGCTCCTCATAGGTGGTTGCATCGATCGGCTCGAAGGGCAGGCGGGGGAAGGTGGCATTGGCATCGAAACGGGCCAGAAGTGCTGCTGAGATGTAGCCCTCTCCCTTCTCCATTGCTTGATGCAGAGCATCAGCCAAGGGTTCGATTTCGTGCTCGCGGAATTCGATGGTGGCGGAGGTGTTGTGGGCGGTGTAGTGCCGCTGCACCTGCATGTAGAAATCGAATTGCGCCATGGCACTGAAGCCGTTGATGTCAACGGCATCGGCACCGGGCAGGTTGGCCCAGCTCACCTCGGTGGGAATCTCCACTAGCCATTCGGTGCAGCGGGGATCAAAGGGGTCATTCAGCAGACGGCCTTCCTCATCTTTGTCGGACTGGGAGGGAACGATGGTGTAGCCGTAGTCCATGCAGGCCATGGCCACGGGGTCGTTCTTGCGGAAGGTGATCCGGCGGATGAAGCGCTGGGCTTTGGGGGGATGCCAGCCGGGGGCAGCACCGGTGAGCAGGCTCTTGGTGCCTGCAGGTTGGACGGTTGTGCAGCGGTTGGGACGACGCAGACCATGACGGTCGCAGTAGTCCCAGACCGCTTGATTGACGATCTTCTTCCAACGGCTCAGGTAAGCGGCTTCCTGCTCCTTGAAGCGCAGACCCTCCTCGGTGTCAGGTCGTCCGGCCTCCCACCAGCTCAGCCATTCCGTGCCGAAGGCATGGACGAAAAAGTCGAACAGACCGGTGAAGCTGACGCCAACGATCGGGTCCCATTCACGGCTCTGGCGGTAGCGCTCAACCTCAAAACGATGGTTGAGCAGACAAGCAACCGAGAGGGCGCCTGCACGGAAGGCATCGGCCTGTCCTTCCTCGTCGCTTGGGTCGATCTGGTTGAGATGTACCTCGGCCAGATTGCAGTGGAAATCGGCACCCAGGATCTCGCCGCAGGGATTCAAGCCGTAACGGCTGAGGCGGTGCTCCAGCTCATCGGCGCCAATGGGGCCATGGTTGTCGGACAACCAACGCCCCGCTTCTTCACGACCCTGATCGCAGTAGATCTCAATGAATTCCGTTCGCAGCTCAGTGGTGGTGAGCAGATCGGCATTGGAGCGAGCGATCGCTTCGGGAGCGAACTGAATCGCACCTTCACCGGAGTGGAACTGCTTGGTCACCGCTGCGTGCACAACGTCCTTGTTGGGACGGGTGTGATATACGCGGGTGTGGTTGGCCATCCGCAGCGCATCACGCTCGGGATCAATCCTCCAGTTGCCCTCCTTGTCTTGCTGCCAGAGGTTGTCCTTGGAGGATGCAGCCGCCTGGTCGTCCGATGCGAACTGGCGCATGCCGGCGCTGCGACGGATGTTTCCAGCCACGATCGTGACGGCGGCTTCGTCGATCAACAGGCAGCACTCGACTGAGGTGAGCCGACGGCCCTGGGCCTTGTTCAGCAGCCGAGCAACGCGCCCGTAGAGATCCTTCAGCTTGACGGGGTTGGCCATGCCGCCGAAACCCTTCAGCGTTTCCCCAACAGGCCGCACATCGCTCAGGTCAACCTCGATCTGAATCGGACCGCCATGGAACCGTTCATCGCTGCTGAGCTCGAGCATCAGCTGGTAACTGTCCACCCAGCCACGGCGGGTGTCGCCCACCTTGATGGTCACCTTGTTGCCATCAATGCTGTGGGTGCAGTCGTCCTGGCGCTCAGCCGCAGGAGTGATGCCGATTTCGCTGACGCTGAGAACTTCAAAGCTGTTGCGCACCACCGGAAGCCGGTCGATCAGGTGCGGCTCGATGATGGCCCCGGTGCCGCAGCCCATCATCGCCAGGTCCATCATCAGACCGAAGGCTTGCCAATCCACCAGGTTGGTGGATGTGCAGTTGTAGGAACCCGAGAAGTTTTCGGGCTGCTCGATCCAGCGGGTGCCACCGATCCAGAGCCAGCGGCCTGAGGGAAGAGCTTTTTTCTCGGCCTGCATGCGAGCCAGCAGGGCAACTTCCGCATCGTTGAGGTTGCCCAATTGACGCAGGCCTTCCAGGTTTCGCGCGCCCACCTGACTCCAGCTCTCACGGCCGCTGGGGGTTTTGCGGCTGTAGGTGCGATAGAAGACCGGGTTGGCAGCAGGAGCGGTTGCGGGGAAGTCGCCGAACCCGGCGACAGCTCCCGCAGCGGTCTCCACACGATTTGGAGTGAGGGTCACGTGCGGTGCTTGGGCGAAGGACAAGTATCGAAACCCTAACGCCACAGATGGGGGTAGCAAGGTCTCTTCACCACCATCAACAGTGTCCCGTCCAAACTGAGATCGAAATCGGCAGCAAATGATGCAGCGGCGGCTGGAGCCTGAGTTGATGAACGGCGATACGCAGGTGCAGGCCTATGCCGCTGCCGACTTCAGTTCCGGCGATCAAGTCACCATCGAAGCGATTCAGCTTCTCCTCTCACGCACATCGCCTTTGCCGCCTGATCCACTGGTGGTGGACCTAGGTTGTGGTCCGGGAAACATCACGCTGCGGTTGGCTGGCCTCTTCCCCAAGGCTCGGATCATCGGCATTGACGGTGCCGAATCGATGCTGGCTGTAGCCCGGGAGCGGGCGCAGCAGCAGCAGCTGCAGATCTCGTTCCTGTGTCAGAACCTCCAGGAGGTGCTTCGAGGTGCTGGTGCTCTGCGTGGGCAGGCTGATCTGATCGTCAGCAACAGCCTTTTGCATCACCTGCATCAGCCTGATCTGCTCTGGATGGTCACCAGAGACTTGGCAGCACCTGGTTGCCGCACCTTGCACCGGGATCTCCGGCGTCCTGCCTCCGACACTGAGATTCAACAACTGTTGCTTAAACACCTGCCATCGGCGCCAGAGGTGTTGCAGCAGGACTTCGCTGGCTCGCTGGCGGCGGCCTTCGAACCTCAGGAGGTGACCGCAGAGCTCCACCGGCTAGATCTCAACCAGTTGACGGTGTCGGCAGAGGACGACCGTTATCTGGTGGTGTCAGGCTTGGTGAAGTCCTGAAATCCGATGAGCGGCAGTCAAGCGACCACTGATGGTGATATGGCCCAGGTTTTGGCCTCGGCGGTAGATCGCCGTCGCAACTTTGCGATCATCTCCCACCCGGACGCGGGAAAAACAACCCTCACCGAGAAGTTGCTGCTCTATGGCGGTGCCATTCAGCAGGCCGGTGCGGTGAAAGCCAGGGGTGAGCAGCGCAAGGTGACCTCCGACTGGATGGAGCTTGAAAAGCAGCGGGGCATTTCAATCACCTCAACGGTGCTGCAGTTCGATTACGACACCACCACGATCAATCTCCTGGATACACCAGGTCACCAGGATTTTTCCGAAGACACCTATCGAACGCTGGCAGCGGCGGACAACGCCGTGATGCTGGAGGATGCCGCCAAGGGCCTGGAGCCTCAGACTCGGAAGCTGTTCGAGGTCTGCCGCATGCGTCAGATCCCGATCTTCACCTTCATCAACAAGATGGACCGCCCGGGGCGGGAACCGCTCACCCTGCTCGATGAAATCGAGTCGGAACTCGGCCTCACCCCCTGGGCGGTGAACTGGCCTATCGGCAGTGGCGAGCAATTCCGTGGTGTGATCGATCGCCGCAGCAAGGAGGTGGTTCTGTTCAGCCGTGCTGAACGCGGCAAGCAGGCCAGTGAGCAACGCCTCTCGCTGGACGACCCTGCCCTGCGCGAGTTGGTGGAAGAGGACCTGCTGGATCTGGCCATTGAGGAAATGGAGTTCCTGGAGGCGGCTGGCGCCGAGCTGGACATAGAGATGGTCCATGCCGGTGAACTCACCCCGGTGTTCTTCGGCTCGGCAATGACCAACTTCGGAGTCCGTCCGTTCCTCGATGCCTTCCTTGAGATGGCGCAACGGCCGATCGCCCGATCCAGCAGCGAAGGTCTGGTGGACCCGTTGCGTGAAGGGTTCAGCGGCTTCGTGTTCAAGCTTCAGGCCAACATGGACCCCAGGCACCGCGACAGGGTGGCCTTCGTACGTGTCTGCAGCGGCCGCTTCGAAAAAGATATGACGGTAAAGCACGCCCGCACAGGCAAAGCGATCCGTCTCTCCCGTCCTCAAAAGCTCTTCGGTCAGGACCGAGCCGTGGTGGAAGACGCCTATCCGGGTGATGTGATTGGTCTCAACAACCCCGGCATGTTTTCCATTGGCGACACCCTTTATGTGGGTTCGAAAGTGGAGTACGAAGGCATTCCCTGTTTCAGCCCGGAGATTTTCAGTTGGCTGCGCAACCCCAACCCTTCAGCCTTCAAGAACTTCCGAAAAGGGGTGAACGAGCTGCGGGAAGAGGGGGCTGTGCAGATCCTTTATGACACCGACGAGAGCAAGCGGGATCCAATTCTGGCGGCCGTTGGACAACTCCAGCTTGAGGTGGTGCAGCACCGGCTTGAGAACGAATACGGCGTGGAAACCCGCCTTGAGCCCATGGGTTTCCAGGTTGCCCGTTGGATCAACGGCGGTTGGGCTGAACTCGAAAAGGTCGGCCGAATTTTCAATTGCAAAACCGTGCGTGATGCCTGGAATCGGCCTGTGCTGTTGTTCAAAAACGAGTGGAATCTCAACCAGCTTCGGGAGGACCATCCCGACCTTGAACTCAGCAGTGTTGCCCCGGTGGTGAGTGGAGTGGAGCCGATCAGTCTCTGAACCGGGGGGATCACCCAATCCACACCTCCACGGCTCTCTCGCCAGAATCGTGAAGCGTCTTCAACTTCCGTGAGTACGTTCTGGCTGCTGAGGAATAGCGCTGACGGCGGCACCGAATACGTGTGTTTCCGCGGTGATAACGAATCGGTTGAAATGCTTGAGGGCTACCACCTTCCCCCGCAGATGCCGTTGATCAAACGCCGCTCCTGGATGAACCGGGTGGATGCCCTCAGCTGCCGGAGCAGGCTGGAACGCAGCGAGGGTTTTCGTCACGGTGCGCCCCTCTTCTGAACAGGCCCCGATACGCTCATCAAAAGGAACCCGATCGACGCAATGGCAGCCCTGGGTGAATCTGGTCCCGATGCAAACGCAGATGATCCATTTGCCCGTCTCGGTCTGAGCCGTGATGCGGGCTTTGATCAGGTTCAGGCGGCCAAAGCACGCTGTCTCGCCGAGGTTTCCGGTGATGATCAGGCCCGAGCAAAGATCGAAGCGGCCTACGACGCCGTCCTGATGGCTCGCCTGCGGGACCGGCAACAGGGTCAGGTGAGTGCTGCTGCAGCGACGGCGTCGGAGCGGGAGGCCATGGCGGGATCCTTGCCATCTCAGCCAGCTCAGGCACCGATGGGCAATGTGTTGGCGAATCTCCGCAACAGGCTGCCCGATCCCTCCCCGAGCCTCTCCGGCCTCAAGCCCGACTGGGCCCTGGTGGATGGGCAGGGGCGTTCCGTGCGCCTGATTGCTGGGATCGTCGGCGTTGCTCTGTTGCTGATCTCGGCCGGGAGTATTCAGTTGGTGCTGGCCCTAGCAACCATCGGTGTTTTTCTCAGTCAGGTTCGCCGTGGTCGCCGCCCTCTGGCATCCCTGGGCTGGACGTTGCTGGTGCTCAGTGTGGGCTTGGCGGCAGGCTCTTTGCTGAACCTGGCGTTCTCTCCCACTGCTGTTGAGCAGCTGGCTCTCAGTCCTCTGCAGATCCAGGCTCTGCCTGCCGCTCTGCTGCTGTGGGCTGCAGCCCTGTTTCTGGCCTGAAGATCAGGCCACCGTCGGTAGTTCGTCAATCAGCTCCTGCAGCTCCGCAGCGCTCACGTCATAACGGTTGTTGCAAAAGTGGCAGGTCAGTTCCGCGCCGCCATCCTTGTCACGCATGTCGGTGAGTTCGTCCCTGCCCAACAGGAGCAGTGCTGCTTTGCTGCGTTCACGGCTGCAAGGACAGAAAAAACGAAGCTCCTGACTGGCCTCGGCATCGTCGAGGGGTTTGGGATCAAGGTCGGGGAAGACGTCCCGAAGCAGATCCTCCAGCTTGTCTCCACTTGCCGCAAGCCGCTGACTGAATCCAGTGATCTCGCGGCAACGCTGTTCAATCAGCTCCACCAGGGCCAGCTCTTCCGCTGCTTTGGGAAGGATTTGAACCAGGAGGCCCCCGCTGGCGTGGATGCCGGTTCTGTTCACCTGCTCACCCACAAACACCGCGGAAGGAGTCTGTTCGGAGTGGAGCAGATAGGAGGCAACATCCTCACCAATGCCTCCACTGACGAGCTCAACGGTGCTGTTGAAGGGCTCACCCTTGCCGTCATCACGCATTACGTGGAGGTACCCGGTGCCAGCGGCCTCCTTGAAATTGAAGCTGAAATGCCCGGCTTCATCCTGAATCGGATCGAGTTCGAGGGCAGGCTCGCCGACGTAGCCACGAACGGTTCCGTTGCGTCCGGCATCCACCATCAAGCCCTTGATCGGTCCGTCGGAGCCGAGGCGCAGGTTCACCCGGCCGTGGCGCACCTTCATCGAACTGGCGAGCATCAATCCAGCGGCCATGCCTCGTCCGAGCATCACGCTGGTGAGGAACGACAGTCCATGTCGCTCCCTCGCCTCACGCACGATGTTGGTTGTCGATACCGCCACCAACCGGATGCCACCCTCAGCGGCTGTTGCGCGAACCAGCCGGTCGGCCATATCCCCTCGGTAGCTCAGGGCAATGTAGTCATCGGTTCGAGCCGCCCGCCCTGCAAGCGCAGTCTTTGGCAGTCCCAGTCCTGAAAAAGCTCGGGTTCATGGGTGACCACGATCAATACCTGTTCACGAGAGAGGCCGGCGAGCAGATCAAGCACGTCCCGTCGCACCGACCAATCCAAACCTGCGGTGGGTTCATCCAGGAGGAGCACTTCAGCGCCGCGGAGCATTTGCACGGCGAGGGCAAGCCGCCGTTGCTGCCCGCCGCTCAGCCGTTCTGGCGCCGTTGTGGAGGCGATGGTGTCGAGGCCAACCCGTTCGAGCATGCTCTGTTCGCGATCATGACCGAGCCTCCGATGCCCCAGCCGCAGTTCCTGAGCGACGCTCAGGCCGAGGAAATGGCGCTCGGGAAACTGGAAAACGATGCCGCAAAGCCAGCGCAGCTGCCGTTGTTTCATCGCGCTGCCGTTCCAGCGGATGCTGCCGGATGTGGCTGATGCCAGGCCGCTGATGATTTCCAGCAGCGATGTCTTTCCGGATCCACTGGCGCCAGCAATCAGCAGCGGCCGTCCCCTCTGCGTCTGAAAATCGACGCCGTTGAGGATGGGGGCACCAGCAGTAGCAGGTGCATAGGTGATTCCTGAGAGCTCGAGCATGCGTTCAGCTTGAACGATGATGACGGTGTCGCGATGGCCCCATGGACATTCGTTTTCGTGAAGTCGATCCCTTCAATTGCTGGTTATGGATCCGTTTCTCGGAACCTCCCAGTCAGGGGGAACGGAATTACGTCGACGGTGTCTTTGACAGCTGGTACGTGATCGGGCGTTTGGGCGGCTTCAACGCAGAAAACCTGCAGGTGCATGACGCAGGCTCCGATCTCAGTTGGATGACCTACGACAACGATGGGGCTGAGTCTGCGATGCCAGCCCTGATGCACAACATGGGGCAGCTTGAATACCAGAACGATTGGGGACGTTGCTGGGTGGATCTCGGTACGTCGGATGGAGTTGCCATCGATGTTCTGATCAATGCCCTGCGTCAACTGGACTCCGACGTGGTTCAGATCGAAGAGCTGGTTGTAGGTGGGGTCAATGAAAATTGGCCGGTTGAAGACCATCCCGACAGCGTTTTCCCTGCCGGTGGCTGAACGCCGGCGCTTGCTTCTGTCGCCGGATCGCCTGCAGCATGGTGGCTCGGTTCTGCTCAGCACTGAAGAGCAGCACTACCTGCGGAGAGTGTTGCGTCTGCGCTGTGGCGAGCAGGTGGATCTGATCGATGGTTGCGGCCGGCTCACGACCGCAACCCTGGTGGAACCCAAGTTGCTCACGCTCGAGAGGCCAATGCAACTGATTGAGCCCCTGGCCCAACCTCAGTTGGGCCTGGCCCTGGCCTTGATGCGGCGGGGGATGGATGAGGTGGTCCGGATGGCCTGTGAGCTCGGGATTGATCGGATTCAGCCCCTGCGTTGCGATCGCTGTGTTCCCCAGGCCGACCACCGACCCGAGCGCTGGGCAACGATCATTCGTGAAGCTGTGGAGCAGTGCGAACGGTTGTGGACGCCACAGCTGCTCGATCTCAAAGACCTTTCCCAATGGATGGCAGATGAGCGGGGCCAGCGTCTGGTGGGGGTGACCCGCGAGACAGCACCACCGGCCTTGGATCAATGGTTACGTCACCAGGCCGATCCTGGTGAGCTCACCTGGCTCATGGTTGGCCCGGAAGGGGGGTGGACCAAAGAGGAACTGAAGCAGTTCATGGAAGCAAGAATTGAGCCCGTCCAGATGGGATCAAACATCCTGCGCAGTTCGACTGCCGCGGTGGCTGGTTCCGTGGAACTGGTTCGTTGGCGCGATCGGCTAATCAGCTCTTGAACAGATCCTGAGCAATCCCCCGGAAGGATTTCAGAGCTGCTCCAGGCCGGCGGCTGCGCTGGCGCAGTCCGCCACCAGGCATGAGGTTGCTGGGGGCAAAGGTGGAATAGGTCACGGCCGGGCGGGCTGCCTCTGCTGCAGCCAGTTCAGCGGCGATGGCTTCTGCAGTGGTGAGTGGGGCTGCGGGCTCAGAGCTGGATTCAGCTTTGGCTTCCGCAACGGTCTCTGCAACAGCCTCTGTAGCTGAAGGCTTAGCAACCACTGAGGGCTCGGAGGCTGTGACGACATCTGCCTCGACAGGCGCTTCTTCGGTTGCTGGAGCCTCTTGTTGAGGCAGCTCGAGGGTGGCCGGAGCGGCAGTGTCATCCAGGGTGAGGAAAAAGCCCTTGTTGCTGTTGAACACCATCCGGTCGACCAGAGAACGAACGCACCCGATTCTCCCTCTGCAATGGCCGCAGGCAGGAGATGCTTAGAGCACTGCAACACGGTGTGATGTCCGCACTCTGGATTCAGGCCCTGCTGGTGAACACGGTTTTGATTGCCCTGACGCAGCGGACATCTGTGCTCACCCGCAGTGGTTGGGTCCATGCAGCTGCCTTGGGCACGATCCTGTGGGGGTGTTTGGGGTGGTCGGGCTGGTTGGCCGTGGTCGCCTACCTCTGTATGGGAAGCCTGGTCACCAAGATCGGCTTTGAGAACAAGCAAAGCCGGGGCCTTGCCGAAGCCCGCGGCGGTCAGCGCGGCCCTGAAAACGTCTGGGGTTCTGCGGCCGTTGGAGCCTTCCTTGCACTGCTCATCGGTGCCGGTGTCGAACCCCATGAGGTGTTGTTGGTTGGCTTTGCGGCGAGTTTTGCCGCCAAGTTGGCCGACACCTTCGGGAGTGAGATCGGCAAGCGTTTCGGTCGCACCACTGTGTTGATTACAAGCCTGCGGGTGGTTTCACCAGGCACCGAAGGGGCCATCAGCCTTGAGGGAACCCTGGCCAGTGCCGCCGGCAGCGTCTCCATGACCCTGGTGATGCTGGCTCTGCAGCTGGTTCCCTCATGGCCTGTGGCAGGGTTGGTGATGCTGGTTGGTCTGGTGGCGACCCTCGGCGAAAGCCTGCTCGGCGCCCTGGTGCAGGATCGCGTGGCCTGGTTGAGCAATGAGCTGGTCAATGCTCTTCAGACCCTCTTGGCCGCAGTTTTGGCGATGTCGCTGATGGCGCTCTGATCAGCTGGTTTGGACGGGTCACAGACCATCGCGCTGGGCCAATTGCTGTAGCAGTTCAACGCCCTCATGGAGATGAAGGCGCAGGGCTGAACGGCTGCACCTCATGACCTGAGCCAGATCCTTGATGGTCTGGCCTTGGATCAAGTGGACTTGCAGCACTGTGCCGGCCATGCCGTCCACCTGGTGCAGCACGCTCTTCAGCCAGCCCAGGTGTTCATCGACCTCACAAGCTTGTGTTGGCTCCACAGAGCTGGCACTCAGGTCGATGACCTGGCTTGCCCCATGGCTCTGAACGGCGGTAGCCCAGCGCTCTGAGCGAACCGAGAGTTCGTCAGCAAGTTCCAGATCGCTGAGAAGCGCTTGCCGGATCTGTTCGCGTTCACTTTGCTGTTGGAGACGGGCCGCGCACTGGGCCAGGCCCAGGTGTTTGAGAGCCTGTCGATTGCGCCGTGCAATGCAAGGGGGCAGCGAGCGACGGGACTCCTGCCGCAGGTGACCTTGAGAAATCAAGGGATCAGTAAGACAGATCCAACAGTTCAACCCTCAGCCCGGAAACGGTTGGCACTTTGGTGCCGCAGATCGGCACTTTCGTGCCGGATCATGGGTGCAACGGTTTTGGATTGATGGACTGGCAACCAGAGGCACAGGCAGCACTCAAGAAAGAAGTTCCGTTTTTCGTACGGCCTGCTGTTCGTAAAAGGGTTGAGGCGATGGCGGATTCAGACGGACGTTCCGACATCGACCTGGATTTCTACAAATCCGCCAAGCAGGCCATGGCCCCGAGCTGACCTTTAGGAGGGGTCCAGATCGCAGCGTTGCAGTTCCGGCTGGGTCAAGCGGTCAACGATTCGAGCCATATCCAGGGCTGTGAGTTCACCGTTTTCGTCCCACTTGAGCGTGGTTTTGCGCTGGGCAGGGGGGTGGCCGGCAGCGCGTTCTGCAGAGCGGTCAGATCCCAAGTCCGATCACCAATGTCAGGAGAGCCACACATTAGTCGCGACTGAGGATCTCGTTTACATGCTGATAACTGTTGATGTGTTACCGGCAACGAGTCCGGCCCACTTCTGCAGAGGCGCCCACTGACCCAAGCGCTGGTCGAGCCAGCGGTGGCCATCGGCATTGAGATGGATCCCATCCGGTTCCATCCAGGTCAACCAGTCGGGCTCCTCCTGCATCTCCTGATGCATGGGCAGGAAGGGCACATCAGCCTCACGGCACTGTTCGGCAATCACGGCCTCCGTTGCCGCGATCTGGCTGTTGCTGTACCAGAGGCAGCCGGCAAAGGGCATCACGTGCTCATCCACCGCAGTAAGGCCCAGCACAAACACCTGCACCTCCTGGGCAACCTCATTTAGAAGTTGACCCAGGCCGAACGAAAAGGCCTCCACATCCAGTTGGGGTCTGCCGTCGATTCGACCAACGCGGGCGGTGTCATTCAGCCCGACACTGAGCAAAAGTCCGCCCGGTGTTTGGCGCCGCAGTTCGCCGCGGCAGTACCACTCGCTGCGCCAGCGGGCGGCCACGCGTTCCAGGCCATCCCCGCGGATGCCCAGGGGATACACCACAGGAGCGCTGGGTAGGTTCATCCAGCGCATGCGCAGCCGTTGGCACCAACCACCCGCTTCACGGTCACCCCAACCATGCACGCCACTGTCCCCGAGCACGATCAGCTGACGGGGGGCCTCGTTCGCACCGCTCATAAGGCCATGGCCCGGCTGTTCCAGCTCCCCTGAAGTCGTTCCCCCAGGCTCTCACCCAGCAGTGTGAGCACCGCAGAGATCAGCACGATCCAGAGCACCAGCCACCAATGAAAAGAGCTGAGGGCCTCCATCAGCTGCCAGCCCAGACCGGCACCCCCAACCATGCCGATGATCGCGGTGTCGCGCAGGATCACATCCAACCGGTAGGTCGCATAAGTGAGGTAAGCGCGGCTCACATCCGCCAGGGGGCCGTAAAGCCAGCTCACCCGGGGGGAGGCGCCGCAGGCCTTCATGGTCTGGGCGGAACGCAATCCCTTGCTGCGGATGTCGTCGATTAGCACCCGACCCATCACACCACCGTGGTGCAGCCCTAGGGCCAGCCCTGCCAGGCTCAGGCTTGGTTTGGCCAGCATCAGCAGCAGAAGTGCGGTGAGAGGTGCCGGGATTAGTCGGAACGCCCCCCACACCACTCTCTGCAGACGCAGGCTGGCCTGGCTGGGGCAAACCAGCAGCAGCAGCGGTGGAAGGCCGGTGGCAACACAACCAGCGATCAGGGTGATCCACACCGTGGCACCAATTACCCCTGGCCAGGAGATCTCAAGGGCAGCATTGAATCCCTGGGATCCGTCGATGAGGTTGCCTACAACCATCGACCAGTCAGCCACTGGCCAGGCCAGCTGCAGATCTAGCTGTGTTGCCCAGTCGAGGGCAACCCAGGTGCTGGCCATGGCCACGGGAAGAATCAGCATGCGTGACCAGCTGCGCAGCATTCGCAGCAGTCGGTCGAGCACAACCATGGAGATGGCCAGCAACCACAGGCCACTCCACAGTTCCTGAAATTGGAGCGAGCGCAGGCTGAGACTGAGCTCTGTCCCCAGTCCTCCGAGGCCGAAAACGCCAAGAATCAATGCTGAACGAAGTGCGCAATCGAGGCGGTGGCCGATGTGGTCGCTGATCGGCTCTGCCAGCGGAGGGACAAGTCCGGTGAGCATCACTGCCCATGGCGTGGCGCCGGCTCTCTTGAGTGCGGGGATGGCCGGTGAAACGTGGCAATCCACCTGATCGGCAATCACCCGTGCCATCAGAACCGTGTAGGGAATCGCAATGGCGCTGACCGCAACCCAGTCATTCAGTCCGAACACCTGAAGCAGCAAAAGCCCCCAGATCAGTTCATGCACAGCGCGCAGGGGCGTCAGCCAACGGCGCAAGATCACGGCAGGCCAACGCACCCCCGCCAGGATCTCCCAGAATGTCCCTGAGCTCAGGAGTCCTAGACCCACGCCCAGAACACTACTGATGCCCCAGGACATCATGGCGATCACCAGGGTGATCTGGAGTCCGTTCAGCAAGCTGCCCAGAACGATGGGATCGATGGAGGGCTGCACGGCCCCAGCGGCGAACTGTTGCAGAACCGAAAGTCCTCCGCCGTGCCCATCGCGCAACAGCACCAAAAGAACGCCCAGCAGGCTGAGACCCGGCAGCAATGGGATCAGCGGCAGGGCTGGCTTCAAGCCGATGCGTAGAGCCATTTCAACTGATCGCTATGAATGGTGTCTGGAGCCTCATCGATCACCAGGGCACCTTCACGGAGCCCCAGAACCCGATCAAACCGGTGTATGAGATCCGGTCGATGCAGGCTGATCAGACAGCCCGGCAAGAGAAGCAGGGTGTTGAGAACGTCTTCGGCGAGGCTGGGATCAAGGGCGGAGAGGGGTTCGTCCGCCAGCACGAGTTCAGGCCGCTGATACAGCAAACGGCCCAGAGCTACCCGTTGGCGCTGCCCTCCAGAGAGCTCACGCACGGGCTGTTCAAGCAAATCGGACTCCAGTTTCACCTGGTTCATCAGCTCCAGGCAGGTGTTTGGGTCCAGGCGACCAAGCAGGTTTCGAATCGCCCAGAGAAGCCCATGGCGTCCCAAGGCACCGCTGTTGATGTTCTGGATAACACTCAGTTCCTCCACCAGGCGCAGGTCCTGCCAAAGCGTGCCGATTTGGCGCCGTTGCCGGCGGGACAGCTGCTGATGGGGGCGACCACACCAGTGCACGGATCCTGCATCGGGGCTTAATGCCCCGTTGCAGAGCTTCAGCAACGTGGTCTTGCCGGCGCCACTGGCACCGAGCAAAACCACACGCTGGTCCGCACGAAGGGTGAGGGTGATCGGTTGGAGCCGTTGCCCCAGGCAGGCCTGGTGCAGCTCCAGCAGCGCTGTCAACGGATCTTTCCGAGTTGGCGACCCACTGTTTCGATCATGACGTAGTCCTCGTCCTTGGCGGGGATGAAGCGTTCGGCACCGAACAGCTCAAGAATTGTGGCGCCGTTCTCTGTGTCTGTCGAAAGGTCCAGCAACGCTGTCTGGAGCTTGTCGGTGAAACCATCACCAAAGCGCTCATTCAGACCGGGTCTTACAACCCAGTGGTAATCCACGTAGGGCGGTGTCCTCCAGATCACCGACACCTTGCCTGGATCCACGCGGCCGTCCGCCAAATTGCTGCGCCAGACCTGCTCGTTTAAGGCGCCCACCTCGTAGGCACCGCTTTGCACCACAGCAATGGTGGCGTCGTGGCTTCCGCTGAAGCCAGGTCCGCCCCCTGCTAGATCCTCAGGTTTCACGCCGTTTTCCCCCATGAAGAACTGGGGCATCAGGCGGCCGGAGGTGGAACTCTCCGAACCGAAGGCCAGTCGGCGTCCCTTCAGTTGCACCAGTTGGTCGGCACTGGTGAAGGGGCGCAAACCACTGGCGCCATTGGCGATGAACACACTGGTGAACACTGCATCGATGTCCCGTTGCGCCAGCACTCGGGCTCCAGGCGTCTGCAGCCTGGCCTGCACACCGGTGAGTCCACCGAACCAGACCAGATCAAGGCTGCCGGTGCGGAAGGCACTTACTGCAGCCGCGTAGTTGCTCACCGGGGCATACCGCACTGGCACAGCCAGCTTTTCGCTGAGTTCCGCAGAGAGCGTGCCGTAAAGGCGATTGAGTTTCTCGGGGTTCTGGTCGGGGATCGCCCCGATCTGCAGAACGGCCTGCTTGGCATCGTTCTGGGGTGACCCGCAACTGGAAACATTGGCCGTGAGTGCCAGGACGGCAATCAATCCGGTGGCCACGACGACTCCGCGTTCTCTTACAGACATTCAGCAATTCCAAGTGATCAGTTCGGATCAGAAGGAACGAAGCAGCCGCTTCAGTCGCATCAGTCCATCGTTGATCGTCTCATCCGCTACAGCACAAGAGAGTCGAATGCAGCGGTCATTGCCGAAGGCCAGGCCCGGAATCATGGCCAGGCCTTCCTGTTCCAGGGCTTGTCGGCAGAACTCCATCGAATCAGGCACGCCGTCCGGCAGGCGGGGGAAGGCGTAGAAGGCCCCTTGAGGGGGCGTCAGGGTGATGCCATCCAGAGCCTGCAGCCCTTGCGTGAGCAGAGTTCGGCGGCGGTTGTAGCTGATTGCCATCTGGTGCACGCAATCTCGGGGACCTTCGATCGCCGCCAGGGCACCCCGTTGAGCAAAGCTGCACACATTGCTGGTGCTCTGGCTCTGCAGGGCTGAAGCAGCCTTGATCACGGCAGCATCTCCAGCTAGATAACCGAGGCGCCAGCCGGTCATCGCCCAGCCTTTGGCAAAGCCGTTCACGGTGAAGCAGCGCGAGCGGATCTTTTCGGCAATGGCCGCAAAGCTGCAGTGCTGCTGACCATCGGCTAAGAGATATTCATAGATCTCATCGCTCATCACCATCAGCTGGGGGTGACGGGCCACCAGCGCGGCCAGGTCCTCGAGTTCGGCCCGTTTCATCACCTGGCCGCTAGGGTTGCCAGGAGAATTGATCACCAGCAGTCGGCTGCTTGGGGTGATCTGCTGCTCCAACAGATCGAGGTCGAGACGGAAGCCTTCCTCAGCTTCGGTGGGGATGATCCTGGTGCTTGCCCCGGCCAGGGCTGCCATCTCGGGATAGCTCAGCCAGTAGGGCGCCGGCACCAGAACTTCGTCGCCGGGATTGAGCAGCACCTGGAACAGGTTGTAGATGGCTTGCTTGCCACCGTTGGTCACCAGAACCTGCTCGGGCTGGGTTGGAATCCCGTTTTCGACGCTCAGCTTTTGGGCCAGAGCAGCACGAAGATCAGGGTCCCCTGCGGCGGGTCCGTAGCGGGTGAAGCCGGATCCCAGAGCACGCTGGGCCGCTTCAACGATGAATGGAGGCGTCGCAAAGTCCGGCTCACCGGCACTGAGGCTGCAGATGTCCTTACCGCTATCGCGCAGTGCTTTGGCCTTGGCGCTGATCTCCAGCGTCAGCGACGGTTTGAGGGCGACAGCCCGGTCGGAAAGTTCTAACGGGCGCGGCATCGGTAACGCACCTCCCCTCGGTGCGTTTAAAACTTGATCATCCTGCCGCAGATGGTGTCGCAGACAACCTTGATTTTTTGGCGCCCATGAATGCGATACAGATCGGGTGGGTCTTGGCAGCAGAGGACAGCGCCCGGTTGGCGACGTTCTACAGGGAGCTGTTTCAAGCCACGTTGAAGCCTGGGGTGGCGGAGCATCACTGCATCGTTCAATTCAGCGATGGCACCCAGCTGGAGATCTACAGGCCTTCACGCCGGCGCTCTTTTCCAGCCAGGGGGCGAGCGCTGGCGCCCTGTTTGCGGCTCCCGCCATCACAGGAGCCCCTCCCTGAACTTCAGCGACTGCTCAGTAACGCCTTGCAGCGTGGTGGATCGCTTCTCGAGGAGGCGCGGCTTGAGCCCTTTGGTGCTGAGGCCTGGATCCATGATCCGGAGGGCAATCCTCTGTTGCTGTTGGCTCCGCTGGCCTCTGCCGCCTCGATTTCATGACCATGTCCATCCTGAAGGCCTGCAGTTCCTGCACAGCCTGTGACCTCGCCAGCACGCGCCACACCGTCGTGATCAGTCGCGGCAATCCCACGGCGGATCTAATGCTGATCGGTGAAGCTCCCGGAGCTCAGGAAGATGCTCAGGGCGTCCCGTTTGTCGGGCGTTCAGGACGTGCCCTCGATCAACTGCTGCAGGATGTGGATCTGGATCCCGAGCATGACCTCTACATCTGCAATGCGATCAAATGCAGGCCCCCCAACAACCGACGACCAAAAAAAACTGAGTTGGCTGCTTGCCGGACCTGGCTTGACCTGCAACTGGAGGCCGTTGATCCCACAGTGATCGTGCTCACGGGAGCCACCGCTGTGGAGGCCATCCTTGGCATCAAGGGGGGCATGACCCAGCTTCGTGGTCAGTGGCAGAGCTGGAATGGACGGGCTGTGATGCCGATTTTTCACCCCTCCTATCTGCTGCGGAATCCCTCCAAAGCAGCCGGCGCGCCCCTGGATCTGACACGGCAGGATCTCGACACGGTTCGGCGCAGGCTGTGCGAACGTTGACGCGCTTCACCACCGGCCCCATGACTGCCCTGGATCGGCGCTACGACACCCAGATCCACCGCCGTGTGACCCGCACTGTGATGGTTGGTGATGTGCCACTGGGCAGCGAGCACCCAATAGTGGTGCAGTCGATGATCAACGAGGACACCCTTGACATCGAGGCTGCTGTAGCCGGCATCATCCGCCTGGCCGAAGCAGGCAGTGAGATCGTCCGGGTGACGACCCCCTCGATGGCCCACGCCAAGGCGATGGGACAGATCCGTCGGGAGCTTCGTCAGCGCGGCTGCACCGTTCCCCTGGTGGCAGATGTTCACCACAACGGCATCAAAATCGCCCTGGAGGTCGCCCAGCACGTCGACAAAGTCCGGATCAATCCCGGCCTGTTCATTTTTGATAAGCCAGATCCGAATCGCCAGGAGTTCAGCTCCGAAGAATTTGCCGCCATCGGCCAGCGCATCCGTGAGCAGTTCGAGCCCCTGGTGACCCTGCTGCGGGATCAGAACAAGGCGCTTCGAATCGGTGTGAACCATGGCTCCCTTGCGGAGCGGATGCTGTTCACCTACGGCGACACCCCTGAGGGGATGGTCGAGTCAGCGATGGAATTCGTGCGCATCTGCCATGAGCTTGATTTCCACAACATCGTGATTTCGATGAAGGCCTCGCGAGCTCCGGTGATGCTCGCGGCCTACCGCCTGATGGCAGACACCATGGACAAGGAAGGTTTCAATTACCCACTCCACCTGGGCGTGACCGAAGCCGGTGATGGTGATTACGGCCGGATCAAGAGCACCGCAGGAATCGCCACACTCCTGGCCGATGGATTGGGAGACACCCTCCGGGTCTCACTTACGGAGGCCCCTGAAAAGGAAATACCGGTCTGCTACTCGATTCTTCAATCCCTGGGTCTGCGCAAGACCATGGTCGAGTACGTCGCCTGCCCTAGCTGCGGTCGCACCCTGTTCAATCTCGAGGAGGTGTTGCATAAGGTGCGCAACGCCACATCTCACCTCACGGGTCTGGACATCGCCGTGATGGGATGCATCGTCAATGGTCCCGGCGAGATGGCCGACGCCGATTACGGCTATGTCGGCAAAACTCCGGGCGTGATTTCGCTTTATCGCGGCCGTGATGAAATTCGCAAGGTGCCTGAAGCTGAGGGCGTTGAAGCCCTGATCCAATTGATCAAAGAGGACGGTCGCTGGGTGGAGCCCGCCTGATCTCGTTAATCTGAAGAATCAGTCCTGAAGGGCCATGGTTCGGAGTCAGCGCCTGCGTTCTTTGGTCCGGTCGACTCCGTTGCTGTTGATGCTGGGGGTCGGTGGTGTAGTCACCGCCTTGGGCATCAGCTCACCAGGTCTTTCCCTTCCATCGGCCTCCGGCGGATCGATTCACGACAGCCCCAAGGAGGTGATTGATCAAGTTTGGCAGATCGTTTATCGCGATTACCTGGATTCCACGGGCTCCTACGACGAAAGAACGTGGCGCCAATTGCGGAGCAATCTGCTGCGCAAGTCCTACGGGGGCAGCGCCGAGTCCTACGAGGCGATCCGGGGCATGCTGGCCAGCCTTGATGACCCCTACACGCGTTTCCTTGATCCAAAGGAGTTCAAGGAGATGCAAATCGACACCTCCGGTGAGTTGATGGGCGTGGGCATTCAGCTCAGTCTCGACAAAGACACGAAAGAGCTGATTGTTGTCTCTCCGATTGAGGGCACCCCTGCATCCCGTGCGGGCATTCAGCCCAAGGATGTGATCGTTTCCATCGATGATGCCTCCACCAAAGGCATGACCACCGAGGACGCCGTCAAGTTGATTCGTGGTCCTGAAGGCACCGATGTCGTACTGGGCCTCAGGCGCCAGGGTCAGGTGCTGAATGTGCCGTTGAAACGGGCGCGAATTGAGATTCTTGCCGTGAAGGCCATGCTCAACACGACGCCCAATGGCCGCAAGGTGGGCTACATCCGTCTCAAGCAATTCAATGCCAACGCCACGCGTGAGATGCGTGCGGCCGTCAAGGATCTGGAATCACAGGCTGCTGAGGGCTACGTGCTGGATCTACGCAGCAATCCCGGCGGCTTGCTCGAGGCCAGCGTGGACATCGCTCGCCAATGGCTCAACGAGGGCACGATCGTCAGCACCCGAACCCGCGCAGGAATCCGCGATGTGAGGCGCGCCACGGGCAGTGCAATCACCGACAAACCCCTGGTGGTGCTGATTGATCAGGGATCTGCCAGTGCCAGCGAAATTCTTTCAGGGGCACTTCAGGACAATTCCCGTGCCCAACTCGTTGGACAGAAGACCTTTGGCAAAGGGCTTGTCCAGGCCGTTCGCGGGTTGGCCGATGGATCCGGTCTGACGGTCACCATCGCGAAGTACCTCACACCCAAGGGAACCGATATTCACAAGAACGGCATCAAACCGGACATCGAAGCGGCGATGTCGACGAAGGAGATCAAGAATTTCTCGGTTGAAGATCTGGGAACCCAGAAAGACAGTCAGTACAGGACAGCTGAAGGCAGCCTGTTGAACCAATTGAAGAAAATGCAGGCAGGCACTACTTATCAACCTGGTGGAGCCAACCTCAGCTACGCGTTGCAGTAGCTCAGGAGACGGGCTGCATCAGTCCGCCTCCACCACCACCATTGGAGTCGTCATCGTCTGAAGCGCCGGGCTGGAACAGGGCGTACACGCCAAGAGCGGTGGCACAGAAAACGCCGCTGATCAGTTCCAGAGAAACGCCACCAGCACTGATCTCGACGAATTCACCCATGTCCAACGGATTTCGCTGGCACCAATGTAACGAAGAATTGCGTGGTTGGTAACGTTATTCTCAGAATTCGGTTCAGGATTCAGACCTGAACCACCTCTGCGTTCTTGGCACGCAGTTCTGCCTGCCGCTGCGCCTCTGTTTTGCCATCGGCATCGGGAATCTGGGCTGCCATCAGACGCAGCCATTCCATCAGCTGTTCCAGTTGCTTCTCCATGGGGAGAACACCGAGACCGCGGGCCATCACCTTGTGATGGATTCCGCTGCCGGCCTGATATACCAAACGGCCATGCAGATGCTGAGGCAACCCCTGGCGCAGCAAACGGAACGCGGGTTCCTCCATGGGAGTTTCGAGCACGATGTTGGGCTTCTCTGGTTTGATCCTTGAGAATCCGCACCGTTTCGACAGAAGTTTGAGTTCCATCAGCTGCAGAAGCGACACCACGGCAGCAGGCAGCGCTCCGTAGCGATCGGCCCAACCCGCAGCCAGCTCCACCAGAGCCTCTGCCGTCAGGCAGTCGGCGGCAGCCCGGTAAGCCGCGATCTTCTCATCAGGATCAGTGATCCAGTCCGCAGGCACGAAGGCCGTAACGGGGAGGTCTACCTGGGTGTCTTCAACGCTGGGGATGTCTTGACCCTGAATTTCGGCCAGGGTTTCTTGCAGCATTTCCATGTAGAGGTCAAAGCCGATTGTTTCCATTTGGCCGCTCTGCTGCACGCCGAGGAGATTGCCGACTCCACGGATCTCCATATCCCGCATGGCAAGCTGATAACCACTGCCCAATTGGGCGAACTCTTGAATGGCGCGCAGCCGCTGACGGGCGGTGTCGCTCAGCGATGCGTTGCCCGGATAGAACAACCAGGCATGGGCCTGAATCCCACTGCGGCCGACCCGACCACGCAATTGGTACAGCTGGGCCAGGCCAAAACGGTGGGCGTCCTCAATAAGGATCGTGTTGACGCGAGGAATGTCCAGACCGCTCTCCACAATCGTGGTGCAGAGCATCACGTCGGCTTCGCCGGCGTTAAACGCAACCATGGCGTTCTCCAGTTCGCCCTCGGCCATCTGACCGTGAGCTACCAAAAGCTTCAGGCCTGGCAGCATCTCCAGTAAGCCTGCAGCCACCTCTTCGATTCCTTCAACCCGGGGAACCACATAAAACACCTGGCCCCCACGATCCAGTTCCTGGCGGATGGCGCTGCGCACCGCCTCCGGATCCAGAGAAGCCAGGTGCGTCTTGATCGGACGGCGCAGCGGCGGTGGTGTGGTGATCAGGCTCATCTCCCGCACCCCCGAAAGGCTCATGTAAAGCGTTCTGGGAATCGGAGTTGCCGACAGGGTCAGCACGTCCACGTCCTTCCGCAGCACTTTGATCTTTTCCTTCTGGTTCACACCGAAGCGCTGTTCTTCATCCACTACCAACAGACCAAGCTCTTGGAATGACGCTCCTTTGCTGAGCAATTGGTGGGTTCCCACCACGGCGTCGATGGTTCCCTGCTTCAGGCCATCGAGAATGGATTTGCGTTCCGACGCCGTCCGGAAACGATTGAGCAGAGCTACCTTGATCGGATACGGCGCGAAGCGTTCCGAGAGAGTGCGCCAGTGCTGCTGAGCCAACACCGTTGTCGGGGCCAGCATCGCCACCTGCTTCCCAGCAGTAATGGCTTTGAAGATGGCGCGGATCGCAACTTCGGTCTTGCCGAAGCCAACGTCCCCGCACACCAGTCGGTCCATCGGCTCCTGCCGTTCCATGTCCCGTTTCACATCGGCCGTGGCCTTCAGTTGATCCGGCGTCGGGTCATAGGGGAACGACTCCTCCATTTCTACCTGCCAGGGGCCGTCGGTGGGGAAGGCAAAGCCTGCGGCCTGTTGCCGTTCCGCGTATAGCTTCACCAGATCAAGGGCAACCTTCCGAACCGCTTTCTTGGCCCTTTCCTTGGCCTTGTTCCAGGCCGTGCCACCCATGCGGTTGAGCTGCGGGGGTGTTTCACTCGTGGCCCGGTAACGCCCAAGGCTTCCGAGTTGATCGGCGGCAACCCGAAGGATTCCATCCGCGTACTGCACCACGAGGTAGTCGCGGATGTCCCCTGACATCGCAAGTTTTTCCATTGCTTTGAAGCGGCCAATGCCATGGTTTCGATGCACCACAAAATCGCCCGGGCGCATCTTGTTGGGATCCACCGTGCGGCTTGCGGCCTTGCGACGACGGCGTACGTAGCCACTGGAACTGAGGCTCTGCTGACCAAAGAATTCGCGGTCGGTGACCAGGGCAATCCTCCAGGCCGGCAGCTGCAAACCCTCAAGTTCGGCCGTGCCCCTCACCTTCAAGGCGACGGGAGTGTTCTGTTCAATCAGACGCGTAATGGCATTGCTGTCTCCCGCGTTCGGTACAAACCGACTAATGCAGTCGTGCTCCTCCAGTAGAGCAACCGCTCGGCTGGGTTGCGCAGACACCAACCAAACCGCCGTGCGCTCGGTTTGAAATCCCTTGATCAGTTCCCCGAGTCTTCCGAATTGGTTGGGGTAGGCCGCAACAGGACGGCTGGCGAGGTCGAAGCTGTTGGGATGCTGGTCAACTTCGAGCAGTTCTGCCATGTCGAAGCCATGGAAGACCTCAGTCAGGGCATAGGCGGCTTCAATCTCACGGTGCAGAACCGCTGGCCAGATCAGATCACGATCGCCCTCGTCCAGACCCGCCTCAGCAGCCATGTCGTGGTGATGTTCCTCTACGTGACTGAGCCACTGTTGTCCGTGGGCCAAGCCCTGGCGTCGCTCATCGATCACCACTGTTGTGGTGTCCGGCAGGTAGTCGAGAAGCGAGGCGGGTTGCCCCCAGGAGAGCCCCATCAGCCGGCGAATGCCTTCCGGTGTTCCACCGTTCAAAAGCTGCTCGGTGCCCTTAGCACCGAGCAGTTGCTCAAGTCCGTCGGGCATCGTCTCCCTGAGCTGGTCCGCTATCAGAGGCCCAAACCCTGTTGGTGTGAGCCGAAGCGCATCGACGGGGTCCAGTGAGCGTTGGCTGGCGGGATCGAATTCCCGCAGCTTGTCGAGCTCCTCTCCGAAAAATTCGAGTCGAACAGGCAGCTCACTGCTCACCGGGAAGATGTCGACAATGTCGCCGCGACGGCTCCAGCTCCCCTCCTGCTCAATGGTGGTGACCCGCTCATAGCCAAGTTGGGCCAGCGTCTCGCCTAGTGCTTCCAGATCAACCTCATCCCCTTTGCGCAAGGTGCGCGTTTTCGTTTTCAGAACATCCGGCGGGGGGAGATGTGGTTGCAAACAACGTTCCGTGGCCACGATTGCCCAGGACGCCGCTTTGGGTTCCCCCAGAAGGTCACTCAGAACCTGAAGTTGCCCCCAGGTGATTTCACTTGTGGGATCGAAGGGTTCATAGGGAGAGCCTTCGCTGGTGGGGTACAGGCTGGCCTGGCTCCACCCCATTAATTCCAAAAGCGCCGTCCAGCGTCCCGCTTCCTCAAGCGTTGGCACAACCACGAGCAGAGGTGCGCCCCGCCGTTGTGACAGCGCGCTGGCCACCAGAGCTCGACTGCACCGACCAGCCCCGCGCATCAACAAACGTTCTGGGCGGCTTGAGCGCTCATCAAGCTCACCGGTGAGTGCAGTTTCCCGCAACTTGGTCACCAGGGAACGGAGCGGCATAAAGCAGGCCTCGGCAATCCATGATCTTCGCAATAAGGTGCCAGCAGCTGCGTTTCACCGGTCGATACCTTGCTAGCGCTGCCTGTCCTTCTTTTGCGGCGCGGCCTTCGTGTTGCATCCACCCAAGGGGGTTGTTCCGCTTTGCCCCATCTGCGCAACATCGTTGGAGCGTCCGACCCTTGTCCGGCCCATTCCCCTGCAGCTGTTGCTGACTGTGGGCAGCGTGCTGGTTGCTTCCTCGATCCCCATCCTGTTCCCCTTCGAACCAGCTCCCAACTCAAGGCGCGAAAAACTGGCCTAAGGCGGGTTTTTCGGTTGAATACAGGGGTATTGGTGCCTTCATGACCCTCGGCCGTTTTCTGATTTTCTTTGTGATCGGGCTTGTGCTCGCCCTCACCATTCCTCAGTTGACCTGGTTGCTTTGGCCCCTGGCAGCTTCAGCGCTTTTTGTTGTTGTTCAACTGATCCGTTCCTGAATTCCGCTGCGTTTAAGGCCGATCCGGAACTCAAGACAACCAGCAGGCATCCACAGAAAAGGTGAGCACGTCGTGGGCATCACGATGCTCTCCCGACGTAATGGCAACACAAGCCAGCTGACCATCGTCAAAACAGTTTTTCGATTTGAGCACAAATTTGGCGGCGTCAGTGAGGGACCAGACCGCTAGACCCTGCTGTTGGGCTTCGTCGTTGTAGATGTCCCAGAGCTCGGAGAAGCGTTCTGCTTCGGGACCCTGCAGAAATTCATCGAGGGCTTCATCAGCACCAACTTCACGGAAGCGATCCAGAAAAGACCGCATTAAGGGATCATCGATCACGTTGCTAGTGGCGATGGCGCCAGTGATGCCACGCACCGAGGTTCGAACAACTCGGTTGGGTTCGGTTCGGGCATCAATGATGACGACGGGGCATTGGAGATCCCAAGTGCTGCGATTTCTAAGTTCACGGCCCGCCTCGGACATGTCATCCCGAAGCTCATTGATCAGCTGCCGTACAACAAGTGTCTGGTCATCCATAACTAACCTTATCGCAAGTGCAGCTGGTGAATTTGGCGGGTTAAAGATTCAAAATGTTGAGATCCTAAGGCAACTCTTGTGGCCTACAGGATTATCGGGGCACTGTTTCTGCGGGCTTGCAATATCAGGTGAGACCATCGGCCCGATCGAGCTGCCGTTAACCACTCGAGTTCCTTTTATGCCTTCAGTCACTGAGTTGTGGCGTCCCTTTGCCGGCCTTGCTGGTCTAACGCTGCTGTTGCTCGGTCACACCACGGCAGCTCGATCCGGTGCATGCCAAAGGTATAGGCAGCATTCAATCTTGAAGCGGGAATGCGGGCTGGATTAACCCTGAAACAGGCCAAAGCAAGCTTTCTTGAAGATGGCAATACAGATGGGTCTGCTGCCTGCTTTGCAGCCATCAAGAATGAAATCAACCAGATGCCCTATGCCTGAATCAAGCTCTCTACAAAAGAACGCGCCGCTAGAGAGCACGCATAAGTGAGCTTTCTATTGCAAAAGCATGCTGTACAATTGCCGCAGCGGAAGCGAAGTCCATCACAACGGCAATATCTCCAAAGACAGCAAATCAAAAATCTCATTATTTGATGAAGGCTGCGAAGTACTACTCACGAGCCCAGCAATTGATCGAAGTCGATCAAGACTGGCAGGCTTCGGGCTCAATGATCCTCAAAGCACTTGCCGAGGAGAGGAAGTCTGAAAATACTGGTCTTCAGGTGATGAATGTGATCAAGTACCAAAAACCCAAAACCAAGCTGGAGTTCAACTTCCGCAGTTGAGTTAGCAGCTCAGCCACCCTTACCTTCAGAGCTCTGATCTCGTTGGTGCCCAATAGGGGCCACTCCCCCCTATAGACAAGAAGCGTAGGAAACGACCGGGTTGCGCAGAGTGTGTAGACGATTCACCCTGCCGCAATCGGCATGGACGCCGTATCAGTCCCTGCCGCAAACCAGTTGTAAGCCACTAGCTCTGACCATCCCTGAGTGTTAGCGCTTATTTGGCATGGCTGAGCGTCTGCTCTTCCTGCAGCATATTTTTACTTATAATACAGTTACTGCATTAATTATTGGGCTAAATACAATTCTGTGCGCGCATAATTGTGCGCAAAGCCTCTTCTGGTCCATGCACAGGCGGCAATAACAAAGGGGGTAGGCCCCTCAGCCATCTCCCTTCAAAAAAGGTTGGAAGTATTTAAGGCACCACTGCCACGCCTTGGGAGATGAAATCGAAAGGGTCCCCTCGTTCGCGTCCCCCTCATTATTTAGCGCACAGGCGGGGGGCAGCGCCTCCAGCCGTGTTTTTCTCTTGGCAACAAATAGGTAAGGTTGGTATTAATTCACGCTGAATAGACTGCTGATACTGGCGTATTTCAGGTGAGTCCCGTTCTGGATGACTCCTGGCGGGACGCGGGCCCATGTCAGCGGCAACTGCTGGGTCCGTTTCCTAGCGAAAAACGATTACTCTTCAGCGCACGGTGTACAGCCTCCCCAGCCCGTCTTCCGCATCGTCTCCCACCTACCCCCGCCCCTCAAGGAGTTGCGCCGAAGCAACCGCCTACAAGGCAGCCAACGCGGCCTGAGCAAAACAGAAGGCCCTTAGGCCCGCGACATTAAGTGATGGAGTTCTTTAAGCAGCCTCTGCTTCAATGCTGTCTATGGATGCCTGTGCGTCTTTTAAGACTTGATCAGCCTTCTGCATCAACTTGTAGCAAGTGTTTTTGTCTGCGGCAGTATATGCAGCTTCCATCAAGAGGAGGTACTTTTCTTCTGGAGACATCTGCCATCCGTGATTCACCCGATAGTGCCACAATCCTGGGGTTCCGCAGTGGCCAACAATGCTTAATCCTTGGCCATCAAATGTATAAATCGCTACCCCGGTAAAACACTTGAAACCTGCAGGCTCTTAAGGCAGCACTCTGCATCCCAGCGGTCAGAAAATTCCAAGCACAGCCCACTCGATACGCACACAACAAAGCGCTTGTCACCAAGCTGATGCACCATCGGTGGAGGCCGAGAAATCTTACTGAACTCTTGGATCATCTCTCTTCCTCTTTGTTTAAGTGTCGGCTAACAACCTGTTTTTAATTGCATCAAGTGTCACACATCACACATGGCGGAATCCTCAGTAGATGTGTATTACCCAGACATCATGGACACAGAATTACTCCTAGAATCCTCTCGGTTACACGCTGATTCGCCTTGCTACTGAAGTGGTGACCATCATCACGCCTACGGGTTACTCGACTCAGATTCGATTGAAGCTATTGCCCAGCTTTGCCCCCTACTTGCGGTGATTCACAAGATCCTCATCATCTTGATGCGGCGCAGCACCCCTTCTATCTGTATGGCTGACTTCCAATAGCCTTAGCCCAAGCAATGATGTGGGGCGACGGAACAGCGAGGAGAACAGCGTTCCCCCGAGCGATACGGTTGTCGTTCCACAAAGTGGACGAGGCTTAAGCGCTTAGACGCGATGCCCCGAATCTTTCTAGTTATCTAAAGACGGCGTTAAGCGCACAAAGCCAGCCCCATCACGCTTACCGAGTACTGGGACTGGATTGTCTGCCAGCTAACGGGTTGCTCTCCCGTGCTGCTGCGATGCCTCACTCAGCCGTAAGAGGAGGTGTCGCAAAACCACTAATAGAGACTCTCCAGAGGTACCGCACGCCATTTTTTTTAGAGACCTTTGGGATCAAGAATTTCTTCAGCGAATCTCTATTACGCTGGTATCACCGACTACTAGAAAGAAGCTGGTTGATCACAACCGAAGTTTCATGAACCGCTAGCCCCGTTGTGAAAACGAATGTTGTAAGGAAGAATTCTTCCG
Organism: Synechococcus sp.; assembly: GCA_047285305.1. GTDB lineage: Bacteria > Cyanobacteriota > Cyanobacteriia > PCC-6307 > Cyanobiaceae > Parasynechococcus. Next base: position 1,497,078 of record JBJBDL010000003.1, read on the forward strand.
GCCCTCGAAAACCCCGTTGTTAGGGAGGAGGCCCTTGTGGTTCAGGGCACTAACTCCATTCCGCTGGATAGAGCCGTGTTTTAGTAGCGCTGAGGCCGCGGTTGTCCGCAACTAGGTGCTGTGCAGCCCACATTCCTCTGACGACGCGGCAGACGTCTTCTTGGTCGCAGACCCTGTAGTACTAGAAGCCCTGTGGTGCGTAGGTGAGTTTGGTCGCTTTCATGTTCTTTATCCCTGCTATTCCATTGAGTAGGCAGCAGGGCTGGCTCTGGCTGAGTAGCTCGAGACAGAACGTTCCAGTCGTTACAAATCCTTGGCTGTCTTAACGACAGCGCCTGGAGGCAGCTATGCGTAGTTAAGCCGTTGCTTTAACAACGAAGACCATGACAAGGAATGCAATCGCGACAGTGCCACCGAAGTAAGCAACGTTCGTATGGAGTCCTTTCATGCTGGATCTGAAGGTCGCATAAGTCTGATGTTTTTTCTCTGGCCGATGGCTAAGGCTTAATACCTAAATCCCCGCCAAAGCGATGGACCGATCTTCATCAGAGGGAGGCAACCTGCCCTGGGGGTGTATCAGTAGTAATTAAGGAGATTCACTTCTCCCCCGCCAGTAAGGGGTGGCGATGGTCCACTGTGGAGAGGCCCTTTGGTCCGAGGACCCAGCGAGAGAACTCAACAACCAAATCTCGGAACTTCAAGCCCGAGTCGCCTTCCCACAGCACTGGAGCAGCGGTGAGCATGAGCAGCACATCGAAAAGCTCCGTCAGCTCACCTACAAAAAAAGCCGTCTGACTGATCGATCAGGCTCCTCTCCTAAGGAGCGAACTCATCACTGAAGAACTCTCCTACAAGTCAGTTGGTGCATGGCTTGCTAATGAGCCACAGCAGCTTTACTACCAATTCATCTCTTCCAAGGATGGCTCTCAAGGCGAGTCGATCGTCATGCGTAGCTTCCATTGGCGACCCCCTGACGACCCGATCCCTCAAGGGAGTCAACTGATGACACGACAAGAGGCGCTGGAGAAATGGAATGCACTCAAGTCAATGGGTTGGAGGAGATGCACCGGTCCACTTCGATAGGGCAGTCAACGAGATGTCCAAGTCCGTGAAGGCAGTTGGTAACCAAAGCAAAACCAGCAGTAGTCCAGAGTGCTGTCATGAAACAGCCGAACACTCAGCGACTCCGCGCTCTGCGGCTCTCAGCACTCGCGAGGGACAACAAGGTTGTCAATGCCATTCGCTCCTCGATCACTCAGGCCCCTGATGCTCTGGTTAAGGAGTTGATGGATGTTCATGGGTGGCCTGCGCATGAAGCTCTCTGTGCAGTTCAGCAGCTTCAGAAAGATGTCCTCGATGACACGACAGAACAGGTATCTGCGTGAAGAAATCGTTCGCTACGGCCAATATTTGGGTGGCTGATTGGTGTCCCAGTCAGCTCTTGCCATTGCTTGAAGTGAGGGCTCACTGGCATTCGATGCACGCACGATTCGTATGTCTAAGTTGCGAGAGTCGTCCTCTTCAGGGACATGGGATTCGACGGAGTAGACAAGACAGATCGTTTCATCATTGCCGCCAGGCGACGTGCCGAAGCTGCATTGCATGAAACGTCTCCAAAGCTGACGGCACTTGAGAAAGCGATGTGGCTCAAGTTGAAGCGAGGTGAACGCCCCTGCAAAAACAGCAAGGCTTCCTAGGGAACTGCTCACCTGCACTTCAACAAACGAGGATTCCGCCCCTCCCAGGTGGAAGATACGGCCTAACTCGCTCATTTATGCATTCCATTCGACTTAATCAGTACGTGTTGCCTCTGGGGATCTCTTTGGCAATGGCAAGAAAAGAGGAAGGTCGAGGCGTCTGGCCTGTGGCAACCCTTGAGCCCTTGGGTCCAGGCGTGAAGCGGGACTCCTACGGGGCACCTAAACCGACGGTGCAGAGGAGTGTTGTCTGATCAGACGTACATCAGTGTCGTCAAAGACGAAGTGCTCACGGTTGGGTTTAACAGTTGGAGCAGGGGCCAGAAACGTCAGGCTGCTTCGATATTTGCTGTGGTGGATTATCGGCCATCTTTGGCTCCGCCGATCTCGATGGACAAACTCACAGCAGCCGTGGAGCACTCGGCAATCAGCTGTCGTGCTCATTGCCTTCTTGGGGCAAATCGGTCGATTGAGTAACCGATATGCCGTGTGCTGGGACCAATGCGATGAGCAAGTTGTGCTCGGACGGCCACACCTGATACAAGTCTTGTGTTGAGACCCTGACAAGATTTGTGTGTTTTTGATCCCGCAACAGAAAAAGGATCCCAAATTCAGTTGACCCAATAAAGAGGGTCCCATGTACGAAGGTTTCAAGAAGTCTGTCGATTGCACCCTGAATACCTGCATGAAGTGGGGCGAAGACGGAACCCTGTCTCCCCACGACCAAGACGGCTTGATGAGGCATCTCTGCTCAACCGATCCAGCCTTGGCTGCCAGCGAGGCTTGCGAGATTTACAAAAACGACAGCTAAGTGTTCAGGGCTTTTGCTCTCTTCTCCTCTGTTACCTGCAGGGGTTTCTTTTTACCTGTTCTTCAGCGCTGAGGTGCTGGAGCCTGGCTCTTGGCTACGGCTGCAGTGGGCGAATGTTGTGGGGAAGAGTCCTTGCGGCCCTCGATTCCCCCGTTGTTAGGGGAGTAGGCCGTGTAGTCCTCTGCTCCCAGGTGCAGAACCCCCTGGGCCCGCAGGGGCACATGCGCATGCCATTTGAACGGTCTGACGAAGCCTCCTGTTTTCTTCAAGCTGATCTCATTGCTAAACAACTTTCCCTGGAGCAGTACAGACATACTGGCGAGGAGAGCTGGGGGGAGGAGTGCGACTTCGTCGATGAACGGGACCTGCAGAACTGGAAGGGAGGCGTGGTCAGCATGACCTGCCAGCACTTCCCCTACGGGGTGGACCAGCTGTGCCAAACGATGATGAGCCGCAAACTCAGGCAGCAGCAGTTACAGCAACGCGAGCACCTAAAGAAGAGGTGCAAGTTATGGTCGCCTACTTGGTAGAAGGAGATGGGCTGGGCTCCTGAGGCGGGATGAGAATGAGTGAAACAGCTCTGAACTCGGAAGTCTTATTCGTCGTAAGGGTCAAATGATCAGCCAACGTGAGGCTGCAATGTTTGAAGTCCTCAAAGGCCATACGGGTAGCTGTCAAAGAAGAACTTGCCTGAAGTGGGAAATCAATGGCGAGCTATCGGCAAATGACCGCAGCAATCTGATGAAGCGTCTTTGTCAGGTGGACAAGCAAGCCTGCATTGAAGAACTGTGTGACGCGGACCTATACGACGAGAAATAGTCAGCGCCTCCAGCCTGTCTTCTGCATCGTCTGCCAAGCCTCAATGGCGTTGTGCCGAAGCATCCGCCTTCGAGTCATCGACTCAGGCGGGCGGGGCGGTAATCACTAAACGCTCGCAGACACAATCCCTACGTCGACAGAATTTTTTTCTTTTAAGTTTTTTATTCCCTTGATAAGGAGTGAGATGCGAGCAGCCAAAACTCCAATAGAGAGGCTGGTGTTTGGTCTTCGGTGGGAGGCCTGTCGGCTTGCCTACTTCTCGTCCATTGGTCACAACATGAAAGTTGCCGCCTTGACCGCAAAACTACAAAAGCTTGAAGAAGACCTACGCAGAGAGAGGTATCAGTTCAGCGATGTAGGTCAGACGGGTTTCCAGTAGTCGCTAGTCAGTCAGCATCTTGAGCCAGCTCAATCACGTTCCTCAGCGTCACCCACTGCAGCTATGTCCACGGTGGTGGCCCCTATTGCGGCAGGTCCAAATAGCCATTGTCGACATCTGTCCAATTCCGATCAGCCTTCGGCAGCTCTCATAGTCCGCACCCCATAGCGGGGAGTTGCCACGGCACGCCGTATGGGCCTGAACGTGCTGCCTCAGTGTTGGACAACCAATTGAGGCCAGATCAAGATATGTCGCCCTTAGATCAGTCCCTGAGCGCACATACGCACTTAGTTCGCCTTCTTACAGAAGCCTCCTAAGCGTCGTCGTTGTCCTAAAGCCCAAGTGAGCACTGGTTTGATGCCGGTTGACGATCGTCATTGCAAAACAAGGTGTGCAATCAAATATTCCGCTGCTTAGGCAAACAACGCGCCTTCGGATGCCCCACGTTGTATTGGCTCAGAAGGACCCTGCTCGAGCTAAACGCGCCGTGACTGCGGACTGCTCAAGGAGTCATCAGCGGGTTAGGCACCCTCGGGCAATCGTCATCAATAAGCTGCACTATTGACACTGATAGTTATTACTAAGCGTATGTCTATTGAAATGGCTGATTGACCAGAGTTAGTGGTGAGTTGTCGATGGAAATAAGACATGACTTCAGAACCGACAGCACTACAAATGCAGCTGCCACTGTTCAACACCAAGATCACAAGTCACAAGTGCAAGCACTGCAACGGCAGTGGATACAAAAAGAGCAAATTTGATGGCTACATGCACGTCTGCAGCTACTGCAGCGGTACGGGCAGAAAGGTTGTCCTGACTCGCAGGTGAGCAGAAAAAAGGGCCAGCCCCCAATAGGTTCCCCCCCCCATCTGAAACGCGCTAATCATGGCAAAAAAAGAGCCAGACCGACTCTGACTCGAAGTGTAAACACCTTACTAATTGAAGGCCTTATTCAATTGCGTCTTGCATCGCCGCAAACGATTCGGCCGAACTACGATTTCGATAGTCCGCAAAGCACGCAGACCTGTCGTGCCTTTGGCGAAGTCGGTGTAGGTATCAATCAGGATTTCAAGCTGGCCGATCATGCCGATCAGGTGGTCTCGTAGATCACAGCGGACAGGCCGGCTCCAGAGCCCTTTGTGAGGTTTGAGGGGACGTTGTTGCTGACCTCCAGACGGCGCCCTGAAATTTGGCTACGGCCAAGTTCAGCTCCATAAGGGCTGAGGAGGTACTGGCTCTGGGAGTCCTTGGCCTTTGCTAAAAGAGCTTCGACTTTGTCCTACGAAAGGAAACCACACGTTGCGACATCTGCGTTTTCAAAGGCCACCTCCTTTTGAGATCAAACAGGTAGTCCACTGCTGGCGTAAGTCCGTTAGTTCCTCCCGCTGCCTAACCAATTCCTGACGTTTGGAGGATGCCGGTGTGTTGGCTGCTGCTGCCGCAGCTACAGATTGAGTGTCTGACTGCGTTTTGAACGATCCTCGACAATCTGCACCCAAAAAGCACGCTTATTTAGGTAGGGCTGCTTATGACTGTCTTAGGTAGCCCTGGGGTTGGGTTGTATTTAAACCACTCATAACTCTCTTGCTTTTCCTCTCTCATAGAAAGGAGTGTGAACAGCGTCCGAGATGTCCAGAGGTAGTCACCGCAGGGCTTTTCAGCGAAATGGCCAATAGTATCCGGCTGTTGTCGGACATGTCCGGGCTGTGATAGCACGAAGTTAGTTAAACCAACTTTGCCGTGTATTGCATCCATCGAGAAGAAGGCCCCGGTCGTTGGATTCAGGACCTGTGCTTCAAGACAGAGCTAAGAGCTTTTATCCGAGCAAGAACGATGTCGAAGGTGAAAGGCTGCAACTACAGAGTTGTCTGTCAGGCAACTAACGACGTGGTTGCTGTCATCGAGAAGGGCAAATCCTTAGCTGTTTAAAGCTGCAACGGGAATACAAAGCTCCCGTTGAGATTGCTCGCAAACGGAAGCAGACCTACCAAGCACTTTATCCACATCGATACCAAGCATGTTTTGCGTTGAGCGAAACGTCGGTACCGCCTTTTGGTTCCAGGAACAGTGCTTTCAGACTGAGTTCTAAGCCTTAAGCAACGCCCGCACCAAATCGCTCAACTCTTTCAGCCTCTATCGAGTCATTTGCGAAAGCGAAAGCCCCAGTAAATTAAATAAAGTGCTGAGGATTTTAAATGGGAAAGTAGTGTTGTCGAATGGCGACCAGCTTTTTGGATAGACGCTTATGGCAACGTCTAGCAGCTGTGTCGTAGCAGTGGCTGATCATCGAATGATTGCCCGCTTGGGCCAATGACGATCATCTTTACCGCCGATGCACGGCAGTGGCAGGGGTTGTGTCTTGTTAACTAAAGAACCCTGACTAATACAGCTGTTTTAGCTGTTTTCAAGGGCTGTCAAACCCGTGCTTTAAGGCGCGGTTCCCGGCATTTTTGCACCTTTTGCACCCTTGCCTGTGACCGTGAAGTAGGCGTACGACGTTCTATCAATGCAACCGGTGAGCCTTCACACCTGATGACGCTTAATGGCTTGTCGTGCAGCTCTGCCAGCATGTACTTGCAGTAGCCGATGCTGTATGACGCGTTGTGTTCAGCAACATGTTTGGCAGTGAGCTTCGCAGCTTCATGCGTTAGCAGAAACCTCTTACCTAGTTCCCGATCATTGGTCATCTGACCAAGTTTCACCATCCTGTCACGGATGCCCTTGAATCTCAGACGACGGTCGTAAAAGCTGCCGCTGAATGGTAGACGGTGCAAATCTCAACGCTGCCTCTGTGGTCTTTGATCCGTTTTAAGCAGTAGGTGTCTTCAACTTCAGCGTCTTCTTTGGTGCGCCAGAACAGCAAGCCGTGAGCCTTACTGTTAAAGATGTAAGTAGAGCCGTAGATGTCCTCTTTGGTTGGTTCGTTGTTGTGCCTGTCTTTGCTCTTGGTGATGTGGTGAATGACGATGATCTCCACGCAAAGCTCAGCAGCAAGATCGTTCAGCCGGTAAATCACCAGAACGAAGCTTTGGCATCTCCTGGGTGCTCACCTATGCGCATTAGCGTGCGCAAAAACCTGGATATGAGCAACCATAAGTGATCACATTTGTGCGGGAGACAAAGGTGTTCATGCAGCCTAGATCATAGGCCGGGCCATTATTTACGCGGATTGTGCGCTGACTGATGAGTCTTTTAGCGTCTGCTCCTCTAGCAACATGTTGAACTGCAGAACCTGTTCATCACTGAGTTGTTGACGACTGGTCGCCCCCAGTTGTTGTTGGAGAAATGTCCTGGCTTGATCGGAGCTCCAGCCCAGCTGCTTCAACATTGCATCTCCTTGTTGAAGCAGATCACCACGACGGATGGGTGCTGGTGCTGTGGACGCGTCGTCGTTGGCTTGGATCAACTTCAACTGACGCAGATAGGCCACCAGATCGGCATAGCGCGTGAGCTTGTGGCGGCTGCCGAGACCGAAGGCTCGGGTCAAATACTCCTGCTCCTGCTCTCGAGACCAACCAATGCGTCTGATTTCCATATCGATGGCGGTCAGCTCATCACTCCAGTCGTCAGGATCCGTTGGAGTTTCAGAGGGGGCGTTGTCAGCAGGCGTGACTGGGACCTGATGGGTGGCATTGGGTAGCGGAGCAGACGAGGACTGGTTTTGATCAATTTTTCTCGGGCGCTCAACGGGCACCTGCCTCGGATTCGGCTCATCCACCTGGGCTTCAGAGCGAGCTGAATTCAGTGGCTGTTGTGGCCCCTCAGTGGACCCCAGCCTGGAGTTCAGGCGTCGCAACGCTCTCTCCTCAGCCTCTTCAGCAGTGGCGGCTTCACCGAGGGTGCTGCCCTGCAGAGATCCGTCGAGCCAGGCCTCGACCCGCACGATGCATCTCAGGGTGTCGACGTGACACAGCTCGGCCCGGATCTGCATCGCAATGGAACAGCGCTTGCACTTTCTAGGCTGCCGCGATGGACATCACTTCGCTTCCCTCACTGTCGGATTTCTTCGAAGGTGCCGATCAATGGGGTGAGGTTTTGGCCCTGCTGCCTGTTCTGGTGCTGCTCGAGCTGATCCTGTCGGCTGACAATGCCGTGGCCCTCGCGGCCATCGCCCGCAGCAGCCGCCAACCGGAGCGGGAAGGCCTTGCCCTCAACCTGGGCATTGGCATTGCACTGGTCTTGCGGATCGCCTTGATCGTTGTGGCCCAGTGGGTGTTGCAAAACGCCTGGGTGCAACTCCTCGCTGCGGCCTATCTGGTGTGGCTGGTGGTTGATCACTTCAACAACCGATCAGGCGATGATCCCGAGTCCAGCGAAGGACATGAATCCAACGGTCTGTCTCGCCCGTTTCTGAACACGGTTTTGCTGCTGGCTTTCACAGATCTGGCCTTCTCCATCGATAGCGTCGCCGCAGCCGTGGCCATCAGTGATCAGATTGTGTTGATCGGCACAGGTGCCTTCATCGGCATCGTGGCACTGCGTTTTACATCCGCCCTGTTCATTCGCTGGCTTGATCTGTATCCACGGCTTGAAACGGCTGGGTTTCTCGCCGTTGCTTTCGTGGCGCTGCGCTTGATTGTTCATGTTGTCGTGCCCAGTCTCAATCAACCTGATTGGCTCACCTTGGTGGTAGTGCTGTTGCTGTTTGCCTGGGGAATGTCGATCCGCAGCAAGGAACTTGATCAGGACGAAGGCCATGCTTGTTGAACTTCGCCATATCAGTGGAGACCGTTTGCTCCATCGCGTTGATCTTGAGGATCCGCCACAACCGGGGCGATGGCTTGTTGTGGAACAGCAATCCTTCCTCGTGATGCAACGTCGTCACCGTTACGCCCTTCGCAACGGTCGCTATGTGATGGCCTCAGTGGCCCTGTTGGTGAAACCCCAGACGCGTCCCGCCGATGCAACACCCTGGAGACATGGCTGGGTGATCGGTGATCCCAATTGCCGTTTCAATGCCCGTAGTCCTTTGCTCCGCTGTGCTGTGTGGCCGGAAGGCCCCTGCGAGAACTGCAGCCACCGTGAACTTCGCTGATTGATGAAACCGGACTGGCTCACTGGGCGACTCTGTGCTGGCCATGGCGTCGCCTCCGGAACAAGCAACGATTCACCGTATCCGGATGGCACGATTCGAATGCAATTCCCCGTGTTTCAGTCCTTAGGGCTGGACCTTTCGGGCTGTTACTTCGGCACGCTAAATCTCGACTTTGCCCCCCTCGAGGTTTCACTTTCATATCCAGATCACCTGTTTGAAAAGGTGCGATGGACCGACCTCCACCCCCCCGAAACATTCTCGTTCTGGAGTGTTCAGATTAAGACGCCCCAAAGTGAGGTTGTGAACGGCTGGATTTATTACCCACACCCCGAGACAAAGTTGCGCCATTGGCAACCGCCGACAACGTTGGAATTGCTTGCACCGCGATTATGCGGAGTGGAAACAGGCGGCAGCATTCATCTCTGTGATCAAGGCCAACGGATCAAACTCATCGATACGGTTCGCTTGCGCGCAAGGTTGCTGGAATTTCTCAAATTCAGAGTTCTGGCCTCGCAGCAAACATTTTTTGAAGCCGACACCCTGTTGAAGCGCCAACAATGGCTCTCGACGATGTTCCCGGAAGCTCTTCAGCTTTCCGAGCAGGATCTCGATCGGGTTTGGTCTCAAGCGCGGATGTTGTACACGGAATCCTGAATCAACCTTCGCCCAATCGATCTCCGGGAGTGGCGTTGAGTTGCTGCAACAGAACGGGGGCTGTGCTGCGTGCTTTCCCTTCCAGCTGTGCCTCCCGAATCAGAAGGGGGCAGCCTGAACTGCTCACCACAAGCCCCAGATCTTCAATCACTGCAAGGATCGTCCCTGGGGGATGCCCGCCGGTGGGCCATTGGCCCACGAGGTTGCGTCCCTCAGGACTGAGTTGATCCTGCAGGCGCTCGATCAACGGCTCCGTGCGCAACACCTTCAGGCGTTTGCCCTGCCACTGGGTGAACGCTCCGGGATGAAGCCCCATCACCTTGCGATGAATGCTGAGGGCAGGGGCAGACCAATCCAATTGGAAATCCTGCTTCTCCAGCATGCGGGCGTAGGTCGACCCCTCGGCCTGAACCCGCACTTTGAGCCTTGCCAATCTCTCGTCTTCTGGACCCGGTCCCGCCGCTTCAATCAGTGGCATCGCCTGAACCATCAGCTCTGCAGTGAGAGCACTGAGCCGTTCGGCCAAGGCGATGGAAGGTTCCAGCAGCTGGATCGGGGTGCGTCGCTCGAGCAGAACCGGACCAGTATCGAGCCCTTCTTCCATGGCCATGATCCCCACACCCGTTTCCTGATCCCCTTCGAGCATGGCCCACTGGATGGGACCAGCACCGCGCCAACGCGGTAGAAGTGATCCGTGGCCGTTCCAGCAGCCCAGAGGAGGCTGCTCTAACACATCCTTTGGAAGGATCTGTCCGAAGGCAACGACCACCGAGGCATCAGCTCCGAGTCCAGCAAGCTTGGCTTTGCAATCGTCATCCCGTCGGATCCGTTCAGGGGTGAACACAGGAAGGCCGAGTTCTTCCGCTCTCGCCTTCACCGCTGATGGAACCAGCTGTTTCCCTCGACCCCGCCGACGATCCGGCTGCGTTACTACCCCAACAATGGTATGACCCGCATCATGAAGTGCATTAAGAGTCGGCACCGCATAGATCGGTGTCCCCCAGAACAGAATGTTCAACGTCAGGCTTCGCCAGTGATGGAGAGTCCATCTACCCAAACATGAGGGGAAACCCCTCGGTGGGTGATTTCAGAATCAGCTTCCAGATGAGCAATGCCGTTGAGAACAGAGCGGATGTCACCGGCAACCGTTGCTGCTTCCACGGATACCCGTTCGCCGTTGTTCACCAACCATCCATCGAAGGGCAAGGAGAAGGATCCCTGTGTAGCTTTCACACCGGCGTGAAGAGCTGAAAGATCCTCAATCAGCACGAAGGGGCCTGACTCAGTGCGGTGGTTGAGGCTGTTACCGCTGCTCACCTGCGGGTTGGAACCAACCACGAACCAGTCAGGACCCACCGAAACCTTGGCTCCAAGCCCAGCATGGCCTGTGGGTTGAACACCGAAGGTTCGGGCCGTGGCTTCCGAGTGAAGGAAATTCCGCAGGGTTCCGCCCTCAATCAAGGAAAGGCGCCGGGTTGGTGTTCCCTCGCCATCAAAGGCTGCTGCACTGATGTGTCCGGGGTGGAGGCCGTCATCGTGGAGGTTAAAGAAGGGAACCGCCACATCGGATCCAATTGAATCCCGCTGGCTCAAGCTCACCCCGTCGAGCACTGAACGCGCATTGAACATGCTGCTGAAGGCTCCGAGCAGAGAAAGAAAGGCCTCGGGGGTGAAGCAAACTCTGTAGCTCCCGGTTTCGATCGGTCGATAGTCCAGATGGCTGACGGTGCGATCAACGGCCTCGCTGATGCAGCCTTCAACATCCAGTGCGCTGCTGCCAAGACCCAGACGAACAGCACCTCCGCTGCGGGGCTTACGACCTGTTTCTTCAGCCCTTGCGTAGAGATACAGGCTGGCTTGGGTGCGTTCCATCTGGCGCAGTGCTCCATCACTGTTGAGATAGAGGCTCTGGGACAGGGATTCCGCCAATCCGTTGTAGGGGACGGTCTGGATCGCGGGGTGGCGACCCAACAGATCGGCTTCCGCATCCCGAAGGGTGTCCAGCAAGGGGAGGATTCCTTGGCGTGGTTGAAGCGGTCGATCGAGCTGGGGGAGTGGGGCTGTGGCCAGGGGGGAGAACTCAGGGATGTCCTCGGGATTGCCAAAACGGCTGGCCGTATGGGCTCCCACCAGGGCTTGTTCCAAGCCGCTATCGGAGAGGTCGGTGGTGCTGGTGATGCCCACCAGCCCATCGTTGTTCCAAACCCTGACGGTGATGGAGCTCCGCTGCGATGCCTTGAGTTGTTTGGCTTCACCACGATCCACCTGTACGGAGCAGTCGTCACTGCAGGCGGCACCAAGATCCCAACGACGAATGCCTTCTCGTGAGGCGAGGGTTTGAAGGCGATCCCTGAGATCCGTGGCGTTAAGGCTGTTGTTGCTGCTCATCATCAACGGCCCCCCACCGTGATCGAATCAACTTTGATGTGGGGTTGGCCCACGGTGACGAACACACTTCCACTGACGGATCCACAGAACCCGGCAGCCAGTTCCAGATCGTTGGCGCACATCGAAATGCGAGGCATCACCTCCTTGGCATCACCGATCAACGTCGCCCCTTTCACCGGTTTGGTGAGCTTGCCGTTCTCAATCAGATACCCCTCTTCAACGGAGAAATTGAACTGACCTGTAGGGCCGACGCTTCCCCCACCCATGGCCTTGCAGTACAGGCCTTGATCGACGGATTCAATCAACTGTTCAGGGGTATGCGAGCCCGCGTCGATGAAGGTGTTTCGCATCCGGCTCGCAGCGGCAAAGGCATGACTCTGACGCCGGCCGCTTCCGGTGCGTTTGTGGCCCGTGCGCAGTTCACCGGCCCGATCACTGATGAAGCGTTGGAGCACCCCGCCTTTGATCAGAATGGTGCGCTCAGGTTCCATTCCTTCGTCATCCATCGAGAGGGAACCGAAGGATCCACCACTCAGGCCTTCATCGATGGCGGTGACTGCAGGGTGAGCGATCAGTTCACCAACCCGGTCAGCGAAGGGGGTGGTGCCCCGTTCAATCTGGGTTGTTTCAAGGAGGTGGCCACAGGCCTCGTGGAAAATCACGCCACCGAACCGGTTGGCGAGAACAGCCGGCATCTGTCCGGCATCCACGTAGTCGGCACGCAACATCGTTCCAGCGCTGTTGCACACTTCAGCTGCACTGGCTTCGGAATCCCAGTCCCGAAGATCGTCCGGACGATCGGAACTGCCATAGCGGCGGCCAATGCTGGATCGGTGATCGCCGTCAGCGGCAAGAACGGAAAGACCGGTCGACTGATGCAGGCGGATGTCGCGGGCAAAGGTGCCATCGGATGCAGCCACCAGCACTTCCTGCCAGTCGCGGGCGTAACTGCCACGGCGCACCTGCAGGTGCTGACCAAGACGATTGAGATGGTCTGTGCCCTTGAGCAGGCACTGGCTGGCCTGATCAAGGGAAGGGCAGCGTTCCAGCCAGTCGGCTTTCTTCAAGCCGTGGTCGGTCAGCTGCTTCAACCCTTCAAAAGCTGACTTGGAAGCGAGCTGTTGCGCCTCGAGACCGAGCATGGCGAGGGCCTGATCGAGGGCGCGCTGTAGGCCAGCTTCGCTGAGATCATTGGTGCTGACAAAGCCATCACGGCCATCACGGAACACTCTGAGGCCAGCTCCACGGGCGAACGACGGATTCACACTGGTGATCCGATCCTGTTCGGCAAGCAAACCGATGTGGTCGGTGCGCTCAAGAAACACCTCGACCAGGTCGGCTCCTGCTGAGCTACCACGGTGCAGCAAGGACTCCAAGAGTCCTTGCCACTGATTCGAAAAGGCGTTGGTCAAGAAATCTCCTCGATTGGGCCGGGGGAATCCCCTCAGCGCACAGCTGGCTGGAAACGATCGCTGTCGATCGCTGGCATCAGGAACAGCTTGGCCATTTCGGCACCGTTTCCGATCCAGAAGGGCAGCTTGCGGAGCACTTTCAGAGGAGCGATGGCATCGCTGGCATCAGCCTTTTCCAATGCGGCGTTGTTGGCCACCAGTCGTTCGAGGCGTGTCCAGAACTTGTCGTTGTTCACATCAAGAACAACGGGGAAAACGCGAGCGGACGTTTCGTTGGTCTTCTCGATCACCATCTTGTCGTAGGTGCGAGCGTCCAATCCGAGAGCCTCGTAGAACTCCTTGCGGGCCACGTCGCGCACGTACATGGTGGCAAACACCGCCAGCAGGAAGAAGCGGCACCAGAGTTTGGCGATGGGGCCACGAACCGTGTCCGGTTGGGCCTTCATCAGGGCATCAAAGAAATCACCATGACGGTTTTCGTCCTGACACCAGTTCTCAAAGAAGTTGAAGATCGGGAAGATCTTGCTGTCGGGGTTCTTTTCGAGGTGGCGGTAAATGGCGATGTAACGCCAGTAGCCGATCTTTTCAGACAGGTAGGTGGCGTAGAAGATGAATTTCGGCTTGAAGAACGTGTAGTCCTTGTTCGCGGTCAGGAAGCCGAGATCCAGCTGCATGCCGAAATCACTCATCGACTTGTTGAGGAAGCCGGCGTGGCGAGCTTCATCCCGAGCCATGTGAGCAAAGCACTCGGCCAGCAGAGGGTTCTTCGCCTTAATGCGGCGGCTCAGTTCCTTGTAGAGCAGGAATCCTGAAAATTCGGACGTGCAGCTCTGCTCAAGGAATTCGATGAACACCTTGCGGGTTTCAGGATCCAGCTTGTCCGCAGCACCCTCGAACTCCTCACTACGAACGAAGTGGTGGCGGTTGTAATCCTTCCTGAACTCTTCACAGATGGCTTCCAGTTCAGCCTCATTGGGCTGAAGGTCCATTGCCGCCATCGCTTCGAAATCGGTGGTGTAGAAGCGAGGGGTCAGGATTGTGTCCTTGACAGGATCCTTGATGGCTACAGCGCTGCCTTCGGCCACGGCGGTGGGAGGGACCATCAGTTGCGGTTCACGATCCTGCCAATGTAGGCCTGTCAGCCCAACCCCCGAGGCCAATGCGGGCGGTTAGTTACCTCCCAGCCACTTTTGGCCGTTGAGCCGTTGCAAGAGACGAGACACGAGAAGGGGCAAAGACATCCGCTTCTCATCGATCAGAAAGCTCTCCAGCAGCGTTGGCTCACTGCCGGCATCAGCTAGGGCAATAACTTTGGCGCTGTTGATGTCGGCCTTGGAGAAGCAGACCCAGAAGCGACGGCCCCTTGGCAGTTCACCAACCACCATTGGACATTCACCACCGACGACTGGACGCTGCCCATCCACGCGCTCGAGCCGATCAGCTGTGATGTCGTGTTCGGCCAACTGTTTGGCGACGGCCGGCAAAAACAGTGTGTCGATGAATTCAGGGAAGGGCTTGTCCTCCGGCTTGGGCGGTTTGGCTTTCGGCACCGCTTTTGGAGGGGGCTCTTGACCTGAAGATCTTTTCTCGACTGGGGTTTCGCTCACCGATCCAGCAATGCTGAGGCAACTGTAAGCAGCTTGGTGCGTTGCTTACCAGTTCGTCTCCGGATCATCTCCCCAATCACTGAACTCCTGTGAAGGAGAGCCCACAGTTGAAGCGCCTGATGAAGCGTCTGACTGAGGGGGAGCTGATGAAGGGCGTTGAATCACGCGGTAGGCCACAGACACGGTTGGAGCCGGTTCTCTCACATCTCTTTCGGGACCGGGGTTTGCGCTGGATCTGGGTGTCGGTTCGTTGGCGGCGTAGCCCCTCTCATCGAACTCCGGTTGCACAGGGGAACGCCTTTGGCGACTCAGGGGACGCTCCACTGGGGATACCAAAACCGCTGCGACAGCGGCTCCGGCCGCACCACCCACGCCAGCTAGCGCTGTCCATGCCCCAACGGGGAGCGGAGGTGTTGTCCAAACCAGCAGACGGATCCGGGTCTTGTCTCCGACATTGGTGGCCGACAGAACCAGCAAGGCCAGCATTGGCGCCAGGCAGGGAATCAGCAGCAGCCGCTGAAACATGCTCATTCCAGGGGGCCCTGCCAGCGTTTCAGGGGTGCAAGGTCCTCCTCAAGGCCATCGAACAGGCGTACCACCAGAAAGTCCACCATCTCCTCCAATGAATCGGGCCGGGTATACCAGGCCGGAATGGGAGCGGCAATGGTTGCTCCAGCTTCAGCGAGGCCAGTGAGGTTGCGGAGGTGAATCAGGTTGAAAGGCATCTCCCGGGGAGCAATCACCAGGGGCCGACGCTCCTTGAGATGCACATCCGCACAACGTTCGATCAGATCTGCGGAGATACCGGCATGGATCCGCCCGACGGTTCCCATGCTGCAGGGAACGATGACCATCGCCCGAGTTCTGTAGCTGCCACTGGCAATGCAGGCAGCCTGATCATTCCAGCGATGACAGGTGAGCTCGCCACTCTCCACCGACAGCCTCTCTCGCCAGAACGCACGTTGTTTCAGGGGATCAACAGGGATCGTCAGGCCCTGTTCCGCACGAAACACCTCATGGGCACCATGGCTGAGCACAAGATGCACCGAGCGCCCGCGCTGCAGCAGCAGCTGTAGGGCACGCTCGGCCAGGGGTTGAGCGGATGCACCGGTGACTGCCAGAACGTATGGATGCATCACTCAGCGCTCGCTGAGGGCAACGGGCAGCGGCTCCGAGGATTCAGGCGCTGAGGATTCAGGTTCCGTGGAGCCATTGGAACCCTGGCTGATGACCTCAAGGTCGATCTGGTTGCGCAGAACATCCACATTGATCACGCGCACCTGTACGGCGTCGCCAAGTTGATAGGTCTGACGGTTCTTGCGCCCGACCAAGCGATTCTGGCGTGATCTGTATTCGTACCAGTCATCGTTGAGGGAGCTCACATGCACCAGCCCTTCAACGCGACTTTCACCAACTTCCACGAAAAAGCCATAGCTCTGCACACCACTGATGCGCCCTTCCACCTGTTTGCCGATCAGGGGTTGGGCTGAACGGGCCTGGATCATCGAAAGCAGATCCTTTTCCAGTTCCAACACCTGACGCCGTCGCGTGTTGAGCCGCTGCACGGTGCGCTCGTTCACCAATCCGTTCAACTTCTCGTCCTGGGATGCGGTGAACAGGGGCCACGTGAGATCAGCACCGGCACCCTTGAGGCCAAGCTTCAGACGGGTCTTGTGACGGACGGTTGGACGATCCTTGGCATCGGTCAGCAGCGCAACGATCACCTGTTGATTCACCAGGTGGGCGTAGTGCTGGGTGGCACAGGTCCATGGGGTCAGTGAGCTATTCCGGCTTGACGCAGCAACCTCGTCCCCATCGGAATCTGCTGCCGCAGGGGGGGCCTCTGTGGATGCCACAAGGGTGAGAGGTGGCAGGGCGTGACTGAGTTGTTGTTCCAGCACCCGGCGCTGACTGCTGTCTTTGAACACCTGAACCAGCTCCGAAGCTGATGGACAGCCGTCGTCATCCAGTTCAAGGGGAAGATCCAGGGCAATGGCTGTCTTTGCCACATCGGTGAGCACGCTGCCATCGGGTTCATCCGCCTCAACGGTGATGCCCGGCAGTTGGAGCTCGAGTCGTTGTGTGGTCCACGCACGGTCGGCGGCCCTCAACAGAGGCTGAAGGAACGCATGGGGGTCGACCGGGTTGAACGCATCAACCCAGCGATGCCGCAACCCGGAGGGATCTGCGCTGCAGAGGTCACCAAGGGCCTCCAGCTGTGGAGGGCAGAGATCGAGCTGCACAACCCCGTTGGCACGCTCCTGCTCCAACAACAGCGTGCTGCAGAAGCGCAGGGTCTCCAGCTGACTGAGTTGGTCTTTGATCGGCTTGAGGGCGGTCGGGACGCTGCGCGCCTTGGGTTTGCGTTCCGCCAGGGCGACCAACTGATCGGCGCTCACCTCGGCGACGGGGCGCACCGTGCTGAGCATGAACTCCCAGTCGCTCACCTCACCGTTGGCAGAGACGTCGAGCCGAACGCTGATGGCATCAGCCTCGGACCCGGCCGAGAAGCTGGTGGCCTTGTGGAGGGCCGGAGTGAGAAGAGGTTGCCAGACTTCACCGAGGCAAAGGGCTTCACCGCGGTCGCGCAGGCAGGCATCGAGGCTGTTGCCCAGACCGATCCGCTCGCCCACGCTGGGCGCATGGACCCAGAGGCGACAACCGCCTTCCCTGGCTTCAACGTGCACGGCAGGTAACCCCGGTGCATCGTCCTGACTCCATCCTTTGAGCAGCAGCGACTGTTGTGCGGTGAGATCGACCCGGCCCTTGGACGCAGGGGTTTTGCCAGAGCTCCTGGGTGCCGTTGGACGGTCCTGGAGACCAACCTTGGTCAGCAGCAGGTCCCGGTCGGCTGCTGGTCCGCCATTGAGCGGGAGAGATCGCACAACGTGGCCGGCCGCAGGATGCTGAGCCACGGGATAGCGATCGATGCGCACCTCGACAACGCTGGAGATCTCATCACCAGGCAGATGCTTGGAATCCTCTGCTGGCAGCTCAATGCCGGCAAGCACTCTGTCGTCCAAGGGAGAGGCGAGCAGCTGGTCGCTCTGCTGCTCCACCTGAGCCAGGAGAGATTGCGTGGCCCGTTCCAGGATGCATTGCACACCTCCTTCAGGAGAGCGGCGGCGTCCGCCCTCCCGCGTCACCCGAACCAGCACACGATCGCCATTCCAGGCGTGGTTCAGCTGATGGTCACGGATGTAGATGTCCTCGCCGCCGTCATCGCGAATGGCGAAGCAGAAGCCTTTGCTGCTGCAACGCAGGCGAGCATCAATCAGATCACTCTCCTGGGGCCGTGTGAGACCACCCTCACTGGTCTTTTCGATCACACCGATTTTCATCAGTGATGAAACAGCAAGCTCAAGCGCCGCTTTATCCGTCTTGTTGCTGAGCTTGAGGATCTTGGCCAGTTGGTCGGGCTCAGAGGAGTGCTCCGTTGAGAGCTGATCCAGCAGATCGGCAACCGTAAATTTCATCGTGGCGTGCGCAGAAACCGACCATCAGGGCCGGGAGAGAGGGAAGGGGTGGTCGACGCTCTTCAGCAGGCCGTGCAGAGTCAGCCCTTCAAAGATCACTTTAGGACTCAGAAGTTTGATCCCCGTCCGAGTTGGCTTCACCATCACGGACGAGAGGAACCAGCAAGCGGCCACCGATCACGAGGAAACCAACGGAAGCCAGCAGTTGAAGCAGATCGCTGGGAATCACGGTTGCAACGGAACCACCGGCGAAGGCCCCCAGCAAACTGGCCAGAACCAACGCCGATGATGAGCCGAGAAACACGGCCAGGGGGCGATTGGACGTGCCACTGATGGCAACGGTGGCGAGTTGGGTCTTGTCACCGAGTTCGGCAAGGAACACGGTCAAGAACGTGGAGATCAGAAGGGGAAAATCCATCGTCAGCTCCCTGCATTGAGCCAAAGGGAGCTGGCGGCCTGAAGACCGAGCCAGATGCCGAGCGCCACCATCAGCACCCCAGCCATCAGTTCAAGACGCTCAGGCGGAAGGGTTTTGGCCAACCATTGACCGACGAGAACGCCCACAAGGCTGGAAGAAATCAACGCCAGCGCGGCACCGATGAACACGAGAACAGGAGAGCCGGACTGAGCCGAGAGCAACAGCGTTGCCAACTGGGTTTTGTCGCCCAGTTCAGCAACAAACACTGTGGTGAAGGTGCTGAACAGCACGGCAGCAAAGCTGCGCGACTCAGGGCTTGTTTGCTCACTCGTCAACAGAACCTCCCGCGATCTGAGCGCGCTTGAACCTACGCATCACGCCACTGCGGCCGCCATAGGTGCTGCGGATCTGTTGTTGGCAACAGGTGATGGCGAAGGCATCGAACTGATCATCGGGAACGTCAAAAAGACGGCCCAGACCACTAACACGACAGAAATCAGGTCGCTCCTCATAAATCGTGCAGCGCTGACTGCCCGTGTCGTAGTGGATGCACCAGCCGTCAGGGCCAACCATGGCCAGATAGGTGCGTTGTTGCTCTTCGTTCAAGGCCGCCAGGGCATCAGCCCGTTCCTCCGGAGCGAGTCGGCAACAGGCTCCACAGTGTTTGATGCAGGACCATTGCGGCGTCTCTCGGCTCATGATTGAAGCTGTGACAAGCCATCACAGAGATCAGAACCAATCCGTCGCACTTGGGACAGAGCCCCGTAGCCTGGGAGGCGTAACGATTTTGGACAGCGCTGCATCGCCATGGGCTTTGACATTCACCTGATCGCCAACTTTGCCGCCCTGGCGATGATCACCATTGCCGGTCCCGCTGTCATCTTCATCCTCTTCTACCGCCGCGGCGCACTCTGATCGCCTCGTTTTAAGGACGTAGCCCCAACCCAAGGCAGGCTTCCTCGATCAACTGAATCACCCGCTGATCCCTCGCCAGATCGTTGTTGCTGGTGAGGGATTGTTCTTGTTGAATGCTCGCCTGAAGCGTCTCACCCTCGCCATTGGTGAGCTTCAGACCTGAACTTTCCGTCAACTGGGCGGTGTACTGCCGTGTGCCGCGGTCGATCAACACCAACTCCGTATGGGCACGGATGGCTTTGAGCTCCAGCTGCAGACGCTGTTCACCCTGCCAACGGTTGATCGAAATGCTGTAAGCCACGTCACAGCATGCGGGAACAGGCGCCGCTGGATCCCATCGCCAGGCGATGGCGCGACGCTCACTTTCACCCTGACGCAGCGTCAGGGCCAGATGTCCTCCTTTTAGATCGCGCCGATCCTCAACGCTCACCCCCCGTGACCAGAACAGGGGTTTGGGATGACCGATGCCGAAGGGGGCCAGGGATTGCAGGTGGCGCCAAAGATCCCAGTTCACGTCCTTCAACTGCAGCAGAGCGTCAGGTTGCACGGGACGCCCCTGGGCCTGGGTCACCAACCAGCCATCGGCTTCGGCGCAGAGGCGCTCATGCAGGGCATGCACGAATTCCGCTTTAACGGTGAACCCCCCGGCAGCGGGATGGCCTCCAAAGCGGGTCAGTAGATCACTGCAATTGGAGAGGGCACGATCCACCGCGAAACCGATGGGTCCCCGTACCGAAGCCCGCAGACTTCCATCTCCATCTCCGGCCAGAAGAGCGGTGGGGCGGTGATAGCGCTCCATCAGCCGCGCAGCAACAATGCCAATCACCCCGTGGTGCCAGTGGCTTTGCGCCAACAGCAGGAATGAGGGGAGAGCGTCACTGGACTCCGCTTCAACCAGCGCCACGGCCTCCGCTTCAATCGCGTCGCAGAGATCCCGTCGCTGGCGGTTGTAATCATCACAACGGCGTGCGAGGGCCATCGCTGAATCGGGATCTTCAGCCGTGAGCAGATCCACCACAAGCCTCGGTTCCCCAAGGCGGCCCACTGCATTGATGCGCGGTGCAAGCTGAAACCCGATGTCTTCTGCCGTCAGCGGACGTTCCCCGAGACCCGCCAGGCGCTGAAGCGCTTGCACGCCCTTGCACTCGGAGCGATGCAGATGGTTCAGCCCCTCCAGCAACCAACTGCGGTTGGCCCCCACCAGAGGAGCCATATCGGCCACCGTGCCGATGCAAAACAGATCCCGGGCCACGCGGATGGCTTCTGGTTTGTTCAGAACATCGGCAACGGCATGGGCCAGCACATAGGCCAGCCCCACACCGGCGAGTCCGCGGTAAGGCGAGCCCTCCGGGGTGGTGGCCGGATGAATGAGCGCAGTCATGGGCGGCCGTTGCGCCGGGATCGTGTGGTGATCGGTCACGATCACCTGCATCGACAAACTTTCGGCCAGTTCGAGGGCTTCCCTCGCGGCAACACCGTTATCAACGGTGACCAGCAGTCGCACGCCATCGTCGTAGAGCCGCTGCACCATGGCGGGATTGAGGCCATATCCCTCCTCCATTCGCGAGGGGATAGCAGGTTCCGGCTCAGCACCCAATGGGGCCAACGCCCGCAGTAACAACGCAGTGCTGGTCATCCCATCGGCGTCGTAATCACCACAGATGGCGACGCGTTCACGGGAACGGCAGGCTTTTACCAAGCGTGTACAGGCCTGCTCGAGATCGGGGAAATGATCACGTGTGGGCGGTAGATCACCAGGGGAGAGAAAGCTCTCGGCCTCGGATGTGGAGCTGAATCCCCTGCGCCGCAGCACACAGCGCAGCGACAGCGGCAAATCAAGCCCTTGCAATGGCGATGGTTCCACCACGGCTGGAAGGGACCAGGACCAATGCAGCGGAACAGCCGGCAAGGGAACGCAACAGGCGGTGATGTCCCAGCATTGTGCCGTTGCTGCTCCTCAAGGTGAACAGGCTTTCAGCGGTCTTCTGGGATGTGGATGGCACCTTGGCTGACACGGAAATGGACGGTCATCGACCGGCCTTCAACATGGCCTTCCAGGAACTGGATCTTCCCTTTGTTTGGGATGAAGGGCTCTACAACAGGCTGCTGGCGATTCCTGGCGGGCTGCGCAGGGTGAAACTCCACGCTGAAACATGTGGGGTGCATCTCAGCCAGAACCAACTGGACCAGGTACGTGATCGCAAACGCGTCCATTACCTGGAACGGGTCCGCCAAGGACATGTGCATCTCCGTCCCGGAGTGAAGAGGCTTTTGCAGGAGTTGAACAGGGCCGGCGTGCAGCAGTGGATCGTCACCTCCAGCGGATCGGCCTCGGTGATGGCTCTGCTGGAACAGATCCAGAAGCAAATCCCCAGCTTCGATGGGGTGGTGACATCGGATGACGTTGCTTCGGGAAAGCCAGCACCGGACGGCTACCGACTCGCTCTCGAACGCAGTGGGGCCAACAGTGCTGCCAGCCTTGCCATCGAAGATTCTGCGGCAGGTCTTTCGGCGGCAAGAGCCGCAGGTCTGCGTTGTCTGCTGACCCCTTCCCCCTGGGATGCCGATGCTCTGCGTGAGTCCGGAGGCGAGGCTGCTGCGGTGTTGAATCACCTGGGGGACCCTGGACAGCCAGCAACCGTGCTTTCCGGTGCCTCTTGCCAGGAGGGGGCAGTAACGCTGAAGTATCTGGAGTCCCTGCTGTCGGTGCCGGATCGATGAGCTCAATCCAGCGCACACGTCTGGCGGGGCTTCAGAACGCGTGGGGCGCTGGGATCCGGCGGTCCTGGTCTGGCCCCTGGTGGCGTCGCAGCGCTTCGTTGCTGCTGCTGCTGTTCGGATTTTTCATCGGCAGCAACCTTCCCGTCTACATCCTGGATGCTGTTGAACTCAGGACGTACACAGCGTTCTATGCCCTCATCGCCTGTGAATTGATGGTTCTTGGGCGCCGTCGTCTTCCCTGGCTGGACAACCTCCGGCTTGGATTCGTTTACGCCGTTGTTCTGGAGGCGTTCAAAGTTGGATCCTGAGGGCCAACGCGTCATCCCCAGCAAGGATCAGCAGCGGTTGCTGCAGCATCTCGAGTTGGGCGACCTTCAGAGTTGGTCTGCACTGCAGCGCAACTCTGGGTGGCATCGGGTCGCCATCGATCACTGGCATCCTCAGGCGACACCGGATTGGCTGTGGTCTGTTGGTCTGCCGCTTCTGAACCTGGGCCAGCAATGGCAGGGACAACGCCGACTGCTCGGATTCAGTGCTTTGCCAGGTTGCGGGAAAACCACCCTGGGGCAGTGGATTGAAGCTGCCGCACGGGCACTTCACCTCTCGATCCAGGTGGTTTCGCTCGATGACTTTTATTTCGAGGCCGAACGGCTTGATGCGGCGATGCAGGGCAACCCCTGGGGTGTGCCTCGTGCGCTTCCTGGCAGCCATGACCTGGAGCTCCTGCAGGAGTGTCTTCAGACATGGCGACAGGGTGAGAACGTTCTGATGCCCTGCTTCGACAAAGCCAAACGCCATGGCCGAGGAGATCGAAGCGGTTGGCACCGCTGCGATGCCGACTTGCTGATTTTTGAGGGTTGGTTTGTGGGCTGCAGCCCAAATGACGACGCAACTGTGGATGAGCCCCATCTCGAGAGCCCCCTAACGGCGCAGGAGTTGGAGTGGCGCCTGAAGCTGCAACCCGTGCTCGCCCACTACGAACCCACCTGGAGATGTTTCGATCAACTCTGGCAACTGCGAGCAACCGACTTCAACGCGCCTTGGCGATGGAAGCGCCAACAGGAAGCCACCCTTGAAGCGGAACGCGGTGCGTCGCTGTCGAATGCTGACTTGGATCGTTTCATCCGCATGATTCTCTGCTCGCTGCCATCGAGCAGTTTTCACACAATGCGAGCGGATGTTGTTGTGGAGGTGGATCCGGATCGAACCCTGCGGAGAATCCACCTCCCTAGTTCGACTCAGGATTCGCCGTCTTCGGACTCACTCACCGGGTAAACAAAACCCTGGGCGCGGCCACTCAGCACAGACTTGCCGATGGACATGGCGCGCTGGGCGGCAACGGCTGCCTTGGCCTTCCAGGTGGCGCTGCGCTGGTTGCGCTTGGCCTTGGATGTTTTCTTCTTCGGGACGGCCATTGCGCCTGGTGTATTTCCAAACTGAGATTGTCTCGTTTGAAACCCCCTTGCGTCAAATCGCTAGGCTCCGTGGAGCGCAACGTTGACGTGGCAGCAGGTTCGGACGACTCCAGTGGTTCCGCGGCCCCTCAGAAGGTTCAACCTTCTTCGATTCAGGGTTTTTGGACGAAGCAGGACACGGTGAGCTACTCCACCCTGCTGAGTGATATCGATGCAAAAGAGATCAAACAGTTGGATCTTGTGCCCGGTCGACGGGAGGTAAGAGTCCAATACAACGATGGCCGACGGGTCACCGTTCCCGTATTCGCCAACGACAACCAAATTCTTCGGGCCGCTGAAAGCTCCGGCACGCCCCTGACGGTTGTTGACATACGCCGCGAACAAGCAGGACGCGAACTGGCGGGAACCCTGATGTTGGTTCTGCTGGTGGTGGTTGGCTTGGCGTTTCTGCTGAAGCGTTCGGCTCAAATGGCGAACAGAGCTCTTGGGTTTGGACGCAGCCAACCTCGGTTGAAACCCCAGGAAGACCTTCAGCTTCGTTTTGAGGATGTTGCCGGCATCAACGATGCGCGGCTGGAACTTGAGGAGGTGGTCACCTTTCTCAAGCAGCCCGAGGCCTTCATCCGCCTGGGGGCCAAGATCCCGCGGGGGGTGCTGCTGGTCGGCCCCCCTGGAACAGGGAAAACGCTTCTTGCCAAGGCTATTGCAGGCGAGGCGGGCGTGCCGTTTTTCTCAATCGCGGCCTCTGAGTTTGTTGAGCTGTTCGTGGGTGTTGGCGCGAGCAGGGTTCGCGATCTGTTCCGCCAAGCCAAAGAAAAGTCCCCCTGCATCGTCTTCATTGACGAGATCGACGCTGTGGGTCGTCAGCGGGGTGCTGGTATCGGCGGCGGCAACGATGAACGGGAGCAGACCCTCAACCAACTCCTGACGGAGATGGACGGCTTTGAGGAGAACTCCGGTGTGATTCTGCTAGCGGCCACAAACCGTGCCGACGTGCTCGACTCCGCACTGTTGCGTCCAGGACGCTTCGACCGGCGCATTGATGTGGGCCTTCCCGATCGCCGAGGTCGCGAGGCCATTCTCGCCGTGCATGCGAGAACTCGCCCTCTCGATGACTCGGTATCGCTGTCGGATTGGGCGAGCCGCACTCCGGGTTTTTCCGGGGCCGACCTTGCCAATCTGCTCAACGAAGCGGCCATCCTCACGGCCCGTCAGAACATGCTCCGCATCGGTCAATTCCAGCTGGAGGGGGCCTTGGAGCGGATCACCATGGGGCTGAGCAACCGCCCCTTACAGGACAGCGCCAAAAAACGACTCATCGCCTATCACGAGGTGGGTCATGCCCTGGTGGCCAGTCTTCTCCCAGCGGCCAACGCGGTGGATAAAGTCACGATTCTTCCCCGGGGAGGAGCCGGTGGTTACACCCGCTTCATGCCTGACGAGGAGGTGCTTGATTCCGGGTTGATCACCCGCTCCTCCTGCCTCGCTGATCTGGTGGTAGCCCTTGGGGGACGAGCCGCAGAGCAAGTGGTTTTCGGATCTCTCGAGATCACCCAGGGAGCCACTGGAGATCTCCAGATGGTGGCGCAACTGGCACGGGAGATGGTTACGCGCTTTGGCTTTTCCAGCCTAGGACCGATGGCCCTCGAGGGCCCGGGTACGGAGGTTTTTCTGGGGCGCGATTGGTTCAACCAACGGCCGGGATACGCCGAATCCACTGGCCAGGCCATTGACGCTCAAATCCGCCAGCTCGCCAAGAGTGCTCTGGCGCAGGCCATCGCCTTGCTGGAGCCCCGCCGTGAGTTGATGGATCAGCTGGTGGACGTTTTGATTGCTGAGGAAACGATCAACGGTGATCGATTCAGAGACATCGCTGGCCTCCCATGAGACGCCTCCTCCTTCTGCTGCCGCTGGTTGTTGTTGCAGCCCGGATGCAGATCGAGTGGCTCTGGTTCGATCAGTTCGCCTGGAGCGACGTTCTCCTCAAGCGCTGGCTTCTGCAGCTTCTCTTCGCGGGGTTGGCGATGCTCCCGCTGCTGGCAGCCCAGGCCTGGGCAAGACAATTCAGGCAACACACGTCGAGTTCATCCAATTCGACGAGCCTGACCGGATGGTCCTACGGATTCACTCTCTTGATCAGTGGTGGTGCTGTGCTGGTCAGTGCCTTGCTGACGCTGGATCTGTTGGCGTTGGCCATCCGCGATCCGTTTCAGCTTGGGGAATGGCAGCCAGTTCCGGGGCTTCAGCACCGCATCAGCTCAGCTGCAGGACTCGTTCAGGCAGGGGGTATAGGGATTGCGATGGCCTGGCCGCGGTTGAGGCTGTGGCTGGAACGGATCGTGGCGGGTTCGCTGGTGGCTGTCGTCAGCCGGGCATGGGGCATCTGGTCGCTGGCTCTCTGGATTCCCGATGAATCCACGAGAGACCCCTTGCTGGGAGCGGATCTGAGCTTCGGCTTGGGGCGTTTTGCCGGATTGCATCTGGCTCTTGACCTGCTGCTCTTGGCTTCCGCGTTCACCCTCGCCTTTGAGCTCTGGCGGGTGCTGGCGGGCTCAAAATCGATTTCTGACTGGGCCAGTCCAGCCTTTGCTGCGCGACAGGTCCAACTGATCAGGTTGCTTTCGGCGCTTCTGTTGTTCGGAGCGGCGGGGCAGGTGTGGTTATCGAGGCATCAGATCCTGTGGACCCAACACGGCCTGGTGGCAGGGGCGGGATGGCTGCAGGCCCACATGACCATTCCGTTGCGTGGCTTCGCCACACTGCTGCTGGTGCTGATCGCATGCGCACTTCTTGTGCCGCTCCGGCGACGCCTCCGTCAGGGCCTTGCACTGGCCTTGGTCTCTCTTGTGGTGTTGGAAACCTTGGCAACACCGTTGACGCGCTGGCTGGTGGTGCGGCCAAGGGAATTTGCTCTGCAAGAGCGCTATTTAAAAAATGCCATTGAGGCCACGCAATGGGGCTTCCAGCTGGATCAAATCAAGAGTCAGGTCGTCGACCCGACAAGGTTCAGCGCCGCTGATCGCGAGCAAGGTGTCAGCACGCTCGAAAATGTGCGCCTCTGGGACAGCAGTCCTCTGCTGGAAGCAAACCGGCAACTGCAGCAACTGAGGGTGTACTACCGCTTCTCCAATGCAGCTGTTGATCGCTACCCGCTGAATGAAAATAGCGATTCTTCGCAGCAAGTGATCCTCTCGGCCCGCGAATTGGATCAATCCGCTTTACCGCGTCAATCCAAAACCTGGCAGAACCGTCACTTCATCTTCACCCACGGCTATGGATTCACCGTCAGTCCGGTGAATGATCGAAGCAGTGATGGCCTTCCCTCATATTTCATTAAAGGTCTTGGCCCAGAAACACTCATTGAGGGAAATCCAGAACTGGGTATTGAACGTTCGGAGGTACAGAAGGCCATCCCCGTTGGTGATGCAGCGATCTATTACGGGATGCTTCCTTCGCCCTATGCCATCGCTCCAACGCAGATAGAAGAATTCGACTACCCCGAAGGCGACATCAATGTGATGACGCACTATCAGGGATCTGGCGGAGTACCGATTGGATCTTGGCTTCAACGATTTGCAGCAGCTGTTTATCTGCGTGAGCCTCGATTGCTGATCACCACAACAATCAATGCTGATTCCAAACTTTTGATCCGTCGTGATGTGCGCAGCCGCGTTAAGGCAATCGCCCCATTCATTGATTTTCGTGGTGAGCCCTATCTGATCTCCATTCCAAACCCTGAGCAAGACAGCGCCAACACCGCCAACGCGACTCCAGAACAACGCAACCAACATCAGTATTGGGTTGTCGAGGGATACACCCACAGTTCAACCCTGTCCTACAGCGCTGCGGTCTCAGCAGATGATCCCGATCGATATTTAAGAAACTCAGTGAAGGCCATCGTCGATGCTTATAACGGCAGCATTCGGTTTTTTATATCGGAGCCTGAGGATCCAATTGTGATGGCTTGGGCTCATGCTTTTCCAGGCTTGATGGAGCCAATGGAGGCAATGCCAAAATCTTATCTTGATCACCGTAGAGTCCCTGAGGACTTCTTCAATGCACAGGTCAATCAATTGAAGCGGTACCACGTTTCAAATCCCAGAATTTTCTACAACGGTGATGATGTTTGGCAGGTGCCAAGTGAGATTTACGGGGGCCGCAAAGTTGATGTAGCTCCTTATCACATCACGGCTCAGCTTCAAAGCAACGACAACTCTGAATTTCTTCTGCTCCAACCCCTGACTCCCTTATCAAGGCCAAATCTCACGGCATGGTTGGTGGCTCGGAACGACGGCGATCACTACGGTGAATTGAAATTGATCGACTTTCCCAAAGACAAATACATTCCCGGCCCGGAACAGGTTCAGGCTCTAATTCATCAGGATCCAGATGTGAGCGAGCAGTTTGGTCTATGGGATCAGGAGGATCTGGAACTCCTGCAGGGGAATCTGCTTGTGCTTCCCGTGGGCTCCGGACTTCTCTATGTGGAACCGGTGTATCTGCGCACCAAGAAGGTGGGGCTGCCTTCTCTGGCCAGGATTGTTGTGAGTGACGGTCGATTGGTTGCCATGGACCGCGATCTCAATCTTGCTTTGGATCAACTCATGAAAAAAGCCCCACCCGTTTGACGGGCAGGGCAAGACGAAATGACCGATCGGGTTGATCGAACGATCAGCCAATCGCGGAGAAGTACTCCTTGGAGCCCTTGGGGTCAGGCTTCATGGTCTTTTCGCCAGGAGTCCAGTTGGCAGGGCAAACCTCATCGGGGTTGGACTGCACGTACTGGAAGGCCTGCAGAACGCGCAGGGTTTCATCAACGTTCCGTCCAACAGGCAGGTTGTTGATGGTGGCGTGCATGATCACACCATCAGGGTCGATGATGAACAGACCACGCAGGGCAACACCCTCGGCCTCGTCGAGAACGTTGTAGGCCGTGGAGATTTCCTTCTTCAGGTCAGCAACGAGGGGATAGTTGATATCGCCCAGGCCACCCTGATTGCGAGGGGTCTGGATCCAGGCCAGGTGGCTGAACTGGCTGTCCACGGAAACGCCGAGAACCTCGGTGTTCTTGCTTGAGAAATCGGCGTAGCGGTCGCTGAAGGCCGTGATCTCAGTAGGACAAACGAAGGTGAAATCCAGCGGATAGAAGAACAGCACCACATACTTGCCCCGGTACTGGGACAGGGTGACTTCCTTGAACTCCTGGTCCACCACAGCGGTGGCTGTGAAATCAGGGGCCTGCTGGCCTACACGCAAGCAACCGGTGTCGGTCATGTTCGGGAGGTGAAAGAGTGAGCTGAAGGCCGCAAACGACTTAACACGTAGTCGATTCGACTTCCAGTTTCATGCTTGAACCTATCACGACCTTAGCCATACGTCGCCATAAACTCGGGTGATGACAAACCAAATCACGAGCTGGGATCCTGCGCTCCTGCGCAAGTTCAGTTCCACCGGACATTTCCGTCTGCTGAACCAGCTGAAGGGAGATCTGCGCAAGAAACCCCTTGACCGAGACCAGCGCACTGGCCAACTGAAGAGTCTGGGTACGAATCGCGGCGCAACCCGACGTTCAACGGCAACGCGGAGCATCGAGCCGGCACCTGCACCAACACCGGTTGTTGAGATGGCGCCCCCACTCACCAAGGACGACCAACCGAAATCCTTCCGCGATCGCCTCAACGCCATCGACATGCGCTGAGGCTGAACCCCTGAGATGTATGATGGGAACTGGCCAGAAGGGCCTTCGTCAGAGTAGCTCAGCTGGTTAGAGCACAGGATTCATAACCCTGAGGTCGGGAGTTCAAGTCTCCCCTCTGACATTCATTGCTTCAAGCTGATTTAGGCCTTGCGCGCCGGAAGTTTGACCAACGGATTGAGGGCAGCGCCACCGGCCCGACGGATCTCAAAGTGAAGGTGAGGTCCGGTGCTACGTCCGGTGCTTCCCATCAGTGAAATGCGAGACCCACGGGGAACAATCTGCCCTTTTTTGACCAAAAGACGGCTGTTGTGGGCATAACGCGTGAATTCGCCATCACTGTGGGAGATTTCAACTAAGTAGCCATAGGCGCCTCTCCAGCCGGAGAAAGAAACGATTCCATCACGGGCAGCAACAACGGGCGTTCCAGTGTTGTTGGCGATATCAATGCCTTTGTGCATGCGTCCCCAGCGCCACCCATAACCGGACGTGAAAACCCCCTTGGTGGGCCACTGGTAACCAACAATCGGAGGCTTCAGGCTGTCGGGCTGGTCGGCTGAAGACAACAGAGGGCGATCAGGCCATGCAGAACCTCCACTGCTGAGGGGGCGAACAGCCAGGATTGACTGACCTGAAGTGGCTTCAGCAATCTGCAGTTCCTGGCCAATCGTCAAAGCACTGAGCTGAAGGCCTGGATTCCAACTCAACAGCTGCTTTTGGGTAAGGCCATGGCGTTTGAGGAACGACGCCAGAGAGTCTCCGGTCTTGATTTTGGCAGTTGTGCTTACCGGAGGTGGAACAACCATTGGAAGCGTCTCACGTTCACTGGAGCGGTTGAGTGACGACAACGTCACGGCAACAACCCGTGCAGAGTCCGGGAGGGAAAGCCAACTCTCTTTTTCAAAAACGTGGGAGCTTGGCACGTTGTTCAACGAGGCCAGCACCTCACGATCGAGATTCAACAGGTGAGCGTAACGACGCAGAGATGTGGCACGGACAACTTTGAACCAGATCTGACTGCTCGATTCGACTTTGCTGACAACAGCAACGGAATCATTTGGGTGAAGCGCTGGCAGAGGGGGCAGCTCTGCAACATCAAATGTGGCGTTATCGGCGATACCGGGCAGGGAACTCCACAGACCCAAAGACAGAACAGGGGTTACAGCAGCTGCCAGAGCAAGCGTTGCGCGCATGAAACCACTGAGACGCGTTGAAGGTAACGAGCCGAACATCCTCGTGCAAGGGGGTTTGGAGCAGTGGTGGGATCACCACAACCGCAACTGTTGTCCGGCCACGTAGGTCACCAGGGCGCAGGCCACGGAAAGGTTGAGGCTGCGAACACCTCCTTGGCCGGCGTCATCAGCAGCTCCAGGCATGGGGATCGTGAGGATGCTGTCGCAGGCTTCGCGCACCGGTTCTGGTAAACCCGTGTCTTCTCGTCCAAACAGCAGAACATCTCCACGTTGAAACCTGAACGAGGAGAGCGATGAACCACCACGACGACTGCAGCCGATCAACCTCTCCTTAGGACGAAGCTCAGCTTGGAACTCGGCAAAGTTCGAAGCAATTGAAAGCTGAACGTGGGGCCAGTAATCAAGACCGGCACGACGAACGCTGCGATCATCCACCTTGAATCCGAGGGGTTCAATCAGGGTCAACGGCACCCTGAAGGCCGCCGAGGTGCGGGCAATGTTGCCGGTGTTTGGAGGGATCTGAGGCTCGAACAGGGCAATCCGCAGGGGTGCAATCTCAGTCACGGCACCACCTGGCCAAGGGCATGAAGATCTAGTGCGCGACCCTGGAGAACGAGCCAGGCAGCGTCTGCAACGGGGTCAAGCGCTTGCGCGAGGGTTCCGAGTCGATCACGGAACAAGCCTCCAATGCGTGTTGGGGGAACAACGCCCCAGCCTGTCTCTTCGATCACCAGAACAAACGTGCAATTTGATGCCCTGATCGAGGCGATCAGATTTTCACAGAGGTGATCCCACTCCGGTGCAGTGAGGTCCAGGTGGTGGGCAACAAAACCACCGAGTGCATCAATCAGAACAGATTGCCCGGGAGTCAAGCCGTTGATAACGTTCACCAGCTCTGCTCCACATTCAAAAACGCTCCAATGGTCGGGCCGACGCTGCCGGTGAGCATCCAGGCGCTTTTGCCAATCACGGTCATCCGGTCGGGCGGCCGCAGTGGCGATGTAGGTCACAACAGGGTGATGTTTCAACAAGTGCTCAGCCCAACGGCTCTTGCCACTGCGAGTTGGCCCACTTACCAGGATCAGCCGGCTGGTCTGACCGACAACGGGGGGCTCCACTGTGGAGGAGGGGTCAACCACTGCCATTCATTCCCTTCAGCGTCGCGACGGAAGACGGAGACACACGGTTGAGGTACCTGAAAATCCAATACTTGAAGATCGTCGCCAACACCACCGGAAATGTCGCGATGAAGAGGTTGACGAAACTTTGGCTGGAGGGAAGGCCGAAATGCTCGGCAATCCCTTCCAACAAGACCTGCCAACCTTCCGGGCTGTGGTAACCCACGAAGATGTCGGTAAAAAGGATGATGGCGAAGGCCTTGGCGGAATCACTCAGCCCGTAAACAGCCTCATCAATAAATCCACGTAGAACACGCAGTTCATCGCGGCTCATAAAACACACCACGGCGAAGGCGATCAGACCCGTCAGATCCGCAAAAACATTCTTGATCGCCTTGAGACTTTCCTCATCGGCATCGTGCTTGAGTACAGTCGCTTTTTCGGTGAGCTTGTCACGCAGTGCACCCTCATCAAGGGGCTGCACGCCCTTGAGGAAGGCATCGAATTCCAGTTCTTGCTTGTAGAGCCGTAGTTTTTCAGCCGCCTTCTCTTCCAGCTGAGGCTTCGGATAGCTCAGGAAAGGTAGTTCGGGTGAAAACTGATTCACCGCAGGTGAAATCAAATAGGTGCCAGCAATCTGCTGAACAAGCAAGGGGACCAGAACGAGAAGAAGCAGAACCCTCAGTGAAATCAGCGTGCTGTCCCTTCGGCGTCGATACCCCGCCACGACGCTGTCTTCCGTCGAGGGATCCAACTGGAGACGAATGCTGTCGAAGACACCCAGAAGCGAACGGGGGAGGGCATCCGGTGAGCGGCTGATCGACGGCGAACTGCTTGATCGCCGCGATCCATAGCGGCTGACGACGGATTCAATCAGTTGAAGTTGACGCAACTCCTGGGAATCAAGTTGGCCCCGTTGTTTCGAGAGAGTCGCTGCTGAAGTACGGCAGATGGCCAGCGCCGTTTTGAAGCGGCGAAGAATCGTGACCTGAACAGAGCGCGGTACGGAGAGCTTCAGCTCCGGCCGGATCTGCCGGTCGCCGTAGTACTCCAACTCCAGGCTTTGGATGAGAAGAGCCGCCTCATAGCCACGCTCAAGGTCACTGGAGAGCTCGATCGCTTGGCTTTTGCTGAACAGATTGATCCAGTTACGGCGGCTCATCGCAGTCGGGACGTCAGCGCGAGAACACCCACCAAGTGGCCATCGGAATGATGGTTCCAAGAACCAACAGGATGATCACCCACTTAGTGGCATCGCTCTCAGCTGTTTCCGCTTTGGTGGGAATGTTGGTGGGCAGGGTGACCCGTTCGATCTCCTTCGGAGGGCCGGGATCCTCGCCACCCGAGAGAACGGTTGAAAGTCGGGTGAGGCCATCAACGGATGCCTGGCGATAACGATCGCCCTCCCGCAGCGGCACAGTCATCGTTGTACGGGCGGTGCTCCTTAGCAGACTGGGAGGAAGCTGTGCTTCAAGTTCCTGATTTGCCACCACAGCGGAACGCTTGTTGGAGGTTTCGATCAACATCAGCAGCAAGGGATTGCCGCTGGGTGAGCTCCAGGTCTCGAGGAGTTCCTCACCGAAGCCGTTCAAGGTGATGCCGTAATCCAAACGCCGCAGCGTGATCAAACGGGCATCTACCCGTTGATCTTCAAAGCTGCGCAATTTCGCTTCCAATTCACCACGGCTGGCGCGACTGAACACATCGGCATCGTCGATCACCAACGCATCCGGCATGCTTCCACCCAGAGCAGCAGGTGAGATCGCCAAACTGGCAGGGGCCCAGAGAAGAAGACAGACCCCGAAACTGAGCAGGCTGGCCAACAGGCGTCGTGGCGAACGGGGCATCCCTTCAAACGTTATGACTGCCTCAGTCTGCCGTTAGCTGTCCAGCATGTCGCGGTTCAAGGCTGCAATTGCCTCAACAACCATGCGGGCTTCGTTGTCGGGCAGTGTCATCTGATGGGTGAGCTGGTCCAAGAGATCGGTCTCCTCCGCTGTGATCTTGCGGTCGGCATGCACCAGATGCGCTGCCACAGCCAGGGCAGACTGCTGCTGAATTCGATTGAGCTGAGGCAAGGCGGAAGTGATCAAGCCCTGAACGCCCTGCTCCCGCAATAGCAACAGCAAGCTGTCAAACAATTCACCCATGGCCGCTTCAGAGCTGTCGCTGTAGAGCGATCGGTTCTCAAGCTGACGGCGCAGGGCATGGGCCTCATCCCGCCCCAGCCTTCCATCACAGGCAACAGCGGCAAGGGCAACAGCAGCAAAAGCCTCGGGAGTCGTCATGGCAGAGCCGCACATGTCCGTATTTGAGCAGGATGATTGCGTTCTGACAGCACCCTCTTTTGATGCCAGGTCCCGCCCGAGCCGTTCTGATCTGTGCGCTCCTGTTGCTGGGTCTGACTGTGACCAATGCAGGGCTGGCGCAGATCGTGACACCGGAATTTCAACGGGCAGAAGTTCTGGCGGGTATGGCAGCGGTGGGCCTGATGCTGGTGGCGGTGCTGTGGACACGGGCCAACCCAAAGTCAGCAGAGAAAGTTCCGTTGAAGGGAGAACAGGGACTTTTGATGGCGGATCAGTTCAGCGAGAACCAAAAACAGGAGCTGGCCTGGGGAAGCCACATGCTGTTGACGGCAACGCCAGCGGCATCCGTGCTGGTGCTCTGGCGCCGTCAGGTCGTACTGCGTCGAGGTCTGATCAGTCAGGAGGCTTTCGAGCCAGGAGCGATCACCCAACGGGCCATGAAGCGTGAGCAAACCATCTCCTTGGTCAACACAACGCTCTTTCCAGGCCGAGCGGAATTCGACGCGATGCTGCCGTCACTCCCCGCCATCGTTGTTTGTCCGATGGGGAAAGAGGGGGCCGTGATCGTGGGGGGTTGGTCAGCCCGTTGTTTTACCCGCTCCGATGAGCGATGGATTGAGGGCTGGACCCAGCGGCTCAGAACGACACTTGGGGCCTGCGAGGCTTCTTCTGTGCCGCCGGACTCAGCTTGATCGTCGATTCAACCCTCGCTCCGGCTTGGCCGAAGCGGATCTCACCATCGTCCGAAATCATGGCCTCCATACGTGATGCCCGTGTGATCTGCTCCGGTTTGGTCCGCTCAAGAACCACATCGCCAACGGCCACAACCCGTCCACTGCGCCAGTTCCATGCGCAGCGCCGGGCCGTCAATGTTTCCAACGTCTGCTCAACGCGGCAGTCATTGGAAATGATCACGCTGCCAGTGGTCTGATCCAGCTTGAATCCCCTGCCCTGCACCTTGCTGTTATTCAAATCAGCCTGAACGGGTTGATCGGATTGAAATTGCTTCGCTGAAAATAACCAACGTGTTTGGCCGGCAGTGATTTGACCGCGGTCGTTCTCCAGCACCAGCGTGACCGGTTGTTGTAGGTCGAGGTAACCCTGGCGGATGTTGCCATCCAGTCCTGAAGCGGTGAGTGTGCGGCCATCGCTGCGAATGGCCTGCACCGGACCAGGCGCCTGGAACAAACCACTCTTCAGATTCCAGGTGCCACTCCCACCGTTCACCACTGAAGAAGCAGCACTGATTGCATCAACACGGTTCAGCTGGGTTGGGCCGCTGAACTCCAGCATTTCGGTGTCTTGCTGGAACACCAGCTCGCGTGAGCGAATTTGCGTCTGGCCATCATTGGCCTTGGGCCGTTGATTAATCACCATCCGCGACTGCGATGGCGTCCAAATGAGATTGTCTCCCTCAATCGTCAGCCCCCGTTGGTTCAACTGCCGCAGCTGGACCGATCCTTCAAGAACGACGAGCGCTCCATCCCGCAACACCGTGGCGAGTTCGGCAGTGATCCTGTAGTGCGGTTGATCATTTCGATAGAGAACGCCCTCAGGACGTTGTGCACGGATTGTTCGACTGCTCAGGTCGTAACGCGCCTCGGGGCTGGTGAGATCCCAGTCTCGGTAGCCATCGTCTGCCCGCTGGCTCAAATCCAGCGACCGGAAGACAAAGGAAGGCGTGGGTTCAAGCGCGATCGGTCGCCGCGTTGTGCAACCGGTTAGCCATGCACTCGCCACAAGGGCTGCTGTCAGACCACAACGTGACAACCGACCCAGCATGCTTTGTTCAGAGCGGTACATCCAGTTCCAACCGGTGCATCACCGGTGTTGGCTTTGGCAGCGCAGAACAGCTGCACAGCCTGCCCCAATTCAGCTGTTTCGACCAGTTGTCTGGATCCAGGCGTTCCCCAAGTTGAGACAGGATCCGCTCGCTGAGGTCGGGCAGCAGCGGGGCAAGCAGGAGTCCAACGATGCGGGTTGTTTCCAGCACAGCAAACAAATCCTCAGCAACGCTCGCCTCTTGACCGGGTTCCTTCATGCGACTCCAGGGAGCCGTGTCATTGAGATGACCGTTCGCGGCAATGGCCAACTGAAGGATCGACTCGGCAGCGGTCTTGAACGCGAGCTGCGGCATCGCTTCCATCACCGTGCTGACGGTTTTCGCAGCCTTGAGGGCCAGTGGATGGTCAGCACTTGAGGCTGCTCCTGCCGGGGGAACGCCGTTATCGAACCACTTGCGGGCCATGGACGACGTGCGATTCAGCAGGTTGCCGATGGTGTTGGCCAGATCGTTGTTGACCAGATCCACAAAGCGTTGCTGTTGAAAATCGCCGTCTTCTCCGAATTGGATGTCGCGCAGAAGGTACCAACGAACGGCATCGCTGCCGCATCGCTCCAGCAACAGTTCCGGGTCCAGCACATTGCCGAGGGATTTGCCCATCTTCTGGCCCTCACGGGTGAGGAAGCCGTGGCCGAACACCTTTTGCGGCACAGGCAGTCCTGCAGACATGCACATGGCAGGCCAGAACACAGCGTGGAAGCGAAGGATGTCCTTGCCGATCACGTGCACTGAGGCGGGCCAACCGCAGGAGGCGAGCCGATCGAGCGATACCGCTTCGCCATCATCAAGAAGCGCTGTGAGATACCCCAGCAGGGCATCAAACCAGACATAAAAGGTGTGGCCTGGATGGTCGGGAACCGGAAGTCCCCAGGACACATTCACCCGCGAAATGGAGAAGTCGCGCAGGCCTTGGGCGACGAAATTGCGCACTTCCTGTCGTCTGCTGGCAGGGGCGATGAAGTCATCGCGCGCCACCAATTCCTCAATGGCGGATTGATAACGGGAGAGCCGAAAGAACAGGTTCTCCTCATCGCGCCATTCGAGAGGCTTGCGGTGGATCGAACAGGAGGGCGACTCCGCTTCAGCCGGATCGTCCTTGTATTCCTCGCAATCGACGCAGTACCAGCCGGTCTGCTTGCCGACGACAATGTCTCCGGATGCCTTGACCCGTTCGTAGAACTGTTCCACCAACTCCAGGTGGCGCGGGTTGGTGGTGCGCACAAAGCGATCTTCAGATATCCCCCACTGATTCCAGAGATCGCGGTAGCGGCTGCTGACCTTGTCGCAGTGGTCCTGGGGGCTCAGCTGCTGACGTTCTGCCGTGCGCTGAATCTTCTGGCCGTGCTCATCAACACCGGTCACGAAGGTCACCTTCTCCAGCTGCAGCCGCTCAAAGCGAGCCAAGGCATCACAGGCCAGGGTCGTGTACGTGCTGCCCAGATGGGGACGATCGTTGACGTAATAGAGCGGAGTCGTAAGGGTGTAGGGCATCAGAAAAGTTCGAACTCCGCTGCACCGCAGCGACGACAGACTCTAACGAGCATGCCTATCTCGCTCCACGCCAGCCGGCCCTCGTCATGACGAACCGCGACGTGGTGGTCTGGGGTGGTGGCTCAGGGGCCGTCGGTGCTGCTCTTCAGAGCGCGAGATCAGGAGCAGACACGACACTGTTCACCCCTGGCCTCTGGCTGGGGGGCATGGTGAGTTCGGCAGGAGTCTGTGCCCCGGATGGTCATGAACTGACCTGTTGGCAAACAGGAATCTGGGGCGCCTTTCTGCGGCAGTTGAAGTTGGAGGAGCCGAGCGGACTCGACCACAACTGGGTGAGTTGTTTCGGATACAGGCCGAAAACAGCCGAACGGATCCTGCAACGCTGGGTGGCGGCTGAGCCAAGGCTGGAGTGGCGTCCCCATTGCAGGCTGGAACAGGTTCACGGGCAGCAGGGTCGCCTCCAGTCTGTGGAGATCCGCAGCGCCAACGGCGTAGAAAGCTTTTCCGCCGACGTGTTTGTGGATGGCAGCGATCTGGGTGATCTGCTTGCCCTGTCGTCGGCCCCCTTCCGCTGGGGTTGGGAAGCCAAGGAGATCTGGGATGAACCCAGCGCCCCCGAGCAGTCTCGGCTTGAGAACGAAGCGTTTTTTCAACAGCAACCGATTCAGTCACCCACCTGGGTGGTGATGGGCCAATTGGATGGGGAACTCGCTCCCCGTCATGCCGCTGCGATACCGCGGATTCCTTTCGATCAGAGCACCGCCAGCTTCGGCCTCGAGAAAACCATCACCTATGGCCGTCTGCCCAGCGGCCTTGTCATGCTCAATTGGCCTCTGGAGGGCAATGACTGGCACAACGGCCTCGATCGAGCCATCTGTGCTGATGGTGAGGTTCGTACGGAGTTGGCCCAGGAGATGCAGCGGCACAGCAAGGATTTCCTTGCGGCGCTGGAGGAATGCAGCGGTGGTTGGCTCACCGCCGGCAACGCCTTCCCGGGAGCCGATCCCAGCCTGGCGTTGATGCCGTACTGGCGAGAAAGTCGGCGGCTTATGGGACGCACAACGGTCACGGAACGCGACCTCTTGCCGATCTCCACAAAAGCCCTGCGGGGACCGCTCCCCATCGATGCCCAGGGACGCTGCACCAGCATCGCTGTGGGCACCTATGCCAATGACCATCACTACCCGGGCGAGGACTGGCCACTCGCGCCGAAAAGCCTGCGTTGGGGAGGACGTTGGAGCGGTACGCCCTTCTGCATCCCCTTCGATGCCCTGATCTCAGACTCGATCCCCAACCTTGTGATGGCCGAGAAAGGCTTCAGCGTCAGCCACATGGCCAATGGGGCCACGCGTCTGCAGCCCTTGATTCTCAACCTGGGCCAGGTGGCGGGTCTGGCAGCGGCCATGGCCGTTCGCCAGGGCTGTGACCTTGTTGATCTAAATGTTGAGGCCATCCAGTCAGCCCTGATCCACGAGCCGCAGGCCCCTGCAGCAGTCCTCCCGATCTGGGACTGGCCGTACTGGCATCCGCACTGGGTCAAGGCACAGGAGCAGGGCTTGGCTCAGCCTGAACACCTTGACGCCATGGGCTGCCTTTCAGGCCCACGGGCCAGCATGTTGCTTCCCCCTGACGTGAACCAGGCGCCAAATCAGCCCCATGAGGCTTGTCTCAGTGGCGTGATCACAGGCAACCTCCAGGAGGGCTATCAATTGGAAACCGCTGAAAGGATCTGGCCTCTGATCACACTGGAACCGGCAATCCATCGCTGGCTATCCGAAGAGGATCACTCGGACCGACCCCTGAACCTCCGCGGCATCAAGAATCCCTGGGGTCCTTGGGTTCGGATCACCGGGGTTCTGGATCAAGCCAATTGAAGCTGCAGCTCACCGCGTACCGGGTCAGCACGCCCCACCTTTAGTTCAAGAGCGTCGCCAGGAACAGGGTCTGCTGCAGAAACACAACCGACCAGATCCATAGCCAGCTCGCTCACATGAACCAGGGCCAAGCGATCCTGCGGGCGCAGCCAGCGCAGGAATACGGCCGACCAAACAGTGTTGTGATGCTCGGCGAACCAAACCTGCTGCCAGTGGCGCTGATCCTCACGGCTGATCTGAATGGATTGGCGCAATGGATCATCGAGATCGTCAATCACTTCCCCCAGACGCTCTTCATCCATCGGTGCAAGCGACGAGAGCTGGGCAACGATTTGCCGGTGGGCGACGAGATCTGCGTAGCGTCGAATAGGTGACGTCGCCTGCACATAGGCCTCAAGCCCGAGACTGAAATGGGGCATGGCTCGCGTTCCCTGCACGCCTCGGCTCAAGCAGCGCTTGATCGCCGCATCACGGGCTGGTCCCTCAGGGATTCGATCGAGTTCATCGCTGGAGGGCAGCTCCGCCGCAGGTTGACTGCGGAAGGGCAACGGCAGGCTGTGCTCTTGCCCAAAGCTGGCCACAACAGCCCCCATCAGCAGCATCGCTTCACTCACCATCAGGCGGGAGGGTGAAGGGTCAATCACCTGAAGCGTCAAGGCCCCATCGCTACGCCGGAAGCGTCCTTCAGGCCGGTCAAACATCACGGCTCCTTTGGATTGGCGCCAGCGCATGCGCAACATCATCAGTCCCGAGAGATCCGAGAGGGCTTCATCGCCTGGGGGTGCCAACTCGATCAGCTCATCACCATCGGTGTAGGTGAGGCCATAGCGGGGTCGGATCCAGCTGCGCGCAATCCGTTGTTCGGCCACGGCACCATCGTCATCAAGGCGAACGGCCAGACTCACGGCTGCACAACGCTGGCCAGCCCGAAGACTTAGGGGACCGGCCGCCAGCACCAGAGGGAGCATCGGCATCACACCCTCTGCCAGATACAAACTGGTGGCTCGACGTCTGGCTTCCTTATCAAGGGGTGAGTCAATGTCGATCAGACGGCTTGGATCAGCGATGTGGATCCAGATCCAATCGACGCCATCACGACGCTCCAGCGAGAGCGCGTCATCAATTTCTCGGGTACCCGCATCGTCCAGGCTGTAGGTGGCCAAGTGAGTGAGGTCGATGCGTTGCGCATCCCCAGGTAGCTCTTCATTCGACAGAGCTACAAGACGATTCGCTTCCTCCACCAAATCAGGAGGAAAACTGCGAGACCAGACGCTGCCCCGCAGGCCAATGGGCTCATTTGGATCGAGCAACCCACGGACAATTAACCACTGCCGCAGATCGGCGGCATCCGATCCAATCGACAACGCTGCCGACCACTGCTGGAGATCAAGGTCGGAACCCACTGCAGCGGGATTGTCTTTCAGCAACTGAATCCAGTGGCTGAAGCGCTCGTCCCAAACCGGGTCCAGCTCCAGGCGTTCATCGTCGCTAAGGGCTCGCTCAGCCCGAAGCAACGCGAGCTGTCGGTGTTCATGCTGTTGCGCCTGCCGCTCAGCTCGGCGTTGGCGCCGAAGGATGGCCCTCTCTTCGCGGGATAGTGGCTGGATCAAACGGTCACGACGCCAGCGGAACAACTGTTGGTTCCCATGCAGCCAGGCCCATAGCGCAGCCAGCCCAGCGAGGTTGAACGGGGTCAACACCAACTCGCCCAGCTCGCAGAGGCTCAGTCGAGCTGATCCCCCCGGTTGATCCGTTTCCAACAGCTGCCAAGCCTCCACAACAGCCCGTGCCGATGGAGCACTGTCCTGCACCTGCTGAGGTGCAGGAAGATCACTGTGAATGAAGCGATGTTCGGGATCAATAGGAATCAAGTCGCGCAGGGGCAGGCCCTGGTCACAACGTTGACCACCAAAAGAAAGAACCGCCTTGCTGCCCTTGATGGACAGAAGACGGCCGAAAAGAGGAGAACCCTTGAGAACTACCGCGACGGTGTCCCCGGTTTGGATTGAGTTGTTCAACGCCGGAGGATCAACCTTCGGGGTTCACAAACGGCAGAAGGGCAACGATGCGAGCACGCTTGACGGCGTTGGTGAGATCGCGCTGCTGCTTGGCAGTAAGGCCGGTGAGACGACGGGGAAGGATCTTGCCGCGTTCGGTGATGAACTTCTTGAGAAGATCCACATCCTTGTAATCGATGGGATCACCGGGCTTGATCGGCGAAAGACGCTTCTTGAAGAAGGAGCTGGACATGAATCAGGAACGGATGGAGGAAAGACGGACCTGCAAGGTCACTTGATCTCCTTGTGGAGCGTGGCCTTGTTGCAGTGGGGACAGAACTTTTTGATCTCCAGCCGTTCGGTGGTGTTCCGGCGGTTCTTTTCCGTCGTGTAGCGAGACACGCCGGGTGAACGCTTGGCGGGATTGGACCGGCATTCGGTGCACTCGAGGGTGATCACGATCCGGACGCCCTTGTTCTTGGCCATAAAGGACGTTGCGCCGCAGGTGCGAAGCGAATTGACAAACATCGAGCTTACCCCCTGACCCGACAGGATCAGAGCAGCTCTCCCAGGGGGGACTTCCTAAGATCGCGCGCTGTCTGGCTTAGATCCGATGCGGGTATCCATCTCCTGGCTGAAGCAGCTGGTTCAGGTGAATGAGTCCGTGGAAGATCTCTCCGAGCGTCTTTCGATGGCGGGCTTTGAGGTGGACGACGTTGATGACCTCAGCGCTCGGGCCCATGGCGTGGTGGTCGGCCATGTGCTGGAACGGGAGAAACACCCCAACGCCGACAAGCTCAGCGTCTGCAGAGTGGACGTTGGAGCTCAAGACCCCATCCAGATCGTCTGCGGTGCCGGCAACGTGCGTGCCGGCATCCATGTGCCGGTGGCCATGGTCGGAGCCACCCTCCCCGCCGTTGGCTTGACGATCAAAGCCGGTGAATTGCGGGGTGTTGCCAGCAACGGAATGATCTGCTCCCTGACCGAGCTGGGCCTGATGGAGGAATCCGACGGAATCGCCATCCTTGATGAGCTGGATAAATCCTTACCGCCCAACGGGTCGCCTGTGGCCCCGCTGTTGGGACTCGACGACATCGTTCTGGAGCTGGCCATCACCGCCAATCGCCCCGACGGCCTCTCCATGGTGGGTATCGCTCGCGAGGTGGCGGCCCTGACCGGTGGCAGCTTGAGCCTGCCCGAGCTGGATCTGGAACCCAGCAACACTCCGCTGAAAACAGAACTTGACGGCTGCTTTTATTCGATCACCAAGATCGAGGGTGTGGACGGCTCCAAGCCCTCACCCACCTGGTTGCAGCAGCGCCTCGAGCGTGGTGGCGTGAACAGCGTCAATGCGGTGGTTGACGTCACCAATCTGGTGATGCTGGAACAGGGGCAGCCCCTCCACGCCTTTGATGCCGATGCGCTGGAACAACTGACCGGGCAACCGGTTGAAGCCAAGAGTTTTGCGGTCCGTTCCGCTCGCGATGGGGAAATCTTCGTTGGTCTGGATGATCAGAAGCGAAGCCTCGATAGCCGTGTGCAGGTCGTCACCTGCCATGACCGACCTATCGCCGTCGCAGGTGTAATGGGGAGTCTCGAGAGTGGGGTGACCGACAGAACCCGGAACATCTGGCTTGAATCCGCTCTGTTTGCATCGCCGAGGGTTCGTCAGTCGGCCCGGGCCTTGGGCTTGCGCACGGATGCCAGCAGCCGTTTCGAAAAAGGGTTGCCGGTAGAAATGACCCTGCCCTGTTCAGCCCGTGCTTCGGCCTTATTGAGTCAGGAGTTTTCCTGCTCTGTGAGAGGCCGTTGGGTGGGCGGTAACGGTCCCGCAGAAGCGGAACCGGTGCTGTTGAGGCGCAGTGCCCTCCATCAACTGCTTGGCCCCCTCGATGCTGCCAATGGCTCGGAGGATCTGGATGACACCAGCATCGAAAACTGCCTGACAGCCCTTGGTTGCCAGCTCTTAGCGCATGAGCAGGGATGGCAGGTGATTGCACCGCCCTCGAGACGGCAAGACCTCCAACGTGAAGTTGATCTGATCGAGGAGGTGGC
Source organism: Synechococcus sp. (assembly GCA_047285305.1). GTDB lineage: Bacteria > Cyanobacteriota > Cyanobacteriia > PCC-6307 > Cyanobiaceae > Parasynechococcus. The sequence continues at coordinate 1,540,400 of JBJBDL010000003.1, forward strand.
TCGTCTTGTGGGCTTCGATCGGTTTGAGGCACACCTGCCGGATCCTCTGGAGCCTGGTGCCCTCACACCGCGCCAGAAGGCGGAACGGCGCCTGCGGCAGCTTTTCTGTTCCACAGGGCTACAGGAGGTCACCACCCTGTCTCTCGTTCCGGCTTCCGAGCAGGAACAGCGCATCGCCATCAGCAATCCGTTGTTGGCCGACACAAGCCATCTGCGCACGAACCTCTGGGAAGAGCACCTGCAGATCTGTGTTCGCAATCTGAAGGCATCGCAGCGGGGTTGCTCTGTCTTTGAGATCGGCAGCACCTACAGCGGATCATCGGAAGCCGTAAGCCAGACCGCCGTTCTGGGTGGCGTGATCTGCGGAGATCGACGCCTCTCTACCTGGGCCACCAGCGGCAAGCCGCAGGCGCCCGACTACTACCAGGCCCGTGGCGTTCTCACAAGGGTCATGGAGGCCTTGCAGCTGGAACTGTCTGACCGTCGCCTGACGGACGATGCACGACTGCATCCGGGTCGGGCCGCCACCTTGGTGTTGGAGGGACGCCCCTTGGGTTGTTTCGGTCAGCTTCACCCAGCCATGGCTGAAGAGCTCGATCTTCCTGAAGCCACCTATCTGTTCGAACTCGACCTTGCGCGACTGCTTGATGCCGCCACCCGCAGCAACCGCTGGACGCCATCCTTCAAGCCCTACCCAACCGTGCCTTTCAGCGAGCGGGATCTTGCCGTCATCGTCGACCGATCCAGTGCAGCTGCCGATCTGATCCAAGCCATCCGCAAGGCGGGCAAACCTCTTCTGGAGCAGGTGGAACTGGTGGATCGCTTTGAGGGCGAGCAGCTTGGCGACAACAAAGTGAGCCAGGCCTTCCGTCTGCGCTATCGCGGCAAGAACGAAACCCTCACCGACGACAAAATTCAGCCTGTTCACGACAAGGTGCGTGCCGCTTTGAGCAAGCAGTTTCAGGCTGAGCTCAGGAGCTAACGCGTTTCAGCAGCGCTAACGATTCCAGATGCGTTGTCTGGGGGAAGAAGTCCACGGGCTGAAGCATCTCCAGCTCGTAAGTGCCTGATGGGACGAGCAATGCTTTCAGATCCCGTGCCTGGGTGGCGGGGTCACAGCTGAGATACGCCAGCACAGCTGGAGACCGCTCAAGGACGCTGTCCACGACGCGTCGATCGAGACCCCGGCGCGGTGGATCCAACACCAGCGCATGGCAGTCCTCCAGTTTTGCAGCGAGCAGGTCTGCCACATCGCCGGCATCAAAGGCACAGCGGGAGGAGAGGCCGTTGTGCATGGCATTCAGCCGGGCCTGCTCTACCGAGTCGGGGTTGAGTTCCAGACCTTGAACATCAAAACCGGCCTTGGCCAGGGGCAGGGCAATGGTTCCTACGCCGCAATAAGCGTCGACCACCCGTGCGCCGGCGCACTGAAACAAAAGCCAGTCTATGAGCCGCTGAACGATCCGTTCCGCCTGAGGCGTATTCACCTGAACAAATGTTGTGCTGCTTAGGGCGAGCTTGATGCCGCAGAACTCGTCCTCAATGGTGGGAACACCGGCGAGGCAATGGGTGGTTCGACCGAGAACAAGATTGTTGGCCTTGGGTTGAAGGTTGAGGCAGACCCCTTTCACCGCGGGCCAACGCTCCACCCAGCTCTGAGCGAGGTCCTCAAGGCCTCGAAGCTCAGCATGGCTGCTGATCAGCGTGATCAACACGTCTCCGGTGGCGCTGGCAAGACGAAGCCCGAGATGGCGCAGACCCTGAGCTTCGAGCAGGTCATGATCGGCCGGCCACCCCCCTGCATCCAGGTCTTTCTTGAGAGGTTCCACCAACGCGTCCAAGCGTGGATCAAGCACCGGGCAATGGTTCAGGTTGACGATCTTGTGGGTCTTCGGTCGGAAGTAGCCGGCCTTTAAGCGTCCGTTCTGGTCTCTTTTCAGCGGGATCAAGGCCCTGTTGCGGTAACCGAAGGAGCGTTCCGCATCAACAAGCGTGGGCGCAGGGCCAACGTCAATCCCCCCGATGCGCTGCATGGTCTGTTGAATCTGCTGGGCTTTCCAACGAGTTTGGGCGGGGTCATCCAGGCGTTGGAGGGTGCACCCACCGCAGTCATCGGCAAGGATGCAGGGAGGTCGGCGACGATCTGCGGAGAACGTGATCTGATCCACCCGACGGCTCAACCAGCGCGATTTTTGGCGTTGCTGCAGCTGAACCGTGGCGCGCTCCCCCGGTAAGAGATCAGGAACGACGATCACCCAGTTGTTCCAACGGGCCAAACCCTTGCCGTCGCGATCCAGGTCAACAGCCTCGAGCTCAATCGTGAGCCCAGGCCGCGGTTCACTGCTGTTCGGGCTGTCGACTTTGGTCATGCTCTCGATTCCCTGCCATTGCAATGGCGTAACACCCGGACTGTGATGGGTCAGGTGAGCGGGTAGAGACCACTAAACTCCACGAAGCCTGCCCAGTTCCATGAGCGTTGTCCGGGATCTCATCCTCCAGGCCGATGACGATCTGCGGTATCCCACCAGCGGAGAACTCCGCACCATGGTGGATTTTCTTGACCAAGGCGCCATGCGCGTTTCTGTGGTCAAGGTTCTGACCGAGAACGAAAAGAAGATCGTCGACGAATCCGCCAAGCAACTGTTTGGTCGCAAACCCGAGTACGTCGCACCTGGCGGTAATGCCTACGGTCAGCGCCAGCGGGCCCAGTGCCTGCGCGACTACAGCTGGTACCTCCGTCTTATCACCTACGGAGTTCTGGCCGGCAGCACCGAAATGATCCAGGAGATCGGCCTGGTGGGCGCTCGCGAGATGTACAACAGCCTCGGTGTTCCGATGCCCGGCATGGTTGAAGCCATGAAGTGCATGAAGGAAGCCTCCCTATCGTTGTTGTCGGAACAACAGGTGAAGCTCGCATCTCCTTACTTCGACTTCTTGATTCAGGGCATGCAGACGTCGACCTGATTCAAAGTGCGACACCCTCAAAGAGCCGGGCCTTCGAGCCCGGTTTTTTATTGCCTACTCGTCTTAGATAAGACTTGCCATCAGACCTGGAACGGGTCTCAGACGAGATGTAAGAGGTAGCTATACAGTCTCTGCATGCCCATTCGAGACAAGAAACGAGTCACGTACAAATTCCCAGCTAATCAGCCAGAGATTGAGCTTTCATTGGACCGATAAGGGTTTCAAATCCGCCGATTAACCTGCGTACCTGTGTCTACAGCAGGTACGCAGGCCTGAAGAACCCTGTTTTCAGTGGGTTACATCAGTCACAGTTATCCACTGGACTGGCCGTGGACTGCAGGCAAAACCATCAAGAAAATAGTTTTTTGGACAATAAAGGCCGACGCAACAAATCACGTGCACAGCAAACAAAAACCACCAATTTTTTAAATCTTGAGGATTAGTGCTAGTCGCAGATAAGACTCTCGCTGGGTCCTGTAACGTGTCGCAGGCAAGACCTGAGAATCTGTTGATCAGACCGCGAACGGATGATCGGATTGGACAATGGCCGCGCGATGGATTGAACGGCGGTTTGACTCGGATTCCGGCTGATCAGCATCCTCACGGTGGCGCTGAGCCTGCTCGGAAGCGTTGGCTGCCTCGTGATTGAGGTGGGTGAAATCTTTATGCTTTCCTTGTGACCATGCGCCTGCTCTTCAATGCCAAAAGCGCTGCCGCCAAGACCATCGCCCAGATGGTGGAGGGATTTGATTACTTCGTGATCGGCATCGCCCTGCTGATCTTTGGCTGTGGCATCGATGAGCTTGTGATCTCAGATCTTGATCCACGCCTGGAGGGTGGCGAGGAGCAGCACACCAACATTCTCTCGGTGAACAGCCTTCAAAACCTGAAAAACAATCTCTCCAATGTGATTGTTGTGGGCATGATTGTCGCTGCGTTCAAACAGACCATCGGCTTCGAGGTGAACAACGCCACTGATCTTTTGGCGCTAAATGGGTCGGTGGCCATCTTGGCCCTAAGTGCTTGGTTGATTGTTCGCAGCCACGGCGCCGGTCACGAGCCATAACGCGCACGTCTCAATCAAGACACGGTCCTAGTCCTATTACGCGTCCCAACAGGGATAAGTGATCAACGATTTCTGTACAGCTCACGCAACAACCGATAGGCCTCATTGAGTCGGCGCATCGCGTCGGTGGAACCACCCGCATCGGGATGTTCTTCAAGCGCCCGTTGCTTGTAAGCCTCACGAATGGAGCTCAAAGTGACCGAAGTCCCTGCTTGGGTTGATAAGCCCAACAGCTTGAGAGCCCCATGCACCGTCATTGTTGACTCAAGGGTTTCGAAGGAGGTGACCTGTCTGCTGCGGCGGAAACGGTTCACAAAGCGGCGGATCAGGGTCGGCATACGTTCCGCCAATGAGGATGTTGCAAAGGGATCCTCAAGAGCGCCAGCCACGACCATCACCCGACCCAGCGATGGATCGCTTGACTCCCAGCTGGCACACAGCGTCTCAACGGCTGCATTCGCAGCCGACCAGGTGAATGGACGCCCATCACTGGTATCGGTGCTGGACCAGACATCACGGGCAAGCCAGGTCATGGCCGCTTCAATCACTGTTGGGCCCGGTGGTTGGCCATAGAGGGACCTCCAGTGCTCTTCGGCGGCAGCACTGGCCTCTCTTAGATCAGTGGGGTCCACCGTTGAGACAAGGGGGTCGTTCTGAGGGGAATCGCGTTGCTGCGGAGAGCGAAGCGTCGCTTTCAACTGACTGGTGCGTTTGCTGACGAACCCAGGCAAGTCGATGCCTGAAGAGCCACCCCCCGAAGGAAGCCCAGAGGCTGAGGTTGGAGCATCTTCAACCCCTTGTTGTTGGTTGCCCGTTGAGATCAGAACAAGACTGGTGACCTCATCGGGGCGACTGGAGACCGCTGGTTCAGCATCGCCCTTAAGAGGATCGACCTCTGGATCCGACGCTGCATCCCCAGGGTCGAGCAAATCCTGGAGGAGCATTTCGAGAACCCGGCCACGGGAACGAGCTCCGTATTCACCCTTGAGCTGGTCAATCAACGCGACCATGGGCTCTGACATCTCCACAGAGATGCGTTGACGTTTTGAGTCCTCGCCGCTCAAAAGTTCAATCCACCTTTGGGCAGGTTATCGACCCTGAAGCTGGAGCAACCACTGCTGCTGAGATCGAATCACATCGCCGTAACTGGGACGGTCGACAGGCACCACAGCCGGCATCAAAGGAACCGGCCTTACAGACGCTGGATTGACAGGTGCAGGATTCACAACAACAGGCTTGGCTTCAGGCGGGGGAGGAGCAGTCTGGGGCCCCACCATGCGGGATTTAGTGTCCGCGCTTTTGACCTGAGCGTCTTGCTGATGTTGCTTGCGGCGATGAAGCATGGCCAGCTGCTGAACGGGGACAACACTGAGGAGATGGCCTGGGGTGGCATCGGCCGGATAAACCAATCTCACCTTCACCACCTTGCGTTTGCCTTGCACCAGGTTGAGTTCAGCCAGGGCCAGACTCTCCCCTGAGCGCATGCCCACGTGAACCTCTTGAAGGGTTCGATCCTGAAGAATCTGCAGAGATCCACGGAAGGCTGTGAACGTCTTCTTGCCAGACACAACCGGGTGACTCAGCACCAGTTGATGGGGCCCTACACCAGAAACATTGAGGGTCACGTCGTAGTGAACTCCATATGTGCCGACGTTGTGCAGAGCTGAATCAATCATCCGTGTGATCAACGGATTGACCTGAACATCACTGGTGCCGAAATGATGCCGCTTCGTGCTGGTCAGTGGCACGTGCAGTGGCCCCTGGTTGAGGTCATGGCTGATCTCAGCCTTGTAGGCATCGCCCAGGGCAACGCCGGCAACCCTGGAGAAAACACGACCCAGCTGAATCTCGCGAATCCGGTTTAGATAAATCCTCCCCGGTGCAAGTCGCCCCGACTGCAGCACCGCGAAAAGATCGGCATCCTGTGCTGATTCCTCGGCGGCAACGACAGCCATCGTGAAAGGACCGTTGCTGCGTCCTCTCAGCAGACCGTTGGCAATGCCACGGGCAGGGAGCACAGTTCGCACCACCACCCTCTGCCCTCCTGCCGGGATCACGACCTGTTCGGGTAATTTTCGGTCCAATTCACCGCGCAGCAGTTGAACGGCGGTGGCATCGCCTGGTCCTGTGTTCCAAGGACGCTTTCCGAGGGGTTTGACTCCCATCAAATGATTCGGGTGATAAGGCGCTTCAAAACTGTTTTTGACGGAGCCTCGATCGAACCTCAGTGTGATCGGACTTGATCCGAGATTCGTCGCGATCAGAGCCAGGGTCATCAAGCCCCTGGATCGACGGCCCCCCAGCTTGGCTTGGTCTTTGGGGTAGTACTTGTGATGCATGTGAACGCCGAACTCACCGTTAAAGGTGTGGGCAGCGTTACGAAGCGCCTGGTTCGTCTCTGCAGCGATGGCAGAGCCCGCAGCTGTATTCACCAGGATTCCTGGCCCGGTGACGATCTCCGGTTGATTGGAATGAAGAACCGGAACGTTGTTGAAGGTGCCGTTGAGAGGTCGTGCCTTCTGACCTGCCATCAGGGCGACAAATGCCTCAGCGCTGCGCTGAAGACCAAACTCAAAGCCCGCAAGCGAGACGCAGGTCAAGACTAATGCCGGGATTCGCCTGAGACTCATGCAACTTGCTGTTGTGGTGTGCGGAACGTCGTCGACACAACGAAGTGGATGCTCTCAATTCACCGTAGTTCCACGTTCTGAGACAGCCAAGTGATTGGTGAGTCACACCAAGCTTGAAAATCGGTCAGCATGTTCTCAACGTCGACGCTGACATGCTTCCTCCGTTCTGCTGCAGCCCCAGCACCGATCACACGAGCCTGCGTCGCCAACATCAAGAACGGAAGTTGTCGATGCTGCGCTTCTGGCGTGATGGTGCTGAACGGCAGCTGTCGGCACTAAATGCCGCCATCAAAACTCTCCAGGAACAGATAGATCGCGACGCTCAGGCGTCCGGCTGAACAGCGTTCAACTTCATCGTGATGGTGTTAAGGCCGCGTTTCACGAGCCTTTGAACCGTAATCGCTGAAACCTCAAGTATTTGCGCTGTTTGCCTCAGGCTCATCCCATCGATGGCGACCATCTGCAGGGCACATTTTTTGTCCTTCTCAAGGTTGAGGAATAGCTTGTTCCCCCTGTCCAGGCCTCTGCTCGTTCGACCAGATCCAACACTTGCGGTGTCTCGTCGAGAAGGTCGTCGTTGAACTCCACCCAGTGCTGCTTGCTGCGGTAGCGGTCAACCACCAGGGCATCGGCTGAACTCAGAGAAGAGACCTCTGATCTGCGTACCATCTGCATGGCCAGTTCTTCTAAGGCCCTAGGGAGTCGTATCACTCCGACTCTGTAGCGAAGGAAGTGAAGAATGGCTCCCCGAATGTGCGCCTTGGCGAAGCTTGGAAAGAGAGCCCCCCGCTGGGCGTCGTAGCGGTTGTAGGCCTTGATTAGTCCAAGACACCCCACTTGGAGAAGATCGTCGCTCTCTAGGCCTGTCTGTTGGGCGTAATGACGGGCTATGGGGCGAACCAGATGCCAGTTGTACTGAATTTGACGGTTCCGATTGTCAAGGCAGGTTTTGTCGGAAGGTTGGTTATGAGTTGCATCTCCAGCCTTGGCCGAGAGAAGCGAGCCAAGACATCCCTGCCATCACTGAATTTTTCAGCCCTGCCCCTGCGTGTCAACAACAGCTTGAAGCAGGGCCTCTGGTCCTGAACGCTGAATCCATAGACGATCGGAAGCTGCGGTGCTCAACAAGGATCCAGCGAAGCCGAGGGCGTTGACACTGAAGCCGCGAAGTCCCTCCCTGCTGCGGCGAACCATGGCCATCCACTGTCGTGTGAGCAACAGGTTGTAAGCCCCTCGCGGGAAGTCATCGATGCTGGGGTGCCCTAGACCAATGTCTTCAGCCAGAGAGAGATACAGCGCTTGAAGTATTTCACCTGTCAGGGTTGAGCTAATCGCTGCGACCCGTGCACTGCGCAACAGAGGGTCCTGAGCAGAAGTGGTTGTGCCAGCCGCACAGGAACGGAACCAATCGTCCCGAGCACAGATCCGCTCCCCTTCTGATCGCGGTAACAACTGCAGATGTCGATGCGGCTGACTTGCTCCGGCATCAGGCCCGCTGTTGAAGAACCACAAACCCGTCGTCGTGGCATCAATCGAGGCGAGGGAGCGCCAATCCTCCATGGACAACCAACCGGTCTGGGGTTGCCAGTCCTGGGTTATGAGCAACATGTGTGAGGTCTGAACGGGATATTTGTTCAGGATCACGACGTGGGATTCACCGATCCGGTCAACCTCCAGACGTTGATCCCAGGGGAGAAACGGATTCGGCTTTGGACCCGATGCTCGAAGGTGTTTTGGTGTGGCGCTGAGGAGATGGCGCAACTCAAAGCGACAACCTCTTTCCCCGATCAGGTGGGTCAATGAGGTGTCGAGCGGCACTAGAGCTCCGGATGCGGTCGCTTCAACCGTGACCTCCATCGCTTTTCGAAGCAGTTCACTGGTCATGCCATGTCAACCGTGCCAGCGAGGCTCCTGCGTAGTACCTGCCGAGAACGGCACCGGAACTGCTGTCAGAGCCACCAGCCGATGATGCCTGATTTCCGCTAGACGGTCTCTTCTTCGCAGCAAGTTCACATGGTCGAAGAAGCTCCGAACACTTGGGCTGGCTTGGCTCTGGTGGTTGGCCCCGGTGGGATCGGAGCGGCGGTGGCAGCAGAACTGAAGCGGACCTGCCCTGATCTGAAGGTGCTGAGCGCTGGACGTCATGGACCTCCAGCGTCCTCACTGCAACTGGACCTCGAGAACGACAGTGATCTGGATGGTCTGAGCCCAAGACTGCGTGCCGAGGGGCTCCCCCTGCGTTTGGTGTTCAACTGCAGCGGCCGCCTGCACGGTCCTGGGCTTCAACCGGAAAAACGTCTTCAACAGATCGATCGTTCTCAGTTGGAACAGCAATTCGGCATCAACGCCATGGCTCCGATCCTGCTGGCCAAGTCGATCGAGCCCTTGCTGCAGCGGGATCAACCCTTTCATTTCGCCAGCCTCAGCGCTCGCGTGGGAAGCATTGGCGACAACCGCACCGGGGGCTGGTACGGCTACAGAGCGGCCAAGGCGGCTCAGAACCAGCTGCTGCGCTGCCTGAGCATTGAATGGGCCCGCCGCTGGCCGTTGGCCACCGTGAGCCTGCTGCATCCCGGCACGACCGACACAGGCCTTTCTCGTCCATTCCAGAGCTTCGTGGCACCGGACAAACTTTTCACTCCAGAACGGGCTGCGAGTCAGTTAGTTGAAGTGTTGCTGCAACAGACCCCGGAACAATCAGGAGCTTTTCTCGCCTGGGACGGTCAGTCGATCGATTGGTGAGCGTGCTGTTTCAGTTGGTCAAGGCTCACAACCGTCAGAGCTGTGTCTTCCGTGGCCTCAAGGCGCACCAGCGGTGCGACGCCATCGTCGTAGGCCTGCTTCCAGCGCGGTGCACAGACGCACCAGTGGTCTCCTGGCTTCAAGCCCGGGAACTGAAAAGCGGGCATCGGCGTGCTCAGGTCATTGCCCTGGGCTTTGCTGTAACTGAGAAATTGCTCGGTCATCACGCAGCAGATGCTGTGCTGGCCGAGATCCGATGGATCGGTTTGGCAGAGACCATTGCGAAACCAACCCGTCATCGGCTCACAACTGCAACTCTGCAGTGGGTCACCAAGAACGTTCTTGGCTGGCGGAAAATCGGGGCTGCTGCTGGACATCTGAACGCTCACTCGAGGGGGAGTCTGCCCAAGGACTGGCACATTTTGACTTCAGACGGTTGACGAACCCCTGGGGGAGCGGGTTAAAGGTCATTCAGTCATGTCCACTCGATGGATTGGGAGTTCACTGAAGACGCTGCTTTTCTGGCGCTCTGCGATGCGTTTCGCGAGAGCGGTGAAAGCTCGGCGATCGAGTTCCTTGCCAATGGAGAGGGAGCCTTTCATTTCCAGGACCTGGCCCAGAACGCCGCTGGCGAAGGCCTTGATCTAAGCGAGTCCAGTGCCCTGGAATCGTTCCAGCAAGAAGTGATCGACACGATGGAGAAGCTCTGCCAGGACTGAGCCCGGCAGAGGTAGCTTCTCCGTCAGCAGGAGATCATCCGTAGAAGAAAGCGATCTCCTTGTCCTTCAGACCGTCCCATCCGGCCTCAAGCAGCCTCTGATTGAGCGTTTCCTTGTCGAAATGCTTGGCTCCGGTCTTGACCACCCGGTTGCGCATCGATTTGAGGACGCCGCTGCGGGGGCGCTGACTTTCCAGATCCATCACCTGGTTGTAGAGAGCGAGCATCGCTTCAGGGATTTGACTTCCATCAAGATCCACACCAGCTTTGATGGCGGCATCAACACCATCCGGTCCGGCAATGGCCATGGTGAACACAAACAGGGCGCCTCAGGCTATGGGACGCCCCTCAGGACTCAGGCGCTGAAATAACGCGCCTGGGAGTGGAGCGCCACCAATGCTGTTGTGCTCTGCTCCGGTTCGAGCTGATCGCTGGCGTCCATGCTCAAGCCGATCCGCTCAGCGCCGAGCCATTCCAGCTGCTGCCTGGAGTCAGACACATTCGGGCAGGCTGGGTAACCGAAGGAGTACCGACTACCGCGGTACCGCTGCGCCAGCACATCCCGCAGGGCCATGCCAGCTGGATCTGCGAAACCGAGTTCCGAGCGAATCCGGGCGTGCACCCATTCGGCCATCGCTTCGGCCATCTGCACCGCAAGGCCGTGGAAGTACAGGTAATCGCTGTAGCGATCGCCCTTGAACAGCTCCTGTGCCACCACAGAGGCCTTCTGGCCCATAGTCACGGCCTGCATCGGCAGCACGTCGGTCGGGCGTCCCTCAGCGTCCAGATCGTTGAAGAAATCGGCAATGCAGTAGCAGTTGCCAGACCGTTGACGGGGAAGCTCAAAACACCCGAGTTCCCGCGTGCCATCGGCATCGAACACACGAAGGGTGTTTCCATCGCGTCCCGCAGGGAAGTAGCCGTACACCGCCCGGGGGGTCAACAGTGACTCGTTGATGCAGCGCTGCATCCACTCCTGCAGCACCGGCTCTGCCTTCTCCTGAAGCATCGCCTCGTAGTCATCCCGACTCTGCTCCTTGGTTTTGCGGAGCATCCACTGGCCAGCGAAGAGAGCATTGCGGTCGAGGTAGTGGAAGACCTCGGCGATGTCGATGTCGGCCTCAGTGATCACCGCAGAGCTGAGAAAGGGCGGCACCGGTGCGGGTTCAGCGGGGACGGCATCGGAGCGATCTGAGCTCACCGGCGGCAGATCCGCTGCCGGTGCATCCGAGGCGGAGGTAGACGTCTCCTCAGCGTTCTTGGAAGTTATGGACTCTTCATCCAGGCCCACCCCTTGGGGCGCATCAGCAAGAAAGCCCTTGGTGTTGGTCCAGTTGTCGCTGCGCTTCGCATCCATCAATGCATCCATGAAGCGCAGATCAGCGAAGGCATCACGGCCGTAAATCACCTTGCCGTCGTAAACCTCACGACAGTCCTTCTGCACAAAGCGTGGCGTCAGGGCCGCACCGCCGAGGATCACAGGAACATCGATCCCCGCCTCGTTGAAGGCCTGGAGGTTGTCCTTCATGAAGGCCGTGGACTTCACCAGCAGACCGCTCATGGCGATGCAATCGGCCTGATGTTCACGTTGGGCCTCAACAATGGCTTCACAGCTCTGCTTGATGCCCAGGTTGATCACCTCATAGCCGTTGTTGGTCAGGATGATGTCCACGAGGTTCTTGCCGATGTCGTGGACATCGCCCTTCACCGTGGCGATCAGGAACTTGCCCTTGCTTGTGCTCTCGCCCTCACTTTTTTCCATGTGCGGCTCGAGGTGAGCCACGGCGGATTTCATCGTCTCGGCGCTTTGAAGCACGAAAGGGAGCTGCATCTGGCCACTGCCGAACAATTCACCCACCACCTTCATGCCATCCAGAAGGAAGGTGTTGATGATCTGCAGAGGGGGGTAGGTCTGCAACGCCTCATCAAGTGAGGGCTCCAGGCCGATGCGCTCACCATCAATGATGTGCTGCTTGAGCCGTTCCTCAATCGGCAGATCTGCAAGCGATGGGCCTGATGCACGAGCTTCCTTGGTACTAACTCCCTCAAACAGCTTGGTGAGTTCGGTGAGCGGGTCGTAGACGCAGATGCCGTCCTCAAAACGGCGGTTGTCATTGATCAGATCTCGACACACCCTTTGGTGGTCATCACTGATCTTGATCAACGGGAGGATCTTGGCGGGGCTGACGATGGCCGAATCCATGCCGGCTTCACAGCAGTCGTGAAGGAAAACCGAATTGAGGGTGATCCGAGCCGCCGGTGACAGGCCGAAACTCACGTTGCTGACTCCGAGAACAACGTGTACGCCGGGGAGGTTTTCCCGGATCATCCGGATGGCCTCCACGGTGGCGCGACCATTCAGCCGGTCCTCCTCAATGCCAGTGGAGATGGGGAGGGCCAGGGGGTCGTAGAAAATCTCGTGGGCAGGGATGCCGAACTCGAGGGCATCGCGGTAGGCCCTCTGGGCGATGGCGAACTTCTTCTCGGCCGTTCTGGCCATCCCGTCTTCATCGATCGTGCCGACCACAACAGCGGCGCCGTAGCGGCGGGCCAGCTCCAAAACCTTGAAGAAGCGCTCGTCACCGTCTTCGTAGTTAGTGGAGTTGAGAATGCATTTGCCCCCAGCCACCTTCAGGCCCGCCTCCATCTTCTGCCACTCGGTGGAATCGAGCATCAGGGGCAGGTTGACGTTGGTGACCAGACGGCTCACCAGCTTGTGCATGTCCCGTTCGCCATCGCGACCGACGTAGTCGACGTTGACGTCGAGCACGTGGGCGTTTTCCTTCACTTGCCCTCGGGCCACCGACACCAGCCCGTCCCAGTCTTCCTCCGCCAGCAGTTCGCGCACCTTGCGGCTGCCACTGGCATTGAGCCGCTCACCAATGATCAGGAAAGAGTTGTCCTGGTGATAGGGCGTGACGCCATATATCGATGAGGCTGCGGGCTCGTAATTGAGGCTGGGGCGGACATCCTCCGCGCTGGCGCTATCCCAGCGGGAGGGGCGTTCAGCCGGCTTGAGCTCCTGCGCCAGTTCCGCAAGGCTGCCGATGTGGGCCGGAGTGGTGCCGCAGCACCCACCGATCACCTGCACGCCGAGGTCTTCAACGAAGTGCATCAGCTGCATCTTCAGCTCCACTGGCGTGAGGCGGTAATGGGCCACCCCGCCAACGTTTTCCGGCAGGCCGGCGTTGGGAATGCAGCTGACGGTGAAGGGGGAATGCTCAGAGAGGTAGCGAATGTGCTCCTTCATCTGCTCAGGACCGGTGGCGCAGTTCAGGCCGAGGATGTCGATCGGGAACGGCTCAAGGATCGACACCACAGCGGCGATATCCGTGCCGACGAGCATGGTGCCCGTGGTTTCCATCGTGACCGAAACCATCAGGGCACGCCGCTCACCGGTGGCGGCAAAGGCCTCTTCAATGCCCTGAAGAGCTGCCTTGATCTGAAGCACGTCCTGACAGGTTTCGACAATGAACAGGTCGACGTTGCCGGCGATCAGTCCCTCAGCCTGCTCGCGGAACGAATCCCGCATCGTGTCGAAGTCGATGTGGCCAAGGGTCGGCAGCTTGGTGGTGGGCCCCATGGAGCCCGCGACAAAACGTGGCTTCTCAGGGGTGCTGAATTCATCAGCCATTTCCCGGGCCAGCTCAGCTGCCCGCTTGTTCAGCTCAAAGGCCTTTTCTTCCAGGCCGTATTCCGCCAGCACAATCGATGCCGCGCCGAAGGTATCGGTCTCGATGACATCGCAGCCCACCTCGAGGAACTGGCGATGCACAGCCTTTACTGCATCCGGCTTGGTGACTACCAGATTCTCGTTGCAACCCTCCAGGTCAGGACCACCGAAATCATCCGCAGTGAGACCAAGCCCCTGAAGGCTGGTGCCAGTGGCGCCGTCGAACACCAACACAGGACGCTGTGGCCCATGCAGGTACTCGAGGAATGCAGAGGTGGTGGCTTGCCGATCTGCCTGCGTCACCACCATCCATGCACCCTCGAGGAAGCACCGATCTTAAGAAAAGCTCAGGGCGAACTTCAGACTGTTCATTCAGTAGATCGGAATACGGGTCACCCAGTGCTCATAGGCGGGGTCTCGTCCTTCGGTGATCGCCACGAGCTTGGCCTTCAGGGCATCCATCACAGGACGCTTGGCGTTCAGCACCGTTGATTCGATCTGACGGATCGGCGTCACCTTGGCGGCCGTGCCGGAAAGGAAGACTTCATCGGCGATGAACAACTCGGTTTTGTCCACCGGACGTTCAATCACAGGGATGTCCATCGCTTTGGCCAGTTCAATCACGCTGGCGCGGGTGATGCCCTCAAGGATGTCCTGATCAACTCCAGGCGTGATCAGCTGACCATCACGCACCAGGAACAGGTTCATGCCGCTTGCTTCACTGATCTTGCCGCGACTGTTCAACAGCAATGCTTCGTCGAAACCGCTCTGCACGGCTTCCGTCTTGGCCAGGGAACTGGTGATGTAGGCGCCAGAGATCTTGCCGCGCAGCGGCAGGGAGCGGTCCTCCTGGCGGGTCCAGCTGCTGATCCTGCAGCTCACCCCCTCCGGAGAGAGGTAATCCCCCAGGGGGAGTCCGTAAATCAGGAAGTCGGTCTCGATGTTGTGCAGGCGCGGGGCGATGCCCAGATCGCTGGTGTACACAAAGGGCCGCAGATAGATCGGCTGATCAGGCTTGTTGGCCTGCAGCATCGCAGTGAGAGCCGAGAGGATCGTCTCCATACTCAGATCCGTGAGCAGCAACCGGGCGCTCTGGCTGAGACGCCGGGCGTGCCGGTCAGCACGGAACAGCAGCATGGTGTTGCTGTTCTGGGGATCGGGAATGGCGCGCATTCCGCCGAAGGCACCGGTGCCGTAGTGCAGGGCATGGGTAGCAATGGAGATCCTGGCCTCTTCGAAGGGGACGCACTGGCCCTTGAACCAGGCATAGGGCAGGAACTGATGCATCGCCGTGATGGATCCGATCGCTGAATCTTCTCACCACCGCGCACCGCAACACGGAGAATGGAGTCATGCATCGCCTTGCCACCTGTCCGGGTCTGGACCCACCGGAAGATGTGGTGCTCGTGGAGCAGCCGGGCGCGGATGTGCTGTTCCTCACCAGCGCAGGCACTGACATCAGCTGCCTGGACGCCAGCTTGCCGAGCAACCAGGCCTGGAACGAGCGGATCCGGGCGTTGCCCCTGAGCTGCCTGGAGCACCCAGCGCAGCTGGACCATTACCTCAACACCACCGCCCAGGCGGCGCACTTGATCGTGGTGCGCCTACTTGGCAGCCGTGGTCACTGGAGCTACGGCCTGGAGCAACTGCAGCGGTGGTGCAGCGAAGCAAAACAGCGACAATTGATCGTCCTTGCCGGAACGGCTGATCAGAGCAATGAGCTGCATGGGCTGGGCTCCTGCAGTCCTGAACTGGCCGATCAGCTGTCGGCACTGCTGCGGGAAGGCGGCATCGACAACATGGGGCGATTCCTCGGAGCTCTCGAGGCTCTGCTGGAGGGCACTACCCCATCACCCGACAGCGTTGCGGTGGTGCCTTGTCCCGATCCGTTGCCCTGGGATTGGCGCGATGAAGCCGGGGCTGCGGTGGGCGTGGTTTTGTATCGGGCCCAGTTTCAGGCCGGAGACCTAGCTCTGGCGGATGCCCTCACGGCCGCACTGCGAAAAGAGAGACTGCGGCCCTGTCTGCTCTGGGTCAGCAGCTTGAGAAACCCGGCGGTACAGGCCGGCGTCCACGACCTGTTGAATCAGCAAAACGCTGAGCTGGTGATTGCGGGCACGTCCTTTGCCTCGGTGCAGACCGAACAGGCCGGCCTTGGCAGCCCTCTCTGGGATCGGCTCGATCGACCGGTGTTGCAACTGCTCAGCAGCAGCCGCAGCCGGGCCCAGTGGCTTGAGAGCAGCCAGGGGTTGAATCCGATGGATCTTTCGTTGCAGGTGGTGATGCCGGAGCTGGATGCTCGGATCACCACGCGGCCCTGCGGTTTTCGTGACCACCTTCAGACCACCGGCCCACTGGCCACGGCCATTCCCTGCCTGCAGCCGGATCCATCTGGACTCGCGTGGCTGGCCGAGCACAGCCGACGCTGGGTGGAGCTGCGACAGACCCCCTGTGCCAAGAGGCGCATCGCGATGGTTCTTGCCAACTATCCCGTGCGCGACGGTCGTGTAGCCAATGGCGTGGGCCTTGATACGCCAGACAGCACGGCGCGGATGCTCCGCTGGTTGGCTGACGCAGGCCATGACCTCGGTTCGGGAGCCTTGCCGGATTCAGGCGATGGCTTGATGCAACAGCTGTTGTCCGGTCGCACCAATGCACCGGAAGGACAGCACCGCCCAGCGCTGGATCATCTGCCTCTCAACACTTATCAACAGTGGTGGACCAGCGTTCCGGAATCGGCTCGACGCCTGATCGAATCCCGTTGGGGACCTCCAGAAGCCGCCTGCGACCTGGATCCAAACAGGGGGTTTGCCGTTCATGGCCTGCGCTTTGGCCATGTGGTGGTGCTGATCCAGCCGGATCGCGGCTATGACGCCGATCAGATCGCCGATCTCCACTCACCGGATCTGCCGCCACCCCACCGGTATCTGGCTCAGTACCTCTGGCTGCGCTGCGTGCATCAGACCCAAGTGATTCTGCATGTGGGTAAGCACGGCAGTGCGGAATGGCTGCCAGGCAAGTCGGTGGGGTTGAGCGATGCCTGCAGCCCCGAGCTGGCTCTGGGACCGATCCCTCACCTTTACCCCTTCATCGTCAACGACCCCGGCGAAGGATCTCAGGCCAAGCGCCGTGGTCATGCCGTGGTGCTGGACCACCTCACACCGCCCTTGGGGCGTGCTGGATTGCACGGACCGCTGCAACGGTTGGAGGGACTGCTGGATGAACTGGTGGAGGTGCGGCAGCTGGGCGGCCAGCGGACCCGGGTGCTGGAACAGGCGGTGCATTCCAGCCTGCTTTCCCTCAACTGGCCCGGAATCCCCAGCCAAGCGGAGGTTCGCTGCCAACCGGAGCTGCTGGAGACCTGTCTGGATCAGGCGGAGACATATCTCTGCGAGCTCAAGGAATCGCAGATACGTACGGGCTTGCATCGGTTTGGTGTGGCGCCATCGACAGAAGCCGCCGACGAGCTGCTGATCGCCCTGGCCCGTCCCCCCAGGCATGGGAAGCCCGGCTTGCTGCAGGCCATGGCCCTGCATGCAGAACTGGGCTTTGACCCCTGGCAGCAGGACGAAGGCGACAAGCTTTCCGAGGCGGATCAGAACCGCCTGAGGCTGCTGAGTGGCGCGAACTGCCGACGGGTAGGGGATGGTTGCGCGTGGCTGGAACAGCAGGCCGAGTTGTTGGTCCGGCGGATCATCCATGGGGAACAGGGCGACGGATTGGCGCAACCCTTCCGGACCTGGAACCGGAAGGATCCCTGCCTGCAGAACCTTCACGATGACCTCTGGCCTCGCTTGAACGGTTGTGCCTCAGCCGAAAAAGAGGCCTTCCTGCGGGGCATACAGGGGCAGCGCATCGCTGCGGGGCCCTCAGGTGCACCGAGTCGCGGCCGCCCCGATGTGCTGCCCACCGGCCGAAATTTTTATTCCGTCGATCTGCGGGGCTTGCCCACGGAAGCCGCCTGGGACCTGGGGCGACGCTCGGCGGAGCAGTTGCTGGATCTCCATCTGCTTGAGCAGGGGGAACCGCTGCGCCATCTGGCGTTATCGGTCTGGGGAACAGCAACAATGCGCAATGGCGGAGAAGACATCGCTCAGCTGCTAGCCCTGATCGGTGTTCGACCGGTTTGGGATGGCCCCACCCGAAGATTGGTGGACCTTGAGGTCATTCCAGCCCGTTTGCTTGGACGACCGCGGGTTGATGTGGTGCTGCGCATCTCCGGGCTGTTTCGCGATGCATTCCCCCAGTTGGTGGGCTGGGTGCATCAGGCCCAGTCGATGGTGGCAGCCCTCGATGAACCGGATGAACTGAATCCCCTGGCCGAGCTCACCCGTCAAGGCGGGCACCAGGGACGCATTTTTGGATCCCCCCCCGGTGCCTACGGAGCCGGTCTGCAAGCCATGATCGACAGTGGCGCATGGGACTCCCGAGCAGACCTGGGCCAGGCCTTTCTCAGTTGGAGCCAATGGTCGTACGACGGTGCCGCTGCCCCCAGCCTTGATCGTTCCGGTCTCGAGCAGGCCCTGGGCAGGGTGCAGGTGGTGCTCCACAACCAGGACAACCGCGAACACGATCTGCTTGATTCCGACGACTACTACCAGTTCCAAGGGGGCCTCAGTGCCGCAGTGGAAGAGGTTTCAGGAGCACGGCCGCAACTGTGGTTCGGAGACCATTCCCGCCCCGAACGGCCTCGCCTGCACCGGCTCGAAAAGGAACTGGACAAGGTGATGCGCAGCCGGATGCTCAACCCCCGATGGATCGAGGGAATGATGCAGCACGGCTACAAGGGTGCCTTCGAGATGGGAGCCAGCCTTGACTACCTCTTTGCCTACGACGCCTCCACCGATCGCGTTCCCGATTGGTGTTACGGCGCGCTGTGTGACCAGTGGCTTAGCCAGACGAGAATCCTCGACTTCCTTAAGGAGAGCAACCCCTGGGTGCTGAGGGACATGGCCGAACGAATGCTGGAGGCCTCAAATCGAGGCCTTTGGACGTCAGCATCTGAAAAGCAGCTGCTCCACTTGCAACAGCTGGTGAACAGCAGCGAAGCCCAGATTGAACGGGGTGGACCTATTTGTTGAGGTCGCGAACCATCTGACGAAACGGATCGATCGATCCAGGCTTGGAGGACGGCGCAGCGGAACCCGCCTTGGCCACCGGTTCCTCCTTGGGCTTCAACTCTTCTTTGCGGCCGACGGGAGCAGCATCTGCGGGAGCAGGGGTGTTCACACCAGTGATGGCGGTGCCCTTGAGGCGCTTGCTCATCTCCTCGGTGGTCACCTGCGTAGCGAAGGTTTTCTTCACCGGTGTGGGGATACCCGCGTTGAGGGTGATTGATTCCTCCTTCTTGACCACACCCCCAAGGCCTTCGCTGCGCTTTTCAAGCCTCTCGGTTTCAGCTGCGACCTCCATGATCTGTTCCTTCGTTCCGGGGCTTGCGGCCGTGCCGGGGAAGGTGCGGCGAATCGTCTTCGACTCGCGCATGTAGTTCACATCCCCCAGGGAAGAGGACGCATCAGCATCAAGAAAGAACTCGGCTGGCTTCTCCTTCGCTGGCTTGCGCGGCTGAATCGTGGAGTCGGAATCTGCGGCATCCTTTTTCAGCAGACGATCCAAGAAGCTCATGTCGACCGGAACTGAGATGGAATGAACTTAGCGGCCGCAAAGGTCAATTCCATGGGTATCGGTGCCACACGTACGCAAAAGGCCAAGGTTGCTCAGCTGAAGATCGATGGCCTCGCAGATCAACGGGCTAGCTGACCAGGTTGGTTGCATCTCGTAGTCGTACCAGGCCTCACCACCATCGAAACCAAGCCGGGCCGCCTCATCGATCAGCAAGTCATGGCCAAGGCGGTAACGGGCGGGATGGGCCAACACTGCCAATCCACCTGCGTCATGGATGGCTTTAACCACCGCCTCAGCCCTTAGCAGTTCACCGACGACGGCATCACCACGGTTGTAGGGCTGGAGCGAAGGGTGGTTGAGCTCGAAGCCAAGGGCGAGCACATGAACGAGGCACCCCTTCAGCAGTGCACTAATTTCCATGCCGCTCCAGACCGTGGGGACCTCAACACCGCTGACACGCTGCTGATCCAGCCAGGCCTGGATCTCCCGATGGGCATGGCTGCTGTGGTGATCCGTCACCGCCAGGTGCTTGAGACCCCGCTCGGTGGCCTGGTGGATGAGCTCGATCGGTTCGAGGCTGCCGTCACTGCAGACGGTGTGGCAGTGAAAGTTGTGCGTTGTTGGACAGCTCGACGGTCCCACCTGTTCGAGCACGGCTTTGAGGGGGTGGGTCATCTCAACCCTCATCTCAGGCTTTAGCAGAGGCTTCGGCCCGCAGGCGGCGCCAACGGGCATAGAACTGAATGGACGCTGCCATGAACACCACCAGGGCAACGATGAACCAGGTCGCTGCGCTGGTGGGGAACTGCGTTTTGAACACCACCAGCATCACCACGATCACCAGCAGCAACGTGGGCAGCTCATTTAGGGCGCGCAGCTGCTTACCCGACCAGGCACAGGTGCCGGCGTGGAGTTGGCCCATCAGCCTGTAACAGAAAACGTGGTAAGCCAGCAGGGCCGCCACAAAACCCAGCTTGGCGTGCATCCAGCCCTGCTGAAGCCAGGAGGGCTGGGCCAGAAGCAACCCGATGGCCATCGACACCGCCACAGCCATCCCCGGCGTGGTGATGATGTTGGCGAGGCGTTTCTCCATCAAGGTGTACTGATCGCGGAACGGCTGCTGCAGTTCCGGCGCCAGTTCCTCCGTTTCAACGTGATAGATGAACAGGCGCACTAAGTAGAAGAGGCCCGCAAACCACACCACAACCCCAACGATGTGCAGGGTCTTGAACCAGAGGTAGGCCTCGGGCGAAAACGTCATCAACACAACTGATCTGGAGCGACCTTACGCAGGGTTCAGGTGAGCGCGTCAAGAAAATCGCCGGCTCGACGCTGATGGGCCAATAGAACGTCGGGAGCCATGCGGTCCAGGTTGCGGGCCATCATCGCCAGTCGGTATTGGCGCCGGAAGAAGTCCTGATGGCGATGGATGAACGTCCAGAACAGGCCATCCCAGGTGTCACACCACTCGCCTTTGCGGTAATCCGACATCTTTCGAACGTAGTTCGAGCCTGAGAGATAGGGCTTGGTGGTGAAGATGCCACCATCAGCGAACTGACTCATGCCATAGACGTTGGGCACCATGACCCAGTCGTAGGCATCCACAAACAGCTCCATGAACCAGGTGTAGATCCGGGTTGGATGGAATCCGCAGAGGAGCATCACATTGCCCAGGAGCATCAGGCGTTCGATGTGATGGCAATACCCGGTCTTCAGGGAGTGGCGGATGGCGTCATCAATCGGGGGTAGACCCGTGGATGCGGTGTAGAAGGCGGAGGGAACCGGCCGGTCGTCGAAGCCCCAGAAATTGCCGTTGCGCATCTCCACCCCGTGGCGCCGGTACATCGCCGCCATGAACTCCCGCCAGCCGACGATCTGACGCAGAAATCCCTCCAATGAATTGATGGGGATGTCACCGGCTTCAGCCCGCTCCAGCGTTCGATCCAGCACCTGCTGCGGGGTGAGCAGACCGATGTTGAGTATCGGCGTGAGCACGCTGTGCCACATCACCTGGTGCTGGGTGCTGATCGCATCTTCGTAAGCCCCGAACTGGCGCAGGCGTTGTTCGAGGAATTGATCTAACCAACGGGCTGCATCGCCATGGGTGACTGGGTAATGGAACCCGTCCCAGCTGCCGATGCCGGCCACCCCCTCCCCGATGAGCTGCTTCCGGGCAGCCTCAACTAAGGCAACCGAGCCGCTCGAGCGTTCGGCAGGGGGCTCTGGAACCAGGATCCCCTTGGGGAGCTTCTTGCGGTTGTCGGCATCGAAACTCCAGCGGCCACCGACAGGACCACCATCAGGATCGATCAGCAGATCCAGTCGCTTGCGCTGCATTTCGTAGAAGCGACCCATGAGGGGCTTCTTGCCGGAGGCGAAATGGTCTTCGATGACGGCTTCTGGGGTGAGCAGCATCGGGCTGGCGACGATCTCCAGACCGCAGCCGTGGCGGGAGGCGAAGGCAGAGATCCGTTGGTTCAGAACATCGTCCACTGGATCCGCCAGATGAAAGGAGCTATAGCCCTTATCGAGCAGATCACCGAGGATCTCAGCCGTGCTGGCAGCCTGCCCCTGCAGCACCCGCAACACGGTGAAGCCCCTGGCCTGAAGCATCTCGGCATAGGCATTCATCGAGGCCCGATGCAGAAGCAGGCGCTGCCGATGCACCAGGATCGGCCAGCGGGGATCAGTGCCGAACAACAGCGGATCTTCTATCAGGGCCACGGCCCGTCCCGGCCGAAGCGCGGGATGGCGCTCAAACAGCTGATGGGGAAAAACAAGACTGAGATCCACCGTCAGCTGTCCTCACCAGCAAGACGGCAGGCGCGTCGACCCAGGGCGGTGGCATAGGCGCGATCCACGGGTCCTTCCATGGGGCTCAGCTGGCCGGCACGGCAATTCATCACCACTTTTTCGCGATGGCCCTGCTGATCGTTGAGCCGCAGCACCAATTGCCAGTGGTTCTTGGCGCTGCGGGTGATGCCGTCGGCACACACAGGCCCTGTGCACAGTCCGGGAGACGCCCAGACCGGAGTGGCGAGAAGAAGCACTCCTGCCAGAGCCATGCAGAGATGACGGATCATGCGGAGAGTTCCTGAGGCTGCTCTTCTAAAGCAGTCCTGGGATCAGCGTCGGTTCCGTCGTCGGAAGGATGGAAGAAATCGTGGATGTCGCGGGCCAGAGCCGGGCCGACGCCAGGGGCCTTGGACAGGGTCTCAACCGATGCCAGCTGGATGGCATCAATCGAATGGAAATGAGCCAAGAGATCCTTGACCCGCTTGGGCCCAAGTCCGGGGATGTCCGAGAGGCGTGAACGCTTCATTCGCTGACCACGCTGCTGGCGGTGGAAACTGACGGCGAAACGGTGGGCTTCATCCCGCAGGCGGCGAAGGAGCACAACCCCGAGCTGATCCGGTTCACTCTCCAGAGGCTGGCTTTCGCCGGGGAGAAAAACCTCTTCGCGCTGTTTGGCGAGGGAGCAGACATTGAGATCCTCGTGCAGATCAAGCTCGCGCAGGGCTTCCATAACGGCGGAGAGCTGGCCCTTGCCGCCATCAATCATCACCACATCGGGCCAGTCGTTTAGGCCGTCGGTTTGCAGAGCGCTTCCGCCTTTGTGACGCAGGGCACCAACATCCACCCCCTCTGCCTTGGCCCGGGCCCAGCGGCGAAAACGGCGGCGCATGATTTCCGCCATCGCCATGAAGTCGTCGCTGTGGCCAGCGCGGATGCTGCTGCTGCGGATCTTGTACTTGCGGTAGTGCTGCTTGGCGGGCAGCCCGTCGATGAATACCACCTGGGAGGCCACGGCATCGCTGCCCTGGATGTGACTGATGTCGTAGCCCTCGATCCGCCGCGGCGGGGTAGGCAACTCCAGCAGTTGCGCCAGATCCTCCGTGGCCAACGACTGCTTCTCCTGACCTTGCTTGGCGCGGAGCAACTCAAACTCCGCGTTGCGCTGCACCAGTTCGATCAGATTGGCTTTCTGCTGGCGCTGCGGGCAGTGGATCTGCACCCGACGCTCGCGCTGTTCCGAGAGCCAGTCCTCCATCAGTTTCTGCTGGGGCAGAGCGTGCTGCACCAACAGCTCGGGGGGCACCTCAACGGAATCCACCTGGCTGTAGTGCTCTTCAATCACCCGTTGCAGGATCAGTCCAGGTTCCAGACCTGAGGCATCAGCCGTGTAGCCAAGACGTCCGACCAACTTCCCGGCGCGCATCTGAAACAGCTGCACGGCTGCCAAGCGTTCATCGAAGGCAAGGGCCAGCACATCCCGACTCACAGAGGAATCCGGCAGACTCAACTTCTGGTCGGCGGTGAGCTGATCCAGCCCCTGAAGTTGATCCCGAACCTGGGCCGCCGACTCGTAGTCCATCCGCTCGGCATACCGCTCCATCTGCGCCTGAAGCAGCTGCTGCAGTTCATCGCTGCGGCCCTGGAACACCATCGCCACCTTGCGCAATGTGCGGTGATAGTCCTCCGAGCTGATTTTTTCCTGGCAGACGCCAGGGCAGCGCCCGATGCTGTAGTTGAGGCAGGTGCGGTCGGGGTACATCGGTCGTGGCCGTTGCCGCAGCGGGAACACCCGCTTCACCAGAAACAGGGTGCGGCGCAGCAGGCCTACATCGACATAGGGCCCGTAAAAGCGATCCAGGGGGCTGCGGAAGCGACGGCGACGAGTGATGAAAATCCGTGGGTAGGCCTCACTCCAGGTGATGCAGAGGTAGGGGTATTTCTTGTCGTCCTTCAGCAGCACATTGAAGTGCGGCTGATGGTTCTTGATCAGGTTCGACTCGAGAACAAGGGCCTCCGCCTCGCTGTCGGTGACGATGAATTCAATCTCACAGACCTGGCGTGTCATCAGCCGGATCCGTGGCGACAGATCGTGGCGGCTGCGGAAATAGCTGCGCACGCGGCTGCGCAACGCCTTCGACTTGCCGACATAGAGGATCCGGTCGTCGCCGTCCCGCATCAGATAACAACCCGGCTCAGCGGGGATCTCCTTCAGGCGGCGTTCAAGACGCTCGGGCTGCGTCAGCAGCGGTGCACCGGAGGCGGCATCCACCAGGCCAGCTCAGCCGCCGTAATTCCAGCCGGTGCTGGCCAGGTTCAGGGCCTCGCCATCGGCGATCAGACGCGCTGTTTTCACTTCGCCCACAAACACGGTGTGGTCACCGTGCTTGATCGAACCCACGATTTCGCACTCCACACCGCCTACGGCATCGGTGAGCAAGGGAAGACCGAGATCACCTTCCTCGAAGGGTGCCGCTTCAAAGCGACCACCGAGCGCCTTCTGGGGCTTGAAAAACACCGCTGCAAGATCCTTCTGATCGGCCCGCAGCACGTTGAGGGAGAACTTACCGGTGGCCTCGATGATGGCGTGACTGCTGCTGTCAGCCCGAACCCCCATCACCACCAACGGCGGCTCGAACGATCCCTGGGTCACCCAGCTGGCCGTGAAACCGTTCACGTCATCGCCGTTGCGCACGCCGCAGATGAAGAGTCCGTGGGGGATCTTGCGAAGCAGGACCTTCTTGGCGTCGGCGTCGAGGCTCATGGCACGGTTGCGATGGCTGAAATCTAAACAGCGATCCGCTTCATAGGATCCGCCCATCGCTGATTCCCAATGCGGGCGCTTTACCCCGGCAGTTTCGACCCTCTCACCAATGGTCATATGGACTTGATCGAGCGGGCTGTGAGCCTGTTTGGTGAGGTGGTCGTTGCGGTACTCAGCAATCCGAGCAAACGGCCTGCGTTCAGCGTCGAGGAAAGGATCGAACAGATCCGCACGGCGACGCGCCATCTCTCCGGCGTTGAGGTGATCAGTTTCGATGGCCTCACGGTGAACTGTGCCGTCACCCATCGCGCCGACCTGATCCTCAGGGGGCTGCGAGCAATGAGTGACTTCGAATACGAACTACAGATCGCCCACACCAACCGCTCCTTGGCAGACGATCTAGAAACGGTGTTCATGGCCACCACGGCACGCCACAGCTTTCTAAGTAGCTCCGTGGTGAAGGAAGTGGCCCGCTTCGGCGGGTCAATCGAGCACATGGTTCCGCCAGAGGTGGCCAAGGACCTCAACAGGCTCTTTAATTCAGCTTTCCCCGCCAGCTGAGATGAACGACGTCCGGTTCTCCGTTCTCGATCAACTCGATCAGCTGGAGGAAGTTGTTCTGGAGGGCAGTCGGCTGCCCTTCACCGGCGGACGTCTGGTCAACGAATCCGATGCCGTTGAGCTGCTGGATGCCGTCCGTGATGAATTGCCGAAGGAGCTGGAGCAGGCCGCCAAACTGCTGGATCGCCGGGAAGAGTTCATCAACACCGCCCGCAGGAACGCCGAGGAGATCGTTGAGCAGGCCCAGCGTCAGCGCGAACAGCTCGTCAACAACGCCGCTATCCGCCAGGAAGCGGAACGGCAGGTGAATGAGATGCGTGAGCAGGCCCGCCAGCAGTGTGAGCAGTTGCTCCAGAAAACGCGCGAGCAGGGGGCGAAGCTGGAGCAGGAGATGCAAAGCAAGCTGGCCCAGTTGGAACAGCAGTTCGCATCACGCCGCCAGCAGCTGGAGCAGGAAGGACTGGAGCGTCGCCAGCAGCTGGAGCAGGAAGCGATTGAGCTGAAGCGTCAACACGCTGAGCGACTCGACGCCAGCCGCCAACAGGCCCAGCAGCAAATCCAACAGATTGAGGCCAACGCAGCAGAACTCAAGCGCCATCACGCTGAGCAGCACGAAGCCAACAGACACCAGGCGATGCAGGATCTGGAAACGATTCGCCGTGAAGCCCTGCGCCTGCAGAAGGAAGGCCGCGATGAGGCTGAGCGGATTCACAACGACGCGCTGCAGTTCCGGCAGCAGACCCAACAGCAGTCCGAGTCGCTAATCCAACGCAGCCGCCAGGAAGCAGCCGGCGTTCAGGACGGCGCCAATCGCTACGCCGAGCAGACACTGGGTGAGCTGGAAGTACGCCTCAAGGAAATGGCCCAGGTGGTGATGGCGGGCCGTCAGGAGCTGTCCAAGATTCAGACCATCCGTTCAGCGGCCCCTGGCGCCAACGCTGGTGACGACACCAAAACCGTTCCGTTCAGTCGGGCCCAGCGGGCTGCGTCACGGCTGCGGTCCATGCGGGGCAACGGCTGATCCTCTGGCTTGCCAGCAGGATCTGGCCCATAACCGAGTCGGGTGCATAGGACCCGTTGGCAATCATGCTCACGTAACGCGGTCCATCGGTTGTTTCAAGAATGCCGGAGATCGATCGAACTCCGCGGAGGGTGCCGGTCTTTCCCCAGAAGCGACCCTCAAGTGGGGTCCCCCAGAAATAGTTGCGCAGCGTTCCTCTCTGGCCTGCAATTGCCATCGAGGCCTGGTAGTAGGCCGCCAGGGGGTGTTGCGCCATGCGCCACAGCAGCACGGACAGGGAACGGCTGGTGAGACGGTTTCCCCGTGAGAGTCCGCTGCCATCCCGCAGCCGTAGTCCCGTCATCGGGACCCCTTGGGCTTGCAACCAGCGGGTGGTGGCGATGGACGCACGGTTCACATCCCAGACGTCCGCCGCCTCACGCATCAGCACCTCAGCGGTGAAGTTATGGCTCTCAGTGTTGGCCAGGCTAAGCAGGGCGTGCATCGGCGCGGAATCTTGGCTTTGCAGAACAACACTCGCCCGCCTGTTCCGCGCAAGGGCCGTCTCTCGGGTCTGCTGATCAACCATCTGCAGACGAATCTGTCCACCCTGCTGCTGCACGGTGTAGTTGAGAATCCGCTGCAGCCGTGCAGCTGGATCCATCACCGCCATGTGCAGGGCGTTGCTGGTGAGGGCAAGGCGCGTGATCGGTGCGCCGTAGGCGTAGGAGCGATCCGCAGGGTCCCAATCGGCAGGCCACCAGTGCTGACGCGGTTCCTCCCGCATCAATAGCTGAACCGGCGCAGAGGCGGAGCTGGCGGTGCTGCTGGAGCCGCCCTGGCCAAGGGCCACCATGGCGAACTTCTGGATCTCGGAAATGCTGAGGTCGGGATCGCCTTCCCCCACGATCTCCAGCGATCCATCGGGATGACGCAAAAGCTGCGTCTTCAGACGGAAGTCAGGGCCGAGGCGATCCAGAGCAAAGGCCGTGCTGACCAGTTTCTGATTCGATGCAGGAATCCGGGGTATCCCCCCGTTGAGATCAGCCACCAGCTGACCCCGTTGATCGACAACGCTGACGCTCCATAGCCGCTCTTCCGTGCCCACCGCTGATTCCAGGGCCGTCTGCAGGGCCGGGCAAAGTGCAGCGCCGCTGAGCATGACCTGGCCCTGACGTTGCACCACTGGAGGTGGTGCCAACAATGGAAGTGCTGCCCTGACGGGCAACTGGGGCGCCAGCACCAGCAAGGAGACCAGTGCAGAGCGAATCACAGAGGCATCACTCCGCTCACAACACCGTTCAAGCGGTAGAGGCGACCCTCCAGTTCAACGGGCACACCCACCTTCAGCTTGGTGCCACCGATCACAACACCGGAGGGTTTGATCTCGGCCTGGGCCTTCATCACAAACCGGGCATGGCGGGGTAGAGCCGTGGCGGGGGCATCGGCAAACACCACCGAACCATCGGGCTGCACCTCCGTCAGGGGATTGGTGACGTCATCCACCGACACCAGGCTCACTCGACCAGCCGGTTGATTGCGGATCACGATGTTGAGGTCAGCTTCCTCCCGCACTGAAGTCAGCAGCTGATCGGGATCAGCGCTGTACAGCTGAACCACATCAACGCTCACCTGCACAGGCTTCACGGCACCGGTGGCCTTGGCGACCGCATTAGAGAGCTTGGGGGACCAGACCACTCCAGCCAGAGCAGCCAGGGCGACTACTCCAGCCACAGCATCGATGGGTGAAAGGGTTCGAAGCCTGTTGAGCACCATCGAAGGGGAGCCTGGGCTTGAACCTTAAGGAGGGTCTGAGCCTGGATCAAGCCAGAGGCGGCTCAATTACGCAGACCATCAAGGAAGCGGTCGACCCCGGACAGCTGTTGCTTGATGCTGTCGGGATCTTCACCAGCCAGAAGCGCTGCTGTGGTGTCGGGATCCGGACGTTCGGGAAGCACCTCCAGTTGCCGGTAACCATCGGGATCCTGGCGATAGAGACGCCAGTCATCGGGGAAGCAGCGCATCAATGCTCCTCCCTCCAGGGGCTGGAGCCAGTAGGCCTGCTGCCAGCTGGCCACGAAACCCTTTCGGCGCTCCCGGGCCACGCTGCCGATGCCGACGGCGGCGTCTTCGAGACGTCCATTCAGCATCAGAACCACTCCTGCGTGGTTCTCACACAAGGCCTGGAACTCCTCGTAATCCGCAGGGGAGGGGTTCACCGCAAGCAGAAGGCGGGTGTCGGGAACATCGCTCTCCGCCCGTTTGAGCTGATTGAAATCAAGGATCACCTCCTTGAGGTCCTCCGCATCGCGCCGGGCCAGGGCGGCAGCACCGGCATCGGGCCAAACCATCAACAGGTCCTGACCGGCAGCGATCAGTGCTCGAGCCAGCCGCACCGCCACCGGAAGCAGGCGAAGACCTTCAAAACGGAGGCTTGCGGCCCAGCGTTGACCGTCGCCGGATCCAACGGCCGCCAGGGCGGCCTGCAGCATGGCCTCCTCGGCGGCGAGCAGATCCGCGGGGAGGGCGAGACAGGAAGCGTCGGATTGAGTCATCGCCAAAGCATGTCAGGAAAATGCCTCGAGCACGGATGCAAAACGGCCGGGAACGGCGTCGAGATCCTGATCCGACAACCAGGGGCCAAGGGTCAACCGCAGGCCCGACTGACGTTCAGGCCCGGGAATCCCCATGGCCGTGAGCACAGCACTGTCGGCACTGCTGCCACTGCTGCAGGCACTGCCACTGCTGCAGGCCACCCCCGCCGCCGCCAGCCGTCGCACCAGATCGCGTCCGGGCAGCGGCTGTCCACCAACGGTTTTGGCCAACAGCGCGATGTGATGGGGCAGACGCTGATCAGGAGAAGGGCCGCAGAGCTGAAGCTGGGGTAGCTCCAGCAGGCGTTCGAGCAGTTGATCCCGTTGACGACGGATCTGGGTTGAACTGCCCGGTGGAACGTTCTGGCTGATGGGGTCAAAGCTGGGGAGGGCCATCAGGGCTTCGGCCATGCCGCCCACCAACGCAACAGGTTCGGTACCGGAGCGCAGGCCGTGCTCCTGTCCACCGCCGCCCTGGAGCGGTGAAAGGTTCACACCCGGGGCCCGAATCAACAGGCCCACGCCCCGGGGGCCACGGAACTTGTGGGCGGAGAGGGTCAGCAGATCAACGCCGAGCCGCTCGAAGGCGAAGCAACCCTGGGGAACAAGCTGGGTGGCATCGCTATGGATGACGATGCCTCGCTCGCGGCAGGCCCGAGCGATCGTGCTGATCGGTTGCAGTGCACCCACCTCGCCCTGGGCTGTAATCAGTGAAACCAATCGGGTTGGAGCGGACAACAACCGATCGAGCTGATCGAGCCGCAGAACGCCCTGCCCATCAACGGGCCATTCGGCAATGCTCCAGCCCAGGGCTTCCAGTTGGTGCGCCGCAGCGACCGCCGCCGGATGCTCCACCGCAGAGATCACCAACCGGCCCGGGACAAGACCGGCAGCACTGCCGAGCAAGGCAAGGTGCACGGATTCCGTCGCCCCTGAAGTGACGATCAACTGGTCAGGATTGACAGCAAAGCGCTCTGCGATGCTCCAGCGCGCTCGCTCCAGAGCTTCCGCTGCTGCCAACCCAGCCCCATGGTGGCTGCTGGGGTTGGCCCAGGCCGTCTGCTGGAGCTGCTGCATAACCGCGATCACCGCCGGCAGAGGCGGTGTCGTGGCAGCAGCATCCAGGTAGAGCTCAGGGGGTTCCACGCTCGAACCGCGCCTTGGTGCGCTGCTCTAGGGACTCACTGGCGAGATTGAGCATCGAGTCGAGGGACGTGCTGCTGAGGAAAGCCTGCACCTTCTGCTGCGCCTCATCGCGGAGGCAGCGGTCGGGGCGCTGACACTGCTCAGCGCAATCCTTGGAGCAATCGAAGTCGGTTGCGGCCGTCGGCGCAGGTGGAGCGGCAGGGGCTTCGCTGGTCGAAGCCATCGAGGATCCTGCCGGCACCAGATCGGGCGTCAGCACCCCGTCAAACACCGCTTCGGCGGGGCCCGTCATCAGCACGGAACCGGTGCGATCACGCCACTCAATCATCAGCGGACCGCCGGGCAGCACCACCTCGGCGCAGTCATCGGCGAGGCCCAGCAGCACCGCCGCCACCAGGGTGGCGCAGGCACCGGTGCCGCAGGCCAATGTCGGGCCAGCACCCCGTTCCCAGACCCGGATCTCCAGCCGCTCACGGCTGTGCACCTGGAGGAAATGAACGTTGGTCTTGGCCGGGAAGGCCGGATGGACCTCCAGGGCAGCACCCCAGGCATCAAAGGGAATGCTGGCCAGGTCGTCGACGGGCACCACCACATGGGGATTGCCCATGCCAACAGCCGCCACCTTCAGCTGTTCTCCCTCCAGCAGCAGCACCCCCTGCGGCAGGCCGTCTTCGGGCATCAGAGTTGTGGGGATGCCCTCGGAGGTGAGGAAAGGGGGGCCCATGTCCACCCGCAACTGGCCATCGGCCATCAGTTCGGGGCGAATCATTCCCGCCAGGGTTTCGATGTCCCAGCGGCGGCCAGGGGCATCACCGTCGGTGTCGGCCAGGTAGCGGGCCAGGCAGCGAATGCCGTTGCCACACATTTCGGCCTCACTGCCATCGGCATTGAGAATCCGCATCCGCAGTTCTCCCTCCGCCTGAGGAGGCAGCGCCAGAATCAGGCCATCGCCACCAACGCCGAAGCGCCGATCACAGATGCGCCGCACCCAGGCGGGATCGGGATTACTGATGGCATCGGGCAGTTGTCCCTGCCGGCCTTCAACGATCAGGAAGTCGTTGCCAAGTCCCTGATATTTGCTGAACTGAAGCATTTGTTGATATAGCTGGGATTTGGGCGGTTTTGAGCGGTTGGTATCTGGTTGGTATCAGGCGCATTTGGCCTTCAACAGATCGCATGAATCGGGTTCACGCATACCGGCTGTCGACTCGACCGCGCCGCTCAATCCGGTGGTGCATCCAGTTTAAAAAACCTTTGATACCAACCCTTCTGACCTTCTATACCAACTGAACGCAAAGAACGCAGCCAGGCACTGGTTCTGCAGCAGTTTCAGCAGGAGTGCTGCACGCAGTCTGTAGAACACCCAAGGTGATCGACGTCTGGTCGATAAATCAGCTGTCGTCGTCGCTCTTGTCTTCCGGCAGCTCGGTGGATGCAGGGGTCTTCGCCTTACTGCTGAAGATCACCTTTGCAATAACAAAGGCGATCGCAACGGCGCCCAGCAGAAAGCCAAGAAGCTCCATTACTGATCAGGCTTCGATTTCAGCCTTCTCTTCAGCTTTCTGAGGAACCTCTGTGGAGGTTTGCTCAGCTGTCTCGGCGTTGTGGTGACAGGCGTTGGCGCCGCCAACGAAAACCAGCACAGCCATGACCGCGGCGATCACCACAGCGGCACGGACGCGCAGGACGCCGTACGAGGCACTGATCTCAACCGTGTTCAGGTGTTTCATGCCGGTGAAGCTAACGGCGTTTTGAACCAATAAGCGGGTCATTTGATACAGGTCAGCTCAGACCCTTGAAACGCCCACCGTGATCGTCGAATGAGAGATATCTCTGAGAAGCCAAGAGACGTCTCGTCAGTAGTAGGCGATACCACTGAACAGACGTTCATGGAAGATTTTCCGGAAACTAAAACCTGTCCAAAAAGTCGCTGCAAACCGTGTCACTTGCCTCCATATTTGGCGTCCAGGCAGCAGACACGTATCACGTGGCACTGTCTAGGCAGCACCGGGAGAGCGACCTGGTGGCTGGCAGAAATAGCTCCCTTGGCATGAGCGATTGCCAGGGGGAGCTTTCTGCGCTCTTCAAATCTCTGAAAAGAGTTAGTGCATTTGCTACAAGCGCCTGTATAGCGGCGAACTTGTTCATGCGGATACCGCATCGCTCGGGGAGAACAGCGTTCTCCTCGCGGTTCCGTCGCCCCACATCTTTGATTCGGCAAAGGCTGTTGGAAGTCAGCCTCGCCGATAGAAGGGGCTGTTAGGCCGCCACTGGTTCGTGGATTTTGGGGACGATATGGGTCACAAGGTCGGCATTGATCCAACGGATCACACCGGTGTCCACGTTTGCCACTTGGAAGAGGGTCGGGACCTTGGTGTTCCTTGCCCCACCTTCAACAAACACGACATCGCCCATCCACCAGTCACCGTTCTCTTCAACGATCACGGTCATCCCTGCTTTCACGTGCAGGAACAGTGGGTCGCGGTCAGGCCGTGATGTGACGACCGAATGATCAACCGACATTCCACTTCTCTCGTCGCGCCTCACCAGGTAAGCAGTAGTACAAGTGAACTGCAATGAGTAAAACCGACGATTGCGGTTCGGTTGACCCTCGCTAGAGCGAGCAGCGTTACCTGTCGCAACCCGCTTCGTTAAGCCACCCAAGGATATGTAACAAGCTGAACGCTTTGTCTCGGTTGAGCCAAACGGGACTCGATTTGCTGCCTATTCCTAAAGGGAGCAGGGATGCAGAGCATGAAAGCGACAAAACTCACCGCCGCCCCACAGGGCTTTGAGTACTACAGGGTTTGCGACCAGGAAGGCGTCTGCCGCGTAGTCAGAGGCATGTGGGCAGCCAAGGAACTCATAGAGGACAGGCCTGACCTGACCGCCACTAGGACAAAGCTCTACCCAGCGGATTGGAGTTAAAGCACTGAATCCGAAAACATGGGAGAGCAGCTCTGGGATTCGTGAACAGCTCCCCCTCAGCATTGCTGTGGTGGGACAGGAGCCCATCGAGGGGCGTCTGATCTGGCAGGACCCTGAGTTTCTGGCCATCGAACGGGTGGGTGCGAGCCGGCCCGTGCTGATCAACCGTCGGCAGATCAGCGTGATCCGCTCCCTCGGCTGAACACCAGGCATGTGGCACGATCGCAACCTTGCCGAGCGCTGGTTCCGTGAACGCTGCCAACCCTGCCGTCGACGCCAGTGCCCAGACCGGTCGTTATGACCCCACCGCGCTGGAGCAGCGCTGGCAGGAGAGTTGGAAGGCGGATGGGGTGGACACCACAGAAGAAGCTGTTGAGAAGCCCGGATTCTTTGCCCTGTCGATGTTCCCGTACCCCTCGGGAAGCCTGCACATGGGCCATGTGCGCAACTACGTGATCACCGATGTGATCGCCCGAGTACAACGCATGCGGGGCCATGCGGTGCTGCATCCGATGGGCTGGGATGCCTTCGGACTCCCCGCTGAAAACGCGGCTATCGAACGCAATGTGGATCCCGGCGAGTGGACCGACCGCAACATCGATCAGATGCGGGCGCAGCTGGATCGCCTTGGCCTTTCGATCGATTGGAGCCGCGAACAGGCGACCTGCCACAGCGACTACTACCGCTGGACCCAGTGGCTGTTCCTTGAACTGCTCGAAGGGGGGCTGGCCTATCGCAAGAACGCCACCGTCAACTGGGATCCCGTCGACCAGACCGTGCTGGCCAATGAGCAGGTGGATGGTGACGGCCGCTCCTGGCGCTCCGGAGCCCTGGTGGAACAACGCCAGCTGAATCAGTGGTTCCTGCGCATCACTGACTACGCCGAGCCGCTGCTCAACGACCTGGACGCCCTCAAGGGCTGGCCGGAACGGGTGCGCACCATGCAGGCCAACTGGATCGGTCGCTCGGAAGGGGCGGAGATCAGCTTCAGCGTTGAGGGAGCACAAGATCAGACGATCACCGTGTTCACCACCCGACCCGACACCCTCGCGGGGGCGAGCTACGTGGTGCTGGCACCGGAAAACGAGCTGGTGGACAGCCTCACCAGCGCTCAACAGAAGGGCACGGTGGAGGCCTTCCGCAAGGAGGTGGCTCGTCTCAGCACGATTGAACGCACCAGCGATGACAGGCCCAAACGGGGGGTGCCCATCGGCAGTCATGTGATCAACCCCCTGACGGGGGCGGTGCTGCCGGTGTGGATCGCCGACTACGTGCTGGCCGAATACGGCACGGGCGCCGTGATGGGCGTGCCGGCCCACGACCAACGCGACATCGCCTTTGCGCAGTCGAACGGTCTGCCGATCCAGCAGGTGATCGACGCCGAAGGAGCTGCTGAAGCCATCGCGGCCGGTCAGGCCTGGATGGATGCCGGAACACTGATCAACTCCGGCAGCTTCGATGGCACGGCCTCCAGCGAAGCCAAGGGCGCCATCACCGGCCACGGCGCCGAGCAGGGCTGGGCACGGAGCAAGGTCACCTATCGCCTGCGCGACTGGCTGATCTCACGCCAGCGCTACTGGGGCTGCCCCATTCCCGTCATCCACTGCGATGACTGCGGTGCTGTTCCGGTGCCCCGCGAGGACCTTCCGGTGGAGCTGCCCCGGGGCATTGATCTCTCTGGCAAGGGCGGTTCGCCCCTGAGCCAGCAGAGCGACTGGGTGAATGTGGCCTGCCCCTGCTGCGGCAAGCCGGCCAAGCGGGAAACAGACACCATGGACACCTTCATGTGTTCCTCCTGGTATTTCCTGCGCTTCGCCGATCCCCACAACACCGAGAAACCCTTCAGCAAGGAGGCGGTGAACCGCTGGTTGCCGGTGAAGCAATACGTGGGCGGCATCGAACACGCGATCCTGCACCTGCTCTACGCCCGTTTCTTCACCAAGGCGCTGAAGGATCGCGGCCTGGTCGACATCAACGAACCGTTTGAACGGCTCCTCACCCAGGGCATGGTGCAGGGAATCACCTACCGCAATGCGACAACCGGCAAGTACATCGCTCCAGCGGACGTGGCAGATCCCGAAAATCCCCGGGACCCCAACACGGGCGACAAGCTTGAGGTGTTGTTCGAGAAGATGTCGAAGTCGAAGTACAACGGCGTTGATCCCGCGGCGGTGATCGACCGCTACGGCGCAGACACAGCCCGCATGTTCATCCTGTTCAAAGCACCGCCGGAGAAGGATCTGGAGTGGGATGACGCCGATGTGGAGGGCCAGTTCCGCTTCCTGCAACGGCTTTGGCGCCTTGTTGAGGCCGGTGCTGCCCGCATCGACTCACTCGAGCCGATGCAACGGCCAGCCGATCTGAGCGATGCCGACAGCGACGTACGTCGGGCGCTGCACCTGGCCATCGAAGCCGTCAGCGAGGACCTCAGCGACGAGATCCAACTGAACACGGCCATCTCCGAGCTGATGAAGCTCTCCAATGCCATCAGCTCCACGGGCATCGAGGCCCTGAGTACACCTGTGTTGCAGGAAGCTCTTTCCGGACTGGTTCGCCTGCTGGCTCCGTTCGCGCCTCATCTGGCGGAGGAGTTCTGGAGCCGTCTGGGGGGAAGCGGCAGCGTGCACCGTCAAAGCTGGCCGGTTCTGGATCCAACGGCACTGGTGCAGGACAGCGTTGAAGTGGTGATCCAGGTGAAGGGCAAGGTGCGGGGCAAGCTGCAGGTTCCGGCCTCCGCCGGCAAGGAGGAGCTGGAACGGCTCGCCCTGGCCAGTGATGTGGCCGAAAAATGGTTGGAGGGCGCAGCCCCCCGTCGGGTGATCGTGGTCCCCGGAAAACTGGTGAACCTGGTGCCCTGATCCCAGGCGGGATCAGCCTTTGCTGAAGCGCATCGAGGCGGGCTGGCTCCAGTCGCCCTGGGCACTGAAGCCGCGCTGGTTGCCGGTGAGGTGACGCAGAATCCAAAAGATCGATTCATCGGTGCCATCCCCGAGGGCCAGGCGAATTTCATCGGCGGAGCGGGCCACACCGTCGGCCAGGATCGCCTCTACACGGCCTTGAAGGTCGAGAATCGCTGCCGCTGCCTTCTTGCCGGCTTCCACGCCGGGCTGGTGGTAGGCGTTGATGTTCACCAATTCGCCGTAGAGACCGACGGCACGCTCGAACAATGCGATCAAAGCGCCGAGACGGCGTGCATCAAAGAGGCGCATGCTGATCGTCATGCTCTGGCGGCCACCCTCGGTAAGGGCTGAGCGGGTGCCCTGCAGGAAACCATCGAGGAAGTCGCCGGGGCATTCCCCGCCAAGCGTGGGGATATCGCTCACGTCTTCGAGCACCTCGATGAAGGTGGCGAAGAAATTGTCGACACCGTCGCGCAGCTGCTGCACGTAGGCGTGTTGGTCGGTGGAGCCTTTGTTGCCGTAAACAGCGATGCCCTGATGCACCACGTCACCGTTGCGATCCAGGCGCTTGCCCAGGGATTCCATCACCAGCTGCTGGAGGTAACGGCTGAACACCTCCAGACGATCGCGGTAGGGCAGAACAACCATGTCGCGCTGACCGCGACCACCACCAGCCACGTACCAGGAAGCGGCCATCAGGGCGGCTGGATTGCGGCGCAGATCCGCGGCGCGGGTGGCGGCATCCATCTGAGAGGCGCCGGTGAGGAAATCGCGGATGTCACAGCCAATCAAGGCACCGGGCAGCAGACCGACAGCACTGGTGATGCTGGTGCGCCCCCCCACCCAATCGAACATGTCGAAGCGCTTGAGCCAAGCTTCCTTCTGGGCCTGCTGATCCAGCTTGCTGTCGAGCATCGTCACGGCAACGGCCTGGCCGGCCCACTGGCCCCCAGCGGCCTCGAGGCGATGGCGAGCCTGCTCCATGCCGAGATGGGGTTCGGGCGTCCCCCCCGACTTGCTCACCGTCACCACCAGGGTGCGGTCGAGACGACCCTCCAACCCCGCCAGGACGTTGCTCATCCCATTGGGATCGACGTTGTCGAAGAAATGAAACGGAAGCCCCTCGCCCGGGTTCTGCAGAGCCTTGATCATCAAGGCGGGTCCCAGACCACTGCCGCCGATGCCGATCCAGAGCACATCTGTGAAGGCTTCGCCGTTGGGGGCCTTAATCGTTCCGTTGATCACATCGCGCCCAAAGGCTGCGATGAGATCAATTTCCCTGGAGATGTGCTGTTGCAGCTCTGACGAAGGAGCGAGTTCAGGGGTACGCAGCCAGTAATGACCCACCTGGCGCTGCTCATCGGGATTGGCGATGGCGCCGGCTTCCAACTCCTGCATCGCTGCGAAAGCCTTGTCCATTCGCGGCTGCAGTTGCTGCAGATCGCTCGCGTTCACGTACATCCGGCTGATGTCGAGCCAGATGCCCAGATCATCGTGATACCAGTTGAGATCGCAGAACCTCTGCCACTGAATATGAGCGTCGGAAGCGTTGAAATCCGGAAAGCTCATGCCGGGTGGACGGTGCAGACCTGCCGAACGTATCCAGAATCTGACGGGATGCCCGCATAAGAGGACACCACAGGTAGTTTCATGTCATCTTCCGCTGACCCCATTTCCATCCCCCATGGCTGAGCCATTGCGATGGACACAGCTCTCTTGGTGACAGCAGCGAGCCTGTACCTGGTTGGCCAGTGGTCACAGCCGGTCCCTGAGCTTGGGGATCAGCGCCTCTTGTCGTGGAGCAAAGGCTAGAGCTAGAGCCCACTCACTTCTCACCCGAAGAACTGAAGCTGCTGCAACGGCGCTCCGGGGTGCACAGCCCCCAGACGCAGCTGGCCCAGGTGTTCACCAGCGGTGTTGATCAGCTCCAAGCGCTGCGCGCATCAACCCTGGATCGCATTCGCGTGCTGAAGCCGGTGATCCTGCGCCAAACAGCGGCGCATCACGTGAATTCGATGCTGATCACCGCCTTTCATTTCGACGAAATTCAGCAATGCAAGCCGGGGGAGAACCTCCGCTTCATCGTTCTGGCCTGGTTAAGAACCACGTCCCGGCCCAGATCAGCCTCTCGGAACTGATCCATCAGAACCGGCTGCCGGCCGAACCCAACGCATGAGCAGATCACCTGGGCCCGCAATCAATTTCTGGAACCCGAGATCAACATCACCCTGCTG
The DNA here is from genome assembly GCA_047285305.1 of Synechococcus sp. Taxonomy (GTDB): domain Bacteria; phylum Cyanobacteriota; class Cyanobacteriia; order PCC-6307; family Cyanobiaceae; genus Parasynechococcus. Next base: position 1,578,738 of record JBJBDL010000003.1, read on the forward strand.
GCGGCGAAGTTTCAACGGCTGAAGCTGGCCCTTGGTCTGCCGGAGAGCTTGATGCTGCAGGCGAGTCGATCTTCCCTAGACGCCAAGGCGATTGCGACCCTCACCTGCCTCTACAACAAATAATTGGATGACCCAGCACGGGAGTTGGGCTAACGCACGACCCTGAAGTGCATGGGTTGATTTACTGCGGTCGCAAACCGAATCCCGACATCACGGTTTAAAACTCCATGTCTAGGGCTTGTCTACGTGAACGGGCCAACCCAAACCATCATCGCCACATCCAGCAGCTGAGGTATTTAAGCCGCTCAGCATCTCCCCCATCTAGGGGATGTTGAAGTCCCCCTGGCTGTTGAAACATCGATCCAGATCGGCAGATCGATGAAGCAGCTCCTGTACCTGCTAAGTGGCAGCGCAGTGCAGAGTCGCCAGGGATTTCTATGGCTGCGTCAGGGCCTTCACCACTCCGGTCCGACGTTCCGATGACATTGTCCCTCTTGCCGGGGCAATGGGGAAGGTGGCTGCAGGTCTGATCTCCAGCCCGACCTACCGCAACGCACCAACGAACGTCTCGAGGGGGCATGATCCGGTTGGTTTTGTTCAAGGGATCCTGCAGGGTGACCTTCGCTGAGCCGAAGGAGGCCCAAATCACTTGTGACAGCTCGCCCGAAACCGATCGGAGCGGCTGGTGGCGGCGTGTTTTGTTTTGCGGCCGCTCACCCGTTTGCGCCAGAGCTTGAACGATGACGCTTTCATCTGTTGCCGCATCACTGCGATCACCTGCGGCTCGGAGAGTCCGAATTGAAACTCAATCGCCTCGAAGGGCGTTCGGTCTTCCCAGGCCATTTCAATGATGCGATCGAGATCCTCGCTGGGGAGCCTTGTCACTGATGCTGTGCCCTTAGATGTGAACGCTAACGACGTATCAGGTCACGCAGAGGTCGCCGAGGGCCGCCAGCCGGGTCTGAAGTTTCGACCAGTCAAAACTGCGGGGATCATCCCGTTCTCCGCCCAGATCCACATGGCGATGGGTGGTGATCGCCGCTGGCGGCAGATTGAAGGAACGGATCCAACCAGATAACACCAAGGCCAGCGCGTCGTATTGCTTGGAGGTGTAGCCAACGTGGGAACGGTTGGCATTCGCGCCTGATGGTGGTGTCTCCAAGCTCAGATGCAGAGCAAAGTTGTTGACGGAACCCTTGAGCTTCTTGTTGGTTATCGCCCACTCCCCCAGAAAGGCCGAAAAACCTGCGCCATAGGCCCTGCTCAAGGGATCCACCAGATCCAGAACGCGTCCGTCCTGGCCCACCAAGGTGTGATAACTCATCTGATCTTCATTGCGGGAGTGGGGCGTCATGAAGGTGTTCAGAGCGGAGCTCAAGGAGTAGACGGTTTCGTGCAGCACCACCAGCCTCGGGGTGGCATCGATCACACGGCCGTAGGCGTCCTTGTCGTAGCGCTCACCAAAATTGGTGGGATCGATCTTCACGAACACCCGCCAGGAACTCGAGCGGGCATCGAGCTGGTTCAAACGCGAACGCAAAGCTCTGTCCTCACCCGAACACTGCCGGGCGAGGGGCGAACGCCAAGAGCGCGCCTTCGGCGGTAGCGGCACCGAAGCGGAGGGGTTGTCCTCCCGTTGGCGACCACGCTCCATCCCCACAGAAGAGAGCTTCCCTTGCTCCATCAACGACCAGCTGGTCAGCCCCAGAGCCAACGTCCCCGCTGCAGCAACGCCGATGGCGAGCGGGCGGTGCTGTTCAACGCGGTTCCACACACCGGTGCAGAAACGGCTTAGACGATCTCGAACCATCGATCCCGCAGCTGCCGTTGTTCCGTTGTGCACCCAGGATCCCAATCCAACGTCCAATGGTCCACACCCGCATCAGGGAAGAGCTGGGTCTCCTTGAGCAGGCTGCGTCGTGAATAGGTGACGCGCACACACTCCTGCTTCTCAAGCAGAACTGCGAGGTCACTGCTGCGACGCACCCGGTAGCCATTGATCGCCAACAGCTCATCACCCACCACAAGCCCTGCCTGTTGCCCGGGACTATCTCGCCGCACCCGCTGAATCAAAGCGGCGCCCTCAGCATCCTTGAGGGTGAGTCCATGATCGGGATGCTTGAGCGGCACAGGGTCCATACGCAGCCCCAGAGCCTTCACGCAATCAAGCAGGGGAACGGCCTCGGGCTGGTCAAGCCATTGATCCAGATCCGAGGCAAGATCGCGATCCCATCGAGCCACTGCCGCCTTGATGTGATCACGGCTGTAGCCACGGGCCTGACGGCCGGGGCCTTGCCACAACTCCCGCAGGATCGCGGCCATGGAATGGCCGCGCTGCCGCAGGCGCACGTCAAGGCAGAAGGCCACCGCTGCACCGAGGCGGTAGTAGCTGATCTGGCTGTCCCGCGAGGCTGGCGTGGCTTTGTAGAGCTTGATCCACGCTTCACGGGCACTGGCCGCCAACGACTGGATCGAGCAACCGGGTGACATCAGCACGCTGGACAGCTCCTCCCCCAGATCCTTGAGCAGAGTCGGTCGATCCGAACAGCCCGCCAACAGGGGCAGGCTGAGGTCGAAGTAGCTGGTGATTCCCTCGGCAAACCAGAGGCCTTCGGTGATCACCGCCTGCCCGTAGTCGTAGGGGCGAAGCTCAACGGGCCGCAGCCGCCGCACATTCCACTGGTGCAGGTATTCATGGCCGATCAGCTGCAACAGCTGCCGGTACCCCTTGGGCTTAGCCAGAGCCGACCAGCTGAACTGCAGCACAGCACTGTGGTCGTGTTCGAGGCCGCCGTAACCCTGATCAAGCAGTTGCAGCACAAGCTGGTAGCGGTCCCCCGCCGGGGGAGGGGTTCCCAGCAAGCGACAGGTGGCACTGCACACCTTTTCGATGTCGCTGATGAAGTTCGGCGGCCAACCCATCGGTGGCGTTCCGATCAGCAACAGCTCATGGGTCTTGCCCTCCACCATGAAGGGTTCTGCCTGAAAAGGCCCCGCGTGCAGCGGGCTGTCCACGAGGGCATCGAAATCGGCAGCGACCCAGCCCTCAGCGCTTGCCTCCAGCGGCAGATGCACACTCCAGTGCTCCGGAGCCGTGACGGCAACGTGGTGTGGTGACCAGCGGCAGCCGTCGATGTCCATCGCCACAGCAGCGAGGCAGAGCGACGCGAAATCAGGATCCAGCAACCCGGTGCGGACAGTGAGATCCCGGGCTTCCAGCTGATAGTTGAGCGTGAGCGGGCTCAGATCCGGCAGATCACAGAGCCACTGGTGCGGCGCCATGCGACGCACCGGCAGCTCCTCGTCATTGGCCAGCAGCTGCAGGCTATGCAAGTGCTGGGCGTGATCACGAACCGTGTACGACCCCGGTGTCCACACCGGCAGTTGGAAGGTCTGGCGTTGTGTCTGCGGTGTCCACTGGATGGAGACCGCGATGGTCTGTGTTTCGGGATGGCTCAGATCGAGCCGGATCTGAACCGGTTCGAACACGTCAGTTGGTCTGCAGGATCAGCTCAGCGGAACCCACACCACCAAGGCGCACCTCGTCCATGGCGTGGAGCAGGGCGTAGCGACGGGTCACCCGTTGCAGGCGCTGTTCAAGCCCGGGGTGGCGGCTGATGCGTTGGATGTCGCCATGCATCACGATTGTTCCGTCCACCCGCTGGGTCCAGCCCAGGGGCATGGCTGAGCCCTGAAACGCGAGCACATCAACGGCATGGGAGTCGTCCGCGAAACCCTGCAATTCGTTCGAACGCTCCACCGTGAAGCCCTCATCGCACAGGGCCTGAACCAGACGCTCAAGGTCGGTGAAGACAGTCGGCAGGATGGAGAGATGGGACATGGACCGAACCCCGCTTTGACAGACCCTAGCCACAACAATCGAGCTGACCAGGCCCCGCTGCAGCTGGGGGTGATGGCATCCGGAAGCGGCAGCAACTTCGAGTCCCTGGCCCAGGCCATTCAGGCAGGGACTCTCAACGCGCGGATCCAGCGGCTGGTGGTGAACAATCCGGGCTGTGGTGCCCAGCAGCGGGCGGAGCGTCTCGGCATTCCGGTGTCGGTGCTTGACCATCGCCTGATCAAGGACCGGCGCGAGCTGGACGGCGAACTGGTGCGCCTGTTCCGCGCCGACCAGGTGGAACTGGTGGTGATGGCAGGGTGGATGCGGATCGTCACCGAAGTGCTGGTCAGCGGCTATGCCGATCGCCTGATCAACATCCACCCCTCACTGCTGCCCAGCTTCCGTGGCCTGGATGCCATCGGGCAGGCCCTGCAGGCCGGGGTGAAGGTCACCGGCTGCACGGTCCACATCGTCACCGAGGAACTGGATGCCGGTCCAATCCTGGCCCAGGCCGCTGTTCCCGTTCTCGATGGGGATGACCACGCCAGGCTCGCCAAACGGATTCAGGAGCAGGAACACCTGCTCCTGCCCAGGGCACTGGCTGAGCTGAAGCCCACCTGGCGTCAGGGATAGAACGACTGCAGGGGCAGCCCCGTCTCCGGAGCGAGGCCCGCCATCAGGTTCAGGCACTGCACGCCCTGCCCGGCCTGACCCTTGATCAGGTTGTCGATGGCACTCATCAACACCAGCTGGCCGGTGCGGGTGTCCACCTGAACCGACAGCAGAGCACGGTTGGTGTGGCGCGCCCACTTGGTGGCGGGATAGGTGCCCACCGGCAGAACCTGAACGCAGGGGTGGTGGCGGTAGATCGCCTCCAGAACCGTGGTGCAATCCTCGGCGGTGAGACCGGGGTCGCGCAGGCGGGCATACACCGTGGACAGCAGACCACGCACCATCGGCACCAGATGCGGCGTGAACTGAAGCCGCACCTCCTGGCCAGCCACCTCCATCGCCATCTGCTCGATCTCAGACGTGTGGCGATGGCCGATCACGCCGTAGGGCGCGATGGATTCCGAGGCCTCCGCCAGCAGCATCGCCTCCTTCGGCACGCGCCCTCCGCCGGAGGTGCCCGTCTTGGCATCAATGATGATGCCGCTGGTCTCGATCAGGCCCTGCTTGAGGAACGGCAGCAAGGGCAGCAGGCTGGCGGTGGGGAAGCAACCCGGAGCAGCAACAAGCTTCGCGTCAGCGATGGCAGGGCCGTTCCATTCCGGCAGGCCGTAGACGGCACTGCTGCAGAGTTCAGCGTCCTGACGGTTGAGGGAGCCGGCCTCCTTGGCGTACACCTGCAGCCACTGCTCTAGGGAGCGATAGCGGAAGTCGGCGGAGAGGTCCACCACCCGCACACCCCGCTCCAGCAGTTGCGGTGCCAACTGACAGGCCAGGCCGTTGGGGAGGCTCAGAACAGCAAAATCGGAACAGGCCGCAATCCGATCCGGATCCGCTGATTCCACCGTTGGGTCATCCGGCAGGGGCAGGAAGGAGCAGACGGAGCTCCAGCGTTGACCAGCACTGCGTTCACCGCCAAGAAAACTCACAGACAGGCCGGGGTGGCCCTGAAGCAGACGGATGGTCTGCAGGCCGCCGTAGCCGGAGGCGCCGATCACAGCAACCCGTCCGCCCTTCACCGTTGCCATCGCTTCAACCGCCGACGTTGTCCTGCCTGCCATTGAACCAACCAGCCAACGGTCGATCGTACAGAGATCAATAATGAAGTCATCTCCCGGCGACCAGGCTCCTGAACCCCAGTTCCCTTGACCCCGCGAACGAACCGATCGCGTTTGATGCCATCAGCGACGCCCTGGCGGCGATCCGCAATGGGGAATGCGTTGTCGTGGTGGACGACGAACAACGGGAGAACGAAGGCGATCTGATCTGCGCGGCCCAGTTCGCCACCCCGGAAGCGATCAACTTCATGGCCACCGAGGCACGGGGCCTGATCTGTCTGGCCATGGAGGGGCAGAGGCTGGACGAACTGGATCTGCCGCTGATGGTGGACCGCAACACCGATGCCAACGAAACGGCCTTCACCGTGAGCATCGATGCCGGCATCGAACATGGGGTGACCACCGGCATCTCCGCCGAAGACCGCGCCGCCACGATTCAGGTGGCCCTCAACCCAGCCACACGGCCAGCGGAACTGCGCCGACCTGGGCACATCTTTCCCCTGCGCGCCCGTCCCGGCGGCGTGCTCAAACGGGCCGGTCACACCGAAGCCGCCGTGGATCTGGCTCAGCTGGCGGGCCTCAGCCCCTCCGGAGTGATCTGTGAAATCCAGAACAGCGATGGCTCGATGGCCCGCTTGCCCGAGCTGCGCAGCTACGCCGATCGCTGGGGGCTGAAGCTAATCAGCATTGCTGACCTGATCCGCTACCGGCTGGAGAACGAGCGCTTCGTTCGCCGCATGGCCCAGGCCCAGATGCCCAGCCGCTTCGGCAGCTTTCAGGCGGTGGGCTACCGCAACGAACTGGATGGCTCCGAACACGTGGCCCTGATCAAGGGTGAGCCCAATGCCCTGAGCGAACCCGTGCTGGTGCGCATGCATTCCGAATGCCTCACCGGCGATGCCTTCGGCTCACTGCGCTGCGACTGCCGGCCCCAGCTCGAGGCGGCCCTGCGTCAGATCGAAGCGGAGGGCGAGGGTGTGGTCGTTTATTTGCGCCAGGAAGGGCGGGGCATCGGCCTGATCAACAAATTGAAGGCCTACAGCCTCCAGGAAGCCGGGCTCGACACCGTTGAAGCCAATGAGCGGCTTGGCTTCCCGGCGGATCTGCGCAACTACGGCGTTGGCGCACAGATTCTCTCCGACCTCGGCATCCATCGGCTGCGGTTGCTCACCAACAACCCCCGCAAGATTGCCGGCCTTGGCGGCTATGGCCTGCAGGTGGAGGAGCGGGTACCTCTGGTGATGGACCCCGGTGCCCACAACGCCGACTACCTGGCGGCCAAGCGGGAGAAGCTCGGGCATCTGTTCGAATCCGAGAGTCCCTGCGTGGTGCTGGCTCTGGCGGTGAACGTGGGCCCCGAAAGCTGGCCCACCATTCGCCAGGAAGTGGAAGCCATCGCCCAGCGCCATGGCTTCAGCCTTGAGGCCCTGCATGAACCCCGCTTGTTAGCGCTGTGGGATCGACCGCAATTCGTCTGGAAACTGATTCCCGACGGCGCCGATGCAGCCCCCCTGCTCAAGAGCCTGGCGGCCCTGGCGGCCACCGAGCGGGTGGGTCTGATGCGCGTTCCCACGGAGCGGATGGCGTTGCACCCGCCCCAGACCCTGGAACGGGTGGAACATCAACTCAATGAGTTGATCAACCTGGGCAGTGACGAACTGCTGGAAAACGGCCCGTCACTGCTGCATTGGACCCGGAGCTAATCAGCCTTCCTGGATCGTCACTTTGTTGATCTTGGAGCCGTTGGCCAGCTTCAGCACCACATCCATGTTGCCTGTGTGGCCGAACACGGTGTGCACGCCATCGAGGTGAGGCTGGGCCTCATGGCAGATGTAGAACTGCGAGCCGCCGGTGTTGCGACCGGCATGGGCCATAGCCAGGGTGCCGGCCTGGTGCTTCTGCTGGTTGATCTCGCAATCGATCTGGTAGCCGGGGCCGCCGGTACCGGCCATGCCGCGGGCGCCTTCACGGCTGTTGGGGCAGCCCCCCTGGGCCATGAAGCCGGGGATGACGCGGTGAAAGGCCAGACCGTCGTAGAAGCCATCCTTGGCCAGCTTCACGAAGTTGGCGACGGTGTTCGGGGCATCGGCTTCGAACAGCTCGAGCTCGATCAGGCCTGCTTCAGTGTCCATCAAGGCCTTGGTCATGGTGGCGCGAGCAAAATTGGAGTGTAAAGAGACGCCGACCATGCCCGACCTCTCCCAAGCCCGCGTCGGTGTGATCGGCGGCAGCGGCCTCTATTCGATCCCCGGCTTGCAGCAGGTGGAGGAACGCACGGTCGACACACCCTTCGGGGCACCATCCGATCAACTGCGCCTGGGAGAGCTCGCGGGCGTCGAAACCGTCTTCCTGGCCCGCCACGGCCGCCATCACCATCTGCTTCCCAGTGAAGTGCCCTACCGAGCCAACATCTGGGCGATGCGTTCCCTGGGGGTGCGCTGGCTGATCTCGCTCTCGGCGGTGGGGTCGCTGCAGGAGCATCTGCAGCCACGCGACATGGTCGTGCCCGATCAGTTCATCGACCGCACCCGGGACCGGCCCGCCAGTTTCTTCGGCAACGGCTGCGTGGCCCACGTCAGCCTTGCGGACCCCTTCTGCCCCAATTTGAGTGCCCTGTTGGCCGATGCCACTGAACAGGGGTTGCCGGAGGGTCGACGGCTGCATCGCGGTGGCACCTATCTCTGCATGGAGGGCCCCGCCTTCTCCACCCGTGCCGAAAGCAAGCTCTACCGCTCCTGGGATTGTTCGGTGATCGGGATGACCAATCACACCGAAGCCCGTCTGGCCCGGGAAGCCGAACTGGCCTATGCCTCCCTGAGCATGGTCACCGACTTCGACTGCTGGCATGAGGATCACGACGCTGTCTCAGTGGAGATGGTGATCGGCAACCTTCAGGCCAATGCCTCAGCCACTGAACCGATCCTGAGTGGATTGATGCAGCGGCTCAAACAGGACCCTCCCGCCTCGCCGGCCCACACAGCCCTCGCCAATGCCCTGATCACCCCCAAAGATCAAGTCCCGAAACAGACCCGGTCCAACCTTGATCTGTTCACCGCCCCCTACTGGGGACCGTTCGATCAGGCATCCGCCAGCTGAGCGCCGCAGGCGGCCAAGGCCGGCCTCAACTGTTGGTTGTGCTGCTGCAGAAGAGCCTTGGCCTGGTCCACCGACAAGGCTGCAGCGGCCATCAACAGGGCGAGTTTCACCGATCCGCCGGCCTCCTCCAGCAGCGTCAGCCCCCGCTCCCGCTCCACACCGGCAAGATCCCGCAGGATCCGCAAGGACCGGTCCACCAGCTTGCTGTTGCTGGCGGCCACATCCACCATGCGGTTGCCGTAGACCTTGCCCAGCTTCACCATCACGGCGGTGGAGAGGGTGTTCAAGGCCAGTTTTGTGGCGGTTCCAGCCTTCATCCGGGTGGATCCCGTCAGCAGCTCAGGGCCCGTGAGCAGGCGGATGTCGATGTCGCAGGGAAGGGGCGCCTGCTCCGTTGGAACGCAGGCCATGGCCATGGCGAGGGCTCCGATGCTTTTGGCGAAGGCCAGCCCACCGCGCACGTAGGGGGTGGTGCCGCCTGCGGCGATGCCCACCAGGCAATCCTTGGCGCAGAAGCCCCTCTCCTCGAGATCGGCACGTCCGGCGGCCTCAATGTCCTCAAGCCCTTCCGAGCTGCGCAGCAACGCGGCGGAGCCACCGGCGAGAACCCCCTGAACCTGTTGGGGATCACTGCAGAAGGTGGGCGGACATTCCGCGGCATCCAACACCCCCAGTCGTCCGGAGGTGCCAGCACCCAGGTAGAAGAGCCGGCCTCCGGCACGGAGGCGCTCGGCAACGGAATCAACCGCCTGGGCTAGCGCCGGGGCCACAGCGGCAACAGCCTCCTGGGGGCGACGATCCTCGTCTGCAAACAACTCCACCAGCGCCAGGGTGTCGAGCTGATCCAGGCGTGAACTGCGCCGGTTGCTCTGCTCGGTGAGCAGGTGGCCGCGGTCGCTGGAGGGCTGCAGATCGGGGTGGAACACGGCCATGGCTCAGAGCAGACCTTCCAGGCGCCGACGCAGCTCATCCAGTTCAGGATTCGATTCCGGTTCGGTCTCCAATCCCTGGCGCGCGGGCTCAACGCCCTGCTGCTCTGCCACACCGCCGTCAGAAACAGCCTCGTCCGAAACCCCGTCGTTCGCAACCGCGTCGTCCTTCCAGTTGCTCACATCGCGATTGCTCTGGGGCGGCGCCATGAACAGACGCTCCTCGTCATTGCTGGGCACAAAGCCCGACTCGATCAGCCGAGCCTCGTAGCCGGCCTCACGGCAGAACAGATCCACATCTTCCCGATCGAGGGCCTCCACCGTCGGAACCGGAAAGTCCTGAGCCTCCAGAAGACCGGCATATCGCTCGGCATCGTCGGGGTTCTCAAACAGCAGAACCACGGTTCGTCCGGCGATTTCAAGCGAGTGGATGCCTTCGCTATCCGTACCGGCATCAAAGAGCAGGACGTGGACGCGCATCGGGAAAACCGTCAGATCAACCGGACCGGAGTCTCACCCATCGTCAACCACCCTGCTCGGATTCGCTCGCAAGTTCCTGAAGACGTCGGTAGAGGGCCCGTTCCGCATCACCCAGATCCAAAGGAATTACCACAACGATCTCCACCAACTGGTCACCCCGCTCGCCATCAAGCTGCAGCCCACGCCCCCGCAGCCGCAGCAAACGTCCACTGGATGAGCCTGGAGGAACCTGCAGCGTCACAGGGCCATCCAGGGTCGGCACATCCACAGCGCAGCCGAGTGCTGCATCCGGTGGGAACAGCATCAGCTTGTAGAGCACCCGCAGACCATCAATCCGCAGTCCGTCGTCGGTCACGACCCGGAGCTGCAGGAAATGATCACGGCCACCGGGGGCAACGCCTTCAAGCCGCAGACGCCAGCCATCCCCAGCAAAGGGGGGCGTGTTCAGCTCGATCACTATGCCGTCATCGAGCGTCAGTTCCACCACGGTTCCCTGGAGAGCCTGATCCGGAGTGAGATGCACCACCGACTCGAGATCCTCTACAGCACGCACCGGCGGCGGCGGCGGCGGTGCCGACACTGGGGGTTCATGGCCCCTGTTGTCACGGCTAGCGTCATTAACCCGGAAGGGGGAATCGAGCTCATCCTCAACCTCAACTGAGGAACGACTTGTTCCGCCACCGAAGATCACATCGAGGTAGTCCTCAAAATCTGGGAAGCCCTGGGCAAATGGATCGGCAACATGCGAACGGGAGCCCCCTCCCCGCTGCCAGGCCTCACGCCGGCGGGGATCGCTGAGCACCGCATAGGCCTCATTGACCAACTTGAAGCGCTCTTCAGCAACGGGATCGTTGCTGTTGAGATCGGGGTGCCAGCGGCGCGCCTCCCGGCGGAAGGCCCGTTTTAGTTGCTGATCCGTGCAGTCGGCATCGACCCCCAGCAGAGACCAGTAATCAGGCTCAGCGGTAGATGTCATCGTCCCACGGCGCAGGGTCACGCCGGCTCAGACCACGGCCACGGTCACCCGGACGGCTGGGGGGACCCCAGGGGTCGTCGTCCCAGTCATCGGCAAATAGCTCATCCTTGAGAGAGCCCAAAGTATTGCGGATCCCCTGAAGCGCGCTGCCATCGGCCTGACGTTCCGCCGACAGCCGGCGGTTCAACCCGAACAACGCCTCCTCGAGACCACTCACGCAGAGATCAAGCTCTTGAAGGTCGTCGTTGGCGAGGCAGTCCTGCACGTCACGCATGGCCATTTCAACGGCCCGTTGCTGCCGTTCAGCTCCATAGGGCCCCAGCTCGAGAGAGGCATCCCGCAGCCTCCGTTCCGCCTGGGCAAGCAAGGTCTGAGCCCGGTTGCGGCGCTCGATCTGATTGCGTTTGCGCCTGTCCTCATCAGCTCTCGCTTCCGCTTCTGCCAGCAGAGCAGTTACATCCTCCTCATTGAGGTTCGAGCCGCCCTGAATCGACACCGACTGCTTGCGGCCGGTAGTGCGGTCTGTGGCACTGACCTGCAGCAGGCCATTGGCATCGATGTCGAAGGCCACCTGCACCTGGGGCACCCCCCGCGGGGCGGGTGGAATCCCGGAGAGCCTGAAACGTCCAAGGGATTTATTGTCGGTTGCCATCTGGCGCTCCCCTTGCCAGACATGGATTTCCACGGACGACTGATTGGCTTCCGAGGTGCTGAACACATCGGACTGACGCACGGGGATCGGCGTGTTGCGAGGAATCAGCACCTTCATCAATCCGCCGATGGTCTCCAGTCCTAGCGACAGGGGGGTGACGTCGTTGAGCAGCAGATCCCTGAGTTCACCGGTGAGGATTCCGGCCTGTACCGCAGCACCGATCGCCACCACCTCATCAGGGTTCACCGATTGGCAGGGATCGATTGGCACGAGGGTGCGCACCAGTTGCTGAACCATCGGCATCCGCGTGGCACCACCTACAAGCACGACGTCATCGATGTCATCAGCCGACCAACCGGAGTCGCGTAGCGCCGCCTGGACTGGACTCAGCAGACGATCCAGCAGATCGGGGCAGAGCCCTTCGAAGGTGGCGCGGTCCAGGCGGGTTTCGATGTGCAGCGGACCGTCGCTGCCGGTGGCAATGAAGGGAAGCGAAATCGGGGTGCTCAGCACGCCGGAGAGTTCCTGCTTCGCCTTCTCAGCCGCTTCCGTCAACCGCTGCAAGGCCTGACGATCGCGGCGCAGATCAACCTTGTGCTCCTCCTCAAAGGCATCAGCCAGCCAGTTGACGATGCGTTGATCGAAATCGTTGCCACCGAGTTGCGTGTCGCCGTTCGTCGCCTTGACGTCAAAAACTCCATTGGCGATGCGCAGCAGCGACACATCAAAGGTTCCTCCACCGAGGTCGAAGACCAGGACCCTTTTGACGGCGCTTCGGTCAAAGCCATAGGCCAGAGCAGCTGCGGTGGGCTCATTGAGGATGCGCTCCACCGAGATGCCCGCCAGGCGTCCGGCGTCGCGGGTGGCCTGTCGCTGCGCGTCGTTGAAGTAAGCGGGCACGGTCACCACGGCCGCTTCCACCGGTTCACCCAGATAGGTGGACGCGTCATCGACAAGCTTGCGAATGATGCTGGCCACCAGTTCTTCGGGCGCGTATTCCCGCTCGGTCACCGGACAGGGCACCCGAACCTGCCCCTGGTCGTTGGCACGCACCGTGTAGGGAACCGACAGGCTGCTGTCCTCCAGCTCGTCCCAGTCCCGGCCGACGAACCGCTTCAGGTTCGAGAAGGTGTTGCGGGGGCTGAGCACCAGCTGGCGCCTGGCCAGCTGCCCCACCAGCAGTTCTTGATCTTTGGTGTATCCGACAACAGATGGGGTGGTTCGGCCGCCCTCGGCATTGGCGATCACGTGGGGACGACCTGCCTCAAGCACAGCGACGACCGAATTGGTGGTCCCCAGATCGATTCCGACGATCCGCCCCATATCTCTGAAAACTTGATCCCCACGCTAACGGCAGGTTCAAACCGGCTCCAGCCCCCGCTTAAACCGTTCTTGATGACCTCCAGTGGTTCGGGTCATACGTTGTAAGGGCGCGCCATTGGATGCATGTCCGACCAGGACAGTCGTTACTTGCTCCGAAGCCGTCCACCAGCAGAAAAGCTAGTGGACATCAGTTTCAGAAACCTCGCCATCGCCATGGCCTCCGTAGTGGCGATCGTTCTATTTTCGATCCTCGTGGTGGTTTTCCAGGGGAGCCTGGATTCCATGGCCCGCTACGGCTGGCAATTTCTGGTCACCTCAGACTGGAATCCCGTGGACGATCAGTACGGGGCCGGAGCCGCGATCTACGGCACCTTGATCACATCACTGGTCGCGTTGATGATCGCGGTGCCCCTCGGGGTTGGCACAGCTATTTTCATCACCGAAAACATCATCCCCAAGCGGATCAGGGAAGTGATCGGCCTGATGGTGGAACTGCTCGCGGCGATCCCATCCGTGGTACTAGGCCTCTGGGCAATTTTTGTCATGGAACCGTTCATCAGGCCTGGGCTTGAACTTCTCTATCAGCTGTTCAATTGGTTCCCCCTGTTCAGCACCCCACCGATGGGTCCTGGCACCATTCCTGCGGTGTTGATCCTGGTAGTGATGATCCTGCCGATCATCACGGCAATCTCCCGAGATTGCCTGAATCAGGTTCCACCGCAACTCCGCCAGGCGGCCTATGGGGTAGGCACAACACGCTGGGGAGCCATCATCAATGTGATTCTCCCGGCAGCGATTTCCGGCATCATTGGTGGTGTGATGTTGGCCTTAGGTCGGGCCATGGGCGAAACCATGGCGGTGACAATGATCATCGGAAATTCCAACAACTTCAGCGTGTCGCTGCTGGCCCCCGGCAACACCATCGCGGCGATGTTGGCCAATCAATTTGGTGAGGCGGATGGCTCCCAGGTGTCATCACTGATGTACGCAGCGTTCGTGCTGATTGTTCTCACCCTGTGCGTGAATATTTTTGCCCAGTGGATCGTGAAGCGTTTGAGCCTGAAGTACTGACATGACACAAATGCTCACCCACAACAAAGCAGAGTCAGCATCTGACCTCAGCTACAAACCTTTTCAACGCAGAAACATCAGCAGCAGTGCACTCTCGTTTCTGGCAGCCCTGTTTGCCGCGATTGCAGTCCTACCCCTGATCCTTGTGCTGGGTTACGTGCTCGTGCAGGGGGGCAGCAAGATCAGCCTGGCCCTGCTGACGCAACTTCCACCACCGCCAGGCCTCGAAGACGGCGGCATCGCCAATGCGATCGTTGGAACGCTTGTGGTGACGGCCATCGCTGCACTGATCGCAGTTCCGGTGGGCGTCGGTGGCGGCATTTTTCTGGCTGAATACTCCCGTTCGGGATGGTTCGCTCAGTTCATCCGCTTCGGCACCAATGTGCTGGCCGGGGTGCCATCGATCATTGCTGGCGTTTTCATATACGGCACGATCGTCACCAGTCGAATTCTGTTCGGGAACGCTTACAGCGCCGTGGCCGGAGGCATGGCACTGGCGGTGCTGATGCTTCCCACAGTGATCAAAACCACTGATGAAGGCCTGAAGCTGGTGCCCGACGATCTCCGGCGTGGTGCACTCGGCGTGGGGGCATCCCGGTTCGTCACCGTTGTTCGAATCACCCTCCCTGCCGCATTAACCCCGATTGGCACAGGGGTTGTGCTTGGCGTCGCCCGAGCAGCAGGCGAAACAGCTCCCTTAATCTTCACTGCTCTGTTCTCACCGTTCTGGTCGGATCTGCTCACGCCGGAAGGGATTTTCGCTCCAATAGCGACCCTCTCGGTGATGATCTACAACTTCGCGATCATGCCCTACGAATTTCACAACGAGCTGGCGTGGGCCGCATCGTTTGTGCTCGTGGTGATGATCCTGGCCCTGAACCTCTTCTCTCGCTGGCTGGCGCGATTTGCTGCCAAATAAACCACTTCTTACTTAAAACAATGACGACTATTCAACAGCCCCAAGCCGCCGAGTCCTACAACGCAGACGTCTCCCTTTCCCTGCAGAACGTCACCATCAGCTACGGCAATTTCGAAGCCGTCAAAAACGTCTACTGCGAGATTCCCCGCGGCAAGGTGACGGCATTCATTGGCCCATCTGGCTGTGGAAAGTCGACGGTACTTCGTTCATTGAATCGGATGAATGATCTGATCGAAGGCTGCTCACTGAAGGGAAGCATCCTGTTTGGAGGTGTAGACCTCTACGGGCCCAGGATTGATCCCGTGGAAGTGCGCCGCAGGATCGGAATGGTGTTCCAACAACCCAACCCATTCCCGAAAAGCATCTACGAAAACATCGCCTTCGGCGCTCGCATCAATGGCTACACAGGTGACATGGATGAGCTTGTTGAGCGTTCCCTCCGCCAGGCGGCGGTTTGGGATGAGTGCAAAGACAAGCTGAATGAGAGCGGGTATTCGCTGTCCGGCGGACAGCAGCAGCGCCTCTGCATCGCCCGCACGATCGCGATTCAGCCGGAGGTCATCCTCATGGATGAGCCCTGTTCAGCCCTCGATCCCATCTCAACGTTGAAGATCGAGGAGACGATGCATGAGCTCAAGAAGAGCTTCACCATCGTGATAGTCACGCACAACATGCAGCAGGCCGTTCGCGTCAGCGACATGACCGCCTTTTACAACGCAGAGGCCGTTGAAGGCGGAACCGGAAAGGTGGGATACCTCGTGGAATTCAATGACACCGACAAGATCTTCAACGCCCCCCAACAGCAGGCAACCCAGGACTACGTCTCCGGTCGTTTCGGCTGATCGCCAAGCCGGCCCCGAGCAGGGCCGTGATGAGCCTTCAGTCCTCGAAAAGGGCAAAAAAAATCCGGTCCTAAAGGACCGGAGAAGCGGAGAGCGAGGGATTCGAACCCTCGATAGAGTTGCCCCTATACAGCATTTCCAGTGCTGCGCCTTCGACCACTCGGCCAGCTCTCCACCGGCTAAATGGGGCAGGTGAGAATGTAGCAGGGCACTGCCAGCAGACCTTCATGCGTCCCAGCCACAGGATCACGATTCACTGGCGCCAGGAGGGTCGCACCATCACCCACGACGTCCCTGAGGGGGACTACATCCTCCACAGCTTCGAAGAGCAGGGTGACCCACTTCCTTTCTCTTGCAGAAATGGATGCTGTACGGAGTGCGCCGTTCGCGTACAGAGCGGCAGCCTCGACCAGCGCGAAGCCATGGGTCTGTCGCGGGAGCTGAGGGCCAAGGGTTATGGCCTGCTCTGCGTGGCCCGCGCCATCGGCCCCCTGGAAGCCGAAACCCAAGATGAGGATGAGGTGTACGAGCTCCAGTTCGGACGCCACTTCGGTAAGGGGCGCGTCACCGCGCGCATTCCCCTCGAGGAGGAGTGAGCATGCCGGAATCAATCTGCGTGCGTGCCGCCCGCCAAGGCGGCCTAGCACCAGGCGATCTCGAGCGTCTTGTCGGCGTGGCCCGCTCAGCGGCCGATGCCGGTGGCCAGGAACTGATGCGCCATTACGGGCGTCTGGCGTCCATCGAAAGCAAAGGCCGCATCGGCGACCTGGTCACCAATGCCGACCTTGCAGCCGAACGCATCGTCTTGGAGCTGCTGGCGGAGCAGACCCCTGAGATTGCTGTGCTGGCAGAGGAAAGCGGGGCAGCCGGTCAGCAGGACGGCCTGAGGTGGTGTGTTGACCCCCTCGATGGGACCACAAACTTCGCCCACGGCTATCCCTTCTTTGCCACCTCTATCGGGCTCACCCTGGGCCAGCAGCCCATCCTCGGGGCCATCGCAGTGCCCTTTCTCCAGGAGATGTACTGGGGGGCACCGGGGATCGGAGCGTTCTGCAACGACAGCCCCCTGCAGGTGAGCAACTGCGATCGGCTCGAAGACTCCCTGTTGGTGACCGGGTTCGCTTACGACCGGCACACCCGACTCGATAACAACTACGCCGAGTTCTGCTGGTTCACCCATCGCTCCCACGGCGTTCGCCGGGGCGGTGCTGCAGCGGTGGACCTTGCTTTTGTGGCCGCTGGCCGCCAGGACGGCTACTGGGAACGGGGCCTGTCTCCCTGGGATCTGGCGGCTGGAGTGGCGTTGGTGGATCTGGCCGGTGGAACCGTCACCGGCTACGGCAATCGACCCTTCGACCTCTCCAGTGGCCGGGTCGTTGCCGCTGGCGCCAGCCTGCATGCGGCGATTACCGAAGGGCTTTCTCAGGTGAAACCACTGCCTGGAGCCGCTTTCGGTGCACCCGAGGTCACGGCCATGGGATCCTGAGGCGTGGCCGAGAGGACGTGAGATGGCGCTGCAACCTGCAGCTGGCGCAAAGGATCTGAATCCACGTCAGGTGGAGACCAATCGACAGCTGACGGAACGTCTGGCGTCGGTTTACCGCCTCTGGGGCTACGACGAGGTCTCGCCACCCCGGGTGGAACGCCTGGCGACCCTGATGGCCGGCGGTGCCATCGACAGCTCAGACATTGTTCGCCTGGTGGCCGATGACCCCCTCGGGCTGCGTCCTGAGATGACGGCATCCATCGCCAGAGCTGCCTGCACCCGATTCGCGGATCGTCAGAGACCGCTTCGGCTCTGGGCCTCCGGCACGGTGTTCCGGACCCGTTCCGCTGATGAGGGAGGGCAGTGCATTGAGGAAAACCTACAGAGCGGCGTCGAACTGTTCGGCGTCAGCGGCAGCGAAGCGGAGATGGAGCTGCTCAGCCTGCTGATGGCCTCCGTTCAGACCCTGGGGCTACAGACCAGCCAGAAACCAAGGCTGTTGCTGGGGCACACCGCCCTGATGGATCTGGTGCTCCGTCCATTTAATGGTGCGGTGCGTGATCAGATCCGCACCGCACTAATCGATTTCGATCGTTTGGCCATCGAAACCTGCGACCTGGCCGACGCTGAGAAAACCAGGCTGCTCTCCCTGATGGACTGCCGCGGCACCCCCGACCAGGTGCTGGCTCAGCTAAGCAGTCTCTGCGGGGAACAGCCGGTCTTCGATGAGCTGCGGCGGCTTTGTGCCCATCTCGCCTCGGCAGCTCAGGCTCAGGCAGTGACGATCCAGCTCGATCCAACCTTCCAACCCCATTTCGAGCTCTACACCGGCCTGGTGTTCCAGCTCGTTTGTGATGGCCGCAGTTCACCGGTGGTGATTGCCCGCGGCGGCCGCTACGACGATCTTGTGCGCCGTTGCGGCGCAACGGATGATCGGGCCTTTGGCGCAGGGTTCAGCCTCGCGATCGATCCGATCCGCGAACTGATTTCAGACCTGGATGCTGCCGAACAACAGCAGTCCGATGTTCTCGTTGCTTTTTCAACAACCTCGAACCTGGAATCCGCGATGGAGCGTCAGCGCAGCTGGCACGAGCAGGGACGCACTGCCGTCATGGCCCTTGAACCCTTGGCCTCCAAGCAGGAGGCTGAGCTGCAGGCGAAGGCCCAGGGTGGTCTGCAGCTGGATTGGGTCGATCCTTAGGATCCCGCTGTACAGCAGGACCTCCATGGCTCATTCCATCGTCACTGACGTTTGCGAGGGCATCGCTGACTGCGTTGATGCCTGCCCAGTGGCCTGCATTGACCAAGGCAAAGGAAAGAACAAAAAGGGCACCGACTTCTACTGGATCAATTTCGACACCTGCATCGATTGCGGAATTTGCCTGCAGGTGTGTCCCGTTGAGGGGGCCATCGTTGCCGAAGAGCGTCCAGACCTGCAGAAGACGCCCTGAGCTGCAGAAAGGTACGGAGAACCCCCTGAAAAAGCCGTTGAGCCGGGGCAAAACCTGTCTCTAGTGTCTGGTTTTTCGCAGCAAAGGAATGGCGGTGCTGGAGGAACAGGGTCAGATTCAGATCCACACCGAAAACATTTTCCCGATCATCAAGAAGGCCGTTTATTCCGGCCACGAGGTGTTTCTGCGGGAGCTGGTGAGCAATGGCGTCGACGCCATCAGCAAGCGCCGCATGGCCGCCATGGCCGGCGATTGCAGCGAAGGGGATGACGGAGCCATCCGGATCACGGTGGATAGTGAGGCCAAGACTGTCACCATCAGCGACAACGGCATTGGCATGACGGCCGATGAGGTGAAGCGCTACATCAACCAGGTGGCCTTCTCCAGTGCCGAGGATTTCCTGGAGAAGTACAAGCAGGAAAACGACGCCATCATTGGCCACTTCGGCCTGGGCTTCTATTCCAGCTTCATGGTGGCCGAGCGGGTGGAGCTGCTGACCCGTTCAGCCCGGCCCGAGGCTGAGGCTGTGCGCTGGAGCTGTGATGGTTCCCCGAACTTCAGCCTCACTGCCGCTGAGAAGGAGCAGCCCGGCACGGACGTGATCCTTCATCTGATGGATGACGAGCTCGAATATCTCGAACCAGCGCGGATCCGCACCCTGATCAACACCTACTGCGACTTCATGGCAGTACCGGTGCAGCTGGAAGGGGAAACCATCAACAAGATGGATGCACCCTGGCGCAAAAGCGCCCGAGATCTGAGTGATCAGGACTACATCGACCTGTACCACTACCTGTATCCCTTCCAGGGCGATCCCCTGCTCTGGGTTCACCTCAACACCGACTATCCCTACAACCTTCAGGGCATTCTTTTCTTCCCCAAGCAAACCGGTCGTGCCGATTGGGAGAAGGGGGAAATCAAGCTGTACTGCAACCAGGTGTTCGTCAGCGATTCGATCAAGGAGGTCGTTCCGCGCTACCTGTTGCCCCTGCGGGGAGTGATCGATTCACCCGACATCCCCCTAAACGTGAGCCGTAGTGCCCTGCAGACCGACCGACGCGTTCGCTCCATCGGCAACTTCGTCGCCAAGAAAGTGTCCGACCGGCTGCGAAACCTGAAAAAGGAAGATCCCAAGGGTTATGCCGAGGCCTGGGATGCCCTGGCACCCTTCGTGAAGATCGGCGCCATGGAGGACGAAAAGTTCGCGGAGCAGGTTTCTGAATTAATCCTGTTCGCCACCACCGCAGCAGCAGGGGAAGGGGACGACGCTGACCCGATCGCCTGTGATGGCCGTGCCTTCACCACCCTGGAGGGATACCGCAGCCGACTGGCCGCGAATGAGAACAAGCGCGTGCTCTACAGCACCGATGACGTCGCCCAGGCCGGAGCGCTCAACCTCTGGACCTCACAGGGCGCGGAAGTTCTGAAGCTGGAGACGGTGATCGACACCCAGTTCATCCCCTGGCTGGAGCATCGCCATGAGGAACTCACCTTCCAGCGCGTCGACTCGGAACTGGACGAGAGCCTGAAGGACAACGATGCCGAACTCACCGATCAGGACGGCACCACGGAGTCAGACCGACTGCGTGATCTGATCAAAGGGGCCCTGGCCAACGACAAGGTCACCGTTCAGGTGCAGGCCCTGAAAGCTGAAGGAGCACCGCCGGCCATGATTCTTCTGCCGGAGCAGATGCGCCGGCTGAACGACATGGGCGCCTTGATGGAACAACGCCTGCCAGGACTTCCCGAGCATCACGTGCTGCTGGTGAACCGGCGTCACCCCCTTGTGGAAGGGATGCTGAAGTTGCGTGCCGGTGGCGTGCTGTTGGGAGCGGCGGAAACATCGCCGACCGCAAGCCTGTCCGAGGATGTGGCCCGCCATCTGTATGACATGGCGCGCCTGGGCGTCGGGGGACTGGAACCCAATGAACTGGCCGGTTTCCAGACCCGCAGTGCTGAATTGATGGGTGCCTTGATGCAGAGAGGTCTATGAGCTGAAGACCTTTTGCTAAATTGATTGTTTGGAACTGACTTTTCAGCTCCAAACAACCTCTCAGTAGAAGGACATCGTCATGTCACGGGTGTGTCAGCTCACCGGTACTCGCGCCAACAACGGCATGGCCGTGAGCCATTCCCACATCCGCACCAAGAAGCTGCAGCAGGCCAACCTGCAGCAGCGTCGCCTCTGGTGGGCGGAAGGCAACCGCTGGGTGAAGCTTCGCGTCACCACCCGCGCCCTCAAAACCATCCAGAAGAAAGGCCTCGGCGCCTATGCAAAGTCTCTGGGCATTAACCTGGCCAAGATCTGAGATCTTGAACGGGTGAATCGGCGGGAATTACTAGTCAAGTCCGGCCTTTTCCTTGCAGCTCTGACGCTCACACCCTCGCGGGCTTCGGCCCTCGGGGGTGTTGTTTTGGAAACGGGCACAACCGTGCCCGATTTTGATCTACCCGGATCCAGCCAATCCGAACCCGATCGGAAGCAATGGAGCAGCCGTGATCTGCGCGGCCGCTGGCTCGCGGTTTACTTCTACCCAAGAGATTTCACAGGCGGATGCACGATCGAAGCCCGGGGCTTCGAAAGCCTTCACAACGACTTCCTTCAGGCCGGAGCAGAAGTGATCGGCATCAGCGCCGACAGCGTTGACGACCATGAATCCTTCTGTGAGAGCGAAGGATTGAGCTTCCCCCTGCTGTCCGATCCCGACGGAACAGTGAGCAAGGCCTACGGGTCCTGGATGGCGCCTTACTCGCTACGCCACACCTTCCTGATCGATCCAGACGGGGTCCTGCGTGAACGCTGGGTAGCGGTTCGACCCAACGGTCACGCCCGGGAGGTGCTGGATTCATTGGTATCTTTTCAGACCAAAGCCTCCGTTTGACAAAAAAGGGCTTTTGCTGAATGGTGGACCGAACTAAGCGTTGTTCGAATAAATGGGTGCGGGTCAGAGTTCATTTGTAATCCTCTATCACCGCACACCGTTCGACGAATCAAAAGACAAGGATGGGAAAAGAATATGGGTCGATCAGAAAAGCCCTAACGGAATTATTCCAACCCTCCGCAACCTCTTCCGTAGCTGCGAAAAAGGCACATGGATTGCCTGGAGGCGGGTCGATAATCAGTCGAATGAAGGTACAGAACGTTTTGAGATGGACAATCCTTCGCCCTTCACTCTGTGCCGAATCCCGCTGGAAGATGAACAGATCTCCAGTTTTTATCACATCACATCCAAAGAATGCTTCTGGCCAATTCTTCATACATTTCCAACCTATTTCAATGTAAACAACGCGAACTGGAAGATCTTTGAAGAAGTCAACAGACGCTTCGCCATGGCGGCATGCGCCGAAGCAGCCGAAGGTGCAACCGTGTGGGTGCATGACTACAACCTTTGGTTGGCTCCCGGATACATCCGGGCCGAACGTCCAGACCTAAAGATTGCCTTTTTCCATCACACTCCTTTCCCGGGTAATGATGTTTTCGCCATCCTTCCCTGGCGTGAGCAAATTCTGGAGAGTTTGCTCTGTTGTGATGTCGTCGGTTTCCACATTCCCCGCTACACGGAAAACTTTGCCCGTGCCGCCACAACCCTGGTGGGTGCCAAACGCGGGCCCAAAGTCCCTGTGGACAAGAAATTCATAGAGGTCGGAACCGCCCTTTCGGAAGGCACGGTCACCAGTCACCTCGAGCACAACGGTCGCACCATTCAGCTGCTCAGCTCTCCGGTAGGCACCTCGCCGGATCTGATTCAGGAATTGTGCTGGAGCCCGTCGGTTGAAAACCATGGCGAATTGATCGTTCAAGACACCAAAAAAGGCCGAAAACTGATCCTCTCCGCAAGTCGGGTGGATTACACCAAGGGCAACGAAGAGTTGCTGCTGGCTTTTGAACGGCTGTTGGAACGTCGCAAGGATCTGCACGGCCAGGTTGTGCTGATGCTGGCCTGTGTGGCCGCTGCCAGTGGGATGAAGATCTACGAAGACACCCAACGCTCAATCGAGGAAATGGCCGGGCGGATCAACGGCCGCTTTAGCCAGATCGATTGGGTCCCCATCCGCTTTTCCACCCGCCGGATCCCCTACGACGAAATGATCGCGTGGTTCTGCCATGCCGATGTCTGCTGGATCACTCCGCTGAGAGATGGCCTGAATCTGGTGGCCAAGGAATACGCCGCTGCTCGACGCAACCGTGGCGGCGTTCTTGTGCTCTCGGAATTCACCGGAGCCTCGGTTGTGCTGGATGGCGCTGTGCTCACCAATCCCTATTCCAATCGCCGCATGGATGAGGCCATCGAATCGGCACTGGAAATGGATGAAGACGAGCAGCGCGACCGCATGAGCCGCATGACCGATGCTGTGGAGAGCTACACGGTTAGTGACTGGGCCGAGGAACAGATGTCTGGCCTGTCGCCCTCCACCCCGCAATGAAACTGCGCCGCTGGCTCGCAGGCCGCGCCTTGGTGCTGGTGATGGCCCTGGGTGTTCTGGTTGGATCAGCCTCCTTGGGCGCTGAGGAAGTCAGCATCCTCATGCCCTCGTCCTTCACTGATGCGAGTGTCGATCTGGTGAAAGCCTTCAACCGCGAGCATCGCGGCCGGATTCATCTCAGCTTGATCCGAGGTCCGTTGAACACGGAATCGATCTCAGACCTGGCGATCAGCAGTCTTCTTCTCGGCGATGCGCCCTTCGACGCACTGTTGATGGATGTCACCTGGCTGCCGAAATATGCCGCCGCCGGCTGGCTGGAACCCCTGGATTCCTGGTTTGATCAGGGCGACCAGGAGCAGCTGGTGCAAGGGGCACGGCTGGGCAATGACTACGACGGCCATCTCTACCGCTGGCCCCTTGTAGCCGATGTGGGACTGCTCTACTGGCGCACGGATCTGATGGATCAGCCACCAGCAACGCCCGATGCGCTGGTGGAGGTTGCTGGACGCCTCGTCAAAAGCGAAGCCGTTGCCAACGGTTTTGTTTGGCAGGGGCGACAGTACGAAGGCCTGAGCTGCGACTTCCTTGAAGTGCTGCAGGGCTTCGGCGGTGACTGGATGGACACCACCACCAACACCATGGAACTCGATACGCCTGCGGCGACGGCCGCGGCAGCCTGGTTGGACGATCTAATCAGCGAAGGCGTCAGCCCCTACGCCGTGACCAATTACGCCGAGGCGGAGTCGCTTCAGGCCTTCAAGGCCGGTGATGCCGCTCTGATGCGCAACTGGCCCTACGCCTGGGCTGAACTGCAGAAGGACGAAAGCGCGGTGAAAGGCAACGTCGGCATCAGCTTGATGGTGGCGCAACCGGGTGAACGTCCCGGAGCCACCCTCGGCAGCTGGGGGCTGAGCCTGATGGGCCAATCGCAGCACAAGGAAGCAGCGGTGGAAGCGATTCGCTACCTCACCAACGAAGACGCCCAGCGGCAGCGCTTTCTCAACAACGGCTACACCCCCATCCAGGCGGATCTTTTCAACGACCCGGAGATGCTGAAGGCGTCTCCCGTGCTGCCGGATCTGCTGGTGGCCTTGAACCATGCGGTGGTTCGTCCGCCTACACCGCTGTATGCCCAGCTGAGCGATGTGGTCCAGCGGGAACTCAACGGCTTGTTTACCGCTGCCGGGTCCGCTGATGAGGCCATGGCCACCAGTCAGCAGCGGAGCCAGACTCTGCTGCGTGCTGCGGGAGCCACGCCATGACGATGCTCCTGGCAGCTCCTGCGCTGCTCTTGATCACGGTGGTGTTCGGCTGGCCGATGCTTCGCTACGCCTGGCTGAGCTTTCACGCTGATTCCGTTCTCACCGGCCTTGAACCGGTGGCCAACGGCGGAGCCAACTGGTGGCGACTGGCGGCTGATCAGCGCTTCTGGCTGGATGCCGGACAAACCGCGCGATTCGCCCTGATCTCCGTGGGTTTGGAGTTGCTATTGGCCCTGACCATTGCGCTGCTGCTGCATCAACGCTGGCGCGGCAGGGGAGCCGTTCGCGCCCTGACCCTGCTGCCCTGGGCCCTGCCTACAACGATGATGGCCCTGGGCTGGCGCTGGATCTTCAACACCCCCTACGGCCCGATCGAGGTTCTGGCACGAAGCCTTGGCCTCAACTCCCTGGATCTGCTGTCCACCCCATCGATTACTTGGCTTGTCACCGTGTTTGCAGATGTCTGGAAAACAACCCCCTTCATCACTTTGATTCTTCTGGCAGGACTCCAGAGCATTCCGGACGACCTCTACAGCGCCTTTCGCCTGGAAGGGGGAACGCCCCTTCAGGCGCTTCGCAGAGTCACCCTGCCACTGCTGCTCCCATACATCCTGCTGAGCCTTCTGTTCCGCCTGGCCCAGGCCTTCGGGGTGTTTGATCTGGTGCAGGTGCTCACCGGTGGTGGTCCAGCCGGAAGCACCGAAAGCATCGCCCTCTATGCCTACCTCAACGGCATGCGCTTCCTCGATTTCGGCTACAGCGCCACGGTGATGCTCGCGGGATTCCTGCTGCTCACCGCGCTGATCCTTGCGGGCACGTTGCTGCTGAAGAGCTTCGGTCTGTTGAGGCCCCTCGACCGATGAGCCATGAATCGATGACGCATGGACCGATGACACGGCGTTCGCTTTGGATTGGCCTGCTGCTGGCCTGGTCCCTCGGTCCGATGCTGTGGCAGCTGCTGAGTTCCTTCACCACCGCAAATGCTCTGGTCAATGACCAACTGAGCTTCTGGAGCCGTTGGACGCTCAACAACTACCGGGATCTGCTCAGCACCGATCCGCCCTTCTGGCGTTACCTGTTCAACAGCAGCTTGGTGGCTTCCCTCAGCACACTGCTCACGTTGATGCTGGCCATCCCCGCCGCCTACGGACTGGCGAAACTGCCTCAGCGGTTGAAAGGAATCCTCCGCACTGCCGTGGTGGGCGCCGCTCTGTTCCCTTATGTGCTGCTGTTTCTGGCGCTGCTCGAACTAGCCCGCACTTTTGCCCTGGGGAACAATCTGATCGCCATCGCCATTCCCTACAGCGCTCTGTCGATGCCTCTGGCCCTGCTGCTGCTCACGGCGGCGTTTGAAGCCCTGCCCAACGATCTCGAAGACGCAGCAAAGCTGGAGGGGCTGTCGTTGTGGCATCGGCTGCGCTGGGTGCTGCTCCCCTTGATTGCCCCGGCCTCCGCCAGCACGGCAATCCTGGTGTTTCTGTTCGCTTGGAACGAATATCCCGTGGCGCTCACCTGGCTGAGCCGCAGCGATCTGCTCACACTGCCAGTAGCGATGGCCCGAATTGCGGGATCATCCACCTATTCCGTCCCCTACGGCACCTACGCGGCAGCCACCGTGCTCGGTGCCATTCCTCTTCTGGTGCTGGTGTTGGTGTTTCAGCGCCAGATCGTCAGTGGGCTCACCAACGGAGCCATCAAGGGATGACACTGCAACTTCGGGCCATCAACAAGCGCTTCGGCGAGCAACAGGTTCTCCACCAGCTCGACCTCGATGTGGCCAACGGCGAATGCGTCGCTCTGCTTGGGGCCAGCGGCTGTGGCAAAAGCACGGCCTTGCGTCTGATCGCCGGGCTCGATCACCCCGATCAAGGTTCGATTCGCATAAATGGTGCGGAGATGGTCGACGTTCCCGCTGAACGACGCCGGGTGGGGATGGTGTTTCAAAGCTATGCCCTGTTTCCGCATCTAAATGTGTGGGACAACCTCGAACTGGGGCTGCGCATGCGGGGCGGCAGCGCCGCCGCCCGCGATGAACGGATCCGCGGCGTCCTGGAGGTGTTGCAGCTCAGCGGGCAAGCCCGGCAACGGCCCTCACAACTTTCTGGCGGCCAGCGCCAGCGTGTCGCCCTGGCCCGAGCCCTGTTGCGGGATCCCCTCGTGTACCTGCTCGATGAGCCGATGAGCAATCTGGATGCCCAGTTGCGTGAGGACCTGCGGCCTCAACTGCGCCGCCTGATGATCGGCGGTGAACAGCCTGTGGTCTACGTCACCCATGACCAGCAGGAGGCGATGGCGCTGGCTGATCGCATCGCCGTGATGCGCGAGGGAAGGATTGAGCAGATCGGAACACCCCGCGAGCTGTACCTGCAACCGGCCAGCACCTACGTCGCCCAGTTCATCGGCCGCCCGCAGATGAATCTGCTGCCAGCCAAAGATGGAGTGATCACTGGCATCCGACCCGACGATCTGCGGCTCGATCCCACAGGCTCACCCTGCACGATCCTCAGCCGTGAATGGTTCGGAGCCAACCAGATGCTGCTGGTGCGCTGCGATCGCGGCGACCTTCGGCTGGTCTGCTCCGGAGAGAAAGCGATCGAGACTGAACCACGCATCACTTGGCCCAGCGCTTGTGAGCATCGCTTCGATGCCATCAGCGGCTGTCGGCTGCCATCCGATTGAGAAGCTCGCTGTGCACTGACGCCTGGCGTCGCAGGGCTTCGGTCTGATCAGGATCGGCTGGACGGTCCACTTCGGCCCCCCAAAGCTTCAACAGGTCATCCACAGAGGGAAGTGACTTCAAGGGGATGCAGGGCACAGTGGCCATGGCCGCTGCAGCCTCCACCTTCGGGTCGTAGCTGAGGGCAGCCATGGGGCTGTTGGCCAGTCGGGCCAGGATCAGGGCATGCAAGCGCATCGGCAGCACCAAGCGCGACCGCTGGACCAGATCAGACACAGCCTCCAGGGACTGGGGCACCAGGGTTGAGCTGCGCGCTTTCAATCGCGCCGGCAGCAGACCTTGATCACCCAGATGCTGCAAGAGGGGGGCGTCCTGATGGTGATGGAAAGCCAGCCAGATCACCGGCGCATCCAAGTCGGCACTGAGCCGATCCAAAGCCTCCGTCAAGCAACGCCAGCCCGCATGATCCAGCAAAGGTGTCGGACGCCAGCTGAGCACGATTGCTTCGCCACCAAGCCAAGGGCGCGCCGGCATCTGCCAGACAGGATCGGCAGCCAGCACCATCGGCAGCTTGGGAGCCCAACGCTGGGCCCGATCAAAGGAGCGCTGATCCCTCCAACTCGCTGAATTGCAGAGGGGCAAAACCGTACGAACCAACAGGCGACTGATCCGACGCTGCAAGGGTCCAAGGCCCTGCCCCCAGAGAACCACCTCGGCACCACCTAAACGAGCAACCGTCATCACCAGTAGGTAATAGATGAGGCTGCTGAAGCTGGTGCTGTCCTGCAGCAGGCTCCCCCCACCAAGCACCAGAACATCAGCTCTCAGGGCCGCACGAAGACAGAGCATCAAGGAACGTCGGTTCACCGTCTGCGCCGCCGGAGCCAAAGCCAGAACGGGGGCTGGATCGCGGGCTGTGATCAACAGCTGCTGCGGCTGGGGAAGTGACGACACCAGCACCTGAAGCAGGGCATCGTCGCCGAGGTTGTGCTCCCCGTAGTAGCCGCAAAGCAGCAGTACAGGCGCAGTGGGGAGGACCACGGACAGCAGCCTGTTCACTTCGGGCATTATCAACAGATTCTTAGGATTCAGGGCATGCACGCGTTGTCGCTCGGAACCTGGTGGATCCACGTCGCCTCCGTGGTGGAGTGGTGCGTGGCGATCGTGTTGATATATCGGCGAGGGCTGCAAGGCATGGCCTGGGCCATGCTTCCGGCCCTCGTCAGTGCAATGGCCGCCTGCACCTGGCATCTGTTTGACAACAGCGAAGCGCTGCGGGGGCTGGTCACCCTGCAGGCCCTGTTCACCGTGATCGGCAACAGCACCTTGGCCTTGGCGGCCTGGCAGCTCCAACGACGCCGGGAGGTGGACGGAGCCGGTGCTTCATGAGCTTTGACCCAGCACCGCTGTTCGCGGCCTCGCTAATCCCCTACCTGCTGTTTCTCTACTGGCTCCGCAAAAGTGAAGCGCTTCCGCTGATGGCGGAACGGGGCTTTCAGCTCACCCTGCTGTTTGTGGCCGTCACGATTGGAGCCGCCATTGCCGCCCTGCACTGCTGCTCAGCGGAACTGGTGGAGATTGACTGGTTACACGGTGGAGCAGAAGCCTTTCTCACCCTCAGCAACACGGTTTTGGTGATCGGACTGTTGTTACCAACCCCCAAAAAAGGGTGAACAACTCTTAAGAGAGGCAGTCAAGGAGTCGCCATCGCCGGAAGATGAGGTGTCGCTCATTGGCTCGAATGCTGACCCACCTTTTCGCGATCGCTCCCGCCACCGTGTCCTGGTCTCCCAAGGTCGCCCTTGTGATGATCCTCTGCAATGTGGTTGCCATCATGGTCGGCAAGGCCACGATCAAGCACCCCAATATTGGCGCTGCACTCCCCAACGCTTCCTTCTTCGGCGGCATGGGTCACGCAGCCCTGCTTGGCACCACCAGCCTGGGCCACATCATCGGCATCGGTGCCATTCAGGGCCTGGCCGCCCGCGGCGTGCTCTGAAGCACATGTCTTGAGGGAGGAGCCAGTCTCCTCCCTGAAACAATCCTGGCTCAGAGCAGATATGGCAGCAGGCGCAGGCCGTAACGCTCGAAGTTGTAGTTGAACAACAGCTCTGAGAGAGCAGGTGCTTCTGCAGTCGCAGAAAGCCCATGGATCAGTCTTTCAAGACGTCGGTCCGCCCTTGGATTGTCGAGGCCCCACCAGGTGCGCCGCGCCAACCGGCCTGACACCAACCAGCGCCAACTCTGCTGTGCCTTGAGCTGCTCTTGGTAGCGAAGGGCCATGGCCGAGGAGTCCCCAGGCATCCCATCATCGATCAACAAATCGGCCAGTTGATCCGCGCTGTCCATCGCATGGCGGATTCCCTCTCCCCCAAGCAGATTGGCAGAACTGGCAGCATCCCCCACCGCCAGCAGCGCACCAGCCACCAATTGTTCGGAGCGGGCGATGCTGCTGGACACGGGCCCGCCATGGCGATCCAGCACCGGGCAGGAGCTCAAGCCACAGCGTTGAATCAAACCCTGAAGGGGTCCAGCCAGGCTGCCGGGAGCAGGACGACCCGCCGGTGGGAGGTGACAGACGCCCACCTTCAGCCGTTGTCCCTGCATGGGGAAGATCCAGCCGTAGCCATGGGGGATCCAGGCGGTACCCAGGAAGAAACTGATCCGATCCCGCCAGGCAGCCGCGTGACGGTCATCGGCCTGTATCAACCACTCAACTCCGATGCCCTGCAGCAGAGGATCCTTGGGATTGGGGCTGAGGCCGGCCTGCTGCAGCAGATCTCGGCGTGCACCGGTGGCATCAATCAGCCAGCGCGCTGATCGCAATGACGACCTCCCATCGCTTGTTTGCAGCCGCACGCTGGCTTGATCGGCCGTGAGCGTGGTGAGAGCTGCTTGGCAGCCCTGTATCAACTCCACCCCATGGCGGCGCGCTTCCTCCCAGAGCCAGGAGCGAAGCCGACCGAAGTCGAGCACGACCCCCAGATCGCCGGACGACCACCACTGATGAACCAGACCCGAGGGATCATGCAGCTGCCAGCCCTGCCAGGTGGCGGCAATGGCGTCATTCGGAAGGCCCAAGCGACGAACAGCCTCGAGAGGAAGGGCACCACTGGAATAGGCATGGCGATGTGGATCAGCCAGCCGATCCACCAGGGTGACCTCAGCACCCGCCCGCGCCAATTGAATCGCCAGACGGGCACCAGACGGACCCGCGCCAACGATCAGAACCGACACCGATGCCTCTGGGTCAGGCCTGTAGGGCCTTGATCGAAGCGGTGGCTGGCAGATCACCAGAGGTGTTGCTGAAGCGCTCGAGGATGCGTTCAGCCATCTGCGCAGGTGTCAGGCCGAGAGCTTCCTTGCTCTGCTGCGGCGTGGCGTGATCAACCAGTTGGTCGGGGATGCCGATGCGCAGCATCGAGACGTTGATGTCCTGATCGATCAACGACTCCAGAACCGCTGCGCCAAAACCGCCGGGTAGTGCTCCCTCTTCCATGGTGACCACGCGGGGGGTTCGACGTGCCAGCGGATGGATCAGAGCCTGATCCAGGGGCCTCAGGAAGCGAGCGTTGATCACGGTGGTGGAGAGACCGGCTTCCTCCAGAAGCGTTGCTGTGGCCAGGGCCGGAGCCACCATCGAGCCATAGGCCACGATCATGAGATCGTCGCCTTCCCGCAGCAGTTCTCCGCGGCCGATCGGCAGCGATTCCCAACCCTCTTCCATCAACGGCACGCCTTCCCCGGAGCCCCGCGGAATCCGCAGCGCCGTGGGCCCGTCGTGCTGCAGGCAGGTCACCAGCATGCGCTGGAGCTCAGCCTCATCCTTCGGTGCCATCACCGTGAAGTTGGGAATGGCACGCATGTAGCTGATGTCGTACTGACCCTGATGGGTCGGCCCGTCGGCACCAACTATTCCAGCACGATCGAGCACGAAGGTGACCGGCAGCTTCTGGATGCCCACGTCGTGGATCAACTGGTCGTAGGCGCGCTGAAGGAAGGTGCTGTAGATGGCAACGACAGGGCGCAACCCCTCGCAGGCCATTCCCGCCGCCAGGGTGACGGCATGTTGTTCAGCGATGCCAACGTCAACGTACTGGCCCGGAACGGACTTCTGAAGCAGATCCAGACCTGTACCGGTGGCCATGGCCGCAGTAATGCCGATCACCCGACTGTTCTGCTCACAGAGCTTGACGAGGGTCTGCCCAAACACCTTGCTGTAGCTGGGGGGCTTGGGTTTGGACGACGGAATCGCCTTGCCGGTGCCGAGATCAAAAGCCGATTGGGCGTGATAGCCAACCTGATCGGCCTCGGCATAGGGATAGCCCTTGCCCTTTTTGGTGACGACATGCACCAGCACAGGGCCACCCTCACGGTGGGCCGCCTGGAAGGTGCGCACCATTTCACCGATGTCGTGGCCATCGATCGGCCCCATGTAAGTGAAGCCCAGTTCCTCAAACACTGCACCCACCTTGGGAACTGCAAGGCGACGCATGCTGCCCTTGAGGCGGTTGAGTTCTGCAGGAATCTCACCACCCATGAAGGGCAGATGCCGAACGCTTTCCTCAACACTCCCTGAGAGGAACTGCATCGGTGGGCTGAGCCGAGCACGGTTAAGCACGTTCGACAGCGCACCCACCGGCGGGGAGATCGACATGTCGTTGTCGTTCAGCACCACCAGGAGCGGTGTGTTGGGGAGGTGTCCGGCGTGGTTGATGGCCTCAAGAGCCATGCCGCCTGTCAGGGCTCCATCACCAATGACAGCAACGCATTTGAACGACTCTCCCCGGTTGTCCCGGGCCATGGCCATGCCCAGCGCTGCTGAGATGGAGGTGCTGGCGTGGCCCGCTCCGAAGTGGTCGAAGTCGCTCTCTGTACGCTTGAGATAACCCGCGACTCCGTGCTGCTGGCGCAGGGAATCAAAATCGTTGAACCGGCCGGTGATCAATTTGTGGGGGTAGGCCTGATGGCCCACATCCCAAATCACACGGTCATGGTCAAGATCCAGCGTCTGGTACAGCGCCAGGGTCAACTCCACAACCCCCAGGCCAGGCCCCAGATGACCACCGCTGGTGGACACCACCTGCAGATGCCGCTCACGAATCTGCCGAGCCACGTCCTCAAGCTGAGCCGGGCTGAGTCCGTGCAGTTCATTCGGATGCTTCAGATCTCCGAGATGCATGCACTGCCAACTCCAATACGTGCAATCTACGGGAACCAACCCGGATCCTGTCTGGATCGAACCCTTGGAAGAATGGTGAGATGACCGACTACCTGCAGCGGATCCTGCGTGCCCGCGTCTACGACGTAGCGCAGGAAACCCCTTTGGATCCCGCCCCCAATCTGAGCCGCCGGCTGAACAACACGGTCTGGCTGAAGCGTGAGGATCTCCAGCCGGTGTTCTCGTTCAAGCTGCGTGGTGCCTACAACCGCATGGTGCAGCTCAGCAGAGACGAGCTCAAGCGCGGGGTGATTGCCTCCAGTGCCGGGAACCATGCCCAGGGCGTGGCTCTGAGTGCCCAGCGTCTTGGCTGTCGGGCCGTGATCGTGATGCCAAGCACCACACCCGAGGTGAAAGTGCGTGCCGTGCGGGCTCTGGGTGGTGACGTGGTCCTCCATGGCGAGACCTATGACGAGTGCTCCGCGGAGGCGCACCGACGCTGCAAGGCCGAGGGTCTCACCTTCATTCACCCCTTCGACGATCCGGAAGTGATCGCAGGCCAGGGAACGATCGGCATGGAGATCATGCGCCAGGCCGAGCAGCCACCCAATGCCATCTATGTGGCCGTGGGCGGTGGTGGCCTAATCGCCGGCATCGCCGCCTACGTCAAACGGCTGTGGCCGGAAACGGAGGTGATCGGCGTGGAGCCGGTGGATGCCGATGCCCTGAGCCGCTCCCTTGAGCAAGGGCATCGGGTGGAACTGGAACAGGTGGGGCTGTTTGCCGATGGCGTCGCCGTGAGAAAGGTGGGGGAACACACCTTTGCGCTGGCCCAGCAGTTCGTCGATCGCATGGTGCGGGTCGACACCGATGCCATATGCGCCGCGATCAAGGACGTCTTTGAAGACACCCGTTCAATCCTTGAGCCCGCCGGTGCCCTGGCGGTTGCCGGGCTCAAACAGGACGTGGCCGAGCGCCAGCTGGCGGGGGGCAATTTGGTGGCGGTGGCCTGCGGGGCCAACATGAATTTCGACCGACTGCGCTTCATCGCCGAACGGGCTGAGCTCGGGGAAGAGCGGGAAGCAATGCTGGCCGTGGAGATTCCCGAATCACCCGGCAGCCTGAGACGGCTTTGCGAACTGTTGCGAGAGCGCAGCCTCACAGAATTCAGTTACCGCATGACTGATGGTGCCTCGGCGCAGATCTTCATCGGTGTGCAGGTAAGCGATGAAAACGACCGTGCCTCACTGCTGGGGCAACTAGAGCGTGGGGACTTCCCCTGCCTCGATCTGAGTGAAAACGAATTTGCCAAGGTCCACCTGCGCCACATGGTGGGGGGCCGCCTGCCGGCTTCAGCACGCACGGCCTGTGCCAGGGAATGCAAAGAGCTGCTGTATCGCTTCGAGTTTCCCGAACGCCCTGGTGCCTTGATGAGCTTCGTGGATGCTCTGCACCCCGGCTGGAGCATCAGCATCTTCCACTACAGAAACCATGGTGCTGACGTGGGGCGCATCGTTGTTGGCGTACTGGTGCCGGAACAGGAGATGCAGGGCTGGACCGAATTCCTCAATGCCCTGGGCTACCGCCACTGGGATGAAACCAACAACCCGGCCTATGGCCTTTTCCTCTGAGTTTCAGGGCGGTACCTTGAGTGCTCTCGAGGGGTTGTGATGACGTCTCCATCCCTACCAACCCGGCTCGAGGCGATTCTTTATCTCAAGGGTCGGCCCGTCAGCATCGGCGAACTGGCCGAGCTGGCCGACTCCGACCGCCGAAGCGTTGAAGAAGCCCTCGTCGCTCTGACGGCCTCCTACGCCCAGCGAGACAGTGCCCTGGAGATCGTTGAACAGAGCGGTCGCTACGGTCTGCAGCTCCGGCCGGGCATGGGCGATCTGGTCAAAGACCTGCTGCCGGTGAATCTCTCCACGGCAACCCTTCGAACTCTCGCCACCATTGCCCTGAAGAAACGCATTCTTCAATCGGATCTTGTGGATCTGCGGGGTTCGGGGGCCTACGACCACATCAAGGAACTGCTGGCGCAGGAATTTATCGATCGGCGTCGTCAGAGCGAGGGGCGGTCCTACTGGCTCACACTCACCGAAAAATTTCATCGCACCTTCTCAGTGCTTCCTGATCTTGGGGCAACCGATCTGACGGAAGCTGCATAAAGTCGGAGCAGATCAGCATCAGTCATGGAATCTCTACCCGTCACCTTGCTTCAGGTGTTGTCCCAGACCTTGCAGATCTATTCCTTGGTGCTGATCGTGCGGGTTCTGCTGAGCTGGTTCCCGAATCTGGACTGGGGCAATCCGGTGCTCAGCAGCGTGAGTGCGATCACCGACCCCTACCTGAACGCCTTCAGGGGTTTGATCCCACCGCTGGGGGGCATTGACCTCTCCGCCATCCTGGCCTTCCTGGCCCTGAACCTCTTGCAGAGCCTGGTGGGGCAATCGATCAGCGCCTTCTACATGTCAGGCTCCAGCTGGTGATCACTGCTGGGTAATGTCCCGTTCCAATGGAAGCAGGTCATCTTCGTCAGCATTAACGCGGCTTCGGACCGGAGCATTGAATCCACGGGCACGGGGATTTTTGATCACAAACGGCCCTGGGGTTCCAGCGGGCACTGAGATTCGCAGAGCGAACGGGGAGTGACCAGGGTTCACATCCCCAATCGATCCCACCCGGGTTCTGTTTGGAAGAACAGGTTCACCACTGGCATCCAGAATTCGTGCATAAACATCGGTGTCGATGACGCTGTTCTTGCTGCGGTTCTCAACGTCTCCAGTCAGCACATAACAGCTGGCACCAACTGGGCGGCTCAATTCAGGTTGATTGCCAGCATCAAGCTCTCCGCAAGGATCAAGGCGAACCTCACTGAGCTGCAGTTCAGCGGCATCGCAGGGGAGCGCAAGCCACAGCAGCAGGGGCAGGCTGCACAAAACGGAAACAAGTCGAAGGAGCATCAGGAGATCAACGTTGGTCACCACTGCCTCCGATGCGCCCACGGGCAGCTCGGCTTGACAGTTTCTGCAGGTTGGCGTCAGCCACCTCATTGAGGTCATAACCCAGTTCGCTGGCCAGCTGAGCCACGTACCAGAGCACATCTCCCAGCTCCAACTTGATCGCATCGCGGGTGTCGGCATCAAACACACCGCCGCGGTCGCGAATCACCTTTTTCACCTTGTCGGCCACCTCGCCGGCTTCACCGGTCAAACCGAGGGTCGGATAGATGGGATTACGGCCCACATCCGGGTAGGCAGCCGTCTTTCGGGCGGTGTCCTGATAGGAATTCATCTCCATGGGGCCGTTTAGGAAACGCCCGGATGGTAGTTTCCGCAGGGATTTTCAGCCGCGATATGGGCCAGTTCGACCTGAACCGACGGACCAAGATCGTGGCCACCATCGGCCCTGCCACGGAGAGTCCGGAGCGGATCAAGGAGCTGGTGAGGGCTGGTGCCACCACCTTCAGGCTGAACTTTTCCCACGGGGACCACAGCGAACATGCCGCACGCATCGCCACGATTCGTCAGGTGTCTGAGGAATTGGGGCAAACCATTGGCATCCTCCAAGACCTTCAGGGCCCGAAGATCCGGCTCGGACGGTTTGCTGAGGGTCCGATCACCCTGGCCAACGGCGACCCGTTCACGCTCACTTCACGGCCGGTGAGCTGCGACAAGACGATCGCAACGGTCACCTACGACAAGCTGGCGGACGAAGTCACCTCAGGAAGCAGGATCCTTCTTGATGACGGCCGTGTTGAGATGAAGGTCGATACCGTCGACAAAGCGCAGCAGACCTTGCATTGCACCGTCACCGTGGGCGGTGTTCTCTCCAACAACAAGGGCGTTAACTTCCCAGACGTTCAGTTATCCGTTCGTGCCCTCACGGACAAGGACAAGACCGACTTGGCCTTCGGCCTCAGCCAGGGAGTGGACTGGGTGGCCCTCAGCTTCGTGCGCAATCCCTCCGACATGGAGGAGATTCGCGGACTGATCCGCGAACAAGGCCATGAGACCCCTGTGGTTGCGAAGATCGAAAAGTTTGAGGCCATCGATCAGATCGATTCGATCCTGCCGCTCTGTGACGGTGTGATGGTGGCCCGCGGTGACCTTGGCGTGGAGATGCCGGCCGAGGAAGTGCCGTTGCTGCAGAAGGAACTGATCCGCAAGGCCAACAGCCTGGGCATCCCGATCATCACGGCCACCCAGATGCTGGATTCCATGGCCTCCAGCCCCCGGCCAACCCGAGCCGAAGTCAGCGACGTAGCCAACGCCATCCTGGATGGCACCGACGCCGTGATGCTCTCCAACGAGACCGCGGTCGGTGATTTCCCCGTGGAAGCCGTTCAAACCATGGCCACCATTGCTCGCAGGATCGAGAAGGACTACCCCCAACGCTCGATCGACAGCCACCTGCCCAGCACCATCCCCAATGCCTTGAGCGGTGCGGTCAGCACCATCGCCAGCCAGCTCAATGCCTCCGCAATTCTTCCCCTCACACGAAGTGGGGCCACAGCTCGCAACGTCAGCAAGTTCCGGCCTGCGGCACCGATCCTTGCCATTACTCCTGATCGCACGGTTGCCTGTCGTCTGCAGCTGGTTTGGGGCGTGACACCGCTGGTGATTCCCCAGGGCGAACGCACCACGCAGACCTTCCAGGCGGCGATGGTCAAAGCCAAGGAGCTCGATCTGTTGAAGGAGGGTGATCTCGTGGTGCAGTCCGCAGGCACCCACACCGGCGTTTCCGGATCCACAGATCTGGTGAAGGTGAGCATCGTCGGCAACGAAGCTGAGGCGACACTGATCTGAGCGACGCCACACCATGAACCGGCGCATGCCCGCAACGGAAACGGTGGCGATGGCCCTGTCCACTCTGCGGAGCAACAAGCTGCGGAGCCTTCTCACGATGGTGGGAATTGTGATAGGCAACGCCTCGGTGATCACCCTGGTGGGGGTTGGACGGGGAGCGCAATTGCTGGCTGAAGGTCAGTTGAACAACCTCGGCGCCAATGTGCTGTTTGTGGTTCCGGGCAACACAAACGCCAGACGGCAAGGGGTCACCCGGCCGAAAACGCTCGTCCTGGAAGATGCCGTAGCCATAGCCACCCAGGTTCCCAGCGTCAAACGCGTCGCCCCTCTGATCAACACCAATCAGGTGGTGCAGGCTGGCGCCCGCAGTTCAACGGGTGCGGTCTTCGGCGCGACATCGGAGTTCCTTCCGGTGCGCAGCTTCGAAGTGGCCAAGGGCCGTTTCATCAACGCAAAGGACGTCGCCGGTGCGAAAGCCATCGCCGTGCTCGGCTCTGATTTGCGCACTAATTTGTTTCCCACCGGCTCAGCGATTGGCCAGCAGGTGCGCATCGGCAATCAAAGCTTTGAGGTGGTGGGTGTGATGGCCCCCAAGGGTGCCGTGTTCGGCAGCAACCAGGATGAAAACACCTACATCCCAATTACAACGATGGTGAACCGGATCACGGGTCGAGATCCGATTTACGGCGTCAGCCTCAACTCCATCAGTGTTGAAGCCATCGATGAACAGAGCATCAGCGCAGCCAGCTTTCAGATCAACAACCTGCTGAGACAGCGGCACCGGATTCTCCGGGATGACGATTTCGTGGTGCGGTCGCAGAAAGACGCCCTCACCATCGTGGGTAACATCACCGGAGGACTCACCCTGATGCTCGGGGCCATCGGAGGGATCTCCCTGCTGGTGGGAGGCATCGGAATCATGAACATCATGTTGGTGTCCGTCAGCGAACGCACCGAGGAGATCGGTCTGCGCAAAGCCCTGGGGGCGCGCAGCAGTGATGTTTTGCAGCAATTTCTGGTGGAATCCTTGGTGCTTGCCAGCCTGGGAGGCGTCATCGGCACGCTGACGGGTCTTGGAACAGTGAGCCTCGTGGCGGCGGTCACGCCCCTGCCAGCAACGATCGGCGCAACGATGGTGGTGGTCACCGTTGGACTCTCAGGATCCATCGGGCTGTTCTTCGGAGTCGTTCCAGCCCGACGAGCCGCAAAGCTCGACCCGATTGTTGCCCTGAGAAGCCTTTGATCAAGGCCTCAGAAATCAGGCCGACTCCTTTACACTAGTTAACGAATTTTTTCAGCTCATGAATCAGCGCTGGCGCCTTCTTGCCCTCTGGCTGTTGCCAATCGGCGTCGTGTTGCTGATCGGCTGGCAGGTGGTGAGCAATGGAGGCATCAACGGCCTCAGCCAGGACAGCAATGGCACCACCGTCGCTCCTCGCAATGCTGCGGTGGCACGGATGAGCTACGGCCGCTTCCTCGACTACGTCGAGGCCGGTCGCGTCACGGCCGTTGATATCTACGACGGTGGCCGCAACGCCGTGATTGAAGCGGTCGATCCCGACCTCGACAACCGGGTTCAACGCCTGCGCGTTGATCTTCCTGGTCTGGCCCCTGAGCTGATCAACACGCTGAAGACCGAAGGCATCAGCTTTGACATTCATCCCCCACGCACAGCACCACCGGCGCTAGGAGTTCTGGGCAATCTTGCGTTCCCGCTGCTGCTGATCGGTGCCCTGATCTTTCTGGCCCGCCGCAACAGCAATATGCCTGGCGGCCCTGGCCAAGCCATGCAGTTCGGCAAAAGCAAGGCCCGCTTCATGATGGAAGCGGAGACCGGCGTCATGTTCGATGACGTGGCAGGCGTCGCCGAGGCCAAGCAGGAACTGCAGGAAGTGGTCACCTTCCTGAAGCAGCCCGAGCGATTCACCTCAGTGGGAGCTCAGATTCCCCGCGGCCTTCTGCTGGTCGGCCCTCCCGGCACCGGCAAAACACTTCTGGCTAAGGCCATTGCCGGTGAAGCGGGCGTTCCCTTCTTCTCCCTCTCAGGTTCTGAGTTCGTTGAGATGTTCGTTGGCGTGGGTGCCAGCCGCGTCCGCGATCTGTTCAAAAAGGCCAAGGAGAACAGCCCCTGTTTGATCTTCATCGACGAAATTGATGCCGTTGGCCGTCAGCGCGGTGCCGGCATCGGCGGAGGCAACGATGAGCGCGAACAGACGCTGAACCAACTCCTCACGGAGATGGATGGTTTTGAAGGCAATAGCGGCATCATCATCATTGCCGCCACCAACCGCCCCGACGTTCTGGACTCAGCTCTGATGCGTCCGGGCCGTTTTGACCGTCAGGTCACTGTGGACGCTCCAGACATCAAGGGTCGCCTCGCCATCCTTGATGTGCACTGCCGCAACAAGAAGCTCGAAGAGGAGCTGTCCCTCGAAAGCATCGCCCGCCGCACCCCTGGCTTTACTGGTGCTGACCTGGCCAACCTCATGAACGAAGCGGCCATTCTCACCGCCCGCCGCCGAAAGGAAGCTATCGGTTTGAGCGAGATCGACGACGCTGTCGATCGGATCATCGCCGGCATGGAGGGTCGTCCCCTCACCGACGGTCGCAGCAAGCGTCTGATCGCTTACCACGAGGTGGGCCATGCCCTGATCGGAACCCTGGTCAAGGACCACGACCCTGTTCAGAAGGTCACTTTGGTTCCTCGTGGTCAGGCCCAGGGCTTGACCTGGTTCTCCCCGGATGAGGAGCAAACATTGGTGACCCGTGCCCAGCTCAAGGCACGCATCATGGGAGCCCTGGGTGGTCGCGCCGCAGAGGACGTGGTGTTCGGTCATCAGGAAGTCACCACTGGAGCAGGTGGCGACATCCAGCAGGTAGCTTCGATGGCTCGAAACATGGTGACCCGGCTCGGCATGAGTGATCTCGGTCCTGTGGCCCTCGAAGGCGGCAGTCAGGAAGTGTTCCTTGGTCGCGACTTGATGTCCCGCAGTGATGTGTCGGAATCGATCTCCCAACAGATCGATGTTCAAGTTCGCAACATGGTGAAGCGCTGTTATGACGAAACAGTTGAGATCGTGGCTGCCAACCGGGAAGCCATGGATCGCCTGGTGGAACTGCTGATCGAGAAGGAAACCATGGATGGTGATGAGTTCAAGGCTGTTGTGGCTGAATTCACCGCTGTTCCTGAGAAAGACCGCACTGTCGTCACCCTGGACTGATTCTTGATCCAGCAACACAAAGCCCCCGTCTTATCCAGACGGGGACTTTTTATGGATTGGATTTTTTCTTGCGTCGTCGACAACGCTCCGAGCAATAAACAACCTCGTCCCAGCAATTTCTCCAGGCTTTGCGCCACTCAAAGGGACGATCACAGACTGGACAGATCTTGCTGGGACGGTTGTTTTTAGAACTCGGCTTCTTCAAGCAACGGCCTGAACGGGACGCTTGTCGATCACCGAGTCAATCAAGCCGTAGTTCACCGCCTCGGTGGGTGACATGAAGAAGTCACGGTCGGTGTCCTGCTGGATCCGATCAAGTGGTTGCCCAGTGCGATCGGACAGCTCCTTGTTTAGGCGTTCCTTCAGGAAGAGAATTTCATCTGCCTGAATGCGGATGTCACTGGCTTGGCCCTGGGCACCACCTAAAGGCTGGTGAATCATGATCCGGGAGTGCTGCAGGCTGCTGCGCTTGCCCTTAGTGCCAGCACAGAGAAGAAAAGCTCCCATGCTTGCGGCCAGGCCAACACACACCGTGTGCACATCCGGTTTGATGTGCTGCATCGTGTCGAAGATGCCGAGGCCGTCGTAAACCGAACCACCGGGCGAGTTGATGTAGAGGAAGATATCTTTTTCGGGGTCCTCAGCTTCGAGGAACAACATCTGGGCCACGATCCGGTTGGCGGAGTCACTGGTTACAGCCTCACCAAGGAAGATAATTCGCTCGCGCAGAAGCCTGGAATAAATGTCGAAGGCCCTTTCTCCCCGGCCGGACTCCTCAATCACAATGGGGATCATCTGAGCAACAGCAGGGTCGCGCAATCCTAACGGCGATGTCTGCGGCGCTAGGGTTCCGGCCATTCATTCCTGGACTGCACGTTGGCCGCAAGTCAGACCATCGCCGACAGCAAACGAGCTTTTCATCAGGCCTTTCCCCACGTCATTGCGCCGCTATACCGCCGCCTTGCTGATGAGCTGCTGGTAGAGCTGCATCTGCTTAGCCATCAAAGTCGATTTGAAGCCAACGGTCTGTTCAGCGTTGGACTCTGCACGGTGTTTGACACCTTCACCAAGGGCTATCGACCCGAAGCGCAGACCGAGGCATTATTCAGTGCCCTGTGCAGCAGCAATGGCTTCGACGCAGCGAAGCTGCGCAGAACAAACGCTTCACTGATTGACCAGGCCAAGGGCAAGGATCTCGAGACCCTAAAAAGCTTCCTGTCATCCCACAGCCTCAAAGAGGGCAGCCATTACTCGCGTTTGATGGCCGTTGGACTGATGAGCCTGCTCAAGGCTGCAGCGGATGAAACCGGTTCGGACACCGAGGCCATCGTCAAACAGAGCAAGGAACTTGCTGAGGGCCTTGGTTTGCCCACCGATCGCGTCGAGAAGGATCTGACGCTGTTTGGCTCCAACAGTGAACGGATGGATCAGGCCGTTGAGCTGGTGGAAGAGACCATCGCTGCCGAGAAGCGCAAGAAGGAACGTCGCTTGGAAGAGCAGGCTCAACGCACGTCCAGCTGAAGCCGAAGCCATCCGGGCTGGTGCTGCTTCGGCAGTGCCGTCATCTCAAGCTCCAGTGAGGTGCCTTGCCAAGCAACAGCGACAACCCCAACCGAGCCAATTGATCCGGTCGTGCTCGAAGGCGAAGCTGCTGTTGGCCCATCCGTTTCAGCGGATCGCTGAGGAGGTTCAGGGCATCCCCCAGGGCAAGCAGCAACTCAACTTGGCCTGGAAGTGAAGAACCCAGCGACCAACCACCTTGGGGATGGCCCTGGGGATCCAAGCAAACAACATTGACACGGTTTGAGGGTCGACCATCCGGAGACAAAGAGGGGCGTTCAACCCGTTGAAACCCACGCTTCAACAAGGCGGTGGCAGCGGCACCAAGACCTCGCTTGGTCATGTCGATTACACCAGCAACCAGCATCAACCTGGTTTGAATCGCAACCTGGAAACGACCAGACTCCAGCTCATCCAGCCGTACAAGGACAGGTGCATTGAGCAGAACATCGCGCAATTGCTTTGGCAGTCCAAAACGACTGTGGAGTTGTTCTGCGATCAGTGAATTGTTGAACAAGTATCCCAGCAGCGGCTGCAGGGAAACGATGTTGAGCTCCAGGTAGGCCGACGGCGGATCGAAGCGAACGAAATTGGCTTGGTGTTCCGGGTGGTGAGCCTGCAGGGACGCGAAGGGGCTGGAGGCCACAGGCCCTTCAGCCATCAGACGATCGCCCTGAAGCGCAACACGCAGGCAGCCATGCGACACGCTCGCCAAGACGGGGAAAAAGAACCGCTGATCGAGGCCAAGCTCTAGGGTTGCCACTGAATGGCTGATCCGCTGGTCAACAGCCGTAAGCAGCTCTGTTCCATGGTCGAGGGCTACCGTCGCTTGAACGACGGAAGTTGATCAAAACTGCTGCGGTGCAGTTCATCAGCAAACAGCAGATCCAGAGCAGACGAATGCAATGCGGACGGAAGAGCCAGAAGGGGTTCACCGTCGTCCAGCCAGATCAGCCACCAGTTGACGCGACCATGACGGGCCCAGCGATCAGGGGCTTCCGAAGAACCAAGCCGCTGCTGCCAAAACTTCGGTACCGGTGCAGCTGGGTCCGCCTCAAAACTCTGAACCAACCGTGCCCTCCGACTGATCTCAAACAGCTCTGCTGTTCCACCGCGATTCAGGGAAGGCGTATGCAGGCTGAAGGTGCTCAGCAGCAAGGCGGATAAAAAAGCACAACCCCAAAAGAAGGGCTGTGCGGGGGTGATGTGCAAATTGGCGTCGGATGGACGCAATCAGGAGGACGACTTGGTTGACCCTTGACGGCGTCGACGGTCTCTCCATTCGATCGTTGAGAGATAGATCACGGCAACGCTGACGAAGACAAGAAGCACAGCTGCCGTGACCGCCAGGGTCTGGCTGAGAAGGGGTGCGTCTTGAAGCACAGCTTCGATCAGAAATTCAGGGTGCCGTCACCATTGCGTCCCCAGACGACCATGGCTATGGAAAAACTGAACATGGCTGCCAAGGACGCCCAACCCAGAGTGAACAACATCCGCTTGACCACTTGACTGGTGTGATCCTACCTAGGGTTCAGCACCTTTACGTCCGCCCGAAGGCATCTGTCATGACCAGCTCCAGCCCCGGTTCATTAGCAGTGCTGGAGCGTCAGGGAACAACCCAGCGCTACCCCCAGGCTCGCGTGATCGTTCTGGACGACGATGTGAACACCTTCCAGCACGTGGTGGATTGCCTGCGCAAGATCATTCCAGGCATGAGTGAGGACAACGCCTGGAACCTCGCCAACAGGATTGATGGGCAAGGTGCGGCTGAAGTTTGGTGCGGCCCCCTGGAGCAGGCCGAGCTGTACCACCAGCAGCTTCAGGCCGAGGGCTTAACGATGGCCCCTCTGGAACGCTGCTGAGTCAGGCCG
Organism: Synechococcus sp.; assembly: GCA_047285305.1. GTDB lineage: Bacteria > Cyanobacteriota > Cyanobacteriia > PCC-6307 > Cyanobiaceae > Parasynechococcus. The sequence continues at coordinate 1,622,516 of JBJBDL010000003.1, forward strand.
CCGGCTTGCGGCTGGCTTTGGTAAGGCGCAGCAGATCAGCCACCTGCAGACGCTGCAGCTGCTCGTCCATCACGAAACGCACCACACGGCCAGGGCACAAGGCCAGGCCCCGAACCTCCGTTCCGTGAATCTCAGCGGTGAGCATGCGGGCCTGGGGGCCGCATGCATCCTGAAGCGGTCCGCTAATCACGTGGCGGAGAGCATCTACTGATTTCAGCATCACAGCCCCGGAGCGCTCTCTCTGGCATAGCCAAAGTGGCTAACTTTCACCAGTTCTCGGGTTTTCGTTCAGCTTTGGGCCGGGTCGTCATCACCCACAGCACCTATGTGGACGGCTTGATCCCATGGCTGAAGGCCCTGTCCCATGAGACGGAGATCCAGACAATCACCCCTGCCGTGATCAGCCGGGTGCGTGGCCGCAGTCCTGAACTGCAGCTTCGGGTGTCCACCACGATCACAGGGGGATACAAGCTGGTGGCCCGCAAGGGGACATCAGCCCAAGAAGTCTTTGTGGTGACTTCGATGAGTCGGCCAGACCTGGAACAGGCAGTCCTCCATCACCGCCCCTGAAGGGGGTTGGCCTGACTCGAATCCGGCAGCACGACAAGCCTCAGGATGACCAACGGCAACGCTGAGATCTCGGGCACAGAGTTCAGCACTATCGGATCCGCGAAAACATTGGGGAAGGATGGCTCGGCATGCGACTTAAGCGTCATCCAACAGAAAGATGACAGCTTCGAGCGCGGGGCTACCAAGCAACTCACAAGCAGTGCGCTTGCTACTAGCCCGAAAACGGGTGAGAAGAATGAAACCAGTACGGAAGGATGGAAAGTGAAGTGATGCGGAAAAGTGATTCTCAACAACACCGACAATCAACAAATTCAATTAGCGAACGAATTTGATTCCCTGAATCCATGCACAGTGACATCAACCATTGGCGTCAGATGCAGGAATCTTGAATTCCATGAACAGCGCTTCGGCATCGGCATATTCTTTCTTTTCGCGCAAATAAAAGACATGAGCTTTCCACCAATCCCAGGTTTCCATTTGAATCAGTTCGTCCAGGCGTGGATCACGCATCGCAGCACTGCAACCGAGCAAACGCTAAGGACAGGCAAAGCGCTGACAAGCTTTGTTCACACAGCCGTAAGCATCATCGACTACACAACAGTACAGGGGTAGCCTTGATGGCTGAAGCGATCGATCCATGCCCCTCGAAATTGCCGTCAAACAAGGGCAACAAACAATGGAGAGCATGGGCAGTTTCGACGACCTCGAAGACGCGTTGACTGAATTCAACGAATTGATCAACCGTCGAAACTGGCATCAGAGCGTGACCACCATCTCGCTGACCGACACCGATAAAAACAAATGTCTCGCCCAGTACGCCCTCCAGGAGTTCAACCACTCCGAAGACTTGCCCCACGAAGAATCTCAACCCCAACCCAGACGCAACGAATCTAGAGTGCAATAAATGCGGAAAACTTCAGCATGAATGGCAAACTTCTGGTGATCGGCATTGGCTCATTCTTCCTTCTATTTTTTGCGGCCGAGTCTTGGTTAATGAGGGGCCTGCCCCACTAAGCACAGCTGATACTTGTAAAGCAGTGACAAGAGCGGAGACAAGAAAAGTCACCCAGTGAATCAAGTCAGAAATAACCTTTCATAATATTGACGCACAAACCAATAGATATTGACTTGCTGATGATTTGGAACAGTCAAAGCCGCGTATCAAATTCAACAAGCAAAGGGGGTGAACCGCCATGCCGTGTGAGCCCCAGTGGTCGACCTGGAAGAACCATGAGGTTCAGCAAGCCTGATAAGAACCGGACAAACGGGTTTTTGACGCCAGCGTGGGGGTCGTTGTGGGGGTCAGATGTCATTTCGAGTGGGTCAAGAAAGCGGGCGCAAGGGTTGGAGAGGATTAGAGATAAAATTCGCTATTTTCGTGAAGCATTAGAGAATGCAAGATAAAAATGTATTCTGTTGTGCTGTACAGGATGATTGTTTTCCAAGCAAATATAGGCCCCATTTGTGCTAGCTTTAAAAGAGTATTTATTCTGTCGGGAGATTGTCGCCCTTGTGTTGCGGCAACTCGGTGGATGCAGGCGTCTTCGCCTTACGGCTGAAGATCAGCTTTGCGATGACAAAGGCAATCGCAATGGCGCCCAGCAGAAAGCCAAGAAGCTCCATAACTGATCAGGCTTCGATTTCAGCCTTCTCGTCAGCTTTCTGAGAAACCTCTGTGGAAGTTTGCTCAGCTGTCTCGGCGTTGTGGTGACAGGCGTTGGCGCCGCCAACGAAAACCAGCACAGCCATGACCGCGGCGATCACCACAGCGGCACGGACGCGCAGGACGCAGTACGAAGCACTGAAGTCAGCCGTGTTCAGGTGTTTCATGCCGGTGAAGCTAACGGCGTTTTGAAACCGTAAGCGGGTCATTTGATACGGGTCGGCTCAGACCCTTGAAACGGCCACCGTTATCGACGGATGAGAGATCTCTCTGAGAAACCAAGAGACGTCTCGTCGGTAGTCCGCGATACCACTGAACAGACGTTCACGGAATTTTCTGGAAACTAAAACCTGTCGAAAAAGTCGCTGCAAACTCCCACGCGAGACCCCATATTTGGTGCCCAGGCAGGAGACGCGTATCACGTGTCACTGTCCAGGCAGTACCAGGAGAGCGATCTGGTAACTGGCAGAAATAGCTCCCTTGGCACGAGCGATTGCCAGGGGAAGCTTTCTGCGGTCTTCAAATCTCTGAAGAGAGTTAGTGCATTTGCATCAATCGCCTGTATAGCGGCGAACTTGTTCAAGCGGATACCGCATCGCTCGGGCAGAACAGCGTTCTACTCGCGGTTCCGCAATTCTTCTCCCTTGTATCGGTAAGCGGCTGTTAGCCCACCGATAGAAGGGGTTGGCCTTTCTTATGCGCCAAGGATGGCAGCGAATTCAGCTGTGAAGCAGGAACGCCAGGACATAGCCAATCACTAGACCTTTGCCAAAGGTGAGGCAGAGCATTTGGTACTTGCTCAGACCAAACCGCTGCCTGATCCGTTTGAGGAACGTCTTATGCCAGAGAACGAGCAAGTTGCCCGTTTTCTCTTTTTTGGATTTCTTGACCATCCCTAAAGGATGGCAGCAGTTCAGACCCTTGGGCAGATGTGAGTCACCAGGTCGGCGTTGACCCAGTTGATGACGCCGGTATCGACATCAGCCACTTGGAACAGCGTTGGAACCTTTGGGTTTCTGGCACCGCCATCGACCCAAATCACATCAGCCATCCGCCAGGCACCTTCCGTGTCAGTGACGATCACGGTCATTCCTGCTTTGACGTGCAGGAACACGGGATCCGACTTGGGCGCTGCAAAGGCGCTTGCATGATCGACCGGCATACCCTTCTTACTGGTACACCTGTATTAGTACAGGAAGGAGGGGTTGGGCAACGGAAACAGCCTGAAGAAAACAGGAGGCTTCGGCGAAGCATTCAAATGGCAGGCGCATCTTGACCCTGCAGGCATGAGGGATCTGCTTGCCGCTGGGAGTCGAGGACCACTTGGCCTCCTCCCACACCAATGGGGAGTCGAGGTCCATTAGGCCTCTTCCCCACACCTTTCAAAAACCAGCAGAAATTTCTGGAGTCCTTATGCGTATGGACATGGGACTGAAATGCCCCCATACCCCTCTTCGTTCTGATGCGACAAAGAGCCAATTCGTTTGTACGACTCCATAAGCCCCACTGATCAAATTTGTGGGGTTTTTGTGGGGGTTTCTCAGGTCAACAAAACCCGAGACTCATTGGTATTAAAGGGGTGAACCGCCATGCCGTGCGAGCCCCAGTGGTCGACCTGGAAGAACCAGAAGGGGCAACAAAGTGGGGTTTCGTTTCCGGCTGCATGGCCGGTCTACGTCACCGTCACGACAGTCTCCCCAAGTCGAAAGAGAGTCAGATCAGAGCACTAGAAAAAGGCCGTCACCAACACAGCAGTTCATAACCAACTCTAGTCCTGACTCTCGCTCTCGAGGGGCCAGATCCGGCGAATGGCGGCAAGTGCTGACTCAGCCTCATCACGCCGCTTGAGGAGCGTGTCACCCTCGAGCAGCAGCGTCACATGCCCCAACTTGCGGCCCGGGGTTTCCGGTGACTTGCCGTACCAGTGCAGATGCAGCCCCGGGATGGCCTCCACGGCCTCAAGCCGCTGATCCAAAGGAGGATGACGCTCGGGGGCCAAGCCGAGAAGGTTGACCATTAAGGCACCACGGCTTTTGAGCTGGGGATCAGGCACGGGAAGGCCAGCCGCGATGCAGAGCTGCTGATCGAACTGACTGCTGGTGCAGGCCTCGATCGAGAAATGCCCGGAATTGTGGGTGCGTGGAGCAATTTCATTCACCTGCAGGCCAGCTGGCCCATAGAAAAACTCCAGAGCCAACACCCCCACATAGCCGAGCTTCGTCATCAGAGAAGCCGCCACGTTGTAGGCCAGCGCACCAACCGAAGGATCCACGGGAGCAGGGGCCAAAACCCAGTCACAGACTTGTCGGTGTTGGTGGGTTTGCACCAGCGGAAAATGGCGGATCCGGCCGCGCTGATCGCGGCTGACCACGAGAGCCAACTCCAGCTCGTAGTCCACCCAGGATTCCAACAGCCAGTCGTCGGCGGGGACCGCCCGCAACAACTGCGCCAGGCCATCGATGTCGCGCAACACCACTGTGCCCTTGCCGTCGTAACCACCACGGGAGGCCTTGGCCATGACAGGGAATGTCCAGCCCTGAGGAAGCACGGGTTGGGCCGGTGAAAGCCAACTCAGCGGACACCAGGGCGGGCTCGGGATCGCCAGGTCGTCGAGCAGATGTCGCTGCGACAACTTGTCCACCAGGGGCGAAAGCGCAGCCAGCGATGGCTGGAAACGAACCCCCTGCTGCTCCAGCGGCAGAAGGGCATCGATATTGACCCACTCGTTCTCGAAGGTGATGCCGTCACAGCCCACCACCAGCTCCCGGGTCCCTGCCACATCCCGGGGATCCGCTACCACGAGGCGCGAGGCCAAACCAGCCGCGGGATCAGCTGCATCATGAGTTTGAACAGCGATGGGAACATCGCGTTGCGCGGCGGCCTGCACAAGCATCCGTGCCAGCTGACCACCTCCCACAACGCCGATCATCGTGTCCGAGCTGATGTCCGCAGCTTGCCACTTTGCAGGGTCGATGACAGTTTCAGCTCAGGGGCCGATCGCCGGCAAAGGCCAACCGGATCATGGTGAACAACAACACCAACAGGAACAGCGCCAGGCCCAGGGTGCAGGCGTAGCTGATCTCCAATTCGGCAAAGGCCTGGTCGTACACGTAATAAACGACGGTTCGCGTGGCATCCGCAGGACCTCCCTGCGTCATGAGGAACACTTCCTCGAACACCTTCGTGGCAGCGATCGACGACACCACGGCGACCAGGGTCACATAGGGACTCATCAAGGGCAGGGTGATGTCGAGATGCTTTCTCCAGCCCTCGCTGCCATCCAGCTCAGCCGCCTCATAGAGCTCCTGGGGAATGCCCTGCAGACCCGCCAGAAAAATCACCATGTAATAACCAAGTCCCTTCCAGAGGGTCACCAACATCACTGCGGGCAGGGCCAGCTGCGGCGTGGTGAGAAAACCAATCGGGCTGAAGGCGTCACCGAGCAAGGCGCTCAACCATCCATTGATCAGTCCGTTCTCGGCATAGAGCCAGCGAAAGGCGATTGCTGCAACAACGATCGACACCAGCACCGGGGTGTAAAAAGCGCCCCGCAGAAGAGACCGACCGGGCAGCCCCTGGTTCACCAGCACCGCCAACGCCAGCGCCCCCAGAACGATGGGAGGCACCACACCAACCAGATAGAGGAAGGTGGTTATAAGCACCTGCCGCGCCATCGGATCCGACAGCAGGCGCTCCAGGTTGGCCAAACCAACAAAACGCAGGGGTTCACTGACATCCAGCCCCATGGTGGTGAAACTCATCACCAGAGCCATCAGTGCCGGCACCAGCACCGACAAACTGATCAGCACCACAGCCGGCAACATGAACGCCCAGGCCGAAAGGGAGTTGCGCACTGATCTTTCGCGCACAGGACCAGCGACACTGTTGCGAGAGTAGGTCGGTTCCAACGGTTTCATGACCACAATCACCCCGTTGCATCACATCCGCGTTGCGCTGGAGCGCAATCCCTACGACGTGGTGATTGGAGACGGCGGCCTGGCCAGGCTTGGGCAGCAGATGCTGGACGCTGGAGTACAGGCTGGTCGGCGTGTACTGGTGGTGAGCAATCCGGATGTCGCCAGACCCTACGGCGACGCCTGCCTGAACAGCCTCAGAGAGGCAGGTTTCAGCGTGGAGCTGTTGGTGATTGACGCCGGCGAAACCCAGAAGACACCAGCCACGGTGGCGGAGATTCACGATGCGGCTTACAACGCCAAGCTGGAACGCAGCTCCTTGATGGTGGCCCTCGGCGGCGGCGTTGTGGGGGACATGACCGGATTTGCGGCAGCCACCTGGCTGCGAGGCATCCAGGTGGTGCAGGTGCCGACAACCCTGCTGGGCATGGTGGATGCGTCGATCGGTGGCAAGACCGGGGTCAACCACCCCCGCGGCAAAAACCTAATCGGCGCCTTTCACCAGCCGCGGCTGGTGCTGATCGATCCCTCCACCCTGAACACCCTGCCCAAACGCGAGTTCCGGGCCGGCATGGCCGAGGTGATCAAGTATGGAATTCTCGGCGACACGGCGCTGTTCGAGGAACTGGAGGCCTGCGCAGACCCGAGCACGCCCGCTGGGCTTGGAGCCGAAAGTCTGAGCTCGATCCTGCAGCGATCGGCCGCGGCCAAGGCCCGGGTGGTAGCCGCCGACGAAAAGGAAGGTGGCTTACGAGCGATCCTCAACTACGGCCATACCTTCGGCCATGTGGTGGAGACGCTCTGCGGCTATGGCACCTGGCTGCATGGTGAGGCGGTGGCCATTGGCATGGTGGCCGTGGGTGAACTCGGCGTGCTGCGGGGCAGCTGGAGTCGCGACGATGCTGAGCGCCAACGCCGCCTTATCCACAGCGCCGGACTCCCCACCGCCTGGCCGGATCTCTCCGCCGATGCTGTTTTAAACAGTTTGCAGGGGGACAAAAAGGTGCGCAACGGTCGCCTGCGCTTCGTGATGCCGACCGGCATCGGAACGGTTGAGATTCGCGATGACGTCAGTCGCGACGAGATCCTGAACTGCCTTGAGCGCCTGAAAGGCTGAAGCCGTCTTCCGGCAATCCGCGCCTGTAGGTGAGCCAGCGGAACGAACCGAGCCCCGCGGGATCCACCAGTCGAAGCAGCGCTTCGCGGCGTTGCAAAGCTTCAGCCAACTGTTTGCCCGGTAGCTGCTGCAGTCCATGCAGACGCTCTGCAAGACCCAAGGCCAGCAATGCCTCGCCTTGTTTCGCCTGATCGCCCACCATCCAGCCGTTGCGCTGAGCCGCCTCATCCACGACCTCGATGCAGAGGTGTGCCGTGAGGTCCTGCTCGCCGGGCTGATCGAAGGGCGACAGCCCCGCCTGCTGAGCGCAAACAGCCATCAAGGTGCCGTCGGAGCGCCGGGCTGTGAAATAACGCCGTGCCTCCAGGGCGTAATCAATCACCAGCAGCACGCCCGCATCCACGGCGGCCGCAGCAGCAGCGAACCAGTCGGGCAATGCACTGTTCCACTCCGTGGTCCATCCCTCTTCGGCATCGGGGGGCGGCAACTGAATGGCGCCTTGGCTGCACACACGCCTGATCTCCTGGAGCAAACCATCGGGGAGAGGCCGATGCGTCGTTTGCAACTCACCGTTTGGATTGAGCTCCACCCACTGCTGCTGGAGGGATCCCTCCCGCCAGATCAAGCGCTCCACTGGGAGGGCATCCAGCAACTCATGGGCGATCACCACCCCATGAACCGGAGCGCGGCGCAACGCGTCGAGAGAACACCAGCGCAGTGGCACATCATCCGCCTCTTGCAGCAGAGCCTGTTGCCGCCTCCGCATGCCGGGATTGGCCTCCACTAACACCAATTCGATACGAGCCAACAGCTCTGGATCAGCACCACGCAGCGCAGCAACAAGATCCCGGGCCAGATGGCCTTCGCCAGGGCCGATTTCCACGATCGACAGGCGTTGATCAGGATCACTTTGGGGAATCGAGTTCAGCCAGGCCAGGATTTGAGGAGCCAAAAGGGTTGCGAAATCACTACCCAGCGAGGGGGAGGTGACGAAATCACCCTGGGCTCCGATGAGGGCACGGCCTGAGCCGTAATACCCGTGCTCCGGCTCATTCAGAGCCAGATCCATGAACCGGTAAAACGGAACGGCACCCCCCGCCTGGTGCAGATGCGTTGCCAACCAGTCGGGACAGGACGCAGCCATCGGTTCCATTGGAGAGAATGCCGGTCGCTGCAGCAGTTCCATGGGAACACATCACATCCGACATCTGTGGACCCTCGTCGTGATGGCCCTGGTCAGCCTGGGTGTTCTGGTGACCCCGGCTGAGGCCTACGACAACCCGGAGCTGCTGCCGGATCACCCCACCCCGGTGATCGACCTCGCCAAGGTCTTCAGTGACACCCAGCGGGCCCAGCTGGAAGCATCCCTGGCGGATGTGGAGGAACGCACAGGCTGGAAGATGCGGGTGTTGACCCAGTACGAGCGCACACCTGGTCTGGCCATTCGCGAGTTCTGGGGCCTGGATGAAAGCAGCCTGCTGCTGGTGGCCGACCCCCGCGGAGGGAACCTGCTGAACTTCAACGTTGGCGATGCCTACTTCGCGATGATGCCGCGCACCTACTGGGTGGAGCTGCAGACCCGCTACGGCAACCAGTACTACGTAAAGGATCACGGCGAAGACGGAGCCGTGCTGGATGCCCTCAATGCAGTGGAAATCTGTCTTGACCGTGGTGGTTGTCAGGTGGTGCCTGGCCTGCCCCAGGAACAGTGGCTTTGGACTCTGACCACCTCGATCTTTGGCGGCTTGATTGCCGGCTTTGCGGCCTACCCCCGGAAGGAGGGCGAAACCATCGCCTGGGCGTGGTTGCTGCTGCTCTCACCGCTGTGGGTGATGCTGTTCGGCGTCTTCGGCGTAGCCCCCGTGGTGACGCGCACTTCAGAGTTGATGCCGCTACTTCGCAATGGGGTTGGTTTCCTGGCGGGAGGCATTGCCGCGTATCTGATCGCGCAAGCCACTGTCGGCAGGAAGCTTCAGAACGACGCCGAGGGCTGAGGAACGTCGAGAAACGTGGATGACGTCAGAGCCGAGTGGCGCATTCAATGCGCGACCCGGTGCAGAGGGCCGGCGGAGGAGCGATGAGAGCCTGGCGCTTGACATCACGCAGACGCCGCAACTCCGCGAGATTCACGTCATAGAAGGAACGCAAACGTGCGTATTTCTTGACGGGCTGACCGTAGTAGCTGCGACCGGCAAGGGTAGGGAAGGACGCCCATTCGGGAGCCAGCATGGCGGCGAGCAGGGGGGTGAGAACACCGGTGTCGGTCAGACCCAGGGCTTTGCGCCGCTGAATCAGAAACAACGCGCCCTGGTCCTGAGCCTCAGGGCCGAAACCGCGCACACCGATGCTGCGCTGAACCAGGTTCCAGGTGAAGGGCATGAACTGGTAAGCCCCAGCAGCTGAACTGGCGTAGCGGGAGCTATAGATAACCCGGTTGGGATGCCGGTCGAGGGAAGGCATCAAGCCACCGCCGAACATCACCCGATAGCCCACATCCAGACCCCCTTTCCATGTGCCTTCCGCAAAACGGATCGTGTTGAGCATCGCCCGACGTTCGGGCGTGATCACATAGGGAATGGCCTGGCTGGGCTGGAAATCTGAGGTATGGATCAACTGCGCCCGAGAAGCGGGGGGCAACACGCTCGCTTGGGCAGGAAGAAGTGAACTGATGGCAGGCAAAACTCCGAAGACCACGGCCGCATGAAGCGTCTGACGACCGATGAATGCAGAGGTAGCCATAAAGAGCGTTCAAGGAGGATGTCCTCGAAAGAGGACGACGAGCAGATCAGAAGCGGATGAAATGCTCGAGCAGAAAATTTTCCACTCTTTGGGACTTTCTCGAATCAAAAGCTGTGAGCAATAGGTATATATGCCAGTCAAATAATCGGCCAGGCCGCTAACAGGCGGGAAAATCAGCTCAAAAAGGTGTTGAAAAAGACCGAAAGTTAAAATAGAGATGTAACCAAAGCCACCAGTGCCAGAGCGGCTTCTTCAGCCCCTGATGCAGAAAGAGGGGCTTCGCTTGGCGCCAGCAACGGCTGGTCCAGCTGCCATGCCCCAGTGTCCAGCTCCTGACGGCTGAGAGAGCGATGCTGGCCATGGCGACGCAGGCCATCCATCAACGCCGAAGCTTCGGCAAATCCGCTCCGCTCCACGACGTGCATCCCAACCCCTTGGGCCATCGCCTCGCAGAAGCTGCTGAAACCCGGCTTGCCCAAAAAACGGGAGCAACGACCGAGCACATCGACAGGACGCAGGCCATCCGGCAGAAACGTGAGGTTGGGGAGCGCCGCAAACTCAGGCGCTTGCGAGGCATCTGCTGAAGCCGGAAGCAGGAAATGGTGGTTGGGCCAGAGCTGGAACAGATCCCGTGAAAGGGACAAGCCCAGACCTCCAAAACCCACCAACACCAGGGGAGCATCCTGGGTATCAAGGCATGCATCAAGATCAGCCGTGAGGGGCCGCGGGCTGGAGCAGACCAAACCGAGCCTCTGTTCAGGCAACCCCCAATTCATGGCGAGGTCAAACGGACAGCGCAGCAACAGATCACCGCAGCGGTAGGCCTCAGCGGCAGCATCGGCCCAGCGTCGGAAGGCAAAACCCAAGGGTCGATAGATGTCGTCCCAACCGAAATTGCTCATCCACACCAGCGGTGCATCGAGGCGCTGGGCGAGGGCGGCTGCGGCCGGGGGAATATCCCCGATGATCAACACCGGCTGCCCCTTCGACGCAAGCCAGAGGGCCTCAGCCTCGATCAGGGCCGGCAGCCGTTGCTCCAGCTGATCCAGGGCCCTGAGGGTGGCGGCGCAATCCACACCGAGCGCGTCGGCCTGCACCATGCCGACATCCCATTGACAGGACCGCTGCTCAATCGCTGCATCCCCCAACAGCAGTTTGAGTACAGGGGAGGGCAGACCCGAGCTCATCACCAAGGTCCATTCAGGACGCAGGCGGAGCAGTTGCTGAAGCATCGCAGCATCGCGAGCCGCATGGCCGAAGCCGTGGCTGCTGCTGCAGAAATAGATCAGCACGGCAACGGAGCATCGATCGGCAACTGCTCCTGATAAATCAACTCAGCATCAGGGGTGTACCAGCGATGGGCGAGCTGGATGAGGCGGGCTCCCTGGAATTCGGCCCAGGAGAGATGCAGCAGCGTTCGACCTTGCCCATCAACCCCTGAACGCGGCACACAGGCGGCATTGATCAGCGCGGTCCCATGGCGATGACGCAACAGGGTCTGGCGGAAACCAGAGCCGCGCTTGAGGGCATGGTGCATGTGGCCAAAGATCACCAGATCGGCAGGTCGGTCTTTGGCCATGCGGTCCAGGGCAAGGGCCAGATCCTGATCCCCCCAGTCCACCGCCGGTGTCTTCCAGTCGCGTCCGCAGGGACTCGCGGCCTCGGATCCCAACCCTGAGGGACCGCAGTGGGCCATGACGATCAAGGGCTGATCAGCGGGTACATCAGCTGCAGCCTGCACAATCCGCTCGGCTGAAGCCTCAAGCGACACCGGGCCATACATCGCCTCTACCGCCTTCGACAGGTGAAAACCTCCACCAGCACTGCAGGGCCGCGCACCCACAACCGTCAACGGGAGCTCCGGCCATTGAATTGAGCGCCAGGCGCAATGGAGATCACCGAGCACAGCGAGTTGTTGCTCGAGGATGCCGCCACTGCGATCTCGCCCGCGGTCGTGGTTCCCCAGGATCACGGCCACGGGGAAGGGAAGCCGCGTGATCCGGCGTGTCAGACGCAGATCCCCATCAGCAAGATCACCAACGAAAAGAACAGCGTCGGGCTTTAGCTGCTGCAGCAGCTGCTCATCCGCGTCGCCCCAGGCGCCGTGCAGATCACCAGCAATGGCGAGTCGCAGGTGCTTCAGAGCGAATGCCTAGGCTGTTGCCATCCTGCCCCGAACCGGTCCTGATGAGCGCTGACACCGCCGTTGTTCCGGCGATCAACCGGCTTCGCCAGGACCGCAATGCCGTGATCCTGGCGCACTATTACCAGGAGCCGGAGATTCAGGACATCGCCGATTTCGTTGGTGACTCCCTGGAGCTGTCGCGCAAGGCCTCCAGCACCGATGCAGACGTAATCGTGTTCTGCGGCGTGCACTTCATGGCGGAGACCGCCAAGATTCTTAGCCCGGAAAAGACGGTGGTACTCCCGGATCTAGAGGCCGGATGCTCCCTGGCAGATGACTGCCCCGCCGATGAGTTCGCCCGCTTTCGTGCACAACACCCCGACCACTTCGTGGTGAGCTACATCAACTGCACAGCCGCTGTAAAGGCGCAAAGCGATCTGATCTGCACCAGCAGCAATGCCGTTGATCTGGTGAACCAATTGCCTGCCGATCAGCCCGTTCTGTTCGCCCCCGATCAGAACCTAGGGCGCTGGGTTCAGCAACAAAGCGGTCGCGAGCTGACCCTCTGGCCGGGACGCTGCATCGTTCATGAGACCTTCAGCGAAGAAGCCGTCCTGGCCCTCAAGCACGAACATCCCGGGGCTGAAGTCATCGCCCACCCCGAGTGCCAGCAGAATCTGCTGGACCTGGCGGATTTCATTGGATCCACCAGCAAGCTGTTGAATTACGCCGAACAAAGCTCCTGCAACAGCTTCATCGTTCTGACGGAACCGGGGATCCTGCATCAGATGCAGCAACGGGTTCCTAAAAAAACCCTGCTCGACGTGCCAGGGATCGATGGATGCAGTTGCAATGCCTGCCCCTATATGCGGCTCAACACCCTGGAAAAACTGAAGGCATGTCTGGAGACCCTCACGCCTGCGATCGAGATGGATGAATCGATGCGTCTGAGGGCCATGAAACCCATGCAGCGCATGCTCGAGATGAGCCGGTGACGCGCCAACGGATCAAAGAACGACGTGTAATACGAAAAAATTTTCGACAATCCGACCCTCGCGATGCATGGCTCCCGTAATCCACCCCAGGGCATCAGAGTTCTGACCTTGATGGCAGCGTTGTCGGGGACCTTGTTCACCGCAGCAACTGCGCAACCGTGGAACCAACCGATTCCTGAACCCGCAACGGCGTCCACAGCACAAGCCATCAAGTTGGCCAAGCAACTCAACACTGTGGGCGCCAGGTTTTTTGGAGCCCATTGGTGCCCCGCCTGCAAAGAACAGATGAAGCTCTTCGGCAAACAGGCCGGAGGCAACCTGAACTACGTGGAATGCGGTCTGCCCGACAAGTACCCCGACCAGCTCAAACAATGCAGGGATGAAAACATTCGATCCATCCCCACTTGGACACGGCCCGGATCAACGCGGCTCCAGGGTGTTCAATCCATTGACACCCTGGAGCGCTGGAGTGGCCTGAGGCCTGAGCCACTGAATTGATTACTTCTTACGGCAATAGCCAGCGCCAACATTCATCCAACCGGAGAGGCAGGCTTCACCATTGGTGGGCTTCACTCGTAATAGATCGGACACACACAGGTGTTGCCCAGCGTTTTGACGTAACCCAAGGGGCATTGGTTGTGGCCTTGGGCCTTGGAAATCTTTTTCTGAGCCAAAGCGGAACTGGGCGCAGAAAGGGCTTCAACAAACACAGTTGCAGCGAGCAGCTTTATGGCAAGCGTGACGAACGCGCTCAAGGTGTAGACCTTTCAAACTGTCTGAAGCGATCGGCGGCGGAGCTTGATCGAACGCACACAGGAGGGGTTGTATTGCCGTGCCGCAAAGGCCTGGGTCGATCCGTGGCGTCCGGTTCCCCGGGCCCTGATCACACACGCCCATGCCGACCACGCCCGACCCGGATGCGGGGAGTACTGGGCCGTGGCCTCCAGTGAAGGGGTTCTGCGCCAGAGGCTCGGCCAGGACATCACGCTTCACCCGGTGGCCTACGGCGAAGAGCACTGGCTGGGGCAATGCAAGGTGTCGTTTCACAGCGCCGGGCACGTGCTCGGTTCAGCGCAGATCCGCCTGGAATCGGAGGGTGAGGTGTGGGTGGTCAGTGGGGATTACAAACGGGATGACGACCCCAGTTGCGAACCCTTTGAACCGGTGCGCTGCGATGTGTTGATCACCGAAGCCACCTTCGGAATGCCGATCTATCGCTGGCAAAGCGGTGAGCAGGTGGCCAAGGAGATCCATGCCTGGTGGAGCCGTGATCGCAGTAGGCCATCCCTGCTGTTCTGCTACGCCTTCGGCAAAGCCCAACGCTTGCTGGCTGAACTGAAGGCCATCGGCGTTGAGGAGGAGGTGCTGCTGCACGGCGCTGTTGAAACCGTGACCCGTCATTACCGCGACGCAGGGGTTCCGATGACCCCCAGTCGTCCCGTCAGCGAACTGCCCCGCAAGGATCCGCTCGAAGGGCGATTGATCCTGGCGCCGCCATCGGCCCATCGCTCCAGCTGGATGCGCCGCTTTAAGTCACCTCAAACAGCCTTTGCCTCCGGCTGGATGGCAGTGCGCGGAGCCCGTAGACGGCGGGGCTACGAGCGGGGATTCGTGCTCAGTGATCACGCCGACTGGCCTGGACTGATCCAGACCGTTCGAGACAGCGGTGCCCGCAAGGTGTACGTCACCCATGGACAGAGTGACGTTCTGGCCCGTTACCTGCGGGAGGTGGAGGGTGTGGATGCGGAGCCGCTGGAAACCCTGTTCGAAGGGGAGTCGGACTAGAACTTGTCGATGCCGTCCGGCAACTCGGGGAGGTTGAGGTTTGCTTCGCGACCTTCGATCGCGGCTGTGAGCGATTCGATCATCATGGCGTTGCCGCTGTCTTTGACGGCCTCAAGCGCCTTCTGAAGACGACGACGACGGTCGGATGAATCATCCGATGTCCCCGAACCAGCCACGGGGGTGACGACGGCCGTGGCTGAGGCGGTAGCGCGCACGCTGCTGAGTTGTCGCGCCAGGTTGTCCCAGAGGAGTGCCATCCGGCTGATTCAGGAAGCTGTCGCTCAGATCAACACAGGTCTCCACCGGATTTCCAGCACTGATCACAAAATGTCTTGTCAGGATGGCGGTGCTTTCCATCCATCCCGTTCAAGCGCGCATGCGTGCCTTTCAGAACCTGTTCAATCAGTTGGATCAGGTCACGGGCACCAAGGCCAAGGTCCAAGCGCTGGTGGATCACTTTCAGGGGGTCGAAGCAGGGGAGGCGGCCTGGGCATTGACGCTGCTGCTGGGCAAACGCCGCCGGCGCCTGATCACCGGTCGTCGACTCCGCGACATTCTGCGGGACCGCGGTGGTCTTCCGGATTGGCTGATCGACGACTGCTACGGCCAGGTGGGCGACTCAGCCGAAACCATCAGCCTGCTCTGGCCCGCCGTGCAAAACCGCATTGAAGCAAGCGATCCGGATCTGCCCAGCGGTGAAGGAGACATGCCCCTGAGCTGGTGGATGGACACCCTGCTGCCGGCCATCAGCACCAGAAACGACAACGATCAGGCCAATGCCGTGATCTGGCTCTGGCACCGAACCTCGCTCGACCAACACTTCATCGTTAACAAGTTGCTCACGGGGGGATTCCGCGTCGGCGTGTCGACGGGCCTGATCAGCCGCGCCATCGCCGAAGCGTTTGATCTCGAGGAAAGCCTTGTGGTGCAAAGGCTGATGGGCGGCTTTGAGCCCTCCGCTGAGCGCTTCAGGAAACTCACCGCCTGCGCGACGGCGGATGAACACCGTTCCAGCGGCACCCCCTACCCCTTCTATCTAGCCAGTCCCCTGGAACCCGAACGACTGCTGGAGACATCGGCGAGCGATTGGCAACTGGAGTGGAAATGGGATGGAATCCGCGGTCAGCTGATTCATCGCGGGTCCGGCGTCTACCTCTGGAGCCGTGGAGAGGAACTGGTCAACGAGAGCTTCCCTGAGCTTGTGGAGGTGGCCAAGGCCTTGCCATCCGGCAGCGTTCTGGACGGCGAGCTGATCTGCTGGCAACAGGACGCAGCCGCGCCGCTTGGTTTTGATCAACTGCAACGACGACTCGGCCGCAAAAGCGTTGGAGCAACGTTGAGACGGGATTGCCCGATGCGGTTCATCGCCTACGACCTGCTGGAACATCAGGGCGCCGACATCCGCCAGCAGGGATTACGGCAACGCCAGCAGCATCTGGCTGCGCTGCTGGGCAGCATCGAGCACCCCGAGTCGTGGCGGTTGAAGCAGAGCCCATCCTGGTCGATCGACTCCTGGGAGGAACTGGAGACACAGCGCAACCAGGCCCGTCAACACAACGCCGAAGGACTGATGCTCAAACAAACGGAATCGCCCTACCTAAGCGGCCGCAAACGCGGCAACTGGTGGAAACACAAGCTGGAGCCGATGACCCTCGATGCGGTGCTCCTCTACGCCCAGGCCGGCAGTGGGCGTCGCGCCAACCTTTTCACCGACTACACCTTCGGCCTCTGGACCAACGCTGAAGAGCCGCAGTTGGTGACCTTCGCCAAGGCTTATTCCGGCCTCAACGATGCCGAAATCCTCGAGCTTGACCGCTGGATCCGACGCAACACCTTGCAGCGCTTCGGGCCGGCACGG
Source organism: Synechococcus sp. (assembly GCA_047285305.1). Classification (GTDB taxonomy): domain Bacteria; phylum Cyanobacteriota; class Cyanobacteriia; order PCC-6307; family Cyanobiaceae; genus Parasynechococcus. The sequence continues at coordinate 1,639,282 of JBJBDL010000003.1, forward strand.
TCCCTGAAATCCGAGCTGGTGTTTGAAATCGGCTTTGAAGGCATCCACCCCTCAAAACGCCATAAATCCGGCATCGCCGTGCGTTTCCCGCGCATCCTGCGTTGGCGACGCGACAAACCCGCCGATGAAGCGGATTCACTCCAGACCGCGATGGCATTGATCGAGAACCGCTGATGGCAGTTTCAAAAGCGAAGGCGAAGGCAAAAGCCAAACCAACAACCAACGACCCTCGCTTGAACCCGATTCATGCCTGGTTCGCGCAGAGGAACTGGACACCGCTGCCGTTCCAGCAGGAGACCTGGAGCGCCTATTTGGCGGGGCGGAATGGATTGATCCAAGTGCCCACAGGGTCTGGCAAAACCTTCGCCGCCGTGATGGGACCGATCGCGCGGATGTTGGCGGAGGAGCAGCCGTTGAAGGGAATACGTCTGCTCTACATCACGCCCTTGCGTGCCCTCAGCCGCGACTTATCGCTCGCGATCCGCGAACCGATCGAGGCGATGGGCTGGCCAATTCGGGTGGGCATCCGCAATGGCGACAGCAGCAGCAGCGAACGCACGAAACAGCTCAAGGCACCACCGCAGATTCTGGTGACGACTCCGGAATCCCTCGCCCTGCTGCTGAGCAACGCCAAGGCCGAAGAACTGTTTGGCCAACTTGAAACGGTGATCCTCGATGAATGGCACGAATTGATGGGAAGCAAACGGGGCAGCCAGACGGAGCTGTGCCTGAGCTGGTTGCGCCAGCTGCGCCCCCAGCTCCAGACCTGGGCCATCAGTGCCACCATCGGCAACCTGGAGCAGGCAGCGCGCCATGCGCTGGGAACGGCAGGGCATGGCGCGCTGATCGGTGGCGCCCCTGCCCGCAGCACGGATATTCAGAGCATCCTTCCGGAAACCATCGATGGATTCCCCTGGGCCGGACACCTCGGATTGCGGATGTACGAGGAGCTGGTGGCCCGCCTCAATCCCGACATCAGCACCTTGCTGTTCACCAACACCCGCAATCAGTCGGAGCGTTGGCACCAGTGTCTGCGCTTCGCCTGCCCGGAGATGGATGAGGGGTTGGCGCTGCACCACAGCGCCATTGATCGCAGCGAGCGGGAAGCAATCGAAGCCTCCGTGAAGGCCGGCGGCATTCGTTGGGTGGTCTGCACCAGCTCCTTGGACCTCGGGGTGGACTTCCAACCCGTGGAACAGGTGGTGCAGATCGGAAGCCCGAAGAATCTGGCGCGGCTGCTGCAGCGGGCGGGGCGGTCAGCGCACTTGCCCGGCGGAACATCCCAGGTGCTTTTCATGCCCACCAATGCACTCGAACTGCTCGAACTCAGTGCTGTGCGGCGGGGACTGGCGGAGGGTCTGGTGGAACAACGTAAGCCGCCGAAAGCCCCTCTTGATGTGCTGCTGCAGCACCTCACGGGGTTGGCCTGCGGCCCTGGCTTCCATCCGGAGCAGGCCTTCCAGACCGTGCGCAGCTGTGCGGCCTACGCCGAGCTGAGCCAGGAGGACTGGGACTGGTGCATGTTGTTTCTGGAGCAGGGCGGAGAGTGCCTCGGGGCCTATCCCCGCTACCGCAAGCTCGAGTGGGAGGAGACAAGTCAGCGCTACCGGGTTCGCGAAAAAGCCATCGCCCGGCTGCACCGTCTCAACGTTGGAACGATCACGGCCGCACCGGCGATCACCGTGCGGTTTGTTCGTGGTGCTGTGCTCGGCCATGTGGAGGAAACCTTCATCAGCCAGCTGAAGCCGAAGGATGTGTTCTTCTTCTCCGGCCGCCAGCTGGAATTCGTGCGGCTGCGCGACATGACCGCTTACGTGAAGGTGAGCACCAAGAAAACGCGCACCGTGCCTGCCTGGGCTGGGGGGCAGATGGCCCTCTCCGATCTGCTGACCCATCACCTGCGTCTTGAGGTGGACCGCGCCAGCCGTGGTGATCTCGACAACGCTGAACTGCAGGCTCTGAAGCCCCTGTTTGATCGGCAACAGGACATTTCGGTGTTGCCGACGGTGGGGCAGCTGTTGATTGAGACCTGTCGCACCCGGGAAGGCACACACCTGTTTGCCTTCCCCTTTGAAGGGCGGTTCGTGCATGAGGGCATCGGCTTCCTCTGGGCGTCGCGGCTCACCCGTCTGGAGCGGGGCACGATCACGGTGTCGGTGAACGACTACGGCTTTGAGCTGTTGGCACCGAAGAGCTACCCCATGGCGGAGTTGCTGGAGGACCACATCGATCTGCTGCTCGATCGCCAAAAGCTGGAGCGGGATCTCAAGAACGCACTGAATCTCTCCGAGCTGCAACGGCGACGCTTCCGCGCCATCGCCCAGATCGCAGGCCTGATGAACCGGGGATTCCCTGGATCGAGCAAAAGCACCGGTCAGCTTCAGATCAGTGCATCGCTGCTGTTCGATGTGTTCAGCCGCCATGAGCCGAACAATCGCTTGCTGCTGCAGGCGCAGCAGGAGGTGCTCGATGACCAGTTGGAGATCTCGCGCCTTGAGGCGGCCTTGGATCGCGCAGCAAGCCAGGAATGGCTGCACGTTGAAACCCCTCGTCCCAGCCCATTGGCCTTTCCACTATTGGTGGAACGGCTGAACAACAGGATGAGCAATGAATCCGTTTTGGAGCGGGTTCAGCGGATGAAGGACGAAGCTCTCAGACGAGAGGGTTAGGGAGCCTGAAGTCGATCTGATCCGAAGCTATTTGTTTTGGCCTCAACCACGTCTCAGTTCGGTTGACGAGATTTCTTCACTGCGAGCCCGGCTTCAACTGCTGTTCCAGCCGCGAGAGCAACGAGCCCAAATAAGCCAATCAATTGGTTTTGCATTTCTTCGGCAGCCTCAGCTCCCTGTCCCAGCACCACACCCAGGACAAACCATGTCGTCGCCAAAGCAGACGTGATCCAGTACGCCTTCCAGCGGCGCTGGTACAGGTACCCGGCACCCAAGCCCGGAACCACGTTCAAAGTGACAGAAACCCAGCCTGCCGATGCGGCAAGGATCTCTCTTCTGGTGGGCGCCATAACAACCGGTGTTTCAGTGCATTTTTGTCGATATCGAGCGCCATCGCGCGTGGCGGGCACTTATCCATAGGGCCCAAATCGCGTCGCACAGGCGGCACCACACTGGGCACCCAAAGCGATGGCCTTCGCCAGGGACCAGCGCGCCGCAAGACCCGTGACCACTCCTGCCGCAAAGCTGTCACCGCAGCCATAACTCTCGACCAAGGGCCCCGGAAGGGGTGATGGGTCATAACGACCGCCTGGACGACTGACACCGCCTGCGTCACCTTCCGTGCGAATTATTGTTTTGGGAGCTGGGTTCAACTGCCCCGACTCCACCCGTTCACCCGGATCAAGCCCACTGCCAATCAGGGCATCGAGGGGAACCCCGGCCTGCTGAAGCACGGGCAAACGAACGCGCGGGGTCGCAGCCAGGACTGCAGCAGAACGGCAGGCTTTCAACAGAGGAGCATCAGCTGCCGTGACGAAAAGGCCGTCGCATCCGCCCAGGGCCTCCCAGGGAAGGTCGTCATCCAGTGATGGGGTCAGCCGCTCGCCGATCACCGTGATCGCACGATCCCCCTCATCATCAACCATGCTCACGCCCCGACGGGTTGGCACCTCCCTCCAGGCGACATGAAGTTCAAGGCCCAGATCCTCGAGTCGCTTGACGCAGGCTTCACCGACAGAATCGCGACCTAGAGCCGTAAAGAACTGGACGGGTTGATGCTGCAAGCGTGCCATCTGCACCGCAACAACGGCGCCACCACCAGCAGGTTCCTGCAGAGTCTGCAAGGCGTGACCAATGGCCCCGGGACAGGGCAACTGATCCACCGCCAGAAATTCCACCCATTCGACATGACCCACAACGGCCAAGCGCAGAGGCGGCAGGGCTGAGGCGGAAGACAAGGACCGTTCAAAGCTGCTGGACCCCATCCTCTCTGCAGGAACGGCTCAACAACAGGATGGTCGCGGATGAAGGACAAGGCCATCCGCAAAGTGTGTTGAGATCGCTCTCCACTGCTGTGCCCTTAAGGTTCAACATCGGATGGTTTTAACAACGTTGGCCAAGCTCGGGGAGATCAAACTCAAACAGATTCCACAACTGAACACGGCCAACAGCTCACCCTTGATTCGGAAACACAAAGAGGTTCTGAATCTGATGATGAGAACGCTTTCGCTTGATACCTACGGCCTCACCTGGGCCCAGTTCATCAAGGGGTTTGGTTGCGGTGCTTTGGCCGTTTGGCTTCTCATGCGCTGAGCTCAGCCATGACACACGGGCCTTCCACCCCATAGCCGCGACTCCAACATTCCCTTTTCCAAGACCGTCAGTTTTGGTGCCGGCTCATTCAATGCAGCTTCCGCCCGTGTCTTGGCTGCGGCAATGAACCGATCTGTTTTATCTCCAGAATCAAAAGCCACGGTGCCTCAGCAATAACCACCAAAGGTATGGATCAGCACCTGTTGAGTCTCAGGACTTAAGAAAGATCCCTGAACCCAACAGATGAGGGTGCGAGCTCCCCTCAACCATTCCCTCGATTGCAGAATCGTTGCTATCGGTTGGAGGTTGCAGCAACCCGATGAGTCGTTACCCCGTCTTCTATTGCGCTCCAGCGGCCGTTGACGCTGGGTTTAAGCCTATTGAAGCGGCGGATGTCTAAGAGTCGAACAGATCGTGCAGCGTGAGCATCCCTGCGCAGTCACGGGATCTCTGAGTGAACGGGTGAGCAAAGAAGAGGAACTCCGCCGGTTGTTTGTGGCCTGGCTCGAAAAAGTCTGAACACATGGAGCCACCACAGGGGTGCATGAAACGCAATTCGTTGTCGGTCACACCCCCCAGCTGGCTGGACATCGACCCCGACAGCTACAAGCGGCTGCTGAACCGCACGGCGGTGACGACTACCAAGCGCGCCAGGAAGCGAGGGGCAACGTATCAGGTGAGGGAGGCCATCTATTCCATCCATGCAGCATTTCAGCGTTGTGACGGCACGGATCCCTACGACGGACTGCCGTTGGACAATCGCATTCATGATGGAGTCCGCAGTCCGACCGTCTCCCCGGTGAGCAGCAGCAGCGCAGCGACCTTTGAGATTCTCAGCCTGCAGACCAAAGAAGCCAAAGGGGAGAGGAACGGCGAGGAGTTCATCGCCCACTGCCGTGCCGTAGTCGCCCATGCCGACGCGTCATCACCGGCCCAACTATGAGCAGCGCCAAGAAGCTGTTCCTGGTGGTGCTGGGGGGCCGTTGCAAGGGTTGCCATGTGGAGCAGCACGATGTGCGCTGGGTCGTGGGCGAGACCATCGACGCAACGCTGCCGGTGCTGCGGCAGGAATGGATCGGCCTCCGCCATGGCTTACACATCGACAGCTACCGCTGCATCGACCATGTCGATCGCTATCGCGTTGAAGTTGTTGAGCAAGCGCAGGATCCATCCAGTTTTGACGGTCCGCAACTGTGGTTCGTCAACCTTGGCGCCTATGACCCCACCTCTATGGCGGAACAGCATGCCTTCGGGGTGATCGTGGCCCGTTCTTCAGCCTCTGCCAAGGCGCAGGCACGGCAGCGTTGGCTGAAGGGACAGGAGCAAGTGCATAAGGACGATCTTCACCCTGTCGAAATGGACAGCGCGCTCGATGATCTGCTGCCGATTCACGGCAATGGCCAGTGGCACTTGAAACTGATCGCGGATGGCCAAGTTGACGACGACCCAGCCCATCCCAATTGGTACGGCTATTGGAAGATCTGACCACAGAACAAACACTGCTCAGCTACAACTAACCACCACGTTGAGGTGTGTCGTGCTGATCCTGATCCTCCTCGTGCTGACGGGCTCCTACGCCGGACTGTGGTCTCTGCGTTTCGTGCTCGAACAACGCACTGACACCGAATAGGAAATGACAACCTCAAGACGCATCCAGTCACATCCGGCCGAGTAGCTGAAGCGTTTGCCAGGCAGAGCAGGAATACGTTTTCCTCAGTCCATCGACGACCCGTGTCGCTTGTTCAACGTCTTGGCATCGCCGCGTTCGTGGTGGTCATCACCGGTGTCGGCCTGAGTCCTGTGGTGGAAGCCCATAGTGCTCGTCACGACCATCACCACCACTCCCGCACAAACAAAAAACGCAGGCCTAAAACAGTGGCTACAAGCATGGCTACAGAACGGCCGTCGAAAACAGCTACCTACCCAGCCACCACACGTACTACCTCAGCTATTCCCCGCTGTAAGGCCCCATGGTTTCACCGATGCCCCGGCGGGTCATTTTCACCCCAACGCCCTGGATGGTTCCTGTTCACCCACATCACCACGGCACCCTCGTCAACGTTGGGCACTGGGTACATCTCTAGACACCGCGTCATCCACCATGTCTGATCGAATCAGCAAAGACGCCAGCGAGACCTGGCGCGACCATGTGCTGAGGCAGGTGGTGTATTTCCTGGAAAGCCATCGCGATGAAATCATCGATAGCTTTGAAGCGGAGAACGCTTACAACTTGAAGCGTGAAGACATCGAAAAGTCAGATCTTCTCGATTTCGATGTTTCAGTCACGCTACATCGCGATCAATCCTCTTCCTTTGGCCTTGGATTCGGTTTTTTCAAGGCCAACATGATTCGCTGAATCAACCTGCAGGCTTCCAGAGCACATCGGGATCCTGGCGTTGCAGGGTTTGTTCAGCCAGTTTGAGGTAATAGAAATAGCTTTGTCTGTCTTCCGACTGAGCAGCTTTGTTCATCAAGTGCAGATAGCTGAGACGCTGATCTCTGTTCATGCATGGGCTGGAGGGGGGTGAAACAATCACCTCAGCCGGCCTTCAATTTCGGTATCAGAGCAAACAACCGAAACAATTCTGGGTATCGATAGGGCACTTTTTTATCTTTTCTTTTGAAGCTTTGGCCATAAATCCGTCCTCGTGATGCAATCAACAGGGTCGGAAATTCGTCGTGACGGGCGGGCCACCTCCAGGAGGAACAACACAGCTTGGATCGGATGAGCCTGTGTTCTGCTCAGGCAATGCAGGAGCTCCCCCGGGCCCTCCCGGCAATGCCGGACCCAAATCAATCTTGCCGGACCGGATCAGTTGGGACGTGACGTTGAACGCCAACCCGCCAAGCAACCCAAGCCCCATCGAGGCCAAAAAAGCAACAAGAATTTGACGCTGACGGTTGTTCATCCCACTGCTCGATCCCGATGAAGGTTGATTGGCCGCGAGCTCTGGCCTCAATCTCAGTGAATAACGGAGATTTGACAGATCAAAACAGACCGCCGGATGATCCGCTTGCTGCAACTGAAACGATCGAAACACAGTCTCTGCTGACGCTGCTCACGCCCTTCCTCGTGTTCGGGGCCTTGTTTGTGGTACTCCTGCTGGTCTGGGACCGATGACAGCCCCGGTTGCGGGACTGTTCTGGACGCCATACGCCGATTGGATCTACACCGTGGTCAGCCTGAGTGGGTTGATGCTGATCACCTGGCTGGTGCTAGGCCGCAGCAGCGGCGGCTGATGCACTTAGACGCACTTCAAGAGCGTCAGGCAGCAAGCATCCCCATCTCAGGCTCAAGCAGAACATCGCGGGCTGTGTTGAACCGTGTCATCACCTCAGGGTCGCCCCCTTTGTCGGGATGGTGTTGAACAGCCAGAAGCTTGTGAGCCCGCTTCACCTGGGCAACGGTTAACCGCCCGGTGAGCGGCAGGCCAAGGCACTGCCTTGCCTGAATCGCTTCGAGACCGGGGTCGCGCCCCATCGGACATTGATCGCGGCGATGGTTTGACGTTCCCGGCTTGCGCTTCTTGCTGGATTTGCGTTTGGCCGACCTGGCCTGCCCCCCAAACCCTTTCGAATCCTGCACAAGCTGATCGCCGAAGCAGTTCACAATGCCTGATCGCCTGGTTCAGTCACCGAGCTGCGACCACCAGCGCTCGATGCGATCGGTGGAGCCGTACCAGCTTTGGCCAAACAATCCGCCGTGGGCTGTATCAGCAAGCTCAATCCAACGGGCATCCCGCAGCAGAGCTGATGGAAGCGGCACCAGACCATCCCCCTGCAGATCCGGGTCGCCCATGATCTGGCGATAGCTGCGGGCAGCGCTGCGGCGCGAAAAGTTGGATGCATTCGCTCCCAGCGGATCAAGCCGACCCGCAACCGCGACGTAGTCGACCCGATCGGCTTCAGGGCAACCCGGAAACTCACGATCCACACGAGCCCGCAGCGGTGTGGCACGCAGGGCCTGATGGGGACTGCCGAGAGTGATCAGGCGATTGCATCGGGCTGCACCGTTGAAACGGCGGCCCAGAAAGGTCTGATCGGCCAGATAGGGGCGCAACATCACCCCGCCGGAACTGTGACCAATCAACGTGACTCCCTCGGTGGGCGACTGGCTTTGAAGCTCACGCACAGCGACATCAACGCGATCAAGCAGGCGACGCCAACCGAAACCCCAGCTGGTGGCCAACCAATCCAATTTGGACGCAGGCACGATGTGCACCGCAGCGCCGGTGGTCTGATCAATCCAATCAGCGAGGGGGAGATAGGCCTCTTGCGTGATCAGAAAGCCACCGAAGATGACGACGGGCTGGGTGAGACGAGACGTGCTACTCACCTGATCAACGCACATTGCGGAGACTTGATCAGGTCGTAGCCACGCCGAATGCGACTTCCACCAGGTTCAAGAACCGTGCTCAGCTGTTGATCCTCAGAAGAAGCCTCAAGAACAACCTGCTGACCAATTAAAACGATCCTGAAGCGCCAGGAGAGAAGACCCGGAAGGATAAAGCTCATGCAGATCCTGGTTCTCGTCTCAAGCTGCCTCAATTCAGAACAACGTCCATCCCTTCAAGTCAAAGGAAAGTCGAGAAATCACTGGAGAGGTTTCTCGGCCACAACGGCAAGGAAAGGATCTCCTTTGCCGCCGAACAAGCCCATGACACCCTCAGCGCGGGTGTCTTCGGCAACGATCTCAGGTTGGGGCCAGCCCTGAGCCATCAACACCTCAGCGACATATCGCAGGTGATCACCGTCATCTCCGTCGGTCCAGACCTGGGGAGCCTTGGTGAAGAACATCCGATTGGAAAACGCCACGATCACCTGGCCCCGGGGACGGGTGATCCGCCACAGCTCAGCGGCGATCGGCTCGGGCTGTTGCAGGTACTGCCAGCCGGCCACGATCAGGGTGGCATCGATCGATGCATCCTCAACCGGGAGGGTTTGGTCACGGTTGAGGTTCTGAACCCAGTACCGATCCAATCGGGGGTTGGCACTCAGCTCCTCACCATTGAGGCCATGGCCAATGACGTTGTCGTAACTGACGTCTTCCGGCAGGTGGCTCACCCAACTGCTCATCAGATCCAGCACCTGGGCACAGGGAGGAATGCGCTCGCGGTAGAGGGCAGTCAGCCGAGCACGAAAACCCGCATCCAGGTGGTGAACGAAACGCGGCTCGCTGTAGAAGATCGCGTCGTCGGTGGCATCCAACTTGAAGCGTTGGGAGTCCTTCAGAACAGGAACAACCTTCATCAATCAACCCAGCTGCAGGTACCAGAGCAGAGCTGCACCAAGCTGACCCGCGATTCCCAAGCCCGTGGCCTTTTCAAGCACCACGGCAGCCAAGAAACCGAGCATGGCCACCCGGCCATTGAGCCGCTCCACATCGGTCAGGGCAGACCGGTTCCAGGGGCGTGCCGTAGTGAGCGACTCGCCGAAGCGTTCCGGTTCCTCGTAACGAAAAGCAGGCCGACTCATCGCAATGCGCAGATCCAGCGGACCTTAACCACCGTTCCATGGCGACCGGGGTAGACGGTCCAGGCACCATCGATCTGGCGTTGCTCCAGCTGACCTTTGGAGCAGTTGGCACGCATCGGCAGAACCCGTTGGGTCCACCGGTCCTGGCCAGCACGCTGGATCAGCAGGCCTGCCTCCACCTCAACGGAACCGTCCACGCTCTGGGGGGCCCGGATGTATTCAGCCGCCTTGAGCGCGGGGGTGTCGAGGGCTTCCATGAAGATCCAGCCGTCGCCTGGCAACAGATCGCCGCGACGGGATTGCCAAACCGCTGGCTCCTGCATCGGCTGCCATTCCGCCTGAACAGGCCCTGCGATCAGGGACAGGAGTAAAGCGAGAGCAACATTGAAGGCCAGAGCGGGGGAGGCCATTGGCAACGGGATGAGGGAAGAGAGGTCGGACGGACTGTCGGTCGCTTCAAACAGCTTTACGAAGCGTTGAAACGCAAACATGAATGAATGGTTATGGAATTCCACCTAGCAGGAGTGCCAGCTTGAAACGACTGCTTCATCAGTCCATGGCCAGCATTGCTCAGGGACGGGCTGCCTACACCGTCCGCCACAAGACGTCCAATGGAGAAAAGCTAGAAACCTGCTTCTACGCCGCCGATGCCTTTGAGGCCCGTCTGCTGGCCATGGAGTTCAACGCCTACATCCGACAGCACCCGAACTGCATCGATTCGATCCTCAGGACGGAGGCTTGAACGGCGCCCGGCGACGCTCCACCTGAACGAAGACCAGCCAGGCCAGGCTGGCGAGCCCACCTCCGATCCAATCGCTGCGCAGCAGTTCCACCAGGGCGATGGTGCTGGCCCCGATGCGCAGTCCCCGTAGAAGCAGGTCCGTTATGGGAGGTGTCCGGCGCTTGTCGCGCTGCATGGGCCGACTCCGAAAAGATGGAGATGTTGCAGAGCCCCATGATCTCAGTCGTGCCTGGTTCTCCTGCCGCAGCTCTTCTAGCGAGGGAAGGCCTGAGCCGCCGTAATGGCAGCGGCATTCAAATCGAGCAGCTGCCGGGCTGCTGGATGTTGCAGCAGACCTGGACGCGCAGCGGTGATCCACCGGCGCCCGGCACCGCAACTCTGCTGCGTTGGCTGCAGGCCAGCCTGATCTTGAGCCGCGGCGACCAGGGCCTAAACATCGTGAATCAGATCTGCCTGGCCGGTTTCTGGTTGCGGTTCAGAGGCCATGCCCAGCTGAAGGGTTCCAGACCACTGCTGATGTTCAGCTTCACGTCGTTGGAGTTGAGCTGGTCCCATCAGGTGCTGCTGCAGCGAAGCCTGCCGTCACCGGAGCCCCAACGCTTGCCCTTCTTTGCCCTGATTGAACTAAACGAGCAGCAAGGAACGCTCACAGCGCGGGGTAGGGGCGGTGGACTGGCCTATTGGTCACGCAAGAAACCGGAGACGTCATGAAGCCCGCCGTCGCCCTGGCCATGCTCGAGCGGGAAGGCCGATGGCTGCTCCAGCTGCGAGACGACATTGACTCGATCATTTATCCGGGCCACTGGGGGTTGTTTGGCGGCCATCTCGATCCAGGTGAAACAGCCAGCGAAGCCCTGCACCGCGAATTGCAGGAGGAGATCACTTGGTCGCCCAGCGTTCCGCTCGAACCATGGTTCAGCGACGACAGCGGCAACCGGGTAGCGCACGTGTTCCGCGGAAAGCTCAGCGTGCCCGTGAGCCAACTGCAGTTGAAGGAGGGACAGGAGATGAAGTTGGTGTCCCTCAGTGATCTGGTGCGTGACGCAGTCTGGAGTGAGCGGCAGCAGGAGCTCCGGCCTGTCGCTCCGCGCCTGTCAATCGTGATCGCTCGGTTGCTGCAGGAGGGCCATGACCACTGAAACCTGGCTCGATCTCCGCAATGTGGAGGCATGGCTGGGCGATCGTCCGGTTCTCCACAAGCTCAACCTGCAATTGAAACTGCGGCAGTCCACAACGGTGTTGGGGCCCAATGGCGCAGGCAAAAGCAGCCTGGTGAAACTGATCGACCGCAGCCTTTATCCCATCGTTCGCCCTGACGCTCATTTGCGGTTGTTTGGCAGCGAGACGGTGAACCTCTGGGCGCTGCGCAGCCGCCTGGGGGTGGTGTCGAGCGACATGGAACAGCGGCTTCATGCCAAAACAGCTGTTGAGGAGGCCGTGGTGAGCAATTTTTTTGGGGCCACCCGGCTGGGCCGGGGTCAGAAGCCCAGTGCGCGGCAATGGGAGCAGGCGCGAGATCTGCTCGATCAACTGCACCTCCACAGCATCCGTGAACGTTGCTGCGGAGAGCTATCGGACGGACAGCGGCGCCGCCTTTTGATCACTCGCGCCCTGGTTCACCAACCCGAGGTGCTGGTGCTGGATGAGCCGAGCCGCGCCCTCGACCTCCAGGCCTGCCATCAATTGCTGGCGATCTTGCGGCGCTTGATCCAAGCGGGAACCACCGTGGTGCAGGTCACCCATCGGGTCGACACGATCGTTCCGGAGATGGAACGGGTGCTGTTTCTGGCGCAGGGACGTCTTGTTGGAGATGGAAGCCCACGGGAGATGCTGCGGCCCGCCGAGCTGAGTGAACTTTTCAACACCCCGCTCAACGTGGTTGAAGCCCATGGCTTTCGCCAGGTTCTTCCGGGATAGGTCCGGAGGCAGCACCCTGCTCTGCTAGGGATGATGGCCAGACCACGCAATCGCCATGGCAACGGCAGAACAGAAAAAGACCATCACCAAGAAGCGCCTCCAGGAGCTGCGCAACCAGTGCCGTGACCATTACAACGTGGTGGCCGATGGTGTTTTGCCCGACGGTGCCGATGTGCGCGTCACCATGGGCAAGCTCCAGGAGCTGATCGAACTTCTGGATGGCAAAGCCAAGTGGGATGACAGCGAAGCCTCCTGAGCCGTTCCAAGACGTGAGGGACGATCTTGATTACCGCGAGCCTTGGGACCAGTACGGTTCCAAGCAAACGGCACCCGATCAGGGTCGTTCCGCCAAGGACTTTCACTTTCGAGAAGCCGGCGTTCAGCGCTTCAACGACACCTACGACTGGGACGACGACGAGCGCTGATCCACCGATCAGAGACGCCGCAGCACCCCCTGCCCAGGCGCAAGAAGGAAGGCGAGCACGAATTGCGCGGTTTGCGCCAGCACGATGCAACCGGCGGTGGAGCTGTCGGTCCAGTAGCTGATGAACACCCCCAGCAGACTGGAGAGCACGCTGCTGGAGACAGCCAGCAGCGTCATCCGGTCAAACCGATCGGTGAGCAGATAGGCCGTAGCACCAGGGGTGACGAGCATCGACACCACCAGGATGATTCCCACGGTCTGGAGACCAGCAACGGCAGCCAGGGAGAGGAGTCCCAGCAGCATGTAGTGCAGCAGTCCGGTGTTAATCCCGATCGATCGGGCGTGGGTGGGATCGAAGCAGAAGAGCATCAGGTCCCGCCGGAACAGCAGCAGCAGCACCAGCACCAGCACCGAAATAACCAGGGTCTGCTGCACGTCCCCCGATGAGATCCCAAGCACATTGCCGAAGAGGATGTGGGTGAGATCGATGTTGCTGCGCGTCTTGGAGACGAGCACGAGCCCCAGAGCGAAAAAACCGGTGAAGACAAGCCCGATGACGGTGTCTTCCTTCACCCTCGACTTCTGCTTCACAAAGCCGATGGCGGCAACGGAGCCCACACCAAAAACAAACGCCCCCAGGGAGAAGGGCAGGCCCAGGGCATAGGCGACTACGACGCCAGGGAGGACCGCATGGGAGACGGCATCGCCCATCAACGCCCATCCCTTCAGGGTCATGAAGCAGGACAACAGCCCGCAAACACCCCCAACCAGGGCACTGATCATCAACGCCTTCACCATGAAGGCGTGACTGAGGGGTTCCAGCAAAAGCTCCATCGGAACAGTATGGGCGCGCTGCAGTCGGTTCGATGCCCCGCGCCTCCACCCAGAACGCTCGTCCCGCACTGCGCCGGCTGCCCACCCGTCCCAGCAGGATGGTTCAGGCCGTGGTCAGCCGCCTGCTTCCGCTTCTCTTCCGAAGTCAGGGCCTTGAGCTGAGGCATCGTGATGCAGCAGAAGCCCTGGCCAAGGCCTTTGCAGACCAGCAGTCGGGGGCCTGCAATCTGCTGATCGCCTTTCGACACCCCAGCACCCGTGATCCGGTGGTGATGGCGGATTTGTTCTGGAACGGCATTCCCCGGGCGGCACGGCGGCTCAAGCTGCAGCTGCCACGCCCCATCCAGCTGCGGTTTCTCTACGACCGCGGCATTCCGATCTGGGCGGGCCCGGTGATCGGCTGGCTGTTGCAACGCAGTGGCGGCATCGCCATCCACCGTGGCCGCTTGGATCGCCCAGCGCTGGCCCAAGCGCGCGGGGCTCTGGCCCAGGGGCGCTACCCGCTGGTGGTGGCACCGGAAGGAGCCACCAACAACCTCTCCGGCGAGATGGCTCCCTTGGAGCCGGGGGTTGCCCAGCTGGCGTTCTGGGCCGCTGAGGATCTGGAGAGAGCCAACGACGAGCGGCCGCTGGAGGTTTTGCCCATTGGCATTCACTACAGCTGGAGGCACCACGATTGGATCGCCCTCAAGGCCCGGTTGGCTTCCCTCGAACACCATCTCGGCATCTCCTCCCCCGACGCTGGCCCGGACAATTCAGAGACCACCAGCCGCGACCGGCTGATCCAGATCGGCATAAATATGCTCCAAGCCCTTGAGCAGCTCGAACGGCTGAAGCCCGAGCCAGCTCAGACCTTCAGCGAGCGAATTGCTGCCTACCGCCGGCATGGCTTGGCCAAAGCCGAGACCCATTTCGGCCTGCATGCCGGCGGCAATCTTCAGGAGCGCTGCCGCCGGATCGAGCAAGCTGCCTGGGATCGGATCTACAGGGAGAGTGTTGATCAGCTCCCGCCGCTTAAGCGGAGCCTGGCGGACTGGGAGGCACGGGAAGCCGACCTCCAACTCACCCGCATGCGACTGGTGGAGCACTTCACCAGCGTGAGTGGCCATTACATCAGTGATCGAACCGACTTTGACCGCTTTGCCGAGATGTTACTGGTGATGGAGGAAGCGATCGGCTGGATCGAAGACAAGCCCTGGAAGGGTCAGCCCAGCCTCGGCCCACAACGGGTGGAGGTGCGTCTTGGACAGGCCTTGCCCGTGCGGCCTCGACTGAAGCAGTACCGCAGCAACCGTCGCGAGGCGATGCAGGTGTTCATGCAAGACCTGGAGCAGGCTCTTGTAGGCCTTATGCCCGACGCCTCACGGGAAACGACGACTGAGGCGGAAGAGCTCTGATTAGAACGTCTCCTCCGGAGAGCTATTGCCCGTCAGCAGATCAGGAGGCACGCCACCGAAGGTCATGGCGAGGTTCTCGGGGGTGAACACTTCTGAGGTTTCCCCGTAGGCGAGCACGGTCTTGTTGATCAGAACCACCAGATCGCAAAAATCACGAACGTGGCCCAGGTCATGGGTGGAGATCAGGATCGTGCGGCCCTCGTCGCGGAATTGAAGAAACAGCTGGGCCATCAGCTGCTCAGTGCGCACATCAACTCCATTGAAGGGCTCATCCAGCAGCAGCACATCAGCGCGCTGGGCGATGGCTCGGGCCAGGAAAGTGCGCTTTCGCTGACCACCGGAGAGGGTACCAAGGGGACGATCGGCCAGTTCCAGCAGATCAACCCGCGTCAAGGCGTCCCGCACAGCTACACGATCTGAGCTGCGGGGAATCCGCAACAGATTCATCGCGCCGTAGCGGCCCATCATCACTACATCCCACACCGACACGGGGAACTGGGCATCCACCCCTTCGCTCTGGGGCACATAGGCCACCGCTTGATGACGCTGGGCTTCGGCAACGCTGCTGCCGTTGATCCGGATTCTGCCGCGCGAGGGGCGCACAAAGCCAGTGAGGGCCCTGAAAAATGTCGATTTACCGGCACCGTTCATGCCCACAAGACCGCAGATGCAACCGGCTGGCAGGTGCAGGCTGGCGTCGTACAGGGCAACGTTGCCGTTGTAGTCCACACAGAGCTGGTCGGCCTGTATGCGCATCAGCGGTTGCTCTTGGACGGGTCCAGGCCTTTGCGGATCAAACCCACATTGTGCCGCTGCAGTTCCAACAAGGTGGGTGCAGGCCCGTCCGTAGACGAGAGGGAATCCACGTAAAAGGTTCCACCGAATCGCGACCCTGCCGCCGCTGCCACCTCCCGTTGGGCCTTATCGCTCACGGTGCTTTCACAAAAAATGGCTGGCACCTCGCGCTCTCGCACCATGTCGATCAACCGACCCATGCGTTTTGGTGTGATCTCGCTTTCGGCATTCACAGGCCAGAGATAGGCCTCCTCGAGTCCGTAATCCACTGCCAGATAGGTGAAGGCTCCCTCGCAACTCACCAGCAGCCGTTGCTGGGCCGGCAGCGCGGCAATCGCCTTGCTCAGCTCCTGATCGAGGGCCTGGAGCTTGGCTTTGTAGGCCGACGCGTTAGCGGCAAAATACTCAGCCCCGGCCGGATCGAGTTGGCTGAAGGCCCGCTCCAGATGGTCCACGTAGCCCATCGTGCGCTGGGGGGACATCCAGGCATGGGGATTGGGCTTACCGGAGTAGGCGTCCTCCGTGATCAGCAGAGGGTCCATCCCCTCCGATAGGGTGATTTTGGGCACATCCCCTGCTGCAGCCGTGAAGCGCTGGGCCCACAATTCCAGCCCCAACCCGTTCTCAACAATAAGATCCGCCTTGCTGGCGCGCTCAATGTCACTGGGGGTGGGTTGGTAACCGTGGATCTCGGCACCGGGCTTGACGATCGAGGCCACTTGCAACCGATCACCCGCCACATTGCTGGCCAGATCGGCCAAAACCGTGAAGGTTGTTAGCACCTGGGGGCGTGAATCCAAGGTGACGTACTGATCTCGGCTGCGGCAGGATGCCAGCAGCACACCCATCACAACCAGCAGCAATGCCGCCGAACGGTTCCAGTTCAACAGTGGCAATGCGGGCTGACTCGGCCTGATCGATGATCGCATCAGTGGGTCCTAAACAATCTCGGCAACGGCAGAGAAACGCTGCAACGAAGCGATGCAATCACCGAATCGCCAAGATCACCTCACCCACTGAACACCCGTGCGCAAGTCTGAGCGGGTGGAGGTGATCCTGCAGCGCCTCCACGAGCAGTACCCGGAAACACCGATCCCCCTGGATCACAATGATCCATTCACTCTGCTGATCGCTGTTCTGTTGAGTGCCCAATGCACCGACAAGAAGGTGAATGAGGTGACGCCGGCGCTGTTTGCCGCTGGGCCAACACCCGCAGCCATGGCGGCACTCGAGGAGGAGCAGATCCTGGCGTTCATCCGGCAGCTCGGATTGTCCAAAACCAAGGCAAGAAACGTGCGGCGCCTCGCCCAGATTCTGGTGACGGCCTACGACGGCGACGTTCCCCAGAGCTTTGAGGAACTCGAGGCGTTACCGGGCGTGGGGCACAAGACAGCCAGCGTGGTGATGGCCCAGGCCTTCGGCGTGCCCGCCTTCCCCGTCGACACCCACATCCACCGGCTGGCCCAGCGCTGGGGATTGAGCGACGGCAGCAGTGTGGCGCGCACGGAACAGGACCTCAAGCGCCTCTTCCCCAAGGAGCACTGGAACCGACTGCACCTACAGATCATTTTCTGGGGCCGTGAGTTCTGCACAGCACGGGGCTGCGACGGAACCGTCTGCCCCATGTGCCGTGAGCTCTATCCGAAACGGCGCCGTCCTGTGATCACCCGCAAACCCTGATCAAGACAACAGCTCTTCAGCATTGGCCTTGATCACGCAATCAGCGATGGGGTAGCTCACACAAAGGAGGGCAAACCCCTGGCCGATCTGATCATCATCGAGAAAGCTCTGATCGGTCTGATCCACCGAGCCACTCACCAAACGGCCGGCGCAGGTGGAACAGGCGCCGGCCCGGCAGGAATAGGGCAGATCAACTCCGGCCTCCTCGGCTGCATCGAGGATGTACGTGTCATCAGGGCACGAAAAGCTGGCACCACTCTCGATGCTGATGTTGAAAGAGGCCATGACGCGGAAGATCCTGAAGGGTTGGTAGCTGAATCAGACCATCGGCGCCAAGGCAGCTTGATCGCAACGTTTTCCCATGAATGTATGGGGGGAGGCGCAGGCGAGGGAACCTGCGCTCGTTCAACTCCCCGAAGCGTTGGCAGTGATGCTCGCGCCACCCGAATCATCACGCGGATGAGAAGAGTTCTTACTAAGCAGTAATGCCTAAAAACGTGCGGATCGGTACCCGCCAAAGCGCCAACGTCTTGGACAGTGCATCACGAAAGAAGTGGCGCTTTCAATGCGTCACGGAGGGGTTGGGCTGAGGGGCCTGCTCCTTTTTCTGGCCTTGACCTGAGCCAGAAGGCCACTTGACCGCCCAAACCCACCGTTGCTAGTACTGATGTACTTGCAGCATGGTCATGGGAGAGGGCTGGCTGATTGACAGCGACGACCGCTGGATCTGGCGATTCCATCGCGATCAGCAGGGATGGACCCATGAGCCGAAGGTCTTCATCGACAGAGGCCTTCGCTTGCCTGACGGCCCTCCCCTGCTGAAGGAACGCCGTCACCTGCGAAAGGCCGATGCAGAACAACTCTGGGCGTCCTTGCAGACCCAGGGTTGGAAGCGCCTTGCATCTCCAGCCTGGGGCGACGTGTTTGAACTCTGAGACAGGTCGCGCCAACTGCGAGGCTGTCCATCAGCAATCCCAAAGCCCGCTTCGGATAGGCAAATTTGAGATGTGAGGAAAAATGTCTCAAAGGGTGGAAACAAGGACACACTCCTTCGTGCCGTTTTGAAACCCCTGCCTTTGGCGGGGGTTTCTTTTTGCCTGCCAGTGAGCCCATGGAATCGGTCATCAACGAAATCGAGTTCAACTTCGAGCAGACCGTCAGCATTCGAACTGACGTGAAGCTGAGCAAGGAAGACGTCAAGCAGATCGTCTCAGAAGCTCCCGCAGAAACCCTGGAAGAGATCGTCTACCAAAGCCTGGTGACCGATGAGTTGTACCTGAGAGCGAGGGCCAAGGAGATCGCCGCCAAACTCAAGCAAGACGACCTTGAAGTGAACAGGGTCGAATACTGGGACGACGAAGGAAACAAAGTCTGAACCTGTCGCCCATAGGTGGGGTGGATGAACAGCGGTACCTTCGATTGCAATTAGAA
This sequence comes from Synechococcus sp., assembly GCA_047285305.1. GTDB lineage: Bacteria > Cyanobacteriota > Cyanobacteriia > PCC-6307 > Cyanobiaceae > Parasynechococcus. The sequence goes on from JBJBDL010000003.1 coordinate 1,658,239, forward strand.
GAAGGGCCCTCTCGGACTCCACTACTGAATGAGAGACCCCTGCCGGCTCAGTCTCCGGCAGGAAAGCCCAGATCATTGTGAATTTCCGCTGGGCGTTGTCAAAACCTTCAGGCCCTAACCCTGCTTTAGCCAAGCAAAGAACAGCGGCTCTTTAGACGCAACAAGATGTACCAGGTCGATGGATGGGGAAAATCTCGCGCCTGTTGTCTCGCCCTACAAATCAGACCCGTAGATCCCATCAGCAAAGGCAAACCATCAACCAGTAAGCCTCCAGGCGCACAGGCCTACGCAGAAACATGCCACCAAGACTGATCTGGGCCCTAGAAGCTATCCAATTCTGCTGAGAATCGGCTCCAGATCGAAGTTGTAGCCCCGAGCAACAAGATCTGCGCGGCGCCTCAAAGGGTGAATGAAGCGACGCTCACCTGGGAGCATTTCGCGCAGAATCTGACGAATCACATACGAAGCCGGCCTCTGCCTGTCGCGAACATCACGCCAGAGACGCTTTATCAACCTCTGCAGAAGTGGGGTTTCGACGTACACGACCAGCGAGATGGGCACAGCCTCCAACAGATGTTGTGGACCATAGGAGCCTTCCACCAGAACCAGGTCATAGGGCTGCTGCAACAACCTGGAACTGACCATGCGGCTGCGCATGTCGTAACTGCGCAGCGCGCTCAACTGGCGGTAGCGAACAGCGCTGAGCTGCAACCTCAGCTGATCCGCGTCAATGGCATCCACCGTGTCGAAGCCATAGCGCGAGCTAGGCGACCAACCACAGCGGTAGTAGTCGTCGCAGGAGATCAGCAGCGGATGACGACCCCTGGCACAAAGTTGCTCGGCCAGACGGGCGGCCAGGGTTGTTTTGCCGGCCGCAGAAGGCCCGCAGATGCATACCAGAGGAACTGCTCCAGACAAGCGCTGTCTTCATCCAGGACCATGCTGGCAACGCCGTCCCAAAGGAAGGAGGAAAAATAGTAGCCGTTGATACAAATTGAGACTAGGGTGTGGTCACGTTGAGCCTCATCAACAGGCCGCAGTCAGATCCACGCCAAGCAACGGGGGCGTGGGCACCGCGCAAGAGAGAGATGAACACCCTTCAACTGATCAAGGCACGGACTGTGCGCAATCAGGCCATCGAAACGGCCAGGACACAGATGGCACGGGCCTACCGCCACCAAGGCCACACCGACCGGGTCCACACCCCGGTGGGTAGCAAAACAAAGGTGCTGCGCTATCGCGGCGTCTCCTACGCACCGATCGACCCACAACAGCACTCAAGCGGTGGGAGGGAACTGCGTTACCGGGGCGTCAGCTACGACGTGTACTGAAGACACATTTTTATCCATAAATGAAGCGGGGGACACCCCCGCTTTTTTCATGGTTGTTGTGGGCCACGTCAAAAAACGAACGAAATGAGCCCTAACCCGGGACAACACCGAAACCCCGGCTTTTTGTACCAATGATTTCGGGGCTGATGCTCTGTCAGCCCTGCGATGAAGCGAACGGCAAGGCTCAGTTCTTGTCTCCGCCCTTGGGCACGAACGCCTGTGATGCTGCGACGAGAAGCCCGGTGATCAGCAGGGCCGGAAGAATGACAGTCGGACCGCCTGGAGCTGTCTGGGAGGCGAACAACAGCATGGTCTGGCAATAAACACCATTGATCACCTTGGCAGAACAGAGAGAAAACAGCGACCCCTGCAAATGTTTGTCGCAGAGGCCAAGGCTCAGCAGATCACGACGGGAAAGAGAAAAAGCTCCCCCTGCACGGCATCACAGGCTCGAACAGAAGCGGTGGGCCTGGCACGAGGTTTCGCCACAGCTGAGGCTGCCGCCGGAAACGCCTTGCGGGGTCGGATCAAGGAATGACGCATCCACTCGTCAGCGCGGAAGGTGGCGTAAGGAGAACTCGCAGCCATGAGTTTGGGAGCAGTACATCTGTTTTAGTGCACATGTACTACAGCGTCAACCCAGGCTCTCTCCGCAACAATCACGGGACCCACCGCCCATCCGCAGGTGACGCAACAGGATGACGCCATCGGCAGCCGCTTGAGCCGGATCGAAGCTCGGCTGACCAGGATTGAAGAGCTTCTGCTCAGCGCAGGAGTTGGCGAAGGTCAGAACCCATCAGCAGCGCAAGAACAGTGCTATGAGGCATGGATCCACTATCTGAACAACACCCCTGAGGCCGTCGAAGCTCACCTCACCACCCACGAGATGGCCGCCCTCAAAGCCTCCATCAACGCCCAAGTTCCAAGCGATTCGTAGAGTTATACACAGCTTTTCCACAGGGCCAAAACAACTGATCCTGGCGAGCGCAGTGGTTTTGGCTGTCGGCGTGGAAAAAAGCCTCAGACGCTCAGCGGAAACCTACGGATCCTGCCGTTCAACGTGAAGAATGCTGTGCTGGGCGTTGATTTCAAGCAACAAATGCATCAGTGATTTCGAAAATGCATCACGTGGCAACGAAGCGCTCCCTGCTGTGAACGAAGCAACCAATCCTGAGGAGAAGCTTCAAGGCACCGATCCGCCAGAGGAGTTGGTTGAAAAACTGTGGAAAAAAAAAGATTCTGTTGTGATCACTGCAGACAGCCGGGGGACGTGCATTTCCGGGTGAGCACCGCCCAACTCGCGGACTGGATCCTAGTGTGCGAAACCTGCTGGCCGAACTTTCGCGAACAAGCTGGTTATCGCTATGGAGGAACACGCAAGGCCAACCGCCGCAAGCGAAAGCGGCGGTAGCAGGACGAAGGCTCAGATCAGTTCACATTGGTGGCGAATCACCGTGCCACGGCGTTCCCAAAATTCCGGCGCTGATTCATCAACTACACGCCACCACCAACGGCCATCGGTGTAACTGGGTGCACCAGCATTGTTGGTGCGCGGGAGTTGCAACTCCACATCGCGCCAGCGCAGCAGAACCCCGTCACCCGGCAGAGTTCCCTCCAACGTGTTGGGAAGACCTTCCGCCAGCCCGGTGAGATCGACGGCTCCCCGCGTGATCTCAACACTGAGCAGATCCCCATCGCAGATCCAATCGGCCCATGACGGCTGGGGAGCCAGTGACAAGGAGAGCATCAACAACGCCAGGCCCAGGCCCTTCGCGACAGAATTCAGCAATGCTGTTGACCCTCATCTACGACGGCGGATGCCCATTCTGTCGAGAGTTCGCCCTCCGCAGTGAGCTCCAGGCGGGTGTTCCCAACCTGCGCATTGTTGACGGGCGCGCCGATCACAAGATCCGGCGCAAGCTCAATGCTCTCGGACTGCCTCTGCGCAATGGCGCCGTGCTGATCGAAGGGGAGCAGAAGTGGCATGGCAGCGAAGCTATTGCAGAACTCAGCCGGCGCATGAACCCCAGCGATCCCCTGCTCGGGCTGCTGGCCAAGCTGTTCGGTGACAACCAACGTTCAGCACTGGCTTATCCAGCCCTATTGGCAGCCCGGCGCCTGGCACTCGCCACCCGCGGGCTGAGCGTTGACCCGGATCAAGCTCGATCACGCTGACGCAATGAGCCAAAACACGGGTGGTCGCAACCAATACCCCTGAACTACGGTCGAAGCACAGCCAAAGATTTTCTTAAGCATCGATCCTGATCCCTTTGTTCCTGACGCGCTGAGCCATCAGCAACTCAACGCCTTGCTGAAAGCGGCGATGGACACATCTGCCGTTCCTGAAGGGCAACTCAGCGATGACGAACTGCTCCGCGCAGCACTCAGTGCATGGGCAGACCAAACCCAGGAGTTGCTGCGTTGGATTGAAGGTCAGGGCGATGCAGTGAGCGACACGCGATCGCCCAAGCAGGTGATGGCGCTGGGAAGTTTTCGCACCCATCTTGTGATGGGCCTCAAGGCACTTCGTTATTCCGAAGGCTGAGCCCGCTGCTGCCCCCGACGAAAGTCACAACACTCCTCGAGAACGGAAAGAAACTGTTCTGGCTCCGGTTGATCGTCAAGATCGAAGCGTGTGGCTGTGGTCACCGTGAAGTTGATCCAGGTTTCCACTTCTGGGCCGCCGGATGCCATCACAAGGTCGTAGCAGGCCTGAAAATTTGAATCGGGTGCAAGATCACGCGCCGCATTGATGACGTCATAAAACTCATCCATACCCTCAGTTTGGGCATCAGCAAAGACGGCACGAATGCGATCCAGCATCAGCAAGCACGCTCAAGCTCAACAACAGAAAGCTCTGCAGTGAAGTTGGAGGCTTTGTCTTCGAGCTCAAGAAGTTCTGCGTTGAGCTCCAGCAACATCAATGCCAAGGAGGACGCAAATTCGATGCAGAACGAGTCGTCTTTCACAGCGCCACCGCGTTGAGTTCGCAGGTTCTAATCAACTCAGCAAGTTGGACGTGGATTCCGCAATCCTGCTTTACATCGACAACGAAAAATGAGAAATAACTGCACAATCTGTATCGAAAAATCAAATCCGCCGCGAACGTTGAACAGTTTCGCTAAGTGGGGCTGAACCCTTAGGCCGCAACAGGTTCCAGCATGGAGCTGATGCTGGGCTGAAATCCGATTTCACGCAGCCGAGCGTTGCTGACACGGGCATTGAAGATGCGTGCACCTGGGCGATCGTGGTTGTCCCAGATCACAGGGGGCAATCCGAAGTCATCACACAAGGCATAGGAAAGCTGACGCCGGGTTAACTGGAGATCATCCACAAGGTTGTAGGTGCCTTGGAGACGCCGGCCGAAAGCGAAATCAACACCGCGAATGATGTCGTGAAGATGAACCCAGGCATTGATGTGATTGCCGTTCTTGCGAACCGACTGCCCAGCAGCACTGCGGATGTACGACGGGATGTCCTTGCCAGGACCGTAGATACCACCGAGCCGCAGCACACAGGCCTGGGTTGAAGCGTCGTTCAAGGCAAGAACAGACGTCTCGGCGCTGGCCAGAAGAGCGTTGGCGTTATTGGAACAATCCGGAGGGGTCAGCTCATTGCAGATCGCGCCGGCCTGATCGCCATACACCCCTGCACTGCTCAGGTAGGTCACATGCAGCGGTCGACGCCCCTGGCGCTGACGCAGCGCCTCAACAAGAGCCGGCACCGCCTGGCCGTAAACCTTCTCGTACTGATCTTCTTCGAAGGTGTCGATGGTGGGCGCCATCGCAATCAGCACACCATCTAGCCGATCCAGGAAACTGGCATCCGCCATCGGATCGCCAGCGCAGTAGAGGCGGGGGTGGTCGACCAGATCGCATAGTTCAGCCAACCGTCCGGGGCTGGTGGTGGTGCCTACAACCTCATGGCCTTGGCGCCTGAGATGGGTCGAGAAAGCGGATCCGACATATCCACAACCCACAATCCCGAAACTGCCTGGCATGCCTGGTCAAACACCTTTTACAGAATTTAACGAACGCGCCTTGGGCGTGCCGTGACAATGGAGACATGATCTCGATGATCCTCAACCTGCTCTGGGTTGTTCTCGGCGGACTTCCGATGGCTCTGGCCTGGTGGCTGGCAGCGCTGATTTGCGCCATCACCACCGTTGGCTTGCCATGGGCACGGTCGTGCTGGGTGATCGGCTGTTTCTCGCTCTGGCCCTTCGGCTCCGAAGCCATGAGCCGTCGTCAGCTCAGAGGACGAGGTGATCTGGGGACGGGCCCCCTGGGTGCGCTCGGCAATGTGCTCTGGTTCCTTGTGGCCGGCTGGTGGCTGGCACTGGGTCACCTCAGCAGCGCACTGGCCTGTTTTGTCACGATCATCGGCATTCCCTTTGGCATTCAGCACATAAAACTGGCTTTGATTGCCCTGGCCCCCGTCGGAATGACGGTGGTGAAATCACGAAGCCGATCTCAGCAGAGCTGATCAGAACAGCCACTGAATCACCAAGACCATCGCCAAACCGAGCACGCCGGCCAACAGCAATCCGCCCACCAAGAAGGTGATTGCGGCGGCAAGCCCGATCCTGGCCGTGGTATCTGGATAGAGAAGAAGCAGGGTCAGCCCAAGGGCCACAGGCCACAACGGCGGAATCAACAGGCAGACCCCGGTGAGGATCATCAGCTTGCGATCACGCTGTTGTTTAGCCTCAACCAGAAGGGCCTCGGCATCAGCTTCACAATCAAGTGCAGCCTGCTCATCGTCACTGAGCCAACGGCCACGAGCCTTGGCACGATCGAGCTCGTCCTCGAGCCATTCTGCAGGGTTGCCTTTGCTCATCGGCTCACCTTAAGAAGCGAGGGATTAACCCAAAAGCAAAGACCGACCATCACAATCGATCTGAAATAGGTAATTTTATCTAGGTATTTACCCGCCGCAATAATTTCATTGCCCAAAAAAGAAAATCGGCATAGTGTCGCCCTGCGAATTGAGAAAGACGTGTTGAATACAAACCTGGAGTCACCAAATGCTTCCCAAGCCTGCGTCACTGAGTCACAAGTGAATGCCTATTTTGAATGCTTAACTCTCTGCAATCTTGATGATGGCAGTTGTTACGAGCAATGCATTCTCGTGCATCTGAAAAACGAGGTGGATACATGAAAAGCCTAAGTCATCAAACACAAATGGGCTTGGCATCCATTGCCTCAACAGTTGCTGTTGCTCTTCTCGTGATCGGTTTTATGGGCATGGCCCAGCACATAAATGCCAGCCCGCTCTGAAGCACTAGCTCACTTCTGACGTTTGAAGGTGTAGCAACCACCGTGGTACCCGGTGAAGGGTTGGGCGTAGGTCACCAATTCCCAACCCTGCTCTCCCAATTCATTCATCAAGCCCACCAGAGTGACGTCACGCTGCGGATGGCTTCTGGAGATCAGCTGGCGGTCATCCAGCCAGAGCTCCTCGATTTCCCCGGTCCACGACTTCCCCCGGGGCACGAAGCGTAACTGGGTGTACTCCCAACGCATCACCACTCATCAGCTGAACGACGCACCATCTTCACCGCAGACGGCACCAACCGGGGGCGACAATTCAAGAACACGCTGTTCTGTGATGCGTCGCCTGCTCGCCCAGCTCGTTCTGCTCATCAGCCTGCTCACGCTCACTCCGGGCTGGTGCGGAGCCCTGGAGGTGACCCTGCAACGCATTGATGCCAACGGTATTGGCGAATCGATCGGCAGCGTCACAGCGCAAGACACCGACCAGGGCCTGGTGATTTATCCCGATCTGGCGGGGCTGAGCCCTGGGGAACATGGCTTCCATCTCCACAGCACGGGAAACTGTGAAATGGGTCAAACTGCCGAGGGCACCCCCGTTGCCGGCCTGGCTGCTGGAGGTCACTGGGACCCTGACGAAACAGGTCAACACCTTGGACCCTTCGGAAACGGTCACCGGGGCGATCTCAGCAGGCTGATGGTGGATGACGACGGCAAGACCAATACCAGTGTGGTGGCGCCACGGCTCAGCACAGCTGACCTGAAGGGAAAAGCACTGATTGTCCATGCAGGCGGCGACACCTACAGGGACGAGCCCCCCCTCGGTGGAGGTGGACTACGGGTGGCCTGTGGCGTGGTGCCGGACGAGCGCTGACTCAGCCATTCACCAGGCGGGCATAAAGGCGACAGACCCTGATGGCCTGAGCGGGTGGCTCCTGACAGAGGGCACCGAGTTCCCTGTTCAGCTGCTGGAACAGGGACAGATCCGCTCCAGGAATTGAGGGAAACACCAGGAACAATCCTGAGGCAATCAAACCGATCACAACATCGCTCCAACTCGTAAGAAAACCCCAAGCCCGCGTCGATTCTGGGTCGTGTTCGTCCCTGCAGACCACGGCCATCAGCGCCTCGATGTGCAACATCAGGCCTGGGCGCCAGGCAGCATCTTCGTCACAGGTCTCGATGGTCTCCACCACGATCGAGCCCCCACGCCCAATGATCAGGTCATAGGCGGGTGGCATCGGAGCGTTGCAGCGTCTCCCCATTCATCAGGCAAAGCACGTCTGGCACATCCCCCAGTTGAGGAAGTTCAACGGCAGGTGAACATGATCAAACGCTTGACCTCTCACAACGTTGTTCAAATCACCCCTGTTTCGCCGCGTCGGGATCTACCTCGTGCTCAGCACCGCTGCTGTCACCGTCGTCAATCAGCTCGACATTGAACAACAGAGTGCCTATCAGATCTACATCCCGATGTTCATTGGGATCTACATCATTTCGCGTTGGCTCGACAGCCGGTTCAACCAGGCCTCATCACAGCAGGCCTCACAACAGCCACAGCCCAACGCAACGCACAACGAAACCTCACCATCCACAGCCGACCGTGGTTTTGGACAGTGAGGTAAAGCGAAGCTGTTTTGAGGCTCAGCGGCGGGGTTCGGCCTTACGAACGGAGATGGCGCGACCCATCCACTCAACGTTCTGCAGGTCGTCGATTGCCGACTGCTCATCGGCTTCACTGCTGAGGTCAACAAAAGCGAAACCACGCTTGCGGCCAGTCTCCCGGTCGAGGGGCAAGGAGCATTTGCTCACTTCGCCGTACTGACCGAACAGATGAATGAGATCCTCCCGCTCAGCGTCCCAGGAGAGATTTCCGATAAAGATCGTCAAAAAAAGAATTGATCAAGACTGCTTACCTTCGCACACAGCGTCCAAATGCCGAGCCTTCAGAGGGATGGCTCAACAGTGGGATCAAGGACTACCAAACAATTCCGTTCAAGGCTGAATTCGATAGAAAGCCTTTGCTTCGAGCCCAATTAAGCCTCAACGGAACCAGGCTTGATTCAATTGCGGCATGGAGATGGGTGGACTCAGCGGTACCAAATCGGACGATTTCATCAACGCAGCCAAAGCCCGCGGCGAAGCTGCCCTGCAAGACAAACAGCCCAAATTGACCAAGCTAGAAAAAGCATTCCGGCATGCGGCAATCCGGCGGCGGGCTGAAGATGCCCGAAAAAAGGGACATCACACCTAATTCAAAGCCCTGCCTTTCCAGGTCCAACCGCGTCCCGTGCGGGTGCGCCAGATCGAGACGGGGCCAATCGCACCCACCAGCAACCCACCGGCTCCCATCAGCCACCAATAGCTGAGGGGCACATCAAAGTTGCTGTGCATCCACAGCCGCAGCAGCAGCTGTTGAAGGATGGCCAAGCTCGCCAGGGCCAACACCCACCACCAAGCCGAAGCCAGCAGGGGTTGGAGCCAGAGCAGTACGAGCGATGCCGGCAGCAACAGCCAGGGCACGCTGAACATCAACACCACCACCAAAGCGGCGCCAAGGGCTTTCACGGGATCACTGTCCAAGCCCAGAAACCAGTTCTTGGTCCAGCCCTCCCAAAGCGCCGCGAGGTCGCGGTACATCCGCAGATCGACCGCATCAAGCCCCAGGAGATAACGCAGCCGATGGCCTCCTCCCTTGATGGCGCGGGCGAGAGCCAGATCTTCCACCACCTCGCCAGCCAGGGCCCGGTGACCACCAATCTGCGCATAGATGGAAGCCTTGAACAACATGAAAGGCCCCGCCGCAAACGCCACCGGCGATGCCGGGTCGTTGGTTTCGAGGATGGGAAAGCCAAGGCCCAGCAGGCTGGCCATGATCGGCTGCACCATCCATTCCGCCAGGCATCCGCAACTCAACCGCGGCGCCAGGGTCAGCAAATCGGCCTGCTCATCAAGGGCCTGAGCCAGGGCCCGTTTCAGGGCATCGGGCTTGAGCCGAACATCGGCATCGATGAACAACAGCCACTCGCTGGAGACCTGGTCAACGGCCATGCTGCAGGCCCAGTTCTTGCCCACCCAGCGTTCGTTGACGGGCCTGGGACCGGCTTGGATCAGTCGGAAGTGGGGCGCTGCAGAGCCAGCGCGGAGGGCGTTGTCCACCGTTGCATCGCTGGACTCGTCATCCACCACCACCAACGACCAGTCCCGGCAGGGGGGCTGATTAGCCAGAACGCTGGCGACACAGGCCTCGATGTTGTGGGCCTCGTTGAAGGCGGGGATCACCACCGTCAGCGAAGTGTCCGGAACAGCAACGTCTTGGCCCGGCTTCAAGCGCGGTGCCACTGAAAACACCAGTTGCAGCCCCAACTGAAGGATCAGCAATCCCGCTGCAGCTGAACCAGCCGCAGCAAGAAACAGCAGGGGCTCAAGCAGGGCAAGCGTCAAAGCCGGGCCATGGTGTGGGGTCAGCCGTCTTAGCTGACGGATGCTGCAGCTTTCACCATCGGCCACATCGCAGCAAATTCGGCATCCGACACCACGGCAGTGACCTCGAACTGAATGCCGAAGCCCTTGATCCAGGGCCCGAGATGCGCCCACACCTTGCCGATGTCACTGGCAACAGCAATGGCGACACCACTACCGCTGATCGGTTCGCAGACGCGGTATTTGAGAGCAAAGCCGTCGAAAGCATCTCCGGGTGCTCCCGAGTTGATGTAGTCAGCAAAGCCAGGGCATGACTCCCACGCACCCTCAACGGTCGGGAATGTCCAAACGATCAAGTAGTGCTGCACGGTGAAGGGAGGCAACCATTTGCTACATAGCCACGAACGTCCGTTCAGGCTGAATTGCAACTGAATTCAGCAGTCATTCCGCAGGAGCCTGAGGCGAAGCTGGCACGGGACTAGAGCTGAATTAAGACCCAGCGAAACCATGACTCTCCACGTCGCCAATGAAATGGATGAAGTAGAAGTGGCCGTCTGGTGGGACCTGTCACGCATCGTTCGGCACTTCGAACGCCAGGGACTTGAGCGCCGGGCTGTGAAAGCTGCCGTGATGAATGCAGCGCTGCGCCTAATGAAGGATGAAGGCAAGGAACCCTCAACGTTGTGATTGCTGCGTAAACACCACTTCCTCCGGTGAACTCACCCGACCAAGAGCAGCATTGCGCCTCGGATAACGCCCAAAGCGCTGCAGCTGGATCAGATGGCGGCGGGCGACATCAGCGGTGGCAACGTCTGCGAATTGCTCCAGCAAAGGGATGGCCTGGGCCACCAGCTTGTGGTCTTCGCTGTGCAAAAGAGGCATCAGCCAGAACTGCCGCCGCGGTAGTTGCGATTCCGCTGCGATCCATCCCCGCTTCAGCGCTTCCATGCTCAGCGTCAGAGCCTGAGGATCTCCGGCGAAGGCTTGGGCCTGGCCCCGCCAGATCTGACGGGTGAATTGATCCAGCAGCAGCACCAAGGCCAAACCGCTGCTGGGCCCGCAGCTCCAGTGGTCCAGCTTTCCAGCAAGGGCGCGCTCAACGGCCTCGCCGAATCGTTCTCGCACCAGGGCGTCGAAGCTGTCGCAGCGACGAAACCACTTCCAGGGACGGCACTGCTGAAACCAGAACTCCAGGACGTCGTCTGGGCTCAAGACGAACAGCTGTAGTGGGACACCCCACCGGCACTGAAGAACTCTCGAGGTTTCAAGCGGTCGTAGCGGGCCGCCAAATCGGCGGAAGGCGTGTTGTAGGGCGTGCTGAACAGCTGCTGCAGTTCACCCATCAAGGAGGTGTCGCCTTCGGCGGCCTGCTGGTAAGCCGGAGCGATCAACCATTCGCGCCAGGTGATGGCCGGATTGACCCGCCGCATGCCAGCGGAGATCACCGACGGATCAACGCCACTGGGCCACTGGGCACGCCAGCGCAGCAACCAATCGCTCCACTGGGATTCGAGGGGTGCCGAAAGGGGCAGATAGAAACAGTCCCGCAGCGGATCGATCTGCTCGGGCAGATCCGACAAGCGGCGAAACACCATCGAATAATCGGCGCTGGACTCCACCAGGAGCGTCAACAGCTGTTGCACCAGGGCGTCGTTGGCACTGGGCAGGCCGAGTTTGCTGCTCCACATTCGTTGCATGGCCTCCTGCATGGCAGCAGGAAAACCCTCTAGCAACTGATCCAGTTGGGCCTGGGCCTCCGCCTGGCCCTCCATCAACGTGCGTAGGCATTTCCAGAACATGCGGTAGTTGGCTTCCGCAGCCACCGGCTGGTTGAAGAAGCAGAAGTGGGCACCGCCACCGGTCCAGGGCTGAAAGCGCGGATCAAACAACTCGCAGAAGCCGAACGGGCCGTAGTCGAGGGTGAAGCCACCGGCGGCGCAGTTGTCGCTGTTGAAGTTGCCCTGGCAATAGCCCACACGGATCCAGTTGGCCACAAGGGCCGTGAGCCGATCACGGAACAAGCGCGCCAACAGCACAACCTGGTCGCTGAATGGCAGGACGGGGTCGATCTCCTGGCAGTAATTGCGTTCGATCAAGTGCACCACAATCTGGTGCAGCTCCTGGTGCGCCCGGGGATGGGCCTCACTGCGGGCACGGCGGGCGAACAACTCCAGCTGACCCACCCGCAGAAATGAGGGCGCCACCCGGGTGCTGATGGCCGTCGGGTTGTCGACCATCACATCCGGATCCATCGAGCGTGAGTTCTCGGAATACCAAGGGCGACGCACCGTCTCAGCATGGGAGACGTAGAGCGTCAACGAACGGGAGGTGGGCACGCCGAGGGCGTGCATGAACTCCTGCGCCAGAAATTCACGGACGCTGGAGCGGAGCACGGCGCGACCATCGGCACCACGACAGAAGGGGGTCGGACCACCACCTTTGAGTTGCATCTCCCAGCGGCGCCCTTCAAACAACCCCTCAAACACCGACATGGCTCGGCCATCTCCGTAGCCATTGCCATTTCCAAAGGGGCACTGCTGGGTGTATTCGGTGCCGTAGATCGAGAGGGCGTAGCCGGTGGCCCAGCCCCAGGGTCGCATCGGACCGGTGGCCACACCAAGATCACCGGAAAACATGCGGCGGAACTGATCGTCCTGGGCGAGGTCATCGCTGAGACCAAGCTCGCTGAACAAGCTGCGGCTGTGCGCCAGGTATTGGGGATCGGGAATCGGGGTGGGCGTCACCGGCACGTAGTGGCCGGAGAGCACCTGGCGGGGACGGTGGTCCTCCCCATCCGCTGTGGACTCCGGGTCAGGCGTGAGAGCTTCCAAAAGGGAGTAGTCGGCCCGTTCGGCGAAGTCAGCAAACGTGGAGGTACTCATCGGGCCCTGACGCTGAACCCATCATCGCCAGAGCTGCGGCCGGGTGTTTTGACCGATGGCGAATGCCGAGCCGAGGCCTTACACCGAGGGAAGCATCCAAGGACAACCGTGGGCAAAGCCAGGAAACTTCGCTCCGACAACCGGCAGGAGGAGCTAATCACCAGCCTGATCGGCCTGACCGCCATTTTTGTGGCTACGGCCATCTGGTGGAGCGTGGCTCCCCAGTGGCTCACCAGCAGCTGGCAGACCTTTTAGTAGTCGGGCATGGACGCCTCAGCCCGCAGCCTGCACCAGGGTTCCAGCACGGTGGGGCGACCGCAATGGGGGCAATCCTGCCCCCGCCTCTCCACCTGCACGAAGGGGATCCAACGGGAGTTGGCCTGACCCTCATAGCCGCAGTGCTTGCAGTGAATTCGGTATTCAGCCATGGCTCAGAGGGCGGGTTTTTCCTGACGTTGCACGGCCTCGTGGGCCTGACGCAGGCCATGCACCATGAAGCAATAGGCCGGATTGCACACCAGGTACTTGCCGTCGCCGATGGCGTCGATGGTGGACCCACGCGAAGTGGCAAAAATGCGGCTTTTGAACTCCATCTCATTTCCTTCGCTGACCTCACTGTTGTGGGGATATGGACGAGCGGCAACCCGTGTAAACGCGCATTGTGCGCAGGGCTGACTCAGTCGAGGGGTTCGCAGTGATCGCCATCGCACTGCAGCCCGCATTGGGGCTGCTTGGCGCCGTACTGCCAGGGACGACGCATGGCCCAGTACGCATCCACCAAGCCGAGCAGGTAGGTGCCGATGCGACGGAGCAGGGAAGCATGTTTCATGCCTTCAAGCTGGCAAGAGCGCCACAAGCCTGCAACCGAAAGCGACGAAATCAATTGGCCGCAATCAAGGTGGCGAAACACAGCCGAGGTGGGTTAGGCCCAAAGCAGTGCTGTCAGCCCATGACCACCACGCAACATTCGAACCAGCTGCTGGAAGAGCTGGTTGCTGAAGAGATCGGCTTTCAGATCGACCAGATCGCTGAGGACCTGCAGCGGGAAGGCTGGCCGATCGCCATGGTGAAACGGTTCATGCATGTGGCCGTGGAGCGCCTGCCGGAATGATGCGAAAGGCCAACTAGGTGCAACAACTCATCTGCACAGAGCTGTTGCGCTTTTAACAACAGTGATTGGAACCATTGGTTGAAAGTTAATTATTGCTTGCGCCATTCCCGATGAATGTCGTCACTGCTTTTGCTGCCGTCGGCCTCACCGCGGTGTCATGGGACGACACCCTCAGCCGGGCTGGGGCAAGGGCATTCCGGCATGCACTTGACTACCGCGAGCCCTACTGCCGGATGAGTGAAAACGAGGTTGTGCTGCTGATGGACGCGGTGCTGGCCATGCGCCTGGAGCGAGGCACCAAGGCGCTGATGCTGGAAGCCGCCAAGGCGCTCACGTCAGATCAAGCGCTCACGGCCTACGCCATGGCCTCAGAACTGATGCGCTCTGATGGGCCCTATTCCGCCGAGGAGCGGCGACGGCTCGATCTGCTGGCCTTGATGCTCTCGATCTCACAGGTGGAGGCCGAACGCATCGATTCGGTTTTTGAGTTGCTGCACGCCCCCCTGGAGCCAGCCCTTCTGGTCAACGGCGCGCCTTAAGCCGCACGTTTGTCATCTCCGAACCAGATCCCCCGACGGCTGTCGGGCAGCTTGACCACTGCGCGTTCGTAGCGCTGGCGGCAGCTGCGGGCACGGAGGTGCTCTTCTGCCTCCTGAAGCAGCTGTTGCAGCCTGACTTCGTCCATGGCGTTACCTTGATTCCTACTCATTCAGGCCACGATCCGAGCGGCGTCAATAGGCCACGTTCAACTCGTCAGATCCGTAGCGAAGCAGGAAATCCGCTTCGGATTGATCAGAGAGCAGCAGACAGGTGTGGTCGTTGGCGCAGGTTCGGTAGCAGTAGACGTCGAGTTCTTCGGGGTTGCGGTTGGAGTGAATGACCTCCCCCGTCCGAAGCACGTATCGCGTTGCCATCACCTTGCACCCACGCACTCCTTCGAGATAGCGCTGATCCAGTCCCAGCGATCAGCTCTGTGTTGAGCTGCGCACCGGACGTGATTCGGAATTGAGGTCAACTCGGGCTCATTCGTTGTCGACGCGGATGAAAAAGCGACTCTCCACGTCCATCTCGCCCTGATCGTCAGTCTCCGGATCGCCCTCCACCAGCTCCACGGCGAAATCCTTGTCATCCAGTTCATGCACAACGCTCTGACCATGCACCAAGTTGTGAACGAGCAGGAGTCGTTTCATGGGTGGAGGCAGACGCCGTTCCAACGGTTGATAGCAACAGCTTGGTATTCAGCGGAAGCCGAAGCCATCTCGGCTCGGCTGCTTGGCGGAATACTCCCGCGAGAGCGCATCAAGCATCAGGGCTATGTAGCGGTCATCCATGCCGATGTCCTGCTTCAACTGACGCATCAAGCTGTTGATGCTTTTAAACGCGTCTGGAATCTGATGGTCCAGATGCTCCTTGGTGGGTTGATAGGGCATCGGAGCCAAAAAAATTCCCCGTGGAACCTAAGGGAACCACGGGGACAATGGTGTTGCTGCTGAACCGGAGATCAATCCTCTTCTTCGGAACCGCCAACGGGAATCAAGCGGATCTGTTTGCGTCCAAGCTTGATCTCATATTCATCGCCAGGCTGCAGTTCGAGCAGAGCGGTGTAGGCCTTGCCGATCAACAGATTGCCGTTGCCCTGAACCACAGCTTTGTAGGACAGTTTGCGGCCACCTTTACCAACACCGGATGCACCGGTGGAGAACGAAAGGCCTTTGGCTTCCAGGAGAGCTTCGTAGAACGCGGTGAATTTCACCTGCTCAGAGCCGTCTTTCTTTTTGACGACGTAACCACAACCTCTGGCCAGATCTGTTTTGGCGCAATCGCCAAGCTCCTTGACGCGGTTGAGCAATTCAGCTCCGGTAAGCATGGGTCTGTTAGGTCATGTCTTCTCTATTAGAACAAATATTGTGCAGCTCACAAGGGGAAAAAAGAATTGAATTCAGTTGATTTGCTGTGAAAACAAAAAATCAGCATGTGTTGGTGGTTAAACACAGACCTCAGCATCAAAGCGTTGGGCTCGACAATGGGTTGAAATGGCCAACTCAAAGCACCAAACCCAATCCCAACCCCAACCTCAACTTGACCAGGGGGAACAGGGATGGTTGGTGAACACAACCCATCAGCGGGTGGTGCATTTCAAACCGGAACTGAATTCAGAAACCATGGCCTGGATCTCGATCAGGACGTATCAATACGACCCGCCCCGACCACCGGAACCCCTCAGCCATCGCCGCGTTCCGCATCGGAACGCGATCGACACCTGGAGTGTGATGTTGAAGCGGGGCTGGAGGCCCTGCCGCGCTCCGGCCCGCTAATCACTTTCGTTGTTGTTGCTACTGGTTCGGCAATCAATGGCATCAATTGAGCAGCAATGCCTGTCTTCAGGCTGTCAAAGCCAGATCACGATCGATAGGTTTCCGCTCAGGAACAGATCCAGTTGTGAGCGTCAGTTCGGTTCAGCCCGCCCAAGCCAGCAGTTCCACGAGCGTGCATGGCGCGTGGCAATTGTTGAGCTACGACGTTGAGGAACAAGCCAACGGCAACACCTTTGCACCGATGGGGGACAACCCCAGCGGCTATGTGATCTTCACGGCGGAGGGGCGTCTCTCCTTCATGCTCTCGGCAGAGGGTCGCCAACCGGGAAGCAATGCCGAGGAGCGATCGGTCCTGCTGAGCAGCATGATCGCGTACACCGGCATCTACCGGCTCGAGGGTGACCGCTGGATCACCCAGGTTGATGTGGCCTGGAACCCGGAATGGGTAGGCACGGAACAGACCCGCTTTTTCGCAATCGACGGCGACGTGCTTATGGTGCGGACCCCCTGGCGGGTGATGCCCAACTGGCCTAAGAAAGGCCTCACCCGCAGCATTGTTCGTTTTCAGCGCTGCCACTGAACCGGTTGAGGTGAGGGCTCAGGCGTCGGTCTCGCCCTTCTGGCCACCGCAGGCGTGGCGGGGTTGGTAACCCTGCTGCTCAGCCAGGTAGCGGAGATAAACGATCTGATGACGGTCCGGCATGCCCACGGCAGCGATCAGACCCAACGGACCGAACAGAAACCCCGCAACAGCCCAGCGGTTGCTGTTGCGCGCCTTCTGGGCGGCAACGGTTTTCGAAAGGCCAGCGCTGATCAGATGAGCGATCAGCACAAACACCAGAGACTTCAGTTCCACAGAGAAGGCGCAGCACACCATTTGGGATAGCCAGCGCCTGCAGCACTGTCAGCCTTAGAACGTCTGCTCACACCGAGCTGTCATGGCCATCAGCCCCCTCCCCAGCACGGGCGCCGTGAGCGGACTGGGGGAAACCCTGGCCTTCTTCACCCAGGCGGATTTCGCCCAGAGGCGCTTTGAGGCCCACGGTGATGTGTTCGAAACCAAGCTGCTGGCCCAGCGGATGGTGTTCATCCGCGGCGAACGGGCCATCGGCGACCTGCTGAGCCAGGGGGATGCCTTGGAGGGCTGGTGGCCCGAAAGCGTGCGGAAACTGCTGGGCAGCCGATCGCTGGCCAACCGCAGTGGGCCGGGACACAAAGCCCGCCGCCGTGTGGTGGGGCAGCTGTTCTCCAGCGCAGCACTGGCGCTCTACACCCCGTCGATCGAGCAGTTGGTGGCAGAGCTCTGCCAGGAGCTGATAACCACAAACACACCACTGCCGCTGGCGGCACGGATGCGGCGCTTTGCCTTTGCGGTGATCGCCACCACAGTGCTGGGCCTGGATGGCACCAGCCGTGATGCCCTGTTCGCCGACTTCGAGATCTGGACTCGAGGCCTGTTCTTGATTCCTCTGGCAATTCCCGGCACCCCCTTCGCCAGGGCGATGGCGGCACGCCAAAGGCTGCTGAACCAGATCAAGGGGGTACTCCAGGCGGGCACCAACCAAGGCGGGCTTGATCTGCTGAGCGGCGGCTTGGATGAAGCCGGCATTCCCCTGGACGATGACGACCTGGCCGAACAGCTGCTGCTGTTGCTGTTTGCCGGCTACGAGACAACGGCCTCATCGCTGAGCTGCCTGTTCCGGGCGCTGCTGCTCAACCCGGAGGTGGAGCGCTGGTTACGCGATGGGTTGGTAAGCGAGGCGGCATCAGCACGGTTGGACGCAACGGTGTTGGAGGTGATGAGGCTGACGCCGCCTGTGGGAGGGTTTTTCCGGCGCAGCCTGGCACCGATCGAGCTGGCGGGAGTGTCCGTTCCCGAAGGCAGTGTGATCCAGGTGGTACTGGGCCCAACGTCGGCCAGCGATGACGAGGATCTGGCAGCATTCCGGCCGCAACGCCACCTCGATGGCTCCTTCAAGCAGACGCTGCTGCCCTTCGGCGGCGGCGAAAGGGTCTGCCTGGGCAAGGCCCTGGCGGAGCTGGAAATCCGCCTGATGGCGATGGGACTGGTGCAGGCTGTGGAGCTGCAGCTGCAACCGGATCAAAACCTGGCGCTGCAGCTGATGCCCAGCCCCACACCCAAAGACGGGCTGCTGGTTCAGGCCACCGCACGGTGATTGAGACGGTGACGGCGACGCCCGAGGGGTTCGATCCAGTCAACCAGCACTTCCTGGTGGCGCAGCATCGGCTCCGGCAGGCGGCAGCCGAGGTTGATCTGGCCTTGGTCCATCAAGCGTCCCAGGCGGATGGCGGCGGCCTCCTCGGGCCTATCAAAGCTTGTCTGATGGGAGGCCAGCCAGTTCACCTCGTGCTCGGTGATCACCCCGGTGGAGAGGCTCTCCAGAAAAATTTCTCCGACGGTCATGAGAAACGTGTAACGAATTCGTTACATCCTGGCGCGCAGGGTCAGTGGCCGTGGATCGATGCCTCTCAAGAGAGCCACTGATCGGCTTCCATCACCTTTTTGATCAACAGGCCGAGGCGCTTGAACTCCGCGAAGTTCACATCCTTCACCGCCTGATCCAGGCCTCAATCCACCCATGCACCATCACGCTTCTCCTCAATCGTGTAGTCAAGCTCGAGGGCGTCGTGGCGAATCCGATAAGTAATGCCGTCGTCGTGGAGGTAATCAGCAGAAACCAGCTGCAAACCCATTAATCGTTTGCGTCAATCCAGCGATGGTGGCGTGAAGGTGTCGGCCACCGCAACAATCCAACGGGCTGCCGCCGCCGCCACCTGTTCCTTGGTGACGTTGAACTCCAGATCATGCCCTTGCTCGAGCAGGTCGGGAATGATCGTCTGCCATGCCATCCCGGCGGCGCTGGCATTGAGATCGCCGATCAGCACGAAGGCCTTGGCCGCTCCGGTGACGGCATCGGTGTACTCGGGATTGGCACTCACCTTGCTGCGGTACCAATCGCCCACCAGATCCCTCTGGGCCTTGCTCAGAAACGGCGGAGCGCCAACGAGGTAGGCATCAAGCACAAGCATTGGACTGGGCACGCTCTTGCCCGGGTGTTTGAGCTCAAACCAGGCCTGGCCGATGGAGGCGGCATCGGGCCAGTGGCAGAGGATCGCTGCGTCCTGGCTGTCTAGAGAGCGCTGAGTGGCCAGCTGATCAATGCGTTCCATCAGGGCGGACCCGGCGAGGGCCGGCTCACTACGGGCGTTCTCGGCGCGAGCTTCGTTGATCGCCTCGGCCACGGCCGCCTCGTTCTCGTTGAGCTGCTCGAGGGCCCGCTTGAGGTTGGCGTCGGCGTCGGTGGGGCTGGCCAAAAAGCAACGAGCGGGCGTAACCCCAAGATGTCATTGCAGTCGCCAAGACGCAGCCAAGGCAACGAGCACGCTATTGATAATTTTCAACCTGAAGGTTGTAAGCCGATACCAGCAGATTTTTATCCAGACAGATCTCGGCTGGAAATTTTGGTGACGCTGATTTGATCAGCCGCAAGTGAACATCAATCGGCTTATATCCCCCTCTCAGACAGCTCTCAAAGAATTTGGAGACAGCAACTTCGAGGACTTCAGCACCAAAGAGAGGCGTAACTTGACCGCTTTCGTGCACCAAAAGCCCGAAGTAATGCATCGACTAAATCAAAGAGTCGAAACTTTACAAAAGCAAGAGTCATTTGCAATAAGCATAAATACTCACGCAAATGCGCTACCAAAAAGTGGGCTCTCATAAAAAAGCAGGAGGAATGTCCCTCCTGCCCTTATTACTCAACTCATCGCTGCAGGCAGCAATGAATCAGAAGCGGCCGTAGTTAAACTTGCCGCCATACATGCGGCGGTAAGCCGCGTTGCGGGGGTTGCTTACGGCGTTCGTGTAGGAGAAACCACCACGATCGCTGTCGTCTGAATAAACAGCAGCAGCAGCGAAGGAACCGAGATCCATGGTGAAACGCTTCACCAGGGAAGGGCCGGTGTACATGGCGTTTTCAGAGCTGGCATTGGCCGGAGTGATTTCGGCCATACCAACAAAGGTGGAGCAGGAAGCACGTGCTTCCGACTTGAAACCACGCAGATAGGGAACCGTGTCGGTTCCGAAGGTTTCCAAGTACTCCTCCGAACGAACGAGGCTGTCAACGAAAGCGTCGAAACCCTCTTCAGCGATCAGCTGAATGCCAGCACTCACTTCCTTCTGATTGATCGGAGGGCGACCCAGCAGGTGCTTGGTGGTGAGCTCGATGCCGCGCATGGGAGACACGACGTGGAAAAACTTCTGCTTGTACAGCTCAGATTTCACCAGGCCTGCCATGAAGCCCTGAACATTTATGCGGCCGTCACAGAGGAAAGCCTCCAATGAGACGAGACGCTGGTTGTCGGAGATACCGATGTTTCCAAACACCTGCTTATAGCCAGCGGTGATGGCAGCTTCCAGAGCCTGGCTGCCTGTTGAGGCATAGGAGTGGTTGATCGCCGAGAAGGGGCACTCCTCATGGATCCGGGGGCCCATACCAATGCCCATAGCGGCGCACTGGTTTTGCTTGTACTCAGCAGGTGTAGATGCAGCTTTGCCCTTGTTGGAGCTGGCACTTTTGGCTGCATCCACGGAGTTCGCAAATGCGAATGACACCCGCTGTTCGTGGGTGAAATCCCGCTTGTACTTCAGGGCTGGCATCCGAGAAAACAGTGAAATCAGACTAAAGATATGGCGATCGCTTCATCTATGGAGATGAACTTAGTAATAGTTAAAAGCTGCGTTGCAGCAGCAATAGGCATTGATTGCTTAAGGCCAAAACGAAAGCCTGATCTCGGCCAGAAAGCAGGCTCACCCGAGGGTGTTGGCCACAACCCTCGGGAAGGGTTGGTCTTGAATCTCAGCCGCCATTGCAGGAGCGAACGGCTTCAGCTGGAGAGCGGCCCTCAGCCACAACAGTTTCAACGCAGCGGTTGAACAGGCGGCTCACCTGCTTTACGGCGCACAAGCAAAAGGCGATGGCTGCCAACGACACGGCAGACACCACGGTGGCGGAGATCTGAACCAGGCCATAGGCGAGCATCGCCCTCTTCTTGCCGCCGCAAGACTGTTGGTTGCTGGTTTCCTCGGACAACACAAAAAAGTAATGGCGAACCCCTATGGATCAAGCGTTGGCAACCGAAGCGAGTTCACGACCGTGATCACCGAACAGGATTACTCCGCAGGAATCAGCCGAGGGGATCGACTAGTCAGTAGAGCAACGCCACGGCCAATTGGGTGAGATCCACGGCACCCCACTTGTCTTTGGCGTAACCACGTGGGTCTTCACCGTTTCCACTGAGATGTCGAGGCTGTTGCCGATGCCCTGGTTGGTGAGGCCGCGGGCCACCCCCGCCACCACCTCAAGTTCCCGCCCAGTGAGCTCTTCAATCAACGGCGGCAGGTTCGGGTTCTGCGTCTGGGCCGCACCGAGCTGGCGAATCTCCTCAGGGAGATACACGCCACCTTCAGAAAGGGTTTGGAGAGCTTGAACGAAATCACCCTTGCCGGTGCCGAGGCTTGATTTGAAGAGCACCGTATCGGCGTAGGACTGCATCGCCTCCTGCACCACGGCCTGGGTTTCGCGCACCAGCACGATCAACAGCTGACAGGTGGGCAGCTCAGCCTTCAGCCGACGCAGCAGGTTCATGCCGCAACCAGTCTCCAGATCCGAGTTGCAGATCAGCAGGCTCGGCTTGTGGCGCAGCACCATCTCAAAGCCTTCCTATTCGGTGGTGGCGGCACCAACCACGGCACAACGGATCGGCGCCAAGCAAAGGCAAGTGAGGGTGAGGCGATCTCCGCAACAAGCCACCACCCGCTGGATCTTGAAAAACTGCGCCGTCGCTTCGATGGATTCATGCAACGCGCACGACTCGAGCCACAGCTTTATCCCAGGCAATTCGGATGCCCTTCTTCTAACGGCGTTTAGATGGCTCAGCTGCAAAGCCATCACGCCCCCCATCCCGACGAACAACGCCACGGATGCAGTGGGGATAGCGCTTACGCCACAGGCGCCAGGCCTGGGCGGCATCGACCACCTGCACCGTTTCAGTCTGCAGCTCGCCCTTGCGCTGAAGAATAAGGCAATACAAAGGGGACATCACAACCGGCGGCGCGCTCTTTTATTCCGCAAAAAGGGAATGGATTTCACATCCCTCAGTTGGGGGAGCCATCTGGGTAGTTATGTCCCTCAAATAGGGGATACAAAGCAATGCTCAAAGTGCCAAGGCCACCTTCGTGTCATTTGGCACAACAGCATTGATGTGCAGCCAGCAGATTGATGGTGTTGCATCAAAACTGTGGCCAGCCGGCTGCGTCGATCCCTGCTTCAACTCGGTGACCGCTTTGGCCGCCGCATGCAGCGCTGGCCGGAAGGATCTTGGCCCGATGCCATGCAACGCAGCCCCCGCCGGGTTCGTAGCACCGCCAAGGATGTGATCAAAAGCACCGCCCAGGCAGCGGTGGGACTGGGGCGGCGAGCTGCACGCCTGGGGATGGAATCGATCAAACAAGCCAGCAACCGATGAACAGCGGCTTGCTGGTGTTGTCTGTTCTGCTGTTTGTGGCCGCTGCCACCTTGATCAGCATGAGCTGATTAGGAACAAATACTCAACGCGATCAAACAGATCGATCGGCAACCAAATTCAAAAAAAACAACAGCGGTTGATACAGCTTGTCGGGGGAATTTACCTGATCATTAATTCATTAAATTCCAAAGCCAATGGAATTCCTAGTTGCCAGCTGCTTCATTTTTCCGCTCTCAGCCCTATGGATTCAATCCCGGGAAGACGACAACAATGAAGACGAGATGGACTTTCTCTGAATCAAGCCCTAGAGGACGGCAAGGCTGAAGCCTTCAACATGGGCCGGAAAATCCACAGCCAGCATGGTGATTGAGAGCGATACCTATCAGCGCAAGTGACATGACCTGATTTTGCCGAGGCAACAACCATATCCCTGGCTAATTCCGGACGTTTTTCCCAGAAAAAATGCATCAGCTTCAAGCCGATGCCTGCTTTCTAAGGCCTTAAGCGTTTCCGATCCAGGTAATTAAATGAAAATTGAGCGTACCTTCTCCTAATCAAGACCTAGAGGACGGCAAGGCTGAAGCCTTCAACTCATGGGCCAGTAGATCCGTGGCCAACATGGTGAGAGCAACACCCATCAGGGCAAGGGCTATGCCTTGATTTTTGTCTGATGCAACAGCTACATTTCTGGACAATTCAAGATGTTTTTCCCAGGAGAAATGCATCAGCTCCAGGCCTATACATGCTTTCTAAGGCCATAAGCCTTTGCGATCCGAGTTATTAGAGGCATTCAGAAATGTTCTGTAATGACAGCAATGCATTGAGATGAGCATTTTTTCCTCAAATCGGTTGCAAGTACTACGTTTTTGATTTGCAGCAACAAAAGTTCTCAGGTACGTTCCGCTCACAAAGCCACAAGCCAATGGAACCGATCGCGTTGACTCTGGGCCAGAAATTTGAAGTCGAGAAATTCTCACGCGAAATCGACAATTCGGATGACCTTGTAGCCCTACGCAGCATTGCAAAAGAGCTGTTAGTGGCATGGAAGCAACAGCAAGCAGCATCAGCCTGGATAGTTCGCCAGCAGTCCCAGGGCCTCTGAAATCAGCTCCTTTCGCTCTTAGCGCCAATGGAAGACAACCAAATGATCACCACCATTACGTTGGAAAGAGATGTTCTGCGTGTTCTGCACCGTGTCGTAGCTGAAGCTCACGACAACTGGCCCGGCGGTGATGCAACCGAACAGGCTTGTCTGTTAAACATGAAGACCCAGCTCTATGCGGCCTTGATGGACCACCTGCTCGAATCGGGTTCTATCTAAGCCTTTTTTCAGCAGGAAATCAGTACTTTTCCCTTACCCAGTAGAAAAACTCATGTCTAGGCAGGAGCAGCGGAAACAGACTTAATCCGGCTGTGGAGTTCCCCATGCAATCTGATCGCTCCCGCCTTCGCGAACTGGAGATTCGTGTCGCCAACCCGCAGCACTGGAGTTCCGGCGAACACCAAATCAATGTTGAAAACCTCCGACAGCTGCGTTTTCAAATTGAAGATCAGCTCAAGAAACTGCGGCAGCACAATCAACCCTCGCCTTGATCGGGCAGCTTGCCTCAGGTTCGGCCCGCGTTCGGTTTTGGATAAAGTCCCATGCCTCTTCCGCTGAGTCTGAGAAATGAATCAGATCTAGGTCTTCATCTGAAATCAAGCCCATCTCAGCGAGGTAATTAAAGTCCACCAGCCTCCTCCAGAACTCTGTACCGAACAGAACAATGGGCATGCTGCCTTTGGTACCGACTTGCCGCAGGGTGAGCAGCTCAAACAGTTCATCGAGCGTGCCAAAGCCTCCCGGGAAAAGAATGGCTCCAATCGAGCGCATCACAAAATGGAATTTACGCAGTGAGAAGTAGTTGAACTTGAAGCAGAGATCAGGGGTGATGAAGGGATTGGGATGTTGTTCAAACGGAAGGGTGATATTCAGCCCGATGGAACGGCAGCCGGCCTCAAAGGCACCTCTGTTGGCGGCTTCCATGATTCCCGGTCCGCCACCGGTCACGATCACATGGGATGCGCATCCATTGCTTTGCCCTTTATCCGCCTGACCATGCTGGGAGGCCAATGCGGCAAATTCTCGAGCTGCATCGTAGAAACGGGACAAGTCCACGAGCTGTTTGGCGTGTACAACTTGTCTCTTCAAAGACGATGAGCCTGGAGTTGCGCTGAGCCGTTGCTCTGCTTGCGCGAGCTTCGTGGCAGCAGTGTCTTTATCGACGATCCTGGCGCCTCCAAAAACAATGATCGTCGATTCAATCCCGGCTGTTTCCAGATCCAGATCCGGCTTGGTGATTTCAAGCAGCATGCGCACACCGCGCATGGAATTGCTGTTCAGCAAGTCTGGATCTTCATGGGCAATTCTGTAGGTGGGGGACTTCAGAATTTCGTCCAGGTTGGCTTGCTTAGGGCTTGAAGTGCCTGGAAATTGAGTCATCGGTTCAAAAGTCATAGGTGTTAGCGATGTAGTCGGTATCGGGGATGTCGACTGGCGTCAGAGGATGTTGGCGGCCAATTCAGCCAGTTCACTGCGCTCTCCTTTTGTGAGGGTCATGTGTCCCACCAGGGGCTGACCTTTGAGCTTTTCCACCAACCAGGTGAGCCCGTTGCTTTCGGCATCCACATAGGGATTGTCGATTTGATATGGATCACCAGTGAAGACAACCTTGGTTCCTTCACCCACCCGCGTCACGATCGTCTTCACTTCCAGGGGCGTCAGGTTCTGCGCCTCGTCCACCACCAGGAACTGATTGGGAATCGATCGGCCGCGGATGGTGTTGATGGCTTCAACCTCAAGCAAGCCCATGCCTTGAAGGTCGGCCCAGGCGTTGCGTGGTTCGCGGTTCCGCGGTTTCTTCGTCTGCTCAGCCTCCTCGCCGGGAGACGAACCGGTGATGAAATCGATGTTGTCGATGATCGGCTTCATCCAGGGGCCGAGTTTCTCCTCCAGCGTGCCGGGCAGGTAGCCGATGTCTTTGCCAAGGGAGATTGGTGGGCGCGTCACCAACAAGCGGACGTAGTGATGGGTGTCGGCCACCTGGTGCAAACCCGCGGCGATGGCCAGCAGCGTTTTGCCTGTGCCGGCCTTGCCCACCAGAGTCACCAGAGCAACGGAGGGATCGAGCAGTAGATCCAGCGCAAAGCTTTGCTCGCGATTTCTGGCTTTGATACGGCCCAAATGGGCGCGATGGAGCCAGTGCAGCCGCTTGATGATGTTGCTGTTGCCTTGATGCCGAGCCAGCAGGGTGTGGCTGTCGTTGTGCTGATCCACAAGCAACACCCCTTCATTGGCCTGAAGATGCTGCTTCTCGGGATCGGCGACAGCTTCCAAAGGGAGTTGATCCTCTTCATGCAGGGTCTGAATTGTCTCCGCATCGGTTCTGAGTTCACGAAACCCTGTGTAGAGGTCGTCGATCGAGACGTTGTCGTTGACGTAGTCCTCGGCCTGCAGGCCCACCGCATCAGCCTTGATTCGAAGGTTGATGTCTTTGCTGATCAGCACGACCTCGGGCGCCTGTTTCAGCCCACTGCAACGCATCTGCTCGAGGGCCACCGCAAGGATGTTGTTGTCACCACCTCCCCCCTGCAACTCTGCCGGTAAGTCTTGAAGGGCTTGGGCCTGACAGAACACCACCTGCAGCATGCCGTGGTTCGTTCCCTCAATCGGAACGCCATCGGCAAGGCGTCCGCGAGCTCGGTAGGAATCCAAGAGCCTTGAAATCCGCCGAGCATTTCGGCCTTTTTCGGAATGATCTTTCTTGAAGCGATCGATTTCTTCAACCACTTGCATGGGGATCACAACCCTTAAATCACCAAAGCGGTGCGGCGCCTCAGGATCGTGGAGCAGCACATTCGTATCGAGAACAACAATTTTGTCTTTCATTGAATCTCACCATTGATGGATCAATTTGTGCTGAAAAGATCATCGAGGTAGTGATTTGCCAAATCACCACAGCAGAATCTCTTCTCCCCGCAGGTAAGACGCAGGGAGTAAGAAGATTTCAACAACAAAACCAAGCAGGTCAGCGAGGATTCGCTGTTTGAACCAAAGAGAATCGATTGAGTTGCTTAATGACGTCAACTGAGACGTGTTGAGCTCAGTCGTCGTAGATCTTGCAGCCAGGCGCAGTGGGGGACGTGTCGCAACGCTCCTCCCAGTACAGATCGTGCTGAGATTTCATCGCTTGCTTGGGTTCATCAGCCTGACCTGGCTGCGTTTTGTCAAATGCATTGAGGGGAATGCAGAAATCGAAAAAACCTGAACAGATCGTGACCATCTCTCTCCTTGTCTCTGGCTTATCTCTACTCCTCTCCCCTCCAGAATCAATAGGTACTTAACCCATTGCTTTACACAAAGAAAAACCGCTCTTCCCAGAGGAAGAACAGTTGGTGGGTCACGCAGATGAATGGAGTCACCCGCACTCTGATCACTTGATCAGGCAGCCTGCTGATTGCCTGAACCTTCTTCCTCAGACCGGATGAACCGCTTGCGTTGTGCAGATTCATTACCGGAGAGATCACCTCGCTTCGATGGCTCCACGGGTTTGCGTTCGGGTTTGTCCAAACCCATCAAGAGGGGATGGATACCTCTTCTGCTCATTGAAGTTTCCTCTTATTCGGTTCTCGCGTCGTGGTCTCTCGGCCCTTTCGCGTTGGTTAACTATCGCGCAGATCAGTTGCAGGCGCGCCCCGCAATGCTTAAGAGAATCTGGCGAGTCGCCCAACACCGCCGGGCCAGGAAGGATTGAGGCAGCAGAGTGAGGGTACGAATCGAACGCAACGCACTGCGAGGTGCTCCGATGATTTGGATTCGAACCAGGCTGGCCGTTGCAAGCCTTGCCATTGCCACAGCCATTCCGGCAAGCGCTGAGATCGTTACTTCAACGTGCCGACTGCTCAGCTACGACGGCCTTATCACCACCGTAGAGACCTTCCGCTGTGACTTCATGCAGCGCAGCGGCAACGTTTTGGTGAATAGCGCTGAACATGAGTTCAGCTTTCTGGCTGCAGAGCAAGGGGAGACCTACATCCGCATCAACTCGATCCCGCTGCGCTTCACCCGCATAGGGGAGTACACCCTGGAGGTGAGGCAGGAGCCTTGGTTGAGATGACCGTTGCGATGACCATCCCAAATGGGGGTATCGAGAAGCGGATGCACAGGAGTTGATTGATCACACCTGCGGCAGCTAATGCGATCTGTCGGCGGTCGTCGAGTGAATGCCCAGAGATCCTTCATGCTCTTGGGGTTTTCCTCCTCGAATCCGAGAGAGTTTTGAAACTGATTCTTTCAGGTGAATAAGGGAAGCCCTGGAGCCGTCACTCCAGGGTTTTCTTGTTTGGAGCAGCTTGCGGTATGAAAACGTGACAGGGGAGAAGGCACGAAAAAGGAAAGCCACCCTTCCCGATTGGCTGTCGCCATGCAGAAAGGATTGTGCGTGGATGAAAGCGTGACCAACCAATGAGTGTCGGTTGGTTACTCAATTCAGGATTTCTTCCGTGCATCTTCAGGGAGCATTGCCTCAGCGAGCATCTCGGCGCTCATAACTTCAAAGCAGTCTCGCGCTCCCTTATGTGCCCACTTGACCTTTCCGATCTCAAGTGGGGCGATGACGGCAAATGCCTCCCAACGACACCCTCAGCCTGGTGGAGAGATTGGCCATAGCGGAAGAGATGAGCCAAGGGGCCGAGCAATCGACTCTCAACTCCAGTTCCATTCCCCAGGAGGAACCATCACAAGAGTCCTGAGCTAGACGGATGGATCGAGCCACTCTCAGCTGAACTGCTCAGCCAACCAACCGGTCATCGGAATTCAAAAGCGCCTTCCCTTTCGACACCCTCACAACTTCGCCTGAAAGCCCAGGACTTTGATAGATGACGCGATACACATTCGTGAAAGCAAGCGATTTGGCACGTGCATCAACGAACGCCTTGAACTCAGTCTTGAAGCACTGTTCTTGAACCCATTGGTCGGGGCCATCGCTTCGCTCAACGCAGTACATCGTTTGGAGCACAGAGAACACGCAGCCTGATGAGGCTGCGGCCGCTTGTCCTCGATCGACATGCCAGCTTCGGGATCACGTCTTCAATTGATGACGGGAAACCTGGCATCAACGCTCTCCAAAGCTGTCCTTTCGCCTTGGACGTCAATCACATTGGGATGCACATGTTGGGTGCACACGACGGAATCACATCGCGTCGAGCGATAAAGGAATGCGATTCCGCCACCGGTGTGCCCTCGAACGCACAACACGGCACGCCTGTTGTAACTTCGCTCGACCGATTGAAAGCGAGTCACTGACTACCGAAGTCCGTTCCTGCTTGAGCCTTCAGGGTGTAATCGCTAATGCCGTCAACGGTTCCAATCCTGAGACCAATTCGTGTAAAGTTTCAATAAGCAACCTCCAGGCAGATGTTCAAAGCCTTGTTTTCCCTGGTTTTTGCAGCAGTGATGTGGGTCCAGGTGCCTCAGTGGCAGCCGGACTGGTCGCAGTGCTCAGTTGACACGCCGGATGTGGATTGTCACTGGTACGTCACGGCACCAGACAACACCTTTGGCGAAGGCTTCAGCTGGGAGAACGCACCCTGGTTCAGTGCCGAAGGGCTGAGGGATGTGGGGGATCTGAACAACACGATGACCACTATCCACAGTCAGGCCCTACCGGCCAGCTGAACATTGATCGTGTTGAACGCCCTAAGCCCCAGAGCACTGGCTTCCCGAGCACCAACACGGCCAGAAAAGCGTCAGCCCTAACATTTCTCTTTGGAGAGACTTCAGTGAACGACTACTCAGCAGCCATCGCAGCTCTTATTGTGGTCACCGTGGTTATCTCTGCTGCCGTCGTTTACGTGCTGGCTCAGCCGACCGACCTGCCCAGATACAAAGAAAACAAGGATCGATAGATGCCACCACGTGGGTAAACACTGACCCCGCCACCCACATCGCCCCGTAGGACTGAATCCAGCACTAGGGTCACCAGACATTCAGCACACCCCTGGCGTGAAAGGTCCGAACCTCGTTTTTGTAGGCGGCTCCGTGATCGTCGCGATCATGGCAGTGGTTGTTTTTATTGGCGCTGCCAACGCCGGTGACTGCCCTCAAAACAAGTCAGCTGAGGCCACCTCAGTTGAGGCTCATCACAACGCAGATGACAAGGCTGAAGTTGAAGCCTGATCGGCTCAGATAACTCAGCGAAGAGGGTCAACCTCAACTGGAGCGATTGTCTGGAGCGTGCTAAATGCTTCATTGATTGTCTGCCCAACAAAGATCCCTCCGGTGAGCACCGCAGCTAAACAAGCCAACCCGAGGATGATTCCAACTCCAATGCGAGTAGAGCTCGTTGTTTCTGCCTTGCGTTGCTCAGTATTGGAAACCATCTGAGTTGCTGCGATAAACCAGTTGTGGCTCAGGTCGCCCCTCGTTTCAACTGCGCATCGAATCACTCCAGGGCTTTGCAGTTAGCCCTGTTCCCATGCAGTTGCCCTCTCGGGGTATCGAGAAATGGTTTCAGGTTTGAAGTGATTCCTTGAGTTGATGCTGCCAAACTCCGAGTTCGCCTTAATACATATAAACGGTATCTGGATGAACCTACATCAACAACCATCACGCATTTGGGAGAGTTTCACTTGTGACCACTATGGTCATGCGGCTTCAAAAGACTTGTGCTTCACAGGACTTCTCCTCTCTCAAGGCCCATCCGTGTGACCAATCCCAAAACCAAAAGGTGGAGAACCGCCATCAAAGCCAGAGAGAATCAGCTGCTGACTCTCGCGAAGGAAGCTTTACAAGAGAAGAAGGAAAGAAGAGTCATTAATTTTCTTGACTATGTCGATCAGGACATCGCTGCATAACCGGAATTTCGATCGGCAAATTCAACGTATCCAGCTGAAATAGCCCCTATTGATTGCGCTGGAACCCTGGCGGGAGATTCTCGACCTAGGAGAGGGGCGCACAAAAAGCCCCCTGGAGATCTCAACTCCAGAGGCCATTTCCCCTCGTTTGGCGACTCCTTCACTTTCTTCCAGATATCTGGTGAAAGGGAGTGGGAGAACCGTCGAAACAGGTCGTGGACACCGGTCATGGTTCGGTCACCAGAGACAAAAAAAGCGGCAGGGAATGCCGCCCATCAAAAAGGGGACTAATGCGTGGAAGGTGCTGACGTTCCAGCGATACCACCCTCTTCAATCAGTCGGCGGTGCCGTGAGCATCGTTTACGAACTGCCAAAAAAATGGGGGTGTTCCCTAAGCACCCCCGCGTTTTACGCATCGCCCCTTCACCGAAGAAGCACCGAAATGATGACGTGAGATGTAGAGACTGATCGTCGCCATCACGACAAAACGGAGGGTGTGGCCAGCAACTCAAGAAAAAGACAGAGTTCCATCGCCGCTACGGGTAAAAGCGCTTATCTGGGCTATCTGGTGCCGACCGCTACGACAGTTCTGCTTCAACCAGGGGCATTACACAAGTAGGCCACACCACATCCTTCATGGAGTTCGCACTACTTGCGTTGTTGACTTGCTCGCTTGCTTCAGTCATCGCAACGGTTTTCCGCGGGACCTACTGATGAGGGGCACGTCCCGTCGGTTTGCCTTAGAGCACCGCTTCGCAAGCACCGTGCTTTGGTCGCTTTTTGCGGCTCTGATCTTCCAAGCACTGGCGAGTCGATAGGCAGGTGCATCTACACAAGCCATTAAAAACCCGTCTTTCGACGGTGGAATCATCGCACTTTTTAAATTACAGACCACTTATACATACATGGCATTGAACTCATGCCGGATCCTCAAAACTTGAGCATTAATATGCATTAAAATATTATCTGCTTCCTGAATAAATTTTTCCCTACACCATTGGTACGTAACCCTTCCAGCGGCATTTATCAGAGTGATGTATTGCTATTCATGCGTCACATAATTGTGCAGTTAATGATCATGGCAGGGCTGACACTGGCTGCAGTAGGTGCTGATATCTGAGGCTCAGACAACAGCCTGAGTGCGGTGCCTAAGCCGGTGAAAGGCAAGGAGCCATGCAGCGGCCCGGGATCCTTCGCAAGCGAGAGGTTTGAAAAATAGAGCCGCAAAAAACACTGCTCTGACTCCTTAAATCGCCAGAAGGGAGTCAGTGCAGTGACCAGCGACCAATGGTCAACGAAACAACCATCGGAGTGAAGGAGCCGTCGTCTGCGCCTTCCGGTTCCACACTGGCTTGGGAAGGAAAGGACAGAGAGCGCCAAAGACACCTTGAGACAGCACAAACGACGTACCGCAATGTTGTGACGCTGAAAAACGATTAGAGCACAGCCATCTCAGCCTCCTCGTCATCCATTGGCCGGGATCAACACCACGCTGCTGCAACCAGGATCACCGGCCAACTGGCATGACTTCAGACCCACCAAGAGTTCTGCCTTTAGTCGCCAAGACGTACATCTCTTGGTGAATATTCTCCGATTCGTTGCTAAACCAGTTAGTCAAATCAGGTTGCAGAACTTTTTTGGGGCCAAGATCAATGAAGGAATACTCAAGCGTGATGAAGTCACCACCAACCGTGCGATAACCAAGCTCAAGAAGGATCTGTCCACTTGCAGATGGAGGCTCAATCTGAGCTTGCGTTACCTTGAAACTGAGCTCCACCAACTTGCTAGCAACAGTACCGTCACCGGATGCGTCCCTTATTCTGATCATTAATGCTGACCCCTTGCTTTGCCTCAGCAAGAGCCGAGTTTGCTTCCTCAGACGCCATTGACATTCAATGGCATTAGCGCGATGTGAGGTCCTAAAAAACGAGAGGTCTTCCTTCAAATCCTGGGTGTTTTTATCCTGCTTGAGTAAACCGAGTTTCGAGAGCAGCCACTTCATCGCATTGTTATCAACCGAGACCGTAAATAGCCCATTTCCGAGCTGGAGTGACAGATTCTTTTTAACGCTTAACGCGAGTATCAGTTGTTACCAAGAAGCCCGCACTAATAAGATTGTTGAATTGTGAGCGTTGTAACGACCAAACGAAAATGATGGAAGCCATGACATGGGTGATTCGCCATCACGCTCCATGGCTCAAGCAGACTTGATCGCACAGACCCCACGCGGTTCATCCATCCAAAAAATCGAAGCCGGCAAGTTTCTGGTGTGCGATAGCGAGAACGTGTGCTTCTTCACACGCAGCCTCTACCTCGCCGAAGAGCAGCTGGAGGAAATGGAGCTTGGCTACCGCTTCCCCTATTCGACCAATTTCCGCAAAGCGCTCACCTGAGGAGTGGAGCCATTTGAGTAGCGGATTTCGCTGAACCGACTGGCTCCAATGGCTTATGTGTGGAGCGTCCTGGTCTCTTGCACCTAGCCCGGGACGCGGACCCATGTCAGCGGCAACTGCTGGGTCCGTTTGTCTAGCGAACCCAGGCGTTCTTCCGAGGCCAATCGAGCATTAAGGTCGTCCGTATCAGTCGCAACCGTCGCCGGCATATACCGAAATTTTTGTCGGATCAGCACATCTTCAAAAATTCCCAGACAAGCCTGCTACTTGGCCTCATCATTGAAACCTCAGTTGCCTGCACACCAGATGTAGTGCTGAGCGGCACGGGGAGAGCGACCCTGGTGCTGGCAGAAGAGTTTCCCCGTTGAGAGCGATCAGTGGGGAAAGCTCTCTGTGCCTTAAGACTGTGGACATTCAGTGCATCAGGCGCAAATCAGTTTTACGTGACGAACGTGTTGCCGCGGATACCGCATCGGTCGGGGAGGACTCGCTTCTCCTCGCGGTTCCGTGGCTCCACATCGTTAAGTCGCAGCTTGGTTGAAAGTCAGCCATCGCAGCAGAAGGAGCTACTTGAAAACGCCGCCTTACCCCTTCACACCAATTGATTTGATAAGGTCCTAACAAGCAAATCATAAAAGAAATATAATTACCTATTTGCGTTATTTAAAGCTTTGAAATTCAACAAGCAAGCAAGTGCTTAAGTCGTCCCGTTAATTCATGGAGGACAGTATGCAAAGTCAGAAGAACTCCCCGACCTGCTTTTTGCGCTGGTCTGTGAGCAAGGTTACTAACAGGCTCTATGCGGTTGCGGCAACAGTTGATGGAAAGGAATACGACTTTGTCGGCAATTTCAGAAGCGTTAGAGAAGCACAACAAGCGGGCCGCCGCTATGCCGAAAACTTGGTTCATAACTCGATGGCTGGAGGTCGCTTGTCGCTTAAACAACAGCCTCTAACCGACTGATCGTCTCCATTAAAACGAGAGTTGAAGACAGGCATGGGTTCCCCTGGGGAGTGCACCTCCAGGTTTTTTTTACCTGAATCTATGGAACACTTGGGCATCGCCTGAAAGCCAATGGCCAGCTTCGACAAATCCACACCGTTCATTTTGCTGGCGCGAATCCACGTCAAATCCGGTTGTGTTGACCAGTACTTAAAGCTGGCTCGCATCACCGACCAAGCCGTTCAGGCTTCTGAGCCAGGCATGATTCACCACACCTTTGATCAAGACCCGGACGATGCCCAAGCGTTCGTATGGTCAGAGGTTTACGCCAATGACGAGGCATTCAGAGCCCATGTCTCCAATCCTCCCGTTCAGGAGTATCTACAAAAGCATGCAGAGCTTGGCGATGGCTTCAGCGTTGAGGTTTACGGCACGGTCGGCGATGAATGCCGGCAACTGATGGAGTCGTTTGGACTTCCACTCAAGATTTTTGAAACCAAGCTCGGATACAGCAGGGTCTGAACAAGCTGGTAGCAAGAATCTCTCAAGTTTTGGCAGTGATTCCTATGGGGTGCTGTTAAGTTCATTGCTGAGCTTATCGAGACGTTTTTTGAGTTGCTCGGCGCGACGGCTTGTTGGTTGGTTGTCGTTGCCCCTCAGAGCTGATTTGATGACAGCGATCTCCTTCTCAAGCTTCCGTCTCCTGGTGAAGGAAAGTGCTTCCTGAGCAAGACCGATCAGAAAATCGCCCCGCGGGGCGTAACAGGGAGGATCTTCACCTGACTCCTGTTGTGCGGGCGCTTCCTCAGGATCAATCATGATCCAGGGCTTTTTCGGCGACATCGGCCGCCACAAGAAACACATAGGAGAGGGCATTCATATGACTCGCCAGATCTTTGATCGATTCAACGATTTCCTTTCGCGACAAACCACTCTCCCGCTGAAGTCGAATAATCTCATGCATCAGACGGGTCACATTGTCGCGACCGTAGTTGTAGGCAGTGCCAAAACAATCCTCACTCTTCTCATCAGTCCTGCAGGCTGCAGCAAAGTCTGATGCAATTTTCTGGGAAAAATCTTCAACTTGACGGCAGGGCATTGCTTTCTGGATTTGCCGGAATGTATGCGAGAAAAGAATGAAGCCCCAATAACTTTTTGAACCAAAACGTTGAAATTCGAATCCTCCCTTATTAATCAATGAAAAAACTTCATATTTTTTCTTGGAGAAATAAAAAATTGCTCAACATCCTTCCCCAAGACCTCGATCGATGCATCAACACATGCAAAGGTGCTCTGCCTTGGTTGGACCGTGGTCGCAAGCCAAGGCCACCAGAAGCTTCTCTCAAGCCTCGTTTTGACTGAGAGGAGCTTCCTTTCTCGAGGACAACAACAACTCATTAATCGATATTCCGTCGGACTCGCCAACATCCTTGAGACCTGAACAGAGTCCTGTTCGATATGGCTCCCCGTTCAAGCAGCGAATTCGCCATCGTGAAGCCGGGGCGTCGCCTCGGCAGCAGATGCTTTGCAGAGCTGTCTTCCGTTTGCTGTCGCCCCACCCCTTGCCCCGTTACCGCGCCACCCACGAACCACCAGAACAGCGTGGCGGAGAAGGCTGGCTGGTGAGCGCAGAGCAGCAGAAGGTGGTGCAGTTCAAGCCAGATGCATCCACTGTTCATGCCCAATGGGTGGCGGTGCGCACCTACAGCTGGATCCCGCCCAGCCCGCCGGTTCCCCAGACCCGGCGGCGGATGCTGCGGCACAACGCCATCGAAGCCTGGAACACGATGCTCAAAACAGGCTGGCGGCGCTGTCCACCACCGGTGCGCTGATGAATCTCAGTGACGACTGCTGGACCCCTGCAAACTCTTTCGCCAACGTGATTGAAGTTGCGATCAACCGATGACCGACGGATCCGGCACCTGGGCCAACAATCAGCCCCCAGCAGCAGCCGAAAAACTCTGGAGAGGCCTGGCTCTGGTGGGAGCCTTCCACATCGGAGGAATGCTGATCAACGTCATCTTCCAGATGATGGGTAATAACAGCCTGGATGGAATTCCCGCCAAATTCCTCGGCCTCTGAGCCGATCAGCCACGAAAAAACGCTATGTAGCCCCTGCAGCAAGCAGGGGTTTGTTATCGGCTACTTGGGAAGCACCAAGAGGATCAGCCGCAAGCGCAATCAAGGCAAGACCCAAGCAACCAGGACTGAGCACAATTGCTCATTGTTAAGGGAGATTGCGCAGCATTAAGTTCTCCTCGCATGCACGAGTCGTTCCCGAGGAGTGGGCTCTTCGGGAACCTTTTTTTGGGTAAGTTCCCCTCAGGTGAGTGATGTATCCCTAGGTGGGCCTGCGGATACATCTCCTCCTATCAAACTGCCGCTTGTCGCTGAGATCCGAGAGGAGAGGAACAGGCGCGGGAACGTGCTCCCTAATCCCTCCAGAAGCGTTAGAAGTGGAGCTCGCGCCAGCGCAATCTTGGCCATGCGGGGATGATTTTTATTGAGCTGAAATTCCTATTCCACTTCCTGAGAATTCCCTGAGAAACGCTCCGATCGAACCTCGCACGGCCCTCCACTGATCCACTCTTGAGA
Organism: Synechococcus sp.; assembly: GCA_047285305.1. Taxonomy (GTDB): domain Bacteria; phylum Cyanobacteriota; class Cyanobacteriia; order PCC-6307; family Cyanobiaceae; genus Parasynechococcus. The sequence goes on from JBJBDL010000003.1 coordinate 1,694,946, forward strand.
CGAAAGCTGTGATGCCTTCAATGCGTCAAGCAGGAGCGGGTTTAGAGGCTGGCTCTTTTTTTGATCGGAAGGCCAGCAATCCGCCTCACTAACCACAAGACTGAAACCAGCTGATCTACCGCCGTGCTCCCCCAGCTCAAAGCGTTGCTTCTGGCGCTGAGCCTTTGGAGCAGTCTCACCGCAGCGGCAGCCCAGATCAGCCGTGACGATCCGGAATCCAGCGACCCCAACAGCAGAGGCATCTCCACCGCCCGCGGATCTGCCGTGGTGGTCACCGCCAATCCCCTCGCCAGCACGGCGGCGCTGGCTGCGCTGAAGGACGGCGGCACCGCCATCGATGCTCTGGTCACAGCCCAGGCTGTGCTGGCGGTGGTGGAACCTCAGAGCTCTGGCCTGGCGGGTGGCGGTTTTCTGCTGCACTGGGATGCCAAACAAAACCAGCTTGCAGCGCTGGATGGCCGTGAAGTGGCCCCCGAACGGAGCCGCCCTACCGACCTGCTCGACGCCGCTGGGGATCCACTCCCCTGGCATCAAGCCACCAACCAAGCCAACGCCATCGGCATTCCCGGCACCGTAGCCCTGCTCTGGGAGGCCCATCAAAATCACGGCCGTCTGCCCTGGGCACAAACCCTGCAACCGGCGATCCGCCTCGCCAGCGCTGGCTTTCTGCCGAGCCCACGGCTGTTGCGCTCCATTCGGAGGGCCCGACGTTTCGGCGTGGCCCACAGCCCTAAGTTTCAAGCGCTCTACCTGCCCGGCGGCCAGCCACCAGCCTCAGATCAACCCTTCCGCAACCCTTCCCTGGCACGCACTCTGAGGCTGCTGGCCAGGGAAGGGGGTCCGGCGTTTTATCAAGGGCCTCTAGCACAGCAGATCCTGCGCGGGATCAACACCCTGCAGGCCAGCGAGCCGAACTTCCGCGGCTGGAGCTCCGCTGATCTGAGCAGCTATGCCGTGGTCCGACGCATCCCTCTCTGCAGCCAGCAGCTCCAGCACCGGATCTGCACAATGCCGCCGCCCAGCAGCGGTGGCTTTGCGCTGCTGCAAACCCTGGCGCTGCTGAACCAGACCACCAACCTGGCCAGCTCCAGCGCGGGTGAGCCGCAGGTGTGGCGGAAGCTGGCCCGTGCCCAGGCCTGGGCCGATGCCGACCGCCTCTACTGGGTGCACGACCCCATCGATGGAGCAGTGCCAATCGTAGCCCTGCTGGATCCGGCCTACATCGCCCGCCGAGCCAGAGCAATGCAGGGCACCAACGGCTCAAGGCCAACACCTGGACTACCCCAAAGCATCGATCGTTATCCCTTCGGCAGGCCGGATCGGGGCATCGAACAGGGCACCAGCCAGATCACAATCGTGGACTCGAGCGGCAACATCGCCTCCTACACCTCCTCGGTGGAGACGCTCTTCGGGAGTCGGCACCTGATAGGAGGCATGGTGATGAATAATCAGCTCACCGATTTCGCCTTCAAGCCCAGGCTTGGAGGAAAACTGGTCGCCAACCACCGACTGCCCGGACGTCGGCCGATGTCATCGATGGCGCCGACGCTGGTGTTCCGCAATGGCGAGCCGGTGCTAGCCCTAGGCAGTCCCGGCGGCCGCAGCATTCCCCATCTGCTCAGCCGGGTGCTGCTGGCGTCATTGGTCTGGAACGAACCGCCGGCACGAGCGGTGGGGCTTCCCCATCTCTCCCGGCGAGGCACAACGCTTGTGCTGGAAAGCGATCCGCCGCTGCCCTGGCCTTTGCCGCTGCAACAGCTCACAAGCGAGGCAAGCCCGCGACTTCAGAGCATCGGCAGCGGGACCGCTCTGCTTCAAAAAATCGATGCTGGCTGGCAGGGGGCCGCGGATCCGCGCCGCGAAGGCACGGCCCTGGCCCTGCCCTGAGGCAGCCAGCCGGCGCTCAACCTTTGGAGCGCAGGTGCGTGAAGCTGGGCACGCCATTGCCCCAGGCACGGGTGATGGCCAAGATCAATCCGCCAATCAGGGCCAGGTTCATCGCAAAGCCACTGTCCACAGGAAAGGTGTGGAAGATCAGCGTGGTGGGCACCAGGAACAGCAGCAGCAGCGAGGAGCCCAGCACAGTGTTGCTACCGAATACCAGCAGGATCGATCCAGCGATCAGCACCACGATCGCCGCCACCAACAGCACAGAAGCCAGGGGTTCGGGGATGCCCTTGGATGCGATAAAGCCTGCGGTTTCAGCAAAGTTGGTGAACTTGGCCGGCAGGGCATTCACAAACACCGCCGCCATCAGCACTCGGCCGAGGAAATCGAACAGCTTCGAAGCATTCATGGGATCAATAGCCCGCAGGCAGAGCAGTCATGACAAGCACCCTAGAGAGCAACTGTTCAGCAAGAACATTCACCGGCCACCAGAGGATGAGCTAATCCAGGGATGGAGATCAGCCGTCAAAGGCGGTAAGACGGAGTTCAGCAGGGTCGGGATGGGCCGAGCTCGATGCTGGAGATCAGACCCTTCGCCCCAGCCGACCTCGACGTGGTCACGGCCTTGGCCCGTGAGCAGGATTTCGCTCCAGGGGTCGGCGACATCGAGATCTACGCCAACACCGATCGCCAGGGGGTCTGGCTCGCTTGGCAAGACAACGCACCAGTGGGGTGCATCGCGGCGGTCACCTACAACCCCGACTACGCCTTCATTGGCCTGTTCGTGGTGAAGCCGGAGCATCGGGGCCAAGGGATCGGCCGTCGGCTCTGGCATCACGCCTTAAAAACACTCAGCGGCGTTCAGTGCATCGGCCTGGAGGCCGCGGTGCAAATGGTGGGCTTCTATGAACGAGCTGGATTTCAGAAGGACTGCATCACCACACGCCGGCAGATGCTGTTCCGCAGCGAAGCATCACTGGACGCAAGCCCCAGCCAGCGCAGCGACGTCGCCGTCGTGCCCTTGCTCCAGGTGTCGCTGGAGGCGATTCAGCGCTACGACGAACGCCATGAGATCAGCCCAAGACCCCACTTCCTTGAACTATGGCTCCGCCACAGAGCAGGAGATGTGTTTGCGGCGAGAGATGCCGAGGGCGAATGCCATGGTTACGTGCGCATTCGGCCTTGCCTGCTGCCGATCGGCGAGGGATGGCGTGTGGGCCCCTGGCTCGCCGAAGACCCCGGCATGGCCTCGCTGTTACTCAACAACGCCCTGGACCACCACAACGGTGTCGTACTGATCGACACCCCCGGCCACAACCCGAGCGCCAAAACTATTCTCAGCGCCAGGGGCTTCAAACCCATGACGTCAACGGTGCGGATGTACAAGGGCGTGATCCCCAAGGGGCACGACCGCAACGTTTACGGCCTGGCCTGCCTCGAGCTGGGTTGATCGCAGAACGATCACTCCACCAGGAATTCGCTGCGTAAGGCCCGCGCATCCTGAATCCGCTGCCCCACCGCGAGCTGGCGGAGGCGGGTGTTTAACCAGGTGCGAAGTCGGGTGGACGACACCGACTTTTTCAACAGTCCGTCCGAAGGCTCAGGCGTGCCGAAGGGAATCGTCATCAGCAACGCGCGGGGATTCAGGCTAATCAGATAGCAGCCACGCCAGCCCGACTTTCAGCTGGTTCAACCCTGAAAGGCAATGCGTGTTCGTGCTGATTGCAAGGGCCTGGCTCAGCCCCAAGACTTTGTGCATCGAGATCGGAGGCGTCCATGCGAGACGACGGTCCAACCGAGCAGGCTTCAGAAGCAAGCTGACTTTCAGGCCCCTGCTCCAACAGTTTTCACACCTCTTGTTGGGTGCGCCCTTCGACAGGCCTTGTGCGAAAGGCCAGGCCGATCGGCACTCCATCTGCACCGTGCCAGATGCCCTAAGGAACTTCCATCACCCGACCCATTGGAACCTGGCCCCAGGCGCCATAAGCCAGACGCTTCGACCTTCCTTCAGCCACATCTGATGGATTGCGTCATGCACAAAAGAGCTAGTCAGGCCGCCTGTTCACCGGAACGGGACGGCCACAAGAACCCTGAACACCACCGTTAAGACACAGACCCCCGGCCCCCTCCTTCATAGGGACCGGGGGTCTGCTGCTGATTCAGGCCTTGCGATTTTGATCGGCCTGCCGCAGTTGCTCACGAAGGATAATCGGATCATCACAGTGGGATCTGCGGTAAAGCGCTTTGATCTTGCGTGACTCCTCATCGAGCAACTCCAGCTCAACCGCGTCCGCCATTCCCACGGTGAAATCTTCGATCTGACGGTCTTCAAACTGATTCTCCAGAGCCATCAACTCTTTCAACGAATCGCTCATATAGAGACAACTCGACGCCATCAACTTAAGGTTTTCCCGAATCTTGATGTCAGCCTGCTCGCGAACATCCCGGGCCTTTTCCAGCGTGGCAATCAGATCTCCACTGGCCGCCTCCTCAATCGTTGCCGCAGAAACCGTTGAGGTTGTTGCACAACCCAGCATCAGCACCAGCAGCAACGCCAGAACGGATTGCAAAACCTTCATCGGAGCCCCAGAAGAGAGGTCACGTTAAGGGGAGTCATCAGACGACGTCCCTTCAAATGAGGGAGACATCGTTTTAGATCACCACCCCACAACCCCTCAAGTGGGTGATGTGTGGCCCTCAGGTTTTACCGATGCTGATGGAACACGATCCGAGGAGCACCGAAAACCATGACCAAGACAACCGCCAAAGCTCAATTGCTCGATCTGCTGATCGAACCGCTGAAGGGATGCAAAGGGCTTTATTACCATCGGCAGAACCTGATGCAACGGGTGATGCGCACCTCCAGATCTAGAGGTGCGCGATCACCTCGATCGGCTCAAGGCCAGCCATTTCCCAGGCACGTAAACCATCAAGAGCCAAAGAGCGCAATTCTTAAGGAATACTGAGAGAGGCAAAGAAAACAACCCCGTATCGGTTGTCGCAGCCCGGTCCAATCACGGATCCGTAGGACGGCTGCAGTTTCAAACGTGATCCCATGGCCGAAACCCTGCGTTTTCCCTACTCCGTTCAAGGCAATGGAACCGTGGAATCGATCGGAAATCACCTGTATCAGGTCTGCGGACCAGTCGGATGCACCGTTGTGATGGGGCTCAGCTACGCGCTCTACCTGAGTCGCAACGTACCTGAAGTGGAACACTTCCACCGCTCACATCGATGACAAGAAAAATCGCCCCAGCCGTGGAGCGAATCATCAAGCCAGAGCAATCCCCATCACCCGGCAAATAGCACCAGACCTTGATGCCTTGGCTCGATAGTACTCATCCAGCCCCAGATCTAGGGGGAGCAATATCACTTATGCAGGCCCCTTGATCACACATCAACGCTGCATGTGGTGGCCATGCTCGTTATGCTGGGAGATCCCCATCACCCGGCCCGCCTCTACGGCGGGCTTTTTTGTTACATCACCCCAGATGTAGCGCCAGGGGCAACACTTTGCGTAGGGGTCACAGAAAAGGGAGGGTTCCCTAGCCCCTCCCCTTTTCGACGGTGTCCCCCCTGTTCTGAGCCGGGGGGTTACGCGTTGATTCTGTATCCCTAGGAACCAAAAGGAAAAGGTGATTGCACCTAGCCAAAGGTCGCATCAGCGATCAAGCAGGCCAGCGTCAATCTTGGTGTCGGGATTGAGCTTGATCAGCATCCAAAGCAACATGGCCGAGCAATCGCGATCACTCACGCCGTAGTCATATTTCCAGTCAGCCACCATTCCCTTGAGGTCTGCCTGAGCCTGGGTGATGAACTCATCGTTCCATTCCTGCACCAATCGATTCAGTCCTCTTCGAGATCCTCTTCTTTGACGTAGAAGGGCTCATCAGAACCGGGCTGATCGTTCTCCAGCACGAGCACCTTGAGCGAATCATCGCTCTCAAACACAAAGAGGCCATCCTCATCGGGATGCACCCCCTTCATTTCAGGATGCTGGTTGACGAGGCGCTTGAGGCGGTGCTTCTCCTTCCAGAACTTGGTCCCCTTTTCAACCAAATAAACCGTCAGAGCCAAGTTCACCAGCACGAGGGCGAGGAACTCCAAGGCCTGCATAAATCAAAACCGTGCTCAGACGACACTAGCGATAGAAGCAGGGAGCGCCATAGCAAGCGATACCAAGCGTCCAAAGGCACAAGAAGAACGGGACAGGGCAGCAATGCCGGCTCATAATGAGAATGATTCTCGGATGTCGAGGAGGTTGCGATGGGGCAGGTGTGCCTGATTTCAGGTCCTCCGGGGTGCGGGAAAACAACCTGGGCGCTCCAAAGGCTTCAGCAGCATCAAGGTCCCTGCGCTTACCTGCGGCTGGGGGGAGAGAAGGAAGCGGGGCTTGAGCAGGGGGAAGACAGCGGAATCGACCTGGCCTGGCTCAAGGACCAGGTGCCCAGGCTTGAGGAACCGGCGACAGCCAAAACGACAGACCTGAAGCAGGACAACGATGGGCTGACCCTGATCGAAGTGCAGCAGTTCCACCCCCCCAGCAAGGATGGCATTGAAGGTCTCGGAGACGACGTTCGTTCCAAGCTGGAGGCCTTGCAACTGCACCCCGATCAACTCCTGCACTTCGGGCGAGACCCTGAATTGCCTGCGAAGGACACCTTGGAGTTCAGCAAGCTCGAGGCCTGGCACACCTCCCTTTCCGGTTCTGTCTGGGATCCCAACAGCCTTAGCAGCTTCTGGTTTGAACTCGTCAATGGTGCCTACGGGGATGTGTACCGCGCCAAAGGCCTGATGAATCTTCCTGACGGGCGTGGATTTTTCTGCAATTGGATGGTGAGCCAGCAGTCATCCCAGTTCCTTCCCCTGGACACCACGGCACCACCGCAGGGTCGCCCCAGTCGAACCTCAGAGATCGTTGTCCAGGGGAAGGCACTCAACCCTGAAGGCATTCAAGCCACGATCAACGACTGTCTGCTCGCGGATGACGTGCTCGCCATGCAGCAACAACAGATCCAACAACAACAACCCACATCGCAAGGCTGATTGACATGAACCACGCCGTCATCTCCTGTTTGCACTCCAACCTTGCCGCCGTGGAGGCCGTGCTTGACGACATCGACTCCCAGGGCATCCAAACCATCACCTGTCTCGGAGACCTTGTGGGCTATGGACCCCAGCCCAATGAAGTGGTGCAACTGGTGCGTAAGCGCGAGATTCCCACCTGCCAAGGGTGCTGGGACGAAGACATCATTGACGGTCTGAATGCCTGTGAATGCAGCTATCCCTCCCAACTGGCGGAACGACGAGGCCATCGCGCTCATCACTGGACAGCCGATCTGCTGACGGAGGAGAACAAGGCCTTTCTGGCTGAACTTCCGATGACACTGCGGCGCGACAAGCTGCTGTTTGTGCATGGCAGTCCGAACAGTCAGCACGAATATCTGTTGCCTGACATGAATGCCTTTGCGGCCCTTGAGCGAGTGGAAACAGCAGGGGCGGAAACCTTGTTCTGCGGCCACACCCATCAGCCCTATGTACGCGAACTACGCCAGGGATCCATTCGGGTGAAGGTGCAACAACGCGATCAAGGCGCAGCAACAGAGCAAGAGCTGGCACTGCCGATGCGGCGGATCGTTAACGCTGGTTCCGTTGGGGAACCCCGTCATGGCAGCACCAAAGCCACTTATGTCATCCATAACGACAACACCGGAGAGGTGACGATTCGAGAGGTCGACTACGACGTCGCTAAAACCTGTCGAGCGATCGTTGATGCGGGCTTACCGGAGGTGTTTGCCTGGAGACTGAGCCACGGCTTCGAATATGCCGAGCGGGCTGAAGACGCCAGCCACGTGTGCGAGCGCTGATGGAACGCTGGGCCCTAGTGAGTGGTCTCCAAGGAGACCTGGATCTTTACGAACAGATTCAGAAGGAGTTGAAGCAACAACGGGGTGTTGCCAATCTCTTCGTTCTCGGTGATCTGATCGGATCACAACGCAAGTGCGATCCACTGCTCGAGCGTTTGAGGCAGCCGAAACGCTGTGATCTTCAGCCCGACTGCATCTATGGCTGGTGGGAAGAGCAACTTCTGGCGGAGTGTGGTTACCGCGGCGAACGCAAGGCTGACGGCCTCAGAGCCGAATACGGCGAAGCGGCGGTAGGCAAGCTTCTTGCTTCGGTGGACGCTGACCATCTCAACTGGCTGGCATCGCTGCAGTTCGGCTTCATCGAACTTGACTGCGCTTTGATTCATGGCAGCTCCGCTGACATCGGCGACCGGCTGACGGAAGACACCTCAGCCCTGGTGCTACTGGATCGGCTGACGCGACTAGATGTGAACCGACTTTTTACGGCGCGGTGTAGGCGTCAGTTCCGACTGGAGCTTTCCGGTGGGTCCGTCCAATCCCACGTCAAAGACCATGCCGGTGAACAGCAGAGCGAGCAGGCTGTGCCCAAGCGAAGCGTGATCGGCATCGGCGGGGGGAGGCAATACACCCTCTACGACCCCGCCACGGATCAGATCGAGTTTCGGATTGCGGGAGAACCCTCCAACGCTTCGGGGCAAGGCTTTGGCTGAGAGTCACATTTCTCGAGGCCAATCAAAGCGCAAGGCTCTCCATACGCTCGAACCAAACACAAGCGACGCATGATCGACCACAACCAACAAAAGCTCACAGCTCGAGAGATGGTGCGAGCCCACGCCTACCCCGTACTGGCTGCCGTCAGTAGTTTCAGCCTGCTCAGCATCGCGGTTCTGCTGATCCCGCAAGCGGTCAAAACTCATCGCTACAACCGCTGCATCGACGCACAGATCGCCATGCGGGCCAGCATCAATCCCAAGGGAGGCACAGCTGCCGGCAAGATGAATTACCTCAAAGCCGTCGAACACTGCGAAGGCTTCTGAACAGATGCGCGCCATTCAACCGTTATCGGCTCTCAGCTTCGGCGTATTGGCCCTTTTGGTGACCCAATTGCCAGGAATGGCCCACGGCAAGGGTCTCTACGCCACAGAAGCTGAAGCCCAGCAGCGGGCGGCTGAAATCGGTTGCAACAGCGTTCACGAGAACAAAGGACGCTGGATGCCTTGCGCTAACGAACGAGAGCTGCACCAACAGATGCGCAAGCAATGAAAGGCTCCAGAACAACCAGCCGACAGGCGCGGCGCATCCATCGCTGGCTGGTGCCGATCGCCGCAGCACCACTGCTGATCACCGCAGGAACCGGCTCCCTCTACAGCCTGCTGCTGGAGCAGAACATTGATGCCTTCTGGCTGCTCAAGCTGCACACAGGAGAGTTCGGCTGGCTCAATCTTCAGCCCGTGTACCCAATCCTGCTAGGAACTCTCACCATTGTTGTGACCGTGTCTGGGCTGACGATGCTGTTCAGACCAGCCCGAATGAAAGGAGACTGAAACCAACCCGACCGCCTCACTCCGCGCAAGTGCAGCCGCAGGAGCCACTGCGATGGCAGGGCTCGTGGTTGGGATGAGCGGTGGCACAAGCCTCTGAACAGAAACTCTGGCCATCGCGAATAACAGCCTGGGACGCTTGCACCTCACAGGTGCAACGAGGACAGGCACAGGGAGTAGCGGGAGGTATCACAAATAATCGACCCTCTGCTGCATAGATCGAAAAAAGATGACCCCAGAATAAACACACCATTTCCAAACACAATTCATGCGAAAAGTGATAACACTTCTCACCACATGCAGAGATTTAGCAGGAAGGAGTAGCGTCCAAGAGAAAGTGGGCAAAAGAGCCAAAAAGATAAAGGGCAATAATCACGAGGAAATAGAGCATATGACACAAGCAGGAGCAATCAAATCCACCAAAAATAAACAAAGCAATAGAAGAATTAAAAGAACATCAACTCAAAGAGCATGAACTACATAAATCAACTTAGAAACAAGACGCTTCAAGAAATCAATGCATGGTGCTACCAACGCGCTTCCCACCTTTCAATCACTGGTCACGACAAGGCAGCACAGGCTCTAACAGAGGAGCACATGGAGTTACTCCAAGACGTTAACCCCGAAAATGTACTATGGGTTGAAAATTAACAGACACAGCGCCTTTATCGCGCCGACGAATTGTGTCATACCTGACCTCAAAGAAAGCAAATATCACAAGAATAGACAAAATCAAGAAGCCAAGTCGTGCTATAAAAGACATCAAATTTGCACGGAATCTTGCAATGACTGTTCATACACAGCAAAAAAATTTGCACAAAGAAATTGAGCACATCCTGGTGTAGCAAAAGTAACAAGCCAACGCGTCAATGAACACTGAGTACCACTATCGAGACAAGGGAGGAAGACCAAATTCACTGAATTCGTCCGAAACAGCACCCCTTGAAAGACCTCAGGCCGTAGAAGATATAGAAATAACCGTAAAGAGCGGCGTTATAAGGATTGCAGCCAAACAATCCAATAATGCAGAAGAAATAACTTTAGCCTTTGCGTGCAGAGCAGAGATATTCAAATTCCACTATCCAGTAGGCTTAGAAATTACAATAGAAGCAATAACAGACACAACTTATTTGGTTGAATCAAAAAGCAAAATAGAACCCGAGGCAACCGATGCAATAATTGATTGGATAATTCAACTACATATCGTGAGACACGAAACAAATATAGAAAAACGACTGATGAAATTCTTTAGATTACTGACCACAAAACTAGGGAAAAGAACATCAGAAGGGCTACTATTGGAGCAAATGCTGTCTCATGCACGAATTGCCGAAATCGTTGGATCCACGAGATCAACGGTATCAAGGACAATTAGCACTCTAAGGAAGACCCAGCAAATTTATATTGATGAACTAAAGGGACAGATCATTTTACCTGTGGATTGATTAACGACCACAACGACACGATCCGCCCTTCCACTTAGAGCACTTTGATTTCTTGCAACCCTTCTTCTTTGTAACTGCAAGTCGGTTTTCGGAAGAATCGGCCAAGACCCTAGAGAAATCTAGTTTGACAATACCGTCCCTGGCGGAAATAGATGCAGGGAAGGGGAGTAACAAAAGACACAAGATCGCGAGTCATCTGATCAGAATCAAATCAGGCCTAAGGGTGACAAGAGCGCTTGCTTTCATTGAAAAAGAAAGCAAGCCCCGTATCAAATAAACCCTAAGCTGTATAGAAAGCTACTTTCGATTGAAGTAAACGAGTAACAGGCGACACAACAAAACACCAATATAGGTGCGCCCTTATCGGGCTTTCCTGTGTGAGGAATTCAATGAAGCTTTTCCAGCAACTGCTGGTGGCTCCTGCCGCCCTTGGCCTGATGGCCGCTGGCGCTAATGCTGCCGAGCTGAACATCAACGGCGTTTCTGATTACGCGGCTTCCGCTGATCAGGTCACCAGCATCACCCAATTCTCCGACGTCTATCCCACCGACTGGGCCTATCAGGCTCTGGCTGGTTTGGTTGAGACCTACGGCTGCGTTGCCGGTTACCCCAACGGCACCTTCCGTGGCAACCGTGCCATGACCCGCTTCGAAGCGGCTGCACTGCTGAACGCTTGCCTCGACCGCGTCACCGAAGTGACCGACGAGCTGCGTCGCCTGATGGCTGAGTTCGAAACCGAGCTCGCCATCCTTAAAGGTCGCGTTGACGGCCTCGAGGCCAAGGTTGGCGAACTGGAAGCAACCCAGTTCTCCACCACCACCAAGCTCAAAGGACAAGCTGACTTCTTCCTTGGTGCCGTCAGCTATGACGATCGCGATGACTGCAACGCTGCGAAAGCTGGTGCATGCGAAGACGATGCGACAACCATGTCGTACCGCTACACCCTCAACCTGAACACAACCTTTACAGGTAAAGATCTGTTGTACACCCGTATTAGGACGGGGAACATGTCCAATGTTTGGACAAACGACAACACCTACCTGTCTGATGCCAAATCAGGCACCAATGCGCTGAAAATAGACAAACTTTGGTACACCTTCCCAGTTGGTGAAGAGTTCAAAGTCACCGTAGGTGCACTTGTAGAGAACTACTACATGGTGGAAACACCAACTCGCTACAAGCCCATCCTCAAAGCAATGAAGCTTGGGGGTTATGGAATTCTTATGGGTGCAAGTACCGGACAGGGTGCAGGTATCCAATGGCGTCAGAATGTTGCTCCCGGCGAAGCAGCATGGAATGCAGCTGCAAGCTACGTTGCTGACGGCAACGAAGGTGCTGATTCCAGCTCCAAGAAAGGTATGTTCGGTGAAGACACCGACGGCCTGTTCCTGAGCCAAATTGGTTATGGAAACAGGAAGTGGTATATCTCAGGCCTTTATGCCCACAAACAGGGCAGTGGTGGATCTGATCCCGCGGAAGGTTACTCAACTCCTGCCGTTAACAAGGATGATGCTGCTCTGAATGCCTTTGGTGTTCGTGGCTATTGGTCACCTGAGGAAACCGGCATCGTACCGACTATCAGTGCAGGTATTGACTTCGGCTTCAATGACGCAAAAGCCGATGGTCAAGTTGAGGAAAGTTTCGGCTGGATGGTCGGCCTAAACTGGAAGAACGCTTTCGTTGACGGCAACAAGCTTGGGGTGGGCTTCGGTTCATATTCAAGCTACGCAACATCAATGAAAGGTGACAGCAGCCCCGATGACGAGAACTTCGCTTTCGAGGCTTATTACGATTACCAAGTTAGTGACAACGTCACGGTAACTCCCGCAGTGTTCTGGGTTCAGGATGCTGATGGAAATGCATCAGTGGATGGATCTGACACACTTGGCGCATTGGTTAAAACCACCTTCAAGTTCTGATCAACTGCTGGTCAAAACAAAAGCGCCCCTCGGGGCGCTTTTTTCATGCATAGAAAAAGGGGGAATTGCCCCCAAGGATAAAAAAGCAATGGTTACCAGCAGTTCTCGCCTTCCCCAATAGGAACACAGATATCTTCTTGCTCTGCCTTTTTCTTCAAGGCAGCAGCGTCAGAATCCAACACACTTTCCTCATCAACACCTTGATCTGTAGTCCATTCCTTAAGGCCACCAGCATCCTGGGCGTGCAGAGCTGGTGCTGATGCGACAAGAAGCGACGTCGCAGCAACAAAAACTGAGATAGCAGAAGGCTTTGGCATTTGGATGAAGCTCAACTAATCCAATTGTAATGAAGATACAGCCACAAAATACCAGCGATGGCCATATCAAAAGCTACAAATCAGTTCGACAGGCGTCGGACAGCGTTCGTATAGCTTTGAAAGATCAGATCAAGTTCATCCGATCGGCCATGGCGAGCCAATAAACCACGAGCGCCAGCATCGATATTGAATAAAATTGAGCGGTCGTCAGGAGACTTGACATAGCTTTCAATCCAGCCGACACATACATAACGAACACCGCTCAAAACGGGTCTAACACAATGAAGGGTGGAAGAAGGATAGAGAACAATTTGCCCAGGTGGCAATCGAAATTCCTTCGTTTCCTCACCGCCGGTTTGGATCAATAAAGATCCACCCTCATAGGTGTCTTCATCACTCAGAAAGCAGGTAAAAGACAAATCACGGCGACCATGGCGGGAAAAAGGATTATCAACATGCCATCCATAAGAATCTCCGACATTGGACCTAGAAACCAACAAACTATGAACCTTCCGAACAAGTGAAAAACTTTTGACCAAGGGGTCACTCGTTAATGCTGTAGTAATGCAGTTACTAATTGCAATAGTGAGATCAGCATTTGGATCGAGCTGATGATTAGCCTTAACCAATGCAGCCTGATCACCTGCGGTCAGTCGGCCATCTCGCCAGGGCAGATCGGGAGCACAGAGGCGTTGCTGAAAGTCGCGAACTTCAGGAAGAGGCAAAAGAGAATGCGTCAGGAAGTCCATCGGTCAGGGAATTTCAAGAACAAAAAGCCTTCACCAAATGCTACAGAATGGAACGTCAAAAGCAGATGACGACAGGAATCACTGGAGTAATATATGGATAATTATATCTTGAAGCATGCGTAGGTTCTTTGCAGCGCTGGGTATGGTGACAACAATTGCTGTCCTGCCTTCAGTGAAAGCAAAGGAAGTAAGGGTGTACTCAGGCAGGCATTACAACACTGATCGAGCTGCCTACAAACAATTCAGTGAAGAAACTGGGATCAGAGTAAGACTTATTGAGGCCACTGGGATATCGCTAGTTGAACGTCTAAAGCGAGAGGGAGAAAATTCAAAGGCCGATGTGATTCTGTTGGTTGATGCAGCGAGAATTAACAATGCTGCAGAAGCTGGTCTACTGCAGCCCGTGTCTTCGCAGGAACTCCAGTCGAATGTTCCTTCACGCTATCGGGATCCATCAAATCGATGGTTTGGTTTCACGAGGCGAGTAAGATCGATCATTATAAATCCCAATATCGTTAATCCAAATACGATTAAGACCTATTCCGATCTTGCAAATCCAGTTCTTAAAGGAAAACTCTGTCTGCGCAAAAGGAAAAACGTCTACAACCAGTCACTTGTAGCCGACCAAATCATAGTGAATGGTCAAACTGCTGCTTCCGCTTGGGTTGAAGGGATGGTCGATAATGTAAGCCAGCCATATTTCGGTGGTGATGTATCACTGATTCGTGCAGTTGGACAAGGCAAATGTGGGGTTGGCCTTGTCAATCATTATTATCTAGCACGAATGCAGGCAGGTGCAAGCGGAAAGAACGATCAGAAAGTAACATCGAACATTAAATTAGTTATGCCAAATCCAGCCCATGTGAACATAAGTGCCGCAGGAGTCGCAAAGTCGGCCAAAAATAAAACAGAGGCGATCCAATTTATTGAGTTCATTTCGTCACCAAAAGGTAGTCTACTCATTGCAGGACCAACCTTCGAATATCCACTGAAAAATCTTGGTACATCGAAAGAATTAAAAGCATTTGGAAAATTTACCCCAGACAATGTTTCTATTAGTGCTTTAGGCACAACTCAGAAAACCGCAATCAAAGTGATGGCAGATGCTGGCTGGCGTTGAACCAAAGAACTCAACAATCGACTGAAAAAATTAAAGATTTCGGATGCTTTTGATAATGACTCTCATTTAACTTGGTGCAAATAACACACCTTGCGAGCAATTCGACTTGCATGTGCGTATCATTTGGACATCAACAAGTAAAAAATGCTGAGCACAAACAATTCGATCTCCGCTTCATCTATCGCTTGCGGACCATCAGGTCGTGCAATTGCAGAAGCGATTGACTCTGATCTTCTAAGCGCGATCCAAGCCCACCTCAACATGGAGAGGCAAGCCCATGCCTCTTATTTCGCTGCAGCAATCTGGTTTGCCGAACGAGAGTTGAGGGGATTTTCCCGATTCTTCCGAGACGAATCCAACAGCGAGCATGAGCATGCTGCAAAATTCGCGGAATACATCATTGCTCGAGGGCAAAGCGTTGCACTACAAGTGGTCGATGCTCCCTTGCAGAACTGGGCATCCCCTGCAGATGTGATGGCAACCGCATTTCAAATGGAGGTTGACGTCACAGCTTCGTTGCAACAGCTGTATTCAATGGCAGAGAGAGTGAGCGATACGCGTACCACGGTGTTTCTCGACCCGATGGTGGAAATGCAAACCCAGTCAGAACACGAATTTGCGCACCTTCTTGGACGGGTGAAGTTTGCAGATAATCAAGCAGCGGCTTTATTGCTCATCGACAACGAGCTAGACCAAGGAAATAACAAACCTGCATCTCTTCAGGGTTAATTAACTCGCGACAAGAACGTTGATTAACACATATCAACATTCTGATGTCACATATTTAGC
The DNA here is from genome assembly GCA_047285305.1 of Synechococcus sp. Lineage (GTDB taxonomy): Bacteria > Cyanobacteriota > Cyanobacteriia > PCC-6307 > Cyanobiaceae > Parasynechococcus. The sequence continues at coordinate 1,710,580 of JBJBDL010000003.1, forward strand.
CCTTGTGGGTCGATTACGAAACATTTTATATCCCGCATTAACGATTTCGGCGACACTTCCAAGTATTCAGAAATAAGCCGATGCGACCAGCCTTGGCTTCTTAATGCCATTGCAATCTTCAGTCGTTTTTTACGCCAACCATTCGGTGATCCTAAATAGTGTGAAACTCTTGAGGGTAAGTTTGAATTCATGGCATAAGCCCTTACTTTGAGGGGAAATATAAATTACAGCACGCAGGTCAGTTCAACAACAATTGAATGTTGCCAGCTAACATTATATAAGCAAGACTGGTAAATAGCTAACATCAATCTGGAACGTATCCAATGATGCGCAAGCGAGATACATATACGAGCAGAGGAGACTAATTGAAGTTATTGTATGATTTTAATTGGAGTGATGACCTCATTCAAGGTCGAATTAAGAATGCCGGATGGAGTCAAACACTTCGAATGTCCTGATGATGAATACGTTCTAGAGGCAGCAGAGCAGGCTGGAATTGATATGAGTTATTCATGCAGAGCTGGAGCATGCAGCACTTGTGTAGGGAAGATCATCGAAGGAACAGTTGATCAATCTGATCAAAGTTTTCTCGATGATGAACAAATGGAAGACGGCTACTCACTTCTATGCGTAGCTTATGCAACATCGAATTTGATCGTAAAGACAGACTGCGAAGAAGAGCTCTGGTGAGAATAGTAAAAGGAAAGAAACGTCTTAAAATGAAAGCGCAAAGAGGAAGAAAAATTAATTTGGTTGATCAGTATCTAAATGCGTCCTGTTTCAACAAAATAAGCGACAGAACCTATCAGAACATGCTGAGTTACGAGTCAAAGGCCGATCCAATCGAAAAAAAATTGATTAAAAGGATCAAAGAACAAGTAAGGCACGGAAAGGTTGTGCTTTCTTCTGAATCAAAGGTGAAAGCTTGATCAGCCTGGATGTGATAAAGAATACAGCCAGTCGTCTTCTCTGAGAGAAAACATACTCAAAAGCATCAGAAAATAAGAAAAATAAAATCAGATGAGCACCAGTCAGATACTTTGGATTGATCTCCAGCCATCACTGTATTGCCTTTTCAAGCGAACAGCGCAAAGCTTGGGTCAACATTTTGAAGTCAAAAGATGGTCATTCGAACATGATCTTGATGAATCATGTGATGTTGAAGTCGTCCACAGCCTAATGAGGCACACGATAGAAAACTCTTCAAATCCAGTTCATCTTATAGGCCACGGTATAAGCGGTACAATTGCATATTTATTTGCTCAAAAATATCCCAACAACATATCATCAGTTTCCGTGCTATCAGTAGATACTCACTCGACAAATCAATGGACTAGTCATTATCAAAGTATGCGGAGACAATTACCCTGCTCAAGATTTCATATTTTAAGCCATCTAAGCCGACTATTGGTCGATAGAAAAACTGAAAAAGTGGTCAATATTATGGCGCGACTGTTAGCAAAATGTTTGGATAATGATTTAGTTTATGGATCTATTGTCAATAGCCAACCAATCACGAATCTAAACAAAGCTGAGGTTCCAATACTGGTGATTAATGGTGAAAAAGACTTTGTTATTGATGAGCAGAGTGATATCAGATGGAGACACTGCCTAAAACCTGGAGACTGCTACCAAAAAATTTCTAACGGACGCCATTTCTTCCCATTTACAGAGTGGCGTCAAACTGCAAAAATGATCGAATCATTTGTCAGGATGGTACCTGAGCAACATCAGAACCAAGTCCCTAATAGCTGCAAAAATCTGAGTATTAGTAAAACCAACTCGTGAATCAAATGAATATCTTTGACGTCATCATCATTGGTGGAGGACCAGCGGGTTGTTCTTGTGCATTGTATACAGCAAGGTCAAATCTATCGACAATTATCCTTGACAAAAATCCAGCTGTTGGTGCACTTGCTATCACTCACAAAATTGCAAACTATCCGGGTGTGGAAGGAGACACATCAGGTGAGGAATTATTAAAAACAATGAGAGTTCAAGCAATAAACTATGGAGCAGAATACAAGCAGGCTCAAGTTTATGGAATCAGCATGACTGATTCAGAGAAGACTGTATATACACCAGAGGGAACATTTGTAGGCAAAACATTGGTTCTTGCAACAGGTGCAATGGGTAGAGCATCAACACTTCCCGGTGAGAACGAATTTCTTGGTAAAGGGGTCAGTTATTGTGCAACTTGTGACGGAGCTTTTTATAAAAACCAAGAAGTAGCTGTCTATGGATCAAATCATGAAGCCATTGATGAGGCACTTGTACTCACAAAATTTGCATCAATAGTACATTGGATTACCAATAATAAACCAAACGCAAATTCTCCAGCAGTAGAAATCCTTCTCAATTCTAAAAATGTGAAGCACTGGAAGCGCACTAGGCTCACCTCCATACAAGGAGATGACCATGGAGTAAATGCTATCAAAGTTCAATCATCTGGAGGTCGTGAAGAGCAGATAATCCAAGTTCAAGGTGCTTTCGTCTACTCCACAGGTTCTCTGCCCATCACCGATTATCTACAAGAACAGGTACCGGTCAACCCAAATGGTGGAGTTCGAGTAAACAGCGACATGATGACAAGTCTCGAAGGAGTCTGGGCAATCGGCGATATCCGCAATACACCCTTTAAACAGGCTGTTGTTGCTTGCTCTGATGGATGCATTGCAGCGATGGCAATTGACAAGTATTTGAATCAACGGAAGGAGGTCCGGGTGGATTGGGTGCATCGATAAAAAAAGCGCCCTCTCGGGCGCCTACAGTTCAGTAATAAATTACGTTCAGGCCTCAGCGTTTATTTGCTGAACCCAGGCCTGCAAACGTTGATCTGTCAATTCAGACTCATTGTCTTCATCGATTGCAAGTCCGCAGAACTTACCATCAATAATGCTCTTTGAATCATCATAGGTATACCCTTCTGTGGAAACCTTACCAATCAACTTGGCACCAGATTGAAGAAAAGCCGTATACAGTTCCTCCATGGCATCACAGAAAAAATCCGAATAACCGGAAGAGTCACCAAGGCCTACGATTGCGACTGATTTACCGGCAAAATCCTTGTCAGGAATTTCCTGAACCAGATCATCCCAGGCTGTTCCTGACCGTGCTTCATCAGCGCCTGTATTCCAGGTTGGAACACAACAAATTAACGACTCAGCTGCAACCAACTCATCAATTGAGTCGATGTTGTCAACATCCTTCGCTTCTGTTCCAGGAAGAAGCTCCTTGAGTCGATCAGCCACATCCTCAGTTTTACCAGTAGATGTGGCAAAGAAAATAGTGAAAGTCATGCAAAAGAAATCACCAATCAAGAATCGCAAATCATCGCTCTCCCGAATTAACGCTTGTTTCAACTGCAGGTGAAATCAGTTACATCCAGACACCTCATCCACCTCGTTCTGCCAGACAAATTCTTATCTAAGACTGTCTAAGGCGATTCAAAGACTCACGATACTCCGATAATGCTTGATCAAATCCTGTCTCACGGATACGTTTGAGCCAACGGAGACGAACCAAGTCATCCTGTTCAATATGGTCAATGAATTCTTCGAGTATGGCTGATCCAACAAGCATGTCGAACATTGAAGACCAATGCCAAACTTTAAATAGTATTTTGAACGGCGATCAGTCAAATGATTCTTTTGACTCGATCTTAAGCAATACTGCATTAAAGCAAATAAAAGCAAAAATGATACGCTCTCGGAAAATTTATCAAAAGAGATCCTAATTCGATTCTTTTTTGAGAATAAAGCTAACAAATCAACAAGATCATCAAAAAATACGCAACAATGAATAACCAAAAACTTTCCAAACTACGTACACCTAGGCAATAAAAATTCTATTGGACAACCGTTAAGGCAGCCTAAAAACACTAGAGAATCAGTTCAAGAAAGGTGATATGTGAGTTGAGCTGTTAACAGGCAACGAGACAGTAATTCTTCCAGCAAACATTTCTGTGTGGACTGAGAATCAAGAGAATGACTAATCACAACCAAAGAGTCTTTCATAGCCAAACATCTCGTACGGTAAAAAGATATTTCTGCAACGAGGCGGTCTTTAAGCTGAGGATGCTGACAATGCTGTATTGAACGACTCGCACATTGAATTCGCATCCGCATCCATTCAGCCTCTCTGCAGAGATCGCCAAGAACACCAAAGGAATTCACGATCTTCAAAATTGGAGTGGTGAAGAGTTGATGAGGTCAGGTGCAATACGCATCGTGACATCACCAGACGACATGGCGATCATGTCGGCTTGACGCCATTTCGAGAGAAGACGGGTTGTCGTCACCCGGGTAGCACCAATCAACTCACCAAAACGATCATGGGTAAGACGGAAGGGAAGCTGATAGGCATCGCTGCAACGAAGTCCAAGCCGGTTGACCAGGAGGGCCAGAAGAGCGTGAAGCCGCTGTTCAGCCTGACCCAGATGACGGACTCTTAGGAGCTGCAAGGTCCACTCATTGACTGCGTCAATGCCGAATTCGTCCGTGGAGACGGAATCACGACGAAACTTAAGCGCCGTGAGTGCCTCAACACAGGCCCCGTCACTGCACATGCGATCAGTGCGAAGCCTGTCGCCTGACTGCAAAAACGCCAAGGTCATTCCCTCGGTTTCCTCACAAGGGCAATACACCCGGCAGACACCCTCCAACACTTCCAGAACGGTGGCCTGGTCTCGACCGGCAGGGTCCAGCAGAACGGTTTGAAGCCTTGGCATCGACAAAGGTGCCGCTGGATCATCCGGCAAGAAACGGTAGGCAGACGTCGTCACGAACTATCGCGATTGAGAATTACTCGCAACAGTACAGACTCCTTGTCGATATTGCAAGTCATTCTCAATAAGACCCTCAAATTGAGATTCTTTCTCAATACGCTGCAGGCCAACTCCATCCGTACTCAGAAGAAGTGAGCGGAGCAGCTGAGCATCGCCCTGAATTCGAAGCATCGGCTCGATGTGGATATGGCCCAGTACACCTCGCTAACTGAGTGACCAATGGATCGCTTACAACGCTGAGGCGTTCTTATTGAGCGTTTGCGCTGTATTTCCTTGTCAAAACACAAGGAACGCAGCTTTTGTTGTGATCAGCCTCCCCCGCCTGCTGCAATGGGAAAAAGCTCAGCATTTGGACGGTACAGATAAAAGCAAGTCAAGGAACGGCTGATGCTGCTGGGGTCCACGAAGGAGAGCCACCTCTTGGCTATTCGAGAGTCATCAGGTGTATGAACAGCACACTGGTCAATCCCATCAACGAACCAACCCATAACCACTACTGGATTGCCCTCAGAAAAGAGGGGTGGGTGGTGTCACCAACCGCTACCTTGCCACCTCTCGGAGGGTCGCCACCATCTCCTCATCAACACAACGATCAGCCAATCACAAGTGAAATCATTGTCACGAAACCTAGAGTCCCCCACTAAGTGGTTCCTCCATTGACCGTTGGGCGCTTGTTCAGGGTCTGAATGCTCTTCACAAGCGGGGGGCTCGATCAGCGATTTGGCTTGCGACAACATTCGGGTGACTCATTTAGCCATTGCCACCAACTCATCTGTATCGCGTCTCATTCCCAACAGGGGTGATTGTGTCTAAGGAGTCCCCAAACCTCCATCCAATGGCTTAAACCCTTGCCATTGGGCGCTGGAGCGACCTGACTCCCACTCTGGCGAGCGGGGAGTCAGATCAGCGTTTGACGGGTGACTTGAACACGCAAAACAAAATCTCGGAGTTGCTGGAATTGGTCGCCGCGATTGTCGGCACAGCAGGGCTGGTTGCCGGAAACCTTTTGCTGTATTCACCTTTGCAGGTGGACAACCAGATAAAGCTCTAGGCCCTCCAACTCAACCTGGGACAGCAGCTCGTCCAGTGTTCTTGTGAACAGTTGTGGACGTTGGCGAGGCTCATTTGATCACTGCCAAACGCTCTTAAGAGCAGTCAGTAGCAATGGAAGGTGAGATTGTGGTATCGGAGGTCCACCTCCATCCAATGGCAACTGCATGACCATTGGGCGCTGATAACACCACTGACTCCCTCTCTGACGATGCGGGGAGTCAGATCAGCGTTATTTCATTCCAAAAATGTCAAAGCTGATCTGACAGGCAAATCAACATCATCTGGCGTGAGCCGTGAAATGGATTGAGACTAGTCAGACAAATCCACGCATATCATCTGCATGAATGGTTGTATCCAGAGCTATCTCAGTCTGTTCACACTACTGACTCCTCTCCTATAAGTGGACAGGAGGCGAGACTAAAGGCACAGAGGAGAAGAAACCAATCATCGATTCATTTGACGGGTGAAATTAGATGGTTTGTACGCGCACTCTGAGAAAACCCAGCCAATATGCATTTGAAGGTTCTCGCGAGGCACCTTCATCCGATGACTAATCCGGGTCATCGCACTGGGGTTACAACTGGCTCCTCAACTCAACCAGGGGGGTCAGTCCAGTTGCTTGCTCCTAGAAATGGAATGAAACATTATGGCCAAAAGCAAAGGCGTTCGCATCGTTGTCACACTGGAATGCACCGAATGCAGAACAGCGACTGCTGCTGAAAAACGCAGCCCTGGAGTCTCTCGCTATACAACAACTAAAAACCGAAGAAACAATCCTGAAAGGTTCGAATTGATGAAATTCTGCCCTCAACTCAACAGGATGACACTTCATCGCGAGATAAAATAAGAGATAAATATTTAATACTCAAAGACGTTGCTCAACAAATGAGACCGCTTCAAAAGCAAAATTTAGTTATCTAAAATGTTATATCCAAACATGCTCAAATCCATTACTTAAGAAAATCATTTTATACCAGAAATACCAAAAGCAAGAACCAGATGTAGAGCAACGAACGAAACAGATCACTGAGGCATCACAAATCAATCAATACCAACATCGATCAGTAGAATTTGGGGCAGAAATTGATCCCAGCAGTAGCTAGCTTACACAAAGCATCAATCTATTCATGACTAACATTGAAGCCTTCGCGCACATCATTGACCTCGCCAACAGAACGACTGACACTACAACTTACGAGTATTTAATGAGAGAAGCGCAGGAAATAATGCTCGACAAAAACACGAAAGATATAGATTATTGTGATTTTAGACAATTGGTGAAAGAGCGGCTCCAGAATCAAATACTTAAAGCAAAAGAGCAAGGCCACAAATAAGTGGAAAACAGCAAACATTCATTAGCACTATCCTGCGACCGATGAATACGGTGACATAGTCAGAAAGCACACTTTTACGGGATAATTAAGGTACTGTAATGCTATAGATCGTCATCTTCCCATTAATTACAAACTTTAGACTTTTTCAAAAATAGCATCACTTACATTGGTGTGCATCAATTAAAACGTGCTACTGCAGCATGTGAAAGACAAGAATCAGTTCACAACGCGATGATTAGATAGGACAGTTCACTTCAGCCGGAGCTGTTCAAACAATGATTCTGATGATATCAGTTTCATTGGGCGTCATCTGGCTCTTCTTCCCTCCAGGTTCAAGAGCCAGAGTGTCGCTTTAACCAAACCAGAATAGTTGATTGGTCTTATCTTTGCCCATCAATAACTGGCGTTGATGTTTTCTACTTCTCACCATCAACACAATGTCTCAAAAAACATCCCGGTTTTCAAAACTTGATGCATCGGTATTAGAAGCACAAATGCGCTGCGGAACGGAATGGCCGATAGGCCTTGTTGATGCAATTGCAGAAGCCCATCGGACCACAGTTCAAAATGTCATTGAGCGTCAACGTGTTTTAAGGTTAACGGAACCACACGATCATAAATTAAACGTTTATTTTTGAGATTGTTTAGTTTTCCCATGTCCTTATCAGGATTCGAAATTTCTGTAGGTGGAATCACATCAATTCCACTAACAAGCAGCTTGATTCTGCTTCTCTACAAAGCATTTGGCGAAAAACGACTGGATGCGAGCAAACTCAAACCAAAAGTAGCAACCAAAGCAATGCCTTCAACTCCTGAAAAAGAAAAAGGTGTCGACAAAACTATAGATTCACTGAAAGACAAATAAGCATCTCAACCACCGATCTCGTGTCTAAAATTCTTATTTCATTGTTCACTGGATTACTTTTGAGTGCATGCGGTCTGAATGGAGAAACTGGTGCCTCCTCCAATGGTGGTCAGGCTGAAAACCCAGCGGACCAAAACACTAAAACACAAGTCATTGGCCTAACTTCAGAACCGAGTAGTGAGAAATCAACGTTGCTGGATTCCATCAAGGACGGAGGCTATGTCATTTATTTTCGTCATGCAACCACGGAGAGGGATTACGCAGACCAAGCTGATCCTCTGATGAGCCTCGATGATTGTAGTTCTCAGAGAAAGCTGAGCACTCAGGGCATCAAAGAGTCCCACGAAATTGGCGTGGCCTTTGCTTCAAAAGCAATCCCAATCGGTGAAATTATTGTTAGTGAGTATTGCAGGTCATGGAAAACAGCAAACCTCGCATTTGGGGAATGGACCCAAAAAGACTCCCGATTAAATTTTTTACCTTATAAAGATTACACCGAAGATCACATTGCACTGATGAAAAAGAATGCCATGCCTTTATTAACACGCCCACCTCTACCAGGAACCAACACAATCATTATCGGACATGATGATCCTTTTGAGGCCGCAACAGGAATTTATCCTGAACCGCAAGGAATCGCATTTATCCTCCAGCCCGATGGGGGAAAAAGCTTCAAGATCATCGGTAGTGTGTTGCCTTCTGAGTGGGCAACACTCTGAGAAAGACAGCCACTCTGATCCTTGATCATTTGACTTGAAAGATGTTCAGGATCTAACATTCGCTTGCTAAGTTTCCAACACTCAAGGGAATACACAGCAGGATAATTGAATTGTCGACCTTGGACGGGTTTCGACAAAAATCAAAGTGATCTATCTCTCGTTAGGAATTTCGGGAGGTAGATTTTTTTTTGACAGTAGATCTTTAAAGAACTAGAGATGTGTAGCTGAAGCATGTCTTGCCCAAGCCTGCAAATCATGCAAACTCAAGAATAATCTAGAGAGCACTGCATTGTTTAGGCGGGTATATTTGATACAACTTCTGCGCTCAAATGGCTGCAATCAGACATCAAATTGGTCAGCTTGCCAGAGCAAAGATTTTTATCAAGTAGCTCATATCTTTCAATCCAAAGAATCAAATATTCCAAATTAATTACCCAAAAGATTGAACAAAAAATTCTTAAATCAAATGACTCTTTGAACGGTTAAATATGACTTACCCCTGCAAAGCTATGTAAAAGCAGATTTATTCGACAGACAGCACTCATTATGTTTTTCATGCCGCATCCTTTTGAAAATGCAGTCTTACGGAAGTTCATCAGTCAGTTATGACTGGTGGGCTGGAAATGCAGGAGTCGCGAAGCGCAGCGGTTCTTTCATTGCAGCCCACGCTGCCCATGCAGGTTTAATCATGTTTTGGGCAGGTGCATTCACCTTGTTTGAGTTGGCCCGTTATGACGGAACACTGCCAATGGGAGAACAAGGGCTGATTTTGATTCCACATCTCGCCGGCCTTGGCTTCGGCGTAGGGGAAAGCTCTGTAATCGTTGACCAACAACCCCTCATCGCGATCGCAGCATTCCATCTGGTTTCATCCGCTGTTCTTGGAGCAGCTGGAATCTGGCATACACTTCGAGCGCCCAAGGACCTTTCAGAAGCTGAAGGCCGCGCCCAAAAGTTTCACTTTGAATGGAGTGATAGCAAAAAGCTCACGTTCATCCTGGGGCATCACCTGATTTTTCTTGGCCTCGGAGCCATTGCCTTCGTTGAATGGGCAAAGCGCCATGGAATTTACGACAGCGCCATCGGAGCTGTTCGACGGGTTGAACCAAATATTGACCTCAGCATGGTGTGGGGTTATCAGGCTAATTTTCTCTCTATCAGTAGTCTTGAAGACGTGATGGGTGGCCATGCTGTTTTGGCTTTCATTCTCACGATTGGTGGTGTTTGGCATATCATCTCCAGCCCTTTCGGACCCTTCAAAAAGGTCTTGATCTACAACGGCGAATCGATCCTGTCTTACTCGCTTGCTGGTGTAGCTCTGATGGGATTTGTGACCGCCATTTGGTGTGCTCAAAACACAACAATTTACCCCATTGAGTTGTATGGCGATCCATTGAAATTGAACTTCGCCTTCTCTCCCTACTTCAGCGACACAACTGCTCTTGAAGGTGGTGCCCACTCAGCCCGAGCTTGGCTGGCCAATACGCACTTCTACCTTGCATTCTTTTTCCTGCAAGGACATTTTTGGCATGCCTTACGCGGTATGGGCTTTAACTTCAAGCGTGTTTCTGAAGCGCTTGAAAACATGGGAAATTCCAAGGTCAGTGCCTGATTAATCTGCCTTTTCTGATTTACCCCTCATCTCATTGAGATGGGGGGTTTCTTTATTGGTTTCATCATTAAGGCAAATATCCACCACAGCAGCCCCACGCATGAAAACGGTAAGAGGGCGCAGATCAACAAACCGATGGCAGGAGTCAGCCTCGGTTGACCTCGAATCAAGCGAAAGACCCCTCGGCTCAGAACACAAATGTCGTTTTGATCAGGCCGCCCAGTTGCTGGAAGGTTGAACCCTCCGGTGTGAGCTCACCCATCGGTCGCGACAGATAGAACAGCGCCGGGGTGATGCTGATGTTGTCGGTCACTTGGAACTGATACCACCACTCCCAGATGAACTGACCATCAGCAGGGGTGTCGCCACCACGAAGATCGGTCGCAAAAACGGGCTGGCCCACAGCCATTCCGGCGTTGTTCCCCGCCGCCAACACATCGTTCCACTGCAGCCCAGCCCTCCAGGACTGACTGGTTCTCACCTGGCCTTCGCGCTGGGTGTCGGACTGATTGATGCCCCAACCGAGCGACAGCGATGGAAGCCAGCCGCTCTCCAGTGGCTGCCAGAAAGCACCCAGGGCATAGGCGTGAGTCACGCCCAGATCACTGAAGCGATCCTTGACGAAGGGCGTGGCGTAGACGATCAGGTCTTGACCGTTCTGAGCCTTGGAATACAGAGCAGCAACGCCCCAGTTGTCACCCTCCCAACCCAGCTGCAGGGTGCCGGTGCCTCCCGCCTCGTCAGTGGCGAAACCACCGGAACGGGTGTCGCTTGATGCACCATTGGCCGCCACATAGTTGGCCGACGCGCGGGCTCCGTTTTCGGCTGCCCAGCTGATGCCCACGCCCGCACCTTTGTTTTTGTTGTAGGCCCCCGGCGCTCCATTCACCGTGAGCACATCGAGAATCGGATCACTGGGATAGATGCTCGGCCAGATCGCGAGCATGTCTTCCTGGCCAACAATCGGGCCGGTGGTGATGGTGACCTCATCCCCCAGCGGGAAGGAATAGAAGAGTTTGTCGATCGCCACCAGATTGGGGCTATCACCCTCCTGAAACGCCGTTTCCAGAGTGGCGAGGACAGAGGGCCCTCCACTGCCGAAAACGTTGCCGTCTCCATCGAAATTGCCGCCACGCAACACCGTGGTCAATTGATCCTTGCCGGTGAAGGAGGTCGCCAACCCCAGCTGAAGGTCGTAGTTGAAGGTGGTGCCGCCCAACGCTTCATTGCTCTCCGAACGCAGCCGGGATGCAGAACCCTTGAAGCGGCTGGCTCCGAACACCCAGGTGGCTTGTCCCTTGAGCTTGGTGGTGGTGGAGAACTGGGTGGCTTCCAGTTCGCCGACGCGGGCCTCGAGGCCGTCAACGCGACCCTTGAGGATGGCCAGCTCGGTTTCGAATTCCTTGAGCAGGCGACGCAGCTCGTCGGTCACTTCGGCGATCCGGTCGAGGCAAGCGTTCAGCAGAGCAGCCGCTTCATAGCGGGTCATCGCCCAGTTGCCACGGAAGGTACCGTTGGGATAACCAGCGACGCAGCCGTAGGTCTCCACCAGGTTGGCCAGAGCCTGATAGGCCCAGTCGGTGGGGTAGACGTCGGAGAACTGGGTGACGCTGGTGACCTGATCAGCGGAAGCCGCGTAATCAGAAATGGCGTTGATGTTCAGCTCGGCGGCATTGGCTGCTGGGCTGTTGACAACAGCCAAAGTGTCCAGAAGGCCAAAGGCAGCAGGAGCCACCAGCAGTTGCTGGATAAACGTCATGACTGGGAAGAGAAAAAAAAACCCCAGAGGTGATCCCTGGGGTCAGAAGCTGTGAGACGGGGTGCTGGTGATCAGTCGATCAGGGCAACCCAGGCAAAGGCCATGCCGATGCCCATCCAGATGCCGGCACCAAGCCGTTGACCCTGGGAGCCGAGGCGCTCAACCAGAGACCTGGACCAGTTGCTCACCACCAGCAGCAGTGCGCCTTGGCCAATCAGCAGGCCCAGGAAATAGGTGAACAACGGGGTTGGTTCCGCACCGACGATGGTGCTACCAAGAAGAAAACCGTGCAGAGCCACCAGGGGCAGCAACCAACGGGTGGAGGCCACGGTGAGAGCCATCAAACCCTCCACCACCAGGCTGAAGGAGACCATGGCCTCCGCCCAGGGAGCCACGGCATCCGGCAGGGGGATGAACTGCGACAGAACACTGCCGCCCAGGCCAGCAGCCAGCAGAGGAATCACCCAGGCGCGGGGACGTTGCAGGCCGATGAAGGCGATGGCCAACAGAAACAGGAGATGGTCAGGACCCAGTAGCGGGTGACCAACGCCACTGAGCAATCCCTGCAGGGGGGTGAGGGCAGCGCTGTCGCCCATGCCAAAGGGGTGGTGGGCGAACGCTGGACTAGCCAGAAGAAGAACCGCCAGAAGCGAAGGGCCGGCGATCTGCAGCGGCCTGCGCAGGGCCAGTGGCAAAGAATTCAAAAGTCGATCCTCGTCGGTTTGATCTGGCGGGCGTTCTGACTGACGTGGGCGGAGAGCCGACGTTTCACAGCTGCGGGACAGCGGCAGATTTTCACTGCTCTTTCCCCGTTTCCTCCAGCGGCTGTTCCCCGCTGAAACCAGCACACCACCCTACCGGCGCTTGGCCATCGCTTCAGACCAGGGCTTATTCAGCCTGTGGTGATGCATCGGCAAGGTCGGTGGTGTGGAAATTCCAGCGATCACCGTCCTCCAGCCAGAGCTCCCAAGCCAGGTGACGGCCGCTCCGTTTCAGTCGCAGCTGGCCACCAAAACCCGCCGGAGAAGGCTGATAAAGCTCGGTGATGTCGTCAACAGGGGCTCCATCCCGACTGAACACCTGCTCCACCTGCTCACCAAGCCGGGCCGTCAAGTCGCTGCACAGCTCATCAACCGTCACGCAGGCTGACTCGAGAAATCGAGCACCAAATCGCCGACGTCATCCCGGCTGATCTGAAATCCGAAGCCATCAACGGTGCCGGTCCACAGGCCTGCATCGAGATCCGCTTCGATCCCCTCCAGCTGCTCCACCTTGTGATCAAAGAGCAGGCCGAAGCAATGGGCGGCGACCTGCGCGGCCTGGGACGCATCCATTTCATCGAGTTCGTGGGCTTCCACCGGACACCCATCGAGCAGTTCTGCATCAATGACGTTGCCGGACCCGACGTCCTCCACAAGAGCTTGCAAGCCAGCCAGATCGTTCATTGCCTTCGCTTTTGAGCAACACACGCAACACCATCATCCCTGGGCCAGAGCGGTGGTGAGGGCCGTGTCCACGCTCAAGGTGCGCGATCCCAGATGCACGGGCTGCGCGATCACCGCCTGGGCCAACTCCAGTTCAAACGGCACAAAACCACCCTCCGGCCCCACCATCACTACAGCGGCCCCCGCTGGGGTGTCACGTAACGGGAGGGAGGCCCCCATCTGGGCCATCCAGCAGGGCCGACCGGCACAAAGATCCTTGAGCTGGTCTTCGACAAAGGGTCGAAAGCGCCTGTGTTGATGCACCCGGGGTGCCACCGTGTCGCTGGCGCGCTCCATCCCCGCCAGCAGGGCATCGTGCACCTTCTCGGGTGTGAGCAAAGGCGATTGCCAATAGCTCTTTTCAACCCGGGCGCAGTTGATCAGGTGAAGGTTGGCCACCCCGTATTCGGCCACGGTTCGGAACAGACGGCGCAGCACCTTGGGCCTCGGCAAGGCCAGAACAATGTCAAACCGATGGCGAGGCTGAGGTGGCTGGTTGAGGTCCACCTCCAGCACCACTGCATCTACATCCAGGGCACAGATGCGGCCCTGGCCAAGATCGCCATTCAGCTCACCAACCCGGATGCTGTCGCCCACCGCAGCCCGAAGCACCGAACGGATGTGATCCGCCCGGCGATCCACAAGACGAACCTTCCGTTCATCCAGCCAATCCGAACGGTTGAGAACAACGATGTTCATGGCTGGATCTCTGGGATCAACAGCACGCCGTCACTAATAGATCCGTTAGTTCAGCACAACTATCCCCGCGGCCCACAATCCTCAGCAGTGTTCGAACACCCCGGGGATCAACTCCCGCTCGCGGCGAGCCTGAAACTCAGCGTCGGCAGCACGCAGCGCCGCGGGATCATCCTGAAACCAGCAGCCATAGAGAAGATTCAGGATCCGATCAACATCGAGATCACGATCAGCCACGTCCTGCCACAAGCGTTGGCTTAATTCGGCATCAGCCAGCTGAAATTGAGCCTGGGCCAGACGTCGGGCTGCGTCGAAATGGACCTGTTGCAACTGCCGCGACGGTGAGTCGTACTGAAGCAACCGTCCCTGGATCGTTTGAAGCAAACCCATGCCATCAGCTTTGCTGCATTCAGATTGAATCCGCAGATGCCGATCGACAATGAGTCGTCATGCTGGTTTTCAAACTGCAGCCCTAAAGCAGATCACCAGAAAGCGATCAACACTGATCAAATCCCAACAAGATCCTGTCCTGCAAGCCAGCGTGATTGAGGCCAGGACGGTGCAATTGCAGGGCCGGAAGAAGATCGAGCACAAGATTGTTGGCCCGGCGGGATTCAAAGCAAACTCCAACGCGATCCCCCACGGAACGGGCTAGACGGATCTGATCCATCGCCAGCTGCAACTGGAACACCTGCTGGTCAAGGCTTCTGGAATGGGCAGCCCCGTTGAGGCTGCAGCCCAGCAGCACGCTCAACCACCAACCCTGTGATCGCATCGGCATCACACCACCAGAAGGCATCCCCCCTCAACGTCCCATGCCGCCTCCCCCTGGAGTGAGCATGCGAATGGCCTCACCCGCCTGGAGCTCCAATTGCACAGTACCGGGCAGGGGATGGGCCACCCCCTCACGGTCCAGCCGCAGGTTCTCGCCACAGGCACCGCTGGTCCCACCGTTGAGACCGAACGGGGCTACCTGCCGCGAGCCACTGATCAGCGAGACACTCATCGGCTCGAGGAAACGGATCGTGCGCTCCAAGCCGTCGCCCCCGGGCCACCGACCCTGGCCGCCACTGCCGGAGCGCACCGCGAAGGATTCCAAGCGCACCGGATAAAGGCTCTCCAACACCTCGGGATCCGTCAGCCTCGAGTTGGTCATGTGGGACTGCAGCCCCACCGATCCGGCAAAGCCCTCACCCGCACCGCCTCCACCGGCCACTGTTTCGTAGTACTGGCAGCGGCCATTGCCGAAGCTGACGTTGTTCATCGTTCCCTGGCCGGCCGCCTGGGCGCCAAAGGCAGCGAAAAGCAGATTGCAGAGGGCCTGAGACACCTCCACGTTGCCGGCCACCACAGCGGCGGGGCGCCGCGGATTCAACAGACAGCCCTCCGGCACGACCAGATCGAGCGGCGCGAAACAACCCTCGTTCAAGGGAATGTCGCTGTCGAGGAGACAACGGATCACGTACAGCACGGCCGCCCGCGTCACCGCCAGGGGGGCATTGAAATTGCCCGGCCGTTGCGGCGATGTTCCGCTGAAATCCAAACGTAACCGTTGGCGTTGCGGATCAAGGCTCACCTGCACCACCAGGCGGGAACCGTCATCAAAGTCCAACTGATTCCGGGCGTCCGTTAGGCGCAACAGCAGCCGTTGAACACTGCGGGCTGCGTCCTGCTGCAGCAAGGTCATCTGACGTTGCACCAGGGTCTGCCCCTCCCGCTCCACGAGGGATTGGAGCGCCACAATGCCCGCCTGATTGGCCGCCACCTGCGCCTGCAGGTCGGCCAGCAGTTCCGGAGGGTTGCGGGGCGGCGTCGCCATGCCGCTCCACACCGCTTCAAAATCGGCGGCGAGAACCCGGCCCTGGCGCACGAACAGCTGGTTACGCAGCAGCAGCCCCTCATCGTCGATAGTGCGGCTGAAGGACGGCATCGACCCGGGAGCGATGCCACCCACATCGGCGTGATGGCCACGACTGGCTACAAAGAAGCTGGGCTGATCCCCATTGCAGAACACCGGCGAGATGGCGGTGATGTCGGGCAGGTGGGTGCCGCCATGAAAAGGGTCGTTGCTGAGCAGCGTGTCGCCAGGCTGCAGCGGTGCGACATCACCATTCGCTACCTGGGCCAGCAGGTCGCGCACGCTGTCGCCCATCGATCCGAGGTGCACAGGAATGTGGGGAGCGTTGGCAACCAGGGCACCCGTGGCATCGAACAACGCACAGGAGAAATCCAGGCGCTCGCGGATGTTCACGGAGCGACTGCTCAGCCGCAGCTGTTCCCCCATCTGTTCAGCGATCGCCATGAAGCGGTGGCGAAACAGTTCCGCCTGCAACGGGTCGCGGTCACCGGCCTGCGCGAGTGGCGGTGATCCGTCTGCAAGGTGCGAGCACTCCAGCAACAGCGTGCCCCCCTCCGCTACCCGGGCCTGCCAGCCCGGCTCCAGCACCGTGCAGCCCGTGGCTTCTGCGATCAGAGCCGGGCCTGCAATCCGCTTATTCAGTGGCAGAGCACTGCGGTTCAGCAACGGAACCTGCGTCCAGCCGCTCGACTCAAGATACATCGACACCTGCGGCGATGGCTGCACCTCTGGCGTTGGTTCAGGCATCCCAGCTGTGGCATCAAACTGTTGGGGTGCTGTGACCTCAACATTGAGGTGTTCGACGAACAGGGCCTGATCGGCATCAATGCAGTAGCCGTAGCGTTGCTGATGGCTCGCCTGGAAAGCCGAGATCATGGCATCAACCCCCTGCCCTGCAGACCAGGTGAGCCCCAGGGTCTGCTCGGCAGAGGGATAACGCAGGGCCAGGCTGACCCAGACCTCCGACTCCCCCGAATCGGCATCAGCGCCATCCCCCTGGTGACGCAAGGTCTCCTGCGCTTCAGCCATCAGCCGCTCCACCTGATCCGGCAGGCCCGCCAACAGATCAGGCGAGAGGGCAGCACCGAGATACACCTGACGCCGACAGCGCTGGCGGGCCTGCCCCATCCCAAAGGCGGAGAGAACGCCGGCCATGGGATGCAACAGCACCGTGTTCAGCCCCAGTTCATCCGCTAGCCGACAGGCGTGCTGACCACCAGCCCCCCCGTAGGCCACCAACACCCCGCCGCGAATGTCCTCACCGCGATGCAGCGACACCCGGCGAATCGCAGCGGCCATGGTTTCCACCGCCAGTTGCAACGCCCCGTATGCCACCCGCTCTGGGGCCTGCCCCAGCGCTGCCGCGAGCTCGGCGAAGCGATGCCGCACCACCTCCACACCCAGTGGCAGATCCCCGGACGGTCCGAATACCGCCGGGAAGCGGTCCACCTGCAGACGCCCCAGCAGCAGGTTGGCATCGGTGATGGTGAGCGGTCCGCCGGCGCGATAACAGGCCGGTCCCGGTTGTGCTCCGGCGGAGCGAGGTCCCACCCGCAGCCGCTCCCCCTGGAGCTCCAGCACTGATCCGCCACCGGCCGCCACGGTTTCAATCGGCAGGCGTGGGGCCAGCAACTGCAAACCGGCGATCTCGGTCTGCTCCTTTACTTGACGCAAAGCCTGCGCATCGGCGGAAGCCACGCAGAACACATCCGTCGACGTGCCCCCCATGTCGAAGCCGAGCACCGGCACCCCGTCAAAGCCGGCCATCCGCGCCGCGGCTATCGCCCCGACCATGCCGGCCGCGGGCCCCGAAAGGATGGTGTCTTTGGCCTGCAGCCTGTCTGGAACCTGCAACGCTCCACTGGAGGTCATCACCCGCAGTGGCGTGGCATCGCCCAACGCCCCTTCCACCTGCTGAAGGTAGCCATCCAGCACCGGATGCACGGCCCCCTCCACCAACGCCGTCTGCCCCCGCGGCACCAGACGGGGCATCACACTCACCTGGTGGGAGCAAACCACGGTACGAAAGCCAAGTTCCCGCAGCAATGCAGCACAGCGCTGCTCATGGGCTGGGTTGCGCTGGGCATGCAACAACGCCACCACGGCGACCTCCAGGCCGGAACGGTGCAGCTCCTCAAGACGCCGCCGCAGCGGCTGATCCAGCACCAGAGGCTCCACCTCCTCACCCCGGGCATCGAGCCGACCGGTCAGCTCCAGCACCGTTTGCGCCAGGAAGGGGCGCTGGGGCTGCTCAAGCGCGAACAGATCGTCGCGATGTTGATCGCCGATCCACAGCTGATCCCTCAGCCCGGCATTGGTGAGTAACAGCAGCGGAGCACCAGCCCCCTCCAGCAACGCATTGGTGGCCACGGTGGTGCCGAGGCGCACTTCGTCAACGTCCCCCAGCTCCATGAGTGGAGAAGCCGACGCCAACATCGCTTCCATGGCCGACACTGCAGGGTCCCCAGCACCGGCCTGCTCCGAGAGAACCTTGCGCACGTGCAGCTGGCCTTCTGGATCGCGACCGATCAGATCGGTGAAGGTGCCACCGCGATCAATCCAGAAGCACCACCCCATCTCCTGCCCTGGCCAACGTCGCCCCAGCCTGCCGCGCAGGCCGATCAACAAACCATGTCGACGCCAACCAATGAGCGAGCTGAACTGAGAACGTTGAGAAGCAACTGCCGCCCGAACGCTTGGACAAGCTCGCCACGGCCTGGGCGATCTTTCAGGGGTTACTGCTGGAAGCCGTTCCGTTTCTGCTGCTCGGCGTTGCCATCGCAGGGCTGGCCCGATGGGCCGTGCCACCGGGTGCCTGGATCGAGCGGCTCCCGAAGAACCCAGTGCTGGCTCCGATCATCGGGGCCTTGATGGGCTTTGCCCTCCCGGCCTGCGAATGCGGCAATGTCCCCGTCGCCCGCCGACTGCTGGCCAGCGGGGCACCGATGGGCACGGCCTTCGGCTTTCTGTTTGCAGCACCGGTACTGAATCCCATCGTCCTGGCCAGCACCTGGGCCGCGTTTCCTGATCAGCCCTGGCTGCTGGTGGCCCGGCCTCTGGGGGCCTTTCTGCTGGCGATCCTGCTGAGTTTGTTGCTGGTGCAACTGCCCGAGACGAAGCTGCTGGCCACTGCACTTCTGGAGGAACGCCGCATGAGCCAGCCCCTAAGCAACCTGGGGCTGCTGCAGCGCAGCAGTGGTGTGATCGGCGGATCACCCAGCAGCCCACGATCCCTCAGCAGCAGGCGCCTTAAGGCTTGGCAGGTTCTGGATCAGAGCTGCCGCGAATTTCTCGATCTGCTGGCTCTGCTGGTGCTGGGATGTGTCATTGCGGCCCTGGTGCAGACCTGGCTGCCGCGCAGTTGGCTGTTGGCCGTGGGGGGTGCGCCGACGGCATCGATCCTGGCCTTGATGCTGCTGGCCGTGGTGGTGTCGGTCTGCTCCAGCGTGGATGCCTTTCTGGCCCTGGGGTTTGCCGCTCAGATCACCCCAGGAGCCCTGCTGGCCTTCCTCTTGCTGGGGCCAGTTGTGGATCTCAAACTCGCGGGCCTGTTCACCGTGCTGATGCGGCCAAGGGCGATCCTGATCACGGCGATCGGTGCCAGTCTTGGCGTGCTGCTGATCGGTCAGTGGATCAACCTGTGGCTGCTGTGAGGAGCCGGTCGTGTTGAAGCGCATAGCCCTGCTGCTGCTCTGGGGCCTGACGCTGTTGTGGAGCTTCCACAGCAGACGCCTCGATCTGCTGCTTCGCGGGGTCTTCCATGGCCTGGTGGGGTTCACCGGCCTGGTCTTGCTGATGCTAGGCGTGGCCCTTCTGCTGAAAAAAGAGAAGCAAAACGAACGCTGGCGATGGCCCTGGCTGCTCAGTGGCGTGATGGCTGCGCTGGTGATGATCATTCCGCCGAATCCCTCCTTCAGCGATCTGGCCAGCAACCGCCCTCAGGGCCTGCCCGATCCACCGGAATTGGCCTTTGTTCTGCCCCCCGAACAACGCAGCCTCACGGAATGGGTGCGCTTGCTGCGCAGCCAGCCGGATCCCGACCTTGTGGCCGGTAATCCTTTGCGCATCAGCGGTTTTGTCTGGAGGCAACCCCAGGGGCCACCGCTGATCGCCCGGCTCACGGTGCGCTGTTGCCTGGCCGACGCCACGCCCGCTGGTCTAGCGGTGGAGTGGCCGGAGTGGTTCATCCCCCAAACCAACCAGTGGTTGGCCATCGAGGGAACGATGAGCGTGCAAACGCGGAGCGAACGACGCATGCCCGTCGTAATTCCCCAAAACATCACGCCGATTGCCAGGCCCGAGCGGCCCCTGGAACCATGACGCGGCGGCCCTTGCTGCTGATGCTGATGGCCTGCGCCGCTGTTCTGGCGCAGCAACAACTGCTGTTGCGCCGGCCTCCGCGGCTGCTGCGCCTGGTGCCGCAGCAGGTGCAGAGCGGCAGCGCAGCTCTGCACCTGCAGTTCAGTCGCCCGATGGATCGGCCCCAGGTCAGCGAGGCCAGCCGAATCACTCCAGCCGTGCCCCATCAGTGGCTGGGGGAGACGACAGCACTGCGGATGGTGATCGATGCGGATGTCGTGCTCACTGCTCCGCTCGAGCTATCGATCGCAGGAGAAGACCAACGCGGTCTGCCGTTAGGGGAACAGCAATGGTGGTGGGACCCGAGACCCTGGCTGATCGCAACACGGCCTGTGCATGGAGGCGAACAGGTTCAACTGCAGACGCGATCAGGAGAGTGGATGCCGATCAGTCGGATCTGGCCCGCCATCCCCAGCGTCGTCCCCCTGGGAAATGGTCGGGGTGTTGCACTGGTGGGACGCGATCAGAACGGCACCGAACAGGTGTGGTTGGACCAGCTGACACCCCGCAGCAACGCCAACCGCCTGGCCGCCTTGGGGCCACCAACGCTGAGCCGCACGGAACCCCTGTTGCAAGGGGAGGTGCTATTCGCCCATCTCAGCAGCAATCTCAATGGTGATCTGCTGGTTCAGAGCGGTGGGTTCCAACCGGGCAGCGACCAAGCCCTCTTGCTGCAGGCCGATGGCAAACGCAAGGCTCTGGCACTGAAACCCTCCGGGCCGATGCAGTTGCTTCCGGCTGGAGGGGGCGTGGTGATGCCCACCAGCAACGGCCTGAGCCTCCGGCCCCTGCAAACAACCGAGCAAAAGCCGCAGATGCTGCCGGGGAGTCGGGAACTGGGGGCCTTCTGCGGTGCCTCAGGACGGGCCGTGTTGATTCGACACTGGCCGGATTACAGGCGCTCGATTGAGCTGGTGGTTCCAGGGCAAGCGCCGAAGCAACTGCACCTCGGTGATCAGGCGGTGCTGGGGGTGACCTGCGACAACCGCGGCAAACGGATCTGGGCTGTGCTGGGGCGCTGGGAGCAGCAACGGGGCAATCACGAACTGGTGCTAATCAACGAAGAGGGAGAGGTGACACAAAGCAGGGCCCTGGAGCCATGGACGCTCAAGGCGGGCAGCCCCATCCAGTGGAACCCAGTGACGAATCAATTGCTGATGACGCTGACGCGACCGAACCAGACCCATGCCCGTGCAGGCCTGATCGACGGCAACAGCTTGAAGATCATCAAGGTGATTAACACGCCAATTAGTGAAGCGCAGTGGCTTCACGCAGGCTGAATAAATGCCTTATCACCATCAAAACAAAACAGAAACCTCGCCGGGTTTACCGGCGAGGTCAAAACTGCTATCAATCACAGCTTATAGGTAATACCGGTACCTACATGGTGCTGGTAGCCATCACCCCAACCTTCAACATTCTCCCAGGTATACACAAATTTCCAGTGCGCAAAGAAATCAACTTTGTCGTTGACAGGCCTAGATATCATCACCTCTCCAGCAAAATCAGTACGGGAATCTAGATCACTAGCATAGCTGCCTGGAGTGTAAAAACGAGGACCAGCATCTA
Source organism: Synechococcus sp. (assembly GCA_047285305.1). Taxonomy (GTDB): domain Bacteria; phylum Cyanobacteriota; class Cyanobacteriia; order PCC-6307; family Cyanobiaceae; genus Parasynechococcus. Next base: position 1,732,674 of record JBJBDL010000003.1, read on the forward strand.
GCTGAAAAGATGTTTCACCGTAATTAAAACCAACTCCAAGGCGAGGATCGGTGTAGTTCCCAATGTAAACGCCGTCTACGCCCCAACCTTGACGATGATCTACTGAAAGATATACCCCATCAAATAAATCAGAAAGGGAATCACCTAGACCAAAGTCAACATCACCATCCCCAAGGGCATAAATCACCTTAGCCCCCAACTCATTTTTAATACCTTTTGATTCAAACTTTTCCCATTCATTTTCGTCAGCATGGAATTCTAACTCATCACTTGTGACGACGTAGGGGTTCCAATATGCCTGAATATTAAACTTATCTGAGTGCTTATAATTAGCCTCAAAGAAAGCTTTGAAATCAACTCTTTCACGAGTTGGATGAGCTTCGCTCTCCTCGTGCTCGTGCCCCTCTTCCTCTGCATGCGCATGGATCTCTCCATAGAAATGCTCTGCGCCACCTCTTGTAAAAGTTGGGCCTACGAAAGCGGCAAAGGAAAATTGCTTCCCATCACCAAGACCCCAAGTAAATTCGCCACCGATTAAGAAGTCAGCGGCATAGTGCTTTTCTGGAATTTCAAGATTATCATCAAATCCAGCATGACCCTCTACGGTAATGAGGGGAGTGAAATCAAATTCACCAGCTTCCAATTCTGTACCGCCTCCATGTGAACCATGTGCATGGGCTGGAGCCATGGAAGCAAAGGGACTCAAAAATAGAGCCAGGAGAAGAAAACGAGAACGGAACATGGAATAGAAAGAGTTGATGTGGAAGTCGGATAGAGATTTGGTCAACGAATAGAAGACCATTCAGCATTTATGGAGTTGGCACCTGTAATATCACAGGTGCCACCCTGACCATTAACAATCGTGCAAGCATTAATGGTCGCTGTTGAGACAGCATTACGACCTGCTGCGATTCCTTCTCCGTAGAGCGGAGTTTTCGAGATAGGCAAACCAGTGCTCTTGCTGATTCGCCTTAGCGTTTTATTCGGGTAAGCAGCAGGAGAAAAGATTGTTTTTGCACCAGAAGACTTCACCTCCTCAGTGATTTTTTTAAGACTGGAGGGTCGCAAAACTCCACCTGTTGTGTGGCTGTCCAACATCGCAAGCTCGACCAGTCCGAATCGATCCGCGAGATGGCTGTAGGTCTTGTGATCAGTAACCATGACTCGTTGCTGAGCTGGCAAAGAATTGAACTGCTCAGCCTGCCAAGTCTGAAGAGCCTGGAAAACAGCAAGAGCGCGGGTTGTGCGCTGCTCCAAGGCCCCACGATCGCTGTCCCCCAAAAGAGGTGCCAGAGAACTGGAGATAATCCGAATCATCCCAGCAGAGTTGACTGGATCGTGCCAGACGTGAGGGTCGCTGCCGCGATACGACGGCAAGGCGATTTCACCCGCAGCCACAACCATTCCTGGTGAATTGAGCTTTGTGGCAGAAGGTGTAAGCCCAAAACCGATATGGAAAATGAGATCGCTCTTGGCGATCACTGCACGATCACTGGGCTTCAATCGATAGGAGTGCGGATCACCACCTGGAGGGATCAGACAAGTCACCGAGGCAGTATCTGCAGCCAGAGTCTTTGTGAGATCGCAAAGCGTGCCGTCGACGGCAACCACAACAGGTTGACCCGCATGGGCCGGAACAACGGAAGCGCCAATTGCCAGAGCAACACAGACCCCCGCCGATTGAGCCAAGGAAGGACGCATGGGCGACCTCGTGAGAATGATTATCATTTTGTCTAGTGCAGGATCTGTTGCCACGATGGGGTGTGCAAAACAACAAGAGGCCCAAGTCAGGCCGTCAAGGGACTGATGAACGATTCCCTGTCTGTGCTGAGCACAACCGAACTGAGCTTCAGCTACGGGGAGCGCAACACCGTCGACCGCGTCAACCTGGAACTTCAAGCGGGAACTCTGACAGCGCTGGTAGGTCCCAACGGAGCCGGCAAGTCAACGCTGTTGCACCTGTTGGAGGGGCGACTGAAACCCAGCCAGGGAACGGTCAACTCCAATAAGCAAATTGGCCTGATGCCCCAGCGGGCCGCCATTGACTGGTCGTTTCCGATCACCGCCAGCGACATGGTTCAGCTGGGGGGGACCAAAAAGGGCAAAGCCACAGCAGAGAACCACAGCGAACAGCTGCTGGAACGCGTCGGTATGGGAGCCATGGGATCACGACGCCTCAACCAGCTCTCCGGTGGCCAGCAACAACGCGTCCTGCTGGCCAGAGCGTTGATGCAGCAGACCGAGATCCTGCTACTGGACGAACCCTGCAGCGCTATTGATCCACCAACGCGCGAGCACCTGATCAAGGTAATGAGGGACCAAGCAGAAGCAGGTCAGACGCTGCTGGTGAGCAGCCACGACTGGGGCAGCGCCCTCGACAGCTACGACCAGGTTGTCGTGATGGACGGCCAGATTTTGGCCAGCGGATCACCCAGCAGTGTTCGAGAAAAACTGAGCGACCTGACTTGCATGATGGGGAGCCATTGCTGTGGTTGAAACCGACATCTGGTGGCTTCTGCCACTGACGATATCGCTGTTAATTGGAGCCATCTGTCCAGCAACCGGAGCGTTGCTGATCACCCAACGTCGGGTGTTGCTTGCCAACCTGATGGCCCATTCCGTTCTGCCCGGCTTGGTGGTCGCCCTGGCCATCGGGATCGACCCAAGCATCGGGGGCCTGATCAGTGGATTGCTTGGCGCCCTGGTAGCTGAACGCCTGAACCGGCGCTTCACAGGCAGAGAAGAAGGCGCCATGAATACCGTGCTGGCAGGCTTCACGGCTCTGGGAGTGCTGTTGGTTCCCCTGCTGGACGCCCGGGTGGACCTGGAAACAATTTTGTTCGGCGACCTGCTTGCCGCCAACACAACAGATCTGCTGCGAACAGCTTTTGCAGCCGGAGCTCTATTGGCGATGTTGATTTGGGGCTACCGCGACCTGGTGTTTGTTGGCATCGACCCCGAAGGAGCGGCCATCGCCAAACGACCAGTGCTCCTGATTCGGCTGATCTGCAGCCTGATAACCGCCCTAGTTGTAATCAGCGCCATCACTGCCGTGGGGGTGATTCTGGTGATTGGCCTGCTGTGCGCTCCGGTGCTGATGCACGTGGAGCGCAGCCGAAGCCTGAAGGAACTCATGCTGCGCAGCGCGAGCACGGGGCTGCTTCTGTGTGGTGGCGGAATGATGCTGGCGATTGCTGTTGACCTGCCACCGGGCCCACTGATCGGAACACTCTGTCTGGCACTGCTGCTCACCTACAAGGCCAACATCGCAGAGTGAAAGTGATGGTGAGGTCTGCTTTATGGCTTTTACTGCAGGAACATCCGATCAAGGCGACGCCGCATTTTCCGCATCAAAGTGCGTTCTTGCTCTAGGCGAAAGGTGCGTCGAAAGGCCAAGAACAAAACAGTCAACGTTGAGGCCAACCCCAAGCTGAAGAGGGTAATCAAGCTTGCATCGCTCATGACTCAATTCACTTTGCTACTGAACAACAGCAAACCAACCACCAGCCAGGGCTGCAATTAAGCCACAAGCGAGCGCTTGAAGCATAAATTGGACTGAATCTTTCTTTTCCCAACGATCAATAGCCTTCGATGCCGTCACAAACGGTTCTTTATTCCTGATCAACCTGTCGATGTACAGCTCGATGAATTGATCATCGAGTTCAAGCCGACGCAGCTTTGAACGAATCTGGTTGAGCTCAAACTGATTCATTACTCAAAATCACGAAACTTTGCAGCCTATTCATTATTGTAGGGTTATTCCTAGAAACCTTATGTTGACTGACGTATCACTTTAGCGATACTGTTGCCTCAACGTGACCCTTTCGCGCAAGCTTACTGCGGCTGGCTGAATCGGTCCAAAGCCGATTAATCAACAGCACGCTGAACAAACTATCTAAAAGCCTTTGGGATATCTTCGCCCCTTCAGTTGCATCACCTCAATTGTTTTTGGACGTGTCTTACTGGAGTACCAAACGCGTTGCGCTTCGTCGTAGCTCTCGACATCCTTAAACGACCCATCACGCAACCAGACGCGGTAGTGGTGACGGTCATAGGGCTCGGAACTGGTTTCTGTGAACTGTTTCATGCAAGCCAAAGAGAAGTGTCAAGGAAGATCTGCTGGTCAATCAGATCCAAGCCTGGTGAATGCTGCGCGACGAGGATCTCGGTACCGCTCCGCCACATGCTTGCCCCATAACCCTTCCCAGTAGAAGAAAATCACGCCATGACCGCGTTGGCGGGCCAGACGGACCTTTTGCTCTAGAACAGGCATCGAGGTAGTGCGTTTGCCGAATCCCGCCAACACGCCAATCTGCAAAGGGACGCCCCAGCTGCGGGCTTTGCGCAGCGCCGGCTGATCCAGGTCTTTGGCAAATCCTCGAACCGAATAGGCATAGTTCTGCACCACCAACTCTTCAATCAGCCCGCCCAAAGCCCAGAGCTCCCAGTCCTGCAGCCAGAGGTTGTAGGCCGAACGGAAGGGGCCTGGAGACAGGCTGATTCGTGTGGAGAGGCGTTCCTGCTTGAGACGTTGCCGCAACTCACGAAGCAGCGAGGTGAGTTGATTGCGACGCCATTTCATCCACTGCCGATTGCTGTGATCCCGAGGAGGTGCCAGTCCCGTCTCCTGCCGGTAGAACGCCACGGTGGTGGGGTCATAACCGAACTGAACCGGCCAGGCGAAGTGATCGTCCAGTTGCAGACCATCCATCGGACAGCGCTTCAGGGTTTCCACCACCAAACCGATGAAGCGGTCACGAACCCCCGGATGGGCTGGATTGAGCCAAGCCATCCGATGGTTCCCGTGCATCGCCATCCAACGTTGGCCATTGGCTTTGGCCAACACCCAGCTGGGGTTGTTGCGCACAACGGATGAATCGGCCGGCTCCATCAGGCCGTACTCAAACCAGGGCATCACCTTGATGCCGCGGCGCCGACCTTCCGCCGCCAGGGTGCAGATGGGATCAAGACCGACCCCAGCCTTCTGAAGTGGCGGCTCCACTGGAGCGAAGCGGCTGCGATGAAACGTGGTGCCGCGGCTCCAGACATTGGGCACAACGCGATTGAAGCCTGCATCCTGCAGCTGTTGCATCGCAGCGGTGATGCGCTTCCGGTCGTAATAGAGCTGGCTGGGGCTGTTGGTCAGCCACACCCCCATCGTGCTGCGGTTTCGGAGCAACCGGTCCAATCGAGACTCGGCCATCAGAGGTGCCGGCAGCCCCGCCATCAGGCTGGCCAGAGCAACACCAAACAGAGGCCTCCAACGCTGAGCCAACGCCGCTGAAGCACTGTGCATTTAAGGATGGCGCGAATCAACCGTGATAAAGCCGAACCAAGCCCGCTCGTTCAACAGTCCATGGGCCCGCGGCCAACGATCAGCGGAACATCGAGCTCACGGAGCTCTCTTCATGGATGCGCCAGATCGCTTCGCCCAGCATGTTGGCCACGGAGAGCACCTTCAGCTGAGGGAAGACCCGGTCCTGCGGGATCGGAATGCTGTTGGTCACCACCACCTGCTCAAACAGGCCCTCAACGGACAAACGTTCGCTGGCGGGTGGAGAGAAGACGGCATGGGTGGCGCAGGCCAGCACCCGCTTGGCCCCTTGCTCCCTCAGCAGCCGTGCCCCCGCACAGATCGTGCCGCCGGTGTCGATCATGTCGTCGATCAGGATCGCCGTCCGCCCGGCCACATCACCAATCACTGTGAGGCTTTCGGCCATGTTGTGGCCGGTGCGGCGCTTGTCGATGATCGCCAGCGGAGCATCATTCATTTGCTTGGCAAACGCCCGGGCCCGCGCCACGCCCCCAACGTCAGGGGACACCACCACCACATCTCCCAGATCCTGGGTGGAGAGGTAGTCCACCAGCACGGGAGAGCCGTAGATGTGATCGCAGGGGATATCGAAATAGCCCTGAATCTGGGCGGAGTGCAGGTCCATCGCCAGCACGCGGTCAACGCCCGACGTCACCAACAGGTTGGCCGTGAGCTTGGCAGTAATCGATTCACGACCAGCGGTCTTGCGGTCGGCTCGTGCGTAGCCGTAATAAGGCACCACCGCAGTGATCTGCCGTGCGGAGGCCCTTCTGCAGGCATCCACCATGATCAGCAGCTCCATCAGGTGATCGTTCACCGGTGCGCAGGTGGGCTGGATCAGGAACACATCGCAGCCACGGATCGACTCCTGGATCTGCACGTAGAGCTCACCGTCGGCAAAACGCTTGCAGACGCGGGGACCATCAGGCACCCCGAGATAGGCGGAAATCTCCTTGGCCAGAGCAGGGTTCGAGGTGCCGCTGAACAGGCGCAGGCGGCGACTGTCAGGGGTCATCTGCTCCTGTTCGGCACGGGCTGCTGTCAGGAAACTTGTCACGGCGCCCGCGGAACGAATTCTGCTGTAATCCGATGGTAGAGGTGAGCAGTGCCCCCATGTCCACAGGTTTCCCACTGTTGGTGGGTGCGGGCCCCCTGCCTGAACTCAAAATGCGTCAGGCCTGCGAAGCCCTGGCACGGGCTTGCCGATGCCCTCTCACCACGGTGGCCAGTGGTGCATCACCGGCTGAGGTTCTGCAGACCAACCCGGCGGCAACAGGGCTGGTGCGTCTCAGCGGCGACGCAGCCCGGCCGACCTTGGAGGGTGATGCCAGCTGGCTGCAGGCCCTGGCCGACTGGCGCCAGCCGGTGCTGCTGCTGACCAGTGCTGAACAGGACGGTTCAATCTCTGGCGCAGCCGCGGCCTACGCCGCCCTCTGCCGGGAACTGCAGGTGCCGCTGCTCGGCCTGGTACAGCTCCAGGGCCCTTGGAACGGCCCAGCGCGACGCCGAGACGGCCTCAGCTGGCTGGGCTGGATCCCCGATGAACAGCATCCGTATCAGACCGAATGCGTCGACGCCCTCGCCCGGCGGCTGCAACTCCGCAACCCGGCTTAACGCTGGGGCCACAGGGGAAGGCTGGCACCGGCGTCGATCTGTCGCAAGGCCTGCTCACCAGCCCGCTCGGCCAGCGGCAGGCGGCTGATCCGTGGGGGTTCAGGGCTGGCGATGATCGCCGCGGCCAGGCTTAGCTGCTCCGAACGACTGAGGTTGGTCTCCACCTCAGTGTTCAGTTGGTTCACCAAACCAGGGATCACTTCGATGCCACTGGGGGCCATTAGCTGTTCGATCAGACACTCAACAAGGATGTTTTGGCGCTGGCGACGCTGATGGACAGCCCTGGGATCGGGCAGATGGCGCACCAGCTGTTCAGCCTGGGCACCGTTTAGACGCTGTCGTCCGGCCTGGAGAATGACGGTGTAGTGCTGCGTCTTGTCCTGGCGTTTGTAGGAGTCGCTCAACACCACCTCCACCGCGCCCAGACCATCCACCAGGCGGCGTAGGGCGGCACGGGGCATCACCAAATAGCACTTGGGATCACCCTGCTGAAGACCAACAATGTCGCGGATGGCATCGCTGAAAGACTGACGCCACCCCGTCGCCACAACTGAGCCATGCGACCCGGATTCTGTTCGCCAGGGAGCTGAACACCGAGCTCCGTGAGGATCTGGAGCATCTGAAGCGGCTCCTGGGCGGCAATGCGAAGCAGCAGCAGTGCATCGGCATTGTGGGGGCTTGGGCGCGGCCTGATTGGAGGCGGCACCCAGCCGATCCGCATCAACACCGATTACCAACACCTTGACCGGGACCTCCGGGAAGGGGGCCAGAGTTTCGGGTTGATCCGCACTCAGTGGAGTGCCCGCGGCAACACGATCGGGTTTTGGCCAGAGGGTCGCCATCAACCACCCGGTCACACCAATCCCCAGCACGGCAGCACTTACACACAGCGCACCGCGAACTCAGGGTGGCGACAACCAGTTCATTTCGCTGGACGAACCGCAATGGCGCTTAGTTTCGCCCAGATCTCTAGTTCCTAGCCTGGGCCCCGTGAAGCCGTCATCGATGTCCCTCCGCCACGACTACCGCAGCCGACCACCCGAAAAGGTGCGCGTGGTGGTATTTGGAGCCACGGGCTACATCGGCCGCTTTGTGGTGAAGGAACTGGTGGAACGGGGCTACCAGGTCATCGCCTTCGCCCGCGAGCGCAGCGGCATCGGTGGTCGCCAGAACAGGGACGAGGTGATCGCCGATTTCCCGGGAGCTGAGGTGCGCTTCGGGGATGTCACCGATCCAGCCTCGATCGCAGCCGAGGCCTTCCATCAACCCACGGATGTGGTGGTGAGTTGCCTGGCGTCCCGCACTGGCGGCCGCAAGGATTCCTGGGCGATTGACCACGCAGCCACCCTCAACACCTATAAGCAGGGACGGGCGGCAGGGGTGGCCCACTACGTGCTGCTCTCGGCCATCTGTGTGCAGAAGCCGATGCTGGAATTTCAGAAGGCGAAGCTGGCCTTCGAAGCCGTATTGCAGGCGGATGAGGAGATGAGCCACTCCATCGTTCGCCCCACCGCCTTTTTCAAAAGCCTGGGCGGACAGGTGGAAAGCTGCCGAAAGGGCGGCCCCTACGTGATGTTCGGAGGTGGAGAACTGGCCAGCTGCAAGCCGATCAGCGAAGCCGATCTGGCACGGTTCATAGCGGACTGCATCCATGACGAGTCCAAATGCAACCAGGTGCTGCCCATTGGGGGGCCGGGTCCGGCGCTGAGCGCACGGGAGCAGGGAGAGATGCTCTTCCGCGCTCTGAACAAGCCCGAAAGGATGCTGTCGGTGCCGATTGCCCTGATGGATGCGCCGATCGCCGTGTTAAACACCCTGGCTCGACTATTCCCAGGCATCAACGACACGGCGGAATTTGGTCGGATCGGCCGCTACTACGCCAGCGAATCGATGCTCGTCTGGGACGAGCGAAAGCAGTGCTACGACGCGGATGCAACTCCGTCCTATGGAACCGACACTCTGGACCAGTTCTTTGAGCGTGTGGCCCGGGAAGGCATGGACGGGCAGGACCTGGGGGATGCGGCGCTGTTCTGAAGCCGCCATCCTTGGGTGACCAAGCCCCCGCCATGGATCAGTCCACCGTTGACCCGGCCAAGGCCGGGAGGGGGCGCAGCACCGGGGTGCTGCTGCATCCCACCGCCCTGCCGGGCAGCCCCGTCTGCGGCAGCTTTGGTGAGCCCTGCCGCCGTTGGCTCCAGCTGCTGGCCGACCATGACATCGGCGTCTGGCAGATGCTCCCCCTGGCCCCGCCGGATCCCACCGGCTCGCCCTACAGCTCTCCCTCCTGCAATGCGCTGAACCCCTGGTTCCTCGACGGCCAGGACCTGGCCATCGAGGGGTTCATCGGCGATGAAGCCCTCAGGACCACTCCAGGGGGTGATGCACCGCTGGAGGGTGCGGAGCGTGTGGAGTTCAACCTGGCCCAGCAACGGGCCATTGCCCTGGGGGATGCCCTGCTTGACGCCTGGCCTGAGCAGGATCCAGTGCGACATGTCGCCTTCAAGCGCTGGGCGCAACGGCAGCGCAGCTGGCTGCAGGACCATGCCCGTTTCCAGGTTCTGCACAATCAACACAAGACCGCTTGGTGGGAGTGGCCGCTGCCGCTTGCCCGGCATGACAACAAAGCCCTCAAGGCCTGGGCGAAACAACACCAGGACGCGTTGCTGCGGGAACAGCTGATCCAATGGCAGCTCGACCGGCAGTGGCAGGCGATCCGCCGTCAGGCGACCAACCTGGGCATCCAGCTGTTTGGCGATCTGCCCTTCTATGTGAGCAGTGACAGCGCCGATGTCTGGAGCAACCGATCGCTCTTCACCATCGAGGAGAACGGCCAGCTCACCACTCAAAGCGGTGTGCCGCCCGATTACTTCTCGGAAACCGGACAGCTGTGGGGCTCACCGGTGTACCGCTGGGGACAGCATCGGATCACGCGCTTCCGTTGGTGGCGGCAAAGAATTGCGCGCCAGCGGGAGATGGTTGATCTGCTGCGCCTGGATCACTTCCGGGCACTTGCGGCCTTCTGGGCTGTCCCCGGAGGAGACAGCACCGCAGAGAACGGACAGTGGCAGCCCTCACCGGGTCACGCCCTGCTGCGCAAACTGCGCAGAGATGCCGGTGGCTCCCTCCCCTTGATTGCCGAGGATCTCGGCGTGATCACACCGGATGTGGAGAAACTCCGCGATGCCTTCCGGTTGCCGGGTATGAAAGTGCTGCAGTTCGCGTTCGACGGCGCATCCGACAACCCCTATCTGCCGGAAAACACCGATGGGCATCGCTGGATCGTCTACACCGGCACTCACGACAACCCCACAACGCTGGGCTGGTGGAACGCGTTGGATGCTGACAGCCGGGGCCGCATCGCCACGCGGGTGAATTGTGAGATCAGTGCCCCAGCCTGGCATCTGCTCGACATGGCCTTTGCCACGACCGCAGGCCTGGTGATCGCCCCCTTGCAGGACCTGATGCACCTCGACGACCGGGCCAGGTTCAACACCCCTGGCACCTGCGAAGGCAACTGGAGCTGGAGGCTTGGCAGCTTTGATGCCGCGCTGAGGAATGCCCTGGGCGGCTACGGGAGCAGGGGAGCGGTCTGGGGACGGTCGCTCTCGGGAGCAGGCAATTTGTTAACCCGGTAGATCCCCGGCCGCTCTTGATCCACAGGCAGAGGCTCTCCATTCCAGAGCAGCTGATCCTCAGCACCAGCCGGGGGATCGAGGCGCACCTCGATCGGGGGCTGCAACTGCAAGGTCAGCGTGCCGGCGCTCGTCGCGAATTGAACCCGATCTCCCCCACCGCTTGAGAGCTGCAGCTCTGTTGGCTCTGCCAAAACAACCTCCAGCACCCCCTGGGACTGCGGCAGGGCGCCCCGCACCAGATCAAGCAACTGCTGAGGCGTGCGTTTCTGAACCTGCTCCAGGGGGCGCAGGGCCGCGATGCCTTCGTATGAACCCACGAGGTTCGGGCCACGGTTGATCGCCTCAACATCAGCACGCACGGGCTCGAGGCTGAGGCTGTTGCGCAGGGCCAGGTCCAGTTGTTGACGGTTGATGGCTAACAGGCTGATGGCGATCACAGCGGCGTAAACGACCGTTCCCTGCCAGGTAGTGAACACATCGATGTTGCCCAGGGTGAAGCGACCCAGGCCCGCTTTGGCTGGTCCGCGGCGCAGCAACACCGGCGGGGGAAGGAGGGGGTTGAGGCATCCACCGGGCAGGGCCAGGCGACGCTCGATCTGAGGAAGCATCGAAGCGAGATAGGCCCGCTCGGGCAGACGATCACTCCAGCCCCGCTCCAGGGCCTCGATCACGGGGGTGGTGATCCGGGTCTCATTGGCCAGATCACGAAGCGAGAGGCCCAGCTCCTCGCGGCGCCGTCGCAGCATCAGTCCCAGATCCTGGTGTTGCTGCTCCTGGGACTCAACCGTTGCGGAATCAGGGCTGGAGCCCTTGCGCGGACGTCGCCACCAAAGTCCTGGACGCTTCAGTCGCATGTGCTGTTGGGCCAATCCATCGGGTCAGCCCGCTCGAGCAAGGGCTTCCATTCTCCCTCGCTCAACCAGATCCAGCACCCCTCGGCCAGATCACCGAGCGGCAAACCAGCAATGGCTGTGCGCTGCAAGTCCAGCACCGGATGTCCCAGGGCTTCCGCCATCCGGCGGATCTGTCGATTGCGCCCTTCCCGCAGCTCAATCTCCAGAAGCGAGCGGTCACCCCAAGTCCGCAACCGGCGTACCCGAGCGGGGCGGGTCAAACAACCATCCAGAGGCAGACCCCGACGCCAGCGATCGAGGACCGGCTCCGGTGGCACACCCTTCACCCACACCCGGTAGGTCTTGGCGTGGCTGTAACGCGGGTGGGTGAGTTTCAAGGTGAGCTCACCCAGATCGGTGAGCAGAAGCGCGCCATGGCTATCAGCATCCAGACGGCCAACGGGGTGAAGACCAGCCCGATGCTCCGGAGGCAGCAGGTCAAGCACCGTGCGGCGACCCTGCGGGTCATCGCAGCTGCAGATCACACCCACCGGCTTGTTCATCAGCAACACCCGCGCCACACCACGGGATGGCAACAGCTGACCATCCACATGAATCGTCTGCTGCTGCGGATCGGCCTGGTCGCCAACGCCGGCGACCTGACCATCCACCGTCACGCGGCCGGCCTGCAGCCATTCCTCAGCCCGGCGCCTGGAGCAAAGGCCGGCAGCAGCGATCAGTTTCTGCAGGCGCTGGCGCGTCATTACAGTGGCTCCCGGGGCAGGAGCAAATCCATGCAGGCTCCACCGGCGGGATGGTTGCGGGCTTCGATGCGGCCGCCATGGTTGACGGCGATCTGCTGCACGATGGCCAGCCCCAGGCCACTTCCGCTGCGGTTGGAGCGGGTGCGGGAGGGATCCCCCCGATAGAAGCGTTGAAACATGCGCGTGAGATCGGTCTCACTCAAGCCAGGTCCATGGTCACGAATGCTGAGCAACCACCAGCCGCCGCTCTGGCGAACGCACACGTCGATGCTGCTCTCATCAGGGGAGTAGCGCAGGGCATTGTCGAGAAGGTTGAGCACCGCACGGTGCAAACGGCGCTGATCGCCACGCAGGGGTCCAGATTCACTGCGGTCAAGCTGCAGCGTCACCCGCCGTTCCTCCGCGATCGGGCCAATGGACCCCCAGGCGCTGTCCACCAGATCCTCCAGGGTAAGGGGCACATGCTCGCTGTCGTCCTGAGGCAGGCTGTTCTCCAACCGCGACAGCTCCAGCAGGTCCTCCACCAGCAGCTGAAGACGCCGGAGTTCCTTCTGCAGCCGTTGCACCAAAGCCGTGTCGTCTTCCTTGACGGCCAGTTCCAGCCGATCGCTCACCAGCATCAGGGCGCTGAGGGGGGTCTTGAGCTCATGGGCCACATCACTCACCCAGCGTTCCTGTTGCTGTTGCTGGGCTTCGAGGGACTGACGGCTCTGGATCAGCACCAGCCAGCATTCGTCACTGCCCGGCAGAAGAACAGCCTCCAGGGGGGTCCCCTGTTGATCCCATTCACAACGTTGGGAACGCAGCTGATAGCGGCTGCTGAAGATCAACTCCTCCAAGACAGGAATGTCTAGGACATCCCGGAGCTTCATGCCACGAACCAGGCGATTGGAGGGGATGTGCAGCAGCCGTTCGGCCCGGTCGTTGATATATGCGATGGAGTGGTCCGGGGCCAGGATCATCCAGCCCTGGGTGGCCGCATCAATCCAGGCCAGCAGCTGGGGAGCGTTCAAGACGATGGAGCGCTCCTTGGACGTTTGCTTGGACGCCAGAACACGGCGTCGACGCTGCAGCAGAAGCATGATCCCGATGCCAGCTGCAAAGCCGAGTGCAGCAGAGATCACCACAGCGCCCTCAGCCGAAGCGATACCCGAAACCGCGAACCGTACGGATCAACTGAGGCGATGAGGGCTCCTGCTCAACCTTTTCCCGCAGCCAGCGGATGTGAACATCCACGGTTTTGGTATCACCGATGAAGTCGACACCCCAGATTTTCTCCAGCAACTGATCGCGACTCCAGACGCGCTTGGGGTTCTGAATGAACAGCTCGAGGATCTTGTATTCCTTGGGGGAGAGGGTCAGATCCGTGCCATCCCGGGTGACCCTGCACTCACTGGGAAACAGGCAAAGGTTGGCGTAACTAAAGGAATGCGGTTGAGAAGCCGACGTCTCCGATTGACGGGATCGCCGCAGCAAGGCCCTGCAGCGCGCCACCAGCTCGCGCAGCCCAAAGGGTTTGACCAGGTAATCGTCGGCGCCCACCTCAAGCGCCAAAACCAGATCGGTCTCACTGTCACGGGCGCTGATCACCAGGATCGGGGTGGTGTTGTTGATGCGACGGAGCTCGCGGCAAAGCTCAAGCCCCCCCAAGCCCGGGATCATCAGATCGAGCACGATCAGATCCACCGGATCTGAAGTTTCAGCGGTGATCAGATTGAGGGCTGAAGCGCCATCGGCGCAAGTTTGCACCTCGTAGGCTTCTGCACGCAGGGCTTCTCCGACTGTTTCCCGAATGCTGTCGTCGTCTTCCACCACGAGGAGACGACAGGTGGAGACAGCCGCTGACAGGGTTGTCACATCCACAAGAGAGGCACTAACCAATTTTGCCAGGGGACGCATCCCGACAAAGCAGAAGAACTACTTCGCTTAGGGGGCCCACAACAGATGAAAAGGCCAGGCGAAACAAGGCTCAGAAGAATTCGTCGAAGTTATCGAAATCAACCGCTTTGAACTTGCCCGCTTCCACCTGCTGCATAAGGCGCTCCAGCTGAGAGAACAAGGCACCACCGGTCAGCAGCGAGAGCAGCAGGGCCACCAGCAAGGCAGCGCCTGAGGCAAACCCGAAGATCTGTAGGCAGCAGCCGATAAACAGGGTCACCCCGATGAGGGTGCCGGCGTAGCTGAGGTTGATCTCGGCAGTCCCCAGGGGCATCAGGGGTAGCCGGTCCTGCTTCCAGCCATCCAATTTGTTCTGCACCTGACGGCCGAAGGTGAGGCCGCAGAGGACACCCATCAACAAACCGATGCCCGCCAGCAGGTAGGGGGGCTGGGGCAGGGTCATCATCTGGAGCAGCTGCTCAAGCTCCTGGGCGCTGATCTCCTCAGGCATCGACGCCAATATCAAAGAGCAGAGACCTTAGCGGTGGGGTCGGCAATCTTGCTGGAGTCGTGATCTCGGGATCACGCTGCGGCCAACGGGTTGAGACGCTGCAACAGCCCGCCGGCCAGACGCCCAGGGCCGAAGGTGCGTCCGAGCAGGCCGACCAGGGCACGCACGTCATCGGTGTGCAGACGATCGTCACGGATCAGCGTCATCAGCAGACGTTTGCGCAGATCAGCACCGTCTCGGCTGAGCAGCAGCCGCAGGCCTGCTCCGGCCACAGGGATCAGTTCCTTGCCCGGAGCGGGAGCATCCTGACCCACAACATCCAGCAAACTTTCCAGCCGATCCAGGCGCAGGCGACCTGATTCATCAAAGATCACCTCCAGCAGCTTCTCGCGCATCTCGCTGGTGTCTCCCGCCAACAGACGACGGGCCACGTACGGATAGGCCACAGCGATGATCCGGAAGTTCGGATCCAGCCGTAAGGCAAGACCTTCCTGGCTGACGACGGCCCGGATGATCAAGGCGAAGCGCGCCGGCACCCGGAAGGGGTAATCGAACATCAGCTCCGAAAAGCGGTCGGTGATCGCCTTGAAGTTGAACGATCCAACCGAGTCGCCAAGGCTGCCGCCGAGCACCTCTTCAAGGGCAGGAATAATCGGTGTGAGATCGGCCGTGGGGCTGAGAAACCCGAGGGATTGGAAGTCCTTGGCCAACCCGGAGAAATCACGGTTGATCAGGTGGACCACAGCACCGGTGAGGGTGAGCCGGTCGCTGTCGCTGATGGAATCCATCATCCCGAAGTCGACGTACCCCACATGACCGAGATCGCCGGTGCGACCCGGCAGGGCGAAGAGGTTGCCGGGGTGGGGGTCGGCGTGGAAATAGCCGAACTCCAGGAGTTGCTGCAGGCCGCAGATCACGCCGGTGCGAATCAACGCCGTTGGGTCAAGACGCTGGGAACGCAGCTCTTCGCTGTCGCGCATCTTGGCGCCATCGATCCATGTGGTGGTCAGCACCCGAGTGGAGCTGAGCATCCGCTCCACCTTGGGGATGTAGACCGCGTCGTTGTCCGCGAAAAGCGCCGAAAACCGCTCGGCATTGGCCGCTTCCAGGCCGTAATCGATCTCCTCGAACAGGCTGCGGCCGAACTCATCAATGATTCCGCCCAGCCCGAAACCGAGGTTGAGCGGCAGCAGCGGCGCCGTCATCACCCCCAAAGCCCGGATCAACACCAGATCCCGCCGCAGGATGAAGGTGAGATTGGGCCGCTGCACCTTCACCGCAACCCAATGCTGGCCCTGCAGACGGGCCTTGTACACCTGGCCCAGGCTGGCAGCGGCGATCGGCGTGTCGGGGAACTCCTCAAACAATTCCTCGGCCGGCGCACCGAGTTCCTCACGGATGCAAACCAGCGCGGTGGCATGGGAAAAGGCCGGCAGATCGTCCTGCAGGCGCGTTAGTTCCTCCAGCCAGTCCCGACGCACCAGATCAGGTCGGGTGGAGAGTGCCTGACCCAGCTTGATGAAGCAGGGCCCCAGACCCGTCAGGGTGTTGAGAATGCGACGCGCCAGCCCCTGCTGAACGGCGGGGTCATTGCTGCCTCCACGCAGCAGCAGCACCAGCACCAGCCCCGCCAAGGACCACAGCACCTGAACCAGGCGCGGAATGGCGACCCAGGGACGCAGCAGCAGCCAGCCGAGATCCCGCCCAGGGTCGTAACGCATCGCATCGCGCTGAGTACAGAGAGAGACTTTAAGAAGATCAGGGGGATTTGATGGCGCTTCTACCCCAGCTCACCCGTCGCCTCGGTCAGCCCCTGTTTCTGCCGGCCCACGGACGGGGGGCTGCCCTTCCGGATGGACTGCGTCAATTGCTGCGACGCCGCGCCGGCGTCTGGGACCTGCCGGAACTGCCAGCCCTTGGCGGTCCGCTGGAGGCGGACGGCGCCATCGCGGACAGCCAACGCTCCGCCGCGGCAGAGATGGGGGTGGCGCGCTGCTGGTTTGGGGTGAACGGGGCCACGGGGTTGCTGCAGGCCGCACTGCTGTCCATGGTCCGGCCCGGAGAGCGGGTGCTGCTGCCACGCAACGTGCATCGCAGCCTGATTCAGGCCTGCGTTCTTGGGGACCTGCGGCCGGTGCTGTTCGATCTCCCCTTTCAAAGCGACCGGGGCCAGCCGGCACCGGTGGATTCGGCCTGGATCGAAAGGGTTCTTCAAACCCTGCCCCGCGATGGAGCACCCATCCGTGCTGCGGTTCTGGTGCATCCCACCTACCAGGGCTATGCCAATGACCCAACGGCGGTGATTCAGCGGCTGCAGCAACAGGGCTGTTGCGTGCTGGTTGATGAAGCCCACGGCTGTCATTTCGCCGCTGGGGTGGAGCATCCCCTCCCCCCCAGCGCCCTGCACTGCGGCGCCGATCTGGTGGTGCATTCCCTGCAGAAGTCGGCTGCAGCACTGGCGCAAACGGCAGTGCTCTGGCTGCAAGGGGAGCGTCTGGATCCCATGCGCGTGGAACGCAGCCTGGGCCTGCTGCAAACCACCAGCCCCAGTGCGCTGCTGCTTGCCTCCTGCGAAGAAGCCCTTCAACACTGGCAACGACGCAAGGGACGCCGTCAGTTGCTGCAGCGTCTGCAGGAGGCTGTAGCGCTCGCCGATGGCCTGCGCCACAGCGGCGTGCCTCTGCTGAGCAACCAGGATCCGCTGCGCCTGATCCTGCACACGGGGCAGGCGGGCATCACAGGCCTGGATGCCGACGATTGGTTCCTCCCCCGCGGGTTGGTGGGCGAATTGCCGGAACCAGCCAGCCTCACCCTTTGCCTGGGGCTGGCACGCCACAGAGGGCTGGGGCGACAGATGCGAGACCACTGGCAGAACCTGCTGCGGCACTTCCCCGATCGCGCTCCCTTACCGGCGTTCGAAGCCCCACCGCTTCCGCTGGTCACCTCCACAGCCCAGTCCCCGACCCAGGCCTGGACGGCGGAGCATCAGCATGTGGCATTGAAGGATGCAGAGGGGTGCATTGCGGCGGAATTGCTCTGCCCCTACCCACCGGGCATACCCTTGCTGATTCCCGGCGAACGCCTCGATCGCCAGCGGCAGCTCTGGCTTGAGCGCCAGCAGCTGTTCTGGGGAGACCAGATTCCAGATGGACTTGCTGTGATGAGAGGGGGTTGATCTGAGACGGCAGAGGTGCCCTCAAGCCTCGAGATCACGATCAACAGCGATTGATAGTGTGAATCAGGACGCCTCCAATCAGCGTGATCCATGAGGGTGTCCTCGATCAGAGCCAAGCACCAGCGGCCCGAGCAGTCCTGCGCAAGCGGTTGATCAGTGGCTTGTGTGTGGGCGGCTTTGGCCTACTTGTCGTGAGCCTGGGGGGCTGGTGGTTCACAGCCGCGCTGGGCGGAATGGTGCACCTTGGCCTGCTGGAGTTCTTCCGGATGGCGCAATTCAAGGGAATTCGCCCCGCCACCAAAACCACCCTGGTGGCCTGTCAACTGCTGCTGTTCACCACCCAGTGGGCGATTCAGGGCGGGCTACCGGCTGATGTGGCCCATGCTGTTCTGCCCCTCTCTGGAGCCGCCATCTGCGGTTGGCTGCTGCTGCAACCGGTTACGGGTTCCATTGCCGACATTGCGGCATCAATTTTCGGGTTGTTCTACCTCGGGTTTTTGCCCAGCCACTGGCTGAGTCTGCGCGGTTTGGACAACGGTCTGGAGATCACGCTGTCGGCCTGCCTGATGATCGTGGCCACCGATATTGGCTCCTGGGCCGTGGGACGGCGCTACGGGCGAAGGCCCCTCTCACCGATCTCCCCCGGGAAAACCATCGAGGGAGCGATCGGGGGATTCATCTCGGCCATGCTGATCGGCCTGATCTGCGGCCAAGTGATGGGCTGGGCGCTGCGTGGCCTGCCGGGCCTGCTGCTGGGGGCACTGATCGCTCTGTTCGCCCTTGTAGGAGACCTGACCGAATCGATGATGAAACGCGATGCAGGCGTGAAGGACTCCGGTGACGTGCTGCCCGGCCATGGCGGGATCCTGGACCGGATTGACAGCTATCTGTTCACCCCAGCTGTGGTCTTTTACGCGATCGCTCTGTGCAAACCGCTGTTGGCCCCATAAGCAGCGCTAAGGGGAGACGCTGGCCTCACCTTTAAGAGCGAGCTGGCCACCCGCCAGCTGCACCTGCTCGATTCGAATGGCGGCGTCCATCGGAAGCAAGGTGCGCGGTTCATCGGAAGTCTCCGGCCGGAAGCACAACGTTCCCTGCTCCGCATTGAGGCGGAAGCGACGGCGAACAGGGCCTTGATGGGCAGCGACGGGCACCTGCAACTCGAGCAGATCCACGTCAATGAGTATCGCCCCCAACGGGCTCAGGCCCATCAGCTGCTCAGCCATCCAGTCTCCGAGCCAACGCCAGGGTTCGGCCAGCAGAGCGCTGTTGAGCTGACGGCCATTGAAGCTCACCTCGCCCTCCACCTGGAAGGGTTGCTTCAAGGCAAGCATCTGACCGGGACTCAGCAGTTTCATGTCCACCGCAATCGGACCGCTGCGCAACTCAACATGCTGCAAGGGCAGCCCCTGGAAACAGGCATCCCTCGCCGTGAGGGTCACACCATCCAGACGTCCCCGCAGCAACGACCAGCTGGAGCCATTCAGGGCCAGTTCGAGGCTGCCGATACTGTCGCATTGGCTGCGAATCCACAGGCGCAGGGCCCCTGCCAGCACATTCAGAACGGGATCAGCCATTGGGCAACAGCGCCTGACACCGCTCAGCCACCTTGCGGGGCTGATCGATATGGGGGAGGTGGCCGCAGGAGGGGAAGGTCTCCACGGGCTGATCCAGCAAGGCCTGAAGCGCCTGCTTCTGCGGAGCACGCAGAATCCGATCGTTATCACCCCAGATCACGTGCAGTGATTGAGAGGGGAGGGGAGCCCCACATCCAGCGAAACCACCGCTGCGGGCGAAGGCTGCCAAGGCCTCCGCCCAGCCGGGGCATTGCAGGTGCAACGAGGCGATTTGCTCTTCCGGAGCACCCACATCCATATCGGGATCAGCGAATGCCTGGCGACACAGCCCCCGCCGCACGCCAGGACGCCCAAGGAACCAGGCACCAAAACGATCCAACAAGGGCGGAACAGGCATCGGACGCCCGGTGAGACCTGCTGGAGCCAGCAGCAGCAGAGAAGCCACACGCTCGGGATGACGCCGGGCCAGCTCCACGGCCACAGACCCTCCCATTGAGGCCCCGATCAGGCCCAATGGAGCGTCCGTGGGAAGCCTCTCCAGAAGGGCATCGAGATGCCGCAACACAGCCTCTGGCCCGTAGGTCAGACCCAGGGGACGAGGCGAAAAACCAAAACCGAACAGGTCAGGGATGAACAGTTGGAAGCTATCGGCCAAGAGGGGAGCCAGGCGCCGATATTCGAGAAAACTGCTGTCGAAACCATGTAGCAACAACAACGGAGAACCCTGGCCGAGCACCGCCACCGGGAACGGATCATCTACACCCAGACCCGGCAACGTCCACCACTGCGCTTCAGCGGCCAGGGACTCGGCCTGCGGGTCAAGCAGAGCCGGCCGTAATTGATCCAGAAGCGTCTTCAAAGGTTGATGGGGCTGAGTTCGGCAGCTCCCACAAGGGCCTCCAGCAAAGCACCAGGCGTCACAGCGAAGGGCAAATGATGCAGATCGGAACCCTCGCGGCAGGCGAAGCGACACACCTCCTGCAACTCACTGAGACTGGCCTGCGCCAGACCCAGATCGTCAAGGCTGACGGGCAGACCAAGCTGCCGCAGCAACGGCAACAGCTGGCGGTGTGCCTGGCCTGCAAGCCGGTTGCCGCCCAGACGTTCCTCCAAGCGGAGCTGCACAAGAATTCCGAAGCCCACCTTCTCGCCATGAAGAACGTGGTGACAGGCCTCCAACTGGGTGAGGCCGTTGTGAACGGCATGGGCCGCAACAGTGCGGCAACGGGCACCGCCCAGTCCTCCCATCACCCCAGCGGTGAGGGCACAGGCTTCGGCGGTGCGCACCCAGGCTTCACTCTCTGGATCCTTCAGCGCTGTGAGGCTGTCGATCAGCAATTGATCCCGCAGCACGCGTGCCATCTGCACGGCCTGCTGCACCAGACCATCACTGCTGTCGCCACTGCTCACTGAGGCTTCGTACCACTTGGCCAGGGCATCAGCGACACCACTGGCCAGTGTGCGGGGTGGGGCTTGGCGTACCAGGCCGTGATCGAAGACAAGAAGATCGGGGCAGCGATCGAGGGCCACATCCCCTTCGAAAGCACCCTGAGGGGAATAGATGTTGGAAAGAGCCGTCCAGCCAGCACAGGTGGAGGCGCTCAGTGGAACGGTGATGCAGGGAAGGGAAAGGCGATGGGCCAGCAACTTGCCGGCGTCCAGCACTTTTCCGCCCCCGGCGGCCAGAACGGCGTCACATCCCTGGGCTTCAGCAGCCACCCTCTGGAGATCCAGCTCACAGCAGTCGAACTGAAGCTGAGCCTGGAGGGGTTTGAGCCCCTGAGCCAGGAGATCCGACATCAAACTCTGACGCTGATCAGCAGTGGAAGCACTGCGACCCAGCACTAGCGGACGTGAGCAGAGAAATTTGATCTGAGGCAAGGCCTCATCCCAGGCTCCATACCCCCGCAAGATGCTGGCGGGGGCAATGGAGTGGGACGAGATGGATCGACCCATCAGACGCTGGCACCGGCGAGTTGCGGTGCCGTGTCCACCTGACCTTTGTGGCGGACCACCACCTTCTTGTTCTCATCGACATCGACTTCGGCGTGATCGCCGTCCTTGATCCGACCCGACAGCACCTCTTCGGCGAGCGAATCCTCGAGAAGGCGCATTACGGCCCGACGCAGCGGACGTGCGCCGTAGGCAGGGTTGTAGCCCTCCTCCACCAAGCGCTCCTTGAACGCATCGGACACGGTAAGGGTGATGCCCTTCTCGCCCATGCGGCCAAAGACCTCCTTGAGCATGATCTCGGCGATCTGCTTGACCTCGTCGCGGTTGAGCTGACGGAAAACAATGATCTCGTCGAGACGGTTGAGGAATTCAGGGCGGAAGTACTGCTTGAGCTCCTCATTCACCAGGGAACGGATCCGGGTGTACTGAGAATCCTCAGCGCTCTCACCGGAGAATTCGAAGCCGAGGCCGCCGCCACCCTTCTCGATCACCTTCGAACCAATGTTCGAGGTCATGATGATCAGGGTGTTCTTGAAGTCGACCGTGCGGCCCTTGGAATCGGTCAGACGACCGTCTTCCAGGAGCTGCAGCAGCAGGTTGAACACGTCGGGGTGCGCCTTTTCAATTTCGTCAAAGAGCACCACGGTGTAAGGCCGACGACGCACCGCCTCGGTGAGCTGACCGCCTTCGTTGAAGCCCACATAGCCCGGAGGCGAACCGATCAGCTTGCTGACCGTGTGGCGCTCCATGAATTCCGACATGTCGAGGCGGATCATCGCCTCCTCGCTGCCGAAGAAGTAGGTGGCTAGAGCTTTGGTGAGCTCGGTCTTACCCACACCGGTGGGGCCGGAGAAGATGAAGCTGGCGATCGGGCGGTTCGGGTTCTTCAAGCCGACCCGAGCACGGCGGATGGCCTTGGACACCGCCTTGACGGCTTCGTCCTGACCAATCAGACGCTTGTGAAGCGTTTCCTCCATGTTGAGCAGCTTGACCGATTCACTCTCGGTGAGCTTCTGCACCGGAACACCGGTCCAGGAGGCAACGATCTGGGCGATGTCCTCTTCGTTCACCATCGGTGAGCTGTCTGGAGCAGGCGCTTCATTTACAGCTGTTTCACCGGATTCAGAGGTTGCGTCAGCCTTGACCTCGTCCTTGTTGGCCTGAAGCAGAGAACGGATCTGCTCCCGCAGTTCCACTTCCTTCTCGCGCAGTTCACCGGCCTTGGTGAAGTCCTGATCGCGGACGGCATCCTCCTTTTCCTTCTGGACGGAACGCAGTTCCTTGTCCACTTCCTTAGCTGCAGGGGGCAGCTTGGAATTGAGCAAACGCACGCGGGAACCGGCTTCATCGATCAGGTCGATGGCCTTGTCGGGCAGGAAGCGATCCGAGATATAGCGATCGCCGAGAGTGGCGGCCGCCACAAGGGCGTCGTCGGTGATCTTGAGGCGGTGGTGCTGTTCGTAACGCTCGCGCAGGCCCCGAAGAATTTCGATGGTGTCGTCGATGGACGGCTCACCCACATTCACCGGCTGGAAACGGCGCTCCAGGGCGGCATCCCGTTCGATGTGCTTGCGGTACTCGTCCAAGGTGGTGGCACCGATGCACTGCAGCTCACCGCGGGCGAGGGCAGGCTTGAGGATATTGGCGGCGTCAATCGCCCCCTCTGCAGCTCCGGCACCGATCAGGGTGTGGACCTCGTCGATCACGAGGATCACGTTTCCGGCAGCCTTGATCTCCTCCATGATCTTCTTGAGGCGCTCTTCGAACTCACCTCGGTACTTGGTGCCGGCCACCAACAAACCGATATCTAGGGTCAGAACGCGCTTGTCTTCAAGGATGTCGGGAATGTCGCCCTGCTGAATGCGCTGGGCAAGGTCCTCAGCGATGGCTGTCTTACCGACACCGGGCTCGCCGATCAACACAGGGTTGTTCTTGGTACGGCGGCCCAGGATCTGGATGACGCGGTCGATTTCGTTGTGACGCCCCACCACCGGGTCGAGCTTCGCTTCTGTGGCGAGCTGGGTGAGGTTGTTACCGAACTCGTCGAGGGTGGGAGTTTTGGTGGATCCCTTGGCACCACCGCCACCGCCACCGGCGGAGACCTCAGCGGTCTCACCCAGCATGCGGATCACTTGCGTGCGCACCTTGGCCAGATCGACACCGAGGTTCTCCAGCACGCGGGCAGCAACACCTTCACCCTCACGGATCAGACCGAGCAGCAGGTGTTCTGTGCCGATGTAGTTGTGACCAAGCTGGCGGGCCTCTTCCAGAGACAGCTCAAGAACACGCTTTGCACGGGGAGTAAAGGGGATCTCAACTGCGACAAAGCCTGATCCACGGCCGATGATTTTCTCAACTTCAACCCGGGCATCCTTGAGGTTGACCCCCATGGACTTGAGGACCTTGGCGGCAACCCCCGTTCCCTCGCCGATCAGGCCGAGGAGGATTTGTTCGGTACCAACGAAGTTGTGACCAAGTCTGCGAGCCTCTTCCTGGGCCAGCATGATCACCTTGATGGCCTTCTCGGTGAAGCGTTCAAACATCGCTGGGCCAGTGCAGTGATGTGACCAAGCTATCAGGGTTGTGGGACCGCTGCGAGTGTTCGGTTAGTTCGGTCACTTTCCAGTCTGAGACTGGCCTGAAGCGCACAAAAAATAACAATGAATCCAACAAGATTCACCGTTTTTTTTGTCTCCCAGGGACGGGAAACCGAACAACTTCAAGCCGCCGACGTGGGCGACGGCGCTGACGGGATGCGACACCACTGAATGAGGGCGTCGCGACCATCGGAGTAGTACCCGGAACGGGTGCCTGCGGTGCGAAAACCGGCTTTGGCATAAAGCGCCAGAGCGGGAACGTTGTCGCTGGCCACCTCGAGAGTGGCGTGCACGGCACCGTGCTGTCGTGCCCGTTGCAACAGTGCTTTCAAAAGCACACCTCCATGGCCGCTGCGACGCCTGTCGGGATCCACAGCCACCGCAGTGATGTGCAGTTCATCGGCCACCATCCAGCCGCAGGCCACCCCCAACAAGGCATCGGCCTGCAAAAGACCAATGCAGAGGCGCCGGGGGTCATCCAGCTCACGCCGCCATTGCTCTGCGGTCCAGAGGCCGTTGAGCGCCCGTTGATCCAGTGCCAGACAGGCTTGCTGCCAGGACGGGTCAAGACGCAAGATCTGCGCTGTCGGTCCGCCCTCTGCAGGGTCGATTCCTAGATTGCCCTTTGACGCCGCCACTCCGTGACCCAAACCATCACCAGTCAACGGCCCTTCGAGGCCAACCGGGATGCGGAGAGCCCCAATCGCAACCTGACCCCAATCACCACAGAACTCGACAGCACCGACCGTCTTGTTGTGGGCGGGTGTCGTCTCAGCGACCTGGCCGAGCGTTACGGCACACCGTTATATGTGGTGGACGAAGCCACCGTTCGGGCCACGTGCCGGGCCTACCGCCAGGCCCTGGAAAAGCATTACGTAGGGCCATCCCTGCCGATCTACGCCTCCAAGGCCAACAGCTCCCTGGTGATGAGCAGCCTTGCGGCCTCTGAGGGGCTGGGTCTGGATGCGGTGTCAGCCGGTGAACTGCTGACCGCACTGCGTGGGGGAATGCCCGGGGAGCGGATGGTCCTGCACGGCAACAACAAATCCGACGAGGAGCTGCTGCTCGCCTACGCCAACAAGGTGACGATCGTTGTGGACAACCAGCACGATCTCGATCGCCTCGCCGAACTGGTGCCCGCTGGAGCCGAACCGGCGCGCCTGATGCTGCGCTTCACCCCCGGCATCGAGTGCCACACGCACGAATACATCCGCACTGGCCACCTGGACAGCAAGTTCGGCTTCGATCCCGACCAGGTGGAACCCGTGCTCCGCAGCCTGGTTGGGAAGCCCTGGGCCCAACTCAACGGGCTGCACGCCCACATCGGATCCCAGATTTTTGAACTCGAGCCCCACCGGGATCTGGCGGCAGTGATGGCCGACAAGCTGAAGCTGGCCCGTGACCTGGGCCATCCCGTTAGCGACCTCAATGTGGGCGGTGGCCTGGGCATTCGCTACGTGGAGTCGGACGACCCCCCGAGCATTGAGCAGTGGATCCAGGTGGTGGCCGAAGCCGTTACCAGCGCTTGTCATGAACGGGGCCTCGAGCTGCCGCGGTTGATGTGCGAACCGGGCCGTTCCCTGGTGGCGACCGCCGGTGTGACCTTGTACTCGGTGGGCTCGCGCAAAACGATCCCAAACGTGCGCACCTACGTGGCCATCGACGGTGGCATGAGCGACAACCCTCGCCCGATCACCTACCAGTCGCTCTACACCTGCTGCCTGGCCGATCGCCCCCTGGCCAAGCCAGACGAAAGCGTGAACCTGGTAGGCAAGCACTGCGAATCCGGCGACGTGCTTCTTAAGGACCTGCCCCTGCCCACCACGGAAAGCGGTGACATCGTCGCCGTGTTTGCTACCGGTGCCTACAACGCCTCGATGAGTTCGAACTACAACCGGATCCCGAGGCCCGCTGCCGTTCTGGTGCACGACGGAGCAGCTGAACTGGTGCAGAAGCGGGAGCAGCCGGATGACCTGCTGCGCTACGACGTTTTGCCAGAACGATTCAACGCGTTACGTTGACTGCAGTGATGAGAAGGGCGGAGTGAACGTGTTGGCGGTGGTGGATCCGCGCCTGGTGCTCGACGTTCTCTTTGCCTCTTCCATCGGCTTTCTGCTTTTTTCCCGCGTCAACGAGCAGCGGACCCTCTGGCTGCTTCGGGGTTGGTTATTTCTTGTGGCGATGGCCTGGTTCGTCCAGCGCTTCGCCAACCTGCCCCTCACCACAAAGCTGGTGGACGCGCTCGTCATGGCCTGTTCGCTCTCCCTGGCCATCCTTTGGCAGGGGGAGCTCCGGCGCCTGATGGAGCTGCTGGGGACCGGTCGTCTGGCCGTGTTGCTGGGCAATCCCCAGAAAGAGTTCAGCGCCTCGGCAGGCACCGTCAGCCAGATCACCGAGGCCGCGGGCCGGCTGTCGCAGTTGCGGCGTGGAGCCTTGATCGTGGTGGACCTGGGGAGCGACCTGAGGCCTGAGGACTTTCTCAATCCCGGCATCCCCATTGGTGCGGTGCTGAGTCGCGAGCTGATGCTCAACCTGTTCGCCGCCGACACCCCCCTTCACGACGGTGCCGTGCTGGTGCGGGGCAATCGAATCGAATCGGCGGGAGTGATTCTTCCCCTCTCCAGGGACAGCGTGAGCCGTTTCGGCACCCGCCATCTGGCGGCCCTCGGGATCACCGAACGCTTCGATCGCTGCATCTGCATTGTTGTGTCGGAAGAAACCGGCACGCTGTCTCTGGCGAACCAGGGCAAGCTGGAACGACCGATCACCAGTTCGCGCCTCCAGGAATTGCTCAGGGAGCTGTTCAGCAGCGCCGAATCGATGCCGCCAGCGCGACGTACGGTGGGTAGCGCTCCGTCCGAATCGCTGTCTTGAGCCGCTCTCCGGCCACCAGCACTGACACGGCCGATCGTTCGCTTCTGCCTGCGGACCTCGACCCGGGTCGGCTCCCGCAGCACGTGGCTCTGATCATGGATGGCAACGGTCGCTGGGCGAAATCCCGCGGTTTGCCCCGCGTAATGGGGCATCGTGCCGGGGTTGAAGCGCTGAAAGCCACCCTGCGACTATGCAGCGACTGGGGGATCCACGCCCTTACGGCCTATGCCTTCTCCACGGAGAATTGGTCGCGCCCAGGGGAGGAAGTGAACTTCCTGATGACCCTGTTCGAACGGGTGTTGCAAGCCGAACTACAGGCCCTAGAAGCCGAACAGGTGCGGATTCGCTTTCTCGGCGATCTGAAAGCCCTGCCCCAGAAACTGCAGGATCTGATTGCCGACGCCACCGCCCGGACGGCGTGCAACAACGGCATTCACTTCAACGTCTGCACCAACTACGGCGGACGACGGGAGCTGGTGCAAGCCGCTCAGCGTCTGGCCCAACGCGCTGCTGCCGGGGAACTGGACCCCGACAGCATCGACGAGAACAGCATCGCCGCCGAACTGTTCACGGCTGGCGAACAGGATCCCGATCTGTTGATCCGCACCAGCGGGGAACACCGGATCAGCAATTTCCTGCTCTGGCAGCTGGCCTACGCCGAAATTCACGTCACCGATGTGCTCTGGCCTGACTTCAATGCCGATGCATTGAAAGCCGCCCTGCTCGATTTCCAGCGTCGCCACCGCCGCTTCGGCG
Organism: Synechococcus sp.; assembly: GCA_047285305.1. GTDB lineage: Bacteria > Cyanobacteriota > Cyanobacteriia > PCC-6307 > Cyanobiaceae > Parasynechococcus. The sequence goes on from JBJBDL010000003.1 coordinate 1,760,155, forward strand.
GTCTTGATCCGATCCGCCCATGACCCTCAGCATCCGCCACGACTGGACCACCGTGGAGATCCAGACCCTGCTGGAACTTCCCTTGATGGAGCTGCTCTGGCAAGCCCAAACCGTGCATCGGGAAGCCAACCCGGGCTACCGGGTGCAGCTGGCCTCTCTGCTGAGCGTGAAAACGGGGGGCTGCGAAGAAGACTGTGCCTACTGCTCTCAGTCGATCCACAACAGCAGTGACGTGACGGCCTTTGAGGCCCAGATGCAGGTGGAGCCGGTGCTTCAGCGGGCCCGGGCCGCCAAGGAAGCCGGTGCTGATCGCTTCTGCATGGGCTGGGCCTGGCGCGAGATCCGCGATGGCGCTCCCTTTGAGGCGATGCTCGAGATGGTGCGGGGCGTGCGCGACATGGGGATGGAAGCCTGCGTGACCGCTGGGATGCTCACCGACCAACAAGCGGAACGCTTGGCCGAAGCCGGCCTCACGGCCTACAACCACAACCTCGACACCAGCCCCGAGCACTACGACAGGATCATCTCCACCCGCACCTATCAGGAACGGCTGGAAACCCTGCAGCGGGTGCGCAAGGCCGGCGTCACCCTCTGCTGCGGCGGCATCATCGGCATGGGTGAGACCCTGCGGGACCGCGCCTCCATGCTGCAGGTGCTGGCCAGCATGAACCCCCATCCCGAAAGCGTTCCGGTGAACGGGCTGGTGGCGGTGGAGGGCACCCCTTTGGAAGAGCAGGCACCCTTCGAACCGCTGGAGCTGGTGCGGATGGTGGCGACCGCAAGGATCCTGATGCCCCATGCCCGGGTGCGGTTGAGCGCCGGCCGTGAATCGATGAGCCGGGAAGCGCAGATCCTCTGCCTACAGGCGGGAGCCGATTCGATCTTCTACGGCGATGTTCTGCTCACGACCGGCAACCCGGACGTGGAGGCCGACCGCCAACTGCTCGCCGATGCGGGGGTGACCGCCAACTGGCAGGAGGGCGCGGCAGCTCCGGTCAACTGCTCGCCCCGCTGATCAGCTGCCCCAAGTAACGATCACTCCACTGGCACACAGGTTGAGCGGGCGCAGAGCTAGACCGGAAAAGGCCCTTCGATGAGGCACCGTGATTGATCCCATCGTCATCCCCTCGCTGTTCGGTCTGTTTGTTCTCTCGGTCATCCTTGAAACCATCAAAGACGACAAGCAGCGCCACCACCATCACCGCTATTGAGATCCGGCCAGACAGGTGATGCGCGGACATTTCCGACTGTCACCAACCGGAAACACTGCACAAAAAACTCATTGTGAGTGGCGTCCCTATTGAGCTACACCGTGTTGGTCTGTGGCTCAGCCATGAAGATCGACAGCGCGAACGCTCAACCGATGGGAAGCCTGATCTTTGAAGGGGGACACAAGCCCTTCCATGCCCTGGCCTGCCCCCTGAAGCCGGCTTCGGTGCGGATCAGCAGGAAAGCCTGAGGACCAACAAAGCGTTTGCACGCCCCGGCCTGATGCAGGCTGGAGGACTGTTGAACCGGTAACAGCGTGGATCCGAGCAACCTGGAGCCTGTGCTGGAGAAGGACAGCCGACTCCTGGTGGCGGCTTTCTATGCCTTCACGCCCCTGGATGACGAGCGTCGGGAGGCATTGCTGACCCGCTTGCCTAGCCTGGCTCGAGAAGGCAGCGTGGTCGGATCTCTGTTGGTGGCTCATGAAGGGGTGAACGGCACGATCAGTGGACCGGAATCAGCTGTTGATGCGGTGCTGGATCACCTGCGTGCCTCGTTGGATCTGGGCGACGACCACTACGCACGGCTCGAGGTGAAGCGCAGCTGGGCCGAAAAACCAGTGTTCCGCCGCTTCAAGGCCCGGCGCAAAAAGGAGATCGTGACCATCGGCGTGGCCAGCGTGGATCCCAGCACCAGCGTGGGCACCTATGTGGAACCCGAAAACTGGAATGCCCTGGTAGATGATCCCGACACCCTGGTAATCGACACCCGCAACAGCTACGAAACAGCGATCGGCACCTTCGAGGGGGCCATCGACCCCAGCACCGAGAGCTTCCGTGAATTCCCGCAATGGGCAGAGTCCATGCTGCGGCCCCTGATCGAACAGCAGGGCAGCAAGCGCATCGCCATGTTCTGCACCGGCGGGATCCGCTGCGAAAAAGCCAGCAGCTACCTGCAGCAACAGGGTTTCGGGGAGGTGCACCACCTGCGCGGCGGCATCCTCAAGTACCTCGAGCAGGTTCCGGAAGCCGAGAGCCGCTGGCAAGGGGAGTGCTTTGTTTTTGATCAACGGGTGGCGTTGAACCACCGACTCGAACCTGGAGAGCACAGCCTTTGCCACGCCTGCGGCCTACCGGTGTCAGCCCAGCAACGCGAACTGCCGAGCTACATCAAGGGGGTGCAGTGCGTTCACTGCGTGGATCGCTTCACCGATGCCGACCGGGAACGCTTCGCCATGCGACAGCGTCAGATCGATCAACGCCAGATGGACCAACACAACATCGACCAGCAGAAGGCCTGAGCAGTTAGTCCGCATCGGACAATCCCTGACAGGGACCACCCCGATGCCGTGCTGCCGATCCTCTACAGCTTTCGACGCTGCCCGTACGCCATGCGCGCCCGCTGGGCTCTGCTGGAGGCAGGACTGTTGGTTCAGTGGCGAGAGATCGCACTGAAGGCCAAACCGGCTGAGATGTTGGCGGTCTCCCCCAAGGGCACCGTGCCCGTTTTGGTGCTGCCGGATGGCACCGTGATCGAGGAAAGCCTGGCGGTGATGCACTGGGCCCTGGATCAAGCAGACCCTCGCGAGCTGCGCAACGCCGGCGATGCCTCAGCGCTGATCGAGCAGAACGACGGTGCTTTCAAACATCATCTCGACCGCTTCAAGTACACCGACCGCTACCCCGGCACCAACAAAGAGGAGCAACGCGCCGCCGGGCTGGCCATCCTTCAAAACTGGAACCAGAGGATCGCTGATCAGGGCTGGCTGCTGGGAGAGCGCTGCTCGCTGGCAGATGCCGCGCTCTGGCCGTTCGTGCGGCAGTGGCGCATCGCCGATCCCGAGGGATTCGACAACGACAACAGCCTGGAGGCCCTCCGCCACTGGCTCCAGCGTTTCCTCGAGGATCCCCGCTTTGAGCGGCTGATGCAGCGGGCCGACCTCTGGAATGCCGGGGGGCAACAACACCACTTCCCCGCCGATGCTGTGGCGGTGCCCTTGGATCAGCCCCTGTTTCACCTGGCCCTCAAGGCCGACTGGCAGGCCGCACAGGCCAACGCCAGCTACCGCATCTCCACCCGGGGAATGAGCTTGAAGCAGGCGGGCTTCATCCACTGCTCCTGGCAGGAGCAGGTGAAGGCCACCTTTGAGCGGTTCTACGCCGACTGCGGCGAGGTGCTTCTGCTTGAAATTGATCCCGCCGCCGTGAACGCTCCCCTGCGGGCCGATGCCATCCCCACCGGCGAACTGTTCCCCCATCTCTACGGGCCACTGCCCCTGAAAGCGGTGAGCTCGGTCGGCACCATGCAGGCGGCAGCATGACTGAACGACCATGACCGTGGCCGGATCCCGATCGATGCTTGAGCAGTTAGAAGCCGAAGCCCGCGAACGGGGACTGCTGCTGCGGTTGCAGGTGGGCCGCCCCCTGGGGCTGTGGAGCCTGCGGCTGGTGGTGGCAGGGCAAGCCGCCAGCGGCAGCCTGCTGCTGCTGGGGGAAATGAAGGGATGGGCCTATCCCGCCGCCACGGGCCTGCAACTCGACACGATGCGGGTGATGCCGAAGACTCCTGCCGGAGTGGGTGATCTGATCTGGGCGGCCACCATGGCCTGGGCCCAGGAGGCCACCCCCTGCTCACGGGCCCGGTTGCTGGCCATCCGCGACGACGAGCAGCAGCACCGCCGGCTGGTGCGCTACTTCCGCCAACGCGGCTTCAGCAAATCCCGTGATGTGGAAGCGGCGCTGTGGGATCTGCCCCTGCGCATGGTCTGGGGCGGTGCCGGGGCCCTGATGAGTGGTGATCTGGCCACCGTTCTGGAGCGCAGTCTGCGGGGCTGGCGTCAGTCAGCGGCGTGATAGCTGCTGCGCACCAGCGGCCCACTGCGCACCTGGGCAAAGCCCAACTCACGGGCCACGTCCGCCAGCTCATCGAACTCCTGGGGCGTCCAATAGCGGGCCACCGGAATGTGAACCAGTGAGGGGCGCAGGTACTGCCCCAGGGTGATCCGTTGGCAATCCACGGCGCGGAGGTCCTTGAGGGTGGCGATTACCTCATCGCGGTTCTCGCCCAAGCCGAGCATCAGGCCACTCTTGGTGGGGATCTCAGGAGCCAGCTCGCGGGCGGCCGCCAGCAAACCCAGGGATCGTTCATAGGTGGCACCGCGGCGCACCTCCCCCTGCAACCGCTGCACCGTTTCCAGGTTGTGGTTGAAGCACACTGGTTGGGCAGCGAGCACCGTGGCCAGCCGCTCCCGTTGAGCCACCAAAGCCTGATCGTGATTCGCCACGCCCCCCCAGAAATCGGGGGTGAGCACCTCAAGGGCGATCAGCGGATTGCGGGCTCGGATCGCCGCCATGGTGCTGGTGAAAAGGCTGGCGCCGTGATCGGCGAGATCGTCGCGAGCGACCGCCGTGAGCACCACATAACGGAGCTGCATCGCCTCCACCGCATCGGCCACCCGCTCCGCTTCCGCGGCATCCAGCAGCATCGGGGCCTGGCCCTTGTCCACCTGGCAGAAGGCACAACTGCGGGTGCAAATCGAGCCGCCCAACAGGAACGTAGCCGTTCCGGCGGCGTAGCACTCGCCGCGGTTGGGGCAGCGCCCCTCCTCACAGATGGTGTGCAGCCGGTTCTGCTTCACCAGCCCCTGCACCCGCTCCAACTCAGAGGCATTGCCGATCGGCCGCCGCAGCCAGTCCGGCAGTCGCTCGGCGGGAGTGATGGCGCTGTACTTGCTCATACTGGGCGGCGCCCCTCAAGGGCCCTGCTCAGGGTGACCTCATCGGCATATTCCAGTTCACTGCCCATCGGCAGGCCATAGGCGATCCGGCTCACCGAGCAGAAGGGCTTCAGCAATCTCCCCAGATACAAGCTGGTTGTGTCCCCTTCCACGCTGGGGGTGAGGGCCAGGATCACCTCACTGATCTCCTCATTGGTGATGCGCTGCACCAATTCGGTGACATGCAGCAGCTCCGGACCAATGCCATCCATAGGTGAGATCAGGCCACCGAGAACGTGGTAAAGCCCCTGAAATTCGCGGGTGCGCTCCAGCGCAAGCAGATCGCGGGAATCGGCCACCACGCAGATCACGCCGTTGCGGCGCTCGGGGTTGCGGCAGATCTCACATTCGGGATCAGCGGAGAGGTGGAAACAGGTCTGGCACTGGCCCACCTGGGTACGGGCCGCCAACAAAGCGTCAGCGAACTGATGAATCTGCTCCTGCGGTTGATTCAGCAGATGCAAAGCGAGCCGCTGGGCCGTGCGCGGGCCGATGCCGGGCAGACGCTCGAACTGATCAATCAGTCGGGCCAACGGTTTGGTGAAGCCGCTCAGGGGTCTGCCGCCAATGCGAGAAATGTAGGAGTTGCTTCGATCATCTGCCGCAAAAGTGGTCACGCCGATCAGGCCACAACGGCAGAATGGCTCATGGATTGATCGCCCCGCTGATGCAGCTCCTCCAGTCTCTGAGTCGCGTGATCATTTGCAGCGTTCTGGCACTGGTGCTGGGGGCCTGCGCAGCGGGACCGACGGCAGGGCTGCAGTCTTACCAGAGCCCGGATGGCCGTTTCGCCTTCCTCTATCCAACTGGTTGGACCGAGGTGCAGGTGAGCAACGGACCCAGGGTGGTGTTTCACGACCTGATCCACAGCGATGAAACCGTGAGCCTGATGATCAACAAGGTGAACGAAGACAACGAGCTGAGTGAACTGGGCAGCGCCGTTGCCGTGGGAGAGCGCCTGCGCCGTGAAGTGATCGCCACCGCCGGCAGCGGCCGCAACGCTGAGCTGGTGGAAGCACGGGAGCGTGAGGTGAATGGCCACACCTTCTACGACCTTGAATACGCCGTACACCTGGAAGACCGCGACCGCCACGAGTTGGCGACCGTAGTGGTAGACCGCGGCCGGCTCTACACCCTGGCCACCAGCGTCAACGAAGACCGCTGGGCCAAGGTGGGTGACCTCTGCGGCCGGGTGGTGCGCTCACTGACCCTGCTGATCTGATCAGAACAGGAAGCGGAAACGCCGGCCGTTGGGATCACCTGAATCGGTGCCAGTGCTCGAGCGCGCCGGCCACTCCGTATCCAAATAACTGATGCCGTCGGCATCGAACGGAACCGCCCTCAGGCTGATGGTCTTAAGTTCGGTGGTGGCCATGGCGGTGACCAATCCACCCAGTTCCATTGGCCCCAGATCCGTCTCCAACGCCTGCCCCGCCGCAGTGATCAAGGACGGCAGGCGAATCAGATTCTGCGGTTGTTTCATCTGCTCAAACAGCCCCTTCAGTGCCAGCTGCTGCCGTTCCAGCCGGCCGAAATCGCCGCGACCGTCGTTGCGCCAACGCAGAAAACCCTCCAGATCCTTGCCCTTCAACAGCTGAGGGCCTGGCTGCAGGTCGATCAACAGGTTCTGACTGCGATCGACGTAGTACAGGCGCTTGGGTACATCCACATCAATGCCCCCCACCAGGTTGGCCAGGGTTTCGATCGCATCCAGGCGCACCACGATGTGATGACGGATCGGGCGGCTCATCAACAGCGATAACTCCCGCTCCACCGCCTCCACGCCGCCATAGGCCATCAGCGCATTGAGCTTGATGCCGCCGAAGCCCTCGGCATCGATGTAGCTGTCGCGGGGGATCTGGGTGATCGACGTGGTAGTTCCATCCACCCGCACCGTGAAGATCACATCGGTGTTGCTGCCAGTGCGGTCCCGGCCCAGCACCACCACCTCCCTGGCCCCGAAGCCGGTCCACCCAGCAAACGGGTTGGCCAGCGGCGCGGGCTGAGGCAGCGCAAAGGGTTGATCTGCCGTACTGGATGGCGCCGTGATCAACCGGATCAGCGGAACCGAGAGAATCAGACCACCGCTGAGACCCGCCACCACAGCAGCAACCATCGACCAGCTGATGGGCTCAGATGACGCTTTAGCAGGGGGGGCTTGTGGCATGGATCACGTGCTACGAAGCATCTTGGCGCGCTCGTCCCATCTCGGGTACAGGAGCGCAGGCCTCTGTTAAACCAAAGGATCGCTGATCACCATTGAGGCGCAGGGGAGCTGACGGATCAATTTGCTGGTGCGATCACTGCCGGGAATCGGCAGACCGGCAACCCGCCTGCGCTGGGTGCGCAGGATCACCAGATCGTGTTCGCGACTAAGGCGATGAATAGCCCCGTCGATGCCGGGCCCCCGCACGATCACGATGTGGAACCGCTCATCCGGAATCCCCGGGGGGCGCCATCGGATCAGCTGCTGTTCCATCCAATGACGGTCCTGGCCGCTGAAGCGGGGGTCGTGCACATGCAGCAGGGTGATCCGCACGCGCTGATCCTCCGGGGCTGAGTTGATCACGCGCAGCGCCAGTTCGAACTGCTCGCGGGCACTGGCGGAGAGGTCTTTGATCGGAACGAGGATCCGGCCCAGGCCTTTGTCGGTCTCACGGCCCAGGTTCACCACCACCACCGGACAGTGGGCCGTGCGGCAGACCCCATCAACGATGTCGCCCATCAGCCAGGCCCGGAGCTGATCGCGGCGGGCTGCACCGATCAGCAACAAATCCGCGGCCTGCTCCAAGGCTGTGCGGCTCATGCCGCCGGCGATGTCTTCATCCAGCCGCAGCAGGCTGCGGGTGGGCACAGCCAACTGTGCACCGATGCTCTCCGCTGCGCTGAGGCGTCCGCGCGCTGCCGCAACAGCCCGGTTCAAGCCACCGCGCATCTCCTCGAGGCTGGGATTCACCATCGCCAGGGGCAGCAGTACACCTTCAGCCCCCGATGAGCCCTGCACCAGACGAGCCGCCATGCTCAGCAACCCTTTCTCGGTGCGGGGGTTGGCCACTGGCACCACGATGCGCAGGGGGCGCTGCACTACCTCGTTAACGCCATCCAGCACCGCCGCCTCCTCACCGAAGCTGACCGGAACCGCATCGGGGCTGGGATCCTTGAGCCGGGTCACCGACTGCTCGGTGAGGATCGGCCCCAGGGTGGCCGTCACCACCATCACCGCCAGAACGCTGTTCAGCACGGTCTGATTGAGCAGGCCCGCCTGATAGCCGATGAAGGCAGTTGCCAGGGTCGCCGCCACCTTGGGCATCGTCAGCGACCACATCATCAGGATCTGGGCGCCGCGATAACCGAACAGCCGTCCGCTTAACCACGACGCCAGGCCCTTGCCGCCGATGGCGCCCACCAGCATCAGCGCGGTGAACTGAAAGTTGCCCAGGCTTTCGCCAAGGCTGCCCAGATCCAGAAGCAATCCCAGATCGATGAAGAAGATCGGGATGAACAGCACGCCACCCACAAAAATCACCTGCTCCTTCACCCGGCCCTCTGGCAACACGGAATTCACCGCCAGACCAGCCAGGAAGGCGCCGACGATCTTCTCGACGCCGGCCAGCTCAGCCCCCAGGGAAGCCAGGAACAGGGCCACCAAAACAGCGAGCACCATCCGGTTTTCATCGCTGATGCCCCGCAGCACCAGGCGCCGGCCCAGCCAGCGGATGCCGATCACCACCACCAGAGCGAAGCCACCGATCCTGAGCAGCAGCAGGCCCAGCCCCAGCCCGCTGAGGCTGCCCTGGCCCAGCCCCAGCCCCACCGCCAGCAGCAGCAGAGCGACGATGTCGGTGAAGATCGTGCTGCCCACGCTCACCACCACCGACTCATCCTTCTGAGCGCCATAACTGCGCACGATCGGGTAACCCAAGGGGGTGTGGGTGGCCATCAGGGCGCCGAGCAACAGGCACGACACCGAGGCGAAGCCCGCCATCAGGCCGATCGACACGCCCGTGCCCACACCGATCAACAGGATCAGCAGGCCATAGATGAACGAGCGGCGTTTGACCCGGTTGAACTCCTCCAGGTCAATCTCCAGACCCATCGTGAACAGCAGATACACCGCCCCGAGATCGGAGAGCAGCCGCACCGTTTCGCTGCTGCTGTCGACCCAGTTCAAGGCATGGGGGCCCACCACCACACCAGCCGCCAGCAACCCCACCAGATCGGGCAGGCCCAGCCGCCGGATCAAGGGCGGCACGGCCGCACTGATCGCCACCAACATCGAGAACACCCCGAGGGGGTGATGCATGACGTGGCTGATCGAGGCCTGCATGGCCATGGCTGCACCGCGGCTTGCGGACCCAGCATGGTCGCGAGATCTGCCGGCAACAACAGCTTCTTCAGGAAGCGATAAGCCCTCCGCCGGCCTGCACCTGCCAGAGGTTGGTGTAGATCCCGCCCTGGGCCACAAGGCTGTCGTGGCTGCCCTGCTCCACAATCCGGCCCTGGTCCATCACCACAATCCAATCGGCATAGCGCACCGTGCTGAGCCGGTGGGCGATCACCACGGTGGTGCGCTCCTTGATGATCTGCGCCAAGGAGCGCTGGATGGCGGATTCGGTGTCGTTGTCCACCGCAGCGGTGGCTTCATCGAGCACCAGCACCGGCGCATCCTTGAGGATGGCGCGGGCCAAAGCGATGCGCTGACGCTGTCCGCCTGAGAGGCGCTGCCCCCGCTCCCCCACCAGGGTGTCGTAACCCTGGGGCAAGGCGTCGATAAAGCCAGCGGCTTCCGCCAGGCGAGCGGCCTGCTCAATCGCCACCGGATCAGGATCTGCAACGCCATAGGCGATGTTCTCGGCCACGGTGCCGTGGAAGAGGTAGACGTCCTGACTCACCAGGGCGATGCAGCGGCGCAGGTCCTGCAGCTGCAGGGTGTCGATAGGGACCCCATCCAGACAGATGAATCCGCCATGGCGCTCATACAGCCGCAACAACAGCTTCACCACGGTGCTCTTCCCAGACCCCGTCGCCCCAACGATGCCAAGGGTCGATCCCGCTGGCACGGTGAGATCGAAGCCCTGCAGCAGCTTTGATCGGCCGGCATAGGCAAAATCAACCGCTTCAAAGCGAATCTCACCCCGCAGCCGCTGCGGATCCACCGGCACCGTTCCTCCCTGGATCAACACCGGCGTATCGATCAGATCGAGCACCCGTTGCGTGGAGGCCATCGAGCGCTGGTACTCATCGAGGGTGCGGCCAATGGCGGTTAACGGCCAGAGCAGCCGCTGGGTGATGAACACCAGAACGCTGTAGGTGGCCACCGGCAGTTCCCCGGCCAGGGCCTTGAAACCACCGATCAACAGGATCGCCAGGAAGGCGAACAGGATCGCGAAGCGAATCAAGGGGATGAAGGCCGCCGAGAGACGAATCGCCCGGGCATTGCTCTGGCGATAGGCCAGGCTTTCCGCCCGCAGGCGCTCAAGTTCCAGACCCTCGGCGGTGAAGCTCTTGATCGTGAGCATCCCCCCCAGATTGTTGGCGAGCCTGGAGGCGAGGTCACCCGCCCTGGCCCGCACCTCCCGATAGCGCGGCGCCAGCTGGCGCTGGAAATGCAGCGATCCCCAGAGAATCACCGGAATCGGAAGATAGGCGAAGAGGGCCACCTCCGGCGCCACCATCGCCATGCCGATGCCGACCACCAGCACGGTGGTGATCAACTGCAGGATCTGGTTGGCACCCCGATCCAGAAACCGTTCGAGCTGGTTGATGTCGTCATTGAGCACCGCCATCAGGCGACCGGTACTGTCCTGCTCGAAAAAGGCCAGCTCCAGCTTCTGCAGATGGTCGTAGGCCTCAAGCCTGAGGCTGTGTTGGGTGGTTTGCGCCAGGTTGCGCCAGAGCACGTCGTAGAGGTATTCGAACAGCGACTCCGCTGCCCAGATCACGAAGGTGAGCAGTGCCAGACCCCACAGTTGCTGGCCGGCGGTCCTCAGACCGAAACCCGACAGCACGGATTGCTCCTTGAGCAACACCACATCCACGGCCAAGCCGATCAAGATCGGCGGGGCCAGATCGAACAGCTTGTTGAGCAGGGAGCAAGTCACCGCTGCAACCACCAGGAGGCGCTGCGGCGCCAGATGGCGCAACAACCGCATCAAGGGGGAGCGATTTGCTGAAGCTTTCATGAGGGTTCGTTCCGACACGGTTTTCACCCCTGAAGACGCACTACAACGGAACAACAATTGAAGGAGGTGCCATGAGCCGATCAAGGTCGTTCAACCGCTTTCACCGCTACCTGGCGCGGCAGAAACGCCGCGGACTGCGGGCTGTCTTGCCCCAGTTCCCGGACGCCCGTGAGAATCAGCAAAGCCCAACCAACAGCAGCGATAGCGTGCTGCGTCGGCTGAGCTTGCGTGAAATGGAATTGGACCTGATGGAGGCCGAGGCCTGAGCCTCAGCCGCGGTAACCGCCACCACCACCACGGGGGCCGCCGGAGCGCTCCCGAGGGGTGGCTTTGCTGACGCGGATCATGCGGCCCATCCACTCCACGTCCTGAAGATCGTCGATGGCCTTCTGCTCATCGGCATCGTTGACCATTTCAACGAAGGCGAAGCCGCGTTTGCGGCCGGTCTCACGATCCAGGGGCAGGCTGCAGTTCTTGACCTCGCCGTACTCACTGAAGAGATCGAAGAGGTGCTCCTGCTCCGCCTGGAACGAAAGATTGCCGATGTAGATGGTCATGGACCGTGGAACCGTTGAACGTGCTCAGTGGCTTGAGCCGGTTCCGAAAGCTCGGAAAGGACCAGTGCTCAAGCTTGAACCCGATGACGTTACAGGGCAGACGCACGAATCAACACAAAAAAAAGGAGCAATTGCGAAGACTCACCCGCAACCGAGCCATCAACTCCATTGTCAGAAGACCCTGACGCAGGAGAGAGATGACATTCGACAACCTTTGCTTCCAAGCCCTGGCCTGGACCACCGAAGGAGAACTGGATCCGCTGGACAAGCTTGTGCTGCTCAACAACTTGATCCGGCAGGCCACTCCCAGTGAGCAGGTCGAGTTGATTCAGGTGGTGGAGAAATTGGCCCTGCTTCAGCCGGAGGCCACCGTGCAGGTAAGCCAACTCTGACCTTGCATGATCCCCGGGGATCAGAGGCCGTAGGTCTCGGCAGCTTTGGCCTTGCAAATGGCCTGGGCCGTCTGGATCACCGCCACGTTCTGCACCTCGGCCAGAAAGCAACGGCAGGTGTCATCCACCATTCCCTCAGGAGGAACGGTCCCAGCCCTCTGCAGTTCGGCCTTGACGGCCGTTCTGCAGAACTGAGTGATCAGGCTGTTGTCCGAGGCTGAAGCAGCCAGGGGAGCCGACATCAGACCAAATGCCAACAGCGCACGCATCAAGAGGCCTTGGTGATTTGTAGTTCGCGGTTCATCACGCGCAGGCGTTGAAGGCTGTTGAACACATCCTCCGGCATGCCCTTGGGAAGATCCACCAGGCTGTGATTGTCAAAAATCTGGATGCGGCCGATCATCCGGCCCTGCAGACCGGTCTCGCCGGCGATGGCGCCTACCAGGTTGCCCGGCTTGACACGATCGCGGTGACCGACCTCAACGCGGTAGCGCTGCATGTTCTCCTCAGGAGCCCGGGCCGGACGCTCGCGCCGCTCACGGCGGTCTCCTGAATGGCGATCGCGGTCGCGGTCGTTGCGACGGGTGTTCTGAATCCAGTCGTCGTCGCCCTTGCGCAGCAGCGCATCGGGGCCGATGGCCAGGTTGAGCGCCGCCATGGCCAGCTGCTCGGGGCTGAGCTCAAGCTCCGTGGCCACCCGCTGCATCAATTCCTGGAGCAGGGCCGCTTCATCGACATCAGGGCGTTGGGATTGGGCCGCATCACTCAAACGCTTGCGCAGGCGGTCCAGCCGTCCCTGGTTGATGGCCGTGTTGCCGGGCACCTCCATAGCTTCGATCGGTTGACCCGTGGCCCGCTCGAGGTTGCGGATGAAACGGCGTTCCCGTGGGGTCACGAATAGAACCGCTTCTCCGGTGCGTCCAGCCCGGCCCGTCCGGCCGATGCGGTGAACGTAGGCCTCGCTGTCGAACGGCATGTCGTAGTTGATCACAAGGCCGATGCGCTCCACATCGAGACCCCGCGCTGCAACGTCAGTTGCCACAAGGATGTCGACCGATCCACTGCGCAGCCGCTCAACGGTGCGTTCCCGTTGGTTCTGGGGAACGTCACCATTGAGAACCGCCACCTGATGGCCACCAGCCTCAAGGGTTTCGGCCACAGTCAGGGTGATCGCCTTGGTGCGGGCGAAGATGATCACACCCTCGCCACCACAGGCGTCGAGAACCCGTTGCAGGGCCTCGAGCTTGTGCGGCATCGGCACCGTGATCGAACGCTGGCGGATCCGCTTGCCTTCCTGGTCCTTGGTGCGGATCGTGACCTCAGCCGGGTCCTTGAGATAACGCTTGGAGAGGCGACGGATCTCAGGAGGCATCGTCGCGGAGAACAGCACCACCTGGCGCTGCTCAGGAAGCTGATCGAGAATCCACTCCACATCGTCGATGAAGCCCATGCGGAGCATTTCGTCCGCTTCGTCGAGCACCAGGCTGCGCAGACCGCTGGTGTCGAGCGTGCCCTGACGCATGTGGTCCATCACCCGGCCGGGGGTGCCCACCACCACATCAACCCCGCGCCTGAGGGCACTGATCTGAGAGCGGAAATCCGTGCCGCCGTACACCGCCAGCACCTTCAGATGGGGATGGCCGGCGGAATAGGCCTTGAACGACTCGGCCACCTGCATCGCGAGCTCCCTTGTGGGGGCGAGCACGAGGGCCTGGGGTGTTTTCTGTCCGCTCTCGAGACGCTCTAGCAACGGCAAGGCAAACGCTGCCGTTTTGCCGGTGCCGGTCTGGGCCTGACCCACCAGATCGCGGCCGAGCATTAGCTCGGGGAAGGCCGCCTTCTGAATGGGGGAAGGTTCGCTGTATCCCTTGTCAGCCAGGGTGCGTAGCAGGGCCTCACTGAAACCAAAACCTGCGAAACCGGATTCCGGTTCAGCCGATGTGATGGTGGTGGTGAACACCTCAGTATTGGAGTTGGATTCCGGCAATTCGGATGCAGAAAGATCGACTGCGCAGGCGGAATCATCGCGCTGCTGTTGCTGTTCAGTCATGAAAGGTGGCTTCGCCTGATTGATCTCTGAAATCAGGCTCACAACCTCCTTGCAACGTAAGAGTTGCGCTCTGGTTGTGTTGCCTACGCTTCAAAGGTTGAGGATCAAGTTATCACCCGGCCGTAATCATCGTGCAGCCTTTCGATGTCGTCTTCCCGCAGATCATCACCGTGCTGAACTTCCAGAATCAGCAGATCTGAACCGTCTGCACGGGCGCGATGCACAGCGCCGCAGGGGATCGTGAACATGACGCCCGCGCTGGCGGGGTTCCAGGTCTCTTCGCAAAGCAGAGCCCCTGAGCCGGACAACACGGTCCAACTTTCACTGCGATGACGATGCCGCTGCAGCGACAACTGCTGCCCGGCACGAACCAGCAGCCGTTTGACCAAATAGTTGTCCCCCTGGGTCAACGTTTCGTACCAGCCCCAGGGTCGCTCAACCCGCATCAGTCCACCCGCGTCAGATCAGCGTCACCAGGTCAAGGCTGGCACGGGCACGCGTGATCGCTGTGTAAAGCAACCGGCGTTGATGTTCAGCAGCCGGGCCATCCTCGAGGGGGTCTGGCCAGAGCACGATCACCCGATCCGCCTCACTGCCCTGGGCCCGATGGATAGTGAGCGCAACCGCCGGCTCCAGACGCCGCAAACGGGCTGGATGCAAACGGCGCACCTGCAGCTGGCCGTCCGGATCCACCACCTGGAACAACAGGCGTCGTTCAGAGCCTGCCCCGATCACAACCCCGAGGTCACCATTGGCCAAGCCGAGATCCGGTTGGTTGCTGCCGCAGATCACCGGCAAGCCGATCGGCCAACGCTCGACCTTGCCAGCGGCATTGGCCCCCAGCAGCGTGCGGTGCACATCATCAAGACTCCACGCCCCCCGGCGGCGTGGACAGAGCAACAGGTCCTGCTCGAGCAGCGCAAACAAGGGACGGGACTCCGCCATCAGCTCCTGCTCGGTGCAGCGGTCAAGATCAACCGTCCGCGCCTGAAGCTGCTGGAGGCGAAGAATCCAGCGCTGGCGCACCAGGTCTGGAAAACGACGAAGGGGGCTGGGATGCACCTGAAGATTGGCCTGCTGAGGCAAGGCGGCCAGATCCGTTGCAAAGGCCTGCAGATCCCCCTGGCGCAACTTTTGCGCCACCTGCGCCAGGGCACCGCGGTTTCGGTAGGTGCGCTCCAGATGCACGGCGCCGGCACCGAAACGGCCGCGCACGTCCGGCTGCTGAAGCCGATGCCAGACCGCACCACTCCCCACTGGCGGCAGCTGAGCTGCATCCCCCACCAACAGCAACCGGCAACCGCTGGGCAACGCCTCCAGCAGAGCCTGGGTTAAGGCCAGATCCAGCATCGACATCTCGTCGATCACCAGCAGATCCAGCTCCAAGGGACGCTGGCGGTGCCTGCCGAAGCCACGGCTGCCGGCCTCCAACCAGCGGTGGAGGGTGCTGCAGGGCAACTGAGCCCGCTGCGCCATCACCGCTTCCCCCAGGCGACGGGCCGCCTTGCCGGTGGGGGCCGCCAAACCGATGCGCAGGCAGGGATGGCGGGCTTCCGCCCGGGCCAGAATCTCAACCACCGTGCTGGTTTTGCCTGTGCCCGGACCACCGCTGAGCAGCACAACCGAGGCCTGATCCAGGGCGCGCACGGCGGCGCACTGTTCAGCGTTGAGACGATCCGACAGCTCTGGATCGGCAGCCTTGACGGGTTTGGGAAGCGGAGCATGGGCCCGCTCCACCAGCTCGGCCACCACCTGCTCCATGGCCTGCAACCAGCGGCGCCAGCCCAGCCGATCACCCTGAAGCAGCAGGGGGGATGCATCCCCCTCCAGCCAGCCACTGGCCTTGGCAACAGCCAGCCGCTCCGGCGTCAGCGCCACCGTCAACTCCCCCTGCTCCAAGGCCAGCACCAGATCGCGACTGAGCTCCTCCAAGGCGGGGCCATCAGCCTGGGGCGGGATCCGTCGCCGCAGGGCGGCATGGAGTCCGGCCGTGAAGCTGGAGGGCCAGGTGCTGGTTCCCGGGGGCAGCAGCCCCGTCACGCCAGCACCTCCCCCAGGGCTCGATCCAGAGCCGCAATACGATTGAGCGGCGCGGATTCAACGATGCGCCCCGGCCCGACAGCATCCTCTGGAGAGGCACTCACAGCTCCGGGCATCCCCCGCAGGAAGCAGTAGACGTAGCCCCCAAGATGCTGCTCAGGGTCGTAATCCGGCAGCCGCCAACGCAGATGGCGATGCAAAGCCACCAGGTAGAGGTGAGCTTGCAGGGGGTAGTGGTGGTGCAACATCTGCGCCTCCATCGCCTCCTGTGAGTAGTGATGGGGACCGCAAAGCCCCGGCTCAGCACTGGTGCGCCGTTCACCGATCCAATTGCTCTTCCAGTCGAGAACCCACCAGCTTTTGTGCTTGGGGTCCTGGAACACAAGATCGATGGAACCTGTGAGAAACCCGCGGCTGTTGATCGAGAGCGATGCCAGTGCCGGGATGTAGGTGCGGCCAAAACGGGCCTCGGCATCACAACCGAAGGCGGCCACCAGATCGGCCGTGCGCACGTGCTGCACCGGCAGATCAAAACTGAGTTCAGGCAGGCGATGGTGCGGCCCCAGCCGATCCAGCGATAACGCACCCAGCGGTCCCCCCAGGGGCGTCCGCAACACCTGCTCCAACCCCGTCAAAACATCGTTCTTAAGATCGGGATCAAGCCCGGCCCGGCGCAACTCGGCGGCGATCAGCTCGAGCCGATGGCGGGGCTCAGAGGCCTCCGCCGCAGAGAAGGGGAACTGTTCGAGGATCCGGTGCAGACAGTCCCCGGCCCCTGCCCCGCGCGGAAAGGCCGCAAGCGGCCCCGTCTCGGACCATGCCGGTTCTGCCCTCGCCAACGTCGATTCCTCGGCGCCGGGATCGCGATCACGACCCTGTTCATGCAGCTGGACGTCGTCGGATGAGGCAATCCAGGCCGAGTAACTGGCCCGGCCCCAACTCCGGTCGATCCGCTTGGGGGTGGCACCAAGGGCCAACGGCTCGGCCAGCAGCGGAGACTGCCAACGCTTGCCGCTGGGCAGGCTCTCGGCCAGGCCATCGATGCTGATCGCAACCTGTCGCTCCGCCAGGGCTTGGCTCAGCCGCTCATCGGTGAGGCTGTCGATCGCATCCCCAGCGGCCTCAGCACCGAACAACCAGGCGGGCAAGGGGGATTCCTCTTGGCCGTTGGCCCTGGCCCAGACCAGAACCAACTGGGATTGGGCTCGGGTCACCGCGACATAGGCCAGCCGCTCGGCCTCGGCCGCAGCCTCCTGCTGCGCCTGCTGCGCCGCCTGCCAGCCCTCCCCCCAGTGAACATCCAGCCGCACCAGGCACTCTCCGGAGCGGGGGTCAAGCCAGAGCGGACCGGACACAGCTGGGGGCGACTGCCAGAGGTAGGGG
Source organism: Synechococcus sp. (assembly GCA_047285305.1). Lineage (GTDB taxonomy): Bacteria > Cyanobacteriota > Cyanobacteriia > PCC-6307 > Cyanobiaceae > Parasynechococcus. The sequence goes on from JBJBDL010000003.1 coordinate 1,777,743, forward strand.
CAGATCACCACCGGATATTCCAGACCCTTGCTGCGGTGGACCGTGACCACGGCGATGGCGCTGTCGGCCTGATCGCTGTGGGGCTGGCGGGCATCTGGCACCGGCTGGCTGGAGTGCAACCGCTCCCTCCGCAGCCAATCCGCCGCGGTGGCCACATCAAGCCCCTGGCGGTGCATCGCCTCCTGCACAAGCCGCGCCGCCTGCTGCAGATCACTCAGCATCCGGCCCCGTTCCGACAGCCCTGCCATCTGTTCACCCTTGAGCAGATCGGCCAGCGCCCCGAGCAAGCCCAGTCGCGGCATCGCCTCAGCCAAACCGCGCAACTGCAGCGCCAGCTGATCCAATAGGGCCGGCTCCAAGGCACCGGGTGCGATGTTCATCAGTCCCGAGCAGGCCAGCAGACGCAAGCGAGCGTCATCGCCCGGTTCCGCCAGGGCATCGAGGAACCACTGCAACAGCAAGGCAGCTTCACTGTCGAGCACATCGCCCTGGGTAACCAGGCGGGTGGGGAGTCCGCAGACCCCAAGGGCGCGGCGCAGGTCTTCCGCCTGTTGATGACGACTCACCAACACGCAGAGATCTGCGGGGGTGAGATCCTCCCGTTGCTGCAGTTGCTCCAGCACCATCGCGGCGAGCCGCTGGGGCAGCTCTGCTTCCAGGGCATTTCGGCTTGAGGGCTCCTCGGTGGAGAGCAGCAGCAATTGCAACGCCGGGGCATCCTGCGGTGGAGTGGCAGAGCTGCGGGGCTGCACCGCGGGCACAGGCAGTTCAGATCGAGGGAGACCCGGGGCCATCAAGCGGTTCAACCCCTCCATCAGCGGTGCCGTTGTGCGGAAGTTGTCGAGCAGGTGATCGATCCGCTCCACCTGATCCCGCGCTGCCATATAGGTGGCCAGGTCACCACCCCGGAAGCGGTAGATCGCCTGCTTGGGATCCCCGACCATCAGCAGAAGGTGGCGTTCACCACCACCGAAGGTGCGCTGCAACAAGCGCCACTGCACGGGGTCTGTGTCCTGAAACTCATCCACCATCACAGCCCGGTAGCGCTGTTGCAGAGGGGCAAGCCAACCAACGTCGCCATCTCCGGGGTCCATGGCAGCCAACAAGCCGCCAAAGGTGATCACCCCACGGCGGCGACGGCGGCGGTCCAGCTCCTGTAAGCCCCGTTCGAGCAGGTACTGCCAGGTACGCTCAATCGGTGCATCCCAGAGCGCCGCAACAGCGGCCTGTAGAGCCGGCGTCACCAGGCTGGGATCGGTCTCACCGCACTGGCGCGCGACCTTGCACCAACTACCGGGGTGGAAGTACTCCTTCAGCGGCTTCTCATGGGCGGCAATCTCAAGCAGTGAAGGAACTGCGGTCTGCCCATGCAGCCACTGGTTGATCTGCGCGCAGCGATCGCTCTTGGGCTTGGCCGAATAAGGGGTGGTGGTTCCACAGCCCTGGGCTTTCCACTGCTCGGCCGCCTGACGGAACCCGGCATCCAGGGAGGCATGGTCCCGCTGCCAGAGCGGCACGAAGTCGTCCCAAAGCTGCGCCAGCCAGTGCTCCAGCTGTGGGGCGAGGGGCTGGTCGAGATCGACCGCCCCATCAACGGCCCTGAACCGCGGCTGCTGTTCGCCATCGAGTTGCGCCAACCCCCTGCGCAGGGTCTGGGGCGAGAGGCCGCGTTGACGCAACGCCTTGAACTGATCCTGCGGCAGGCTGAGAAGCTCCTTTTGCCACAGGTCCTGAACCACCTCGGCCTGGAGCGCGGTGGCGTCGGTGTCCAGCTGAGGCTCCATCGCCGCAGCGTTGCTGAGGGCCAGACGGCGCAGACTGCGGCGGCAGAAGCCGTGGATGGTGGTGATATCGGCCCGGTCCAACTGCTCCAGGGCCACCAGCAAGCGCCGAAGCCACCGCTGACGTGCCTCCCCTGGCTCGGAACCCGCCAGCCAGTCCCCCAGTACAGGGTCTTGAGCGGAAGCCTCCATCCCCTGCTCCAGCTGCTCGAGACCCTGCAACGCCTGTTGCAGCCGCTGGCCGATGCGGGAGCGCAGCTCTTCGGCAGCCGCATCGGTGAAGGTCACAACCAACAACGCCTCGAGGGCGTGGTCGGCCTCCGTGATCAGCCGCAGGCAAAGATGCGCCAGAGCAAAGGTTTTGCCGGTGCCAGCGCTGGCCTCAAGCAGGCGGACCCCAGGGCCGAGGGGGTAGGTGTTGGCATCGAAGCGCTGGGCCATAGGTGGAGTCTGCTCAACATCAGCCTCAAAACCAGTGTTAACTTCTATGAAGCAGCTAGCGAATGCTGCGAACTGGACTGGGTGCGGTCACATCCCAGAAAAGAAGACGACCTGAGCGGGGGCCTAAGGAACCCTCGCTTTTTTATGAACTTGTGAACGGATACAACCCAACCCTTGAGAGAACAGGGGCTTGTGCGGCTGCGAGGCCGTCAGGCCAACACGTTGGTAAAAGCCACCGGCCTGTTGTGTCCCTAGAACGTCGTCAGAAATTGGCCCAGCTGCTGGTGCGCAAGGCCGCCGCTGTCGAAAGCATCAACCAGGAACATCGGGCCTACTTCTTCCGCCGTCAGGCCGGCGCGCCCATGGTGGTTTCCAACGAACGCATGCGTGAAATGCTCGACGAGCTGTTCGACTAACGCAGCTGGGCCAGAAGAGGTCCGTACAGCAGCTGACACGCCTCCTGAAATCCGGCCTGATCCATCAATTGCTCCGCAGAGATCTCCGTGCCGAAGCAGAGCTGCATCACCGGGGTGGCACCTTCGTCCTGCCAGGTCTTGCGGAAGGCCTTCGGCCCCTCCCCCGGTTTGCGCCGGTCTTTGGACACCATCTGCCAGCCGCTCTTCGGGGGGACCGGCCAGCACCGCTCCAGCCCCTGTTGCGCCAGCCGCACCAGCTGCTGCAGCTGGTCCTCGGCTGCAGCCGTCGGCAACGCCGACCAGCGCAAGTGCACCTCGGCGCCGGCAACCCGGGTGTTGCGGGCCACCACCGCTGATCCGGCAGCAGGAGCCAATCCCTCAGCGCACAGCAACAGGTGCTGCAACCAGCCGCGCATCACCGCCGCAGCCGTGAGCATGCCGGGCTGCACCACCACCTGTGTGTCACCGGCGTAGAGCAGGGGCATCGGCAGGCCGGCGAGCAAAGGTACCTCCCGGCGGCAGGGACCAAGCGATGCCAGCTGCCGTTGCAGGGCCTGCCAACGCTGCTGCAGTTCCTCCTGCTCAAGGGCCGCGCCAGCCCCCGCCGGCAGCACACCCTGGCCCGCCAGCGACGTCGTCCAATCCGGAGCCGATCCAAGAATGAACTGATCCTCAAGCTCGTGATTGAGCAGCAGATAGCGCTGCAGGCCATCCAACTCGAGCGTATCGAGATCCTCCACCGCCTCAATGCCTTCCCCAGGCCGCAACCCCCGTGCCTGCAACCAGGCCTTCTGGGGCTGCTGCATCCAGGCCAGCAACGCTTCAGGGTGCAAGGCCAGGTCGTCTCGGCCACGTCCCTCGGCCTCGTCCTCGGTCAGGTCTTGCTGCCAGAGCGATGCCCAAGCCAGCCCATTGTCCTGGGCCGATGCCGGAGCACGATCCAGGCAGCGCCTGGCCTCCAGCTGGCGGCGATCACAGCTGAGCGGCGCCTCGGGCCGGAAGTTCTCTCGGGAGAGGGGGTTGGCCGATGGCGTGATCAACAACCCCTCCGTGGAAGCACCGGCCCGTTGCAACTGCTCCTGCAGCACAGCAAGCCACTGTTCCACCGGCGCGGCGGGCGGCTGGGGCTCACCGGTGCGCTCCAGCCGCCCGCACCAGCTGATAAGCAGATGACGGCGTGCCGACATCAAGGCCTCCAGCAGCACGTAACGGTCCTGGTCGCTGCCGCGGGGATCCCCAAGGCGCCGTTGCTGCTCGAGCAGATGAAAGCCAGGGCGGCGGCTCGGGCGCGGAAAGTCGGCGCTGTCGAGGCCCATCAAAACCACCACCTTGTGGGGAATCGCCCGCATCGGCTCCAGGGCACTGATGGTGAGGGCGCCACTGCGGTGACCGAAGCGACCGCTGTCCACCGACAAGGCCTCCTGTAGCACCTCCAAGGCCACGGCTGCATCGAGGTCCAGGGGGCAGTCATGGGCCCGTAATCGCCACTCCTCAAGGGCCGCCGCCCAGCTCTGCGACTCATCGGCCCAGGCCCCACCCTCAGCGAACAGCTCCTGCAACAGGGACTGCAGCAGCTGAACCCAGTCATGGCACGGCCGAGGCTTTCGCAGGCGATCGAACATCCGCGCCAAACGGTCCAGCAGCGTCCACCAGCGCACCAGGCGATCGGGATCCAGCTCCTGCTGGAACGGTGCCGCCCCTGCTGGAGCCAGGCCCGGCTCAACCGGCAGCACCAGGCCCAGCAGCCAACGGTCGAGACACCAACGCAGGCTGTGCACCTCGTCCCCGCCCCGCTCGCTGCCATCCAAGCCCCAGCGAAAACCGCTGCGTTGCAGCGTCTGGGTGATCAGCACCGCCTCCTCCGGCGTGAGTCCCTGCTGGCCCTGCAGGGCCGGATTGGCCAGCAACCGTTCCAGCCCCGTGGCGGTGAGGCGTGTGGCAGCCAGCTCCAGCAGCGTGAACATCGCCATCGACAACCCCGGACTGCTCTGCTGACTGCGATCGGTGAGGCGCCAGGGCAGATCGACACCGATGGCCGCCGTGTCGTTGAACACGGAGCTGAGCAGCGGTGCATAGCGCTCAATCTGCGGCGTCATCACAAGCACGTCGCGAGGCGCGAGATCGGGATCGGCCGCCAGCCACTGCAGGATGCGATCACGCACCAGTTGCACCTCCCGCCAAGGCCCCGGTGCCGCTTGAAACAGCAACGACTGATCGTCTGAGGAACGCTCCAGTGCGGGGATGCTGTCGGCATCCACCAGCTGCTGCTGAAGCTGATCGAGCAGGGTGGGCTGGCGCTCTTCCGCTGCGGCGATCTGCAGGGAACCTGCAAACAGATCTCCCTCGCTTCGCTCCCCCAGCTGCGCTTCACCGGAGCCCTCCAGCAACTGCTGAAATTCGGCACCCATCCGCCCAAGAACGGCCTCCAAGCGCGGCGCCTCCGCCAACCAGCCCCCGTCGGGCGGAACCAGCCAGTCATCCCCGAGCGAGGCACGCCGACTGCCGCAGCGCCGCCACAGATCCGGACACGGGGTGAGCAGGTAGATCTCCACCTCCAGCAGACCGGACAAGGCCTGAATCAGATCCACCTGCACCGGTGCCAGGGCACTGATGCCAAACAGCCGCAGCCGCTCCGGCAGCAGGGCTGGATCAACGTCTCCTCGCCGGAGACGATCGACGGCCTCACGCACCTGCAGGCCAAAGGGAGCCCGGAGAAGCCTTTGGGCCAGCAGTCGCCAGAGCACGGGCTGCCAGTCGTCATCGGGCCGCGGCTGTTTCCACTGCTCCAGTTGATCGGGGCGGTAGAGGGCGTAATCGTCCATGGCGTCGGCGATGGTGCGTGCCAACTGCCAACGGTCCCGCGTCAACCCCGAGGCGGTTCCTTCACGATGGGTGAGCCAGATCCGTAGCGGCTGGGCGACGGGCTGCTCCAACAGCTCCGGCAGCAGCTCGAGCACAGCCCACACCAGCTGGCCCGCCCGCCAGGGATCGTCCTCCTGCGCGGGGAGATGCAGCACCTGGCGCACCAGCTGCCGCAGGCGACTGCCCGGGAAGGGGAACCGCACCAGGGAACTGATGCCGTTGGCCGTGGCCAGCTGTTCCCCCAACCATCGGCTGGTGGGCCAGGTGTTGACCATCACCTCCACCGTCTCAAGGGGGCCCGGATGCTGCTCGATCAACTGACGGGAGAGCAAGCGAGCCAGAAATTCAGCTCTGTTGCTTCGGTAAACCGTCAGCAAGGGCCAACTCCAGCCAGCATGGCATCGGTCGCAGCTCCTTCGACCTGAACGACCGCATCCGTTTGCGGGCAGTAGGCCGATAAACAACCCCCGTAGACCGCACCGGTGTCGATCAGAACGATCGCGCCAAGACGTTCCACCTGGGGACGTGGCGTATGGCCCACAACAACCTGGCCAAAACGACCGTCATAGGCCTCCCAGAAGGGATCACGAATGGAGAGATCCGGTTGGCCTGCTGCGTCGAACCCGGCATGGGTGGCGCACCAACCGTCACCGCGATAAACGAGCGGAAGCTGTTGCAGGCGCGGCAACCATTGGCGAGCGCTGCTGTCGCCCAACTGGGCATAGGTGGCGTGTTGACTCAAGCCGTCCTGGGATTCCAGGGCATCAATGAAGTCTTGCTCATGGTTCCCGCGCAGCCATGTGGCATGGCCGGCCTGGACCAGATTCCAGACCAGATTCATCGTTGCGGGAATGGCCTCACCACGGTTGATCACATCCCCGCAGAAGACCAGATGGTCGTTCGGCGGCAGGGTGGCGAGCAGATGGCAAAGGGGCTGATGGCAGCCATGCACATCTCCAATCACCCAGTGCCGGCGGCTGTGCAGGTTCAAAGCGACAACCTGGAGATGAGTCAATTCTGATGCTCAGCCAGGCAGCGCCAAGAATCTGAAATGCAGATCAGAACAAACCGAGAAAGCGCTTGCGTTCCTTGGGTTGGCTCGGGTCTGGCTTGGGCTTTTCGGGGGTTTCGCGGCGGTAGCGGGGCTTGGCATCACCAACGGTGACCAGGGGGTCGTTGTTCTTGAACCAGATCCAGTCGCGAATCGGCGGGGTCTCCGTGAGATCCCGGCGGGTCAGCCCCAACCCCAGCTTGGCCGAAGCCCCCAGCAGGATGTCCACCATCGCGTCCCCGTCGGGACAGGTGGCCAACGCCTTGTTGGTTTTCTCCGCACCATCGAGGGCCTGCACCAGCAGTGCAATGCGCTGCTGAACGGGAAGGGAACTGGGATTCATCAGACGGCACCGGCAAGGGCATCGGGAATCCCCGCGGACGGTGCTTCAAAGGTCCCCACAGCCACGTACTCCAAACGCAGTTTGAGGAAGGTGATGAAGGTGGGATCGGTGGACACCACAGCTGCAGCGGGCTGGGGAATGGTTGCCTTGAGATCAGCCAGCTCAGGAGAAGACAGGAAAGCCGGTTGCTTCACCAGCCAGAAATCGATGGTCTTGCCGGTTTCGGCGAAGTTGCGCTGGCGCTCCCGCAGCACTTCCTCCAGCGGCTCCTCAACAGTGAGGAAGCGCTCGCTGGCTGCAACGAAGTGATAGGTGGTCATCCGGGCGCCTGTCCGAAAAGGGGATCAAGCCGGGGATTCTGAACCAAGACCTTCATATCCCGCACAGCTTGTTGCAGTCCGACGGCGACAGAGCGGGCCACGATCGTGTGGCCGATGTTGAGTTCCTCCATCCCAGGGATGGCCGCGATGGGCTCAACGTTCTGATACGTGAGGCCATGGCCGGCATTGACCCGCAGTCCGAGCTGCCGGGCGATGGCCGTGCCCTCCTGCAAGCGCGCCAGCTCCTGGGGCTGGGTGCTCCAATCGGCATCGGCATAGCGCCCCGTGTGCAATTCCACCCAGCAAGCCCCCGTGGCTTTGCAGGCCTGTAGCTGAGTGGCCTCCGGATCCACAAACAGGCTCACCGGAATCCCTGCGGCCTGAAGGTTTTGCACCATGCCCCCCAGGGAGGCCTCTTGTCCGGCCACATCCAGACCCCCCTCCGTGGTGACCTCCTCCCGCCGTTCCGGCACCAGGGTGACCATGTCGGGCTTGATCCGCTGCGCAATCGCCACCATCTCCTCGGTAGCTGCCATTTCCAGGTTGAGGCGGGAGCGCACGGTCTGGCGCAGCAACTCCACATCCCGATCCTGGATATGACGCCGGTCTTCCCTCAGATGCACGGTGATCCCATCGGCACCACCGAGTTCGGCCAGCAAGGCCATCGACACCGGGTCTGGCTCGACGGTCCGCCGCGCTTCACGGATGTTGGCGATGTGGTCGATATTGACGCCGAGGCTGGCCATGACGGGGCAGTCGTTGGCCGGATCCTATGCAGCTTTGCCAAGGGGATTTAGGTTCTCAGGCATCGAATTCGATCAGCCCGTTGCAAGCGGCCCTGGCGACCCGAGAAAACAGCCTGCATGTCGGCATCGACAGCTTCTGGGCCCCCCTGGCGATGTTCACCACCCAGGATCTGGCGCTGCGCTTTCAATTCCGTGAGCGTCTGGTGCTGAACCCGGAGCATCTCCCCCATCAGGGGCCGGTGCTGCTGGCACCGACGCACCGCGCCCGCTGGGATGCCCTGATGCTGCCGATGGCTGCTGGCCGTCGGGTCACTGGCCGCGACTGCCGCTTCATGGTGACCACCACCGAAATGCGGGGGCTGCAGGGCTGGTTTCTGCAACGGCTCGGCTGCTTCCCGGTGGACCAGGGACGACCCTCGATGACCACCCTGCGTCTGGCCATCGACCTGTTGGCCGACGGGCAGCAAGTGGTGATGTTCCCTGAAGGCAGGATTCACCGGCAGGACGCGGCAATTGAGCTGCGGCCGGGCCTGGTGCGTCTGGCCCAACTGGCCCAGAGCCGCGGCGTTTCCGCTCCTGTGGTTCCCGTTGGCTTGGGCTACAGCCAGGCCCCACCACGGCCCTTCAGCCGGGCAGCGCTTTGTTTCGGAGCACCGCTCAGCGTGCCAGCCAAGGGCGATCGCGAGGCGACGCGGCAGTTCAACAGCAAACTCGCTGCGGCGATGCATACGGCTGAACAAGCGGCCCGTGCTGCCATTGGCCGACCGCTCCAAAGCTTCTAAAGTCCGCCAACGTTTTCTTGCTGGTCTCATGGGTTGTCGCGCATTGCTGACGACTGCTGCACTGGTGGCAACCCTGGGCGTCACAGCAGCTCCCGGAATCGCCCAAACCTCAGCTGAAAAACGCGTTCTGGCACAGAGCCAGGGTGGATTCAACCCGGCGGCCGTTCGGTCAATGCTGGCCGAGGGCGACGCAGCCGCCAGCCGGGGGGACCTGGCCGAGGCGCGGGCTAATTACGACAAAGCCCGCAAAGCCTCCAAGCAGCTCCTGGCCTTCTATCGCGACCTGAGTGGTGCTTTCCGGGGTCTTGATGCTCGGATCCCGCGTGAGATGGACACCAAGGGCCGTGAAGCCCTGGGACTGCTGGCGGATACCAACCTCCGCCTGGCTGCCCTGTTCCGCCGTCAGGACCAGCCCGAAGTGGCTGTTCCAGTGCTGGTCGAGGTGGTCAAGCTGATGACGCCGGCTAAGTCCCAGGGTCAGAAGGCCTATCAGAGCCTGCTGGAACTGGGCTTCGTTGAAACCGAATTCCGGGGCGCATCGGCTGCCGGCCAATGAGCCGGTCTGTCAACATCTGAGCCAGTCCCTTTTGCACAACAGCCGCCATGGTGCATCCGGATGCCGTTGAAGCCGCGATCCAACAGGTCATTCCCGACGCCAACGTCAACGTTGAAGACCTTACCGGTGGCGGTGATCACCTCCAGGTGACGGTGGTGTCATCCGCTTTTGCAGGCCTTTCACGCATCCGTCAGCATCAAATGGTGTACGGCGCGCTGCAGCAGGAATTGGCCAGCGAAGCGATTCACGCCCTCGCCCTCAACACCTCAACCCCTTCGGACGCTGTGTCCGCTTAACGCCAACTCACGCTCAACGATGGACCCTTCCACCAAAGCTCGCATCGAAACTCTGGTCGCTTCCAGCCCAATCTTCGTATTCATGAAGGGCTCCAAGCTGATGCCCCAGTGCGGATTCTCAAACAATGTGGTGCAGATCCTGCACTCCCTCGGTGTGGCATTCGAGACATTTGACGTTCTCTCTGATCCAGAGATTCGTCAGGGAATCAAAGACTTTTCCAGCTGGCCCACCATCCCCCAGGTGTACGTGAAAGGGGAATTCATCGGCGGCTCGGACATCCTGATCGAGATGTACAACTCCGGCGAACTTCGTGAAACGCTGGAAATCGCTCTCGCCAGTTAACTCAATAGCCCTGGGGATGGCGCATATACAAGGTGCTCACATCCCCGTCAGGGCCGACAAAGCTGGAGGGATCCAGGATCCAGCGATCGATCAATTGTTCGAGGCGATGCTGAGAGCGGGGATCAAGCGATCCTGACTTTCGCAACGCATGCAGGTAGCCGTCGGAATACAGCCGCAGCTCCGACGGAGTGTGATATCTCGTCGTCAGCTCCTGACAGGCATCGCAGAGCGATTGGAAATGTCGGATGGCTTCAGGGTCGTCGAGTGATGTCATGAGATACAACAGCAGCCCCTGCTACCAGCCTGCCAGGAATTTCGGCTTAGCGTAGGCGTGCCCGGGCCGATCCAGTGACCTCCACTCCCCACGACCTCACGGCGGAAGCATCTGCAGCCAGCTCCGATCCGGTGGTGATGCCAAGCGCAAGCATCGGTCAGGAACCCCCGCGAGTGTTGGTGGTCGAGCCGCACCCAACCCTGCGCACGGTGCTAGTTCAGCGGCTGCGTCAGGACGGTCACCTCACCGCAGCAGTGGCCAATGCCGCTGAAGCCTTGGAGGTCTGTCAGGAACAGTCACCCGATCTCCTGGTGAGCGCGGAACTGCTGGAGCGCAGTTCCGCGCTGCGCTTATCTGAACAGCTGCGTTGCCCTGTGATTGTTCTGACCGCGCGGGCCGGCGCCGAGCCGGTGGTAGGCCTGCTTGATGACGGTGCCGATGATGTCCTGCGCAAACCCTTTGGCCTCGAGGAACTGGCAGCCCGCTGCCGCACCCTGCTCAAGCGTGGTCACAGTGGCCTGCAGGAGCGGGTCACAGTTGGTCCGCTGGAGGTTCATCTGCTGCTGCGCCAGGTGACGCTGCGGGAGCAGCCGGTGGAGCTCAGCCCCCGCGAATTTGCCCTGCTTTGCGCCCTGTTGATGCCGCCTGGGCTGGTGCGCAGCCGACAGGAACTGCTGCGGATGGCCTGGCCTCCCTTCAGCGGCGGTCCCCGTTCGGTGGACACTCAGGTGCTGACCCTGCGGCGCAAGCTGGAGCAGGCCGGACTTGGCGAGGGCGGTGGAATCACCACCGTGCGGCAGCGAGGTTACCGCTTCAGCCTCGACAATCTGCCTACCAGCTGAATCAAGTGGATTCATTCCAGTCAGAGACTGGAATTCTGGGGTCAGGGCCAATCAACACAACTCCGTAGCAACCTTGCTGCTCAAGCCCTTTGAAGATCCCTTAATTCGTCTTTTGATGACGCAGGGCCTGCTTCAGCTGAGCCTCTTTGGTCGGGACCAAATGGTGCGAGGTCACCCAACCCAATTCACATAGGTTATTCACGCAAACCTTGAGCTGAACCGTTCCGCAAGGGAGGTTGGTCAGTTCGGTTGTCATCCGATTGGAACAACTGCGTCAATTTCAACGTCTGAGCGACCCATGGCAACGCCAGACTTCTGGACAAAATCAAGAGTTGTTTGCAGGAACGTCTTGATTGCTTGGTCAGCGCAGCCGGGTCAACATGGCGCTGTCGACACCCGGGAGCCCCCGCCGTGATCGGATTAACCAGGCTGTATTGCAACCAGGGAGAGAGATTTCTCCTCATCGATGTTGCCTCTGAAGAGGCTTCGAAAAGGGCTGAAGAGCTGCTCAACGACGGCTGGGAGATCGAAGCGGCAATACCGGTCTGACGCGGGGAAGCGTTTCACGTCCGGATTTGAAGGCCCTTTGAGACGACAGCCCTGGAATGGGGGAGTTGTTCTTAGAGAGGGACGGAGATGGTGTGCTCAGAGAGGAGAACACCATGCTTCCAATGCTCACCATCGCCCATATGCAATTGGATTGCTGATGCCTGCCGAGGGCGTCTTTGAAACAGGCTGAAAGCCATACAAGACTCGTAAAGAGAGAGCAGGGGGCGCTGATTACCGCCATCCATCTCCCGACCAAACCTCACACACTCCAACTCCACCCCGTCAGCCCTTGAGGAGTTTTCTGCTGAAAGAAACAGCTCTGATCAACCTAGATAACCCGCCGGCAAACTGATCCAGCCCCGGGCCAGTGCCAGAGACGTGACCAGTTCGCCGGCGATCATCACCACGGCCAATCCAGCCAAGAGCTGATACGTCCAGGGCGGGGTCAGACGCCCGATGCCCTTTGTCGACACATGGGTATTGGCGGCCAGCAGCTCCAAGAATCGATCAAAGCGCTCGATGCGTTGCGGCAAGAGTTGGTGGCGCAGATCTGCTGACTTCACGTAATACACCGTTCCCCCCTGACTGGTGCCAACGGGAACCAGGGCCCGAATATCCTGCCAACGCATGGACCAGCCGCGCCGCAGCAACCAGCGGATCCAGGCGGGGTAACGCACCTGAATGCCTTCGGCATCGGTCTCCACTCGTTCACTCAACAGACCGATCACCAAAATCAAGCCCAACAGCAACCCTGCCACCATCAGCAAGCGCGACTCCGCAGGGGCCAGCAATGGCAAAGGCAGTACCAAGGCCCCATAAAGGCTGAGCAGGGTGAAGCGGATCAGGGCCGATAACCCGAAACGTTCGATGCCGTTCATCGGTCGTCTGGAGAACCCGGCAGCGGTTCAATCAGTTCAGAGGGTTGGTAGGTGCCACCAAACACCTCCTGTTCACGCCCCTTCCAGAACTGACCGAGCCGCATCAGATCGGCATGGGCCTCCTGCACCTTCTCGAGGTACAGCTGAGGATCCATCGAGTCCTTGGCTTCCTTGAGCTTCGTGAGCCGCAGCATCTGCAGATTCCAGGGTTTTGTCAGCTCGCCCCTCTGCTCGAGATAGCGGGCCAGATCGTCCGACGACGGCTGAAACTCAGGCGGCATCCCAGCTCCTATGGACCATCACGCTAGGAAGAAAATCAGGCCGGCAGGGCCCAGGGGTTCAGGCCGAGGTCGGCCCCAACCCGATGGGCACAGGCAAACCCACTGAAGGCAACAGCGTTGAGTCCCTGCCCGGGGAAACAGGAATCACCCACGCAGTAGAGGTTTTTCAATCCCGTGCGGTTGAACGGCATAGGCAGCAGTCCCGGCAATTGCATCGCCGGAATCGGACCGTAACTGCCCTGAAAGCGACCCAGAAAACGCCGGTGGCTGCGGGGCGTACCGATCTCCTTGTGGGTGATGGCATCGGCCAGGCCGGGAAGGATCGACTCCAGGCGCCGGATCAACCGTGCCGCATCCGCCTCCTTTTTTTCGCGGTACTGGCTGGGGGTCAGTCCTTGCCAGGCCTCCATCGATGAGGGCGTGAAGGTGTGAACGATGTGATGCCCCGCCGGGGCTAGATCCGGATCCAGAAGTGAGGGCATCGACACAAAGATCACCCCCTGTTCGTCCTCCATCCGGTTCCAGTCTTCGAGCAGGAGGTGATGGCAGTGGGTGCCGGCCGGAATCAGGTCAGCCCGAACCCCCAGATGCAGCGACAGGAACGAGGGGGAAGGCACATAACGCTTGCGCCAGAACTGCTCTTTGCCCGGCGTGTGGGCGGCATCCACCAGGGATTGGCCAGAGCGGCGCTGATCATCACCCGCTCCCGAAAAGGTGTCCCAGCGGGTTGCATTGGAGATCACACGCTTGGCGCTGATGACCTCGCCATCGGCCAGCTTCACGCCAACCGCCTGATCGTTCTCGATCAACACCTCGGTGACTCGGGTCTTGTAGCGAATGGCGCCGCCATGACGCTCCAATCCCTTCACAAGCTTTTCGGCGATCACGCCGACGCCTCCTTTGGGGTAGTTGATCCCGCCCGCATGCCGATCGGAAAACACCATGCCGGCATTGATCATCGGCGTGCGATCCGCCGGCATCACCGACCAGCAGAAGCACTCGATGTCGATGAACTTGAGCAGCTGCTCGTCCTTAATGTGTTCGCGGGCCACCGCACCGACATTGAATGGCAGCCAGCGGGCCAGCCCCAGACAGGCCAGTGGTGCCTTGAAGAACACCTTGGTGAGGTAAGCCGGATCCTCCAGCGAGAGAAGCGGCATGGCATCGAGACAATTGAACACCTGCCAGCAGGTGTCGTAGAAGCGGCGGATTCCCTTCGCCTCATGGGGGAACCGCGCCGTGAGATCGGCGATGAACTGCTCGTAGTCACGATCCACGGCGATGCGCAGCCCATCGGGCATGTGGTATTCGAGCTGGGCGGGGTCGGGGATGGTGTCGCAGTGCTCCCCCACATCAGCTAGGGCCCGGGTGAGCAGGTTGGTGAAACCCTTCTTGCCGAAGCCGAAGATCATCGAGGCCCCCACATCGAAGGTGTAGCCCTCGCGTTTGAAGGCACCACCACTTCCTCCAGGAATCAGATACCGCTCCAAGACGAGGGTCTTGGCTCCCTTAGCCGCCAACTGACTGGCGGTGACCAAACCACCAATGCCAGAACCGATCACAACGGCATCCCACTGCTGGTTCTCGCTCATGGCATCGCTTCTTTGAGGTGACGCTAAGGGGCCGTCTGCGGCCTTTGATCCTGGCGGTGAATCGGCGGCATCACTGTGAGTATCACCTCAGAGCGCACCGGACGTCCGAGTTCGGCACTGCAGCGGGCATCGATGTGATGGCGCAACCCATCAATCACCCGACTTTCCTGGGGCTGCAGTGGATTGATATAGACCACGACAAAGGCCGTGCGACCCAGCTGCTGCACCGTGAAATCCATCATCTGCAGCTGCAGCCCAACCAGCTCCTGCATCAACACCATGCGCGTGCGATGGAGCACATCCGGGTCGGCGGCACAGCCCGCGGCCTGGGCCATGGCATCCTGCAGCGCCGCCAGCGGTTCGCGCAGCAAGGCCAGGCTCACCGCCAGCACCAGCAGGGCATCGGTGATTGGTGCAAGGGCAGACAAGGGCGTTGCCAAGAGCAGCGGCGACGCCAGTAGGGCCAGACCAGTGGCCAGGGTGATCACCGCATCGATCCCCGCATTGCGGGCCTCTGTGAGCAGCAGCAGCGACACCCGACCCGTGCGGCGCCAATCGCGGCGGTGCCGCCAGGCCAGCAGTCCGCAAAGCGCCGTCATCAAAGCGGTGTAGAGCGCCACCGGCTCCAGATGCAGCGGAGCAATGCTGTTCCCCCGCCACCAATCAATCAAGGTGGAACAGGAGCTACCGACGCCAAAGCCGATCACCCCGAGCAGCACCAAGGAGCGAAACAGCACATACAGGGCTTCCTGGCCTTCATAGCCGTAGGGCCAGGCTCGATCCGGTGGCCGCACCACGTTGCGGCTGATGCAACTGGCAATCAAGGACGACCCCACCAACACGGCGGAATAAAGGCCGTCCAACAGCAGGGCCAAGGATCCGGTGAGCAAATGGGCTAAAAACCCAGCCAGGGCCATCACTGCGTTGGCTCCAACCCCGAAGCGCAGGGAGCGCTGTTCGATCCGGCGAGCCTTCGCAGGGTTTGTCATGCCGCCACGGTCTGGGGTTGGAGAGCCCGCATCGGCTCGAGATCCTGCAGGGCACGATCCCGGTAGGCGCCATAGCGCGCTCGCTTATCGCGAATGCGTTCCGGCAGCTCCGGCAACAGACCAAAATTGGGCGGCATCGGCTGGAACTTGGCCGTTGGTGCCTCGCTAACGAAATGGGTGAGGGCTCCACTCATGCAGGTGGCCGGCAGATCAATGGGCTCCAGGCCCAGGGCCAGCCGGGCCGCATTGGTGCCGGCCAACCAGCCACCGGCTACGGCGGCGGCATAGCCCTCGGTGCCTGTGATCTGGCCTGCTGCCAGGAGGTTGGGGCGCTGGCGGAACTGCAGGGTGGGCTGCAGAAGCTGCGGCGACTCCAGGAAGGTGTTTCGGTGCATCACCCCAAAGCGCACGAATTCCGCCTGGCCCAGCCCGGGAATCATCTGCAGAACTCGCTTCTGCTCACCCCATTTGAGGTTCGTCTGGAAACCCACCAGGTTCCAGAGGCGCCCGTCCTTGTCTTCCTGCCGCAGCTGCACCACCGCGTAGGCGCGCTTGGCCCGGCGCACATCGCGATCGTTCACATCGCCCCAACGGGGATCCCAGAGCCCGATCGGCTTCAGGGGGCCATAACGCATGGTGTCTTCACCACGACGCGCCAACTCCTCAATCGGCAGGCAACCCTCAAAGAAGGTGGCATCGTTTTTGTCGAAGTCTTTGAGTTCTGACTGTTCCGCCTCCAGCAGGGCCTGGCGGAACGCCAGATACTGCTCACTGTCCATCGGACAGTTGATGTAGTCCGCATCCCCCTTGTCGTAGCGGCTGGCGCGGAAGGCCACCGACAGATCGATGCTGTCCCCATGCACGATCGGACTGGCCGCATCAAAGAAGTGGCAGTCGGCACGGCCCGTGAACTGGCGCAGATCCTCCGCCAACGGTTCACTCGTTAGAGGCCCCGTCGCCAGAACGGTGATCGCATTCTGCGGCGGTAGGGCCTGCTGCTCGCGCCGTTCAATCGTGACCAGAGGATGCTGGTCGAGAGCCTCGGTGAGGGCAGAGCTGTAGCGACCGCGATCAACGGCCAAGGCTCCGCCGGCCGGCACAGCGTGGGTGTCGGCCGTGCCGATCACCAAAGAGCCAAGCCTGCGCAGCTCCTCCTGCAATAAGCCAGCAGCACGGTCGCTGCTCAGAGCGCCAAAGCTGTTGCTACACACCAATTCAGCGAAGTCACTGCTGTGGTGTGCAGGGGAGCGTCGAATCGGACGCATCTCAACCAGTGTGACCGCAACCCCTGCACGGGCGACCTGCCAAGCAGCCTCAGTGCCGGCAAGACCGGCACCAAGAACGGTGACATGGGGAGATTGAGACAACCGGCTGCATCAAGCAGCCTTCAGCCTACGAAGCTCGCTTGCCTGGATCAGGCGCGGCTGCGCTTGAGCATCAGCTGCAGCTGGCCCACAGCCGCACGGCCGATATTGAAAGCAGCCCAGCTGACGGCGGCCAGGATCGGGGCAACCACAAGGAACAGGCGGGCATCGATACCCAGAACCTGGCCCGTGGTGATCACGCTGAAGGCCGAGTAACCGACGATCACCAGGATGAGGACCAGACCGATGGCAACTCGGACCATTCTTGAAAACGGAAATCTGTGTGGCAGATCTTACGGACATCTCCGTTGATCCCACGACCTTCCTTGAAAGCTGATCGAATTCGCAGCAATCAGAGGAATGCGTTCAAGGCCTGATCTGGGCGTGGGATGCCGCCAATTGCGCGTAGCGCCGGGCGTGGCAACGCTGTTCATCAATCGCCTCAGGCGACAACTCCCGCTTCACCGCCGCTGGCATGCCCATCACCAGGGTTCCGGGAGGCACATCCCTGGTGACAACAGATCCAGCAGCCACCAGGGCGCCTGCACCGACGGTGACGCCATTGAGAACGATTGCACCAATTCCCACCAGGCATCCATCCTCGAGCGTGGCGCCATGGATGACAGCCCTGTGCCCCACGGTGACGTCGGCACCGAGGCGAACCGGCTGTCCCGGATCGCCATGGAGCACGGCACCGTCTTGAACATTGCTGCCTGCTCCGATGCTGATCTGCTCGAGATCACCGCGCGCAACGGCCGTGGGCCAGAGGCTGCTGCCCGCTGCCATCTGCACATTGCCAATCACGACGGCGGATTCAGCAACCCAGGCGTTGGCATCGATCAGGGGATTGGGCCAGGGCTTGGAGCCAGTCATGGCCATGGTTCAGCAGCCACCAGTCTCCCCGGCGACCTGAGTGATAACCTCATTTGGTGCCGAAATGGCATGCCCAAGCGGGCACGGGTCGCTAGCTCAGCGGTAGAGCATCCGGCTTTTAACCGGCTGGTCCTGAGTTCGAATCTCAGGCGACCCATATCTTCGATTGATGTCGTCTCATGACTCAACCGAGCCGACGACCGAGCGGCTGTTAGAAAACCCTGAATCTCTGATCAGGCCAACAGTTCAGATGGCGTATTTCGCATTTTTTGGCGTCACGATTCTTCTGGCATTGCTGGGTGGTTTGTTTTCTCGAGTGGCTGCAGAGCGCTATTGGATGTGATCGGCGGCAGACGCTTCAGCGAACGTGGGTGAGGTTGATCTCGCCGTTATCGGTGCAGGACTGGCTGGCTGCAGCCTGATTGGCCGGCTCCAGCAGCTGGGATCTGATCTCAACATCGCTGTGATTGAGGCCGGCCGGGGTGCAGGTGGACGCACGGCCACCCGCAGGAGACGCGACCAAGATGGCTGGCTGCTCAACCATGGAGCACCGGGCTTAGCCCTCAGTGAATCCATGCCGGGGGAAATGAACGCGCTGCTGGAGCCGTTGCGGGCAGCGAATGTTCTTCAGCGGGACGAGCGAGCTGTGCTATGGCTTGACGCCCATGCAGGTTTATCACCCGCCAACAGCCCCGACGCCTGGCCAAATGGTGGCTGGTGGCATGGTGTTCCCAGCATGGCCAGCATCTGCGAGGCGCTGCTCGATAGTGCTGGCTCTGCGCAACTGAGCCGCCAGTTCGAAACGCGTGTGCGCTGGTTGGAGCGACGCCGGGACCATTGGCTGCTGAAGGACGAGAATCGAACCTGGAGCCTCAGGGCCAAGCGCCTTGTGCTCAGTGGAACCCTGCTGGCCCATCCCCGCTCACTGAAGATGCTGGCCTGGGATGACGTTCCCCTGCGCACAGCCGTTGCAGAAGGCGTGGATGACGACCTCGACCGGGCACTGCGCCTGCTGCAAGACAGCCAAGCCGAGGTGCGCTGGAACCTGATGGTGGATCTGGGTGTGCTCGCGCTCAACGCTGAGGAGATGCCTGCTCAGATCTGGTTGAACGACGCCGCCAAGGAGCGCTGGAAGGTGGAACGCCTCGTGCTGCAGCAGCAAAGGGATGGTCGCTGGGGGCTTGTGGTGCATGGCTTGGATTCCGAGCAAGCAATCACGCCTGAAAGCCAGGGGCACCTGCTGGCTCAGGAGCAACAGCGTCTGTTGGAGCTGTTGCCCGACCTGCTGCAAGCCCTACCTGTTGTTTCAGCTGCGTTGAACCAGGCGACGCCGTTAGGTGTGATGCGCTGGGGCGCCTCACGGCCCCTCAACAACCCCTTGCCACAAGAGCTGCAGTGGTGCCCCACCAGCGCCGTGGGGTTCTGTGGCGACTGGATCGCAGGGCCTGGCTTCGGCAGAGCGGAGGGAGCGATCAGCAGCGGCGTCAACCTCGCTGAACAGCTGCACGCTGACCGCTAATCTCTGTATGCGCCGGGGAGTGGCGCAGTTTGGTAGCGCGCTTGCTTTGGGAGCAAGATGCCGCAGGTTCGAATCCTGTCTCCCCGATGCGATCAGAAACCAGTCCCCAGCTGGTGTTTAAACCGTTCCGCAAGGGGCGGTTTTTTTATTGCTCTCCCTCCACAAGCAAGCTGCTTGAAGGGGCTTCTCACTCCGCGGTGGCGCCAGAAATCCCAAGGTCCCCAGCCTCTTCCAGGTCGCAGACATGGACATCGGCGTTATCAACTGGATCAACGTTGACCTGGTCACCCAGATCGCTACAAGGGTCTGAATTGAAATTCCGCCTGTTAAGCCATCCAAGGATTTGTAAAAAGCCGAAAACCTTGTCCCAATTCGCCTAGTCGGAAATCATTTTGTTGCCTATCTGTTGGATTAGCAGAGATCAAGAACATGAAAGGAACCAAGACCAGACTCACCACCGCTCCAGAGGGTTTCGAGTACTACAGGGTGTGCGACCAAGAAGGTGTCTGCCAAATCGTCAGAGGCATGTGGGCAGCACAGCACCTCACAGAAGACATACGTGAGCTGAGCGCGACCAAGACAAAGTATTCAGATGATTGGGTTTAGGGCTCTGGATTCCACCCGTTTGTCCCCATAGAAGGGCGTTGGCACACGCCAAAAAAGAAGAAATTGAACAAGTCGAAAGAGCACTGGCAGCTCTGACGACTACCGAGGCAAGGCCCTGAACTGGTCGACAGGGCTTGCATCTTCGTGATGAAGAGATCCCTGGTGCCGTGACTCTCCAGAGTTTTTTCTTGCTCATGCCAGCAATGAAACCCGCGCCGTTGGTGGCTCAGATGATCTCTTTACGGCCAGCATTGATCTTGGCTTTGGCTGAAACAAGACCAAAAATCAGCAGGATCAGAAGGCCCGCGTTCACGCCAACGAAAAACATTGTGTTCATGACTTCAAGATGGCTTTGCGCGTAATAAGGGAAGAGAGCAAAACAGCCCATCGGTCAAAAGACTCATTCACCCCCGAAGAAAGATGAAGCATTGGACTGAACTTGGGAGATCTGACGAGAACAGCTAAAACTGCCATTCGCCATTGCCATCGCCATCAGCGCAGTTCTTCCCCTGCAGCTGTTGCAGACGCGCCAACAGCTCTGGATCACCCACAATCTGCCGGCGGCATCCGTCTTCACCCATGTAAGTCAGATGCCCATCGGCATCGATGACCAGGGCGGTCATGGGGGTGACTGGAAACGTCTCGTCGATGGCGATGCGCTCCTCGTTCAGTTCTACCCAGTCTGCGTCCTCTCAGCGCACAAGCCCTAACCCATGACCTAACCAGACAGGGATGGCCTTCCGCCAGGGCAGCTTTCCTCTATGAAGGGTGCGATGGACTGGAACCTTTCCAAACTCGTGACTGATCAACAAGGCAAAGACAGGGCCTACTGGATTGATGAGATCGCCTTCCTGGAGGCACGCCTAAACGGCAGTCAGGGTGACATCGACAGCGAAGACCGAGCTGCTTGCGAGGAAGCCCTGAAAGCGGCGAAAGCGAACTTGGCAGCCTCTAGGTGAACACGGGGCTGACGGAGGCCCAAGCCACAACTAGGGTTTGGAAGTGAGAGGGAGACCTCTTCGGGCGTGGTTGCTTGATTTGGTGGGTGGTTTCACGACCTACTGCCTCTCTCACACCTCTTGGTCAAGGCCGAACCAGGCCCCTTTCCTTGGCATAACTCTTGTAGTGATTAGGAAATTCATCGGCCAGCCGAGCAAGTACATCACTTGACGAGTCCATTTGCTCGTTAACTTCATCAAAAACCGAGGCAAAACAGCTCTCACACCTGATTTCAAGACAAAGCTCTTCCCAAGTCGTTCCTCGTTGATTGAAACTGGCCACGAGCTCTTTAAAGGTCACGCGTAACAAACTGTTCTGTTTCGCAAAAGCTTAGAGGCAATGGCATTAACCAATTTGATTCCAAATGAAATCAGGATTGCCATGGCCTGATGGCTCAAGGCTTTGATGAGCCAATATTGAAGGATGAAACGATTGCTGCAACTGCTTCGGCGATGGGCTGGCCAACGGGTGAAACCTCCGTTGCATACACCCGAAGAGTTGGAGTGCTTTAAAACAGATGCGATCGACAATCGCGGCAAGCATTACTGATGCAGGGGGCAACTGAACTTGCACTACTCGCCCTGGCGTTTGTCGGACTCCAGCTCTGGTGGCTCAGCAAGGTCTTTTTGAATCGACCCCGACAGCCAAGGCCGCTGGGCAAACCCATTAGGGCGAATTCGCTTCAAAACGAGCGAACTGCCCTACAAAAAATTTTTGATCAATCCTGATCACCGCCAACCCTTGGGATCGAACTAGGGACAAACACCGATGCCTGATGCAATCTGAACAATCAGCGTGGTGCATCAGAAACAACAGCCATGGCACTGATTTGTTGTGCGCACTGTGGTCACATGCACTCGAGCCTGAGGGGGGACTGCCCCCGGTGCCATAAGCAAAGGCGTCTATGGACTCCCCAGGCATTGTCAGAGCGGATCAAGCCAACGCCGATCAACACCAAGGAGTAACCATCATGGCCTTTGAAGCCCCCCCAGCAGAGGGACGTCAGTGCATCAGCTGCGGTGACATCAAACCTCTTAATTTCTATGGTTGAGATCAACAGGAGTGCCGGAACTGTGAATCAAGATGACGCCAACAGGCAATCAAACAAAACGCCAATAATTCAGTCGAGGAGGCCTGAATCAAACCGAGCCTCAATAAGCATATACACCAATGTTCAATTGATATCCATGGGCTATCACATGGGTAGCTTTGCAAAGAGGTGTCATGGGCAAGGTTCTTTCAGCAGCAAAGTGGTCGTTCGAACTACTTGGCCAACGCATCACTGCACTTCGTCTTAAAAAGAGCTTTTCAGAATCAAGGATTTACAGCGACCTTGCTTATGACGAATCACAGATGAAAGAGGCCGATTTTGGAAAGCGCGAGCAGAAATCGCATCTCGAATACGATTGCTGAAGCCACAAGCTGATTCATCAGAACCAAAGACAGCGGATTAACAGGCATCTAACCAAGGAATTCAATGGCGAACTGACCAGCCTGAGAGGAAGGTTGGCAATTTGAGTCCAAGTCCCCTAAAACGCTGTTCAGCATCGTTGTTGTGATGGCCTTGATTCCCCGCTGGCAGTACATGACTGACAGCAGCCAAGCCATGGTGAAGCGATCTGCGATCACACTTGTGGTCGTCCTGATTGGATTAACACTGCTGCGCGCAATCTTTCCCTGGATCCTGCTTGGCCTTGCCCTCTATGGTGCCTGGTGCCTGTTGAACCGAAAATAACCGATGAGCGAAGACTCAACTCAAACTCGTCAAACGCTGTATCTCTGGGCCCTTGGCCTCAACGTTGTGGCTTGGGGCGGGTACCTCGTTCTAACCAAAGTGATGGGAATCGATTTTGAATCGATTCGGCAAGCCAGATTGGCTGGTTAACACTGATTTCCTTGAACAAGGGCGCTGTCCTGAAAAACGGCGCTAAGCGATAGAAAACAATTCGCGCAGTAAAGCAACGCAAGGCATATGCGTGCAGATGTACAGCTGACCTGATCCAGCCACAGCGGACTTGATCCACGGGGCACCAAAGGTATAAATCGTTCGGTGCAGACAAAAAACCGCTCCATCCCTGGAGCGGCTTAATAGCCAAGGCAATCCCCATCACCCGGCGATCTGCACCAATCTTTGATGCAATGAAAAAATAATACTCACCAAACACCAGGTGTAGTGGACGTCAACACTCACTTAAGACTCTGGTGAACATGCGTGAAGAGGCCAAACCATACAACAGCAGCAGTGCATCTGCTAACAGGGAGCCTGCTTTTGGGAGACACTAAATCTGGAGCAGGAGGTCCAAACCACTCGGAATTGCGATGCTTCATGCTGAAGACATTCTTAAAGGAGAAGCCATGATTTCTGGCCCATCCTGCCCATTGCGGTTGGGAGTTCTCGACTGTCCCGACTATTGGACTGACGACGCACTCATGTCTGCAGTTCGTTCATTGAATCCAGAGGAACTTCACCACCTGGCCGTTGGATCTCAACAACGAAGGAAACAACAACGCGGTCCTCGCTAAACCCATAAATTCAATTCCGGCGGCTGAACGCAACCAGGAGTTGATGAAGCGGCGCGAACAGCTTGTCGACCCAGGTGCCTGAGCGTCGACCAGCAGGCCGCTGCAACGCCGAGGCATGCAACATCGGCCCGTTGGAGCCATACCCCTCAAAGGCAATCAAGGCGTCTTGGGCTCCCTGCAGCTCCTGGTCGATTCGACGGGAGGAGAAGCGGCTGTGGGCTCGGCTTCGCGACGTTGACATGGCTGGAGCGAATGCATCTACATCTGTTCTGGCTACGGACCGAGCTGCTTGACAGCCGTTGGTGACGCTTCTTAGGGAGCCGAAGCGCAACCCATTTACAAATCGTTACGTGGGCCTTAGCATTTCGTAACTGCTCAACAAGCGATGGCTTCTTCGACTCCTAACGACGACTGGTTCCAAAGCGCTGCAGCAGCTCAAATTCGCAGCGAGCGTTTCGAGCGGGCAGAGCTCCTCAATGGCCGCGCTGCCATGATCGGTTTTGTGGTGGGCGTGCTTACGGAAGCCCTAACGGGGCACGGGATCGTCAGCCAGATCACCTTTGGCGTGTTCGGCTGCAACTGAATCAATCAGGCCAATGGGACAGAAAATGCCATTGAAACCATGCATTCCTCAACTCATTGGCCGTCGCCGAGCTCTGACAATTCCCCTTTTTTCAGTTGAAACGCTTGATATTCCAGCCGTTTTGCGATAAAAGGTTATGAAACGGTTATGAAGAGATGAAGACAAGCACGGCCCATTTACGTCTCGAGTCCCTCCAGCTTGCCGCTGAGGAGTGCCTGACCCGCGATGAAGCCCAGAAGATCTTGAGGAAGGCAGACAAGGCCCACGCCAAGCTCGAGTCTTCCGCAGCCCCCCTCCACCGCCCCAAGAAATGACAGGCAACTCAAGCCCGCAGCAGACGAAGAAATAAACCCTCTTTCTCACCATCTGGAGTGTTTCCATTTACTCCAACGCCCCTCAAGTCAACTCGGGTTGGCTTTGCTTACCTTGATTGGTCTATGGATTCATGGGCTGGGTTGCAGCCACTCCTTTCAATCAACAGAACGGTGGTCGTCCTGTTGATAGGTGGGGCTACCAGTGAAAAAGACTGAAGGATGCAGAACGACCATGAGCGATCTGCTGACATGCTATCCAGATCTCGCCAGAACAGGACACCAGCTCAATCAAGAAAGACGGTGAGAGCTCGAAACCTTTGCAACGGGTCTCATCGCCTACTCCATGTCGAGCAGATAGTGCATGACGGCAACCCGATGGGACACAGCAATGCCTTCGAGGAGGACAGGGCCGATTAACGCCTCGGGAACGCGATGAATGCGAGTGAGAGGTTTGATCTCATATGCCGTCCCTTCGAGAGCACCGGAACCGCGACTGCGGTCCCCAATCCCGCTGGCGTCACCCTTGTAATGCCACGCAACCTGAGACAGGTGCGCATAGAAATAAGGCCCGATGCGTCAGACCACGATGGCCAGACAAGCATCGAAATCGTCACACGAAAGCACATTGATCCCATCACGAACAGCACGTTCGTCAACATCGAGAACCATGTCCTCGAGAGCTGTTTCACCCGTTAATTACTAGCAATGGATGGTGCCGCGTCGTGTTGGCTCACTTTCTGCGGGTGAGATCACCGAAATCATCGTCGTTGGGCTGCAAAAATTGCCAAACGACAGGAACTGTTAGGGCGATCGTTAGGCCAATGGTGACCCAGATCGCTGTCGTGTAGTCGCCCATGCCATGTCCCCGCTCCTGCGGACCTTAACCAGTCCGGGCTGAAGAAGCAGCGAACACGCCAGTCACACCTGGACACGCCCTCACACACGGACCAAGGGCTTCCGAATGCTCCGGCATCCCTTTTCAAGACCCAATGATGAGTCCAATACGCCTCATTATGCGATAATTAAGCAATCCTTAAGAGCTGCCCAATGGGACACTTCGCTAAGCAGCTCAGCGCGCACGAGATCAAGCAGGGCTACGCCCTGCTCAACCTGTTGGAACATCTCGACCGCGAGATGGACCTGCTCAATCAGCAGCGAATCCGCGTCGGGCCAACAACCGAGGAAGGACAGCGACTCACCCAGATCAAGCAGAGCCATCTGCGCAAACTGCAGAGCTGCATCAGCGAACTGAATACCAGTGGCTTCAACGACTGGTTGCTGCACCAGCAGCCTGCCTGACCCTTGAATGGGACTGAGCCATCCCGGGTGAGACAACCCTTTGCCGCTTCCGGTCGTTTACCACCCGCACTACTCCGCGCCGCTACCGAGCACCCATCGCTTTCCGATGGCTCCAGAAGCCATAAAGCCTGTTATTGCAGTCGACCTCAGGGAAGCGCCCTTCGAGAAATCACAACGCAAACAACAACACGCTCAGACAACTCACACCTTCAACAAGGTGGGAGGGGCTCCCCAGCCAGTCGAAGTAGTCACGATTCATGATCCTTGGCTAGTCGTGGAGATGAGACGAGTCGGCCAGATGTAGGGCGGACTTGGCTCGGGTTAACCCCACAGAGCGAACACGCGGATCACCCTGTCTGCGCTTGGGTAGTAAGTGACTCGCCTTAGCCGTGATCAGGAGGGTTACGACTGAGTGGCATCGGATCCGGGCAAAGGAACCGATGCGGCGGAGCCACACCCCATGCAAGCTTGGCTCCGCTTGTCTCGAAATAGTTACGGGGCTGGCGCTCAGCCATCACGAAGGCAGCAGAAAGCCAGTCAAACCGGCCTAAGTCGCTGAGAAAGAAGCAGCTACAGCAACAGCAGTAGTCGCGAATAAAAAGAGGCGGGCCCCTCAGCCCACCCCAAACAGACGCATTAGAAGCAGCTCTGCTTCCAGAACAACAATATCAATTACTAGGCATTACTACTTAGCGAGAATCATTCTCGCTTGAGTCATATTCGGCTGACGCGTGCGGCTCTGCAAACGCGTTGGGAGATGGAAGTGCATGCAGCGGGTTTCCCTCAACCCGCTTCTCCCTCATTTTTCATCGCACAGGTGGAGGGCAGCATCTCCAGCCAATGATCTAGTCGGGATTCATGATCCATGGCTAGGGGTGGAAGTGAGACGAGATGGCCTTGGAGAGTTGGCGGTCTTGGCTCGGGTGATCTGTCCGACGGCTGGCCGGATCACCCTGTCTGCGATTTAGCGGCAGTTCACACAATTCAAGCTTGATAAGGACGGTTACGACTGAATTGCACACCGCAAGTGAGAGAGCTGCGTGTGCGGCGGAGTCACCATCGCTCGGGGCTCCGCTCAACCCCAAATGGTGTAAGGCCCCATTCTCAGCCATCACAAAGGCAGCAGCAAACCAGTCAAAACGACCTAAGTATCTAAGTCAGCAGCAGATGGAGCAACAGCAGTACTCAAAGGCAAACTGGCTGAACTCTTGATTCGCTGATGGAGCTGAAAATTAATGGGCACCCCATCAGCGTTCGCTTTAAAAGCGACGCGGTCGTAGCCCAAAGAGTCGCGGCTCATATCCAGCGCCGCATAAAAGAAGACGATTGGCTTCCCTTTCAGTCCAAAGAGGATGCGCTGCAGTCGTGGCAAAAGCTTGGGGGCATTCGCGTTCAGGTATTGAGGGCCTACGACCTCATCTGATCAGCGCACAGGCGGCGGACAACGCCTCCAGCCCGTCTTCTGCATCGTCTGCCAAGCCTCAATCGCGTTGTGCCGCAGCAACAGCCGTCGCGTCATCGGCTCAGGCGGGCGGGGCGGAACGTAGCTGTAGGTCCTGATGGCTACCCACTGAGCGGGAACCGTCGCCGTGTCGGGCTTGAAGTGGCAGAGCTTCTGCTGCTGCACCGTCCCTGGAGCACTTCTGTCGTGATCCTGGGCGCGATTCGTTCATTGCATCAGTAGCTAGTGAACTGTTCATTCCTTAAGTCCGATCAGAACAACCAGACCCCCAACAACACGCCTGTTACCAGACCTTTGAACCAGAGCAACGCAGCCATCTGGTAGTCAGAGAGACCGAGCTTGTCCTTGATCCAGAAAAAGACCTTTTTATCTGCAAAGAGGAGAGGTGGACCGGTTTCCACGGAGCAAGGCCATGCCGAAACCAGTTCATCAGCCATAGACAGCAGATACGACTTGTCTAGCAGCGTTGCCCACACATTCTCGACTTGGAAAAGACAGGAACCTCCTTTTGATCGAACGAAGCCACCGTCTGCACGTAGGTGACTCCGCTGCCCTGGCCGATGCAAATCACCAAGGGCACCTTCGTCGTAACTCTGTCGAGGAAGCTGGCGACGCCTTACTTGATACCCATCCATCGATGCGTGTCCTGAAATGAACAAAAGAAGATGCACAGCCGCTGCACATGTCTAATTTTTTGGCTTCTAAGCAAGAATCAATATCGGCATGTATTTCATCGAACGCCGAGGGACTGGCCGTCAATGGATACGGGAAGTGAACTATAAAAATGAGCTCAAGGCATGGATAGGCGCTCGTCGCAAGGCAATTGCAACCTTGAATACATACCGCGTAGTCCATGAACTCTCTCCAGATCAAGTGGTCTACTGCGTTAACGGATCTGAACTGGTCAAGGACTAGTCAATTGGGAGTGTGGTGCCGCCTACTCCTGACTTTTCGCCTGTCGCTCATCTTTCAGCACTGCTGGCTGCAACGGACAAGCCAGTGCACGAAAAGGCTTGTGTCGTCCATCAAGGATGAGTTCGCCGAGTGATTGAGCGTGATGAAGATGAATCTCCATCAGACCTCCTACCAACATCCTTGGTGTAACCAGACAGCGACAATGGTCAAGTGATATCTGATGCCTTTTCGCCATTACGTCGGGTTTCCTCTTACCGAAAGTGGTCGATATGTTCTTCAATTGCCCATGTCACTCAATCTCGATCCCCCTCAAGCTCTCATATGCGATGAGAATGCCAGCGGCTAGACGCTTACGCGGGAAAATCAACCAACTGTGAGCTTCGTTACACCATGACTCCTATGACCGAGGCCATAACCAAGAAGTGTTCTCAAAAACAAAGTGGCATCAGTAGAGCTGATTACTCAAACTCCACGTGGCTCATCCATACAAAGAGTCGAAAGCGGCAAGTTTTTGGTTTGCGATAGCGAGCAATCGTGTTTCGTCGCATGCAGCCTCTACTTAGCTGAAGAGCAGCTTGAGGAAATGGAGCATGGATACAGCTTTCCCTACTCAACAGGCTTCCGCATAGCCCGGACAGACTGAAAGGCTTGTGCGGCTAAGCAACAGAGCCCGACTTACCGGCATAAAAACCTATTGATTTTGTATCGGTTGCTACTAAAATACGCGCAGGTATCGAAGTGATCTATGGCGACACTGCAGTCAGTCGGAAGAAAAATCCTGACCTACATTTCGCCGAGCGCGAAGGAGCAATCTGCTTATTTTAAAATTACGAGGGATATCTCTGAAGCGCAATTCTATCTTGGAAATAGATTTCAGGAAATTTATCTATGGCAAGAGGTCGCAGATCGCGACATGGACATCTCTCGAATAGAGAATCTCTTATATGGATGCTCTTTCCATGATGACGAAGTAGCCATGACCGAAGCCGATGATGACTTTATGAGCAAGAAGTAAAATCGCCCGGGCAAGCACCACCAGGATCTCTGCTACTAATTTCAGCCGTATAGCCGAGCCGGGAAGAATTAGCGCTTAAGCAAATATGCCGCCTAGCAGAAGGTGAAAGAATAACCAGAAAATAGCGCCGATTGAAATTGCAGGAACAGTAAGTCCCATCATTTTTATTGCAACTTCCATATTTTAACGGATATTTCACGAGTCTTTGTTATATTCAACACACAAATATCGCTAAGAGTATTTATACGCAAGCCTAGACACTTGCAGTAGTAAATACTCAATACCGACATTTGGTGATACTTGGCACATAGTCTTCATGGCGGTCAAAATCATGATGTCCATAGCAAGCAATTGAATTATTCATGGACGACCAAAAGAACGAATGTCAACAGCTGAACAAACAGCTTTCTGTCTATCGCGCATTTAATAATCAGAGTGCAATAGCAGCAATCCTGAGGCAGATGGCTGTTTCACATTGCTCCATCGCTGCATCTCAGCCTGAGTAAAAGGACAAAGACGGATAAATCAAAATGGGAATTCTTGGGATATAGAACATCTCGACCGCGAGATGGACCTGCTCAATCAGCAGCGAATCCGCGTCGGGCCAACAACCGAGGAAGGACAGCGACTCACCCAGATCAAGCAGAGCCATCTGCGCAAACTGCAGAGCTGCATCAGCGAACTGAATACCAGTGGCTTCAACGACTGGTTGCTGCACCAGCAGCCTGCCTGACCCTTGAATGGGACTGAGCCATCCCGGGTGAGACAACCCTTTGCCGCTTCCGGTCGTTTACCACCCGCACTACTCCGCGCCGCTACCGAGCACCCATCGCTTTCCGATGGCGAAGTTCCGGCTGCTGCATCAACTCCTGCTGGATCAGGGGGTCGTCCAGGCCGAGGAGGTGCATCGGCCCCTGAGCATCGCCCGCAGAGACCTGGAGAGCGTTCATCCCCGCGAGTATCACGAAGCCTTCAGCCGTGATCGCCTGACCCGACCGGAGCAACGTCGCATCGGGCTTCCGGCCACACGGCCTTTGGTGCAGCGCACCTGGCTTGCCGTGGGCGGCACCCTGTTGACGGCACGACTAGCTCTCAAGCGGGGCTTGGCCTCTCATCTGGCGGGCGGCACCCACCACGCCCACCCTGGCTTCGGGAGTGGCTTCTGCATCTTCAATGACAGTGCTGTCGCCGCACGGGTGTTGCTGGGAACAGGGGAGGTACAGCGGGTTCTGATCGTGGATCTTGATGTGCACCAAGGAGATGGATCGGCAGCCTGCTTTCAACACGACCCCAGGGTGACCACCCTTTCGGTGCACGCCGCCAGCAATTTCCCCTTGCGCAAAGTGGACGGGGATATCGACATCCCCCTCGCCGACGGCACCAACGACGACGACTATCTCGCTGCCATTGCCGACCGGTTGCCCGATGCCTTAGACACCATCGCCCCGGACTTGGTGCTCTACAACGCGGGCGTCGACCCGCATCGCGATGATCGGCTCGGCCGCCTCGCCCTCAGCGATGCGGGATTAAACATGCGCGATCGACTCGTGCTCGATGGCTGTCTGCGCCGCAGGATTCCAACCGCAACGGTGATCGGCGGCGGCTACGACGCCCTCGCTCCCCTGGTGCAGCGACACGCCATCGTGGTGCGTGCTGCTGCCGAGCAGGCTCGCTTGTTCGACCTTCCATGACTGAGGGAATCTCTGAGGCCATCACTGAGGAGATCCCACCCTGGAGACCTCTGCTGCGCGCGGCCAGGCAGCGGGAGGGACGCTCCGTTGCCGCCCGCTGGGTGCAACTGGCCACAACAGGACGCGATGGCGCACCTCGGGTGCGAACCCTGGTGTTCCGCGGCTGGGCCGGTGCAGACCAGCTCGAACTGTTCAGCGATCAGCGCAGCGAGAAGGTGATGGAACTCGCCAACGATGGAGCCTCTGAACTGTGCTGGTTGTTCCCCAAATCCCGCCAGCAGTACCGACTGCGGGGAAAGGTGAAGCTAATCACAGCCACCGAACAACCTGAGCTCTGCCAGCAGCGCTGGCGAAAGCTCTCCGACACAGGTCGGGCAGTATGGGGCTGGCCCACCCCGGCGGATCCGCTGGACCCCACGGCAGCCTTCCCCGATCAACTCGCTGAAACTGCACCGCTGCCAGACCATTTCGTGGTGCTGAGGCTTCAGGTGATCAGCGTTGAGCGGCTCAACCTCGGCCCTCATCCCCATCAACGCACGCGTTGGAGCGCGGATACGCTCTGGCAAGAGCAACCGCTGAACCCTTAATCACCACCAACGCTCAACGCGACCAACAGACGGAAGGCCGGGTTCACTGGGCACCGTCACCACCGACAGCCGCTGCAGGTCTCGGCGGTAATCAAAGCGGCAGAAGCCAACGCCAGTTCCGGAACAGGCCGAAAGACTTTCGAGCGCAACAGAGGCCCAGCGCCGCTCCTCGGTGGTTGGCTTTGTTTCCGGGGCAGGACGCCAGCCATCAGCAATCAAGTGGCGATTCGCCTCAAGGATGGTTTGACTAGCGCTGAGCTGCGGCTCAGGTCTGGCCAAGGCAGACCCGCACACCAACCAGGGCAGAAACAGCGACAAGACAACACAACGGGCCATGGAGGGGCTCATCCTTCTCTGACCTAGCCATGAATTCGAGCGCTGACCACAGGGGTCAGCCTGCAGTGAGTTGAGCGAGGGGCTGAATGCTGAGGGTGATAACCACACTCACCACAACACCAACGGCGGCTTTCCAGAGATCCGTGCCGATGACCTTGGCCAAACTGCCCCCCTCCCTGTTGGTGAACACGACGTCTGATGTGTGTTGCTTGATCCGCAAGGCCAATTCACGGCTACCGATCAAGCCCAGAAACACCCAAGTGGTGCTGATGGGGAAGCTGGAGAGGAAGGCCTTGTAGAGCAGGCAAAGACCGAACAACAGATCGATCAGCGTGGCCGAGCGCAAATCAGAACTGTTGGTCTTTGTGCGTAGCACAGCCTGGATCGGCCCACCCCCGGTGGCCACCAGTACACAAAGGCCCGCGCAGAGCACCAGCGTGCAGATAAGCATCGAAACGATGTCCAACTGGCGCGGCAGGAACACGAAAATGTTGGCTAGATCCTGCACCAGCCACATGCACCAGAGAAAGCCTGTGGAGAACCACTGCAGGCCGTACCAGACCTTGCTGGGGTCTTTGCCGTCCTGGGAATGACAGAACACCCAGCGCTCCAGCGACCACAACCCCAGGCCATAGGCCGCCAGACCCACGACGAAGGCGAGGCCATACCCCGTCAGCGAGCTGCTGAGCAACGTGCCGATGTTGGCCGGCATGAACGATGATAAAACCAGAAACGAGGTGCTCACCGGGGCTCCCCACTGGGTCAAGGCCACAACAGCGAGCGGTGGAAGCACGTAGACCCAGGTGAACGGCTCGGGCCAAGGAAAATCCTTGCCAGGCACACTGAGGCGGCCCCAGGTGGGATCACCGTTGTTGAGGAACCAGCCCAACAACAGCACTCCACAGGTCACCGTGCAGATGAACAGCATCTGCATCGGCTTCGGCGTGCGTTTCCGGTTGGAGGAGAGATAGGTGCCGAGGGTCTGGAGCGAGTCGTTCGACACCACGGAATAGGCCGCCAGCAGGAATCCGACGAGCATCCAGATGCTGACGTCCATGAATCCGATCAAGCCGATGGTTTGCCTTTCTTGTAAAAGATCTGGGAGGAACGTCGGTGCTCCAGGCCACTCGGACCTGTCGTGATCGAGGAATGTTGTGTGGTCGACGGTGATGCACCACCGGAGCGATTCGACCACAAACGTACGTTGATGGACGAATCGGTGTTTAGGGATACGCACCCAAATGTCTTAAGAACGAACGGATTTGACCTCAGGACCAGCCGAAGCCAAATCGCAGTTCCCGTCGGGCATCGCTCGGCCCGGCTTCCAAGCCCTTAGCGGCTTGACTCACGCATCATGAGCCGAAAAGACCGAGATTGCAGGACGATCGGCGACGATTTTTCGACATTCACAAATTCCGTTCGAGACCGAATTTGGGACTGCTGCACGTCAAGGCTTGTCCATCAATTCACCACCTTCAGGCTGCGAATCCCAGTTGCCTTGACCCAACTGGCGAGCGCATCGATATCAGCTCGCTCGGGAATGCAGATGCAACCCGTGCCTGGATAACAGCGGTGGATGCCCAGAGCACTTCGGGTGGTGTCGAAGCGAGGGGTGAGGTCAAACCACAGATCATTCCCCCACGGTTCTGGACGCCCCAGGCTGTACTGACCAGCGGGCAAAGGGGCTGCATTGCCGGGGCTCCAGCGGCGATCAGCACTCTGGCGCAGGGCCACACCACTGGCCGCTGGCCAGCTGGCCAGCAAGCGCGGGCCGCGATGCAGTTCAACCTTCCAGATGCGGTTGCCGTCCGGGAACAGCTCGGCCGTACGACGGGTGCTGAGCTGCAGTGGACCGCCCTGCAGTAGCGCTGTTGTTGGCCCCTTTTGCCCAAGGAGATCAGCGGCCGTTGCAGCAACGCAGCTGCCCAGCAGCGCAGGCACCAGAAGAGCGTGGCGCAGCATCAGGATCGTCACGAACGGTGCACCCACTTTGGGGCTGCCACGATGGCCTACAGCAGACCAAGCCTTGGTGGACGTTCTCGATCTGTTTCCCCGCTCCATCCTTCGGGGCACCCTTCCGGATCCTCTGCTCCAACAGCTGACTGGGCTGAGCGAAAGCGTGCTGGCCCATCCTGAGTCCAGCCCCGATGCGTCAGCAAAGCTGGCGGGTCAATTGCGTCAGCAGCGCGAACTGAGGCCTGATCAACCCGGCGTGCAGGAGCTCAGCAACAACCACCTGCTGCCGGCCTGTGATCGCTGGATCCGCCATGTGATGGACCGTCAGCCTCCCCAGGTTCGCGGCCCCTGGGTTCCCGGTCGCTACCGCCTGCAGATGATTGATCTCTGGCTCAATTGCCAGACCGCCGGTGACTACAACCCCACCCACACCCATGGCGGCAGCTTCTCCGGAGTGATCTTTCTGAAGGTGCCACCGCAGATCAACGCCAACAGTTTTGATGGCCAACTCTGCTTCCACGGCCCGGAAGACTGGCACATTCAGTCGTTCCGGACCGGCATGGCGCACTACGTGCTGCCTGTACCCGGTGAGTTTTATGTCTTCCCGGCCTGGCAACCCCATTCGGTGATGCCCTTCCGCGGGGACGGAGAACGCTGGTCGCTGGCATTCAATGTGGTGGCGGCCCCCGGTGTTCCACCCACAGCGATGCAGCAGCCCGCCCCCCAGCAACAACCCCTGGGCAACGTCTCGCTCTCGAGTCAGCGACCCACGGCCAAAGGATTCTGAGAAGAACTGTCAGAGTCTTCCGATTGCATCTGTTCAGGATTCATGGGTGACTCCGAGCCGCTCCAGCAGGCCAAAGCGATCGCATCGGCGCTGGAGCAGTTGGCCGACCAGCTGCGCCCTGAGGTGATTCGTGCAGCACGACTGGATGACGACGGGCGCAGCGATCTCGACCGGATCGAATACGCCCTCGGGACCATCGGCAAGGCCTTGATCCTGACGGACTATTCCATCGACGAAGAAAAGGACATAGACAAACTCAAGGCCTTCCGCGAATCGCAGAAGGGCATGGGCTGAATTCAGACGCTGCTCCAGCGCAGCACCCGGTGCTGAACGGCTCCATCAGGCCTCAGGTCGAGCAGCCTGCCCCCCGGATCATCGGCGCGACCCAGGGGGCAGGGCTGCACCGCTTTGAAACTGCAGAGTGTCGATGGGCATCCGAGCAGCAGCACGTCAGGCCTAGTGGCCCAGGCCCCCTGCCAATGCTGATGGATGTGTCCAAACAGCACCGCCCGCAGGGCCCGATGGGGACGCAACAGCTCCTCAAGACCTAACTGATCGAGGAGCCTGATCGCGTCCATGCCGGCATCACCGATGGCGATCGGTGGATGGTGAAGAGCGACCACCAGGGGCAGATCCCGGCGCTCCGAGCACTGCAGGCGCTGCGCCAGCCACTGGAGCTGAAGCGAGCCAAGGGCACCGGCAGCTGAGCCCACCCGATGGCTGCTCAGCAGCAGCACTCTCACGCCTTGCACCAACAGATCAGCTGGAGCCGTCGTCCAGCGTCTCCCCAGCACCGCATCGAGCAGCAGCGGGTGATCGTGGTTGCCGGGCAGCAGAGCCACCGAGCAGCGCACGTGTTGGCTCAGGGCTCGCCGCAGCCGGGCATAGCCACCCCAGCTTTCGTCCTGGCAAAGGTCCCCCGTCACCAGCACCAGATCGGGGTTCAAGGCCCCACCAAGCTGGAGAGCTCGCTCGAAGTGAGCTAGGGCAGGCTGGCCGCGCACCATCCCCTGATCAGCGGCCACAAGGTGTGGATCACTGAGTTGAAGAATCCTCATCGCTCTCAGGAATGGACTGCCAGCCGCTGCTCCAGCGGGTTGGATCCTTGAGCTCACTCCAGAGCACCCGCTCGCGATGCGACGGAGCCAGCACAGCTGCCAACTCAACCCATCGCAGCGGACCACGCCCGCCTTGCGTGATCAGCTCGAAATGGCGGTAACCGGCCACCGGGCGCTGGCTGGTCCAGGCCCGGGCAGGACGCCAGGCCATCAGCTGGCTACGAACACCTGACTCACGGTGCTCTCAATCACGTGCCCCGAAGCCGCGATCATGTCGGTGTTGTCGGCGATGAATTGCTCCATCACCCCGGGAGCGGCTTGCATCACCGCGCAAACCTTACTGGGGTCGTCCTTGCTGACACCCCGGTAGAGCGAGGTGATGCCAGCAATTTTCTGAAGCGGCAGGGATGCGTCGTAGGTGGCGACCCATTCGGCAAATGACTTGGTGATGGTGAAGGTGAGGACGTGGGTTTCCATCGACCAGAACAACAGCGTCGGCGGACGCTATCACCAACTTCCATCGTCCTCATCGGCAACCGATGGGATCCGACGGGGGGCCTGATCCTGAGGGCGAGACAGCACTCTCATTAAGGCCTACTCTTGAGAATGAGCGAGGAGAAACCGTGACATCGTCCTCCGCGCCTGCCGCTACGGACATCACCCTGCAGCAGGGGCTGCATCAGGACGGGCGCCGTCTGACCCCGCAACGCAAACGGGTTCTTGAGCTGTTCGAGCGCTGTGGGTCCGGCTGCCACCTCAGTGCCGAAGAGGTGCACCAGCAGCTGGCGGCACTTGAGATGAAGGTGTCTCTGGCAACGGTGTATCGCACCCTGCGCCTGCTGGCCGATATGGGTCTGCTCCAGGAACTGGAGCTCAGTGAAGGGGGTCGACGCTTCGAGCTTGCCGTTGACGATCACCGCCAACATCACCATGTGGTGTGCATCCGCTGCGGCCGCACCGAGGAATTCGAAAGCGAACCCGTGCTGGCAGCAGGAGCTGCTGCCGCCGCCCATGTTGGTTTTCAGTTAATTGAATCGAGCCTGAACGTGCGTGCAATCTGCCCCAAATGTCAGGGATAGATCGCAACACCTGAATCATTCGGCGCGAAATTCATTGTCGTAGAGATCAGCCACCAGAAGCTCAATCAGCTGAACGGACACCAGTTCCTTTTCGCGTCTCAAGGTGTTCAGCAAGATCTGAACCTGGCGGTGATGCATCAATGACACTTCACCCATCTCCAACCATCGGGCACTTAGCAGGGTTTGAAGACGTTGGCGTGGCGACGATGGTGACATCAGATGCGCCCTGTTTCGCACACTGAAGCCAGCAGCACAGCCACTGAAAAGGTGTGAGCAACAGAAGTCTTCCGAAGCTTTTGTGAAGCGGACGCGCGGGCTGCTTACTGAGGATGCTCGTTGCAGGGCATCCAGTAGCGATCTCCCATGCGATGCACACCCTCGCAACCCAATTGGCGCGCCTGTTCCTCCGCCTCTTCGCGACTGGGATAGGCCAGATAGCGGGGATTGGTGGTGGAGCGGATCTGAATCAAGCCCATGCTCATCGGGCCGGCGGTGATCACCCCCATGGTGTTGACACCAACCGCCACCAATCCCATCCCGACGATGGCGGCATTGATTACGCCCATCGCCACTACACCAATCGAGACCACACCCATCGGCACCACACCGATGCAGATCACCCCCATCGGCACGATGCCGATGGAGATAGTGCCTAGGGGAGCCACGCCGATCGCGATCCGCTTCGGCTTGCTGCCGCAATGCCCTCCTTCAGTCATGAATCAGCGAGCCCCGTGATGACCTGCATCACCGTGCTTGTCGCAGACCATCCACATCTCGCCCATCTGGTGAGACCCCGTGCAGCCAAAACCTGGGGCCGCAGCCTCAGCTTCGGCCTGCGTTTTGAACATCGCCTGCTTGGGCTTGCCGTGGGATCCGGCCATGGCCGTTGTTGCCGTGAGCATCAACGCTGCGACAGCAAAACAGATGCGTTGCACGGGATGGGCTCTTCACAGATCCACCCACTATGCCCACAACGCGCCGATCAGCCCTGAAGTGCGCCGCCACAACTTGAGCCGGCGCCAGCGGTGCAGCCAAAACAATGCGGGGCCGTGTGGATGGGCTGATCCAGCGGAACGGCCTCAATGCGGATCAGATCGCGTAGGTGACGAATCTGCCCGGGGCAGGGCAGGCCGAGCTGCTGATTGAAATCACAGTCGTAGAGATGGCCCTGCCAATCGACACTGATCAGCTGACGGCACATCACAGCCCCCAGATTGTCCGGATTGTGCGAATCCTCGAGAAGGGCCTGATAGCGCTGCAAGTCGCCACTGCGTTCCAGTTGCTTGGCGAAACGTTGGATGGGCATGTTTGCCAACGTGAGCAGACGATCGAAACGAATCCCCAACCCGCCCAACACGTTCTTGTAATCAGCCTCCAAGGCTTGCTGGGGAGGAGGCAGAACCGGACCCAGCGGGTTGTAAACGAGATCCAGCTGCCGGTTTGGATCACCCGTTCCGTAGCCCAGTGCATTGAGCTGGCGCAATCCAATGATGCTGCGCGCAAACACGCCATCGCCCCTCTGTTCGTCAACGTTCTCGGCGCTGTAACAGGGCAAGGAGGCGGTGATGCAAACGTCCTGCTCCGCCAGGAATTCAGCCAGATCGTCCTGGCCGGGTTCACTGAGGATCGTGAGATTGCAGCGGTCAATCACGGAGGTTCCGCGTGAGCGTGCCTGGCGCACCAAAGCGCGAAAACCCGGGTGCAACTCCGGTGCTCCCCCCGTGAGATCGAGGCAGGAGATGGAATGCCGTTCAAGGATCTGCGGAATCAACGCAAGCAGATCCGCACTCATCATCTCGATGCGGGTGGGCCCTGCATTGACATGGCAGTGGGCACAGCTCTGATTGCAGCGGTAGCCGAGATTGACCTGCAATGTTGTGAGCTGTCCGCGCTTCAGGGGCGGGAAAACGGTCTCACCAACAGCCACCGGCTCCATGCGGATGAGGCTGATTCTTCCAGACGGAACATGTCCTGGCGAGAGAAACGGATGCTCCCGCTGGTGCGCAGCTGATCAACCCACCCGGCGACGCTCAGAAAGCTGACGGAACCAGGCGATGTACTGCTCCGGGCCATCGGGCATGAGCGCGTCAATCCGCAGGGGATCCTCCGGATCGGTGATGCCCTGCAAGCTGCCATCGGCATGGCTGGGGCGATCCACTTCTCCATGGCTGCTGTCAACAAGAACAACGCGATTGGATCGACCGCACCAGGAACCGAGGTCCTGCATCAGGTTGAGGAAACCGCGATCACTCCCACCCCGCAACCAGCCCGTGCCATCAGCCGATACCGTTGATGTGACCGTATCCCCCACACCCACCAGCAACGGCATCCATTCCGCGGGGATGCGCTGCTGCACCAACGCCAACAGTGCTTCGGGATCGTGGGGTGCCGTTCGCACATTGAACGTCTCACCCAAGGGAGATTCACCCCAACGGCGCTGGATGTGCTGATTGAGCAGCACCAGAAGGCCGGCCTCCTTGATGGAGCCGGTGAGCATGAATTGAATGTCGGTAGTTCCCACATCACCTGCAGCAGCGGGCTTGATCCGTTCCTGACCTTGCTCATCACGGCCCAGGTTGGGAGCAACATGCAGGAAGAACGATTCCTTCAGGCCCTGGTCGGCAGCCTCAGCAAGCAACTGATGCATCAACTCCGAGAGCATCGTCTGCAGGGCCTGCTGAGTGGTGACATCAGCGGGGACAAGTTCAAAAATCCCGTTGAGATTGATGGTGGGTGACACCTGGGTGTCCAACACCGCGGCTTTGGCCGCCTCGGCCAGATCATCCACACCCACCTGCGGCAGCAGGCCCGGCAATCTCTCCATCAGGAGAGCTTCCATTCGTGTAGGGGCTGCAGCGAGAAAAGTCATTTCCGCCGGCGATACACCGGGGTGGCTCAGGTCGCCAAAGCGATCCTGCAGCTGCACCCCTCCAGCCGCCAGGCCTGGCAGATAACGACCCTCACGTCTGGGGAGATCGGAATCCCCCAGGGCCTGCTCCACAAGGCGGTTCACCCCGCGCCGCCCTTCGTGCTCACCGTTGGTCAACACAGCGAATTCACCATCCAGAGCGGCGACCGCATCGACATAGGACGGGTCCATGCGCCGCGTCAGTGGATCCTTCACCAGTTGCATGCAGACGCCGTCCAAGTCCTGCACGATCAGCAGATTTTCAGCACCGGTGAGCTCCTGCAGCAACTGATCGGGCGTCAAACTGGGCATTGAAGTTCAGGTAGGTCGCTGCAGCCGACGGAACAGCGGAGCACTTTCATCGCGCAACTCCTTAGTGCCAAACCCGTAAGAAGTCCAGTGGGGGGGAGGCAGTCAGAAACACGGATTACAAGCGAAACACCGCAGCCAAGCCATCCGGCCAGCGATCATGACGGCCTCGATGCTCCTGCCATGCACCCCACCTGGACCGAACAGTGGTGGCCGATCAGCTATGTGCAGGACCTCGACCCCAAACAGCCGAGCCGGTTCACACTGCTTGAGCGGGATCTGGTGATCTGGTGGGATCGCGCCGCATCGAGCTGGCGGGTCTTCCCGGACGTCTGTCCCCATCGTTTGGTGCCCCTCAGCGAAGGGCGGATCAACGAGGAAGGGCTGCTGGAATGCCCTTATCACGGCTGGAGTTTCGACGGCGGCGGCCAGTGCCAGCGT
Source organism: Synechococcus sp. (assembly GCA_047285305.1). Lineage (GTDB taxonomy): Bacteria > Cyanobacteriota > Cyanobacteriia > PCC-6307 > Cyanobiaceae > Parasynechococcus. The sequence continues at coordinate 1,817,709 of JBJBDL010000003.1, forward strand.
GTACCGCAGGCTCTTGAGAACACCCAGCCCAACAACCCTCGGTCCCGCTGCGCCAGCCTTCCCACAGCCACTGGGCAGGGGCTGCTGTTCGTCTGGATGGGGGCCCCCGATGCCGCAGAACCCAGTCAGCTCCCCCTGGTGCCAGCCCTGGAGGACAACCCCGACAGCTGGACGGTGCAAGACACCTTCCGGGATCTGCCGATGGATGCCGTGACCCTGCTGGAAAACGTACTGGATGTGAGCCACGTTCCCTTCACCCACCACAAGACCGTCGGCAAACGGGAGAACGCCGCGCCGGTGGAAGCTTCAATCACGGGGGAACACGCCATCGGCTTTACGGCCTACTGGGAGGAGGGGCCGCGTCGGGGCAAACTCGGCGCCCAATCCACCACCTTTCATGCCCCTCAGCTGATGTGGCATGACCTCACCGCCAAGGGCTTCGGGCGAATTCTCACAGTGGTTTACGCCGTTCCGATTCGCCGCGGCGAGTGCCGCCTCTTCGCCCGCTTCCCCTTTCAGTTCCAATCCGCCATCCCCCGGCTGCTGATCGGATTAAGGCCCCGCTGGTTGCAACACATCGGCAATCACAAGGTGCTGGAAGACGATCAGGTGTTCCTGCACTGGCAGGAGCGGGTGCTGGAGCGAGCCGGCGGTAGCCCCGCCGTGGAACGCAGTTTTTTCATGCCCACAAAGGCAGACGTCTACGTGGCGGCTCTACATCGCTGGTTGAACGCCAACGGCGGCGAGCCCTTTGCAGGACAACCGCTACCTCCGCGGCAAAGCATTACGGCGCTGATGGATCGATACAACAGCCACACCATCCATTGCCGCAGCTGCTCGTCGGCGCTGAGGCGGATTCGTTCGGCACGCCCCTGGGCCTGGGCTCTGCTCTGGGGGTCCGCCGTGCTTGTGGGCATTCAGCAGGGCAGCGGCTGGAGCAGCACCGGCTTGGTCACCGCCGCACTGTCGGCACTAGCACTGCGGCAACTCAACCGCTGGGAGCAGGGGCTGACCATTGGCAGCGGCGAGGCCCCCCGCAACCACTGATCAGTACACCAGCACAGGAAGCAAGGTCGGCTTCACCTTGCCCTGGATATCGACCTTGCCGCCAATGGTGACTTTGTTGTCGACAGACACGTCTGCCCGTCCCTCAATCGGGACTTCAGCTGTGACGGACACAGCTCCTTCAACCGCCAGAGGTGCATTTCTGCTGATGGTCACAGGGCCTTCAATCGCCAGGGGCGCAGCGCCACCGATGGTGACCTGCTCCTGCACCACGACCGGCAAAGGGGTGTTGGCGGATGGTGACACCGGGCGGAAGCACCAAACTTGTCGACCTGCAATCCGCCCTTAATCGCGATGGGGATGGGCCGACTCAACAGCTTGGCGGCCGTGACCGCCAGAAGCAGGCTGGACAACACAACCGCCGCAGGCCAGCGGTACGTCATCAACAGATCACGGCTAGTCACAAGCCTCTGGGCAATGGTGTGAGCGCATCACAGCGTGTTTGAACCGGTCCTGCCCGTGATGACACCCGCACAGCCACATCAGGCCGCTATCGCCCAGATGCTTTTGCTTGCACGCCGACGCAAAAGATTGACACGTCACATTTCCAGCACAACTTGATCCCCATCAATGCGTCCAACATTGCCATCAAACCCGACCAGAGTTTGCACCACGCAACGACACTGATTGATGGCAATAGATAGCATGGAGAAAGTCAAAAGTCAGTGATGATGCTTTATCTCTACGGAGGCCCCAAGACCCGCGTTTCAATGCCGAAATGGTACTTGGCAGAAAAGGGAATTTCTTATGAATACGTAAACATTGACATGGCATCTCGCCAAAATCTTGCTGCGAGCTATCTGGAGGTCAATCCTTTCGGCAAACTGCCTGCCCTCAAAGACGACAGCAATGGTTTGGTGCTGTTTGAGTCAGGCGCCATTCTTCAGTATTTGTCTGAGAATTACGCCAACGAAGTCCATGACGCCTCAACACGCGCCTCGATCAGCCAGTGGATTCTTTTCGCCAACTCCACACTGGCGATCGCTTTATTCGTCCCCTCAAATAAGGAGCGGGAGTTCCCCAGGCTGATGGCAACCCTGAATGACATCTACACCAAGAATCAATTTCTGGTGGGAGATTGCTGGACCGCAGCAGACTGTGCAGTCAATGCATATCTCGGCTACCTCCCCATCTTCTATCCCAACGAAGACCTCTCCGCTTATCCCGAAATCCAAGCTCTCAATGAGCGAACACGATCCAACCCGAATTACAGAACAATTATGGACCTTTAAATCATTCAATTGCCATTAAATTTTCACGTCTTTCTTTCATTCATTGATTCAATTTTCTGTCCTGCTCGATGCTTCCCACGCCGCCAACAAAACAATCTGCCGCAATCAAGACCGATTGAATTGGGTCAACACGCCGAACGCGTCTTAAAGAAACTCCGCATCACCCAAGGGACTGGCGTCTGTCTGCTGTGAGCAGTCCCAACTGGAACGCTGCTTAATCTTGCCGACATGCGCAATTCCTTCTTCGATCAGAGCCTCGACGCCGGCGCAATTCGCCGGCGCGTGCAGGAGCTCTCGACCGGCAAGGTGGGGTTCTACAGCGTCGGGCTTTATCCCGCCTCGCTGGCCTACAACTGCGCCATGCAGAACGCCAAAGGGCTTCTGCTGCTGGCCCCTCGCCCCGGCCGGGACCTCCTGGGAGCCTTCCCCCAGGAGACGATTGCAACGATGGACGATGAGCACGTGGAGACCGTGCTCAACATGGGCGGCCACCGCATCGGAGGTGAGCTGGTCGCCAACACCCTCAGTGATCTGATCCAGCGCTGCGAGCTTGTTGTGCTCAGCGCCAACAGCAACCACATCGAAGAAGACCTCCAGGAAGCCTGCCGCCTGCGCAAGGAACTCCATCGGGAGCAGGTGGTGTTGGCCTGCCTGGCGGGATCCTTCAGCCATGACCCGATCAGCAACAGCGCCTATGTGCTGTGCGAACAACAACCCGAGCTTGCCTTTTTCTCCGGCTTCCACCGCCATGGGGCTCTGCGCAACCCCTTCGACAGCTTCACCGCCAACTTCTGCCATCCCAATGCCCTGACGGCCATGTTGGGGGCGCAACTGATGGATCAACTGTCCCCGAACATCCAGGTCTCCGCCGGTGTTCACAACGTGGAGGGGCAGTTCATCAAGGCCGCCAAAAACATGGCCTCGGTGTTCGCCGGCTTCGGCTATGGCTTCCATCAGGACAATCCCGGGGTGTTGCCAACGCTGCTGACCCTGCTGCTGAACCAGTGTCTGGACCAAGCGGCCACCGTGTCGATGGCACGCCCAGACCGCCAACGGCTCTACCACCGGCAGCCCTTTCCCCTAACGGAACTGGGCTACGCCGTCCCCAGGATTGAATCCACCCTGGTGCGCGATGGCGACTTTGAGCGGGTGCGAGACCACACCTTCAGCCAACTCACGGCAATGGTGGCCGATGTGCGCGGCAGCATGATGTTGCCGGTCTCCGGCAGCCCCACCCGCAACTTCCAAGCCGGGCAAGTGATGGCCGAGGCGATGCGCGATCAAGGCCGATGCCCCCATTCCATGGAGGAATTGGAGCAGTGGTGTGAAGCTGCAGGTCTGCGCAAAGGTGGCCTGGAGGGGCTCAAATCCCTGCGGCACTGGCCTCAGATCGCACGCAAGTACGCCATCCCAGCCAACGACGCTTCGATGGTAAACCTGCTGTACATGGCGATTTACGGGCGGGCAGGCGTGAAAGAGACCGCCTACCGGGTTATGACGGAAAGCCGTGAACTCTCTAGTTACTGCCAGGAATCCGTGCGGCCCAGCCACAGCCGACGCTACGCCGAGGCACTTCAGAACCTCGATGTTCCCAAAGCCCTCGAGCTGGTGGTGAATGCCGTGATTGCCGACAACGCCAATCAGGCCATGGGCAGCAAGATGGCCCTGGACGAGAACGGTGAGACCGGGGTACCGGCCTACCTGGAGCTCATGGATGTGATCGAAAGCCAGCTCGATACCTGAGTCGGCTTTGGTTCTGCACACCTGAACAGGGCAGAGGACAGGGAGGCCGGCAAGGTGCCATATGAGACCCATGCGACCATTAATGACCGAGGCCCTGGAAGCCATTGCCGATCGCTTCCATCCTCGCGAGGGGATCAAAGCCATCCGTTCCCTCGGTTCGGGCAACGTCAACGAAACGTTCCTCGTGACCCACGAGGGACAAGGCGGCGCCTTCGTCATGCAACGCCTGAACACAAACGTGTTCGATCGGCCTGACCTGGTGATGCAGAACCTGCAGGCCCTGGGCGACCACATGGAACGCCGTCTCGCCTCTCCACCCCCACAACTGAAGGGGCGGCGCTGGGAAGTGCCCAGGGTGGTTCCCTGTCGGCGAGAGGCCTCCCCCTGGATCGAACAGAACGGAGAGTTCTGGCGCTCGATCACGTACATCGGCGCGGCGAACACCAGCGATGTCATTCGGGACAGTGCCCACGCAAAGGAAGTGGGGTACGGGCTGGGAATGTTCCATTACCTGATCAGCGATCTGCCCATCAATCAACTAGCGGACACCCTCCAGAATTTCCATGTCACGCCGGCCTACCTCCAACACTTTGATGCGGTCGCCAAAGCCACAGTCCGCCTGGGGCCTGCCGAACGTGACGCATGCTCGTTCATCGAGGCACGTCGTCAGGGCGTCGATGTGCTGGAAGCAGCGCTCAGCCGCGGTGAACTCCATCACCGCCCCATCCATGGGGACCCCAAGATCAACAACGTAATGATCGATGAGGCCAGCGGCCAGGCGATCGGTCTGATCGATCTAGACACCGTCAAACCGGGGCTCGTTCACTACGACATCGGCGACTGTGTGCGCTCCTGCTGCAATCGAGCCGGTGAGGAAACCCTCTGTCTCGACGATGTGAGCTTCGATATGGAGCTCTGTGAGGCGATCCTCACGGGCTACCTCTCCGTTGCTGGTGGGTTCCTGAATGACTGGGACCTGCACTATCTGCCCCACTGCATCCGCCTGATCCCCCTGGAGCTTGGCCTGCGCTTTCTCACGGATCACTTGGAGGGCGATGTGTATTTCCGCTGCGATCGACCTGGGCACAACCTGCAACGCGCCCTGGTGCAGTTCCGACTCACCGAAGCGGTGGAGCAGCAGTTCAACGCCCTGGAGCAACTGGTTGCGCTACTGAAGCAGCAGCCAAGTCCAAGCCTCTGAGATGGCGCGTTCTGCCGTGATGCTGCGTCAGGCCTGCCGCCTGATTCCCTTTGAACGGTCCATTCCAGCAGGGGTCCAGATCAGCGCTGAGCTGGTGTGGAGGCGCGAGGGTTGGCTGGAACTCAGCTACAGGGTTATGGCCCGCGCGGCCAAGGGCATTGGCGTCCTGAAGCTGCCAGCGGGGCTGAACGATGGGCCCCAACAGGGGCAGCGCAAAGATGAGCTCTGGACCACCACCTGCTTCGAGGCATTCATCGCTGCGCCCGGTGAGCAGCATTATTGGGAAGTGAATCTTGCTGCCAATGGCGATTGGGCGATCTATCACTTCAATGGCTACCGCAGTGGACAAACGCAACAGGAGCTGAGCACACCCCCAACGGTGCGGCTGCAACGCGGGTTGCACCAACTGCAGCTCGACGCCCGGATTGCATTGGAGCCGTGGTGGACTCCAGACGTCTGCCCAGACCTGTCACTGACGGCCGTGATTGACCGTGAACAGGAGGGGCTGAGCCATTGGGCCCTCCGCCACGGCCCCAAGGCCGACTTTCACGACCGCAGCACCTTTCTTGCCGCCTGAACCTCACCGGTAGGGTCTAAACAGCGCCCCTGCCCCACCATGCGCAGCCGCAATGTGCTTGTTGTCTCGGCCATCACGGCAAGCCTGCTGACAGGGCTGTGGCTTAGACCAAAACAGCCGCAGGCCGCAGCCGAAGCGGTTGTTTCAAAGCAAGCTGTCTCCAAGCCAGTGGTGACTGAGCCAATGGTGAAGGCGCCTGTGCTGCTTCCTGCCCAAGCCAGCCAACCGAGAACCAAAGACGGCCGGCAGTACCCCCTTGTGCCAGCTGAACCAGCCGAGCTGGCAACACTGCTGGCGGACGTTGAACAGGCGCTGAGGGATCCCGCCACAGCGGCCGAGGCCCTGCCCGATCTCGGCCATCAACAACAGGTGATCTACCGGGTCTTGTCGACGGACCAACCCAGATCTCAGCAGGTCATCAAGGCTCTACCTCCGCGCTGGCGCAGCGTGGCGGAACGCCACCTGGCAGCACGGCGTGAATTCGTTCGCATGAGCCGCGGCCGTCGACCGATGATGCTCCCCGCCTGGCGGATCATTCAGCCCGAACCAGCGGCGAATCTGCTGAGCTATTACCGCAAGGCCGAGGCTGCGACAGGGATCGAATGGGAGGTTCTGGCGGCCGTGAACCTCGTAGAAACAGGAATGGGACGCATCGATGGCATTTCCGTAGCCAATGCCCAGGGCCCGATGCAGTTTCTGCCTACCACCTGGGCCGAACCCGGAATAGGCAACGGGAACATCCGTGATCCCCACGACGCCATCCACGCAGCAGCGCGTTACCTGGTGAGGCGGGGCGGACTGCAGGACATTCGCCGCGGCCTCTGGGGCTACAACAACAGCGATTACTACGGCCGCGCCGTGCTGCTCTATGCCTCACTGATGAAGGAGGACCCCGCGGCCTACACCGGCTTGTATCACTGGGAGATCCACTTCAATGCAGCGGCCGGTGATCTTTGGCTGCCGGTGGGCTACAACCAACCGCAACGCATCACTGTTGAGCAGCATCTGCAGGCCAATCCCGCCAGCAGATCACCAAACGGGTGGGCATCGGCACCTACGCTGAGACCTGGCGTGATCCAGGAAGCGGGTGTCCAAGGAAACCTCCCATCGCGGTGATGAACTGAAGGGCCTCGGCTGGTCCGAGGCTGATGTGGCTCGCTACGTCGAGCTTTGGGAATATCGGCAGCGCTGGGGGGCTATGAATTTGGAGCGGGAGGATCGCCTGTTCCTGCGCAAAGCCGAAAAAGCTTTGCCGGCGATTGTGACCGGACGGGCCGCCGCCAAAAAATCAATCAAAGACAAGACCTACTACCGCTGGCTGCGCTTCCATCTCGATGCGATGACCGAAGCCGAGGCGGGAATGGGCCTTGGCGAAGGTGAAAGAGGTGCATGGCCGGTGCTGCTGGAGGCCGAGCTACGTTTGCTCGATCATTACGAGCCCGTGCTGGGCTTGCCCGACACGTTGAAGGCCAAAGCCCTCAGCCCTGTGCGTGAAAAGCTCACGGCTCAGGTGGCCGCCCTCGGCAACACCAAGGCCTACGACTTCCAAGCACCCCTGATTGCGCTGAAAGCGGAAGACAGCAGCAACCGCTGGAAGCACCTGCGCGAAGTGGATGCCAGTGATCGCACCTATCCCCTGCTCAGCGCCGATGGCGTGGCTGGATTCCGCACCGAAGCGCACCGCGACATCCAGGCGGTGATCCGCAGCACGTTCCCTTCTTTGGCGGAAACCGACAAACCCGAGCTCTCTGACGACTAGAACTGGGACAGTGGCCCCGCCGAAGACCATGTCTCACCGCTTCGAGACCCTGCAGCTGCACGCCGGGCAGTCCCCGGATAGTGCAACCAACGCGCGGGCGGTTCCGATCTATCAGACCAGCTCCTACGTCTTCAATGACGCCGAACACGGAGCCAACCTCTTCGGTCTCAAGGAGTTCGGGAACATCTACACCCGCCTGATGAACCCCACCACTGACGTGTTTGAAAAACGCGTCGCCGCCCTTGAAGGCGGGGTAGCCGCACTTGCGACAGCCTCAGGCCAGTCGGCTCAGTTCCTGGCGATCACCAACTGCATGCAGGCGGGAGACAACTTCGTTTCAACGTCTTATCTGTACGGCGGCACCTACAACCAGTTCAAGGTGCAGTTCCCGCGATTGGGAATCGACGTGCGCTTTGCCGAAGGCGACGACATCGCGAGCTTTGCAGCACAAATCGACGACAACACCAAGGCGCTCTACGTGGAAGCGATGGGAAATCCCCGCTTCAACATTCCCGACTTTGAGGGTCTTTCAGCGCTCGCCAAAGAGAAAGGGATCCCCTTGATCGTCGACAACACCCTGGGAGCCTGTGGAGCTCTGCTGCGACCAATTGACCACGGCGCTGATGTGGTCGTTGAAAGTGCGACCAAGTGGATCGGGGGCCACGGCACCAGCCTGGGGGGCGTGATCGTGGACGCCGGCACCTTCAACTGGGGCAACGGCAAGTTCCCGTTGATGAGCCAGCCCAGCGCGGCGTATCACGGCTTGGTGCACTGGGATGCGTTTGGCTTTGGCAGTGACGTCTGCAAAATGCTGGGCCTGCCGGATGATCGCAACATCGCCTTCGCCCTGCGAGCCCGGGTGGAGGGCCTGCGGGATTGGGGGCCGGCCGTAAGTCCGTTCAACAGCTTCCTGCTGCTGCAGGGCCTAGAAACCCTGAGCCTGCGCGTTGAGCGCCACACCGAAAACGCCATGGCCCTGGCAACCTGGCTGCAGGACCATCCCGCCATCGCCCATGTGAGCTATCCCGGTCTGGCCAGTGATCCTTACAACGCTGCCGCGCAGAAATACCTGACAGGCCGTGGCATGGGATGCATGCTGATGTTCTCCCTCAACGGTGGCTATGACGAAGCGGTTCGCTTCATCGACAGCCTCAAGCTGGCCAGCCACCTCGCCAATGTGGGCGATGCCAAAACGCTGGTGATTCACCCCGCGTCCACGACCCACCAACAACTCAGTGAGGCGGAACAAGCTTCGGCTGGCGTGACCCCCACGATGGTGCGGGTCTCTGTCGGACTCGAGCATATCGACGACATCAAGGCCGACTTCGAACAGGCCCTCGCCGTTCTCAGCTGAATGACGTCCCAGCTCCCATGGCGCTGATCCTTCCTGGCAGTTACCACAAAATCGCGGAGGTTGAACGCAACCGGATTTCCTGGATTGAGCCCGAACAGGCTGAACGCCAGGACATCCGGCCCCTGCGTATCGGCATCTTGAACATCATGCCGCTGGGCAAGCAGTACGAGTTCAACCTGCTGCATCCACTGGGCCTATCGGTGCTGCAGATCGAACCGATTTGGATTCGCCTCAACTCTCACGCCTACAAGAGTTGGGATCAGAACCATCTCGACCAGCTCTATGTGAGCTGGGATGAAGCCTTGTCCCAGGGTCCTCTGGATGGCTTGATCATCACTGGTGCCCCCGTGGAACACCTGCCCTTTGAACAAGTCAGTTACTGGAACGAACTGGTCCAGTTAATTGAGAAAGCGCGCAGCACCTGTGCCAGCACCCTAGGACTTTGCTGGGCCGGTTTCGCCCTCGCTTACCTTGCGGGCGTCGACAAGGTGGCCTTCCAGCAGAAGCTGTTCGGGATCTACCCGATGCGCAGCCTTGTTCCGGGGCATCCATTGATGGGAACCCAGGACGACCATTTTGTCTGCCCCCAAAGCCGTCATGCCGGACTGCCGGATACCGCGATGGAAGCCGCCGAACGGGACGGTCGTCTTCGTTTGCTCGCCCACGGCGAACAGGTGGGCTACACCATTTTCGAGACACCGGATCAGCGGCAGCTGATGCACCTCGGCCACCCCGAATACAACGTGGGACGGATCCTCGGAGAAATGGAACGCGACCGAGCCCGCGGAGATGTTCCGCCGCCCGAAAATTTCGATGCGGCCCAACCCCAGACCCTCTGGCGCTCCCACCGAAACCTTCTGTTCCAGCAGTGGCTATGGTTCTGCTATCAGCGGGTCAGTCTGAAGGCCTGATCAGGCTTGGCTGAAGCAGCACCCCTTAACCGTGTCGTTTCGGAGTGGGTTCCAGATTGGCCGAAGGCTCCTGAGCGACGGCATCTGGACGCTCAGCGGATTTTCGATTGAGTTCCCGCTCCAGCGAGGCGATGCGTCTCTCGCGAAGGCAATGACGGCATCCACCGAGGGTTTGAAGATGCTTTTCCGGTGTGATCGTGATCGGTTGAACCGGATGGGCGTTGCAACGGATTTGAACGGGACTCTTGTAACTGCGCCAGCGGATCAAGCTGTAATCAAATTGATCACCGAAGCGCTGTACTGCGCGCTTGAGGAATTCGTCTTGGGTGATTCGGGCTCCCATGCCACCGAATGTATGGGACAGTCTCGTTATCGAACCGACCTCGTCATCCGACGTCACGAATGACCATCCATCCAGCTGCAGCTGAAACGGACTGGTCGCTGCATGAGGGTTGGCTGAATCCAGAGCTTGCCAGGCACTGGCAAACACAGCTTGAGCACCAGCTCCAATGGGAGCAGCCCGTCGTTCAGGTCTATGGCAAGCGCTACCCGGTCCCCCGAATGACGGTGTTTCTTGCCAATGAAGGAATTCACTACCGCTACAGCGGTGCCATTCACACCGGTGATGGCTGGCCTGCATGGTTCAAGCCATTGCTGCACCAGGTGGATGAAGCCTGTGCGACCAACTTCAACGGATGCCTTCTCAATTGTTATCGCCATGGCGATGACCGCATGGGTTGGCACGCCGATGACGAACCGGAAATTGATCAGCGGGCTCCGATTGCCTCCCTTTCACTCGGGGCAACGCGGGATTTTCAGCTCCGCCACCGCAAAACTGCACACCTAAAAATGTCTCTGCCGTTGGCCGATGGTGACCTTCTGGTGATGCACCCGGGCTGTCAGAGCCGATGGATGCACAGCGTTCCTCAGCGGCGCAAAGTGCAGAGCATCCGCATCAACCTCACCTTTCGCCGTTTTCAGAACTGAGATCACAGCAGCACACCCCATGCAGGTGCTGTGATTAAGGCCAGCAACGTGCTCCAAAACACCAGCCCTGCGGCCCGCTCCTGATCAGTACCCACAGATTCTGCGATGAGCAAAAGCGAGATTGCCGTCGGCGCGGCTCCTTGCAGAGCAACCGCCTGAACCATCAAAGGCTTGAACTGCAGCAGAGACGCCAGAAGCCAAAGCAGCAACGGGTAGAGCAGCAACTTGGCCACCAGTGGCTTAAGCAGGTGCAGAGGACGTGCCTCCGGCGCAATGCCCTGGAGATGAATGCTGCCCAGGCGCATGCCCACCACCATCAGAGCCAGCACAATCACGCAGCGTGAAGGCCACCACAGTGCATCGGCCACCGACGCAGACCATGGGGTCGCCTGAGCCAGCAAAGCGCCGATGAGTCCTCGGGTTGCCGGACTCCCAGCAACGCTGCTCAGCAACCCTCGCAACCGTTGGGAACCATCCACCTGCCCCCCGATCAGCAGCGGTCCCAGGCTCCAGACCAGCAGAGTCGCCCCGAGGTCGTAGCCAATGCTGATGGGCAGAGCCTCATCGGGCAGGAAAGCCAGGGCGAGAGGAACCCCGAAATAGGCCGTGTTTCCGGTGCAACTGCCAAGCCGCAGCGTGGGAGACGCCAGCTCAGCCAATCCCGGCAGGCGCGCGGCACCCACCAGAACCAGGCCCATGGCAAGCACCGCAAGACCTGCGGCCTGCAACATGTCGCCGCTTAGGCCACCCTTCAACAGCAGCCCCATCACACTGATCGGCACACCGAACCGCACCAGCGGTGCGGCCAAGCGAGTGGACAGAGTTTCATGGCGCCGACCAGCCCAGAACCCAATCAGAAGCGAGGGCACAAGCTCCAGCAAGAACCGAAGAATGGACACCTCCGTCAGATCAATCGACCCTAGAAAGCTGTGGTGACTGATGCCTCAGCCCCAGGCTTAATCTGACTTTTGATTGGCCGCGCGGATCCAGCTGATGCAACCAGCTTCACGCCATCGCATCGTGCGCAGTGATCAATCAGAAGATCGGCTGACACGGCAGGGCTTCGACAGCTACAACGCTGCCTACGATGAACTCGAGCGTTACTACGGGGATTTTTGCTGCTCTGATGATGATCGTGTCGAGTACACGATCGTTTCTGAACCCTCAGACAGTGCTGAGGTTTAAACCACTGAGGACGCCTCAACATCAGCGCGCAAGCTTCATCGCAGAAGACCAGTCTCAAAAGCCAGACCACAGAGACGCATCCCTAGATACCAACCTTTCAAACCACTGAGCCTTGGCAATATCGGCTCGATTGATTGACATCCAGCGAGCCAACCAGTTATGAACTATGTATCCATTGAGACGCATTTAAAATGCTGACCGGTTCCGAGCTGCTTGCCAAGGTCAAAGAACTTGGAGATGTTTCCAAATCCGATCTGGTGAGAGCTTGCGGATACGTCTCGGACAAGAAAGATGGTGGCGATCGCCTGAATTTCACAGCGTTCTACGAGGCCCTACTCGAGGCCAAGGGCGTGAATCTGAGCAGCGGTGGTGCTGCGATTGGTAAAGGTGGTCGCAAACTGAGCTACATCGCCAAAGTCCAGGGCAATGGCAATCTGCTGATCGGCAAGGCTTACACCGCCATGCTGAACCTAGAACCCGGTGACGAGTTTGAGATCAAGCTTGGCAAGAAAGCAATCCGTCTGATCCCCACGGGCGCAGCTGCGGAGCACAGCGAAGCTGCCGACCAGGTTGACGAGTGATCCACTGATCCATCCCCAGCTGAATCCCCTACAGCCCCTCCCCTACCCGGAGGGGCTTTTTTGTGCAACGAAGCAACCGAGGCCCTGACGCAACCACAATGGGACTGGCATCACAATTGTTGCTCGGTAATGTGAGCCGGATTGGCGCGACAGAGTTGAAATCCTTCAAGGCAACGGTCGCTTCGTTCCTGAGCAATACGTTTCTGTTGGGTGGCTCAGTCGCCCTTTCTATCCATATCGTGCTGACCTTTTTTCGGATGCACGGACTGACGCTGACCCTTGCTTTTGTGGCGTTTTGGCTGATCTGCGTGACGGCCTACTTCCGTTGGCAGGACAAGCAGTCGATGCCTCGGACGATCAGAAAAAATTCAACGCTGGAAAAGCACAGCCGAAAGCACACTGAGGCTTGGAGAGAACGACAATCGGCTTGAAGCACTTCACGAGGTTGTGCAAACCGTTTAGTGCTGCATCTGATTGAGGAACCTGCGGCTGCGTTCCTCCCGGGCATTACTGAAAAAGGTCTCTGGATCGGAGGTCTCCACCACCTGGCCCCGATCCATGAACATCACCCGATCCGCCACCTCACGGGCAAAGCCCAGTTCGTGGGTGACCACCACCATCGTCATGCCGCCTTTAGCCAACTGGCGCATCGCATCCAGCACCTCCTTAACCCGCTCCGGATCCAAGGCACTGGTGGGCTCGTCGAACAGCATCACCTCAGGATCCAGGGCCAGAGCCCGTGCGATCGCCACCCGCTGCTGCTGACCACCGCTGAGCTGCGCCGGGTACTTGTGGGCCTGCTCGCGAATGCCCATCTGGTCCAGGAGATCTATCGCCCGCTGCTCGGCAGCCGTCTTGGCACGCTGTTGCACCTTGATCGGGGCAAGGGTGATGTTGTCGAGGATGGAAAGGTGAGGGAAGAGGTTGAACTGCTGAAACACCATCCCCACGCGCTTGCGGATCTCCCGCACCTGACGTTCTCCATGGGTGGCGTCCAAGCGAACCCCAAGCACATCCAAGGCGCCGCCATCAAGCGACTCCAGACCGTTGAACGTACGGATTAGCGTGCTCTTCCCGGACCCGGAAGGCCCCATCACCACCAGCACTTCGCCGCAGTTCACCTCCAGGGTGACCCCATCGAGAGCTCGAACCCCTTGGGAATAGCTCTTAACCAGATCAGTGGCACGAATGGCGACAGTCATGAAGCGGAGCGGGCAGGGTCAAGCTGAACCTCCAGGTGGCGGGCCAGCAGTGCCATGGCGGTACACGCCAGCCAGTAAACCGCAGCAAGCCAGAGGTAAACCTCCAGATAGCGGCCGATGAAAGCCGGATTCGCCAACAGGCTGCGGCTGATGCCTAGCAATTCCACCAAACCGAGAATGGCCATCAGGCTTGTGTTTTGCAGCAGACCCACCGCCTGGTTGGTGAGCGATGGAAGTGCAACCCGCAGCGCCTGCGGCAGCACCACCAATTGCAGCACTTGACGTGGCGACAGCCCCAGCACGGCTGCAGCTTCTCGCTGGGTGGGCGGAATCGCCTGCAGGCCACCGCGCACATCCTCTGCGATGTAGGCCGCTGCAAACAATGCGAAGGCCACAACCGCCCGCAGAACCCGATTGATCTCAAGCCCTGGCGGGAGGAACAACGGGATCAGCAGTTGTCCAAAGAACAGAACCGCAATCAACGGCACAGCTCGCATCAACTCGATGTAAGCGGCGCTGCTCCAACACAACACCGGCATCTCACTGCGCCGGCCGAGGGCCAGGAGGATCCCCAATGGAAGCGCCAAAGCTCCACTGCCTCCCGTGAGCAGCAGCGTGAGCGTCAGACCACCCCAACTGCGTGTCCCCACCGGCAGCAAGCCCAAACCTCCGGCCAACAGCCAGAGCCCCAGCGGTGCCATCGCGATCCAGACCAACGGCAACCAACGACGAACCCAGCCACGCTTCGGGCCAGTGAGGGTAAGCAGCGTCAGCGTGATCAGTGCTGTCATCCACAGCAACGGACGCCAGCGTTGATCCGCAGGAAAACTGCCCACCGCATAGAGCGGGATATTAGTGGTCACCACAGACCAGTCGGCTGCAACCAGCAGCCAATGCAGAATTGACCAGCCAGCCCATCCAATCAAAGCCAGCAGCAGCAGGGTGATCCCACGATCCAACCAACGGTTCATCAGCGGCTCCTGTTCAGACGACCCAGCACGGCACGGTTCAAGGCAGCCATGCCTCCGCTGATCAACAAATTCAGCAGCAGGAAGCTGAGCAACAGCAGCAAGAAGCCCTCAATGGCGCGGCCGGTTTGGGTGATGGTGGTGTCACTGACGGCGTAGAGATCGGCGTAGCCCACGGCAATGGACAGGGTGCTGTTCTTGGCGAGATTGAGGTACTGGCTCGTGAGCGCAGGAAGAATCGCCGGCAGAGCCTGCGGCAACACAATCCGACGCAGGCCAAGCCCTTCTCCAAGCCCAAGGCTGCGAAAGGCCTCCCACTGGCCCCGTGGCACCGCGTTGATGCCACCGCGCACGATCTCTGCAATCGTCGCACCCGTGAACACCGTGAGCCCCACAAGAACCGCACAAAATTCAACGCTGAGGTTCAGGCCCAACAGCTGAATGCCCTGATTCGAAAGCCGGATCAACCCACCGATCGGCACCGACGGAAGGCCGAGGAAGGCAACGAAATACCAGAACAGCAACTGCAGGAGCAGAGGAACCTGACGAATCAAGGCCACGTATCCCCCAGCCAGTCTGCGCAGCAGACGGTTGTTGCTACCGCGAGCTGCACCGGCAGCCACACCCAGGCCGGTGGCCAACACCAGGCCAGCCGCGATCACCTTGAGGCTATTCAGCCAACCGATGGTCAGGGCCCAGAGGTAGCTATCTGATGGGGCATAGGGGAGAGCTGTTTCAGCCAGAGCAAAACCAGCGGGTCGGCCCAGCCAGCCAAAACCCAGTCCCAAGCCAGTTCGGATCAGGTTGACCACCAGATTGTTGACCAGCAGAGCCAGAAGGCCCAGCAGTACAGCGGCGACACCAACCTGAACCAGGAGACGACGCTTCCGCATCAGGTGAACGGTGGGGAAATCATCAAACCACCTTCACCGGCCAGCCGGTTCGCCCCCCGGGGAATCGCCACGGCACTATCCGGTCCGAGATGGCGGTTGTAGATCTCGCCGTAATTACCGGTGGCACGGATCACCTGAACGACAAAGTCATCGGCGAGTTCGAGTTTGCGACCCAGGCCTGGATCCACACCCAAAAAACGCCGCAGAGCGGTCTGGGAGGGGTCAGCTGTGGCTTGCTTCAACACCGCATCAACATTCGCTTGGGTGATGCCCCTTTCCTCGGCTTCGATCAGAGCGTTGATCACCCAGGTCATGGCATCACCCATGGGCTGATCCCCCCCCACCACACCTGGAGCCAGGGGCTCCTTGCTGATCCGGTCTTCGAGGATCTGATGCGCCTGGGGATCACTGAACCCTGAGCGTGCCGCCGCCAGTTGCGAGCGATCAGACGTCATGGCTGCGCAGCGCCCCTGGAGGTAGCCGCCCACCACCTGATTGAGATCTTGATATTTGATAGGTGTGTAGGGAAGCCCCTCGAAGGCGAAGGCGTCGTTGAGGTTTTGCTCGGTTGTGGTGCCCGATCCCACGCAAATAGACTTGCCGCTTAGGTCAGCCAGCGAACGAACTCCGCTGGCGGCATTCACCATCAAGCCCTGTCCGTCGTGGAACACCACAGGA
This sequence comes from Synechococcus sp., assembly GCA_047285305.1. Taxonomy (GTDB): domain Bacteria; phylum Cyanobacteriota; class Cyanobacteriia; order PCC-6307; family Cyanobiaceae; genus Parasynechococcus. The sequence continues at coordinate 1,834,045 of JBJBDL010000003.1, forward strand.
CCAAAGCGCAGCCCATTACCCCCAATCGCATCGCGGCTGAGGGTGTGGGTGGTGTTGCGAGACAACAGATCGATCTCGCCCGATCGCAAGGCCGTGAACCGCTCGGGCGCGGTTAAAGGCCGGTATTGAACCTTCTCAGCGTCACCAACGAAAGCAGCAGCCATGGCACGGCAGATGTCGACATCCAGGCCGGTGTAACGCCCATCAGGACTGAGAAAACTGAAGCCTGGAATCTTGCCGCTCACCCCGCAAAGCAACTCGCCGCGCTCTTTGACCAGATCCAGACGCGAGCCAGCTGCACTGTCCAGTGACGCGCAGGACGCCAGGAACGAGGACAACCCGGCCAACGCAACGATCAGAACACGTGAACTGGATCGGAACATCAGCGTTGGTGCGGATCGGGTGGGATTGTCCCAGATCCCGAGCACATCCCCGACGTCCGACCTACGTACACGGCAATAAGCCTGGCTGAAATGAAGGTCTGGGCCTGCCTTCTGGCCGGGCTGATCGCTGGAACCCCGACTCCCGGTGCTGTCGCGTGGGACGAGCACGACCGTTGTACTTACAACAACAAGATGGCGCTGTTGGTCTTTCTTCTAGAGATTGCTCAGCAACGGGCCGGACGTGATGTTCAAACCCTTTGCCTGTTGATGAGCATCAGCAACGACGTCACCGAGCGGTACGTGGAGACCTCCCTGAGGACATACAGATCCAGCGGCGGCTCATGGCGATGCACCAAGTCCTCAGGGCCTGTGTTGCCAACCAAGCCGAGGCTCATGCATGGGCTGATTCCTGACCGCCGATCCGCTCGAACAGATCAAGGCTTTCTTCGTTCAGGCCAATCACGCTCACCACAGATCCACCGCTGCGGTATTTGCGGATGACCTGATCAAGCGCAGCCACGCCGCTCTGGTCCCAGATGTGGGCTTGGGAGAGGTCAATCGTGATGCGCTCGGGATGCTCGTGAAGATCAAATCCCTGGAGGAAATACACCTTGCTCACAAAAAACAGCTGCCCCTGCACCCGGTACAACCGCTCCTGATCGCTGATCTCGACGGCCTCCACCTGAATCACCTTGGCCACCTTGCGACTGAACAGAATTCCTGCCAGCGCCACGCCAGCCAACACGCCAAGGGCGAGGTTGTGCGGGGTGGTGAGCATCGTGACGGCAAAGGTCATCAGCATCACCGAGGTGTCGCTCTTGGGGATGCGACGCAGGTTGCTCAGGCCGTTGATGTCAGCGGTGCTGACAGCGATGCTGATCATCACGGCCACAAGAGCCGCCATCGGAATTTGCTTGAGCCAGGGCCCAGCCAGCAGGATCATCGCCAGCAGGCTCACCCCCGAGAACAGGGTGGACAGTCGCGTGCGGCCGCCGTTGTCCACATTCATCACGGACTGACCCACCAGGGCACAACCGGCCATGCCACCAAACAGGGAGGAAACGATGTTGGCGATGCCTTGGCCCCGCGCCTCAACGTTTTTGTTGGTGGTGGTGTCGGTTTTGTCGTCGAGGATGTCCTGGGTCAGGAAGGTTTCCATCAGACCTACCAAAGAGATGGCCAAGGCGGTGGGAAGCACCAAGCCAAGGGTGTCCAAACTGAAGGGAACACCGCCTTCACCAAAGGGAAGGCTGAAGGAGGGCAGACCTGCAGGGAGGGTGCCGAGGCTGCTGACCGTGGGGATGTCGAAGCTGAATCCCACGCTGATTGCTGTCAACACAATGATGGCCACCAGCTGTGAAGGCACCACCCGGGTCAACCGGGGAAGGCCATAGATGATCACTAGGCCCAGCAGGACCAAGCCCCAGACGACTGGGATCTGGCCGCCATGGGGGAGCAACGACGAGGCCCCATGGTCACTATCTCCAGCGTGAAGATTGAGACCGAGCTGGGGCAGCTGAGCCTGAAAAATCAGCAAAGCCAGTGCATTAACGAAGCCGCTCAGCACTCCTTGAGGAACAAAGCGCATCTGATAGGCAAGACGCATATACCCCCAGAGGATCTGCAGCAGACCCGTCACCAGCCCCGCCACCATCAGGTACTGGACCCCCAGGCCCGGCCCCCGGGCTTCACCGGTGGCCACAAGACCTGTCATCAACAGGGCGGTGGAGCCCGTGGCTGAGGTGATCATCGCCATGCGACCACCCACGACGGCGATGGTCAGCGACAGACAGAAGGCTCCGAACAGGCCGACTTTGGGGTCCACCCCAGCGATCCCCGAGAAGGCAATGGCCTCGGGAATCATCGCGAAAGCCACCACCAGACCCGAGAGCAGATCTTTGCTGGGATTGGCCAACCACTGATTCACCAGGGTTGGGCTGGATCGTTTGGCCATCTAATGATGCCGGTTAGGGGCGACCGTAAATCAGAGCGTCGGCAGGGTGCCTGCTGGATCCAAGCGCTGTTTCAGCTTTCGCAACTCGGGCAACCAGGAGCCGAACGCTGCCTGCAACTCCTTGTGATGAAAGGGCAGATGGTCATGAAACTGCGCCAGATGCACACCAGGGCAGACCGACTGAAGGACCAGCCAGACCTCCTCCAACCAAGCAAGACTGCGCCTCTGGCCCTGGGCATCCCCAGGAGTCCAGGCGGCGGTGATCCAGGGCTTCCACTCGGCAGCGCGGTGCACGAACGAGCTGGCCTCCACGGCAGCCTCTTGCGTCGCCCCCCCCAGCTGCTGACAGGCCAGGCTGCAGAACAGATGAGGACGATGCTGCAGCAAACGGCATAAATCCGGCATCACGGCCCCCCAGAGCTCAGCAGCTGCCGGCCCCAGCAATCCAACCACCTCCGTGTGAGATCGCGAAGGCATCGGAGCCGATCCCCGCAAAGGTGGGAGCTGGTGCAACCCATCGATCTTCTGCGCACCGGCCCAAGGGGCATCGGCAATCCGGAGCAACTGCACCGCGTCAGCCCTCTCCCAATGCCACTGCAGGCTGGTGCTGGCGTTTGACGCTTCCGCCTGGAGCATGAGCTCAGGGAGTTGATCCGAAGACACCACGCATTGCTCCACCCACAGCGGCAGGAGCGGCTGGGTGGCCATGCGCACCGCGCTCACCACCCCCAGAAACGGAGCTGCGCCGCAGAGGCCCCTCCACTCCAGCGAACCGGCATCGGCAGCCCGAGACAGGGCAAAGGGACTGCCATCACCCCAGACCCCATGGATCTCGAGCACTTGATCCACAGCAAGCCCCACCTGCCGGCTTAGCGGGCCCATGCCACCCGTGAGCACATAGCCAAGCCCAGGCAGACCCGACAAACCAGCCGCCACGGTTCGGCCATAGGGAAGCAAGGCCTCCAGCACGTCTCCCATCCGGCAGCCCGCTCCAATCCAGACCGACTGATCAGCAGGCTGCCACTCCACACGTTGGAAATGGGTTTGCAGATCAAGGGTCCAGTGGTCGGCCACGGCGGCCCGAGATGTAGTGCCCCCGCCACAGAGACGCAGCGGCCGCGGGCCGGACCAGTCCTGAACCAAAGCCGCCAACTCCTCTGGTCGAGGGGAGACCAGACCGGATCGCCTCGCATCAGCCGCCTGCGCATTGAAGAAAACGGGACGGTCTGAATCCATTGCGATGCGACCGATATAGTCAAACCATTGGAACAGCAGAGCGACCTTTTGGCCGAACAGCACGCAGAAACCGGTAACGAGCGTCTTGGCGTTCTGATCTGCGGCCACGGAAGTCGCAACAGACTGGCCGTTGAAGAGTTCGCCCAGATGGTCGACGCCCTGCGGCCTCGGCTCACCCCGATGCCGGTGGAACACGGCTACCTGGAATTTGCCCGCCCCATCCTTCGGGATGGCCTTGAGGCACTTCGGCAGAAAGGGGTCACCAAGGTGCTGGCCATTCCCGCAATGCTTTTCGCAGCGGGGCATACCAAGAACGACATCCCCTCTGTTCTGAACAGGTACACGGCCGAAACGGGTTTACCGATCGATTACGGCCGGGAGCTGGGGGTGGACCGGTTGATGGTGTCGGCCGCCGGGGCTCGCGTTCAGGAGTGCCTGGATGCGGCGAAGCAAGACATTCCATTGGACGAAACCCTGCTGGTGGTGGTGGGTCGAGGCTCCTCGGATCCAGACGCCAACTCCAACGTGGCCAAGGTGACGCGGCTGCTGGTGGAAGGATTTGGTTTCGGCTGGGGAGAAACGGTGTATTCGGGCGTGACCTTCCCCCTGGTGGAACCGGGGCTTCGTCACGCCGTGAAGCTCGGCTTCCGCCGGGTGGTGGTGGTGCCCTATTTCCTCTTTTCAGGGGTTCTGGTGAGCCGAATCCGCCAACACACCGAGCTGGTGGCTGCCGATCATCCCGAGGTGGAGTTTCTCGCTGCGGGCTATTTGGGCGACCACACCCTGGTGGTGGATACCTTCAAAGAACGGGTCGAGGAGGTGTTGCGGGGGGACACCGCCATGAACTGCTCGCTCTGCAAGTACCGCGCCCAGGTGCTGGGCTTCGAAGAGGACGTGGGACGCGCCCAGGAAAGCCACCACCACCATGTGGAAGGCCTTGCGGAAAGCTGCACGCTTTGCGAACTGGAGTGCACCGGTGCCTGCCAACCCGACGGCATCCCGATTGGCCATGACCACAGCCACCCTTCAGACCACAGCCATGACCACCATCACCCCCCTTATCCCCACGCCGACCATCCCCTGGGACCTACCACGTTGAGGCGCAACAATGGCGCGCCTAAAGATTGATTCCATGGATCCAAAGAGAACCTGCTGATGACTTGTCGCCAATGACACGGTTCTCGAAAGCGACAGCAGCGACGAAGCAAGGATCAGCTTTTCTTATCGTAATCGCTTCGCCAAGTTTCGCCCCCTTTTTCCACACAAAAAAACGTCGTTTTCCACAGGCTGAAGTTCGCTCGTCCGATGTGACGGTCAACCTGTGAATTTCCAAGGGAATCGCACCACTGGGTTGACAGACCGTCTATCCGACCTAGAGCAACCGCACCTCGCCACTTCCGGTACTCTCAAACCCAGTCACAGACTTCTGTCTCATCTCGTCTCACCCGCAATCCAACAAATGGCGACGGCTTTGACGCAAGCGCCGGTTGTGTGGCTTTCTTGGTGGGCGTTGGATAGGGACAAGCTGGAAGAATGGATCGAAATCACCTCGAGCGATGCCATGAGATGGGAACCACGGAGCGCGGGACTGCTTCGAAAGCCAGCTACGTGAGCCTTGAGTCGGAAATCCCAGAGGTGCTCTATCGAGGCATGAAGGATTTCATCGGAGAGCACCCCAGCTGGGACCAATACCGAGTTATGAGTTCTGCTCTTGCCCACTTCCTGTTTCAGAACGGCTGCGACGACCGCGCTGTGACCGAGCGCTATCTCGACGATCTGTTCATCCGCCCCGACCACTGAGGGCCAGCAGGCAGGCCCGACGGCTCAAGGCCATCATCGTCAGCGTTGGGCTCTGCCAGGCCGACGTCGGCCAACAGGCGCCATCCACCACAAGAACGTTGGGAGCGCGCCAAAGACGGTTGGAGGAATCAACGACGCTGCTGTTCTCGCTTCCCCCCATCGCAGCCCCTCCCACCTCATGGATGTAATACCCAGGGGGAGCTGCACCTTCAGACAGCGCAACAGCGCCCTCCAGGAAAGGTTCAACCAAGGGGAGATAAAAAAGGTCTTTGATCGATTTGGCATCGCCCCCGGCGGCGGCGATACAGGCCTGGATCGAGGCGCGCATGTGCCTCACCATGGCCAGTTCATTGCTGCTCCAACGGCAGGCAATCCGGGGAACACGCACACCCCAGCGATCCGTACGCTCACTCAAAGTCACCCTGTTGTCAGCCCTGGGAAGAACTTCGCCGTGACCAATCAGGAACCCGGTGATGCTTGAAGGGCGACGCCGTAACCATCGCGGCGGATCAAACCGTCCAATGCCACCCCAGAGGCCATAGCCGCCCTGAAAATCAGCCGATGGCAGGTGTCGGCCAAACGGAACGAAAAAACTTCCAGCGCCCGTGAGCATGGGCTGCTCCCCCTGAACAGGCTCGGAGACGGCAAAAAACTGCGATGTGGAGACATGGTCCATCAAACGTGTGCCCAGTCGTCCCGAAGGGTCGTCCAGTCCGTTGCTCTGTTCGCCACGACGGGAGCGCAACAGGATGGAGACGGTCTGAATCGTGGAAGCAGCCAGGACCACGAGATCCGTCTTCAACTCCCTGCGGTTGCCATTGGATTGATCAACGGCAACCACACCAATGGCTTTATCTCCACCGGCATCCATCAAAAGATGCTCCACCAAATGCCCAGAGAGCAGCTGGGTGCGTCCTGTGGCAATGGCGCGAGGAAGGCTGCTGCCGCGACTGCTGGAGCGCGGCCAGGCGGGATCTTCTCCCTGCGGCGCCGGACCAAAACCCCTTGAGGGAATCACGGGATACCCCAACCGTTGCCGCACAGCTTCAGCAAAACGCTGTTCCGCGGGCGTCGCCGCCAGAGCCGGTTGCGTTTCGCCGTCCGGCAAATGCTGCAAACCATCGCGCCCACCATGAACGCCCAGCCAGCGCTCCAGTTCGGCGTAGTGAGGTGTCAGCTCACCGCTGCGCAATGGCCAACGGACCTGTTCACCCTCCACATCCACACCGCCCAGATCCTCATCCGAGAGACGCAGGGTGATGCCACCCCAGGTGAGGCTGCGGCCGCCAACCTGCAGGCCTCGCGTCCACAGAAACGGCTGATCCACCGGGTGCTCATAGGGATGCAGACGCTCATCGGCATACAGACGAGGGTTGGCTTTCCAGTAGCCGGGATGCTGGGACTGCTGGCGATGGCTGCCGCTGGTCAGGCCCACGATCCGACGCAGCAGATTTCTCGGTTCAGCCCCGAAGGCTTGCGTGCTGTTGAGGTCAGGTCCTGCCTCCACCACAAGCACCCGAGCTCCTGCTTCAGCAAGGGTCATGGCGGCCACGCCGCCACTCGCTCCCGAGCCAACAACAATTGCGTCCCAGGGGCCATCGCAGTTCATGGAGCGACTGCTCATGGAGGTACCACAGACAAAAAAAAATCTCCCTAGAGGGAGATTGTTGATTCAATCAGAGTTGGTGGCGGGGGGGAGATTTGAACTCCCGACCTTCGGGTTATGAGCCCGACGAGCTACCAGACTGCTCTACCCCGCGGCGACTGAAAAATCATACATGTCGGTGTCGCAGGTGACAGCAAAGTCAGGACTGCAAGGCACCGGACACGCTGAGCTTGACGCTCGGGTTCACGACCAGCACCTGCTCATCGAGCTCGTCAAGCCCCATGGGTGTGAGCCACTCGAGTTGACGCAACAGATGCAGGGCAACCGCTTGCTTGGCACGACGGGAGCCGTCTTCGACCTTGATGGCTACTCCAAGACCTTCACCAACGCGGCTAAGGCATTGAATGCCCTCTGCACCGCCCTTGCTCAAGACCTGACCGTGGCTGCGACGCATCAGCTCGGTGTCGAAACGTCCCTCACCCGCCACAAGGTCGGGGTGACTCAGCATCGCCCGACTGATCTGCTCGAGTTCGGCATGTTGTGAGGCACCGAGGTGGGCATAGAGCAAGGCCATCTGAGCCAGCTGCAACACCAGGGTGGGAGCACCACAGTCATCCCGTTCGGAAACCAATTCCTCAGCAGGCAAGCCGATCAGTTCAGCGACCCTGCGATTAACTTCGACCTGGAGAGGGTGGTCTTGCTGTAGATAGGTCTCGATCGGCCAGCCCATCTTTCGGCTGGTGGCGAGGAAGGCAGCGTGCTTGCCGGAACAATTGTGCTGAAGCGGACTGTCAGCCCCATTTGGCACAGGGCATTGAAGTGATGAGCTGTCCAACTCCGCTTTCCAGAGCAACCGGAAGGCTTCTCGGGCATGGGCATTGGTGCCCGCATGGGACGCGCAGCTGATGGCGATGCCCCGTTCATCAACATCCAGCTGGTCGGCAGTTCCACTGCTGAGAAACGGCAGGGCCTGAAAGGGCTTCAGGGCCGAACGAATGAAACTTTCAAAGCCGGGGTTTCCTGCCGACATCAACACCCGTCCTCGGCCATCACAGACCACGGCATGAACGCGATGCACCGATTCCGTGATCGATCCGCGCCGCAAGCAGACCTCAAGGGGGGCTGCCCCGGATCGGGCTGCAGGGCTGAAGCCCGAGGGCAAAGTCATCGGAACCCCGATTGATTCAGAGAGCCTGACAGAGACTGGCACCGGCCAGCATCAAACCCGCTGAGGTGGCCATGGCCCGTCCCAGACGACCCAGGATCGGACGAACCTCATGCCGGGCCACCAGCAGATCGCGTTCCCGCCAGGAGAGAGGCTTTTCCCAAGTCTGCCCGTCGTACCAGCCGGATTCCTCATAGTCGACGGACTCACGCATAAGCCGCTGCATGACGTACGTCCAGCCCAGCCATTGCCTCACCAGCAACAGTAGTGGGAGCACAAGAGCGGCCACAGCGGCTGCGGCCAGGAGCCGGGGCGGATCCTGCTTCAGGGTCCAACTCCCACTCGCGATCAGGCTGCACACCGGCAGCATCAGAAGCCAGAAGCCTGCAAGGCGTTGGCTCAGGCGAGGTTCCTGACCCGCTGGCCAGGAGAAGAACCATGACTCGCAGAGCTGTTGAAACTCCTCAAGAGGCCGCTGCTCCGGTGGAACGGGGCAGGACACCGCTTCTGGCATGGATTAAGCGGTTACTTCACCGACGGTAAGAAGGTTCGGCTTTCGCCGTGACTCCAGAACGCCTCAAGGTCGTAGTAGCCGCGCTCATCCGGCATCAGCACGTGAACGATCACATCGCCGTAATCAAGAAGCGCCCAGCGCCCCTCATTCAGCCCTTCCTTGCGCAAGGGAAGAAGGTCTGCCTCAGTCTCCAGGCGGTCTTCAACCGACCGGGCAATTGCACGCACCTGAACGTCGGACTGACCGCCTGCGATCACCATCCAATCCGCCAGGCTGGACACCTCATCGACACGAATCAGACGGATGTCGGTGGCCTTGCGGTCATCGCAGGCATCGGCAACCAGTTCAGCAAGTTTTTCGCTATCCATAAACGTTCTCGCTGGTAACGGAACTGCGTGAGCCCTCCTGTTGGGCCATTTCAGCTCTTGCCTTGCTGGCACTCTTGCGCAGCGCTTCAAGCCGGTCTTCGTAGTAGCTGCGGCGGCGCTTCTTGCGGGTCTTTTCGACCAGCTCCTTCAAAGCGCCCCCAAGACTGCGATAGGCGTTCGGCACGCTGTAACCAAATCGGCAGGCCAGATCGATCGCACGCTCGTCGGCACTGATGGCGTCCTGCAGGCGTTTTTCGGAATTGTTCTTCAGGTAAAGCCGATACCCCGCAAAGCCGGACAGGCCGAGAGCCATCAACAGCAGCAAGCCATCCTGAACCCACAATTCACCAATGGCACCGCCGAGACCGATGGCCATAGCAGCCATCTCCCAACCGTCCCGGGGAATCGTGTCGTTCTGGATCCGACCAACTTCATGCCAGAACAGCAAATTGCGGTGATCCAACGCGAGGGCATCCCATTCGTCAAGATCCACCTGGATCTCCACTTCATCCCGGCCAATTTCCTCAAGGGTGATCAATGGAGGATCGACTGCAGCAGCTGATTCCACAAACACCCAGCTCTGCATTTCCGGTGGCAGCAGCCCCTTCAGGCGCTGGAGCTCACTCATTGCAACTCTGGTGCTGATCTCCCTTCACCGTAGCGAGGCCAAGTCCCCTGGTTGGGGCGAGGCCGCGTGAGAGGCTTGATCTGTTTGGCCAAGGACGATTTCCCATGCCGAGGCGGTCTGATCTGCGTCGCATTCTCCTGCTGGGATCTGGTCCGATCGTGATCGGCCAGGCCTGTGAGTTCGATTACTCCGGAACCCAGGCCTGCAAGGCCCTCCGAGCCGAGGGATATGAAGTCATCCTGATCAACTCCAATCCGGCGTCGATCATGACCGACCCGGAGATGGCGGATCGCACTTACATCGAGCCGCTGACGCCAGACGTGGTGACACGGGTGATCGAGCAAGAGCGCCCGGATGCTCTGCTGCCGACCATGGGCGGGCAGACCGCCCTCAACCTGGCGGTCACCCTGGCGGAAAACGGCACCCTCGAACGCTTTGGCGTTGAGTTGATCGGTGCCGATCTCAAAGCGATCCAGAAGGCGGAAGACCGTCTGCTGTTCAAGCAGGCCATGGAGCGCATCGGGGTGAAGGTCTGCCCTTCGGGCATCGCGTCATCTCAAGAAGAAGCCGAAGCCGTCGGGGCCGCGATTGGAAGCTTCCCCCGGATCATCCGGCCCGCCTTCACGCTGGGGGGAAGTGGAGGGGGCATTGCCTACAACCCCGAGGAGTACGCAGCAATCTGCAAGAGCGGGCTTGAAGCGAGTCCGGTGTCTCAAATTCTGATCGAGCAATCGCTCCTGGGCTGGAAGGAATTCGAGCTTGAGGTGATGCGTGATCTGGCGGACAACGTCGTGATCGTCTGCAGCATCGAAAACCTCGACCCCATGGGGGTGCACACCGGGGATTCGATCACGGTGGCTCCGGCCCAGACCCTCACAGATCGTGAATACCAGCGGTTGCGCGACCAATCGATCGCCATCATTCGGGAGATCGGTGTCGCGACGGGCGGCAGCAACATCCAGTTCGCGATCAATCCCGACAACGGCGACGTTGTGGTGATCGAAATGAATCCCAGGGTGAGCCGATCGTCGGCCCTGGCAAGCAAGGCCACCGGCTTCCCGATCGCCAAGATCGCTGCTCGCCTCGCCGTCGGTTACACCCTCGACGAAATCCTCAACGACATCACCGGCAAGACGCCTGCCTGCTTCGAGCCAACGATCGATTACGTCGTCACCAAAATTCCGCGCTTCGCCTTCGAAAAATTCCGAGGCAGTCCGGCGGTGCTTACCACCTCAATGAAATCGGTGGGCGAAGCGATGGCCATCGGCCGTTGTTTCGAAGAGTCGTTCCAGAAAGCCATGCGTTCCCTGGAAACCGGGTTCTCGGGCTGGGGAGGCGACCGTGAGGAACCGGAGCTCACTGATGGTGAGCTGGATCGTCAGCTGAGGACCCCCTCTCCGGAGCGCATCCTCAGCGTTCGAACGGCGATGGTGCGGGGACGCAGCGATGAGGAGATTTATCGGATCAGCAGGATTGACCCCTGGTTCCTGGCCAAACTTCGACGGATCATTGAGGCGGAGGCCAGGCTGATCAAGGGCAAAATCCTGGATCAGCTGGATGCCGACAGCTTGTTTGAAGCCAAGCAGCTGGGTTTTTCAGACCGACAGATCGCCTGGCACACCAAAAGCGACGAATTGTCGGTGCGTCAGCGGCGCCATCAGCTCGATGTTCGCCCCGTCTTTAAAACCGTCGACACCTGCGCTGCGGAGTTCGCTTCCTCCACCCCTTATCACTACTCGACCTACGAGCGTCCCTTGCAGACCCTGCAGGCCGACGGATCCCTCAACCCCCTTCCCGCTTCATCTGAGGTGAGTCGTCGCGAGGACGGCCGCAAGATGATGATCCTCGGTGGTGGACCCAACCGAATCGGGCAGGGTATCGAATTCGACTACTGCTGCTGCCATGCCTCCTTTGCAGGGCAGGATCAAGGGATCACCACGGTGATGGTGAACAGCAATCCGGAAACGGTATCCACCGATTACGACACCAGCGACAGCCTCTACTTCGAACCGCTCACCTTGGAGGACGTTCTCAATGTGATCGAAGCGGAGCGTCCCGATGGCGTGGTGGTCCAATTCGGAGGACAAACGCCTCTGAAACTCGCGATTCCTCTGCTGCGCTGGCTGGACAGCGATGAGGGGCGCGCCACGGGCACCAGCATCTGGGGCACCTCCCCTGAATCGATCGACCGGGCCGAGGACCGCGAGCAGTTCGAAGCCATCCTCCGCAATCTGAACATCCGCCAACCCCTCAACGGCTTGGCACGCAGCGAGGAGGAAGCAAGGGCAGTGGCCACACGAGTGGGCTACCCGGTCGTCGTGCGTCCCTCCTACGTCCTGGGCGGACGGGCCATGGAAGTGGTGTTCGACGAAGAGGAACTCAACCGCTACATGCGCGAAGCCGTGCAGGTGGAGCCAGACCATCCGGTGCTGATTGACCAGTACCTCGAAAATGCTGTTGAGGTGGACGTAGACGCCCTCTGCGATCACACCGGTGCTGTGATCGTCGGTGGTCTGATGGAGCACATCGAACCGGCAGGAATCCATTCAGGCGACTCAGCCTGCTGCTTGCCCGCGGTTTCCCTTGGCGAGGCGGCACTGAACACGATTCGTGATTGGAGTCGCTCCCTGGCGCAAACGCTCGAGGTGCGGGGTCTGATCAACCTCCAGTTCGCCGTGCAGCGCAACACCGATGGCTCAGAAGTGGTTTACATCATCGAAGCCAACCCCCGCGCCTCCAGGACGGTCCCCTTCGTCGCCAAGGCCACAGGTCAACCTCTCGCTCGCCTGGCAACCCGACTGATGGCGGGCGAAACACTTACCGACATCGGCATGCCCAGCGAGCCGAAGCCGCCGCTTCAGTCGATCAAGGAGGCGGTGCTGCCGTTCCGGCGCTTCCCGGGGGCCGACACGGTGCTGGGGCCGGAAATGCGCTCCACGGGAGAAGTGATGGGATCAGCCGACAGTTTCGGCATGGCCTATGCCAAGGCTGAACTCGGCGCGGGAGAAGCGCTGCCCACCCAGGGGACGGTGTTCCTCTCCACCCACGATCGCGACAAACAGGCGCTGGTACCCATCGCCGCTCGGCTGATCGAACTCGGGTTCGATGTGACGGCCACCTCAGGCACGGCGCAGGCGCTCGCCAACGCGGGATTGAAGGTGCAATCCGTGCTCAAGGTGCACGAAGGGCGCCCCAACATCGAGGATCAGATCCGCTCCAATCAAGTGCAGTTGGTGATCAACACACCGATTGGCCGCCAAGCTGCCCATGACGACAAGTACCTGCGTCGGGCAGCGCTCGATTACGCCGTTCCAACTGTGACGACCCTCGCGGGAGCACGAGCAGCGGTGGAGGCGATCTCTGCGCTCCAGCAACAACCGAGGCTCAGCATCCATGCCCTACAGGACGTTCACGCCATGCAGCGTTAGGCCACCGGTAGGGTTGCAGAAGCCACCTCAACGCTGTGACAGCCTCCGTTCCCGTTAAGCCTGGAAGTGACCTGCGTGATGACTTCCGTCGCGCCTACGAGAACCGCTACACCTGGGCGCCTGGATTCTCCGGCTATCGCGGCCGCTGCATCTGGCAACAGGGCGATCAACGGGTCGAGGGCACGTTTGAGGTCGGTGCCGATCTCAAAGCCAAGGTGGAAGGCATTGAAAACGAAGAGATCCTCAAGGGGGTGAATTCCCAGCTCTGGGAAGTCGCGATCCATCGCGTGCGTCGCAGCTTCGAGCAGACCCACGGTGAGAACACCTTCACCGCCGGTGAAACCAACGAGGTGGGAACCGAAGTGCTCGTCGGTGGCAAGGGAGCCGGGGACAAGTACCGCATCAAGGATGACGTGGTGACCATGGTTCACCGCCACATCCACGGCACCGTCGTAACGATTTACACCACCGATGTCACCGACACAGGTGCTGGCTACCTCAGCCACAGCTACACCAGTCAATACGCCGACCCGGAAACGGGAGAAGCCCGGGGCGGCCTCAGCAGCTTCAAAGACAGCTTCGCTGCTCTTCCTGGAGATGGCCCCTGGGTGCTGACCGAGCGCGTCGTCACCACCGAAGCCCATGGCGATACCCCGGCCGGAAGCCAGACCTTCCGTTTTGAAAATCTCGAATCGCTCTGAGTTGATTGCCGGTGCAAGCCGGCTATGAGACCATCCGCCCAAACCTGGTGAAAGGCATGGGCGGAGTCGAATCGACCATTCAGGCCATCAATGGCCCAATCAACAGCATCGTCTGGGGATGGCCGACCGTCCTTTTGATTGCCGCGACTGGCATTCTCCTGATGGTGGGCCTGCTGTTCATGCCGCTGCAACGGCTGGGCTATGGCATCTCGATGATGCTTCGGCCGGCTGCATCACAAACGGAAGGGGAGATCACCCCCTTCCAAGCGCTGATGACGTCGTTGTCGGCCACGATCGGCACGGGAAACATCGCCGGTGTTGCGGGGGCCATCGCCGTTGGTGGACCTGGTGCCGTCTTTTGGATGTGGATCATCGCGATCTTCGGCATCGCAACCAAGTACGCCGAAGCGGTGCTCGCGGTTCAGTTCCGCGAAACCGATGGAGACGGCAACCACGTGGGTGGGCCGATGTACTACATCCGCAACGGACTCGGCAGCGGCTGGAGCTGGATGGCGGGCCTGTTTGCCCTCTTCGGCATGTTGGCTGGCTTCGGCATCGGCAATGGGGTTCAGGCCTTTGAGGTGTCGTCTGCCTTGAGCCTGATCGGCATCCCGAAGCTGGCGACCGGAGTCGTTTTGGCAGCCCTGGTTTTCGCTGTCGTAATCGGGGGCATCAAACGCATTGCCCAGGCGGCCTCCGCCATTGTTCCGTTGATGTCGATTCTCTACGTCGCTGCATGCCTTCTAGTGTTGCTGGCAAATCTGGGCAGAGTGCCTGAAGCCTTCGCCACGATTTTCTCCAACGCCTTCTCCGGTCAAGCCGCAGCGGGTGGTGCCCTCGGTCAGGTGGTGCTGATGGGCTTCAAACGGGGCATCTTCTCCAATGAAGCGGGCCTGGGCAGCGCTCCGATCGCCCATGCGGCTGCCAAAACCGATGATCCCGTTCGCCAGGGCACTGTGGCCATGCTGGGCACCTTCATCGACACCCTGATCATCTGCACAATGACTGCCCTGGTGATCATCACCACCAAAGCCAATCTGATCCTCGATGGAGCCGGCGACAAGCTCAGCGGCGCAGACCTATCCATCGCTGCATTCAACACCGGCATCGCCGGTAGCGGTGTGGTGGTCACCCTGGGATTGGTGGTCTTCGCCTTCACCACCATTCTCGGCTGGAGCTTCTACGGTGAACGTTGCACCACCTACCTGCTAGGTGATTCCGCCGTGGTTCCCTTTCGTCTGACTTGGGTGGCTGTTGTAGTGATTGGTGCTGTCGCCGGCGACCGCGGAGTGATCTGGTCGATTGCCGACACGCTCAACGGCCTGATGGCTCTCCCCAACCTCGTGGCCTTGATCCTGCTGTCCGGAACCGTGTTCAAACTCACCAAGGCCTACAGCTTCAGCGACTGAGCACAACGACAAGCAACAAAAAAAGGGGGCTCAACAGCCCCCTTTTTTTGTTGTCAGGCGATCAACCCTGATCGGGCAATGGAGTGACGGACTTGAGCTTTTCATTGAGCTGTGTGGCCAAGCTCTGACGACCCACCGCCAGAACCTTGAGGGTGTCTTCGTGCATCCGCAGTTGAGCATCAGCAACCTGCATGCCACGCACAAGCTCCTTGAGCTCATCAGGAAGCATATTGAGGTCGTAGCGCTTGCCCTCAAAGGTCAAGACAGGGTTGTTAGCTGCAGAGTCAGTCATCATTCATCGCCGGGATGGCGGTGTACCGGCGGCCAGATCGTAGAGGGATTCAGGACTTCTGCCGATCTCGAATGAACTGCCGTTCGCACAATTCGCGATAACGCCCACCACGCTGCATCAATTCGTCGTGGGTTCCTCGATCGACAACCGCTCCTTGTTCAAGAACCACGATGCGATCAGCCTCCTGCACCGTGGCCAAACGGTGAGCAATCACCAACACGGTTCGTCCCTTCATCGCCTGCTTCAGTCCGAGTTGTACCGCCGCCTCAGCTTCAGCATCAAGGGCACTGGTGGCTTCATCCAGCAGCAAAAGCGCTGGATTGCCAAGCACCGCCCGGGCAATGGCAATCCGCTGCAGTTGGCCACCGGAAATGTTGGTTCCCCGTTCTTCGAGCTGGGTGTCATACCCCTGGGGCAAGGCACGGATGAAATCATCCGCATTGGCCAAGCGTGCCGCATCGCGCACCTCGTCGTCCGTCGCACGACGGCCAAACCGAATCGCTTCAGCAATAGTTCCGGAAAACACGGTTGTGCGCTGAGGGACCAGGGCCACCTGCTGACGAAGCTCACGGGCTCGCATCAGGCTGATATCAGTGCCGTCGAGACGGATCTCGCCCTTTTGCACCGTGTTGAACCGGAGCAGGAGCGACAGCAGGGTGCTTTTGCCCGCACCGGAGGGGCCAACAATGGCGAGCACCTGGCCCGCATCCACCCGCAGATTCAGCTGATGCAGCACCGGCTGGACTGGGTCATAGCCAAAGCTCACCTGATCAAAGACCAGATCACCCTGGAGAGCACCGATGGCTTGCGCCTCAGCTGGATCCGCAGCCTCCTGAGGCTCTCGCTCAATCTCCCGCAGACGTCGCAGCGATGCCTGACCCTGCTGAAATTCGTTGAAGTTGTTGGTGACGTGGGCAATGGGATCGATCAGAACGATCAGCCCGGTCAGGTAGCTGCTGAGCCCGGCAATGCTGAGATCACCGCTCTGGATCCGCCAGGCTCCGAGGACCAGCACTGCAAACAGACCCACTACCTCGATGGTGCCAACCACCGGATGCTGGAGCGCCACAAGGCTGTAGGTGCGGTGGCGTGCCTGCCGATGTTGGTCGATTTCCGTCTCGAAACGGTCCTGCAGCCAGGGCTCGGCGGCAAAAGCACGCACCAGTGGCAAACCTTCGATGGCCTCACCCAACAGACCGGCCAGTTCACTCACCTTTTTCTGACTGCGTTCCGTGGCCGCCATCACGCGAGCACCAAAAAGGCTGATCAGCCAGACGATCACCGGCGCCAGCAACAGGATGGCCAGCGTCAGTTTCCAGTCGAGCCAGAGCATCATTCCAAGCACCGCAACGAGCTGAAGCACGCTGGGGACCGTGTCGTGGATGGTCTTGTAAAGAACCTCGCTGACGCGATCGGCGTCTTCGGTGAAGCGGTAGGT
This sequence comes from Synechococcus sp., assembly GCA_047285305.1. GTDB lineage: Bacteria > Cyanobacteriota > Cyanobacteriia > PCC-6307 > Cyanobiaceae > Parasynechococcus. The sequence continues at coordinate 1,850,967 of JBJBDL010000003.1, forward strand.
GAGATCACCGGCCGAAAGCTTCTCCAGCGCCCCCAGCTCCACGGTCTGCAGGCGGCGGAACAGATCACGCCGTAAGTCCTGGCTCACCAGCAATGCAGGCCCTGCAAGAAGAGAGTCCTGACCGAACTGGGCGATCTTCTGAACAGCAAAGATCAGCAACGCCAGCCCAATCAGCTGAAGCACGCGAGCCAGATCACCCGAGCCCAGCGCGGGAAACAAATCTCCGGCCAGCTGCACGAGCAGCGGAAAGCTGCCCACGTAAATCAACATGCAGCAGCCACCCCAAAGCAGTTCCCGCAGGTAGGGGCGAAGCAACGGCAGCAGCCGGCGAAATCCGGCCTGGGGTGGGGTCAGCATCGCGGCACAGTATCAATGGTGAGCTCAAAACTCTGCCCAATGAAGCTGGATCAGTTCCTGAAATGGAAGGGTTGGGTCTCCACCGGCGGTGAAGCGAAGCAACGCATCCAGATGGGTGAAGTGGAGGTCAACGGAAGCGTTGAAACCCGGCGGGGACGTCAGCTTTCCCCGGGAGATCGGGTTGTGCTTGCTGGGGAGGAGTCCGTTGTCGGCAGCGAAAACGCGACCGGGCCGTAAGTTGGCTGCCACATTCCATGGGGAAGCAAGGCGTGCGAAGACCGGTGATCGCTGGCAACTGGAAGATGCACATGACCTGTGCCCAGTCGCGGGAGTTCATGGAAGCCTTCCTGCCATTGATTGCTGACACCCCGGACGACCGCGACCTTGTTCTGGCACCACCATTCACGGCGCTGTCGACCATGGCGGAACTCAGCCAGAACTCCCGTGTCTGCCTGTCGAGCCAGAACGTGCACTGGGAAGGCCAGGGAGCCTTCACCGGGGAGATCTCCCCAGCCATGCTCAAGGAGCACGGGGTGACCCACACGATTGTGGGCCACAGCGAACCGCGGAAATACTTCAGTGAAAGCGACGAACAGATCAACCACCGGGCCCGCTCCTCACAATCAAACGGTCTGATTCCGATCGTTTGCGTTGGCGAAAGCGATGAGCAGCGCGAGAGGGGCGAAGCTGAACGGGTGATCCGCCGTCAGATCGAGCAGGGCCTGGAGGGTCTCGATGCCGAGAAATTGGTGGTGGCCTACGAACCGATCTGGGCGATTGGCACAGGCAAGACCTGCGCAGCCGAAGAAGCCAACCGCATCTGTGGTCTGATCCGAAGCTGGGTGGGCTCCCCCGATCTGGTGATTCAGTACGGCGGTTCCGTCAAACCCGGCAACATTGATGAATTGATGGGCATGAGCGATATCGACGGGGTGCTGGTGGGGGGTGCTTCCTTGGAGCCCGAAAGCTTTGGACGGATTGCTAACTACCAAACGGCTTGATTCAGGCGGCTGGCCCCAGGGTTGGGGCCAACGCACAGCCGTGATGGGGGTGATCAACGTCACCCCGGATTCCTTCAGCGATGGAGGGAGATTTTTGGCTAGAGAACGGGCCCTTGCCGAAGCTCAGCGGCAGCTGAGCAGTGGTGCAGACGTGTTGGATCTCGGGGCGCAAAGCACCCGACCTGGAGCGGAGGAGGTGGGCGCCGAAGAGGAGTTGCGGCGGCTCCTTCCAGCGCTAAGGAGCATCCGGCAGCACTGCCCAGAGGCTTTGATCTCCATCGACACGTTTCTGGCGCCGGTGGCCGCCAAAGCACTGGAAGCAGGGGCCAACTGGATCAATGATGTGAGCGGTGGCCGGCGGGATCCCGATCTACTCCGGGTGGTCGCCGATGCGGCATGTCCGGTGGTTCTGATGCACAGTCGCGGTGACAGCCAAACCATGGATCAGCTCACGACCTATGCCGATGTCGTGGCAGATGTGAAAGAGGCGTTGCTGGAGCGCAGTGAAGCTGCGATTCAAGCCGGCGTTGATGAAAGCCAAATTATCTGGGATCCGGGTCTCGGCTTTGCCAAGACCCACGAGCAGAACCTGCAGCTGCTGCGCGATCTGGAACAACTCACTGCAGGACCGCGACCGGTGCTGATCGGCCCTTCACGCAAACGCTTCATCGGCGCCGTGCTTGATGAGCCAAGGCCAAAAGCGCGTCTCTGGGGAACAGCTGCCGTGGCCTGCCGCTGTGCCCAGGCGGGTGCTGCCGTGCTGCGGGTGCACGATGTGGGCCCCATCAGCCAGACGCTGCGGATGGCGGCTGCACTCTGGTGAGCTCCACGATCTTTGTTCAGATCGCGGCATACAGGGATCCGGATCTCCCAGCCACACTGCAGAACCTGATTCAGCGGGCAGCCCAGCCAGAGCGCCTGCGCTTCGGCATCTGCCTGCAACTGGCGGCTGATGACCCGCCCCACTGGGGAACAAGCGCATTTCCGGATCATCCACACCTGAAGAGCATCACGTTCGATGCAGCGGAAAGCCGCGGAGCCTGCTGGGCCCGACGACAGGCTCAGGGTATTTACGGCGGGGAAGACTTTCTGCTGCAGATCGACAGCCACATGCGTGCTGTGGAGTACTGGGATGACCTGTTGCTGACGACCTGGAAGGAATGCAGCGATGAGCGTGCCGTTCTCAGTGTTTACCCAAACGGCTTTCAACAGCCGTGCCATTTGCAGACATCAACCCTGCCTGTGATGGCAGCCGCCGATTTCGATGCCTACGGAATCCTCAAGCTGCGCGGCATCAGCCGATTCCAACTTCCAGAAGAACAACCTGATCGACCCATCCCCGGGGCGTTTATCGCCGGAGGCTTCCTGTTCGGCACGGGCTCAATCGTGAACGAAGTGCCCTACGACCCGGAGCTCTACTTCTATGGAGAAGAGATTGCCATGTCGGCACGACTGTGGACTTCTGGTTTCAACATCTACGCCCCGAATCGCCTGCTTCTGTTTCATCTCTATAAGACAGAACATACAGATCAAAAGCATGCAGCCACCCATTGGGGCGATCACAGCAATTGGAACCATTACAACCTTCGTGCACTCAAACGTATACACACACTACTCGGCAGTCTTAACAACGCACCGGCATCAATCCGCCGCTTGAATGATGAGAATTGCGAACTTAAACGCTTTGGATTAGGGAATAAACGTAGCCTGACTATGTATCAACAGTGGGCTGGAATTGATTTCAAAACGGCAGAGATCAGCCAAGCCTCAAGACATGCAGAATTCAAGACTCTGAAAGCCTGAGTGCACATCATTCATCGCCAATAGAAAAGCCAGAGTCCGGCAGGAACTCTGGCTTTATTGTTCAACACTTTGTCGACAATCAGTCGGTGACAACACCTTCAATCCGATCCTCAACCTCCTGGTAAAGCTCTTGCAGCTGCTCGATGTTTTCATCCGAGGTCTCCCAGTATCCGCGACCATGCACCTCAAGCAGTGTGCCCACGATCTGACGGAAGCTGTTGGGATTGAGTTCCATCAGACGCTTGCGCATCTCGGGATCGTTGATGAAGGTTTCATTGGCTTCTTCGTAGACGAAGTTGTCAACGGCACCGCTGGTGGCACTCCAACCCAGCGTGAAGTTGAGGCGCTTGGCCACCTCACGCACACCCTCGTAACCGGAGTCGAGCATGCCTTCGTACCACTTGGGATTCAGCAGCTTGGTGCGTGAATCCAGGCGGATCGTTTCACTCAGCGAACGCACCTGCGCGTTGGCCGTGGTGGTGTCGGCGATGTAGCTGGTGGGAGCTTTGCCGTCATCACGCAGGCCAGCGATCAACTTGGTGGGGTCGGAGTCGAAGTAGTGGCTCACATCGGTAAGGGAGATCTCAGCCGAATCGAGGTTCTGGAAGGTGACATCCGCCGTCTTCATCACGTTCTCGAACACCTCCCGCTTCTGGTTCATCTCACCAGGGTTGTCGGCATTGAAGGCGAAGGTCTTGCGGGAGAGGTACATCTCCTGCAGCTCACCTTCCTCCTCCCAGGTGCTGTTCTCCACCGCGAGGTTCACGTTGGAGCTGTAGCTGCCGCTGGCGTTGGAGAACACCCGGCAAGCCGCATCCCGCAAGCTCGTGCCTTCTTGCTCCGCCTGCTCGAGGGCGTGCTTGCGAACGAAGTTTTGCTCCAGAGGCTCATCTGCCTCGGCAGCCATCTTCACGGCCTGATCGATCAGCGCCATCTGGTTGATGAACAGATCGCGGAACACACCGGAGCAGTTCACCACCACATCAACGCGGGGGCGACCGAGTTCTTCAAGGGGAATCAGCTCAAGCTTGTTCACCCGACCCACGGAGTCAGGCATCGGCTTGACGCCAACGAACCAGAGGATCTGAGCCAGGGATTCGCCGTAGGTCTTGATGTTGTCGGTTCCCCAGAGCACGCAGGCAATGGTTTCGGGCCAGGTGCCCTGCTCCTCGCGCTGACGCTCAATCAACTTGTCGACAACACTTTTGGCTGCAGCCACCGCTGCACGGGTGGGAATCGCCTGCGGGTCGAGGGCGTGGATGTTCTTGCCGCTGGGCAGCACACCAGGATTCCGAATGGGATCACCACCGGGGCCTGGAAGGATGTATTCACCATCGAGAGCCTTCAGCAGACTCTCCATCTCCATGTCGGCACACACCTGCTCTAGGCAGAAGCGCAGATAGGAAAAGAGCTTGTCGAGCTCGGTGGCATCGATCTGCACAAAGCCAGCAATGCAGCAGGCCCGCAGCCAAGGCGAGGGAAGCTTGAAGCCAAACTTGGCCAGCAGGTCGTAGAACCAACCGAAGCTGTTGCGCAGGCTGACCCGACCGTCACGGCCGGTGAGCGTGCGAACCATGGCGCCAATGGCAGCACGGGATGTCTCCGTGATCGTGCGGTTGAGCTCTACATCGGCGAGTACGCCCTCGTCGTTGCCTTTGTAGATGTCTTCGATCGAGCGGCCCATCGCCTCAGCCAGCAGGCCGGGGAGTGAGCGCAGCCCATCCTCCTCTCGCTCGAGAGCAGCGATGTTCACTAAGGTGGCAACGGCTTCCTCTGCGGTGGGAGGCTTGCCAATAGTGTGAAGGCCGCACGGAAGGAGACGGCTTTCGATCTCCATCAACTGGCGGTAGACGGCACCCACCAGGGCATCACGTCCCTCCAGTTCGAGGGTCGAGGCATCTTCCTCAGGAAGGTCGACATCCTTATCGAGGTTGCACTGACGTGCCGTCTCAATGATCGTGTTGACGATCTGAATCCCGCGGCCACCCTCACGCAGCTGCTGGTAGGACCCCACCAACTCACCCAGTTCCTTCAGACCCTTGTAAAGGCCGGCATTTTCAGCCGGAGGGGTGAGGTAGCTGATGGTGGATGCATAACCCCGCCGCTTGGCGATGGTGGCCTCGGAGGGGTTATTGGCGGCGTAGTAATAAAGATTGGGCAGCGCACCGATCAGAGAATCGGGATAGCAGGTTTCGCTCATGCCCATCTGCTTGCCGGGCATGAACTCGAGGGAGCCGTGGGTGCCGAAGTGCAGCACCGCATCAGCTTTCCAGATCTTCTGGAGATAGGTGTAGTACGCGGCGAAGCCGTGGTGGGGGCTGGCGCTGCGGGAATAGAGCAGGCGCATCGGATCACCCTCGTAGCCGAAGGTGGGCTGAACGCCAACGAAAACGTTGCCGAAGTGGCGACCGAAAACCAGAAGGTTCTGGCCATCGCTGTTGAGGTTGCCGGGGGGCTTGCCCCAGTTCTCTTCGAGCCGTTCGGAATACGGCGTCAGACGCTCGTACTCCTCAACGCTCATCCGATGGGCTACCGACAGCTCCGGAGAGCCCTGCATGGCATCGGCGTCGTTGATGACAGCCTCCAAAAGATCTCGTGGCGTGGAAGGCAGGTCCTGCACGTCGTAGCCCTTCGCCTTCATCTCCTGCATCACCCGATGGATGGAGCCAAAAACGTCGAGGTAAGCCGCCGTACCGACATTGCCCTTGTCAGGAGGGAAGCTGAACACGGTGATCGCCAGCTTCTTTTCGTTGCGCGGCTTGATCCGCAGCGATGACCAGCGGATGGCCCGCTCAGCGATGGCATCAACCCGGTCTTGAAGGGTGTGAGCCTTGCCAGTGGCATCGTCGCGACCCGAGAGAACGATGGGCTCAATGGCGCCATCCAGTTCCGGAATGGCAATCTGCAGAGCCACCTGAACCGGGTGCAGGCCAAGGTCGCTTTGTTCCCACTCTTGGGTGGTCTGGAAGACAAGGGGAAGAGCAACCATGTAAGGGCGGTTGAGCTTCTTCAAAGACTCAATCGCCTTGGGGTGGTCCTGACGGGCAGGGCCTCCAACAAGCGCAAAACCTGTGAGGGAGACAATGCCGTCCACCAAGGGCTGCTCAGGATTCAGAGGGTCATAGAAGAAAGCGTTGACCGGCTTGGAGAAGTCGAGCCCGCCGCAGAAGATCGGAATCACGCGAGCTCCACGGAACTCCATCTCCTGGATGGTGGCCACGTAATGGGCATCATCACCGGTAACGATGTGGCTGCGCTGAAGCACCAAGCCGATCACCGGCCCTTTGCGGGCTTCCTCCGAGAGGTCGGTGCGGCTGGAGGTCCAGTTCAAATATTCTTTGAGGTCCTCGAACATCGAGGGAGCCAGGGGGTGCCAGATTCCAAGGTCGGGGAACACTTCAGGCTCAGCCACCTCCATTGCTGGCCGTTCCTCGCCTTCTGCAGCTGGGAAGACGTACTTATCCGCAAGCATCAACAGGAAGTTGCGCAGGTTGTCGGGGGTACCGCCCAACCAGTACTGGAAGCTGAGCATGAAACTGCGGGCATCCTGCGCCTTTTCAACGGGCAGGTATTTGAGAACGGTGGGCAGCGTGTTCAGCAGCTTGAGCATCGCGTCCTGGAAACCAGCTCCTCCGGCTTCCTTCCGCTTTTTCATGAAGCCTGCGATGGCGCTCTTGCTCTGACCGAGCTGGGCCATCGAGAAGCTGCCCAGCTTGTTCAGCCGCATCACTTCAGGCATGGAGGGGAAGACCACAGCCGCCTTGAGCCGGTCGCGGTGCGGGGCAACGGCGTCCACAACCTTCTGAGCCAGATCCTCAATAAAGATCAAGGATGCGACGAAGACATCAGCCTCAGCCACATCGGCGCAGAAGCCGGCGTAGTTGTCATCGTCGCGGAGCTCTTCGATCAGATAGCCGCTCAGCTCGATCCCAAGATCCCCCCCGGAGGCATTGAGAGCCGTGGCTGCCTGGGTGAGGGCGTTTTGGTACTGGGGCTCCAGCACCACATAAACCGCCTTCATCACGGATTTGTGATTTTGGCCCTCCACAGGAGCAACGCGGCGATCGGCGGAGCGGACCTGTGTGAACATCAGCGCGCTTTGAGCAATGTGAAGAACCTTACGGCGACTGGCCCTGAGGACGCGAGGATTTCTGATCGGCCGTTACACGAGCCGACCCATAGGCTTTGAAGCGTCTGCTGCGCTTTCATGACCGCTCCGATTCCCGTCGTTGTTGCCGGTGCCTTGGGGCGCATGGGTGCCGAGGTGATCAAGGCTGTAGTGGGAGCCGAAGACTGCAGCCTGGTTGGCGCCATCGACAACACTCCTGGCAAAGAGGGGGCAGACGTGGGTCTGGAGCTGGGCCTGGGCGAGCTGGAGGTAGCCGTGACGGCTGATTTCGAAGGCTGTCTCTGCGCCGTGAGCCAATCAGTGCGGGACAGCGGCAGCGGCGCCGTGTTGGTGGATTTCACCCACCCTTCTGTTGTTTATGAACACACCCGTGCGGCGATCGCCTACGGCGTTCACCCCGTGATCGGAACCACAGGACTCTCGCCTGAACAACTCAACGACCTCACCGAGTTCTCGGCCAAAGCGTCCGTGGGTGGGGCCGTGATCCCCAATTTTTCTGTGGGCATGGTGCTGTTGCAGCAAGCCGCAGCAGTGGCGGCACGGTTCTACGACCACGCAGAACTGACGGAGTTGCACCACAACCGCAAGGCGGACGCTCCCAGCGGCACCTGTATCAAAACCGCTGAGCTGATGGAGGAGCTGGGCAAGAGCTTCAATCCCGAGGAAGTGGAGGAGCACGAATCCCTGGCGGGTTGCCGCGGGGGACAGCGGGACAGCGGCCTGCGGCTGCACTCCGTGCGGCTGCCGGGCATGGTGGCTCACCAGGAAGTGATGTTCGGTGCTCCCGGGGAGACCTATACCCTGCGTCACGACACCATTGACCGTTCCGCCTACATGCCAGGGGTGCTGCTCACGGTGCGCAAAGTGGGCAACCTCGGCAGCCTTGTGTATGGCCTTGAGCGGCTGATCTGAAGGCGACACCATGCTCATTCCACTCCGCCCCGGCGAACTGCAACGCTTGATCCCTGCTGTTGCTACAGGCACCCAGTTCCGCGTTGCCCTTGGCAACCCCCAGGAAGTGCTGCAGCGCCTGATGATCGCCGCCATCGGTGGGGTGATTACGTTCCTGATCTACAACCAGGCGCAGCTCGGTAGCCGCTGGGGCCCCGTCTGGCTGGTGATCAGCGTTGTGTTCTTCCTGTATGTGCTTTGGGGCCCGATCGTTCAGGCCGGCCAACGCAATGCCACCCTGCGGCGCTACCCCGCGGCTGCCCTGTTTGAGGGCGAGGTGGCGGACGTGATCACGCGAGAGCGGGTGGAAAACCGGCACGAACAGGCCGACAGCCGCGGGCAGCTGGAACTCGTGGAGAACCGACGCACCTGGATGCTGCTCGAACTCGAAGATGAGGAGGGTTACCTCGGCAGGGTGGCCTTTCCAATGGAGAAAAAGCACCAGTCGATCCGCCGCGGCAGCCTGATCCGCTGCTTAGTGCTGAGCGAGCGCAAGGATTTCTCAAAGATCGGAGCCCTCAGCGATGCCTGGCTGCCGGGCATGCGGATGTGGGTTGGCGAGTACCCCTTCCTGCTACGTCCCGCCTTTGAAGAGCTCTGCCAACTCCGGCTTGGTAGCCGGCGCTGAAGAGAAACTGCTGAACATTTCTTAAACCTGGTTTACACTTCTTAGCAATCAAACGGCGGCAACGATGTCCCAATCTTCTTCCACTACTCCAGTCGTGCGCGGTGCACAGGTCACCACGGAAGACGGCGGCCGCCTCAACGCCTTCGCAACGGAACCCCGCATGGAAGTGGTTGAAGCAACCCAGGGTTGGGGTTTCCACGACCGCGCCGAAAAATTGAACGGCCGAATGGCCATGCTCGGTTTCATTGCTCTTTTGGCGACCGAGTTGGCCCTGGGCGGCGAATCCTTCGTTCACGGGCTGCTCGGCCTGGGCTGATGGCCTCGCACTGGATCGGGATGGCTGGCCAGACTCGCGGAATGGCTCCACCCCCTCCAGAGATTCATGTTTTGGGCGCTGGTCCCACCGGCGCCCTCACTGCTCTTTCCCTCGGCCTCCGAGGGCAGCGCGTGGTCCTGTTTGACCCGCTGACGGCATCAGAACTTCAAGCCAGAAGTCGGGCGTACGCCATCACCCACTCCAGCCGCAGGTTGTTGACCAATCTGGGCCTTTGGCATGACCTTCGCGATGCATTGGTGCCCTTCCGTGACCTGGATTTGCGGGACGGTGCCACCAACGCCCGCGTTCTCTTCGACCAGGACGATCTGGCATCACCCAATCGAAACCATGACGGTATTGGCTGGATCCTTGATCACCGGCCCTTGATGAAGCTCTTGCTGGCTCGGCTGGAGGCCAATAACAACGTGGCCATGCACCTTGACGAACCATGCCCTGAGCCAAGCACTGACGCACTGATCGTGGCGGCTGATGGACCGCGCTCCCCCACACGAGAGGCCTGGGGCATCCGTCACTGGAGCATCCGCTATCGCCAGGGGTGTCTCACCGCCAAAGTCGCCCTGCGGGGACTCCCCCACGACAGGGCCTGCGAGTTGTTTCGCCCGGAAGGCCCTCTCGCCGTTCTGCCCTTGGGGCAGGGCACTTTCCAGGTGGTGTGGAGTGCACCCTGGCAGCGTTGCCAGCAGCGCAGCACGCTGCAGCGCAGTGCGTTTCTTGATCAGCTGGCCGCTGTTCTTCCGGAGGGGATTGAACCGGATTTCCTTCTGGATCAACCCCGAGCCTTCCCACAACAATGGCTCCTGGCTCGCCGCTTCCATCGCGGACGGGGCGTGCTGATCGGCGAAGCGGGCCACCGCTGCCATCCCGTAGGAGGCCAGGGGCTCAATCTCTGCTGGCGTGATGTGGAAGGTTTGCTGAGCGCCGTGGAGAGGGGAGGCAGCGCCGCAAAAATCGCTCGGCGCTACGGGATGAGCCGATGGCTTGATGTGCTCCAGGTGGGTTTGGCAACGGACCTTCTAGTGCGGGTGTTCTCAAACCGACAACCGCTGTTGCTTCCCCTTCGCCGTTTAGCCCTGCTGCTGCTGAAACAGTTTTCTGGGCTGCGCCAACTCAGCTTGCGGGCCATGAGTGACGGCCCCATGCAGCTCTGGCAAGCCTTGCCAAACTGAGCCAAGCGCGGGTCGCGACCATGGTCATGTCCAGCCAGCGGCAACCCCCAGCAACAGACGCGCTGCTGCAGTTTCTTCAGCGGCGCTTGGGATTGAGTCCAAGCGCCCTTGAGCTGGGGCAACGCCAGGCGGAACTGGAACAAGCCCCCCTCCCGATTGTGCTGTGGAGCTTCGGGTTATTGAATTTGCAGCAGTTGGAAGACGTCTTCGACTGGCAGAACAGTCAGCCGTAGCGCAACAACGCTTCCACGGGTTGGCCGGCGGGCAAGGCCTGACGGCCTCCGAGCCCCTCCAGCTCGATCACAAAGGCAAAGCCCACCAAGCAACCGCCGGCCTGCTCCACCAATTGTCCCGTTGCTGCAGCTGTTCCACCGGTGGCCAGCAGATCGTCCACCACCAGCACCCGGGGGAAATTCTCAAAAGCATCAGCTTGGATCTCGAGCCGATCGGTGCCGTACTCCAGGGCGTAATCCAGGCCCACCACCTCACCGGGGAGCTTTCCTGGCTTCCGCACAGGCACGAAGCCAAGCCGTCTATGGCTGGCCAGGGGTGCCCCAAAAATGAATCCCCGGGATTCGATCCCCACGATCAGATCAGGCTTCAGCTGCTCACACACCCGACCCAGCTGACGGATCACCTCGGCCATGGCCTCGGGTGTGCGCAGCAGCGGGTTGATGTCTCGAAACAGAATTCCAGGCTTGGGAAAATCTGGAATTGAGCGAATGTGCGACTGAAGATCCAAATCCAGGTGACGCGATGGCGACGCACCTGGATCATCGCAGCCATGAGGTTTGCCAAGGTCTAAAGCCTTGCAAAAACAGGGTTATGACTGGTTTCTGGGGGGAGAATCACGACTGAGTTCTACGAGAGTTCAACGACAGCAGAACGGCAAGAGTGGGCATGGGGGATGCAGCATCCAAGGTCCTCTGTAAATGGGTCTCAGAAATATCCGCTGGTTTTGAAAGGTGTGGGGAAGAGGCCTAATGGACCTCGACTCCCCATTGGCGCGGGAGGAAGCCAAGTGGTCCTCGACTCGCAGCTACAGACCCCTCTCGGCCTGCAGGATCAAGATGCACTTGCCGCTAGAAAGACCTGCCGAAGCGTGCTGTTTTCTTCAGGCTGCCTCGGTTACCAAAACCCAGCTGCCCTTACTAAGACATCTGTGTGGAGGAGCGTACGGACTGAATTTGCACACGCAGGGGGGGCAATCAAGCGCTATCTCCGAGCAAGCATCAGCAAGAAATGGAGCGATAGCAGTAGTTAATGGCAAGCTCCTGCGAGGTAATGGTGCGTATGCGTAGCCAATGTTTCTGAGAGCACAGGCACCACTTCAACGATGCAGTCAAAAACAGGAGTTCTTTTTCGGACGGCGCATACGAGGTGCATTACTTGGAATCTTGGTTGTAAGTTCACTCTCTGTACAAGCCGCAGAACCCATACGCCTGCAGGTCATCCCATATCGAATCAGGAGCAACGACATACAAGTCCCACCGCTCTTACTACCGCCACCTCCCCTACTGCTTGAACCGGTTAAGCCGCGGAAACGCAGGCCAAATAGCGGTAGGGATCAGGGCTGGGACGACGATCTGGATTGGTTGATGGATTAGTCAAATCCACATCGAGAGGGAAGTGCACAAGGACCAGGTCACTTAGCTAGTAGACAAAAAGCATCAGGGCTACTCAAGTGGTTATGTATGTTTAGGTACTACGCAGGCTTGCAACTTGCGAGAAAATTATCTAATTTCTAGCGATTAATGGCTCCACTTACAGCACTCACAGCACTTGTTTTCGCAATGAGCGGCGCAATCAAATATCCAGCAATCTGCAAGGATACCTATCTAAGCGAGGAGAAAGCTCAAAATATCAAGAACGTCGTAAAGGCCCTTTCTCGCAAGCCTGGTTGCATGCGAATCGGGAATGAAACAATTACTGAAGGAGATAGGGCTGGCGAGGTTTTCCCTATCTATACATGCTGCACTTCTATTGAAGCCGAAAGAAAATAGACAAAAACAACACTTTGTAGCGAGACTAGAGAGCTGTTGCACTTACCCAATTCGCATTTCCTCTCCTACAAAAGATGAGCAGCACCTGGAGCACTGTTGCCGAAACCGAAAAGCTTTCGCAAAATAAGGAAGTTGTTGAACTACGGCCAAGTGAAACGACTTCTCCTGATAGGCACCTTGTTAGCAACCGCTCACACTCTGCCAGCAATGGTGCGGACGGAGGCAAGAGAGCTGGTTCCAACAGCATCAAGACGGGCCATAAACCTCGCCCGCGGAGCTGCTTCAGCATCTAATGGGGGGCTACGCATCTATCACCCGGCTCGATGCATGCATCTCAATCCAACAAACAACCCTTGCCTGACAAAACTAGATGCAGAGGGCTTTGAATTCCGCTTCCAGGGAGGCCCCCCTGGCTGGGAGGTGATTGGGATAGCTCCAACGGTCGAGTCAATTGTGCTGATCGCACCCGACGGACGCTCTGTTGTCGCTGAAAGCCATGAAGAGATCAAAAAAGCATCGCCGCCAGCTTTACCTTGACGACAAGACCTATCCAAAAACATGCAAATGATCCCCCCTTAACACAAGAACATGATGAGAATGATTTTCTTACGAGCAAATATCCATGCCCCCAGGCATGGGCTTCACGATTTCACAATCGCATCTTTCCATTGTCGACTGCCCATTACTGATGCCAGAAACTGACCGAAATCCTCGACTTTCTCCAGAGGGAGTCAGATGCAACAAAGGCGGGCGAACGATGCATATCCTTGTTTTACTAATCCTTCTTGCGTCAGGCCTAAGTACGCATGCAGCAGATTATCGCCGATACATAAACAAAAGGACTAGGCCCCTGCACGACCTCTTGCTAAAAAAACAATTTCTTATAATAACCAACCCTCCGGCATGCGAAATGAACCATCTAATGAGAGGATATTTTATATCTAGATACAGAGCAATTTATCTATGCGTAGACAATCTTCTGGAAGATCCAAGGCTGGGTGATATTTCCGGAAGAGAAAAGTTTAATGATGCGAGAAAGCAGCTTAGTACAACACTTACGCATGAGGCTGTTCACGCTGCCCAATGGTGCAAAGGCTCAAAAAACTGGACACTATTTAATCTGAGCGGCAGCGGCATGCTTGGAGGATTCAGAGACTCAGCACTTGACTCATCAACAAAAACAAGAGGCAACAGAAAGTCAGAGAAAGAAGCTTATCTACTCGAGAGCAAACCAGAAATCGTAATGGAAGCGTTCGATCTGTATTGCCGAGCACTATCCCTTGGGGACGGGAAAAAGAAACTATAAGAATTACTTTAAGGTCTACTCAGTTCTTGATAAAGCCTGTAAGTGCAGTGACAAATGGCAGCTGGCCAGCCAAACTCGTTGTATTTCAGGGCATTCCAAGTGAAGAAGATGCTCCTTATTTCGGTTTTGTGCCTAATGCCCAGTGCTCAAGCAATAGATTATGTCAAATGTGAAGCAATACAGAGGGCTGCTGCGCGCCTAAAGTCTTCAATGGATGCAGAGGCACTAGCAGCTCAAAACGCAATCGTTCTACCTGCAATGGAGGGGGCTCAAGCCAGATGTTCTACAAAGTTTGTTAACAACGATGTCCTTAACTGCATAAGCATCAACATGGCTACCTTTGAAGCAGAGGGAAACTTAGCCAGAGAGAAAGTTATCGAGAAATATGCCCCACGTGTTGATCGAGTGCTAGCCGACTATGAGGCCCTGGGCTGCTACTGAAGATGAGCTCTTTAATCCTTCTAGTTAGTTTAGGGCTTGGATTTATCTCTCCCTATGGCGCAACAAGCGAGCCTAAAACGTCGGAACAATAAGGAGGCGCTAATAAGTGTATAAACATTTGAATCACGCTACTTTGCGTTCCAGCCTGAGAAGATGTCGGCGTCCCGCTGCCGCGGCTTGCTTTTCCTCTTCGATTTCTGCTCTCAGGAAACGCTTTCTCTGAGCAGATTCGTAACCGCTCAGATCTTGCTGTCTGGCGAAATGGGGTGTGCGCTTTGGCCTGTCAAGACCCATCAACAGTGGGTGGATTCCTCTTCGACTCATTGAAATGTCTGGATATGTGGTTCTCGCGTAGTGGTCTGCCTGACCCAGCCGCGCTTTTCAAGTATCTCGGCATTAAACAAGGATTGCTGTGTAAGGGACGACATTTGCACACAAACGTCGATCAAGTTGATACCGGCGCCATCAACTGGGTTGAAGCTGATCCTGTGACCCACATCGTTCCAACGGTATGAGCTGACCTACATCAAATAACGTTCCCAGAGACGGAAAACGCCGTTAGCTTTATCGGTATGAAACGTTCGAACCTCGCAAATCTGGGCGGCGGCGTGATCGTCGCGATCATGGCCCTTGCTGTTTTCGCTGGAGGCGCCAACGCGTGCCATCACAATGCCGAGAAAGTGGAGCAAACCTCCACAGAGCTACCTCAGGAGACTGACGAGAAGACAGAAATTGAAGTGTGAGCGCCTTCCGAATGGATGACCGCCTGAAGGTTGCTGTTAGTGCGGTGCTCATCGCGGCAATGTTCGCTTTTGGGGCTGGTGGAAACTGGTTGGTTTTCTTTCTCCTAGCCGCCATGGCGGTCATCGTGACTTGGGAATTCGGCTAAGGCGCAGATGAAAAACCTCCTCCTGCTTTTGATTGTTGCGATATCCATCTGGGCTGGTGTTGCTCTGGATAGAGCTGGTTGGCGATACAGGAAACAGCTTTGGCAATTCCAAGGGGCCGCAACTGGCCTCGTTGTCGGATACCTGCTGGGTCGTTCAAGGCTGATCTAAGTGCTCAGCGCCGTCGTTGGGAACGCAAATTCAGCACCGTGTTGATGGCCGCAAACGTGACCAGACAGGTGAGGCATAAATCCTCGTAATCCATGCGAGCAATTCAAGAGCCCCGTAGATTGTCTGTCGCCTTCGGCCCAAATCGTTCCGAGAGTTTTAGATCTGAGCACCGACATAGCAGAAGGAGATGGGCTAGGCCCCGGAGGATTGATGAGGGCACAATTGGTGCATGGATACGAATAGAGCAACCACACTGTTGACCCGCGCTGCCTTCGGCGCGGTGATCGCTATACCAGCTCTTTTACTAGTGGACTATTTGGAGAAGAAAGTGGCTTTCAAAGAATGCGTGATGGAAGAGCTGATGGGGGAGCACGGCAAGAGACAATCTGCCCAGTTCTCCTACAGCTTCAGAGGTGCAGACGGCGATATCGACATCAACGCCTCGCTGGCGATTGCTCGCCTGAACTGCAAAAGCGGTCGTAAACCCATCGTCTACTGATCAAACATCATTCCCTTCAGGCATTCGGCAACCCCTAAGCCAACCGCACAGACGAGACATCACGCCAATTTGGAAGAAGGACGTGGGCTGGACTACTGCGGCATAGCCCCAAGCGAAGCCAGCGACCTTCAAGAAGATGACCTGGCCGCCCTCAGAGGTGCAAATCAACTGAGAGCAGTTCTTTCGTAGCCATGCTCCTCAATAACCTGTCACATCACTTGCTACGGAAACAGAACAGGCATGCGGTTTATGAAGCTCTAAAGCGTTGCAAACACAGGGTTATGACTGGTTCCTGGGGGAGGATTACGACTGAGTTCCACGAGAGTTAAACGACAGCAGAAAGGCAAACGGGGGCATGGGAGATGCAGCATCCAAGGTCCTCCGTAAATTAGCTTCAGATTTTTTTTGTGAAATCTGAGTGTGAAGTTCGGTTCTCACTGCCCTGACAGTTGAGGTTTGTGTCTATTGATGGAGAAGAGGAAAGGAGAGCAAATGGTTGGTGACTTCATTCTTTACCTGGCATTGATCCAGCTGGGAGCTGTAACTGCAATCACAGCTGCTGTCGTCGGGGCTCTGTTTTTGATCTACCAATCGGTTCCAAATCGGAGCCCTGAGATTTGCGATGGTGTCGACAAGTAGCCCACTCAAGAAGAAGCAGCTGACGAGCTCGACACCTAGCGGCACAGCTGAAAATCGATCACATGTGATCGGCTGTCCTCAAGATTGTCCAAAAGCCGGATGCTGGCCTATTGGATCAAGGCTTTACCACAGCGAACGGTCGACACCACCTCATCTGTGGCAGTGTCCACCACTCTGTATGTGCACATCTTTACCTTCGACTTGGTGCGGGCAGTGAGATATGCGGTCAACTCAGTAGCGAGAGAAAGCTCATTGACCCATTGCTCAGAAGCGACATGCATCTGCACACTAAACCGATTGGGATCTCCAGGGGTATAGGGCGCGTACAACAGAAGAAAAGCTGGACCCTTACTGGTAGCAACATCTGTGTCATGCCTTTAGGCCCTTAAGGATCAATTCCTGCCCCCCCCCCCGAGCCGACTCTGTGCTGACACATTTGCGCTATTGCGAGGTCTATGTCGGTTGATCGCGAAAGAGGCATCGCCACGTCCAAGCCGGATCAGGTCTTTCCCCCTCATCAATGCTTGGAATGACTGTGATCATCACTGATACGGATTAGCCAAATCCTGAGCCTTCTCTTACTTTCTTGCTTTCTTGATTATTTTAATCAGAATGACGTAAATAACTCCTGGTCCTATGAAGCGAGCAATTGTCCTTGGGATAGTCTCTTTGTTTGCATCGGCTTGCAGTCCAAATAAGACGACTGAGCCTGGAGTTACTTCGGGGAAGCCCGTAATCAATGAGATTCTCACGGCATCTAAAACGCTTGAGGGAGCTTTTCTCAAATATCCTGATGGCAAGCCCGAAATGCGTCTTTATCGAGTTGAAATTCCAGTTGGCGGAAAGATTCCGCTGCACAAGCACCCAGCTCCGATGATGGTTTTTGTGCAAGGAGTAAACTCAGGCTCTTTGAGGAATACTCAAGTCATGTCTGATGGAAGCGAAATCAAAAACATTTTCAAGCCTGGTCAAGCCTTTTTAAAAGGAGTTGATACGCCTCACTACAGTGAGAACGTTGGCAACAAGCCGACTATCCTTTGGGTGACAGTTACCTCTGCTGAAGACATGCCAACAACAGTGTTCCTTGACTGAATTCAATGTCATGACCTAATTGAATACTGAATTAACCTAGAATCAATACTCATCAGATTTCAGTTGCCAGATCTCATCAAGCGGCAATACGCTGTTCCATTGGCGTGAAGTCCCATCCAATAGGTGACTGAATTGGATTCAGTTTTTTGTGCTCTTCGTATAGATCTTCGATCTCTTTGCAGGCCGAGCAATAAGCAGACCATCCAGCCATTCGGCGAGGATTTGCACGCCCGCGTTTGTCAATCGCTTGATCAACAGTGACTCCTTCTGTTTCTGCTTGTTCAAATGCGCTTAGCAACGGAATTTGCGCGTTGAGAACCTTGATGTCGAATCCTTCGAGACATTCTTTGGCATTTTTAGCTGCTGCTTCTTTGCGTGAATCAACTTTTACAAGAAGCGCAGCATAGGGTATTTTGTATTTGTTGATTGTTTGCGACATCTCAATTGTCAATTCAATTGACCTGCTTTGTGTAGTAGTAGGTAGCAAAATAAAATCGGCACCTTCTACCAAATTCTTCATCTCTTCTTCATTGCTGCTTGCTTGCCCATCTGTGACAACAATCTCAGCCAATCGAGTTGCTTTGGCTGCTGCTTCAATCGGTACAACTGGGCAATGCAAAAGACCTCTGGCGCCATAGGCAGTGGCTGATCTGTTGCGGTCGGCATCAACCAGAACGACCCGTTTTTGTTGATGGCTCCAGCTTGCTGCTATGTGAACGCTGCTACATGTTTTTGCAACACCACCTTTCTGACCAAAAACAGTGATGAACATCAGGCAGCCACTAATGAATTATTCGCAGGATCGCGTGTTATCTCTGAAAGGCAATACTTGGGTTAATACTGCTTCAGCCTTGTCAGTGTCCCCCAGCTTCGGATCCTGCGTTGTTATGGGGTTGGCCACTCAAGCAATTCCCATCATTGGAGCCAGCTGGCGGAGAAAGGAGACAGGTTCTTCCTTGTACGGATGCGTTCGACCTCTCGGATGAGATTGTTCCAAGGGCTGGCACCTCCCTCTTGAGCAGGGCTTAAGCGAGTGCCTCGGTGTTCTTATCCAGGAATGCTCCGGAGACGTCATCTTGAGCCCGCTTGCCCGTGTATTGCTCAGGGGCGGTTTGAGGGTCAAGAACATCAGAGCTCGAGAAGGCTGCTGAACTCCTTGGCTTCTCTCCACCTGGTTGCGCCTTGCTGCTGGGCCTTGTGCTCAGCCTCGAGTTCTGCCATTGCTTGGCCGGCTCGACGATGAGCAACCTCGATGTCCCTGGTCTGCAAAGAACGCATCACACGTCTGCCATCCAGGTGCATCTGAACGCAATACACTCCGTTCGACCTTCTTTGGATCGGCTTCTTAGGTCTGCCCATGGCATCCGTATTGCGAGAGTTCTGCGACAGAGAACTGCGAGAGAGTCGTAAAACTCCCGTGACATCCTTTCCCCGACTGACTTCAGTGTCATCGCAGCCATGACTGAAGCTCCAGCCCCCAGCGCACCCACCAACGGCGCGCGTCTCAGCCGTCGGGGTGTTGAGCGTCTCGATCTACTGCTGCTGACCATTGAGGCTCTCGACCTCAATGGTGGAGAGGCGATGGTCTGGACCAGCCAGCAGATGGGCCTCCAGGCGCAATTCCCCAACCGAGTTGAACTCTGGAAGCGGCGCTGTCATAACCCGCTTCGGCGCACCACCCGGCGGGACCAGCTCGACCCGGTGGATGCCGAATCGCTGATCTGTCTGGTATGTGCCATGGCAGATCGGCTCTACCCCATGCTCCACCAACTCCTCTCAAGCCGCGAACCGGAACAGCTCACCCAACAGCGTTGGCAGTTGTTCCATGAGCGCCTGCAGGACCTCATCGAAGAGCGGATGAATCAGCGCCGGGAAGCCGTTGTTCGTCTGCTCACAATGGAGCCGGCGGGCCCTATGCAGCGTCAGCTGATCAGCACCCTGGCGTTCTGCGCAGGCCCAGGTGGAATCGATCGACTCCGCGCAACCCTGCTCGACCCAACGCCCTAGACAGACCATGTTGAAAACGACATACCAATACGAACAGACCGCAGCACGGCTGGTGGTGGAAGGTTTTCCCGACCTCTCCGCCGGACATTCCAATGAAGTGATCGGCATCCTGTCGTCCTGGCGGCTGCAATTGATCGGAGCACCGGAACTGGAAGGAACCCGAGATCATCTCGAGGCTCTGATGGCAGCGGTAATGCCCTATGCGAGGCATCGCTTGTCCGGCGTGCAGCGCCGCTTTGGCATGGAAGGCGGTTTTGTAAACATCGCGCCGGATGAGGCCAACCATCGTCTGGAACTGCGCAGCAGCCGAGAGGGCGTTAAGCCGTTGCAGCTCAAGCTCGATGACGCCGAACTGGCCGATCTGGTGCGTTGCCTCGATCGCTTGCGGCTCGACAACCGGGTCAAGCTGACCTGGACGTTCCCCGAGAACCGCCCTTTGAAGCGTCAGGAGATAGTCGATCGCATTACTCTGCAGAAACGCCTAGGACCACCCCTTCTGGCTGGGATGGCTCTGGCATGCACCATCGCCACCGCATGGCTTGTTCCTCTGCCTCAGGAAACCAAAGAGACCTCGCCGGCACCAGCACCGGTGGACAAGCCTGAAACGCAGTCCGATCGTTGACGTGCAGGAAACACGCTTCAGAATCGCCGCAGTGACGGCACCCTGATCACACCGATGCCATGAGGAAGGCGCGCCGAAGCAGCAAACGCGATCAACGACGGGTCTTCCGCCCCCGTCGTAGCTTCCCCTATGGCCCCGTCCTGCGTCAGTTAACGGTCGTTGTGCTGATGCTGGCTGCTGCCGCAGGGATCGCTGTACTGCTGAATCAGCTGCCTCAGCAGGTGGACATCATGCTGCTGCTGAGCAAGGCCATTGATGACCTGCTTGGCGGCGTTCAGCAACTGCTGGAAGCCATGCTCAGGCTCGCCGCCATCGTGTTGATAGCTGCCATCGCGCTTCTGGCGGCCATCCTCTTGCTTGGAGCATTCTGGAGGTTGATTCGCATCATCCGCCTTGTGGTCTCTCCCCCCACTCAAGGCAGGCGCTGAAGACGAAAACACCAGACATTCCGGCAAAACCGGACTGGATCATTCCCACAGAGTGCAGCGCTGGCATAACTGAACTGGCGATCGACCGAAAGCATGAGGCAGCCCAGCGACCACGACATGACAGCCGTCCGCGAGGCCATCGATCACTACAGCGATGGCGACGTCGAGCGACCGCAGGAAATCGTGGTGGAGCTGCCGAGGGTTATTCCAAAAATCACTAACGTCTGAACAAAAAGATCTACGAAAAAGAGCTGGCCAAACTCCAGACAGAACCGGTGAAGATGCAGTACTGGGTGAAAGCCACAGGCCTTCGCATGACTATCCTGTTCGAAGGGCGGGACGCCGCAGGCAAGGGAGGATCGATCAAACGGCTGAGGGAGCCCTTGAGCCCCAGTGGATGCCGGTGGTGGCCCTCGGCACGCCTTCGGAGCAACAGAAAAGCCAGTGGTATTTCCAGCGCTATGTGGAGCATTTTCCCAATGCCGGAGAAATCGTTGTCTTTGACCGGAGCTGGTACAACAGGACCGGCGTGGAAAAGGTGATGGGCTTCGCGACACGCGAACAAGTGGAGCAGTTTTATGTGTCGTACCCACAGTTTGAGCAAATGCTGGTGCAGGACGGAATCCTGCTGCTCAAATACTGGTTCTCCATCAACGATGACGACCAGGAGAAACGTTTCGAGGAACGCATTGATAAGGAAGAGCGTCGCTGGAAGATGCGTCTGATGGACATCGAGTCGCGCAACCGCTTAGTGGAGTAGTCGAAACCGAAGGACACCATGTTTGCCAAGACGCATATCCCAGAAGCCCCATGGTTCAACGTGGAGGCCAATGAGAAGCACAGCACCCGCTTTAATTACCTGCGCCAAATTCTCAGCAAGTTGCCCTATGCAGACATGCCCCCGCCACCCATCAAGATGCAGAAGCGCCCGAAGCAAGGAAGCTACAAACGGCCTCCCTTCAACGAGCAGTTCTTTCTACCCAACAACTATCCCTAAAAGGACTGATCAAGCGACTCCACAACAAATGCTTGGCTTGTGAACCCAATCAACCCATCGCTCTGCCGCCCTCAGGCAGACCAATGGGTTTCGATTAAGCCAAAGCCATTGCAATCAATACAATCCAAATCAATACACAAACCAGCAGAACGAATAGATCAACAGTGACAAGCCGAACACCAACATTCCAATCGAGGTGTTGATCCTCATCCACTTTTTGTCCCATATGTAAGGAGCCAACACAACAATCGTAAAAATGTCAGAGCGGCATACACAACCAAGGTGTGCTTGGGATGCTCCTAGGCAACCAGCATGCTGACGCCATGCCAGAAGAAGGTCTGCATTGAGACATAGGACGAAATTGCCCCAAGGTTGTAAAGTAACTCTTCACGCTTTTTGAGTTGACCAGCATTCGATTATTGAAGGCGCATCAGAGACAACGAAGGGGCGAGAACTTCAACGTATCGATTCGATCTTGTACCTCATATTCCTAGAAATACAGGGAGTGTCATCTGCAGCGAGCTTGAGTCAAGACAGCAGCACGCTTTAAGGTGATTGACCATCCAGTTCTGCAGGCTTTGCTCGGTTCCTGGCAAGTCCTAATGCGGTGTGTCGCCAGCGCACTGTTCCTGGTGGCCCATGGTCTGCTGGTGCTGGAGCACATCACCATTGGAACGGCACTGCATGGAATTGCGGAGTTGTTCCTTGCCCCCTGGGCCATCCGCCACAAAGCCTGGGACATCATCGTGATCGGACTGATTTTCTGCGTCTTCGACTTGTGGGGAACGCTGCGTCTGACCGGCGTGTTGGTCTAAAGCCCTTCAACCACTAAGCCGCTGGGACCAAAAACCAAACAGCTGCCACGACGACCAGAGGAACATCCCAAGGAAGACCCAATTAAGCCAAGCCGGACGTCGGTCGTTTTCAAACATCTCTCAAGACAGCGAAAGGCGACACCTGACCTTATCGGTGTCAACCGGATCACTTCGCCGAAGAGCTCCAATCGGCAGAACGAAACGACACATTGGCGCCACCACTGCGTTTCAGGTCGTGCATGCCCTCCAGCTGGTTGTACACCGACAAGAGCTGCCGGCGCATGTGGTCTGTATGGGGCAGATCAGCGATCAAACGCAGAACATCCTCCAGGGATCGCTTGGCATCGATGACCAAACGACAATCGGGGCTGCCAGGCTCGTCACGCATGGGGTCATGATTGATTTAATCCATTCAGCAGAAAATCTCCTTTCGCGGGTGTCTGAATCCCTACCAACGCGGCGATATTCAGCAGAAATTCAGAGTTTGGTCCCAACCGGCAGTCTGAGGCTGCTTAACCACGACAACAACACCAGCAGGGATGAAGCCCATAGGCAAGCCTGCATGCCCGCGGCTTCGGTTCGGCCGAGCATGAACACTGCCCCCGAGAGCAACGTACCCACCAACCGTCCGGCAGCGTTTGCCATGTAATAGAAGCCCACATTGAGGCTGACGCTCTCCGCATCGGTGTAAGCCAGCACCATGTAGGAGTGGATCGACGAATTCATCGCGAACACCACCCCAAAGGCGGCAAGGCCTGCGGTAATGGCGACCGCCACATCCACCTGGCGCCACAGCGCCACCGCGATCAGGGCGGGAATGGCGGTGAGCAGAGCACTCCAGAACTGCACAGCAGATGCTCCCGGGGATGTGGTCTGCCCCCAGAGCCGTCTCAGACCAGGCGCTGATCCTTGAACGATGCCGTAGCCAATCAACCAGAGACCGAGGAAGCCACCGATCTCCCAGAAACTCCAGCCCAGGGAGGCTTCTAAGAACACGGGCAAGGCCACCACGAACCAAACATCCCGGGCGCCAAACAAAAAGAAGCGCGCCAAGGACAGCACGTTGATGCCCTGGGATTTGGAGAACAGCGACGAAAAGGCCGGCTTGGACTTCATCCGTCCGATCTCACCAGGCAGCACCAGCGTGAGCAGGAAGGCAAGGGCAAGACCTGTCGCCATCCAGCCCAAGGCAGCATTGAAGCCAAAGGAGGCGAGCAGCACCCCTCCAAGAAAGAAACCCACACCCTTGAGAGAGTTCTTGGATCCCGTGAGGATCGCCACCCACTTGAACAGCTGCTGCTGATCCTCCTGAGTTTCCGAAACCACCGTCTTGATGGCGCTCTTGGCGCTCATCTTGTTGAGATCTTTGGCGATGCCGCTGATGGCCTGAGCGGTCATCACATAGATCACGCTCAACAGTTTCGGCCAACTGGCGGCGACGGGCATCAGCATCAACAACGCAAGAATCTGCAGCAGCGTCCCCACCCAGAGGGTGAGCCGAAGCCCGTAGCGGGCACCGATCCAACCGCCGTACAGGTTGGTGAGCACCCCAAACAACTCATAAAAGAGAAACAGGAACGCGATCTCGAGGGTGGTGTAGCCGAGTTGGTGGAAGTGGAACACCACCAACATCCGCAGGGCCCCATCGGTGAGCGTGAAGGCCCAGTAATTGGCAGTGACGATGCCGTACTGCTGCAGAGGGGAAAGCGTCATGCGTCCAGCCCAACTACGTGGCAGGTGAGATCGGCCATGCGGCAGCTGTAGCCCCATTCGTTGTCGTACCAGGCAAACACCTTCAGCTGGTTGCCATCGACAACCATCGTCGAGAGGGCATCGACAATCGAGCTGCGGTTGTCGTTGGTGTAGTCGCACGACACCAACGGGCGTTCCTCGTAACCCAGGATTCCCTTCAGAGGCCCTTCCGCAGCAGCTTTGAACGCAGCATTCACCTGCTCCACCGTGACGCTCTGCTTGAGCTCGAACACCGCATCGGTGAGCGATCCATTCAGTAGGGGAACACGAACGGCATGACCGTTGAGCTTGCCCTTCAGCTCAGGGAAGATCATCGCGATCGCCTTGGCCGAGCCGGTGGTGGTGGGGATGAGTGAGGTGAGTCCGGAGCGCGCCCGGCGCAGGTCGCTTTTGAAGGAATCAATCGGCACCTGGGTGTTGGTGATGTCGTGAATGGTGGTGATCAGGCCGTGCTCGATGCCGAAGCTCTCGTGCACCACCTTCACTACAGGCGCCAGACAGTTGGTGGTGCAGGAGGCGGCCGTCACCAATTTGTGGTGCGCCGGTTCATAGAGGTGGTGATTGATCCCGTAAACGATGTTGAGCGCGTCCTCACCGGCAACCACACCCTTCACGGGACAGGCCACCACCACCCGTTTGAGGCCCAGCTGATCGAAATAGGGATTGAGCGCCTCCGGCGTTTTGATCTTGCCGCTGGCTTCAAGCACCATCTCCACCCCCCGATCGCTCCAGCGCACGGCGGTGGGGTCTTTCTCGCTGGACCAGGTGAGTGCGGATCCCTCCACGCTGAATCCATCAGCACAACCGGTGATTCCTCGATCCCAGCGACCATGCACAGAATCGAACTCCAGCAGGTGGGCCGCCGTTACTGCATCGCCAGCGGGATCATTGACATGCACCAGTTCGATGCCAGGCCGTCCCCAGAGGGCCCGGAACACCAGGCGACCAATCCGTCCAAACCCATTAATGCCGATCCGCATTCCAGCCCTCGATCAATCGAATTGTGTTGAATTAAACAGAGCGGCGGACACTGCTCTTGTGATCCAGAACACCCTCAACAGGGATCAGTCGAGGCAGCTGCTCAAAGCACTGGCCGACCCGATCCGTCTCGACGTGATCCATGCGCTGGCGCTGGCGCTGGGCGAACGATGCGTCTGTGACCTTACCGGTGATCTCAACCTCTCCAGGTCGAAGCTCTCGTTCCATCTCAGGGTGCTTCGAGAGACGGGGCTGCTGACGGATCGGCAGAGCGGCCGCTGGATCTACTACCGCATGCAACCGTATGCCCTGGCAGCACTGGAAACCTGGCTGGACGAACTGCGCCGCCACTGCAGCCAGAGCGCTATCCCCTGCCCGAGCTGACGATGGACCAACGGCTTTTCTTCCCGGCCACGGAACGCAACCGCGGCCCCATCGGAGATCTGCTGAAGCAGCTGTTGCCTGCCTCAGGAGCCGTACTAGAACTGGCCAGCGGCAGTGGTGAGCACGCCGTCTGCTTTCAGCAGCGCTTTCCCCATCTGCGCTGGCAGGCCAGCGATCCGGATCCAGACCATCGCGCCAGCATCAACGCCTGGATCCAGCACCAGGGTCTGAGCCAGGTGATGCCAGCAGCCCTGAACCTCGATGTTGAACACCGCCCCTGGCCCCTGCCCCAGAACCTCCAAGGGGACGTGAATGCTGTTGTTTGCATCAACCTGCTGCACATCAGCCCAGTCAGCTGCACGGATGCCGTGCTGGAAGAATCCGCCCTGTTGCTGCCCTGCGGCGCCCCCTTGATCATTTATGGCCCATTCAGGCGCAATGGTGCTCACACGAGTGCAAGCAATGCCGTCTTCGACCAATCCCTAAGGGAACGCAACCACCAATGGGGATTGAGGGAGCTGAATCAAGTGAAAGCCATCGCCGCCAAGGCTGGCTTCAAAACCGAAAACGTGGTCTCCATGCCCGCTAACAATCTGACTTTGGTGTTTCAACGCGCTTGAACCCCATCTCGCTTGCAAGCTTCTGGGAGGCCACCGACAATCACGCGGTATCTCCGGTATGAGCGATGGATCTGACTAATTTTTTAGCGAAGCTGCTGATCGGTTCTGCCATCACCCTGACCCTGTCTTTCCTTTGTAAGACAGTTTTTCCTCGGTTCACGAAGCGAAGCAAAACCGACTTCGACGACTTTGTGCTCAACGCCCTCGCCGCTTCGGTGGTGCCCTTCGGCTTGGTGGTCACCTTGATCCTTGCTCAGGATGATTTGGGCTTGCCCAACAACATTGCAAGGGCCTACGACACATCGCTGCGCATTGTTGCCTCGATCATTCTGATTCGGTTGGTCAACCGAATCGGAGCGCGATTCCTTTTCGGATTGGTGCGCCGTGCAGGCGCGGATGATCTTCAACAACTCCTCCAAAGCCTGCTCCCGCTGCTGAAAACCGTGGTGTGGGCTATCGGCTCCTTGGTGCTGCTGCAGGGCCTGGGCGTGAAGATGACAGTGATCTGGGGTTTGCTCAGTGCCGGCGGCATCGGCATTGGCTTGGCCCTGAAAGAACCGGCCCAGGAATTGTTCGCTTACCTGATGATTCTTCTGGACAAGCCTTTCACCGTTGGGCAATTCATCACGGTGGGCTCCACCTCAGCAACGGTGGAACGCATCGGTGTTCGCTCCACCCATCTGCGCAGCCTGCGCGGCGAACAAGTGGTGATGAGCAACTCATCCCTTACAGGGTCCACCATCCTCAATTTCGCTGAAATGGCGCAACGCCGGATGATCTATTCGATTGGCGTCACCTACAGCACATCGGTCGAGCAGATGAAGGCAATCCCCCCGATGGTTCAGGCCGTGATCGAAGCTCAGGCCCACAGCAACTTCAACCGCTGCCACTTCACCGAATTTGCTGATTCAAGCTTGAATTTTGAACTGGTTTATTACATCGATACCCGAGATTTCACGGTCGCTCTGAACGAACAGCAAGCCATCAACCTCGGAATCATGGAGGCCTTCGCCCAAGAAGGCATCGACTTTGCCTTCCCGAGCAGGACGCTCTACTTGGAGGGAGATTCACTCGCCGGCAAAGCCTCCTGAGCTGGCGGCACAGCAGAGCGCCAAACAACACCACCGATCAAAAGGGCCAAGGCCGCCACAGCAGCGGTGAAGGGAATCAGGCGACGACGATCAGGACTGGGAGCAAGGGCGATCTGGCTGGAGATGTTGTCGCGTCGTGACGCCAGAAATGCCCCCTGCCGGCAGCGGGTGCACACCGTGTTGGTGACGCCTGCACTCTTCAACTTGAAGCCGTAACGACCCGGGATCTCAACGGGTGTTCCACAGCTGGAACAAGGGAGAGAAAAAACTGCCATGGGGAATCTGCCCTCAATTCAGATCTATCACCCCGGTTTCACTCCAATGGAACGTGACCCGTGGCACAAACAGAACCCCAGCAGAGGCTGTGGTCCGCCGTCCAGAAGGGTTGCACCTCCAGCCAGTCCTCGCCCTCACCAACCCGCATCATCATCTGGCCGCTGCCGTCATGGACAAATTCGACGCGCTGCTGATTCCAGGTCAACACCCAGCGCTCTCCAGGACTGGAGGCCACCATCCGACAGGGACTCCAGGCCTGCCGCGCGATCCGGCAACACATCGAAGCCGCTGCTGATGAGCTTCCGTCTGCAGAGCTGCCAATCAGCAGCAGAGCAACGGTCCAGAGCTGAATGTGAAACACAGACACTGACTCGGCAGCACGCTGGCGAGAGGCCTCCTTTTCACCATGGGGCCGAGCGATCGTCACGCCGTAGAGGCGCACCGGATCTCTTCAGGGTTTGGTGTCTGTCAGGATTTGATCAGACCAGTTGCTGATCGTGCCGCGTTTTCAAGCCCGCGTCCTAGTGCGTCTGCGCCCCTCCGTACTCGATCCAGCCGGAGAAGCCGCGCGTGGTGCCGCTGAACGACTTGGGGTGGAAGGCCTCAGCAAGCTGCGGATCGGTAAAGCCGTGGAAATGGAGCTGGAGGCTCCTGATGAGGCCGAGGCCCGCCGCAGGTTGGAACTGCTCAGTGATCGCTTGCTGGCCAACCCGGTGATCGAAGACTGGAGCCTGGAGTTGGAGCAGTCATGAGCATCGGGGTCATCGTTTTTCCCGGCTCCAACTGCGACCGGGATGTGCAATGGGCTACCGAGGGTTGCCTCGGGATGAGCACGCGCAGGGTCTGGCACGAGGAGACCGACCTCAGCGGCTTTGACGCCATCGTTCTGCCGGGCGGTTTCAGCTACGGCGACTACCTGCGTTGCGGCGCCATTGCACGCTTCGCACCAGCCCTGCAGTCCTTGATCCACTTTGCAGCCAAGGGGGGGCGCGTGCTCGGCATCTGCAACGGATTTCAGGTGCTCACAGAACTGGGCCTGCTCCCCGGTGCTCTCACCCGGAATCGGGATCTGCACTTTATCTGTGAAAACGCACCCCTCAAGGTGGTGAGCCAGCGCACAGCCTGGATGCAGGGGTACAACGACGGGGCCCTGACCCTGCCGATCGCCCACGGTGAAGGCCGCTATCAGTGCAGCGATGACACGCTCAAGCAGCTTCAGGACGACGACGCCATCGCCCTGAGCTACGGCAACAACCCCAACGGGTCGGTGTCCGACATCGCTGGCATCACCAATGCCAGCGGCAGCGTTCTGGGTCTGATGCCCCACCCCGAGCGGGCCTGTGATCCGGCCACGGGAGGAACCGACGGCCGCCGCATGTTGGAAGCCCTGCTGGGCTGATGCCAACCCGCCGGACGCTGCTGGGCTCAGGGGCATCCATGATCATCACGGCCCTGCTCTCCCCCAGGGCCATGGCGGCCCAGCGCAGGCCTGTTGCAGCAATTGGCGAGGGTGGCCTGCGGCCGCTTCAGCTGGACTGAAGACAACATCCTTCCCGGCGATTTCACGATGGACGAGATCCTGGAAGAACGCCTTGGCGATCTGGGCATTCCACTGGTGCTGAATCTGCCGCTGGGCCATGGATGCCTAACAAGGCCTTGCCCATGGGAGCGCAAGCACAACTGAACGGCAAGCACGGACTGCTCAGCCTGATGGCCTGATCAAAGAGTGACGCTGCTCACGATCGAGCAGCCCCATAAAAAAAGGGGCCTCTCGGCCCCCGGGGGTGGATCAATTGATCGTGATGATCAGGCAGCGACGGCAGCCTTGGGATCAAGAGCACCCTTGGCGTAAAGGCCGGCGTAGTAAGTGATGCTCTGCTGCTGGATCTTGCTGGCGTTGCCGGCAGCCCAGAACTGCTGGTAACGGTCCAGGCAGACCTGCTTCATGTACTTGCGAGCAGGCTTGTTGAAGTGGCGGGGGTCGAAGTTTGAAGGATCGGCCATGGCCGCTTCACGCACAGCAGCAGTGAAGGCGAGACGGTTGTCGGTGTCGATGTTCACCTTGCGCACACCGTTACGGATGCCTTCCTGGATTTCCTCGACGGGAACGCCGTAGGTCTCGGGGATAGCACCTCCGTGCTTGTTGATCATCTCAAGCCACTCCTGGGGGACGGAGGAGGAGCCGTGCATCACCAGGTGGGTGTTGGGGATGGCTTTGTGAATCTCAGCGATGCGGCTGATGGCCAGCACTTCACCAGTGGGCTTGCGGGTGAATTTGTAAGCGCCGTGGCTGGTGCCGATGGCGATGGCCAGAGCGTCGCACTTGGTCTTAGCAACGAAGTCGGCAGCCTCAGCGGGATCGGTGAGCAGCATGTCCTTGGATAACTCGCCCTCGAAACCGTGGCCGTCCTCAGCTTCACCCTTGCCAGTTTCCAGGGAGCCCAGGCAACCCAACTCACCCTCAACGCTCACACCCACGGAGTGGGCGAAGTCCACCACCTGCTTGGTGACGTTGACGTTGTAGTCGTAGCTGGCGGGAGTCTTGGCGTCGGCTTCCAGGGAACCGTCCATCATGACGGAGGTAAAGCCGTTGATGGCAGCGGAATAACAGGTGTCAGGGGCGTTGCCGTGGTCCTGGTGCATCACCACGGGGATGTGGGGATAGGTCTCGGTCGCGGCCAGGATCAGGTGACGCAGGAAGATCTCACCGGCGTAGCTGCGGGCGCCGCGGGAGGCCTGGAGGATCACAGGGCTGTCGGTCTCGTCAGCCGCTTCCATGATGGCCTGGACCTGCTCCAGATTGTTCACGTTGAACGCAGGGATGCCGTAGCCGTTCTCGGCGGCGTGGTCGAGCAGGAGCCGAAGCGGAACGAGCGCCATGGGTAAATCCTCGGAGGGTTGGGGTCGTCAAAGACGAATCGCCGGCAATTTTACCGCGTGTTACGCAAGATCCAATGTGCTGCCTGCTGCTTGATCGCAGGCCACACGACTGGCCACGCCCTCGGCGAGTCCAGGCAGCATCGGTTGCCCACGGCGAATGCTCTCGGCCCACCAGCCCAGCACCCTGGCCACAGGGGCGATGCGGCCATCCGCCCAGGTTTCAGCGAAGGCGAAGTCGGCATCGGCTTCCACAGCGCGGAAGGGCTCACCGAGCGGGGCGTGCTGCAGCTCAAAGCCATGGACGTAATCCTTCTGATTGGTGCTGCTGAGCAGCAGCGATCCCGAGGACCCCACCACATCCAGGCAGAACCCGCGACCGTTGCGCGACACGGAACTGAGGCTGACCTGTGCCGGCACCGGCAGGTCTTGCCTTCCCTGCCAATGGGCAACGGTCTGCAGCAGCGACACATCGGGGGCATCCACGGCAACCAGACCACCATCGGTGTGAGGGCGTTGCTTGATCGAAACACTGTTCAAGGCCTGGACGGCCCCCAGGGGACCGATCAGCCAGGCCAGCATGTCAGTGGCATGGGTTCCGAGGGCTCCGATCACGCCGCCGCCTTGATCCGCCTGGGCATACCAGTTCCAGCCGCGCTGGGGATCGGCACGGCTGCCCATCAACCAGTCGAGCTTCACCAGCCAGGGGGTTCCGACAGCACCGGCCTGCAAAAGGCGTGCGGCCTGCATGAACAGGGGAACGGCTCGGTACTCGTAATCCACAGCCACCGATAGTCCCCGTGCCAGGGCCAGCCGCTGCAGCTCCCGGGCTTGGTCGGCATGCAGCGCGATGGGCTTCTCCAGCAGCAGGTGCTTGCCCGCCTCCAGAGCCCGACGGGCCAGGTCAAAGCGGGGTGCTGGGGGGGTGGCGATGATCACCGCGTCCACCGCGGGATTGGCCAACAGAGCATCCCAGTCGCTGAATCCCTTCAAGCCATGGGCGACCGTGGCGGCATCCAAGCGCTCCTGACGCGGGTGCCAAAGCGCCACTGCCTCAAGATCAGTCGCTGCAGCAAGGGCCGGGAGGTGCACCTTCTCCCCGAAGCCGAGACCGGCTACGGCAACACCTAGAGGTTGTGGGGACATCTCAGCTGGAGAGGGGTTCGGTGCAGACAGCCTCAATCACGGAGGTGATCAGCCCGTCATCCCCGGCAGACTGCCATTGGGCACGAAAACGCGGCAAACCATTCACCTGTTTGTCGCGATACAGCTCCTGGGAGCAGTCCAGCTGCATCACGTAGAGCTCGCCGGAGGGCTGATCTCCATCTTCAGTGGCCGCTGCGGTGAACCGGCTGAGCACGGTTCGGTATCCATCCCGATCGATGCGCACACTGCCGCGATCCCACCACTGCTGGCCCACATCGGTGGCAGGCACCTCAATCCATTCCACGGGGCCCGCCAGCACGGGAGCGACCCAGCAGACCAAGGCCAAGATCAGAACACAACCACCTCTGATCATGCGCTGGTGAGCTCCATAGGTTTGCAGCCGTGCAGGCGCAGAAGATTGGCCAGGGTGGAGCGCAGCTGGGTGCGAGGAACGATCGTGTCCACGAAGCCGTGATCCTGCAGATATTCAGCCGTCTGGAAATTGTCAGGAAGCTTCTCCCTCAGGGTCTGCTCGATCACCCGGCGCCCAGCAAAACCAATCAAGGCCTTCGGTTCCGCCAGGATCAAGTCGCCCAGCATGGCGAAACTGGCGGTCACACCCCCCGTGGTGGGGTGGGTGAGCAAGGGCATGTAGAGCAGCTCGGCTTCGCGGTGACGTTCCAGCGCGCCGGAGATTTTCGCCATCTGCATGAGGCTGAGCATTCCCTCCTGCATCCGGGCACCGCCGGAGGCACAAACGATCAGCAGCGGCAGCTTGCGGGCGGTGGACTCCTCGATCAGACGGGTGATTTTCTCCCCAACCACCGAGCCCATCGATCCACCCATGAAGCGAAAGTCCATAGCTGCCAGGCCCATGGGGATGCCTTCCACCCGGCAGAGCCCTGTGACCACACCATCCCGCAGCCCCGTCGAAGCCTGACTTTCGCGCAGCCGGTCGGCATAGGCGCGCCGGTCTTTGAATCCGAGGGGGTCCACCGGTGACAGATCCGCATTCAGCACCTGGAAGCTGTCGGGATCCGCAATGAGTGCGATGCGCTCAGCACTGTCGATCCGGTGGTGATGGCCGCAGTTGGCGCAAACACTGGCATTGAGTTTCAGGTCTTTGAGATAGACGACCTGACCACATTCAGGACATTTGCTCCACAGACCATCGCCTTCATCGGGTTCCTGCTTGACGTTGGCGACGTACTGACCCTTGCGGCGATCAGCAAACCAATCGAACAGAGACACACAGGGCTGTCAGCTCACACCATTAAAAGCCGGCCCGGTGAAAGGCGCTTGGGAATCAAGCACTCAACAGCATCAACCAGGTGCTCCACCACAACTGCGGACCGGTCAACTAGACCAACCAAATGCCCATAGCAATGAAGGGACCGAAGGAGAACGGTTCCCTAGGGCCCAACCGGCCACTGAGGCGAGCAGTGCTTCCGGCCAAGGCTCCCGAAACAACCGCCAGGGACATCGCCGCTGCATGCCCCCGAGGTCTAGCCATGCCCCACCCAGCGCCGCCAACTTGCCATCGCCAAGGCCAAGCGCAGGCTTTCCCAACAACCGTGCAGCAATGACACTGAGACTTTCCAACAGCAGCAAGACCAGCACTACCCCCCAGCGGCACAGGGGCTCCGGCAACCAAAGGTGATCCAGATCGATCAACACCAGCAGCAACAGCAGCGCGATCAGGGGGAGACCAGCCCAGGGGAGCCAAAGATCAGGCAACTCCCCGCTAGCACCAGGCCACACCAACATTGCCGAGATCCAGAGGCCGGCACTCAGGGCCTCCACGGCGGGGTAACGCCAGCTGATCGCTGCATCACAGTCGCGGCAGCGCCCCCTCAGCAGCAACCAACCCGGTACCGGGAGATTGTCATTCCCGCGGATGGCGTGGCCGCATCTGGGGCAGTGGCTGCCGGGGGAAGACCATCGATTCCTAGCGGGCCAAGCGCCAGGCCAGCACGTTGGTGAAGCTGCTGACACAAACGCCCAGCAGGCCGGTCCAAACCAGGATCAACCCTTCCATCGGGTCCGACCACGGCTCGTGCGCCCCCGTATCAGATCGATGGCAAGGAACTCTTCGTCCGGCAAAAGAACAGGGGTCTCGAAGACCACGCGGCCATCGGGTTCCTGCGGATCCACCACCACGCCAAGGGGCTCCTGCCCCGCAGGGGTGCTGGAGAGATAGGCGAAATAAACGCGACGGGCCTGGGCGATCAGCGATCGGCTGTCAATGCGATCCCAACGGGGAGACGAAGGCGCCCCCGAGGCTCCACTGATTTCAAAGGAGGGCGTTGACAAAGAAATAGAGCCCACCTGATCACTCAGATGGGCCCATTGTAGAGACGATTGTTGGCAGGAGAAACAATCAGCTGAGCTTGTTCTTCTCTTCGATCATGCGGTGAATGATCGGCGTGAGAATGAGTTCCATGGCGAAGCCCATCTTGCCGCCGTTCACCACGATGCTGGTGGGGCTGGACATGAAGGAATCGTGGATCATGTTCAGCAGATAACCGAAGTCGATCCCCCACTTCTCGCGAGCACCCTTCCGGAAGTGGATGATTACGAAGCTTTCGTCCGGGGTCGGGATGTTCCGGCAGATGAAAGGGTTGGAGGTGTCCACGGTGGGAACCCTCTGGAAGTTGATGTCGGTCTGGCTGAACTGCGGGCAGATGTGATTGATGTAATCGGGCATCCGGCGCAGGATCGTGTCAACGATTGCCTCAGCGGAATAACCACGCTCAGCGTTGTCGCGGTGGATCTTCTGAATCCACTCGAGGTTGGTGATCGGCACCACACCCACCAGGAGATCGGCCAGGGCGGCCACGTCGTAGCTCTCGCCCTTCACACCGCCGTGAAGGCCTTCGTAGAACAGCACGTCAGTGCCTGAAGGGATGTCTTCCCAAGGCGTGAACTGACCCGGCTCGAGGTTGACGCCAAGACGGGCGTTGTGTTCTGCAGCTTCTTCGACGCTGTGGAGGTAGTAGCGCTTCTGACCAGCACCGGTTTCGCCGTAGGTGCGGAACAGTTCCTCGAGCTTGTCGAAGAGGTTGGCCTCAGGGCCGAAGTGGGAGAAGTTCTCACCCTTGGCCAGGGCATCAGCCATGGCCTGTTTCATGGGCATCCGCTCGTAGCGGTGGTAGCTGTCGCCTTCCACCACTGCAGGGGTAATGCCTTCCCTCGCAAAGATGTGCTCGAAGGCGCGCTTGACGGTGCTGGTTCCAGCTCCGGAAGAACCGGTAACAGCGACAACCGGATGACGCTTCGACATCGACGCAGGGACTACTGGCCCGGCGATCCTGCCAGATCAGGGCCCAATTGCACCAATCTCTGGCTTAAAGAGCTTTGAGCAATTGCTCACCCATGGCGCGACAACCCAGCTGTGTGCAGCCTTCTGCCATCAGATCACCGGTGCGGAAGCCACCGGCCAGAACAGCATCCACAGCGGCCTCAAGATCATCGGCAGCCGCGGCCTGTTTGAGGCCGATGCGCAGCATCATTGCGGCCGACAGCACCATGGCCATGGGATTGGCCTTGTCCTGACCGGCGATGTCGGGGGCTGAACCGTGCACAGGCTCAAACAGACCAGGGCCCTCACTACCGAGGGAGGCCGAGGGCAGCATGCCGATGGAGCCGGTGAGCATCGCCGCCTCATCGCTGAGGATGTCGCCGAAGAGGTTGCCGGTGAGCAGCACATCGAACTGGCGCGGATCACGCACCAGCTGCATCGCCGCATTGTCCACATACATGTGGCTCACCTCCACAGCGCCGTAACTGGGCGCCATGGCATCCACGCGGTCTCGCCAGAGCTGGCTCACATCCAGCACATTCGCCTTGTCCACCGAGCAGAGCCGGCCCCGACGCTCCTCGGCGATCTCAAAGGCCACCTTCGCGATCCGATCCACCTCCGAGGCGGAGTAGGTCATGGTGTTGAAGCCGCGCTCGTCTGCATCGGTCTGAATGCGTCCCTTGGGCTGACCGAAGTAGATCCCCCCGGTGAGTTCCCGCACCACCATCAGGTCCACCCCCTCGATCACCTCACGCTTGAGGCTGCTGGCATCGATGAGGGCCGGAACAATCTTGACCGGCCGCAGATTGGCAAACAGCTCCATGCCAGCACGCAAGCCGAGCAGGCCGGTTTCGGGCCGTTTCTCGCGCGGGAGGCTGTCGAAGCGGGGGCTGCCGATGGCGGCCAGCAACACCGCATCGGCTGCCTTGCAGGCTTCGAGGGTGCTGGCAGGCAGTGGCTCACCGGTGGCATCTATGCCGCTGCCGCCGATGGGCTGCTCCTCAAAGCTCAGCGAAAAGCCGTGGCGCTGGCTCACCACCTCCAGCAGCTGGCGGGCGACAGCAGTGATCTCAGGGCCGATGCCATCACCGGACAGGAGAACAACGCGGTGCTGAGCCATGACGATGCGGTGCGGCAGGTCGACCGCTGAGGTTACTGAGAAGTGTCCCGCTTGAGCTCCCGCAGGGTCTTGGCCATCTCCGGCAGCTTGTTGAAGGTGGCGGCACATCGCAGCCAAAGGCGATTCGGAATCGCGGGAAAACCACTCACCACCTCTCCGGGATCCACATCACCGTGAATACCGGTCTTGGAGCTGGCGATGACGCGGTCTCCCACAACAACGCGATTACCGACCCCCACCTGGCCCGCCAGGATGACACCGTGGCCGATCCGGGCGCCGCCGGCGATGCCCACCTGTGCCGCGAAGGCACAGCCACGCCCGGTGCTGACGCCATGGCCGATTTGCACAAGGTTGTCGATTTTGGTGCCGGCACCAATGCGGGTTTCCCCGACAGATGGGCGGTCGATGGTGGTGCCGCTACCCACCTCAACGCCGTCTTCAAGAACCACGTAGCCGGTCTGCGGCATTTTTCGCCATCCCTTCGCCGTCGGCACGAAGCCAAAGCCCTCGGAGCCGACAACGGCATTGGAATTCACCACACAGCCGCGACCGAGACGGCTGCCGGGGTGGAGCACGGCATTGGCGTGCAGCTCGCAGCCATCACCCACCACCACGTCGTCGTAGATCACCACCCCGGGATGAACGATGCAGTCGGCACCAAGACGGCTTCCCTCCCCGATACAGACCCTCGGGCCCACCGCCGTGCGGGGGCCCACCGCAGCCCGTTCATCTATCACCGCCGAGGGGTGAATCTCCGCCAAGGGCCTGCGGCGGGGATGAAACTCATCGAGGGCTTCAGCAAAGGCCAAACGCGGATCAGCGAAAACAGCAAAGGCGATGCCGCGCTGCGAGGCCAGATCAATCAGATCCTGTTGGTCGGGCAGCAACAGGGCACCCACTTCGCTGGAGCCCAAAGCCGCCATGAGGGCGTTGCCCTTCTCCAGAAAGCTGAGCTGCGCGACTGAGGCCTGATCGAGTGAAGCGGCACCCTCAAGCCATGGATCCAAGCCCGGCTGACTCCAGCGCAGGCCTGCATCACCGGTCTGCAGAACCTTGATCAGGGTGCTGAAACGCATGGAGGCGAGGACAGTCCGGCGGATCGTAGACGCGGTTAACGGCTGCGAAGCACCAGAGCATCGCGATGCACCACCACCGGGGAGGACTCCCCCGGCGATGGGTCATTCATTGCGGCCCGCAGCTGATCGCTGTCCATCGAGCAGAGGCCACGGCCCAGATCCTCCCCATCAGGGTCCAGCAACTGAACGGGTTGATTGGCGGCGAAGTCACCCCGCACCGCCGTCACACCCACCAGCAGCAGAGACGCACCTCGGTGCTGCAGCGCCGCACAAGCCCCCGCATCCAGCTGCAGTTCACCCTCAGGCCGAAGCACGTGGGCTAGCCAACTGCGTCGATTGCCCAGGGGTTCCGGGTGAGGATGGAACACCGTCCCCCCCCGTTCCCCCTGCATTAAGGCCTCGAGGCGAGCAGGGTCGCGGCCATCGGCGAGCTGCACTGTGATGCCACTGGCGGTGGCAATGCGTGCTGCCGCCAGCTTCGTGGTCATGCCCCCGGTCCCCCATCGTCCCCCGTCGCCGGCCCCCTGTTCCAACTGGTCCAGGTCGCGGGGATGGCGAACATCCGAAATCGGTTCAGCGTTGGCATCAACCCGCGGATCCGAGGAATAAAGGCGATCAACATCCGTGAGCAGGATCAATTGCTGCGCTTCAACGGCGGTGGCCACCAAGGCCGAAAGTGTGTCGTTGTCGCCGAAGCGCAACTCCGCCGGCGAGAGGGCATCGTTCTCGTTGATCACCGGCAGCACCCCCCAGCTCAGCAACTGCCGCAAGGTGCCCGAAGCGTTCTGATAACGACGGCGATCGGCCAGGTCGGAACGGGTCAGAAGCACCTGAGCCACGGAACGGCCATGGCATTTCATTGCCCGTTCATACAGCGCCATCAGCGAGCCCTGGCCAATGGCTGCAGCTGCCTGCAGGGCCACCACCGTGTCGGGTCGGTTGGTGAGGGCCAGCTTCTGGCAGCCCAGCCCGACTGCACCACTGGTGACCAGAACCACCTGGTCCCCCCGGGTCATGGCCCCTGCGAAGCAACGGGCGTAACCATCAATCGTGGTGGCAGTCTCCCCCCGAAGCAGGCTGGTGCCGATTTTCACGACCCACAGGGTCATGCTGAAGGCGCCCCCATCACGCGGGCCATGGCGCGTTCAAACCGCTGCACCTGGTCATGGCGGCATGGCTTGCCGTCGTCTCGAACCGGTCGAACCAACACCGTGTAAAGCCCCATCCGGTTGCCACAGAGCACATCCGTGAACAGGCGGTCGCCGATCATCGCGATCGCCTCCGGTGGCAGCGCGAGATCGCGAACCACACTGCGCAGGGGGCCACGGCGAGGTTTGCCGGCACCAAAGGTGAAGCTGACCTGCAGCTGATCAGCCACGGCAGCAATCCGATCGCGAGAGGGGTTGTTGCTGAACAGATGCAATTGCAGGCGGCGGCCGGCATCCACCAGCCAATCGCGCACTGGCCCTGGCAGGGTCACATCACGACCAGGCAGAAGGGTGCGGTCGACGTCAATCACGGCGGCCTTCAGGCCATGGGCCGTGAGGTGGGGCAGCGAAAGCTGGGCAATGGTGAGATGGGGATCCCAATCGGGGGTCAACCAGTGCTGTGCCGTCAATCCGGCCATTCACGCTCCTCCAGTTCCGCCTCAATCAGGGGTTGAACACGGTCGAGCTCATCGTCGCTCAGCAACACCGCCTGGCCATCCACCATCCGCACCAACACCAGGAACGGATCGAGGGGGATATAGAGGCCGTATTCCTCCGCTTCGACCATGAAGCTCACCAGCAGCTCAAAGGTCTCGGCGTCCTCATCAACATCGTCGTCCTCTTCCAGCTCGTCGAGCTCGTCCTGATCCGGCTCCTCCAGTTCACCACTGACGGTGAGGGTGATCGCTGATCGCACCAGGACCAGGTCGTGCTCCTGGAGCACCACATCAGCCACCGAAAGAATCGGCTCGCTGCTGGCAACTTCTGTGATCGGCACCGGCTCTGCATCGTCATTGAGCCGAAACAGCGATACAGGTGTATCGACCGGCGAGAGAAGGGCGTAGTCCTGCCCCTCTATCGGGATCAGATGCTCGAGGAAGCACAGCAAATCGTGGCCCTCGCGGTCGCGGACCAGCAGGGTGGGGTGATCGCTGCTCTTACCGGGGCCCGACTCAGACATCGACGCGGCTCTGACTGGGCTCAGGATCCACCATCGACCGCCCCGGCGCCCGACCTTGATGCACTCTGTTGGGCCGGTTTGAGCTCCGGACCTTCCGCCAGCCATTGCTCCAGCAGCAAGGCAGCGGCTGCACTGTCCAGACGTCCGCTGCGATCGCCCGTCAAGCCGAACTGTTCACCGGCCGCCCATGTGCTGCTGTGTTCATTCACCCAGGCCAGGGGCAGATCGAGGGCGGCAGCCAGGCGCAGGCCGTAACGCTGGCAATGCTCCGCCTGTGCGGTGGGCTGGCCCGCGGCATCCAGAGGCAATCCCACCACGAGCCCCTGCACCGACCGTTCGCGGCAGTGGGCCCGCAGAACGACCAGATCGGTATCAAAGCGAGCGCGACGCAAGGCAGCGAGGGGCGTGACGCTGATGCCGAGGGCATCACAGCCCGCCAGGCCGATGCGCCGCCGGCCCACATCCAGGCTGAGGATCGAACAGGGACGCGGCCGCATTAGTGCCGATCACCGAGGCTTGGTGTGGGCAGCGGTGTGCCCTGGGGCCGCAGACGACCCAGCACCTGATCGAGCGATCGGGTCAGCTGCAGATTGCGCTGGGGAGACTGACGCCGCCACATGCTGCGTCCGAGCAGCAGTTGCTCATCGCCACGGGTCCAGCCCTCCGCCTCCAGGATCTGGCTGAGGGGTGCATCGTCAAAGGCCGTAAGCAGCCCGCGGGGGCGGCCGCGCTGAAGGATCCCGTTCAACACTTGCGGAAGGGCCTGATCCAGCCGGGGATCCCAGGCGAGATCGCGCATCAGTTCCAGGAACCCGGCCTCTCCCGCATCGGGAAGGCGGATGCACCCCGCCAACACAGCATCTCCAGCCATGAGCACGCCGCAGCCGGGGCCGTTGCGGTCCAGCAGATCGAGCCAATGGCGGTCAGTGATCTGACGCAGGTGGCTGTGACTGCCGCCCTGCTCGATCGACCAGAGCAACTGCGCGGTACGGCGGTTCAAGGCCGCCCAGCGCAGACCCTCTGGCAACTGATCGCTGCTTGGTGGCTCAACCCCGGCCCCTGGTGGACACCAGCACTGATACGGACGAAGCGGTTGAAAGCCCAGCTCCCGCAGCAGGGCAATGGCATCGGCATCAGTAGCCGGACAGCGGATCACCCAGCTGCAGATCTGGGCGGTCCAGGACTGCAGAGCCTGCTGAAGCAGGGACTGCTGAATGGTGCGATGGCTGTGATCGTCCAGAGAGCCCAGCAGCTCCGGCAAATGAAGGATCCAGCAGCTGCCGCGGCGGTTGAACGGCCGGGCCACAACACTGGCCACCGGGCGAGCCCCCGCAAGGGCCATCAGACAGCGGGGCGAGCGGCTGGGAAGCAGATCGGGAAAGCGTTGCTCAACTCTGGAGAGCCATTCACCGATCAAAAAGCCTTGAAAACGTGATACCTGATCTAGCGGCGCATGCTGAACCCACTGGGCAAGGTGTGCCGGATTAAGGGGCTCAATGCGGATGGAGGTGGTCTTGGGTTCTGTCACCGGACACCCTCCAACCTCAACTGCCCACAATGTATCGCTCATTCAAGGCCTGGCCGAACCAAAACCAGGGGGGTGCGCTCATTGGCATTGCCAGCAGGATTGGGACGCAGGGCCCGTCCCAGCAAGCCCTCATCACACCCGGGGCTGGAGGCCAGCACCTTCACGCGTCCGAGGTCGTTGACGTCGACGATGGCAACGTCGACCCCGAGTTCGGCAGAGGCATCACGACAAAACTGCTCAGCCCGGGATGGCCCCAGAACAATGGTCTGGTCATAGGGCGGTGTGGTGCCGGTGATGTCGTCGATCAAGCGGGCCTGCTCACCGGCGAGGCGATAGAAGCCACCGGGGATGCCCACCAGCTTCATCAGAAGACCCCCCAGCCAGGCGGCCAGAACCCTGGTGGGCCCCACCAGATCGATCAAGGTCTGCATCCCGCAGGCCGTGGCCAGGCTGCTGGTGGGGTGAAACACACGGCAGGCCAGGCGCGCCACCATGCCGGGTTCCACCTCACTGGGATGGCAATAGCGACCCTGGATCACAGCCACGGGGGTTTCGCCGATGGTGAGGATGTCGCCGGGCTGCACCAGATCGGCGGCGTAAGTGCGCAGGACGTCAATGGCGTCATCCAGGGGGCCGAGCAGATGGGTGCGCAGCGGCAAGACGCGGCAGCCTTCCCCCTCGCTGAAGTGGGCTTGATCGGGCTGGAGGGGTTGAGGACGGCTCAAGGGAACCAGCACGCCCTGACGGCGCTGCAGGCGACCGAAGGGTCCGTAATTCACCCAGTAGGCATCAACCCAGAGACTGTCGACCCGGGCCGATGGCGTCGGGCCGGTGATCTCGATTGAGACCCGGGCACGCGTGGTTTTGAGCCCTTTAACGATGTATGCCGCCCAGTAGCCGTCTGCACGGGTCTCCTCGTCGGGATGGTCGGCAATGATCCGCGTTGTCACCTCCAGGCCGGCGGGATCAGAGGACCCCAGCAGCACGGGCTCGACCCGCAGCTCCGGCACAAAAATCTCCATGCGGGGGTGGGGGTTGCTGATCTCCAGCACACCCTCTATTTGGAGCCGCCCACCCAGATCATCAACGCGCCAGTCGCGAGGGGTCATCCGCAACGGTGAGGCGGGCCGCAGGCGATGGCGAAGCTCCAGCCAAGACACAGCAAGTCCAAGGCCGAGCGGAGCAAGCAGCAGCGACACAGCGGATCCGGCTCAGCGACCGGGACAACTGGCCGGCAGCGTAGGCGCCATGGCGGTGGGCGTCTCAGTTGGCGGTGACTTCGATGTTCACTTCGTTGAAACTGCCTTCCTGATCAATGAGTCCCAGTTCCGGAGCGGGAAGACCGGTGGAAGCGCTGATGGCGTCGTTGATCGCCGCCAGGGGAACCTGACCGTTCTGATCGAAGACAACCCGTCCATCGGTGCCGATCACCACCACCTGCGGAATGGTTCCAGACCAATAGGTGGCTGGATCACCCGCGCCCAAGGATTCACGGCCCTGCAGCGGATCGGTGGAGAGCGGCAGCAGATCGATGCTGCGGCCCCAAAGTCGTTGCAGTTCCGACACCACCGGAGCGAAGCGTTTGCTCACGGCGCTGTCATCCAAGTAGTAGACGATCACAGCCGTGCGTCCCTCTGCAAGGGACTCCTCCAGGGTGCTGGCGGGAGGCACTAACGACCCATTGCCGGCGTACAGGGCATAGATGTTGCCGTCATAGCTGTCGCTGTTCAAAACAGCGGCGGCTGGTGCGACATGGAGCAGCAGCGCGATCGAAACGGTGATCAGACAGCGCACCAAAGCAAGCATCAAGCCGAAGCAGCGGATCGCCATTGTGGACCCAGGGGCCTAACCGCGGCCAAAGCTGCGTCCCATGCCCTGGGCAATGCCCCGCCCCACCAGACCGATGGCGCGCCCCAGCACTTGGGTGAGCAGAATCACAGCAAGGTCGCCGATGCGGCGCACCAGGGCCTGCACCTGGGGTGCGAGGGCATCCCGGGCTTCCAGGAGCAAGGCCACCTGCCGCTGCCACCAACCCAGTTGATTGAGCTCCCTATCGCGGGGCTCCGTCAGCAGCAACGGTTCGATGCGACCGGAGCGCAACTGAAACAAGGTGCGCTGGCTTTCGTAGAGCTGAATGGGGCGCTCCACCCAATCCGCCCAGCGCAGCTGGGTGTTCAAGCGGTTCCTGAGCCGGTCGAGTTCCCGGGTCGCAAGGAGGGGGTCCCGGAGCAGGTAACGGCGCAGCTCCGGCCAGTCACCACAGGCATCGAGCAATTCGGCACCAATCAGTTCCGCCGTCCTCACAAGCCAATTGGTGATCAGGGTTTCCAGTTGCAGGAAGGCCCTGGGGTCATCGGCCGGCAACAGCAGGCCGTTCACCAGCATCGGTTGATCGGCAACCAGCGGCGCCAGCATTCTAGTTGGATCGGGAAGCTCGCCATCTGCACCGGTGAGATCAGTACGACTGAGCAGCGAAGCCACCACCGGCTGCAGCTCGCCGTCGCAAGGGATCTGGACGTAACTGCCGGCCAGGGCAGTGAGGGCCTGCTGGCGCAACTCGGGCTGCAACGAATCCCAGGCCTGGGCCATCGCCGTGCCGTCCTGGCGGCTGCGCAGGCGCTGCAAGACCTGATCAAGCTGTTGCAACAGGGCCAGCAGCAACTCCCGGCGTCGATCCGGGTGCAAACCCTCAATCGCCAGCAGACGGCCGGTGGAATTAGTCAATCCAGCCTGAACAGATGCATCGATGCGGTCGCGGATGGCAACCCAAACGGCAACGGCATTGCGTTCGCGCAGGCTGATCGTCGTCGTGGTGGTGGGTGATCCATCGCTGGACACGGAGGGGTCCAGGGGTTCTGCATGCTCGAGGCCCATATGCAGCGGCCCCCAGAGCCAGAGCAACAACCCCTTGGCGAAGCGCAATTCACGGCGGCGACCCTGCAGCAGCAGAAACAGCAACAGCTGCTCCGGGGGTGGATTGAGCAAGGCTTCCACCCGTTGCAGGTCGCTGCTCACCTGCTGCAGGCCACTCACCAGCAGCCATTGGCCCAGGCCCATGGTCTGCTCCTGGCCCTG
The DNA here is from genome assembly GCA_047285305.1 of Synechococcus sp. Classification (GTDB taxonomy): domain Bacteria; phylum Cyanobacteriota; class Cyanobacteriia; order PCC-6307; family Cyanobiaceae; genus Parasynechococcus. The sequence goes on from JBJBDL010000003.1 coordinate 1,894,639, forward strand.
GGACTCCGACGCAGCCTCCAGGCGAATGTCCCTGCCGCCCTGCAGCAGGGTTTCAATTGCGTTCTGCAGGCCCTGGGCATCGACGTTTTGCAGCAGGCCGGCCGCCGGCAGCTCCAGCAGTTGTTCCCGCGACAGGCGTAACTCGCTGGGCAGCAGCAGCAGCACCGGAGCGGGCTGCCAGCGCTCCTGCAGGGCGAACAGCTCCTGCTGAAGCGACGCCAATGAGGCCACGGTGTCGATCGACCAGATCACCAACGCCGGGGCACCAGTCAGTCGCTCAGGGCGAAGCACCACCTCCCAATCGTCCCGGGCAGAGGTGAGTTTCAGCGCCAGCGACTCCCCGAACAGATCCGGAGCGAGCAGCAACATCCTCACCGGCGAAGGGGAGACCAAAGGTTGAACCCGAAACAGTTGGGTTCAAAGTAACGAGCTTCTGCTCAGTTCTCCAGGGTGCGCCGGCCGTTCAATTGCAGGGTGTACGACTCGATGCGAAAGCCGGTTCGCTGTTCAATCTGACGCAACAGGTCGTCGGGAAGAACAACATCGATGTCTTCGATCGAACCGCTGTCTAAACAGGTGAGATGGCTGTGGGGATCACTGCGGTAGCCGTAGAGACGACCACTGGCGCGGTCGAGACACTCGATCACTCCAGCCGACTGCAGGGCTTCGAGGTTCTGATACACCGAGGTGTGGCCGATGCTGCGCCCCTTCAGATTCAGCTGTTCAAAAATGTCGCGAGCGCTGAGGTGGCTCTTCTCGCTCCAGAGCAGGTCAAGCACCATGCGCCGCTGACGGCTGAGACGCATGCCCAGCCGGCGGCACTGCTCAAACACCTCCTGCAAGCTGCCCGCGGGGGACGGCGTGGTGCTCTTGCCAGCGGCTGCGCTTACCACAGAAGGTGCCTGCTTCTTCAACCATAAGGCCCTAGACCAGCTCAGGCGATGTCTGCCGCCACGGCGGTGACGTCTTGAAGCCTTGCCTCACCCAACGCGGCGATGGCCTCCGCCAGGTCGACACGGCCGTCATAGAGAGCTCGGCCAACGATCACCCCGGTCACACCAAGGGGCTCCAAGGGCAGCAGCGAGAGGAGGTCGGCCATGCAGCCGATGCCACCGGAGGCGATCACTGGAACAGCGCTGCACTGCGACATGGTTCGCAGGGCCTCCAGGTTGGGGCCTGCGAGGGTGCCATCGGTGGCAATGTCGGTGGTGATGATCGCCGCGATGCCAGCGGCACTGAACTGCTTGGCCAAATCGGTTGCCAGAACATCGCTCTGCTCGATCCAGCCCCGGGTGGCCACCCTGCCATCGTTGGCATCAACGCCCACCACGATGCGGCCGGGATGGCGTTGGGCCAACTCCTGAACCAACTCCGGCTGTTCAATCGCCACCGTGCCGAGGATGACCCGATCCAGGCCACAGGCGACCAACTCTTCGGCTCGCTCGAGCGAGCGCACACCACCACCTAGCTGAACAGGGATGTCGAGTGCGGCCGTGATGGCCCGCACCGCTGCGTCGTTGATCGGCTCACCCCGTTTGGCGCCATCGAGATCCACAAGATGCAAACGGGTTGCCCCCTGGCTCTGCCAGCTGAGGGCCTGGGCCACAGGATCCTCACTGAATCGAGTCACCTGGTCGTAATCCCCCTGGTGAAGCCGGACGCAGGCTCCATCGAGCAAATCAATGGCGGGAATGATTTCCATCGGGGTCGGGCCAGAGACCCTCCATCCTGCAGCGCCACGCTTCAATAGCTGCGCTTTTCGGGCCAAAGTGCATGAAGATCCTGGTAATGGGGGGAACCCGCTTCGTGGGCAGGCCCTTGGTGGCCCGCCTGCAGGTCCAGGGCCATGCACTCACCCTGTTCACCCGCGGTAAGAACCCCGTCCCCGCCGGCGTTGAACACCTTTGTGGCGATCGCAGCAGCGATGAAGGCCTCAGCGCGCTGCAGGGCCGCAGCTTCGATGTGATCGTCGACAGCTCCGGACGCAAGCAAGAGGACAGCAGCCGCGTGGTGGCCATCACCGGGGCCCCCAGCCATCGCTTTGTGTACGTGAGTTCAGCCGGGGTGTATGCCGATTCGGAGGAGTGGCCCCTGGATGAATCCAGCCCCACCGATCCGCAGAGCCGTCACGCCGGCAAAGCCGATACCGAAGTCTGGCTGCGCAAGGAGGGCATCCCCTTCACCAGCTTCCGGCCCACCTACATTTATGGCCCGGGCAACTACAACCCGGTGGAACGCTGGTTCTTCGATCGCATCGTTCACGACCGCCCTATTCCGCTGCCCGGTGACGGCAGCACGATCACCCAACTGGGCCATGTGGAGGATCTGGCGGAAGCGATGGCCCGTTGCATTGAAGTTGATGCTGCAGCCAATCGCATCTACAACTGTTCCGGCAAACAGGGCATCAGCTTCCGGGGCCTGATCCGCGCCGCAGCCGTGGCCTGCGGCCGAGATCCCGATGGCCTCGAGCTGCGCAGCTTCAACCCCAGCGATCTGGACCCTAAGGCCCGCAAGGCCTTCCCGCTGCGGCTCAATCACTTCCTCACCGACATCACCCGGGTGGAACGCGAACTGGCCTGGCAACCCAGCTTCGACCTGGCCAAGGGCCTGGCCGACAGCTACAGCAACGACTACGCCCTGAACCCAACCGCAGCGCCAGACTTCAGCTCTGACGAGGCACTGATCAGGGCGTGATGTAGCCCAGGGCTGAGCTCAGAGCCAGGGCGAGGGAGGGCCAGAACAGCCACCAGCCAAGGCTCTGAAGCCCGGCGGCAGCGATCCAGCCTGAAGGCCAGAGCATCAGCAACAGGCTGAGGAACTGAATGATCGTCTTGGCTTTGCCCGACAGAGAAGCCGGCCCGCCATCACTGGCCTGGGAGCGCCAGCCCGAGATCAGCAATTCACGGGCCAGCAACAACCAGACCGCCCAGAGCGGCAGCACAGCCGACGACGCCAGCCAGAGCAACGGTGCCGCGATCAGCACCTTGTCGGTGAGGGGGTCGAGGCGAGCGCCCCAGCTGCTGCCACCCCCGGCGCGCCGGGCCAGCCAGCCATCGGCCGCATCACTGAGCCCGGCTAGCAGCAGCAACCACCAGGCCCAGCTCTGCCAGCCGAACTGCAAGGCAAGGATCAGCGGGAAACCAGCAACGGCTCGCGCCACGGTGAGTCCGTTGGCAATCGAACGCAAAGACAGAAACAACGCTCAGAATGTGAGGAGCTGAACCTTGATCATGGTCCTGTAGCTGACGGTGGCTGATGTGATGACCCAGCCGGTGCTGACGGTCACGCCCGACACCCCGCTACAGCAGGCCGTGCAGATGATCAGCGACCACCACCTGAGTGGTTTGCCGGTGGTGAATTCAGAGGGTCGTCTGATCGGCGAGCTGACTGAGCAGGATCTGATGGTGCGGGAGAGCGGTGTTGATGCCGTTAACGCCGAAGCCCGGGCACAAGGCCTGGCCTTTCCTGCCCTGGGGTACTGGTCTGTTGCGGGTCACTGATTTGTGCAACCTGCTCCAGGCGACTGCAACGGAGTGTTCAAGCGCTAAGGGTGTTCCGCCGTTTGCGATGCCGGAGCAGGCGGCACGCGGTTATCCACGCGCAACGGAGAAAACAGCACAAGGTTGCCTGCCACAAGGCCTGCGGTGACAACAACAGCCGCAAGAACCTCTAAACCCTCGGATGTTTTGGCCTGCATGCCTCGAGCATGCGCCGTTGGATTGCCAATGGCGAGGCCTTGTTCGGCTTTCAACGTGTGCGAACAAACGGAGTCAGTTGATACGTCAACTTTCGAACCAGGAGAGTTACGACAGTGCAGTTGATGCGCCCAGCCCTGTGTCGCTCATCTCACGATTTCACGACGGCACGGGTGATGTGCCTCCGATCAAGTTCGAGACCGGGCATCAGGGAAAGGAGGCAGAGCGCCTGACTCGATTCATCTGGAATCAAGTGATTCAACTGCTGCTGGCCGGCAAGGAGTTAGAAGCCAACTCGCTGTTGGAAGAATTTGATGAACCACCCCTTTAGGACGACCCACTCGACTGACAGACCATGGGAACTCCACTCACGCAATGGCTTCAACTGGTGGGCTGGGTGCTGGTCGCCACAACCCTGATTTGCCTAAGTGCAACCGGAGTTTTCTGAGTTGATCGGTTAAACACCCCCCCTTAATAGCAATCAATCTGACCTGCAAAATCAGTAATCAATAACATCGGAATAGATCCGGTATGACTTGCTACATCGATCCCAAAGTCTTCCTTGAATGCATCAGCCGGGGCATGCGATTGGATTTTTGATTGATGCATGCATTGATTGAACCAATGGCTTCGTATCAAATCACGATCACCACATCGGAATGCTCCTCCAGCTTTGCCTGTGCCGACGATCAGTACATCCTTGATGCTGCAGAGGAAGCTGGCGCTGATCTGCCCTATTCATGCCGAGCTGGTGCCTGCTCCACCTGCGCAGGCAAGCTCTCGAGTGGCTCTCTTGATCAGTCGGATCAGAGCTTTTTGGACGACGAACAAATCGCCAAAGGATTTGCCCTGCTTTGCGTGGCTTACCCAACAAGTGATTGCCAGATCAAAGGAGAAGCCGAAGAGGACCTCTGAACTGACAAACCCCATATTCGAGATTCAATTCCGGGGACTCCCGCTGGGGAACAATCAACGCCTGTCCCCCCTTTTTTGACCAGCTCCAGACCATTCACATCAGCAACCACCTAATTGGCCCAGGCTGAATTCACCAGGGATAGGCACCCAATGCCACCATGGTTCTCCCGTTGATTTACACCTGCGCTGAAGGCGGAGGCACCTGCAAAGGGTGTGGCTTCGCTTGCCAAGCAAGGATTAGAGGCCAAAGAAAGCAAGGACTGCTTCTAAGGCTCCAAGACCCAACAGAAAAACACCAGCGAGCAAGGCAAAGTCTTTTTTGGAGTTAGCCACAGATGCAACGGTTGCTCCGACGAACGCCAACAGGACGAACCTAAAGAGAATCGGAAGGGCAAACATTGCGGAGGATGTACGTCTCCGATGATTTATGTAAACCCGCTGCGGTGCAGGGAGTTAACGGCTTGATACCAACGTTGAGCTTCGTAATTCCTCTCAAAGGAGGCAATTGGCATGACGAAAGGCAACCCTTCTAAAAACTGCTCTGGCTCTGCCCAACGAAGCGGCCCGCGTAGTGCTCTTCACCATCCATGCGCTGAAAGATGAACTGACAGATCAGCGTGCCTGGCACCACCGCCAGTGGAGCCGGACCAAAGTTGCTCATTTCCAGCACCTGCTAACTGTCAATCCCCGGCCCCATGAGTAATGCACTGATGTGCATCATCAGCCCGAGGTGAGCAGTGCGACTACGGCCCTCAAGCCAACCGCAAAGGCCTGGGCCAAGCCTGACCCGTTCACGGGTGATCCCCAGCACGGTCTCCCCCGGCATGATCAGGATGTGCCCGTCCTCGGGGATCTCGAGCTTGTCGGTACATTTGCGGTAGTCGGTGCGATCGCGCACCTCGATCACTTCATGCACCTTGCGGAACACCCGGAACGTGTAGCCGAGGGTGAGATCCACAGATGCCGGCCCAATATGGTCGGCATTGAAGGACGTGATCGCGATCAGGCTTCATCAACCGCTCGAAGAATGGCCTGACGTCCAAGCACCGCCATGATCCAATCCCTTGCTGGGCCATGAGTATGGACGCCTCAGACGCCCGGATGCTCAAACAGAACCGTCGACAGTTCTGACTCGCTCAGCTCGACGACGTCTTGAGTCTGATGCTGCTCAAGCGGTGGAGCTTCGGGGAGCCGGAAGGCTTTTTGGAGGTCTGTCTTGATGGCACCAAAGAGGTAGGTCATAAAAAAAGACCACCCTCAGACCGGACATTTGAAAACCTTCAGCCGGCGCCCCTCATCCGTTTGAACATGCCCTGACTGGACACAACCAAGCTCTGCTGGGGGCAGCCGAGAACCGATGTGGATCGTGAAACGCTCAGAACTTTTGGCTCCAGACGCCAACACCAAAACGAAAGCTGCAAGTGAGAGGAGAGACGTGAGCAGCACTCGCATCTGCCGTTCAGCGCAACGGGTTCAAGTCTGGCTGGGAGATCCTTCGGGTGGTGGAGCCTCGAAGCAGAAACCCATTCCTAGGCTTGCCTGGCGAGAGCGAGCAAATGGATCAGACCAGAGAGCCGGTTGGTCATCTAAGCGCGATCATCGGGATCGGCCTCCTGCTGATTGGCCTCGTTGTCTTTGGAGTGGTCCAACAGAAAGCCTGGAGCCATCAAGCGGAACTCACCCAAAGCTTCGAGGAATGCATGGAGAGCGCACCCTTCAAAAAATCTCTAAGGATGCCGAGGCCAGAGGCTGTACTCACTGACGAGCAACTGCAAAACCACTTTGACGCGTTTGATCAGCTGCTCAAAGAAACAGGTTTACCGCCCATTTGGAATGGCAAAACCTTGGTTGCATGGAAGGAATTCCACAAAAACTCAATTGAATTTGCAAGCCAATGCCATGGCCAGCTGGGCATCGATCAGCCTCAACGACAACTGAAGGGCACCTACGCCAAACCCGTTTGGGATCCGAACTCTCCCATCTGGCGGCAGGCTGATTGATGAGCACGCGTGGGTTCAAAGGGCTCTACCTGCAAGCCACCGCTGATCCCCGCTGCTTTTCATTTATGACCTACACACCACAAACCAGAGAACAAATGCTGGCTTGTGGAGACCTGAATGAAGACGAAGAATATTTCAATCCAGTGATTTTTGATTTTCTTTTGTTCGCATCGGAAGCGGCCCTTGGAACACCAGCCGGCAACCCATTCCCTATCACCTACGACGACATCTCAATCATCACATCACGACAAAGAGGCTCGGGCATTCAGCACGAATATCTGATCAGGATCTCAGATTATGACTGGAATGATGCAAAGCATCTTGCATTGGATCAACTCCAAGACGTGTTAACGAGTGCGCGATGGAATGGAGCTCGGCTCACGGATTTGCGCGATTGAAACAGCATCAAACCGCCGAGTGAGGCCCGAGTCCTTTAGCTTGCCGGCCTCAGCAGCCATCCCCATGATCCCAGAGCCCCACGAGCCCTTTGACATCAACCGAAAGGACGACTCGATCTTCCTGCTCGGTTCCATGTTCATTTTGATCTTCCTCTTCCTTCTTTAAAAGAGAAAAGGATTATCCTCAGCATCAACGAAAAAGCACCTGCTCCAACCGACAGGTTATCTTTTGCTATTGGATTGCCATCAACGAATCGTTGCCAGGAAAAATTCAGCGGCGCGGCAGGCTCACTTGATACATCGTTTCGGCAGCAGGTTTCCATTGCACAAGGTGAAGTCTGTCGATCTTGTTGTTGTCCAAACAATCCCAGATTGTGGCTCCAGACAGTGTTGCCATCGACCACACATCACCCTGACTTTTCATCTGCTTGCGATTGCGATCTTTCCATCCCGTCCAGTTGATTTTTGGGTATGAGCCAACTTGATCACTCAGAATCACCACCGTGAATTCCACCGAACGCAAACCAAAACCGGCCGAAACTCTAAGTTATTGAACTTCAATTCCCTGGTTCAGTCCACGGGTTTGCGCCAAATCCGCCACACCAGCCAGCCGGTCACCCCGAGCCAGAGGAACGCCACAGCCGAAAGGATCGGAACGACGATCAGATAGCTCCACACCCCCATGGCCACCCAGGCGAGCAGAGACGTGATCAACGACTTCTGAAAGTTGTTGGCCTCAGCGAGACGCTGCTGAAAGAGAGATCTCACGCTGTTGCTCGATGCTCCATGCCTTCCTCTAGCTACGGATGCCCTCAGCGACCGCAACGCTAAAGCCCTCCTGGGTCCAGAGGCGGAGGGTATAACTCGAACCATGCAGCCATGCCGCGGCCCCGTCCGGAGCAAAGGTCACATTCGCCAGTCCGCCGCCCAGCCCTAAACCCGCTGCCTTCAATACAGCCTCCTTCGCCGTCCAGGCCTGAATCAGCGTCCAATGCTCCAGGCAGTCCGCCGCTTCAGCGGCCGAGGCAAACATGCGCCGCTTCAGCAGTTCAGACGCCACACGCAACGGCCGATCCAGCGCTTCAACATCAATGCCAATCGGATCCGGCCCCACCACTCCGATGCTGAGGGATCCGGTGTTGGAAATGCTGTGTTGCAGCGGGGAATTGCGCAGCTGCGGCTTGCCGTAGATCGTGCGACCGATGTCATCCGCAGCAACCATCTGGCCTGCATCGGCGAACAGCCGGCAGGTGAGGCTGTCGCTCAAGGCCCGCTGCTCAGCGCGCGTCGGGGGCTGAGCGAAATGGGCCACCAACACCCGACGTCGCGAGCTGGGGATCGACCACCAGGACCAAGCTGCGTCCAAAGCTCAATCCTGAACAGGCGGCACGGGCACCGGCGGCAGAGCTGGCGGCGGCATCACCGATAGGGCTGGCTCATCAAGAAGAACCTCGGCGGGATTCAACATCGGCTCATCGAGCACAATCGGCGGCGGCAGATCGGGGGGCAACGGCACAAACGGCTGCGGCTCTGTCCAGCTGTCATCGGAGCTGACATCTGAGCTGGCATCGGAACCGAGTTCAGCCGGCTCCGGCTCCCGGATCACAGCCGTTGGCTCGCGCAACACCAAAGGATCCGCCGTGATCGGGGGTTCCCGCAGGGGTGCACGGTCCAGATCGACGCTGCGGTCGTCAGCATCCGCGGGCAAACCCGGCTTAGTGAGGTTGTTGGAGGGCCCCCAGATCATCCGGGCCAGGGGTTCCACGCCCTGTTCCATCACCCGGTTCAAGCCCGCCAGAGCGCGATCGGCGAGGTGATTGCCGAAAGACGACATACAGTCGAGCGGGCCATCGCAACCCTCATCCAGCGCCAGCTTGGGCGTCAGCGCCGCGATCAGATTGCCCTGCAAGGGTATCTGGCGGGGGCTCAACCGCAACAGATAAGGCACATGCACAAAGCTGGTGGCACCGCCGCTGATCCAGTTGGCATCTTCTTCGGTGAAACCCTTCACCCCAGGGATGATCAAACGACTCTTCGAGGCATGGTCGGGCATGTAGGCCGCCAGATAGCCCCGGCGACGGGCGAGGTCTTTGGTCTGCTCGAGGGTCAGACCGTCACGGCTCATCAACACCTCCATATAACCGTCTAGACGCAGGCCCATCACCATGCGGATCCTCGGCAGGTAGTAGCGGATACGCTGGCCCATGCTGATGCTGTAGGCCCCCTTATAGATTTCCGGCGGAGCCTCGATGTCGTTGTAGAGGCTATGCAACCCGCCGATGAAGGTTTCGTAGATGCGGCTGCGCTCATCGGTCAGCTCGCCGTAGCCGAAATCAATGCTTCCGTTTTGGCGGATGCCGACGAAGGCTCGTTGGCGTGAAGCCGAGCGGTTACGACCGCGCCAGACCTGCTTGCCGAATTTGAGATCCCCCAGTGGAACAGTGATCTCGCGGCCATCGTCGTCCACATGGCGCTCGTACATCGGGCCGGACACGTAGGCCAGGGCAGCGCTGTCCTGGTAGGCGTCCTGTTCGCGATCCCAACCCTCCAGGAGCCCGAAGCGCACCCGCCGTGGATCGAGATCCAACGCGTAAACCTCATCATTGGGGATGTAGCGGAACGGCTTGGCATACCGGCCGCGCTGCTGGGCCGAACGAATAGCTTGCTGCTGCAGCTCGGAGCGCTCGGGAGCTACAGGCGCCAAGGCGAACAATCCGCCTAACACCACAAACGGCATGGCCAGCAAGAGACAGCGCTTGCGCAGACGGATCCTGCGCTTGGGTCGGGTCCTGTGTCGCGGCGCAGCAGGCTGAGTCACGCGACCCTTCGCTCTCGGTTGTTGGGTATTGGATCGAACCAAGGAACGATGGAGCCTTCGGCCACCAGCCATTGCTGGTAACGCTCGCCGCAGTCATGGCCTCCCGTCAACTGCCCGAAAGAAGGAATCACCAGACGCGGTCCTTCCGGATCAAAGGCGAAGCAGGGCAAACGCAACTGATCGGAACGGCTGCGAATCCGGGTGGTGGGGTGCAGGTGACCGCACATGTTCAACAACCCCGGCTCCGGGACCCGTTCGGGCATGTGGCTCAACCAGAGATTGCCCAGACGCTGAGAAGGCTGCTGGGGCAAGCCTTCAATCCAGCCGTCCTGGTCATGGTTGCCACCGATCAGCACCACCGGGCAACCACAGAGATCGGGCAGCGCCAGCAGGATTTCGCGCAGGGAAGCGGTGATGCCGATCCGGGCATGCACGAGATCACCCAGCACAAACAAGCGCTTAGGTAACCATGCATGGCAGAGCTCCAGCAGCGGATTCAGGGTTCCTTGATCCCCATCGCTGGGCATGGGGATCCCATGGGCCTGGAACACCTCGGCCTTGCCGAGATGCAGGTCGGCAACAAACAACTCCCGCCCCTCAGCCCGCCACAACGCCCGCTGGGGCAGAAACGTCAGTGGGCTGTCGCCCCAGGACCACTCCAATGCGGTCATGGACTGTGAAGATCGCAGATCTGTAGCGCTGGCTGCATTGGATGGCTGATGTCGTGCCGCAAGCTTCGGATGCCTCCAGAAGACTCATTTTGGCGCGGAGCAATGGCCTCCACCAGGTCGCGAATTCAACCCTGCGCACGCTCGAACAACGCTTGAGCCTGCTGGAAGAGGAAGGCCGTTTCGAATGTGCCTACGCCCTGAGGATGGAAGTAGCCGACTGGCTGCTTGGGGCAAGGGATGCCAACCTGAGCACACCATCGTTGACCTGACTCTTCCATGACCATTGCCCTGCTGATCGCGCTAGCGGGTTCCCTGGCGGCAATGGCCGTAATCGTGCGTCGTCTGGAACAGCCTTGATGCGAAGGGTCCGGCGCTGGTCCGTCGTCCTCGCGCTGGCCTACTTCGGCAGCGCACTGCCCCTGCAGGCCAATCAACTGAAGGTGGGGATCAGTGGATCGGCCCCCTTCGTGATCAAGAACGGCGATCAGCTCAGCGGCATCAGCCTCAACATCTGGCGCCGCGTCGCCGAAGACAACAACCTCAGCTATGAGCTGGTGGAGCAGCCATCCCCCAAAGCCGGGATTGAGGCGGTGGATAACGGTGAGATCGACGTGCTGGTGGGCCCGATCAGCATCACTTCACGCCGCCTGGCCATGCCGGGCATTGACTTCACCCAGCCCTACTACCTGGGCAAATCCGGGGTGTTGCTGCCGATGCGCCCGCCGTCAATCCTGAGCCGCATTCAGGTGTTCTTCGGCTGGGCGGTGATCTCCTCGGTGCTGGTGCTGCTCAGCGTTCTACTGGTCGTAGGGAGCCTGATCTGGCTGGCGGAACGCAACCGCAACAGTGAGCAGTTTCCGCAGGACTGGCTACCGGGCATCAGCAGCGGAATGTGGTTCGCCCTGGTGACCTTGACCACGGTGGGCTACGGCGACAAGGCGCCGATCACACGAACGGGCCGGGGCATCACCGGTGCCTGGATGGTGATCTCCCTGATCGCGGTGTCGTCCCTCACCGCCAGTCTTGCCTCGGCGTTCACCCTATTCCTATCCGGTCCCACCGAATCGGGCATCAGCGCTCCTGCACAACTGAACGGACGTCGGGTTGCTGTGGTGATGGGCACCAGTGGCATGGAGCTGGCCCAACGAGGCGACATGCGGATCGTTAGCGCCACCAACCTAAGGAGCGCCGTTCAACTGTTGGTTGATCAGAAGGCTGATGCCTTGATCTTTGATCGACCGGCCATTCGCTACCACCTCAAAAACAACCCCGATCTCGCCCTGCGCCTCGCCCCCTTCACCCTTTCGGAAGAGACCTACGGCTTCGTGATCAAACCGGACAGCCCATTGCGCACGCCCATGGACGTCTCCATCCTCAAATTTCAACGGCAGGGGAAGGTTGCAGCCATTGCCAACCGGCTGCTGAATTGACACTGAAGCCTCAGGCCAGAGGGCGATGACGACGCAGGGCCTCTTCCAACAGATAGGCGGCCAGATTGCCGCAACTGCGCCCTTCAGCGAGGGCATGACGCTTGAGGTCATCCATCACCCCGCGGGGCAGGGTGACGTTGATGCGCTCGGAACCAGCCGCATCCGCCACCGCAGCCGTGCTGGGAGCCGCGGCCTGGCCTTCAATCCGCTGCTGCAACTCCTGAACCAGATCCTGAAGGAGAGACACAATTTCGTGAAAATATGATCACAATATACAAACGATATCGTGCTAGACAAGATTGCGTAATCTTGGGCACATCTTTTGAGGCGCCATGCAACCACTGCCGCTGAAGCTTGCTCCCGGCAGTGATCTGCGCCTCAGCCTCGAAGAACTGGCCCAGCGAGACGGCATCAGCGGCTTTGTTCTCGGCGTGGTCGGCAACCTGACCAAGGCATCCTTTCAGTGCCCCGGCCAGGCGGAGCCCACCGTGTTGGAGGGCGATCTTGAGGTAATCACCCTCAATGGAACCTTTTCCCCTCAGGGCGTGCACCTGCACCTGAGCCTCTCGGATGGGGCCTGCCAGGTGTGGGGAGGCCACCTGGAGCCCGGCACGATCGTGCAGAAGGGCGTCGATCTGCTGATTGGCGTGCTGGAGCAACGCGAAGGCCGCCAAGCGCGTCAGACCGCAGCACCCCGGATCGAGATCGCCGTGCTGCCGGGATGCCCCTGGTGCAGCCGCGCCCTGCGCATCCTGAGAACCCTGGATCTGCCCCACAACGTCACCACCGTCAACGACGACGCAGCCTTCCAGGCCGTGCAACAGCGCAGTGGGATGACCACCTTCCCCCAGGTGTTCATCGACGAATCAGTGATTGGTGGCTACGACGATCTCGCCGCCATGCAAGCCGCTGGTGAACTCGACGCCCTCCGCTGATCAGCCACCTTTCTGGTCACTGAAACCCTGGTGGTGCCAGCCCTGGTCCATCATTTCCACGGGCGTGCTGATCGTCGGCGGGTCCTGGGCGCTGCTGCACCGGCCCTGGATCAGCATTCCCCTGGCCATGGGCGTGCTGACCTGGTGGCTGCTGTTTCTGGTGCTCGTGCCCGCCGCCTACCGGTCGGCAGCGGAACCGAATCCATGACATCCTCGCCCTTTCTCCGCATGGATCCGCGGTCGATCGATCATCCCGCCGCCAACTTGATGTCCCGCAAACGGGCATCAATCGATGCGAGGAGTTGCACTGCAAACATCGGCGTCTCCTGAACCGCAAACAGGAACTTGTCGCGGTTCATGGCAATCAAACGGCAATCACTGGTGGCCGTGGCGGTGCTCAGACGCTGATGGTCTTCCATCACCAAAGCCCCCGCGCCGAACACATGACCCACAGGGATGTCTTCATGTCCCTCATGGCCTGCTGAATCGATCCAGGTGAGCCGCACAGATCCCTCCAGCAGGCCAAACATGCAGGTGCCGGTTTCGCCCGTACGAAACAGCACGTCACGCTGCTTGAGATGAATGACTTCGGCCTTGCTGGCCAAAGCACGCATGGTGTCGAGCGCATGCATGGAACCAGGGTGACTCAGACAGAGGTCAGAGTCAGAGCTGCGCCAAAGCCTTGGCGCATATCCTCCTGAGAGATCAGGCCGTCGTGGTCCTGATCGAGAGCATCAAAGATGGCATCACTGCCGAGCCATTCATCACGGGTGATCGAGCCATCGCCGTTCATGTCGTTGAGCATGAAGATCTCGGAAACGGCATGGCGAAAGGCGGATCCACCCTCCAGTTCAGCCAGACGATGAGCCAGTTGATGCTCCAGCGTTTCAATGGCTTTGCTGAAGCCCTTAATGCCCTCGGTGAGTTTGTCGCTGGCCATCCGATCGTCCTGCATCAGTGCATCAAAGGTGGCGCGATCCACGTGGATCTTGGCTTCGCCATTATTGGAATGGGTGGCATTCAATTTCTGGGTCAGCACAGCATCAGTCTCACGGAGCTGATCCAACAACTTCGGTGAAATCGTAAGCAGATCGCAACCGGCCAACTCTTTGATCTCATCGATGTTGCGGAAGCTCGCCCCCATCACCTCCGTGCCGTAGCCGTGAGCCTTGTAGTACTTGAAAATCTTGGTCACTGAAATCACACCCGGGTCCTCAGGTCCGGGGTATGAGTCGCGGCCGGTTTCAGCCTTGTACCAATCCAGGATGCGCCCCACGAAGGGGGAGATCAGAGTGACGCCTGCTTCAGCACAGGCAACTGCCTGACCGAAACCAAAGAGCAGAGTGAGGTTGCAGTGAATCCCCTCTTTCTCCAGCACCTCGGCGGCTTTTATGCCTTCCCAGGTGGAGGCGATTTTGATCAGAACGCGATCGTTGCTGATGCCGGCATCGTTGTACAGACGAATCAGCTTGCGCCCTTTTTCAATCGTGGCGTCGGTGTCAAAACTCAAACGAGCATCCACCTCAGTTGACACACGACGCGGAACAATCTTGAGGATCTCCTTGCCGAAGATCACACTGATCTCATCGAGAGCTTCCCGCACCACGTCTTCCACCGCTGCGTCGCTGCCCAACAACTTGCGCGATGACCGCAAAGCCTCATCAATCAGGCTCTGATAGGCCGGAATCTGTGCAGCAGCCAGGATCAACGACGGGTTGGTGGTGGCATCCCGAGGGGTGAACTTGCGGATCGCCTCCAGATCACCCGTGTCGGCAACGACCACGGTCATTTGTGAAAGCTGATCGAGCAGGCTTGCCATGATGTACGACGGCTCAATACCCGTAACGTAGCCGCGCTTTTTGATGCGTCAGCTGTTCAAAAGCTTGTTCAATTCAGCAGGTTTTGAGGGGGCGATGCGCTCCACAACCAGCAAGGCATCAATGATCTGTTTGGCGACTGGAACAGCCACGGTGGAGCCATAGGCGTGTTCACCTTGGGGCTCATCCACCACCACAAACACCACGTAACGGGGATCCTCAATCGGCAAGGTCGCCACAAAGCTGCAGATCTTTGCTCCTGGTAGATAGATCCCATTCAGGGCCTTCTGCGCCGTTCCTGTTTTGCCACCAATTCGGTAGCCGGGTGTTTTCACACCCTTGCCACTGCCCTGATCCACCACAGATTCCATCCACTGGAGCACAGTGCGCGTGACCTTCGGGTTCAGTAACCGCTGACCACTGGGTGACGCCGCCGGAGCCAAGGCATCACCCGAGCGAAAGCCACGGGTGATGTGGGGACTGATCAACTTGCCACCGTTGGCCAGCATCCCGTGCAGCTGCACCAGCTTGAGCGGTGTGAGCGAAAACCCCTGACCAAAGGCCGTCGTCGCAGGCTCGATCGGCTGACTAGTGAACTGCTTCTTGCTCTTGAGCTGACCAGCCACAGCTCCAGGGAGGTCGGTGTCGGGACGCTGATTGATACCGAGACGCTCCATCCAGTTCCAGTAGGCGTCGTCGTCAAGACGGCGCATGGCCTGGACCATGCCAACGTTGCTTGACACCTGGAGCACGGTGGCGAAATCCACCAAACCATGGGCTTTTTTGTCGTGGTTGTTGATCGGCCAACCACCGACCATCAGCTTGCCCACATCATTGACCCGATCTGTGGCCCGAATGGCGCCATCCTGGAGGGCCAGAGCCAGGTTGATCGGCTTGAACGTCGAGCCTGGTTCATAGAGATCCTGAACGGACCATTCACGAAACCGCCCCGCGGGGAAGTCCCAGTAACGGTTGGGGTCATAGGTGGGTGTCGATGCCAGCACCAACAATTCACCGTTGGTGGCATCCATCACGATTGCGGCGCCCTTCTGGGCTTTCCACTTGCCAACCTGCTCAGCAAGAGCTTTGAGTGCCACCTGCTGGAGCCTGGAATCCAACGTGAGCTGCAGGCGCAAATCATCGCCATAGAAGGCTCCCGGGGCGAGGTTGGCCGGTAATGGCGTTCCATCAGCGCCGCGACGGAGGTATCGGGTTTGCTCATGGCGAGCCAGATCCGCATCACGGCTCTGCTCCAGACCCGCTTGAGGTTGTCGCTCCGCATTGAGAAAGCCCACCACGTTGGCGAACAACGACGCCTGGGGGTACACCCGCTGGGGATAGGCCTCCAGATCCAGGCCGCTGATTCCAAGGGCCCGGATGCGATCGGCCGTTTCCGGATCCAGCTCCTCAGCCAATTTGATCCCCGAGACCTGGGTTCCCATGGCCTTCAGCAGCGCAGGCGCAGGACGAGCCAAGGGATCGGCCAACACCGCCGCCACATCTTCAACAGGGCGAACGACGTTAGGGGCATCTCCCGGCATGTTGAAGTACCGGGGATGAGCCCAGAGCCGGAAACGCTTTTCATCCATCGCGACCAAACGGCCGGTGCGATCGACGATCGGACGGCGTTGCCCCAAGGGTTGGGTGCGCTGGGTTTGCAGCTGACGGGCACGCTGCTCCAGGTCGGGGGCTTGCACCAACTGCAGCCAGGCCATGCGACCCACCAGCCCCAGCAAGCCTGCCGCCAGGATCCAGAAGATGATCCAAAGCCGCTTGGGGGGAACCTGGGTCAGGGGAACGACCCGCGCGCGGGAGCGGCGCGAACGGATGGGTCGACGCCTTGACACCCGCGCCATCAGTACCCCGCCCGGATGGGCTGATTCCCAAGGGCCTGGAGCGATGCCATGGGAGAGGAGGCGGAGGCCTGCAACGAGCCCAGATCAGGGCGATCAAGATGCACCAGATTGGCCACCTGCGTTGGCACCAGGCGGTTGGGCTGCTGAGAACGCAGCAACAGATGCTGTTCCATCACAGCGGTTGATTCCGTCAACCGGTGAGCCTGGGTGCGGGTTGCCTCCAGGAGGCGGAAGGCCACAGTCCAGCGATGCTGCCAATGCAGCGTGAGACCAGCCAGAACGGCAACTGCCGCAATCAAACCCAGCAGAGTGCCGTCCATCAAGCGATGGAGCCCCCCAAGGAGAGGGGAGCGTCGTGCAATACGTCCGGAGGACAGTGACCCTTGAATCAGCTCGAAAGCCGTGGTCGATGCACGCTGTTCCGGAGCGGCAACCACCGGTATCACGGGCGAATAGGCCAGTGAACCACCTGCAGAAAGGCGGGGCAAGGTTCAGAGCAGCAGCAGGTTCAGGAACGTCACGGCATTCCAGAGCCCATGCATCAGCACCGAGGGCCACAGGCGTCCGCTGCGCAGCCGCACTAAACCAAGCCCAACCCCCAACACCGTCAGCGGCGCCAACTCGCCAACACTGATGTGAGCCATGGCAAACAACAGGCCACTGAGCAAGACCCCCGGGAGGGGCCCGAGTCGGGTCGCCAACACCGGCAGCAAAGCACCGCGGAAAATCGTCTCCTCGAACAGCGGGGCCAGCACAACCGCAGTGAGAGCAAGCAAGGCCAGGGCAAGCGGATCACGGCTTCCGAGCACCAACTCCAACAGCGGATTGCTGCCCCCGGGATCACCGACCAGGCGCACGAGCAACCACCCCGTAAGCATCACCACCGGCGTCACCATCAACCAGCCCGCCAGTGCATCCCTCAGAGCTGAAAGCAGCGGACGCACGCGCCACTGCATCCATCCCCCAGGGGGTGCACTCTCCCTGGACAACGAACGGAGTTGCCGCCAAAGGATCAGCAGGCTCGGCAGGGCCATCACGCCGTAGTTGATCACCACACTCACGGCTTCACGACGAGGGCTGCCCAGCCCCGACGTCAGTGCACCCACCAACGGAATCGCCACCAGCGGTACGCCAACAGCACTGATCACCACAAAGCCACCGGCCACCAGCAGGGCCATATCAACCAGGGTCAGCTCCGGCCCCTGAACATCGGGCCAGGCCATCAGCTGACCTCGCAGCAGGCGCCAGGCCTGAACGAGCAGCAACAGTCCACCGAGCAGGGCCGTCACCAAGGGCAGCACCGTGCTGAGGGCCAAACGGAACGCCGCTTGGCCCGCGGCTGCAGCATCGACGCAGAGCATCGGATCAGAGGCACCCGCTTCGCAATGCAGCTGCTGGAGCAATGGGTCGTCGTCTTGGCGTTCTAGCTCCGCTGATGCGGAACCTTGGCCCTGCAACAACAGGAGCATCTGTTGCTGTCGCTCATTGCGCTCCTCTTTGCTGATTCCCTCCAGGGCCTTGAGCAGCGCATCCCGCGGCGACTCTCCCAGGAAAGCGTCCTGCAACGGGGGCGGCACCGCTGTTTCAGCAAGAAGCGTCAGCTCCTGCTGCTGAAGGCTCAGGGCCGGTGCCACTGAAGGTCGCGAGAGGCTGTCCATCAAGCCCGACAACCAGATGAAACCGGCCAAAGCCAGGGACAAGGCCGCCAGAAGTCCCTTCCTGCGCGGGGAAACCGGGTATGGGGAACTGGGCACCAGCGGGCTTCAACTGCCCACGATTGTCCCCCCGAAGGGCCGCTTCCATACGATGGCCGCGCCCTGACGCTGAACCGTGCCCCTTCGTCTTCTTCTGGTCCGCCACGGTCTCAGCAGTTTCAACAAGGAACGGCGGATCCAGGGCCGCGATGATCTCTCGAACCTCAGCGAGGAGGGGCATGAGCAAGCCCGGGCCCTGGGACGCTCGCTTCAGGACGTGAGCATCCAAGCCATCTACAGCTCTCCTTTGCAGCGGGCGGCCGCGACGACGGCGAGCCTGCTGGAGACCCAAGGCGGCCAGACACCAGATCCCGTCTTCGATGACGGACTGCTGGAAGTGGATCTTGAGCCCTGGTCCGGCCAGACCATCGACGAGCTGATGCAAGCCTCAACAGAGGCCTACAAGATCTGGAAGCAGCGGCCCATGGAGCTGGAGCTCCAGCGTCTTGATGGTTCGAGCTACAAGCCACTGCCCGAGCTGATGGGACAGGCGCGTGGCTTCATCAGCAAGCTATTGGAGCGCCATCCCGCCAACGGTAACGACACGGTGCTGATCGTGGCCCACAACGCCATCCTGCGCTGCCTCATGCTGGTGTTACTTGAGGAACCCGACAACGGCTTCCGGCGTCTCCGCGTCGACAACACCTCCCTTTCGGTCTTCAACATCCGGCCAGGAGAAAACGGCCCACAGGTGCAGATCGAATGCCTGAACAGCACCACGCACCTGCAACCGCTGCCGGAGAAGGGCAAAAACGCCAGGCTGATTTTGGTGCGACACGGCGAAACCGACTGGAACAAAGCCGGGCGCTTCCAAGGGAAGATAGATATTCCGCTGAATGAGAACGGTCGCCGTCAAGCCGCGGCTGCCCGCGATTTCCTCAAAGACATCCCCATCGATCGAGCCTGGAGCAGCACGCTGTCGCGTCCAACCGAAACGGCCCAGATCATTCTCGAGGCGCATCCCGATGTACCCCTGACCCAGATCGACGGACTGGTGGAGATCGGACACGGCGTCTGGGAAGGCAAGCTCGAATCCGAAATCAGAGAGGACTGGTCGGAGCTGCTGGACACCTGGAAACGGGCTCCGGAAACCGTGCAGATGCCCGAGGGGGAAACCATCCAGGACGTGTGGGCACGTTCCGTCCGAAGCTGGGGAGAGATCGCTGACGAGCTGAAGTCTGAGGAAACGGTCCTGGTGGTAGCCCACGACGCCGTCAACAAAACGATCCTCTGCGATCTGTTGGGGCTGACCCCGGCCGACATCTGGGCCGTCAAACAAGGCAACGGTGGTGTCACGGTGGTCGACATCGCCGCCAATCCAGGCCAGCCTGCAGTTGTGACCTGCCTCAACCTCACCTCCCATTTCGGAAGCGTGATCGACCGCACGGCAGCAGGTGCTCTCTGACGTCATGAACGACACCTTGCTGCTGGATCCGGTGCGCGTCCTGCGTGGCCCCGGACATTCAGTTCAGCTCGGTGCAGTCCTGATCAATCAGGGAGTGCTCGTCGGCTTTGACGACGAGGCCCGGCAGCAGGCCCTCGGCCTGGGTATCAAGGCCAGCCCAGCACCGGATCAACTGGTCGCCCCCTGCATGGTGGATCCCCATTCCATCCTTGAGACCCCCTTCAGCGGGGATCAAGAAACAGCCGTGAGCCTGCGACACTGTGCCGCCGCAGGGGGCTATGGCCAGATTGGCCTGCTTCCCCGCAGCAGCAGCTGGCGCGATTGTCCGGAACGGCTCCGGGGATTCAGCCTCGATCAGGATCAAACAGCAACGGTTCGTCTGCACCTTTGGGGAGGCTTCAGACGCGGCGGCAAGGTGGATGAACTCGCCCCCCACGGCGATCTTCTCGAACACGGTGCCATCGGACTGGCGGATGATGACGCCATGGTTCCAACCCCGTTGCTGGAACGGGGACTGCTGCTCGGAGAGATGGGTGGATGCCCAGTGCTCGTGGCACCCCGGGATCCCGCGCTGCAGGGGGAGGGGCTGGTGCGGGAAGGCGTGGAGACGCTGCGGGCCGGGTGGCCAGCGGATCCGATCACCAGCGAGACCGTTCCCCTCAGCCAGTTGCTGCTGCTGCATCAACGCCATCCAGAACGACAGCTGCGGCTGATGAACCTCTCAACAGCCGCAGCGGTGCAGCAGATTTCAGGCTGCGAGTTCCCGCCCCTTAGCAGCGTGAGCTGGTGGCATCTTCTGACCGACCGCAGCATGCTGGCCAGCAACGATCCGGGCTGGCGCGTCTGCCCCTCCCTCGGTGGCCCGGACGATCGCGAGCAGTTGATCCAGGCCGTTCAGCAGCGAACGATCACCGCCGTGGCTGTGCATGCTGTTCCTCTAGATGCTGAGGACATGCTGTTGCCGGGTGACCAGCGCCCCGCAGGCCTCAGCGGCCACCATGTGGTGCTTGCTGCGCTGTGGAATGCCCTGGTGCGGCCGGGCCGCTGGACCGCGGAAGATCTTTGGCAGGCCCTCAGCTTTGGGCCGTCGGCCCTGATCGACCAGCCCCCTGAACAGCTTGAGCAGGGCAGCAGGCGCTGGCTGCTGTTCGATCCCAATGAACGCTGGACCATCAGCAGCAACAACCCCGGGGCACCGCGTGCCGCCAACATTCCCTGGCTGGGCCGCGAGCTTCAAGGACGCGTTGTGGCCTGTGGCCTCAGTTGCTGAGCGAACCGATACGCGAAGGGGGCCAGAAGCGGAAGACGGCACGGCCAATTATCTGATCGTCTGGCAAAAACGGACCGCCTGGCCAACGACGGGCGTCCTGGCTGTTGCGGCGGTTGTCGCCCAAGACAACAACGTTGCCTTCGGGGACCACGGCATAAAGGCCCTTGCAGCCAATCATTCCGTCGCGATCGGAGCAGAAGTTGGTGACGTAAGGCTCGTTGAAGGCCGTGCCGTTGATGCTCACGGCACCAAGGCTGTTCACCTCAACGACATCACCAGGGACACCCACCACCCGTTTGATCCAGGCCTCACATTCGGGATAACGCTGCAACAACACACGATCCACAACCCAGCTGATGCCCGGGAAGGTGACGATGCCGCACTTCAGTGGATTGGGTTGCCCCCCATCCAATTTCCAGACGGGATCAAAGGCACTGGGGGAATTGAACACAACGATTTCTCCCCGCTGAGGAGGTCGGGTGCGGTAGGACAGCTTCTCGACGATCAACTTGTCGCCCACCTGAAGACCCGGAAGCATTGATCCCGAAGGGATGTATCGGGCTTCAAAGGCGAACTGCCGAAGCAGGAGATAGAGCGAAACCGTGAACAGAAAAGGGGCCCAGAATTCCCAGATCGCGCTCACTCTGCCCTTCACATCGGAAGGTTCTCTCTCCGCGTTCAATGTGGGCAGGCTCAATCTTTGGGCCCACGATAGGGGGAGCCTGCAGGCCCCATGATCCGTCCACGCTGGCAAGCCCTCAAGCCCCAATACGGCCTGTTCAGCTGGCGCCGGTGGGACCAGGCCATTGCTGTCATCGCCGCAGTGAATCTCACCTGGGTCGCCATCGACCTCACCTACATCCCCCTGCGCAACTTCTGGCTGCAACGCAATCTTTATCCGGTGCCATCGCTTCCCCTGGTGGTTCCCCTGCCCTGGCTGCCGGACATCACCCCATGGCTGGATCCCCTCAAAGGCATCGAACCCCATCGCGACACCGAGGCTTACCTCAAGGCCTACACCGCCCTGGATAGGGCCCTCCAGCAAAACGGCTCGCGCACGGCTGAGAGAACCGATCTGCTGCAGCACCAGGCGGTGCTCACCACAGCACTGATCGACAGCAACCCGTTCATCAGTTCAGGCCAAGCCGGCGCCCTTGAAAAATTCAAGAACCGACTGCGGGCTCGCACCGGCCTGGAATCAGCCCGTGACTCCGCCAACCTTCTCCTGAGCCCCGAGCATCTGGAACGCTCCCCCTGGAGCCAAGAGCGTCAGTTCTGGAGCCAGCAGATCCTTCCGCTGGTGGAAAGCAACTACTGGCGAAGTATTGATGAAAACGGGCGCCCCAGCGATTTGAGCTGGCGCATCGACACGCCATTTCAACTGCTGTTTCTGCTCGACATTCTTCTGCGGGCCTGGCGCCTGAAACAGCGCTATCCGGCGATCCGCTTGCGCGATGCCCTGTTACGCCGCTGGATCGACCTGCCCCTGCTGCTGCCGTTTGCGCGCTGGCTCAGGGTGGTTCCGGTCACAGAACGGCTTTGCGGCGCGGGCCTACTGCAACTCGAACCGCTTCGTGCCGTGATCAGCCGCGGCGTGGTGGCCCTATTGGCTGTGGAGCTGTTTGAAGTGATCGCCGTCAGGGTGGTCGATGCTCTGCAGCAACTGATCCGATCACCACAGCTGCCGGAGAGGGTTCGCGGACTCTGCAGCTACCAGAGCAGTGATCTGAACGATGAGCGGGAGGTGATCGAGCTGCTGCGGTTGTGGCTTCCCCTTCTGCTCACCCGCATTGGCCCGGCCATGCGACCGCAACTGCAAGCCGTGGTCAGCCATCTGGTCCAGCAGAGCTTGGACCGGAACGTGGTGCCGGATGCCCTGCGGAGGCTTCCTGGACTGCAAAACGCCGAATCGGAATTCAGCCGCCAGATGGGTGAAAGCATGGTGTCCTCCGTGCTCGACCTGTCCAAGGAAGCCGGAAACCGTATCGGTCAAAGGGACCCTGTTCTGGAATCGCTTGGATCCGAGGCCTTGGATCGGCTCTGGGAAGAGCTGGCCCACACCCTGGAACAGGGGCCTGTCCTGAGCCGCAGCCAGGATCTGCTGGTCGCACTCCTGGAAGAGATCAAACGCTCAAGCTTCCGTCAGATCCGCGACCAAGGCGATGTGGACGCCCTGATCAGCGAATTGGATGGCTTGAACTTCAACCTTGGAATATCGACTCCCAAAGATCAGGCTTGAAGCCGGTGAGGTACGTGGAGGAATTCACCTCCACAAACGGACGTTTGATCAATTTCCCATCGGCAGCCAAGGCCTCGAGAGCCTCGTCATCTGTCAGAGCCTTAACTGCCGCCGCGCCCATGGCGCGATAGCTCTGGCCGCTGGTATTGAACAACAGCTTCCTGTCACCGAGAGATTGGTGAGCGGCTAACAACATCTTCTTGGACGGCGGAGTCGAGGTGATGTCGTGCACCTCATGGGCAATACCCCGCTCAGTTAGCCAGGCCAATGCCTTTCGACAGGTGCTGCAGCGGTTGTAGCTGTAGACCTGGAGAGTTCCGGCCAAGACTCAGCGGCCGAACAGGGATTTGATCGCGCCAACGAGGCTGTTGGAGCCTCGGCCCACGCCTTCAGCGGGACGGGTGCGAACGGTGACATCACCATTCACGGTGGTGCGGCAGCTCAGGCGGAAGTTGGCGGGACGATCGGCCAGGTAGACCTCTTCAACGTCGCTGCGGGGGGAAAGGTTGGCCTGCCCTTCAAGCACCTCCATCACGCAGGTGCCGCACTGACCAACACCACTGCAGTTGTTGAGGTTGTTGAGACTCTTGTAGGGATTGACGCCTGCATCGAGTGCAGCCTTACGCAGATTTGCGCCCTCGATGCAGCCAACCTGCTGGCCTTCCTGCTCGAATCGGATGGTGGGCACGGGTTCCGCAAATCTCAGTGCGCTCCAACTTACAAGCATCCGGCCTGATCAAGGGGCTCTTCCCTGAGATCAATCGGCTGCATTGATGCAGGAATCAAGCAAAGGTTGAACCGCATCGAGGTCGCGCCATCCATCAATCGATACGACGCTGCCCTGCAACGTGCGGTAAGTCCTGAAGAATTCAGCGACATCCTCCAGCTGGGATGCAGCGATCTGACGAATGCTGCGGATCTCGTCCTGACGGGGGTCTGCGTCCGGGACACAGAGAATCTTCCCGTCGTACACATCCCGGTCGTGGAGGTCCAACACACCGATGGGGCGAGCCTTAATCAGGCAACCAGCGAACGTGGGTTCGGCCATGATCACCATGGCGTCGAGAGGAGATCCATCCTCCGCCAGAGTGTTGGGGATGAAGCCGTAATCGAAGGGGTAACGCACTGAGGAGTGCATCACCCGATCAAGAACCATCACGCCGGCTTCGGCGGAGTACTCGTACTTATTTCTACTTCCTGCCGGAATCTCAACGATGAGATTCACCAAGCCTGGCGAAGGCGACGGGGGGAGCTGATGGAGATCCATGCTGATCCGAAGCGGTGGGGATCAGTCGCGGAGAAGGGAAGGTTCGATCCGTGATCACAGCCACAAGGGGAGCACTGAAACTGACAACAGCAATCAGCAGTCCTTTGATGGCCGTCAACGAGGCGCGACGACTGAACGGCTCATCCGCCTCCGAAGACGCGATGGCGTCGTCGTGAGACGGGTGGGGAACATCTGAGGCCATAAAACGGGGAGCTGGAAGAAGCTCCCTCTTTCGATAACAACGTTGTTCAACTCATTCTGTCACTGCCAAATGCAGGACGCACCGATCTTTAAGCAGCTGGCCGGTCCTGCTGGTCGAGTCGTGCGCTCAGATCAGAGGGTGATGCACCACTTGTCTCGAGATGGGTTCGGATCAGCCGGAGCTCCTCAAGGATCGATCCCAGGATTTGCTGCGTCGCCGTTGAAGGAGAGTTCAGCACCTCAACAGTGACTTCTTTGATACGGAGAACATCTTTGGCGAAGCGCGCCACCTCATTGGGGTGGAACATCAGCGGATCTTTCTGATCGCTGCGGTACTCCGGGTTCAGCTTGCGGGGGTTGAATGGAGGGTTGAGATTACGAGGGTCTGTGTTGGTGTAGCGATAAACCGAAGCGCGGGAGCGGTTCAGGGATTTCTGAACGTCGTCGATTCCCACCAGGGCCTCAGCTTGGGCCGGATCAATGGAAAGTTCGGTCGCTTGTTGAACGCTTGTCGCCACAGATTCAACAGAGCGAGGAAACATGAGACGGGCCTAGGACAGGCTGGATTGAGCTGGACGGTAGCAGCCGAGACTCAGGGCGCACAGAGGAATTCCAGCAAAACAGACACTTCCGCAATCGGCATGCCTCCGAAGCGGTGATAACTTCCAAATCCCAGTTTGTTGCGATTAATGCGCGTCTCCCGCCTGCTGCTGGTGACGCTTCGGGAAGTTCCCGCCGAAGCGGAGATCGCCTCGCATCAGTTGCTTCTCAGGGCCGGGTATATCCGTCGTGTTGGGTCGGGGATCTACGCCTACCTCCCCTTGATGTGGAGGGTGCTGCAAAAGATCACCGCCGTGGTGCGCGAGGAGATGAACCGCGCAGGCGCCCAGGAAACCCTGCTGCCGCAGCTGCACCCTGCTGAGCTCTGGCAGAAAAGCGGGCGTTGGCAGGGCTACACCGCTGGCGAGGGGATCATGTTCCACCTCGAAGACCGCCAGGGCAGAGAACTGGGGCTTGGCCCAACCCATGAAGAGGTGATCACCAGCCTGGCGTGCGAGCTGCTGAGGTCATACCGGCAGCTCCCTGTGAACCTCTATCAGATCCAGACCAAATTCCGCGACGAGATCCGTCCCCGCTTTGGCCTGATGCGAGGCCGTGAATTCATCATGAAGGACGCGTATTCCTTCCATGCCAGCGAAGCGGATCTTCGCGAGACCTACGGCGCCATGGATCAGGCCTACCGCCGCATCTTTGAACGTTGTGGCCTGGATGCCGTCCCTGTCGATGCCGATAGCGGAGCGATCGGCGGCGCCGCCTCCCAGGAGTTCATGGTGACGGCGGATGCAGGGGAAGACCTGATCCTGATCAGCGATGACGGCCAATACGCCGCCAATCAAGAGAAGGCTGTTTCGACCCCATCCGACGCATCTCCTCTCCCCAACGGCCCGGAGGAATCGATTCCAACCCCTTGCTCGGGCACCATCGAGAGCCTCTGCGACTCCAAAGGCTGGGATCCGAGCCAGATAGTGAAGGTGCTGCTGTTCGTGGCGACCCTGGACGATGAGACCCTCCAACCTCTGTTGGTGAGCCTCCGTGGTGACCAGGAGCTCAATCCCACCAAGGTCGTGAACGCGGTCAGCCGAACCCTCAACAAGGGTGTTCTCGATTGCCGCCCAATAACACCAGAGGACAGCAACCGTCAGCAGATTGATCCGCTCCCCTTTGGATCGATCGGGCCCGACCTCTCCGATGACGTCCTGCAGGGAGCCAAAACCTGGGAGCCAACATTCCTGCGTCTGGCTGATGAAACCGCCAGCGAACTCGGCAGCTTCATCTGTGGTGCCAACACGCCCGATCTGCACCGTTTCAACACCAGCTGGAGCGCCATCGGGCAGAAGCCGACCAGCCTGGATCTACGTAATGCACGGGCAGGCGACTTCTGCCAACACAACCCGGAATCACGACTGACGGAAAAAAGAGGCATCGAGGTCGGCCACATTTTTCAGTTGGGCCGGAAATATTCCGAAGCCATGGAGAGCCGTTTCACCAATGAGAACGGCAAGACCGAACCGTTCTGGATGGGTTGCTATGGAATCGGCGTTTCCAGGCTGGCGCAGGCGGCTGTCGAACAGCACCACGACGACAGCGGCATCTGCTGGCCGACCGCCATCGCCCCTTTTGAAGCCATCGTGGTTGTTGCCAACATCCAGGACGACACCCAGGCCCAGCTGGGGGAAGCGCTCTATGCGGAGCTTCAAGCTGCTGGCGTCGATGTGCTCCTCGACGACCGCAAGGAACGCGCCGGCGTCAAGTTCAAAGACGCGGATCTGATCGGCATCCCTTGGCGGATCGTGGTGGGTCGGGACGCCAGCGAGGGCACCGTTGAACTGGTGTGCCGCAGCAGCCGCGAGGCGCAAAAGCTTCCCCACGCCGAGGCTGTGAACTGCCTGATCAAGTCACTCCACCCCTAGAGTCAGAAAACACTGAAGGGTCTCATGCTCTCCGCACTGACACGCCTGCTTCGCCCCCTCAGCCGGGCCGCCGTAGCCCTTGGCCTCGGGTTATGCCTCTTACTGACGGCCTGCAGTGGGGACGCTGAAGCTCGTCTGAGCGGCGACTACGTGGAAGACACCGTGGCGGTCTCCCGCACTCTGCTGACGATGATCGACCTGCCTCAGGACGATCCCACCCACGCCGAAGCTGAAGCCGACGCGCGGGCCCTGATCAACGACTACATGTCTCGTTATCGGCCTCAGCCCCGTGTGAACGGACTCAGCTCCTTCACCACAATGCAGACCGCGCTGAATTCGCTGGCTGGTCATTACGCCTCATACGCCAATCGCCCCCTGCCGGAAGCGCTTCATGACCGCATCGCCAAAGAACTCAACAAGGCCGAGAAATCAGTGGTCCGTGGCAGCTGAACCGCCAAGACAAGTTCAGTTTTGACGAGGCCACCCGAGATCTGAGATACTCGCAGATTGTGCAGATCTGCGGCTTCGGGCCGCCGTGTTCTTGGCCAACGTTGTCGTCATCGGAGCGCAGTGGGGTGACGAGGGAAAAGGAAAGATCACCGATCTCCTGAGCCGCTCCGCCGATGTGGTGGTCCGTTACCAGGGTGGTGTGAATGCAGGCCACACGATTGTTGTTGACGATCGTGTGCTCAAGCTGCACCTGATTCCCTCTGGAATCCTCTATCCCGACACGATCTGTCTGATCGGATCCGGCACGGTGGTGGATCCCAAGGTGATGCTCGGTGAGCTGGACATGCTCATTGCCAACGACATTGATATTTCAGGGCTTCGCCTGGCATCCACGGCCCACGTGACGATGCCCTACCACCGCCTGCTCGACCAGGCCATGGAGAAGCAGCGCGGAGCACGACGGATCGGAACCACAGGCCGTGGAATCGGCCCCACCTACGCCGACAAGTCGCAACGCAGCGGCATCCGTGTGATCGACCTGCTGGACGAAAAGCGGCTCAGGGATCGCCTTGAAGGCCCTCTTCAGGAGAAGAACGAACTTCTTCAAACCATCTATGGCGTTGCGCCCCTGAACGCCGAAGACGTCATCCAGGAATATCTGGGATACGGCAAACGCCTCGCCCCCCACGTGGTGGAGTGCACCCAGACGATTCATCAGGCAGCGCGAGATCGCAAGAACATCCTTTTCGAAGGTGCCCAGGGCACGTTGTTGGACCTGGACCACGGCACCTACCCCTACGTCACGTCCTCCAATCCCGTTTCCGGCGGTGCCTGCATAGGTGCAGGCGTCGGCCCGACCCTGATTGACCGCGTCATCGGCGTCGCCAAGGCCTACACCACCCGCGTGGGTGAAGGCCCTTTCCCCACCGAGCTGAGCGGAAGCCTGAATGACCAACTCACGGAACGCGGTGGTGAATTCGGCACCACCACTGGCCGACAAAGGCGCTGTGGATGGTTTGACGGCGTGATCGGTCGTTACGCCGTGCAGGTCAACGGCTTGGACTGTCTGGCCGTGACCAAGCTGGATGTGCTGGACGAACTGGACGAAATTCAGGTCTGCGTGGCCTACGAACTCAACGGCGAGCGAATCGAGCACTTCCCCAGCAGTGCCGATGACTTCGCCCAGTGCAAACCCATCTTCGAAACGCTGCCTGGCTGGCAGTGCTCCACTGAGGAATGCCGCAGCCTTGAAGATCTCCCAAAACCGGCCATGGATTACCTGCGCTTCCTCGCCGATCTGATGGAGGTGCCGATCGCCATTGTCTCCCTGGGGGCCAGCCGTGATCAGACCATCGTTGTCGAAGATCCGATCCATGGCCCCAAGCGGGCCCTGTTGAGCGCCTAAGCCGCTGACGTTCATACTTCGGGGCTGCTTTCCACGCCCCGATGTCATCAGAGATCCGTTTCCCCAGCGATTGCAATCTCGATGTCGTTGGCATCGGCAACGCCATCGTTGATGTTCTGGTGCAGACGGACGACAGTTTCATCGCTGAACACGGCCTCCAGAAAGGGAGCATGGCGCTGATCGATGAACAGCAAGCTGAGGCTCTCTACAAGGCCAGTGGAACGGGCCTCGAGACATCCGGTGGATCGGTCGCCAACACCATGGTGGGCATCGCCCAGCTCGGCGGACGCGCTGGTTTCATCGGCCGCGTCCGGGACGACCAGCTCGGCAGCATTTTCAGCCATGACATCCGGGACGTTGGGGCACGCTTTGAGACCCCGGCAGCCACCAGTGGATCCACAACAGCGCGCTGCCTGATTTACGTCACGCCCGATGCCGAGCGGACCATGTGCACCTTCCTTGGGGCTTCCACCCAACTGGAGCCAGAGGATCTCGACCTCTCCATGGTCAAGCAGGCCAAGGTGCTTTACCTGGAGGGCTACCTCTGGGACAGTCCAGCCGCCAAACGGGCCTTCATCGCCGCCGCCGAAGCCTGCCGTGAAGCAGGCGGCAAGGTGGCTCTTTCCCTCTCCGATAGCTTCTGTGTGGATCGGCACAGATCGAGTTTTCTCGAGCTGGTGAATGGCCACGTCGACGTGCTGTTCGCCAATGACGTTGAAATTCAGTCGCTCTACGAGACCGACGATTTCGACCAAGCCCTCGCGCGGGTGCGCGGCTGCTGCTCAGTGATTGCGATCACCCGTGGTGCCCAGGGATCCGTCGTGCTGAGTGGAGACCAGCGCTGGGATGTCGGCATCTTCGGCCTTGGAGACCTGGTGGACACCACTGGAGCAGGCGACCTCTATGCCGGGGGATTTCTGCATGGCTTCACCCAGGGCGAGTCACTTGAGCGCTGTGGTGAGCTCGGAGCCCTCTGCGCCGGCCAGATTGTGACCCAACTGGGGGCCCGCTCCCAGGTCTCCCTTAAGCAGCTGGCGGAGACGCATCTGAACTGAGCTCAGCGATTGCCCAGGCCCCATAGGCCGGTGATGCCGTCACCGGCCAGCACAACCACTCGGGGGTGTCGTAGCTGTGCAGCTCTGAGACGGCCGAGCGCAGCGCGTCCAAATGCTGAGCGGAGGTCTTCATCAGCAGTTGGACCTCATGGGACGCCTGCAGCACCCCCTCCCAGCGATAGAACGACTGAACGGGCTGGATTGACACACAGGCCACGAGATGGCGCCCCAGCAAAACCTCTGCCAGCTGTTGGGCGCGCTCAGCATTCGCTTCCGTGGTGAGGGCCAGCACAAGCCCACTCGCTTTAATCACGCTCAAGCCGATCCATCAGGCTGCAGACATCCTCGACACAATTCATCCTGTTGGGGGGGGAGGGACGCCGCAGCAGCAGCAAGCTCAGCCCCAGATCTGTGGTGAGTTGATGCCAGAGCTGTTCCGTCACACCACCGGACTGGCGGCAGAGCACCACCTCAATGTCCCAGCGACGGCAAAGAGACCGCTCGATCGATCCCGGCACCTCACCTTGTAGAGGACGCACCACGGCCAGGTGATCCGGGGGCAAACCCGCCCGCAAGGCTGCTCGCAATCCATCGGGGGAGGGAAGCGCACGGCCATATGGGATTGCTCCGGCGTGGCGCACAGCAGCAGTCAAGGCCTGAAGATGACGACCTCCAATGGCCAGCAACAGGCGTTGACCCTGGAGCGGTTGGGATGCCAATGCATCGGCATCAGCCAGGAGAGAGGCCGCTCCCAGCGGTTCAAGGCGACGCTCATAACGCAGCAGCGGTTGGCCGAGATCCGCACAAGCCGTGACCAGGTCATGGCTGATTCGAGCCGCAAAAGGATGCGTGGCATCCACCACCCAACGGAAAGGGCCGGCCTGATGCAGAGCTGCCTTGATTCCGCCAATGCCCTGCAGGGCTCCGATTGAGATGCGCTCCACAGGCAATCCCGCGTAGGCCTTCGCTGCAGTTGCAGTCACCACACTCACGCTCACACGCCAATTGCGGCGTGTGAGCTCCGTCACCAAGCGCGGCCCTTCACCGGTTCCAGCCAGCAGCAGGACACGATGCTGGTCATTCGCGGGGCCTTGCATCAGGATGTGCGCCGACACCAGCTCAAGCCATGAACCATTGCGTGCTCGAAGTGGAGGTGATCGACGCACCGACGGTTCGATACACCCAGGACAACCAGACTCCCATTGCGGAGATGGCCGTGCGCTTTGACCCCCTTCGGGAGGGCGATCCGCCGGGTGAATTGAAAGTGGTGGGCTGGGGAAACCTGGCCCAGGAGCTGCAGAACCGTGTGCAGACCGGGCAGCGGCTGCTGATAGAAGGCCGGCTGCGGATGAACACCATGCCCCGGGGCGATGGCATGAAGGAAAAACGGGCTGAATTCACTCTGGCTCGGCTTCATCCGATCGGCGCGGCAGCCACGGGTGCAGCTCCTTCCGGCAACCCTTCAGCCCCGGCCCCCAGCCGCCAGGCCCCCGAGGCTGCACCGACCAAGGTGGCGAAAGAACCTGAACCGGCTAGCTGGAATGCTGCACCCCTCGTGCCCGACACCGACGACATCCCCTTCTGAATCACAGGACACTCGCGGGTCGTGGCCGCTTAACGACCCGCTTCGTCCTGCAGCTCTGAGGCTCGGGTGATCAGTTGCCCGAGCTCCCGTTCAAGGGCGGCAAGATCCAGACGCAGCTCGGGCCAGCGGCCACCATCAATCTGCTGCAGCAACCAGCTGCGATCACGGTCGAGCTGCTTGAGCAGATCATCCATGCCGGTCGATGATAGATCAGGCATCTAGATCGGGGCAGTGGATCTCCATCCTGATGGCCTAGAGGTCAAAATGACGATCAAGCCAAGGCCTTCATGAAGGATTTCTTCTCTCCCGGCAGCCTCGTCACCATTGCCGGAGGCGTGCTGACCGTGGTCGGTGCCACCGCTTACGCCACCGGAAGCGCCAACCTCAGCCTGCCCACGATTTTCTACGGAATCCCGATCTTGTTGGGGGGGCTGGCCCTGAAATCGTCGGAGCTCCCACCCGCCATCCGGGTGACACCGAGCAAGACCTTTAAAAAGGAACGCGAAGCTGCAGCCCCAGAACTAGGCAAATTGCTCGGCGATGTGACGCGCTGGCGCTATGGCCAGAAGGCCCACCTGGAGTCGTCGCTGGAAGCGCTCAAACTCTGGGATGAAGACACCCCACCGCAGTTGGAAGAGATCGAAGAGCTGCATTCCGACAGCGGCTATGGCCTGCGGATGCGTTTCCTGCTGGGAGCAGTTCCCCTCGAACGCTGGCAAGAGCGGCAGGAGCGGCTGGGGCGTTTCTTCGCAAAAGGGATGCGAGCGGAACTCAAGGAACTGGATGAACAAAGGCTGGACGTTGTTCTGCTTCCAGCGGGTGAGGCCTAAGCCATGGCCCAATCGACCCAGAACAACGATGACGCCCTCAGGGTGTCGGTGCTCAGCGAAGCCCTCCCTTATATCCAGCGCTTCGCCGGTCGGCGCATCGTGATCAAGTACGGCGGGGCCGCAATGGCACATGCTGAGCTGCGGGCTGCCGTCTTTCGCGACCTGGCTCTGCTGGCCTGCGTCGGAGTCCAACCCGTAGTGGTTCACGGCGGCGGGCCCGAAATCAACCAGTGGCTTCAGCGTCTGGAAATTCCCGCCGAATTCCGGGACGGACTGCGCGTCACCGACGCCGACACCATGGACGTGGTGGAGATGGTGCTGGTGGGCCGCGTCAACAAGCAGATCGTGAATGGCCTCAATCAGCTCGGCACCCGTGCGGTTGGTTTGAGCGGAAGTGACGGAAGTCTTGTGGAGGCACGCCCCTGGGGGAATGGCAGCCATGGGCTGGTGGGGGATGTTGCCCGCGTCAATCCCGATGTGCTCGAACCGCTGCTGGAGAAGGGTTACGTGCCCGTCATTTCCAGCGTTGCCGCAACCCCCGATGACGGGCGAGCCCACAACATCAATGCCGACACGGTGGCGGGAGAGCTGGCTGCGGCCCTGGAAGCCGAAAAACTGATCTTGCTGACCGACACACCCGGCATCCTTGAAGATCGGGATGACCCCGACTCGCTGATCCGCAAACTGCGCCTCTCAGAGGCGCGACAACTGATCAAGGAGGGCGTGGTCGCAGGGGGCATGACGCCCAAAACCGAATGTTGCATCCGCGCCCTGGCTCAGGGCGTATCAGCCGCCCACATCATTGATGGCCGGGTTCCCCATGCCCTCCTGCTCGAAGTCTTCACCGACGCCGGCATCGGCACCATGGTGGTGGGACGCGGATAAAGGGTGAGCGAGCAGGACGCAGCACTAGACCTCTCTGAAGCGGAGGCAGCCCTGGAGCGCGGGGACTACGGCCAGGGCCTGGAGCTGCTTCTCCCCCTGGCAGAGCAACACCCGCTCAATAGCCCGGAAGGGCCGGGCCTTCGGCTCCTGATGATCACCGCCTGGATGGGCCAGGGGCAGGACGACAAAGCCATCGCCACCTGCAGGCTGCTGAGTCGCTCCCACGATCCCAAGTTGCGCCAGCAGGCCAAACAACTGCTCGGGGTTCTCGAGGCCCCAAGCCTGGATCGTCCGGAACGCTGGTCGATGCGGATGCCGCAACTGGAGCTGAATGGCTCCGGGAGCGGGCAGACCTCCACCATGCGGCGGCGGCGGTCGCGGCGTCCCGAACCTCCGCCACCACCACCCACGGGGCCGACGCGTTCACCGGCGGCGGGTTTCGCCGTGCTGGTGATGGCGGTTCTGCTGGGGATCACGCTGTTGCTGAGTGGTTGCGTCCGAATCGAGGCTGATCTCGACCTTCGCGGCCCGGATCGACTGGCCCTCACCTGGGACGTGCGGAGCACCCAGCAACGCCCGCTGCCCTGGCAGGAGCAATTCGAGCGAGACCTGCAACGGGAGGTGCCCGGGCTGAAGATCGAACAAACAGGCTCAGGACGCCAACAGATCAGCAGCCGTGTTGCTTCTTCGCACGAGCTGGCGCAACAAATGGCGGCCGTGGTCGCCGTGGCTGGTCGCGCAGCTGGAGTCTCACTCCCGGCACCGACGCTCAAGCTCGAAGAACGCAACTGGCTGCTGGGGGTGCAGCAGCACGTGCAGCTGATGTTGGACCTCAGCAATCTGCCCGAGATCCCTGGGCTCGATGTTCATCTGAGCCTCAACCACGGGCAGGTGGAGCGCACGGCTCTTTCCGGTACCACTACCGAAGTCAGCTGGCAGGGATGGCGCTGGAATCCGCTTGGCCTGGGGGGCGTGGTGATCCTGATGCTGCTGATCAGCAGCATGGTGCTGCAGGTGGTGCGTCGGAAGCTGGGTTTTGGCTTCCCGGAACTGCCCTCCTGATCAAAGCTGCTGCGGATCGGGATCCACAGTGAGCGCCACACCCTTGGGCAAGCCATCCCAGAGGGCCTGCCCCGAAGGCAGCGGAAGCGGGGAGCCCGCCGGACCGTGCAGCAACAGCTGCCATCGGCTTCGGCCAGCAACCCTGGCCACAGGCGCTGGGGCCGGACCCAACAACCACCAGCTCTGGAGCTGACAAATTGGCCGGATCCGCTCCGCCAGCACCGCTGCCGCCGTTGCTGTTTTGCTGGGGGAATCTCCAGACAGTCGCAGCAGACAAGCGCGACTGAAGGGCACCAGACCAGCTTCCTTACGGAGCGCCACCTCCTGAGAGATAAACGCTTCATACCGACCATCCACCAGATGTTGAATCACCGGATGCTCTGGGGTGTAGGTCTGCACTAACACCTGCCCCGGTCGCTCACCTCGCCCGGCACGGCCCGCCAACTGCAACAGCAACTGCAGGGCCTGCTCTCCTGCGCGGAGGTCGGGGCGATGCAGAAGCCCATCCGCCGCGAGCACCGCCGCCAGGGTGACCCGAGGCAGATCCATGCCCTTGGCCAGCATCTGCGTGCCGATCAAGACGTCGGCTTCTCCGGCAGCAAAACGGTCCAATAGGCGTCGATGGCCATCACGTCCGCCGGTGGAATCGCGGTCAAAGCGAAGCAAACGAAGGCCTTCGAGCTCCTGAGAGAGCAGTTCCAACACCTTCTGCGTCCCGGCCCCAAACGGTTTGAAGGCCGTGGAACCACAGTGACTGCAACGGTTCTCCAGGTCTTCACGATGATCACACCAGTGGCAACGCAGCCACTGACGTCCGGCCTGGCTGCGGTGAACGGTGAGCGCCACATCGCAGTGGGGGCACATCACCACCTCGCCGCAACTGCGGCAGCTCAAAAAGGGGCTGTATCCCCGACGAGGCACCAAAACAACGGCCTGTTCGCCCTGCTCCGGCAGCGCCGCAAGACGATCCATCAAGGCGCGACTGACCAGACGCTTGTGCCCTTCGGCCAGCTCATGGCGCATGTCGATCACATGCACAGGAGGTAGGGACTGCCGGGAAATCCGCTCAGTCAGGCGCACCAAGGTCAAGGCACGTTCCGGGCCCGATTGAATCCAGCTCTCGAGCGACGGCGTGGCACTGCCCAGCACAATCCTCGCCTGTTGCATCACAACCCGGTCCATTGCCAGGTCCCGGGCGTGGTAGCAGGGCATTGGGGCATCCTGCTTGTAAGAGGTGTCGTGCTCCTCATCCAGAACGACCAGACCCAGCGGCTTCAACGGCACGAACACAGCGGAGCGGGTTCCCACCACCACCAACGGCTGTTCGGCAGCAAGACAGCGGCGCCAGGTTCGAACCCGTTCGGCGTCACCGCAACCGCTGTGGTATTCCACGACGCGCGAGCCGAAACGTCTGCGGCAGCGGTCAACGAGTTGGGGGATTAATCCGATCTCAGGGGTGAGTAGCAGGACGTGCCGGCCCCGCTCCAGCTCCTGGGCAGCCAGTTGGAGGTACACCTCGGTCTTGCCGGAGCCGGTGATTCCCCAGAGCAGCAGTCCGCGCCCCGGAGGAAGCTGTTGATAGGCCTTCACCACGTCCTGCTGCTCAGCGGTCAAGGACTGGGGAAGCTCCTTGGGACCAGAACCAGCTGAAGAACCCTTGTCCTCACAACGACGCTGCTCACGCACCAGGTAGCCCTGCTGGATCAGGGGCGGCAGCAATTGCGCCCCAAACCCACTGGCCACCAGGTCTCGTTGCCAAGCGCCATCGCCCTGGCCCTCCAACCAAGCCAGAAGCTCCCGCTGGCGAGGGGTGGGTGGGTTCCCAGCATCAGGGGTGACCCGGGCTTGGATCCACCACATCTGACGCCCGCCGGCCAGGGAACGCTGGCCAGCCTGACCAATCCAGCCCGACGGCAGAGCCGCCTTCAATGTGCGGAAGACACTGAGATGGCAACGGTCCGCCACCCGCTCCAGCCAGCTGAACCAATCCGAATCGACAGCAGCTCGCTGGAGGAGTGATTCCACCGGTTGCAGCGCCTGAGGATCCTGCTCAGCCCACTCCCGCTCCTCCACCACAAGGCCATGCATGGCTCGACCCCGGAGGCGTACCCGCACCAGATCTCCCGGCTTCAAACCCATGCTGGGATCTGCGGCATAACTGAAGGAGCGTCCTTCCCGCCCAGCCTCCAGCCAGACCTCAACACATCTCCGCGAATGCGACAGGACCTTGCAAACTTCGGAAGACTTCATTAACGTGGACAGGTTGGGCAGTTTCTGCCAACCCTGCGCTCGATCCAGAGGGAAGACACAGAGTCTGAAGTCAAGGTCTTGTTCCTTGCCACTTTGACCGGTCTGAGACCACCCCGGACAGCACAGAGACAATCCGTCCAAGCGTTTCGTCGACTCGCGGACACCACCATCAGACCATGAACTCCGTCTCAGCGTCAGCTGTGTAGTTCTTTTTCGTTTGAACGGAATTCCAGGTTTCGGCCATTGCCGTTGGTGCGTTGTTGCCGCTGTTGCATTTCCTCTCTATCCGACTTCGACTATCACCATGACCCCTGCTGCCACCAAAGCTGCAAAGCCGGACATCGTTCTTATGGCCAATGCTGACGGCAAGGTGAAGGAAGTTGCCAAGGGTTCCGACAAAGAAGCCAAAAAAGCCCCCGCACGCCGACGAACCAGCAAGGCGAGTGCGAAGGACCTGAGCGCCGCGGCCGACGAACTGCTCGCCGCGGCCGATCAAGCCAAGGCTTCGGGAAGCACCAAAAAGGCTGCGGCGAAGAGCACCAAGGCCAAAACCACAACGAAAAAGGCCACAACAACAAAGAAAGCAGCCACCGCCAAGAAGACCGCCACCAAGGCATCAACAGCCAAAGCAGCAGCAGCAACGAAACCAACCGCAGAAGAAAAAGCCAAAACCGCAGCTGCTGAGAAGGAAGCCAAGGCCAAAGCCCTCGCAAGCATCAAGATCGGCCCCAAAGGCGTCTACACCGAAGACTCCATCCGGGTTTATCTGCAGGAAATCGGGCGGATCCGCCTACTGCGTCCCGACGAAGAGATCGAACTGGCCCGCAAAATCGCCGATCTCCTCTATCTCGAGGAACTGGCTGCCCAATTTGAAAGCGATAACGGCCGGGAACCCGACAACAAAGAGTGGGCGGCCTTAGTGGAAATGCCGCTCATCCGCTTCCGCCGGCGCTTGATGCTCGGCCGCCGGGCCAAGGAAAAGATGGTGCAATCCAACTTGCGCCTGGTGGTCTCGATTGCCAAGAAGTACATGAATCGGGGCCTGAGCTTCCAAGACCTGATTCAGGAAGGAAGCCTTGGCCTGATTCGCGCAGCCGAGAAGTTCGACCACGAAAAGGGCTACAAGTTCTCCACCTACGCCACCTGGTGGATTCGCCAGGCCATCACACGCGCCATTGCCGACCAGAGCCGCACCATTCGCCTGCCGGTGCACCTCTATGAAACGATCTCCAGGATCAAGAAGACCACCAAGGTTCTCTCCCAGGAGTTCGGCCGCAAGCCAACAGAAGAGGAAATCGCGGAATCGATGGAAATGACCATCGAAAAACTGCGCTTCATTGCCAAGAGCGCCCAGCTTCCAATCTCCCTGGAGACCCCCATCGGCAAGGAAGAGGATTCCCGCCTGGGCGATTTCATCGAAGCCGACATCGAGAATCCCGAGCAGGACGTTGCCAAGAACCTGCTTCGTGAAGACCTGGAGGGTGTTTTGGCCACCCTCAGCCCCCGCGAGCGCGATGTCCTGCGCCTGCGCTACGGCTTGGACGACGGGCGGATGAAGACTCTCGAGGAAATTGGCCAGATTTTTGATGTGACCCGGGAACGGATCCGTCAGATCGAAGCCAAGGCCCTGCGCAAATTGCGCCACCCCAACCGCAATGGGGTGCTCAAGGAATACATCAAGTAAGCCCGCACTCAGCCCGCCATCAAACAGTCACAGGAGTAATCCATAAGTACATTCCCCCTGGCTGAATGACAGGGAGGTCTCTTATAAGAGAACTTGAGGGAATTGAGACGCCCTCCTCACACGGAAGAGATCAAACCCCAGCCTGAGGCTGGGGTTTTCCTTTGGAAAGCAAAACTTCAGTGCCACAGATTCACTGACTGCTTTCGAAGGTTTCAGTGAATTCCTGAAAGGCACGCTTCAGGCGCTCCACTGGAGTTTCTTCCAGTGGGCACTCCTGGCGTGTCTCAAGCGCATAGGCCTGAAGCAGTCGAGCGTCCGGTTCAAGCACGGAGGCCACCGCCCCCTTGAACAGCACCAGATTGTGCTGCGAGGTCAGGTTCGCCAGGTAAGGCTGAAGCACCCAACTGGACTGAGCGTCCTGTGCGGGCTGTGCCGCTGATCGCACGAGACGGGGCCGCAGCAGTTGATATGCGTGGTCTCCATCGCGGTCTGTGGTGTGGCGTAGCCGAGCCATCAGGACATCGCCACTGCACAACAGGATCAGACGGATGGAGCCCTCAGCAACCAAGGGAAGCATGGCCTCCTGCTCTTCGGGGTCCGCGGCAACAGAGCAAATTGCTCCGGCCTGACGAACGCCATTGACGACGGGTCCGGGCATGACTGTGCTGCGTTGCTCGCGAATGTTAAGCGTTCTTCATAAAGAGATCTTCCCTTTCGAAGCTTCACAACCTCGTAAAGGCGAACCATTGAATCCAAGGCCAAAAGCGTAGGCTGGGCGGCTGATTCGCCCTTTCCATGGCCCTCACCGAACTGCGCATCGCCTCACGACGCAGCCAGCTGGCCATGGTGCAAACCAACTGGGTCAAAGCTGAACTGGAGAAGGCCCATCCCGGCCTGAAGATCACGGTGGAAGCCATGGCCACCCAGGGCGACAAGATCCTGGACGTTGCCCTGGCCAAGATCGGCGACAAAGGTCTCTTCACCAAGGAACTGGAAGCCCAGATGCTGGTGGATCGCGCGGACATCGCCGTCCACTCCCTTAAGGACCTGCCTACCAACCTTCCGGAGGGGCTGATGCTCGGCTGCATCACAGAACGAGAAGACCCGGCCGATGCGCTGGTGGTGAATGCCAAGAACCAGGCCTACAAGCTCGACACCCTTCCCGAAGGCTCAGTAGTGGGAACAAGTTCCCTGCGCCGCCTGGCTCAACTGCGTCACCACTACCCCCAACTGATCTTCAAGGACGTTCGGGGGAACGTGATCACTCGGCTGGAAAAATTGGACAGCGGCGATTACGACTGCCTGATCCTGGCTGCGGCAGGCCTGGGCCGGCTTGGCTTCGGCGATCGGATCCACCAGCTGATCCCCGGCGACATCTCTCTGCACGCCGTTGGGCAGGGAGCCCTGGGGATTGAATGCGTGGAGGGCAAGCCCGAAGTGCTCGAGGCGATCAAAGTACTGGAGCACACCCCCACCTCCCAGCGCTGCCTGGCCGAACGTGCTTTCCTGCGGGAACTGGAGGGTGGCTGCCAGGTTCCCATCGGCGTGAACACACGCTTCGAAGGCGATCAACTGATCCTCACCGGGATGGTGGCCAGCCTTGATGGCAAACGTCTGATCCGCGACCAAGCCAGTGGCGCGGCAAGCGACGCCGAAGCCATCGGCATCGCTCTCGCCAGCACCCTCAAGAGTCAGGGTGCTGGGGAGATCCTCAAAGAGATCTTCGACACCGTCCGCCCGGAAGCCTGATCAACTGCGAATCTCCAGGCGCGTTCCCACATCCACAGCGTCAAGCAGCAGCCGGATGTGGCTGTTGAGCATCCGCACGCAGCCCAGGCTGACGGCCGCGCGAATCTGAACCCAGTGCGACCACGCCGTCCTGGTGAACATGTTCCAACGCTGAGCCATGAAAAAAGCGGGGGATATCCCCCGCCTGATCAGCAATCGATCGCCGAAGCGTTCAGTCGACCAACTTGGGATCGATCTCAGCCAAATAGCGAGCCTCGCAGCTCTTGATGATTTCAACTGCCTTTTCATTGCCGAAGAAACCGTTCACCGAGCAGGTGCCAGGCTTCTTCAGATCTTTGTAGTGCT
Organism: Synechococcus sp.; assembly: GCA_047285305.1. Classification (GTDB taxonomy): domain Bacteria; phylum Cyanobacteriota; class Cyanobacteriia; order PCC-6307; family Cyanobiaceae; genus Parasynechococcus. The sequence goes on from JBJBDL010000003.1 coordinate 1,935,081, forward strand.
CCCAGTAGTAGGTGGTCTCTTTCTTCCAGTGCTCACCGAGATCTTCCCAGCTCTTGATGTGATCCATGCGCTTGTCGTCGGCAAGCACAGCAATCACCTTGTCGTCGACTTCACCACCATCATCGAAAGTCATCACTCCGATGATGCGGGCTTCCACAATCGAACCGGGAATCAGGGGCTCGGTGACACCAACGATTTCGATGTCGAGGGGATCGCCATCTTCATCCCAGGTGCGGGGGATGCATCCGTAGGCGAAGGGGTAAGCCAGCGAGGAGTAACCAACGCGGTCCAGCTTGAGATGGCCAGTTTCGGTGATCAGCTCGTACTTGTTGATCGTGTTGGAGTTGAGCTCCACGATCGTGTTGAGACGAAGTTCGGCTTCATCAGCGAAGGCCGGCAGCACGTGCAGCAGGTTGGGCATGCTGCGGCTGGGTGCCTGATCGAGGTTGGCCATAAACGGCGATGGACAGCGCGGCGCATCCTACGGGCCCCCTCCGCCCGTCAAGTTTCACGCGACTAGGGGGCCGGTTGCAGCCGATCAAGTTTGTTCTCCAAATAGTCGAGGAAGGCATCGGTACTGAGGGGCCGACCTGTGACCCTGTCCACCAGTTGATCGGCATTCACACTCCGGCCGAGCGGGTGAACGTGCTCACGCAGCCAAGCCAGCAAGGGCGTGACATCGCCGCGCTCCAAATACTCCTCAGGAGACCCGATAGCCTCCGCCATCGCTTCGCTCAACTGTGCACTGATCAAGTGCCCCAACAGATACGAGGGGAAATAGCCAAACAGGCCTTCACTCCAGTGCACATCTTGAAGGCATCCCTCGGCATCGTTCATCGGCCGCACCCCCAGGAGCTCCTGGTAGCGCCGGTTCCATTCGTCAGGGAGATCCTTCACCGCCAAACCCTGCTCCAGCAAAGCAATTTCAAGATCCGTGCGGATCAGGATGTGCAAGCCATAGCTGAGTTCATCGGCCTCAACCCGGTTCAAACCAGGCGCCATCGGATTCAACGCCTGCCACATGTCCTGGGCGCCGCTGAAGGGAGCCCCCACCTGAGCAAAACGCTTCCACCACTGCTCTGCGAACGGACGGCTCCGGGCAACACGGTTCTCCCAGAACAGCGACTGACTTTCATGCACCGCCATCGAAGTGGCCTGTCCTAACGGCCAGGCAAACCATTGGTGACTCTGGTCGGGCAACCCCTGTTCGTAGAGGGAATGGCCCCATTCATGGGCGGTGGCGAGGAAACACGACAACGGCTGTCCTGGCACTACACGCGTAGTGATGCGGTAATCCGCCGGTCCCAGCGTGATCGAAAAGGGGTGAGGCGAGCGTGCCATGCAGGTGATGGCGGGATTGCGGCCCCAGGCACCGAGTAGCTCATCACAGAGATCTTGCTGGCTGGACTCCTCGAGATCCCAGTCCGCTGATCGTGGGCGTGGCCGGGTGGATGCCTGAGCGACCAATTGCGGCAACCTTTGCCGCAACGGAGCAAACAAGGCCTCGAGACGCTCTAGACGAAGATCCGGTTCGAAGGGTTGCGCCAGGGTCTCCCAACAGGAGCGCGGCTCATCCAGCTGTTTGGCCTGCTCCTGACGCAAGTCAATCAGGGTCTGAAGCGCCGGTGCGAAGAGGCTGAAATCAGAGGCCGATCGAGCCTGCTGCCACCGGTTGTAACCCTCGGCCTTGGCTTTGGCCAAGGCGGCAACGAGAGCTGGATCAAGGGACTGCTGCCGCTGCAGGTCCTGTTCCAGCAGATCCAGATTGCGGCCCTGCTCAGGGCATCGCTCGCCGGAGTTCCAGTGCTGACGCGCTTCGACTAGCAGATCCGCATAGGCCGCAGAGCTCTGACGAGCATGAAGCTGGGTCGCCAGCAGCGTGAGCTGCTCACCCCGCCAGGACGCCCCGGCAGAGGGCATGCGGGTGTTCTGGTCCCAGTACAAGGTGCTCTGAATCGAGCCGAGAAGCTGCGTCTCTCTCAAATGGGCTCCCAGCTGCCCCCAAGCCATTGCGGCAGAAGCCATCTAGCTCCATTTTTCGTCACCTTAACGACACCCGGAGTGGCATCGCAGCAGCGATGCAGGCCATGGTGAAGCGGTTCAGACGTTCTGGACCTATGCGCCGATTGATGCTGCAGGCGGCACTGGGAATCGCCCTGCCCATGGCTCTCTGGCCGCTCAAGCTGATTTACCGACAACCGCAGACCGTTCGATAGGAACCGGTCAGTTCATCTCGCAGCGGCCTTGGCACAGGGTCTCAAGGTCGGCGCGCCCGGTTATCTGAAGGCGACGGGCGGCCCAAATCCCATAGACCCAATCGAACACGCTGCCGATCAAGGGCCAGCGGGTCGGTGCGTAGAGCCACCCCAGACCAATCAGGCGATAGGCCTCACGGAAGACGGCCACATCACGCAGCACCTCTCCGGAGCCAGTGATGGCATGAATGCGGCCCATGGCCACCCGGTAACTGATGCCGGCATGGGCCTCTGCGACGTAACCATGGGCATCAATGTCGACAAAAGCCAGGCGGGCCTGACGGTCACGCCGCTGCAGAAACCGAACTTCGCGCACACACAATGGACAACCTCCGTCGAACAGCAGGGTCAGTTCTGGGGCAGAAGGGCTGGCCATGGACTAAGACGTTGCTTCAGCACGCAAAGTAAGGAAAGAACGCTGGAGAGCGGTGGGCGTGCAGCAGATCCTGCATCAGATCACAGTTCAAACCCCGGGGAGGGGCTTCACCAGGCTGGACGGGCGGTTGAACTCCTGGATCCGCAGCACGGGTCTGGACCAGGGCGTTCTGCATCTCACCTGTCTGCACACCAGCGCCAGCCTCACCATTAACGAGAACGCCGATCCACGGGTGCTGCAGGACCTGGATGCATGGATGGCCGATATCGTTCCAGAACACCGCCGTTATCTCCATGACGACGAAGGAGCCGATGACATGCCGGCCCACATCCGAACCGCGCTCACCAGCCAGACCCTGAGCCTCAGCGTCAGCAGGGGGCAACTGCTGCTGGGCACCTGGCAAGCCGTTTACCTCTGGGAGCACCGAAGCGCTGCTCATACCAGAACGATCGCCTGCCACCTGTTCGGTGAATCCTCCAGCCGCCCCACCCCTGAGAGCACCACGCAGAACACTTCAGCCACGCCGCAAACCCTATTGAACCTGCGCAATGGCGAACGGATCAATCAAGCCATTCAGGCCCGCCACAACCCCAACACCTGGGAAACCGATGACGGCATCGATACCGACACCGATCTGATGATTGATCGATTGCATGACCTGAGCGACTGACGACCGGCTCCAGCCACGATGGAGGGGTGATTCAGGGCTTACATGCCAGTTGAACCTCTCGATGCCGCCCAGAAGTCGGCACTCAGCACAACCCTGCCCAATTGGGTTGTGAACGGAGACAGGCTGCACCGCGATCTGCAGTTCAACAGCTTCGTGGAGGCCTTTGGGTTCATGGCACAGGTGGCCTTGCTGGCCGAATCCAAAAATCACCATCCGAACTGGAGCAACGTCTACAACCGCGTTTCAATCGACCTGACCACCCATGATCTCGGCGGCCTCAGCAGCCTGGATGTAGAGCTGGCCAGCGACATTGACGCTCTGCTGCCAGCATGAGTCGAACGGGTCCATGCGCATGATCACCGCACCAGCCAGTCCGGGCGTCCCGGTCACCATTCTCAGCGGCTTCCTCGGAGCAGGAAAAACCACGCTGCTGAATCACATCCTGAGCAATCAGCAGGGGGTAAAGACCGCAGTGCTGGTGAATGAGTTCGGTGAAATCGGGATCGACAACGATCTGGTCGTCACCACCGATGAAGACATGGTGGAGCTGAGCAATGGGTGCATCTGCTGCTCGATCAACGGCGAGCTGATGGAGGCGGTGGAACGGGTGATTGAACGTCCGGAGCCGCTCGATTACATCGTCGTCGAAACCACCGGCCTGGCCGATCCCCTGCCGGTGGCCATGACCTTCCTTGGCAGTGAGCTGCGGGACCAAACCCGCCTCGATTCGATCATCACCTTGATCGATGCAGAAAACTTCGACGACGTCGTGCTGGACACGGAAGTTGGCCGGGCCCAGGTGATTTATGGCGACATCCTGCTGCTGAACAAGTGCGACCTCGTCTCCGAGGAGCGGCTTGAGACCGTCGAAGAGCAACTCAGAGCCGTCAAGAACGATGCGCGGATCCTGCGGTCGGTGAAAGGAGAGGTGCCCCTTGCCCTGTTGCTCAGTGTCGGACTGTTCGAATCCGACAAGGTGTGTTCCCCCGCCGACGATCCGAGCCTGGATCACAGCGACTGCGACCACGACCATGGCCACTGCAGCCACGACCATGGGGACGATCACAGCCATGGGGACGATCACAGCCATGGGGACGATCACAGCCATGGGGACGGACACCATCACCATGGCCACAGCCATAGCCACAACGACCATCAGGACATCGAGGGATTCACCTCCCTGTCCTTCCAAAGTGATGGCCCCTTCGCATTGCGCAAATTCCAGAACTTCCTGGACAACCAAATGCCCCAGGAGGTGTTCCGGGCCAAGGGAATCCTCTGGTTCAACGAAAGCGAACGCCGACATGTGTTCCATCTGGCGGGCAAACGCTTTTCCATCGACGACACCGACTGGACCGGTGATCGCAAAAATCAATTGGTGCTGATCGGCCGCAACATCGACCACAACAAACTGCGGGAGCAACTCAAGGCCTGTGTGGCACCGGATGCAGGAAAAGGTTTCAGCTGATTCAGCAGAACCAGGGAATGGTGCTTATTCTGCGCTTCACGGGACAAACCTCAATGGTCGAACCACTGCTGCTCGGAACGGTTTTTGTTCTCGCCAGCTTGCTGCTGTGGCTTCTGGCTGATTCCGACGATGACAACGGCGGTGGTGGCTTACGCCAGCCGGTACTTGTGCCCATCCCGGTGCGTCATCACCAACGCTGAAGACATCAATTCTTTTTCCTCAATCCTCCGCTGCGGCGGGGGATTTTTTATGCCAACGCCTGGCCAAGCGGAAGCAGCGTGACTCTGGCCCCATCCCTGAAGCTGAGGCGACAACGGGTGTGGGGGGGATGCTCCTGTTCGATCGAACAGTGGGCCCGCACCATCACTTCCGCGACACGGATTCGGTACTCCCATGCATCCCCCAGAAATTCACGACCCAGGACGCTGGCCTCTCCTTCGGCATCGGCGACGACATTGATGTCATGCGGATCCACCAGCAAACAACAGTCACCGGAGGCTTTGCGGTCCGCCTGGACCCATGGGGCAGATTCATCCAGGTCTCCCAAGAGACAAGACAACTGTCCTTGGCTATGGGCCTGAACCGGAATCAAATTGCGCTGGAGCACAAAGGATCCAACAAAAGGCGTCGCCGGTGATCTGACGATCTCGGGGGGCGATGCACATTGATGCAGCACGCCATCCCGCATGACGGCCACGCGATCGCAAATCGCCAGAGCTTCTCCTGGGTCATGGGTGACGATCACGCCGCTTGCACCGCAGGCGTCCAGCACGGAGGAGAGCTCACTGCGCAGGCGGAGCCTCACCTCCACATCAAGGCTTGAAAAAGGCTCATCAAGCAGAACAACCCTTGGCGCTGGGGCCAAAGCGCGTGCCAACGCCAGCCGCTGCCGCTGGCCACCGGAAAGCTGGTGCGGGTAGCGCTGCTCGAGCCCCTTCAGCCCCAGCAACTCAAACAACCAGGCCACGCGCTCACGGTTGGGATTCAGCCGGGGCAAACCGAAACTGGCGTTCTGCCAAGCGTTCAGGTGAGGAAATAGGGCGTAATCCTGGAACACCATGCCAACGCCCCGACGTTCCGGTTCCATCCAGATCCCATCTCCAGCCACCATGCGCTGATCCAGCTGCACCGTGCCGCGCCGAGGGCGTTCAAAGCCAGCGATCAAGCGAAGCAGAGTGGTCTTGCCACAGCCGGAGGGGCCCAGCAGGCCAAGCAGCTCCCCTGGCGCCACCTGGAGATCCACCCCTTTCAGGGTCCAGCCGTCAGAGGCATCGCCGTAGCTGTGCCAGACCCCGTTTAAAGCAACCGTTGGCTCCATCGGGAGCAGCTGTTCCACAGATCAGATGAAGCTTGGGAACCGACCGAGCTTATGAGTGTGACAAATGATCGAAGCCGGTGTGCGGTTTGCACGCCCTGAATCAGATCCCCATCGTTCATCGCCAGACTCGTTCCATGGCAATGTCGCAACGCCATGTCGCGACAACGGTGTCCGGCCCATCGCTGAAGTGAAGTTGCTGCCCAACCGGAGTGTTGTTCCAAGCCCAACCCGGCTGGCCCTGATCCTGATCGCCTCCATCACGGGCCTGGTTGCCATCTGGCCGGTACTGACGCTGGTGAGGGAGGCCCTGACGTCTTGGCATAGCGGCTTCAGCGATCTTGGCCCCGATGGCATGCGCCAGATCGTTGGCACCATTCAGCTGCTGCTCGGAACAGCAACGCTGGGCACCTTGCTTGGCACAGCGAACGGTTGGCTGCTGTGCAACTGCCGTTTTCCTGGGCGGCAATGGCTGCGCATCGCCCAGCTGATTCCCCTGGCAGCGCCGGCCTATCTCCTCTCGGCGATCCTCGTTGATCTGGGCAGTCGCCACAGCTGGACCATTCACGGCATGGGGTGGGGGATCGCAGTGATGACCCTGACGACCTACCCCTATGTGTTCCTGCTGAGCACTGAAAGTTTCTCAGTCAGCGGCCAGCGTCAGCTGGAGGCATGCCGGAGCCTGGGGGTCGGTCCCTGGTCAGCCTTCCGGCGTGTGGCCTTACCCATTGCACTGCCCGCGATCGGAGCCGGCGTCGCTCTCATGGGAATGGAAGTGGTCAATGAGCTGGGTGCCGTGCAGCTTCTCGGCATCCCAAGTCTCTCCGCGGGCATCCTGGAAACCTGGCAGTCCAACGGCGATCCGGCAGGCGCCATCAGCTTGGCCTTGATCACACTGGTGATCGTGTTGACGTTGGTGGTGTGTGAACGCAGCCTGCGCAGGCGCAGTCGGCGCTGGAGCGATGGTGTGGCCGGCGGAGACGCAACCGCTTGGCACCTGCATGGATTCCGTGCTGGGGTGGCGCAACTGCTCGCCGTAATCCCTCCGATCGTGAGCCTGGGCACCCCACTGCTGTGGGTCGCCAGCAACTTGGATCAGCTCCAAAGCAGTTGGAACGACGATCTGATCAGCCTGAGCGGCCGCAGTCTTTTGCTGGCTCTAGTCGCTGCTGTTTTGGCGGTAACGGCAGCGCTGGTGCTGGCCATCGCCAAACGCTGGTCCAGCGCCCCATGGCTGAAAAGCCTCACCTTCCTGGCCGGGACGGGCTACGCCATCCCCGGCACGGTGCTGGCTCTGGCGCTTTTGCTCACTGGCGCCCCCTGGCAGGTCGCCCCCTTGCTCCTGCTGCTGTGGGGCTACAGCGATCGATTTCTGGCGGTGGCGAAAGGAGGCCTGGACGCAGCCCTGGAACGGATCAGCCCGAGCCTCGATGAGGCGGCGACGGGGATGGGATCACCGTGGCAGCGCGTGCTCCAACGGGTGCATCTGCCCCTTTTGCGCGGACCGATCACCGTCGGACTGCTGCTGGTGTTCGTGGACACGGTGAAAGAGCTTCCCCTCACCTTCGCCCTGCGGCCTTTTGACTTCGACACGCTCTCAGTGCGCGTATTCCAATACGCCGGCGATGAACGATTGGCCGAAGCGATGTTGCCGGCCCTGATGATCCTCGTTCTGGGGCTGATCGCCGCCATGGCCTTGGTGCCAACGTTGGATCACGCCTCCAGACGAGAGGGCTCGTCATCCCCGCAGCAACCGCTCTGATGCATTGCGCTGGAGCAAGCCAGCACGGGTGTTGAGACGGAGCGGGAGTGTTGACCAGGAGAGCGGCCGTCCTGTGGACACGGCGTAGGTGGTTTCACGGAGGGTGCCCCTACCCCCATCGATCTCCAACAAGGTGAAGGTCTGCTGTGCTGGCGCTTCACCATGCAACAGGCGCCGGGGGCCGCTGCCCAAGGCGCCGAGCTGGATCAGATCGAGCTGGCCACGACGGCTGGAGAACCAGGTGTGGTGATGGCCACTGATGTAGGCCTGCACGCCGGCGGCATCCATCAAGGCCTGAAGTGCACCTCCCCGCTCCAACACCTCACTGGGGCGATCCTTGCCCAGACCAACCCCAGCCAGGGGGAGATGACCCACCACAAACCGAGCATGAGCCTTTTGTGCCTTGGTGCTGGCCAACTGCTGTTGTGCCCAGAGCAGCTGATCATCAGGAACACGGGCTGAGCTGGCATCCCAGACCAGCCAGAAGATCCCGTCCTGCAGCACCGAGTAGCGAAACGGGAACTGAGAGGCATCCACAAACGCCAATCCCATCCGTGAACGGATCGGGGTCCAGAACCGACGCAAAGCGGCACGATCCTCGGGGAAACCCGGTGAACCGTCATGGTTCCCGATCGCTGGCAGTAGTGGAATGTTCGCCGCCTGAAGCCGCTGCAGAACAGACGTATCAAAGCCCCGCCACATGGCATCCAGCTGCTGACTACTGAGGCCTCGCATCTGACCCGCGACCATGTCGCCAGCACACACCACCAGATCCGGCTGCAGGCCAATGAGCTGATCCAGCCCCTGATCAACGGCAGGGATGTAGCGGGTGGAGCCATAGCTGCTGTTGAGATCGCTGATCAGCCCAACCCGTTGAACAACTCCCCTGGCGGCGCTCAAGGGCAGGGCCGCTGCCGTGAAACCGGTGCCAAGCACCAACTGCAGCATCCGGCGACGACTCAGCAACACAACAACACGGGGGTCAGCGGTGGCGTTTCAAACGTTGGCCCAGCATCCGATCGGCCACCAGTGCCCCGCTGGCAACAACATCGGCCAGGGTGGAGAGGAGTCGGTAGCTGAGAACCACCGCGAGCAACTGTGCCTCTGGCACGGCAGCACCCAAACGCAGCAGCAGGGTGGCCTCAAACACCCCGAGCCCCCCGGGGGCACCAGGCACCACCAGACCAACGGCATAGGCCAGACCAAAGGCCGCAAGCCAGGTAAATGGTGCCGGACTTTGAATGCCGAAGGCCTGCACGCTGCACCAGAACCCGGCAAAGCGGCAGAGCACAAACAGCAGCTGAAGGCCGAGGGGCCGCCAGGGATAGCCGCCGCGACCGCTTCCCTCACTTTCCAGGGGCCCACTCCAAACCGACTGCAATTGCGCCGCCTTGGAACGCTCCAGTCGACGCAGAAGGGGCTCGCGCCAGCGGGAAATCATCAACAACGCGGGCCATGGAGCCAGCAGGGCAAGACCCTGCTGCCATCCACCAGCAACCACAACAAGAACTGACGCCGCCACGATCAAGAGTGGATCAAGGATCACCCCGGCCAGGGCAGGGCCGCCGCCAATCGCCGGACGCAGCACCCGGACCCGCTCCACCAGATGCCAGATCCCTCCCGGTAGGTACTTGAGCAGGTTGCTCCGCACAAACAGCGGCACCACGGCAACCCCCTGGGGAGGATGTCTCAACCAGATCAGAAGGTCGCGCCAGGCCAGACCATTGATCAGGATGCTGAGCCAGGTGAGGCCCAGCCCCAGCCCCAGCCACCACCAACCGTTGGCCACCAAGCTGAGCTGGCGAAGTTGGCCCGCCTGCTGGGCCAGAGCCACAGCGATGAAGATCAGGCTGGCCAGCGTGATCCAGAGCTTGGGTTGACGGAGAACCTTGCCCATCAGGCCCAATCTTCCGTGCTGACGAACGGCGCTAATGCAACAGCAGCCCGAAGCTCATCAAGGGAACACCCGGTGCTGGCCTGAAGAGCCTCAAGGGCATCCGCCTCGGCTTTGACGGTGCAACGGCCATCGGGGCGACGCACCTGTTTGGCAGCGACGGGGCCCCATGGCGTTTCGAGCACACCCTGCCGCCTCGGCAACACCCAGCGTCCCTGGCGCCGCTCCCGCAGGCCGATGCTGCTGCCAGCACTGAGCCAGAGGCTGCGGAGCTGATCGGCATCCCCATCCCGCACCAGAGCCGTCAGCAACTGGCCACTGCGGCCCTTTTTCATCAGCAACGGCTGCAATGCCACATCGATCGCTCCCGCATTACGCAAGCGATTCATCAACAACACAACCTCCTCTGGAGTGGCGTCATCAATCCAGGCTTCCTGCACTACCAACGACTCCCAACGGGGACCTTCCTCCGCAGTCGCGACTGGAGTGTGCAGCACCAGGCGCACCAGGTTGGGGCGATCCAGCTGGCGGTGGCCGAGACCAACACCAACCTTTTCAGCCACCAAACGTTCAGGAGCGACAAACTGATCCGCAAGAACCGACACCAGGGCGAGGCCAGTGGGCGTAACCAACTCTCCTTTGGGCAGATCTCCGCCCTGAATCAGAGGAATGCGGTGACGTCGTGCCAGTTCAAGCACGGCGGGAACGGGCACGGGCATCAGGCCATGGGCGGTTGCCACCGTTCCGCTCCCTGCAGGCAACGGGGAACAGACGATCCTGGCTGGATTGAGGTCGTCAATCGCCGCACAGACACCCACCACATCCACTAGGGCATCGATGGCTCCAACCTCATGGAAGTGAACGGCATCCACCGGAGTTCCATGCACGGTGGCTTCGGCTTCCGCCAGACGGGTGAACACAGCGAGCACCCGTTGTTTCAGCGATGGCGCCAAAGCAGCCGCATTGATCTGATCACGGATCCCCGACCAATGGCGGTGGGGCGGCTGATCCTCAAGACCCTGCACATCAACGCGGATGCCTCGGAGACCGGCACTGCGCGCCTCCTGCCGAGTGAGGCGATAACGCCCCGCCAAACCGAGGGCCGCCAGAGGCGACTCCACCACGGCCTGGTCCACACCCAGATCCAACAGTGCGGCCAGGAGCATGTCCCCTGCCAACCCTGTTGGTGCATCAATCCAAAGAGCGCTCATCGCCCCAGACGCGGAGCCGCCTCCAACAGAACACCGGCCTGCTGGTCAAGCGCCTCACGCTGCTGACGCAACTGCTGCTCAACTTCACGCCGGGCGCGGCGCTGCTCCCGCTGGGCGGTGGCCACGTCATGGCCTGACAGTCCCCAAAGCCGTCCCAGCAAAGCGCGGTCATCGGCCCCTCCACGGGCCTTGCCGAAGACCACCGTCTCAGCGGCGATGCCGGCCTGAAGCACCCGGCTCCAACGGCGTAGATCCTCAAGCGGCATGCGGACGCTGTCCGGCACCGCAAACTCAGTGGCGCCGCTGCTACGCAGTCCTGCACGCACGCAGGCCAGGGTTCCAACCAGCACCTGATGAACAGGCAGTTGCTCCGCTTCAGCGATCAAAAAATGGCCCGCCTCATGCACCGCAATGCGACGCAAACGCTCCTGGCCACCGGGCAAAGCTTCGGCAATGATGTGTCCACCCATGCCTTCCCAGGTGGCGGCATCAACACTGAGGGTGACAAGGGCACCCACAACCGCCACCACTATCCAAGCAGCAGACAGACCCAGGACAGGACCAAAAGCGCCGAGGGCGGTGATGCCGGCAACGGCCACTCCGGCCCGAAGTGCCCCCGTGGAGCCCTGCTCCCCCTCGGCCATCAGCTGCGAGCGCGGGAGGTGGCACGGCCACGACCTCCCTTGGATTTGCCGCCACGCGTCGGCATCGGAGCAATCACTTCGTGATTTTCAAGGTGCAGTTCCTGGCCCTGACGGCGCAGGCCAAGACTGACGAAGTGACGCAGGTTTTCGAGGGGAAGCTCTCCTTTGATCTGGAGTTTGAAGGGAAGCGGACGGTGGCCGTCGGCACGAGCCTGCTGTCGCACCTTCACCACCATTTCGCCGGTTTCAGGCTTGGTGAAGATCAACTCGCCTCGAACGGAGAAGAAGTCGTCCCCCTCCGGCAGGGTGTCGTAGGCATCGGCTTGATCTGGAGCCAGGGTGCTGGGTTCCCAGACCCCAGCGATCTGCAGATGCAGATGATCACTTTCACGGCTTCTGGGGTAAACGACCCAGAGGTGGGGTTGATCCAGGGGCAGATGCCGCCGCATCAGTGTGAGCACCCGACCGAGAACGACGGTTTCCAGGGGAACCCCCTGGGCATCGGTCAAGGTGCCACGGGTAAGTTGCTCGGGGTCGGTTGGGGCGTAAGTGCCGCGCACAAGACCGATGGCCCGGTACTGCAACGGCTCTGTGACCGGGGGAATCGGATGGGCGCGCATTGATGCTGATCCGGGCGGAGTCAAAAGCCCTTTCAAAGACTGTAGCCAGCCCACTGCGATCTCCTCAGCCTGAAGTGGCTGATTCGAGATCGGATGCCCAGCCCGCGCCGGATTCTGTTGCTGCTGGCGTCCATGGTGGGGACTGCACTGGTCGGTTGGATCGCCGCGGCCTCCATGGCCCCGGAAACGCAAGCGCGCAGCAGTCGCCAGGCTGAAGATCTGCAGGTTGAGCTGCTGATGCAGCAGCTCCAGGACCAGGACGAACTCAGCGAAGCAGAACGGGGCCTGCTGCTGGAACGTTTGGTGACACTGGAGCTCCTGCAAGAAGCCGAAGTGGTGCTGCAACCGTGGCTGTCTGGCCGCTCCACGCCGCGCGAACTCACCCTGTTCAAAGCCGATCTGCAACATCGCAATAGCCAGCCCGAGGCCGCCCGGCGCAGCCTCCAACATCTGCTGCGGCTGCATCCGAATGATCTGCAGGTTCTGCAACTGCCGGTGCTCCTGGACCAAGAGCAGGTACGTCACTGTCAGGTGACAGCAGAGCTCACCGACCGGTTCAAGGGCCTGGAACCTGGCCAGCGTTTGGAGATCGGTTTGCTTTTGGCTGATCTCCTGCGACAGACCGGATCCGATCAGACCGCGATGAGGTTGTACGGCCAGCTGGCCACAGAGAACAAGACAGATGCAAGACCCTTGCTGGCCTTGGCCCTATTGCAGCAAGAGCAAGGCAAATCGGAAGCGGTTCAAACCCTGCTCGAGCAAGCCCGAGAACGGCGGGACGCCAACGGGAGGATCTATCTCTTAAATGATGTTGTAGCAGCACAGCTGGGATTGAGCGCAGCCCGCAGCACCGGATCAGAATCCTCCAGCGCTACGGCTTCACTGGAGGGTTCTGATAGGCCTTGAGGGCCGCATCAATGGCATCGGAGGGTGGCGTGGCGTCGTCCATGGCCGTCGCCCGTCGGATCTGGTTCAACAAATCCATGGGGTTGGCGGCATCCAGAATTGAGCCGCTGCCACTGGTGTCGCCGAAGATCTCGCGTTCCTCGCGGTTGTGAAAGGGAGCTTCAACCTGGGCCCCTGCACCCATCGGAATCGTCGTCACCACCAGGGAAGACAGCACAGCCTGAGCGACAGCCGCAAGACGGCGAGACATCAGCGGAATATGGAGTTACCTGATGCTAAGGGTCTTTGAGGCCACTGGATCAGCCGTGAAGATCGCCACCTGGAACGTGAACTCGGTCCGCACGCGATTGGATCAGGTGCTCAGCTGGCTGGAGAGCGAGCAACCGGATCTGCTCTGTCTGCAGGAAACCAAGGTGGATGACCCTCTGTTCCCGCTGGAAGCCATCAAATCTGCTGGTTGGCACGTGCACATCCATGGCCAGAAGGCCTACAACGGCGTCGCCCTGATCAGCCGCGAGCCCTTGGAGGATGTGCGCTGCGGCTTTGTTGGGGAGCTCCCGAATGATGCTGAAGCGAACGATCTCGGCGCACAGAAGCGCGTGATCAGCGCACTACTGAATGGCGTTCGCGTGCTCAACCTCTATGTCCCGAATGGATCGAGCCTGAAGTCGGAGAAATACCCCTACAAATTGGCCTGGCTCGGCTGCCTGAAGCGTTATCTCGATGCACAAGAGCAACGCGGCGAGCCGCTCTGCATGGTCGGCGACTTCAACATCGGCCTCGAAGCACGCGATCTTCCTGACCCCGACCGCCAGACCGGCGGAATCATGGCGAGCGATGCCGAACGCCAGGCCCTTCGTGACGCACTCGGTGAACGGCTTCAGGACGTGTTCCGCGTATTCGAACCGGACTCCGGACACTGGAGCTGGTGGGACTACCGGAGCGGTGCCTGGGATCGGGACCGAGGTTGGCGCATCGACCACATCTATCTATGCGACGAGCTGTTGGGACTCGCCCGCAGCTGCGTCATCCACAAAGGCATGCGCGGCAACCAACAACCCAGCGACCACGCCCCTGTCAGCGTTGACCTCGACTGGCCTCCAACCGATGACAACGAAGAGGATGAACCGTTCTTCTGATCCTGTTCAGTAGACCTCGACGCCGGCGGGCAGCGTCACCATCCGTTTGGCCGATTCACCGCAGGTGCGCGGCGTGGGCAGCACCTTGCCGGGATTGGCACAGTTGTCTGGATCAAAAGCAGACCGCAAGAGCCCCATCGTTTCCAGGTCGTCGGGGCTGAACATCCAGTCGAGATAGCAGCGCTTGTCGGCGCCGACGCCGTGCTCTCCACTGATGCTGCCACCGGCATCAAGACACACCCGCAGGATGGCGGCACCGAGCTCCTTCACGCTCCGCTCCACGTTGGGCTGGTCCAGTGAATACAGGATCAGTGGATGAAGGTTGCCATCGCCGGCATGAAAAACGTTGGCCACAGGCAGGCCGTGCTCGTGGCTGAGCCGTTCAATCGCCGCAAGCACCGACGGAAGGCTGCTGCGGGGAACGACACCGTCTTGCACGTAATAGGTCGGCGTGATTTTTCCAACCGCTGAAAACGCAGATTTGCGGCCTTTCCAGAGCACCGCGCATTCCGTGGGGTCTTGGGCCCGACGCAGCCCACGGGCCCCTGCCGCGCGACAAAGCTCCTCAGCCCGTTCAGAAGAGGCCTGAACCTCAGCCTCCTGCCCATCAAGCTCAATCAGCAGAACAGCCGCTGCATCACGGGGGTACTCGTCGTAGCCGAAGAAATCATTGACGGCGTTGATGGTGACGTTGTCCATGATTTCCATCCCCGCCGGCAAGAGGCCGCTCGCGGTGACCGATCGCACCGCTTCCCCTGCCGCTTCCATCGTGGCGAAATCCGCCAACAGCACGTTCACGCACTCTGGAGCCCGAAGCAGGCGAAGGGTGATGGCCGTCGCGATGCCCAGCGTTCCTTCGCTGCCGATGAACGCACCACGTAGATCCAGTTCGGAGGATTCAGCCAGCCCGTTGCCCAACTGCGTGATAGTTCCGTCGGGCAGGACCACTTCAAGCCCCAGAACGTGATTGCTGGTCACGCCGTATTTGAGGCAGTGAACCCCGCCCGAATTTTCCGCCACATTGCCGCCGATGCTGCAAACCACCTGGCTGGAGGGATCCGGGGCGTAGTAAAACCCGTCACCTGCAACAGCGCGCGTCACCCAGCTGTTGATAACCCCGGGCTGCACCGTGACTCGCTGATTGGCCAGATCAAGATCGAGCACCCGACGCATGCGACTGGTCACCACCAGAAGCGCCTGCTGATCCACCAACGCTCCCCCCGAGAGGCCGGTGCCGCTTCCACGAGCCACAAACGGCACACCGTGTCGATGGCAGCACTGCAACACCGCAGCGACCTGTTCTGTGGTCTCCGGCAGCACCGCCAGGGGCGGACAGTGGCGCTCAAGCGTCAGTCCGTCACAGTCGTAACTGAGCAGTTCCTGACGCTTCGCCACGATGGCCCGAGGGGGCAGACATCGGTGCAGATCCCTCTCCAGCACTGACCAGTCGTGGGCCACATCGATCTCGATCTGATCAAAGACTACGCATCAAAATGCGTGGGAAGTGGGCAATTAAGAAACACAGCAAACGGAACAGGTCGTTCCTGAGTCAGGATGTTGCACGGTTTGCATCAGCCCTTTGGCGTCGGTTCCAGTGACAGCTCCCGCGTTGAACACCAGCCACTCCCAGGCCATCTTCGGCGCAGCACAGGCCCTGATGCCCGGAGGTGTCAGCTCCCCTGTGCGGGCGTTCAAGTCTGTTGGCGGTCAGCCGATCGTGTTCGATCGGGTGAAGGGTCCCTATGCCTGGGACGTGGATGGCAATAAGTACATTGACTACATCGGGAGCTGGGGGCCGGCCATCTGCGGCCACGCCCACCCCGAGGTGATCGCAGCACTACAGGAAGCGATCGAAAAGGGCACCAGCTTCGGAGCACCTTGTGCCCTGGAAAACACCCTTGCCGAAATGGTGATCGACGCTGTACCCAGCGTTGAGATGGTGCGATTCGTCAACAGCGGCACCGAGGCCTGCATGGCTGTGTTGCGCCTGATCCGTGCCTACACCGGCCGCGACAAGGTGATCAAGTTCGAGGGCTGCTACCACGGCCATGCGGACATGTTCCTGGTGAAAGCCGGTTCCGGTGTGGCCACACTTGGCCTGCCAGACTCCCCCGGGGTCCCGCGCAGCACCACGGCCAACACCCTTACCGCGCCTTACAACGACCTCGAAGCTGTTAAGGCCCTGTTCGCCGAGAACCCCGACGCCATCGCAGGCGTTATCCTCGAGCCGATCGTCGGCAACGCCGGCTTCATTCAACCCGAACCCGGCTTCCTTGAAGGTTTGCGGGAACTCACCAAAGAGCACGGCGCTCTGCTGGTGTTCGACGAGGTGATGACCGGCTTCCGGATCAGTTACGGCGGTGCCCAGGCGCATTTCGGCGTCACCCCAGATCTCACGACCATGGGCAAGGTGATCGGTGGCGGCCTTCCCGTGGGCGCCTACGGCGGCCGCGCCGACATCATGGGAATGGTGGCCCCTGCTGGCCCGATGTATCAAGCCGGAACCCTCAGTGGTAACCCCCTGGCGATGACCGCCGGCATCAAGACCCTGGAACTGCTCAAGCAGCCCGGCACTTACGAGAAATTGACGGCCACAACCCAGAAGCTTGTGGCAGGCATCAAGGACGCCGCCCAATCAGCTGGTATGCCGATCACGGCGGCCAGCGTCAGCGCCATGTTCGGCTTCTTCCTGTGCGAGGGACCCGTGCGCAATTTTGAAGAAGCCAAGAGTACGGATTCAGAACGTTTCGGCAAACTGCATCGCGCCATGCTCGAGCGAGGCATCTACCTCGCACCGTCAGCGTTCGAAGCCGGTTTCACGTCCCTGGCTCACTCCGATGCCGACATCGAAGCCACGATCAACGCCTTCCGCGAAAGCTTCGCGGCTGTGGCCTGATCATTCCGTGCTGGCCTCAGCCCCCCTCCACTTCAACTGGTTTGCACCATTCAGACCGTGGAGGCCAGGTGGTCTGGCCGCCCGATTGCAATCATCCGACAGCTCGAGCAGCAGCAGCAGTTTCGGGTTGAGCGGGGTGAGAACCCTGCGATTGAACCGAGGACGATGATCGACATCAGACTCACCCCCCTGGTGGAGCGCTTCAGCAGTTCCGGTGTTGAGCAGATCGTGGGTTCTCGCATGACCTATCACTGGTCCTGCAAAGCCCCGTTAGTAGCGCTCACATTCAATGTCTCCGTCGCCTCCAGCAGTCCTGCCAAAGAGAGTTGTGTCGATGTAAGCGGAGATCTGGTCATTGATATTCAAAAGGGATTCGAACTCAGCCAGCAATCCCGGCTGACCTAATCAGCTGGGACGAAAACCCTGAGCAGCTTTTTTGAAACGGCCTATGGCTCCTGCTGAGAACAACTCTGGGTCGTTACTGGTGCGAGCTCGCCGAGCCGCCGAACGTGCCCATTGCCCCTACTCAAACTTCCACGTGGGGGCTGCAGTGCGGTGTGATGACGGCAGTGTGATCGACGGCTGCAATGTGGAAAATGCCAGTTATGGACTGAGCATCTGCGCAGAGCGGGTCGCCCTTTTCACGGCGATCAGCCAAGGCAAACAACCGATTGAACTGGCCGTGAGCTGCATCGATGCCCAGAACGATGCAGCCACTGGATCCTGCATGCCATGCGGCGCCTGCCGTCAGGTGATGCAGGAACTGCTGCCAAGCAAGGCCAAGGTGAGCATCGATGGTGTGGGCACAAGGCAACTCGAGCAACTTCTTCCTGCTCCCTTTGAACTGAAACAACCAAACACCAACTGATCACCACCATCACAGCCCTGAAGCGCTCATCCAAGAGCGAGCAGCATCAAAAGACCACGATTCAACCGAAAATCAAGATCGCGCCCAACAGGCCAAGGCTTTCTCGGGATCAATGATGTCAGACACATCGCTGTAGACGTACTTCTGCCACTCCCGCTCAGGGAGACCGGCAAACACCATCAGGTTGAGCGGATACTGTTCGGAATCGGTGCACCTGCGGAAATCATCCCGAAACAGGAAGGTGGGTTTACCCAGGGCAATGGCGGCACCAAGCTCCACCATGACCCCTTCATCGGGAGGCGTTCCATTCACGATGGCGAACAGTGCATCGGCATCACGCACATCCTGTAGATCCCGCTGCGCGACGCGATAGGCCCATCCCGGTTCCGCCAGATTCACCTGACCATTGCGAGCAAAGGGCTCCCAGACCTCTAATCCCAGGGCTTCCAATGCCCCGATGAACTCCGGCAACAACAGCCGCTTCCATTGCTCCGAAAAGCCATAAGGAGACGCCAGATAAATCGTGCGTGCGCTGTTGTTCATCACAGGCCCCGGGAGGCGCGGTACGCCTGCTCATCGGCACGGGCCTGTTCAAGGTTCTCCCAAGGAAACACCAGCCATTGCGAGGACTCGGCAACCTCAGCTGCCACCCACCAATCAGGACGCACCTTGCTGACCCAAACAGCAAAGGATGCCTGCGGCACCTGAACTTTCAACGTCTGCAGGGTGCGTCCGGTTTCATAGACATCATCCACAATCAGGGCTGATTGCTCAGGTGCTGAGAGCAAGGGGCAATCGATGGCATGGCTGAGGGCTACAGCAAGACACAGCCCTCCACGAGGGACCCCATAAACGCCACTCACCGCAGAATCGGCAAAGCGTGAAGCCAACTGCTGCACCGCCTGATCGAATTGAGCCCAGCTCAGTACCTGCATAGCCGGAGAATGACACATCCACGCAGTGATGCCCCTTGAGCCAAGACATCCCGCCCCAGGAACAAAATCGCAAATGGTTTCGCAGCCATCTGCTCAGCCGGGAACTGGAATTACAGGAGCTCTATGACCTGCCGCAGGGAGAGCTGGATCTCGTGATGGCATCAAATGGTCTGCTTATGCCACTGACAGCGATGACAAAACCCTGCCGGTGATCCACTCACCACAACTCAGACAACATTCAGCCGTATGAGGGATAGGATCTGGGATGAAGCAAAACTCGGGATCACACATCCAACAAAATTTGATTGCCAGAAAATCCGATGTGGGCATAGGGCAATGAAAGATAAGGACAGTCGAAAAATTGAAGACGTACGCAATAAATCAAAAAATTATCGAAAGATCTGCATTTAAAACACTACGAAACAAACAGCTTTGCTTAATCCGAATTTAATTTATCGCAACAACAAATGCTCACAATTTAACAGGAACTTGCTTGAATATCCAACAAAAATATAGAATTCACTTACAGTATTTTAAAACATTTTCCAACACTTTCCCAATTGCAGCCTTTTGACCGTTGAGACTCCCTTCAATCTGAGCAACAGACTGCTGTTTAATTTGAGCAGGGGTATTCGCAGGCAAAGAGTTCAACAAACCGCTCATTTGAAGGTAAGTGGCATTAAACCCCTCCATTCTTTGCACCAAGTCGTAAGTCGGCAAAGAGCAACTCGACAACCCTTCGCTCAGACCAATCATTTTCCACGCGTCTTGTTCTACTGCTTGAACTAGGCTGTAATTACTAGGATCACCTGCATAAGAATAAGCCTTGGCTTTAATCTCTTCAGCCAAAATTTCTCTTTGGGATGGCTTGATACTCTGCGCCTTCAACGGAAGTGCCACGAAGCATGTTGCAGAGAGAAGCGCAGCAAAAAGAGACGCAGACCTAGAAAGAGAAATCATCTAAGATTGAATGTTATAATACGAATAATCATACCATTGCAATGCCAGCAGCAAGCAAAATCATTGCCTCATTAATCGGCACTGGTATTTCACTACTTGCTCCTACTCGAGCATGGAGTGCTGCAGAATTTAATAACCTGACATGTGTAGTAGAGCTTAAAACCGAACAACAGTGCAATATCTCTATTCACAAACGTGCCATGATTATCAAATTTCCGAATGGTCGAACTAATAGAGTCAGGCTCTCAAAGATAAGACGATGGGCTTACACTAATCAGAGCGAACTCAAAGGTTTTATTTTTACTTGGGTGAAGCATCGCCATGTTTTTGGTATTAGCTTCAGGAATATAGATGGTGACACTGAGCAAATGGCTGTAGCTTTTGACGACAGTCAATATGTACAACCATTCACTTTCTTTTTGGAAGGAACTGGTCCAGCTTTTGATTAATCCACCCTGTCAGCTAAATACTCAACTGACTTATAAATTGCATCTGTCATAGCTGCCCTTGTTCCAGCATCCATGCCTCCATAACCACCAAATCCACTTAATTCATATCCCGCACCACTTTTTTTAGTTGAGTTTACATCTCCAGAAAAAGATCGACTAGCAACAATATCTTCCGCAGAAACACTTATGACATCTATTTTTACAGTGACGTTAGCAGTCTTTGTAGTTTTCCGCTCGACTCCTGCCCCAAAACCCATGAAACCCATTTTCACCTTTTGATCCGAAGACTGGGTAGAATCCTTATTTAAAACAACAGGTCTAACAATATATTTTGCACCCAAAGTTCTTGAAGCCGTAATTAGTTCAGGGATGTACATATCATTAGTGTAATCAATCCTTGGTCCGCCCATAGATGATCCCGATAGGAAGGGATTGGCGTTCGCGACTTGTGAACCTTTTACGACTTTTTGAAGTGCAGAATTAACTTTAAACCAGGATACTGTTTTTGCACCGCCATCTCGGACCAATTGATTAAAGACTTCTGTGCAAAATTCATTTTTAGTGGGACCACCCATCATTTGATTGCCAGATTTATCCATGCAAGGCATTAAAATAATCGATGATCTTGTAATGAATTCGACGTTTTTGATTCTTTCCTCAGCGTAAACCTGGCAAGAAGAGCCGATAAGCGAGGCAAGCAGAAAGGAGCCGTATACAAACTTTCGCGGAGCATTTTGCTTGCACGCTGTTACGATGACTGACGCAGCCATAGTCTTCTAAAATTCACGATGAAAATAATAGCACTTGTCTGCCTGGCAATCGCATCAATACATACTGCAGAAAAAGCCTATGCTTCACCCGCTAAGTTCAATTCACTGTGTGCCATGACCGGTGCATTTAGCAGGTGTTCAGTTGAATTCGAAGAAAATCAACTCGTTTTCGTATCTATGGATGGATTCAATGAAATGGACTATTGCAGCAGGAGATCAATATCTTACCGATCAAATCCCTCATCTCCTTACAGGAAGGTTTCTGGATCTGAATCAATGATCGTCAATACCGTCAAAAGAGAAAAGGGTATTGACCATGATTTTCTTTTCAAGTATGCGAATAATAATTCTCAAGAAAGAGCTTCAAGAGTAATAGTAAGATTCAAAAATCACAAAGTTGCAGTTAATTTCGCTGAAAAAGTATCTGAATCAATTAAATACTGCCAAGTGGATCCATAAAGAATTATATGAGCAACACATTACTTGAATCTAGACTTTTTTTCCTGCTTGTAAAAGCCGGCAATTGCCTTACTGACCAACTCTGATGGTGAGCCATACAGGCGATTCCTACGAATCATCTCACGAATATACGTTTCAGATTGACGATCTAGTTTGCTATTCATCGACTTGGAAAGTGCTTGAAGTACAAATCTTCCATTGCCACCTTGTAGCAACCAGACCGTGTCAACCTGGTCTTACGCATCAAGGCTTCCTCCATCTGACGAAAAGCATTCACTTCTCGTCGATTGAAGGAGACATTCGTAGAAGGGGTCTTAGTGATATAGATAGTTTTTGAATAGAAAAGATAGTGATGTCAGTTGATCACGGATGAAACCAAGCTCGAGAGAATGAAGCCTCAGGCAACAAGCACACTTGACTTCTTGAAATCATTTGAATCTATTTATATATTTTCAACCTTGAAACCAATCACTTTTGAACCATGAAGTGCTCTAAAGCGGGCTTAAGCGCACTTAAAGCGGTAGCAGTGCGGAATCAAAGCTCAATAGCCAGAATCCAATCGATTCATACTCAAAGGAGTCTTGAATCCGAATTTCCTATACCTTCACCACTATGTATAAGAGTTTTCAGTCAGAAACAGTTATGCGTAGCCCGTTGTCATATTCAACTGAGGTTTATTTCAAGGGAATAAGGACTACTGGCGCTCATCACTAAGGATCCTTCGATTACCCCTGTAGAGATGTCTCGGTAGATGCCGTGATCTCCAGAGAGCATCAGAGATGCCCCTCTGAGGTGGAAGGCGAGTCACCCTCTCCTCATCAACACAAGCATCACCAGCCTCTGGTGATGGCACCTCTAAGACCTCTGGAGAGGGCAGCAGGAGGTGAGCTGCATGGTCTCTCTGTGCTGCCTCAGCACTTCAACGACCTGCTTGCTCAACGGCACCACACGTGCCTTGCCTGTCTTGGTGCCTGACCACACCCGCTTAAGCGTGGCAGTGCCATCACGCCTGAGCGTCTTACTGATCAACAGCTCCCCTTCGTCCAGGCGCACGCAGTCCCAGGTCAGACCAATCACTTCTGCATTCCTGAGACCTGTACCCAGCCACAAGGCAAAGCAGGGGTAAAACCACTCCTCATTGCTTCTGAGGTCGTCCAGCACACTCTTGATCTCTTCCCTACTCAGCACCTCCTCCTGCACTGACCTTGCTGGCACCTTGACCTGAACCGAGCGCAATGGCTCATTGCCTGGTTGCACAGATCGAATCGTGCAAAGGATCGTGGACTGAGTGGATGCCGCTAACCCCTCTGCATTCATCCACGCAAGAAAGCGATCAACCTCGGGGTTGGTCCTAATTGGCAAGCCAAACCGCATTACCACTCGATAGGCATGCGTAACCCTTGCCTGCCTCTTCTCCTCTGCCAATGACCTCAGGGCATCGAGCAAGTCCTTGTCCCGACCCTCCACCAAGGGGCGGTATCGATTCAGGGATAAGTCCAAATCCCCTTGCTGAGCATCTCGCCAGATCTCGGCACAGATGGCTTGCCCCCTGGCTTGGGCGACTGGATCGTCAAAACGACCGATCCGATTGATGAAATGGTCTCGTCCACCCAACCTCAACCTGACTTGGAGAGCACCGTTGTTGTCCCTGACCCTGGGTGGCTTCTTCAGCATCTCTCTCCCTTACATGGGATTCGGGCTTAGGGCTGACACCTTTAAAAGCCAAGCCAGATCAGCAGATCCAGTAGCCCTTCGTAGCCCTAGACGAGATCCAGTGCCCTTTTGGCTTGGGTTCTGGCTTATGGACTAAGGAGAGTCCTGAGCGTCCTTGAGGGTCACCTTCAAAACCCCTGCAAGTACAAGGGATTGGGACTCCTCGCCTGACTCGCGGCGTCAGACTGCATTACATCCACGCTGTGATGCCCCTTGAGCCGAGACATCCCGCCCCAAGAACAAAATCGCAAATGGTTTCGCAGCCATCTGCTCATCCGGGAACTGGAATTACAGGAGCTCTATGACCTGCCGCAGGGAGAGCTGGATCTAGTGATGGCCGAGACCGCTGAAATCCGTTCGGACCCTGAAAACCGATCCCGTAGTTATGGGCGCTGGTGCACCGCCGGCTATGTACTGGAACTCGCAAAGATCATCGATGCTCGACGGGCCCGGGACCTGAGCGCTTAAACGTCGCCCCTAACCCTCACAAAAAAACATCCCAACCATGATCGACGAGACTGAAAATCGTGCCTGAGCAATATTAAAACTCGTTTTTAAATCACCGAACTCGCTTTCTCCTGATCAGCGATAGTTCTCAAACTGCAGAGGAACGTCAAGATCATCCTCCTTACTTTTGACTAGCTGAATCGCGGCTTGCAAGTCATCTTTGCTCTTACCGGTGATCCGTACACTTTCACCCTGGATCGCCACCGTCACCTTTTTGAGCTCATCGCGCACCATCTTGCTCAACTTCTTCGCAATCTCCTGACTGAGGCCCTTACGCAGTTTCACCACCTGCTTCACCCGATTGCCTCCGACGGTTTCAGGTGTCTGAAAATCGAAAATCTTGAGGGAGAGATTGCGTTTGGTCGCTTTAGTTCGCAGCACATCCTCCACCGCCTGAAGCGTCATATCACTGGCCGTAGTGATCACCAGCTCCGTTTCCTCAAGATCGATCTCGGTGGCGGAATCCTTGAGGTCATAACGGTTGCCAACATCACGACGAACCTGATCAAGGGTGTTCACCAGCTCCTGACGATCAAAGTCAGAGACCACATCAAAGGAATAAGTGCTGGCCATGTCGCAAACTTGTCGATCATCCAGTTTAGAAACCCATCGATCTCCAGCAGGGTGTGGTCCACCGGAGCCCGTTAGGGTCCCGAGGATTAATTGGATGTCATGATTCCTGCGTTTGCCTGGGCCCTTTGCCTGATGGGGGCCGTCGTCATGGTGAGCATCGTGCTCACCGGGGCCGGACGGGCCAAAGCCGACTTCACCATGGCGGATCTTCAGGCACCTCGAGCGATGTTTGAACGGCTGCCCGCCTTCGGGCAGCGCGCCGTGTGGGCACAGGAGAACAGCTGGGAAGCACTGACCCTGGGGGCACCGGCCATGCTGTTGTGTCTGATCAGCGGAGTCAGCAGCCCCACGGCCATCGCAGCAGCGTGGATCTGGCCAGGCATCCGATTTATTTATCTGTTTGCGTATGTCGGCAACGTCCCACCCGTGAGGGGACTCTGTTGGGCTACGGGGGTTACTGCCGTTGGCATCTGCTATGTGGAGGGACTGCGGGCCGTAATCAGCGCCGCCGGCTGATCAGTCGAAATACAGAAGGCTCACCACCTTCCCCATGTCCTCAGCAGTTCGTGCACTCGCAAGCAGGGTTTCACTGTCGTGAAATGCGAGACAGATCAACTGATCACAGCGGTTGATGATCTCTTGATTGCACAAACTGCTGGCCATCGGCAAGGGCAGGTCGTCCTGCTCGGGCTTGTCCACAAGGTGCAACACCCGATCCAAGAGATCTCGGATTTCAGGCACCTGCCGATCGAGGCTCTGGGGCAAAAGCACGGTGAGCTTGGAGGGATCCACCTCAAGACACCCGCGAATCACTGCAGCATTCACCCCCTGAGATCCGGATGTGACCAGAGAATGGCCTTCCTGCACCAGTGAGCGGGCCACCAATTCGATCAGGTGAACCGCTACAACGGGCACATGGCGGCTACCGAGAATGGCGATCCTTCGTTGACTTTTGTCCTGCAGAAGAGCGAGTTCCTGCGCAAGCGTGTCAACCCGATCAAGAGCTGGCAGATCCAGTGACTGACCCAAGGAAAACTTGCCGCCTGATTTCATCGGAAGTTAGCAACCATCAGGCGTGCTGAACCGTCAGATTCAATGCATTGAAGAGCTGATCAAGCTTGCAATGCTCCTCAACAAGACGGAAGGCGTAGGTGGCCTTCACAGCTTCATGCAGGCGCACATGGCCGAAGGCCTGCTCAATCACCCCCACCGTGGCCAGAGTGTCGTGCTCCACCTTGAGCAAGGGCACATCCAATTCTTCCGCGCGATTGATCAATTGAGGGAGAGGTTCACCAGCCCCAGTCAGAATCAAACATTGGGTTGAAGCCTCGAGGGCTGCCAGCTGGATGTCGGTGCGATCAGCTCCCGTCACAACAGCCATGTTGCGTCGTTTGCGGAAGAACTCCATGGCGGAATTCACATTCATCGCGCCGATACTCAGGGTTTCCACCAGCAGTTCCTGCCGTTCCTGGCAGCAGATCACCCGGGCATTGAGGCGCCGCACCAACTCGCCGACCGTGACGCTGCGCAGCAAAGGGGAACGGGGCATGACGCCAAACACCTGCAAGCCCAGGCCCTGCAAGGCAGGAACCACCTTTCGCTCCAAGCTGTCGACCTCTTCTGGAGTGACGGCGTTCAGCACCACTCCAACCAGACGGTCACCCAGGGTCTGCTTGGCCGCCAGCAGCGCATCCACACTGCGGCTGTCCTGCCAGAGGTGCACCAAAACGACCTTGGCATCGAGACCTGTGGCCAGCTGCGGAAGGCTGAGGCCGTACAGCAATCCCTCCTGGAGGCTTCCCGCACATTCCAAGAGTGTGAGTCCTTCGTCAGACTCAATGCGCTGGCGCAGCTCCGCGAAACCTTGGCCAGCGTCCAACTCACCTTCGCCAAGACGTTGGGCAGCTGTTGTCGGCGACAGCAGATGCATCGAAGGAATCAAACGCTCAGGCGACAGATTCAGCGTTTCACCAACAAATCGAACG
The DNA here is from genome assembly GCA_047285305.1 of Synechococcus sp. Lineage (GTDB taxonomy): Bacteria > Cyanobacteriota > Cyanobacteriia > PCC-6307 > Cyanobiaceae > Parasynechococcus. The sequence goes on from JBJBDL010000003.1 coordinate 1,961,456, forward strand.
TCGTCGTCGATGAGTGGTTGAGGCAACGGACCCTGGTTCGGATCCCAATCCAGGCTTGTAGCCAGGGGCTTTCCGAACCTGATCTGCTGTCCGGCACGAGCAAGCTGCTGGGCAATTCCAAGAACAAGGGCCGACTTCCCACTGAACGGCTCACACGATCCGATCAACAGTGTCGTTCCCATGGATGCGATCCCTGACACCACTGAATCTAGGCCTGTTCAGGAGCATCTCCGCGCTCGATCAACAACCACTGCCAGAACCCTTGGGCAAATAGGGCTCCGATGGCTGCAGATGGGAACAATCCATCAACCCGACCACCAGCTGATGGGTGGTGACGGCGAAATCAAGATCTCCCTCGGGATGACCGGGGAAACGAAGCTGACACTCCAGCCTCTCCATCGGTGCAGCGACCCAATTCCAGCGGAGTTCGCAGGGGTGTTCGTTGCTTCTGGCCACCGGACGCCGCGCCTGCAGTGCTCCACGGCCCAGTATCTGCAAGGCTTCTGATAGATCCTACTGGCGACTGACGCCACCGCGGTAGGGAGTGAACAGAACCAGTTGGGCGGCATCTGACGCAGCTGGTGCTTGATTCGCGCTCCGCTCGTTTCAAGGATGCACCAAGCTGGCCCCATGGCCCAGTCCCCCTTTCTTGGCAAACGGATCGGCATCACAGGCGCTCGTGGAGCCCTTGGCGCAGCCCTGGCCCGTTGCTTCCGTTCCGCAGGCGCACACGTCATCGGTTTCACCCACGGATCCATACCTCCAGTGCAAGCAGATGGCCCACACCGTTGGGTGAGCTGGAGCTGCGGAGACGAAGCCAGCTTGGACGCCGATCTGGAGGAGCTCGATGTTCTGGTGCTGAACCACGGGATCAATCCTCAAGGCGGTCAAAGCCCTGAAGTGATCAATCAGGCGCTGGAGATCAACACCTTGAGCAGCTGGAGGCTGATGCAGCGATTTGAGGCCATCAGCAGAGCATCACCGCAGGTTGATCCGAGGGAGGTGTGGATCAACACCTCAGAGGCTGAAATTCAGCCTGCCGTCAGTCCCGTGTATGAACTCACCAAGCGAATGCTGGGGCAACTTGTGAGCATCCGCGGTGCGGTGCTTGATGCCACCGGACGCGAAGCCCTGATCCTGCGCAAGCTGGTGCTCGGCCCTTTTCGCTCGTCACTCAATCCGATTGGGGTGATGGGCGCCGATTTCGTCGCCAACCAGGTGCTGCGCCAGGCGAGCTGGGGATTTCGCCTGGTGATCGTGACACCAAACCCAATGACATATGTCTTGATGCCTCTGACCGAGCTTGGACGGCGGACCTACAGCCGGATCCTCAGTCGCCCCGATCTGTAAGGATCTCGCATCCATCACTGGTCACCAGAACAGTGTGCTCCCACTGCGCAGAGAGAGAGCCATCGCGGGTCACGACAGTCCACTGATCCCGCAAGGTGCGGCAGGCCTTACTGCCAGCATTGAGGATGGGCTCAATAGCCAGAGTCATGCCAGGACGCAGAGTGACGTTGGGGAGCTCGTCTGTGCGGAAGTTGAACACGGAAGGTTCTTCGTGCAGGTTCCGGCCGACACCGTGGCCGGTGTAATCCTCCACAACACTGAAACCGTTGGTCTTGACATGGTCTTCAACGGCTCCAGCGATATCCAGCAGAGTGTTGCCTGCTTTGACCTGGCTCAGACCAGCCATCAAGGCTTCCTTGGCAACACGGCTCAAGGTCTGTGCTTCCTGGGGCGCATCTCCCACGCAGATCGTGATGCAGCTGTCTCCGTGGTAGCCCTCGAAGTAGGCGCCGGTATCCACCTTCAGCAGATCGCCCTGGCGGATCACACGCTTCGGACTGGGGATGCCATGAACCACCTCGTTGTTGATGCTGGCGCAGATGCTCGCCGGAAAACCGTGATACCCCTTGAAACTTGGGGTCGCCCCCATCTCTCGAATGCGTTTTTCCGCATAGGCATCAATATCTCCCGTCGTCTGGCCGGGCTCCACCATTCCCATCACCTCCCGCAGCACGGTGGCGACGATGTGGCTGGCCTGGCGCATGATCTTCACTTCACGGGCTGATTTGATCTCAACGCCGCGACGCTTCTGAATGCGCGGACCAGTCGCCGTCACTTGCCCCTGCGCTGCCTGGGTGGATGCCAGAAGATCAGCAAAGAGATTCATGGCTCAGCCCAATATCCGTCACGCTATCAACAGCAACCGAATTGATGCCGGTCATGTCGCTGCTTGTGCGCTTGCGGGAACTGCATCGAAGCGTTGCACCCTTCGTTCTGGCGCCCTTGCTGGTGACGGTGTTCTCCGGTGTCAGTTACCGCATAGCCCGGGACTGGTTCGGAGCCAGCCGAGAACAGGTTCACTGGTTAATGGTGGTGCACGAGGGGGAATGGCTTGGTTCCACCCTGGAACCGGTCGTCGTTCTTCTCAACGCCATCGGCCTGCTGTGGATGCTGATCACAGGCATAGGGCTCCTGATGGAGCGATGGCGTCGAAAGGTACACTCATAGTTTGGCGATTCAACGCGGAGCTGGGATGGCAGCCGATTCGAAGGACACAGCGGTGACCGACGACAACACCGAAACGGCTGTGGAAACAGCACCTGAGGCCACAGCGGCGAAGTCCAGCAAGGCTTCTGGCGCCCCTGCGAAGAAACTGAGCCCTGAAGCTCTGATTCGCTCCTTTGAGTCGTCCCAGCAGAAGGATGATCTGCCTGAGATCTACGTGGGAGACACCGTGCGCGTTGGTGTTCGCATCAGCGAGGGCAACAAGGAGCGTGTTCAGCCTTACGAAGGCGTGGTGATTTCCAAGCGCCATGGTGGCCTAAACCAGACCATCACCGTGCGCCGGATTTTCCAGGGCATCGGCGTTGAGCGGGTGTTCATGCTGCATAGCCCACAGGTGGCTTCCATCAAGGTGGAACGGCGCGGTAAAGTGCGCAGGGCGAAGCTTTTCTATCTGCGGGAACGGGTGGGCAAGGCCACCCGCGTGAAGCAGCGCTTCGATCGCTGAGGTCTCGACCTCGTTCAATCAGTTGCCAACTAAACGTTGGCTGAGGGGTACATCGCCTTGCGCCGTTAGTTCAGTTGGTAGAACGCAGGTCTCCAAAACCTGATGTCGGGGGTTCGAGTCCTCCACGGCGCGTCCGATGTCCCCCTCGTGCAGTTTCCCGGTTCTGAGCATGGAGTTGGATCTTCAACCTGGTGATGTTGTGAAGGTGTTGGAGTCAGCCGCCCTCGGCTGGGTCCGTGCCCGAGTGATACGCGTCAAGTCCGGCGGCCGTGTGGTCGTTCAGAGCGATCAAGGGCGTGAATTCACAGCCCGCGGCAATCAGGTTCGGCTCATCGAACCTGCAGGATTCCGTCCCTGAATCGTTGGTCATTCGGCGTTGAGCCGAAGTTATTCCTCATGTCCCGGCGACTTTGTTGTCGGGATTTTTTTATGGCGGCGCCCGGATGACAAAACCAGGCTGATCCATTGCTCAGTTGTTGACGGAGGGCAGGGCGACAGTTGATACTGATCAGGTCGCACAAGCGATACAGATCAGATTCTTCGGAGCGCGTCTCGCGAGTTCTGAATCAGATCTGGGACCGTAGTTCAACCGGTTAGAGCACCGCCCTGTCACGGCGGAAGTTGCGGGTTCGAATCCCGTCGGTCCCGTTCTCACCACCAAGATCCACGATGGTGCGCGTTCGATTGGCCCCCAGCCCGACGGGCACGCTCCATATTGGAACGGCGCGAACCGCTGTTTTCAATTGGCTCTACGCCAAGCACGAGCATGGAGCCTTCGTGCTGCGCATTGAAGACACCGACAAGGAGCGGTCCAAGCCCGAGTACACCCAAAACATTCTCGAAGGCTTGCAGTGGCTCGGGATCAATTGGGACGAAGAACCCGTCATCCAGAGCGAACGGGTGGGTCAGCATCGTGACGCCATACAGACCCTGCTCGATCGGGGATTGGCCTACCGCTGCTACGCCAGCGAAACGGAACTCACGGCCATGCGCGATGCGCAGAAAGCGGCCAATCAAGCGCCGCGCTACGACAACCGCCACAGGTCTCTTACGACCGAACAGGAACAGGCGTTTCAGGCAGAGGGCCGTGAAGCTGTGATTCGCTTTCGCATTGATGACGCTGCCGAAATTCGCTGGAATGATCTGGTGCGTGGCGCCATGAGCTGGCGAGGCTCAGACCTTGGCGGAGACATGGTGATTGCCCGTCGCGCCCCGGCGGATCAAATCGGCGACCCCCTCTACAACCTTGTTGTGGTGGTGGATGACGCCGAGATGGAAATCACCCATGTGATCCGCGGTGAAGATCACATTGCCAACACCGCCAAGCAACTGCTCCTCTACGAAGCGCTGGGCCTGCCCTTGCCGACCTTTGCCCACGCTCCTCTCATCCTCAATGCCGAGGGACGCAAGCTCTCAAAACGGGATGGTGTGACCTCCATCAACGACTTCCGCGCCATGGGCTACACCCCTGACGCCATCGCCAACTACATGACCTTGTTGGGGTGGTCCGTACCGGAGGGCATGGAAGAACGGTTCAGCTTGAGTGAGGCCGCAGCCGTTTTTGGTTTCGACCGCGTCAACAAAGCCGGAGCGCGTTTCGACTGGGACAAGCTCAACTGGCTGAATGCCCAGGTTCTGCACGGCTGGACGGCGGATCATCTTCTGAAGGAACTAACGCCGCTTTGGACCGAACGGGGGTGGACCCCTGCCAGCGACAAGAGCTGGTGCCTGGACCTCTGCGCCTTGCTGGGGCCATCTCTCACCCTGCTCAAAGATGGCGTCGATCAGGCGAAACCGTTCTTTGAACGTCCGGACCTCCAGGAAGATGCGCTCGAGCAACTCGCGATCGAAGGAGCCAAGGCAGCTATTGCCGACCTGCTTCAGCGGCTTGAGAACAACCCTTGGGACGGCAGCGACGTCGATCAAGCCAAGGCTTGGCTGGGGGATGCCGCCAAAGCAGCCGGTGTGAAGAAAGGGGTTGTGATGAAATCCTTGCGCGCAGCACTGCTGGGGCGTCTTCAAGGCCCCGATCTGATCACCACGTGGTCATTATTGGCCCGAATCGGTGAGGACCTGCCGCGGCTGCGCCGCTGCCTTGGCTGAGGCAGGCTCGTCATCCTCGGCTTTGACCAGGCCAAGAGCCTGAGCCAACGGTTGGGCCGTGAGGCCCTGGAGACCAACAGTCATCAGGATGGTAAGGAACACCAAACCCTGAAGGCGTCCTGCCCCCAAGATGCCGGCCTGCTCCAAGCGAATCGCGAATAGAGAGGCCACCGCTGCGGTGACGATGCCTCGCGGAGCGAGCCAACCCAGAAAAAGTCGTTGCTCAAGCTTGTAGGGCAACCCGATGGTGGCCAAACCCACGCCGATCGGACGCACCACAAGCATCAACGACAGCACGCAGAGGATGCCGCCCCAACCCAGCGGACTGAGTTCAGCCCAGGAGACGTCAGCAGCCAGCAGCGGAAACAGCATCGTGATCGCCAACTGCGCCAGTTCCTGAATCAAACCATCCAATTCAGCGGTGTGAGGGCCTGGACGTCGACCGACAACGATGCCCGCCGCCACTGAAGCAGGCAGGGCGGATTCCGGCAGCAGCCACTCACTGACGCCATACATCAGAAACAGCAAACCCAGACTGAGCTGAAGCGGCAGTCCCTTCAACTGATCGGGTTTGAGCCGTCGCAGCAGCTCAGACAGCAGCCAGCCGACGCTCGCGCCAATCAGAACACCACCACCCAATCGATACAGCAGGCCGAGCATCACCTCACGCCAGCCGTGCAGGTTGCCAAGGACAAGCTCCAACAGCAGCAGGGCTAAAACGGCACCGATGGGCTCAAGCACCAGTCCCTCAGCCTCCAGGACTTCGCCCAGAGGAGGTGCGAGCCGAATTTGACGCACCAGGGGTGTGACCACCGTTGGCCCCGTGGCTAGCACGATGGCACTGAACACAGCCGCAAGCGACCAGCTGAGGCCCGCAAGCCAATGGGCCGCCAACAGACCGCCTCCCAGGGAAATCAACAGACGCAGGGCTGCGATGCGCTGCACCGTGGCCTTGATCGTGTCTCCAGGCAGACGCAGATTCAGTCCGCCATCGAACAGCACCAAGCTGACAAGAAGACCCACCACGGTTCCAAGCCCGGAGCCGAGATCAAGGGGTTCCACCCAACCCAGACCAGAGCGACCGATCAGCAGCCCCGACAGGAGCAGCAACACCACCCCAGGAAATTCGGACTTGGCCGCCAGAAAACGGGCTGCAGCACCCGAGGAAACCGTGACGCCCCAGAGGAGGCCCAGACGCTCAGGCGTCATCGACAGAGGAGAACTGAGGTTCCACGCGCACGCCGATCACCGCTTTGGGGCGTACGACCAGATACTCGCCCTCCAGATCACTGAGGGGAACGTTGACAAAACCGCCCTGTTTCTCGGCATTGACCACCCCTTGGTACCACTCCTGGAAGGTCTCGAGTTTCGGAAAAAACACCCGTTCGGTTTGCCCTCCCACAAGGTGGAGATGGACGGCGTAGCGGCGGGGCGTACGGGACATCAGCGCGGAAAGACATCCATCACGGTCCCCACAGGATGACGGATCGGTTCCGGGTCTGCCCAGAGAAAAGGGCGAAGACAGGCGTTACGCGGGGCATAGAGCGGATGGCGCGGTTGCCCCGAGGCCGTCTGCCCCAGCATCAGAGGATGCGGTGAGTCGGGAACGGAGCGTCGGCGTTGCGGCAGCAAACGCTGAATGTTTCCAAGAACCAGCTGAGCCCGGTCCCATCGCGCCCCATTCGCCCCCCATCCACACCAGAGATCGACCCCAGATGTTCGGGACCAGTAGTTGAACCAGTGGTTCAAGATCACGTCGTTCTGCTCACCGATGGGGTCCTTCACCCGCAGCAGCGCCTCCGGAGACGGCGACATCCGGGCGAACAGATTCAGCACCAGCAACTCCCGATATCCCCATTGCCCGGCGAAGCCGATCAAACGGCGCAGGGTCGGATCATCACGCTGGCCATCAGCTCTCGAGGGATTCAGACCCACGAAAAGCAGGCACCCGTCGCCGGCACCCAGGCAGCGCCGCAGCCACCAGCGGTAACAGCCATCGCTGCTGATAGACGCTTCAGACCCCGAGCTGACGCCGGCAGCGCTCAAGGATGCGTTCGCTGGCGTAACCATCACCAAAGGGGTTAACGGCGCGGGACATCTCTTGATAGGCCGTGGCATCCCCAAGCAGCCGCGAGGTCTCTTCCAGGATCACATCGGGATCGGTGCCCACCAGCCGGGCTGTTCCTGCATCAACGGCCTCCGGCCGCTCTGTGGTGCGACGCAGAACCAGCACGGGTTTGCCGAGCGCAGGGGCTTCCTCCTGGAGACCACCGGAATCGGTGAGCAACAGGGAGCAGCCCTTCATCGCTGCGACGAGACGGTCGTAGTCCAGAGGTTCGGTCAGAACGACACGGGGATGGCTTCCAAGCAGGGCCTGCAGCGGTTCTCGCACCGTCGGGTTGCGGTGCATCGGCAGCAACAGCGCCGTATCGGGATAACGCTCAAGCACCTGCAGCATTCCTGCAGCGATGTCGTTCAGCCGCTCACCCCAGTTTTCACGGCGATGCACCGTGGCGAGGATCACCCTCTGTTGACCCCAGTTGAGGCCTTCAAACCGAACATCTGGCGCCAATTTTGCCATCAACAACAAGGCATCGATCACGGTGTTGCCGGTCACGGCGATCTCCCCGACCACACCGGATGCTTTCAGGTTGGATTCGGCCTTGAGCGTCGGCGCGAAATGAAGGGTTGCGATCTGAGAAAGGAGCCGACGGTTGGCTTCTTCGGGGAATGGATCCAGAAGATTGTCGGTGCGCAGACCGGCCTCCACATGACCAACCGGGATCTGCTCGTAAAACGCAGCCAAACCAGCGGCAAACGCCGTGGTGGTGTCGCCCTGCACCAGAACCAACTGCGGGGGGTAGGCCTGAAAGTCTTCCCGCAGCCCTTGCAGCGCAGCACAGGTGACATGGGTCAGGGTCTGACGGGGTGCCATCAGATTGAGATCCTGATCCGCCTGGAGATGGAACAGATCCATCACCTGGCCCACCATTTCGCGGTGCTGACCGGTCAGGACGACTCGGGTCTGCAATGCATCACAGGCTTGAAACGTCCGGATGACCGGCGCCAGCTTGATCGCCTCGGGACGCGTTCCCAAAACGATCGTGACGCGGGGCTGTTCAGCCATTCCATCCGGACGGACCGCTGGAGTTTACGGGCGTCAACCCCGAGAGAACAGTGAGAAATCCTTGCCAGCCCCAGCATCGAGACGATCCTGAGGAAAGATCCCTAGCCATCAACGTGGCTCAGCCGGTTTCCCTCCAAGTTTCCCGCCGCGCCCAACCGCCGCCCTAGCCCAGAACGATTTCGAGAGGTTCACAACCCGGCGTCCCCATCCGCTGCAGATGGCTCTCCAAGCCTCGAGGAGATCGTTCGAATCACGAATGATGCCGGCCATTCCGATGTCCACCTGGGGGGTAGGGAAGTGCCGCGCTACCGGGCCCGGAGAGACATAAAGGGCACGGATTGGCCGGTCACCCGCGCCAAGGTCTTTCAGGGATGGCTCCAGGAAATCCTGACGCCACATCCTCACAATCGAGGATCCCGTCGAGTTCGTGCATGAGAGCCGCAAGTCCCTCATCCGGCAACGGGAAGTGGCGGTGCACACCCTCAGGTTCCAAAACACCCTGAGGGCCGACCTACAGGAAGACCCCGATGTGATTCTGGTGGGCGAAACACGGGATCAGGAAAACCTTTCCACGGCCCTCGAAGCGGCCCAGACTGGCCACCTGGTGTTCGGGACCCTGTACACCAATTCAGCGGTGAAGACCGTGGAATGGGTCCTCGGCATGTATTCGCCCGAAGAGCAGGAGAGTGTGCACCGTTCGTTGTCCGAGTCGCTGCTGGGGGTGATCGCCTAGGGATTGATCAAGACAACAGATGCAAAACGTGCGGCGTATCACTACATCCTGATCAACAACGATGCCTGCAAGGACTACATCCAGCGGAGGACGCCCGATGAGGTAGAGGAAATGATGGAACGCAGCAGGTTCGATGGGATGGTGACCACAAATCAATCACTGCTGGCCCTGGTGGAGGCGGGTCGCATTGATGGCGATCAAGAGGTGGCCGTCAGCCCTAAACCCAATGAGCTGCCTCAGGCCCTGCGGGGCCGAAGCTGATCAGCCACCGCTGAACACACGCACCAAAAGAACGACAGCAATGCCTGCGGAGAGGCCGATCATCGCCAGACGGCCGTTCCAAATTTCGGCCTGTGGAGTGAAGCCACGCTTCCAGGCGTTCAGCTCGTCTGCCTCCACGGGCTCCGGAGCTTCTGATCTGGTTTCCGGTTGGTCCACGACGTAGAGACCGAACAGTTTCCTCAAGCCTAAAAGGCTTTCTTAAAAGGGTGGGTCTGGTAGGTAAAGCGCATTGGCCTGATCCAAGGGCCAGCGGGCGGCAATGCCTGATTCAAGAGAGGTGCAAGCCGTGTTCTGGCCCAGACGCAGCAAGGCCGCAGCTCCGATCATGGCGGCGTTGTCGGTGCAGAAGGCCAGGGGAGCGATGGAGACCGCTATGCCGCGCTGCTTCCCCTGTTCGAGCATGCTTTGGCGCAAACGACGGTTTGCTGCGACGCCGCCGACCATCACCAGTTGCTGAACATCATGGTCTTCAGCACAGCGAAGGCTGCGCTGCACCAGAACATCAGCCACCACCTGCTCGAAACTAGCGGCCAGATCGGAAAGAGGCAGCGGATCGGATTTTTGCCGCAGGGTTTCCACGGTTCTCAGCATGGCGGTCTTGAGACCACTGAAGGAGAAGTCGTAGGGGTGAAACCCACCGCCCGGCAACGAAATCCGCCCCTTGGGCAGGCGGAAGCGCGTTGCATCACCCGTTTCGGCAACAGCCTGGATGGCAGGACCTCCGGGGTATCCCAGACCAAGCAGACGCGCCACCTTGTCAAAAGCTTCTCCAGCGGCATCGTCATGGCTTCGGCCAAGGCGCGTCATCCCGCCGTCGTCAGCCACCAGGATCAGCTCCGTGTGCCCCCCGCTCACCAGCAACACCAGATACGGAACCTGCGGCGGAGCATCTCCAAGCATCACCGAGGCCAAATGGCCCTCCAGATGATGAACCCCGAGAAAGGGGCGCTCATGCAGCGCGGCAAGGGTGCGGCCAGTCACCGAGGCCACCATCAGAGCCCCGGCCAGACCTGGAGTGATCGTGGCCGCGATGGCATCCATTTGCTCCAGAGCGACACCTGCCTCGTGAACAACGACATCCACCAGCCCAGGCAGGGCCTCGACATGGCGGCGCGAAGCGATTTCGGGCACCACACCACCCCAGCGGGCATGCTCCTCCACCTGAGATGCAATTCGCGACGCCAGAACCTCGATTCGACCATCCGCGTGACGGCGCAGGACCGCTGCAGCGGACTCGTCACAACTTGTTTCGAGGGCAAGCACTGCATGCATCGAAACGATGCACCTCCCCTACTGTCCGACTTGTGACATCTTGCCCTTTCGGGGCACCGTTCAGAGGAATTGTTCCGATGCGTCGTCTATTCGCCGTCGTGCTTTCAGCACTCCTGGTGTTCGGCTTCGCCCCCGTCGCCAAGGCGGATGTGGCTGGCCTCACACCCTGCTCAGAAAGCGCCCGCTTCCAGCAGCGTGCTGCCGCTGCCACCACGCCTCAGGCCAAAGCCCGCTTCGAGATGTACAGCCAGGCCTCCTGTGGTGAGGATGGCCTTCCCCACTTGATCGTCGATGGCCGCTGGAGCCACGCCGGTGATTTTGTTTATCCCGGGATCATGTTTCTGTACGTCGCGGGCTGCATCGGCTGGGCCGGTCGTGAGTACCTGAAAGCAACTCGCGGCAAGAATGCTGCCCAGTACGAAATCTTTATCGATCGCAGCATCGCCATCAAGAGCCTTCTGGCTGCTGCCACCTGGCCTCTGGCTGCTTTCGGTGAATTCACCAGCGGCAAGCTGCTCGAAGACGACAGCAAGGTGACCGTTTCACCACGCTGATTCAATCGACTTCAACCATTGCTCCCTCAACAATGAACAAGTTTCTGACCGCAGCCCCAGTGGTTGCAGCCATCTGGTTCACCGCCACCGCAGGAATCCTGATCGAATGGAACCGCTTCTTCCCCGATCTTCTCTTCCATCCGATGTGAATCTGGGTTGATCTTCTACAGGCACAAAAAAAGGGAACCCTTGGGATCCCTTTTTTTTGTGCCTGCCCCCCGTTGCGAAAATCAGCTCTGCGTCATCCCAGCCCCATCAGCGTCTCCACCTGGTTCAACGCTGCTTCGAGATCGTCATTGATCACGACAGCGTCGAATTCCTGTTGGGCCTCGAGCTCCTCGCGAGCGCGAGTCAAGCGGCGCTGAATGGCGTCCTCCGCATCGGTTCCGCGCCCACGGATCCTGCGCTCCAATTCTTCAAAGCTGGGGGGAGCCAGAAAAATCTGAAAGCCGTCCGGAAAACTGCGACGTACCTGTCGGGCACCTTCCAACTCAATCTCCAGAAGCACAGGGCGCCCCGCCGCCATCTGTTCTTCAACAGGAGCTCGGGGGGTGCCGTAGCAATTCCCCGCGAATTCCGCCCACTCGAGAAAACCTCCCTGCTCCACCAAGGCCTCAAACCCCGCACGGCTGTGGAAGAAGTAGTTGATGCCGTCCTGCTCCCCCTGGCGCGGAGAACGGGTGGTGGCCGACACTGACAGCCAAATCTGGGGATGCCGTTCCAGCAGCTGGTTCACCAGCGTTCCCTTGCCGACTCCACTTGGGCCGGTAATCAAGGTGAGCCTTCCACTGGTGGACATCGCGGCGTCTGCGTGGGTCAGCAGAGTAGGAAGCCCCAATGCCCCGCCCGGTGCTCCAGGTGATCGCCTCCACCAACCTGCAGCCAATGGATCTCACCACGCTGCGCGCGGTGCTCTGGGATCTGCGCCCAAAGCTGGTGCCCAGCCGCTTCGAGAAGGCCCAACAACCGGACCCGTCAACGATTCAACTGGGATGCCGCAGCCTCGAGGGGATGGTGTGGCTGGAACTGAGCTGGCAAGCCGAAGCACCTCGGCTGGTGGAGGTCAACCCTCCCCCGCGCAGCGGCAGCGGCAGCACCTTCGCCCAGCAGTTGCAACACAGCCTCCGCCAGCTGGCTCTGGTGGAGCTCCACCAGAGCGGTTTTGAACGGGTGGTGGAATTCCGGTTTGCCCAACGCCCTGGGGAACCGATCCAGCGGGTGCTCGTGCTGGAGCTGATGGGACGGCACAGCAACCTGCTGCTATTGGATGAGCAGCGCCGGATCATTGCCCTGGGGCGACAGGTCCGGAACCATCAGTCCCGCGTGCGCCCTCTCTCCACCGGTGATTCCTACAGCCCACCTCCGATGCTGCAGGGGTTGGCACCGGATCCAACGGAGGACTTTGAACGCTGGAAGGAGCGGCTCTCTCTTGTCCCGATCCCCCTGCGCAAGGCCCTGCAGCAGACCTATCAGGGGATCAGCCCAGCCCTTGCTCTACAGCTCGCCGGCAACCATCTGAACACCCCGGTGGACAGCCTGGATGCACGCCACTGGTGCCAACTCTTTGAGCGCTGGTCGCTCTGGTTGGACCAGCTGGAGCGTGAGCAGTTTGCCCTGGTGGTGGAGAACGACGGTCGATACCGGGTCTGGGGGTCTCCCCGGGGTGAAGTGCATCCACAGCCCGCTCTGGCGCTCACGCTTGGATCCCTGAACCAGCAATGCCAAGAGCAACGGGCCCTGGCACGGGTCAGCCAAGACCTGCGGCAACGCCTGGAGCGTTGGCGCAGCAAAGAACATGCAGCCCAACAGGACCAAAACCAGCGCCTGAAGGCCACAGACGGGCATGGGGCGCTTCAACGCCAAGCGGACGCTCTCCTCTGCCTTGGCGACCCAAGCCGCGACCAGGTCGATGAAGCCCAGTCGCTCTATCGCAGGGCCAAAAAACTGCGGAGATCGCGCCCGATCCTTGAGCAGCGGCTGGAGCACCATCAGCAACGTCTTGAGCTGATCAGCGCGAGCGAAACCTTCATCGAGGATCAACTGAGCGCAACCTGGCAGGACGGACCGGCGCGCCTAGCCGCCCTGAATGATCTGCGGGAGGAACTCGATGAGCTGTTACAGCCCAAGGAACGCCGTCGCAGCACGCGACAGCAGCGACAACGGGACCAGCCCAAGCCGCTGGAACTGAACAGTCCCGGAGGTCTGAAGGTGCAGGTGGGGCGGAATCACCGCCAGAACGACTGGATCTCGCTGCGCCAAGCCCGCAGTGGTGACCTCTGGTTTCACGCCCAGGAATGCCCGGGAAGTCATGTGGTGTTGAAGAGCTCCAACGGGCTGGCCGATGAATCCGACCTGGCGATGGCAACGGATCTGGCGGCCTATTTCAGCCGCGCTCGGGGCAACACGCGGGTGGCGGTGGTGATGGTGCCCACCGATCAGCTGCAGCGCATTCCCGGTGCCGCCCCGGGCACCGTGCGCCATGGACAAGCTGAAATCCGCTGGGGGGATCCCCAGGGCGCGGAAGAGCGGCTGCTTGCCCCTAGCCTGAGCCCACACTCGGGCTGACCTGTTGCGCCGCCCGCCCCGCGTCCGTGTCTGAGCGCCCTGAAGGTCCCCCAGCTCTGCAACCACCACCACCCATTCGCATTGGGAGGGCACCTGGTGATGCCGATCTGCCCCATGAGGTGGAGATGCCTCTGGTGGATCACCTGGAGGAACTGCGTCAACGGGTTCTGCGCAGCTTGCTGGCCATTGTTGTTGCAGCGCTGACCTGCCTGCTGGGGGTCAAGCCGCTGGTGCGTCTGCTGGAAGCGCCAGCCAGCGGAATTCATTTTCTTCAACTGGCACCGGGCGAGTTTTTATTCGTCTCGCTGAAGGTGGCCGGCTACGCCGGCCTCACCCTGGCCCTGCCCTATGTGCTGTTTCAGATCCTGGCCTTCGTGCTGCCGGGCCTGACGATCCGCGAACGACGCCTGATTGCCCCTGCTGTCGCCGGCTCCGCGGTTCTTTTCATGGCGGGCCTGGCCTTTGCCTGGTGGGCCCTGGTGCCAGCCGCCCTTCATTTTTTGGTGAGCTACGGCGCCGATGTGGTGGAGCCGCTCTGGTCGATCGAGCGCTACCTGGATTTTGTTCTGCTGCTGATGCTGGCCACCGGGCTGGCGTTTCAGCTCCCCGTTCTGCAACTGCTACTCGGGGCCCTGGGGCTAGTGCGCTGGAGGCCGATGCTTGGGGCCTGGCGCTGGGTTGTACTGGGTTCAGCCCTTGCTGGAGCTGTGCTGACGCCATCCACCGATCCGATCACGATGCTGCTGCTGGCTGGAGCGATCACGGCACTGTTCCTGATCGGCGTCGGCCTGGTGGCCCTGACCGAATCCTTCAGACAAGAAACTCCTTGATCAGCGTTTCTGCCTCCGGCCCTGTCGCCTCCAGCGGAAGACTCAACGCCTTGCCAAGACGGGGTTTATCACGGGTGGAACCAAGCCATTGGCGCACCTCACCAGCCAAACCAAGACGATTCACAACATCCAGCACCTCACCGAGATGCTGCCGATAGGCCTCAAGGTCCATCGGAAACGACTGTTGCTCGAGATAGGCCCACATCACCTGGAGGTACAAACGACGGCGTCGAACCACCAGCTGAAGGTCGTAAGTCGCCCTCCAGCGCTGGCGTAGACAGGCCATAACCTCGTCGACACTGAGCGGCGGCTCGGGCACGGCGCTGGCGATTTCAAGCACAGAAGCAGGAGCAGCAGGGGCAGGAAGACGCCTGTCGTTGCAAAGTTTGACAGGCACTTAAGCATCCATAATGGTCGGCAATCCGAGCTGGATGAACGTCCGCCATGACCCAACTCTCCTCGAGCGATGTGCCCGGAATGGGTCGTCGGCAGTTCATGAATCTGCTGACGTTTGGCTCCGTCACCGGTGTGGCCCTGGGGGCCCTCTACCCGGTAGCGAATTACTTCATCCCCCCAAAGGCCGCAGGCAGTGGCGGTGGCACCAGTGCCAAGGATGAGCTGGGCAACCCAATTACAGCCAGCGGCTGGCTCTCCAGCCACCCCGAGGGCGATCGCAGCCTGGTTCAGGGCCTTAAGGGTGATCCCACCTATTTAATCGTTGAAGGTGAAGACGCCATCGGCAGCTATGGCATCAACGCCATCTGCACCCACCTCGGTTGCGTTGTTCCCTGGAACAGCGGCGCCAACAAGTTCATGTGCCCTTGCCATGGCAGTCAGTACGACGCCACCGGCAAAGTGGTCCGTGGCCCTGCCCCTCTTTCCCTGGCCCTGGCGAACGTCAGCGTGGAGAACGACAACGTGTTCGTGAGCCAGTGGACGGAAACCGACTTCCGAACTGGTGATAAGCCCTGGTGGGCCTGATCTTTCCCTTCCCTACGCCTGCATCTCCTCACCGTCCCATGCGTCGTCACCTCTCCCTCTTCCTTGGATCTCTGGTCATCGGACTGGCTCTGCTGATCGCTCCGGCTGCCAGCTGGGCGTATCCCTTCTGGGCTCAACAGAACTACGACAGCCCCAGGGAAGCCACCGGCAAGATTGTTTGCGCCAACTGCCACCTGGCCAAAAAGCTGACCCAGGCTGAAGTTCCCCAGTCGGTACTCCCCGACAGCGTCTTCACCGCCAGCGTCAAGGTTCCCTACGAAAAGGGCCTGCAAGAGATCGGTGCGGACGGCAGCGATGTGGGCCTGCAGGTGGGCGCTGTTGTGATGCTTCCTGATGGCTTCACCCTGGCTCCTCAGGACCGCTGGACCGATGAGATAAAGGAGGAAACTGAAGGCGTCTACTTCACCCAGTACAGCGACGAACAGCCCAACATCCTGCTGGTGGGACCGATTCCTGGTGATGAGCACCAAGAGATCGTCTTCCCTGTTCTGTCGCCTGATCCCGCCACCGACAGCAACATCCACTTCGGCAAATACCAGATCCACGTGGGTGGCAACCGCGGCCGTGGCCAGGTGTATCCCACCGGTGAGAAGAGCAACAACACCGTCTACACAGCTCCTGCCAGCGGCACCATTTCCTCCATCGAACCCGGCGACAACGGCGCCAGCCTGGTCAGCATCAAGGCGGCTGACGGCAGCAGCGTGAGCGAGACCATTCCGGTTGGTCCTGAGGTTCTGGTCAATGTTGGCGACAGCATCGAAGCCGGTGCTGCCCTGACCAACGACCCAAACGTGGGCGGCTTCGGCCAGGTGGACGCAGAGATTGTTCTGCAGAACCCGGTTCGGATCTATGGACTGCTCGCCTTCTTCGCGGCTGTGGCTCTGGCTCAGATCATGCTGGTGCTGAAGAAAAAGCAGATCGAAAAGGTTCAGGCAGCTGAAGGCAACTTCTGATCGCTATGGCTGTTGAAGCCCTGTTTCCCCTGGCGGCCTTCCAGTCGCCAGGGGAATTTTTGCCTCACACCCAAAACTGGTTCCTTCCCCTGCGCTGGTACGGGCTGCTGATTGCAACAGCCGTCTTGATTGGACTGAACCTCTCCAGCCAACTAGCCAAGCTTCGACAGCTGGAGAACAGCCTGATCAGCGATCTCCTGCCCGTGCTCGTGCTGTTTGCCGTGATCGGAGCACGTATTTACTACGTGGCCTTCGAGTGGCACAACTACGCCTCCAACCCGCTAAGAGCCCTGGCCATCTGGGAGGGAGGGATTGCCATCCACGGTGCTTTGCTGGCAGGAACAATCACGCTGATCCTGTTTTGCCGCTGGCGCCGGCAAACTTTCTGGGATGTGCTGGACGTGTTGGTTCCCTCCGTGGCCTTGGGACAGGCCATCGGTCGCTGGGGGAATTTCTTCAATTCAGAGGCCTTCGGGGTTCCAACTGACCTGCCTTGGAAGCTGTTCATCCCGGCGCAGAGCCGCCCTGTGATGTACAGCACTTCGGAATTTTTCCACCCGACGTTCCTCTACGAATCGATCTGGAACCTGCTGCTCTTCGGACTGCTGATGCTGCTCTTTCGCCGCGGACTCCAAGCACCTGGGATGCTCCCATCGGGCGCCATGAGTTGTGTGTATTTGGTGGGATACAGCCTTGGCCGTGTCTGGATCGAAGGTCTGCGCATTGATCCTCTCTGCATCGGTTCGCTTCCACCGGCTTGCGACGGGGGGATCCGCATCGCCCAATTGATGAGTTGCACCCTGGTCGCGCTCGGCGTACTAGGGCTTTGGTGGCTATATCAACGGAAGCGACCCCTGCCTGATCCATCAGGCCAACGCAGTTGAGTCACGTTGTCAGTTTCGTCGGCGCAGGCCCCGGTGCTCCAGACCTGCTCACCCTTCGCGCAGCTGAACGTCTGAAAATGGCCGACGTGCTGATCTGGACTGATTCACTGGTCTGTCCAGCCATCGCCGATTTGGCGCCGGCGGATTGCGAACGCATCCGCACCAGCACTACCACGCTCGAAGAGCTGATCCCGCTTGTAATCGATCGGCAGCGCCAGGGCAAACGGGTGGTGCGGCTCCACGATGGAGACACCGCCCTCTACAGCGCCATCAATGAACAGATCTGCGCCCTAAGTGACGCCGAAATCCCTGTGGAAGTGATACCCGGAATTAGCGCTTACCAAGCGGCAGCCGCCGGACTCGCCAGCGAACTCACCCTTCCAGGCGTGGTGCAAACCATTGTTCTCAGTCGCGCTGGAGGTCGCACCGGCGTGCCGAAACGGGAACAGCTGGATCGGCTGGCCGCCCTACGCGCCAGCCTCTGCATCTATCTGAGTGCACGACACGTTGAAGAGGTGCAAACCACCCTTCTGGAGCACTACCCCGCCGAAACGCCAGTAGCCATAGGACATCGGGTGAGCTGGCCTGATCAGATGCTCACCGTGGTCCCTCTCAGGGAGATGGCTGCGGTTAGTCGGGATCGCAATCTGATTCGCACAACGCTTTATGTGGTGAGTCCGGCCCTCGCCGGTGGTCCTCAGCGCTCACGGCTTTACTCGCCTGACCACGACCACCTGTTCCGTCCGAAACCCCAATAGGCGGTGGTTTAAGATCGATTTGTGCGGGCGATTAGCACAGTGGTAGCGCACTTCCTTCACACGGAAGGGGTCACTGGTTCGAATCCAGTATCGCCCATATTTTTTGGTGGGATTTAATCCTTTGGTATTCATTAGGTGCTGACTGCACTGTGGAATGGGCCTAAGTTCTGTTTTTAACTAGGTCGATTGACCCATTGATGAACAAGCGGAGTCTTGCGGACGACCAAGGCAAAGCCACGGGCCTGGTTGACGCAGGGCGACAGTTGGCCGAGGCAAGGGCTGCTGCAGGTCTGACCCAGAACCAGCTCGCCAGCCAGCTGCACATGGGCGAGGAGCAACTGGCTGCACTGGAGCGAGGCGATCAAGCCGAACTGCCTGAACCCGTATTCATCAAGGCCATGGTGCGACGGATCAGTTCGCATCTGGGTTTGGATGCTGACACCATGGTTCAGACCCTCGGCCCCCTCACCACCAAGCCGCCCAAATGGGCGACTGCCGGGTCAACACCGCAGGGCATCACTCCTCAGAAACAGAGGAAATTCAATCCGCTTCCCCTCGTAACCCTCACCGGGCTTACTGGCCTTGGCATTGTTGTATGGAGCAACGCCTCCGAGTTGACGCGCTTCGCCCAGGGGTTGAAGCCTGCCAATCCAACCCTTGAGCCAAGCGAAACCGATCTGGAGGTGACAAAGGTTGCAGATGAGCGCGATGCCCTCATCGTTCCAGCGCAATCAACCGAAGACCTGGGCCTCACGATCAGCAGCAGTGAACCCAGCTGGATCGCCCTACGGCGTAAGGGAATTGTGGAATTCGAAGGGCTGTTGAACGGTGAGCGCAGGATTGACAATCCCGATCATGTGGAGATCTACGCCGGTCGGCCTGATCTGGTCCAGCTGAGTTCTCCCGACGCCGAGACACGAACCCTTGGCGCGGTGGATGACATCCGCTGGATCCCTCTCAGCCCTGCACCCTGACGCGCAGATTCACGCCAACCGCCTCCTTCACCACCTCAGCGCAGCTTTCCAAGCTCCACTGTTCAAGGCTGACGTTCTGGTTGACCCGCTCAGGGACGATCTCCAGATCCAAAGTACCCTTCACCGCATGAATGCGGAGTGCTGAGATCACCGGCTCAGGCCTGCGATCCAGAGCCGCGGCCAAGCGCAGCAGCAGGGCCATCTGATGAACACAACGACGGTTGTCTCGGGTGGCCACAAGCTGCCAGGACTCATGGCGTTTCTTCGGCAAGCTGCGGCGGTGATAGCGAGCAATGGCCGCCACCATCAGGTGCTCCGCCTCGGAATAGCCCAGCAGCTCACCATGACGAATCAAATACCAGGTGTGCTTGTGGTAAGCGCTGATGTTGATGTGCTGTCCAGAGGTATGGAGCATGGCGGCAGCCCAAAGCAATTCGCGCCCTTCGCCCCTGTCGTCATGCATCACGCCTCGCGTGGCGTCGTAGAGGCTTAGGGCATGGCTGGCAACCCGTTCAGCCCTGCTCTGGTTCACCGCAAAACGCTGCAACTGATGAAGCACGGTGCGTTGCCTGATGCTGCTTTGGAAGCTGAAGCGGTCTTCCAAAAGACCCTGGCGAAGCATCCAATCAACAATCAAACCTTCCCTGAGCGCCCGCTCACTGAGCAGGAAGTCCTCCACACCCAGCATCTTCATGGTGGTTTGCAGAATCAGCGCACCGGGAACGATGATTTCAGCCCGACGATCATTGATGGGAGACAAACCCCGTCGCTGCGCAGGGGTCATCGTGATCAGACGATTAACCACCTTGTTCAGGCTCTGCCGGGTGACGCGGTACCCATGCAATTTGGTGGGTGGGCGCTCCTCTTCACTCGCCGCAAGGGAGCCAATCGCCATCGCCGTGCCGCTGGTGGCCACCAAAACAGGGATTTCTCCGGGTTTGATCCTGCGACGCACTTTGTCGACCGCAGGTTCAAGTGACCCCTGAATGAAGGCCTGCAGAAACGATCGACGTTGAGGGGGCATCGGATCTTCCCGAACAAAGTCCCGCTGGAGTCGCACAGCCCCCACACGGGTGCTGGTCAGGGCGCGGGCATCATGACCATCGGCAAGGATCAGTTCCGTGGAGCCACCGCCGATGTCGAGCAGAAGATGCGGACGATCTCCAAACGGCATTCCTGAGAGGACGCCCAGATAGATCAGCCGGGCCTCCTCAGGGCCGCTGACCAAATCCACCTCGATCCCCAGATCGTCGAGGATGGTCTGAAGGAAATCGCGACCATTGGGTGCTTCACGAACGGCACTCGTCGCCGCTGTGACGATCTGCTCAACCGAGTAACTGGCGGCGAGATCTTTGAACTGGCGAAGGGTTGCCAGCCCCAGTTGCATCGCCGCCTCGGTCAGCTCACCGGTCTCAGGATCACGCTCCCCCAGACGCGTGGTGACCTTTTCAGCCTGGATGATCTGAAATGTGCGCAGCTTCGAATCAACGGCTGCCACCAGAAGATGAAAGGAATTGGTCCCGATATCGATGGCGGCGATCCGACGCAAATCAGCGTTCACTGCCTGAGACACGCCATTGTTCTGTTCCGTTGGCTGGGCTGGGGCCTTGGCATCCAGCATCAACGTCAGAGCGGCAATTAAATCCACTCTGCCACTGACGGCCGAGGCCATCAGGCCATGACTAGGGTTCTTCAAATCCCGTTGATTGTGATCAGCAGCTCTGCCCGTCTTCAGCCCTGGATCGAACTGCTCCGCTGGAACAAACCCACCGGCCGGCTGATTCTGCTGATCCCAGCAGGCTGGGCCCTCTGGCTGAATCCAAGCGCTCCCCCAAGCGTTTTGCTGATCCTGCAGATCCTGCTGGGGGGCCTGGCGGTGAGCGGTGCTGGCTGCATCGCCAATGACCTCTGGGACCAGCGCTTCGACGGCCAGGTGGAACGCACACAACATCGGCCTCTGGCCAGAGGTGCACTGCAGCGAGGGCCAGCCTTGGCTTTGCTGCTGATCTTGCTGGGCCTCAGCCTGGCTGTTGTGCTGAGTCTGCCGGCTGCCAGCCTCAGACTCTGTCTAGCATTGGCCTTCACGGCCGTACTGCCGATCCTCGGCTATCCATCGGCAAAGCGGTGGTTCGCCTTCCCCCAGGCGATCTTGGCGCTGTGCTGGGGCTTCGCGGTGCTGATCCCCTGGGCCGCAGGAACGGCCTCCTTGAACTGGAGTCCTGCCCTGGTGTGCAGTTGGCTGGCAACCGTGGTCTGGACTTTTGGCTTCGACACGGTCTATGCCATGGCCGACCGACGTGACGACGCCAGCCTCGGCCTGCGCAGCAGCGCCCTGAGCCTCGGATCCCGCGTGGTTCCTGTGGTGCGGGGCTGCTACCTCATGACAGCCATAACCCTTGCCATGGCGGCCTGGTCGGCTCAGATCCCAGCACCGTTCTGGCCTCTCTGGTTGCTTTCCACTGTCTTCATGCAGCTGAGCTGCAACCCCTTGAACCAAAAGGATGCCTCCATGGGCACCTACGGGAAGCACTTTGCCCAGCAGGTGCAGGCAGGGACGCTGCTCTGGCTCGGCCTGGTTCTGGCCAGGGGATGGGGAGCATGATGCGCATCACACCGGCTCCACCGCTCCGATCTGGAGACCGTGTCGCCTGTGTGGCCGCCAGTTCAGCCCTGCAGGACGACATCAAGCTGCAGGAGGGCATTGCGGTCCTCCAGAGCTGGGGCCTTGATGTTCAACCCCAGACCTTGGCCAGCCGACGTTGGGGCTACTTCGCAGGGCGCGATGACACGCGTCATGCCGACCTGCATCCGGCCGAACCAGCAGCGCTGCTCGCCTGTGCCCGCGGTGGATGGGGGGCTGCTCGGCTGCTGGAGCAGCCCATCCGCTGGCAGAGCGGCTGGCTGCTGGGCTTTTCCGACGTGACAGCTCTGCTCTGGGCCCGCCAAGCAGCAGGGTTTGGAGGGGGCATCCATGGCCCCTTGCTCACAACACTCGCGGAGGAGCCGCAATGGAGCCGTGACCGCTTGCGCAACCTGCTCTTCGGAAACAACGTCCCTGACCTGCAAGGTCGGGGTGGTGGCGGCGGGGTGGGGAGCGGTCCCCTGCTCGTGGCCAATCTGACCGTGGCCACCCACCTGTTGGGAAGCCATTTCGTGCCCCCCCTCAAGGGAGCCGTTCTGGTGCTGGAGGACGTGGGTGAAGCGCCTTACCGCATTGATCGGATGCTGACTCAGTGGAGGCTGAATGGCAGTTTGCAGGGCCTGGCGGGTCTGGCATTTGGCAATTTCGAAGGGTGCGCCGACGAAACCAGAGACGCCTCCGAAAGCTTCAACCTTGAGCAGGTTCTTGAGGAGCGCACGGCCGATCTCGGCATTCCAAGAGTGATGGACCTGCCCGTTGGTCACCGATCCGGAAACGCATCCCTGCCCATGGGGGCAATCGCACTCCTTGACGGCGAAAACGGCCGGCTCAGCCTGCTGACCTGAGAGCAAGCACCGCCTCCGCGACGGTGAGGTCAAAGGGCGTGGTGACCTTGATGTTGGCGGGACCCGCATCCAAGACCTGCACAGGCCACCCCAGACGCTCGTACAACGACGCATCGTCGGTGACCGTCCAGCCCTGGGCAACCGCCTCAGCGTGGCCGCGACGAAGCTCATCAACGGCAAAGCCCTGCGGCGTCTGCGCAGCCCAAAGCTCTGATCGATCCGGCGTATCGCGAATCACACCATCAGATCCCACGCGCTTGATCGTGTCGCTCACCGGCGTTGCAGCAATCAGCGCCGTGCCGGCCTCCACCGCAGCTGCACAGCGATCAAACAACTCCGGTTCAGCCAAACAGCGGGCGCCGTCATGAATCAAGACGTGCCGAGCCTGCTCCGGCAACCCTGCCAGACCACAAAGCACCGACTCCTGCCGCGTGCTGCCGCCCTGGATCCAGTGCACCGGCTTGCTGGGTGCGTCCAGCACCGCAAGGATGGCCTCTCGATCGACCTTCTGGCCGACGATCCCGATCCATTGGATCCGCTCGGAACGCAGGGCCGCCTCCAGGGTCCAGGCAATGACGGGGCGTCCGGCCAACGGCAGCAGCAGCTTGTTGCGATCCGCACCCATGCGCCGACCGCTTCCCGCCGCAGCAATCAACAGATGCACAATCGACTCCTGCCCCAGACAGGCGTAAACGACCTCCATACAATCAGCTCGCACCATGGATGGCGGCGCTGCATGCGAGTTCTTGCCCTGAGCCCGGGTTCGCTCGAAGACCAGCTGGACCGTCTACCGGCTCTGGCAGACATCTGCCAGAAACTCAACGCCAGCCTGCAGGTGGCCTGTGAGCCCCAGCAGGCAGCTCCATGGAAGCTTCTGCCGTGCCTGGAAAAGCTGTTGCCGTTCAACTTCGAGGCCAACCCCACCCTTGCGGACTGGGCCAACCTGCTCGGTTGTGTGCGCGAACCCGACTTTCAAATCTGCCTCAACTTCGCTGAAGGGCAGCAGGTGAACCTAATGCTGTCGATGAGCCATATCCCCAAACGGTTGGCGGTTGAGGGATTTTCCTGCACCGACCAAGTCAACGTCGGTCCAGGCTGGACGGCGCAGCGTCTCAACCCCTTCCTTCAAGCCCTGGGCCTTGATCTCGAGGCCGATCAGTTCCGCCTGCCCCTGGCGGCAGAGGCTCTTGAGGAAGCCCGTGAAGCACTGCCCAGCGGTGACGGCCCCCTACTGGTGCTGTCTCCATCCGGCCAGGGGGATGACTGGCCTTCAGCGGAATGGCACCAGCTGCCTGAAACGATCAAAAGCCGTCTACCGGCGCTGCGCAGCATGGTTCTGCCAGCCGAGCTCAGCCTGACCAAACGGGCGGCCTTGGTGGCCAATGCCGATGTCGTGCTCAGCAGCTGCCCGGTGTCCCAGCGCCTGGCGACCTATTGCGGCACCCCCCTGGTTGCCCTCGGAGCCGAGGCCGCAGACCTTCCCGAGCGCCAGGAGATCCGCTGCCTCGGCCGCCCGCAGGAGCTCGCCACACTGCAGAGCAGTGATGTGCTGACGGCCCTCGGTTTCTGAGGAGACGTCCGATGAGGCGGCGCCGAGCCAGGGGACAGCTGAGGCTGATCACAGCTCCATGGCGGGGGCCCATCAGTGCCCTCAGCGCTGTGATCTTCGCGGGTGCCCTCGGTTATCGGATCACGGAGGGATGGGACTGGGGCGATTGCCTCTGGATGGTGCTGATCACCATCAGCACCATCGGTTTTGGAGAGGTCGCCCCGCTTTCACCTCCAGGCCGCCTGGTCACCGTCTTGATCGTGGTGGGTGGCTTGGTGGTTGTGCAACTGGCCATCCAACGCGTTCTCGGGCTGAAGGAGTCGGGATATTTCCGCAGACTGCGGGAGTTCCGCTTTCTCCGCATGCTGGAAGGCCTTCACGACCACGTGATTCTTTGCGGCTACGGCCGGATCGGGCAGGAGATTGCAGCCCAACTGCAACGGGACGCAGTACCACTCGTAGTAATCGAAACCGATCCAGAACGACAAGCCGTGGCAGACGAGAATGGCCTCTGGGTGCTTCAGGCCGATGCAACCCTTGATGAAACCTTGCTGGACGCAGGTCTGGAACGGTGCTGCAGCCTTGTGGCAGCCCTACCCAGCGATGCCTCGAATCTGTACGTGATCCTCAGCGCCAAAGACCTACGACCGGATTGCCGCTTGATTGCCCGCGCCAACAGCGATGAAGCCGCCTCAAAGCTGAGGCTGGCAGGCGCCACTGTGGTGGTCAGTCCCTATGTAGCCGGTGGTCGGGTCATGGCCGCTTCGGCGCTGCGACCGCTGGCCCTCAACTTCATGGAGCTGTTGGCTGGCTCCGACTATGAAATCGAGGAATTCCAGCTGAGTCACGACCCTCTGCACCTGATGGAGATCCGCGGGCGGAGCCTGGCGGAACTAGAGCTGGGCCGTCGCAGTGGGGCCATGGTGCTGGCGATCCGGGAGAACGGAAAGCTGATCGCCAATCCAGGCGGCGACACCCAGATGGCACCGGGGCAACTCCTGATTGTGCTGGGGAGCAAAACCCAACTCGCCACCTTTCAGTCGTTGCTTGGGGAGGCCGTCGACACGATTCAAGTCATGCCGGGTTGAGCTGGATGACGACGGCTCCGTACGATCCTCCGATCAACGGTGCCTCCATGTCTCCCAGCGCTTCTCTTGCCGGACAGACCGCCCTGGTAACGGGAGGAGGTCGCGGCATCGGCCGGGCCATCGCCCTGGCCCTTGGCGAAGCCGGTGCAGAGGTGGTTGTGAACTACTCCAGTTCCGCCGCCGCAGCCGATGAAGTTGTCGCTGCCATCACAACAGCAGGGGGCAAGGCCTATGCCCTGCAAGCCAACGTGTCGGTTGAGGCCGAGGTGGATGGCCTGATCAAGGCGGTGCTGGAGCGCAGCGGCCGTTTGGATGTGTTGGTGAACAACGCCGGCATCACGCGGGACGGCCTGCTGATGCGGATGAAAACCGACGATTGGCAATCGGTAATCGACCTTAACCTCAGTGGAGTGTTCCTCTGCACGCGAGCCGTGGCACGCCCGATGCTCAAGCAGAAGAGTGGTCGGATCATCAACATCACCTCCGTTGTGGGGCTGATGGGCAACGCAGGACAGGCCAACTACGCCGCCGCCAAAGCGGGCGTCATCGGTCTCACCCGCAGCACCGCCAAAGAGCTCAGCAGCCGTGGCATCACCGTGAACGCTGTGGCTCCGGGTTTCATTGCCACAGACATGACCAAGGACCTTGATGCGGAGGCCATCCTCAAAAACATCCCCCTGGGAACCTTTGGCACCCAGGAGCAGGTGGCCGGTGCCGTGCGCTTTCTTGCCGCCGACCCGGCCGCGTCCTACATCACAGGCCAGGTGCTGCAGGTGGATGGCGGCATGGTGATGGCCTGACCCTCAGGATCAGGAATCAAGTGGTTGGGCCAACTCATCCCGCAGGCGGCGGATGCGCTGGAGCAGGCGTAACCGTCGACTGCGGGCTGTAGCGGTGAGAAAGATGCGCAAGGGCACGTAAACCAGGGCCATCGAACCGGCCAGCCCCGCCATCAGGACAAAAAACAGCGCTCCGGATTCACCCATGAACGGACCCTAATCAGTTCATTTGAGAGCGGCATCCGGGCGGCCCCCAACCATTCGGCTTTCCCCACCACACCGCCTCTCCACGAGGGCCACATCGCTGTGGGACAGTGACCAACGGCGTGCCCGCGACTATGGCCAAACTCCTTTCCTTCTCTGACGAATCCCGCAGCGCCCTTGAGCGGGGTGTAGATGCACTCGCCGATGCGGTGCGCGTCACGATCGGCCCCCGCGGTCGCAACGTTGTGCTCGAGAAGAAATTCGGCGCACCAGACATCGTCAACGACGGCGACTCAATCGCCCGTGAAATCGAACTGGACGACCCGTTCGAAAACCTTGGCGCCAAGCTGATGCAGCAGGTGTCCTCGAAGACCAAGGACAAGGCCGGTGACGGCACCACGACCGCAACCATTTTGGCTCAGGCCATGGTGCGGGAAGGTCTACGCAACACCGCTGCTGGCGCAAGCCCTGTGGAACTCCGCCGAGGCATGGAGAAGGCCGCTGCACAGGTCGTGGCTGGACTGGGCGAGCGGAGCCAGGCCGTGGCAGGCGATGCCATTCGTCAGGTGGCAACGGTGAGCTCCGGCGGTGACGACGAAGTCGGTCGGATGATCGCGGAGGCGATGGACAAGGTGAGCACCGATGGGGTGATCACGGTTGAGGAATCGAAGTCTCTGGCAACGGAACTGGAAATCACTGAAGGCATGGCCTTCGACCGGGGCTACAGCTCCCCCTACTTCGTGACGGATGCCGACCGTCAGGTCTGTGAATTTGAAAACCCCCTGATCCTGCTGACGGATCGCAAGATCAGCACGATCACGGATCTGGTCCCCGTGCTGGAGACGGTTCAGAAGAGTGGTTCTCCCCTGCTGATCCTCTCTGAGGAAGTGGAAGGCGAAGCCCTCGCCACCCTTGTGATGAACAAGAGCCGTGGGGTTCTGCAGGTGGCCGCTGTTCGGGCACCCTCCTTTGGCGAACGCCGCAAGGCAGCCCTCGCCGATATCGCCATCCTCACGGGCGGGACGCTGATCAGCGAAGACAAGGCGATGACCCTCGACAAAGTGACCCTTGAGGATCTCGGCAAAGCCCGCCGCGTCACCATCAGCAAGGAGAGCACCACGATCGTCGCCACCGACGACCATCGCCAGGCGGTGAGCGAGCGCGTCGGCGCGATCCGACGTGAACTGGAGGCCACTGAATCCGACTACGACCGCGAAAAACTCCAGGAGCGAATCGCCAAACTGGCCGGCGGCGTGGCTGTGATCAAGGTCGGTGCACCGACGGAAACAGAACTGAAGAACCGCAAACTGCGGATCGAGGATGCCCTGAATGCCACCCGTGCCGCCGTGGAAGAGGGCATTGTTGCCGGCGGCGGCAGCACCTTGCTGCAACTCTCCGACAGCCTGGATGCCCTGGCTTCATCCCTGAATGGCGACCAGCGCACCGGCGTTGAGATCGTGCAGCGGGCACTGACGGCGCCGATTCATCAGATCGCCACCAATGCCGGTCAGAACGGTGACGTTGTGATTGCTGGCATGCGCAGCCGCGGCCAGGGATTTAACGCCCGCAGTGGCGCCTACGAAGACCTTATGGCTGCTGGGATCGTTGATGCCGCCAAGGTGGTGCGCTTGGCCGTGCAGGATTCGATTTCGATCGCTTCTCTGCTGATCACCACCGAGGTTGTGATTGCCGACAAGCCGGAACCCCCTGCACCAGCTCCCGCCGGAGACGGAGACCCCATGGGTGGCATGGGCGGAATGGGTGGCATGGGCATGCCCGGAATGGGCGGCATGGGAATGCCCGGGATGATGTGATCAGCTGATCATTCCCTGCCGATAGGCGATCACCTGGAGGTCCACTCCGGTGATCGCCGTCCCCACCACAACGGTGTCGGCTCCAGCATTTAATGCCAACCGTGCATCCGCTGGAGAAGCAATTCCCCCCTCACAGATCAGACGAACCGAACTGGGAAGTTCAGCGCGAAGTTGGGGGAGCAGATCAAACGCAGGGGGGCGCTGCTGTGCCGTGTCTTCCGTGTAGCCGTAGAGCGTGGTGCCAACCCAGTCACAGCCCAGTTCGGCTGCCCGCAAACCATTCTCTAGCGAATCCACATCAGCCATCAGCGGGGCCCTCAGCTCATCACGGCTGCGCTTGATCAACGCGGCCAAGTCCTGCCCTGCAGGGCGCGGACGGGCTGTGGCATCAATCGCGATCACATCTGCCCCCGCAGACCACACAGCCTGAATTTCTCTCCAGCCCGGGGTGATGTACACCGAGCTATCCGGGAACGTGCATTTCCAGAGGCCGATGATCAAGGCATCCGGACAGCGCCGACGCACAGCACCGATGTGTTCAGGACTTTCCAAGCGCACACCCACAGCCCCATTGCGCAGGGCTGCATCCGCCATGGCTGCGATCACATCGGGATCGCGCATCGGCGAACCCTGGGGGGCCTGCACCGAAACGATCAGGCCCTGATCCAGGGATTCAGGGTTGGGAATCATGGTGATCAGGACGCCTTAGGGAAAGCGTCATCCTC
Source organism: Synechococcus sp. (assembly GCA_047285305.1). Classification (GTDB taxonomy): domain Bacteria; phylum Cyanobacteriota; class Cyanobacteriia; order PCC-6307; family Cyanobiaceae; genus Parasynechococcus. The sequence continues at coordinate 1,990,157 of JBJBDL010000003.1, forward strand.
CCGGCGGGGTAGCCAACGCCGCAGCGAACGGGGCGTGCTGATCGGTGGGGCAGGCACAGGAGCCACCGGGAAGCTGCGTTGAAGCGGCGTTTCTTCAGCTGCACTCTCGTCCTCTTCGACGATCGTTTCCTCTGCAGCGACCACCCCGTTCTGCATCACCTCGCTCTCAATCAACACGTCGTCTTCATCCGCAATCTGCTCCTCTTCTTCAACGACCATCTCGTCCTCTTCGACGGTCGTTTCCTCTGCAGCGACCACCCCGTTCTGCATCACCTCGCTCTCAATCAACACGTCGTCTTCATCCGCAATCTGCTCCTCTTCTTCAACGACCATCTCGTCCTCTTCGACGGTCGTTTCCTCTGCAGCGACCACCCCGTTCTGCATCACCTCGCTCTCAATCAACACGTCGTCTTGAGGAGCAATCTGCTCCTCTTCTTCAACGACCATCTCGTCCTCTTCGACGGTCGTTTCCTCTGCAGCGACCACCCCGTTCTGCATCACCTCGCTCTCAATCAACACGTCGTCTTGAGGAGCAATCTCCTCCTCTGCGACAGGCATCGGCGCGGAACTGAACTCATGTTTCGAAGCTGACGGTTCCGGCAAGCGCAGATCAAGCTCAGCTGCCCCGTCAAAGCCGTAACGGTGAACCCACTGACTGATCAGACCCGCTAGCAAGGCCTCATCACCTGAGGTTCTGGCCTCCTGGATCTGAAGGGCTAGAGCGTTCTGTCGAGGTGATGGCTGCTGGAACGGAGAAGAAAGCACGGATTCAGGAAAGTTTGCGGTTGAGCAGAGGGCGAATCGCAAGGAACAGCCCGATGGTGAGAAACAGAAGGATCAGCAAGCAACTGGTGCCGGTGACATCCCCATAGGGGGCCTCCAGCAGAACGGCCGAAAGGTCCAGAGGGCCCTGGTAAGCCGCTCGAATGGGTTCTATCGCGAAGGTAAGGGGATTCAAGGCCGCAAGCCAGCCCAGCCAGGTCGGCATGAATGACAACGGGGCCAAGGCCGTGCTGGCAAACAGCAAAGGCAAGTTGGCCACAAAAATCACAGCGATCAACTCGATGTGCCCCGGCAAAGCAAAGGCCAGTCCGAGGCTGAGGGCCGTCACAGCAAAAACCAGAAGCAGCAGCGTCACCAGCACAAGGGCCAGGCCGCTGATGCCGGGCCATCCGTAACCGAGCACTGCTGCCGTGCCCATGATCGCCAGACTCTGCAACAGGCTCAGCGCCGTGATGTAGATCACCGAGGCCAGCACGATGGAACTGCGGCTTCGCAGTGGTGCCACCAGCAGCCGATTAAGGAAACCGAATTCGCGATCAAACATCACCGGCAGGCCGGCATTCAAAGCACCGCTGAAGGCTGTGAAGACAATCACTCCGGCACCAAGAAATCGGCCGTAGCTCATGCCCCCTGGCAACAGCCCCTCGGGGGCATTCGCGAACAGTGCACCGAAGAGAATCAACCAGATAAGGGGTTGCAGAACCCCGGCGATCAAGGTCGATGGGCGACGCATCAACTGAAGAAACAAGCGCCGGGTGAGGGCCAACGTTTCCTGGCTGAGCTCGGCGAGGGCTCCGGATTGCTGCTGCTGGAGAGCAACAGATGCTGTTGGGGAAGTCATCGTTGGCACTCAACGCATGGATTGACGCTTTTCCTGTTTGACGTCGCGCTGGCCTGCGATGGCCAGTTCAGCATCCATCAGGGTGCGTCCTGTGGCCTGAAGGTAGACATCATCCAGGCTGGGACGACTCTGGGCCAGGGCAAACACAGGCAAACCTGCAGCCTCGAGGGTCTGACGCAGCTGATCGATCACGGCGCCTCCCTCAATCACCAGGTTTAGGGAAAAGCCCTGAGAGCGGTTCACCACCACCTGAAGCACCCCATCCAAGGGTTCGAGAAGGGCACGCACCTGGGTCGCCTCATCGCCATTGCTGAACTCTCGGATTCGCAGAGTCACGCGATCACCCCCAAGCCGTTGTTTGAGCTGATCAGGGCTGCCTTCGGCAATCACACGGCCGGCGTCGATGATCGCCAACTGATCCGCCAGAGCCTCCACTTCTTCGAGATAGTGACTGCTAAGCAGAACAGTGGTGCCCTCATTCACCAGCTGACGCAGCAGCTGCCAGATGGCACTGCGGCTCTCGATATCCAGTCCCACGGTGGGTTCATCGAGCACGAGCAACCGGGGGCGGTGCAGCAGACCGGCGGCTAGATCCAGACGCCGCCTCATACCACCGGAGTAGGTGCCGCAGCGGCGGTCAATCCAGTCGCCCATCGCGAGGCGGTCAATCAGATCGGCGATGCGGCTATCGCGATCGTTCCGCGGCAGGTGGTAGAGATCACCTTGCAATTGCAGCAGTTCCCGGCCACTCAGGATCTTGTCGATGGCCACCTCCTGGGCCACATAGCCCATGAGCTGGCGCACTTCTCGTGGCTGCACCAGACCGTCAACACCCCCAACAACAACTGAGCCGCTGTCAGGGGCGAGCAGGGTGGCCAGAATGCGCATAGCCGTTGTTTTGCCGGCACCGTTCGGGCCAAGCAGCCCGTACAGGCATCCTTCAGGAACGGTGAGATCAAGCTCATGCAGAGCCGGTACCGAGCCGTAGGCCTTGGAGATCTTGCGCAGTTCAATCAACGCCATCAGGCACCGTCAGGGACTTGCTCGGCCAATTCAGGGAATCTAGAGAGTGCTCATTGCACCGCCGTTGGCAGGGAGAGAAGTTGCATCACCTGGTGAGCAAAGCCTGAGGCAAGATCCGTCCGGCTGAGAATGAGAAGCAGGCACAGGCCAAACAGATAGAGGATCGACCAACGGAACAGGGCCTTGGCATTCACAAGACTGTCGGGATCCAGGGACAGCCGATCGACGAGCTGCAGCAATCGACCGTTGTAGGGCAGCAGCATCACGCCATAGAAGGCGCCACCTGAAGGCAAAGCAAACACGCCCAAACCGCTGAGCAGAACGGTGATCCAGCCGTAGGTCTTGATCGCCCGCGCCGTCACCACAGGACCCTTCACCACGGGCAGCATCGGGATCCCGACAGCGCGATAGTCCTCGCGCAACAGCAGGGCCAAAGCCCAGAAATGGGCTGGTGTCCAGACCATCACCAAAGCGAACAGCCACCAGCCCCCGAGGCCAACATGGCCCGTGGCGGCCGCCGCCCCAACCAGGGGCGGAATGGCCCCGGCGACACCACCGATGACGATGTTCTGGGACGTCCGCGGCTTGAGCAAGGCTGTGTAGAGCAGCACGTAACTGCAGAGGCCGAGCAGGGACAACCCAGCAGCGAGACAGTTCACACCGCTTACCAGAAGCATCGCCGCCGCGAGGGTGCAGGCGATGGCGCCGATGAATGCACTGGTGGGCGACAGCCGACCGGAGGGGAGTGCGCGACGGCTGGTACGGGCCATCCGGCCATCGAGATCCTGCTCCCACAAGCAGTTCAGAACCCCTGCAGCAGCGGAGGCAAGCGCCCCTCCCCCCAGGGTGCAGACAAGCCGAGGCGATGAGAGCGGCCAGCCTTCACTGAGAGCCATTCCACCCAGGGTGGTGGCCAGCAGCAAAGGGATCAGGCGGGGCTTGGCGACTTCCAGCCAGGCCGGAAGTTTCACCCGCTTGCGGGAGGGAACGACCTCCTCACGGGTCGGACGAACGGTTGCAGTAATTTCAGCCATGACAGGCCTCCAACGAGGTGTCGTCGAGGACGAAGGAACGTGACGGTGAGGGGAGGTTCGGAGAGCGAACCAGAAGCGCCGCCAGCAGAGCGATCAGCAGTGCAGCCACGAGTTGATGCGCAACCGTCACTGCCGGTTGCGACAAACCAAGACGAAGTGTGAGAACGCCTAGGGCCACCTGAACCAGCACCAAAAGCACGGCCCCACCAAGCCAGGGCCACTGCTGACGAGCCCAACCACCCGCCATCACGGCTGCCCCGGCGAAGCCGAGCACAACAACGACCACCGGCATCGCTGTCAGGCGATGGGAAACCACCAGCTGGCAGGCCTCTCCTCCAGCAAGGCATCGCTGCCCTGCCCATGCGGTGGCCATGCGACCACCGAGCAGGCACTGCACAAAGACCGACAACAAGCCAAGCGATGCCCCGATGCGCCACCAGAGCGGAGCGACGGCAGCAGCGGGGTGAAGCAGGCGTTGGGTCAGCCCACTCAGGAGCGCCACGAGGGTGAGCGCGAGAGCCAGGTGGGCTGTCACCACAGCGGAGGGAAGCAACTGGGTCACCGTCAGCGCACCCAAACCTCCCTGCATCGCCACCAAAACCATCAGACCGATGGCCAGCCAGGGCAGCCATCGCGGCAGTTGGCGCCGCTGAAGCGTCGTCGCCACAGCCATCACCACCAGGGCAATGCCGATGACGAAGGCATCAAGGCGGTGAAACCACTCAAGGAATACCTGAACATTCATCTGGCGACCAGGCAAAAACGAGCCGAAGCACAGGGGCCAGTCCGGGCAGGCCAAGCCGGCTTCCATCACCCGGGTTGCTCCACCGATCACCACCAAAGCGATTACGGCAACCACAAGATGAGCCGACAACAACCCAAGACGTCGACGCAATGTCGACATTGAGGAAAGCATCATCGAACAAGCTCCATCCGATGTACCCAAAAGGGATTGCTTGGACCGTAGCGATGCAGAAGATGACGTCACGCTGTGTGGACGTCTGCAACACAAATGAGGAAAAATCATCCCCTTTTCCTGACAGAAATAAGGCCTTAACAATCACTTCATGGAGAACCGCATCCAGGCCCATACGCTGTTTAAAACCTGGGATTGATCAGGTGCAGATCCCATCCGCCATTCTCACGTTGGTGATCGGGATGGTCCTTGCTCTGGGCGGCCTATGGATCGGCCAGAACATCAACCTTCTCCCCATCGATGCGAGCGCCAACGCGCCCATTTACGACGAGCTTTTTAAGGTTCTATTCACGATTGGCAGCATTCTGTTTATCGGAATCGTTGGCCTTCTCGTGTTCAGCCTGATTCGCTTTCGGCGACGCAGCGGCCAGCTCGGCGACGGCCTTGCTATCGAAGGAAACCTGCCACTTGAAATTTTCTGGACAGCTGTTCCTGCTGTTGTGGTGCTGTTTGTTGGTCTCTACAGCTACGACATTTACGACCGGATGGGTGGCATGGTGCCTCTGGCCCATGACCACATGGGCGGAGCCCACGACGAACAGATCTGGGGAGGCATCAGTTCAGGCTCGATCGAATCAGCAGCCGCAACAAATGCTTTACCCGTTGAAGTGACAGCAATGCAATTTGCCTTCCTCTTTCATTACCCAGAGGGAGACATCACGTCAGGTGAACTTCATGTGCCAGCCGATCGACCGATCACGCTGCGGATGGAAGCCAAAGATGTGATTCATGCCTTCTGGGTGCCTGAATTTCGCTTGAAGCAGGACGTCATTCCCGGCCAACCAACCCAGCTGAGCTTCACACCCACACTCACCGGCCGTTATCCAATCGTGTGCGCCGAACTCTGTGGGCCCTACCACGGTGGAATGCGCTCCACCGTTGTAGTGGAAAGCCCGGAGGACTGGGACAGCTGGTACAGGGACAACGCCAAAGCCGCACCCGAAGACGAAACGCTCACCATCGCGAACGCCTGAGATGACCATCAGTTTGCCCCCGGAAACGTCCAGCCCTCCACGGCTTCAACCCAGCGGCTGGTTGCGGTATTTCAGCTTCAGCGTTGATCACAAGGTGATCGGGCTGCAGTACCTCGTCTGCGGCTTTGTTTTTTATCTGATTGGCGGCGCCCTAGCCGGTGCCATTCGCACGGAACTCACCAGTCCCGTGTCCGACTTCATGGCACGTGATGTCTACAACCAGGTGCTGACGCTCCACGGCACGGTGATGATCTTTCTCTGGATTGTCCCCGTGGTGAATGGTGCTTTTGGGAACTATTTGATCCCCTTTTATGTGGGTGCAAGGGACATGGCCTTCCCGCGCCTGAATGCCGTGGCGTTCTGGCTGATCCCTCCAGCCGGTTTGATGCTGATCACCAGCTATTTCCTCACGGGGGCTGCGCAATCGGGCTGGACGGCCTATCCACCTCTGAGCATCACCACACCAGCAACGGGCCAAATCATCTGGATCTTGAGCGTGCTGCTCCTGGGCGGAAGTTCGATCTTCGGAGGTATCAACTTCATCGCCACGATTCTCAAACTGCGTCGCCCCGGCTTGAAACTAATGCAGCTCCCCATGTATTGCTGGGCGATGCTGGGCACCAGCATTCTTGTGGTTCTCTCAACACCGGTTCTGGCGGGAACGTTGGTGTTGCTGAGTTTCGACATCGTTGCCCATACAGGCTTCTTCAACCCCACCCTTGGGGGAAACGTGGTGGTTTACCAGCATCTGTTCTGGTTCTATTCGCACCCAGCCGTTTACATCATGGTTTTGCCGGCCTTCGGCCTGGTGAGCGAAATCCTGCCGGTTCATGCCCGCAAGCCGCTGTTCGGCTACGTGACGATGGTGTATTCGATCATGGCCATCGTTGTGTTGGGCCTGATTGTGTGGGCGCACCACATGTTCACCAGCGGCACACCTCCCTGGATGCGCCTGTTCTTCACCATTGCAACCGCATTCATCGCCGTTCCCACCGGCATCAAATTCTTCAACTGGTTGGCAACACTCTGGGGCGGCCGCATCAGCCTCAACAGCGCCATGCTGTTTTCCTGCGGTTTCATCGTGAACTTCGTGCTCGGAGGCATCACAGGGGTCGCCCTGGCGCAGGTGCCGTTCGACATTCATGTGCACGACACCTACTTCGTCGTCGCGCACTTCCACTACATCGTCTTCGGTGGATCGGTGTTCGTGATCTTCGCCTCGGTCTACCACTGGTATCCCAAGTTCACCGGCCGGATGCTCAATGAAGATCTCGGCCGCCTGCACTGTGCCCTCACGTTCATCGGCTTCAACCTGTGCTTCGGCCCCCAGCACTGGCTGGGCCTCAATGGGATGCCGCGACGCGTTGCTGAATACGACCCCCAATTCACCCTGATCAATCAGATCAGCTCCGTCGGAGCCCTGCTGATGGCCATCAGCACCCTGCCTTTCCTCTGGAATGTGATCCAAAGCGCCCTCAGCGGTCCTGTCGCAGGCGACAACCCCTGGAAAGCACTCACGCCCGAATGGCTGACCAGTTCTCCGCCACCGGTCGAAAACTGGATTGGTGAGGCCCCTCTGGTGGAAGAGCCCTACGGCTACGGCGTCCCGCCGGACGAGCTGGACCTGACCGCAACCAGTGGTCGTGATCTCTGGAGCAGCGGCAAATGACCACCACAGTTCCCACGAAGGATCAGAACCACAGCCACGGGGAGCATTCCGAGCATCCCGATCACCGCATGTTCGGCCTGGCCACATTTCTTGTGGCGGACGCCATGACCTTCGCCGGCTTCTTTGCGGCCTACCTCACCTTCAAAGCGGTCAATCCCCTACCGGATGGAGCCATCTATGAACTGGAGCTGCCCCTGCCCATCCTCAACACGGTTCTGCTCCTGGTGAGCAGTGCCACCTTCCACCGGGCCGGCCAGGCGATCCGACAGGACGACCACGGTCGCTGTCGACGCTGGCTGCTGATCACCGCAGGCCTCGGCCTGGCCTTTCTGGTGAGCCAGATGGTGGAGTACTTCACACTCCCCTTCGGTCTCACCGACAACCTTTACGCCAGCACCTTCTTCGCCGCCACGGGATTTCATGGTCTCCACGTGACCCTCGGCGCCCTGATGATCCTGATCGTCTGGTGGCAGGCGAGGCAGCCGCAGGGCCGTGTGACTGCAGCCGACCACTTCCCCCTGGAAGCAGCGGAGTTGTACTGGCACTTTGTTGATGGGATCTGGGTGATTCTTTTCGTGATCCTTTATCTGCTCTGATCCCTTGCCTTGATTGGCGAGCGTGGCCAGAATTCAGTTGAATTAAATCTTGAAATGCTGGTCGGCAAGGAACTGCTGGACAAGGCCAGATCGCTCAGCAATCGGCCGGAAGATGACATCGCCCGCGGCTGCGGCTATGTCGGCCCCAGCGGACGACTGCTGAAAAAGAGTTTTTATAGGGCTCTGGTGGAGGCCAAAGCGGCGGCCCAGGGATGGCAATTGCCGAAAAGCAGCAGCAGTTCCTCAGGCGGAAGCAGAGGTCGCCAGGCCGAATTCCGAACCCGTGTGCATGGCAACGGCAACCTGCTGATCGGCCACGCTTACACCCGTCGGCTCGGCCTGGAACCCGGCCAGGAGTTCAAGATCGAGCTGCAGCGGGACTCCGGAATGATCGTTCTGCAGCAGATGGATCAAGACCAGCCGTGAGCCGCCAGCCAGCTGGCTGACAGATTCTCGGTCTTGTTGTGGCCATCGGTGTTTCCATCATCGGCATCGGCGGCATGCAGCAGCCGCTCGGCGTAACGGGCCAGTTGATCGGCCTCCAGGTTCACGGTGTCCCCGACAGCCAGGTGTTTCAGGGTCGTCGCCTCCCAGGTGTGGGGGATGACGGCGAGGCTGAATGTCGTTCCATCGGCTGAACAGTCAGCCACCGTGAGGCTGATCCCATCCACCGCGATGCTGGCCTTCTCACAGACATAACGGCCGAATCGGGGATCCGACCAGCGGATCGACAGGGCCCAGGAGTGGGGAAGGGTCTCCACGCAGGTGACTTCTCCGGTCGCATCCACATGACCGCTCACCAGATGACCTCCAAGGCGGTCGCTCAGTCGAAGCGCTGGCTCGAGGTTCACCGCACCACCACGGTCCGCTTTGCGTCCCAACGTGGTGCGGCGCAGGGTTTCCTCACTCACATCGGCGCGGAAACCATCCGCGATCAGCTCTGCTGCCGTGAGGCAAACGCCATCCACAGCAACGCTGTCGCCAAGGGCCAACGGGGCAAAAGGAGCGCAGCCCCAAACCACCACCGCCCCGGCACGGCGCTCGATCCTTCCAACTGACTGCACCAGCCCCGTGAACATCGCCCGCAGCGGCTCTCTGGCCATAATCGGATAGAGCCGCGCCGCCGACATGGTCGAAATGAGCGTCGCCGGAATTGCCCTCGATGCCGCCAGCCGCACACCCATGGTGCTGCTGAGGGATCCCAGTGGCCGCCGTCAGGTGCCGATCTGGATCGATCAGGCGCAAGCCCACAACATCATGGCCGGACTGCAGGGGGGAGAACCACCACGCCCCCTCAGCCATGACCTGATGGCAGCACTGTTGGTGGCTGGGGGGCTCGAACTGGAACGCGTGATCGTCCACGCGATTGAGGACAGCACCTTTCATGCGGTGTTGAAGCTGCGACCCGATCTGGACGAAGCCGAGTTGGCTGAAAACGAAGTGCTGGAACTGATTGAAGTGGATGCCCGACCCAGCGACGCCATTGCGCTGGCGATCCGCACGGGCAGCAGCATCTGGATGCTGGAAGAGGTGGTGGTGGAAGCCTCGATATCGGTGGATGCGGAGGCGGATGCGGAAGATCAAAGTGCCTTCAGCCGTTTCGTCGACGACCTCAGCCCTGCGGCCTTGGTGCGCCATCTGCGCAACCAAGACAGCGAGACGCCCTCGGAGGAGTGAACACCCGCGCCTTCGGCAGCGGCCGCCCCGTCAGCCTGTTCACCCTCGGCACGATGCGTGCCCTGAACTCTGCGGCCCAGATGGCCGAGGTACTTGACGCGGCAGCGGCAGCTGGGATCAATCATCTGGAAACCGCCCCGGCCTACGGACCTGCGGAACGTTTTCTGGGAGAGGCCCTTCGCCAGAACACCCGCACAGGGTCTGATCACTGGGTGATCACCAGCAAACTGCTGCCAGGGCTGAGCTTCGAGGAAGGACAACGCCGCCTTGATCAGATTCTGGAGCGGCTGGGCTGTCCACAGCTCGACAACCTCGCGGTCCATGGCCTCAACCGGGAGGAGCATCTGAACTGGGCCCTGGTGGGCGATGGAGCCAAGCTTCTGGACTGGGCCATCAGCAGTGGCCGCGTCAGCCAGGTGGGCTTCAGCAGCCATGGCAGCAACCCGCTGATCGATCGGGCGCTGCGCAGCCAGCGCTTCAGGTTCTGCAGCCTGCACCTGCATTGGCTGGATCCCCAGCGCCTGCCCCTGGCCCGTTGGGCCCTGGCGCACGGCCTCGGAGTGATGGCGATCTCCCCTGCCGACAAAGGTGGTCGCCTCCAGGCCCCCAGCCCAACACTGATGGAGGACTGCACCCCCTTTGCCCCCCTCGAGCTGGCCTACCGGTTCCTGCTGGCACAGGGCATCAGCACCCTGACCGTTGGCGCCGCAGCTGCAGGGGATCTTCAACTCGCCGCAACCCTGGCGCAGGGGGATGGGCCCCTCAGCCAGGCCGAGCAACAGGCTCTGGTCACGGCAGAGCGGCGGCAGCAGGAACGGCTTGGCCAGGAGCATTGCAAGCAGTGCCAGGCCTGCCTTCCCTGTCCGAACGAGGTTCCGATCCCCGAACTCTTGCGGCTGCGCAATCTGGCCATTGGCCATGGGCTCACCGAATTTGCGCAGGAGCGCTACAACCTCATCGGCCGTGCTGGTCACTGGTGGGAAGAGCACGACGCCTCCGCCTGTGAACGCTGTGGGGAGTGCCTTCCCCGTTGCCCGCATCACTTGCCCATTCCTGATCTGCTGGCGGACACCCACCAACGCTTGAAGGCTTCACCGCGACGGCGGCTCTGGAGCTGAATCACGCCGTGGGGAGTGCCTTCCCCGTTGCCCGCATCACTTGCCCATTCCTGATCTGCTGGCGGACACCCACCAACGCTTGAAGGCTTCACCGCGACGGCGGCTCTGGAGCTGAATCACGCCAGCGCTCTTCCAGGGCGCTCCGGTCTTCGGGCAACAGCGGTGGCAGCGACCAGCAGCGCGACCAGGTGTCTGCGGACGGAAAGAGCAGAGGCCGCAGACGCGCCGATAGGGCGTTCTGGTCCACCATCAGCCCTAGCGATGCAATCGGAGCCCGCCATCCCTGCTGCACCAAGCGGCGACGCAGGGGATCCCGCCATCCCTGCTCGACCCAGCGCTGGGGAACCGGTTCACGACTGGCCTCCGGCCTAAGCAGAACAGTCCAGTGCAAGGGGGCGCCGGAGGCAGGCAGGATCGCCCGAAGACGGGGATCACGCCCCAACAGAGCGATGCAGCGGCTCAGGGGAAGAACCACCACCTTGGCCTCACCCTTAAGCAACCAGTTGGTGGCTTGACGGTCGTCATAGGTGAGGGCCTGGCGACGCAGCGCAGGCAAAGCCTGGCCTCCTCCCAAATGGTCCGCCAGGCTCATGACCAAGCGGGGGCTGGCGGGAAGCACCACACGCCCTGCCATGGCGGAATCCAGCAACAGGGGCCACCCCTCCTGGGTCATGGCCGCGTAATCCCGCAGCAGCATCACCCAGGGACTGACGGCCAGCGGCAACACCCGATCCTGAAGAGCACCGAGGCTGGCCAGCAGAGCCTTGGCCTGACCATCCAACTGGCTCAGGAGCGGTTCAGAGGCAATGGGCTGGAGCGTGTCCGCTGGATGGGCATCAAGCCATCCATCACCGATCACCAACACATCGGCACGCGCCTGATCCGCCGGCCTCCAGTCCTGCTGGGCTGGAGCCAACGTCAGGCTCCAGGGCTTGGGCAAGGCATCAGCCCACGCTTTCGGCAAAACCCCAGCCGGAGCCATCAGGGTTGGCACGGATGTCGCCGGACGACAGCCCGCCAGCAGCACGGTTCCCGTCGCCCCGATCATCTGGAGCACTTGGCGCCGGCGCAGGGGACCCAACCGCTCTCTCCAGACGTTCATGGGCTTGACGTTACGGGGCGGCTGAGCAGCTGCTCCAGGGCGTGCTCACAATCCAGCACCAGATCGGCACACGAGCATCCACGCAACTGGGCGAGCAGCAAAAGAGCGCCGGCCCCCACCCCTTCTTTCACATAGCCCCGTTCGTAGTCACGTAAGGGTTGATGGGTGCTGCTGTGAAAACGCACGCCGCAGGCCAGAACGGAGAGGGCAGCAGCCAGGTGGCCCGCAGTGGCATCCACCAGCCCGCCGAAGGGGGACTGACCTGCACCATCCGCAGCCTCATCGGCGAGCCAACCGGTGGTGCCAATCAGCACCTGGGCCGCCAGCTGGTCCCGCTGAAAAGTGGGCAAAGCCTGCATCGCCAAGGCCAGAACAGCCAGCATCTGGCAACCGCCCCCCAGCAACAACGGTTGTCCCGCGGACACCGCACCCACCAACACCCCTGCAGTGAAGGCCTGAAAAGGGTCACCAACAGCGGCCAGGATCTGCTCGGCCGAAGGATGCGCACCAAGCGAGGCCCGCTGAAGCCCCCGGACAACGAGATCTTTCTTGAGTTGCTGCGGCGGATGAAGAGCACTACCGCTGATCAGATGGGCAACCTCCACGCCGAGGGCCGTCAACACCGCTTGAGCGGTTGTGGTGCCCCCTGGAACACACTCCGCCACCACCAAGGGGCGTTGCAACCCCCGCCCCAGCAGCTCTCCCTGTCGCCACAAATGCTGCACCCGCGGCAATGGCATCGCCGCACCACTGGACAGGCAGGCCGAGGGGCCTTGGTCCAGGGGCTCGATGTGCAGGTGAGGAAAATCGGGTTTCTGAGCCAAGCCGAGGGCCGCCACCTGCGGCCTCAACGTCAAGCGTCGCGCCGCGACATGGCTGAGCAGGGCGGGGGAGACGCCAGCGGGCAGAGGCGGCAGAGGCCAACGGCGCTGCCGCGCCGGCCCGTGAATCAGTAGCTCCGCATCAGCCAGGGCGGTGTAGCGCCGCGAAGCCACGGTGGAGCCAGCGGCTGAAATTCCTTCATGCTCAGCCGTTTGTGTGGCCGCCAGAACGAGCAAAAGATCTAGCGGTTGATCGTTGGAGGTCCAGGGACGAAGTGCCGCTGCGTCCAACGTTCGTGCACCGAGACCTCCCAGCTGCTGGCAGCCCTCAGGCAACACCGAGGCTTCAGAGGGGATCGAGGGCGATGAGTCCATGCAGCAGCCTCGGGGGCTCCGGAATCGGTGATTTCAGGCGGGGAAAGATCCAGTAGGCCAAAGCATGAAGAGACAGCACATAGATGACCTCCTGAACCACCACCAACAGCAACGCCATCAACTGCACCTGGGTGAGATCCGGTGTGATCGGCAGATGCAGTACCGCGATCAAGCGCTCGAGCAGAGCGGAACCGGCCCGGGTGATCACGACCCAGAGGTTTTCTCCCACGAGCAACGAAAGCACCAGAACTCGCACCAAAAACCCTGCCGTTCCAAGAACAACGCCCCCCGACCAGCTCAGCCACCAGCTGATCCCCCGGCACCAGCTCCAGCCCAGCCAGAGCGACAAAAGGCCGTAGGGAAACAGCAGCAGCGGTCCACGCAAAGGCCCCATCAAGGCGGTGAGCAGCAGCACAGAGAGCAGCAGACCCTCTGCACCGGAACGGTTGCCACGACGCAACTGCAGCAGGATCAGGGGCAAGGGAAGGGCCAGACGGAACAGCGCACCACCCACCGGCAAGTAGTACAGAGCCAACCAGATCAGCCCAGTCGCTGCCGCGAGATATGCCCCCTCAACCAGCCTCAGAGCCTGCTGGCGGCTCAACCGGGGGGTCGCGTCGGTCATGGTTCAACCCGCTCAATCCGTTCCACCGCAAAGCCAACATCCGCCTCACGCAGGGCGCGGGTGACGGCTTCAGCAGGAGCGGCAGGGTCGGCTCCGACCAAACGGATGGTGATCCGGTAGGGCGCCTGGGGCAGACGTTGGGATGACACCGTCCGCGGTTTTGGCTGTGGAACGGGATCAGGAGCATCCGTTGCCTCAGACAGGGAAACAGCCTCGGCCGCCGGCGTTGAGAGGCCCTCAGCAGTAGGGCTGGCAACCGATGGGCTGACAACTGCTGGGCTGGTCTTCACAACCGGTGCGGGCGCAGCTGCCTGGGCCGGCCTGGCTTCAGGCACCGCGAAGGAGCGTTCCAACTGTTCAGCGACCGGTGTGCCGGCACAGGCCTGCAGGAGCCCCACAGGCAGCAGCCAAAGCAGACGGGCCATCAGTTGTCAGCCGGCTTGATCACCCGCACCGCACTGGCTCTGAGCCGACCGGTCTTGGTGGTGGCGGGGGGTTTCTTGGCCGCTGGTTTCTTGGCGGCTGGTTTCTTGGCAGCTGTTTTTTTCGCGGCGGTTTTACGACCGCCCTTCTTCGATGCTGCCTTGGCGGCAAGCAGTTCCACCGCTTCTTCAAGGGTCACATCGTCAGCGCCCTTGCCTTCCGGCAGCGAGGCATTCATCTTGCCCTGTTTGACATACAGGCCGTAAGGACCGTCATAGACCTGAATCGTTTCATCACTGCCCTCAGGCTTACCGAGGTCCTTGAGGGCGGTGCGTCCACCCCGACCCCGTTTGGGCATGGCCAGCAGCTCAAGGGCACGGCTCAGCCCCACCGCCAGAACATCGTCATCCCCCTTGATCGATCGGTAATCCTTTTCGCCCTTGCCCTTGTCCCAGACGACGTACGGGCCAAAGCGGCCCAGCCCCGCCTGAATGCGCCCACCATCAGGATGTTCGCCGAGAAGACGCGGCAAGCGGAGCAATCCGAGGGCATCCTCCAGGGTGAGATCCTCCGGCTTCTGCCCCTTGGGCAGAGAGGCACGTTTGGGCTTGGGGTTCTCATCACTCACCTGGCCCCGCTGCACATAAGGCCCGTACTGGCCGAAGAGCAGGTAGACCAAATCCCCCGTTTCCGGATCCTCACCGATGGCTTCGGGGCCGTCGGCCTTCTGTTTGAGGATCAGTTCGGCCTGCTCTTCATCCAGATCAGCCGGAGTGATCTCCCGGGGCAAGGTGGCCTTGATCAGCTCTTCCTCACCGTCGTCGCTGACCCGTTTGGCCTCCAGGTAGGCGCCAAAGCGGCCGATGCGAACCACGGAGGACAAGCCCTCCAGATCGATGGTGCGGGATGCACCGGGGTCAATATCCCCTTCCCGTTGCTGCACCTGGTTTTCCAGGCCTTCATCACCCTTGAAGAAGCCCTCCAGGTAAGGCAACCACTGCACCTTGCCGTGGGAGATCTCATCGAGGGTGTTCTCCATTCGAGCGGTGAAGCTGGTGTCCACCAGTTCAGGGAAATGCTCCTCGAGCAACGCCGTCACAGCAAAGGCGGTGAAGCTGGGGGTCAGGGCGTTGCCCAACAGCGTGGCGTAGCCGCGATCCACGATCGTTCCAATGATCGAGGCGTAGGTCGACGGCCGGCCGATGCCCTCCTTTTCCAGCATCTTCACCAGCGATGCCTCGCTGAACCGTGCCGGCGGCTGGGTCTGATGGCCAAGGGGCTCAACGGTCTTCGGCTCCGGTGCATCGCCAACGCTCAACGCCGGCAGCAACACTTCCTGACCCTCAAGAGCCGCATCGGGATCATCACTGCCTTCCACGTAGGCGCGAAAGAAACCGGGGAAGTCGATGCGCTTGCCGCTGGCCCGGAAACTGGCCTCGCCTGAGCTGAGATCCACCGAGAGCATCGTGAGCCTGGCTTCAGCCATCTGGCTGGCCACGGTGCGCTTCCAGATCAGCTCATACACCGCCAGATCTCGTCCATCCAGACCGGTCTCACCGGGGGTTCGGAAGCTTTCGCCGGATGGACGAATCGCTTCATGGGCCTCCTGGGCATTGCGGGCTTTGGTGCTGAACTGCCGCGGCCCTTTGCTCAGATACTCCTTGCCGTAAAGGCTCTCCACGCAGTTGCGGGATGCGTTGATCGCCTGATCCGACAAGTGAACCGAGTCGGTCCGCATGTAGGTGATGAAACCGCGTTCGTAGAGCCCCTGGGCACAGCGCATGGTTTCCCGGGCTGAGAGGCGCAGCTTGCGATTCGCCTCCTGTTGGAGGGTGCTGGTGGTGAAGGGAGGCACCGGCTTGCGCACGGTGGGCTTCTCCTCCACCGCATCCACAGTCCAGGCGCTGGTTCGCACGGATTCAGCCAACGCCTTGGCCTCGCTCTCGCTGAGCAGCCGCACGGCACTGCCCGCCTTCAGCCCGCCGGTGCTCTCGTCGAAGTCGTTACCGGTGGCGATCCGCTGGCCACCTACATGGGTCAGCTTGGCCTCAAAGGCACTGCCCGACTGCTCAAGCTGGGCCTTGAGGTCCCAGTAACTGCCGCTGCGGAAGGCGCGGCGGACCCGTTCCCGTTGAACCAGGAGCCGAACCGCAACGGACTGCACCCGCCCGGCGGAGAGTCCCCAGGCCACCTTTTTCCAGAGGAGAGGGGACAGGGTGTACCCCACAAGGCGATCCAAAATCCGCCGGGTTTCCTGGGCATGGACCAGCTCCATGTCCAGGTCGCGGGTCTGATCCAGGGCCTTGCCGATGGCCTCCTTGGTGATCTCGTGAAACACCATGCGCTTCACCGGCACTTTCGGCGCCAGCAGCTCGAGGAGGTGCCAACTGATGCTTTCGCCTTCCCGGTCTTCGTCAGTCGCCAGGAGCAACTGATCAGCACCCTTGAGGGCGTCCTTGAGTTCGCGAACCGTCTTCTTCTTGTCCTTCGGGACCACGTACAGCGGCTCGAAATCCGCGTCGGTGTTCACACCGAGGTTGGCCCATTTCTGCCCCTTGGCGGATGCCGGAATCTCGCTGGCGTTGTTGGGAAGGTCGCGGACATGCCCCATGGAGGCTTCGACCTTGAATCCCTTGGGAAGGAAGCCACGGATGGTCTTGGCCTTCGTGGGGCTCTCAACGATGACGAGGGTGTGCGCCACTAGCGGCAGGTAAACCGTTCCCCTTCTTTATCGCACCGAGCAGCGCTCTGCATGACCGTCGGCGCGTCAAGCGCCGCTACAGTCGCCCCAGCGCAACGGTTCCAGGCTGCCATGCCCGACATGGGTGCTTTCCTTCTCGCCACCCAGGCCACGGCTGCCCCTGGTGAGCTGCTGAATCTCTCTCTCAACGCCTCCGCCGTACTGCCCGAAGCTGCAGTTCTGCTGGCGATGATCGCCACCCTCTTGGTGGACCTGGCCGGCGAAAAAGTCGCCACACGTTGGGTGCCGCCGATTTGTTACGTGGGCCTGGGGACCTCCCTGGTGCTGCTGGCCCTGCAGTGGAACGCACCGCTGGAGCCCTCGTTCCTTGGAGCCTTCCTCGCCGACAACCTGGCGGTGGCGTTCCGAGCTGTGATTGCCTTGTCAACGCTTCTGTCGCTGCTGATCAGCTGGCGTTACGCGGAGAAGAGCGGCACACCTGTTGGCGAGTACGCCGCCATCCTCCTTGCCGCAACCCTCGGCGCCATGCTCCTTTGCGGGGCAACGGATCTGGTGAGTGTGTTCATCTCGCTGGAGACGCTCTCCGTCGCCAGCTATTTGCTGTCGGGCTACATGAAGCGGGATGCCCGCAGCTCGGAAGCAGCACTCAAATATCTGCTCGTGGGATCGGCAGCCGCTGCTGTCTTCCTGTACGGCTCTTCCCTGCTGTACGGCCTGAGCGGCAGCACCAGCCTCGACACCATCGGCCTGGCACTGCAAACCAGCACCACACCTCTGGCTGCTTTGGCCCTGGTGTTCGTCTTGGCCACCGTTGCATTCAAGATCGCAGCCGTTCCCTTCCACCAATGGACGCCTGACGTCTACGAAGGCTCACCAACCCCTGTTGTGGCGTTCCTTTCCGTGGGTTCCAAAGCAGCCGGATTCGCCCTTGCTCTTCGCATCCTGGTGGGTTGCTTTGGTGCCTTCGACGATCAATGGAAATTGCTCTTCACTGTTCTGGCGGTGTTGAGCATGACCCTTGGCAACGTCGTTGCCCTCGCCCAGACCTCGATGAAGCGAATGCTGGCCTACAGCTCGATCGGCCAGGCCGGCTTCGTGATGATCGGCATGGTCTGCGGCACCGAAGACGGTTTCGCGGCCATGGTTCTGTACATGGCGGCCTACCTGTTCATGAACCTGGGGGCCTTCGCCTGCATCATCCTCTTCTCGATCCGCACAGGAAGCGATCGGATTTCAGATTATGCGGGGCTTTACCAGAAGGATCCCCTGATCACCCTCGGCCTGAGTCTTTGCCTGCTTTCGCTGGGTGGCATTCCGCCAATGCTGGGTTTCTTCGGAAAGATCTATCTGTTCTTTGCCGGTTGGGCGAACCACGAATACTTGCTGGTGGTGGTTGGCCTGGTCACCTCCGTGGTGTCGATCTATTACTACATCTCCGTAATCAAAATGATGGTGGTGAAGGAGCCCCAGGAGGCCTCCGATGTAGTCAAGGCCTACCCCGACGTCAATTGGTCATTGATGGGGATGCAGCCGCTTCGGGTTGCCCTGATTGGATGTGTGGCGATCACCGCCGTTGGTGGAATCCTCTCCAATCCCCTGTTCCAGTGGGCCAACACAGCGGTTGCAGGAACTCCATTGCTTCAACAGGCCATCGCCCTGTCAAGCCTGAAGGGTCTTGGCTGAGGCTGTGCAGCAGCCGGTTGCTGAGCTCAGGGGGATCAGCAAGATCTATGGATCTGGTGATCTCGAAGTCAAAGCTCTGGACCAACTGAATCTCACCGTTCAGGAGGGGGATTACCTGGCGGTGATGGGGGCCAGCGGCTCAGGCAAGAGCACGGCGATGAACATCCTTGGCTGCCTCGACCGGCCCACCAGTGGCACCTACCGGCTCAATGGCACGGCCGTTGAACAGTTGGATGACGATGCCTTAGCCGACGTTCGCAACCGCTCGCTCGGATTTGTCTTTCAGCAGTTCCATCTGCTCGGCCACGCCAGCGCCATGGAGAACGTGATGCTCCCGATGATCTATGCGGGGGTGCCCAGGGAGGAACGGATCGAGCGTGCCCAATCGGCCCTGCGCCGCGTTGGTCTAGCGCAGCGTTTGGAGAACAAGCCCAATCAGCTCTCCGGAGGGCAGCAGCAACGGGTGGCCATCGCCCGGGCCATCATCAACCGCCCCAGTCTGCTGCTGGCGGACGAACCCACAGGGGCTCTGGACTCCAGCACCACCGCCGAGGTGCTGGAACTGTTTGATGAACTCCACCAACAGGGCATCACCCTGGTGATGGTGACCCATGAGGACGATGTGGCGGCCCGAGCACAACGCATTGCTCGATTCCAGGATGGTCGGGCGCTCACTGGATGCCCACAATGAGTGCAGTGCCCCTGCGCCCCTGGAGGATGCCCCGTGCACTCAGCAGCTGATCAGCACGAGTCAACCCAGCATCAAACGAGACGGCAACACCAACTAATCCTCTGAGTCGGCAGCCAACTCAAGGCCAGCGGCGCCAGGTTTCAGTCCTTGAACCCTGACGCAACCGAAGCCCCCCATCGCGTTCAAGGCCATCAATCCTCCAGATCTGACCGTCTTGAGGATGGATGAGCTGATCGGACCAGAGCCGGGCCTGAACACCATCGAGGCACCAGGTCCCATCGCCTCCTTCATCGTGACAATGATCGAAGGCCAGCAAAACCTCAGCCGTCCACCGGATGGGATCCGCAGCCTGCTGCCCTTCAAGCCTTCTCAGGGCAATGGCATGGCCAGGAACTGCATTCCGCACATTCAGGCCCAGGCCGATGCGCAGCAAACGCAGCTGGGAGCCCCGCTGCACCACCCCTGGCAGTAGGCCCGCCAATTTGCGGCCGTTCACGAACAGGTCGTTGGGCCATTTGATCTGAACCGAAAGGCCCTGCTGCTCAAGCCGTTGCACCACCGACAGGGCCAGCGCCAAGCCAAGCAAGCCGGCCTGACCGGACCCTTGGCTCCGCCAAGGCAAAGCAGCGCTGATCCAGACACCACCTGGCGGAGAAACCCAGGCGCGCCCCCATTGGCCGACTCCCCGGCGCTGGTGGGTGGCAATGACGGCGCGAGGTCCCATCAATGAAGGCTGATCGCGCAACCAGGCCCCCAGCAGCTCCTCCGTGCTGCTGCACACAGGCACATGACGGATGGTCCAATGGCGTGCCGAGGCCCCAGCGAGGCGGCGATACATCGCCATCAACCGACCACCACCGCGGTGTGGGAATCGATGTTGCGGCATGCGTGGATCAGTCATCCATCGCATCCGCGAGACGCGATGCAGCGTCCACCAACTCATTCACTGGCCGCACCAGCGCCATGCGCAGCCACTGGCGACCGCCGCCACCAAACCCAGACCCAGGGGTCAAGGCGACACCGCTCCGCTGAAGCAGTTCCCTCGCGGCATCTTCATCACTCCAACCCCGACGATGGGCCGCATCAGGCAAGGGGAACCAGAGATACATCGCCATCTCTGGACAGGGAACCGACCAACCGCGTGCCCTGAGGGTCTCGACCACACGATCCCGTCGTTCGCGATAGATCGGATGCAGTTGCCGCGGCCAATCGGGAAAGCGTTGCAACGCCTGGATCGCACCCTGCTGCAGAGCCAGGCTCTGGTTGAAATCGATGACGGCCTTGGCGCGACGCAGGGCGGCAATCAGCGGTGCAGCACCAACTGCAAAACCAAGTCTGAATCCCCCAAGGCACCAGCCCTTCGAAAGGGAGAAAAATTCAATGCCGCACTCCCTCCAGTTCGGAGCCTGCAGAAGCGAGGGAGGCTCTCCATCCAGGGCGAGATCCACATAGGGATTGTCGTGAGCGATCACCACGTCGTGCCGAGCTGCGATCGCCATGATGCGATTGAGATCCTCCTGATCCCCCACCCGGGCTGAAGGGTTGTGGGGATACCCCAAGACGAACAACTTCAGTTGCTCCCACAGCTGGGGGCTGATGGTCGTCAGATCCGGCCGCCAGTCGTTTTCAGGGGAGAGGGCCAGGGCCTTGGTCCGGGCTCCCGCCAGGTGCAATCCACCGGTATGGGACGGATAACAAGGGTCCAAATGCAGGGCGGCGTCACCCGGATCAAGCACCGCCAGCGGCAGATGGGCGGTTCCTTCCTGGGATCCCACCAACAACTGGACGTCATGATCAGGATCCACAGCAACGTCGAAGCGATGCCGGCACCAGTCCGAGACGGCGGCATGAAAAGGCCTCAATCCGGCTTGAAGGCAATAGGAGCCGCTGCTGGACTCCAAGACTGCTGAGGCAATGTTGTCCAACAACGCCGTGGGCGGCCGAAGATCAGACGATCCGATGGAGAGATCCACCAGATCCGGACCTACCGAAGAAGACGCATCGAGCCGATAAGCCTGTTTGGCGGCATCAACACGGGCAAAAACAGCGCTGCCCAGCGAGGCAAGCCGGTTAGAGGTTGGCATCCAGGAAGGACTGCAGCTGCGGTTTGGCGATGGCACCTTCATGCCGTGCCACCACTTCACCGTTGCGGAAGAGGATCAGTGTGGGGATGCCCTGAACCTGATAAGCGTCACGGGTCTGGGGATTGGCATCCACCTCGAGCTTGCCGACGCTGACGCGATCGCCGTAGTCGCTCGCGACCCAATCCATTAACGGAGCGATCAGTCGGCAGGGGCCGCACCAGGCAGCCCAGAAATCGACGAGGACCGTGCCGGAAGCCTTGAGGACTTCACGTTCAAAACCAGCGTCGGTGAAATCGGCAACAGCTCCAGCCAAGGCACTCAAATGACTGAACTGATCCTATGGAAAGCCGGACGACTTTCTCGGGTTGATTAGAGCTTGTCGATGGATCGCTTTAAGTCTTCAAGTTCAGCATCCACCTCTTCCACCTGCACGGGCTTCACGGCCTCGGAGGTTTCAGACGCGGGAAGAGCAATGGCTTCTGGGCCTCCCTTCAGCTGAGCGCGCAACGCCTCGAGATCATCATCAACGCCGCCACCGCTTTCCAAAGCCGCGAACTGACTCTCCAGATCAGATCCAGCCAACTCAGCCGCAGCCTGGCCGGTGGCCTCAAGGGCCTCCACCTTTTCCTCCATCCGTTCGAAGGCCGCCATGGCGGAATCAGTGCCGATGCTGCCGACGGCACTTTGCAACTGCTGCTGGGCCTTGGCCGCCTGGGCCCTTGCCTTGAGCATGTCCTTCTTGGTCTTTGCCTCAGCGATCTTTCCTTCGAGGGCAACCAGACTCTTCTTGAGCGATTCCACCTGGCCGTCTTGGGCCTGCACCTGGGCCGTCAGCGAGGTTGCCGTCTCCTGGAACGTCTTGCGTCGGGTCAAAGCCTCCCGAGCCAGGGATTCCTCACCCTTCTTCAATGCCAGCTCGGCACGCTCGTACCAGGTCTTTGATTGAGCTGCAGCCTGCTCAGCCTGGCTGGTCAGGCGCTTCTGACTCGCGATCGCCAGGGCGACGGCTTGACGCAACTTGACCAGATCCGCCTGCATGTCGGCGACGGATTGATCGAGGATCTTGGCGGGGTCCTCCATGCTGCTGACAGCAGCGTTGGCGTTGGCGCGAACCAGCCTGCTCAGCCGATCAAAGAAACCCATGACATGGCGTCAGACGCGCTGAGATTAGCGAGGTTCCCGCTGCAGTTCTGCCTAGGATCAGCCCATGGCGGTTGCACCTGAATCCCAACGGCGTCGCCTACCAGGCTTGGAGCTGCTCCAATCAGCTGCGCCAGCGCCGGCGGAACCCTTGAAAACCTGCCTGGGAGCACTTCAGAGTGAGTGGCGCAAGGATCACCATCTCGCAGCGCTATGGCAGGACTGGCCGAGAGTTGCGGGAGCACAACTGGCACCGCACTGCCGACCCTTATCGCTGCAACGCGGAGTGCTGACCGTGGGAGCCAGCCATCCCCAATGGCGCCAGGCTCTCCTTTACAACAAGCCCCAACTGATCAACGCCTTGCACCAAGCCGGCCACGCGGTGCGTGATCTGCGCATTCAGCAACACCACTCCCTCCAATCCCCAGTGCTGGAGAGCGAAGCCAGCATTTGGGCCAAGCACCCGAGCCGCACCGATGTCCATGGCATGGGGACATGTCCGGACTGCGGCCGACCAGCGCCCAACGGAGAAATCAAGCTCTGGGGGCACTGCGGTTTTTGCCATCGCCAGAGCCTGTCACCCTCTTAAGGCTCAACAACTCAATACCGCTCCGGGCGCGGCTCCTCCCAGTTGGCATTGACGCCATCGGCCTTCAGGTTTTGTGCCCGTCGCTCAAGGCGACTGCGGTCCAGACGCCACACGTCGTAGATCCCGATCTGTCCCAGCAGCTCAGGCTGCAGGTCGCTCCAATGATCTCGTTCTGCCGTACCGCGATCGATCAGCACCAGCACGGTTCTGGATGCAGCCGGGCTCCCGAGGGGATATCCACTCCAGCCGCGTCGCTGTTCATGGGCCAGGCGATCAGCAATGTTGACCAACGCCCTATTGGATTGGCCTTCGTAAAGGATCACCTGACCTGTGTAGAAGTGCAGCGAAGGCTTCATGGCGCCAACCATGACAATGGGCTCTCCACTGCGCTGCTGCGACAACATCAGTGAAGCCGCGTCACGCACGGGCTGCTGACGCAGACGATCGGCGAGTTCGGCGATGGGAACCAGAGCCGTGAGATGAAATCCGAGCAGACAGCCCTGCATGGCCAGCAAGGCCTGAGCGGCAGCACGACGCTGAAGCAACAGACAGGCTCCAAGCGAGGCTGCAGCGCTGAACCAGATCGCAGCCCACTTCAACAGACCGCTGGCGAGCACATCCACCGACAGCGTCGGCATCTCCGGATCCTCGATCAAGGGAACCCAGAGCGATCCCAGCCAGAACCCAGCGGCCAGGACGGCGATCAAAGCCAGGCAAGTTCCCCAGGCCATCCGTTGCCAGCGCGATGAGCCCACCGTGGCCTGGGCTACCAACAAAGCCGCCGCGGGAGTGGCAGGCAACCAATAACTGGGAAGCTTGGTGGCTGCGGTGGTGAACAGCAGAAGCACCGCCAACAGCCAGCACGCTGCGAATTGATGCAACGAATGCTCAGGAGCGATCCTCGATCGGGGCACCCGCGCCAGGCCAATCAGCAGGTAGGGCGTGAAGGGCAGGGCAGCCACGAGCATCACCGGGCCGAAAAACCACCAGGGCTGCAGGTGATCGTTCACCACGGAGGTGAAGCGTTGAAGATTGTGGTAGCCGAAAAAGCTGTCCCAGAAGGGCTGTCCTTCGACCAGCAATTCCAGGACGTACCAGGGAAGGCTGATCAGAGCGGTGAGCAACAACCCTGGCAACGGGCGCAACCGCCGCCAGGGTTGAACGAGATCCCGTCGCAACGCTCCGAACATCAGCAGAGCGAGACCTGACAGCACCACGGCGACAGGTCCCTTGGCCAGCACTGCGCATCCGAGGATTACCCAGGCTGGCCACCAGGCCACCTCTTGGGGAGCGGCAAAACGCCTCCACTGCAGCAACAGGCTGAGACCGAGCAGGCCACACAGCAGGGCATCACTCACCGCGGTGCGGCTCCAGACGAGCACCAGCGGCGAGAAGGCAAACGCCAGCGGGGCAATCAAAGCCGTCAAACGTGGACGCTCATCGCCGGAGAACGGCCAGCGCAGCACCGTATCGGCGAGGCCAAGCATCAGCCCGACCGTGGCCAGGGCGGAAGGAAGCCGTGCCGCCCAACTGCCGAGAGGATCCCAAGCCTCGCGTCCGGGCCAGGTATAGCCAAACCCCATCAGCCAATAGACCAGGGGCGGTTTGTCGTAACGGGGCAAGCCGTTCACCCGAGGAGTCAGCCAGTCGCCGGTGTCAGCCATGGCCCGTCCGGCTGCGGCAAACAACGGCGGAGTTTCATCCACAACGCCGGTGGATCCCAGCCGCCAAAAGGTGATGACGAGTCCCAGGGTCAGCACAAGTGCCAGAAGCTGGCGTCGCTGGCGTCCTGAAACATTGACCGACAAGGGACCCTCAGCTCCTGCGGTTGATGCTGACATCCGCCATCAGTCCTGTTCGAACCCACGATTCAACTCGCTGACTGAAGACCTCACAGGAGGCATGCTCCTCAACCCAGCTGCGGCAGAGGGAGCGCTCGATGCTGTCGACGCGCCGAATAGCCTCCGTGAGGGCAGCGACATCGTCAGGCGGCACCAACCAGCCTGTGCGACCGGAACAGATCAGCTCCCCCGGTCCACCACGGTCATAGGCGACGACCGGAACACCACAGGCCAGGGCTTCAACAACAACATTGCCGTAGGCCTCATTCCATTTCGGCGTGTTGATCAGAGCCCGGCAGTGGCCCATCTCTTGCTGAAGCTCCCGGGTCGATCGAAATCCACGCCAGTCGATCGTGCCCTTGGGAACACTCGTCTCAACCTGCCGCGCATAGGCATCGTCCTCGCGCAACCCCCAAACCAGAAGCTGCTCACCCAACGCAGCAGCTGCAGCTGCTGCATCCTCCAGCCCCTTTTCCGGAGCGATGCGGCCCGCCCAGCCCAGGGGGCCATCGGTCTGGCGCTGAAAGCTGTAGTTGCTGAGATCAAACCCATTACCCACCACATTGGCGGGAGAAGGCAGCCGGAAATCAGCGGCCTGGCGGTGTGTGTGAAAAGCAAGGCGACGGGAATCCCAGGAGGCGACGGCTTCGATCACATCGCGCATCACCGCAGCCACATCCCCCATGCTCACGAGATGAAAGAGCCTGGCGCTGACCCGTTGCGTCAGCCACAGCGGCAGCCAGTCGTAGCCACCGTTGATCACGGCGTCGGCGGACTTACCCACATCGAGCGCGGCCTCCCAGAGAGCCGGCAGAAGACCGTTGCGGGGAATTTCGACCGAGGCATGCTCAGCGGCGTGCTGCCAGCTGGGCTGGTTCACACCCTCCACCTCCAGCAACTCAACTCCGCTGCAGTCGGCGGGGAGCGTGGAGCCCTTGGCGGCCACAACCGTGAGCCTGTGGCCGCGCCTCACCAACCCCTGCACCAAGGATCGGAGGGTGAGCTCCACACCTCCACCCTCGCCACTGCCGAGGGCCCCGATGGGCGTGTTGACGATGACGAGGTGAAGCGGCGACACCGTCATGAGGAGGGGTCCGCAAGCGACAGCGGCTCCCAGAACCGGCGCCGTTGACTCACAAAGATGACCGACACGAGCACCATCACAACACCGATCCACTGGAGCAGATCAAGGCGCTCTCCCAGCAACCACCCACCGGTGGCCAAGGCAAACACCGGTGTGAGGAATCCGAGGCTGCTGAAACTGGTGAGATCGCGCTGATTGGCGAACCAGAAGAACAATCCATAGGCCAGGGCGCTTCCGAGCAGGCTTGCGTACCCCATGCGCGCCCAGTCCGTTGCCGTCCAGGCCAAGCCAGCATCCGTGCGCTGCAGGGCATGAACCCCGAGCAGGGGAAGTCCCCCCAGCACCATGTGCCAGGCCGTGACGCTGACCGGATCGCTGTGGCGAGAGGCAAAGCGAATCAACACCGTCCCAGCTGCCATGGCGACGGCCGCCAGCAACATCCAGCCCTCACCGGGCTGAAACAACTGCTGCAACACCGGCGGGTCAGCCAGCAACCACCAATGTCCCAACAGCTCAGCCGGCAGGCCGATGCAGACGATTCCAGCCAAACCGATGGCCAGCCCCATCCAGCCGATGGGATTGATCGACTCCATGAACAACGCGCGTGCCATCAGGGCCACCAACAGAGGTTGGCAATCAATCAGGACGGAACCGAGACCCGCGCCTGTGCCTTCCAACCCCCGCGCCAACAGACCTTGAAACAAGGTGGCATCCACCAGGGTGAACAGGAGGAACCAAGGCCAATCACGGGAATCGATCGCCAGGCCTCGCCCGGTGCACTGCACCCAGAGAAGAAGAGCCAAACCGGCAGGCACAAGGCGCAAGCCAGCAACCAGCCAAGGCCCTGCGCTGGCAAGCAATGGCGCCATGGCGGTCATCGCCGTTCCCCAGAGCGCGAAGGGCAACACCATCAGAAACCAGAGTCGCAACGACGGCATGGATGGGCGCTTGGGTGCTCTTTTTAAGATCTGGAGCGATGCAGATGCGCAACATGATCTGGCCCTGGCGGCGAAAATCCCGACGACGGATGGCGCGCATCGTTGTTGATGGCCCCATTACCGGTGCCACGCGGAAGCGGGTGCTCAAAGCGCTGCGGGAGGTGAAGCAAAGGGAATTTCCAGCACTGCTGCTGCGCATTGACAGCCCCGGCGGCACGGTTGGAGACAGCCAGGAAATTCATGCAGCCCTGCTGCGGCTCCGGGAACAGGGCTGTCGCGTGGTGGCCAGCTTCGGCAACATCTCCGCCTCCGGCGGCGTCTACATCGGTGTGGCTGCGGAGAAAATCGTCGCCAATCCCGGCACGATCACCGGTTCCATAGGGGTGATCCTGCGGGGCAACGACCTCTCGCGGGTGTTCGAAAAGATCGGGATTCGCTTCGACACGGTGAAGAGCGGTCCGTTCAAGGACATCCTTTCCCCGGATCGTCCGCTGAGCGATGCCGAACGTGCATTGCTTCAGGAGCTAATCGACAGCAGCTATGGCCAGTTCGTTGGTGTAGTGGCGCAGGGGCGAAATCTTGAGCTGGAGACGGTGAAGCGCTTCGCCGATGGACGGGTATTCAGCGGAGAACAGGCACAGGCGCTGGGCTTGGTGGATGAACTCGGCGACGAAGACCATGCCCGTCGCCTCGCGGCGCAGATGGCCAATCTCGACGCGGACGACATTCGCCCCGTGACCCTGGGCAAGCAACGCCGCAAGCTCAGTGGATTACTGCCGGGATCCCAGCTACTGCATCAACTGCAGCAGCGACTCTCGATTGAATTGATGGGGAGCGGTCAGGTGCTTTGGCTGTACCGCCCATGACCAGCTCACCCCTTGTTCTTAGAGGCCTGCGCGGGGCCACCACCTGTACGGAGAACAGCACGGAGGCCATTCATGCGGCGGTCAGCGCCCTGATGGACGCCCTTGTCGATCGCAATGGTCTGACCCCCGACCAACTGGTGTCGGTGACCTTCTCGGTCACCGCCGATCTCGACGCCTGTTTCCCGGCAGCCATTGCACGACGGCGGCCCGGCTGGGACACGGTGGCGCTGCTGGATTGCCAGCAAATGGCTGTTCAAGGCGACCTCCCCCGCTGCATCCGTGTTCTGGCCCACGTCTGGATCCCACAGGACCAGCAACCCATGCACCCATATCAGGGCGACGCGCAGCAGCTCCGTCCAGACAGATCTGATCACAACTGACAGATCAGCCTCCGACCCCTGAGATCACCGCTCCGTGGTTGGACTCAGGAGAATCCCATCATCAAGATTCTTCCTATGGCCCGTTCCACCATCAGACGCTTGCTTGCTGGAGCCGGCACCGCTGCAGCTCTGTTGATGGGCTCAGCACTCACCGGAGCTCCCGAGCAGATCGCCCACGCCCAGGGCACACCTGGGCTGATGGAATTCCGCTGGGACAACGACCGTGACTACCGGAAGCTGTACTACTACCAAACATCCAGCATCGAAAACGACCGCTCGGAGTGGTATCTCACCCTGCGCGAAAAGGATCGCAAGACCGCGATTCTCAAACTCACCGTCACTGTTCCGGACTACTTCGACGCCAAGCTCAAGCCCCACCGCATGCGCATTTGCCGCACCAGCGTTGGCAACATGACGAGCCGCAGCAAGTGCCTCGAAGAGATCCCGGCGGTGATCGAGGTCAACAAAGACCAAACAGAAATCGTGGTCTTCCCCGACACGCCGCTGCCTTCAGACGGGGACTACTCACTTCACATCAAGCTGTTCAACCCCCAGGGGAAGCGCATGTATCAGTTCAACGCTCTGGTGCAGGCCCCCGGCGATGTGCCGATGTCCGGCTACCGCGGCAGTTGGCTGATCGATGTGGACTGACTGATAAAATCCCAGATTCAGATCGGCCGGTAGCCAGGAGACGTCCATGACTAAGCGCACCCTCGGGGGAACAAACCGCAAGAGGAAGCGCGTCTCGGGTTTCCGTGTACGGATGCGCTCTCACACCGGCCGCCGTGTGATCCGCACGCGCCGCAAGCGCGGCCGCGCCCGCCTCGCCGCTTGATGGTGTGGGATGAATTCAGAGGATTCATCCCAGCCTCGGCATCCCCAAACAAAATTGGTTGATGGTCCTTCCCGCCTCGATGCGATTGCGCGGGCATCGATGCTTCAACCGTTTGCACCGGTCCTCCAAGCGCCAACACGGAACTTTGATGGTTCTGCGCGTTGCTGCAGGTGATTCCAACTTGCTTCGCCGGGAGTTGCGTGGCATCCAGGAAAAAACCTGCCGCTGCGCCCTGGTGATCAGCAACAAAGTGAGCAAGCGTTCCGTCAAGCGGAACCGGCTCAGGCGGCTTTTGCACGACCACCTGCGTCGACGTTTTGAACAGCGAAACGATTTAGCGGGCCGGTGGTTGCTGATCAGCCTTCGCCCGGAAGCCGCGGAAGCCGAACCCACACAGTTGCTCGAAGAATGCGACAGTCTTCTGAGAAGCGCCGGACTGGATCCATGACCAGCATTCAGGAAGATGTCCACTACGACGGTGGACCAGCCCGTGGGGATCTGATCTTCAACATCCTGCTTGGCTTCACTCTGATCGGCCTTCCCTTCACCATCGGAGCCGTTGTTCGGGCCCTTTGGCTGCGCTTCCGCATCACCAGTCGCCGCATCTCGGTGACGGGGGGCTGGATGGGCAAAGACAAAACCCAGGTGGTGTATTCACAGATCAGCGAAGTGCGCACCGTGCCCCGTGGCTTTGGAGCCTGGGGAGACATGGTGTTGGTGCTCAAGGACGGCGCCAGGCTCGAACTGCGCTCGATGCCCCGATTCCGGGAAGTTGAGGCCTACATCCTCGAACGCATCAGCAGCCGTCCGGCCAAAGCCCAAGAGAAAACCACTGAAGGTTTCGCCGCCTGAGTTCAGCTGTTCATGCACACTGGCCTCACAACGTCCCGCCCCCCCGTTTCTTCAACGTGATCGGATACATCTCCGACAACCTGCTGATTCCAATCCTGGACTTCTTCTATGGGTTGGTTCCGAGCTATGGCCTGGCCATCGTCGCCCTCACCCTCGTGATCCGGATCGCGCTCTACCCCCTGAGCGCAGGATCGATTCGCAGCGCTCGGCGCATGCGGATCGCCCAACCGGTGATTCAGAAACGTCAGGCTGAGATCAAAAGCCGGTATGCCAACAATCCTCAGAAACAGCAGGAGGAGCTGGGCAATGTGATGAAGGAATTCGGCAGCCCCCTGGCGGGATGCCTGCCGCTGCTGGTGCAGATGCCGATCCTTTTTGCACTGTTTGCAACCCTGCGGGGGTCACCGTTCGCCGACGTCCCTTACACGTTGAACATGAAGGTGTTGCCGGCAGACCAGATCGCTGCCGTTGAACCCAAACCGTTCAACAGCGCCAGCCATTCCATCTTCATCGGTGAAACCGAGCATGTGCCGGTGATCGCCAGCCTGCCGCGGGGCACCAAGATCGGCGTTGGCGACAGCGCCACCATCAACCTTCATACGAAGGACGGCCGCTCCTTCAGCGACGTGCTCACGGATGTTGAGAGACCTGGACGCTTCGCCCCCACATGGGCAGTGACCAAAGGCGATGACATCGTCAGCGTCAGTGACGACGGCACGATCACGGCCCTCGCGGCCGGTGATGCCACCGTTGAAGCGAAGATTCCTGGCCTGGCAGCCCGCAGCGGCTTCCTGTTCATCAAAGCCCTGGGCCAGGTCGGCTTCTATGCCGACGGTGCCATCAATTGGGACATCGCCATTCTCGTTGCCGGCTTCGGCATCACCCTGTTCATCTCCCAACTGCTGTCGGGCATGGGCATGCCTGCCAACCCTCAGCAGGCCACGGCCAATAAAATCACTCCGGTGATGATCACCGGGATGTTCTTGTTCTTCCCACTCCCCGCCGGAGTTCTGCTCTACATGCTGATCGCCAACATCTTCCAAGGCCTTCAGACCTTCATCCTCACCAAAGAGGCATTGCCCGACAACCTGCAAAAAATTCTGGATCAGCAAATGGCCCAGAAAACAGTGACAGTCTCTGCCACCTCAGGCGGCTCACGCCTGCCCTTTGAACCGAAGGGCAAGTGATCGAGGCACTGGAGCCTGTTCCCCTCCAAGAGCTCCGAGCCCTCGGTACAGCGAAAGTCTGGGAGGTTGAGGGTGAGCTCGATGAGCTCCCCTCGCTCACACCAGTGCGAGGCCATGTTTCCGCAGAACACCGCGGCAACGTCTTGGAGGTTGAGGGGAAACTCAACACGATCGTGACGCTCTGCTGCGATCGCTGCCTGAATCAGTTCAATCAGAAGCTCAGCTGCACGCCTTCCGAACTGATCTGGCTGGGAGACGAGCAACCGACGGCCGACGAACTGGAGCTTTCCGGAGAGGTCTCCGAGATGGAAGGGCTGGTAGATGTTCTCGATCCACGCGGTCAATTTGACCCCCAGCAATGGGCCTTCGAACAGCTCAACCTTCTGTTGCCGGTCGTCAACCACTGCGGTGACCACTGCCCAGGCCCACCAGGCCTAAAGCAGCAGCCCGTGATCCCAGACACCAAGACAAAGGTTGTGGATCCCCGCTGGCAGGCCCTGCAGCAGCTTCAGCAGCCAGTGGATCAGCCATGAGCAGTGCCACCTGGGGAGATCAGATCGACCTTCTGGTGCGTGCGCGCACACCCCTGATCTGGGTGCGGAGCAATGAGGAAGCCCGGGTGGAGAGCCTGCTGGGAGAGGCTGCTCAGCGGCTTGAACGCCAGCTGGTCTGCTGGAATTTCATCGATGGCATCACCGGGCCGGTGAATACCGACGGCCAGGGGAGTCGTCAACCAATGGCCATGCTGCAATGGCTCCAGCAACGGGATGCGGGCAGCCCAACCCTTCTGCTCGCCAAGGATTTTCATCGTTTCTGCGATGACCCGGGCGTTGCCCGGATGCTTCGCAATCTCGAAGCATCCCTGCGCAGCACCCCGCACACTTTGGTGTTGTGCTGCGGGCAATGGACACCCCCCGGTGATCTGGAAGAAAGCCTCACGCTTCTCGATCTCCCCCTCCCCGACAACAACGACCTGCGCCGGCTAATCAGCAACATCGGCACCAGCAGCGGCAGCCCCCTGCCAGCTCCTGTCCTGGATGAATTGGCTCAGGCCTGCAGCGGGCTCAGCGAGATGCGTGTTCGCCAGGTGGCCGCCCGGGCCCTGGCCCGCCGCGGCCAGTTGGGATCTGAGGACCTGCAGGACGTTCTGGACGAAAAACGGCAGACGATTGCCCGCAGTGAGGTGCTGGAGTTCTGTCGCAGCGATGCGGGCACCGAAGCCATCGGAGGCCTCGATAGTCTCAAGACCTGGCTGAACCAACGGCACCGGGCCTTCTCGGAAGATGCACGGCGTTACGGCCTGCCTCTGCCCCGTGGCGTCCTGCTCGTGGGGCCTCAAGGCACAGGCAAATCACTCACGGCCAAGGCCATCGCCTGCAGTTGGTCGATGCCCCTATTGCGTCTGGATGTGGGGCGGTTGTTCGCGGGCCTGGTGGGGGCCAGCGAGGCACGCACCCGCGAGATGATCCAACGGGCTGAAGCCATGGCACCCTGCGTGCTCTGGATCGATGAGATCGATAAGGGCTTCGGCGGGGATGGCCGAAGTGACGGCGGCACCACCCAGCGGGTTCTGGCCAACGTCCTCACCTGGATGGCTGAAAAGCAGTCACCGGTGTTCGTGGTGGCCACCGCCAACGGCGTTGAGAAGCTGCCACCGGAGCTGCTGCGCAAGGGACGTTTTGATGAGATCTTCATGCTCGATCTGCCCAGCAGCGCTGAGCGCCACAGCATTCTGGAGCTGCATCTGGAACGGAGACGCCCAGGGCTGAAGCTTCCCCTGGACACGGTGGTGAGCCGCAGTGAGGGCTTCTCCGGTGCCGAACTGGAGCAGACCGTGATTGAGGCGATGCACTTGGCCTTTGCCGACAACCGTGAGTTGACCGAGCCGGATCTGATTGGAGCGGCCTCCCAGCTCATCCCCCTCTCCCGCACCGCTAGCGAACAGCTCGAGCGGCTGAAGCAGTGGGCTGCAGGTGGCCGTGCCCGCCCCGCCTCTGTTGCTGCAGGTAACGAAGCCTGACGCGGCGTAACGAACGCCAGCCTTGAGTAAGGCGCTGACCGGCGCCCTCCCTACGGTCCTCACAACAGCAGGACCAACGTGGAGAGCCGCAACGACATCGCCACTCAGCTCTGCGTGGCCTGCCTTGGTGCCGGCGTGATCACGACCATGGCTGTGGCCCAGGGTCAAAGCCCCCTCACCGCTCTTGGCATCACCCTGTTCTCGGGCATCGCGGCGGTGATGGTCGGCCAGGTGCTCTGAAACGCACTGCCATAGGCTGCCGGCGCTGACGCCCCTGAAGCCGTGCTCGATCAGCGCCTTGTGCGTGACAACCCCGAAACGATCGCCCAGCAACTGGGGCGTCGAGGTAAGGCTGTTGATCTCACCAAACTGCAGCAGATTGCCCGGCAGCAGCGAGATCTGGAGCAACAACGCAGCAACCTGCAGGCGGAAGGAAACCGGATCGGCAAGGAAGTCGGCCAACTCATCAAGTCGGGCGCTGATCCCAAAGGCGACGAAGTCGCCGAACTCCGCCAACAGGGCAATGCCATTAAGCAGAAGGTGGCAGTGCTGGAGGAGGAGGAGAAGCAGCTCTCCAGTGAGCTCAAGCAACAGCTGCTGGGGTTCCCAAACCTCCCTTCAGAGGCCTGTCCTGATGGGCGCAGTGAAAACGACAACGTTGAAGTGCGCCGCTGGGGAACCCCCCGGGTTGACGACAACCTCGAAGAGCACTGGCAGATCGCTGAGCGGTTACAGCTGTTCGACACCGAACGCTCCGTCCGCATCGCGCAGAGCCGTTTCGTCACACTGATGGGCCAAGGGGCACGGCTGGAGCGTGGCCTGATCAATTTCATGCTCGACCTCCACACGAGCAAGGGCTACCGAGAGGTTCTGCCCCCAGTGCTGGTGAACAGCGCCAGCCTCACCGGATCAGGACAACTGCCCAAGTTCGCCGAGGAAAGCTTCCGTTGCGCGGAAGACGACCTCTGGCTGACACCGACCGCTGAGGTGCCCGTGACCTCCCTGCACCGGGACGAAATCATCCCGGCAGATCAACTGCCCCTGCGCTACGCCGCCTACAGCCCCTGCTTCCGCCGTGAGGCCGGCAGCTACGGCCGCGACACCCGTGGCCTGATCCGCCTGCACCAATTCAACAAGGTGGAGCTGTACTGGTTTGTGCACCCCGATCACTCCGAAGAGGCGCACCAACAAATCACAGCCGATGCAGAGGCCGTGCTTCAGGCGCTGGAGCTGCCCTATCGGGTCTTGGACCTCTGCACCGCTGACCTCGGCTTTTCCGCCCGCCGGACCTACGACCTTGAAGTGTGGCTGCCGGGAGCAGGGGCCTACCGGGAAATCTCCAGTTGCAGCGTCTGTGGTGATTTCCAGGCGCGACGGTCCTCCATCCGCACCAAGGAAGGCAAGGCCACAAAGTTGGTTCACACCCTGAATGGCAGTGGCCTGGCTGTCGGCAGAACCATGGCGGCCCTGTTGGAAAACGGCCAAGAGCCCGACGGCAGCGTCCTGCTGCCCAAAGCGCTGGTGCCCTACGTCGGCCGAGAGCGACTCCAGCCAGAATGATCCGACTGGACTCCTGACGGACATATGAACGTGTTGGCCGCCCTTCTGGTCCTCGCCCTGCTGATCTTGGTGCATGAGGCCGGCCATTTCCTCGCTGCCACGCTCCAGGGCATCCGCGTCAGCGGTTTTTCCATTGGCTTTGGCCCGGCCCTAATCAAGAGGCAACGGCGTGGGGTGACCTACGCCATGCGGCTGCTGCCCCTGGGTGGTTTCGTCGCCTTCCCTGACGACGATGAGGAGAGCACGATCCCTGCTGATGATCCGGATCTGCTGCGCAACCGGCCCATCCCCCAGCAAGCCCTGGTGGTGGCTGCAGGGGTTTTGGCCAACCTGGCCTTGGCACTGGTGGTGCTGTTCGCTCAGGCAGCGTTTGTCGGCGTTCCCGCCGCACCTGATCCGGGGGTTCTGGTGGTGCAGGTGCAGCCGGGTGGTGCTGCCGCCCGCTCCGGGCTTCGTGCCGGTGACCAGATCCTCAGCCTGAATGCCCAACCCCTTGCCGCAGGACAACGGGGCGTTGAAGCGATGGTTCGGGATGTGAAAGCGGCACCCAAGCGAGCCATCCGCGTGGAGCGAAAGCGGGGAGACGAGACGTCCACCCTTGAACTCATCCCGGACGACCAACAGGGCACAGGAAAAATCGGCGCCCAGCTGCAGGCCAACATCAGTGGGGAGATGCGCGCCGTGCGCAATCCCGGTGAACTGGTGCTCACCACCGGCTCGCAGTTCAGCCAAATGCTGCAACAAACCGTGCGTGGCTATGCCAGCCTCCTGACCAACTTCCGCGCCACAGCGGGGCAGGTGAGTGGCCCCGTCAAGATCGTTGAGATGGGAGCTCAGCTCAGCCAGCGAGGGGGGTCAGGGTTGGTGCTCTTCTCAGCCCTGATCTCAATCAATCTGGCGGTGCTCAATTCACTGCCGCTGCCGCTGCTCGATGGCTGGCAGATGATGATGCTGGCGATTCAATCCGTTCGGGGTCGTCCGGTGTCCGAACGGATCCAAATGGCCTTCGTGCAATCCGGTTTTCTTCTGCTGGTGGGGCTCACGCTTGTGCTGATCGTGCGTGACACCAGCCAGCTGCCGGTGGTCCAGCAATTGATGAGTCGCTAGGAGGGTGATGGCGCCCATGTATCGTTGACGATTCGTTCACTCGCTGCCCTCAGCTGCATGGCCAAGAAGTCGATGATCGCTCGCGATGTGAAGCGCAAGAAAACGGTTGAGCGCTATGCGGCCAAGCGCGCAGCACTGATGGCAGCCTTCAACGCAGCCGAAGATCCGATGGATCGCTTGGAGATCCATCGCAAGATTCAGGCTCTGCCTCGCAACAGCGCACGCATCCGTGTGCGCAACCGCTGCTGGGCAACCGGCAAGCCCCGCGGCGTTTATCGCGATTTCGGTCTCTGCCGTAACCAGCTGCGTGAGCGTGCCCACAAAGGTGAACTGCCCGGCGTAGTCAAGTCCAGCTGGTGATGAGCTTGTCGCCATGGCGTCGTAAGGGGGAGGCTTTGCCTCCCCCTTTCTTGTGAAGAGCAGCCATGAAATGTCAGACTTGGGATTGACAAAAGGACATAAGACGTCGTGCAAGGACAAACCCAGTCGATCTCCTTTGATGGACGCGAGATTCGACTGACCACCGGGCGCTTCGCCCCTCAGGCGGGAGGATCCGTCTTGGTGGAGTGTGGCGACACCGCCGTGCTTGTGACCGCAACTCGATCAGGCGGCCGTGAAGGCATTGATTTCCTGCCGCTGATCTGCGATTACGAGGAGCGGCTTTATGCAGCTGGCCGCATTCCTGGCAGCTACATGCGTCGTGAGAGCCGCCCCCCCGAACGCGCCACGCTCACGGCCCGACTGATTGATCGCCCGATGCGGCCACTGTTCCCCAGCTGGCTGCGCGACGACCTGCAGGTGGTGGCCACCTGCCTGTCCCTTGATGAGCGAGTCCCCGCCGATGTTCTGGCTGTGACGGGCGCATCGATTGCCACGCTGCTGGCGGGCATCCCCTTCAACGGCCCGATGGCAGCCGTGCGGGTGGGTCTGCTCGGGGATGACTTCGTGCTCAACCCGAGTTACCGGGAGATCGAACGGGGTGATCTGGACCTGGTGGTCGCCGGCACCCCTGACGGTGTGGTGATGGTCGAGGCCGGCGCCAACCAGCTACCCGAGCAAGACGTGATCGAGGCGATTGATTTCGGCTATGAAGCGATCTGCGAATTGATCAAGGCACAGGAACAGCTGCTAAAGGATCTGGGCATCACCCAGGTGAAGCCGGAGAAGCCGGACGAAGACAGCACCGTTCCTGCCTATCTGGAGAAGCAGTGCACCAAGGCGATCAGCGCTGTCCTCAGCAAATTTGATCAGAGCAAGGACGAGCGGGACACAGCCCTGGAAACCGTGAAGGGCGAGGTGTCCGAGACCATCGCAGGTCTCAAGGAAGACCATGCCGTTCGCCAAGCCCTCGCCAGCAGCCCGAAACTGCTCGGCAACAGCTTCAAGGCGCTGACCAAGAAGCTGATGCGTCAGCAGATTCTCAAAGACGGCAAGCGTGTGGATGGACGCGGCCTCGACGAGGTTCGCCAGATCAGCGCAATGGCCGGCGTCCTGCCGCGCCGGGTGCATGGTTCTGGTCTGTTCCAGCGCGGACTCACCCAGGTGCTCTCAACCGCAACGCTGGGCACCCCCAGCGATGCCCAGGAGATGGACGACCTCCATCCCAACACCGAGAAGCTGTACCTGCACCACTACAACTTCCCTCCCTACTCCGTCGGTGAAACGCGGCCGATGCGCTCCCCCGGTCGTCGTGAGATCGGCCATGGCGCCCTGGCCGAACGCGCAATTCTTCCGGTGCTTCCCGAGAAGGACACCTTCCCCTACGTGGTGCGTGTGGTGAGCGAAGTGCTCAGCTCCAATGGCTCCACCTCAATGGGTTCCGTCTGCGGCAGCACCCTGTCGTTGATGGATGCCGGTGTGCCGCTGAAGGCTCCGGTAAGTGGCGCTGCCATGGGTCTGATCAAAGAGGGCGATGAGGTGCGGATCCTCACCGACATCCAGGGCATCGAGGACTTCCTCGGAGACATGGACTTCAAGGTGGCCGGCAGCGAGAAGGGCATTACAGCCCTGCAGATGGACATGAAGATCACCGGCCTTTCTGTGAAGACGGTGGCCGAAGCCGTCAACCAGGCACGCCCGGCACGGCTCCACATCCTCGAGAAAATGCTCGAGGCGATCGACACCCCACGAGACAATCTGTCTCCCCATGCCCCACGACTGCTCAGCTTCCGGATTGATCCTGAGCTGATCGGAACCGTGATTGGCCCCGGTGGACGCACGATCAAGGGCATCACCGAGCGCACCAACACCAAGATCGACATCGAGGACGGCGGCATCGTGACCATCGCCTCCCACGATGGTGCCGCGGCTGAAGAAGCCCAGAAGATCATCGAAGGCCTGACCCGCAAGGTGAACGAGGGCGAAGTTTTCTCCGGTTCGATCACTCGGATCATCCCGATCGGCGCCTTCGTGGAAATCCTTCCTGGCAAGGAAGGCATGATCCACATCTCGCAGCTCTCCGAAGCTCGCGTCGAGAAGGTCGAAGACGTGGTGAAGGTGGGCGACGAGGTGACCGTGCGGGTGCGCGAAATCGACAACCGCGGCCGCATCAACCTCACCCTGCGGGGCGTACCCCAGGCCGGCGACGCCACCGAAGTAGAGCCTCAGCCCACCCCGGTGGCACCGCTCAGTTGATCAGGGCTCAAACCTGAAAGCCGGGATCGATCTCGGCCATGGCCTGCGTCGCACGCTCTCCGAGCTCGACGTGGGCTTTTCCATGGCTGGCGATCAGACAGCCCGCCTGACGCACATCGCCGGTGTTGTAAGTGAGTTCGGCCTGATCGGCATGGGTGAAACGACCACCGGCCGCGAGCAGCACCGCCTCCGGAGCAGCCATGTCCCAATCCTTGGGAGCGCTCTTGCCGGAGAGGGAAAGGTAAAGGTCTGTTTCGCCTCTCAGGATCGTGGCCACCTTGAAGCCAACGCTGCCCACGGCCTTGGAACCGCCGAAATTGAGGGCATCAATGAGCTTGACCAAACGGTCGTCGCGGTGGCTGCGGCTGGCCACCAGGATCAGATCTGAAAACTCAGTTCTGTCGCTGAAGCGAACCGGCGACCGCTCACCCTGACGGTCTTCACACCAGGCACCCTCACCAACGATGCCGATCCAAAGTTCATCCGCTTCCGGCAAAAGCACAACACCGATCAACGGCCGCTTGTCGCGCACCAGGGCCAGATGAACGGCGTATTCGCCTGTGCCCTGCAGGAAATCCTTGGTGCCATCCAGGGGATCGAGAATCCACAGCCACTCCGCCGGCAGCGGTTGGCCTTCCGTGAGCTGCTCCTTGGCGGTCTCCTCGCTGAGCAGCGTCCACTCGGCCTTGGGGAACGCGGCAGACAGTCCATCCAGCAACCACTTGTTCACGGCCAAATCAGCCGCAGATACGGGCCCCTCTCCGCCTTCATCAACACTCAAAGCCATAGGGAAATCATGCGGAGGCTGCTCGCCGCGGGCATAGGCCCGCAGGATGTCAGCGGCACCCCAACTCAAGCGACGCAGTTCCGTCAGCAGAGCCTCCTTATCAACGCCAGCGGGGAGGACGGCAGAGCTGGGCATCATGATCAACAGAGGCGCTCGCCATTGTGATGCAGGGGGATGAACCAAGCGGCGGCAGCCTTTATCTGGTGGGCACTCCCATTGGTCATCTAGGGGACCTGTCACCACGAGCCCGTGACTTGCTGCGCAGCGTGGATGTGATCGCCTGTGAAGACACCCGGCACAGCGGACAGCTGCTAAGAAGCCTTGGAGCGGGCGGCCGCAAGCTGTCCTTTCATCAGCACAACACCCGCACCCGCGTGCCCCAACTGCTGGATCTGCTGGCGGAGGGTCAAAGCCTGGCAGTGATCAGTGATGCCGGGCTGCCGGGCATCAGCGACCCCGGTGAAGAGCTGGTGGGCGCAGCGCACCAGGCCGGCCATCCAGTGATCTGCATCCCTGGCCCCTGTGCAGCCACTACTGCTCTGGTGAGCAGCGGCCTGCCCAGCGGACGCTTCTGCTTCGAAGGATTTCTGCCGGCCAAAGGCAAGGAACGGCGGGCCCGCCTGGACGCAATCAGCCATGAACCCCGTACAACGGTGCTGTACGAAGCGCCGCACCGCCTGATCACGTTGCTCGAGGAACTCCAGCACCACTGCGGAGGAGACCGTCCTCTGCAGGTGGCACGGGAACTGACCAAACGCCATGAAGAGCAGGTGGGGCCGACGGTGAGTCGTGCCCTGCTGCACTTTCAGCAGCACCCGCCCCAAGGAGAATGCACGGTTGTGCTGGGGGGAGCACCGTCGCAGAACGTGGAAGAACCCCACGACGACGACTTGCTCAGGCAGCTGCAGGAGTTGCAGAACGAGGGTGCAAGCGCCAGCGATGCTGCGCGGCAACTGGCCCAGACCACAGGGCTGTCCAGACGACGCCTGTATGCCCTCTTGCACCAGGGCACGTCAAACTGAGCACGTCGACGGTTGTGCTGTGTTGATTCGCCTGCGTCTTCTGCTGATCAGCTTTAGCGGTGGCCTGCTGCTGCTGCTGCTGCTCTGCCTTGGAGCCCAGAACCTTCAGGATCGCCACACGCTCCAACTCGGGGGGCAGCGCTCAGTGCCTCTTCCCACGGGTTTTCTCGTGGGGATTGCGATGGTGATCGGCGTGATAAGCGGCGGAACCGCGACGGCCGTTTTGCTTCCCGATCAGCGCGATCGCTTCGATTAAAAGCAGTCAGCTGCTGTGCTCAGGCATCCAGCGCAATCAAGGTTCCGTCCAACACCAGTCGTGTAATGCCCCGGGCTAGCAGGTAACTGCTAGTGCGCTGAAACACAGCCGTGTCGGGAACCTTAATCACCCGCTGACTCCGCCCGCACTGGCGCTTGGCCGCGCGGGGGCTGGCAAACAGGCACAACCCCTGACGTTCCTGCTCGGCATCGTCGAGGAGGCCCAACTCGGGGAACTCCTTGAGGGGGCGCGCATCCAGCTCGACCACCTTGTCGACCAGCATGTAGGCGCTGTCCGGCAGAAGGTCGACACTGAATGGTTGGGCTTGATTCAGTGGGCGATCACTGAGATTTCCCACCCCAAGCAGGGGAACAAGCTCCGTGAACGATTCAACGTTGCCGTTGTCATCGTCTTCGGAGAGCTCCTCCTCAGAGTCTTCGCCGAAGTCATCCGCGTCATCCAGGGCCAGGCTGCTGTCGTCTTCCTTGAAGGAGTCAGCCTCTGATTCTTCCGCCTGAGTGACAGTTTGCGGGGGAGGGGTGGCCAGTCCTTTTTGCCTGCTGGCCTTCAGCGCGGCATATGCATCAGCTGGCAACAGTGCTTTCACCGTGCGACTCACGGTGTTGGGGCTGCAGCCAAAGGCCTCAGCCAAAGCTGATGTTGACTCGCCGGCCTTGTAACGACCGACCAGATCCTGCTTCTCGCTGTCGCTGAGACGACGCGGGGCCATGGATGCCGATCAAGAGCCCATCACCTTAGTTGGCGCAAGGCTTCCAAATCCAGCCTGCCTGGAAGCAGCCTGCCAAGATGTGGCTGCTTGCTCCCTTAGCTCAGCTGGATAGAGCAACTGCCTTCTAAGCAGTCGGTCGATGGTTCGAATCCATCAGGGGGCGTCAGTGCTAGCAAGGGGTTTCAGCGAAAGCCGAGACCCTTTTTTTTTGGTTGATACTTTCTGTGGCCCAAACCGCCCAATGGTTGGATTGCTTTAAAAGCTTGATTCCCCAGCGGCTACCACTGGTTGATGGGCCATGGCAAGAGCCACCTCAGCAGAGTCCGCCAAGCGAGTCGAACACCTCCAGGGATTGATCCTGGCGGGGCAGCCCAACACCGCTTGTCTCACTTTTGCGCGACAAACGTGGGGGGTCTCACGATCCCAGGGGTACCGGCTGCTGAAGAAAGCCTGGCAACAGATCAAGAACGACATCGATGAGAGCGGCATCGACCGGCAGGAGCTGCTGTCGTGGTCAATCCAAACGCTGATGGCCGCAGCTGGGCAGGCGATGCAGCAGAAGAACCCTGGCGCTGTGGTGGCCTGCATTCGCCAGCTCGATCACATGACCGGCACCGGATACAACTCCCACCGCGGCCACCTACGGCGCTGAATCGAATGATGGCCCTGGGTACTGACCAGAAGGGAGAAGGGGTTTCGAGGTCACAGGCCCCATTCCCGCCGGTATTGATTTGGATTTCCTTGTCGATGTTGCATATCAGCCTCAGGCAGAGATACAAAGAACATGTAGCCACCGCTACCAAACGTTCACCTCGCTTTTGCGGGGCGCAGCTCGATCCAAGCCATGGAACGGGGGCTTGGGCTCTGCAGGAGCTGTGATGACTTCGTTGTATTGGAACGGTTCAGCATTTGCACCACTAAATACGACAGCTGCAAAAAAAGAAGCAGTTGTTCTGCGTCTAGAGACAGCCCTCAAGGCAGCGGATGCCACCCCTTCTCTGAGATACCGCGGCATCAGGTATCTGCGTCAAAACGGATTTGCTGCATAGCCCTAAACGTCACCACGGTCCTTGTGGCAACCCGCGCTGACCCTTGTGTCAAACAATCGCATTAAAAAGGCGGGTCGTGCATTACCCGCCTCGTCTAATTCTCCAGCCGAGCAAACCGGAGAACGCAACTTTCAAGCTCACAAAATGTAAAAAACGCGTTGGCACGACTGTGGATTCAACGCCCACGATGAGAATTAATACCCAGGGTTGTAGTCAGGCAGCGACAGCGGGACAGGCCTCCACGTGATGCACGGGCTTCCAGTTAGGGCAGCCATGAGTGAGGTGTTGCCCTTGCTCCAGCAGCGCCTCCATCAGGGCGCAGCCAACGCAGGTGTGGCAGTGAGCGTCGATCCCGTAGGTGAACCACGCGCACGACATGCAGACCTTCTCGCTGTAGTGCCGTTGGATTACTCGGTCGTCAGCGTGGCCCCATTCCTCCATTGCTTCCATGAATCATTTGCAAGTACAGATGTACTTGCCCTGGCTCGGTTGGGGAAGCAAGCCCGCTGTGCCAGTCCCACTCGGATCTCACTGGGAGGCTGAGTCTCAAGATTGCCAGACTCGATCTGGACGTGATGAAGGATGTCTCGTCGCATCCCATTCCCGTCTCAGTCGCCGGATCTCCAGGCGCCTCAGGCCCCTAATCTCATCAGATCAGCTGGACTGTCCTGCGTCACTGTGCTTGTGACCGCTACGCAGCACTTCCACCCATCAGTTCCGACACGTTGGGCATCGGGTCTGGCTTGCCATCGGCGATGGCGCGAGCGCGCAGGTAGAACCAGCTCTCCGTTTGCCCCTTGGCCTCCATGCTTTCGGCGATGGCTTTCCAGTTGTTGATTTCGGCTTGATCCATGGGGAGCAAATAAAAAAATCTCCGGAACCCCTCAGAACCGGAGACCGTCCAAATGTCTGGTTGCAGCTCTGCATTCAGACCCGCAAACCCTAAAAATCCCGTGATGGTGTCGTCGGTTCGGATGACCGGCGACCGCTGGAAATAGATTCGCGAGCTTCCCGCCCCGTCATCACAGACCTGAGGCTGGGCTTGCCACACCTATTCCACAATCGGTCGCTCTGCCTCAAAAGGCAATGAGCAGGACAGCTGATTGCCTGATGCTCCACCGATGACGAGAGTGTGTGTAATCGAGATCGGAGGAGCCAATGACGGCAGAAACTCCACCTGAGCAAATCGTAGAAGCAGCCTGACTTTTCTGGCCCCTGCTCCAACTTTTCAGCCCAACCGTAAGCACTTCGTCTGTGACGACACTGATGTGCGTCTGATCAGTCGACACTCCTCTGCACCGTCCGTCTAGGTGCCCCGTAGGAGTCGCGCTTCACACCTGGACCAAATGGCCCCAGGGTTGCCACAAGCCAGACGCTTCGACCTTTTTCTTTCAGTTCACTGTCGTTCGATAGAGCATCACGCTTCACGGATACAGCTTCACTGATTAGGTCGACCGCAATGCATAAACGAGCGAGCTAGGCCGTCTTTCCATCGGGAAGGGCGGCCTTCCTCTTTGGCCTCTGTACTGCGAAGAAGTAAGTAATCGCTTAAACACGACAGCGCCCTGCTTGTGGTGCGTAATGGCCCGGGGCTTGAAGACCCCTGGCTTTTATTGCCTTATTGCTAGGACTGTTATGACCTCTGTTGGAACGACTAAAAATGAAATATTTACTTTTTCTCCTCTCTCTGGGACTCTTTTCGGGTCAGACCGCAATGGCGAGGCCTTGGCTTTATGCCTCGACTTTTCGCTCTTCTGCGCCAGGATATGAATGCTTGAATCTTGCTGCGGACGTCTTAAAAGACGAGGGATTTACCAGGCATTTAGAGACTATAGGATTTACGGGAAACTTAGGTGGCAAGGGCGGAAGTGTCCAAGGATACCTGAGAAATAGTCAGGTTGTCGCCGAAATAAAATGCAATCAATCCTTGGGATTTCGCATGCTTATTGTTTCAGGCAATGATAGTAAACTTTCATACAATAAGTACTCTAGCCTTTATGACAATCTCCGTGTTTATCGATAGTAATTTTCAGGGCTCTAGAATTTTTTGCCTTCATGTTGATTGATGATTGCATTGGGTCCTTTTCGCTTTGCAGGGATTGGGTCATCCGAAGGCGCGTTGTTTATCTAGCCTGTGGTTGTCAAAACAGTAGACAGATAGGGACGGCTAGATGGAATTAATGACGATCAGCGAGGCTGCAAGACGCCTCGGATATAAGTCCAGATCTCAGCTCTACAGACTGATGAACGACGGCTTCCTGCAGCATGTCCATGTGCAGCAGCACACGGGACAGCATTTGGTTGACATAGAGGGGCTGAGGGAAAAGCTGCAGTGCATTTGCCAGTGGCGTCCCGACAGCGTGTTCCTTCGTTAAAGCAGCATCGGCTCAGGGCCTCAAGTCAAGGCCGAGAGTCTTCCTTGTGCTGCCATCGTTCAAGTCGCCTTAATTCCATAATTTCCAATCTTCTTCTGTTGGTTTCAATCT
The DNA here is from genome assembly GCA_047285305.1 of Synechococcus sp. Taxonomy (GTDB): domain Bacteria; phylum Cyanobacteriota; class Cyanobacteriia; order PCC-6307; family Cyanobiaceae; genus Parasynechococcus. Next base: position 2,034,716 of record JBJBDL010000003.1, read on the forward strand.
CAGCCTCGCGGGCTAAATGTTCAAGCTGAGCATTAGTACGCTTTTGGTGTCGAGAAGATACAAAAGACATCGGGACTATGCAATTCGATGTGTTGAAACTAAAAGCCTCGAGAAATTGGCGCGTGAAAGCGTTACCCAACTAAACCAATTCATATAGTTAAGTAACGTCTTGTGCCATATGCAGTGCGATGCTGCTGTTGACAGAGCTGCAATGAGCGACGTTGCGCAATGTGATTGAGCTGGCTGAGGACAGCTAACGCTTAATGAGTTTAATCTTCAGGGCAAAGAGTGCATTAAGGGGGCGTTGATACTCCAACGCCAAAACCAGGAGAGCTACGAAAGAGGTCACTGGGGCTCACCTTGTGTCTAAAGCATCTTTTCTTGACGAAGGGCCTGATGACCTCCCGCCACTGAAGTTCGTGACTGGGCACGAGGGAAGAGAGGCAGAGCGCCTAAATCGATTTATTTGGGAGAGACTCGTATGCCTGCTTGAGCACGGCGAAGAGCGGGAAGCAAACTCACTACTTGAGGAGTTCGACGAGCCTCCCCTTTGGGACGACATCCTTTATTAACTAAATCAGTCTTCGCACTCAGCTATGACGCTGCGGAACATGATTGAGCTGGCTCAGGATGCTGATGGACTAGCGACTACTGGAAAGCCGACTGACCTACATCGCTGAACTGGTAGCTCTCTCTGCGTAGGTCTTCTTCAAGCATTTGTAGTTTTGCGGTCAAGACGGCAACTTTCGTACTGTGACCAATGGACGAGAAGTAGGCAAGCCGACAAGCCTCCCATCGAAGACCGAACCGAAGTCTCTCTATTGGAGTTTTGGCTGCTCGCATCTCACTCCTTATCAAGGGAGTAAAAAACTAAAAAGAAAAAATCGGTTGACGTAGGGATTGTGTCTGCGAGCGTTTAGTGATTACCGCCCCGCCCGCCTGAGTCGATGACTCGCAGGCGGATGCTACGGCACAACGCCATTGAGGATTGGGAGACGATGCGGAAGACGGGCTGAAGACGCTGCCCCCCGCCTGTGCGCTGATCAGTCGCTATTTGGCTTTGACGGTCATCGACGCAACAGGCATTATTACCGGCGCTAATCAGCAGGATTCACGCCATTCCCAGCCACCGCACTCCCTATCAATGCAGTGATTCTGCAGAGGTATGGATTAGGCCAGGGTCAAACCACCCACTCCGGCGCAGAACAGCACCACACGCCACGCCGGTTGCCGCCAACTCACTAACAGCACAAACGCCACCAACGCCAGGCTGAACTCAGCGCCACCGCGGATGCCTGTCTGCCAGACGGGCTGGAACAACGCCGCCAGCAGGATGCCTACCACAGATGCGTTGATGCCCAGCAGGGCTCGACGCATCGGAGCCAAACGGCCCAAATCACTCCAGAAAGGCAACAGCCCACCGACCAACAAGAACGAGGGGAAAAAGAGGGCAATGAGCGCGAACACAGAACCGGCGATGCCCTGAAGTCCAGGCTGCAGATCAAAGCCAAGAAAGGCCGCGAAACTGAACATCGGACCTGGCACAGCCTGGGCTGCGCCATACCCCGTGAGGAACTGCTGCAGGTCGATCCAACCGTTGGGTACCAAGGCTTGTTCCAGCAAGGGGAGCACCACATGACCACCACCGAACACCAAGGCACCGGTGCGCAGGAAACCACTGAGCTGCTGCAACAGCAGCGGTCTGGCCTCAGCAGACAGCCAGGGCATAGCCACGAACAGCAGCACAGCGAAACCAAGCAAAACCACCGACACCGAACGCCGCAGCGGAACTACGAGACGTTCCGGTGCCGATTGCTCCAGCGCAGGTGGGGTCAGCGCACACCAACCCACCAATCCGCCAAGCGACAGGGCCAACAGCTGGGCCCAGACGCGAGGAACCAACAGCACCAGCACAGCAGCCGCCACCATCAAGCTGGCCCGATGCCGGTCGGGAGCCAGCTTTCGCTGCAGGCCCAGAGCGGCCTGGGCCACCACGGCCACAGCCGCCACCATCAAGCCATGCACCCAGCCCCCGTCGATCCAACTGGGATGGGCTGAGAGCAGCGACGCCGCCAGCAGCATCAACACAGCCGAAGGCAAGGTGAACCCTGCCCAGGCGGCCAACCCGCCGAGCCACCCGGCCCGAATCAGTCCCAGACCCATGCCTACCTGGGAACTCGAGGGTCCAGGCAACAACTGGCAGAGCCCAACGAGATCGGCGTAGGCATCAGCGGTGATCCAACGCTCCCGCTGCACAAAACGCTCATGGAAATAACCGAGATGCGCCACGGGGCCACCGAAGGAGGTCAGCCCCAACACGAAGAACTGAGCGAAAACCTGCAGCGGAGCGGGCATCACGCTGCTCCTCTCAAGCAGGGAACAGGCGTCGGTTCCGATTGGCAATCGCCACCAGCGACAGCATCACCGGAACCTCCACCAGCACTCCAACAACCGTGGCCAAGGCAGCCCCGGAGTGTTCCGCTTCTGAATCTTTCTGGAATCTCTTCCTAGAGGGCATGGTCAGGGAGCTTCGATAGTCAGGCGAGTTGGATTAACCCAGTTTTTACTGGGTTGATGCCATCAACTAGCACTTGAGTTGCTCGAACTGCTTCGAGATGCTGCTGTGTGTTGACGATCGAGTGACGCACCCTTTTTTGGGTTCGGAGTACGTGTTGGAGCACATTCAAGGACTGTTGCTCCGAAAATTCCATTCGTTTGGCTTTAGAGCGGCGCAACTATCTATAGTTCGAATCCATCAGGGGGCGTCTACGACTAAGCCACTCCAACGAAAACGTCTTGGAATGGTTTAAGGGTGATTGAGCCCCCCGGAGTGTTGAGGGGCATCGCTCCTATCAGACGCTCAGCTGTAGGCCTTGGCAATCAGGGGACCAGCTTGCTCATCTGACAGCACCGGGGTGACCTCCCAGTCGAGGCACTCGGCCCACTCCGCGGCGTGCTCGTAACAGGCATCGGCGTTGTCTGCCTCCACAAGAATCCAGCCTTCAACAGAGCCCGGTGCGTGCCAACGCTTCCAGGACTTGCACTCAGGGAAAGGCGCACCCGTTGCCAGAAACTTCTTGGCAGCGATTTCGTGGTAGCCGGTCTTGAAAGACCAATGCATCAAAAAGGTCATGGAAGGTGTTAACTCCAACACACATTCCCACAGGCCGGACATCCTGACTGTGAGGGAGAACACGCAGGGATGGAACGCTGCAGGCCCTTGCCTCAATCGTTATAGGTAGTCGTCTTGCATCCAGCATCAAGGACGTTTATATGGAGCTCATGCAGCTAGTTGGCGGAATGCCGGAGCTTCTCAAGCGTCAGATTGACCGCCTGGAAACCGCCATTGACCTTTCGACGGACTGGCTTGAAATTCAATATCTGATGGTTGAGCTCGATCAGCTCAAGGCTCTGTATGAGGAGGCAGAATCAGAGGCTGCTTAAGCGAGTTTTGACCTCAGCCTCAGAGCACAACCCCATCGAGGTCAGCAACACGTCAGGACAGCTTGTTCGGCGTTATTAATCCAACCCTGCCAGCGTGGGTAATAACTGACTTTCCATGGAATGAATAACGAGCAGCAGGTGGAACTGGAACGCCTCAAGCGTGTGCTTGCGGTGGCCAAGCGGAACGGGAACGAGCTGTTCATTCAAAACATCGAACGGGAGATCAGCGCCGTTCAGCGGGGTAAACACTCCCCCCTCATCGAGGAATACCTCACAGAGGAAGAACGGGCATCAAGGGGCGTCGACAACCAGACCGAGGTCTGATCAGATCGCATGCTCCCGGGTCCACGCAAGATCCAGGCCAGGCTTCCGGCGACGAACATGCACGCCATCCCAACAATCGATCGTTCAGGCCCTCAAGGCAATGCGCCTTAATGCTGATGACTTTGTGCTCTGAAGGCACAAAACTATGGTCATCGAGATCGGAGGAATCCATGACGGACGACACTCCACCCCAGCAGACCGTAGAAGCAGACTGACTTTCTGGCCCCTGCTCCAACAGTCTCAACAATGACCTGGGTTGGTCCTTTGGTGGGCATGCAATGGTCCGCCACGCCAATCGACGCTCCACTTGCACCGTTTCAGGTGCCCTCGGAGAAAACGACCCAACACCTCGAGCCCATGGCCCCAGGGCGCCTCGAGCCAGAAGCTTCGACCCTTTCTTTCCCTAGCTGAAGTGATGGGTTGAACGATGCACAAACGAGCGAGTTAGGCCGTCTTTCCACCGGGAAGGGCGGCCTTCCTCTTTGGCTGATCACCCATGAAACAACACCAGCCGGATCTCATCTCGGGCTCACGTTTAAACAGTTAAGGGAAGAGCCATGCAGGCAAGCATCAAGCATCTGCATCCTCCACATCGGCACCGGAACCAACACCTTCAGACACAGGATCCTGCCCAGGCCGCCAACCACTCTCCCAGATTCCACGCGTCTTGAGGTTCAACTCGTCGCGCGAAAGTCCCCATAGCGTGAGACATTTCTGCAGATCATCACGAATATCTTCAGCGCCAGGAAAATCTGCATATCGTGAAAATAACGCGGCAATCGTTGTCAACTGCTGGGGGCCTGGTTCGCCTTCATGACCCAACACAGCATCGATCTGGTCGCGATCGATGGCGTAAAGCGGATGGGTTTGCTGCATGTCGTCGGTCATCCACCGATCATGCCTGAACAGGGCGACCAGAGCAGCAGATCAGTCGAGCTCCCAGCACTCAGACCCACGACTGGTGAGCAGGCAGACAACGTGCTTTTCCTCGCTGATCAGGCGATAAGTGTGCCCATCAGCATCACTACGGGCACGGGCATGCCAGAAGGCATTGTCTTTGGAAGCGTGTTCGGCACGATTGGACCAGCCCTCAACTGTCAGCTCTTGAACCGCAAACATGCGCTTGACTCGAACTGAACAAAGGCTCGAGGGACATGCGCGTTCTGTGCAGGATCAACAGAAACTCGTTGGGATCGCTTGATCAGCTGTTGTAATCAGCGCAAAGCCGAGATTTTATCGACACTTGAACCAACTTCCTCAATAGAAAGACGCTCAGCTGTGGCGTCATTTTGAAGACGAAAGAGAAAGCCATTCACCCAAGCTGTCTCTTTATTGTTTACCTCATGGCCACGGTCGACGAATCCGGGCTGCTGCTGGAACAGATGCAGAAGAATGGTCAGAACGTCCTGCGGCGAAAGATTTTCAGGGTCAATGGATGGCATTTGATCCCTTACATCCAGATACGACATCGATCCGGTGGTCGCAACATCAAAGGCCACTGTCGACTAGCACACAGGATCAGTCCATCCAAACAAAAAGCCCCACCGAAGTGGGGCTTCATACCTTGAATGCAACAGGGTCAGAGCCAATTGGCACGCATTGCCTCGTAGGTCACTCCTCGGTATTTCAACTGAGTTGGAGCAATCTTCTCTTTCGCCAGTTTGACGGGAGAGAGATGTGCAGAGGTGTAGTCGCCGGATTCAGATCCGCGAGCCACGACCTTCTTGGAGCTGTTGCGGAGCTGCACGCGCAGCTCACGCTCCTTCAGAAGCTGAAGAGCATTCATGGTGTTCCTCGTAGAAAGCTCAGGCCCCGTTCCATGCCCTGAGTCGAACTGCGCTTCGCTGTGTAGCGAAGTGAACGTTTGTAGCAGTTACTACAAGATAAATATAGGGCGCCCAAGCCCTTTGCGATGTTCATTCCGCTACAGCCAGAGGCAATTAAATCAAGTTCAACCGCAAAAGCTGCGCCAGTGCGAGCGAATTGTGGTCGTCTTCGTTGGTCGTTCTCAATTCAAGGTTGAAAAAGAGCGCTGATTGCTCCTGAACAAAAGGGCCTGCATGCCACGTTCCCGGATTTATCTTGAAGGCTTCACCGGCTTGAAACTTGATCAGAGCGATCGAGGATGCGGGGGGCGGACAGCCGGAATCCGTGGAAGGGGCCATGGCCAGCCACCAGGGCTGTGCATCGGCAGACCCCAGACACTGACTCACGCGATGGTGCCGTGTCATCGACTTGAGCACAGGAGGCCGGCGGCGGATCCGCATCACGTAAAAGCGCGGTTGACCATCTGCAGCGAAGTACAGATCTGCGTCCGCTGAACCGAACAATGCAGGATCGCTCTGCGGACGCAACAAGGTGCCACAGCGCTCCAACCAGGGCGAGTCCGATGCAATCGGCATCAGGATCTGGGCTTCCTCATGATCCATCCCGTCAGGATATGAAAACCAGGCCATGCACCCGTGCAACAAATGGTGCCTTGGGCCACTGACGCCAAGGTCGGAACTCCCTATCACCTCAAAAAGGTGAACCGAGCATGCTGACCACATCGACACGCTTGAAACTGCAAAACATCTGCAGCCGCCTGGCTCAGGGTGAGTTCGTGTCACTCCAAGAACGCGTCTATCTTCAAAAATTTGCCGAACGCGATCGCAGCGTGAGCACGTGGGTGAGCAGAGCGCAACGTTTTCAACGGGAAGGCACACAACAAGGCCTCGACGGCTTGATGGCCGATCTCGACTTGGGGCAACGTCATCCAGACGACCCTGAGCATCCAGAAGACGATCTCGGCGACTGGTTCAGCAATGCCTCGCCTTGGCTGCGTCGCGACTGACGGGCCTTAGCTGGGATCGTCGAGGGGGCCTAAATGGTTGACGGCAACCGCTTGCAACGTCTTCAACGATTCCAGAACAGCCAGTCGTTGCTGAGCCTGAGCAAGCATCGGCTTGCCATGGGGGACGCAGGATTCGATCAGAGATGCCGCCTCAGAGGCTTCAGCCTTCACCCAGCTCGTGCATCGTTCAAGGCGGGTGGTCAGATCACCATCTCGCAATGCGCCCGAGTAGTTCGGCCCCGCGAAAACCTCGAGAAGTGTCGCCAGTGCGTCCCTGGCCTGCTCCCGGTTCACCGTCATAGGGCTTGTGGAATACGGGTCCACACTGGCAGCCCAGGCACAAAAAAGCCGCCACAAATGGGCGGCCGGGTGATGGGGATATCCACAGCTTACCCGAACGATCCAGTGATTGCAGGCCTTTTGAAGAAACGGCGACAACACGAACCGCCAAAGTTTTCCACCTTCCTGTGGATAAGCTGCCGCCAAGCGGAGTTTTGTGAAATTCAATCCACCACATCTGGTGGATCAGCTGCACAAACTTGACGAGAAGCACTACACTTATTGAAAAGCCGGGTGATGGGGATTACTTGGCTTATTCCTCCGTTCAACGGAGGTTTTTTTATGCCTTCTTCCATGACAAGGCAGTCCTGTCTGCAGAGCTCACATAGCCAAGGGGCACGTCCATGCAGAAGAGGTAAGCCACATCTGCACAACTTTGTTCACGCATCTGACTCATCTCGGTGAACTGGAGACTGCTTCAAGGTCTGACCCAAGCCCGTGCAATCAAAAAACAACCTCTGTCAGACAAGAGTCAGACCCACGCCATAGGCTCCGTGCAACAACACAAGATCTCACCAGATGCGTGGCCTGAACGGATTGCTGCTGCTAACGATTGCTCTGAGCGTGCTCCCGTCTTCAGCAAACGCTCTTGAGCTGGGTCCTTGTGAACCAGCTCAAGCGGTGAAGATCATCGACACCAGCCTGGGACAAGGAAAAACGCTTCAGCAAGCCATGCAGATGATGATCAAATCGAAAGTGTTCGACGGATCCAAAGCGTGCATCACCTTCATCCGCGAGACCTCGATGAGCATGCGAGATTCATACCCAAGAGCCTTTAAATCGCTTTGGTTGAATTAGGTATCCGTCGGATCCTGATGATGTCGGTTTGGCGGAGAACCGGGCCTTAAGCCAACGGCGCACGAGCAAACCCGACATCATCGGGCCAGGATCTCGGCGCATCATGCAAACCCCACGACGGATCAACGATCCCGCCAATAGCCTCGCGGTGGTGGTTGCCGTCGTTCTCAGCGCGCTGCTGTTGTTGGGGCAGGCTCTGTTCATCGTTCCAGCCGGCAAAGTTGCGGTAGTCACAACCTTGGGCAAGGTGAGCGGAGGGTCGAGACTCCCCGGCCTCAATCTCAAGGTGCCGTTCATTCAATCGGTGTATCCCTTTGATGTGCGCACCCAGGTCAAACCGGAGGAATTTGCAACCCTCACCAAAGACCTCCAGGTGATCGAAGCCACCGCAACCGTGAAATACGCCGTTCGCCCCAACGAAGCCGGGCGGATCTACAGAACGATCGCCGGCAACGACCGCGAGATCTATCCCCGCATCATTCAGCCGTCGTTGCTGAAAGCCCTGAAGTCGGTCTTCTCCCAGTACGAGCTCGTCACCATTGCCACCGAATGGAACGACATCTCCGCCCTGGTGGAGCGCACGGTCGCCGAAGAACTCGACAAATTTGATTACGTGGAAGTACGGGGTCTCGACCTCACAGGCCTGCAGATCGCCGAGGAATATCGCGCTGCCATTGAACAGAAACAGATCGCAGAGCAGCAACTGCTACGCGCTCAGACCGAAGTAAAAATCGCTGAGCAGGAAGCCCTGCGCTACGACACCCTCAACCGCAGCCTTGACGATCAGGTGCTCTACAAGCTTTTCCTCGACAAATGGGATGGGCAAACGGAGGTAGTGCCAGCCCTTCCGGGCAGCAACGCCAGCACACCTCCAGTAATTGTGGGGCGACGCAGCTGAACGAACGCCAGCCGTGGTTGTTGATCAACAATCGCTTCTCGAAGACAAAGATCGTCTCGAGGAACTGCACCGCTATTACGTCAAACGATCGGATCGGCTCCTTAGCGTTGATCAGGGATGGAGGAATTAGAGAGGCGATGACATGAGCCAAAAATCAAGGCTCGCCAGGCAAGTGACGCTTGACGAAGCGTGGTCGTCTTCAGAACACAGTGAAATTTGCTGTCTGATTTACGCCACCCAAAACGGCTGGAAGCTCCCAATCCTTTTTGAAGAAATGGGTGTGCCTTATGACTGGGCACTGGTGGACTTTGAGAAGAGTGAACAGCGCAGTGAAGGTTTTCTTTCCATCAACCCAAACGGTCGGATTCCGGCACTGATTGATCGTGCACACGGAGTAACAGTCGCCGAGTCGGCAGCCATCCTGGAGTACAGCGCGGCTCGCTTCGCCAGCCCTTTGCTGCCCCCTGCCGATGAGGACCTGCAGCTACACCTGCAAACGAAGCAATGGCTCCATTGGCAGGTCAGCGCCCTCGGGCCTTCGATGGGGCAAGCCATGTACTTTCAGCGAATCGCCAAGGTTCACGGCCAAAACGATCCCTTCGCCATTGGTCGCTTCATTGCCGAAGCGGAACGCTGTTTGCACATGCTCGACGACCAGCTCGCGTTATCGAGCGGCCCTTTTGTGCTCGGTCAGCGTTGCACACTCGTGGATGTCGCCTGTTTCCCTTACTGCGCTAGTGCTTATTGGGCAAATGTCGATATCTCGGCGATGAGCCATCTGCTCGCTTGGATCGAGATGCTCCACCAGCGTCCGTCTTTTAGTACCGGTCTCACCGTGCCTTTCTCTCGGCCTGCTTTCTTTGGACCTCCGTATGCAACACCGGAGGAAATCGAGGAGGAGATTGCGCGTAACGCCGGTCAGTTCGCTGTGGTTTCTAAGTCTCCCAGTTGAGCTGCCAGGCGTCTCGGCTTAATGAATCCTGGCCGGTTGACGTAACTCCTATTGCGCAAGAAAAAGCCGGGTGCAGTTTCCCCACGCATCCCGGCTTAACGCATTTGATTCACCGTTATGAAGCTGGACTTAGCCCATCCCGTAGAAACTCAGTCATGGCTCAACTGTTCAGCTCGATACATGAGCTGACTGGCTCATTGACTCATCGCCTTCTTTGACCTCCCAAATTCAGCACCGTATTGATGGCCGCCAACGTGACGAGACAGGTGAGGCAAAAATCCTTGTAATCCATGGAGCATTGAGCAAGCCCGGCAGATTGCCAGGTCAGCGTCGGTTGCCATAAGGACAGTTGTGCTGGTCCTTTCTTAGCTCCGATAGTGCTGGTTTGAGTGACCAGGGAAACCCTTCTGGTCAGCGCCCAACGCCATCATTCGATTCAGCGCCTTAGGTGGCCGCGGTGAGAGCTATATGCGGTCCCGGTCATGTGATCGAGCTGGCGAATGGCGCTGACCACGGCGCCAGGGTTGTGGAGCCGTGGATCCTGCCGCTGCGGGTGGCGGTGTTCGCGATCCTGAGCGGTTAGGCCAGGCTGTTGTCACGATCACTGATCACCCTTGTCGTCGTAGGTCGTCAGAGGAAGCACGGGAGTGCTCTTGTCTAGCCATCACCGCCTGACGCAGAGATGGCTCTTCTCTATTGGTGGTTGATTGGAGCTCAATTCTGAAAGCACAACAAAAAGCCCCCTCCGAGGAGGGGGCTTTCCGATTCAGTTGATCTGAATCGTTTTTGCTGTTCCGAATGGAACAGGTTGATTCCAGATCAACCGATGGCAGGAGCCTGCAGAGCCACAGGAGTGGACTCAGCAGCAGCCAGGTCGAGGGGGAAGTTGTGAGCGTTGCGCTCGTGCATCACTTCCATGCCGAGGCCGGCACGGTTCAGCACATCAGCCCAGGTGTTCAGGACGCGGCCCTGACCATCAAGGATGGACTGGTTGAAGTTGAAGCCGTTCAGGTTGAAGGCCATGGTTGACACGCCGAGGGCGGTGAACCAGATGCCGACAACAGGCCAGGCAGCCAGGAAGAAGTGAAGGCTACGGCTGTTGTTGAAGGAGGCGTATTGGAAGATCAGGCGACCGAAGTAACCGTGGGCAGCCACGATGTTGTAGGTCTCTTCCTCTTGGCCGAACTTGTAGCCGTAGTTCTGGGACTCGCTCTCGGTGGTTTCACGCACCAAGGAGGAGGTCACCAGGGAGCCGTGCATGGCGGAGAACAAGCTGCCGCCGAAAACACCTGCGACGCCCAGCATGTGGAAGGGGTGCATCAGGATGTTGTGCTCGGCCTGGAACACCAACATGTAGTTGAAGGTGCCAGAGATGCCCAGGGGCATTGCGTCAGAGAAGGAACCCTGACCGAAGGGGTAAACCAGGAAAACAGCGGAGGCTGCAGCGACAGGTGCGCTGTAGGCAACGCAGATCCAGGGGCGCATGCCCAGGCGGTAGGAAAGTTCCCACTCACGACCCATGTAGGCGTAGATGCCGATGAGGAAGTGGAAAACAACCAGCTGGAAAGGGCCGCCGTTGTACAGCCACTCATCGAGGGAAGCAGCTTCCCAGATGGGATAGAAGTGCAGGCCGATGGCGTTGCTGGAAGGAACAACAGCACCAGAGATGATGTTGTTGCCGTAGATCAGGGAGCCAGCGACGGGCTCACGAATGCCATCGATGTCGACCGGAGGAGCGGCGACGAAAGCGATGACGAAGCAGATGGTGGCAGCCAGCAGTGTGGGGATCATCAGCACACCGAACCAACCGACATACAGACGGTTGTTGGTGGAGGTGACCCACTCACAGAAGGCCTGCCAGCTGGAAGCGCCGGAGCGCTGCTGGAGGGTGGTGGTCATGAGAACGGAAAGAAATGTTCCCGAAGGAACGGTTTAAGGAAGGGCAGGAGAGCCCTGCCTGATCGTGATTGTAAAGGAAGTTTGCGCTGTGTGTCCACAGATTGCGAAACCAACGCTTAAGCGCCCCAGACGAGGAAAGCGATGTTTTCGAAAGACTTAAGATTCATGAGACTCACCAAGGCGCTTTTGGTTCTGATCCGCTGGATGCAAGCCGGCCACCGCTTGGAGGAAACCGTTCCTCTGACCCAGGCCCGCCACAGGCGACTGGAGCTGGAGGCTCAAGGGGCCACCGTGTATTGGAGTGAACGTCTGGCCCAGGGCCAGTTCTGCTGAGAGGCTGGGGCCAATCAGGACAGGCCCATGCAGCGTTTGATTCCTCTGATCTGTCTTGGGCTGACCTCGATTGGTCTCACCAGCTGTGGATTGGTGAGCTCAAGAGGCGACCAACCAAACGCAAGCGCTTCGATCAAACAGCTGGAACAACGCATCAACCAGCTGGAACAGGAGCTGCAACAAATCAAGTTGCCCGGCGGCGATGCCGACAGCAAAACCCCGGCCGGTCCGCTGCGATCCCTCACCCTGCGGATCGGCACCGAGGACGACCGATTGCGGATGTATTGGGCCGATGGTCAGACGAGCAATCTGATCTGCTCTCAAGAAGGGAAAGGTGTTTGGGCCTGCGGTTAAGCCGCAGAGAGCAGCTGCTGCAAGGCCGGCAGCCAGGTGGGCTGCAAGGGCCACACCTCCCGGCGCGTGAGGGAAAAAGCAATGCTTTTCTCCGCGTAGGCCGCTTCATTCACAAACACCGGGATCTCCCCCTCAACCCACGCTTCACCTCGATCGGTGCCATCCGCAGCACGGAACATCGCCTGGGTTGAGCTGATGTCCTGCCAATCGCGGCCCTGCAGTTCGGGATGCACAAGGGCCTGAGGCTCTCCGTTCTCCCCCTTCGGAAGATCCCGACTCCCCAGATGACGGTGCACCACCAGAGCATCCGGCAGCCGGGCCAAGCCCTGATCTGCCTGATCCAAGGCCCTCAGGCAGGCTTCCAAGCCAAGACGGGTCTGTTCAACGACCCGGGCATTGAGCAGACCTTGCGGCACAGGGCCCACCTCGATCACCAGGCCGCAGGGCCAGGATTCAACAAGGAAACCGGTCTGCTGAGCATCGGCTTCGTGCAGATAAATCGGCAGACCGAGCGCTCCCTGCACCAAAGCCGCGAGGGCGAGATCAGCGGGACGCCGGCCGTACACCACCAGGGAATTGCCCATGGCCGCTGTGGTGCTGTGCAGATCGATGGCCACAGCACAAGGCTGCTCGCCGCTCGGGCCGTGCAAGCGCAGGAGTTCCCCAGCACGCTGGAACTCCAAGCCGGGGGCCCCCTGCTCCAACTGTTCCGGGAGGAAGCAGCGGTTGAGGTCACGATCAACGTAACGGCAGCGGCGGCGCAACGCTTCCGGGTTACCGATCACCTTCTGCACCACCAAGCCAGCAGCGTTGATCAGATCAGGGTTGGACTGCCACTGCTGCAACAACCAAGGGGCATTGACCTCATTGCCGTGGGTGCCGGCCACCACAAGAACGCCACAGCTGCTCATTGACCACAGCGAACCAAGTTCTGACTGAAGCACGAGTCACAGCGAGGATGAAAGCGATCCAAACCACACCATGTCGATCCCACCTGTTGTGGTCACGGCCGCCCGTCGCAGTTGGCGATGGCAATGGCAACGGCTGATGGGTGGGTTGGGCCCAGCCGATGCGGCCGGCAATTACACCCGCCCAAGCAGCGATCCGCTCAGCCCGCCGGCTTTAAACCCCGAAGACCTGCTCCAGCGCAGCGCAGACCAACGGCCAATCCTGGTGATCGGGCGCAGTTGCCCCTGGGCCCATCGCACCTGGCTGGTGCATCAGCTGCGCCATCTGCACAACAGCCTCACCCTCGTGATGGCACGGGCGGATCACAACGCTGGACGCTGGGCCCTCAATCCAGCCTGGGAGGGGTGCACAACGCTGCTGGAGATGTATCAGCACTGCGGCGCACCCCCCAGCTACCGGGCCACCGTGCCTGTTCTGGTGGATCCGAAGACGCGCAGCCTGCTGGGCAATGACAGTGCACCACTGGTGGAGCTGTTGAACCGCTGGCCCCATCAAGACGCTGTTGTGGACCTGGCACCGGCGGAAGCCACCGACAGGATCCAGGCCTGGCAGCAGCGGCTGCAACCGGCCATCAACGATGGGGTGTACCGCTGCGGTTTCGCCCGCAACCAAGCGGCCTACGACCGCGCTGAAGCCGATCTCTTCGCCGCCCTTGCTGCGGTTGAGCAGAGCCTCGAAACCAATGGTCCATGGCTGTGCGGCACGGCACTGACCCTGGCGGACGTGCGCTTATTCCCCACTTTGATCCGCTGGGAGCTGGTCTATGCGCCCCTGTTCGGCTGCAGTCGGCAGCCGCTCTGGCACTACCCACACCTCTGGGCATGGCGACAACGCTTTTACGCCTTGCCGGGCGTTGCGGACACCTGCGACGGGAGCGCCTGGCGACACGACTACTTCGGTGCCCTGTTCCCCCTCAATCCCGGCGGCATCGTTCCAGCCGGTCCTGACCTGAGCACACTGGTGTACAGCACGGCGGCGTCGGGATGACCAGCGCAGATCCAATCTTTGAGGGTGTTTACGGCACTTACTCGATCACCGCTGCCGATCGCCAGGAGGTGCGTTCCTATCGGATCGCCCTGTTGATCACCGGCCTCAGCCTGGCTGCAGGAGTGCTGCAGTGGTGGCAGACCGATAGCTCCTGGGCATGGCTCTGGGTGCTGCCGATGGCCACGGCCCTGGGCCTGGCCCTGCGCTGGATCCACATCTACCTCCGCCCCTTGCACCGCGCCCTGCAACTGTTCTGGCTCAGTGGTTGCATCGGTTGGGGCGCCCTGCTGCTGCAGGCCGGCCCCACCGAAGTGCTCTCAACCCTCCAGGGTCAGCCGCTGTGGATCCTGGCCATCGGGCCGCTGTTTGCCGCATTGGCGGGCATCGGCTTCAAGGAGTTTTTCTGCTTCCAACGGCCCGAAGCCATCGGCCTCACCTTGCTGCTGCCGGCAGCGCTGCTGGGGCATCTGGTGGGTCTGATCAATGGCCACCTCTGCCTGGCTCTACTGGAAAGTGCAGCATTGCTGCTGGTGTTGCTGGCCCTGCGCAAATTCGGCATGGAGGCAGCAGCGGATGTAGGCGACAAGAGCGTGTTTGCTTATCTGGACGGTCAACTGCCCGCTGGCACGCCGTGAGTCTGATCAGCCTGTTGGGTGCGGCCAAGGATTTCGGCATCCGCACCCTCTTTTCCGATCTCGATCTCCACATCGGTAAAGGGGAACGGCTCGGGCTAATCGGTCCCAATGGAGCCGGCAAATCCACGCTCTTGAAGGTGCTTGCGGGGAAAGAACCGCTCGGGGAAGGGGAACGCCGCTGCTCACCCCGGCTTCGGGTGGAGCTGGTGGGTCAGGAAAGCCGGATCACAACGGGGCTCACGGTGCTGGAGCAGGTGCTGGAGGGCTGTGGTGCCAAACGGGATCTGCTGGTGCGCTTCAGCGCCCTCAGCGACGCCATCGCGGCAGACCCCAGCAATGAAGCACTCATGGCGGAGCTGGGTCAGCTCAGCCAACGGATGGATGAAGAGGACGCCTGGAGCCTGGAGCAGCAATGCCGGGAAGTGCTGCAGAAATTGGGCATCAGCGATCTCCAGCGCCCGGTCGACGACCTCTCCGGCGGATACCGCAAACGGGTGGGTCTGGCATCAGCCCTGGTGGCCTGCCCCGATGTGCTGCTGCTGGATGAGCCCACCAACCATCTCGATGCCGCTGCCGTGGAATGGCTGCAGAGCTGGCTGGATCGCTATCCCGGGGCTCTGGTGCTGGTCACCCATGACCGCTACGTGCTTGATCGGGTGACGCGACGGATGGTGGAGGTGGACCGAGGCCAGGCCCGCACCTATCAGGGGAACTACAGCACCTTTCTGCAGCACAAAGCGGAAGAAGAGGCCTCTGAAGAGGCCTCAGCGGCCAAGTTCAAAAGCGTGCTTCGCCGCGAATTGGCCTGGCTACGCCAGGGCCCCAAGGCGCGCAGCACCAAACAGAAGGCGCGACTGCAACGCATCGAAGCGATGCGCGAGCAGAAACCCAATCAGGCCAAAGCAAAGTTGGAGATGACCGGCATCAGCCGGCGCATCGGCAAACAGGTGATTGAAGCGGAAGCCGTTGGGGTCACAGCCGATGGCAGCAGGGGCGGTCGCCCACTCCTCGATGGCTTCAGCTACAGCTTCAGCCCTGAAGACCGGATCGGCATCATCGGCCCCAACGGCAGCGGCAAATCCACCCTGCTTGATCTCATCGCCGGACGGCGCGAGCCAACCCAGGGCAGCCTGCTGCTTGGGGAGACCGTTCACATCGGTTACCTGGACCAGCACACCGAAGACTTCAACAAAGGCAAAGGGCTCGATCGCAAAGTGATCGAGTTCGTGGAAGAAGCCGCCAGCCGGATCGATCTGGGGGGTGAACAGGTCACCGCATCCCAGCTTCTGGAACGCTTTTTGTTTCCACCGGCCCAGCAGCACAGCCCCTTGGCCAAGCTCTCGGGAGGCGAGCGCCGCCGCCTCACCCTCTGCCGGATGCTGATCCAGGCGCCCAACGTGTTGCTGTTGGACGAACCCACCAATGATCTGGATGTTCAGACCCTCAGCGTTCTCGAAGACTTCCTTGAAGACTTCCGAGGTTGCGTGATCGTTGTTTCCCACGACCGTTACTTCCTCGATCGCACGGTTGATCGTCTGTTCTGTTTCGACCAAGGACGGCTCAATCGCTTTGAAGGGAACTACAGCGCGTTTCTGGAGCAGCAACGCCAGGAGGAACGCAGCCAAAGCCAGGCGAGCAAACCCTCCACACCCAAACCAGAGAGCAGCCGCAAGACCAAGCGCGACGGCCCGCGGCGGCGAAACTTCAAGGAAAACAAGGAGCTTGCGGCGCTTGATCAACAGCTGCCTGAACTGGAGCTGAAGAAAGAGGAGCTGGAACAGCAGATGACCCGGGAAGGCGCTGACATGGCCAAGCTGAGTCTCGATCTGGCTGAGATCATCAACCGCATTGAACAAGCGGAAGAACGCTGGCTGGAACTCAGTGAATTGGCGCCCTGATCAACGATCTGGAGCTGTGCTTGTAGCCACGGCTACAACCACTTCAAATCAACGTTGTCGGATGGTCATGGGGGGGGGATTCCAACACTCCAAAACCGATGAATCGCCGTAAGGTGCTGCCAGGCCACGGTCTGAATTCATGAAGTCCATCGACGAACACATCCAGAAGGATCAATCCGAAATCGAAGCTGCCAAAGCAGCTGGAGACGAGGCCAAGGTTCGTCACCTCACCGATGAGCTGAAGTCGCTGGAGGAATACAAGGAACACCACCCCGGCGACAGCCACGACCCCACTTCGCTCGAGCTGCATTGCGAGGCCAATCCCGATGCAGAGGAATGCCGCGTCTACGACGATTGAGTCAACCAGCGACCTAAATCAACGAGGGCTCAGTAGTCCTCGTTGTAGTCGGAGGGGCTGCCGGTCAGGCTGCAGACGACAGCCTCCTCCCTACGCATTGCCTTCACTTCAGCGATCGGGCGTCCCATGCGTTGAAGCACAGCAACATCTTCTTTTGTTTGGCACCGGGCGATCACGTCGCCCTTGTTGTCCAGACAGGTGTAAAAGGTCATGTCATGGGAGAGACATTCCCGTTATGGCTCCCCCGCGATCAGGCCACAAGCATCGGTGTGGCTGATCACATGAAGATTGTCTGGAGCATCAGCTCACACTCCGAGCTCGGCCCAGGTTTCTGCCAACAACTGATCGAGGTTGGTTCCCATGGCGGCTGAAATGCACAGCACGGGACGACCGCTCGCCGCCTCAAGGTCTTGCCGCAACTTGGGGAGATCCTCTTCTGTCACCAACTCCTGTTTGTTGATCACCAACAGACGTGGTCGATCAACCAGACCATGGCCATAGGCCTCCAGCTCCTGCTGGACGACGTTCAGGTCAGCCACGGGATCCTCGGATCCTGCGTCCACGAGGTGGATCAGCAGACGGGTGCGTTCGATATGACGCAGAAAGTCGTGGCCAAGACCAGCGCCCTGGGCGGCCCCCTCAATCAAGCCTGGAATATCCGCGAACACGGTTCCATCTCCACTGGGACGGCGCACCACACCAAGGTTGGGGACCAAGGTGGTGAAGGGGTAATCGGCAATCTTGGGTCGCGCTGCCGACAGCACGGCGATCAAGGTGCTCTTGCCGGCATTGGGAAGACCAATGATGCCCACCTCAGCCAGCAACTTCAGTTCCAGCTGCAGGGGCCATTCCTCACCCTCACGGCCCTCGGTGAATTTCTCCGGAGCGCGGTTGCGATTGCTCAGATAATGGGCGTTGCCCAAACCACCTCGCCCACCGAAGGCAACGGTAAGACGCTCACCCGGGGTGGTGAGGTCTCCCAGAAGAATGCCGGTGCGCAGATGGCGTACCTCCGTGCCGCAAGGCACCTTGATCACCAGGTCTTTCCCTGATGCACCGGTGCATTTGTTCGGACCACCGCGTCGCCCATCGTCAGCAGCGAACAGGCGTTTGTATTTGAAATCGAGCAGGGTTTGCAGGTTGCTGTCGGCCTCGAGAACCACGGGAGCCCCACACCCGCCGTCACCTCCGGAGGGGCCTCCAGCGGGCACATACTTTTCACGGCGAAATGCAGCGATGCCATCGCCGCCGCGCCCGCCTCGGACCGTGATCCGTGCCTGATCGATGAACTGCACGGTGCTGCCGGCTCAATCCAATCCATAACCCTAAGATTCAGCCGCTGCAGCTCTGTCTTTGGCCGGCGTCCGTTTCGAAGACCTCAGCAAGACCTTCCCAGGACGCGGCGGCGGTGATCCCGTTGAAGTGATTCGTCAGTTGAATCTGACGATCAACGATGGCGAGTTTTTGGTGCTGGTCGGTCCCTCGGGGTGCGGCAAAAGCACCTTGCTGCGACTGCTCGCTGGTCTCGACAGCCCCACCAGCGGCGAAATCAGAATCGGGTCCCGGCCCATCAGCGATGTGCCGCCAGCGCGCCGCAACGTCGCCATGGTGTTCCAGAGCTATGCGCTCTACCCGCATCTCAGCGTGCGGGACAACCTCAGCTTCGGACTGCGCAGAAGCCAGGCGAGATCAACCGTCCAGCGCATCCAAGATCAAGCCTTTCGAGCCACGCGCGCCTTACCCGAACCACTGAGGGTGCGGTCGGTCAGAGAAGAACGAATCGAAGCCCGGGTGAACACCGTTGCCAGATCTCTGGAACTCACGGAATTGCTCGATCGAAGGCCAAAAGAACTGTCCGGCGGACAGAAACAACGGGTCGCCCTCGGACGCGCCATGGCGCGCAATCCTGAGGTGTTTTTGATGGACGAACCGCTGAGCAATCTCGACGCCAAACTCAGAACGAGCACGCGCCAAAGAATCGTCGAGCTGCAACGAGAACTGGGAACAACGACGGTTTATGTGACCCACGACCAGGTGGAAGCGATGACCATGGGGGACCGCATCGCGGTGTTGAACCAAGGGCGCCTGCAGCAGCTCGGGACCCCCATGGAGTTGTACAGATGGCCCTCCAACATCTTCGTGGCCCAGTTCATTGGCAGCCCAGCGATGAGCCTTTTGCCCGTCACGGTGGGACCCAATGCAACTCTGATTCTGGGGAACAAGCGCATTCAGGTTGAAGGCGCAATGGTCGAGCCTCTACTTCAACGAGAAGGCCAACACATCACCGCAGGATTGAGGCCTGAACACTGGCATCTGGCACCGGCAACAAACCGGAATCTCCAAGCCGAGGTAAGTCATTGCGAGCGTCTGGGCAATGAGCAGATCCTCACCTGTCGGCTCCTGGATGGTGATCAACTCATCCAGGTCAGAGCTTCAACGGAGATCAACATCACTGCCGGCGATGCCATCCACCTCGACCCTGACCCCACAGGCTGGCGGTTGTTTGATGCGGATGGTGAAGCCATCCGTTAGCCACTGAAGCTCCTGAAATAGCTCAGCGCACCCAGACAACGCTGCAGCCCGGTCCGCCGTCCCCTTGCTCAGCATCGGTCACCCGTTCCACATAGGGCACCGTGTCCAGCCAGGCGCGCAGGCCGCGCTTGAGCTTGCCCGTGCCGATGCCGTGGATCACCCAAACCGGCCCATTGGCACTGCGCAAGCATTCCTCAACCGCCGCTTCGGCCTCATGCACCCGCATGCCACGCACATCAAGGGTGTTGCGACTGGTGCGCACCTGTGCACCGCCGCCTCCGACGGAACGGGCTTGCACCTTCACCACCGGCTTTGGAGGCGGCTCCGGCTTACGCCCATCCAGGCTTTCCACCGCCGCCAGATCCACCGTGGTGCGCATCACCCCACAACGAACCGTCAGCTGAAGGCCGTCATCGGTGATGGCCAACACATCTGCAGCCTTGCCGAGGGCGAGCAAGCGCACGCGATCCCCCACAGACGGACGCCAACCCGGCTTGGGTGCACGCCGTTCAGGGGTTGGGCGGTGATGGTCTTCCAAGCTGCGTAACCGTTGCCCAGCCTTTCGCGCGGTTTCCCCATCCGCGCGCTCATCCCGCAGACGGCGTATCAGCGTGCGAACTTCTTTCTGGCCCTGACGGATCGACTGCTCCAAGCGTTGACGGCCCTGCTCCTGGCGTTGCGCGGTCTGCTGCTTTTGCTTCTGCCAGCGCTGCAGCAACTCCTCGTGCAGCAGTTCCGTGCGTGCCAGGAGTGCTGCAGCGTCTTCTGCCGCGGCCTGCTGGCGCTGCCGTTGCTCCTCCAAGCCACGGATCACACTGTTCACCTCACCATCACCCCCTGGGGCCAGAAGCTGCTGGGCCTGGTGAAGCACATCCGAATCGAGCCCAAGGCGCGTCGCGATCGCCAGTGCATTGCTGCGTCCTGGAATTCCCCACAACAATTCATAGGTGGGGGACAAGGTCTCAGGATTGAAGGCAACAGAGGCATTCTCAAAACGAGCGTCGTCGTATTTGAGGGCCTTGAGTTCACCGAAGTGGGTGGTGGCAATAGTGAGCCGAGCCCGATCCGCAAGAGCCTTCAGCAGAGCCGTGGCCAGGGCCGTTCCCTCGCTGGGATCCGTTCCAGCACCCACCTCATCCAGCAGCACCAAGGCCGGAGAACCACCGCTCTGCAGCGCCTCAAGGATGCGCCCGATGCGCTTCACATGACCACTGAAGGTGGACAAGCTCTGTTGGAGGGATTGCTCATCTCCGATGTCTGCCAGCACCTGGGCACACCAGGGCAGGGAAGGTTGCCCCGAACAGGGCAAAAGCATGCCGGCGCGTGCCATCAGTGCAGCGAGGCCAATGCTTTTCAGGGTGACCGTTTTGCCACCGGTGTTCGGCCCGGTGATCGCCACCACCCGCAGCTCCGGCGACACCTCCACCGAGATGGGAACCACGGGTGGCCCCTCCGCCCGTTTGTGCTGCCACACCAACAGTGGGTGTCGCAGACCTGAAAAGCGAAACGGAGCCTCCGCTGCCGCCTCAAGCTGAGGCTCAACGCCACCAAGCCAGCGGCCGTAACGCCCACGGGCCAGCGCAAGATCAAGCGCGCGCAGCACGGCCACCACCTGGTGGAGGGCGGACGCCTCTTCAGCCACCAGAGCACTCAGCTCCGCCAACACCTTGCGTTCCTCATCCCGGATGCGGGACTCCAGCTCCACAAGCTTGTTGCCCATGGTGAGCACCGAGCGGGGTTCAACAAAGAGGGTGCTGCCTGAGGCCGAACTGTCGTGCACCTGACCCGGCACCTGGCTCACCGCACCGGCCTTCACCGCCAGAACCGGACGGCCATGACGCTCGGCGATCACACTGTCCTGCAGCGATGGGGCCAGGCGCCGCAGCAGCTCCTGAAGTTTGTCGCGACGTTCCTGGCGCAGACCGTTCCATTGATGCCGCAGCGCCGACAACGCCGAGCTGGCGCGATCAGCAACGCGGCCGCCCTCTTCGAGCGCAAATTTGAGCCGCTGCTCCAACTCCGGCAGCGTCACCATCGTTTCAATCAACGCGGTGCATACTGGGCGCAGCTCGGGGTCGTCGATCTGACGGCGCAGGCGACGGGCCGCTGCCAACGTTTCCGCCACGGCCAGCAGCTCTTCACCGGAGGCCACGCCTCCCTTGCTGCAGCGCATCACAACGGGCTCGAGGTTCTGCACACCGCGGAAGCTGAGCCCCCCCTCAGTGAGGTCATCGAGCACCGCCATTTCAACCGTCTCGGCCAGGCGCTGTTTCGACTCCTCCAGGCTGGCGGGCAGCGGTTGAACCCGGGCCGCATCACGGCCCATGCCGGTGCTGGCAAAGCCGCTGAGATGGTCACAGACCCGATGCCACTCCAGCAGTTCAAGGGTTTCCTGCTGAGCCCGGTCCACCCCTTGACTCAAGTCAGCTGCAGTTGGAGGGGATGCCACCGGGGGGTTCATAAAGCATTTCGAGCCAGTTGCCTTCCGGGTCTTTCAGATAAAAAGACGCCGTGCCGTCGCGGTGGTCATGGACGGCACCAACGTGCACACCCTGCGCTTTGAGACGATCGTGAATCACATCCACCTCCGCACGATCGCGGAAATGGAAGGCGAAATGTGGGCCAGCGGCTTTGTAATCCGGGCCTAACAAGGCGAGTCCATCGCGACCTTCCCCGGCTTCCAGATAGCACCAGTCGTTGGCACGCCAGACCAGACGCATGCCCAGATCGGTGTAGAAGGCAACAGCCCGATCGACGTTCTCAACACGGATCGCAACGTGACCGAGACGATCCACACCTTTGGGTTGATCGGCTGTTGCCATCGGATCAAGCCTCCTTCAACCAAGCCGCTGCATCGCAGGCGTGGTACGTGAGGATCAGATCAGCACCGGCGCGCTTGAAGCTCAGCAACGTCTCCAGCACAACGGCCTTTTCATCGATCCAGCCCCGCTCCGCCGCGGCCTTCACCATCGAATACTCACCACTCACGTTGTAGGCAGCAATGGGGAGTTCCGACTCCTCGCGCAGTCGGTGGATGATGTCGAGATAAGCCAAACCTGGCTTCACCATCATGATGTCGGCGCCCTCCTGCTCATCGAGCTGGGCTTCGGTGATGGCTTCCCGAGCATTGGCGGGATCCATCTGATAGGTGTCTTTGTTTTTGGGGATCGGCTTGCTGCCGGCGGCACGGGGAGCGGAATCGAGGGCCTCACGGAAGGGGCCGTAGTACGCGGAGGAGTACTTCGCCGTGTAGCTGATGATGCCCACATGTTCGAAGCCTTCGTCGTCGAGGGCTTCCCGGATGGCACCGACCCGGCCGTCCATCATGTCGCTGGGACCGATCAGATCAGCGCCCGCTTCAGCCTGCACAACGGCCTGCTTGCAGAGCAGTTCAATCGTTTCATCGTTGAGGACCACGCCGTCCTCGCTGACGATCCCGTCATGACCATCGCAGGAATAGGGATCCAGGGCGACGTCGGTCATGATCGCCATCTCGGGGATGGCTTCCTTGATCTGGCGGATCGCTCGTGGAATCAGGCCATTGGCGTTGAAGCACTCAGCCCCGTCTTCGGTCTTCAGTCCCTCAGACACCTTGGGGAAGAGAACGATGCAACGCACCCCAAGGTCGTAGGCACGCTGCACTTCGCCGGTGAGGGCCGCAAGGCTCCAACGGCTGGCACCAGGCATGGCAGCGATTGGCTCCACCTCAGTGCCTTCATGCACAAAGAGGGGATAGATGAAGTCTGCAGCCGAGAGGCTGTGCTCACGCACCATGGCGCGTAGGGCGGGCGTACGCCGAAGACGACGGGGGCGGTAGGTGAGCTCCATCAGACCCAAACACAAGGTGTGATCGTAAGGGTCACCCGATCAGAGGGCCGCCGAACGAAGCCACTCTTGACGTGGATGGTCCGTGCGCTTGGCACGCAGTTGCTCCAACAACCGACGCTCCTCCTCACTCCACGAGGCAGGCATGGCCAGCGTCAGCGTGAGCAGAAGATCACCGCGACCGGTCTTCGACGGCCAGCCCTTGCCCTTCAGCCGCAGACTGCGGCCCGGGGCGGTGCCGGCCGGAATGCTCACCTGGGCCTCACCATCGGGCGTCATCACCGACACCGTGCCTCCAAGGGCCAGTTCATCGAGGCTGACGGGGAGATCGGCCCGCAGCTGATCCGACTCCAGGCGCCAGATCGGGTGGTCCTGAATCTTGAGGTTGAGGTAGAGATCGCCCCGACGTCCGGTGCCCGGTTGCAGGTTGCCCTTGCCCTTCAACCGCAGCCGCGAGCCGTTCTTCACTCCAGCAGGAATGCGCACCTGAACGCGCTCGTTGTTCACCGAGAGGCTGCGTTCACCACCGCGAAAGGCCTCTGAAAAGGTGACATTCACCGAAGCTTCGGCATCGAGATTCACCGGAGGGCGTGAAGCCTGGGCACCACGCGGGAAACCGCCCCCTGCGAATCCACCCCCCGGGAATCCTCCGCCGGCTGGTCCACCGAAACGGCCCAACAGGTCGTTGATGAAATCGTCGAAATTGCCGTAGCGACCGAAGTCGACATCCATCCCGGGCGCGGCTCCCCCGCCCATGCCGCCGGCCTGATTCCAGTACTGACCGAATTGCTCATAACGACGCCGTTTCTCGGGATCGGAAAGCACTTCGTAGGCCTCACTGATCTCCTTGAACCGCGCTTCAGCCTGGGCATCCCCGGGGTTGACGTCAGGGTGGTATTGGCGCGCCAGGCTGCGAAAGGCTTTCTTGATGGCATTGGCATCGGCGCTGCGATCAACCCCGAGCACCTGGAAATAATCCTTGTATCCGCTGCCTGCCATACCCGTCTAGTGGTATTCCCAGTTTCACCGCAACAGGGCTTGCGTTGTTGCTTCCGCATGGAGGGAAGCCCGAACGCCTCAATGCGACCTAGCTTCAGGCCAACCACTGCATCAGCATGAGGAGCATGGCTTCATCCCTGCTGGCATCCGTGCTGGTCGCAGCTGGCGGAGCTGTTGGTGGCCCACCTGGTTCGGCCGCTCCCTGGGCCAGCACGATCGGAGAGCCCCTGCACGACTCAAGCCCCCAGGCCCTCGAACTGACGCAGCATCTGAAGGCGATGGGGGCCAAGTTTTATGGCGCCTGGACCTGCCCAGCCTGTTTCAAGCAGATGAACCTGTTCGGCAAACAGGCCGGAGCGGACGTGATCTATGTGGAATGCCGCAAGCCGAAGCAGCTGCCAGAGCAAACCGAAGCCTGTAACGCCGCAGAAATCAGGGTTTATCCCACCTGGGTTCTCCCCGATGGGCGCCGAAAACTGGGAGTTCAGTCCCTGGAAGCCCTGAGTCGCTGGAGTGGTCTGAACTGAGATGGCACTGATTCACGGCCTGCATCAGCGCAACATCCGAGGCGACCTTCTCGGAGGACTGACGGCGGCCGTGGTCGCGCTGCCTCTTGCCCTGGCCTTCGGCAATGCCGCCCTGGGGCCAGGCGGCGCCATTTACGGTCTGTATGGCGCCATCGTTACCGGATTCCTAGCGGCCTTGCTCGGGGGAACTCCCGCCCAGGTGAGCGGACCCACCGGACCCATGAGCGTCACCGTGGCAGGGATCGTCTCCAGCCTGGCCGCCATCGGTATCGGTCGTGATCTCAATGCCGGCGAGATGCTGCCGTTGGTGATGGCCGCTGTGGTGATCGGTGGTGTGTTCGAAACCCTGCTCGGGGTGCTGCGGCTGGGGCGCTTCATCACCCTGGTGCCCTACTCGGTGGTCTCCGGCTTCATGTCGGGGATCGGTTTCATCATCCTTGCACTGCAACTTGGACCCTTCATCGGGGTGAGTACCGGGGGCGGCGTGGTTGCGTCCCTGAGTTCGCTGATCGAGGCCCCCAGCTGGAATCCAGCTGCGCTCGCCGTTGGATTGATGACACTCGCAGTGGTGTTTCTGACACCCCTGCGGATCCGCCAATGGGTGCCAACGCCTCTGCTGGCGCTGCTGATTGTGACGCCGTTGTCGCTGCTGCTGTTCAACGACAACCGACTGCTGGAGCTGGGCCTTGAACCCATCGCCCGGATCGGAGCCATCCCGGAGGGGGGCTTGCAACTGGTGGTTCCCGATTTCAGTCAGCACCTGCCGGAGCTGGTGAAAGCCGGCATGGTTCTCGCCCTGCTCGGGGCGATCGACTCTTTGCTCACCTCCCTGGTGGCCGACAACATCACCCAGACCAACCACGACTCCAACCGTGAGCTGATCGGCCAGGGCATCGCCAACACCGCGGCCGGGTTCTTCTCAGGCCTTCCCGGTGCCGGAGCCACGATGCGAACGGTTATCAACATCAAATCCGGTGGTCAGACGCCCTGGTCGGGCATGACCCATTCCATGGTGCTGCTGCTTGTGCTGCTGGGGGCAGGCCCCCTTGCGGCACAAATCCCCACGGCGCTGTTGGCAGGAATCCTGATCAAAGTCGGCCTCGACATCATCGATTGGGGCTTTCTGCTCCGCGCTCATCGCCTGTCGGCGAAAACAGCCGCGCTGATGTACGCCGTGCTGTTGATGACGGTGTTCTGGGACCTGATCTGGGGCGTTTTGGTAGGGATGTTCGTTGCCAACCTGTTGACCGTTGATGCGATCACGCGGTCCCAACTGGAGGGAATGGAAGAGGACAACCCCTCCGATGCCACGGATGCAATGCACGCCAATCTTTCCCCGGAGGAGGAAGCCCTGATCCTGCGCTGCGGCAAGGCCTTGATGCTGTTTCGCCTGCGCGGCCCTCTGAGTTTTGGCGCCGCCAAAGGCATCAGTGCCCGAATGGGATTGATCCAGAGCTACAGGGTTCTGATCCTTGACCTCACAGACGTGTCCCGCATCGGTGTCACCGCAACCCTCGCCATCGAACGCATGGTGGAGGAAGCACGGTCCGCGGGCCGCACGCTATTCATCGCCGGAGCCAACCAGAGCCTCGAACAACGGCTGCGGCAATTTGGCGTGGAGGGAGTGCTTCGGCCATCCAGGCTGGAGGCTTTGCAGGAGGCGGCTCAGCTGATCTGACTGCTGATCTGTGTGGCATCCACACCACAGGAATGCATCCGTACGTCTTCAGGGCGTGCCAGCTCCCCTTCCAGCGCCTTCACTTCCGCTAGGGCCAGCACTTCGAGGCGCTCAACGATCAGCTCCCGCGGATAGCGCTGCTCACACAACACCCAATACAGGCCGAAGTGGCGGGCTTCACTCGCCAACAGATCGCTGTAAAGCCCCCTCAACTGAGGATCCGGGCTGTGCTCAGCCAACAGGGCCATGCGCTCATGGCTGCGGGCTTCAATCAGACCCGCCACCAAGAAGGAGTCGAGCATTCTCTGCGGCTCACCTTTACGGATCTGCCGGGCTAGATCAGCGCCATAGCCCGGGGAAGGCAGCGGTTCCAGGTAGCTCCCCCGGGCCTTGATCAACGCCAGCACCTGCTCAAAGTGCTCCAGCTCTTCCCGCGCCAGAGGGCTGAGGGCTTCACCCAGACCCGGTTCGCAGAGGTAGCGGAACATCATCTGCACCGCAGCCCCGGCAGCCTTGCGTTCGCAGTGGGCGTGATCGATCAGCACCTCCATCGGCCTGGCGTTGGCCTGCTCCACCCAGCTCCAGCTGGTGGGCGCAGCTAACCAGCGGATCGATGCCACTGTCTTGGAGGGAACAGTTTGTGGTGGACCTGTAATGGTCATGCGTTCCGGCGTAGATGGCCGAGCAATCCGTTCAAGGCAAGGCTGTAGCTGGCTGGTCCGAAGCCGCAGATCACACCCACAGCGCGCTCAGCCAGAAACGAGTGATGGCGGAACTTTTCCCGGGCATGGGTGTTGCTGAGGTGCAATTCCACATATGGGATAGCGACACCAGCCAGGGCATCACGGATGGCGATGGACGTGTGGGTGTAAGCCCCGGCGTTGATCAAGATTCCATCGCATCGGCCCATGGCCTGGTGAATCCGGTCCACCAGGGCACCTTCGAAATTGCTTTGAAAGCAGTCCAGCTGCACTGATTCCTGCTCCGCCTGCCGGGTCAGCGCCGCTTCGATGTCCGCCAGGGAGGAATGGCCATAGATCCCAGTCTCACGCTGGCCCAGCAGGTTCAGATTCGGACCGTTCAGCAGCAGAACGTGCATGGCTGGAGATCTGTTCAGCTCGGCAGATCGTATCGAGATCGTGGGGAAGGACACACCGACTGGTAAGTTCTTGCGGTGTGGTTCGGGTCGGTGCCCGAGTGGTTAATGGGGGCGGACTGTAAATCCGCTGGCTCTGCCTACGTTGGTTCAAATCCAACCCGGCCCATCCCCACATGCCCTTGTAGCTCAGCGGTAGAGCACTCCCTTGGTAAGGGAGAGGTCTCGAGTTCAAGTCTCGACAAGGGCTTTCTTGCTCCCCATGGCACCGGGGGAGAGGGGTTAAGACCCCAGAACAGCCGCCGATTGCGGGCTGACAATTTGGTTGTCAACAATTCCCAGCGTCCAAACGAGGGATTGTCCCGAGTCGATGGTTAGGGGCACAGGGTTGGAGCGACTTCGGTTGATCACGACTCGCAGACCATCCGCAACGCCCTCCATCACGTCCGCCCCTTGGGCTGACCAGCGCAGACCTTCTCTGCGCAAGACCCCATGGGTAGAGCGGAGTTCTGCAAGTGACTGGATGAATGGGCGCAGATCAGCACTCCAGGGAACGTCCCAGGGATAGGCCTCACGGCAGGCCGGTCCAGGACCGCTGGAGGGGCCTGATTCAGGACCACCCGCCAGGGCAGCTTCAGTGCCGTAGTAAATGCATGGCGCTCCCGGATGGAGGAAGAGCAGCAGCAGAGCCAACTTCAGGGCCGCAACGTCGTTGTTGAGGCTGTGAAGTGCACGGGGCACGTCATGGCTGTCGAGCAGGTTCATCTGGGCCCTTTTGACCACCTCCCGGGTGGAACGCGTTGTTGTCGTCCAGATGGTCAACAAAGACTGCCCATCCAGGGGGTCAAGGGGATAGTCGGAATTGCGGTAGTCCCGCCGCAACACTTCAGCGGCGGCCCAGCAAAGGATGCTCCATCCCAGCCGGTAATTCATCACGCCATCGAAGTGGTTGCCCTGCAGCCAGGGGGTCGCATCACCCCACACCTCTCCAACAATCCAGGCCTCCGGGTTGGTCGCACGCACCATCTGCCGGAACTCAACCCAGAAGTCGGCCGGCACCTCGGCAGGGACGTCGAGACGCCAGCCGTCAATCCCCTGCTCGAGCCAGTGACGGCCCACCGCCAGCAGATGCTCCCGAACCCCTGGATTGGCATGGTTGAACTTGGGCAGATCCGGCAAGGCCCACCAACCGTCGTAACCACAGTCCTCGCCAGGGGCGGGATAGGGCTTCAGGGGCCAACGGTGCACATGGAACCAATCCCGGTACGGCGAATCCGCACCGTTTTCCACCACGTGATGAAAGGCCCAAAAGCCGCGGCCGCAGTGGTTGAACACCCCATCCAGAACCAACCTCATGCCGCGCTGATGCACGGCATCGATCAGGTCCGTGAGTGCTGCATTGCCCCCCATCAGGGGATCCACCTCGAAATAGTCGTAGGCGTGATAGCGATGGTTGGCAGCTGAGCTGAAGATCGGCGTGAGATAGAGGCAGGTGATGCCCATAGCTTGGAGCTGATCGAGAGCATCGATGACGCCGTAGAGATCCCCGCCCTGGAATCCCTCCTTGCGAGGGTCCGCCCCCCAGGGCTTCAAAGCGAGATGGCGCTGCGCATCGACGCGGCCACTGCGGCGAAAACGGTCGGGAAAAATTTGATAAATCACCGCGTCCGCCACCCAGGCGGGGGGATCGCGAAACGACGTGGTCGCTGCCAAAACCTTTGCAGTCAGCCTTCTCCTGGCTAGCAGGAGAGAAAGACCTTGGCCATGGCTGAACAGCCTCTCCTTCTGGCCCTCGATCAGGGCACCAGCAGCTCCAGAGCCGCGCTGTTCAGCAGCTCAGGGGATCTGGTGCTCAGCGCCAGTGCACCGCTGCCGATTTCCTACCCCGCCGATGGATGGGTGGAACAAGACCCGATGGCGATCTGGACCAGCCAGCGGCAGGCCCTGGTGCAGCTCGATTCAAAGCTCAGTGAGGGGCAGCGCAAAGCGGTAGTGAGCTGCGGCATCACCAACCAACGGGAAACCTCCGTGCTCTGGCGCCGCAGCAATGGCCTCCCCTGCGGACCGGCCCTTGTCTGGCAGGACGGCCGCACCGCCTCCATCTGCGACGCCTGGAAGCAGCAGGGACTGGAGCAGGAGTGGTGCCGGCGCACGGGCTTGCTGCTCGACCCCTACTTCAGTGCCAGCAAGATCCGCTGGATGCTCGACCACTACGCAGACGCCCAGGCTGCCGCGGCCAGCGATGACCTCTGTTTCGGCACGGTGGAAAGCTGGCTGCTCTGGCAACTCACCGGCGGCCAGCGCCACGGCAGTGACATGAGCAATGCCAGCCGAACGCTGCTGATGGACCTGGAGCAGCAGCACTGGGTGGATGACTTCCGAGAGCCCACAGGGCTCCCCGCCAGCGCTCTGCCCGAACTGCTGCCCTGCCGCGGAGAGTTTGGGCACATGGCTGCGGACCTTCCCTTTGCAGGCTTGCCGATCCAGGCCATGCTCGGCGACCAACAGGCCGCCACTCTGGGCCAGCTCTGTCTGCAGCCAGGAGAAGGGAAGTGCACTTACGGCACGGGGGCTTTTCTGGTGATCAACACCGGCGATGTCGTCCGCCGCTCAGATGCGGGGCTGCTCAGCACCCTCGGCTGGACGGATGCCGCTGGAACACCCAGCTTCTGCCTTGAGGGAAGTCTGTTCAACGCCGGCACCGTCATCCAGTGGCTCCGGGATGGGCTGCAAATCATTGAGCAAGCCCCCCAGGTCAACGAACTGGCGCGTTCGGTACCGGATTCAGGAGGGGTGATGCTCGTGCCCGCCTTCACCGGCTGGGGGACACCGCACTGGGATCCCCAGGCACGCGGTGTTCTGGTGGGCCTCACTCGTGACAGCGGACGCGGTCACATCGCCCGCGCTGCACTTGAGGGGATCGCCCTGTCGGTAGCGACATTGGTGGCGCTTGCCGAAGAGGCCCTCGGGAGCGACTTGGGTGAACTGGCGGTGGATGGTGGCGCCGCGGCCTCCGACCCTCTGCTGCAGGCGCAGGCGGATTGCACCGGTCTGACGGTGCGGCGACCCGCCAGCCTCGAGAGCACCGCCCGGGGGGTAGCGCTGTTCGCAGGCCTCCAGGCTGGGGTGATAACCGACCTGGAGCAGCTCGCGACCGCGCGGAGGGACGGAGCGGAACTGTTCCACCCGCAGATGGATGCATCCCAGCGCGACCGCTGGCGGACACGCTGGCAGGACGCCGTCTCTAGAAGCCTGGGGTGGCATGGCTGATCACCAGGTGGACCTGCTGGTCATCGGCGCCGGTGCCAGCGGTGCCAGCGTGGCCTATGAGGCAACACGACGGGGGCTGAGCGTGGCCCTGCTCGAGGCCGGAGACATCGGCGGTGGCACCAGTTGCCGCAGCACGAAACTGCTCCATGGCGGGGTGCGCTACCTGGAACTGGCCTTTAAAACTCTGGACGTGGCCCAGCTGAGGCTGGTGCGGGAAGCCCTGCTCGAACGGAGCCACTGGTTGGCCCAGGCACCGTTCTTGGCCCAACGACTCGAGCTGGCCCTGCCCACACAACAGCTCTGGGGACAGGCCTACTACCGACTTGGTCTGGGGATTTACGACGCCCTGGCCGGTCAGCGAAGCATCGGCCACAGCCGACTGCTGTCCCAGCAGCAGATGCGTCAGGCCCTGCCTCTACTGAAGGCGTGTCAGGGCGGCGTGGCCTACAGCGACGGGCAGTTCGACGATGCACGACTCAACCTGCTGTTGGCCTTCACCGCCGAGCAACGGGGGGCAACCCTGCGCACCCGTTGCCGGGTGGTGGAGCTGGAGACTGATGGCACGGGCCAGCTCAAGGCCGCCATCAGTGAATCCGCCACGGGCAAACGGGCACGCTGGTGCGCCTCAGCATTTGTAAATGCCACGGGCATCCGGGCGGATGAGATCCGCCAGATGGCGGAGGCTGATGCCCCCCCAAGGCTGCTCACCAGCCGTGGGGCCCACATCGTGCTGGAGCAGAACCTCTGCCCCGAAGGACTTGGGCTTCTGGTGCCATCCACCGCGGATGGACGCGTGCTGTTCATGCTCCCCTTCCACGGCCGCACCCTGGTGGGGACGACGGATGAAGCCTGCACCAAGGAGAACGCCACATCCCCTTCTCCAGAGGAGGAGGCCTACCTGCTCAACTACGTGCGTGATTGGTTTCCCCAGCTCCAGCATCCGCAGGTGAGCAGCCGATGGGCGGGAGGACGGCCGCTGCTGAAGCCAGCGGACCAGGCCATGGACAGCAGCCGTGTGGTGCGGGAGCACGAGGTGGAAACCCTGGCCTGCGGCCTGGTGAGCGTGATGGGGGGCAAGTGGACCACTTGCCGGCCGATGGCTGAAGACACCCTGACCGCGGTGGAACGCCAGCTTGGGAAGGCGCTGCCCACTCCTGACGCAATGCCCTTGCAAGGTGCAGCGGAGTCGCTGGAGGCCACCCAGCACGGCCTCCAAAACCAGAAACACCAACTCGAAGCCCTGCTTCCCGACACCGCCCTCAAAGCTGCGCAAGTCGCCCATCTCCAAAGCACCTACGGCTTGGAGGCCGTGGCCTTGATCGAAACCGCGCAGCCCAGCCGACGCGAACCCCTCAGCCCGGTGATCCCCCTCTGCGGCGCAGAACTGGACCATTCGATTCAGCGGGAACATGCGCGAAGCAGCAGCGATGTGCTGGCCCGCCGCTGCCGTCTGGCCATGGTGGATTTGAACGAGGCCGAGCGACTTAGGCCCCACGTGGAGGAGCTGCTGGATCAGGCGGGCGTGGCAGCAGGCTCCACCTCTCCGATCAGCCACCAGTTGAATCCATAGGGCGGAAGGTTCACGAACCACTCCGCCGCAGCGGGCGGGAATTCACAGCCCCACATCACCTCACGGGTGCGCTCACCAGCCCACTCCGACAGATCCAAACTGAGCGAGGCTCCGGCGGCGGTGACATTGGCGGCCACGAGTACCGTCATCGCCTTGGTGCAGCGGAGATACACCAGCACTCCGGGGTGGGGGCTGTGCAACAACCGGAAGCTTCCATGCCGCAGTGCTGGCAGCAGCCGGCGGCAGGTGAGCATGCGCCGGTGCCAATTCAACAGCGACCCCGGCAGCTGCTTCTGCACCTCCACATTCACCACGCGGTAGTCGTAGCCGGGAGCGGTGATCGGTGGCAGCACCAACAGCGGATCGGGGGCCGTGGAGAAGCCACCGTTGCGGGCCGGCGTCCAGGCCATCGGCGTGCGGTTTGGATCACGGTCCCGCAGACCAGGCCAGTCGCCCATGCCCAGTTCATCGCCGTAATAAAGGCAGGGCATCCCTGGAAGGCTGTAGAGGAGCCCATGCAGCAACCGGTTGGAGCGTGGATCGCCATTGAGAAGAGGAGCCAGGCGTCGGTTGATGCCCCAGTTCAACCAGTGCCCCTGTCCCTGGGGCAGGCCCACCCTGATGGTCTGAATCACGTCATCGCTGATGAGATGACCATCCCCCAACCAGAGTTCATCGTGATTGCGCAGCGGCAGGGCCCAGCGAGGACCAGATACCGCCTGCTCGGCTTGCATCAGACACTCCCCGAGCTGCTGGGTGCGGCCACTGGCAATGGCGGCAAACAGATGGGCGGTGAGCACGAAGTTGAACGCTCCATGCAGTTCGTCATCCGCCAGATATGGAGCGGCCTCCTCCACCGGCTGAATCGCCTCTCCCAGCAAGAGCACATCACGGCCATGGGCATCCACCCGCTCCCGCAATCGCTTGAGGAAAGCGTGGGTCTCCGGCAACCCCTCGCAGCGGGTGCCCTCTGACTCAAACAAGAACGGAACCGCATCCAAACGGAAGCCATCAACGCCGCGATCCAGCCAGAAGTCGACCACCTCCAGCATCGTGTCCTGCACCCAGGGGTTCTCGTAATTGAGATCGGGTTGATGACGCAGAAAACGGTGCAGGTAGTACTGCTCGGCAACCGGATCCCACTCCCAGTTGGAAGCCTCGAAGTGCCGAAACAGAACCGGTGCCTCGGCGTAGCGCTTGGGGTCGTCGCTCCAGACGTACACATCCCGTTCAGGGCTGCCCTTAGGAGCCCAGCGGGCCCGCTGGAACCAAGGATGCAGGTCACTGGTGTGGTTCAGCACCAGGTCCAAAATCACCCGCATGCCCTGGCTGTGGGCCGCCGTGAGGAACCGATGGAAGGAGGAGAGATCCCCCAGGTCCGGATGGATTCCGGTGAAATCCGTGATGTCGTAGCCCCCGTCCCGCAGGGGGGAGGGATAGATCGGAGTCAACCAGAGGGTGTTAACCCCCAGCCAACGCAGATAGGGCAACCGCGCCGCAAGCCCCTTGAAATCACCGGTGCCATCGCCATTCCCATCGGAATAGCTGCGAACGATCAGTTGATAGATGACAGTCCCTGACCACCACGGAAGCTCTGGGGTCATCCCCCGGTTGCAGATTCACCACTGCTAGACCCGACTGGCCTGATCGTCAGCCCTGTGGCCCTCACCCAAACGCAACTGAGCCGGATGAAGGAGCTCGTTGGGGCTGGGCTGACCCGACCCCTGGCCTGGCGCCGAGAGCAATTGGAACGTCTCTCCGCCCTAGTAGAGGAGCACGAATCGGAGGTGCTCGAGGCCCTCGCCGCCGACCTCGGCAAACCACCCACCGAAGCCTTTTTTGAGCTGGTGGCCCTGCGACAGGAGCTCAAGCTCACCGGCCGGCAGCTGGAGCGGTGGATGCGTCCGCGTCATGTGGCTGTCCCTCTCTCACTGCGCCCCGGCCAGGCCAAGGTTGTGCCGGAACCACTCGGGTGCGTTCTGGTGATCGGACCTTGGAACTATCCCTTTCAACTGACGCTGCGACCCTTGATCAGTGCCCTGGCTGCTGGCAACACGGCCGTGCTCAAGCCCTCGGAACACGCCCGTGCCATCGCGAATCTGATCGCACGGCTTATCCCCAAGCACTTCGAGCCAGAGGTGGTGCAGGTGGTGCAAGGAGATGGTGCCGTCGCGGCCAAACTGGTGGCCATGCCCTTCGACCACATCTTTTTCACCGGTGGCGGCAGCATCGGCCGGAAGGTGCTGGCGGGGGCCGCTGCCCACCTCATACCGGTGACCCTGGAACTGGGGGGCAAGAGCCCCGCCATAGTTCTGGAGGGGGCCGACCTGACGGTAGGGGCGCGTCGCTTGATCTGGGGCAAGGGGATCAATGCCGGCCAGACCTGCATCGCTCCAGACCATCTGCTGGTGCCACCCGCCCTGCGTTCACCGCTGCTGAAGGCGATGGAGGAGGCCCGAACGGAGATGTATGGCGCCGATCCCCTCAACTCGAATCAGCTGGGTCAGATCATCAATGAGAGCCAGTTCAATCGGCTGGAGCAGCTGCTGGAGTCCGCCAGAGCGGATGGGCGCATCCTGATCGGAGGTGAAATCAGCCGAGAGCAGCGGCGCATCGCCCCCACCGTGATTCGTGTGGATGACCGCAATGATCCGCTGATGGCCGAGGAACTATTCGGCCCTCTCCTGCCTGTGCTGGTGCTGGACGACCTCACCACAGCCCTTCAGGAGATCCGCCAAGGGCCCAAACCGTTGGCGCTGTATCTATTCGGCGGCAATGAGTCCCAGCAACAGCAGGTGCTCACCACCACCAGCTCAGGTGGGGTCTGCCTGAACGATGTTGTGATGCAGGCCGGGGTGCCACAACTGCCCTTCGGTGGCGTCGGCGCCAGCGGGATGGGCAGCTACCACGGTCAAAGCGGCTTCGACACTTTCAGCCACCACAAGGCGGTGCTCAAGCGCCCCTTCCGCTTTGATTTCAAGCTGCGCTACCCGCCCTACAAGGTGGATCTCAACCTGCTGAAGCGGCTGGCGGGGTAAGGCGCGCGCATCACCAGCACATCCCTGCTGCAGCAAGTGCTCTGGGGGCTGGCGCTTTACCCCAGGCACCGTATGTTGCGGGCATCTGCCGGAGACGAATGCGCCGTACCGCTCTTGCCGCCCTGCTGCTGACGGCCTGGTTCCCCCTGTCAGCCACGGCTGCCTCGGTGACGGTGCGATCCGGCGAGACGCTCTCGGATATTGCTTACCGCTACGGCGTGAGTGTTGGCACCCTGATGCGGATGAATGGCATCCGTAATCCAGACAACCTGCAAGTCGGACAAAGCTTGCAGGTGCCAGGCCCCACCGTCACGACGAGCTCGGGCAGCCATCGAGTCAAGAGTGGTGAGACGCTCTCGGATATTTCTTACCGCTACGGCGTGAGTGTTGGCACCCTGATGCAGATGAATGGCATCCGTAATCCAGACAACCTGCAAGTCGGACAAAGCTTGCAGGTGCCAGGCCCCACCGTCACGACGAGCTCGGGCAGCCATCGAGTCAAGAGTGGTGAGACGCTCTCGGATATTTCTTACCGCTACGGCGTGAGTGTTGGCACCCTGATGCGGATGAATGGCATCCGTAATCCAGACAACCTGCACGTCGGACAAAGCTTGCAAGTGCTAAGCCCCACCGTCACGACGAGCTCGGGCAGCCATCGAGTCAAGAGTGGTGAGACGCTCAGCACCATTGCCAGCCGATACCAAGTCAGCAGTCGCGACCTGATTGCCCTCAACAACCTGCGCAATGCAAATCACATAAACGTCGATCAGACCCTGCAACTCCCTGGGAACGCAGTGATGCCACGTCCGGCCTTCAAGTCTGTTGCTGTGCAACCGATCCCGGGAGCTACAGAACACACCGTTGCCAAAGGACAGACCCTCACGCAGATCGCCAAGGCCTACAAGCTGCCGGTAGCCAGCCTGATCCGCATCAACCAGCTGAGCGACCCCAACAGAGTGGAAGTAGGCACGCGCCTTTATCTGACGGATCCCTCCTTCCAGAGACCCATCACCGCCAAACCACAGCCTGCAAAAACGGAACCGTTAGTCACAGCCAGCACATCAGTTGTGACGGTCGAGCCAACAGCTCACTCAAAGTCGAAACCAGTACAAACCAAACCCGTTCAGGCCAAAAAACCGCTGGTCAAGGCCAAGTCGGTCGAGGCCGCCAAGCCCAAGCAGACCCTGGCCAAAACGGCTAAGTGGCGCACCTATGGCCCGCTCCAGGTGGACTGGGGCAACTGGCAAGCCATGGGTGGCAGTCAAGTGGTGCCCACCCTCAATGCCCAGGGGCAGGCTCTTTACATAGCTGTGAACTGTCCCGCGAGAAAGATCAATGCCACCGATGCCAATGGGAGCTGGAAAACCTGGGAGGCGCCTAAGAAGCGCTTCGAAAAAGACCTGGTGGAGGACCGTTGTCAGGTCAAGGCCTGATCTGAATCAGGCGGCGTAATCGAGCGGCCAGGGGGAATCCAGGAATCTCCGGCCGCTTTCGCGGAGATAAAGCCGCTGAGCACCGTCGTTGCTTTCCTGGATCAACTCCTCTTGCACGAGCCGACGGGCCAACCAGGTCCAGCGGTCATGGCGCCCGGGTTCATGCAAAGCCAAGTGCTCTCCAAGCCGACGCATCTCCGTGCCGTCCTGCTCGGCCAGATGGGCCAGGAGCGTTTCCACCTGAGCTGACCAGTCGCGGCGTTTGGGGGAGTCCACGCAGCGATCGCAGCGACCACAGGGACCCACCAGCTCGCCGACAGCCAGCAGCAACGCCTGTTCACGGCACATTTCACCCTCAGCGACGGCCTCCATGCGACGCAGCTGCTGCTGTGCCAGGTCCAGACGGCGACGGTCCTCAAAGGCATCGCTGCCCCGGGCCGAGGCCCGCATGGCCCAGCCCAGGCTGGTGCGATCACCCGGCGAAAACAGCACCTGGCAATGGGCCGGATTGCCGTCTCTGCCGGCACGTCCCGATTCCTGCAGATAGCCCTCAGGTGTGGCAGGTAGATCGAGATGAAGCACCAAGCCCACATCGCCACGGTCAACGCCCATGCCGAAGGCCACAGTCGCCACCAGAACGGGCCGCTCGTGCTGAAGAAACAGCTTCAGAGCCTGCTGGCGGGTCTCCGGATCCAGACCGGCGTGATACGGCGTTGCGGCAACCCCTTGGTCAGCAAGACGTTCCGCCCACTGCTCCACCGAACGACGGGTACGGGCATAAATCAGCGCAGCACCACGGGACATCTCCAGTGCCTCCAATACTTGCGGCATGGGGTCCCTGGGGCGCCGCTGCATCGTGTAGTGCAGGTTGTCCCGGCGGGCCGAACTCACCTGCACGAGCGGGCGACGCAGATCCAGCAAGCGAATGATGTCGGCCCGAACCCTTGGGGCTGCCGTCGCGCTGAGGGCCAGGATCGGCACTCCCGGGCAGAGGCTGCGGATCTGACCCAGGCGGCGGTAATCGGGGCGAAAGTCATGCCCCCAGGCACTGATGCAATGGGCTTCATCCACCGCCAGGGCCACCAGTCGGCCCTCCGTGGCATGACGCTCCAGCATCAGCCGGGTCTGCTCACCCTGAAGTCTTTCCGGCGCGATGTAGAGGAGACGCAGCGTGGCGTCCTGCAGCTGCTGCAGGGCCTGCTGTCGTCGAGCTGGCTCGAGTCCGGCATGCAGGCAGGCCGCAACGATTCCTCGTCGCTGCAGGGCCATCACCTGGTCCTCCATCAGCGCCACCAACGGTGAGATCACCACCACCAAGCCCTCGCGCACCAGGGCCGGCAGCTGATAGCAGAGCGACTTACCTCCACCGGTGGGCAGCACCGCCAACGCGTCCCTGCCAGCAAGCACAGCATCCACCACGGGCCGTTGCCCGGGGCGGAAGCCATCCCAGCCGAAGTGGGTCTGCAGTGCACGCTCGAGCGAAGCCAGAACACACCAGATGTGGAGGCTTCAGATTATCGGGCACAAGATCTGGAGTCAGGCCAGCGGTGGCGGATCCAATTGATCGGGGGACTCCTCCACCAGCTGGAGCCGCACCCGCTTTCCACCCGCGAGCTCTCCCAACGACACCCGCATGGTGGCGCCGCTGAGGGTCTGCAGAGCATTCAGCACATCGCGCAGATAGGGCGTGCTGCTTCCGCTTTCAACCCAGAGCCGCTCCTGAAGCCCCCCCAAGCGCCGCCAGGAGGTGTGCAGCTTCAGCACCGCCGACTCAAGGGCCTGGGCCTGGCCCACCGCATCGGCCAGCAGACCAAGGGCATCCAGGCGCTGGGCCTCCTGCATAGCGCGGTCCAGGTCCAGTTCCCCCTGCTGGAAAGCCCGCACGGCAACACCCGACTCGGTTGCCTTGGTAATCCAGCGCGCTGTACTGGTGACGTCCTTGATCCGGTCGAGTTCGGGCTCATCGCGGAGCACCTTGCGCAGATCTTCCTGCTGCGGCTCAGGAAGCTTGGCCAATTCACGCACCAGAGGGGCCACAGCACGGGGTGGAAGAAGGTTCTCTTGAGTGCGCTGACGAATTTCCTCCGGCAGCAAAGGGCTGGTGGCCGCCGTGAATTCATCCGTGAGGCGGCGCACCTGCTTGCGCGTGATTTCCTGCCCCTCGTTGGCGGCTTCGGAAATCATCAGCTGCACTTCGGGAACCGCCTGAGCCGTTTCCATGAAGGCCCGCTTGGAGAACCGATTGACGCTGCTCTCTTCCAGGGTGCCGTCGCTGAGCATGCTGTCGGCGGATTCCGCCAGTTGAATCAAGCCATAGGCGCGGGTCTTGCTGATTTCCCGCTCCCGCAACCACTGCAGAAATCCAGCGCCTCGGGCTTCACCGCCTCGCTTTTCCTTGTCCCTAACAGCGCGGAGGATGCGACCGCGCCAGATCTCGGTCTGGAGATCAAAGCGGTCGCAGACGGCCCAGGCCTGTTCCAGCCGAGCCAGAAATTCCATCGTGCCGATGTCGTCCTGCTCCGGGTCTGGCAAATCCAGCTGAAGCAGCGACGGATCTGGATCAAGGGCGATGGAACTGGTCAAAGGGACGCCGACGACGAAGGGACGACATTCTGTGACGCAGCGGTCATCATCATCCATTCCACGAGATACGCTCCGATTGCATCTCCTTATGCCTAGCGATGGCGATCACCCGCGGCGCCAAGGTGCGCATCAAGCGTCCTGAGTCCTACTGGTTCAACGAAGTTGGCACCGTTGCCTCCATCGACACCTCGGGAATCCGCTACCCCGTTGTCGTTCGCTTCGAAAAGGTCAACTACAGCGGCCTGCAGGGCGTTGACGGTGGCATCAATACCAACAATTTCGCTGAAGCGGAACTCGAGCCTGCCTGAGGCCGTTGCCTGAACTGCCCGAAGTCGAGACGGTCCGTCGGGGACTGGCAGACCGTCTTGTTGACTTCAAAATTGAGCAGGTTGAAGTCTGCAGACCAAGGGCTATTGCAAGTCCTGGATGTCCCGAGGAATTTGTTGCTGGCCTCTGCGGCAAGACTGTGGGGCAGTGGCAGCGAAGAGGGAAATATCTAATGGCAGCCCTCGAGCACGAAGGCGGTGTTTGGGGTGTTCATCTGCGAATGACCGGCCAATTTCAATGGCATGAGCAGCCCTCAGAACCGTGCAAACACACCCGTGTTCGCCTCTGGAACTCGAAAGAGGAGGAGTTGCGCTTTGTGGATGTGCGCAGCTTCGGAGAGATGTGGTGGGTGCCTCCTGGACAGGCGATTGAAGAGGTGATTACAGGCTTGACGCGACTCGGCCCTGAACCCTTCAGCGCCGACTTCTCCGCCAGCTATTTGAAGCAAAAACTCAAGGGCAGCAGCCGACCGATCAAAACAGCGCTGTTGGACCAAGCCCTGGTGGCCGGAGCGGGCAACATCTACGCGGACGAATCCCTTTTCGCATCAGGCATCGCCCCCTTCACGCCCGCAGGGCAGCTGAAGCTCAAACAACTGGAGAGGTTGCGCGAGGCCTTGGTGAATGTTCTGACCATCAGCATTGGAGCCGGTGGCACCACCTTCAGTGATTTCCGCGATCTCGAGGGGGTGAATGGCAACTACGGCGGCCAGGCCTGGGTCTACCGACGTAGGGGAGAACCCTGCCGCAGCTGTGGAACGCCAATACAAAGGGAGAAGCTGTCGGGCCGAAGCACCCACTGGTGCCCGACCTGTCAAAGCTGATAAGGCAGCGGAAGCGCAGAGAGAACCTCCCGATAGGGAGGACGAAGCACGCCGAATTCGGTGATGAAACCTGTCACCAGATGAGCCGGAGTGATGTCGAAGGCAGGGTTCCAGGCCTGGGCCCCGGGAGCCGCGACTTCCACTCCCCTTACGTGAGTGATCTCCTCTGCATCGCGTTGCTCAATCGTGATCGTGTCCCCATCAACCGTCGCTCGATCAATGCTGCTGCCAGGAGCGCAGACATAAAAGGGAATGCCATGGGCTCGGGCCACAAGCGCCAGGTTGTAAGTGCCGATCTTGTTTGCAAAATCGCCATTGGCAGCAACACGATCACAGCCCACCATCACGGCATCCACCTCACCCCGGCGCATCAATAATCCACTGGCTCCATCAACAATCACGGTGCAGGGAACACCGAGACAACCCAATTCCCAGGCAGAGAGAGCAGCCCCTTGCAAGCGTGGACGCGTTTCATCCAGCCAGGCATGACGGAGCAGGCCAAGGGAATGGGCGGCTGCAATCACACCAAGAGCGGTTCCAACGCCTCCAGTAGCGATCGCACCCGTGTGGCAATGGTGCAAGACCCTGCAGCCCTGAGCCAACAGCGAAACGCCATGATCTACCAGCCGCTGGGTCAGCAGACAATCCTCATGCTGAAGCGCAGCGGCCACACCGGCGAGCGCTTCAGCATCAACTGGAGCGGCGGAACCCATGGCCGCCTGCATCCGGCTGAGAGCCCAGCCGAGGTTTACGGCAGTAGGCCGTGATGCACGCAGGCCTCGGATGGCAGTAGGGAGGTCATCACCAGAGCGTGCAGCCAGAACAACCCCCCAGGCCGCCGCGATACCGATCGCGGGTGCACCGCGCACAGCCATGGAGGAAATCGCCTGAGCAACCTCCTCCCATCGGTGTAATTGCATGAAGACCACGGCAGCGGGTAGTTGTCGCTGGTCCAGCAACTCCAGGTGATCACCGCTCCATCGGCAACTAGGGGGAAGCGTCAATACACGTGGGCCTCTGTGTCCTGTATAGAAGACGGAGGGATAAGCGGATCGTGACCGCAAACCAAACCCAGCGCAAACGATTAACTGAGGTGATGCAAGGCATCCACCGACGCGGCTGGTGCGATGGCACCGGAGGGAACTTCAGCATGGTGCTGCAGCATCAGCCCCTGCAATTGCTCATGGCACCTAGTGGTGTGGACAAGGGGCAGGTACCTGCCGATGAGCTGATTGTTGTGGATGGACAAGGCAAGGTTTTAACGGGAAAGGGAAAAGCCAGTGCCGAAACAGCACTACATCTGCGCATAGTGGAAGCGACCCAAGCAGGAGCAGTACTGCACACACATTCCGTCCCCGGAACGGTGTTGTCCCGTCATTACGAAAACACAGGAGGGATTGCCTTGGAGGGCTGGGAAATGCTGAAAGGCCTGGTCGGAATCAACACCCACGCCAGCAGCATCACCATCCCTGTGATCAGCAACAGTCAGTCAATGCATGAGCTGGGCGATGCCGTCGAACCCTTTTTGGAAACCTCGCCCTGCGGATTTCTCGTGGCCGGGCACGGCCTCTACGCGTGGGGTGCTGACCTGGATGCGAGCAAACGACACCTGGAAATCCTGGAATTTCTCTTAAAAGTGAGATTGGCCCAAATGCAGATTTGAGATCAATGATGAATCAACAACATCTTCTACTCGACATCGAAGGAACGACATGTCCAGTGAGCTTTGTCAGCAACGTTTTGTTCCCCTTCGCCAAGCAAGAACTGAGCGACTACATCAAACAACATTGGGACCAGAGCCCTCACAACGAAGCAATCAAAGCCGCCAAAAAGGAATGGCTGGATGACCAATACCTCGGAAGTAACCAGATCAAACAGCAGGCCATGAAAGGTGAAACCGAGGAGATAGACGGGTTAATTCAATACCTCAAACACTTGATTAGCATCGACAAGAAATCGACGGCACTAAAAGATTTACAGGGAAAAATCTGGGAAGAAGGTTACAACAACGGAAAACTAAAATCTCAATTGTTTCCTGAAACTGCTGAATGCCTGCGTAAATGGCGCGAGCAAGGATTAACGTTATCCGTCTATTCATCGGGCAGCATTCAAGCTCAAAAACTGCTTTATAGGCACAGCCCTGCGGGTGACCTTGAAAAACTTTTCAGCCACTGGTTTGACACCCATACAGGGCCTAAAAAATCCACGGAAAGCTACACAACAATCGCTGAGCGACTCCAAAGCTCGCCCAACAAGATTTGGTTCGTGAGTGACAACGGGACTGAATGTGACTCCGCTCGTGCTGCAGGAATGCACACTCTCTTCAGCCTTCGCGATGGTAACCCTGACCGTGACCCACGGAATCACACGGTGGTTCAATCACTCCGCGAGGTAAGTGCTTACCTAACAGCAGAACAATAGCCAACAAAAAAGCCACCTCGAGATGAGGTGGCTTCTTCGTGGGTGGTGATGGTGATTGCTTCAGCAATCAGCGCATCATCAACCTATTCAGAGAATGTTTTACCTGGCATCGAGCTATTTTCTCAGGGGGCTACCCCCCAAATATCGTCGCCGCTGATGCGTTTCACAACCGAGTTCGGGATGGATCGGAGTGGGACCACACCGCCATGGACACCAGGATAGATAAACATTCCCAAGGGATGAACCCTGAGAACTGCATAGGATCTGCAGCGAATGCTGCACGTCTGAATCAAACAAAGAAATGAGTCTTCAGGCAAGAACCAAAATGTTGGTCAAGCCCTCGGTCTATTATTACTCCTCCGCTGCATCCATTACTGGACTTCCACGTAGAGCCTATCAACGGTTGTTCTTCCCGTGACCTTACTGGGTTACCCCATGGGAACACTCATCTTGAGGTGGGCTTCCCACTTAGATGCTTTCAGCGGTTATCCACTCCGCACATGGCTACCCAGCGTTTACCGTTGGCACGATAACTGGTACACCAGAGGTGCGTTCCTCCCGGTCCTCTCGTACTAGGGAGAAATCCTCTCAATGTTCCTACGCGTACACCGGATATGGACCGAACTGTCTCACGACGTTCTGAACCCAGCTCGCGTACCGCTTTAATGGGCGAACAGCCCAACCCTTGGGACCGACTTCAGCCCCAGGTTGCGATGAGCCGACATCGAGGTGCCAAACCTCCCCGTCGATGTGAACTCTTGGGGGAGATCAGCCTGTTATCCCTAGAGTAACTTTTATCCGTTGAGCGACGGCCCTTCCACTCAGAACCGTCGGATCACTAAAACCGACTTTCGTCCCTGTTCGACTTGTAGGTCTCACAGTCAAGCTTCCTTCTGCTTTTGCACTCGTCAGCTGATTTCCAACCAGCCTGAGGAAACCTTTGTGCGCCTCCGTTACCTTTTAGGAGGCGACCGCCCCAGTCAAACTGCCCACCTGATACTGTCCGCTCCCCGGATAACGGGTGAACGTTAGAACCCTAGCTCTGAAAGAGTGGTATCTCACCAGTGACTAACTCATACCCGCAAGCATGAGATCAACGTCTCCCACCTATCCTGCGCATTCAGAGCCCGGGCACAATACCAAGCTACAGTAAAGCTTCATAGGGTCTTTCTGTCCAGGTGTACGTAGTCCGCATCTTCACAGACAATTCTATTTCGCCGAGCCTCTCTCCGAGACAGCGCCCTGATCGTTACGCCTTTCGTGCGGGTCGGAACTTACCCGACAAGGAATTTCGCTACCTTAGGACCGTTATAGTTACGGCCGCCGTTCACCGGGGCTTCAGTCGCCAGCTTCGCTTACGCTGACCGGCTTCCTTAACCTTCCGGCACTGGGCAGGCGTCAGCCCCCATACATCGTCTTGCGACTTAGCGGAGACCTGTGTTTTTGGTAAACAGTCGCCAGGGCCTCTTCACTGCGACCACCTTGCGGTGGCACCCCTTCTCCCGAAGTTACGGGGCCATTTTGCCGAGTTCCTTAGAGAGAGTTACCTCGCGCACCTCGGTATTCTCTACCACCCCACCTGTGTCGGTTTCGGGTACTGGCAGTCATGCCTTAACGGGTATAGAGCTTTTCTTGGAAGCTTGACGTCACCAACTTCGCTGCCGTAGCAGCTCGTACTCACGCCTCAGCTCGGAACGTTTTCACCGCTCCTCAACGCCTCGAACGCTTGAACCAGTAAC
The DNA here is from genome assembly GCA_047285305.1 of Synechococcus sp. Taxonomy (GTDB): domain Bacteria; phylum Cyanobacteriota; class Cyanobacteriia; order PCC-6307; family Cyanobiaceae; genus Parasynechococcus. Next base: position 2,079,598 of record JBJBDL010000003.1, read on the forward strand.
CAACATCTGGCTTGGCTAGCCTTCTCCGTCCCTCTTCCCAAAACATGACCGGTACAGGAATGTTGACCTGTTATCCATCGACTACGCCTTTCGGCCTCGCCTTAGGTCCAGACTAACCCTCCGCGGACGAGCCTGCCGGAGGAACCCTTAGGGTTTCGGTGCATGGGATTCTCACCCATGTTTTCGCTACTCAAGCCGACATTCTCACTTCTATGCAGTCCACGCCCGCTCACGCTAACGCTTCGCCCCACATAGAACGCTCCCCTACCATAAAAATCCGCAGCTTCGGTACAACACTTAGCCCCGTTCATTTTCGGCGCAGGATCGCTCGACCAGTGAGCTATTACGCACTCCTTTGAGGATGGCTGCTTCTAGGCAAACCTCCTGGTTGTCTATGCAATCCCACCTCCTTTATCACTTAGTGTTGATTTGGGGACCTTAGCTGGCGGTCTGGGCTGTTTCCCTCTCGACCATGGAGCTTATCCCCCACAGTCTGACTGCCTCGCTACACACAGGGTATTCAGAGTTCATCTCGATTTGGTACCGCTCTCGCAGCCCGCACCGAAATGGTGGCTTTACCCCCCTGCTGGAGCACGAGACGCTACGCCTCAACGTATTTCGGGGAGAACCAGCTAGCTCCGGGTTCGATTGGCATTTCACCCCTAACCACAGCTCATCCGCTGACTTTTCAACGTCAGTCGGTTCGGACCTCCACTTGGTATCACCCAAGCTTCATCCTGGCCATGGTTAGATCACCCGGGTTCGGGTCTATAAACACTGACAAACGCCCTATTCAGACTCGCTTTCGCTATGGCTCCACCATTTCCGGTTTAACCCGCCAGTGCCTATAAGTCGCCGGCTCATTCTTCAACAGGCACACGGTCACCCTATAAGTAGGGCTCCCATTGCTTGTAGGCTCACGGTTTCATGTTCTATTTCACTCCCCTCCCGGGGTTCTTTTCACCTTTCCCTCGCGGTACTGTTTCGCTATCGGTCACACAGTAGTACTTAGCCTTACGAGGTGGTCCTCGCGGATTCACACGGAATTTCACGTGCTCCGTGCTACTCGGGATACAGCTAGCTCAGTTCAGTTTTCAGTTACGGGGCTTTCACCCTCTGTGGCGTGCCATTCAAGCACTTCTCCTAACATTCCTGATACACATTGCTGTCCCACAACCCCGATACTCGAAAGTATCGGTTTAGGCTCTTCCCCGTTCGCTCGCCGCTACTTAGGGAGTCGTTTTTACTTTCCTTTCCTCCAGCTACTAAGATGTTTCAGTTCGCTGGGTTGGCTCGTGCCAGCCTATGGATTCAGCTGGCCGTATTAAGGGTTGCCCCATTCGGAAATTCCCGGATCAAAGCGTGCTTCCAGCTCCCCGAGACTTATCGCAGGTAACCACGTCCTTCATCGCCTCTGTGTGCCAAGGTATCCGCCGTGAGCCCTTTGTAGCTTGACCAATTAACCTCCTGAACGCTTACCGCCGTTGAAAGCAGATTCTCAAGTTTTTATTGCTAAAAACAAGATCAAACTCTGATTCGCTCGACACGAATCAAAGAACGTTCAAGAGTCTCGGCTCTTGCTCAAAAGAATTTTCATTGTTCTAGATCTAATCTCCCTTTCAGAAGATCAGATTCAAAACAATGCATCTGTAAGATGCTTTGTTTTTTCCAGACTCACCTATGCAGTTGTCAAGGTTCTGCCAGAACTTCAAATCAAATCACCAATTGCTTGATTATTTGATCCGAGCCCAGCATCTTATCAACCAAATTAAGGCTTTAACCTAAAACTTGGAATGACAGGAAGCTGGGGTCATCCAGCGGACACATCTAAATCACACTCCAATCGAGCTCAACTCCAAAAAATTGGAGATGGGAATCAAGTTCGGTCAGTGGAGGTTAGGAGACTCGAACTCCTGACATCCTGCTTGCAAAGCAGGCGCTCTACCAACTGAGCTAAACCCCCAACACCGAATGGGCCATCCTGGACTTGAACCAGGGACCTCACCCTTATCAGGGGTGCGCTCTAACCACCTGAGCTAATGGCCCAGGAGTCTCATCCCTTTTGGGGTGTGACCTAGACAAAGTTTAGGAACTGAAAATCTCCATCAAGCAATCAACATTGGAGCTGATCCTTGACTTCAAAGCTGAGGTACCGATCGACCTAAGGTGACAGGATTTCGGCCTAAGAATAAAAGCACTCAGGCATCAAAATCATTGTGTTGTCTCCCTGTTAGGAGGTGATCCATCCGCACCTTCCGGTACGGATACCTTGTTACGACTTCACCCCAGTCATCAGCCCCACCTTCGACGTCCTCCTCCACAAGGGTTGGAGTAACGGCTTCGGGCGTGGCCAACTTCCATGGTGTGACGGGCGGTGTGTACAAGGCCCGGGAACGTATTCACCGCAGTATGCTGACCTGCGATTACTAGCGATTCCGCCTTCACGTAGGCGAGTTGCAGCCTACGATCTGAACTGAGCCACGGTTTATGGGATTTGCTTGTCCTCGCGAACTTGCTGCCCTTTGTCCGTAGCATTGTAGTACGTGTGTAGCCCAGGATGTAAGGGGCATGATGACTTGACGTCATCCACACCTTCCTCCGGTTTATCACCGGCAGTCTCTCTAGAGTGCCCAACTAAATGCTGGCAACTAAAGACGTGGGTTGCGCTCGTTGCGGGACTTAACCCAACATCTCACGACACGAGCTGACGACAGCCATGCACCACCTGTCACTGCGTTCCCGAAGGCACTCTCCTGTTTCCAAGAGATTCGCAGGATGTCAAACCCTGGTAAGGTTCTTCGCGTTGCATCGAATTAAACCACATACTCCACCGCTTGTGCGGGCCCCCGTCAATTCCTTTGAGTTTCACACTTGCGTGCGTACTCCCCAGGCGGAACACTTAACGCGTTGGCTACGACACCGAGGGGGTCGATTCCCCCGACACCTAGTGTTCATCGTTTACGGCCAGGACTACAGGGGTATCTAATCCCTTTCGCTCCCCTGGCTTTCGTCCATGAGCGTCAGTGATGGCCCAGCAGAGCGCCTTCGCCACTGGTGTTCTTCCCGATATCTACGCATTTCACCGCTACACCGGGAATTCCCTCTGCCCCTACCACACTCAAGCCCAACAGTTTCCACTGCCATGATGGAGTTAAGCTCCACTTTTTAACAGCAGACTTGAAGGGCCGCCTGCGGACGCTTTACGCCCAATAATTCCGGATAACGCTTGCCACTCCCGTATTACCGCGGCTGCTGGCACGGAATTAGCCGTGGCTTATTCATCAAGTACCGTCAGATCTTCTTCCTTGATAAAAGAGGTTTACAGCCCAGAGGCCTTCATCCCTCACGCGGCGTTGCTCCGTCAGGCTTTCGCCCATTGCGGAAAATTCCCCACTGCTGCCTCCCGTAGGAGTCTGGGCCGTGTCTCAGTCCCAGTGTGGCTGATCATCCTCTCAGACCAGCTACTGATCGATGCCTTGGTGAGCCATTACCTACACCAACTAGCTAATCAGACGCGAGCTCATCCTCAGGCGAAATTCATTTCACCTCGCGGCATATGGGGTATTAGCAGCCGTTTCCAGCTGTTGTCCCCCTCCTGAGGGCAGATTCTCACGCGTTACTCACCCGTCCGCCACTAACCCGAAGGTTCGTTCGACTTGCATGTGTTAAGCACGCCGCCAGCGTTCATCCTGAGCCAGGATCAAACTCTCCGTTGTAGATCATTTCCTCTTGGAAACTTTCGCTTCCTCAAAATGATTTGCGTCACCCATTACTCAGTCAAAACTGGCAACAGTTGAGGCCTCCTTTCGCTGACACAAAAGGGTTCTTAAGAGTGCATCTCTAGATTTCTCTGTCAATGACTTTCCGGGATCTCAGATCCGGTTGTTGCTCCACAATTCGCACACCGGCAACAAGAGAGCTCGTGAAAACCCTCTCGTTGCAGCGAATTGCTTCTTCGCAACGAAATTTTTGACGGGACCTCACACCTTCATCGCTCTTTCATTTAGCCCCTCACCTCACCTCTCGGTTCGGCTCGGAACCAAACGCGATGAAAGCGTCAGTTCCTAAACTTTTCAGTTGTCCAGGTGCGACCGAACTATTCCTCACTCCCTCTCAGGAGATCGGTTGGTTGGTCATCGCGGCCTCTCGCGACCGCTTAAAGAACTTACAACACCGTGGGATCGCTCCCTCCTGGCCATGTAAGCCGCCTCAGACACATCAAGACTTTCGCCTCAAGCGCTTCGGCTTGCGCGCTTGCCTCTCGGCTCCCGCGCAAGACAAAACCATAACACCGCATCCCCCGCTATTGCAATGGGCAGCCTCCCTGAAGATCTGAAGGGTTGCTTCCACTGGCGAAACCCATTGCCAGAACTACGTTTCAGTTGGAGGTCACCGCGATGCCAACGCGTTTCACCGAACAAAGCCAGCGTTTCCGCCCCAACTCAAACGAAGAGCAGGTGCTGCAAAAAGCACGGGAACACTTCGAAGCCACGCTGATTGGCGTACAGGGGGAACTCGCCGGCAGCGTTGCCGCGATGGAACATCGCCGCGCTGACGACGCCCTCAACTACGGCGAGATCTTCCTGCGGGACAACGTTCCCGTGATGATCTACCTGATGCTTGAAGGCCGCTTCGCCATCGTGAAGCAGTTTTTGAGCGTCAGCCTTCAGCTCCAAAGCACAAACGTTCAAACCCGCGGTGTCTTCCCCACCAGCTTTGTGGAGGAAGAGGGAGAACTGGTTGCGGACTATGGCCAGCGCTCGATCGGTCGCATCACCTCAGTGGATGCAAGCCTCTGGTGGCCGATTCTCTGCTGGATCTACGTCAAACGCAGTGGGGACATTGACTTCGGTCGCAGTCCGGAAGTGCAACGCGGTTTGCAACTACTGCTCGATCTGGTTCTTCACCCCAGCTTCGAAGGCACACCGGTGCTGTTCGTTCCCGACTGCGCATTCATGATTGATCGCCCCATGGACGTGTGGGGCGCTCCACTGGAAGTGGAGGTGCTGCTATTCGCAGCGCTGCGCAGCTGCGTTGGGCTGATGGAACTCTGCCAACGCCACGAGAACAGCGTTCTTCTGGGGGAACGATTGCGGCTGAGCCGGCAATGGACCCATGACTTGCGGCAGTTCCTGCTGAAGCACTACTGGGTGACCAGCAAAACGATGCAAGTGCTTCGGCGACGGCCAACGGAGCAGTACGGCGAAAACCAGCACCACAACGAATTCAACGTTCAACCCCAGGTCATCCCCGACTGGTTGCAGGACTGGCTCGAGAACCGTGGCGGTTACATGATCGGGAACATGCGGACCGGACGACCGGATTTCCGCTTCTACTCCTTAGGAAATTCCCTGGCATCGCTGTTCGGTTTGCTGACCGCGCCACAGCAACGGGCACTGTTCCGATTGGTGCTGCACAACCGTGACCACCTCATGGCCCAGATGCCGATGCGCATCTGTCATCCCCCCATGGAGGGCGTGGAATGGGAGAACAAAACGGGCTCCGACCCCAAGAACTGGCCCTGGAGCTATCACAACGGTGGGCACTGGCCGAGCCTGCTCTGGTTTTTTGGAGCGTCCATCCTTCTGCACGAACGGCTGAATCCCCAGGCCGACGTGTTGCTGATGGGGCAAATGAAAACGCTTTTGGACGAGTGCTACTGGAGTCATCTCAACCAACTGCCCCGTCAGCAGTGGGCTGAATATTTCGATGGCCCCACAGGAACCTGGGTTGGACAGCAATCACGCACGTATCAGACCTGGACCATCGTTGGTTTTCTACTGATGCACCACTTTCTCCACGTCAACCCAGACGACGTGCTGATGCTCAACCTCGACGAATCGATGAGTCACTGACGAACCACCGAAGCCATGGCATAAAAAAACCCCGACTCAACGAGCCGGGGTGCATGAACTGAGCTCAAACAATGGATCAGAACAGTCCGAGGGTGAGGGACTTATCGATCGGTAGTGCTGCACCAATACCGAGATAGATGGTGACCAGAGTTCCGGTGAGGAAGACGGTCATCGCCACGGGACGGCGGAAAGGGTTCTGGAACTTGTTGAAGCTCTCGATGAAAGGAACAAGCATCAGACCCAGGGGAACCAAGGTTTGCAGAGCAATGCCCAGAAGCTTGTTGGGAACAACCCGTAGGATCTGGAACACGGGGTAGAGGTACCACTCAGGAAGAATTTCCAGAGGGGTGGCGAAAGGATCAGCCTTGTCGGCGAGCATCGCAGGATCAAGTACGGCCAGACCGACCACACAGGCGATGGTGCCGAGGATCACCACCGGGAAGATGTAGAGGAGATCATTGGGCCAGGCAGGCTCGCCGTAATAGTTGTGACCCATGCCCTTGGCGAGCTTGGCCCGCATTTTGGGATCGGAGAGATCAGGCTTCTTGAGAATGTGCATCGTTTAGTCCAGGTGTTGAGGGAACAGTAGGAACGCAGATCACAAGGGACCAGAAATGCCCTGCTTCCGAATCATCAGGAAATGCATAAGCATGAATACAGCCAACAGCCAGGGCATCACGAAAGTGTGAAGGCTGTAGAAGCGAGTGAGAGTGGCCTGTCCAACGCTTTCGCCACCGCGAAGCAGTTCCACCATGAAATCACCAACAACAGGGATGGCAGCAGGAACGCCGGAAACAATTTTCACTGCCCAGTAACCAACCTGGTCCCAGGGAAGGGAGTAACCGGTCACACCGAAGGACACGGTGATCACTGCCATGGTCACTCCGGTGACCCAGGTGAGCTCACGAGGACGCTTGAAGCCGCCGGTGAGGTATACGCGGAAAACGTGAAGGATGAGCATCAACACCATCATTGATGCGCTCCAGCGATGCACAGAGCGGATCAGCCAACCGAAGCTGACATCGGTCATTAGGTATTCGACCGACTTGTAAGCCTCAGCAACGGTGGGCTTGTAATAAAAGGTCATCGCGAACCCAGTCGCGAACTGGATCAGGAAGCACACCAACGTGATGCCCCCCAGGCAATAAAAGATGTTGACGTGTGGGGGCACGTACTTTGAACCAATGTCGTCAGCAATGTCCTGGATTTCCAGACGTTCCTGGAACCAGTCGTAAACCGGTGATGAGTTCGCCATGCACAAGCGGGCTCGAGTTGCGAAAGTCTACTGAGCACGCTTCTGCCACTGAGGCGAACCCACCGCGATGTATCCAACTGTTAACTATCTTTCAGACTGGCTGCGGCGCAGAGTTTTTCGAGCGCTGAGCCAACTGATCGCAGCGTCTCTTTGCTGCTTTTTAGTGCTGGGCAGCGCCTGCACAGCCGTTGCACTCAGCGACACACAACAGCTCGTGGTCGACAGCTGGCGGCTTGTAAACCAGGGCTTTTGGAACCCAGAGCAACTCGATGCGGTGCGTTGGAAGCGTCAACGGCAGAAGGCCATGGAACGCAGCATCGAGAGCAGCAACGATGCCTATGCCGCCATCGAATCGATGCTGTCTCAGCTGGGCGACCCCTACACGCGGCTGCTTCGTCCAGAGGACTACACGGCGCTGAAGAACAGCACCAACGGCAGCCTCAGCGGTGTGGGGTTGCAACTCGGTCCAGATGAAAGCAGCAATGGTGTTGTGGTGATTTCTGCCCTCGAGGGTTCACCCGCCGGCGAGGCGGAGATCACCAGTGGAACGCAGTTGCTGTCTGTTGATGGCCGGGACGTGGTGGACATGGGTCTCGAGGGAACCGTGGCAGCGCTGCGCGGGGACGTGGGTTCGCAGGTGGTGCTGACGCTGGACAACGGCAGCGGAGAAACAAACGAGCTGACCCTGGAACGCCGCAGCGTGGACCTGAGGCCAGTGCGCACAAGGCGGTTACGCAGCGGCAGTCACACCCTTGGCTATCTGCGAATCACCCAGTTCAGCGAAGGAGTTCCCGAACAGGTGAAAGAAGCCCTCACAGAGTTGAAGAACAAGGAAATCGAAGGATTGGTGCTCGACCTCCGCAACAATTCAGGAGGATTGGTGAGCGCTGGATTGGCAGTCGCCGACGACTTCATTTCCGGTGGCGCCATTGTTGAAACCCGCAACCGCGAGGGCATTAATGACACCATCCAGGCCAGTCTCCAAACGGTGTACGACGGACCGATGGTCACCCTCGTGAATGGAGGGACGGCCAGTGCGAGTGAAATCCTGGCTGGAGCCCTCCAGGACAACGATCGCGCCACCCTTCTCGGAGGACAGACGTTCGGTAAAGGGCTGATTCAAACGCTGACCAACCTCAGTGATGGCAGCGGCCTTGCCGTGACCGTTGCTGGCTACGTGACACCAAGTGGACGGGACATCCAAGGGGAAGGCATCGCTCCCGATCGTGGGTTGTCAGATCCGGAACCCCTGAACCCCGGCGGGGACGGTGATCGCTGGCTCTCGGAAGCCGAGCAATGGATGGAGGCCCTGCTGGAACAACCCGCTGACGAGACCGAGGCATGAGCCAGCGGACCTATCACGACCCTCTGCATCGCGGCATTGGTCTTGACCGCCAAGCCCCAGCCGAGGGGATGGTGATGGACCTGGTGGAAACGGCACCGTTCCAGCGCCTGCGGCGCATCCGCCAGCTGGGTCCGGCCTACCTCACCTTTCACAGCGCTGAATCCAGTCGATTCACCCACTCGCTGGGGGTCTTTCATCTGGCACGCCGTGCGTTTGAGCGGATGCTGCCGTTGGCACCCGAGTTGGAGACGTACCGGGGGCTGCTTTACGGAGCTGCTTTGCTCCATGACATTGGCCATGGCCCCCTCAGCCACACCGGCGAAGAGATGTTTGGCCTGCGCCATGAAGCGTGGTCAGCGCGGGTGATCCGGCATCACCAAGAGATCCATGACTGTCTGGAGAGCCATGCATCCGGCACGGCTGAGGCGGTGGCGAACCTGCTGGAGCATGGAAGCAGCCCTCACCCCCTTATCAAACACCTGGTCAGCAGTCAGCTGGATTGCGACCGACTGGATTACCTCCTGCGCGACAGCTACAGCACCGGAACGCGCTATGGACAACTGGATCTCGACCGCATCCTGGGAGCACTGACCCTGGCCCCTGACGGGGACATGGCCATTCATCCCAAGGGACTGATGGCAGTGGAGCACTACCTGGTGGTGAGAAACCTCATGTACCGGAGCGTCTACAACCACCGGTTAAATGTGGTGTGCAACTGGCTGCTGGAAAAACTGATCCTGACGGCACGACAACTGGGGCCTGAGCAGGTGTGGGCTGATGAGGTGATGACCAACTGGCTCTGGCAACCAGACCAGATCCGCTTGGAGGACTTCCTCGCCAACGATGACCAACGCACCGGCTACCACCTCCAGCGCTGGCAAACCGAAGCGCCAGCAGCCCTAGCTGAACTGAGTGGGCGTTTTCTGGATCGACGCCTGCTCAAAGCAACGGCCGTTGAACATCTTTCCCCGGCGGATCAACTGCAATTGCTCGCAACAGCGAGGCGCCTGGCCGATCTTCATGGCCACGACCCTGAACTCTGCTGCGGATTGCGTCATCAACAGCTGCGCGGGTACCACCCCTATCGAGGCGGCTTGCGCCTCTGGGACGGGCAACAACTCCAAGCCCTGGAGAAAGCCTCCCCCCTGGTCGAAAGTCTGGCGACCCCGGCGGCAACCTCCTGGTTGATTCACCCGCGTGACATCAGCGACGAGCTCAGGCAGGAGATGGACTTTGAATGGCCCCGAGCAGCAGCAGCGTGAAGCAGCCATGACCATGAGGCTTCCCGACCAGCGCCTGGATCACTGGAGGGATCGTTTGCCTGATCTGCTGAGCAGGTGTTCCCAACCGATAGTTGATCTCGATTGCGGAGACTGGGTCCTGAACTGCAGCGACCTCGCTGATTTGTGCGCCGCCGTCAGCGAGGCAGGCCATCAACTCGGACGCATCACCAGCCGGGCAGCCGAAACCGTTGTGAGTGCTTCAGCCTTGGGACTGGACGCAATCCGATCCAACACCCCGTCCACCCGTGAACTCCAGCCCAATCCTGTAACGACGACCCCTTCCGAGCTGTTGTTTCACCACGGCACCCTGCGCTCCGGCGACCATCTCCAAAGCGAGCGCACCATCCTTCTCTATGGCGATGTGAATCCAGGAGCGCGGATCAGTTCAACCGCTGATGTTTTGGTGTGGGGTCGCCTGCGGGGCGTGGCCCATGCCGGATGTGAGGGGTCAACAACCGCGAAAATCGTTGCTCTGCAGCTGCGGCCACTACAACTGAGGATTGCTGACGTTATCGCCCGAGGCCCCGAGGATCTGCCACAGGCGGGTTTGGCCGAACAGGCCGGGCTCAAGGATGGCGTGATCGCCATTGAACCCGCCGTCATCCAGAGCTTTCAAAAACGCTGACGTCGTTGTCAGGCCCAAAAGCCAGATTATTCTGGCCGCACCAAAGCAGAACCCTGGTGTCGACGACCCGAACCATCCTCATCTGTTCTGGCAAAGGCGGTGTCGGAAAAACAACGACCACGGCAAACCTCGGGATCGCCCTCGCCCGCCAAGGCGCCAAGACCGTGGTTCTTGACGCGGACTTCGGTCTGAGGAACCTCGATCTGCTCCTGGGCCTGGAGAACCGCATCGTCTACACCGCTCAGGAGGTGCTGGCAGAGACCTGCCGGCTGGAGCAAGCCCTGGTGAAGCACAAGCAGGAGCCCAATCTTGCCCTGCTCCCTGCGGGCAACCCTCGGATGCTCGAGTGGCTCAAGCCCAAGGACATGCAGGCCATCGTTGCTCTGCTGGAACGCCAGTTCGATTACGTGTTGATCGACTGCCCGGCAGGTATCGAAGACGGATTCAAAAATGCCGCGGCAGCAGCCCGAGAAGCTGTGGTGATCACCACCCCGGAAGTGGCCGCCGTGCGGGACGCTGATCGGGTGATCGGGCTTCTGAACACTCAAGGCGTGCAGCCGGTGCAGCTCGTGCTCAACAGGGTGCGGCCGAAGATGATGTCGAACCAGGAAATGCTTTCGGTGGACGATGTCACCGACATCCTGGCGTTACCTCTTCTGGGACTTGTTTTTGAAGACGAACAGGTGATTGTGAGCACCAACCGCGGTGAACCCTTGACCCTGAGTGATTCGTCGTCCCCAGCAGCCCAGGCCTACGGCAACATCGCTCAACGGCTTCAGGGTGAAGACATTCCTCTGATGGACCCCTCTCAGGCCCGCCGCGGCCTCCGCGCCACGATGCGCAAGCTGATGCAAACCCGGATTTTCTGAGGCGATGACACTCAAGGAATTCATCGACAAACTCCTGCGCCGTCAGCCCGCCAGCGCAGAAACAGCCAAAGAGCGGCTCCAGTTGGTGCTGGCCCACGACCGCAGCGACCTCAATCCGGAGCTGCTGGAACAAATGCGGCGCGAGATCCTCGAAGTGGTAGCCCGCTACGTGGAGATCGACCTCGCTGAAGGTGATGTGAGCCTCGAGACGGAAGATCGCGTCACCGCCCTGGTGGCCAACCTGCCGATCCGTCGCCCCATCGCCCAACCTTCGAAGGTGGAATCCTCTGAGCAGCAACCTGCTCAAGCTTGAAACCGCGATCCCGAACCTCCTCACCCCCGCTGAACAGCCGGTGGTGCTGTTGTTGCTCGAAGGGCTCAATAAACCAACCATCGCCCAGTGGTTGGTGATCAGTCATCGCACCGTTGAGTGCCACATCAGCAGATCACTCCGGACAAGCGGATGTCGCAATCGACTCGGGCTGGTGCTTTAGCTGATCAGGGATGAAGACCCCGCCTTGAAGCCTGGCAGCCGGTACGATGCAGCCCATGCCGGCTTAGCTCAGCGGTAGAGCAGCGCTTTTGTAAAGCGAAGGCCATCGGTTCAAATCCGTTAGCCGGCTTGATCTGGATCAGGGCGACGTGCTGCGGTCTGATTCAGCCGCCAGCAGCCAGATGAAGAACAACCCCAACAGCCAGGGGAGAAGATTCAGTTGAAGCGTCCAGGTGAAGACAGCTTCAAGGGGTTCCAGCACCCAATGAAGCAAGGCCATCACCAGCAAGCAGAGCCCAACAAGCGAGATCACTCGAGCACCTCAACCCCTGCTGGAATCACAGCACCCCGGCGCACCAGCCGCCAGCACCCTTCCTCGACCCAGACCAACACAGTGCTGGCCTTGCCCGAGGGTTGAGGCCAGGGCTGCGGACCCAGCTGCGCGACATCGGGGAAAACCAGAGCCGCCTCTTCTGCGGTCATGCTGGCAGGTTCACCGGAGCGATTGGCACTGGTGGTGGCCAACGGCCCGCTGATCTGAAGCAGCGCGCGGGTCTGCTCACAGGCCGGAATGCGGCAGCCCAGCGTTGTGCCACCTGGGTTGAGATACCGGACCGCACCGCCATCACGGGCAGGCAACACCAGGGTGAGCGCTCCAGGCCAATAGCGCTCAGCCAACGCTGCAACCTCCCGATGGCACGGAACTGCCACGTCTTGGAGCAAATCATTGACTGATGCCCCCATCAGAATGAGGGGCTTATCGGCTGGTCGACGTTTCAAGCGCCAGAGGGTCTGGGCTTTATCGGGACGGACCGCCAGTCCCGGCAGCGTGTCGGTGGGAATGATGGCGGCTTCACAGGCACGAAGCCGCAGCGCCAGGTCGGAGGCGGCCAGAACCGGAGCAGGCATGAATCCTTCCTTCATCGCAGAAGTTTCATCAGCTTGATGCGGCAGGTTTGCGAGCAAGCGCGAAGCGAAGGGTCCCCTCAAGATCAGCGGCCGTTCTGACCTCCACCAAGCCAGCAGCCCGCAGCAGCTGCATCACCTGAGCGCTCTGGTCGTGGTGATGTTCGAGCAGAAGCCAGCCCCCAGGCGACAGCCCCGTTAGTGCTCCATCCACCACAGTCCTGATCGCATCCAAGCCATCCGCTCCTCCAAGCAACGCCAAGTGAGGTTCGTGGTCTCGAACCACAGCCTCAAGACCTTCAACCAAAGCACAGGGGATGTATGGAGGATTACTGACCACCAAATCCAGCCTTCCCCACCAGTTCTTGAGGGGAGACCACCACGAACCTAGGTGCAGCGAACAGTTGTGATGCGGGGCGCAACCCTGAAGATTGCGTTCTGCCAACTGCAAGGCATCGGGACTGAGGTCGACGCCATGCCCTGGTGCCGTCGGCCAGGCACGGGCCAGAGCCACAGCGATAGCCCCTGAACCAGTGCCGAGGTCAGCCCAACGAGCGGGAGGGGTGGTCGTGAACTTGCTCATGGCCAGATCCACCAGCAGTTCCGTTTCCTGACGGGGAATCAATGCAGCAGGCGACGACTCAAGCAGCACATCTCGCCAGGGACAGAGTCCAACCAGGTGCTGGAGAGGAACATTCCCATGAAGGTGACGCTCCCACAGCTCAGAGAGCACCTCAAGGGACTGCTCCAGGGCGACGGTGCGCGTGGGGTCCAGCAACAGCCGTTGCAAGCTGGCCCAACGAAGACCACCGGCCAGATCAAGCAACCAATCCAGATCAGCCGCGGTGCCACCCCGGGCGAGTTGTTGGCGCCGCCACTGCAACACATCAGTGCCGGCAACGGTTGTGCAGTCTCTCAAGGCCGAGGCTTGCGCCAATGCAATCCAGATTCACACAGCAGTTCGCGCCGACACTCAAGGGCCAAAAGCTGGGGGGCCAGCTCAGCAGGGGATAACTGCAAAAAAAGCACGAGCTGATCAAAGGTCACCCAGTAAAAGGGCATAAACAGGCACGTCAAGCTTCGGAGCAGCCCCGTGCTCGAGCCTGTAACGGTCAACGTCGCGCAAACAGTCCGATGGCTTGAACGCGGCAAAGCCTGCGCAGATCGGCCATGCGTGCGTTGCCCAAGCCAGGGCAACAGGTCCAGAGCCACCACCATCACAGTTACTCCGAGAAAGTGCATATGTACTACCACGGCAGCGTTGGCTCACAGTTCGATTCAGAGCGCAGTTGAACCAGCTGATCCATCACCTTCTGCAGCTGCGCCGGCACGCGCCTGAGCACGCGCCCCTCACGCACCATCACCAGATTCACCGACGCCTCCGCAACCACTGTGTTTCTGCAGACAAAGCGAGAGACCCATGGCCAGCGCACCCCCTGCTTACCAGGGCATCGGCTTTCAACACACACTTCGTCACCGTGCCGGAGCGGATGGCGGTAATCCAGGTGAAGGGACACCACCGGCATATCGACACCCATCGCGGTCATGGCGGCATAGCCAAGGCCCGCAGCCTGGAGGGCCTCAACCCTGGCCTCCTCAAGCCACTGCACATAGGCCCCATGCCACATCACACCGGCGTAATCGGTGTGCTGAGGGAGCACACGCTTGGTCAGGGTGTACATGATCCGCGTAACGCTGTGACATCAGCTTCTCTCCACGGAGGCAACCACCCATAGGCTTCCGCAGAGGCTGCTTCATCTCCCTTTGTTCAGGAACCTTCTGATTGCCGACTCGGGTAAGGGTCACGTCGAGGAAATGATCCGGATGCTCCAGGACATTCCCAGCCTGAAGGCCGCAAAAATCAATTTGCTGCATGTGGTCTCGGAGCAAAGCAAGTCGCAATCCGACGGCCATCGCGACGAAGCAGAAAATCTCTTGAACAGCGCAATCACGCGCATGGGACTCAGCCCGTCAAGCGTGAGCACCTTGATTCGCGAGGGCGACACCAAGCAGACCGTGCTCAAGGTTGCCGATGAGGTTCAGGCCGACCTGATCGTGATGGGATCCCGCGGCCTCGGACGGCTTCAATCGATCCTGGCCAACAGCACCAGCCAATACGTCTTTCAACTGTCCACACGGCCGATGCTGCTGGTGCGGGATGACCTCTACGTCAAGCATGTCAACCGCGTGATGGTGACGATCGACGGAACAGGCGTTGGGGACGACGCTCTGCGCACGGCCTGCGAACTGGTGCGTGAAATCCCTGGCGGAACTCTCACCGGTGTTCATGTCGTACGCCAGGAGTCAGCACCCTCCCGGGGAGGCCGCACAAAAGCAGACGAGGTTCTTGAAGCTGCTGTTCAGCGGGCCAGGGGTTTCGGTGTCGATATGAAAGCCATCCACACCGAAGGGAAGGACATCGGTCGCAGCGTTTGCCTGGCTGCATCGGAATGCAACGCCGACCTGGTGGTCATCGCCTCTCAGGACCGACGTCCTCTTGTCGCCAGAGGGCTGGTGGATTTGGACAAGCTTCTAGGCGGATCAGTCAGCGACTACATCCGAGTGCACGCACCAGCCCCTGTGCTGCTGGTGCGTGAGCCTGAGCAGGGCTGAATCAGGCCTCGTTGTTCTGCGTGCCGATGTAGAGCACGATCAGGAAGATCGCCGGAACCAGGATGAACAGGAGGCTGGCGACGAATCCGAGATCGTTGGTTTCCATGGCCGTTGGAGGGATCCAGGCGAAGGTATCACCGACAAGAGGCCTGGGGAGCGTCTGCCTTAGGCCTCGTCACCGGCGGTAGCAGCCTTGGCATCTCGGCCGTCGCCATCGACCCCATCCTGGTACTCCTCATCGAGCTCACTGGCCGGAGGCGCTGGCCATGCCGTGGGACCCGCCGGCAGCGGGGCTTGCCTGGCCGCAGCCAATCTCGAATCAGCATTGGCGAGCCTCACCTGAGGCCGGGTGAGAACCATGACGGACTTCTCCACCAGGGCCTGGCATGCCAGGCGCCACTCCTGGGGCCTGCGGCGCAACTTGCTGTCTTCGACGGCAGTGCGTGCCGTCAGCGCATCGGAATTGTCTTCGTCGACCACGGAAACGAAGCAGGTAATGCACTGACCACACCCACCGCAGTTGCCCAGCTGCCCCTTTAGGCCATAGAGCTCGATGCCCTCGCGCCGGGCCACCTCACGCAGATTCTCACCGGGGTAACACTCCACATCACGCCCTTCGCGAACAAACCGGATAACGGGCATGAGCTCACAAGCAACCAACCCCCATCATGGGCCGAAGCATTGCGTTTTGTGAACAGCAGAGTGCTGACTTTCATGTCACTGACCATTGCGGGCAGGTCACGTTTCCCCCGCCCCATGGACTGAAGCCCTTACGATCCCACATGTCTGACTGCATAGGCAGTCTTGTCCCCCGAATCTGACCCATGGGATTGCCCTGGTATCGGGTGCACACCGTTGTCATTAATGACCCGGGCCGCCTTCTGGCTGTGCACCTCATGCATACAGCCCTCGTAGCCGGCTGGGCCGGCTCCATGGCTCTCTACGAGCTGGCCATTTTCGATCCGTCTGATCCTGTCCTGAACCCCATGTGGCGTCAGGGCATGTTTGTGATGCCCTTCATGTCACGCCTTGGCGTGACAGGCAGCTGGGGTGGATGGAGCATCACCGGCGAAACAGGTGTTGATCCCGGTTTCTGGAGTTTTGAGGGCGTCGCTGCCGCCCACATCGTTTTTTCCGGCCTGATGATGCTTGCCGCCATCTGGCACTGGACTTACTGGGATCTTGAGATCTGGCAAGACCCCCGCACGGGCGAGCCCGCTCTTGACCTTCCAAAGATCTTCGGCATCCACCTTCTTCTTGCTGGACTCGGCTGCTTCGGTTTCGGTGCTTTCCACCTCACTGGCGTCTTCGGGCCAGGCATGTGGATCTCGGACCCTTATGCACTAACCGGTCATCTCGAGGCGGTCCAACCATCTTGGGGACCCGAAGGCTTCAATCCCTTCAACCCTGGCGGCATCGTTGCTCACCATATTGCTGCTGGCATCGTCGGCATCATCGCCGGCATTTTCCACATCACCACGCGTCCTCCTGAGCGCCTCTACAAAGCGCTTCGGATGGGCAACATCGAAACGGTCCTGGCCAGCGCCATCGCAGCAGTGTTCTTCGCCGCCTTCATCGTGGCTGGAACTATGTGGTACGGCTCTGCCGCAACCCCCGTCGAACTGTTTGGCCCCACTCGTTATCAGTGGGATCAGAGCTATTTCAAAACTGAGATTAACCGTCGCGTTCAAACCGCGATGGACGATGGCGCTACCCAGGAGGAAGCTTTCGAAGCCATCCCTGAGAAGCTCGCCTTCTATGACTACGTCGGTAACAGCCCTGCCAAGGGCGGTCTGTTCCGCGTGGGTCCCATGGTGAATGGCGATGGTTTGGCAACCTCTTGGGTTGGTCACATCGCATTCAGCGACAAAGAAGGTCGCAACCTAGAAGTTCGTCGCCTTCCGAACTTCTTCGAGAACTTCCCTGTCGTTCTGGAAGATGAGCAGGGCATCGTCCGTGCCGACATTCCTTACCGTCGTGCGGAAGCCAAGTTCTCCTTCGAACAACAGGGCGTGACAGCCAAGGTGTTCGGTGGCGCACTGGATGGCCAGACCTTCACTGACCCTGCCGACGTGAAGCGCCTTGCCCGTAAGGCTCAGCTGGGTGAAGCCTTCGACTTCGACCGTGAGACCTACAACTCAGACGGTACGTTCCGCAGCTCGCCACGCGGCTGGTTCACCTTTGGTCACGCCACCTTCGCGTTGCTGTTCTTCTTCGGCCACATCTGGCACGGTGCCCGCACCCTGTACCGCGACGTGTTCGCTGGTATTGATCCTGACCTCGGAGATCAGGTTGAGTTTGGCCTCTTCGCCAAGCTCGGTGACAAAACCACCCGTCGCCTGCCCGAGGGCTACGTTCCCCCCGCAGGATCTCCCCTTAACTGATCGCCCTCTAGGAACAACACGATGGAAAGCTTCGCTTACGTCCTCATCCTTACCCTCGCGATTGCCACCCTCTTCTTCGCAATCGCTTTTCGCGATCCGCCGAAAATCGGTAAGTGATTTGATCTCTCAAAACCCCGCCTCGGCGGGGTTTTTTTATGGTTTCCATGACCCATCGTCGCAAGCCGGTCTCGCCCACTCGAGCTGATCACTGCAGTCTCACGTCAGCAACAGCCGTCGACGGAATCCTCAAATGAGACTGATGTCCACGAGGCCCTTCTCAAGTCTCAAATCACTGTCTACAGTTGGTGCAACTTATTGGTGTCCTCGGGGATGCAGTGCCCCTCCTGCCAAAACACAGATAGTCGCGTTCTCGAATCCAGGGCAGCGGATGGTGGACGCAGTGTGAGAAGACGACGTGAATGCCTCAACTGTGAATTTCGCTTCACCACCTACGAGCGGGTGGAGACCGTTCCGATAACGGTGATCAAACGCAACGGCAACCGGGAAATCTTCAGTCGTAGCAAGTTGCTGCACGGCTTGAATCGGGCTTGCGAGAAAACGGGCTTGGACACCTCTCGGCTCGAATCCCTCGTGGAAGAGCTCGAACTGAAACTCCAGCAACGCAACGGCAAGGAAGTGAGCAGCACCGAGATCGGTGAGTTCGTGCTGAGGGATCTCAAACAGATCAGCGAAGTCGCCTACATCCGGTTCGCATCCGTCTACCGCCAGTTCCGTGGCATTGACGACTTCGTGTCAACCCTAGAAACACTGAACGCCGATCAGGAACAAAGCCATCTGGCCACAGTGCGCTGAATCGGTTCGTTGAACCCGTGCACGGCATCGCTGGGCTAAAAACGCTGTCGGCCCTGTCTGTAAAATAAGTAGTTCTCCGTGGAACGTCGGCGGGCGTTCCACGTGATTTTTTCGAACTACCCACCTGAGGTAGACCGCCAGCCCCCCATGTCTGCGACTCCGACAGAAGATCAGATCCAGGATCAGGTTCAGGACGCGAACGCCACAGAAGCCTCTGCAGAAACCGCTGCCGCCGAACAGGCGTTTGAGGGTGAGGACCTGAGCATTCCTGAAGACGTCCCCACCGCGGATGATCCAAGCAGCCGCGCCGCCAGCCGCAGCCTGGACGACGCCGGATTCACCCTGGATGAGTTCGCGGCTCTCCTTAGCAAGTACGACTACAACTTCAAGCCTGGCGACATCGTCAACGGCACGGTCTTTGCCCTGGAATCGAAGGGCGCCATGATCGACATCGGCGCCAAGACGGCTGCCTTCATGCCTCTGCAAGAGGTGTCGATCAACCGGGTCGAGGGTCTGAGCGACGTGCTCCAGCCGGGTGAGATCCGTGAGTTCTTCATCATGAGTGAGGAGAACGAAGATGGTCAGCTGGCGCTATCGATCCGCCGGATCGAATACCAGCGGGCATGGGAGCGGGTCCGCCAGCTCCAGAAGGAAGACGCCACCATCTACTCCGAAGTGTTTGCCACCAACCGTGGTGGTGCCTTGGTGCGCGTGGAAGGTCTGCGGGGCTTCATCCCCGGATCCCACATCAGCACCCGCAAGCCGAAGGAAGAACTGGTTGCCGACTTCCTGCCCCTGAAGTTCCTCGAGGTGGACGAAGAGCGCAACCGCCTGGTGCTCAGCCACCGCCGCGCCCTGGTGGAGCGGAAGATGAATCGCCTAGAAGTGGGCGAAGTTGTGGTGGGTACCGTCCGCGGCATCAAGCCCTACGGCGCCTTCATCGACATCGGTGGTGTCAGTGGTCTGCTGCACATTTCCGAGATCAGCCACGAGCACATCGAGACCCCCCACTCGGTGTTGAACGTGAATGATCAGATGAAAGTGATGATCATTGATCTGGATGCCGAGCGCGGCCGGATTTCGTTGTCGACGAAGGCTCTCGAGCCCGAACCAGGCGACATGCTCACCGACCCCCAGAAGGTGTTCGAGAAGGCCGAGGAAATGGCTGCTCGTTACAAGCAGATGCTGATGGAGCAGGCCGAAGAGGGCGAAGATCCGATCAGCTCCATGATGATCTGAGCCTGATGGCCCAACTGCTGCTGAAGGGACATCCCATCGGCAATTTCCAAGGGGTGCTGTTCGATAAGGACGGCACCCTTTCCCATAGCGAGCTGCATCTGCTGGCCTTGGCAGACGCACGCATCAACAAAGCCGTCAAGGTTGCTCAGGAACAAGCCCCTGCGCTGAACCCCTCTGAGCTGAGCCACACCCTGCGCAGAGCGTTTGGTGTTGATCAAGGCATGCTCGATCCAGGCGGAACACTGGCGGTTGCCTCCAGGCAGGACAACATCGCCTCGACTGCAACGGTGTTCTGCCTGTTGGGCTGCTCATGGCCCCAGGCTCTCTCCCTGGCCCACACCTGCTTCGACGCGGTTGACCAGGACGGCCTGATCGACACAACCCCCAGCCCATTGATCAACGGTGCTGGGCAACTGCTGCGGAACCTGCACCAGCAGGGCGTCACCGCTGCTGTGATCAGCAACGACACCCATTCCGGCATTGAAGACTTCCTGGCTCACCATCAGCTCGGCGCAGGCATTGCCGGCATCTGGAGTGCTGATGACCATCCGTGCAAACCCGATCCACAGGCCGTTCTGGAGCTGTGCAACAGGCTTGGCCTGCCACCCCAACGGTGTGCATTGGTTGGCGATGCGGAGACCGACCTCCAAATGGCCCTCGAGGCCGGTATCGGCGGCGTGATCGGCTTCACCGGTGGCTGGAAGCGTGCTCCGGAACTGCCGTCAGCACAGTATCGGCTCAACAGCTGGACCGACCTCGCCATCAGCACAGACGCGTAAAGTCGCCCGATCTGGAGCGCCGAATGAGCCGTTACGTCTTTACCTCCGAGTCCGTCACCGAAGGGCATCCCGACAAGATCTGCGACCAGGTGAGCGACGCCGTTCTGGATGCTCTGCTGGCCCAGGATCCCGCCAGCCGAGTGGCCTGCGAGACCGTTGTAAACACCGGCCTCTGCATGATCACCGGTGAGGTGACCTCCAAGGCGCAGGTGGATTTCATCCACCTGGTGCGCAACGTGATCAAGGAGATCGGTTACAGCGGCGCTCGGGCCGGTGGCTTCGATGCCAACAGCTGTGCGGTGCTGGTGGCTCTCGACCAGCAGTCCCCCGACATCGCCCAGGGCGTGAACGAGGCCGACGACCACGCCGGTGATCCCCTTGATCTGGTGGGTGCCGGCGACCAGGGAATCATGTTCGGCTACGCCTGCAACGAGACGCCTGAGCTGATGCCATTGCCGATCAGCCTGGCCCACCGGCTGTCGCGCCGCCTGGCCGAAGTGCGCCACAACGGAACCCTGGGTTACCTGCTTCCCGATGGCAAAACCCAGGTGAGCGTCGTCTACGAAAACGACAAGCCCGTCTCGATCGACACGATCCTGATCTCCACCCAGCACACCGCTGAAGTGGACGGGATCAGTGATGAGCAGGGCATCCGAGAGCGCATCACCGAAGACCTCTGGACCCATGTGGTGGAGCCGGCGACCGCCGATCTGGCCCTCAAGCCCTCCCGCGAGGCCACCAAGTATCTGGTGAACCCCACCGGCAAGTTCGTGGTTGGCGGCCCTCAGGGCGATGCCGGTCTCACCGGCCGCAAGATCATCGTGGACACCTACGGCGGCTATGCCCGCCACGGCGGTGGTGCCTTCTCTGGCAAGGACCCCACCAAAGTGGACCGTTCGGCAGCCTATGCAGCGCGCTACGTGGCCAAGTGCCTTGTAGCCGCAGGGCTCGCCGAACGTGCCGAAGTGCAGCTGAGCTACGCCATCGGAGTGGCCAAGCCAGTGTCGATCCTGGTGGAATCCTTCGGCACCAGCGCACTGGCCAACGATGCCCTCACCGCCTTGGTGCAGGAGCACTTCGATCTGCGCCCCGGCGCCATCATCGAGACCTTCGGTCTGCGCAACCTTCCCCAGCAACGGGGTGGCCGCTTCTATCAGGAAACTGCGGCTTACGGCCATTTCGGACGCAACGACCTCAACGCACCCTGGGAAGACGTGACAGCGAAAAGCCAGGAGCTGAAGCAGGTCGCCTCGGCCTGAAGCCATGACGGATTCACCGCTGGTGCTCGGAATCGACCTGGGCACCAGCGGCATCCGAACAGCCGTTGTTGCTTCTAACGGCGCGGTTATCGACAGCAGATCCCAGGGCTACGGCGGAGACTTCGCCAACCCCCACAGCTGGCGCGAAGGCTGTGGGAACCTGATCAGGGCAATCCCAGCCAAGCTGAGGAGCCAGCTGAAAGCACTCGCCGTAGATGGCACCTCCGGCACGCTGATGGCCTGTGATCGTGATGGTTCCCCACTGGGGAAAGCACTGGCCTACTCCCAGAGCTGCCCTGAGCTGCAGTCAGCTCTTAAGTCTTTGGTGGATCCCAGTAGTCCGGCCGCCAGCTGCAGCGGCAGCCTGGCCCGGGCCTTGCGGCTCCTCAACTGCCATGGCGAGGCGATCCTGCTGCGGCATCAGGCCGACTGGATCAGCGGATGGCTGCTGAACGACTGGCGCTGGGGGGAAGAAGGCAACAACCTGCGTCTGGGTTGGGATCTGATCACGAACAGCTGGCCAGCCCGTTTTGCCGAACAGCCCTGGCGGCAGACACTGCCTGAGATCCGTCCCAGCGGCAGCATTCTCGGGACGATCGCACCGGAGCAGGCCAAGGCCTTGGGCCTGGCGAACGATCTGATCATCGTTGCCGGAACAACGGATTCCAATGCCGCCGTGCTCGCCGCCGATCCGGGGCCCGAAGATGGGATCACCGTGCTGGGCACAACGCTGGTGATGAAGTGCTTCACCGAGAAGCCCCTCCACGCCCCGGGCGTCACCAGCCATCGCGTGGGGGGACGCTGGCTCTGTGGAGGCGCCTCCAATGCAGGGGCCGGTGTGCTGCGGCGTTTTTACAGCGATGACCAACTCAGCGAACTGAGCCGCCAGATCAACCCGGACACCGACAGCGGACTCCGCCTGCGGCCGCTCCCCGCCCCGGGGGAAAGGTTCCCTGTGGATGATCCAGAGCTGCTACCGGTGCTTGAACCACGGCCGGTGAGTGATGCCCTCTATCTGCATGGACTGCTGGAAGGTCTCGCCGAGATCGAAGCTCAGGGTTGGCACCGCCTGAAAGAGCTGGGTGCTTCCGCACCCAGGCGGATCATCAGCATCGGCGGTGGAGCGCGCAATCCCCAATGGCGACGGCTGCGGGAACGCCGCCTCGGCTGCGCTGTAACGAGTTGCCATACACCCCCCGCCGCCGGGGTAGCACAACTGGCCCAACAGGCCCTGGTCGGGTGAGAATCACAGCATCACGCCCAACCCCCATGCCCACCAAGCTCCGAGATGGTCTGGCCATCGGCCTTTTCGTCGTGCTGGCCGGGTATGTGGGCTTCAGTGGCATTCGCCTCGGTCTTTTGTTGATTGAGCGCTTCGCTTGAGCCGATCACTGCAAAGATTGCACTCACCTGGTTGATCCCAATGCCTGCAGACCCCCTTACTGATGCCGTCAGCACACGAATCTGCAAACACATGAACGACGACCATGCCGAAGCGGTGCTGGCCTACGCCAAGCACTACGGCGGCGTCAGCAATCCCGCTGCTGCACGCATGGTGTGTGTGAAAGCAGAAACCATGGAACTGGAGGTGGATGGCACCAGCGTCAGCATTGCTTTCGATCACACCCTCACCGACAGCGAAGACGCCCACCGCACCTTGGTGGCGATGCTGCGGGCGATGCCCAAAGAAGGCGCCTGATTTCGTAGCGATTCGCCAAAGCAATGGAACGCTCGTTGCATCGACCGACCCGCTGCGCATCGCGCGCTCATGAGCTGTGCCCAAGCCCTGCTGATAGAGCCCTGCCGCCCGATCTGCGATGGACCTTGGGAAAGCCCACTGCCGCCGACGGCTCCCTGCACCACGTGCCTTGATGCACTTGCTTCTCCCTTGTCAGGGACTCAAGGGCTTGCTGCCCTTTCCATGGTGCGTCCTCGGGTCTTACGTAGGCCAGCTTCGCCAGCTGCTGCTGAAGCTGCGTCAACCGCACCAAGGTCAAGCGCTTGCGGCCTTGATTCAGCTGCTGTCTGCGCGCTTCACCCTGCCTGTAACAGCAGTTCTGGTACCGATTCCAAGCTCGAAGCGGCAACGATCCACGCGCAGTGAGTGCGGTGCGCACTTACAGCTGGGTTCCACCTTGTCCACCTGAGCCAATGACTCGGCGGCGGATGCTCAGGCATAACGCGATTGAGGCTTGGGAGACAAAGCGGAAGACAGGCTGGAGTGCTGTCCACTGCCTGTCCGCTGATCAGTGAGGGAGGCACGGGCGAGGGAACTTGCCCGGACTCTCTCCCGAGGCGTTTGCAGTGGGGCCAGCGCCAGATCAAATCTCAGAGGAAACCTGAGGAGATCTGGATAGAGATTAATACCTAATTAGGCGCATTTGATACTCGGCAAGGGACCTCAGTTAGAGAGAATTGAAACGAAGGCGTGGTGCCTTCAATGCGTCTGTTTGGGGTGGGCTGAGGGGCCTGCCTCTTTTTTTGTCGCCTGAGTCGAAGCCTCCCAGGCGAATGCTTCGGCATGACGCCGTCGAGGCGGGGTACAAGATGCTGAAAACAGCCTGGCGTCGTTGCTCACCACCCTCCAGATAATGCTGGAGCAGGAACGGGATGATGCCATGACAGATTCAATCAATTTATCGATCACCAAGTCTTAAAAGTTTTTCTACTCTAAGAACTTTCAATAGATCTAATCCCCATGCCGCAGGTGCAGGTCGAACTATTTTTTGTTCAAGTGTGATTGATTTTGGCTGCTTTTGAGCCAGTCATAATTACTAAAAGGCGCTGCGAACGCAGTGCCTTTGACGGCCCCCTTAGGCCAAACCGAAACTATTTCATTTTTTGGAAAAGCATTCGCCAATCAATAAAAATTCAGCGAGAGAGACTTCATTTCATTAAGTTAGGTAAGTAAAACCGTAAGTCAATGATCAGGCATAACACCAATTAGTCTTCGGACAAGACGTATAACAGCCGGGCTGCGATGCAGGCCACCAGTTCGAGAAGAGCAATCGTTTTTTCCTAAGACAGACGGACTCAGCAGTTTGCCGCTGACTTGGGTCCGCGTCCCGGCCGGAGCCCTCCAGAACGGGACGAACCTCAAATACGCCAGTGACAACAGTCGATTCAGCGTGAATTGATACCGACCAAGGCATTTTGTTACCAGCAGAAAAAGAGTGGCCCAGAATGGCGTCATGAACAAGACCAATGATCTGCACGGATGGGATGAGGGCCTGCGTCGGCCAATGGGAGGTGACCCTCTACAGGAACCCGTCATGGCAGCGATCTTCGGCTATAGGTTCAACAACGAGTTATGGCGACTTAACGACCAGGGTTATCCAGAACCTTTGTTAGAGCCCATGCTCGGCCGGTGGGAACAGCTGCACGATCCCGAGGGTTGAACCTGAAGTTGGTGCTCACCGCCATATAACGCTGATCTGACTCCCCGGATCGCTCATGGCTGAGGAGTCAGTGGTGTTATCAGCGCCCAATGGTCATTGGAGAAACCATTGGATGGACGTTCCATTGCGGCAGAACTTCCGAAGACAACATCACCCCGGCTGAGGTTCACTGCCGTTCAGATGACGCGATGGCAGTGACCAAATGATCTTCTTTAGAGCGCAGGGGGATGCGAACCGCTGAAATCAGCCTGAA
The DNA here is from genome assembly GCA_047285305.1 of Synechococcus sp. Taxonomy (GTDB): domain Bacteria; phylum Cyanobacteriota; class Cyanobacteriia; order PCC-6307; family Cyanobiaceae; genus Parasynechococcus. The sequence continues at coordinate 2,104,967 of JBJBDL010000003.1, forward strand.
AAATCACTCGGATGGAGGAGGTAGGTCACCCCATTTCGAAGACCTTGTCTTCAGAGAAATCAAATTCATGAAAGGTCTTTCGCGCACTGCTGCTTCCGGTTTAGTTGGTGGGGTCGCTGGTGCCCTAATGGGTGCCACCGCTTTTACTGCCCGTCAGGCCCTTGAAGCTGCTGGCCACCACGTGGCTGGATTGATCTGCCTTGGACGAACCCCGCGAGGGAGCGCAGGCGGTGATTTAAGATTCCGTTGTCGCTTCGGCGGCGCGCCGGGATAGCTCAGTTGGTAGAGCAGGCGACTGAAAATCGCCGTGTCCCCAGTTCAAATCTGGGTCCTGGCATCACATTGATGCCAAAACTGCCGTGTCATTCATCTCCTCAGATGCAGGCACAGATCGGGTTTTCGACAACGCCGACAGCTTCGCCATGGTGTTCGACCGCACCTGGAAGCAACTCCGAAGCAGCAGCAAAGCTGAACTCAGTCAAGAAGAGCATCTCGAAGCAGTGCTCGAGGCGATGGCCGATCACCCCTTTCTGATCAGTTCCCCAGACATGGCACGCCAGGTGGCCGCCTTCCGGATCAGGCTGCTGGAGCTGGCCTGATCAGGCGGAAAGCAGATCGATCTGGGGATCATCCACATATTCCGTGTCATCGCTGAGGGTCTCGTCACTGAAGGCCTCGTCCTCGACTCGGTCGCCATCCATCTCCATCTCAGGGGTTTCTGAGATGTCGTGGTCGTGTGCTGCTGACGTCTCCCCAGCGTGGGAATCAGCGTGCAGCTCCACGACCTCACCTGGGGTCAGACGATCCCGAAGCATCCGCACCTTTTCTTCGCTGGCCAGGAGCAGTTCGCCGGCGTCATTGCTTACTGCGGCGATTTCCGCATCCGCCAGCTGCTGGCCTTCAACGGCGGCCAACCGAGTCTCCAGCTCCATCAACCGATCCGCCAGCGTTTCCACCACTTCACTGAGGCTGAGCAGGTGGGTGGACAGCTGTTGCTCGAACGCGGTGCGCGGGGAGGTGGTGGTCACCGGGCTGGCCTCGTGTTGAGAAATTTCGCTGATGGTATCGATGCTGAGCTTCGTGTCCACGGCCCTGGGGAAAGCGACGACTGGCCTAAATTCCCCAGGGCTATCGAGCGATTGAAGAGATGTCCAGGCTGAAGACAGGGCTGAAGGTCAGCGCCTGGGTCGCCGTCTTCATTGTTGCCGTCGTTTATTTGCAGCGATATGGCATCGCTCCGCTGCAAAGCGCCGTGAACGACATGGGCATCTGGGCCCCACTCGGCCTGTTCCTGCTGCGAGGGGTCAGCATCATCCTGCCGGCACTGCCGAGTTCGGTGTATTCCCTGCTGGCCGGCTCGCTGCTGGGCTTCAAAGCGGGTTATCTCACGATCATCCTGTCGGACCTGGTGTTCTGCAGTGCGGCCTTCTTCATCGCCCGCCGCTGGGGACGCGGACCGGTGAGCCGCCTGGTGGGGGCCAGCGCAATGAAACGCATCGATGGCTTCAGCAAGAACCAGCTAGAGGGCAACTTCTTTTTGATGACCGGCCTGCTGATGACCGGACTATTTGATTTCCTCAGCTATGCCATCGGGATCAGCCGCACCCACTGGCGTCTGTTCGCTCCGGCCCTGCTGATCAGTGTGCTGATCAGCGATTCGATCCTCGTGGCCGTCGGCGCAGGAGCCGCTCAGGGCGCCAGCCTCACCCTGGGATTGGCTCTGCTGGCCATGTTTGCTCTTGCCACCATCACCGGTGTGCTGAAAAAGAAATCCTCAGAGGTGCCCTCCGACAACCACTCCTGACAGGATCTTTCGGGGATGACGGCCGATCCATGTCGATTCCCACGAACCGCTGACTGGGTCGAGGAAATTCCTGGACACTGGTTACATTCGAGTTGATCGGCGTTTCTCGATGAGCGCACTGGCAGATCCGAGAATTGCCACCCTGCAGAACCAGGCCGGCAGCAGCGGTGAGCTGGATCTACCTGTGGGAGACGGCTGTTTTCGGATCAATCTCCGTGATGAAAACATCGCGCTCTGGCAGGAGACATTTGATCAACACACCACGGCGGCCAACCTTCTGCTGGCTTGCGAAGAAAGCAATGGAGACCTCAAGGACACCCGCCTGACCTGGGTGGTGGGATCTGCCATCCGTACAGCGACAGCCTCAAGCCCAGACGCCGTCGGCTGGCTGTTGACGCAGTTAGGGGTACCAACTGAACTCACGGAAGCAGCCATCAGCCGTTGCCCTGGGTTGGGGGACGACCTGGTGTGGGCCTTCTACCTGGAACGCCACGGCTGGCTGATCGCCACGCCGGTGGCCAGCGTCAACCCGTGAACCTTCAAAACACCGACTTCAAGACCCTGGTGCAGACCGCGCAGGTTCAAGGGCTGAGCCTCAACCAAGATTTGCCACAGACCACGCGCCGCATTCTTGATCGTGCTGATCACGCCCAACGCCAGCTCTCGAGCGATGAGCTCACAACGATCTGCCAGATCTCCGGCATTGATGGATCGCTCGCCGACAACCTGATCCAACGATCGGATCAACTGGTAAACCAGGCACGGGCACATCTGATTGAAACCCAGCCGCATTTGGTACAACCGGGCGGGGCTCTTCACCCGGAAGACAGAGCAGATGCCTGCTGGCGCGACTGTTGGAACTTTCTTCGCGTGATCACGTATGCGGTGGCCTGCAACCAGAGCTGCTTTACAAACCCGAGTGGCATGGCTTCCCTACGGGAGCTGTACAGGCGAATGAACGTGCCCATCGAGGGGATGAACATCGCCCTCGGTCAGCTCAAAGAGAAGGCCCTGGAGGGGGTCTCGCGATCGAACGACCGGCAGTTAATCCGCGACTGCTTCCAGCACCTACTCTCCGAGCTCAACAAATCTGCAGTTAAGAGCTGATAAGCACTACCACCAAAACCTTTTGATCAAGAGAGGATCACACCCAAGTATTTCTACTCACGGAGCACCTCATGGCCATCCCGCTTCTTGGGTACCCGCTCAACACCCAAAACGGCCGCGTCAGCAATCTCGCAGGCGACAACAGCACCATCAAGCCCCAAACGTATGCCTCCTCTGCAGCAGGCGATGACAGCGCCAGAACAGAGATGGACAGCTTGATCGAACAGGCTTATCGCCAGGTCTTCTTCCATGCGATGCGCAGTGATCGCGAACCATTCCTGGAATCACAGCTCCGGAGCGGCAACATCACGGTTCGGGATTTCATCCGTGGTCTGCTGCTGTCGGAACGCTTCCAGCAGGGCTACTACCAGTGCAACTCGAACTACCGGATGGTGGATCAGGTGGTGGGACGCGTGCTTGGGCGCCCGACCCATGGCGACGCCGAACGCCGGGCCTGGTCGATCGTCATCGGCGAAAAGGGCTTCACCACCTTCGTCGACGCCCTGCTCGACAGCCCGGAATACATGAACTGCTTCGGTTACGACTTGGTGCCGCAGCAGCGCTCGCGCGTGCTGCCCGGGCGGCCCCTTGGGGAAATCCCGATCTACCAACAATTCCCGCGCTACGGAACCGACTGGCGCGACGCCCTTCAAGATCGGGCGCCCATCCATCAAGGCGCGCCGTCAGAGCGACTGGAGGTTGCTGCCACTTGGGTGAACGAAGAACCCCCTGCTTTCGCTCTCAAGCTCTGGCTCGGCCTGTTTGCCGTCGGTGGGTTCGAAATCGTGCGGGTGCTCCTTACCATCGTTGTCGCAATGCTGCGCAACTGAGATGTCGATGCCCAAATCTGGGGCTCTAAATCTGCGTGAGTGGACAGCACCCGAAACCTGCGGAGCAACAAGCTCAGTCACAAATCCAGTCGATGCTCGAGGGGCTGACTGGAGCGGTCAGGACTTGGGAGAACTCGACCTAAGAGACGCCAAGCTCTGTCGCTGTGATCTGCGCGGCACAAACCTCAGCCAGTGCCAACTCGAAGGCGCTGATTTACGCCTGGCCCGTTACGACCAAACCACCCTGGTGCCTGAGGGCTTTGCACTAAACACAAGCGGTGCCGTTGGGCCCGGCGCGAAGCTGAATGGGGCTTTTCTCAACAGCACAGATCTACGCGGGATGGACCTCAGGGGAAGCGTATTGATGGGCGCCTATCTGAGTGGTTCAGATCTGAGTGGAGCTTTGCTCGATGGCGTTTCCTTAGCAGGCGCTGACCTGCGATCAGCCACGTTTCGCGGAGCCATGTGCCGGGGAACCCGCTTCGGAACCTGCGAGATGGACATGGCCGATCTTCGCGGCGCCAACCTTGAGGGGGCAGCTCTCGAAACCGTTACATCGATTCGCGGGGCGGACTTTTCACTCTGCACCGGGCTGGAGGATCAAATTAGTGCTCTGCTCAGTCGATCCGTCCAGGAACTCGACTGCTGGAATCCGATGACCCGCTCCACAACAAGGGCGAGCCTTGAGTCCCTGATCAAGAGGCAAGGGCAGGACGCCTAAATCGAGCCATTTGAATCCAAACTTTTCCTACAGAACCCGCCGAGATCGCCGTCAAGGCAGGGGAATCAGTACGTGACGCAACAGTCGGACACAATTGATTGAGGTTTATAAAGAATGCTCTTCGGGCGTGAGCTTCTGAAGGACTATTAGTCGAACCACTGCGTGTGAATTCATGCCTTTCGGTCCAGCCTCGCTTCTAGGGGTCGAACGCTTCTCTGAGGAGAGTGAAGCCCCTCTCGAGCTGATCCCAGGCGATGAGGACGCCAGGAAAGAACAGATCATCCGTGCTGTGTACAAGCAAGTGCTTGGCAACGCTTACGTGATGGACAGCGAGCGGCAGATCGTCGAAGAGTCGCAGTTCAAGCTCGGTGAAATCAGCGTCCGTGAGCTGGTGGGCCGCATTGCCAAAAGCGACCTTTACCGCAGCCGCTTCTTTGATAACTGCGCGCGATACCGCTACATCGAATTGGCCTTCCGCCATCTTCTCGGTCGCGCACCTGCTGACTACGCGGAAATGCGTGAGCACGCCGATCGCCTTGACAGCCAAGGGTATGAGGCTGATATCGACAGCTTCCTAAACAGCGCGGAATACCAAAACACCTTCGGCGAATGGACGGTCCCCTATCAGCGTGGCTGGAAGACCGAAAGCTGTGCCACATTGCAGGAATTCACCTGGAGCTTCCAGCTGCTGCGAGGCAACAGCAGCAGCAGCCTCAAGGGTGATCTTGCAGGCAACAAGAGCAAGCTGGGTGGTTCGGCTTATCTGAACCGAGCCATCGCAGTGGTTCCCCCATCCTCCAAAGAGACCGCTGGCTGGAGTTTCCGTCCCTCAACCAACCTTCAGGACGCACCCACACGTCTTGGGGTTGGCGCAGGCGATCAAGGCATTACATATCGGGTCGAGGTCACGGCCTACAAAGCCAACAATGTCAGGCGGATTTCCCGCTACACCCGCAGCAACCGCATTTTCTACGTGCCGTTCGACAAGCTCTCAGAGCAGTTCAAACGCATTCACAACGAAGGCGGCAAGATCGCAAGCATTACGCCGGTGACCTAACGCTTCATCCCCTCCCATCTCGACGCACACGACCCCATCTCCCCTCACAAAACAATGGCCAGCACACAATCTTCTCTTGGCTTCGGCGCAACCAGCAAGTGGAGTAATCCCGTTCGCTTCCAGCGCAAGGGAGTAGCCCAAACCGCCGCCCTCACCATTGGTGAGTTCCTGAAGCAGTCGTGTGATCAGATGGCGATTGGGGTTGGTCCGCGCACTCATGCTGACTGCCCCCATCGCGTGACGAGCGAGTGCTACAGCCCAGAAGATGTGGCATCACTGGAAACGGTGATCAGTGCTTCATATCGACAGGTTTTTGGCAACGCCCACGTGATGGATTTCGAGCGTTGCTCGGAATTGGAAGCTCAGCTTCGGGACGGTCGTTTGACGGTGCGTGAATTCGTTCGTGGTCTTGCCAAGTCCAGCTTCTACAAGGACCGTTTCTTCAGAAGCGTTGCTCCACAGCGGGGTGTCGAGCTGACGTTCAAGCACCTGTTGGGTCGAGCACCTGAAACACAGGCCGAGATCTCAGCGAAAATCGCCATTCAGGCAGAACACGGTCACGACGGCTTGATCGACAGCATCGTTGACTCCGCGGAGTACCTCGAAGTCTTCGGTAGCGACGTTGTGCCCTATGCCCGTTCATGGAGTTCACCCGCTGACCTGTCGACAGCAGCCTTCCCAATGCTGGCCGCTCTTCAAAAGAGTTTTGCCGGCAGTGATAGTGCCCGTGGCGGAAGTCCTGCGCTGACCCGCAGCCTCGCCAATGGCGTGGCTCCAAGGATCAGCCTGCCAAGTCAGCCCATTGGTCTGCGTCCCTCCTCTGGAAGTTTCACGGCCACGCAGTTCAGCAGCAAAGCACCTGGAATCACCTCAGGCAAAGATTCCGGACCCATGCGGGGCGACGTGTATGTCACCTTCGGTCTTGGCCAGCGGGAGCAAGAGACTTACCAACGTTGCCCAGGTGACGGCCCAGATCAACTCGCTGCACTGATTCGTTCCACCTACAAACAGGTGATGGGCAATCCCCATCTGATGGAGTTCGAGCGCGTAGGTTCAGCTGAGAGCAAATTCATCGATGGCTATCTGAGCACACGTGAATTCGTTCGTGCGGTTGGCCTGTCAGCCGAGTACAAGCGCCGTTTCTTCGAAACCAGTGCCCCTTATCGCTTCATCGAGCTGAACTTCAAGCATTTCCTGGGAAGAGCACCGCAGTCCCAGGCCGAAATCAGCGAGCACACCAAGATCCTCGCCGAAGGTGGCTATGAGGCTGAAATCTCCAGCTATATCGATAGCGCTGAATACCAAAACACCTTTGGTGAAGACACAGTTCCGTTCGCTCGAATCCTCACCGAAAGCGGCCGCTCTCAAGTTGACTTCAACCGTCAACTGAGCCTGGCAGAAGGGTATGCCGCAAGCGATACGGTCCTTGGCAGCTCTGCTTTGGTGAGTTCGGTTGCCACAGGGCTGGCGCCCAGTGGCTGGAGCAAAACCACCAGCCGGGCAAACCGCACTGGTACTCAATCTGGCGCACCTGATCCCACCAAGAAGCGTTTCCGCATTGTTGTTGCTTCTCAGGCTGCTCGTTCGCGTCAACGCACCGCTGGTAACAGCTACGTCGTGTCCGGAAAAGACATGAGCAGCCAAATGAAGTACATCCATGCACGCGGGGGCAAGATCGTTTCCATCACTGAGGTGATGTAAGAGCAGTCGGTTGCTGCACTAGGGAGCCACTTCATAAAGAGGTGGCTCACTCACATCACCTTCCAATCAGAACAAAATGACTGAGCCAACAACCCTTTCCTCAGCAGCCAACGTTGACACTTCACATGCTGCAGATGTGATTCGCCAAACGTACCGACAGGTGTTTGGTAATCGACACCTGATGGAACTCGATGTGAACCCCTCAATTGAGGCATTGTTCATCAATGGGGATCTGACAGTTCAAGGGTTGGTAACGGCTCTCGCACAGTCTGAAACCTATAAAAAGCTTTTTCTGGAAAACAACAGCCCTTACCGCTTTGTTGAACTGAATTTCAAACATCTTCTGGGCCGCCCACCCCGTGACCAAGCCGAGTTGATGGGACATGTTCGGCTGCTACAGGAAGAGGGATACGAAGCTGAAATCGCAAGTTACACGTACAGCGATGAATACCTTTCTGCCTTTGGCATCGACCAAGTTCCATACAATCGTGCCAACCAAACAGTAGTCGGTGGAAGCACGCTTTTCTTCACACGGGCAAAAGCTTTGGATGCCGGTTTTGCCGGATACGACAATGCAGAAACTGATTCAAAACTCTTGAATAGTCTCTGCACAGATAGTTCACCAGAGGCCCAAGACCGTAGAGGGGTTGGCAACGCCAAATCGTTGACCATCAACTGGACATCACGCCGCCAAGTGGGCGCCAACCGCCGCGCTGTGCAGAAATCGGTGGTGACCCAAACATCGATGTCGGCCACGATCAAATCAATCCTCTCACAGGGAGGCCAGATCCTTTCTATTGCGAAGGCTAACTCCTTTTGAAAATCCCGGAATTTCCTCTAGTTCATCAGTGATGATGGGAGGAATTCAAATTTGATCGTTTCAGCGATTCGGCTTGAACATCGCGTAAAACAAACCTTCTAACGATGCCTATCCTGCGACCGCCATCCAGCGAAAACCCAAACAGGAACAACACATTCCTCCAGTCAGTTTCATCAACTCCCATGGCCATGTCCATGATGGTCGACTCCATGGTTAACATGATGCACATCAACTCTCCTTCGCTGGATGAGCTCAGCTCAGAAAACAACACAAGCCTGCATGACAATTGAGCAGTTTGTTGCTCAAAGTTCAGGCAAATGGCGCTCAATGCGTTCGGGTCATTCTTTGGCCTTCCAACAGTTTGAAGAGGTTCTGAGCGAAGTTACGATCGAAGAGATCAGCAAAAATGATTCTAGTGTTAAACAGTTACTTGAATCACCCCTAGCATACAAATATAATTTAGATACAATTTCGTCTCCATTCAAAATGGAATGGTGCGCAGAAAGTGACTGGGAACCAGATGACCCATCAGAAGTGTCATCTGGATCTTGCATTATCGTTCCATTGGTCAAAGATATTTCTTCGGGGACGTTGATCAGAAGTATTGGGTATGCAGAAGCTGAGGCGGCAATCTCGGAATACAACTTTTCTGACGACGGTACATTCACGCTCACAACAAACTACGAGCAGTCAATTGCCGAAGAAAAAATTTGGTTTGTCTCAGAGAATGTACGCTGTAGGTCATCGGTCTTAAGAACTTCAGCCGGATCAGGAGTGCTCCAAACATCGTTTGCATCAGAAGTTAGACGAATGAATGCATAATCACTAAAGATGAACAAGAATTTAGCTCTTGCCGAGTTTGCCACAACTCTTGCAGGCGTCTACGACAACATCGAACAGTCACAAAAAGACCCGAAAGATTTTGCTCGTATCAATATCTTCTTTCGACCATTGCCCTGGCATATTTTCGAAGGGCCTGGTTTTTATTCTGAACAATGTTATGACTATGCACCGTGGGATCCCTACCGACAGGGGATTCACCGATTAACTACGCATGAAGATACTTTTGTGGTTGAGAACTATGGGTTCTCAAACCCCAGAAGGTTAGCGGGAGCTGGTCGGGATCCTAAAATCTTGAATGCAATCGATTCCACAACCCTAAAAGAACGTTGTGGATGTGCAATGCACTTTCATCGTAGAGAGAAAGGGCATTACATCGGTAAAGTTGAGCCAGGGAAAAACTGTTTGGTTCCACGAGATGGAAAACTCACTTATCTTGTGAGTGAAGTTGAAGTGGACCAAGAAAATTGGGTTAGTCGTGATCGAGGCTTTGATCCAAAAACGGACGAACAGATTTGGGGTTCTGAACACGGCCTTCTTAGATTCAAAAGAATCCAAAGCTTCTCAGAAGAAATCAATGATGAGTGGCTGAATTCGAAGAGCTAGAATGGAAGAGGTCAAAAAACAAATGAAGTCCTGGATACGCTCACAGCATCTAATATGTGTTGGTACAGACTTTATCTTTGAAACAGTCGATCAAACTCAACTCGATAAGTTTGAGGCTTCTATACAAGCAATTGGGGGAAGGATTAGAACAGTCAAAGCAATTGGAAACTGGCCGATGGGACCAAGACGATCGTTCAAAATACTGCAAGCAACAGCAAGCGTGCCCAGACCAGGAGGAGAAGATCTTGTTACATATTGGGCGAAAAAAGGTAGCAAAACAACAAGATATTCAGAAATTAATTCTTGATTTGAAAGCTATTCTTCAAACCAGCCCATCCAGGTATCTTGACTAAAATCAGTATGTTTGCTCCATTTTCTCAAAATAGCAGAGGAATCGATATCGAAACCATTAGCGGCAGCAATATCAATGACTTGATCTTGATTAAGGGCAGCCTTAATTTGTGCTTTTAGATCTGGACTTTGACGAACTAAATTAATAAAAGCCTCTAAGACTTGATCTTGATTTGCGCTAAGAGCAGAACCGGTCATCAAAAGGCATCGAAATCGGTAGAAGAATTCTAAACGAAACTTCCTTCAGTAGACCGTAAAACTAGGCACCATCCATCAACATTGCTCTCCAAGGGGTGATCCTACGGAATGCCCATGACCAGTGATCGTTTGAGATGGCCTGGATCGCCAAGGCTTCAGATTCAGATAAACCAACTGAATCTGATTCAACATACTGAAGCCAAGCTGTGATTGAAAAGACATAATCACGGGAAGCCGCAAAATCTACGATATCTTGATCTGTGGTGCAAGACTTCAATCCAGTTGCAACAGAATGATCATAGACAACCATCTGCACAAAATCATCGATAACAGAAGCAGACATCTTCAGCAGCTTTCAATCCAAAGTGCAAAATTCACCTTCTCACAAATCATCTGCAGCACTAAAGGACCACCCGGACATCGTAATAAACGCCATGGAATATTTTTTTCTAGAATACCTGAATCAATGGTAATTTTTGGAGGGCTCGTCGCCTGTTCATATGGAATCAATGCAGCACCAGTCAATGAGGGCTCAACATTATTAACAATTGCCTTTAATTGCTCCAAATCAACAACAAGATTCAATTGATCTTGGACATCTGCTGACTTTTGAACAGCTTCAACAAAGCTAGGAAGAGCTTGTTCGAGTTCGGGTGAGACTGGCATGATACAAAAACCCCTCTTCTTACGATAACAGACGGCGAGAACGTATTCATAAAAAGACAGCGCAAATTAAAGAAGACAATCAACCAGTCATAAATCATCACTGATATTCAGACGTGGATGCTATGGTCAAAGAGATGATGGAACTTCGACGTCACTGCAGATTCAACAGAATCAGGTCAGCTGCTCTAAAACTGCAGCTAAACACCCGCTGACAGAAAATCCAGAAATTTCATTGATGACGCTTTAAACATGGCCGAGCGATTCGACAACTTGGTTGAAGGCTTGACAGAAGAGCAGGCCATGGCGGTGATTTTGGCTGATCCAGACTCACTCGAGAGGCCCGTTGATAAATACATGGCAGCCACAAGGCTTGGAGCGAGTAACAGTGAAGAATCACTTGATGTGCTGATTCAGGCTGCAGAGCTTGATCCAGAGCATCTTTTTAATCGAATCACACGACGCAAGGCGATTGACGCCCTTGGCAGACGAAAAAGTCCAAAGGCCCTACCCTCTCTTTTTCGAGCCTTAAAATGTAGCGATGAAGCTGCGGTAATTAATTC